>NZ_JAVIYR010000002.1:2500-2402500 GCF_031453135.1 Agrobacterium sp. SORGH_AS_0440 | reverse complement strand
AACAGTCGGAGCCCGCAAGGGTGACGGCGTACCTTTTGTATAATGGGTCAACGACTTAGTGTAACTAGCAAGCTTAAGCCGGTAGGTGTAGGCGCAGCGAAAGCGAGTCTGAATAGGGCGATTGAGTTAGTTGCATTAGACCCGAAACCGAGTGATCTAGCCATGAGCAGGCTGAAGGTTGGGTAACACCAACTGGAGGGCCGAACCCATAACTGTTGCAATAGTTCGGGATGACTTGTGGCTAGGGGTGAAAGGCCAATCAAACTCGGAAATAGCTGGTTCTCCGCGAAATCTATTTAGGTAGAGCGTCGACCGAATACCCTCGGGGGTAGAGCACTGGATGGGCTATGGGGACTCACCGTCTTACTGATCCTAACCAAACTCCGAATACCGAGGAGTACTAGTCGGCAGACACACGGCGGGTGCTAACGTCCGTCGTGAAAAGGGCAACAACCCTGACCTCCAGCTAAGGTCCCCAAGTCATGGCTAAGTGGGAAAGGATGTGAGGATCCCAAAACAACCAGGATGTTGGCTTAGAAGCAGCCATCATTTAAAGAAAGCGTAACAGCTCACTGGTCTAAATAAGGGTCTTTGCGCCGAAAATGTAACGGGGCTAAAGCCATGCACCGAAGCTGAGGATTTGCAGCAATGCAAGTGGTAGCGGAGCGTTCCGTAAGTCTGTGAAGGC
The DNA here is from genome assembly GCF_031453135.1 of Agrobacterium sp. SORGH_AS_0440. Taxonomy (NCBI): domain Bacteria; kingdom Pseudomonadati; phylum Pseudomonadota; class Alphaproteobacteria; order Hyphomicrobiales; family Rhizobiaceae; genus Agrobacterium; species Agrobacterium sp. SORGH_AS_0440. Next base: position 2,401,812 of record NZ_JAVIYR010000002.1, on the reverse strand, counting down.
GGACCCGTGAGGGCTGCTGGAGATATCGGAAGTGCGAATGTTGACATGAGTAACGATAAAGGGAGTGAGAGACTCCCTCGCCGAAAGACCAAGGGTTCCTGCTTAAAGTTAATCTGAGCAGGGTTAGCCGGCCCCTAAGACGAGGCGGACACGCGTAGTCGATGGGAACCACGTTAATATTCGTGGGCCTGGTGGTAGTGACGGATCTCGTGTGTTGTTCAACCTTATTGGATTGGTTGGGCGGCGAAGAGGTTCCAGGAAATAGCTCCACCGTATAGACCGTACCCGAAACCGACACAGGTGGTCAGGTAGAGTATACCAAGGCGCTTGAGAGAACTATGTTGAAGGAACTCGGCAAATTGCACGCGTAACTTCGGAAGAAGCGTGACCCTTTTGTACGCAAGTATGATGGGGTGGCACAGACCAGGGGGTAGCGACTGTTTATCAAAAACACAGGGCTCTGCGAAGTAGCAATACGACGTATAGGGTCTGACGCCTGCCCGGTGCTGGAAGGTTAAAGGGAGGGGTGCAAGCTCTGAACTGAAGCCCCAGTAAACGGCGGCCGTAACTATAACGGTCCTAAGGTAGCGAAATTCCTTGTCGGGTAAGTTCCGACCTGCACGAATGGCGTAACGACTTCCCCGCTGTCTCCAACATAGACTCAGTGAAATTGAATTCCCCGTGAAGATGCGGGGTTCCTGCGGTCAGACGGAAAGACCCCGTGCACCTTTACTATAGCTTTACACTGGCATTCGCCAAGGCATGTGTAGGATAGGTGGTAGGCTTTGAAGCAGGGACGCCAGTTTCTGTGGAGCCATCCTTGAAATACCACCCTTATCTTCGTGGATGTCTAACCGCGGTCCGTTATCCGGATCCGGGACAGTGTATGGTGGGTAGTTTGACTGGGGCGGTCGCCTCCGAAAGAGTAACGGAGGCGCGCGATGGTTAGCTCAGACCGGTCGGAAATCGGTCGTCGAGTGCAATGGCATAAGCTAGCCTGACTGCGAGACTGACAAGTCGAGCAGAGACGAAAGTCGGTCATAGTGATCCGGTGGTCCCGTGTGGAAGGGCCATCGCTCAACGGATAAAAGGTACGCCGGGGATAACAGGCTGATGACCCCCAAGAGTCCATATCGACGGGGTTGTTTGGCACCTCGATGTCGACTCATCGCATCCTGGGGCTGGAGCAGGTCCCAAGGGTATGGCTGTTCGCCATTTAAAGCGGTACGTGAGTTGGGTTCAGAACGTCGTGAGACAGTTCGGTCCCTATCTGCCGTGGGTGTAGGAATATTGACAGGATCTGTCCCTAGTACGAGAGGACCGGGATGGACGTATCTCTGGTGGATCTGTTGTCCTGCCAAGGGCATAGCAGAGTAGCTATATACGGAATGGATAACCGCTGAAGGCATCTAAGCGGGAAACCAACCTGAAAACGAGTGTTCCCTATCAGAGCCGTGGAAGACGACCACGTTGATAGGACGGGTGTGGAAGCACAGCAATGTGTGAAGCTTACCGTTACTAATAGCTCGATCGACTTCTTCGTTCCCATTGTTCATGCTCATCAAGCGGAGCTTGATGATCTGTTCTGTCTTCACGCTGACGTGGCCTTCGGCCACTACGCTGCAGACGGCGCGCCAAACGATTGGCGACGGACTAGCGTCCTGTATGGGCGCCACGCTCGACCTCGAGCAAGGCAACATACGGATAAGTCACAGAAACGACGTGTAAATTAAACAGAGCCTTGAGCTCTCCAGCTTCTCGAAAACAACGTTCATGTGAAAACATGAACAATGTTGCGTTTTGCCGACCTGGTGGTTATCGCGGGGCGGCTGCACCCGTTCCCATTCCGAACACGGCCGTGAAACGCCCCAGCGCCAATGGTACTTCGTCTCAAGACGCGGGAGAGTAGGTCGCTGCCAGGTCTGCAAAACGCATCAAAATCTTCTCATCACATCCCTCGGCCCAGCCGAAAAAAAAGGGCCGCCAAAAGCGGCCTTTTGCAGTTTAAGACAAAACTTAAGGAAAACGCCAAGTGCGTCCCTTACAGGAGATAAATTGCTCCGCAATTTACTCCGGCAAAGATCCGTCGTCGCTAAAGCAACGACGTAACCGCGACATTCGGCCTTGCCGAATGCGCTGGACGCGGGGTGGAGCAGCCCGGTAGCTCGTCAGGCTCATAACCTGAAGGCCGCAGGTTCAAATCCTGCCCCCGCAACCAAAATTACGAAGAAAGCAAACACGAAAGCCCTCTCCCAAAAGAGGGCTTTCTTGCGTTTTGGGCATAGCATAACACTAGCACAAATCCGCCCCCGAGCACGCGCGCAAGTGGATGCACCCAAACACAGTCGAACAATCCGAAAACAACCCGGCTTCACAAAGTCTCGGATGCGACCCTGGCCCGAAGCCGTGCTTGCCTGTGCCGAACACGTCTACGGCTGTTGCCAATGAGGATAGGTCACATAAGCAGTCAACGCTCCTTCTTCGTAAGAGCGGATCGTAACCCTGTCGCCTTTCTGCATGGCGATGATCTCTCCCGGACCCGCCATCACCGTCTTGTGGCTATCGGAAACGGTAATACTTCCTTCCAGGATGACCATCGTGTCGTGTACGGCCATTGTTTCTTCGAGAATCTGGTTTGGTCCATAACGCCCGAATCCGATAGTGACCGGCCCGCCATGGCGCTGATCGAGGAGGTTGGCGGTGAAAATGTCACCGTCTTGTCCTGGCGAGCGTTCAAATGCCGCATCAGCAATGGCGAATTTATGAATGACCATGCATTGTCTCCTTAAATGTTAGAGCCGTGCGTGGAGCCGGTTTGAACCGCAGCACGTGCTTGTGCACTCCGCCGAGAAGCTTCTTGTCTGGCGATAACGCCGAAAATCTTCATTTAGTATGGCAGCGTTGATCATCAACACGCCGTGGGAATAACCGGAATAGGTCTTCAGTGTTCCGTTTTACGATTATTGCTTGCGGAAGGCTTTGGCCTGCCGTCCCCGGAAGAGTTCAGCGCTGCAGGTCGGCGACAGGCGCTGTGCCAAACATGCTCTTATACTCCCGACTGAATTGCGAAGGGCTTGCGTAGCCCACGTCATACGCCACGCGGGAGACATTAGTGCTTCCGGAGGCGAGAAGCTTTCGGGCTTCCAGCAGGCGTATATGACGCTGGAAGGCCAGGGGGCTAAATCCCGTGACAGCCTTGAAGTGCCGGTGAAAAGAGGTGACGCTCATGCCGGACGAGGCCGCTAGCTCGGGAATGACAATCGGTTCGTTGTGATTGGTGGCAAGCCAGTCGGCCGCCGTCTTGAGTTGCTGGAACCGGTCGTTTCGCCGTCCGACCTGCCGAAGCGTATCGCCCATCGAGCTTTGCAGCAAACGATAATAGAGCTCGAACTCGTAGTGTGGCGCGAGCGCGCCGACGTCATCGGGCGTGGCCAGAAGTCCGACAAGGCGAACAAATGCATCGCCGACAGGTCCGTTCAGATTGTCTGATGCGACCGCACATGTCCAGCGATCCTCATGCTTGGGCATGTCGAGCACGACACGCGTGAGCATTCCGATATCGAGATGAAGGCTCATGCCGATGTAGGGAAGCTCTGGCGTCGCGTCAGTCAGCTGGTGGATATAGGGCAGGCCGAAGGACGATGTCGCGCAGTCGCCCGCCAGCAGTTCGAAACGATTGGCGCCCATGGTCAAAACCTTCGTGCCCCGTAGAACGGCGTAGAACATCGGCTCGAACACCGCCGGTGTGGGTGGCGTGGTGCGTGTACTTGTCCATAGCGTTAGGCGCGGGACAGGGGTCGGAATGGCAACGGTTCCCCCCTGACGCTCAACAAAGGGAGTAACGTCCTTCAGCAGTTGGGTGATTGGTTTCACAGAGCCGGCCATCATCTCAGGCATGTAGTGATTTGGAAGGATCAGGCAAGTCTCTGGGAAGATCGGGCATGTAGCTTTCGCCGTGCCCGCCTATCTTCAGGCTTAACGAATTGAGCTGCCACGATCCCCGGTAATCAGGTGGAACATACCTCGAGACCGCGCATCGGGGCGACATGAGATTGAAAGGGTCCGGATTATGCAGGAACTGGCTGGAAAGAACGCTCTGGTAACGGGTGGTTCGCGTGGCATAGGCGCAGTAATTGCGCGCGCTCTTTCTGGGAAGGGAGCGAATGTAGCAATAACCTATGAGCGGTCAGCCGAGAGCGCCGCGCAACTCGTTCGGGCAATTCAGGCCGAGGGGGGCACGGCCGTCGCGATCCAGGCTGACAGCGCCGATCCGGCCGCAATACAACACGCCGTGGACGAGACGGTCCGGGCTCTGGGCGGCCTCGACATTCTCGTCAACAATGCCGCGATAGGACGATACAATAATATTGCCGATTTCGCAGCCGAGGATCTCGACGCGTTGCTGGCGGTTAACGTCCGCGGGCCTGTTCTGGCGTCGAAGGCGGCCATTCCACACCTCAAGGAAGGTGCCCGGATCATAAATATCGGCTCAGCGGGCGCGGATCGCATCGTCGGCGTCCCCGGTACGGTCTATTATATGACCAAGAGTGCGCTTCAGGCATTCAATCGCGGACTTGCGCGAGAATTGGGTGCTCGGGACATAACGGTCAATCTCGTTCAGCCGGGATCGACGAACACCGACTCGAATCCCGAGACGGGAGAATCAGCGGACTACCAGCGCAGCCTGAGCGCGCTTGGCCGCTTCAATCAGCCGGAAGATGTCGCGGCCGCCGTCGCTTTTCTCGCAACGCCTGCCGCCCGGCAGATCACAGGGACGATCCTTACCGTCGACGGCGGCGCGCTTGCTTGAAAGCGCACTGCAGCCGGTGCTTCGCTCGATGAAAATCGGACGGGGCACCGATCGGTAACCGATCTCTGTTGAAAAATCGGCGCAGTCTGTACATCCCCTTCGTTCTTGAACCGCGAAGCGAAAAAATAGCGTCGCATCATGCTCCCTGCCAGCCAAGGAAAAATACATGAAAGCCGCAGTTTACGACAACCCCGGTCCTCCTACAGTTTTGAGATATGCTGATGTGCCCGATCCGGTTTGCGGGCCGGATGATGTGCTTATTGCCGTCGAGGCGATTTCCATTGAAGGCGGCGATCTGATCAATCGCCGGTCGACACCACAGCAATCACCGTGGATTGTCGGCTATGCCGCTGCAGGGACCGTGATTTCCGTTGGTAAAAATGTCCGCGACCGGGCGGTCGGCGAAAGGGTGGCTGCATTCGATATGCAGGGGTCCCATGCGGAACTCTGGTCCGTCCCGGCCTCGCGCACATGGCTTGTGCCGGAGGGCGTTGGGAATGGCACAGGCCGCGGCCCTGCCGATTTCGTTCGGCACGGCTCATCATTGTCTGATCACCAAAGGCGGCTTGCAAAAGGCAGACACAGTTCTGATACAGGCTGCCGCCGGCGGCGTGGGTTTGGCTGCCGTCCAATTGGCGCGTGACGCCGGCGCGACCGTCATTGCTGTGGCGGGCGGTAGTGAAAGACAGGCACGCCTGCGCGGCCTTGGCGCATCACATGTCATCGATCGGCTGGAAAAGGATGTCGTTGAGGAGGTTCTCCGGCTGACCGGTGGCATGGGGGCTGACCTCGTCATCGATCCTGTCGGTTCGACTTTGCAAGCGTCCTTATCCGCTCTCGCGCCCGAGGGTCGCCTCGTGTTCGTCGGGAATGCAGGTGGCGGCAGCCTCCATGCCGACCTCTGGCCGCCGATGCAGAACAATCAAACGCTGCACGGTGTCTTCATGGGGCCGCTCTTCGAGAGGCCGGCGGTATACGGAACTGTCATCCAGCTTCTCAAGGCCGTGGCCGAGGGACGAATGGAGGTCGTGATCGACCGCGTGTTTCCGTTGAGCGACGCCTCGATGGCACATGAATATGCGGAGAGAGCCAAGCCGCTTGGCCGCGTCGTGATGACACCTTGAGGTTGCTGCCACCATTCATGCGGTCAGGCGCTTGAGCCCTTCCCACTGCCGAAGCACTCGATCAGCATTTCGGTCAGCACCCGGACTTTTCTTGCGGGATGCTGGCCCGGCGGCCGGACGACATATATCCCGGCCGGGGGTGGAGGATGACCTTTCATCACTTCCACCAGTTCGCCCGCAGCCAGATAATTTTTGACGAGGTCGTAAGGCAGCACGGCGACTCCCAATCCGGCCGCCGCGGCGACAGCAAGAGCAACTCCGTTATCGGCCTTGAACTGTCCCTGCGGACGAACGGTTATCACCCTGTCTCCGTCCATCACCTGCCAGGTTTCCGTGCCTTGCATGAGAGCCTGATGAGCCACAAGTTCTTCGGGTGTTTGCGGCGAGCCGTGGACCTTGATGTAATCCGGGCTGGCAACAAAAATTCCATAGAGCGGACCGACACGTCTGGCGACGAGGCTTGAATCCGGAAGGTTCCCGACCCGGATCGCGCAATCATATCCTTCGGCGATCAGATCCACGAAACGATCAGTGTAGCAGGTGTGGATCTGAAGCTGGGGATAGCGGCGCGCCATTTGCGCAATCACGAGCGCGAAATGCGTTGGGCCGAAAGAGAGCGGCGCCGCAATCCGCAGACGCCCGCGAAGCTCACCAGCCGGAAGAATCGTCTCCCGCGCCATATCGATGTCGGCTGAAATCCTGGCGGCATAGTCCCGGAAGGTGGCACCCGCCTCCGTCAGGGAAGCGCCGCGTGTGGACCTGGCCAGAAGCTGGACACCAAGTTCAGCCTCAAGTCGCGCCAGCCGCCTGCTGACCATGGACTTGGAGATGCCGAGCCGCACTGCGGCCGAAGAGACACCTCCCGCATCTGCAACTTCGACAAATGTCCTGATGTCTTCGATATCCACTCTGCGTTCCCCATTCTGCAACACAGCTCAACGCTGACAAGGACTACCGCATCATAAACAGGAATGACAAGTTTCCTCCCGCGGCAATGCCCGAAGGGATGCAGGTCCCTTGCGCAAGCGCCTCGATAAACCGCCAACACAGGATGAACCCATGACCTTTCGTAACGGCCTTGATTCACTTCTCCGCCCCGAAGATTCCGTCCTCGTTCTGATTGATCATCAGCCCTATCAGCTCGCAAACCTGAACAGCCACGATCCGCAGGCTGTGGTCAATCTCACGACGGCGCTGGCGAAGCTGGCCAAAGCCTTCGATGTTCCGACTGTCCTCACCAGCGTAATTGCGGCACGCGGCGGACTTCTCTTCAAGCAGATCACCGACGTGTTTCCTGATCAGCAAGTCATCGATCGCACCTGGGTGAACACCTGGCAGGACGAGAATGTTGTGAACGTTGTCAAGGCGAACCGGCCGCAAGCAGCTGATCATTGCCGGACTGTGGACCGAAGTCTGCGTTGCAATGCCCGTGATCCAGGCCGCTGGCGAAGGCTGGGACGTGACCGTGATTACCGACGCTTCCGGCGGGATTTCGAAGGAATCTCATGAAGTTGCCATCCAGCGCATGATCGCGGCCGGCGCAAATGTGATGACGGTAATGGCGCTTGCGGGTGAATGGCAACGCGATTGGGCCCGCACCGAGCATGTTGAGGAGCTGACCGAAATTCTCATCCAGCACTTCGGCGGCAGTGGCATCGCCTATCTCTGGGAGCAGCAGTTGCTCAACACGCCGGCCCCGTCCACCAAGGGCGGCCACTAAAATAGAGCGGGATGTTGGGGTGCCGGACGGAGAGCTGCGGAAGGCCCACCGTCGCAAGCTTCTTCATCCCAGCCCTGCATCCGCATTGCACGAGAAATCGTCCGTGGCGAGTTTCGTCATGAAGCTGTTACCGAAAGGGACGCTTACCCATGGTGCGGGGCCGCGGGCAGGAGCTTAAAAGGTGCCCGTTGCATCACGGGTGGTGCAACGGGCGCTTGTCCGACCTACAAGTGTTTTCAGGTCGGACGAGACGGAGGCTCGGTATCTGGCACGACCGACAAGGTGTGCTTGAGACATTTGAGCGCAAAGCAGGAGCGCGAATGGCGCACGCCCTCGATCTTGTAGAGCTTGCGGCGCAGAAATTGCTCGTAACCTGCGGTTCCCGCCACCGCGACCTTGATGAGATAATCATATTCGCCGGTGGTCAGATAAGCTTCCAGCACCTCTGGAAGAGCCGCCATGGCTTCGCCGAAACGTTCCAGAACCTCATCATCGTGACGCTCCAGCATGACCTCGATGATTACCGTCTCGGTCAAGCCTAGCTGCGCCTGATCGAGAATTGCCGTATAGCCGCGGATGACACCTTCCTCTTCCAGCCGCTTGACTCGCTGCCAGCAGGGGCTGGGTGAAAGTCCCACCTTCTCGGATAGTTCCGTATTGCTCAGCCTGCCGTTTTCCAGCAGGGCGCGGAGTATTTTGCGGTCGATCCTGTCTAGCGGCTTCGTCATGCCGGTCTCTCCCAAACATGCAGCAAAAAAATCTGCCGCCGATCCGTCGGCGTGCGAAAGAAGTGTCTTGGTTTCGATGCTTTGGCTGCGCCATTCGAAAGCACCTTCGGCTGGTTTTTTAGTACCGTACTGCATGGTACAGGCAGCAGGGAGGAGCGGGCATGGCACCGATATCGCAGCAGCATTTTCCAAGACCCAGGACGTTGATCCATCCCGGTATTTCCGCGCCTGTGCGCATCAACAGCCTGCGCTCGCCCTCGGCGCGCCATGTCCGGCTGTTCATCAAGCCGGGGCGCAGCCTTTACGACGGCATCGTTCAGCCGCTTGCGGGGGAAGGCATTGAAAGCGCCTCCCTGACCATACTCGGAGGGCACTTCGATGGATTGTCCTATTGCGTTGCTCCGCCTGATCCATCCGGCAACGCCGTCATCGCTTATACGAAGCCCATTGACGCCGGTGCGGCGTGGCTCATCTTCGGCAACGCCACGCTCGGGCGCAGCATGAAGGGCGAGCCGATCGTGCATTGCCATGCCGCCATGCGAACGGCGGCGGGTTTGGTCAGGGGCGGTCATTTGCTGACAGAATCCTGCATTGTCGGCGAGGGTGGCATTTCCGCGCTTGTGACCTCGCTCGACAGTTTTCTGTTGCAACAGTCTTTCGATCCAGAAACGAATATTCCCCTTCTTCAACCGAAAAATCGCATGGAGCGCGCCGATGAACATGCATGATATTGTCGAATCCGGTTCCATGGGACGCGTGGCCTATGCCCGCATAGCCCCCAATGAAGATCTTGTGCTCGGCGTCGAGAAACTGTGCCTGGCCGAGGGCTTCCGCAATGCCTTCGTGCGCGGTGCGCTGGGCAGCCTGGTGGATGCGTGCCTCGGCACCCGCAGCGGCGATTTTCTGCAGATAAGCGGCCCCGCCGTTGAAATCGTTTCGATAGCCGGCGAAGTACGCGCCCAGCCTGATGGCTCGTTGCGCGCTGCGCTGACCGGCGTTGTGGCCGATACGGAGGGTGCGGTTTACGGCGGCCCCTTCATCGCAGGCGCCAACCCTGTCTGCATGACTTTCGAGGTGACGCTGGAGGAATGGCTGCCGACGGAAAAATCGCAAGCGGCGTGAACAAGATGGGACGAGCAGGGGCGCCGTGTCGCCAAACGTCCCTGCGCCGCTCAAGCTGCGGCCTCACGTTTCTCCGTCAGAAGAAGTTCGAAGGTGACGCAAACGGGGTTTTTGCCGCGCACCAACCGCCCGCCGCTGATGTGGCGGGTGAGATCGACCATCGCAATGTCCAGCGCCGTGCGTTCACTGTCGGAGCTGATATGGCCTGCGCGGATAAGGATTTCGCTGGCGTAGGCGGTAATGGTCGTGCCGTCGTCGTAGTCCGCGCCAATAAGGCTTCCAATGCCATTGACATCGGCTTCCGGCAGGCCGAATTCCATGCAGGCCGCTTCGAGGGCGAGGCAGATGTCGGTGTTAGGCCGAACAGTGCATAAAATCGCCCTCAGTCCCGCATCCTGATGCCTACGCGGCCGGGGGATGGGTGTGAAAAGCGGAAAATTCGTTTCCTCATCCTGCCGAGCGTCGAGGATCGCTCCGTCAAGCGCCAGCGCCTCAAATTGTATTTCTTGGGCAAATTCGGCTTCGAAGGGAAGCAGATGTCCCATGGAGACGACGCCCTGAGAACTTTTCCACGAACCATGGCAGTGCAGAAACGGCTGGCCATCGCGCCGTCCCATATGAAGGCCGGCATCGATGATCGTGCCCTCAGGCATGGAAAAGGTTTCGCTGTACCAGGCTGCATGGGAGGCATCAGGAGCGGCCGCGGGCATAACGTATTCAAGCCGCTTCATCGGCACGTTTTTCAGCCTGATGTAGCCACCTTCGAAACCCCGTTCCGCAAAGGCAGCGGCAATCGCTTCGTTGACGCACATGCCGGCCCGGACGGTTAACGTGACAGGATGGACATGGCAGCCGATGGCGCGAAAGCGCTCGGGTGTCTCCGGCCCGGGGTGGACGATGCTGCGCGGAAGCGCTGCCTGGGCCATCGGCGTCATACCGCCAGCCCCGCGGTGATGAAGCCGCCATCCACGGCAAGAACCTGACCATTGACGTAGCTCGCATCATCCGACACCAGAAACGCCACGGCAGAGGCGATTTCATCGGTTCTGCCATAGCGGTGCATGGGAACACGGCTATGCCACTGATCGCGAACATTCTCGGTATGGACCGCCTGGGTCAGTGGTGTATCGACCGGGCCGGGTGCAATTGCATTGACGCGGATGCCCGATTGTCCGAGCTCGTTCGCCATCACCATCGTCAGGAGATTGACGCCGCCTTTCGAGGCACCATAGGCGCTGCGGCCCCGGTTGCCACACATGCCGGAAACCGAGCTGATGTTGACGATGGAGCCGGGAATCTCACGATCCAGCCAGTAACGCGCCGCCGCGCGAGCCACCGCGAAGCTGCCGACGAGATTGACGTCGACGATGCGGCGAAATTCTTCGACGCTGGTCTCGACGGAAAGCTTGTCGATGCCGATGCCGGCGCTGTTGACGACGGCCACCAGATCAACCGCCTGTTCAACGCCAGTCACCGTCAATGCGGCGAATGCCTCCTCTATCGACGCTTCATCCGCCACGTTGCACACGATGCCACGCGAGGCGTCGATACCGAGCTTCTCGCAGGCCGCGTCCAGCGCTTCGCGCTTGAGATCCAGCAGCCAGGGTTGCCATCCGCGCGCCATCAGCAGCTGCGCGGTGGAAAAACCGATGCCGGATGCTCCGCCGGTGATCGCGACAGCCCCTTTTGTCCCTGCCGTCCGTTGTGTCATACCCTCTCCTCCCGGTTGAATGCCGCGCGCGTCAGCCTGTCCGCTTTTCCTCGAAAACCGGCATCTGGCCGCGCTTTTCCAGCTCTTCGCGGATCATTTTCTTGGTGATCTTGCCATAGGCGGATTTTGGCATGGCATCCCAGAACACGACTGTTTTGGGCAGCTTGTAACGGGCCATCTTGCCTTCCAGATAGGCCCTGAGGTCGATGCCGGCGATGTCAGCGCCTTCTCTCGCCACGCAGACCGCCACGCCCACTTCGCCCCACACCGCATCTGGCACACCCAGAACCGCCGTCTCGCTGATATCGGGATGCATGAGAATTTTTTCTTCGATCTCGCGCGGATAGATGTTCGAGCCGCCGGAAATATACATGTCGGAGGCGCGCCCGGTGATGTAAACGAAGCCGTTTTCATCGCGGTGGCCGAGATCGCCGGTGCGGAACCAGCCGTTGCGGAAGGCTTTGGCATTGGCGTCGGGGTTGTCGTAATAACCGGCGAAGACGGCGGGACCGATCACGCAGATCTCGCCGGTTTCTCCCGCCTCCACCTCTTCGCCTGCGTCGTTCTGGATCTGCACCTCCATGCCTGTCCGGTCGAACCCGCAGGTGCCGACCCGCGCTTCCGGACCGTCTTCTGCGCTATGAAAAGAAGGGGGAAGCACGGTGATATTACCGGTGACTTCGCCGAGGCCGAAATATTGCACCAGCACCGGACCGAGCTTTGCCAATGCCCGTATCTGGTCGGCGCGATACATCGGCGCGCCGGCATAGATGACATAGCGCAGCGAGGAATGATCGAAACGATCCACGGACGGGTCTTCGACCAGCATTTTCAGAATGGTCGGCACGGTGAAGGCATTGGTGACACGCCATTTCTCGATCAGCGCCCAAACGGCGGGGACATCGAGTTTTTCCGCTGCCGGCAGCACGGTCTTTGCCCCGTGCGCCACCTGCACCAGCTGGTGAATGCCCGCGCCGTGCGAAAGCGGAGCGACAACGATGGATGCGTCGCCTGTTCCCGTGCCGGGCATCAGATCGCAGAGATGGTTGGTGATGACAAAGGCCATCTGCCCGTGGGTCAGCACCGCCGCCTTGGGGCGCCCGGTGGTGCCGGACGTGAAGAAGAACCAGCAGGGATCGTCGCGATCCACCGCCTCGCCCTTGACCTTCTGACCCAGATGACGGGCGACAATCGCATCATAATCCTCACCGAATTCCGCCTGACCGATGGCGATGGTGAAATCGATCGCTGCGGCTTCACGGCTTGCTTTCGCATGTTCGGGAAAAGCGCTGGCGCAGATCATGCCGCGTGCGCCGCTGGCCTTCGCCAGGTAGCCGACTTCATCTGGCGATTGGCGGTAATTGGTCGGCACCCACACCGCGCCCACCCGGAAGCAGGCGAACATCGATTCGAACATCTGGTTGTTGTTGGAAGACTGCACCAGAATACGGTCACCCTTGACGACACCGAATTCATTGACCAGCGCATGCGCCATGGCGTCGACGCGGGCTTCCATTTGCGCCCAGCTCCAGGTCTTTTCACCCCAGACGAAGCCGATATGATGCGGGTTGCGGCGCGCGGCCTGCGTCAGAAAATGCGAAAGGTTCATCACCCGCGTGGTTGATGGTGTGACACCGCCCGGAGGATGCTGCACGGGGCCAGGTGTCCTCATTTCACGCGCTCCATGATCGAAACATAGTTGGCAACCGCGGTGCCGCCCATGTTGAAAACGCCGGCAAGCGAGGCGCCGGGGATCTGCATGTCTCCAGCCTCGCCCATCAACTGCATCGCTGCCATTACATGCATGGAAACGCCGGTCGCTCCGACCGGGTGGCCTTTCGATTTCAGTCCCCCTGAAGGGTTGATTGGCAAACGGCCGGTCTTCAGCGCGGTGCCTTCGTGCACGACCCGGTGCCCTTCGCCTGGTTTTGCAAGCCCCATGGCCTCATATTCGATAAGTTCGGCTATGGTGAAGCAGTCGTGCGTTTCAACGAAGGAAAGGTCGTCGAGCGTAGCGCCCGCAAGTTCCAGCGACCCTGCCCATGCGCGGCGGGCGCCCTCGAAGGCCAGCGGGTCGCGGCGGCTCAGCGCCAGAATGTCATTGATCTGTTTTCTGCCCCGAAAGCCGATAGCCCGGTGGAGGCTGGCTGCGGTTTCTTCGTCGGCCAAAACGATGGCCGCCGCGCCGTCGGAAATCAGCGAGCAGTCGGTACGGCGTAGCGGGCCTGCGACATACGGGTTCTTATCGGACACGGTGTTGCAGAATTCGAAGCCGAAATCCTTGCGCATATGGGCATAGGGATTGACCGCGCCGTTGGCGTGGTTCTTGGCGGCGATCATCGCAAGCTCCTCCGAGCGATCGCCATAACGCTGGAAATAGGCCTGGGCGATGCGACCGAACTGGCCGGCAAAACCGCCGGGGATATTGGCCTCTTCTGCGCGGTAGCAAGCAGAGAGCAGAATGTCGCCTACCTCGGCGGTGGGAAGCGCCGTCATTTTTTCGGCGCCCACGACGAGCGCAATGCGGCCCCGCCCCGCCTCGATGAAATCCATCGCGCTGTACAGGGCGGCCGATCCCGTCGCGCAGGCATTTTCGAAGCGCACGGCGGGCGTATAGGCCAGTCTTTCATCACCCATTGCCACCAGGGCGCCCTGAAAATCCTGTTTCGAGAAACCATTGTTCATCACACCGACAAAAATGCCGTCGATATCGCCAACGTCGATGCCCGCATGGTCTATGGCCGGCGCGACGACTGACGCCATCAGCTGTTCGGTATTTTCAAGGGTCGATTTGCCGAAAGGCGAATGCGCCCAGCCGACGATCTGCGCTTTGCTCATTTGCTCGTTCTCCTTGCCTGTCGCTTCGGTTCGCCGTCGCCGCGCGTGCGTGCACGGCTGGCCATCATTTCTGCGATGCGTGTTTCGATACGTGTCACCTCTTCGCGCAGCAGCGCCGCCAGTTCTGGCTGACGCTCCGGCCGCATGCGGCTATCGACGGCGGCGATGCTCAACGCTCCCGCCACCGCTCCATCCGGCGTGCGGATTGCGACACCGATACCCCATGAATTGGAAAGGATGAGGCCGGGATTGAGCGAGTAGCCGTTCGCCCGGGTCAATTCGACATCACGGCGTAGCCCGTCGAGCGTGATACCGGGATAATTCGCGGCGATGAGGCCGCTATTGGCGGCAATGACGCTATCCACTTCGGCATCGGGCAGGGCGGCCAGCATGGCGAGAGATCCGGCGCCGATACCCAGCGGGTGCTCGAAACCGGCCTGGAGCGCATGGGTGCGCACGGGCCAGGTGCCTTCCTCGCGATAGAGGCAGAGAGAAAACGTATCGCGGCGTACCGAAAGGAAGCTCGAATCCTCGGTACGGCGGGAAATACGCGTCAGTCCGTCCTGGGCCATCTGCAACAATCCGAAACGGCGTGATGACAGGCTGCCCAGCACGTAGGCTTCCTCGCCGAGATAATATCGGCGTGTCTCCTCGTCCTGTTCCACGAGGCCTGCCCGGATCAACGCCAGCAGCAGGCGGCGGGCCGTTGGCTTGTTCAACCCGCTTTCGGCGACGATGCCGGAAAGCGACACACCGCGTTCGGCGTGCCGCCCCACCATGGATAGCAGCGCCAGCGCCCGGTCCACGGCACGTGCCCCTGTCAGATCGTTTTCCGCCGCAACCACCGTGGCCATATCAGGTAAACGCCCCCACTGCGCAACTTTGGCCGCCGTCGACCGGCAGGCAGATGCCCGTGATAAATTTTGCTTCATCGGATGCCAGAAAAACGGCGGCGCGGGCGATATCGAAGGCATCACCCATGCGTCCAACCGGCACCGCGGCATTACGCGCCGCCACCATTTCCTCGACGGAGGCGTACTGGCTGCTGATCTGCTTGTAGATCAGCGGCGTATCGATCATGCCCGGCAGAACGCAATTGGCGCGAATACCTTGCCGTGCGTATTGCATCGCCAGCGCCACGGTGGCCTGGTTGACCGCGGCCTTCATGGCGTAATAGGCGAAATAAGGATAGCCGGTCCAGCGGATCGAGGCGAGTGAGGAAATATTGACGATGGCGCCGCCGCCCTGCCTCAGCATCACCGGCAGAACAGCCTTGGCGGTGCGATAGACAGAGCCGATGTTGAGATCGACGGAGGCGCGAAAGTGCTCCTCATCCAGCTCTACCGGCCCGCCCATATGCGTCACGCCGACATTATTATGGAGGATGTCGATGCCTTCAAAGGCATCGCAGGTTCGTGCAACTGCCGCTGATACGGATTCCAGCTTCGTGACATCGGCGGCAACGGCGATTGCCTCAAAACCTTCTTCGCGGATGATCTGCGCGGTTTCTTCAGCCGCGCTGGCGGAGAGGTCGACACAGGCCACGCGCGCGCCCTCACGGGCAAATTGCACGGCCGCAGCCTTGCCATTGCCAAAGCCCGGCCCCGATGATCCTGCGCCAAATACAAGCGCGCGTTTTCCCGTCAGGCGACCTGTCAAAACAGTCTCCATTAAAACAGCCAGAAGTGATCGGATCGGCCCCGCTTGCGGCGGGACCGATTATTTGCTGACCCGTCAGGTCAGGCTGGCGCCAACGGCCTTTTCGAGAATGGCCCAGGCTTCGTCGCCATATTTGCTTTTCCACTCCGAATAGAATCCGGCTTCCTTGAGGGCTGCACGGAAGAGCGATGCGTCAGTATCGTTGAAGGCCATGCCCTTGCTGATCAAGTCTTCCTTCACCGAGGCGTTGAGCTTCGCCACGTCGGCGCGTTCATCCTTGCCGGCCTGATTGAGGTTCTTGGCAACGATGGTGCGCAGGTCGTCCGGCAGCCGCTCCCACGCGCGCTTGTTGGCGAGGAACCAGAAACCATCCCACATGTGATTGGTAACCGAGCAGAACTTCTGCACTTCGAAGAGCTTCGCGGTGGAAATGATGGCCAGAGGGTTTTCCTGGCCGTCGACGACGCCGGTCTGCAACGCGGTGTAGACTTCCGCGAAGTTGATGGAAGCGGGAGCCGACTTGAAGGCCTTGAACATCGAGGTCCAGAGAGGGCTCACCGGCACGCGGATCTTGAAACTTTCGAGATCGGCAGGCGTGGTGATGGGTTTCGAGGCGCTGGTGATCTGGCGGAAACCGTTGTCCCAGATCGTATCCATGGCGACGAGATTCTGTTTGGCAATTTCACCGCGTACATATTTGCCGAGATCGCCGTCCATGGCCGCCCATACGGAATCATAATCCGGGAAGGCAAAGCCGATGCCGCTGATGGACGCGTTTGGTACCAGCGTGGACAGGATCAGCGGCGAGAGCGTGAAGAATTCAACGCCGCCGGAACGCACCTGGCTCAGCATGTCGGTATCGGCCCCCAACTGGCTGCTGGGGAATATCTTGATATTGACCCGCCCGTCGGTTTCTTTCTCGATACGATCGGCCGCTTCCTTGGCGCGCACATTCATGGGGTGCGCGGCCGGCAGGTTATTGGCATATTTGTAGCTGAATTCCGCGGCGCGTGCGCGCGATACGAATGCGGTGGCAAGAACGGCAGAACCGGCGCCCGCGAGCATGGTACGTCTGTTGATGATCATTGCTTTCTCCTCCCAAATAAAAGCATGTGTCGTTCGTCGGCATGGCGGGCGGACCCGCCACGGTGTCAGAGCAGAATTGTGGACAGACCCGGAATTCCGGCAATCAGCAGCAGGCCGATGACCATGGCTGCGAGATAGGGCCAGATGGCACCCATGGCTTCATCGGGCGAGACGTTGCCGATCTTGCAGGCAATGTAGAAGCCGATGCCGATGGGCGGCGCCATCAGGCCGATATTCATGGCGACCACCACGACCATCGAATAATGGATGTCGTTGATGCCGAGCGTGCGGGCAATGGGGAACATGATCGGTGCGAGCAGAACGATTGCAGGCAGTCCTTCCAGCACGCAGCCGAGGATCATGAAGATCAGGATCGATACGATCATGTAGGTCATCCAGCCGCCCGGCAGGTCGGTTATCATCGCGGTCAATTCGAAGGCGAAACCGCTTTGCGTCAAACCCCAGGCCATGGCGGAGGCGCAGCCGAGGATCAGCAGGATCGCGCCCGAGAGCGCCGCTGTCTCCACCAGCATCGAGTAGAGTTTTTTCAGGCTGATACCGCCATAAAGCACCGCGCCGATAATCATGGCATAGAGCACTGCAATGGTGGATACTTCGGTCGCCGTTGCCACACCGCCGCCCACAAGGCTGCGGATAAGGAAAGGCAGAACCAGAGCGGGTGCGGCAACGAGTGCCGCCTTGCCGACCAGCGGCCACGGAGTGCGTCTGGCGCCATCCATGTTTTCATTGCGCGCTTTCCACCGGGCCAATACCGCCAGCACCAGAAGCAGCACCATGGCGATCATGAAGCCGGAGGTAAACAGGCCGGCAATCGATACGCCCGCTGCCGAACCGAGGACGATGAGAACGATGGACGGCGGAACGGTATCGGCCATGGCGGCGCCGGTGGCCAGCAGTGCGATCATTTCCTTGGGCTTGTGGCCGCGTCGCTTCATTTCCGGAAACAGCGCAGGTGCGACCGTTGCCATATCTGAAACCTTGGAGCCGGAAATGCCCGAGACCAGAAACAGCGAACCGAGCAGAACATAGGACATGCCCGCGCGGATGTGGCCGAACATCGAGGACAGCAGTTCGACGATCGCCTTGCCCATGCCGGTTGCGTCAAGGACGCAGCCCAGCAGCACGAATACCGGCACCGACAGCAGAATGATGCCCGACATTCCTTCATCCATGCGCCCGACCATAACGATCATCGGAACCCAGGTGGTGAAAGTCAGATAGGACAATGTTCCAAGGCCGAAACAGAAGGCAATGGGCACGCCGAGCGCCAGAAACACCGCCACGAACAGGCCGAGGAAGATCGCCAGGTTAAAATTGCCAAAGGATTCCAGTGTGGGCGACGCCAGAAACAGAAGGCCGGCAGCCACCGCAACCGTGACGATAGCGGCGACGATGTCCCGCAGCCTTTCCCTCCGGAAGAGGTTGTTCATGACCAGGAGCAACATCAGGGAGGCGCCGAATGGCAGGGCTGCGGCGCGGAAAGTCATGGGAATGTTCAGCGCCGCCGATGTGACGACCCATTCCTCGATGGCGTATTCGATTGCGGGCTTGATGATAGCCGCAAGAAATGTCGCCACCAGCACCAGCGCCAAAGAATTGATGTAACCCAGAAAACGCTGCGGAAACATGTTGAGGAACAGCGTCAGGCGCAGGTGCTCGCTACGGTCGATGGCAATGGCCGCACCCAGCATGGCAAACCACAGGAAGCACAACGACGCCGTTTCATCGATCCAGACAATCGGCAGATGCAAGGCATAACGTGATGTCACGCCGAGCAGAAGCAGGCCGATCATCAGCGCCAAAAGAATGGCTGCCATGGCCTCGACCGGCCGCATGAACCAGGAGCCCGTTACCGGCTCCGTGTGCAGTAGCTCGCCGTCGAGCACAAAGACGTCGTCATTCGCGTTTGCGGTCATGGTCATTGGGGCCTCCTCTCCCGCAGAACAACCTTCGCAATGGATGGTGGTCAGCAAGGCAGAATGTCCGGGCCCCAGCCACGATCATGGCCGGCATCAGGATATATCTGTCATCGCAAGACCGGCCAGACCCCTCCAAAAGTCTGAGCGTATCGGTATATCGCCTCCACGATATGGACCGTTACAAAATCATACGTTCGGGATACACAGGAAGAATGATAAAATCAATAGTAAAAGGACGCAATTACGCAGTTTTAGACTCGTGTATATGGGTCCATATAGTGGATCTTACTTTGGCCCATTCGAGCTTGTGCCTGTGCGATGATCCGGGCGACAGACGCCATCCTGCCTGAAAGTGAACATCGTCGGCATCGAATGATCCCCTCGATGCGCCCTGGGGCCGGGCCGCAACGCGACCCGCGCCTCAAATGTCCTTTGCGAGGCGCAGGGCGTCGTAGATCGCCGCATGGGTGTTGCGCGCCGCGACGGCATCGCCGATGCGGAACAACCGATATGTGCCTGTCGGATTGCGCGCGACGGTCTGAGCCTCTCCGGCGAGCAGGGCGTCATAGGAAACCTCCCCGAGATTTGTCGAGCCGGGCTTGAGTTCGAAATACAGTTCATCCAGCGGGACTGTACCGTGATTGACGACGATCTGGTCGACGGTGCGCTGTCTGGAAATGCCGCCATAGTCGCTGCCGACGTGGGCGACGATCTGGTTGCCGCTTCTTTCGGCTGCTTCCAGCCGGTAAGTGACGGTGAATGTGGCGTCGAGCTTTTGCAGCGAGCGCATATAGGGAACGAGATTCATGGCCATAACTTCAGGGGCGAAGGAGCGATCCGGTGTCATGATTTCCACCTTGCCGCCAGCCTTGGCGATGAGCTCGGCCGCCTGAAGGCCGGCATGGTCTCCCGCGTCGTCATAGACGAGAACATTGGCACCCGGCCTGACGTCTCCGGAAATAATATCCCACGCGGAGACGACCAGTTCGTTGCCCTTAGACAGCACCTCGGTATGCGGCAGTCCGCCTGTGGCGATGATCACCACATCGGGTTTTTGCGAGAGAACCGTGTCCGCTTCCGCCCAGCTGTTGAAGTGGAAGACGACGCCGAGCTTTTCGCACTGGCTCATGCGCCAGTCGATGATGCCGGTCATTTCCCGGCGGCGTTCGCTCTGCGCGGTGAGGCGAATCTGCCCGCCCGGATGGCTCGCTGCTTCGAAGACCACGACCGTATGGCCGCGTTCGGCACAGACCCTTGCGGCTTCGAGGCCTCCCGGCCCGGCGCCGACGATAACCACCTTCAGGCTTTTCGCAGCCCTGGTGATGGCGTGCGGCATGGTTTCCTCGCGGCCGGTTGCCGGATTGTGAATGCAGAAGGCAAGGCCGCCCTGATAGATGCGGTCGAGACAGTAATTAGCGCCGACGCAGGGACGGATATCGTCCTCCCGCTTTTCCATGATCTTGCGCACGATATGCGGATCGGTCATGTGCGCGCGGGTCATGCCGACCATGTCCACCTTGCCGGTGGCGATGGCATGCCGGGCTGTGGCAACGTCCTGAATTTTGGCGGCATGGAAGGTCGGGAAACGTGTCGCTGCACGGATTTCCCCGGCAAAATCGAGGTGCGGTGCACTTGCCATGCCCTGAATCGGGATAACGTCGGTCAGGCCGGGATCGGTGTCGATATGCCCCCTGATGACGTTGAGATAATCGATCAGACCGCTTTCTTTCAGCAGTCTGGAGATTTCGAGGCCTTCTGCCTTTCCGGTGCCACCCTCCAGACATTCATCGGCGGTGTAACGAACACCGAGGATGAAGTCCTCACCCACGCGCCTGCGTATCGCCCGGAAAACGTCGAGGCAGAAACGCATGCGGTTTTCGAGCGAGCCACCATAGGGGCCATCCAGCTCGTTGGTCAGCGGGGAGACGAACTGATCGATGAGATGACCATAGGCCTCCAGCTCCACCCCGTCCATGCCGCCAGCCTTCATACGCTCGGCGGCGTCGGCGAAATCCTTGATGACACGCTCAATATCCCAATCCTCGATTTTCTTCGGAAAGGCGCGATGAGCGGCTTCCCGCTGGTGTGAAGGTGCGAGCACCGGCAGCCAGTCGCCCTTGTCCCACCGGGTGCGCCGGCCAAGATGAGTGAGCTGGATCATGATTGCCGACCCCGCCTCGTGGACGGCGTCGGTCATTTCCCTGATCCACGGAACGATTTCATCCTTGTACGCGAGCAAATTGTTGAAGACGGGAGGGCTGTCTTTCGAAACGGCGGCTGAGCCTGCGGTCATCGTCAACGCCACGCCGCCTTTCGCACGCTCGACGGTATAGGCGCGATATCGCCCTTTCGGCATGCCGTCTTCCGGATAAGCGGGCTCATGCGACGTCACGATGATACGGTTGCGCAGCGTCAGGTGCTTCAGCTGATAGGGTTGAAGAAGGGGATCGTTCGACATGGGCCTGCTCCAAGGGGGTTATGGTGCGAGGCTAAGAGAAAATGTACATATGTGTCAATTAACAAAACACCAGTGTCTATAAGTTAGACAAGAGTGTACGCCTCGCCTTGTCGCGCAGGGACTGATTTGCTACTCAACTGTCATGGACGCGACATTAAACGAAACCGGTTGGCGTGGATCGCAGGAGGGTTGGCTTGAGGCCGCCTACGAGTCCCTGCTGGAATCGGGGGTGGATTCCGTCAAGATTTTGCCGTTGGCGAAGAAGCTCAATCTCTCGCGCACCAGCTTTTACTGGTTCTTCAAGGATCGGGAGGAGTTGCTGGCGGCGCTTTTGTCCCGCTGGCGCGACAAGAACACGGGAAGCATCCTCAGGCAATCGGAGGCCTACGCGGAAACCTTGGCCGAGGCGATGCTGAACGTCTTCGATTGCTGGCTGGATCCCTCGCTTTTTGACAGCAAATTCGAATTCGCGGTGCGCAGCTGGGCGCTGCAGTCCGATGATATCCTTGCCGAGGTTCGCAAGGCGGATGCTGTGAGGATGGAGGCGCTTTCGCGCATGTTCGTCCGTTTCGGCCATCCCGAAAATACTGCGGATGTGCGCGCCCGCACCACTTATCTCGTGCAGATCGGCTACATTTCCATGCAGGCCGAGGAAGATGTGGCAGTGCGGATGAAGAGAATTGCGGATTATATCGCCATCTATACCGGCGAGGTGCCGCAACAACGGGAGCTTGATCGCTTTTATGCGAGGCACGGATACAGACCAGGCCCCGGGGCCTGACGCCTGCGTGCGGATCTCGACAGGCGCGGACAACCCTCGGGACAGCGATAAGTGACGCGGCCAACGCCTTCGATGCCAGTCGGATTACGCCGTTTGGGATGGTACAAGAAGAAGGGGCGGCCGGGCTGCAATCTATCTGCAACATTCACCAATCAGTGGTGGGGATGGCAAGAGCTCATCTTTGGGGGAAAGTCATTGCGAATCCTGCTTCTCGAGGACGAACCCGAAATGGCGCGGGCGCTGCTCGAAGCCTTGCGCCGGCGCGATGTGCTTGCCGATCATGTCAGTACCATCAGCGATGCGGATGTCCTTGCGCGTGACGGCTCCTACGATGTGCTTGTCCTGGATCGCCGCCTGCCCGATGGTGAGGGGCTGAACCTTGTATCGGCGCTTCGCCGCAGCAAACATTCCGTACCGATCCTTGTCCTGACGGCGCTTGGAAGTGTCGATCACCGCGTTGACGGGCTGGATGCCGGCGCGGATGACTATCTCGCCAAGCCTTTTGCGATAGAGGAACTGCTCGCCCGCCTCAGGGCCCTTCACAGGCGCGGCCCTTCCATTTCCGACAGATATGCGATTTTCGGAAATCTGAGCATTGATCAAAGAAGCAATGAAGTCAGCGTTGCCGGCTCCATCCTCGAGTTGCGGCGTCGGGAATATCTGGCGCTCGAAGCCCTGATGCGGCGCCCGAACCGTATCGTGACGCGGTCCAACCTGATCGAGGCGGTTTATACGCTCGACGACGAGATCGAGTCCAATGCGCTCGATGCCCAC
Source organism: Agrobacterium sp. SORGH_AS_0440 (assembly GCF_031453135.1). NCBI lineage: Bacteria > Pseudomonadati > Pseudomonadota > Alphaproteobacteria > Hyphomicrobiales > Rhizobiaceae > Agrobacterium > Agrobacterium sp. SORGH_AS_0440. The sequence continues at coordinate 2,379,061 of NZ_JAVIYR010000002.1, read as the reverse complement.
ATCTCCCGTATCAGGAAGAAGCTGGCGCAGGCGGAAGCCACGGTGGAGATTAGAGCCGTACGCAATATCGGTTATCTCATTCGGGCAAAGTCATGAGTTCGCAGCACAACCAATCCCTGCGATGGGGGCTGATGAAGCGCCTTCTCGTCCTGCAGGCTTTCTTGCTCGTTCTCTTCGTCGTTCTTCTCGTTGGCTGGATCTGGATCATCGATCCAAGGCTGGAAGGCGCCAATGAAGAGGCTGTGCGCATCATTGCGGAAAGCGTGACAAAGGATGGGCAGGGGCGGACACAGGTGTCGGCTACACCCGATCTGGAGGCGCTGAAACAGCGCTATCGCAATCTCTGGTTCATGGTGCGGGACGCGGAAGGAATCGTCCTTCGATATGGAGATATCCCCACTTCCATCGTGACGGGGGCATTTCCTTTGGGCATCGAAAGGGCGCGTCTGGAGGCTGGGGAAACAGTCCGGGCCACGATGGAGAACCGCGATACGCCCGCCGGACGGCTGCAGTTCATTGCCGGGACGGAAAAAGGTCTCGCGAATGATGGCGTGAATATCTGGATCAACATACAGCTGGATCTGGAAAAGGATGCGGATGGTGCCATTCGCTGGTTGACCGTGCTGCCGGGAATTGGGTTCATCATTCTTGTGGCCGTGGTGCCCATGTTGCTGCTGACGGGTATTGCGACATTGCTGGTGACCCCACGTGCGGTCGGCCGTTCACTGAGTGGCCTCATGGAAACGGTCACCCAAGCGCAGTCGATCAATTTCGAGAACCGGTCCGCCCGTATCGCTCGCTCGAAGGTGCCGAGTGAAATCATTCCGCTGGTGGATGCCTTCAATGTTGCCCTCTCGAAACTGGACGAGGGCTATAATCGCCGCAACCGCTTCCTGGCCGACGCCGCCCATGAACTGAGGACGCCGATTGCGATCGTGCGCGTCCGCGCCGATCTTCTTCCCGATGACACGCTGAGCCGCCAGCTGCGGGCGGATATCGACCGGCTTACCCGCGTCGCACACCAGCTTCTCGAAATGCAGGCGGTGGGCGCGGTAGACCTGCCTGCGGAAGAGCAGGATTTGAATGTTCTCGTCGAACGCATCGCGACCGATCTTGCCCCGATTGCGATGGATGCCGGTTACGAGTTCGATTTCGAGCCGAGCGAAAAAGAAGCCCTGCTGACGGTCCAGACGTCGATCATTGAGATGGCGGTCGTCAACCTCATCCGCAATGCCATCGATCACGGCGGCGGCAGGGCCGCCATTGTCGTCCGGGTGGGTGCAGCAGGAACCATAGATGTCTGCGATGAAGGTCCGGGCATACCCGTTGACGAACGCGAGCAGGTGTTCGAACCGTTCCATCGCATCAACACCAGCTCCTCCGGTGCCGGCCTTGGCCTCAATCTCGTGCAGAAAGCAGCTGAGTTGCATGGGGGCAGGGTGCTGTTCCTCGACCTTGATCCCGGCTTCTGCGTTCGGCTGGAGATCCGCTCCGTCACGCCAGGGAGCGGTGCGGGGCCATGAATCGCCTCCGGGAAGTCCGGACTCCTGAAATTCTTAAAATAAGATTAAAGAAATAAGTATAATCACATGAAAAATAACAATTATATTTAAATAAAACAGCCGCGTGTAATCCAGGCGCAATTCTCGCGCGGAAAATGCCCGTATCTGCTGCGCTCATTCGCACAGGAGACCATGGGAGCCGGTTTCCGGTTCTTCAACGCGAACGGAAACCCTGGCGCCTCAGATTGAGACGCCCCTGGTTTCGTCTGGAGTCATTGATGTCGTTCATTGCAAAATCGCTTGTTGCCATCAGTATTATGGCGGCACCGAGCGCCTATTCCGCTGATCTTGCCAACTACAATGCGCAGCAATTCGATTATACCAGTCCGCCAGCCTTTTCCTGGGATGGGGCTTATATCGGCGCACATGGCGGCGTCGCCTCACCAAAAGTCAATCCTCTGGCCAGTGGCCGTGGTCTGACGGGTGGCGTACAGGCCGGTTACAATTTCCAGTTCGGCTCCGGTGTCGTCGGGGCGGAGCTGGAGGGCTCGTATCTCGGCAACGAGGCGCGGGTGCCGAATGGCCGCCTGAGAGAGCGTTTTCGTGGCGCCGCCAAGCTGAAGGCCGGTGTGGCGCTTGATCGTACCCTTCTTTACGGCACCGCAGGTCTGACCACGACGAAATTCAAGGATGGAAACGGCGTTACCGGACCGGATGACTGGAAGCGGGGCTATCTCGTGGGAGCGGGTGTCGAACAGAGTTTCGGCGGCGGCCTGTCGGCCAAGTTTGAATATAACTACGTGAACACGGGAAATGTATCGACGACGACCTCCAGCGGCAGATCGAAGACGGATGTCAGCGATCACGTCGTCAAGGCGGGCCTGAACTATCGTTTCTGATCCGCTGACATGTGCCACAGAAGCATAAGACCGCCGCTTTCGGGTCGAAGCGGCGGTAAGGGGAAATGGCTCGAACGGCGAGGGGGCCGTAAGAGGTTCATTCGCATTCGAGTGAGGGTTGCCGGAAGCTCGTTACATACCAGTCGTTACCGGAACTGCGGGTGTAGAAAGTGTAGTAGCAATCGATGCGCTCGACATAACCAGGCGTTTCGGACACTTCGTAACGCTCGCCATGCCGCGTCGAGCGGACCTCGCCGCTTGATGATCCGGCCACAACCTGCGTCTTGTTCTTGCGCCACTGATAGGCCTGCTGGCCGGGGCCGAGGCTATAGACATTGTCAGGCGGCCCATAGTCCAGCATCACGCTGGTAATGGGTGCGCCGATATAAGTTTTCATCACGGTTGATGCGCAGGCTGTGAGCAAGAGCGATGTGGCGGCGACGAGGGTGATTGCTGGCGGGACTGCAAGTGATGACCTGTCGGACATGGGAATTCCTTTCAGCTGCGGTGAATTTCAGCAGGGATAGGAACAGGTCATTGCAGGTACATTACACTAGCAGACGGCGCGATGGACGGTCGTCTCGACGGGCCCGTGCTTCAGCGGGGCGCACGTGAACGGAATCTCGGCTTTGGTGCGCTGACAGGCTGTTGTTGACTGTGATGATACTGCTCTACAGCACCAGGGCTACGGGCGGGATTGACCGCCCTGACACTGGCCACCGGAGCCAGTATCAGCTTCCATCCGAGAGCCAGCCAGCCTTTTCAGGCAGACGAGTTAGCGGCTGCGGGCGTTCCGAAGCTGGGCGAGGGTTGCCAGCGTATTGCCGCTGATGGACATTTTGCCATTGCCGAACAAGTCGAGACGGGGATCGGAAGGCGAATTGTTCATTTCATACCTCAGCAAAAAGCGGTCAATCAGCTTGTCGACCTTGCCGGCTTCCTGCAGGTCCCTCATCTTCAGTTTCTTTTCGATCATCTTTGCCTGCATCTCGACCTTGGAATTTGCGGTTTCCGCAGGAATTCCAAGGGCGGTGCGGGTGAATTCCGAAAGCGCATTGTCAGCCAGTATGTCGTAGGCATTGGAAATGCCGCCGGCCATCCGCTTGAAATAGAGAGCAAGACGAACACCGGCGTTTTCTTCTCCCGCCCTTTCCTCCAGCGTCTGCCGAACGTATTTGTCACGCGTTTCCATCAGGCCGCGGTTGTTCTGGACATGCTGGCTGGCTGTCGCGCGAATATTCCCCTTGGTGTCGAAGTTGAAGGAACCGGCAAGCGCGCGAAAGCGGGGATCCTTTTCGGCGTTTGCGAAGCTTTTCGGGTCCTTGAGGTCGGATTTGAAGATCTTTTTCAGATAATCGGTGCTGACCGATTTGGGGTCGATGCGTTCCGCAACAAGCATGAAATCCACCAGACGGCGGTCGGCAAGCAACTGATCAACGGTTTCCAACGTCTCCATCTGCTGGCGGTAATAGGCGGCCTCCGTCTTTGCCTTTTCCTTTATCTTGTCTTTGCTGTTTTTCTGGCGATAGGCGGCGAGTTCCTCATCCTGCTTGCCTGTCGTCTCCCTGCTCTTCGAGGCCGTGTTCCATCGGGTCATTTCGAGAACGTAGTTCCGGGAGATGCGGGTAATCTCGTTTTCGGCCTGGGCCAGCCGTGGCGAGCCGATCCTGCCTTCGGCATCAAAATTATAGGCTTTCGCCAGTCGAACGAACCTTTCGTCTTTGAGGTTGCGGACATAACTTTTCGGGTCCGACAGGGCACTGGTGAAGACCTTCTTCAACTTGAACGTGGAAACCTCTTCGGGGCTGATGTTGAATGCCTTCAGCGCGAAATTGCGAATGGTAACGGCTGCCGGTGCAGCGGAGAGGAAGTCCTCCAGGTTTTTCGTCAGGCCGATATAGCGTCTGTAGTCCTTGATCGTCTTTTGGTCCGCCGCCTCCTGTGCGTCGTCGTAGCGGCTAAAATAAAGTGTCATCATCGTACTGAGCTGGGCGGCGGTCTGGATCGTCTTTCCGGCAGCGATCTTGCCTTCCCCGTCGAAATTGAACGCTCTCGCAAGATCGATGAAGCCTTTGTCCTTTTCGGCGTGAAGCGCGCTTTGCGGATCGTCGGGATTTTCGCGAAGCGCCCACTGGATTTTCTTGTCGGTATCGGTGTCGTCCCTGAGGTTGAAGGCGACGATCAACATCGTTCTAAGACGGGAATTGGATATGAGTTGTCCGGCATCGGTAATCTCGTTCATCTTTTGCGCGAAGAAGTCGCGATTGAGAACTGCGCCGGTCTGCGTCAGGCGAGGATACGATAAAACATAGGTTTCGTTGATCAGCCGCTTCTGGGTTGCCGTCTGCGCTTTCGTGCCGTCATCCACGAAACCGTCATCGCGGAAATTAAACGCTGCCGCCATTTCGAAGAGCTTGTGTGCATTGGCGATGCGCTTGTTGTACTGGCCGAGCAGATAATCGATTTTGGCCAGCGACGCCTTATCGGCGGAGGGGACTTTTGCGCGTTCGATGCGCAGATCGGCGGTCTTTGCCTGCCATTCTTCGACCAGAGGTTTGTAGGTTCTGTTGACGTAACTGTCGGCGCTGCTGATATCGCTGGTCAGAACATCCCGCAGATGTTTGTAGTTGAAGGCTTCGGCGTCGATGCCGAAGGATTTGAAAACATAATCCCGTAACCGCGTGTTTTTGAAGATGTCATCCACATGGCCGACCGTGTCGATGACGATGTTGTAGTACCGCGTTTCCTCCTTCAGTTCGTCGTCTCGTTGTTTGTGTGCATCGTGATAGGCGGCAACCAGCCGGTCCTGCTGGGTTTGCGTTTGAACCGTTTTTTCCGATTTGATAGTGCCGAAATCAAACGCCGCCGCGAAGTCGCGGTAGCGGGTGTCCTTCAGCTTGTTGGCGAAACTGTTCGGGTCGTTGAGATTGCTTTCCAGCACCTTCTTCATGAAGGCGGCGGCGTAGGTCATCTCGCCCAGGCCATAGGCCTTCATGGCGTAGGAATATAGCCTGTGGTCCTTCAGAAACTCATCGAGATTTTTGATCTTGCCAATATTGTCGGCGTAATATTTGGCGTCGCGCGATACGATCGGATCGTTTGCGACGCGTTTCAGTGACGATGCCAGGTCGCGATTATAGAGGGTGTAAGTTGTATATGCGGGCAGCACCCCAAGCCTCCGGACAATATTCATTCGTGAAAACTGTCAATATTGTTTCGGATATAACTTGTGTGTGGCTGTATTTATTTAATTTATACTTCATATAATTCTTTAGTGTTTAATTTATAAAATATTGATTCATTTAGTTCTTTTGTTCGCAGCGGTGTCGGTACAATACATCGTCGCTGGAAGGGGTAGAAAAATCGGCGGTTTATCCAAAGCAGGGGCACAGGAGCGCGCGCCCGGATCGGGGCGCAACGGCATGTCGAAATCTCCGCGGGGACAGTCCTGCGCGTCGGATTATCCATGGCGTGCTTGGCCGCAAGGCAGGTGCGGCTGCGCTATGGATTGCTGCGGGAAACCGGCGCAATGGCGGCCATTTGCTGCAATGCCCGCTCGTTCGTGCGCTTTGCCCGTGCAAGCGCATCGTCTCGATCTTCCGGCAGCGTGTAGGTCATATAGGAGAGGGAGGTTTCGAGATCGTTGTTGTTATGCCCGAGAATGGCGGCGAAATAGCTGTTCTTGGTCACGTGGGGAGGTGCGAAATTATGATAAGCCACCTCCGCATAGAGATGCCGAAGACCATAGGGCTTGGGAAGCTCCTCCTTCGGCCAGAGATCTTCGAACAGGTTAAAAACCGTGTCCCTGAGCAGCAGGCGCGTCTCCGATGAAAAATCATCGATCGACATGCCATGCCACAATTTTCCCTGCCCGCTTTCGCGCAGGCGCTTGTAGGCGGCAAGAATGGTTTCCGAGCGCGCAAGCACCGGGATCTCATAGGTCACACCGTATTTCGTTCCCTCGCCCTGTTTTGTCTTGGCCTGGCCGTTGAACAGGACGCTCCATTTGGAAATGCCCTTGCCATAGGGAGCAGGCGAAAATTCCGCCTGGGTAAAGACTTCGTAGGGTCGGCGTCCGGTCATGCCGATCAGGCCGATGCCGATCATCAGGGGATCGGCTGACAGGAGTTTGTCGGCACAGATCTTCAGAACCTGGCGGTAATTCTCGAAGGTGATCAGCGCGCCGTGCTTTCTGGCGATCTTCTCCATCTTCACCCGTCGCGCATCGTCATACATCGCAGCGTCGCCGGTGGCGATTTTCAGCATCGGGTGATCGTCGCCAAACGCCTCGCGGATGGCGTTGCGATATTTGGTGATGTAGGAGATGATCGTTGTCTGGGCTCTGCCCTTCATGGTGCTGATTTCAGCATTCCACAGGGTCTGCATCTCTTCTTTCGTGCCCATGCCGTTCATCGCAGAAATGAAATCCGCGATGCGTAGAAGAACGGTGGGTTTGCGGCCGGCTGTATTAAATTCCGCGCGTTCGATTTTCTCGACGATCGAGGTTGCTACGCCCGTTTTCGGATAGTCGGCACGTTCGATGTAGGTTTTCAGCCGCTCGCGCAGTTTTTTCATGTTGCAAATGGCAAGCGGCGTGCTCTTGGGACCGAATTCGACCTTCAAGGCGTTACGGTACTTCATGATGTAAAGTTCGAGAGTCTTTTCGGTGCGCCCATTGTCGAAATGGTAGCGGACCTCGGCGTCCCACAGATCGCGGATCTTTCTGTTGCGCGAGGCGTCGTCGTTTTTCATCGCCTCTTTGACCTGTGCGACAAAGTGGTCGATGCGTTCCACCAGGACCGGCGTTTTTGTTTTTCGTTTTGAGGAAAGCATGCGGCGGCTCCCTGAACCGGTCCGGATATATAAATCGATGGTTTGCGATCAACAGCAGCAGGGTTGCAGAAATAGATCAACATCCACTGCAGTCCGGTTCTTTTGAATAATAGTTTAGGCGATTCCGCAAGCGCGATGCGGAAAAGCGTCGGCGGCCCATTCGCCGCCAAGGATTGTCGAGGGCTCCTGTCGTAGCCCGGGTCAAGGTGGTGAGTGAGACGCCGTTATTTCGACAGCCGGGTCTTCAGCGATGTCACGATACGCTTGGCCAACCCCTCATAATCCTCGTCAAAGTGGTGGCCGCCCTCGATGCCGACCGCCTCCACGCCCTTGGCTTTCAGGCCGGGGCAGGGGTCTTCGTCTTCTTCTTCCGTGCCATATATGCATTGCACCAGCTTCGGATCGATCTTCGCGATGTCATCCACCGTTTTGCCGCCCTTGCCTTCGCCGGCCACGCCAAGCCAGCCTTCGACGGAAATTTCGAAATCCACTTCGGTGGAAAGACCCATCAGGGTCAGCTGCACGACATGCGATTTGTCGCGGTCGGGCAGCAGATTATAGGTGGCGGGGATAATATCGGCACCGAAGGAATAGCCGATCAATACCACATTGCGGACTTTCCATTCCTTGCGATAGGTATCGATGATGCGGCCGAGATCGCTTGCGACCTCCTGTGGTTTCTTTTCCTTCCAGAAATAGCGGAGTGAATCGACGCCGATGACGGGTATGCCTTCCTTCTGGAAGGCGCCGCCCACTTCCTCGTCAAGATCGCGCCAGCCGCCGTCGCCGGAATAGATCACCGCCATGGTATCCATGACAGGGCTGGTTTCCAGAACCTTGATCGGCAGGCCGAGCGGACTGTCGGTGTCGCCTGCGGCGTCGACCTGGTCGGAGAGGGTCTGGGTCAGAACCTCGTCCGCCTTGTCATCCACATCCGTCACGTCGATATCGGGATGCAGCTTGACAAGCGCGTTGACGTGGTCGCGGCCCTTCTGATCCGCAGCAGAGGTGAACAGCACGCTGACGGGGGCAGGAAGGGGACCGTCGGTCAGACCATAAACGGTTTCGCCATCCACTTTATCCTTGGTGGCGGGGGTACAGAGGATCTTCTCGAGAGGCAGGCCGGCCTTGGGGTCCACGGCGATGGCCTCCCGCACGGTGGAGACAGGGCTCTGCGCAATCATCGCCAGCGCCAGCGTTCCGCCCTTGCCGATGCCGGAAAGGATGGGCTGGCGATAGCTGCTGGTGCCGGCGGTGCGCTGGATCTGCTGCGAGAGTGACTCGATGTCCGAGATCATATAGATGCACTCGTCATCGTCGGCCTCGAGCGCCTTCAGATATTCCTTGAAGTCGATGCCGACCACGGCGGCGCCCTTTTCCACCAGCGCCTTGGCACGGGTCTCATCGGCCGCCGACCATCCGTCCGCATCGGAAATCAGGAAGACGCTGGCGAGGATGTCGCCATCAGGCACCATGATGTGCCCGGCGGGGATCATGCCGGTTTCGTATGCGGGCTTGTCCTCAGCAAAAACGGCGCCAGAAACGAACAAGGGGGATGCAAACAGGGCGGAGGCGGCCAGAACTGCTTTGAGCATGCTGAATCTTCTCATTTTCCGATCACTCCTCTGACACCGCCGCTGATCAGAACCGTCGCATCCATCAGCGCCAGAGCGGCATCTGCACCGTTCTGCACGGCAAGGTAACGCGGTTCCCATTTCGGGTGGAACTTGGCCTTGAAGGCGCGAAGCCCCTTGAAGTTGTAGAATCGTTCACCGTGTTCGAACAGTGTGCTGCCGATGCGGTCCCAGACGGGCGCCGCGTCGCGTTTAGACATGCCGGACATGGGCGCCATGCCGAGATTGAAGCTCTCGTAACCGGCCTCGCGCAGATATTGCATGATGCTGACGAAGAGAAAGTCCATCGAGCCGCGCGGCGCATCCGGCGAAAAGCGCATGAGATCGACGGTGGCTTCCTTTTTCGTATCCGTCACCATCAGATTGGCGAAGGCGGTGATCTTTCCATCCTTGCGCAGCACGGCAACGGGTTGCGACAGAATGTAGTCCGGCTCGAAAGCACCGAGCGAAAAGCGTTTTTCGCGGGTGTTATGGTGGGCGAGCCAGCCGTCGGAAACCTGTTTCAGCTCTTCCAGAACATCCTGCACCTGGGTCTTTTCGATGACCTCGAAGGTCAGCCCGTCGCGCGCGCCGCGGCTCAGCGACTGGCGAAGATTGGCAAGCTTGCCACCTTTGAGTTCGAATGCGGTGAGATCGACCAGGGCCAGTTCGCCCAGCTTGAAGGCGCGCAGACCCGCGTCGGCGCAATGGGACAGCAGGAAGGGCGAAATCTGATAGAAGGCGGCACGTGCGCCAGCGGCACGGGCTCCTTCGACGAATTGCCACACGAGGTCAGGGAAATCATCTTCATCGCCGACCGGATCGGCAAACGCGATCCATGAGCGGCCCTGAATGCCGTACATGATGAAGGCATTGCCGCTTTCGGAAAACATCACGTGCTTGTCGCCCATGCGCACCAGATTGGCATCGGCCGCATCCTGCTTCATGACAATGTCTGTAGCACTTGCGATATCTTCGGCCTTGATGGCATCCGGGCGGAAGGCTACCGGCCTCATGAGGCTGAAGATGGCGATGGTGGAGGAGGCAAGCACGAGGCCTAAAAGGGCGCGCAGTCCGCGTGGCGCTTCCTCGGAGAATTCGAACTGCCACCAGAGCGTATGGCTGTAATCGGTATCGCGATAGACGAAGAGAAGGATGGTGGCCGCGCCGGCGACGATGACGGCCATGGCCGCGAGCCAGCTTGGCCCGAGCGCCTGTTTGACCAGAGAGGCGTGACGGTTGAAGCTGCGCATGTTGGCGGCGAGCGCGACGATGAACAAGCCGAGAAAGATCGCTTCGAAAACCGCGATCGCCTTGAGAAGCGAGAGAATGAGCGCCAGAGATGCCGCAACGAGGGCGATCCACCATGCGCCATCCAGTCTCTGCCCCAAGCCACGGGAGGCGACGACGAGGCCAAGGCCGAGAATGCTGGTCAGAAAGTGAGCGGCCTCGATGATAGGCAACGGGACGAAGTTCGAGAGGAAATCCAGGTTGCTGCCCGGCGTCGGTGTCACGCTCGAGAAAATCAGCATGGTGCCGAGAATGATCGCGAATGTGGAGAGCAGCGGTGGCGCCAGCCGCACGGCAAGCTGGCTGATATCGGATACAACGGGCTTTGCCGCAAACTGCTTCATTTCCGAAACGATCATCACCAGAATGGCGACCACCAGCGGCAGCACGTGGTAAATGACGCGATAGAGAACGAGGCTTCCGAGCAGCTGATCAACGCTGATCGCATTGCCGAGACCGGCAACCATCACGGTTTCGAAGACCCCGAGGCCGGCGGGCACGTGGCTGAGAACGCCAAGCCCCACGGCCGTGGCATAGATCGCGAAGAAGGTCGGCCAGCCGAGATGCGTTTCCGGCAAGAGCACGTAAAGAACGGAAGCCGAAGCGGCGATGTCGAATGCAGACACCAGGAACTGCCGCGAAGACGTACGGCTGTCTGGAAGGCGCAGCCGCCATTTGCCGAGGCGTATCGCCCTGCCATTGCGCCCGATATAGGCCGTGGCCACGAGAATGGCGATGACGGCGAGCGCCGCGCCTCTCAGCACGAGCGGGTCGAAACCGATGATTGCGGCGATGCGGGGCGCGACGATGAAGGTTGAAAGCGCGCTCACCGACAAAAGCCCAAGGCCGAACGACAGCGTGACGAAGGCGATGACCCGTGCGATGTCTCCCGGGGAAAGCCCCAGCCGGGAATAGGCGCGGAAGCGGATGGCGCCGCCGCTCAGCGGCCCGAAGCCAGCGGTGTTGCCGATGGCATAGGCCGCGAAGGCCGTGACCGCCATTGACGGAAACCGCACTTTCTTGCCGACATATTCGATGGCATTGGCATCATAAAAAATCAGTGACAGGAAGCTCAGCGCGGTAAAGAGGATAGCAAGAAGAACCGAGGAGAAAGACGTGTCGAGAAGGGCCGCAATCACATCGTCGTATCTTACTTCCGAGGTGAGACGATAAATTGCAAACGTCATCATCACGAAGATGAGCGTTATGGCCGCGGCCGTCAGGTAGGCACGGTTCCTGGCAAAAAAGCTTTCAACCGCGGAGTCGGCAATATCGGTCTCTGTAATTTCGCTCTTGTCTGCCATTTATCTTTTCCAGCGCCGTCCCGTCGGTTGGCGAACCACAGGATTGTGTCGCTAATTCGTTTCAGTTGCGGAAATTTGCTTAGCAGAAATGCGTGACGTGTCGATGTGAAGTTTGGACGGGTTTCCGGATGATTTTGCCAATTATATTCCGATGAATGCAACCACGAAATGTGCGATTTCCGAGTTTGATGAAAACGCGACGAAATTGATCGCTCCGGTTGCTTGGTGGCGGCATTTGATGCAACTACACGCTCCTTTGGATTGAAGGAGATACCAATGAACATGCCCACAAGAATAGTCGTTTCACTCGTCGTCGCGCTCGTGGCGGGCGCCGGATATATGGCGGTGGACAAGATGCGCGGTGCCGAATGGGTCGTTTCGCCGCAGCAGATTGCCGAGGCTAAGGCAAAGGGCCAGATGGGTTATGAATCGCAGCCGGGAACCGTAACCGTGCTGCCGATCCGCAGCGAGACGGCGGACGTGCTGCCGATGAAATGGGCCATGATCGGGCTGGTGGCCGGGCTTCTCACCTTCCGTGCGACCGGCAGGAAAAAAGCGGCAAAGGCCTGAAGGCCCGCCGCTTTCTGTCTCCGGCGCTTTGCGCCGGGGATGAAACTTTATTTTTGCCTCACGCGCCCCAGGTCTTTTCCAGCACCCGAATCCAGTTGCCGTGGCAGATTTTGGCAAGCGCCACGTCGTCATAACCGCTCTTGCGCATCGCTTCGACCGGCAATTGCAGATCGGCCGCATCCTTCATGGCGGCGGGTATGGTGGTGCCGTCGAAATCCGAACCGAGCGCCACGTGATCGATGCCGATGCGGTTGACGATGTAGTCCACATGGCGAACGAGTTCGTTGAGATCGGTATCCGGGTTCTTCACGCCGTCCTGACGCAGGAACAAGACACCAAAGTTGATGCCAGCGAGGCCACCCGTATCGCGGATGGCATCCAGCTGACGATCCGTCAGGTTGCGGCTGTGGTTGCAGATTGCGTAAGCGTTGGAGTGTGATGCCACCAGCGGTGCATCCGATATCCTGGCGATGTCCCAGAAACCCTGTTCGTTCATATGCGACAGGTCGACCAAGATCTTCAGTTCGTTGCAGGTCTTTATCAGCCGCTTGCCGGCATCCGTCAGGCCCGGGCCGATATCCGGTGTTGAGGGGAAACGGAAGGGAACGCCGTAGGCGAAGATGTTCGGGCGGCTCCAGACCGGTCCGAGTGTGCGCAGGCCCGCCTCGTGAAGAACGTGGAGGGCATCGAGATCAGCACCGATCGCTTCTGCGCCTTCGATATGGAAGACGGAGGCGAAGGTGCCCTCGGCCATGGCCTTGCGGATATCGGCGGCCGTGCGGCAGACCTTCAGCGCGCCCTTTGACTGCTTCTCGGCCCGGAACAAAAGGCCCGCCATGGCAAGCGTCGCCTTCAGCGCATCCGCCTCGGTGGGCGTCGGGTAGTCGCCGTTGGCGTCCTTATCCATGCTGGGCGAAGGTACATAGACGGCGCAGAGGCCACCGGCGAGGCCGCCTTTTTTTGCACGAGGCAGATCGATATGGCCGACGGTATCGCCTTCGATCAGAAGTGTTTCGGGAGAAGCGTTGCCCGATCGCCATAACCGCAAAAGCACATCATTGTGGCCGTCGAAGACGGGTACGGTTTTTTGATCAGTCATGGTCTCACCTTCGGAAATGGGATTGCGCGGACGCGCCTGCGGACAAGTTTTCGGAATTGGTAGAGGAAAGGTCAAGGCGGGAGCAAATGCAATCCGTGCATAGGCTCTGCCAAATTTGGAATTGGTCGGGCCTCGTTTGCTCGTGGTAATCGCGGGAAAACATAAAAAAAACGACTGGATTGGGGCAAACCCACCATTTTCCGAAAAATAAGGTCCGAAAGGGGATTTTCGATGATTTCAAGACGCAACCTGTTGATTGCCGGCGCCGCCGTTCCGTTCCTGTCCTATGCGCGCATCCCGGCCTTCGCCGCCACGCCGAAGGATATTCTGGTCGTTGCGCAGCAGCTGGACAACATGACGAGCCTTGACCCACATGAAGGTTTCGAGGCTGTCGGCGGTGAAATCATCTCCAACATGTATCAGAAGCTGGTGCGCGCCAACCGCGAGGATTCCACCAAGGTCGATCCCGTCATCGCCAAGTCGTGGGAAGCCGATGCGGACAGCAAGGTCTTCACCTTCACCATCGGCGACGACGCGACCTTCTCGAGCGGCGCCAAGGTCACGGCGGAAGACGTTGCCTTCTCGCTGCAGCGCGCCATCAAGATGAACAAGAGCCCGGCCTTCATCATCAGCCAGTTCGGCTTTGCGCCTGACAATGTCGAGACGACCATTGTTGCCGCCGACGAGAAGACGGTGAAGCTGACGACGGCGAGGCCGACCGCCATCTCCTTCCTGCTTTATTGCCTCTCGGCCAATATTGGCGCGATCGTCGAAAAGAAGGTGGTTCTTGCCAATGCTTCTGGTGAAGACCTCGGCAATGGCTGGCTGCAGAAGAACAGCGCCGGTTCCGGCGATTTCGTGCTGCAGGCCTGGAAACCCAGCGAAAGCGTCGCGCTCAACGTCAACCCGAACGGTCCCTACAAGGGCAACATCAAGCGTATCATCCTGCGCCACGTTACCGATCCGTCTTCCCAGCTGCTGATGCTGCAGAAGGGCGATATCGACATTGCCCGTGACCTGACCTCGGAGCAGCTGCGTACCGTCAAGGACGACGCCAACATCGAGCTGGAGCGCAAGTCCATCGCTTCGCTGGTGCTGATCTCGCTCAACCAGGGCAATGAGAACCTTGCGAAGCCGCAGGTCTGGCAGGCGATCAAGTGGGCGCTGGACTACAAGGGCATGCAGGAAAACATCGTGCCGCTGACGCACGAAATCCACCAGAGCTTCGAGCCGAAGGGCTTCCCCGGCGCCGTCAACGACATTCCGTTCCAGCGCGATGTCGAAAAGGCCAAGGCACTGATGGCCGAAGCCGGCCTTGCCGATGGTTTCGAAATCAGCATGGACCATTATTCCGCCCAGCCTTATCCGGATCTGGCGCAGGCCATCCAGGCAAACCTTGCCGATATCGGCATCAAGGTGCGCCTGCAATCGGCCGAGAACCGCCAGGTTCTGACCAAGATGCGCGCCCGCGAACACCAGATGGCGCTGTCGGCCTGGGGCACGGATTATTTCGATCCGCATTCCAACGCCGATGTCTTCAACATCAACAAGGACAATGGCGACGACGCCAAGTCGAAGCCCTTCCTGTGGCGTTCGCGCTTCAAGAACGACGACTTTGCCGCCAAGGCGGAAGCCGCGCGTGACGAGAAGGATCCTGCAAAGCGCGTGGAGCTTTATGAAGCCCTGCAGCGCGAGCACATGGAAAACAGCCCCTTCGTGTTCATGTTCCAGACCACCAAGACGGCAGCCTTCCGCAAGGGCGTTTCCGGCTTCGAGCTCGGCGTTCTCTCCGAGGGCAATTCCTACCACGATGCGAAGAAAGCGTGACATTGAACAAGCGCGTTAAAAGCATATCGTCGATACTGAGCAGCGTCCTCCTGACGCTGTTCGGTTTGATGATCATCACCTTCATGATAGGGCGCGTCATGCCCGTCGATCCCGTCATCGCGGCGGTCGGCGACAATGCGCCCGAAGACGTCATCGTGCGGGTCCGGGCCGAAATGGGTCTCGACCAGCCGCTGGTCGTGCAGTTTTTCCATTATGTCACGCAGGTTCTGCATGGCGATTTCGGCAATTCGATCCTGACCCGCAATCCGGTCTGGATCGATATCAAGCGCGTTTTCCCCGCCACCTTCGAACTTGCCACCGCAGCGCTCATTCTTGCCGCGCTGATCGGCATTCCGCTTGGTGTCTGGGCCGCCGTCAAGCAGGGCAAGCTGACGGATCAGGTCATCCGCGTCGTCTGCCTTGCCGGCCACTCGGTGCCGGTCTTCATGCTGGCGCTGATTTCGCTGCTCGTCTTTTACGCCACGCTTGGCGTCGCACCGGGACCGGGCCGACAGGACATCATCTATGACGGCATGATCACGCAGGTTACCGGCCTGATGACCGTCGACACGCTGCTTGCGGGCGACTGGGACGCCTTTTACGACGCCATCGCCCATATGGTGCAGCCCGTCTGCATTCTCGCCTATTTCAGCATGGCCTATATCACCCGCATGACGCGCGCCTTCATGATCGACGCGCTGAAGGGCGAATATGTCATCACCGCCCGCGCCAAGGGGCTTTCTGCCATGACCGTGATCTGGGGACACGCCTTCCCGACGGTCGCCGTGCAGCTCGTCACGGTTCTCGCGCTCACCTATGCCGGCCTTCTCGAAGGCGCCGTGGTGACGGAAACCGTCTTCAGCTGGCCGGGCCTTGGTCAATACCTCACCGTCTCGCTCATGAACGCGGACATGAACCCGGTCGTCGGAGCCACCCTGTTGATCGGCTTCATCTATGTCGCCCTCAACCTGCTCGCAGACGTGCTTTACAGAGTTATGGATCCTCGCGTTCGATGATGTTAGCTAATTTCAGAAACTGGGCGCTGGATGAGACGCCGCATTCGCGAACACAGGCTGCCTGGGGCAACCGGTATCGCATCTGGCTCAACCTCAAGTCCAATCCGCTGGCGGTGGTCGGTCTAACGATCATCGTCCTCTTCATCGCGCTGTCGCTGCTGGCGCCGCTGCTCGCTCCCTACGATCCGGCGACGCAAAACCTCGGCAACCGTCTGGCGTTCCCGAGCGCCGAACACTGGTTCGGCACGGATGAGCTTGGTCGCGACATTCTCTCGCGTATTCTCTACGGTGGTCGCGTCACGCTTGGTATGGTCATTGCCGTCGTCGTTCTCGTGGCACCCATCGGTCTCGCCATCGGCTGCATCGCCGGTTATTTCGGCGGCATCGTCGATACGGTGCTGATGCGCGTGACGGACGTGTTTCTAGCGTTTCCGCGGCTCATCCTTGCGCTGGCCTTTGTCGCGGCGCTGAAACCGGGCGTCGAAAGCGCCATTCTCGCCATCGCGCTCACCGCCTGGCCGCCTTATGCGCGTCTGGCGCGCGCTGAAACCATGACGGTGCGCGGCAGCGATTTCGTCGCGGCCTATCGCCTGACCGGTGCTTCCGCCTGGCGCATCATCGCCCGGCATATCGCACCGCTCTGCGTGCCGAGCCTTATCGTGCGCATCACGCTCGACATGAGCTCCATCATCATCACCGCCGCCAGCCTCGGCTTCCTCGGCATGGGCGCGCAGCCGCCTTCGCCGGAATGGGGCGCGATGATTGCGACAGCCAAGCGCTTCATCTTCGAACAATGGTGGGTCGCCACCATTCCCGGTATCGCCATCTTCCTCGTTTCGCTCGCCTTCAACTTCCTCGGCGATGGCCTGCGCGACGTTCTCGACCCGAAGGGACATTGAGCCATGCTGGTCGAAATCGAAAATCTGAAGATCGCCTTCCAGACCCGCACCAGCCGCTTCGAGGCGGTGCGTGGTGTCTCCATGAAACTCGGAACCGAAAAACTCGGCATCGTCGGCGAATCCGGTTCCGGCAAGAGCCTGACGGCCCGTGCGCTGATGAAGCTCCTGCCCTCCAATGCGGATATCCGTGCCGACAAGCTCGCTTTTGACGGCATCGACGTGCTGTCCGCCAGCGAAAGGCAGATGCGCCAGATCCGCGGCAAGCGGGCCGGCTTCATCCTGCAGGACCCGAAATATTCGCTGAACCCGGTGAAGACTATTGGTGCGCAGGTGGCCGAAGCATGGCGCACCCATAAGGGCGGCAGCAAGCGAGCCGCCATGGAAGCGGCAATCGCGCTGCTCGATCAGGTGAAAATCCGCAATCCGCGTCAGGTTGCTTCGTCCTATGCGCATGAGGTTTCAGGCGGTATGGGCCAGCGCGTGATGATCGCCATGATGCTCGCCCCCGATCCGGAGCTGCTGATTGCCGACGAACCGACCAGCGCGCTCGACGCCACGGTGCAGGCGGAAATCCTGCGGCTGATTGAGGAGCTGGTGTCGGAGCGGGGCATGGGTCTTATCCTCATCAGCCATGACCTGCCGCTCGTTTCGCATTTCTGCGATCGTGTTGCGGTGATGTATTCCGGCCGGGTGATGGAGGAGCTGAAGGCTTCCGAGCTTCTGAAAGCCCAGCATCCTTATACGCAGGGACTTTTGAACTGCATTCCCTCGCTGACGCATCCGCGCGAGCGTCTTCCCGTTCTCAACCGTGATGCAGCGTGGTCCAGCCAATGATCGACGTCGAAAACCTCCGTATCAAGTTCGGCGACCGCGAAGTGGTGAAGGGCGTCTCCTTTTCGGTGGAAAAGGGCGGCAGCTTCGGCATCGTCGGTGAAAGCGGCTCGGGCAAGTCCACCATCCTGCGCGCCATGGCCGGCCTCAATGAAAGCTGGGAAGGGCGTATCGCCTTTGCCGGCAAGGATGCCCCCCTGCGTCGCACACCGGAATTCTTCCGGCAGGTGCAGATGGTGTTTCAGGACCCCTACGGGTCGCTGCATCCGCGCCAGACCATCGACCGTATCCTCAGCGAACTGCCGCTGGTGCACGGCATGGACAATATCGAAAAGCGCATCCAGCAGGCTTTGTCGGACGTCGCCCTGCCGCAGGCGGTGCGTTTCCGGTTCCCGCACCAGCTTTCCGGCGGCCAGCGCCAGCGCGTGGCGATTGCCCGCGCCTTGATCGCCGATCCGCAGGTGCTGCTGCTTGATGAGCCTACTTCGGCGCTCGATGTGTCGGTGCAGGCGGAAATCCTCAACCTGTTGCAGGACCTGCGCGCGGCGCGCAACCTCACCTATATTCTCGTCAGCCACAATCTGGCTGTCATTGCGCATCTTTGCCCGCAGGTGGGCGTGATGTTGAATGGGGAGATGGTGGAGCAGCTGAGCGCGGGTGATCTGCGCGAGGGACGAACGAAACATCCGCATACGGAAGAGCTGCGTAGCCTGAGCATCCGGCTGGAAGAGCCGGCCTGAGTCCATGCGACCATGGATCGAGCGGGTGCCGCTCGCTTCTTCTCCCCGCCGGGGAGAAGTCCGCGGCAGCGGGATGAGGGGGCCAGCTCTCCGCATATCGCTGGCGTCGCCCCCTCATCCAGCCCTTCGGGCCACCTTCTCCCCGGCGGGGAGAAGAAACAAGCGGCGGTGCCGAGGCTTTTCTGTAAAGACGACGAGATAAGAGACCGAACCATGCCACAGCAACTCGACTGGAACGCCGCGTCAGCCCTTTCAGAGACCTTCGTCTCGCAGTGGACAGGCAACGAGCCGGGCGGGGCGGTCATCGGTTTTGATCTCGATGGTATCCGTTTTACCCATGCCGGCGGTGTCGAGAGCCTCTCGACCTTTGCGCCCTTCACGCCGCAGAGCGTGGTGCGGTATGCCTCCGTCACGAAACACGTTTTCTGCGCCATGGTGCTGGCCAATGCAGATCTGATCGGGCTCGACGATCCGCTCGGCAAACATCTGCCGGAGCTGCAATCGCCGCTGCGCGATGTCACGGTCGGGCAGGCGCTGGACATGAGCGGCGGCCTGCCGGATACGCGCGAGTGTCTCTCCTTGCTTGGGCTTTCCGTCTATACCGAAACGAAGGCCGGACCGCTTCTCGAATACCTGTCCCGGCTGACCCGGCTGAATTTCGATGCCGGCAGTGAAGTTTCCTATTCCAATACCGGTTACCGTCTGGTGGAAGCGGCGCTGGAGCGCAATGGTTTCCGTTTTGACGATTTCGTGCAGCAGCATATTGCCGCGCCGTTCGACGTGTTTCTGAAAGCGCCTGACGTCTGGAACGATCCGGTCAACGGCCTGGTGCCGGGTTACTGGAAGTCTGAAGAGAACTGGCAGCTTTCTGCTGCCGGACTGCATATCTCCGCGTCCGGCAGCCTTGCAGGCAGTGCCGACGCGCTGGCTCGCTGGCTGCAGGGGCTGATGCGGGGCGAGGGCAGCTTTGCGGGTGTTCTCGACAGGCTTTCGGCTGAGCGGCCGCTCGCCGACGGGCGGATGAGCGAATATGGCCTCGGTCTGCGCTGGTCGCATTTGGGCGGCCGCCGGTTTGTCGGCCACGGCGGTTCTCATCCCGGCTACAAAACTTACTTCCTGCTCGATCCCGAAAACGGCACGGGATTCGTCGTGGTGTCCAATCGCGAAGATACCAACGGTTTCAAGATCGCGCTTGAAAGCATGGCGGCTTTGACCGGCCTGCCTTTGCCCAAGCCGGCCGCCAACCTGCCGGAAGGCCTCTATGTCACCGAAAGCGGTCCGTGGTGGCTGGAGATCAAGGGCAGCACATCCACCTTCATCGATGGCGATGACACGCTCTATGAAGATGTCGATGGCTGGGTTTCTTCCCGCTCCGCATCGTCGCCCATGCGTCTCAGGTTAGATGGCGATGCCATCGTCGGCGAGGCCGGTCATGCCCCGCGCCGTTTCCTGCCTGTCGGAGAGCATACGGTGCCGAATGATCTTTCGGGAACGTGGCGTTCGGATGAGGGGGCGGAATTTTCGATCGGCGGTTCGTCGCTGACGATGGGCGTCGGCCCGACCCGCCGCAGCATGCCGCTCAAGGCGCTGGGTAACGGGCGTTTTCTCTTTACGCTCACCGATGGGCCCTGGACGAAGCGGGTCTGCCTCAACCGGCTCAGCAACGACCGGATCGAACTCGTCTCCAGCCGGGCGCGGATGATCGAATATTCACGGACCCGCTAACGACCGAGGCCAACTCCGCCGCGCGCCACATGCTCGGACCTGTCCAGAGGATGTGCAAGCCGAGGGATGACGAGAATGGGGCTCGGGCTATTTCCTCAACAGCCTGAAACCTTCTAACGGGTTTCAATCAGCTCCTATTCCTCCTAATAAAGAGCCGTGTTCCCGGCAGGCCGGGATGGCATCTTCGTGGGAGAACAGACCCTTGGAAGTCAAATGGCTCGAGGATTTCCTGGCATTGGCCGGAACGCTGAATTTTTCGAAGGCGGCGGATGAGCGGCATGTGACGCAATCGGCTTTCAGCCGGCGCATCAAGCAGCTGGAAGCCTGGGTGGGCGCGACGCTGGTCGACCGGGCGTCCTATCCTTCCCGGCTGACAGAGGCGGGGGCGAAATTCGTGCCTGTCGCCCAGGAAACGCTGAAACAGCTTTACCACGCACGGCGCACGCTTCTTCAGGAGGAGGGGGCGGATGCCAGGACGGTGCGGCTGACGGCGCTGCATACTTTATCCTTCACCTTCTTTCCCGACTGGTTGAAACGGGTGAACGAAAAGGCGGGCCCGCTGTTTTCCGTGCTGCGGCCCGATTCCGGCAGCATGGAGGAAAACCTTAACTCGCTGGTGGACGGGCAAAGCGATTTCCTTCTGACCTATGCCCATCCCGAAGTGCCGATGTTGCTCGATGCGCAGCTTTTCGAATTCCGCGTGCTGGGCGCCGAGAACATCATCCCGGTATCCGCGCCTGCGAATGATGGCTCGCCGCTGCATGCGCTGGTTGAAAATGCGCGAAAACCCTTTGCTTATCTGGATTATGAAAAGGCCTCTTTCTTCGGGCCTTTGCTGCGCGATCTTCTGAGCGCGCGGCTGCCGCAATTCGAGCGGGTGCATGAGGGCAGCATGTCGGTGGGGCTGAAGGCCATGGCGATGGCCGGCTGGGGTGTGGCCTGGGTACCGGAAAGCCTGATGCGGCACGAGCTTGATAGCGGCGCTCTGGTGCGGGCCGCAGACCCGACCTACGATATCGCGGTCGATATCAGGCTCTATCGCTCCAAGGAGAACCGCCGGCCCGTTGTCGAGCGCATCTGGGCGGTTCTCGAAGACTAGAGCATTTCCGGCCGCGGTTCTCCGACCGGAATGCGATAAACAACACGCGTTCGATCAGATCAACAACACGCGTTCGATCAGATCGCCGTGCGGCGTGCGTTTTCGAGGTAGAGCGCGCGCAGGCGGCTTACCATCGGTCCGGGTTTTCCGTTGCCTACCGGCTTGCCGTCGATCTTCGTGACCGAAACCACGAAGTTGGAGGCGCTGGTCAGGCAGGCTTCATCGGCATTCAGCGCCTCTTCCAGCGTGAAGGGGCGTTCCTCCAGCGTGAAGCCTGCTTCCTTTGCCAGTTGCAGGGCGGCGAGGCGGGTGCAGCCGGGCAGGGTCTTATTGCTGTTGCCGCGGGTGATGATCTTCTTATCGGCGGTGACGATATAGGCGGTGGAGGACGCGCCTTCAGTGACGAAACCGTTCTCGATCATCCACGCCTCGTCACAGCCTTCGGCCTTCGCGATGCGCTTTGCCATGACCTGCGGAAGCAGGCAGACGGTCTTGATGTCGCGACGTTCCCAGCGCTGGTCGGGAACCGACTTGACGGCGATCCCGACCTCTTCGACCGGAGTGCCGATCAGCTTCTTCGCCTGGGTGAACATGACCAGCGTCGGCTTCAGATCGGCAGAGAACAGGAAGTTGCGATCTTCCGCACCACGCGTCAGCTGCAGATAGATCATGCCTTCGACGAGATTGTTGTCGGCGATCAGGCGGCGTTCGGCCTCGACGATCTCCGCGGTCGTGACCGGCAGGGCCACGTCGATTTCGCGGGCGCTGCGCTCCAGCCGGGCCATATGCAGGTCGCTGTCGATCAGTTTGCCTTCCAGAACGGAGGTGACCTCGTAGATGCCGTCGCCAAACAGGAATCCTCGGTCGAAGATGGAAAGGCGGGCGTCCGCTTCGGGCAGGAACTCGCCGTTGACGTAAACGATGCGACCGGATGGGCTAGTCATGAAAACTCCGTCTGGAAAAGTCAGGCTGAAAGAAGGGTTTTGAGGGTGTCGATGGAAATGGCTTCGACCGTGGAGGCCTTGCCGGTGCCGGCATTGAAGCCGGTTGTCGTTTCTGCTGCGCAGAGCGAATTGAGGATCGCTTCCTCCGTCGCCTCTATCGTGGCTTCGAAGAGCGGCGAGATCGCGTCGTTGGAAAGCTCGGGGTAGTCCGTAACGGCCTTGCGGCGCGCAGGCGTGCGGCGCAGGCGCTGATCGGTGGAAAATGCCAGCGCATAATCACCGGAACCATTGCTGAGTGCCGCACCCGTGCGGGCAAGTCCGCCGAAGCTTCTGGCCGCCAAGCGCTTCAGATTGCGGGAAGAGAGCGGCGCGTCGGTGGCGACAATGATGACGATGGAGCCATCCTTGTCCTGGTGATCAGGGCTGACATAGGGTTTGCCGCAGACCAGCAGATGGCCGCCATAGTTGGATTGTACGAGAACGCCGATGGTGTAAGCATCACCGGCAATGGTGACGATGCGGGAGGCGGTGCCGATGCCGCCCTTCATGCCGAAGGCGACCGTGCCGGTTCCTGCGCCCACCCCGCCCTCTGCGATGGGGCCGGTGGTCGCATTTTTCAGCGCGGCCGAGATTTCCTCGATCGTCGGGCGGCCGGCGCGGATGTCGTTCAGGCGGGAATCGTTGGTCTCGCCGACGACGGCATTCATCGAGACGACTTTTTCATTCCCCGGCTGCGCCAACGTATGTCGGTTGATCGCCTCGATGGCCCGGCCTGTCGCCAGCGTATTGGTGAGGATAACTGGCGTTTCGAGTTCGCCCAATTCCTCAATCTGGGTTGAGCCTGCAAATTTGCCAAAGCCGTTATAAACGGCGAAGGCGGCGGGCACCTTGTCCTGAAACAGGTTGCCGCCATGCGGCAGGATCGCGGTTGCGCCGGTGCGGATCGTGTCGCCTTCGATGACGGTCGAATGGCCGATGGTCACGCCTTCGACATCGGTGATGGCGTTGAGCGGGCCGGTCTCGAAATGGCCGGGCCGGAAACCGATATCGCGCAGTCTCGGGCGGGTCGTCTGATGCATCGGGCGATCACTTTTGCGGAATGCGGGCTGAAATTGGGACGAGTGGGGGCTTGTGAAAAGCTTTGCTTGTCCGAACGTTAGCCTAGTTCGCGGCGAAACGGCATCGCAAAAATGGAATAGTTTTATGCGGGCAATGGATGCCCTCAGGAGGCGCGCAGCGCGGGTTCGCCATCACGCTCCTGCCATTGCCGTATCGCGTCTTCCGTCTCTTCGCGCGTCGGTGCACCGGCCCGGCCGCCGAAGACTGTGCATTTGAGCGCGGCAGCAACGGAGGAGAGGCGGATGGCGGCGCGGCTTTCCATGCGCTCAGCCATCGCAAGTGCAAACGTACCGTGGAAAATATCCCCCGCCGCCAGCGTGTCCACTGCTTCGACCTGCATCGTTGACTGGAAATGCACCGTGGGATTACCGGCTTCCGTCCACCAGCAGCCTAGTGGACCGGCGGTGACGGCAATGAAGGTCTCAGGATATCGCGCATGCAGCACCGGCAGCATGTCTTTCACCGTTTCAAGCCCCGTCAGCCGGGCAGCGGCGGGTTCGGAAAAAACGATATGGCTAGCGGCTGGCGCAAGCTTCTCAAGGATTTCGACGGGTGCAACGTCTCCATCTAGAATGGCGGGTTTGCCGAGTGCGCGCGCCATTGTGAGCACATCAAGCGCCAGTTCCGGCCAGCGCACATCCACCAGAACGGCGTCGAAAAGCGCAATGTCTTGCGGCGTGCAGGACCGCTTCTTATCGTGCAGCCGGTGATCGTAGAAAGGTACGATCAGCCGTTCTCCCCTGTTATCGATGATGATCGTCGACAGGGCCGAGCGTGCGCCGGTCGCGACCGTCATGCCGCTCGTGTTGATGCCGCTTTCGCTGAGATCGCGAAGGATACGGCTTCCGGTCTCGTCGTCGCCCACCGCTCCCCAAAGGCTGGCGCGGCCGCCCATGCGATGCACGGCATAGGCAGCACTGGACGCCATGCCTTCGGCGATCTGCAGCATTTCATAGGGCAGGACCTTGCCTTCACCCTTTGGCATGTCGTGAACGCGAAACAGGGTGTCGAGCACGGCTGCCCCCACGCAGAGCACATGCTTGCCGCCCTGATTGTCTGCCATGCTGCTCACTCCTGCCGTGTTCAAAGACGCTTGCCGCTGTCCTTGTCGAACAGATGCACCGTTGCCGGATCGATGGCAATGTGGATCGTATCGCCGAAGCGGACATTGAGGCGCTCGCGGAACAGGCAGGCGATGTCGTCGCCCTTGCAATCGAGTTTGGCATAGATTTCCGAGCCGGTGCCTTCGACCAGTTCGACGCGGCCTTCGATGCCGGTCTCGGCGGCGCGGATATGTTCGGGCCGCACGCCGTAGACGAGGTCGCGGCCGCCGAGCTTGCCGATATCGGCATGGGAGGGCAACGGCAGACTAAGGCCCTTGGCAGTGCGGAAGACGCCTTCTTCGACCCGGCCGCGAATGAAGTTCATGGCGGGTGAGCCGATGAAGCCGGCAACGAAGAGGTTGGCGGGATTGTCGTAAAGTTCGAGCGGCGCGCCAATCTGTTCGATCACGCCGTCATGCAGCACCACGATCTTGTCGGCCATGGTCATGGCTTCCACCTGGTCGTGTGTGACGTAGATGGTCGTCGTGCCGATGCGCTGGTGCATGGCCTTGATCTCGCCGCGCATCTGCACGCGCAGCTTGGCGTCGAGGTTGGAAAGCGGTTCATCGAACAGGAAGACCTGCGGGTCTCGCACCAGCGCGCGGCCCATGGCGACACGCTGGCGCTGGCCGCCGGAGAGCTGGCGCGGATAACGGTCGAGCAGTTTTTCCAGTCCCAGAATGGCGGCGGCCCGGTCCACCTTGGCCTTGGTTTCCTCGGCGCTCACCTTCTTCAGTTTCAGCGCAAAGCCCATATTGTCCTTGACCGTCATATGTGGATAAAGCGCGTAGTTCTGGAAAACCATGGCGATATCGCGGTCGCGGGCGGGCAGGTGGCTGACCTCGCGCGGGCCGATATGGATTTCGCCATCGCTCAGCTCTTCCAGCCCTGCAATCATGCGCAGCAGGGTGGATTTGCCGCAGCCGGAAGGACCGACGAGGACGACGAATTCGCCATCCTTGATGTCGATATCGATGCCGTGGATGACGTTGACGGAGCCGAAGCGCTTCTGGACGTTTTGGATATTGACCGGTGCCATGTGCAGGTTCCCGTATTTATTTGTTTGATGGTTCAGCCGCCCTTGACGGCGCCGGCGGTCAGGCCCGCCACGATCTGTTTCTGCGCGAACATGGTGAGCAGCAGCACTGGCAGCGTCACAATCAACGCGGCTGCAGCCAGCGGACCCCAGCTCACCTGTTCGAAGGACAGCATGTTGTAGACCGCGACCGGCAGGGTGCGGGTTTCACGGCTGGCCAGCACGATGCCGAAGACGAAGTTGTTCCACGAGAAGATGACCGCCAGAATGAAAGAGACGACGATTCCGGGCTTGGCGATCGGTAGCGCCACGAGGCGAAACACCTGCCAGGAGGATGCGCCATCAATGCTTGCGGCCTCTTCCAGCTCCTTCGGTGTCGTCTCGAAATAACCGATCATGATCCAGACGACGATCGGCACCGTCACGACAAGATGGATGATGATCTGCGGCCAGAGCGTGCCGAGCAGGTTCAGCCATTGGAACAGCAGGAACAGCGGAATGAGGAAAGAAAGGCCGGGTGTCATGCGGGCGATCATGATGACGACCGCCGACTTTTCCGCCTTCAGCCGCGCGATGCCGTAACCGGCGGGTACGCCGATAACGAGCGCCAGAATGGTGGCGGCACCGGTGACGAGAACCGAATTCCAGAAATAGAGGAAGAAATTGTTCTCTTCGAACACTTTCACATAGTTCGACCAGGCGAAACGTTCGGGGATGAGGATCGGCGGGTAGGCGCCGTTGTCGATTTCATATTTCAGCGACAGCGAGATCATCCAGATGAAGAACAGGATAACAGGCGAAATCATCACCAACGCCACGAAGAACAGGCCGAGCCGGTCGAGATTTCTGCGTTTCAGGATTTTTGCGGACATCAGTGTTCCTCCATCTCGTTCCATTGCGAGCGCTGGCGCACCATCAGAAGCACGAAGGAAAGCGCCACGATGATGATGAAGAAGACGACGGCCATGGCCGAGCCGTAACCGATGTCGTAATAAGCAAACGCCGTATTGTAGAGATAGATGTTGATGGTTTCGGAGGCCGTGCCCGGCCCGCCCTGGGTCATCGCATAGATGATGTCGAAGCTCTTGACGGCATCGATGGAGCGGATGATGACGGCGATCATCAGGAACGGCGCGATCATCGGCATGGTGAGATAACGGAACTTCTGCCAGGCATTGGCGCCGTCGATTTCCGCACTTTCATAGGGTTCGCGCGGAACAGCCGCCAACCCACCGAGCACGATCAGCATGACGAGCGGCGTCCATTGCCAGGTTTCTACCAGCACCAGCGACGGAATGACGGTCGACTGATTGTAGATCCATTCCAGCGGGCCGATGTGTATGAAGGACAGGAGATAGTTCAGGACGCCGAGCTGCGGGTGGAACATCATGGTCCAGACCAGCGCGATGGCGACCGGGGTCGCCATCATCGGCATCACGAAAACGCCGCGCAGAAAACCGCGCAGCGGAAACTGCGCATCGAAAACCAGCGCCGCCAATGTTCCGAGGAAGAGCGGAGCGACAACCGACAGCACGGTATAAACGAGCGTATGCCAAAGCGATTCCCAGAACCTGGCGTCGCTTGCGAGCCTTACGTAGTTCTCGAAACCGATAAAGCTCTGCTCCTGTCCGAGCGTCCAGCGATGCGCGCTCATCCAGAGGGTGAAGACCCATGGAAAAACGATGACAGCCGAAATGACGACAAGTGCCGGTATGACGAAAGGCCAGTAGTTGGGAGCAAGCCTTGCCGGCCTGCTCCCTTCTTTGCGACTGGCGCCTGTCTTGGTGTTTTCGATGCTCACGGAGGCCATTATCCCTCGCTACGCGCCAGAACGGGTGTGAACTGTTCCGTTGCCTTCTTGAGTTCCGCCGCCGGGTCGGCGCCGCCGATCATGTTGGTGAGGCCGACGCCGTAGATGTCGCGGAACTCCGTCACCGGAATGATAACGGGAAGGGCAAGCTGCGAGACCTTGCCGGAACCGACAACGGCATCCAGCCATGCGGCCGGCATCTTGACGCCCTCGCGGACCTTCTGGTCTTCGAGGATGGACTGGCGGAACGGGACACCTGCACCTGCCTGCAAAAGGCGAGCGCCCATTTCATGCGAAATCGCCCACTGGCAGAAGAGGTAAGCGGCTTCCTTCTTGCTGCTGGCTTCGACGACACCGAGGCCATCACCGAATGTGCCAGCGGCCTGCGCTGCCGGGCCCTTCGGCATGACGCCATAACCAACCTTGCCGACGACACGGGATTTTTCCGGGTTCTCGATCGGCGGGGCAAAACCGACGCCATCGAACCACATGCCGATCTTGCCCTGCAGGAAGGCCGACTGCGCTTCCGCCCAGTTGAAGCCGGAGACGCCTGGAGGCGCGGCTTTGGTCATCAGGCGCTGATAGAGCTTGGCCGCTTCAACCGCCTCCTTGGACTCGGTGTTGACCTTGCCGTCGACGATCGGCTTTGCGCCGTAGCCGAGCATCAGCGAGGTCCAGACCGGTGTATTGGCGTTCTTGAGGCCACGCGCCACGAAACCATAGGTGTTGGTTGCGGGATCGGTGATCTTTTCCGCGGCCGTTACAAGCTCCTCGAAAGTTTCAGGGTATTTCAGGCCCTTGGCTTCGAAGAGCTCCTTGTTCCAGTAGACGATCCAGTAATCCACCGAGAAGGGCAGCGAGCGCAGCACGCCGTCGCTATCCTTGGCAAACAGCATGCCGGCCTCGGCAAAGTCCTTTTCGGTAAGCGACGGATCGGTGAGTGACGGGTCTTTCAGGAAGCCGCTGATATCAGCCAGCCACTTGCCCTTTTCGAACTGGCGCTTCTGCACATGGTAGCTCAGATGCACCACGTCGAAGCTCGGCTTGCCGGAGGAGAGTTCGATAACCACCTTCTGGCGCTGCTGCTGTTCCGGTGTCGCTTCGGCATTGACCTTGATGCCGGTCAGCTCTTCGAACTCGCCGAGATATTTGATCAGCGTTTCGCTGCGCGGGCTTTTGACGAGATTGACTTCAAGGGTAGTGCCCGCGTGTTTCTTCCAGTTCACCGCCGCCGATGCCGGGCGAATGCCGAGCACCGCGCTGCCGCCAAGCGCCGCCGTGCCTGCCAGAAAGGCGCGGCGCGTGGGGTTGAGCAATGAATGCGTCATGTCTGTTCTCCTCCAGTTAGCCGGAAATTCTCCTCACCCCGGCTTGTTGCTTATTCCCTGCAAGGCCGGCGCAGACCCTCTTTGTCCCGCCGGATTTGCCTTAAACCGCCAGCGCCCTGTCCCTTGCGTTGCGGATGTGGGCGGTCAGCCGTTCCACGGCGTCTTCCACGGATCGCCTCTCGATGGCTTCGAGAATGGCGAGATGTTCCTTCATGACCGACTTCACATGGCCGGCGATGCGAAAGCGCTCCTGATTGATGAGGCGCATCTTGATGGAATTGACCCGGTAGGCATTCGAGATGATCGAATTGCCGAGCGCATCGATGAAGGCATCGTGCATGCCCCAGTCCACCTGCTGCGCGTGCTGCTCCAGTTCCGGCGATTCCCCCCCATTTTCGGCCGCTTCGGCGATATCGCGATGCTGTTTCAACAGTTTCGCAATAGCTGCGTCTGAGGCAGAACGGGTAAACAGCGCCACGGCCTCCTTTTCGAGGAAGATACGGAACTGGAATGCTTCGCGGATGAGATTGATGTCGATATGGGCGACCTGTAATCCCCGCTGCGGCACGGTCTTGATCAGCCCTTCCGCCTCCAGCCGCGGAATTGCCTCCCGGATCGCGCCGAGCGGCAGACCTGTCAGTTCCACAAGGCGGCGCTGCGAGATGAATTGCCCCGGGCGAACATCACGCGAGAGAAGGTGATGCGTAAAGCTCTCATACGCCCGTTCCCGCAATGTCTGTTCGCCGGTATCGTCCATGCTCAACCTTTCAGCTCCGTTCAGGCGGCCTGTTTGCGAAACAGCGCGTCGAAAGCGCCTTCGATCTGCCGCCGATCCTCAGGTGAAATCGCCACCAGCGGTGCACGCACATCCGACCAGATATTTTCCCCTGTCGTGTGTGATACCAGCACCTTGACGGCTGGTGTAACCGGGAATTTCAGAAGTTCCACAACAAGATCAACGATGCGTGGATCGTCCTGGCCATCAACGGCCATGGCGCGCACTTCCTGCGTCAGGAAATTGGCAACGCCGGATATCGCGCCCTGACCGCCGAGGCGAACACCCTTGGCCAAGTCGCGCTCATCGCCGATCAGGATTGCGAGATCGCCGTGCTCTTTCAGCAGGCGCTCGGTGTGGCTCCAGTTGCCGGAGGAATCCTTCACGCCCGTGACGACGCCGGGAAATGCCTTTTTCAACCTTCCGACCAGTTCCACGGACAAGGTGACCATGGTTACGGAAGGAATATTGTAGACGAGAATGTCGCGCGCATCCTTGCCGATTTTTTCGAACACCGCCGAGAACCAGGCAAACAGGCCGTCATCGCTGACATTCTTGAAATAGGAGGGTGGCGCGAGCAGAATATTGCGGGCACCGGCTTTCAGCGCTTCCGCCGACTGGTCGGCCGCGTCCTCAATGGAATCCACCAGAACGCCAGTGACCAGACGGGCAGGCGCAACACCCGCCTCGATGAAGCGGGAGAGAATGACCTGCCGCTCGCGGCTGCCGACCGAGCATCCTTCGCCTGTCGTACCGAAAAGCGTCACGCTGTCGCAACCATTGGACAGGCAGCGGCGGGCATGGGCGATCATGGCATCGATATCGACCGTTCCGTCCGTTTTGAAAGGGGTTGTCAGGGCTGCCGAAAGGCCGAATTTCTGGGTCAATTAAGATGCTCCTCCAAGGTGACTACGAATTGATGGCATACTGACATGTTAGTTGTAAAGAGCTAATTGCAATATGATTGTCCGGAAGTGCGGTTTGAGTTTCGCTTCGTTTCTGGCCGCGCCGTCAGGTGTTGAGGCGAAGGGTCAAGGAAGCTTAGAGTAGGCTGCCCTGCCAGGGAGATGGCGGCCCGATGCTCTTTCCAAGGCGTGTCGATAGTGCGAAAATAAATTTGACTGTTGGAGTAAAGATTTTTATCAGGCAGTCTGAATATAGGGATAAAGGGACCATCATCATGACCATCGCCGAGCCGGCAGGGCCTGTAGCAGAGATCGAGCAGAGCCGCGTCAAGCGCCTGAAAGCTGCAACGCGCGGTGCGCATGGCGATCTGGATGCCTTCATCATGGCGGCGAAGCCGTTCATGAGCCGGGAGAACTTCGGCAAATTCGTGGAAACGCAATATCTCTTCCATCGCGATCTCGATGCCTTTTTCTCCAATCACACGCTTGATGGTCTGCTCCCCGACCTCAAGGGCCGTCGTCGTCTTCCCATGATCGAGCAGGACCTTGCCGATCTCGGTCTTGCCATTCCGGAAACGTCCGAACCGCGCTTTACCGCCGAAACGGCCTTCGATCTGCCGGAGGCCATGGGCTGGCTTTACGTAGTCGAGGGCTCCAATCTTGGCGCTGCCTTCCTGCTGAAGGATGCAGCCAAGCTCGGTCTGGATGAAGAATTCGGCGCGCGCCATCTGGCCGGCGCACCGGAAGGGCGCGGCCTGCACTGGCGCACGTTTACTGCGGCCCTCGATGAAATTTTGCTGACGGTGGAAGAAGAAGAGCGTGTTGTTGTCGGCGCTGAAGAGGCGTTTCGGGCGGTCCATGCTTATGCGCAGCAGCGGATGGGCTGAGGGTTTCGCATAACTGCGCGGTTGTTGTCCTCATCGCGCAGAACGCCCCCTCGCGCGTGCGCATTTGATTGAGTCTTAACTCCCTACCGCCGTCACCCCGGACTTGATCCGGGGTCCGGTGCGATCAAGTCCTTGATCGCGAAAGATTCCATTCACGGCGCAGACGCGCCGTGTCTGGATGCCGGATCGGGTCCGGCATGACGGAGGAGAGCCTTCGGATTTCTTAAATCAGTCTGCGACTGTGGTAAGGGCCACTCGCCTTTGATGTGCCGCTCTCGATATTTGCTGAATAAACAGGCAAATATTTTTACCAAATGATAAAAAATTTGCCTTTCGGTCAAGGCTTAATCTGTCCCGAAATTTTATCCATTTGATAAAATTATTTTATTTGGTCTGGCACAGAACCTGCTACTCTTTTGGCAAGTCAGGAGACACCTGACGCAAAAAAGGGAACAGCAAAATGGAAATTGGTGTTTTTATCCCGATCGGGAACAATGGGTGGCTTCTTTCCGAAAACGCGCCGCAATACAAGCCGAGCTTCGACCTGAACAAGGCGATCACGCTGAAGGCGGAGCAATATGGTTTCGACTTTGCGCTGTCGATGATCAAGCTGCGCGGCTTTGGCGGCAAGACCGAATTCTGGGATTACAATCTGGAATCCTTCACGCTGATGGCGGGGCTGGCCGCCGTCACGTCAAAGATCAAGCTGTTCGGCACCGCCGCCACGCTGGTCATGCCGCCGGCGATCGTTGCGCGTATGGCGACGACGATCGATTCCATTTCCGGTGGCCGTTTCGGCATCAACCTCATTACCGGCTGGCAGCGGCCGGAATATAGCCAGATGGGTCTTTGGCCGGGCGATGATTATTTCGGAGACCGTTACGAATATCTCGGTGAATATACGACTGTGCTGAAAGAGCTGCTGACGGAAGGTCAGTCGGACTATAAGGGTAAATTCTTCCAGATGGATGATTGCCGCATGAAGCCGGTGCCGCAGGGTGATGTGAAGCTCATCTGCGCCGGTTCGTCCAATTCCGGCATGGCATTTTCGGCCAAGTTCGCCGATTACAGCTTCTGCTTTGGCGTTGGTGTCAACACACCCAAGGCCTTTGCGCCCACCAATGAGCGGCTTCTGGCGGCAACGGAAAAGAGCGGCCGCGAGGTTAAGTCCGTGGTGCTGACCATGGTGCTAGCCGAGGAAAAATCCGAGGATGCCTGGGCGAAGTGGGAGCATTACAAGGCTGGTGCGGATCAGGACGCGATCAAGTGGCTCGGCCTGCAGAGCGCCGTTGACACCAAATCCGGTTCCGACACCAATGTCCGGCATATGTCCAACCCCGTCTCTGCGGTCAATATCAACATGGGAACCCTGATCGGCTCCTATGAGGAAGTGGCGGCCATGCTGGATGAAATGAGCGAGGTGCCGGGAACGGGTGGCGTGATGCTGACCTTCGATGAGTTTCTCGAAGGGGTCGAAAAATTCGGCAAGTACGTGCAGCCGCTGATGAAGAGCCGCGCGCATGTTCAAGCGGCACTGGAGGCAGCGGAATGAGCGAAGCCGTGATTGCGGGCTACAAGGGCCCGGAAAACCGCTCGGAAAGTGTCACGCTTCCCGCAAGGCCGGAGCCGATTACCCTGAAACCCAGCGAGACCGCCGTTGTCGTGGTCGACATGCAGAACGCCTATTCGACCGAGGGCGGTTATGTCGATCTGGCCGGTTTCGACATCTCAGGCGCAAAGGGCACCATCGCCAACATCAAGAAGACGCTGGATGCGGCGCGGGCCGCCGGTGTCCAGGTCATCTATTTCCAGAATGGCTGGGACAAGGACTATGTCGAGGCGGGCGGGCCGGGTTCGCCCAACTGGCACAAGTCCAATGCGCTGAAGACCATGCGCAAAAGGCCGGAACTGCAGGGCCAGCTGCTGGCCAAGGGCACATGGGACTATGCCATTGTCGACGAGCTGCAACCGCAGCCCGGCGATATTCTGGTGCCGAAAACGCGTTACAGCGGTTTCTTCAACACCAATATGGATAGCGTGCTGCGCGCCCGCGGCATCCGCAATCTGGTCTTTGTCGGCATCGCCACCAATGTCTGCGTGGAAAGCTCGCTGCGCGATGCTTTCCACCTCGAATATTTCGGGGTGATGCTGGAGGATGCCACCCATCATCTGGGGCCGGACTTTATCCAGCAGGCGACGGTCTACAATGTCGAGAAGTTTTTCGGCTGGGTTGCCACCGTCAATGATTTCTGCGGCGTCATTTCGCAGGCAGCCCCCGTCACCGATTGATTGAGAAACGCAAAGAGGAGAACGAAATGCCGAAAAAGATCATCGTGCCCGTTGGCACAAGCAAACCCATCGCTCCCTTTTCGCCGGGAACCCTCGCCGATGGCGTGGTTTACGTGTCCGGCACGCTGCCCTTCGACAAGGACAACAATGTCGTGCATGTGGGTGATGCCAGTGCGCAGACCCGCCATGTTCTCGAAACCATCAAGTCGGTCATCGAGACCGCCGGCGGCACGATGGAAGACGTGACGATGAACCACATCTTCATCACCGACTGGGCGAATTATCAGGCCGTCAACACAGTCTATGCGGAATATTTCCCCGGCGACAAGCCGGCGCGTTATTGCATCCAGTGCGGCCTCGTCAAGCCCGATGCGCTGGTGGAAATCGCCACCGTCGCCCATATCGGCAAATAGGGCGAAGCGGGAGATGATGCATTTCGAGGTTCATGGTCGCACCGAGCCTGAGGCCCCCACTATCCTGTTGTCCTCGGGACTGGGCGGATCGGGTGCTTACTGGACGCCGCAGATCGAGGCTCTTTCCGGCCATTTCCGGGTCGTCACCTATGACCATCGCGGAACAGGCAGGACAGGCGGCGAGGTGCCGCTCGATGGCGGCATTTCCGCCATGGCGGATGATGTGCTGGAAATTGTCTCAGCCCTGAACCTCGAAAAATTCCACTTCATGGGACATGCCCTCGGTGGCCTGATCGGCCTTGATATCGCGCTGCGGCGGCCCGGCCTTATCGACCGGCTGGTGCTTATCAACGCGTGGAGCAAGGCCGATCCACATTCCGGGCGCTGCTTTGATGTGCGGATCGAACTCCTAGAAAAATCTGGAGTAGAGGCTTTTGTCAAGGCGCAGCCGCTGTTCCTTTATCCGGCGGCGTGGATGTCTGACAATCAGGACCGGCTGGCACGGGACAATGCCCATGGCGTGGCGCATTTTCAGGGCAAGGACAATGTGCTCCGCCGCATTGCGGCGCTGCGAGCCTTCGATGTGGACGCACGGCTTGGCGAGATAGGCAATCCGGTGCTGGTGGTGGCGACGAAGGACGATCTTCTGGTGCCCTATACCCGCTCGTTGCGTCTTGTCGACGGTTTGCCGCAAAGCGAGCTTTGCCTTCTCGATTTCGGGGCTCACGCGGTCAATATTACCGAACCCGACCTTTTCAACGCCCGGCTTTTGCAGTTTCTGCTGCCGGTTGACCAAACATTCTGACAGGATTTTAGAGCACGATGACGAAAGCACTGGATGATGCAGCACTCGCAACGCTTTTCACCGAAGCACGCACCCACAATGGCTGGACGGACAAGCCGATCAGTGACGAGACGCTGCACGCGCTTTACGACCTGACGAAGATGGGACCGACTTCGGCCAATTGCTCGCCGGCACGTTTCGTCTTCGTGCGCAGCCCGGAAGCCAAGGAAAAGCTTCGGCCGGCACTCTCCTCGGGCAATCTCGAAAAGACCATGGCCGCGCCGGTCACCGTCATCGCTGCCATCGACAGCGAATTTTACGAGAAACTGCCGGAACTGTTTCCGCACGCCGATGCGCGTTCGTGGTTTACCTCCAGCCCTGCCGTGGCCGAAGAAACTGCCTTTCGCAACGCCACGCTTCAGGCCGGATATCTGATCCTTGCCGCCCGCGCGCTGGGGCTGGATACCGGGGCGATGTCGGGTTTCGACAAGGGCAAGGTGGATGCGGCGTTTTTTGCCGGCACGACGTGGAAATCCAATTTCCTGATCAATCTCGGTCATGGCGATCCGTCAAAGCTCTTTGGCCGCCTGCCGCGCCTTGGCTTTGACGACGCCTGTGTGCTGGCTTGATGGCCTGTTAAGGAAGGATGGGTTAGATGCAGATGATGTCTCTTGAAAAGGAAGCGGCAATGGAGACGAAGACTGCAGAGCAACGCAGCCTCGATTATAGAAACGCCATGGCGCGGCTCGGTGCGGCGGTCAATATCGTCACGACGGATGGTGCCGTAGGCCGGGCAGGATTCGCCGCGACGGCGGTTTGCAGCGTTTCCGACAATCCGCCCACGCTTCTCATCTGCCTCAACCGCAATTCTTCCGCTTACAGGGTGGTGAAGGCCAATGGCGTGGTCTGCGTCAACACGCTCGCCGCCCATCATGAGGTGCTGAGCACGCTCTTCGGCGGCAAGACGCCTGCCGAGGAACGTTTCGCTGCGGGCAGCTGGGGCGTGCTCGAAACCGGTGCGCCGGTTCTCGAAGATGCGCTCGTCTCTTTCGATTGCCGTATCCGCGAGGCCCATGACGGCGGCACGCATGATATTCTCATCTGCGAGGTCGTGGATATGAAGATCAATGCGGGTGATGAGGCGCTGATGTATTTCAACCGGCGTTACCGGGTGCTTTGAAGGCTGTCTATCGACAACATCCGGCTGGACGATTCTGTTTGGCGCGGCCATAGCATCCGCACACCGTCACCCCGGACGAAACGTATCGTCGTTTCTCAGAAAGTCGAAGGGCGTTCCCGGTCTCCCGGAAACGCCCTTTTCATTACTTGATCAGCGGCAGAAGATCGTTGATCGACTTCTTCGCATCACCATAGAACATGCGCGTATTGTCCTTGTAGAACAGCGGGTTCTCGATGCCGGAATAGCCCGTGCCCTGGCCGCGCTTGGAGACGATGACGAGTTTCGACTTCCACACTTCCAGCACCGGCATGCCCGCGATGGGCGAGTTGGGGTCGTCCTGCGCTGCCGGGTTGACGATGTCGTTGGAGCCGATGACGATGACGACGTCGGTGCTGGGGAAGTCATCGTTGATCTCGTCCATTTCGAGCACGATGTCGTAAGGCACCTTCGCTTCGGCGAGCAGCACGTTCATGTGGCCCGGAAGACGGCCAGCCACCGGATGGATGGCGAAGCGCACGGTCTTGCCGTCGGCGCGCAGCTTGCGGGTCAGTTCCGACACGGCCGATTGCGCCTGCGCCACCGCCATGCCGTAACCGGGCACGATGATGACGCTGTCGGCGTCGTTCAGCGCTGCGGCCACGCCTTCGGCGTCGATTGCCACCTGTTCGCCTTCGATTTCCATCGCCGGGCCCGTCGTGCCGCCGAAGCCCCCGAGGATGACCGAGATGAAGGAGCGGTTCATCGCCTTGCACATGATGTAGGAGAGAATCGCACCCGAGGAGCCGACCAGCGCGCCCGTGACGATCAGCAGATCGTTGCCGAGCGTGAAGCCGATGGCTGCTGCCGCCCAGCCGGAATAGCTGTTCAGCATCGAGACGACGACAGGCATGTCGGCGCCGCCAATGCCCATGATCAGGTGGTAACCGATGAAGAAGGCGGCAAGCGTCATCAGGACGAGCGTCCATGCGCCTGCGCCGTTGCAATACATGATGAGCAGCACGAGCGACAGGATCGCAGCACCGGCGTTCAGCAGATGCCCGCCCGGCAGCTTCTTCGCCTTGCCATCCACCTTGCCGGCAAGCTTGCCGAAGGCAACGACAGAGCCGGTGAAGGTCACCGCGCCGATGAAGACGCCGAGGAAGACCTCCACCTTCATGATCGCCAGTTCAACAGGCGTCTTGTGGGCGAGGATGGCGGAAAAGCCCGTCAGCAAGGAACGCGCGGTGTCATCGAGCGAGGCGACATGCGCTTCCTCGATATGGGCGTTGAAGCCGATGAAAACGGCGGCAAGGCCAACGAAGGAGTGAAGCGCCGCCACAAGCTGCGGCATCTCGGTCATCTGTACACGGCTTGCGACGAAGTAGCCGAGCACGGAGCCGCCCGCCAGCATCAGGAGCACGACGAGCCACTGCCCGACGCCTTTGCTGATTTCAGGGCCAAAGACGGTGGCGATGATGGCGAGGCCCATGCCTGTTATGCCGTACCACACGGCGCGTTTGGCGCTTTCCTGGCCGGAGAGACCGCCGAGCGAGAGGATGAAAAGAACGGCTGCGGCAACATAGGCCGCGGAAACAATACCAATGGTCATTTATTTGATTCCCCGCTTGGCTCAGGACTTCTGGAACATGGCGAGCATGCGCCGTGTCACGAGGAAACCGCCGACGATGTTGATCGTCGCGATCAGGACGGAAAGCGAGGCAAGGATCACCACCAGCCAGTTGCCGGAGCCGATCTGCAGCAGCGCACCGATGATGACGATGCCGGAAATCGCGTTGGTCACGGCCATCAGCGGCGTGTGCAGCGAGTGACTGACATTCCAGATCACCTGGAAGCCGACGAAGCAGGCAAGCACGAAGACGATGAAGTGGCTCATGAAGCTTGCCGGCGCGTAGAGGCCAACGAGCAGCAAGACGGCCGTGCCGGCGACCAGAAGCCCGACCTGGTTCTTGGTCTGTGCCTTGAACTCGGCCTTTTCCCTGGCGTGTTTCTCCTCCGGCGTCAGCTCTTTTGCTTTTTCCTTCGGTTTCTGCGCGGCAATGGCCTGAATTTTCGGTGGCGGCGGAGGATATGTGATTTCACCCCGATAGGTGACCGTCGCGCCGCGGATGACGTCATCTTCCATGTTATGAACGACCTTGCCATCCTTGGCAGGCGTCAGATCGGTCATCATGTGACGGATATTGGTGGCGTAGAGGGTCGAGGCCTGCGTCGCCATGCGGCTTGGGAAATCGGTGTAGCCGATGACGATGACGCCGTTGTCGGACACGACGCGCTGGTCGGGAACCGTCAGATCGCAATTACCGCCGCGCTCGGCGGCGAGGTCGATGATGACCGAACCCGGCTTCATCATCGCCACCATGTCGGCAAGCCACAGCTTCGGCGCGTCGCGGCCCGGGATCAGCGCCGTGGTGATGACGATGTCGATCTGCGGTGCAAGTTCGCGGAATTTCTCCAGCTGCTTCTCGCGGAATTCCGGCGAGGAGGGGGCGGCATAACCGCCGGTCGCTGCGCCATCCTGCTGCTGGTCGGCAAAATCGAGATAGACGAATTCCGCGCCCATGGATTCGATCTGCTCGGCCACTTCAGGGCGAACGTCGAAGGCATAGGTGATCGCGCCGAGCGATGTGGCCGTGCCGATGGCGGCAAGACCGGCAACGCCGGCACCGATGACCAGCACCTTGGCGGGCGGCACCTTGCCGGCGGCTGTGACCTGCCCGGTGAAGAACCGGCCGAAATTATTGCCCGCCTCGATCACCGCGCGATAGCCGGCGATATTGGCCATGGAGGAGAGCGCATCCATTTTCTGGGCGCGCGAAATGCGCGGCACCATGTCCATGGCGATGACGTTAGCGCCCTTTTCCTTCGCCTGCTCCAGAAGGTCCTTGTTCTGGGCGGGATAGAAAAACGAGATCAGCGTCTTGTCAGAAGACAGGCGATCAATCTCCGAGGTTTCAGGCGGACGAACCTTGGCGATGATGTCGGAGCCGGTGTAAAGCGCCTCAGCGCTGTCGACCACGGTCACGCCTGCGGCGCGATAGGCGTCGTCAGAAAAACCGGCCGCCTTGCCGGCGCCGGCTTCGATGACGCAATCATATCCCAGTTTCTGCAAAGCCTGCGCGCTATCCGGCGTCATGCCAACGCGGGCTTCGCCCTCATATAATTCTTTAGGTGTCCCGATTCTCAAAACTGCTCTCCCATTCCCGTCCTGATAAGCCGTCATAGCCCATTTCGAGTGTTTTTGTCTTGTTCTTGCTGTTTTTCTACCTGCGGCGGATTGACAGGCTGGAAAAGCCCATTTTCGGCGATGGCGGTACGGCGGCAACAAAAAACCCGGCGCCGAAGCGCCGGGTGATTGCTGCGTTTCATCGACTGCCACTCAATCCATGGCGTGGATATCACGATCCTTGGTTTCCGGCAGGAACAGCATGCCGATGACCAGCGTGATGCCTGCAAAGATGATCGGATACCAGAGGCCATAATAGATGTCCCCCTTGGCCGCGCTCATGGCGAAGGCGGTGGCGGGCAGAAGGCCGCCGAACCAGCCGTTGCCGATGTGGTATGGCAGCGACATGCCGGAGTAGCGGATGCGGGTCGGGAACAGTTCGACCAGCAAAGCTGCGATCGGGCCATAGACCATCGTCACGTAGATCACGAGGACGGTGAGAACCGCGATGATGACAACCCAGTTCACGGCAGCCGGATCGGCCACCATGGAGAAGGCGCCGCCGCCGGCCACGGTGTAAACGGCCATTTCGGCTGCACCACCGGTTTCGGCCGGGGTCAGCAGCTTGTCAGCCACCAGCTTGTCGGTCGCAACCATCTTCTTGTCGGCAGCGCGAACGGCGTCTGCATTGAGGTTCAGTTCCGGGTTTGCGGCAATGAAGGCGTCCAGTTTTGCGTCCGGCACCTGTGCCGCGCCACGCACCAGCGGGTAACCGCCATCGTGGAGCGCCGTGTTGACCTGCTTCTGGAAGGCCTTGTCCTTGGCTGCCGCATCCGCGCCGGCGGCGCCGGCGTCGTAGCTGGTAATGGTGGCGTCGCCGATCTTCACGGTGGCCGGCTGGCCGGCTGCGCCCGCAACCACGTCATAAGGCACCGAGTTGCGTGTCAGGAACGAGGTGGCGATATCGCAGGACGTGGTGAACTTCGCCGTGCCCGTCGGGTTGAACTGGAACTTGCAGTCGCCCGGTGCGGCAGTCACGGTGGCGCGAACGCTCGCCTGTGCCTGTGCAAGCGCCGGGTTGCCTGCCCAGGTCAGTGCCTTGAACAGCGGGAAGTAGGTCAGCATGGCAAGGATGAGGCCGGCCATGATGATCGGCTTGCGGCCGATCTTGTCTGAAAGCCAGCCGAAGATAACGAAGAAGCTGGTGCCAAGAATGAGCGCTGCCGCCACCATGATGTTGGCCGACTGTCCGTCGACCTTCAGAATGCTCTGCAGGAAGAAAAGGGCGTAGAACTGGCCCGTGTACCAGACAACGGCCTGGCCGATGACGGCACCGACAAGCGCGATGAGCGCGATCTTGGCGTTCTTCCACTGGCCGAAGGCTTCGCTGAGCGGCGCCTTCGACGTCTTGCCCTCTTCCTTCATCTTCTTGAAGGCGGGGGATTCGTTCATCTTCAGACGGATCCAGACGGATACGCCAAGCAGCAGAACGGAAACGAGGAAGGGAATGCGCCAGCCCCAGGCAGCGAAAGCTTCCTTGCCGAGCGCGAACTGCACACCGAGGATAACCACCAGCGACAGGAACAGGCCGAGCGTTGCCGTCGTCTGGATCCAGGAGGTGTAATAGCCCCTGCGGCCGTTCGGTGCGTGTTCGGCCACGTAAGTTGCAGCTCCGCCATATTCACCGCCGAGTGCAAGACCCTGCAGCATGCGCAGGACGATCAGGATGATCGGAGCGGCGATGCCGATCTGCGATGCGCTGGGCAGCACGCCGACGAGGAAGGTGGACACACCCATGATGAGGATGGTGATGAGGAAGGTATATTTGCGGCCGACGATATCACCGAGGCGGCCAAAGACCAGCGCGCCGAAGGGGCGGACGAGGAAGCCAGCGGCAAAGGCCAGCAGAGCGAAGATGTTACGCGTCGTTTCCGGATACTGGCTGAAGAAGTTCGCGCCGATGTAAATCGCCAGCGAGCCATAGAGATAGAAATCGTACCATTCGAAGACTGTTCCGAGAGAAGAGGCGAAAATCACCTTCTTCTCTTCACCCGTCATCGGACGGGCGGCGCCGCTTACGGCTGCAACATTTGCCATTGTCTGTCCTCCACAGATGTCCCAATCGACGCATTGCGGAGCCCAACTCTCTCCTCTGGACTCACCTTGCGGCTGCAATGCGCGGATCATGAGAGTGACAGAAAATTAACCCCAATAAGAGCGATGCTTTCGGATTATGACTTTAGTCTAATGTTAAACGTCCCGAATATGTCGCTGCGGCGATTTGTGCTTTGGTCCGAGCGGCTGCATGACGCGCCTTTTTCCTTGACAGAACCGAGAAACCTTCTAATAGCTTCTCGCGAAGAAGGAGCATCACCTTGCGCATGCATGTTGCAGACATGTTCGTCATGGAAGGACCGGCACAATCCGCCGGCGATGATCCGCGCCTTTCTTATTCTATCCGAATTACGGCCAAAACGACGATTAAAACCGTCTGACGTCTCTGGCCACCGCTCTCTCCCCGGTTTGGCTGGGGATCGAGGAAGCCGCGATCTGATGATGCGGGTTCCCACCTCACCAAAAAGAGGAGAGACAGAAAGAGAGCTTGATCATGGGTTTCAAAGTTGCAATTGCAGGCGCCACCGGCAACGTCGGTCGCGAAATGCTTAATATCCTGGCCGAACGCGGTTTTCCCGCCGATGAAGTCGTGCCGCTCGCTTCCGCCCGCTCGCAGGGCACGGAAGTCTCCTATGGCGACCGCACGCTGAAGGTCTCGAACCTCGAGAACTACGATTTTTCCGACACGGATATCTGCCTGATGTCTGCGGGCGGCGATGTTTCCAAGAAGTGGTCGCCGAAGATCGGCCAGCAGGGCTGCGTCGTCATCGATAACTCATCCGCATGGCGCTACGATCAGGACGTTCCGCTGATCGTTCCGGAAGTCAACGCCGATGCGGTTGCAGGCTTCACCAAGAAGAACATCATCGCCAACCCCAATTGCTCCACGGCGCAGCTTGTTGTCGCGCTGAAGCCGCTGCATGACTTCGCCAAGATCAAGCGCGTCGTCGTCTCCACCTATCAGTCGGTGTCCGGCGCCGGCAAGGAAGGCATGGACGAGCTTTTCCAGCAGACCCGCGCCGTTTTCGTGGCCGACCCGGTCGAAGCCAAGAAGTTCACCAAGCGCATTGCCTTCAATGTTATCCCGCACATCGACGTCTTCATGGAAGACGGCTACACGAAGGAAGAATGGAAGGTTCTGGCCGAAACCAAGAAGATGCTTGATCCGAAGATCAAGGTGACCTGCACGGCCGTGCGCGTCCCTGTCTTCATCGGCCATTCGGAATCGGTCAATATCGAGTTCGAAAACGAGATCACCGCCGATCAGGCCCGTGACATCCTGCGCGAAGCACCGGGTTGCCTCGTGATCGACAAGCGCGAAAACGGCGGTTACATCACGCCGGTTGAATCCGCTGGCGAAGACGCGACCTACATCTCGCGTATCCGCGAAGATGCGACTGTCGAAAACGGTCTCAACCTGTGGGTTGTTTCTGACAACCTGCGCAAGGGTGCTGCCCTTAACGCCGTCCAGATCGCCGAACTGCTCATCAATCGTGGCTTCATCAAGCCGCGCAAGGCGGCCGCCTGATCCGAGATACGAATTTTTAAGGTTCGTTAAGTATAACCCGTCTGTTCTGTGTGGGGCAGGCGGGTTTTATAATTGGCGAGATCACGGCCAGTTTATTTGCAGGCCTTGCTGCCGAAAGGCAATTTAGGCCGCCAAAAGACAGTTTTGGCACCTGAATCATACAGTATTGACGGTTTGGTTCTCGGGAAAAACTCCCCAAAGGATATCGAAGGCAGATTTTGATGCGGGCAATGAAGGTAATTCTGGCTGGTGTGGCCATGGTCTCGGTTCTGGCAGCGACGCCGGTTATGGCCGCGCAATGCGGCAACACTTCGGCGGGCTTCGATGCCTGGGTCAGCGCCTTCAAGCAGGAAGCGGCGGGTCGCGGCGTCAGCGCCTCGGTGCTCGACCGGGCTTTCTCCGGCGTCTCCTACAACCAGGCGACGATCCGCGCCGATCGCGGTCAGCACAGCTTCAAGCTTTCCTTCGAGCAGTTCATGCAGAAGCGCGGCGGTCAGACGATCATTTCGCGCGGCAAGACCATGAAGAAGAACAACGCCGCACTGTTCGCCTCCATCGAGCGTGCCTATGGCGTGCCGGCTGGTCCGCTGCTCGCCATCTGGGGCATGGAAACAGGCTTTGGCGGTTTCATGGGCAACCAGCACACGCTTTCCGCCGTTTCAACGCTTGCTTTTGACTGCCGCCGTTCGGACTATTTCACCGAGCAGCTTTATGCGGCTCTGAAACTCGTCGGCAGCGGCTCGCTGAACGTCAACGCCAAGGGTGCCGCCCATGGTGAAATCGGCCAGACGCAGTTCCTGCCGCTGAACGTCGTGCGCTACGGCGTGGATTTCGACCGCGACGGTCGGATCGATCTCGTCGGTTCGCGCGCCGACGCGCTGGCTTCCACCGCAAACTTCCTCGTCGGCCATGGCTGGCAGCGCGGTGCAGGCTACCAGCAGGGGCAGGCGAATTACGCGGCAATTCAGGGCTGGAACGCCGCAAGTGTCTACCAGCAGGCGATCGCCTTCATCGGCAAGGCGATTGACGGCCAATAAGGCCGCTTTTCACGCGCGAATTCCCACTTCCGTCATGCCG
The DNA here is from genome assembly GCF_031453135.1 of Agrobacterium sp. SORGH_AS_0440. Classification (NCBI taxonomy): domain Bacteria; kingdom Pseudomonadati; phylum Pseudomonadota; class Alphaproteobacteria; order Hyphomicrobiales; family Rhizobiaceae; genus Agrobacterium; species Agrobacterium sp. SORGH_AS_0440. The sequence goes on along the minus strand of NZ_JAVIYR010000002.1, from coordinate 2,335,358 downwards.
GACTTGATCCGGCATCCAGTCACGGCGCGTCCGCGCCGTGAAAGAGTCTTTGGCGATCAAGGATTTGATCGCGCTGGACCCCGAATCTAGTCCGGGGTGACGAGCGTTGAGTTTGGCCGGTAGCTATTACCTGCCAATCACAGATCCGGGCGGCGGAAGTCGCCGGTCTTGCTGTCCATCACCCACAATTCGCCGGTCGAAATATCGAACCATGCGCCGTGCAGCTTCACCTTGCCGGCGGTTTCCTGTGCCTTGACGAAGGGGAAGCCGCGCAGATTGGCGATGGAGTTGCGGATGGAGACTCGTTCCAGCGCCGTCTGCCGCTCAGAGGCGGTCATGACGTCGTTGCTCTGGATTTGCGAGGCGGCCGACTTGACCATGTTCATCCATTTGCCAATGAAATCACCGGGCGACAGCGGCTCCAGATTGGGATCGAGCGCTGCCTGAATGCCGCCGCAGCGACCGTGGCCCATGACGACGATATCCTTCACCTTCAGCACCTGAACCGCATATTCGATGGCCGCCGAGGTGGCGTGATATTGCCCGTCCGGCTCGAAGGGCGGCACCATGTTGGCAACATTGCGGACGACAAAAAGCTCTCCCGGGCCGCAGTCGAAAATGGTTTCCGGCGCGGAGCGGGAGTCACAACAGGCAATGAACAGGGTCTGCGGTTTCTGTCCGGTATCGGCCAGAACGCGGTATCTTTCGCGCTCGTCGGCATAACGACCGCTCATGAAGTTCTTATAGCCGTTGAGAAGGTTTTCCGGAAAATCTTTCATCTATCGCAGTACCGTTGTGGTTGGACCGAGATCAAGGGAAGAACTCGGTGCGTTGAAGACCAATCCTTTGGAGCATTTTCGGTTTTCTTCGAGCCGTGAAACCGCTCCAACTCCTTGCTTGTCGCATTTCCGGACGAAGACCGAGGGCCACGTTTCACGGAAATGCTCTAGCCGCTATTTGCGCTTGCTGCGCGAAGGATGCAAGAGATGACGCATCTGCACCATGGCCATGGGTGTGGAGAGGCTTGAAGAATCCGTCTCCAGCGTCAGTTCGTTCATGTCGCGTTTTTTTGTGCGGGCCAGAATTTCGAACACGCTGGCGGTTGCGAGCTGCAGCGCCTTTTCGTCATCCAGACCTTCCAGCAGGCGGGCAAGAAACAACGCCGACATCAGGTCGCCGAGGCCGTTAGGCGCATTTTCAATGGCGCGATGTTCGGCGAGCAGCGCGTGGCGGCCGCTGAGGTAAAGGTTGCCGGTGCCGCCCGTCATCATCGGCACCGCCGAGGTGACCAGCATTTTTGGCGGGCCGAGGGAAAGCGCTGCATCCATGATGGCGCTGTTGGTCTCAAGCGCGGCGCCGCTCATCCAGGCGAGTTCATATCGGTTGGGCGTGGCGACCGTGGCAAGCGGAATGAGGTGATCGCGGATGGCTTCGGCAGTCTCAAGGGGAATATAAAGTCCGCCCAGATCACCCATGACAGGATCGCAGGCGTAAATCAGCGCCGGGTTCTTTTCCTTGAGATTTCGGATCAGCCTTGCGACGGCACGCACCTGCGCGGCGCTGCCGAAATAACCGGTCAGAACCGCCTTGACCTCGCCGATCCATTTGGCGTTTTCGAGGTCGGTCATCGCCTTGTCGAAGTCTTCGTCCTGAAAGCGCATGCGGGTGGATGGTCCGTGGCCGGGATGCCAGGGCATGACGATGGTGGGCACTGCCCAAACCGGAAAACCGAGTGTCTCCAGCGCGAAGACTGCCGCGCGGTTGCCAACGGAGCCCCGCATGACATGGCTGGAAATGACGATGACGGCGCCTTGGGTATTGTCCTGCATCACGGCCTTCTTGCGTTCAAACGCGGCAGAAAGCCCACCAATGCTGCCCCCGCCCAAAGATCAAGATGCGCTCTCATGACATATCGCAAGACCAGTTTCCACCGTTAATCCCGCAAGGGTCTGTCCCGCAAAAGCATGGCGGTCGTTTTGTCGCCGTCAGGGAAGGTCTGTCATTGCGGGATCGCTGCACCGATTTCTCGTCAAGGCGGCGGCTTTCGCGTTACACTTCTCCGCCTGATGCCCTATAGTTGTATTCATGCTCGCTCTCATCATCGCCTATTGGCCGCATATTCTTGCCGTTCTCTCCGTTTTGATGGGAACCGTGGCGGCCGTGCACGCCACCATGACGAAGGAAGAAGTTCGCTCGGCACTGGGCTGGGTCGGCGTCATCGTGCTGTCGCCCATCGTCGGTGCGGTCATCTATGCCATTGCCGGCATCAACCGCATTCGCCGGTCCAACATCACCCAGCAGCGGTCCTTCATGCAGGACGAGATCATGGACCGCGTGGCCCGTTTCGACGCCGGCGGTGAGCTGGTAGCCGAGCGGTTCGGCCGCCGTTTCGCGGCGATGAAGGTACTGGGTGACCGGGTGACCCGCCATGCACTGACGACTGGCAACAGCATCGAACCCATCGCCACGGGTGACGCCGCCTATGCGGCGATGCTTGGAGCGATCGAGCAGGCGAAACGGTCGATCATCCTCGAAACATATATTTTCGATAATGACCGGATCGGCGCCCGCTTCGTTTCCGCCCTCCAGCGGGCAAAACAGCGCGGCGTGGAGGTGAGGGTGCTCATAGATGCCGTGGGCGCGCGTTATTCGGTTCCGAGCATCCTGCCGACGCTGCGGGAAAGGGGCATCGTCGCCAACGTCTTCAACGGTAACGTCATCATGGGGCTGCGGCTGCCCTACGCCAATCTGCGCACCCACCGCAAGATTCTCGTGGTGGACGGACGTGTCGCCTTTAGTGGCGGCATGAACATACGCGAGGGTTTTACCGAGGAGTTCGGCCAGGGAAGACAATCGCACGACACACATTTCAAGATCAGCGGACCGGTGGTAGCGGATTTTTTCTCCATTGCGGCGGAAGACTGGCGTTTCACGACAAAGGAACTTCTGGATACGCCGGTCTGGGATATCGCCATTCCAGAAGGCGTGCCGGGCTCGCAGATCGTTGCCCGCGTTTGCTCCTCCGGGCCGGACAAAAGCATCGAGACCAATCACAAGATGCTGACCGGCGCTTTTTCCATCGCAAGGTCGTCGATTCTCATCATGTCGCCCTATTTTCTCCCGGATCGGGAGCTTATTTCGGCGCTGATTACGGCGGCGCGACGCGGCGTCGTCGTTGATATCGTAGTGCCGAAAAGCAATAATCTGGTGCTTGTCGACAGGGCGATGACGGCGCAGTTCGATCAGATGTTGCGCAACTATTGCCGGATATGGAGGGCGACGGGAGCGTTCAATCATTCGAAGATGCTGGTGATCGACGGACGGTGGAGCTACATCGGTTCGTCCAATCTCGATCCCCGCTCTTTGCGTCTGAATTTCGAGATCGATCTGGAGGTTATGGACGAAGCGTTCGGACAGGCCATCACGCAGACGATCTCGACGGCGCGCGACGCCGCAATACCTGTGAGACTGAGCGAACTGAAAGCGCGTCCGTTCGTTGTTCGTTTTGTGGAACGGGTACTGTGGCTGGCCTCGCCCTATCTTTGAGCGGAGATGACGTGTGAAAAAAGACGGCGTGCTGGAAAACGAAAAAGCGGTACTGGCGCGGAATACCAGCCTGCCGGCCTTTGTGATGGACTCGCTGCGCAATCACCGTCAGCGGCAGAATGCCAAGCCTGCGGAAAAGGCGCATGATTTTCCCGTTATCGCCTCCTACAACGTGCATAAATGCGTGGGCCGGGACCGCAAGTTCGATCCTGATCGCACCAGTCGCGTGATTCAGGAAATCGGGGCGGATATCATTGCGCTGCAAGAGGCCGACAGCCGCTTCGGCGAACGCACCGGGCTGCTCGATCTCGCCCGGCTGGAAAGGGAAAGCGGCCTTGTCCCCGTGCCTGTGCAGGTCGGGGTGAAGGCGCATGGGTGGCATGGCAATGTCGTCCTGTTCAAGGAGGGCGCGGTCAAGGAGGTTCATACCCTGAAGCTGCCTGGGCTTGAGCCGCGTGGCGCGCTCGTTGTTGAACTGGATCTGAAGCGCGGCGGCACCCTGCGGGTCATTGCCGCTCACTTCGGGCTGCTGCGGCATTCCCGCGCCCAGCAGGCGAAGGCTCTGATCGGCCTTCTTGAAGCGAGGGATGAATGCCCGACCATTCTCATGGGAGACCTGAATGAATGGCGCCTCGGCAATGGTTCATCACTCAATACGTTTCGCGATGCTTTCGGCGCTCTGCCGCCAGCCGTACCCAGTTTTCCGTCCAACCTGCCGGTGCTGGCTCTGGACCGGATCATCGCCAATCGTGAAGGGCTGATCGAGCAGGTCGAAGCGCATGACAGCGCACTGGCGCGTATCGCTTCGGATCATCTGCCGCTGAAAGCCGCGGTGCGGACCGACCTGCTTCCGGCCTGATCTTGCAGCGGCGTGCCCAGGAAAGCTGCCGCAACAATCTCAGGAGGCCGGCTTAAACCCGTTGCGCCGCTGTCACGTGGCTGCGTGAGCGCGCTTCCAGCAAGGATGTGCGAATGGCTTCCATCAACCGCTCACGATTGTTTCTGGTCTTGCCTCTATCGAGATTTTGCGCAGAAAGCGCGAGATCAAGACCCTCATGCATCACTATCGAATAGGCAACAGTCGTCGCCCAGTTCTCGTAATCCTGCTCCATCATGTCGCCCCTGAACTAAATCATTTAGTCCGAATCACCCTGTTCTTGGAAAATAACACAAAATACAAAGCATAAAATATCATTGTTTCTTCCTCTGCGGGCAGTCACCAACATCTATATTGACTTTTGCCAATTGTGGTGCGGCCGGAACGCGGCCTGTATTACCGTTAAGCACTTGAAACTGATTCAATTTCAGAAGAGGCGCATACACATCTTTCCATATGAAACGCCGCGCATCTCGGGATGCGCGGCGGGCTTGCGTCGAAGGTTGCGGTGGATAGGTGTCGGTCTCAGCCGGCCTTTTCGAGCTTGTAGTCCGAATTGGCCGGTTCTTCCTGCTTGTGCTGGATGAGCGGACGGTTGCCCGCCAGCTTGCGCACCAGCACATAGAAGACCGGAGTCATGAAGATGCCGAAGAACGTCACGCCGATCATGCCGGAGAAGACCGCGACACCCATGGCGGCGCGCATTTCCGCACCGGCACCTGTCGAGACGACCAGCGGCACCACGCCCATGATGAAGGCGAGCGAGGTCATCAGGATCGGGCGCAGGCGAAGCCGGCTTGCCTCGATGGCCGCCTGAAGCGGCGTTCGTCCCTCGAATTCCAGTTCCCGGGCGAATTCCACGATCAGGATCGCGTTTTTCGCTGAGAGACCGACAAGGACGACAAGGCCGATCTGCGTAAAGATGTTGTTATCCCCTCCCGTCAGCCAGACGCCCGTGAGGGCTGCGAGCACGCCGAGCGGGACGATCAGGATGATCGCGATCGGCAGGGTCAGGCTTTCATATTGCGCAGCGAGCACGAGATAGACGAGCAGCAGCGCCAGCGGGAAAACCACGATGCTGGAATTGCCGGCGAGAATCTGCTGATAGGTCAGATCCGTCCATTCGTAATCGACGCCCGCGGGCAGGGTTTCGGCAAGGATCTTTTCGATCGCGGCCTGTGCCTGACCCGAGGAGAAGCCCGGTGCCGGTCCGCCGTTGATATCGGCCGCAAGGAAGCCGTTATAACGGTTGGTGCGCTCCGGTCCGGTCGTCGCATTCACCTTCAGGAGCGTCGACAGCGGGATCATCTGACCCGTTGCCGAGCGAACCTTCAGGCGGCCAATATCTTCGGCGTGGGCGCGGAACTGTGAATCCGCCTGCACACGGACGCTGTATGTGCGACCGAAGGCGTTGAAGTCATTGACATAGAGCGAGCCGAGATAGATCTGCAGCGTCTGGAAGACGTCGCTGACGGAGACGCCCAGCTGTTCCGCCTTGGCGCGGTCGAGATCGGCGAAGAGCTGCGGCACGTTGATCTGGTAGCTGGAGAAAATGCCTGCCAGCTCCGGCGTCTGATATGCCTTGGCGATAACGGCTTTCGCCGCTTCGTCCAGCGTCTGGTAGCCGTAACCGGCGCGGTCTTCGATCTGCAGCTTGAAGCCGCCTGTCTGGCCGAGACCGTTAACCGGCGGCGGCGGGAACATGGCGATGAAGGCGTCCTGAATGCCGGCATATTTCTGGTTCAGCTGCATGGCGATGGCGCCACCTGACAGTTCCGGTGTCTTGCGCTTTTCGAAGTCGTCGAGAACCGCAAAAACGATCCCGGAATTGGAACCGATGGTGAAGCCGTTGATCGACAGGCCGGGGAAGGCGATGGCGTGGCTGACACCGGGCGTTTCCATGGCGATCTCGCTCATCCGCTTGATCACGCTTTCGGTACGGTCGAGCGTTGCGCCATCAGGAAGCTGCGCGAAACCGATGAGGTACTGCTTGTCCTGCGCCGGCACGAAGCCGCTCGGAACTGTCGTAAACATGCCATAGGTGGCGGCCACCAGCGCCATGTAGACGATCATGACGAGGCTTTTGCGCGTCACCAGCCCGCCGACCGTCTTGCCGTAGCCGTTCGAGGCCGCGCCGAAGGCACGGTTGAAGCCGCGGAAGAACCAGCCGAGGATCTTGTCCATGAAGCGGGTGAGCCAGTCTTTCGGTGCGCCATGTTCCTTCAGCAGCAGGGCTGCAAGTGCGGGTGACAGCGTCAGCGAGTTGATGGCCGAAATGACGGTGGAGATGGCAATCGTCAGCGCGAACTGCCGGTAGAACTGGCCGGAAAGGCCGGAGATGAAGGCGAGCGGCACGAAGACGGCGACCAGTACCAGCGCAATGGCGATGATCGGGCCGGAGACTTCGCGCATCGCCTTATAGGTGGCGTCACGCGGTGAGAGCCCGTTTTCGATATTTCGCTCGACGTTTTCGACGACCACGATCGCGTCATCCACCACGATGCCGATGGCGAGCACAAGGCCGAACAGCGTCAACGCGTTGATGGAGAAGCCGAAGGCATACATGACGGCGAAGGTGCCGATGATCGAGACCGGAACGGCGATCAGCGGAATGATCGAGGCGCGCCACGTCTGCAGGAAGAGGATGACGACAAGCACCACGAGGCCAACGGCCTCGAGGAGTGTATCGACAACCTTCTCGATGGAGGAGCGCACGAATTTCGTCGTATCGTAGACGATCTCGTATTTCACGCCATCGGGCATCGCCAATTGCAGATTATCCATGGTGGCGCGGACATTGTCGGCGATTTCGATGGCGTTGGAGCCGGGGGCCTGAAGGACCGCAACAGCCACGGCCGGCTCACCATCGAGCAGAGAACGCAGCGTGTAATCGGCTGCTCCGAGTTCGATGCGTGCGACATCGCGCAGGCGGGTGATTTCGCCGTTTGCGCCGCTCTTGACGATGATGTTGCCGAATTCTTCCGGCGTCGTCAGACGGCCCTGGGCATTGACGTTGAGCTGCAGGTCGACACCGTTCGGGCTTGGTGAAGCACCGATGACGCCGGCCGCGGCCTGCACGTTCTGCTGGCGGATGGCGTCGGAGACGTCGCTGGCGGCGAGATCATGCTCGGCCACCTTCTGCGGATCGAGCCAGACGCGCATGGAATAGTCACCCGCGCCGAAGACCTGCACCTGACCCACGCCTTCGATGCGGGCGAGACGGTCCTTGACGTTCAGCGTCGCATAATTGCGCAGATAGGTGATGTCATAGGCGTCGGTCTTGGAGACAAGGTTGACGACCATGATGAAGTCGGGCGAGCTCTTGACCGTGGTGATGCCGAGCGCGCGCACTTCCGCCGGCAGGCGCGGTTCGGCCTGCGAGACGCGGTTCTGCACAAGCTGCTGGGCCTTATCAGGATCAGTGCCGAGCTTGAAGGTGACGGTGAGCGTCAGCACGCCGTCCGACGTCGCCTGGCTGCCCATGTACAGCATGTCTTCGACACCGTTGATCTGTTCTTCGAGCGGTGTCGCGACGGTTTCAGCGATAACGGTCGGGTTCGCACCGGGATAGGTGGCGCGCACGACGACGGATGGCGGAACGACTTCGGGATATTCCGAAATCGGCAAGGCGCGCATGCCAAGAAGGCCTGCCACCACAATCAGGATCGACAAGACGCCGGCGAATACCGGCCGGTCGACGAAAAATCTGGAAATATTCATATCCAGTCCCTCTCCGGGTATATTTTGGAATGCGAAGGCCGCTCCGGCGGCAATTCTGCCGCCGGTGAAGGCCGGTTCTGTCTGAATGCACGTCTCGCGAAAGCGCGGGACGCTTACTGATCAAAGAGATGGATTACTGCGAGGCAGCAACCTTATCTTCCGCCTGAGGTGCGATGGTTGCGCCGGGACGGATGCGCTGCAGGCCATTGACGACGATCGTATCACCGGCAGCAAGGCCGCTTTCGATGATGCGCTGGCCATCGGCCGGCGCGCCCGGCTTGATCTGGCGGTAGCTCACCTTGTTTTCAGCATCGACCACGAAGACGAAGCGCTTGTCCTGATCCGTACCGATGGCGCGATCGCTGATGACGATGCGGTTTTCCGGCTTCGGTTCGCCCATGCGCACCCGCACGAACTGGCCGGGGATCAACCTGCCATCGGGATTGTCGAAGACGGCGCGCACACCGATGGTGCCGCTTGCCGAATCCACCTGATTGTCGATCAGGTGCAGCGTACCCTTGATCGGCGTGCCTTCATCCGAAAGCGTGCCGATTTCCACTGGGATCTGTTCGAGAGCCGGCAGGGCGCCATCGGTCTTCGGCAGCTCGGCAAGAGCCTTGGCCACCACGCCTTCGCTGGCGTTGAAGCTCGCATAGATCGGGTTGACCGACACGAGGGTCGTCAGTGCCGGCGAGGTGGAACCGGCGGCGACGAGGTTACCGGCGGTGATTTCGATGCGGCCGACGCGGCCTGAAACAGGTGCGCGGATTTCGGTGTAACCGAGATCGAGTTGCGCCGTGGTGAGTGCTGCGCGGGCGGCGCGAAGCTGGGCTTCGGCATCCGCAAACGAGCTCTGGCGCTGGTCGAGATCGCTCTGCGAGATGGTGCGGTTGTCGGAAAGCCGGCGGCCACGGTCGAGTTCCGTTTTCGCAAGGCTGACCTTGGCTTCGGCGGAGGCAACCTGTCCTTCAGCGCCGGCGACAGCGGCCTGATAGGGGGCCGGGTCGATGGTGAAGAGGGGATCGCCTTCCTTCACCAGCGCACCTTCGCGGAAGTGAACGGCCTTGATCTGGCCGGCGACGCGGGAGCGGATCTGCACCCGGTCAACGGCTTCCAGACGGCCGGAAAATTCCTCCCAGCGCATCACGTCGCGGCTTTCAACCTTGGCAACGGTGACAGGGATCGCTGGTGTTTCAGCAGGCGTGGAAGCGGCCGTTGCATCGCGACTGGTGGGGAGGTCGAAAAACAGTGCTGCTGCTGCAACGGACATGGCAAGCCCGATACCGGCGCCCGTCAGGGCCCGGCGCTTTGTGTTCAGCGTCATGGGTATCTCCTTCGCCCCCGATCGGGAGCAGGTCGTTCATCTATTTTACTTCGTCGCATGATCCGGACGTAAAACCGCTACGCACTTTTACTGGACATGCTCAAAATGCGAAATTTCAGTGGTTTAACTGGTCAACGAAAGTCTTGAACTCCGAACAGACGGATGAGACCCATCCGCCGCCCTCTCCTTGATAAAGCCCCGTCCAGCCGACGCCGGCGGGGAAAACATGCTGCCTAACGCTAACGCCTGAGGCGATGAGGCGGTCTCCGTAATTGACCGTTTCGTCGCGCAGAGGGTCGTCCTCGGCGGTAAAGATCAGCGCCGGCGCCACCCGGTTCAGCCGCGTGCACTGGCAGGGTGCGGCATAGGGGTGAAAAAACCCCGCACGCCTTGGCAAGGTAATGGCTCCAGCCATCCGCCCAGCGCTGGCGCATGCCGATCCTGTCCGCGTCGCGGAAGGATTCCGTCGTCATCATCGGATCGATCATGGGCGACAGAAGTATCTGACCGGCAAGTTTGCCCGGCATGCGGTCACGGGCCTTCAAGGCAAGCCCCGCCGCCACATTGCCGCCTGCCTCTTCGCCGGCCACGAACAGCAGCGATTTCGCGCCGCCATAATGCTTGCGATCCCGGCTCAGGCGATCGAGCGCTTCGTAAGCGCAGTCGATAACCATCGGAAACTCGTTGCCGGACGGCCTGCTGTAATCGGCCTCCACGACCACCGCGCCGCTTTCTGCAAGCGCGCGCGCGACCGGAAGTTCCGGGCAATTGCCGCCCGGCTCCAGGCCGGGTTCCAGAAACGAACCGCCGCGCAGATAAAGTACGACGGGCGGTTGGCTGCACAGGCTCGAACCTTCATATCGGCGCACGGAAAGCTGGGACGCGAAGCCCCCACAGCTTTTGATATTCTCCCAGTGCGCGTTCATCTGATCCGGTCCCGTTGCACCACCTTGAGCAGTGCATCACATTTGCAAAATCTGAAATTCATATTATTGTTCGGGGAAAAACGATCAAGTATGCCAAAATGAAAACACTATTCCAAAAAGACGGATAATCTCATCATGGATCAGCTCTCCGCCATGCGGGTTTTTACGCGTGTCGTGGAAACCGGCAATTTCAGCCGCGCCGCGACAGCGCTGAACATGCCGAAAACCACGGTCACCAATATGGTCCAGGCGCTCGAGGCGCATTTGCAGACCACGCTTCTCAACCGCACGACGCGGCGAGTGATGCTGACAACGGACGGCGCTCTCTATTATGAGCGTGCATCGCAGATTTTATCGGAAATAGAAGAACTTGACGGCAGCATGTCCAGCGCGCAGGTGCAGCCATCCGGCCGGTTGCGCGTGGAGATGGCCGGTGTCTTTGCGGACCTTGTGGTTATCCCACATCTTTGCGAATTTTACCAGCGCTATCCGCAAATCCGTCTCGATCTCGGTGTCGGCGACCGTCTGGTCGATTATATCGCTGAAAATGTCGACTGTGCACTGCGCGTCGGCGTTTTGCGCGATCAGTCGCTGATTGCCCGAAAAGTAGGCGAACTCCGGTTCGAAACATTTGCGTCACCGTCCTATATCGAAAATTTTGGCATGCCCCGAGAACCGGAGGACCTGGAGAAGGATCATCTGTCGGTGGGTTACCTCAATGCCACCACCGGTCAGATCATGCCGGCTTCCTTCGACAATGGCATACGCAGCGTCGAGTTGACGCCCAACTACGTCGTTTCCGTCAATGACAGCCGCACCTACTTGAATGCGGCGCTCGCCGGCATGGGCATCGTGCAGCTGCCGATCTTCATGGTGCGCGACGCCCTTTCGCGCGGAGAGCTGGTGCCGGTGCTTTCCGAATGGCGACGGGAGGCGATGCCGATCTATGTCGTCTATCCCCAGACCCGGCACGTGACCAACAAGGTCCGCGTTTTTGTCGACTGGCTTGCGAAGCTGGTGCATGGGCTGGTGTGATAATCAGCGCCCGACCCTTGCGGCAAGGAAATCTATGAAGGCGCGCACGCGGGCTGCGAGATGCTCATGGCCGGCATAAACCGCGTGGATCGCCTCCATGTCCTCGGCGCTATAGTCTTCCAGTACGGGAACGAGCAGGCCAGCCCTAATATCGGGTTCGACGTGGAATTCACCGACCCGACCGAGCCCAAGCCCCGATAGGCAAAGCCTGCGCATGGCCATGCCGCTGTTGACGGAGGCATTGCCCGTGACTGGCAGGCGATAGACATCGGCAGAACCGGGGTCGCGGAACGGCCATTCATTGAGACTGCGACTGAAATTGAAGCTCAGGCAATTGTGCCGCGCCAGATCCTGCGGCGTTTCCGGCATGCCGTATTGTTCGATATAGGTGGGGGAGGCGACGATAACGCGGCGTACTTCCTTCAGCTTTCTTGCCTTCAGCGATGAATCGCCCATGGCGCCGGAGCGTATGGCAATGTCCGTGCGTTCCTCGATCAGGCTGATGACACCGTCAGTCAGCGAAATATCCAGCTCGATTTCCGGATAAAGCGACAGGAATTCCGGTGCAAGCGGCAGGAGATAACGTTCGCCGAAGCCCAGCGTCGCGTTGACCCGTAGCAGCCCGCGCGGCACCACCTTGCCGCCGCTCGCCACGATCTGCTCGGTCTCGGCTATGTCGGCGAGAATGCGTCGGGCCCGCGCCAGATAGACCTCGCCCTCCGGCGTAAGCGTTACGAGCCGGGTAGAGCGGGCCACCAACCTGGTGCCGAGACGGTCTTCGATACGTGTGACAAGTTTGCTGACGGCCGAGGGCGAAAGCTTCAGCCTGCGCCCGGCGGCTGAAAAGCTGCCGAGTTCCGCCGCCGCCACGAAGACTTCCATCTCTCCGGCCCTGTTATCCATCGCGCATCACCTATGAAATCAATTCAAAGGTATTTATCCGGCTTTGCCGATTATCATGCAAGTCCCCTTCGCCCATATTGCGTTCATACAATTTGATCCAACCGGGCAGCCCCAAGCTGTCCAGAAGGCCCGCGATCCAGCTGCGGGCGAAGAGGTATTCGTCATGCCATTGGCCATATTTGCCCTGACGATCGCGGCCTATGCGATCGGAACAACGGAATTCGTCATTGTCGGTCTGCTGCCGACCGTCGCAAACGATCTCCATATCACCCTGCCGCTCGCCGGTCTCATCGTCAGTGTCTATGCACTGGGTGTGACCTTTGGTGCGCCGATCCTGACCGCATTGACCGGCAAGATAGAGAGGAAGCCGCTGCTGCTCGGCCTGATGGCCCTGTTCATCGTCGGTAACAGTCTTGCAGCCCTCTCACCCAATTATGAGATGCTGCTGGTCGCGCGCGTCATTGCCGCCTTCGCCCATGGCGTCTTTTTCTCGGTCGGCTCCACCATCGCGGCCGATCTCGTGCCGGAAAACCGTCGCGCCTCGGCCATTGCCATGATGTTCATGGGCCTTACGGTCGCCATCGTCACCGGTGTTCCGCTCGGCACCTATATCGGCCAGGTCTTCGGCTGGCGCGCAACCTTCTGGGCCGTTGCTGCCCTTGGTGTCATTGCCTTCCTCGGCATTGCAGCGCTTCTCCCGAACACACTCAAGAAGGCGCCGCCGGCAAGCTTGCTCGATCAGGTCGGTGTTCTCGGCTCCGGCCGCCTGCTCATCGTTTTCGCCATGACCGCGCTTGGTTACGGCGGCACCTTCGTCGCCTTCACCTTCCTTGCGCCAATCCTGCAGGATGTGACCGGATTTTCGGAAAAGAGCGTCAGCCTTATCCTCGTGCTTTACGGTATCGCCATCGCGGCCGGCAACATCGGTGGCGGCCGGATCGCCAACCATAATCCGGCCAGGGCGCTGATTGGCCTCTTCCTGGCGCAGGCCATCGTGCTGCTCGTCTTTTCCTTCACCGCGGTTTCGCCGGTGCTGACGCTCACCACGCTTGCCGCGCTTGGTTTCCTCTCCTTCGCCAATGTTCCCGGCCTGCAGCTTTATGTGGTGCAGCTTGCCAAGGAGCATCGTCCCGGCGCCGTCGATGTCGCTTCGGCGCTCAACATCGCCGCCTTCAACCTCGGCATCGCCATCGGCGCGTGGCTCGGCGGTCTGGTGGTGGAATCACCGTTGGGTCTTGGAGCCACACCCTGGGTTGGCGCCATCCTCGTCGCGGTTGCCCTGCTTCTGACCATCTGGAGCAGCGCGCTCGACCGCCGCGCCGCGCTGACGCTGAAAACTGCCTGAGCTTTTCATGAAATACCCGGCCGCTCCCAAGCCGGCCGGGCCACCTCAAAGGAGAAAATATATGTTTGATGTCACTGCAAACGGCGCGTCAATCCCGGCGCTTGGTTTCGGCACGTTTCGCATTCCCGGCCCCGATGTGCTGCGTATCGTTCCCCATGCGCTGAAGGCCGGGTTCCGCCATATCGATACCGCCCAGATCTATGGCAATGAAGCCGAGGTCGGTGAAGCCATTGCTGCTTCGGGCGTTACGCGCGGCGAAGTGTTTCTCACCACCAAGGTCTGGGTCGAGAACTACAGGCACGATGCCTTCCTCGCCTCTGTCGATGAGAGCCTGAAAAAGCTGAAGACCGATCATGTGGACCTGCTGCTGCTGCACTGGCCGAACGAGGCGGTTTCGCTTGCCGAGCAGATCGGCGCGCTGAACGCGGTGAGGCAGGCCGGCAAGGTGCGCCATATCGGCGTCTCCAACTTCAGCACGGCGCTGATGGCCGAAGCGGTGAAGCTGTCCAATGCCCCGATCGTGACCAACCAGATCGAATACCACCCCTACATCGATCAGGATGTGGTTATCGCCGCCGCCAAAGCTGCGGGCATGTTGGTGACGGGTTATTACGGCATGGCCGATGGTAAAGTGTTTGACGATCCAGTGCTGAAGGAGATTGCCGCGGGCCGTGGCAAGTCGGTAGCACAGGTGGTTCTGCGCTGGCTCGTGCAGCAGCAGGGCGTCGTCGCCCTGTCGAAAACGGTGAGTGAAGCCCGGGTCGAGGAAAATCTCGCCATCTTCGACTTCGAGCTTTCGGCAGATGAAATGGCGGCAATCCGTGCGCTTGCAAGACCGGACGGCCGCATCGTTTCGCCGGAAGGGCTTGCGCCCGTCTGGGACGAGGCCGCCTGACGATGAGGGCCGGGGAGAGAACTCTCTTCCCGGTTTCTTTTCGCGAGAAATTTTCGCGTATGGCGATGCGCCTCGCATCGGGCATGCCAGAGATTTATCGGCCGGTTCTGGAAATTTGGAGCGGGCGAAGGGATTTGAACCCTCGACCCCAACCTTGGCAAGGTTGTGCTCTACCCCTGAGCTACACCCGCTCAAATCCACCGGTCCGGGGTAGTATGCTGAACCGTGGGCCGCCGAAGCGGCGACGGGTGCTATATCGCTCAATCGTTTTTGGAATGCAACAGTTTCTTTTGCGGTTTCGGTGGAAATCCGCCTGCCTGCGAAATTTATCTGCCCTTCCGGGAAGCGGCGGGCTCGGACGCCATGGATATTTGAGCGAAGATATTGTTTCATCTGGTTTTTATTGCCGTCTCACAATGGAGCGCCCAGATGCGGTGCCAGGAAATAATCTATTTACATTTGGTTAAAATCTGATTCGACAAGTGATTCGTTCGGGTGTACAAATTTCCTGTCCACGAAAAAAAGAAACGATACTTGGCATATCATCAGGAGGATGAGCCTTGTCGTATGCAGCTTTTGAACGGGTTGGCGCACAATTGTCGCCGGAGCAGATCACCGATCTGCAGAATATTTTCGATGGCGTATGTTTCGAGTGCCTTCAAGATCGCAGCAGCCACGTTGCCAACGAGTGCGCGGCGGTTCTTATCCGCAGCGCCCAGCGTGGCATTCTCGACCATGAGATGTTGCGGGACATCGGGCTTGCCGTTTTGCGGCGGCACTGATGGCTGAGAAGAAAAAAAGCGCCCGGATATCCGGGCGCTTTGTTTTTGAAGTGGGCGGATTTCCGCTCAGCTCTTTTCCTGCACATGCGCTTCGAGGAACCAGAGTGCCTTGTCGAGATCGCGCGAGGCGGCGGTGAAGATGTCGGCCGTCGTTGGGTCGCCCGCTTCATCGGAATCGTCTATGGCCTTGCGGATCATGTTGGCCACATCGCCATAACGTTCGATCAGGGCGTCCAGATGGTCATGGATCTTGTAGATATCGGTCGGATAGGCCTTGAGCTTGGTTGTCGAGGAGACCGATTGCAGGCTGCCGAGCGCCGTGCCGCCAAGCTGGACCACACGTTCGGCAATCGTGTCGCCATGATTGTCGAGCTGGGTGCGGAACGTATCGAGAAGTTCATGCACGGCGATGAATTGCGGGCCTTTCAGGTTCCAGTGCGCCTGTTTGGTGATGAGCGCAAGGTCGATCACCGAAGCCAGCGATTCGTTTAGAATGCCGATAACGGTCGACTTGGCGTTTGAAGGCAGGTCGTTCTTCGTCTTGTGCGTCTTCATCGATGTCTCCTGGAGTTGCGGACGGAATGCCGCTTTGGAAAAGTCCGTCGATTAACGTGCGGGCCTGTGGCCCTGTTCCATGTTAGGCGACGGGACAGCAAAAATCCTGCACAATCATCATGTCATTCGTAAAACAGGCAGATGCGCCGGCCGTCTATCTCACTGACGCTGATCGGCATGTCATAGATTTCCTTGAGAATATCGGGACGGATGATCTCTTCCGCAGGACCCTGATGACAGATGCGGCCCTCGCGCATGGCGATGATGGTGTCGGAATACCAGGAGGCGAAGTTGATGTCGTGCAGAACCAGAACCACGGTCTTCTTCAGCTCGTCGGCCGCCTTGCGCATGATTTTCATCATGCTGGAGGCGTGTTTCATGTCCAGGTTGTTGAGCGGCTCGTCAAGCAGCACATAATCCGTATCCTGGCAAAGCACCATGGCCACGAAGGCGCGCTGGCGCTGACCGCCGGACAGTTCGTCCAGAAACCGGTCGGCCAGATTTTCAAGGTGCAGATATTCAAGCGCCCGGTCGATATGGGCCTTGTCCTCGATGGTGGGGCGGCCCTTGGAGTAGGGGTAGCGGCCGAAGCCGACAAGGTCGCGCACGGTCAGGCGCGAGGAGATGTGATTGTCCTGCCGCAGGATGGAGAGCCGCTTCGCCAGCGTATCGGAGGGGGTTTTCGTGACATCCAGCCCGTCGACCGTGACGGTTCCCGTATCCATGGACATCAGCCTTGCGACGATGGACAGGAGCGTGGATTTACCCGCGCCGTTCGGCCCGATGATGGAGGTGACGCCCCCTGCCGGGATGGAAACCGAGACGCCGTCGATGACGACGCTGTCACCATAGGATTTGCTGATCTGACTGGCGATGATCATCGCGCACCTCGTTTCAGAATGAGACCGATAAAGACGATGCCGCCCAGAAATTCGATGATGATGGAGAGCGCCGTATCGAAGGCGAAAACCCGCTCCAGCACAACCTGACCGCCGACGAGACAGATCACGGCGATGAGGATCGCCGCAGGCAGCACATAGGCATGCTTGCCGTTGCCGGTGAGATAATGGGCGAGGGCCGCGACCAGCAGGCCGAAGAACATGACCGGGCCGACGAGCGCAGTGGAGACGGCGACAAGTACGGAGACCAGCACGAGGATGATGGTCACGGTGTACTTGTATTCGACCCCGAGGCTGATGGCCGTCGCGCGGCCGAGCGAGAGCACGTCGAGCGTGTGCATCAGGCGCAGCCCGATAATGGTCACCACGCCGATGATGATGGCGGAAACAGTGAGCAGCGTCGGATCGATGGAATTGAAACTGGCGAAAAGCACATCCTGCAGCACCGTGTATTCGTTCGGATCGAGGACCCGCTGCATGAAGCCCGAGAGGCTGCGGAAAAACACGCCGAAGACGATACCGACCAGGACGAGAAGATGCAGGCTGCGTTCCGCTCCGACAAAAAGCCAGCGATAGAGCAGGGCGGAAAAGGCGACGAGCAGCCCGGTTTCCACCAGAAATTTCACTTGAGGATCGATCATCACGACTGTTGCCGAGCCGAAGACGAAAATCAGCCCGGTCTGCATCAGCACGTAGAGTGAATCGAAACCCATGACCGAGGGGGTGAGGATACGGTTGTTGGTGACCGTCTGGAACAGCACGGTGGAAACGGCGATGGCGTAGGCCACCAGCAAAAGCGACAGGAGCTTGATGCCGCGAAACGGCAGCACGAAACTCCAGCTTCCCCTGGCGCCGAGCGTCATGAAGGCGGTGATGGAAACGAGCGCCAGTGCGGCAAGCACAAGCAGAACGATTTTTGCGCGCCTGTCAGGGTTTCTCTCACGCATGGTTGCGTTTCCGCAGCAGGAGATAGAGGAACAGCGCGCTGCCGATGACGCCGACCACGGTTCCAATGGGTATTTCGTAAGGCGCGCGCACCGTCCGGCCGATGATGTCGCAGGAGAGCACAAATACCGCGCCGAGCGTCGCCACCCATGGCACCGAGCGGCGCATATTGTCGCCGATCATCAGGCTCACGACATTCGGCACGATGAGGCCCAGGAAGGGGATCATGCCCACCGTCACCACTACGACAGCGCTGACCAGCGAAACGATGGTGAGGCCGAGCGCCATTACCCGGCGATAATTGAGGCCGAGATTGGTGGTGAAGTCCCGGCCCATGCCCGCCACGGTGAAGCGGTCGGCGGCGAGATAGGCGGCGATGGCGAAGAGAAAACCGATCCACAGCAACTCATAACGGCCGCGCAGTACGCCGGAAAAATCCCCCGTCATCCATGCCCCGAGCGATTGCAGCAGATCGAAGCGATAGGCGAAGAATGTGGTGACGGCGGAAATGACGCCGCCAAGCATGATGCCGATCAGCGGCACCAGCAGCACGTCGCGCAGCGGCACCTGCCGCAGGATGCGCAGGAACAGCGCGGTGCCGGCGAGGGCAAAAGCTGCTGCCACCAGCATCTTGCCGAAGATCGGTGTATCCGGTGCCAAAAGGGTGACGGCGAGCAGGCCGAGGCCGGCGGATTCCGTCGTGCCTGCCGTGGAAGGTTCCACGAAGCGGTTTCGCACCAGCATCTGCATGATGAGGCCGGCAATCGCCATCGAGCTTCCCGCAAGCATCAGCGCGAGCGTGCGCGGAATACGGCTGACGAGCAGCACCCGCAGCGCGTCTGCACTCGTGTCGGGTGCGAAAAGCGTTGCGAGCGAAACGTTGCTTACGCCGACGAACAGGCTGGTGATGGCGAGCACCAGGGCTAGCAACAGGACAAGGATGAGAGACAGGGATTTCACGTTGGCGGTTTTTCGTAAATGGTAAAAGCTCCCCGTAACCTGGCAGGCTGCCGAAACAGGTGTCCGACCTCTCCTTGGTCATCTTCGGGCTTGACCCGAGGATCCACAACCTGACGCGCGATGGATCCTCGGGTCAAGGCCGAGGATGACGTCGAGTATGGAGCAGCCTTCAGAAGCGCATGCCTGGAGGCTTTTACGATTTCTTGTCGGAGACAGCTTCGTAGACCTGATCGAGCAGGGTGGTGAGCGCCGTATAACCGCTGCTGACGATATAGGCCGCCTGCGGGTCGAGGTAAACGATCTGCTTTTTCTTCCAGGCGTTGGTCTGGTGGACCAGTTCGTTATCCAGCACCTGCGCGGCCGCCTTGCCGGGATCGGTGGCGCGGCCGATGCCGGCATCGCGGTCGATCACGAACAGCCATTCGGGGTTGACCTCGGCCAGATATTCGAAGGAGACGACGTCGCCGCGGTCGAAGCGGTCGTCGATGTCGGCTGCGACCGGCTTGAAGCCGATTTCGGTGTGCAGCCAGCCGGTGCGCGAGCCTGGGCCATAAACGCCGACCTTGCCGGCATTGGTGACGAGGATCATCGCCGTTCCGGAATTGGGGGCGATCTCTTTCAGCTTCGCCACCTTTTCATCGATGGCGGCATCGAGCTTCTTGGCTTCTTCCTGCTTGCCGAAGATATCGCCAAGCTTGGCGATGTTGGCTTTCACGCTGCCGATGAATTCCTTGGAATCCACCGACATGTCGATGGCCGGTGTGATCTTGGCAACATCCGGATATTTTGCCCGCGAACGGCCGCCAACGATGACGAGATCGGCCTCTGCCGCATTGATCGCCTCGTAATCGGGCTCAAACAGCGTGCCGACCTTCAGATATTTCCCGTCGGCATATTTCTGCAGATAGGTCGGCAGGTTGGAGCCGACGACGCCCGTCGGTTCGACGCCAAGTGCATCGAGATTGTCGAGCGAGGGAACATCAAGAACCAGAACCTTTTTCGGCGCGGCTTTCAGCACGGTCTCGCCCTGGGCGTGCTTGATCGTCATTTCCTCGGCGCTTGCGGTCATCGCGCCAAGACTGAAGGCCGCTGCCGCCAGCAGCCGAACGGGGAAGGTGAAGTTGATGGCCACGAATATGTCCCTTGCGAATGGTTCCGGACCGGCGGAAAGCTTTCCGTCCGGTTAACTTGATGTCCGTTATCAGCTTTATTGGCAAGGCGGGCGGAAATCAAAATTATGTTTTAGAATGGTTCTGAATTGCCGTGAGCGGGAAATGCGGGGGCAGATGAAACATCTGCTCGAACCTCTTCCCCGTCATGCTCGGGCTTGACCCGAGTATCCCACTGCGTTGGTGGTGATCGGATCAAGTCCGAGGTGACGTTGAGGGGAAGGAAAGGCCGGCGTCACTTTGGTCGGTGCCTTTTACCCGTCTGTTTTACCCATCACGACCAACGTGACAGCCGCTGTCAATCCGGTGGCCAGTCGCCGACGATTTCGCGCCTCTCCAGTTTCAACGATCGGTCCGGCTGCACCCGGTAAGTCTCGATCGCCAGCCTTCCGTCGCCCATCACGAATTCGTTGCTGAGCGTACTGCCGACGGGGGACTTTGTCAGTTTGGTACGGGGCTGCCCGCCATAGGTGATACTGCCGGGAATGGGTTCCACATCGGGGGCGGCGGTAGTGCAACCGGTTAAAGCAAGGATGGTCAGGATTGCAAGGCTGCGCATGACAGGGTTCCTCAGAGGGTTTCATAAAATCTATGCCGCCCCCAACCTCGCCGCAATCCATAACGTTCCACAAAAAAAGCCCCGTATCCGGAGATACGGGGCCAGTTGCCTTGGGAGGTTCTTTGGTTCTCAATCCTCGTTGGCGGCAAGCTGCGTCAGCACCTCGCCACGGCCGCGGATACGCATGATGAGCGGAATGATGAAGGCGGCTGCCGCGACGATGAACAGGCCAACGGCAATCGGCGAGGTGAACAGCACGGTCGGGTCGCCCTGGCCGATGGCCAGTGCGCGGCGAAGCTGCTGTTCGGCGAGCGGGCCAAGGATGAGGCCGACAACCGCAGGCGCAATCGGATACCCGAAGATGCGCATGATGTAGCCGAGGATGCCGAAGGCGAGCAGCATGCCGAGTTCGAACACCGACGGGTTGGCGCCGATGGTGCCGAGCGTTGCGAATAGCAGGATGCCGGCGTAAAGCCAGGGCTTCGGAATTGTCAGCAGCTTTACCCACAGGCCAACGAGCGGCAGGTTGAGTACCAAGAGCATCAGGTTGGCGATGAAGAGGCTGGCGATCAGGCCCCAGACCAGCTGCGGATTGGTGGCAAACAGCAGGGGCCCGGGCTGCAGGCCGAACTGCTGGAAACCGGCGAGCATGATGGCCGCTGTTGCCGTCGTCGGCAGGCCGAGCGTCAGGAGCGGCACCAGCGTACCGGCAGCCGAGGCGTTGTTCGCCGCTTCCGGACCCGCAACGCCTTCAATCGCGCCGTTGCCGAATTCTTCCGGATATTTGGTCAGCTTCTTTTCGGTGGCATAGGACAGGAACGTGCCGATTTCAGCGCCGCCGGCAGGCATCGCGCCAATCGGGAAGCCGATCAGGGTGCCGCGCAGCCAAGCCTTCCACGAACGCGCCCAGTCCTGCGCGCTCATCCAGACCGAACCCTTGACGGCTTCGACCTTGTCGTCGCCGCTCTGGCCCTGCGCCACGATGAACAGCGTTTCGCCGATGGCGAACATGGCGACCGCAAGCGTTGTAACTTCCACGCCGTCGAGCAGGTCGGGGATGCCGAAGCTCATGCGGGTCTGGCCGGTCAGCTGGTCGATGCCGACGATGGCCAGCGCAAAGCCGATGAACAGCGAGGTGAGACCGCGCAGCGCCGAATCCCCGAAGGCGGAGGAAACGGTGACGAAAGCCAGCACCATCAGTGCGAAATATTCGCGCGGACCGAAGACCAGCGCCAGCTTGACGATGTAGGGCGCGACGAAGGCGAGCGCGATGGTGGCGATGAGGCCGGCCACGAAGGAGCCGATGGCGGCGGTGGCGAGGGCCGGGCCGCCTCTGCCCTTGCGGGCCATCTTGTTGCCTTCGAGCGCGGTCACGATCGAGGCGCTTTCGCCCGGCGTGTTGAGCAGGATGGAGGTGGTCGAACCGCCATACATGCCGCCATAATAGATGCCGGCGAACATGATGAGCGAACCGGCAGCGTCGAGCCGGTAGGTGACGGGCAGGAGCAGCGCGACGGTCAAGGCGGGGCCGATGCCGGGCAGAACGCCGACGGCGGTGCCGAGCGTCACGCCGATCAGCGCGTAGAGCAGGTTCATGGGTTGGGCGGCAACCTCAAGACCGTGCAGCAGGAATTCAAAGGTACTCATGGACAGATGTCCCCCTGTCGGGCGGAATGGCCGGCGGTTGCGTCATCGCGCGCCTGCGGTTTCCTGTGATCTCGAATATGGTTGGAATGGCTGTCAGAAGAACAGCCGTTCCAGAGGTCCGGCGGGCAGCGAAAGCTGCAGCAGCTGGGCAAAAACGATCCAGATGGCAAAACTCAGCACAATGCCGACCGGTATCGAGAACCAGAGCTTGCGTTTGCCGAAAGCGCGTGCCGTGAAGGCGAACAGCAGACCGGTGGCAATGGAAAAGCCGGCAACTGTCAGCAGCAGCATCTGGGCGGCAAGGCCGGCAATCACCCACACGACCGGAGCGATTTCCTGCCTGTCGCGCTCGGGAAAATCACCGCGCCAGGCCTCGACGGCCGTCCAGATCGCCAGTCCGACAAGACAGAAGGCGATGGCGTAGGGTACTGTTGCCGGGCCGACAGGGGAATAACCGGTGACGCTGGCAAGGCGGGCGCTATCCCAGAAGATGACGCTGGCAACGGCGACGAGGGCGACGGCGATGACCAGCGCCGCCCAGTCGGGGCGACGCTTTTGATCATGCGAAGGGTTGGAACCCTGGCTCATTTTACCAGTCCGATGTCTTTGAGGATGGTTTCGGTGGCGGCGGTGTCCTTGGCAAGCTGTTCCTTGAAGGCGTCACCGGCGAGATAGGTATCCATCCAGCCCTTTGTCTTCAGGGTTTCCTGCCACTTGGCGGATTTCACCAGCTTTTCGACGTCGGCGTTGATGGCCTTTTCCTGATCGGCGGAAATGCCGGGGGCTGCCGCAACCATGCGCCAGTTCTGAACCACGACATCGAGGCCGCTTTCCTTCAGCGTCGGTGCGTCGACGCCCTCAAGACGGTTTTCGCTGGTGACGGCGAGAAGGCGCAGCGTGCCGGCCTTCACCTGGCCTTCGAATTCGCCATAGCCGGAAACGCCAGCGGTGACCTGCGAACCGAGGATCGAGGCAAGTGCTTCGCCGCCGCCGGAATAGGCGATGTAGTTGATCTTGGTCGGATCGACGCCGGCCGCCTTGGCAATCAGGCCAACGGCGATATGGTCGGTGCCGCCGGCAGAGCCGCCGCCCCAGGAAACGCTGCCCGGGTCTTTCTTCAGCTGGTCGATGAGATCGCCGATGGTCTTCAGCGGCGAGGATGCCGGAACGACGATCGCTTCATATTCGCCGGTCAGGCGGGCGATCGGGGTCACTTCCTTCAGCGTCACGGGCGCATTGTTGGTGAGGATCGCGCCGACCATGACATAACCGCCGACGATGAGGGCGTGCGGGTTACCCTTCTGCTGGCTGGCGAATTGCGCAAGACCGATGGTGCCGCCGGCGCCCGGTACGTTCTGCACCTGAACGCTCTTGGAAATGCCTTCTTCCTGCAGCACGCTCTGCAGCGAGCGCGCGGTCTGGTCCCAGCCGCCACCGGGATTGGCCGGTGCGATGACGGTGTAATCTGCCGCAGCCGCCGGAAGCGCGATCATGCCCGCCAGAAATGTGCCGATAAGAAAATGTTTCAAGTCGAAAACCCTCCTCAGGATGCCCTTTTGGGCGTCGTTTTTCGTTTATGCGGAAGGGGCTTCAGGGCGCATCTGTGCCGACGCTGAGTACTCAACGCTGGGCCTTGGCAATCCTCAAGATTTCCTCCCGCATCTTCTTCCGCCTCCACGGAATGAAGAAGGATTGCAGAGCATCACAAAAAGCTGTCATCTAACTGACGCAACGCAAGTCCTTGCGCATTTACTCTCTATTAATTTGTGCCGGACGTCCACTGTGGCGTGTGGACGGCTTTGTTTTGCGCCTTTGAAGCCTGCTTCACCCTCATTTCTGTGACAGGCACAGGACTGAGGGATGGTGGGGGCGCTCAAACCTACTGCGACCGCAGCGCCTCGTTCCAACGCTCGATGAGGCGGGTGCGCTTGACCTGATCCAGATAGACCATCAGGCCGGGGCTGACCGGGACCGGCCGCAATTGCGCACCGTGGATGGCCTGCATGGTGTTCGCCGTGTTTTCGCCCGCCACTTCCGGGCTGACGGCGGGGATTTGCAATTGCCGGGCCATGATCGTCTGACCTTCCTTGGACATGAAGAATTCGAGGTAGCGGCGGCCGAGTTCAGGATTGGCTGCGGCTTCCGGAACCAGCCCGATGCGCGACATCACGACGGTATAATCCTTCGGCAGAACGATGCCGACATCCGGGTGGCGTGAGGCCCAGTCTGCCGCGTAGGAGCCGAGAATATTGTAACCCATCACGAAGCGGCCGTCGGAGACGCGCTCCAGAATGGCCGAGGAGGTGGAATAAACCTTCACACCCGCGGCACCCATGGCCTTGATGACGCTCCATATATCGCCGAACTGTTCCTGATCGCGTGACATGAACAGGAAGCCGACGCCGGAGCGTTCGATGTCATAGGTCGCGATACGGCCATGCACCTCTTTGGCGTGGCGTTCGAGATAATCGACAAATTCGGCGCGGGTGGCGGGCGGCTTTTCGGTGGTGAAGCTTGGCTTGTGATAGACAAAAACCGCCGGCTCGAAGGTCAGCGCATAGGCGGTGTTGCGCCAGTTCGCCCAGGCGGGCCAGCGGGCGCTCATGGCGAGATCCGACCGCTGGGCATAACCGTCATTGCTCAGCTTCACCTGCAGGTCCATGGCCGAGGAAAAGGCGAAATCGGCGGTCTTCTTGCCGGCGTCGGTTTCCTTCACGATGCGGTCGTAGATTTCGCCGGTCAGCATATCCTCATAATGGACGGCAATATCGGGATTTGCCTTCTGAAAGCCTTCAATCATCGGCGTCGCCAGCGGTTCGTCGAGCGAGGAATAGACCACCAGTGTCTGCGCATCCGCCTTGCCGGAGGGAGCCGGAAAAACGACGGCCTGGGCAAGCGCAGGCGAGGCCATGCAGAGACAGAGACAGAGAAGAAGGCAGATACGCATGGAAAAGATCATGCCGCAGGCGCGGGCCATTCACAAGCGGTAAGGGTCTGGTTAAACTCGGCAATGTTGCAGGAGGAAGATTTGCGTATTTTGCTGGTCGAGGACAATCAGGTGCTGTCGGAAGGGCTTTCGGCGCTTCTGCGCGGCAGCGGTTATGCGGTGGACGTGGTTTCCGACGGTGCCTCCGCCGATGCGGCAATTACAGCGGAAAGTTTCGATCTGGTCATTCTCGATCTCAACCTGCCGGAAATGGATGGCATCGAGGTGCTGCGCTCCATGCGATCGCGTCAGGACAAGGCGGCGGTCCTGATCCTGACGGCGCGCGGCACGCCGGAAGAAAAGGTCAAGGGGCTCGATCTCGGTGCCGACGATTACATGATCAAGCCCTTCGATATCACCGAATTCGAGGCGAGGGTGCGGGTGCTTCTGCGCCGCAATGCGGGGCTGCGCTCTTCGGCGCTGAGTTTCGGCAAGGTGCTGTTCGATCTTAATTCCCGCACCTTTTCGGCGGACGGTCGCCCGCTCGATATTCCGGCGCGCGAAGTGGCGCTGCTGGAGGTGCTGTTCATGCGGGCGGGCAAGGTTGTCGCCAAAGAGGCGATCGTGCAGTCACTGACAGGTTTCGACGACGATATTTCCGCCAATGCCATCGAGCAATATGTCAGCCGCCTGCGAAAGCGGCTCGCGCCGCACGGGCTGACGGTGAAGACGGCGCGCGGCATCGGTTATTATCTCGAAAAGCTGCCGGAGATGGCTGAATGATACAGGCCGCCTATTCGCTCAGGCGGCGACTTCTAGGCTGGCTCCTCATCTCCACCGCCATCATCGGCTGCGTTGCGCTGACCGATACCTGGCGCGAGGCGGTCAACACCGCCAATGTGGTTTCAGACCGGGTGCTTTCCGGTTCCGCGCTCGCCATTGCCGAGCGGGTGGTGGTGGCCGAGGACGGTTCGCTGGAAGTGGACATTCCCTATGTGGCGCTGGAAATGCTGACATCGGCTGCCCAGGACCGGGTGTTTTACCGTGTCGACGGGCCGAACGGGCAATTCCTCACCGGCTATCAGAACCTGCCGACGGTCGCGAACCCGAAGGGTGATACGCCCGCCTATCGTGATGCCGTGTTTCGCGATGAACCGATCCGCATCGCTGCCATCAGGCGTTTCGCTTCCACTGGCATTAATTCCGTGCCCTTTTCCGTCACGGTTGCCGAAACCACCATTGCCCGCAGCCAGCTGGCGCAGGCCATCATCCTGCGCTCGGCGCTGCGCCTGCTTTTGATGATCGTCGGGGCGGCGATCATCGTCTGGATCGCGGTGACGATTTCGCTGCGCCCGCTTTACCGGCTCAGTGAAGCCATTGCCGAGCGCAGCCCGAACGATCTGCACCCCATCCGCCAATCCGTGCCTGTCGAGGTGGAAAATCTGGTGGAGACGGTCAATTCCTTCATGGTGCGGCTGCAATCGGCGCTCGATGCGCTCAGGCATTTCACCGGCAATGCCAGCCACCAGCTGCGCACGCCGCTTGCCATCATCAGCACCCAGCTGGCTCTTTCCGCCCGCGCCGCCAGCCTTGAGGAAGCGCAGGCGGCGGCGCTGAAGGGCGGCGCGTCCGTGGCCCATGCCGAACATATCCTCGCCCAGCTGCTGCGCATGGCCAATATCGATGCTGCCGGCTCCAGCGAGAAACATGATTTTTCCGCGATAGACCTCGTGGCTGTGACGCAGAACGTGACGGCCGATTTCGTGCCGCGCGCCGCTGAGGCGGGTATCGATCTCGGTTTCGAAGGCGAGGGCGAGGCGACCATTCTCGCCGAACCGCTCTTGATCGGCGAGTTGATCGGCAATCTCGTTTCCAATGCCATCAATTATGCCGGTCGCGGGGCGGAAGTCACCGTCCGCGTCGGCAGGCAGGCCGGCGATGTCTGGCTGGAAGTGGAAGATAACGGCCCCGGCATCCCCCCGGAAAAACGCGCCATGGTGCGCCAACGCTTTGCCCGCGGCGAAGCCAACGCCGCCCCCGGCGCCGGCCTCGGCCTTGCCATCATCGAAGAGATCGCCGGGCTGTTCGGCGGGCGGCTGACGCTGGAGGATGGCGCGGAGGGGCGTGGGCTGAGGGCGCGGGTGGTGTTTGGTGGCGTGGAAAAGACACCATAACCCGCCGGGTTTATCAGGCGGCCGTGTCTGCAGGCGATTTCGCCACCAGCGAGAGCCTGTAGCCCAGCGCATCGGCGACCTTTGCAATCGTCGCCAGTTCCGGATTTCCCTCGCCGCTCAGCGCCTTGTACAAGGTCTGGCGAGGAAGGCCGGTTTGTCTCGAAAGGTCAGTCATACCCTTGGCCCGCGCCACGACGCCCAGCGCATGGGCAAGCTCCTGCGCGTCGCCCCTCTCTGTGGCGTCGGCGATGTAAGCGTCAAGCGCTTCATCACTATCAAGGTAGCGGGCAGCATCGTAATCGCGTGTCACAAGTGGCATGGTCTCACTCCTTGAGCGCTCTGGCCAGTTTCTTGGCTCTGGCGATGTCGCGGGACTGCGATGCCTTGTCGCCGCCACACAGCAATATGATGACGACATCGCCGTGCCGGACAAAATAGACCCGATATCCGGGTCCAAGGTCGATCCTGAGTTCGCTGACGCCTTCGCCAACCGGTTTCACGTCTCCGGGATTGCCATCCGCCAGCCGGTAAATGCGGCGTGCGATGCGGGCGCGCGCTTGCACATCGCGCAGACCCGCCAACCAGTCGGCAAACTCGCTTGTTTCCCGGATCGTGAGCATGGCGAAATGTAAACTGTGGTTGTCATTTCGTCAATGACGAAGCGTTCACCCCATCCGCTCGGAAGCATAACTTCCCGGGCTTGGCGGGAAGACGACAGTGCGGTTGCCGTTGATGAAGGTGCGGTGGTGGATATGGGCGTGGATGGCGCGGGCCAGCACCTGGCTTTCGACATCGCGGCCAAGCGAGACATAATCGTCGGCGCTCTGTGCGTGGGTGATGCGCACCGTGTCCTGCTCGATGATCGGGCCTTCGTCGAGATCGGCGGTGACGTAATGGGCCGTTGCGCCGATCAGCTTCACACCGCGCTCATAGGCCTGCTTGTAAGGGTTGGCGCCCTTGAAGGAGGGCAGGAAGGAATGGTGGATGTTGATGATTTTGCCAGACATCTTCCGGCACATGTCGTCGGACAGAACCTGCATGTAGCGCGCCAGTACCACGAGTTCCGTGCCGCTGGTCTCGATCAGGTCCATCAGCTGGGCTTCTGCTTTGGGCTTATTCTCCTTCGTCACCCTGATGTGGTGGAAGGGAATGTCGTGGTTGACGACGACCTTCTGGTAATCGAAATGGTTGGAGACGACACCGACGATGTCGATCGGCAATGCGCCGATCTTCCAGCGATAGAGCAGGTCGTTGAGGCAATGGCCGAAACGGGAGACCATCAAAAGCGTCTTCATGCGCTGGCCGTCCGGATAGATATCCGCCTCCATGCCGAATTTTTCCGCCACCGGCTTGAAGCCGTCGGTGATGGCCTCAAGGGTGGCGCCTTCTTCTGAGATGAAGGAGACGCGCATGAAGAACTTGCCGGTCTCGAGGTCGTCGAACTGCGAACTGTCGACGATGTTGCAGCCTTTTTCCGCCAGATAACCGGAAATCGCGGCCACAATGCCACGGGTCGATTTGCAGGCTACGGTCAGAACATAGGATGTCATTCGTTTTCCCTCAAAGACGTCGCGCCGGCATCAGCCGGCGCAGTTCGGCGCGTTCCATAGCGCAGCTTGGCAGCGGAGCAAAGCGCCAAGGCGATGTAGCCAAAGTCATAGGGCGGGAAACGGGCACGCGCCGTGCCGGAAGCGACATGGAATGTTCCATGGCCAGCACGGCGGCGTCGGCTGTTTCAGCAGTGCCGTTGCCGGCCTCAGGCGCGGCGCAGGCGCATCGCCGTGCGGCCGCGACCGTCGAGCAGTTCGAGCGTGCCCCGGCGCGGCTCAAGCCTGAAGGAGCGGGCGCCTTCCAGCGCTTCGATGAACTGCCGTTCCTGGCGCATGATGTCGGGCGCGCAGGCCATCTGGGTGGAAATCATCCGGCCGAAATCGACGCGGTTGCGGCTGATCTTCACCTCGCCGCCAATGCCGTTGCAACCGGCATTGCCGGAAACGCGGCCCTCGCGGGTAATTTCCAGCGTCGCCTGACGGCGGCCGCGAACCCGCTCGCCACGGATGTCCTGCACCAGCCAGCGCCCGTCGATACCGGCTTCCGGCTCCGGCCGGCCCGGGCCGGCGCCGACGCGCTCCAGCACGAGATCGGTATCGTCGCGGCCACCCGGTCAGGACGGAATAGCGCCGGGTGGTGGTAAAGAGCAGCCGGTCGCGGTCGCGGATTTCGGCGCTCAGCGCATAGGAGCGGCGGCCACGGATGTCGCGGTCGTCATAACGCAGCACGAAGGGCACCGGCACCTGGCCGCGCGGGCGAATGGTGGTTTCGGCAATCGTCTGTGACGGCGCGTCCGCCAGCGACACATCGATCAGGCGCACGGTAACGGTTGCGCCCGGCGGCAGGGCGATGCGTTCGCGATAGGAGACGCTGCCGCGCAGGCTCGCCGGTGCCGCCGCCGCGCCGCCTGCCGCAAAGAGCGGGGCAAGCGCGAGAAGACCGGCGAAACTGCGGCGCGAAAGAAGGGGCTGGTGGTCGGTCATGGTGCTTGCTCCGTGCTGGTTCCGGTGGAATTGAACCGGATGATAAAAAACGGCACTGAACGTGCGATGAACCGGATTTTCAAATCCGGTCAGGTGGACATTTGGTGTGGATGGCAAGGGAGCGACGGGAGGATCTATGCCATTCGCATCCCCTCCGCCCTCATTCCTGTGCTTGTCACAGGACACCAGTCGACACGCGTCTGCGTGGCGGGAAGATTCTTTTCAGCCGAAGGGCCTGGGCTGGTTGGATTCCTGTGACGAGCACAGGAATGAGGGTGGTGGGAGGCCGCATCGTCCAAGGGAGCAACTCCTTGCCGGCGGCCTCCGCTCAGCTCTCAGCCGCGGAAACCGTTCCGCAGCGCTTCGAACTTCGCCAGTTGTTCGGCCAGCAACTCCTTGTTCTCATCGCGGCGGACGAACACCTTGAACATGGCGCCGCCGGCGGCATTCATGAACCAGACGGAACAGGAGCGGCGTCCGTGAAAGCCGCGGTCGACGAAGGTGATGCCGGCGCAATTGTCCTTCTTGATGTGACCGCCGATGGGACTGTCGCCGTGGATATTGAACCAGCCGTGACTCTCCGTGCCTTCAGGCAGATGGCCCGGCACTTCCAGCACGATATCGCCTGTCTGCACGATCATCAGGACTTCGCCCCAGCCGCGCATCTCGCTCCAGATGGTGTCGAAGCGGTCGGCGGCAGCGGAAACGGCGGCACCTTCGGGCAGGATCGCCAGAATTTCAGCCGGTGTCACCTCGGCCTTGGCGGCGATGGCCTCCACGATGCCATCAGGTTTTTCAGCGAGCGCGGCGGCGGCGCGTGCCCGCCTGTCGTCGTCCGTCTTTTGGACTGCAATGCTCATCGGGTAGCCTCAGGCGGCAATCGAACGGCGCTCGCCATTCTTGTCTTCGTGGATGATGACGTCGAAGCCTTCGAAATGCGGCCCGGAGAGATATTCCACCTTGCCGCGGTTTTCGCCGGCCTTGGCATGGGCGGCGCGAAACTGTTCGGATTTGGTCCAGGCAAGAAAATCATCCTTGGTGGCCCAGACGGTGTGCGAGGCATAAAGCGTGTGGTCGTCCGCCTTGGGGCCTTTCAGCATGTGAAATTCGATATAGCCCGGCAATTCGCTCAGATGCGATTTGCGCTCGCGCCAGATGGATTCGAATGTGTCTTCGTAACCCGGCACGACGCGAAAGCGGTTCATTGCGATAAACATGAAAGTCTCCCTTTAAGTTTCCTGTTTCAGTCAGGATATCGTCCGCGGACGGGGTTGGGAAGGGGTTCACGCCAAAGCGAACAAAAATACTCCACTTATCGATTGCGCGGCGTATAAACATGTGTAAATAACTCAAGATTAGTGGCCCGGGTGAACCTGTGCAGGGTCGTTTTTCAGGATAACGCCATGTTGAATTCCCGTATTCGTTCCTTTGTTTTCGCCGCCCTCGTGCCCGCCGCAATCGCCTTTGCCGCGCCGGCCGCCATGGCTTCGGACAAGGGTAATCCGGAGGCTAAACGCATCGTTGCCCTGGGCGGTACGGTTACGGAAATCCTTTATGCGCTGGGTGCAGGAGACCGTATCGTGGCGCGCGACAGCACCAGCAGCTATCCGGCCGATGCGCTTGCAAAGCCTGACGTCGGTTATATGCGGGCACTGTCTTCAGAAGGTATCCTGTCGCAGAAACCCGATCTCATTCTCTCCGAAGACGGCTCAGGCCCCGCGGACGTCATCGCCATCCTGAAAGCCAGCGCGGTGCCTTTCGTCACTGTCGATACGCCGCCGAGCGGCGATGCAATCCCTAAAAAGATCGAGGATGTCGGTGCGGCCGTGGGGCTCTCGGACAAGGCGAAGGCGCTGGCTGCCGAGACCAGGGCGGGGCTTGATGCGCTCACCAAGGACGTCTCCGCCGTGCCGGAACAGGGCCGGAAACGCGTTCTGTTCGTGCTTTCCACTGCCGGTGGCCGCGTCATGGCGGCGGGCAAGGATACTGAGGCGGCGGCGATCATCGAAATGGCTGGGGGTATCAACGCGGCGGAGGACATTACCGGTTACAAACCGCTGACGGACGAGGCGGTCATTGCCGCGGCGCCCGACGTGGTGCTCACAATGGCGCGCGGCGACCACGCCGCCAAGGCGGATGAGACTTTCGCGCTTCCCGCGTTCCAGTCTACACCCGCCGCCGCCAGCAAGGCACTCATCAGCATGGATGGGCTTTATCTTATCGGTTTCGGCCCCCGTACGCCCGCTGCAGGCCGGGAGCTGGCAAATAAGCTCTATCCTGATGTGGTGAAGCCGTGAGCCTAGCCGTCTTGAGTTCGACCGAGGGCAGCGTTGCGGGCGACAGATCCCGTCAGGGCGTTGTTGCCCTTGTCGTGCTCGTCGGCATCCTGCTGTTTGCCTGTGGCGTATCGCTGATCAGCGGACCCACGGGCGTCGGCATCTCCGAACTCCTTGCCTATCTCACCGGCGGCGCGGATCAGCTCGATGCGCGCGACAGGATCATTCTCGAGGCGGTGCGCCTGCCGCGCACGGCGCTCGGCATGTTGATCGGTGCGGGACTCGCTGTTTCAGGGGCGATGATGCAGGGCCTGTTCCGCAATCCATTGGCCGATCCCGGTATTGTCGGCGTCACCTCGGGCGCTGCGCTCTTTGCTGTCGCCGCCATTTCGCTCGGGGAAGGCGCGCTTGCCACGGTCGCGCTGTTTTTCGGCCCTCACTTCCTGCCGATCATGGCCTTCTTCGGCGGGCTCCTGAACACCTGGGTGCTTTATCTGATCGCCACGAAGGACGGCGCGACCTCAACCACCACACTCATTTTGGCTGGCATTGCGGTGGCGGCCATCAGCGGTGCGATGACCGGGTTGATGATATTCGTCGCCGATGACCGGGCGCTGCGCGACATCACCTTCTGGTCGCTCGGTTCTCTCGGCGGGGCAACGCCCGCCAAGGTACTGGCCACCCTGCCTTTCATCATCGTCGTTCTCGCCATCATTCCCTTCGTCGCGCGCGGGCTGGATGCGCTGATCCTCGGGGATGCGGCCGCCTTCCATATGGGAATACCGGTGCAGCGGCTGAAACGGGTCGTCATTCTGGCCGTTGCCGCCGCCTGCGGGGCGAGCGTGGCGGCGGCGGGTTCCATCGGCTTTGTCGGTATCGTCGTGCCGCATCTGCTTCGCCTCGCCATCGGCCCGTCGCATCGTTTCCTGTTGCCGGCCTCCGCCCTTGGCGGGGCGGCGCTTTTGCTGCTGGCCGACAGTTTCGCCCGCACGGTGGCCGCACCGGCGGAACTGCCGATCGGCGTCGTCACGGCGCTCATCGGTGCGCCGGTCTTTCTGTTCCTGCTGCTGGGACGCGGCGGTTTTTCCACGCGGAACATGTCATGATCCGGGCCGAAAACCTTACCCTCATCCGCTCCGGCCGTCGGCTGCTTGATGAAGTCAGCGTCGATCTGAAACCCGGCAAGGTCAATGTCATCATCGGTCCCAACGGTGCCGGCAAATCCACGCTGATGAAGGTTCTTTCGGGCGAGATGCGCGCTGAGGCCGGTTTGGTGACCTATAATGATGTCGACCTGCCGGTGTTCACGGCGGTCCAGCTTGCGCGGCTCCGCGCCGTGCTGCCCCAGAGCACCCAGCTCGCCTTCCCTTTCACTGCGCTCGAAATCGTCCGCATGGGGGCGGTCTCGCAGGGGTCGCGTGCGCCGGAAGAGCAGGCCCGCCGGGCTCTTGCCAAGGCCGGGCTGCGCGGTTTCGAACAGCGGTCCTACAATATGCTCTCAGGCGGCGAGCAGCAGCGGGTGCAGTTTGCGCGGGCGCTGGCGCAGGTACCGAACCCGGTTGAAAATGGCGAGGCAAGGGCGCTCTTCCTCGACGAGCCCACCGCAAGTCTCGATATCGGCCACCAGATCGCCGTGCTGGAAACGGCGCGGGATTTTGCAAGCGGCGGCGGGCTGGTTCTCGCCATCCTGCACGATCTCAATCTGGCCGCGGAATTTGCCGATCAACTTATCGTCATGCATTGCGGCCGGGTGACGGCCAGTGGCCCATCGCTGGAAACGATCAGCGATGAGACCATTGCAAGGGTCTATGGCATTGGTGGTGTCGTCGGCCGGCTGCCGGCGCGGCATATTCCCTACGTACTTCCGCAGTCTCGCCACCGATAGGGGCTGTCCTCCGCCTCAATTTTCCGGGCGGGTGGCGATGAAGAGCGCGGAGCCCAGCATGACGGCGGCGACGACGGCTGCGCGCAACGGCGGCGGCTCGCTCAGGAACCAGAAAGCGGCGTAGCTGACGGACATGGCCGAAAGCGCCGCGATCTTGGCTTTGCGGGCTATTGCGCCGCGTTCGCGCCATCGCCGCAGGGAAGGGCCGTATCTGGGATGGGCGAGAAGCCACGCCTCGAGTTTTGGCGAGGAGCGGGAAAAACACCAGAGCGCCAGAAGCAGAAAAGGCGTGGTGGGCAAAACGGGAAGAAACGCGCCGACAATGCCGGTCGCGACCATAAGCCAGCCAAGACAGAGGTATAAAAGGCGCATGCCTAGCCGGTATCATGACTTTACCACTCAGGATAGAGCGGTGGGCCGAAAAGGATGGGTTCCGTTGCCGCAGGCTCCACCGCACCGGAAACCGGCAGCTTTTGCCATCACATTTGCCGTGATCTGCGTTCTCCCCGGCCCTGTGTCGCGCCTTTAGGGTTGAAAGCGCCGCACACTGTCTTTATCCCCTTGGCCGCGATGCCCGGAGCATAACCGGGCCGTCAACAGGAAGAAGAAGGAAAACACCATGGCCAAGCTGATCCACTCGATGGTCCGGGTGCTGGACGAAAAGCGTTCGGTGGAATTTTACAAACAGGCTTTCGGGCTTGAAGCGGCGGAACGCGCCGAGTTCGAGAATTTCACGCTGATCTATCTCAGCAGTGCCGAGGGCGATTTCGAGCTGGAGCTGACCGTCAACCGTGGCCGCGAAGTGCCCTATGCGCTGGGCGACGGTTATGGCCATCTCGCCGTCAGCGTCGCCGATGTTGACGCCGAGCATCAGCGCTTCAACGAGATCGGGCTTTCCCCCGGCAAGATCATCGAGGCCGATTACAAGGGCCAGCCTTTCGCAAAATATTTTTTCATTTGCGATCCCGATGGTTACAAGATCGAAGTGCTGCAGCGCGGCAACCGGTTCAAATAAGCTCTGATGGAGGCAGGCATGGCAGAGGCAGGCGTTAAACTCGAAGACAGCTGGAAGCGCGTGCTTTCCGCAGAATTCGCCAGCCCCTACATGCAAAAGCTGAAAGAGTTCCTGCTTGCCGAAAAGACAGCCGGCAAGCGTATCTTCCCGAAGGGCGCGGACTATTTCCGCGCTCTCGATCTGACACCGCTCGATGAGGTGAAGGTCGTCATATTGGGACAGGACCCCTATCACGGCGCCGGCCAGGCGCATGGACTGTGCTTTTCCGTGCAGCCCGGCGTGCGCATCCCGCCCTCGCTCGTCAATATCTACAAGGAATTGCAGGCCGATCTCGGCATTCGCCCGGTCGGCCACGGTTTTCTGGAAAGCTGGGCGAAACAGGGCGTGCTACTGCTCAACAGCGTGCTGACGGTGGAAGAGGCCCGCGCCGCCTCGCATCAGGGGCAGGGCTGGGAAAAATTCACCGACGCCGTCATCCGCGCCGTCAACGACGAGTGCGACCATGTCGTCTTCCTGCTCTGGGGTTCCTATGCCCAGAAGAAGGCGGCCTTTGTGAACCAGCGCAAACATCTGGTGTTGCGCTCGCCGCACCCGTCACCGCTTTCCGCCCATAACGGCTTTTTCGGTAATGGCCATTTTTCCAAGGCGAATGCCTTTCTCATCTCCCATGGCCGCGACCCGATCGACTGGCAATTGCCGGAATCGGTGTAAGCCCTCCCTGCATATACTTCCGTCATTCCGGCCGTGAGCCGGAATCCAGCCGACGCGTGTCTGCGCGGCGAGAAGAGTCCTTCGGCCCAAAGACTTGGGCTGGCTGGATGCCGGATCATGTCCGGCATGACGGGATTCAAAACCAAAATGTCTTTACGCGCGGCAGCCTCCGGTCTAAAGAATACTAGACTATGAAATGAAGGATTATGCCCGTGTCTCTCCTGTCTGCCGAAACCTCCGTCTCACTGCCCGATCCGCTGTCGATCGTCGATGCTTTCGAGGATCATTTTTCCGAGCATATGGAGATGGAGCGCGAAGGCGCGACGGTTCGGTTCAAGACCGAATACGGCCATGGCCGCTTCAGCGCAGAAGGCGGTCGTTTCGCCGCAAGCGTCAGCTGCATTTCCGAACATATATTGATGTCGGTCAAGGCCATGGTGGCCGAGCATATTGTCGAGTTTTCCGGGGAGACGGGGCTGGATTTCCGCTGGAGCGGCCATGGCGCGCAGCAGCGCGAACTGCCCAATCTTTTCGTCGGCAAGATTGCCCGCGCCTATAATCTGACGCCGCATATGCGCCGGCTGGTGGTTTCCGTCGAAAGCGGCATTGAAAGGCTGATGACGGGCGGCATGCATGTGCGGCTGCTTCTGGTCCCGGATCAGGCCCGAGCGCCGGTCTGGCCTTATCTTGCGCCCACCGGGGCCATCGTCTGGCCGGCGGGCGAGGATCTTCTCACGCGCCGCGTCTACACCATCCGTTCCGGCGATATCGCGCGCGGTGAAGTCCATATCGACTTCGTCATGCATGAGGGTGACCACATGCCGGGCGCGACATTCGGCGCAACGGCCAAGCCCGGTGATGTTCTCGGCATCATCGGCCCGAGCGGTGTCTGCCCGGAGGCCGAACGTTATGTCTTTGCCGGCGATGAGACGGCGCTGCCGGTGATGCTGCGCATGGCGGCCGAAATGCCGGCCGGGAAGAAGCTCAGCGTCTATGCCGAGATCGATGACGAAGCCGAGCGGCAGGAAATCGTTTGCGCGGCAAATGTCGAGTGGACATGGCTCTATCGTCGCGGCAAGGCCGCCGGCACCGCCGGCCTTATTGAAAAAGCGCTGCGCGACCATGCCTGGAGCGGGGACCATGAAGGATTGCACGTCTTTGTCGCCTGCGAAAAATCCGAGGCGAGGGCGGCAAAATCCTTCCTTACCGACGAGATTTCCGTGCCGAAAGCTGCTCTGCGCGCGGTCGGTTACTGGAGCCTGGGTGTCGCTGACGATCATTGACTGGCCCATCGGTCGTTGAACAGTCGGTTTTATCGTTCACCATTCGGGAACAATCCGTTCCCGTTGTCCACTCTATGCCCGAGAGCACTGTTACCCCATCTTTACGCCATGAAAAGGACGGGCCCAACCATGCGGCCCGCCAGGCAAGAAGGGGTTTATCATGCTCAACCAGATCAAGGGCCTGCACCACGTCACATCCATGGCGGCGAGCGCGCGCCAGAACAACAGTTTTTTCACCGATACGCTCGGCCTGCGCCGGGTAAAGAAGACGGTCAATTTCGACGCGCCTGATGTCTATCATCTCTATTATGGCGATGAAGTCGGCACGCCCGGCTCTGTCATGACCTATTTCCCGTTTCCACATATCGCCCGCGGCCGTCCCGGCACCGGCGAAGTGGGCACAACGCTGTTTTCCGTACCGGGCGGGTCGCTCGGCTACTGGCAGGAGCGTCTTTCGAAGGCCGGCGTGGATGGCCTGAAGGCCGACGAAGCCTTTGGAAACAAGCGCCTGCATTTCGCAGGCCCCGATGGTGACGGTTTTGCGCTGGTCGAGGTCAGGGATGACAACCGTGCGCAGTGGATCGGCAATGGTGTTGGTCAGGATCAGGCGATCCATGGTTTTCAGGGTGCGTCGCTGCGACTTCGCGATGAAGGTGCGACGGCCGAGCTCCTGAAATTCATGGGTTATCAGGAAGTCGACCGTCAGGACGGCGTATTGCGCCTTGGTATGCCCGGCGGCAACGGTGCCGATGTCATCGACATCGAAACCATGCCGAATATATCAGGCGCGCGGCTGGGTGCTGGCTCCGTGCACCACATCGCCTTTGCGGTCGAAAACCGCGAAAAGCAGCTGGAGGTGCGCAAGGCGCTGATGGACACCGGTTATCAGGTGACACCCGTCATCGACCGCGATTATTTCTGGGCGATCTATTTCCGCACGCCGGGCGGCGTGCTGTTTGAAGTTGCCACCAACGAGCCGGGTTTCGACCGCGACGAGGACACCGCCCATCTCGGCGAGGCGCTGAAGCTGCCGACCCAGCATGCGCATCTGCGCTCCGTGCTGGAAGAGCATCTGGAGCCGCTGGGGGATGAGAAGGCCGCGTAATCGCGCGATGGCTTTTGGCAGGATGTTGCCGCGTCT
The DNA here is from genome assembly GCF_031453135.1 of Agrobacterium sp. SORGH_AS_0440. NCBI lineage: Bacteria > Pseudomonadati > Pseudomonadota > Alphaproteobacteria > Hyphomicrobiales > Rhizobiaceae > Agrobacterium > Agrobacterium sp. SORGH_AS_0440. The sequence continues at coordinate 2,297,326 of NZ_JAVIYR010000002.1, read as the reverse complement.
TTCTTCTCCCCTGCGGGAGAAGGTGGCCCGAAGGGACGGATGAGGGGGCAACGCCAGCGATAGACCGCACCCTCGCCCCCTCATCCCGCTGCCGCGGACTTCTCCCCTCGGGGAGAAGAAGCAAGCGGCACTTGCTCCACATGGGAATGCTCCGTTCGGCTGAAAAAGCCGCGTGGATGCCACTGAACCTCTCCTTCCAGAAAGGATTTTTCGATGACCAAGGACAGCTATTTCCACAAGTCCCGCGCCGGTGCTGTCGGTGCACCGCTTTTCGTCCTGCTGCACGGCACTGGCGGTGATGAAAACCAGTTCTTCGATTTCGGCTCGCGTCTCCTGCCGCAGGCAACCATCCTCTCGCCTGTCGGTGATGTCTCCGAACACGGCGCGGCGCGGTTTTTCCGCCGCACCGGCGAGGGCGTGTACGACATGGCCGATCTTGCCCGGGCCACCGGGAAGCTTGCCGATTTCGTCAAGGCCAACCGGGAACATTATCAGGCCGGTCCGGTCATCGGCCTCGGCTTTTCCAATGGCGCAAATATTCTCGCCAATGTGCTGATCGAACAGCCCGGGCTTTTCGATGCCGCAGTGCTGATGCATCCGCTCATCCCGTTCGAGCCGAAGATTTCCCCTGCCAAAGCCACGCGCCGGGTGTTGATCACGGCGGGTGAGCGCGATCCGATCTGCCCGGTGCCGCTGACCAAGGCGCTGGAACAGAGCCTTCAGGCGCAGGGTGGAACCGTGGAGACGGTATGGCATCCGGGCGGGCATGAAATTCGCTCCAGCGAGATTGATGCCGTGCGGGAATTTCTCTCGGTTTACGGGGAGTGATGCTGTCTTCCGTCATGCCGGGCTTGACCCGGCATCCAGCCACGGCGCGTCTGTGCCGTGAAAAGAGTCTTTCGCGATCAAGGACTTGATCGCACTGGACCCCGGATCTAGTCCGGGGTGACGGGGCGCGGATGATGTGCATTCGCCCAAACTCAAGGTCATCCTCGGGTCAAGCCCGAGGATGACGGAGGAGGGATTTACTGCTCCGTCAAGTAATCCCTAGACCAGCGTCGTCCCGCCCAGCCTCAACGATACCCGCACTGCTGCAACTGCGCCTCGTAACGCAACGCCATGTTGGCGGAGCGGCGGGCAGCCTTCTGGACGGCTGAATTGTTGCGCCAGCTGCCCTTCGCATAACCGGCATGGCCGGAATAATAGGCAAGGTAGAGGTTATAGGGATCGTTCAGTGCAATGCCGTTTTCGCGGCGGCTCTTGGCGTGATACCAGCCGACGAAGTGGATGGCATCGGTGAAATCGGTGCGGCTTGCCGACCAGCGGCCGGTTTCTCGCTGGTAAACACTCCATGTGCCGTCGAGTGCCTGGGCGTAGCCATAGGCCGTCGATTGCCGTTTCCAGGGAATGAAGCCCAGCAGCTTGGTGCGCGCAGGCCGCGCATAAGGGCGGAAGGCGGATTCGGTATAGATCGTCGCCATCATGACAGGCACGGGCACGCCGAACTCTCGTTCTGCCGCTTTCGCATCACGCCGCCAATTGTTGAAGATGCCGTTGCGCTGCTCGAAAATCGCACAGGCATTGGTCACCTGCGACGGTGCGGTGGCGCAGCCGGCGAGAACGAGCATCAGGAAAACAACGGCAAATACGCCACGCATAACGGAACCCTTTCGTTCCGTTATTCTTAAATTACTAACCATTAACGTCGGGTTTTAAGACAAGGTTAATTCAAATGCCGCCGATCGGGCGGGCGTTAACCCGCTGAAAATTCCTGTGGCCGGGATGGGGCGAAACCACCTCCCGGCGCCTTTTTTCAGAATGCGTCATCCCCGCGCGTCCCCGGTGCTGCCAGCCAGACTATACTTTGCCCAGACCGGTCATCAGGCGTGCGCGCGGCGCAGGATGGGCGGGGCAGGCGGCCTAAACCGGGGAGTTTCCCGATGTCACGGTCAGGGCGGCCGGCATATGCCCATCCTCCAAACAGGAACCGGTTTGGCGGGCGGGTCATGTGTTTGAAGCAGGGGCTGCATCGTTTGCAAAACCCTCTACCACCCTTTGATACCCCCGCAGCGATGCGGCCTCTTTTTCTCTTCCCGACGTTGCCGCGGAATCCGCGGCGACGATACCGGCGCATGTTCATAAATCGTGCCCGCTGTACAAAAATGAAAACCGGTAAAATTGTAGCAATCGGCTTAAAGCGGCTGAAAACAGTGTTGTGCCATTGTGGGATCACAGACAGAGAACGTCCCTTGAAAGAGATGCTTCACCACTAAATCGAGACCGGCACAAGCCGGCGGATCGCAAAACGGGGTATGAAAATGCTGAAGAAGATTATTGCTGCCGCCATCTGCGGAATTGCCGTTGCTTCCATGTCCAACCATGCCGACGCGGCTGGCGCTGCCGGTTTTGCCCGCGGTTTTGCCGCCGTCGAGAGGTCCGCCGTTACGCAGATTGGTGTTTCCGCACCTGATGGTTTCGATGGCTGCGTCCTTTCCGCAGGTCAATGCGTTTCGACCATCGCGGCGCCGCTGACGGCCGAGCGCCGTGAGGAACTGTTGCGCGTCAACCGCGATGTGAACACCACCATGGGCGCGCTCGACGATTATTTTTCCGGTCTCGCAACCGATCTTCCGGCAACGCCTTCTGCAAACCTTGGAGATTGCGGTGACTGCGCCGCGATCAAGCGCGCCGCCCTGGCCGGCGCTGGCTGGTCTTCCAGTGCGTTGCGCCTTGCCTTTTCGCTGAACAATGATGGATCGCTCGAAAAAGTGCTCATCGTCACCACCGATAAGGGCGATATCGTCCTTGGCAATGCCGCCCTTTCTCCGGTCGAGCGCGAAACCGCGCTTTAAATCCATCCTTTCATGCCTGCCAGACTGCGCCGGTTTTCTGACCCTGTGGGTTCAGGAAGCCGGCGATTTTTTTCGTTCCGCCACGGCAATGCCGGCCAGCGCCATGATGAGTGCTGCGATCTGGTAGGTGTGCAGGGTTTCACTGAGCACGACGACCGACAGCAACGTGCCGAAAACCGGCACCAGATTGATGAACAGGCCGGCGCGATTGGCGCCGATCTGTTCCACGCCCTTGATGTAAAGGATCTGTGCGATGAGCGACGCAAAAATGGCGGCATAGACCACCAGCACCCAGCCCTTCTGATCCGGCCAGACGACGCTGTCGCGCGACATTTCCCAGAAGACCAGCGGTACAGACGTGAGCAGTGCGAAAAAGGCGGGGATGGCCATCAGCGTCCGCCAGTCGACCGTGGGTTTCCAGCGCAGGATGACGGTGTAGATGGCATAAACCAGCACGGCGAGCAGCATGACGGCGTCGCCGACATTCATTTCCAGTTGCAGCAGCGAGACCGGATCGCCATGCGAGGCGAGCAGCGCCACGCCTGCAATGGTCAGGCAGAAACCGGCGATCTGGCCGAGCAGCACCCGGGTACGGAACAGGATGAAGTTCAGAACAAAAATGACCATGGGAATGCCGGCCTGTATGACGGCGGCATTGATGGCCGAGGTGTGCTGCAGGGCCGTGTAGAGAAATACGTTGAAGGCCGTGTAACCGACGCTGCCGAGCACGAAGAAATAGGGCAGGCGTTTTTTCACCACCGGCCAGTCCTTGATCAACTGCGGCACTGAAATGGCAAAGATGATGGCGACGGCGAAGACCCAGCGCAGGAAGGTGAAGGCCATGGGGCTGATGTGGCCGACGGCGAGCTTGCCGGCAACAGTGTTGCCGCCCCAGCAGAGCGTGGCGATGATGAGGGCGATATAGGCTTTCGAAGGCACGCTGATGTTTCGCTTCTTCATAAGGGCGGGAAAACGGTGAGGGGTGAGCGGCGGCCTTGCACCCGCGCTTGGCGGCCCACGGGGCGAGATAATGCGGGAAATCCGCGGCTTGTCACGGAAAAAGCAAAATTCTCCATAAGAAACAGGGTCGCTTTCCGTAAAACAACACAGTATACATTCGCGGGTTTGGGTTTCCCATCGGGTTATCGGGCGTGCAAGCGCCATGAGCAGGAAAGCAAGAAATGACGAATGTTGTGGTGGTCGGCTCGCAATGGGGCGACGAAGGCAAAGGCAAGATTGTTGACTGGCTGTCCGAGCGGGCAGATGTCGTCGTGCGGTACCAGGGCGGTCACAATGCCGGCCACACGCTTGTCATTGATGGTGTCAGCTACAAGCTTTCGCTTCTGCCGTCCGGCGTCGTGCGTCCCGGAAAGCTCGCCGTCATCGGCAATGGTGTCGTCGTCGACCCGCATGCGCTGATCGCCGAAATCGGCCGTCTGGAAGCGCAGGGCGTCAAGGTTACCCCGGAAAACCTGCGTATCGCCGACAATGCCACGCTCATTCTGTCGCTGCACCGTGAACTGGACGGCATGCGCGAAGACGCCGCCTCCAACAGCGGCACCAAGATCGGCACCACACGCCGTGGCATCGGCCCGGCTTACGAAGACAAGGTTGGCCGCCGCGCTATCCGCGTTATGGATCTCGCCGACATGGAGGCGCTTTCCGCCAAGGTCGATCGTATCCTCACGCACCACAACGCGCTTCGTCGCGGTTTCGGTGCGGCCGAAGTCTCGCATGAAACGATCATGGAAGAGCTGGGCTCGATTGCCGAGCGCATCCTGCCGTTCAGCGAAACCGTGTGGCTGCTGCTCGACAAGAAGCGCCGCGCCGGTGCCCGCATCCTGTTTGAAGGCGCGCAGGGTTCGCTGCTCGATATCGACCACGGCACCTATCCCTATGTGACCTCTTCCAACACGGTTGCCGGCCAGGCCGCTGCCGGTTCGGGCATGGGTCCTGGTTCGCTGGGTTATATCCTCGGCATCACCAAGGCTTACACGACGCGCGTTGGTGAAGGCCCGTTCCCGACCGAGCTCAACGACGAAATCGGTCAGTTCCTGGGTGAAAAGGGTCATGAATTCGGCACCGTCACCGGCCGCAAGCGCCGTTGCGGCTGGTTCGATGCCGCGCTGGTGCGCCAGTCGGTCGCCACCAACGGCATTACCGGCATTGCGCTGACCAAGCTCGACGTTCTCGACGGTCTGGATGAGCTGAAAATCTGCGTCGGCTACAAGCTTGACGGGCAGGAAATCGATCATCTTCCGGCCAGCCAGGGCGCGCAGGCGCGTGTGGAGCCGATCTACATCACGCTGGAAGGCTGGAAAGAATCTACCGTCGGTGCCCGAAAATGGGCGGATTTGCCTGCTCAGGCAATCAAATACGTCCGGCAGGTGGAGGAACTGATCGGGGCGCCGGTTGCGCTTCTGTCGACAAGTCCCGAGCGTGACGACACCATACTTGTGACTGATCCGTTTGAGGATTAATGTCCTCGGCGATCTAGATTCATAAACCATATCGGGCCGGTACGTCGCCGGTCACGACGAGAAAGTGCTTATGGCGGATTTTGTAGCAGTCATTCGCAAGGCCGTGGATGGCTTGGCGAACAATACTCCCGAAAACCGGGCGAAGGTTTACGACAAGGCGCGCAGTGCGGTTGTGCGCCAGCTCGAGAATATGAAGCCACGGCCGCCGGAAGAATTGTTGCGCCGGCAGATCGCCAAGCTGGACGCCGCCATTGCCGAGGTGGACAGCGAATATGCCGAGGCGCTTCCGGCGCTGGAGGAGGATGACGCGTTCTCCCCCGTCGCGGAAGACGCGGCTGCGCCTTACCACCAGCACGAAATCGAAGAAGACGACCGCGCGGCGCATGCCGCCGAGCCTGTTACGCACGAAGAGCAGGAGCAGGTTTATGAAGAGCCCGCCCCCGTCGAGGCCGACGAGCGCGAGCCGGTCTACGAAGAGCAGGCCACCGAAGAAGAACCCGGCCGTGAAACGCCCGTAGCCGAGCGGGATGAGCAGGTTTACGCTGAGCCACACGAAGAGCCGCGCGTGGAACAGCATGGCGAAGCCGAGCCGGAAGAGCTTTATGAGGCGCCCACGCCCGTGGCGCCGGTATCGCCCGTCGCTTCCGACGAGGTGCATCAAACCTATTTCACCCGTGCGGAGGAAGAGCCGGCCTATCGTTCGGCCGACGAGCATGATCGTGAATTCGAAACCGCACCGCTCGCAGAGGATGCGTCCGTTCCGGCCCACTGGGCGCAGCCGGTGGATGAAGATGACTGGCGCAAGCTGGATGAGGCGCGGGACGAGGACCTGCGCGCGGCGGACGATTATGCCGACAGGCGCGCCGAGGCGGATGAGCATCCGCTCGTTGCCGATTATCCCGCGCATCATTATCAGGAACCGGAAGTGACGCTGGATCCCGAAAGGCGGGACGATGCGGATCAGCGGTTCGGCCAGACTCCAGCTCTTCGGCGCCCGCGACGAGTTTTCCGAGCAGCGGCAGAGCGAGGAGGCCGCTCCGAAAAAGGCCGTCGTGGAAGATTTCTCGTCCTATTTTCAGGATGCGGATATCGCCATTCCCGCCAAAGACGCCCCCGTCCTGCCGCGTGCCGATAACGATCCCTTCGGCGATCAGGCGCAGGCGAAGGACAACAGGGAGCGTACGCCCTGGGATGATCTGGACGAGCTGATCGGTTACGACGGCGCATCGTCCGCAACCCGCCAGTCTTCGGATGAAACGCCCGGCCTCGGCGCGGCTGCGGCAACGCCTGCCTACATGGTCAAGAAGAAGCCGCGCCGCAACTATGCCTCCGTGGTGCTGGCACTTGTGGGCGTGGCGCTGCTTGCCGGCGGTGGTTATGCCTTCTGGCTGAACCGCGATGCGCTGAACGACATGGTCGGCGGGCTGGTCAATTCTGCCCAGAACGGTGGTACCCAGACATCTTCGCCGGAGACGGCGCAGACGCAGCCCGCCACGCCGCCCGCAACCCAGCAGCCGCCTGCGACTGGCCAGCAGCAACCGACGGCCACACCAAACAACCACCCGAACCAGTCGCATGGCGATGATGGTTCGGTTACCGGCACAAAGTTCACCCAGCGGCTTCTGGCCGATGGCACCGAGCGTGACGAGGGCCAGGCGCCGGGCGCGAACGGCCAGCCCGTCACGGCGGAAGGTCAGTCGGTCTACGAGCAGAATGTTGCGCCTCCGCCGGCAGGCGAAAGCCCGGCTGGCAATACAGGTGCACCTGCCGGCACACCGACTGGCGCACCTGCCGGCCAGCAACCTGCCGCCGCGGCTTCCGGCGACCGCATGTTCCTTTATGAGGAAGTGCTGGGCCAGACGGTTCCGACCGCCATTCAGGGCAGCGTGTCCTGGTCGCTGCAGCAGGAAAATGATGCCGAAGGCAAGCCTTCGCCTACCGTGCAGGGGCAGATTACCGTTCCCGGCCGTGGCCTCAGCGCGCTGATCACCTTCAAGCGCAACACCGATCCGTCGCTGCCGGCGAGCCATCTGATCGAAATCGTCTTCTCGGTTTCGCCCGGCTTTGAGGGCGGCGCGATCGACAGCGTCCAGCGTATTGCGATGAAGAGCACCGAGCAGGATCGCGGCAACGCGCTGATCGCGGTTCCGGCCAAGATCACCGACGATTTCCACATGATCGCGCTCAACGACTTCCCGGATGCGATGAAGACCAATCTGGAGCTTCTGAAGAGCCGCAACTGGATCGATATTCCGGTGTCCTACCGCAACGGCCGTCGTGCACTGCTGACCCTGCAAAAGGGCAATGACGGCATCGCCGCTTTCGACAAGGCGCTCAGCGAATGGGCGGCATCAGCGCCGGCGACCGGCGGTCAATAAGGATTGAAAGGGCGGCTCAGGCCGCCCTTTTCGTTACATGGCTACGGCGGTGTCTTTGCTGTGTCAGGTGATGGGTTTCGGGGATGTTGGTGGGTGCGGCTCACCCCCCTCTGCCTGCCGGGCATCTCCCCCACAGGGAGGGAGATCGATATGCCGCGAGGTCTCGACCAACTCAACGGCCGAGGATGAAGCGGCGGTAGCGCGTCTTGCCGATCTCCCCGCCTGTGGGGGAGATGTCCAGCAGGGCAGAGGGGGGTAGCGGCATCCTCTGAAGCATCGATATTTTTCCTACCGGTTTTCCTCCAGCACTATCGTCGGTCTCAGAGGCAGACCATTTCCTATCGCCCGCCTTTTACCAACAAAAAATCCCCGGCCGAAGGCCGAGGATGATTCATGGTCAGCGCATTGGCGTCATGAGCGGGCTGTCTTACGCATCCACCACGCGCAGGGCGCGCGCCGCTTCCAGCGCTTCCTTCTGCACCGCTTCCTGCACCTTCTCAAAGGCACGGACTTCGATCTGGCGAACGCGCTCGCGGCTGATGTCGAACTCTGAGGAGAGTTCTTCCAGCGTCACCGGCTCCTCGGCAAGTCTGCGGGCCTCGAAGATGCGGCGTTCGCGGTCGTTCAGCACGCCCATGGCTTTCGCCAGCATGCGGCGGCGGGTTTCCAGTTCGTCCTGCTCGATCAGCACGTCTTCCTGGCTGTCATGGTCGTCCACCAACCAGTCCTGCCATTGGCCGGACTCGCCTTCGGACGCCTTGATCGGCGCATTCAGCGATGCGTCGCCATGCAGGCGGCGGTTCATCGAGATGACTTCTTCTTCCGACACCTGCAGCTTCGTCGCGATTTCCTTGACATGCTCCGGCTTCAGGTCGCCATCGTCGATGGCCTGGATGCGGCCCTTCAGACGGCGCAGGTTGAAGAACAGACGCTTCTGGTTGGCAGTTGTGCCCATCTTCACCAGCGACCACGAGCGCAGGATATATTCCTGGATCGAGGCCTTTATCCACCACATGGCATAGGTGGCCAGACGGAAACCGCGTTCCGGATCGAATTTCTTCACCGCCTGCATCAGGCCGACATTGCCTTCGGAAACGACTTCGCCGATCGGCAGGCCGTAACCACGATAGCCCATGGCGATCTTGGCCACGAGACGCAGGTGGCTGGTGACGAGCTTGTGCGCGGCGTCGCGGTCGCCATGCTCGGCATAACGCTTGCCAAGCATGTACTCTTCCTGCGGCTCCAGCATCGGGAATTTGCGGATTTCGTCGAGATATCTATTGAGACCGGCTTCGCCGGCTGTAATCGTAGGCAAACTATTGCGGGCCATAAAGCACCCCCTTATCTATGGTCTGGAACGGCACCCTCTTTGATCGGCGAATAACCCGCCGGAGGCGCGCCGTAAGCTGCGGGTCGTTACCGACCCCGCACGAACCCATGTGACAGATATGTACGCTCACGCCGCGTTTCAAGCGAACGCTGCGTTCACACATGCGTTATGTCGAGGCGACCCCTTCTTTGACCTGTTTAACTTTCGAGCGGTAAATTCGTTCCGAAAAACCGCCAAGGCCGGAGCGTACCATCAACTCGTACATCACCCGTCGGCGCATCGGATTGTGCAGACGCACCACCTTCGCGCCGAGGAACTGCGTCTCGACATGGGCAAGCGCCTGCAGGTCCGGATCGATGGCAATGGCCTGCGCATAGATTGAGTGAAATTCGCGATGGCACACATAGGTCTTGTATTTCGTCATGCCGAAGCAGACGAGGCTGTGGCCGTGGGTGCGCAGGAAATCGGCGACACCCACCGTCACTTCCGGCCAGGCGGGGTTGAAGGTGTCATCGAAAACGATGATGCCGTGCGGCGCGATCACCTCCATGGCCAGTTTCGCATCGGCCAGCACGTGATGCAGGTGATGGCCACCATCAATACTGAAAAAGCGTGCCGGACCGATGCGGGACGTGATGTCGTCTGGTGTCAGCCGCGTGCTGTCACCCTTGATGATAAGGTCCCGATCCATTGTGAAACCCAGCCGGCGGCCGTTTTCCATCAGGCGTTCATACTGGTCGAGGCTGCCGTCTTGCGGCGGGTCCAGATCGAAAAGATCGACGCCCAGCACCTTTTCCTGGCTCTGCGCGAATTTGCGCAGCAGGAAATAGGAGCGACCGTAATAGACGCCGATTTCCGCGATGCCGCCACTAAGGGCGCTTTTCGTCTGCGCCTGCAGAAGTGCCTTGAAGACGAGCGCATCCGGCGGGTCGATGTAACCTTCGACGCTGCGCAGCTCCTGGAATATAAACCGGCGGTCTTTAATCGTCATGCGCACGCGATCCCGTCATCGTGCCGGCTCCGTTCAAGGCAGTTCGAACGTGCGGCGGTTCAAGGCTTTGCGAGGCAAAGGAGGTGCGAGGATTAAAGCGAAATTGGGGCGGTCTATGAAGAGGACCGTTGGCAGAATATCGCGTTCCGCTAATCTTTTTTTGTTATCCGAAGCTTCCGGCGAAATGTGCGGCGCAGTTTTTTGGAACTGCGCCAGGCGTTTTCAGGCACGCAATGCGGCGACCAAGGCTTCCATGTCTTCTGGAAGCTCGGTTTCGAACTCCATCACCTCACCAGTGCGAGGGTGTTCGAAAGCGAGCAGATAGGCATGCAGTGCCTGGCGCGGAAAGCGCCCGACGATGCCCTTTGCCGGTTCTTCCAGAAGGTTCGCCTTGGTACGGAAAGCCGCGCCATATTCGGGATCGCCGATCAGCGGGTGGCCGATATGGGCCATGTGCACGCGGATCTGGTGGGTGCGGCCCGTTTCGAGACGGCATTCCGCCATCGAGGCGAGACAGGTGGCGTCCGGCCGCTCGTGATAACGCTCGACTACCTCGTAATGGGTGATTGCCTCGCGGGCATCATCCGAATCCTCGTGCTTGACGGCGCGTTTGGTGCGGTCGACGCTGCGGCCGAGCGCTGCGTCGATGGTGCCACGCAGCGTGCGCGGGCGGCCCCAGACGATGGCCTTGTAGGCGCGTTCCAGCGGCCCGGTGCGGCCATGGTCGGCAAATTGTGCGGCCAGATGCCGGTGGGCGTTGTCGTTCTTCGCAACGACCATGACACCTGACGTTTCCTTGTCCAGCCGGTGTACGATGCCCGGGCGCTTGACGCCGCCAATGCCGGAGAGGCTGTCGCCGCAATGATGAATGAGGGCGTTGACCAGCGTTCCTGTCCAGTTGCCGGCGCCGGGATGCACGACGAGGCCGGCGGGCTTGACGAGCACGATCAGGTCTTCATCCTCATATTCCACGTTGAGGGGAATGTCCTCGCCCTTGGGTTCCGGGTCTTCCGGCTCGGGCATGACGATCTCGATACGGTCGCCGGGATGCACCTTCTTTTTCGGCTCGGTCACCGGCTTGCCGTTGAGGGAAACCGCGCCCTGTTCGATCAGCGCCTTCAGGCGGCTGCGGGAGAAGTCGCTGCCCACTTCGCCCGCCAGCCAGGAATCGAGGCGGCCTTCGGCGTCTTCCCCGGCAATCAGGACTTTCCTTGCGTCTCCGCCTTGTTTAAAGGGGTCGTTCATTCTTATTTTTCCGATCCATCAGCATTTCAGGGAACCCGATGACGCAGATCGAGCAAGACGAACAGGAAGACAAGCCGCTTGATCCGGCCATGGAAAAAGTTCGCCGCAAGATGATCCGTTTGCAGATCGTGTCGGGCTCCGTGATGTTTATCAGCCTTATGGCTGTCTTCGGTGCGGTTGTCTACAAGGCGATGGGGCCGTCGAAGGCCGTTCAGACACAGACGGAAGCGCCGAACCTCGCCGTTCCCACTGGTAGTGGCCCGATGGCCGTCACCGCCAGCCTGCCGCAGGGCTTCACGATCGACAATGTCAGCTATTCCGGCGGTGACATGCTGTTTTACGGCCGGCTGGCCAACGGCACCCGCAAGGCGCTGGTCTTCAACGTCGCCAGCGGCCGGTTCCTGGCCGACGTGACTGTTGATGGTCAGTGAGGTCAATAACCTGCTGGATGGCCGGGCGCTGATCTCGATCGACGACCCGGCCGATCCGCGCATTGCCGCCTTTCGCGATATTCGCGAGCGTGATCTCACCGGCCGGCAGGGGCGTTTCATCGCCGAAGGTACGGTGGTGCTGCGCATGCTGGCCGCCGCCCACAAGGCGGGTGGGGCCTTTGCTGCGGAGAGCATCCTGATCCTGCGCAACCGGCTTTCCGGCGTTGCGGATATTCTTTCCGATTTCCCCGAAGATGTGCCCGTTTATGTGGCCGAAGCGCCGGTACTGGATGGTATCGTCGGTTTCCATCTGCATCGCGGCATTCTGGCGCTCGGGCGGCGGGTGCGCGATGACGGCCTGGAAGAGATGACGGCAGCACTTCCCGCGTCCTCCCTGGTGCTCGTTGGCTGCGGCATTTCCAACCACGATAATCTCGGCGCGATGTTTCGCAACGCCGCAGCCTTTTATGCCGATGCGGTGCTGCTGGACGAGACGTGCTGCGACCCGCTCTATCGCAAGGCGCTGCGGGTTTCCGTGGGGTCGGTGCTGTCGGTTCCCTATCATCGCGGCGGCGGGGCAGTGGAGATGCTGGAGCGGCTCGCGGCAGCCGGTTTTGCGATCTGGAGCCTTTCACCCGGTGGCGAGACCGAAATCCGCGATATTCCCCGCGCTGAACGCATGGCGCTCGTCATCGGCACGGAAGGCGAGGGGTTGCCGCAATCGGTGCTGTCGCGGTTTCATACGGCGCGGATTGCGCAGTCGCCGCAGCTGGATAGCTTGAATGCGGGGACGGCTTCGGGGCTGGCGCTTTATCAGATGGCGGGGGTGATCGGGCGGGTGTGAGGAGTGCTTAACGCCATCTTTGCGGATGAAGTTTACGCTTGCCTTGGTGGGTGGGGTTTACCCCCCTCTGTCCTGCCGGACATCTCCCCCACAAGGAGGGAGATCGGCAAGATGCGCTATCGCCACTTCATTCTCTAACGTTGATATCGGCAAAACCTTGCCGCATATCGATCTCCCCACCTGTGGGGGAGATGCCCGGCAGGGCAGAGGGGGGTGAAGCGGCATACACAGAGTACCTAACGCTTCCGCTTCTCCATCACCACCTTCGCCCGCTTCGCAAGGCTCTCCCGCCCCGATGAACCAGACGCCTTGGCCAGCAGCCCCGGAATAGGCGATGCCTCACCCTCCTGCGCGGCTGTCAGCGCGATCATCTCGGCGGCGATCCTCGCGATTTCGCGGCGGATGGGCTCGTCATTGCCGGTACCACGCACATTCAACAGGCGCTCGGTGAGCGCTGTGCCCTGATTGCGGATATCCTCGATTTCCTGTTCCGAACCTTCCGGTGCCAATGCGCCCGGCTGTGCGCTCGGCTCCTCCGGCGGGGAGGCGGGGGTGGCATCCTCTGGGGCTGCCGTCTGTTGTGCGTCCTTCTCGATGGCGGGCGCGGTTTCGAGCGTGGCGGCAGGGGTCGGCGCTGCGGCTTGCTGCCGCTCGACCGGCTTTTCGGCGGGAACAGCGGGGTTCGGCAGGCGGATGATCATGTCGTTGCTGCGGCCGCCGGTTGCGGCCAACTGTTCCTTGAGGCGCGCGACCTCCTGGTTGCGCAGGGTCAGCATCGTGTCGAGGTCGGCGTTTTTGGCAATGGTGCTGGCCAGTTGCTCCTCAAGCCTCGTTACCTTGCGGCTTTCGCGCGCCACGGCTTCCATCGCTTCCCGGTTGCGGCTGGCGATATCCTGAAGCTCGCGGGTGACGGTCTCGCCTTCCTTTCGGAAGCGTGTGGCGCTTTGTTTGGCCTGTTCGGCTTCGAGATCGCGGGTGGCGGCGAGGATTTTCGAATCATCGAGTTCGCGCGTCAGGTTGGTGAGGCGGGCGGTGAGATCGGACATCTGGCTGGCGCGCTCATTGGCAGCCTGCTCCTGTTGCAAGAGGTTGGCCTGGATGATGCCGGCGCGCTCTTCGCTGGCGTCAAGTGCGGCGCGCAATTCGCCGATCTCCAGCGTCAACTCTTCGATCTTCAGGGAAAAGCTGCGGTTCTGCTCGCCGAGGCGATAAGCATCGCTGGAAGCGGCCTCGTTGGCGAGGCGGAGCGAGGTGTTCTTTTCCCGCTCCGTTTCCAGTTCCTGGCGGACCTTGGCGTTTTCGGCGGCGTAGAGCGCACGCGCCATGTCCTTCTGGGCGCGGACTTCCTGCGGGCTGATGGGCATTGTCGCGCGTATGCGGTTTTCCGTATAAGCGACGATGCGGCGGTGGATCGCGGGTGCGATCAACAGGGCCAGCAGGGTTGCGGTGAGAAAACCCAATCCGAAGAGAATGGCATATTCGATCACGCTTTACAGTCTCCGAAACTCAGATACGCGCGCATTCGGAAAGAGGGGCGCGAAAACACGTTACGCTATTATTGCAACCGCGGGGAGGGGTCTCCCTTTGGCAATTCGTGGGCGAGACCTCGCCGCTTGTTTCTTCTCCCCGAGGGGGAGAAGTCCGCGGCAGCGGTATGAGGGGCGAGGGTTATGAGATACGGCAAGGTTGCCCCCTCATTCGACCCTTCGGGCCACCTTCTCCCCGGCGGGGAGAAGAAATCCGCCGCACCGTCTCGTCCTATCAACCCGTCTTATCAGAAGGGGTTCCAAGTCGGCTGCTGGGTGAGCTTCAGGTAACCGACATTGATGCCGAGGCGTGCGCCGATGCCGGTGCGGATGGGGGCGAGCGTGACTTCGCTGCTTTTCAGATAGGTCATGCCGACGCCGGCGACGATGAAAGCGGAGCCGCTGACGCCGCCGTAACGGCGATAGAGCGAATCAACCGAGGGCAGATTGTAGACCAGCATCATGGCGCGGGTGCCCTGGCCGCCGTAATCGAGGCCGAGCGACGGTCCCTGCCAGAAGACGGGGTGCTGGCCGGCATTCTTGGTGTAAAGCGTGCCCTCGCCATAGGTGAGGCCGGCAACGAAGGCGCCGGAGCCCTCCTGGCCGAGAATGTAACCGTTCGGAAGACCGTATTGCTGGAAGGCGCGCTCCACCACCTTGGCAAGGCCGCCGGTGGTTTCGCCGAAGAATCCGTGGCCTGCATCCACGACTTCCTGGAAAGAATATTGATCGCTGTTCTGGGCCGCGGCCGGTGCGACCCATATCAGCAGGCTCGCGAGGAGCGCGACGATCTTTCCCAGTCCGAGGCGTGCAATGGTGCGGGTTTTCTTAAGGCGCATCGTCATGTCCGTCCGTCTGTTTCGTTAGCGCATCGGTTCGAAAATCCGAATCGGTTTTTCGAAAGGGCCGACGCGCAGAGTCAAAGTTCTACAGCATGTTTCGCGCATCCTGGCGGATACACGGGGCTCCAGTGTGGCCTGTTAAGGCATTTGGCATTTTGAAACCATCCTATTAACAATCGGTTTACCAAATATGGTGTCATTATGGCTTAACAATTTCCACACCGTCCGCGCCTCCCTTGCGCAGGAGAGAATTTTATGACCAGCAAACTCAATATCACGCTGTCCGGTCCCGATCTGGCGGCTCTTCTGTGCAGCCGTGTGTGCCATGATGTGATTTCTCCTGTCGGCGCCATCAATAACGGCCTCGAACTGCTGGACGAGGGCGGCACGGATGACGATGCGCTCGATCTCATCCGCACGTCAGCCCTTAACGCATCCGTGCGGCTGAAGTTCGCCCGCCTTGCTTTCGGTGCTTCCGGTTCCGCCGGCGCGTCGATCGATACCGGCGAGGCCGAAAAGGCCGCCAAGGATTTTGCAGAGGCCGAAAAGAAGGCGGAAGTCAGCTGGAACGGCCCGCGCGCCATCGTTGCCAAGAACCGCGTCAAGCTGCTGCTCAACCTCTTCCTCGTGGCCTATGGCGCGATACCGCGCGGTGGCAATGTGGATGTGCTGCTTGAAAACCCCGATGGCGACGCCAAGTTCGAAATCACCGTCAAGGGCCGGATGATGCGCGTGCCGGGCAAGTTCGTGGAAATCTACGAGGGCAGGCTGGAAGAGGCGGTCGACGCCCATTCCGTTCAGCCCTATTACACGCTGCTTCTGGCCGAGGAGGCCAATATGACGGTGGAATACAAGGTGCATGACGATCGTATCGTCTTCACGGCAAAGACGATCGCGGCGTGATCGTTTCAATGCGACAGTGATGCCATCAGGGGTCGGGCCGGTTTTGCCAGCGCCCGGCCCTTTTTCGTTTCCAGGGGAGGTCTCATGATTCGTGTCGAAACCGCGCGTCTTTGTCTTCGGCCGCATGCCATCGAGGACGAAGCGCGTTATTGCGCTTTCTGGAGCGCGGCGGTTCAACCCATTCCGGGGGTGAACTCAATAGCGCCGCTCGATCCCGAACTCGCTTTCGCGCGGCTTTTGCGTTTCATCGGCCACTGGTCCGTCTTCGGTTTCGGGCCTTTCGTGGTCGAGGAAGTGTCCACGGGACGAATCGTTGGCGAGGTGGGTCTCGCCCATATGCGCCGCGGACATGGCGCGGATTTCGACACCGCACCGGAGGCCATGTGGAAGATCGACAGGGATCTGACGGGCAAGGGCGTGGCGAGCGAAGCCGTGCAGGCCGCGCTTGGCTGGTTCGACACGCAGGGCATATCGAACCGGATCGTGTGCATGATCGATCCGCTCAACGTACCCTCCCTCGCAATCGCCACCCGCTTTGGCTTCCGCCCATTCCGGGAGACGACCTTCCGGGAAAGCCCCGTGCGGCTTTTCGAGCGGATCAGGACACCCTAACTCCACGATGTCCAAAGCACGGACAAAGGGCTTTGACTCATAGTAGTGGAGGCAACCGCCAAGAGCGGCTGGCACGACTACTTCGATACGGTGAATTCGGGCGGGGAGGGTGTCGGCATGACAGGCCATCTCCAGCAGCTTGCGGCGATCTGATCCGTCACGTGAACCTGGCCGTTGCCGCGACGGCCTCGATCACGATCGAGCACGACGACGAGCGTGTTCAAGGTCTCTCCAGCGATCGGATAAGCCAATCTTTTCTCCGTCCAGACCAACGGAGAGACAAACATGCGCATACTGGCACTAGCTGCAATGCTCCTTTTCGCGCTGACGGCAAGCGTGACCGCCAAAGAGGCCATAGGTTTCAAACAGATTGAGTTGCCGGCTGATCAAGGCGGAAAAACTCTCGCAGTTTCAATGTGGTATCCAACCACGTCTTCCGGGAAAGCGGAGACTGTCGGCGAGAACGCCATATTTTTCGGGCTTGATATTCTCCGGGACGCCTCCCGTGCCCCGGGTTCTCACCCGCTTGTGCTGCTGTCTCATGGTTACGGCGGCAGCTGGCGCAACCTCAACTGGCTTGCGGGTGAACTGGTGCATGATGGTTATGTCGTCGCCGCACCCGATCATGCTGGCGAAGATTTCGAGGCGCAGAAGGGAAACGAGGTGGTGGCACTTTGGGAAAGGCCACGCGCCATCAGTACGGTCCTGACAGCGCTCCTCAAAGATGAGGCGCTTGCCGGGCGCATCGACAGTCGGCGCATCGCAGTCATCGGCCATTCGCTCGGCGGCTGGACCGCGATGGAACTCGCAGGCGCAAGATATAGTGCCGATCTGGCTCTTGAAGGTTGCGATGTGACGCCGCTGCCGCCGCAATGCAAAGCCAACCGGCTCTTAAGCAAGGTGGGAATTATTGGTGGTGGAAAGGCCGATCCGCGCCTCTCAATGAGCAGGTATGATAACCGTATTCGCGCTGTCGTTTCGCTTGATCTGGGCCCGGCTGCGGGCTTTCTGCCTGAGACGTTGCGACAGGTGGACGTTCCGGTTCTGGTGATGGCCGCTGGCGTGGAAACGCCGGAGATTGCGGCGATCAAAGCCGATTCAGACCGTGTCGCCGCTCTTCTGCCAAAGGCGACGACCACCTATCATGTGATACCGGACGCCACCCATTTGAGTTTCATGCAGATATGCAAGGAAGATGGCGAAAAACGCCTGCTGGAAGAATCGCCCGATGAAGCATTCATATGCCGAAGCGGTGGCGGAAGAGACAGGGCGGCACTGCATCAGGAGATCCGTGGTGCAGTCACGACCTTTCTGCGTGACGCTTTAAAATAAAGACGGGCCGCATAAATGCGGCTCTATCGATCACGTCCTTGCATGCCGATCCCTTCGCACATCATGGCGATAGACCAGATCTGATGGCAGCGGGCGCGGCGCGACAGGGTCCAGCACTCCGCCGATTCGCTCCGCAACAGCGGCGGATTGGCGGTTGCCTGCGCCGACATAGCTGACGAGGGTTGGAAGCTTCAGCGTATCGAAGGCCCAGTCCCGCAGCGCCGTTGCGGCTTCCGCCGCATAACCCCTGCCTTCATGACCGTCGTAAAGCAGCCAGCCCAGTTCCTTCTCGGGATAGAGGGGGCCGTGATTGATGCCGACCTGGCCGATGCATTCGCCGCTCTCGGCGAGATCGATCATCAGCGCGCCGTGACCGAAGAACGACCACAATGCCCTGTCCTGACAGAACATGGCCCATGCGGCGGCAAGATCATGCGGTCCGGCGACGCCGGTGGAGCGCGGGGACGCCATGAAATCACGATAGGCCGGGAAATCGTCCAGTCGCGGTGGGCGAAGGTTAAGGCGATTTGTCACGAGGGTGGGGATCGTGTCCGTCATTTTTTGTCCTCTGGCGCCTCCGCCTAAGCGGGACGCCGTTGCCGACCTGCCGCGACCCGCAGTCAACAAAAAACCCGCCGTTTCCAGCGGGTCTTTTAAAACAGCCCTGTTCCAGCAGGAATCAGGCGGTTTCGAGATATTCCGTCGAGCCATCCGGCTCGCGCAGAACATAACCGCGGCCCCAGACGGTTTCGATGTAGTTCGCGCCGCCGGCGGCGTTTGCCAACTTCTTGCGCAGCTTGCAGATGAAGACGTCGATGATCTTCAGTTCCGGCTCGTCCATGCCGCCATAAAGGTGGTTCAGGAACATTTCCTTGGTCAGCGTCGTGCCCTTGCGCAGCGAAAGCAGCTCAAGCATCTGATATTCCTTGCCGGTCAGGTGAACGCGCTGGCCGCCCACTTCAACCGTCTTGGCATCGAGATTGACGATCAGCTCGCCGGTGGAGATGACCGACTGCGCATGGCCCTTGGAACGGCGGACGATTGCGTGAATGCGGGCAACAAGCTCGTCCTTGTGGAACGGCTTCGTCATGTAATCGTCTGCGCCAAAGCCGAGGCCGCGAACCTTGTCCTCGATGCCGGCCATGCCGGACAGGATGAGGATAGGCGTCTTGACCTTGGAAAGCCGAAGCGTTCTCAGCACCTCGTAACCCGACATGTCGGGGAGGTTAAGGTCGAGAAGAATAATGTCGTAGTCGTAAAGCTTGCCAAGGTCCACGCCTTCCTCACCGAGGTCGGTCGTGTAAACGTTAAAGCTTTCCGACTTCAGCATCAGTTCAATGCTCTGCGCTGTCGCGCTGTCGTCTTCAATCAGTAGAACCCGCATAATTATCCCCTTTGCCGCCCGCGAACCGGTAAAACATTGCCTCGCGCGATGCGGATCCAGACGTTGCCTGATTTGCAGGCTGCCACCAAATGGTTAACAAATTCTAATTGCCTTTGGCAAGGTGTATCGAATTTATTAAGCAAACTAGGCATTTCGCTGTTTTTGCACGTGAATCCACCATCGCCAAAATTGAAGCTTAACGTGAGGATTTCCCGCTAAGTGATTCAATCGACTCTTACATCGTCTGGCCCATTTTTTTGGACCTGGCATTTACCGACCCTTAAATGATCGTGTTTATCATTAACGATGCCCGTAAACGAAAGGTTAACGGCGGCGGTTTTTTATTAACGCCGGGTAACTTTCGGGAATCATTCCGGCACAACGGGTTAACCCGGCCGGTTGAAAGGGCGGGTTAAACGGGCCGGTCGAGGGGGCATAGTGCCCTTTTTGATCCGGGTCTCGCTATCCATGGAGTATTGCGTATGAAGTCGCGTGACAGCCTGGTTCGCCTGAAGGAATTTCAGGTCAATGAAAAACGCAGGCAGCTTAACCAGCTGCAGCAGATGATGTCCGAATTCGAGCGGATGGCAAAGGAACTGGTGCATCAGATCTCTCTGGAAGAGAGCAAGTCGGGCATTACCGATCCGACGCATTTCGCCTATCCGACCTTCGCCAAGGCCGCGCGCCAGCGGGCGGATAATCTTCAGGTTTCCATCCGGGAACTGAAGGCCCAGCAGGAGGCCGCCGAGGCATCGCTGGAAGAGGTGCAGGCCGAATATGAAAAGGCCGCCGCACTGGAAAACCGCGACGGAGCCATCCGCGCCCGCGCCTGACAGATGGCGCAGAACTGACGAACCTCGTCCTCATTGACGGCTGCCGGTGGATCAGGAGGCGGCTTTCAATGACGGGACGACATGCTTTTTTTCGAAAGGCCGCTCCATCAGGGCGGCCTTTTGCCTTGCTGCTTCGCCAGCGCGCCACGACGGGGCGGCCGCCCCGATTTCGATTGTCCGGACATGCGGAAAGGCGTATTTTACAGGGGTTCCGACCGTGAGCCGGAGGCTTTTACGCGCACGCACCCGTGCGGGTGCGGGCGGCCATTGCAGGGAGGAAAAAATGGCCCGCCAATATATCGATTGCCGTGAATTTCCCAGTGACAGCAGATGCACCGTTGCCATTTCGGCCGATTCCCAGGAGGAGCTGATGGAGGCGGCCGTGCAGCATGCCGTGGCCGTGCACGGCGCAAAGGATACGCTCGAATTCCGGGAAGAAGTCCGCCGGAGCATGCATGCCGGGACCCCACCGTTGAAGGTGGCGTGACACGCATTTATGAAATGACGCTATACTTGCAACGGCTGTGAGGGATTAAGCGTAAGCCGCTTGTTTCTTCTCCCCGCCGGGGAGAAGTCCGCGGCAGCGGGACGAGGGGGCAAGTTCTCCGCGTATTACTGGCGTTGCCCTCTCATTCGACCCTTCGGGCCACCTTCTCCCCGGTGGGGAGAAGAAATATGCCGCGACGCTTGCGACTTCTGCCCTCAGACAGATGATAAAGCGCCCTTAGCCCTGGATAACATCGGCCCAGTCTGGATGGCGCAGGGTCTGGGCCTTGAAGAAGGGGCAGAGCGGAATGATCTTCCAGCCGCCCTTGCGGGCTTCATCGATGGCGTGGGCGGCAAGTGCCTGGCCGACGCCTTTGCCGCGAAGCGCATCGGGCACGCCGGTATGATCGATGATGATGAGGGAAGGAGAGGTGCGGGAATAGGTCATTTCCGCCGTATGGCCGTCGACGGTTGCGAGATATTCGCCGCGCGATCCGGTTTCGGTTGTCTTGATATCCATTATCTCTGCCTTCCCATTGCTGTTCGTATCTCCACTGTAGCGGCTTGCGCCCGAATTGAAACAGCGGGATAGCGAACGCAGCGGACACAAACCGGCGACAATCTCTCACCGTCAGCAGGCATGGTTCTGAATGAAAAATCCGAAATCAAACCGAAAGCCCCGTCGATAAACTGACGGGGCGTTGTGAAAATCCGGCGTTGGGCGCCTTTGGCGCGCCGGCGCACTTTCTCAGTGGCGGTATTGCTGAATGCGCGTGGTGCGCAGGCCGGCAAGGCCATGATCGGCAATCGAGGACTGCCAGGACAGGAATTCTTCAACGGTGAGCGTATAACGCTCGCAGGCCTCTTCGAGGCTCAACAGTCCACCGCGCACGGCGGCAACAACCTCTGCCTTTCTGCGAATGACCCAGCGCCGGGTATTGGCAGGCGGAAGATCCGCAATCGTCAGAGGGCTGCCATCGGGGCCGATGACATATTTAACTCGTGGGCGTATCATTTCGGTCATTGGACACTCTATACAAACTCAAGACCATATGACGGGAACTTTAGCCCCGTACCTTTAAAAATTGCCTAAGCAGCTCGTGACAATTTATTAAGAATTTGAACGGTTTCGCCTGATTTGTTCGAGTCGCCTTATTTTGTCGGGGAAAAATTTTTCCAAAAATCGCAATTTTTCTCTCTCATCGGTTGTCCAGATCAGATCCACGCAAGCGAAAGGCACGTTTTGCCGTTGCCCTGGGTCAATTCCACCGTTCCCTCATGGTGCAGCCGCAGGCGGTCGCCGGCATCGAGGCGAAGGAAGGCGGTTGCCGACTGCGACGCGCCTGAGTCCGACACATTGCCCGCGATGTCGAAATCGGCCGCCGTGCCGTTGATCAACAGCGTCACCCGGTGGCCGGAAGACGAGACCACGGCAAGCGTCAATATTACCAGATAGAGGCCTTTCGCTGGCACCACCAGGTCGCGCCCACCACCACTCACCGCATCACCGAGCGCAAAGCCGCCCTCAGCGAGGGAGAGCACGGAAAAACCGGCGGCAGAGCCATTGGCCGGCTTCGTTGTGCCCGCCGGCAGGCCAGCGACGGCGAGCGGGCGGCTGGGCATCGAGACGCGACCATCGCCGCTGCAGACTATGGCGGTGTGCCATGAGGTCCCGTCCGTGCTGGCCTTGATCGAAAACCCGTCATTTCCGGCCAGGCCCATTTCCGCGCGGCCGCTCCAGCCGGACTGGAACAGCAATGAGGCTGTATCGGCCCGGCCCGCCTTGTTGATCGTCATGCGGTGGCTGCCGTCATCCTGCGCGTGGGTGAAAAGGCTGGCGGGGGAGGCGAGCGCAAGCCGGTTGACGGCGTCGGCCTCCGTGCCGATTCCCATGCTTTCCAGCCGACCGGTGGCCGGCAGTGGCAGGTCACGCCAGCCGCCGTCGCGCAGGACGCGATATCTGCTTTCGGCCGCAAACCATGCCGTCCAGCCGGGCTGCGGTGTGATCGAGAGCCACGCGCCATCCTGCCGGAAGGCGAACCTGCCGCCCTTGCCGGCCCAATCGCCGGTAGCGTCGGCGGAGAGGAGGAAACAATCTCCCTCGGCGGCGTTTTCGGGCGGTGCGGCAACCACAGCCTTGACGACCAGCTGCACGATCGCGTCGAGCCGTTGCAGCGCCTCGTTGTGGGTGACGTGTTTCTGCGCCTGCGAGGGGAGGATATAGGGAAGCTGAAGTCTCGCCGTCTGTTCGGTCATGATGTGCCTTCCGCGCTGCGGTGTTTCGTTGCGGGGGCATTGTGAGGTGGTGGCGTGGGGCGGGGATGAGCGGGGGTGGATTATTTTTTGGGGGGCGCCTTGGTGTGTGTGGCTTTACCCCTCTCTGCCCTGCCGGGCATCTCCCCCTCAAGGGGGGAGATCAGCAGGAAGCGCTACCGCCACTTCATTCGCAAACGTTGAGATGGGGGAGACCTATCCGCGAGTCGATCTCCCCCCTTGAGGGGGAGATGCCCGGCAGGGCAGAGGGGGGTAAAGCCGCACACACCGAAGCTCACCAATGCCGCCCGTCGCAAGAGCCGCAGCAAACGCCGAGCGCCCGTTACCCCGCGTGTTCCACCGCCATCGCCCCTTCGGCAATGAAATCCGGATTGGCCAGCGCATCCTCGCCATCGCCCTTCACCGCATAGGTTAGCGGAAGGCCCGAGCAGTCCAGCGTCCGGCCGCCGGCGGCGCGCAGCACGGCGTCGCCCGCCGCCGTGTCCCACATCATGGTGCGGCTGAAGCGCGGGTAGATATCGGCGGCACCCTCAGCCAGCATGCAGAATTTCAGCGACGAGCCGACAGAAATACAGTCCTTCAGTCCATGTTCGGCCACGAAGGCTTCCGTTCGTGCGGTGCAGTGCGAGCGGCTGATCAGCGCCACGGGGGAAGCGCCGCGCTGGCGGGCCCGGATGGGGTGGCGCGACAGGATGACGCCTTCGGCCGATATGACGAGTTTTTCGGCGGCGTTGCCCTCGCCGGTCCACGCCTGTCCGCGACAGGGGGCGTAAACCACACCGGCCACCGGAGCGCCGTTGCGGATGAGCGCGATGTTGACGGTGAAATCATCCTTGCCGGAAATGAACTCCTTGGTTCCATCCAGCGGATCGACGAGAAAGAATTCCGCTCCGGTTTCCGGCAGGATGCCACTCGACACGGCCTCTTCGGCAACCACCGGTATATCGGAAAAATGGGCCGCCAGGGCCGCAAGAATGATCGCTTCGGCACGCTGATCGGCTTCCGTCACCGGCGAACAGTCATCCTTGTACGACACATGCGGGCCGGCACGGTGGACCGCCATGATGGCCTGCCCGGCGTCCAGCGCCGCTTTCGTCAATATGTCGATCATCTCTTTGCCAATTAAATCCCGTCTGCGGGATATCGCCGTTCCGATCTTCGCTACTCCTTTGCCCGTTGCCCGTCAAATAATGGCGTTGGACAATGCTAAAATAAGCATTCGACCGTCATTTTTTCAGCACTTCCTGCCAAAATCATGGCTCTTTTGATCGGGAAAGCGGCAGCTGGTGTGGAAATTCCAAATTTTGTGCAGGATCGCCCGTTTTTGACTTCACATTTTTAACGAACACGATATGCATTTTGAGGGTGGGGGTCTGCCTGCAAGGGCGCCCCTATAATTAACATAACGAGGCGTGGCCCATTTGAGGTCGTGCCCGGGGGAAAGACATGGAGTATTTTATCCAGCAGCTCATAAACGGGCTGACTCTTGGATCGATCTACGGCCTCATCGCTATCGGCTATACGATGGTTTACGGCATCATCGGCATGATCAACTTCGCCCATGGCGATATTTTCATGCTCGGCGGCTTCGCCGCGCTGATCGTTTTCCTGATCGTGACATCCTTTGTCGCCGGCATTCCGGTGGCGCTTCTTCTGCTTCTGATGATGGTCGTCGCCATGCTGATGACCGGCCTGTGGAACTGGGTGATCGAACGCGTCGCCTACCGCCCGCTCAGAGGCTCCTTCCGTCTTGCGCCGCTGATCACTGCCATCGGCATGTCGATCGCGCTGTCCAACTTCATCCAGGTCACGCAGGGTCCACGCAACAAGCCGATCCCGTCGCTGGTGACCGAAAGCTATCATTTCGGCGCCATCACCGTGTCGCTGAAGCAGCTGATCATCATGGTCGTCACCTCGGTGCTGCTCTTCGCCTTCTGGTATATCGTCAACAAGACCCCGCTCGGCCGGGCGCAGCGCGCCACCGAACAGGATCGCAAGATGGCGGCGCTGCTCGGCGTTGATGTCGACAAGACCATCTCCATCACCTTCATCATGGGTGCAGCACTCGCCGCGGTCGCCGGCACCATGTATCTGATGTATTATGGTGTTGCCTCTTTCAGCGACGGCTTCATTCCCGGCGTCAAGGCATTTACGGCAGCCGTTCTGGGCGGCATCGGCTCGCTGCCGGGCGCTGTTCTCGGTGGCCTACTGATCGGCCTGATCGAATCGCTGTGGTCGGCCTATTTCTCCATCGCCTACAAGGATGTCGCGGCTTTCGGCATCCTGGCTTTCGTGCTGATCTTCAAGCCGACCGGCATCCTTGGTCGCCCGGAAGTCGAGAAGGTGTGATCCCATGGCCAATATCGCTTCCGAAAACACCTCTTCCGGCCCCAGCCTGATGGCGACAGCCGTGAAGGAGGGCCTGATTGCGGGCGTCATCTCGTTCGGCATGTTCATTCTTTATGTCGGCATCGTCACCTATCAGGACATCAACAACCAGCTGATCTGGGGCACGCGCTGGGGCCTTCTGGCGATCTTCGTCGCCGTTGCCGCCATCGGCCGCTTCCTTATGGTCGGCTTTATCAAGCCGTCGCTGGATCGTCGCAAGCTGGCCAAGGCCAAGAGCGGCGTTCTGGAGATTTCCGAGGAAAAGGGCTTTTTCCACAAGCACTTTCTGAAGCTGGCGCTGGTTCTGCTGCTGCTTTATCCCGTTATCGCGGTGCAGCTCTTCGGTTTCCAGGGCTCGCTGAAATTCGTCGACAATTTCGGCATCCAGATCCTGATCTATGTGATGCTGGCCTGGGGGTTGAACATCGTCGTCGGCCTCGCCGGCCTGCTCGATCTCGGCTACGTCGCCTTTTATGCGGTGGGCGCCTATTCTTATGCGCTGCTCTCCAGCCAGTTCGGCCTGTCGTTTTGGGTGCTGCTGCCCGTTGCCGGCATTCTGGCAGGCTTCTGGGGCATCATCCTCGGCTTTCCGGTGCTGCGCCTGCGCGGCGACTATCTGGCAATCGTCACGCTCGCCTTCGGTGAAATCATCCGTCTCGTGCTGCTTAACTGGACGGATGTGACCAAGGGCACTTTCGGTATTTCCGGCATCGCCAAGGCGTCGATCTTCGGCATCTGGTCGTTCGATGTCGGCGCGCCGAACAATTTCGCCAAGGCGTTCGGCCTGTCGATGTCCTCGGCCTATTACAAGATCTTCCTGTTCTACGTGATCCTGCTGCTGTGCATGCTGACGGCCTATGTCACCATCCGCCTGCGCCGCATGCCCATCGGCCGGGCGTGGGAAGCGCTGCGTGAGGACGAGATCGCCTGCCGTTCGCTCGGCATTGATACGGTCATCACCAAGCTCACCGCTTTTGCCACGGGCGCAATGTTCGGCGGTTTTGCCGGTTCCTTCTTCGCCGCCCGTCAGGGGTTCGTTTCGCCGGAAAGCTTCGTGTTCCTCGAATCCGCCGTCATTCTCGCCATCGTCGTTCTCGGCGGCATGGGCTCGCTGACCGGCATTGCCATTGCGGCGCTCGTCATGGTCGGCGGCACCGAGCTTCTGCGCGAAATGGAGTTCCTGAAGCATGTCTTCGGGCCCGATTTCACGCCGGAACTCTATCGTATGCTGCTGTTCGGGCTTGCCATGGTCATCGTCATGCTGTTCAAGCCGCGCGGTTTCGTCGGCTCGCGTGAACCCACGGCTTTCCTTAAAGAACGCAAGGCCGTCTCCGGCAGCTTTACCAAGGAAGGTCACGGTTGATGGCTTCCGGAACAACTACAATGACACCCAATACCACTGGCGACACGATCCTCAAGGTCGAACATCTCTCGATGCGCTTTGGCGGCCTTATGGCCATCAACGACTTCTCCTTCGAGGCGAAGCGCGGCGAGATCACCGCATTGATCGGCCCGAACGGTGCGGGCAAGACCACGGTCTTCAACTGCATCACCGGCTTCTACAAGCCCACCATGGGCATGATCACCATGCGCCAGCAGGATGGCGAGACGCATCTACTCGAGCGCCTGCCGGATTTCGAAATCACCAAGAAGGCAAAGGTGGCGCGCACCTTCCAGAACATCCGCCTGTTTTCGGGCCTGACCGTTCTGGAAAACCTGCTGGTGGCGCAGCACAATGCGCTGATGAAGGCCTCGGGTTACACGATCCTCGGCCTTCTCGGCCTGCCCGCATACCGGCGGGCGGTGGATGCCTCTATCGAAAAAGCCAAATACTGGCTGGAAAAGGCCGATCTGATCGATCGCGCCGACGATCCGGCGGGCGATCTGCCCTATGGCGCGCAGCGCCGCCTGGAAATCGCCCGCGCCATGTGCACGGGGCCGGAGCTGCTTTGCCTCGATGAGCCGGCCGCCGGTCTCAATCCGAAGGAATCCCTGGCGCTCAACACGCTGCTGCGCGGCATCCGCGACGAGGGTACGTCGCTGCTCCTCATCGAGCACGACATGTCCGTGGTGATGCAGATTTCCGACCACGTGGTGGTTCTGGAATACGGTCAGAAGATTTCCGACGGCACGCCGGACCATGTAAAGAACGACCCGAAGGTCATCGCCGCCTATCTAGGTGTCGAGGATGATGAAGTGGAAGACGTGATTGCGGAAGAACTCGACGGAGGAGCGGCCTGATGTCCGGTGAACCGCTTCTGAAAGTCCAGGGTGTCGAAACCTATTATGGCAATATCCGGGCTCTGGCCGGTGTCGATGTCGAAGTGAAGAGGGGCGAAATCGTCAGCCTGATCGGCGCCAATGGCGCTGGCAAGTCGACGCTGATGATGACCATCTGCGGCAGCCCGCAGGCGCGCGCCGGCCAGGTGATCTTCGATGGCGAGGACATTACCCAGCTGCCGACCCATCTGATCGCCCGCAAGCGCATCGCCCAATCGCCCGAAGGCCGCCGGATTTTCCCGCGCATGACAGTGCTGGAAAACCTGCAGATGGGCGCCAATCTCGATAACCTGAAATATTTCAAGGAAGACGTCGAGAAGATCTTCGTGATGTTTCCGCGCCTGAAGGAGCGTCAGAGCCAGCGCGGCGGCACGCTTTCCGGCGGCGAGCAGCAGATGCTCTCCATCGGCCGCGCGCTGATGGCGCGTCCGAAGCTCCTGCTGCTGGACGAGCCTTCGCTGGGTCTCGCTCCGCTGATCGTCAAGGGCATTTTCGAGGCGATCAAGAAACTCAATCAGGAAGAGGGTCTGACCGTCTTCCTCGTGGAGCAGAACGCCTTCGCCGCGCTCAAGCTTTCCGACCGCGCTTATGTGATGGTCAACGGCAAGGTGACGATGAGCGGTTCGGGCAAGGAACTGCTCGCCGATCCACAGGTACGCGCCGCCTATCTCGAAGGCGGACGGCACTGAAAGATTTTACTTGCGCCGGAAATTTTGCGGCGCAAGACTGCAAACGGCGGTCCGTCGTCCTTTGGTCAAAACCTGAAGGATCCATGTCGGGGCGTAAACAATAAAATGCCCGGCGGCAAACGACGGGACGACAGACAAGGCAGGGCCTGGGTATTCAGCCCGGCACTGATGGGGAAAGAGATGCAGGGCCTTTTTTTCGAGACGGATAACGGCGTGCGGTATGTTCTGCGCGCGTTGGTTGTTCTTCTGGGTTTCTGGACGGCTTGGCGCACCGGCAAATCCGTTGCCGACGGCTGGGGTGGTTATACGCGGGTGGTGATCTACACGCTCGCGCTCGGCGTGGTGATGCGGTTTTTGCATCACGCGCTGTTCGATGGGCCGTTCATCAACGGCTTCTACTACGTGTTTGACGTCGTTCTTCTTCTGGTTTTTTCCAGCATCGGTTTCCGCATGCGCCGGACGAGCCAGATGGTCAATAATTACTATTGGCTCTACGACCGCACGTCGGCATTTTCCTATAAAAAGAAAAATTGACAGCCGGTATTTTCCGGGGTCACTAATACTCGGCAGAGTGGAACGTTTCCTGTTCGGTTAAGGTGGGTACTGAACAGGTCCTCGCAAACAACCCATCCAAAGGAACTGGGAGTAAAGTAATGAAGAAGTCTCTTCTTTCCGCTGTCGCGCTGACCGCCATGGTCGCGTTTGGCGGTTCGGCCTGGGCCGATGTCGTGATCGCCGTCGGCGCACCGCTGACCGGCCCGAACGCTGCTTTCGGCGCTCAGATCCAGAAGGGTGCCGAACAGGCTGCGAAAGACATCAATGCCGCCGGCGGCATTAATGGCGAGCAGATCAAGATCGTGCTGGGCGACGACGTATCCGACCCCAAGCAGGGTATTTCGGTCGCCAATAAATTCGTCGCTGACGGCGTGAAATTCGTTGTCGGTCACTTCAACTCCGGCGTTTCCATTCCGGCGTCCGAAGTTTACGCCGAAAACGGCATTCTCGAAATCACGCCTGCCGCGACCAACCCTGTGTTCACCGAGCGCGGTCTGTGGAACACGTTCCGCACCTGCGGCCGTGACGACCAGCAGGGCGGCATCGCCGGCAAGTATCTTGCCGATCATTTCAAGGACGCCAAGATCGCCATCATTCACGACAAGACGCCTTACGGTCAGGGCCTTGCCGATGAAACCAAGAAGGCAGCCAATGCCGCCGGCGTGAAGGAAGCCATGTACGAAGGCGTGAATGTCGGCGACAAGGACTTCTCGGCGCTGATCTCCAAGATGAAGGAAGCCGGCGTTTCCATCATCTACTGGGGCGGCCTGCACACCGAAGCCGGCCTCATCATCCGCCAGGCGGCTGACCAGGGCCTGAAGGCCAAGCTCGTCTCGGGCGACGGTATCGTATCGAACGAACTGGCTTCCATCGCCGGCGACGCGGTTGAAGGCACGCTCAACACCTTCGGTCCTGATCCGACACTGCGCCCTGAAAACAAGGAACTGGTAGAGAAGTTCAAGGCCGCCGGTTTCAACCCGGAAGCCTATACCCTCTACTCCTATGCAGCCCTGCAGGCGATTGCCGGCGCTGCCAAGGCAGCCGGTTCCGTGGAGCCTGAAAAGGTTGCCGAAGCGCTGAAGAAGGGTAGCTTCCCGACGGCGCTCGGCGAGATCTCCTTCGATGAGAAGGGTGACCCGAAGCTTCCTGGCTATGTCATGTACGAGTGGAAGAAGGGTCCGGACGGCAAGTTCACCTACATCCAGCAGGGCAGCTAAGCCTTTTTTTGCGACCCCCTATCGAAGCCCGGCAGTAATGCCGGGCTTTTCTTTTGCGCGACAGGCGCCACACTGGAGACAATAAGGCGAGAGACAAAACCTCCAGAAAACTGCAATGAGGGGTGGCAATGGCGATGAAACGGGTGGTGTCTCTAATCCTTGGTCTTGCCATGCTGGCGGTGGTGCTCGGTGGCGTTCATCTCTTCAGCAAATCCCGGACGACGCAATTGTTCGGAGTGATCATTCCGAGGGTCGAGACGCCGAAGCCGGTGGTGGCCCTGACGTTTGACGACGGGCCCTCGGTGCGTTTCACGCCTGAGGTCCTGGCGATCCTGAGGGAACGGGGGATCAAAGCGACCTTTTTCCTGACGGGCAAGGAAACTGAAGAATACCTGCCGCAGGCCCGCATGATCGTCAGCGATGGCCATCAGGTTGGAAACCACAGCTATACGCATTCCAACATGGCCTTGATGGGGTCCGCGCGGATCAGGGACGAGATCGAGCGCACCGATGCGGCCATTAGGACTGCGGGTCATAAAGGTGAGATCATGTTCCGCCCGCCCTATGGCAAGAAGCTGCTCGGCTTGCCATGGTATCTATACCGGCATGACCGGAAAACAATCATGTGGGATGTTGAGCCGGAATCCTATCCAGATATCGCCGAGGATGCAGCGGCTCTTGCGAAGCACGTTATCGAGCACACGAAAAACGGCTCGATCATCATCATGCATGTCATGTATCGCAGCCGCGAGGCTTCACGGCAGGCCTTGCCGCTGATCATCGATGGACTGCGTCAGCGCGGGTTCGAGTTTGTGACCGTGTCGCAGCTGCTGGAAAATCGCTGAGACAGCTGCGCTCCGTCCAGCCGCTCCAAAATGAAGTCAGCACGCTCTTCGACGCCTGATTTCGGAAGGACGACGGTTTCATAGTCAAGAGCTTGATAATCCCTGACGAGGCGGTCGTATTCGGCCACGGCCGCGGCAAAATCATGCCGACGCTCCGTGTCTGCCTGATAGATTTCCGGCCAGGGCGGGGTAAGGAAGACCAGCCTGTTATAGCGATGTTCACGTTGCAGCGTTTCGATGAGGGGGTCACCGCTGACCTCGCGTAGAGCCGAGGCGGCGTCGATCAGGCCGCGATCGAAGAAGACGGTGCCGTGCTCTGGCGCATGCTGACGGTCTTCGAGCGCCACAGCGATGGCGCGGCGCGCAAAGGCTTCGAGGTCTATCCATGGCAGGGCGGCGCCACCGTTGCGGGTTTCTTCGATGACGATGCGGCGGCCGGGTTCCTCCACGGTGGCGAAACCGCGCCGGGCGAGCTCGGCGAGAAGCGTGGATTTTCCGCCGCCGGAGCAACCGGAGAGGATGATGAAACGGTTCATGGGTGTGCGTTCCTGTATTGGGGTTCAGGGCAGGGGGTGGTGATTTTTTGGGAGGTGGTTGCCGCCTATTTCTTCTCCCCCGCCGGGGCGAAGGTGGCCCGAAGGGCCGGATGAGGGGGCTAGCTCCCCGAATATCTTTGCCCTCGCCCCCTCATCCCGCTGCCGCGGACTTCTCCCCGGCGGGGAGAAGAAACAAGAGGAGGGCGCTCGGCTAATCAGCGAGGGCTCGTCGCTCGGGCCTAAACATATATTAGCTTACCACATCACGCGCCGCTATTCACCCCTGATGCAGAATATGCGCCGCCTTGACCGCGGCAGAGGCGCGGTTCTCCACGCCGAGCTTCACATAGATCTGTTCGAGATGCTTGTTCACCGTCCGGGCCGACAGGCCGAGAATATCGCCGATATCGCGGTTGGATTTGCCCTTGGCGATCCACAAAAGCACTTCGGATTCCCGCGTGGTCAGCGCGAAATGCTCTTTCAGAAGGTGGTCATCTGACTTCTCGTTGGCGGCGGTCAGGCGAAACAGATGCTCATCCGGACCCATCGCGCCGAGGAAGGAGAGCTGCAAGGCCGGGCGTCCGGCCTGGGTGATCGTCAGCGGTGCATCGCGACCGGTTTCCGACGCTGCCCTTTCGCCAAGCCAGCGGCCGATATGGCTGACGACGATTTCCATGCCGTCATCCCGGCCGGTCGCAGCATTGACGAGCCGCGTTGCCTGCGGCGTAGACCAGTGGATGGCTCCATTGGCGCGCACGGCAAGCAGGTGTCGGCCGGCGGCGTCAAGCGCCACGCGGGCGCTTTGCGCGGAACGGGCATTGGAAAGATGCACGCGTATGCGGGCGCGCAGCTCATCGATATTGATCGGCTTGGTCAGATAATCGACGCCACCGGAGTCCAGCGCCCGCACCACATGTTCGGTCTCGGTCAGTCCCGTCATGAAAATGACGGGCACCTGCGCTACCGCCGCATTGGCCTTCAGGCGGCGGCAGGTTTCGAAACCGTCCATGGTGGGCATGACGGCGTCGAGCAGGATGATATCGGGCGTGATGCGTTCGGCAATGTTGAGCGCGGCCTGTCCCGATGTGGCGATGAGGGCGGAAAAGCCGGACTGTTCGAGCGCGTCGGTCAGGAATCCCAGCGCTTCCGGGCTGTCATCCACCAGCAATACGATGTCTCTCGGGGCCGCCGCCTGAGCGCTCATGCCTTGAGGTCTCCCCTGTCACTGTCTTCGAACCGCTTGAGAAAATGCGCGTAACCGGCCAGATCGAAAGCCTGCACATAGGCGCCGAGCTCCTGCGTGAAGGGTAGGTTTTCCGTGTTACGGGCAAGATCGGCGAGTTTCGCTTCGATGCCGCGTATGTAGCCTATTTCGCCCAGCCGCTGCAAATCCTGGATGTGAATGGCGCCCGGATGGACGATCTCGGCAGGCGGCTGCGGCTCCGGCGCGGGGGGCAGATCGGTATCGTAAATCCATTTCAGCCCGAGATGCACGGCGAGCCTGTCGCAGAGGTGGCGGATATCGACCGGCTTGGCGATGGCGTCGTTGTGATTGTCATCGCCGGCGCCCGCGACAGTGCCGTCGCCGATATTGGCTGAGAGCATGATGAGCGGGGCCGTCTGACCCGCCTCGCGCAGTTTCGTCACCAGCTGCCAGCCGGTCATGCCGGGCATGGAAATATCGATGAGGAAAAGATCGGGCTTCACCCCTTCGATAAGGGTGAGGCATTCGGGGCCGGATTGCGCCGTCAGCACGACGAAATCGAGCGGCGAAAGCACCTGCCGCATCAGCTCGCGATGATCCTCGTTGTCATCGACCACGACGATGGTGCGGCGTGGACCGGAATAGGAGCGGATGGTCTTTTCCGGCGCCGGCGCCGTGCTTGGCCGGTGCACGGCGGATAGCATGAGGCGCACGCGGAAGGTGGAGCCTTTGTCCTTTTCGCTGGAAACGGAAATCTCGCCGCCGAGCGTATTTGTCAGAAGCCTTGTAATCGTCAGACCGAGGCCAAGCCCTGGCATCGGGCGCACGCTTTCGGCCTCGCCACGCTGGAAGGGTTCGTAGATGCGGGCGAGGTCCTTTTCCGCAATGCCACGGCCGGTATCGGACACGGTGAAGCTCGCCACCTGGCTGCGATAACCGACATCGAAGGTGACGGCGCCATGATCGGTGAACTTGATGGCGTTTGAAAGCAGGTTGACGAGGATCTGGCGCAGCCGCTTTTCATCGGTTCGCACATATTGCGGCAGAGCGGGCGAGCGGTCGTGGCGGAATTCCAGCCCCTTGGCCTGCGCCTGCGGGCGGAACATATCGACGATCTGATCGAGGAAATCCTGAATGTTGATCTCGTTGGAATAGACCTGCAGGCGGCCCGCCTCGATCTTGGAAATATCCAGCAGTCCGTCGATCAGGCCCGAGAGGTGGTCTGCCGAGCGGCGGATGACCTTGATCGCCGATTGCCGGGGAGGGGGAATGGTCTCGTCGCGCTCGAGGATCTGGGCATAGCCGAGAACGGCATTCAGCGGCGTGCGCAGCTCGTGGCTGAGGCCGACGACATAACGGCTCTTGGCGCGGTTGGCGGCCTCAGCCGTTTCCTTGGCATCCTGAAGGGCCGCATCTGTCTTCTTGTGGGCGGCGATTTCCTTCAAGAGCAGCGTGTTCTGGCGGGAGGATTCCTCTTCCGCCACCACCCGGCTGTCATGGGCAAGGACGAGGAACCAGCAGACGATGCCGGCAATGACGGCGAAGACGAAAAACACGATGAGGATGGTGCGGTTCACCACATCTGCCGTTTCCGGCGAGGCCGTGCCGACCTGATGCGCGATCATGGCGAGAATGCCGCCGATTGTGGTGACGGCAATCGCCGCCGCCATGCCGTAGCGCCCGAGGCGTGTGGCGAGTTTTGCCACAAGCTGTCTCGGCAGGAAGGTCTTGGCGACGGTGGCGACCTGATAGTTCAGCTTCGCCTTCGGCTTGCACATGTCGTGGCAGCGGCTGTCCAGCGAGCAGCAGAGCGAACAGATCGGCGCGGCATAGGCCGGACACCAGGCCATGTCCTCAGGCTCGAAAGGATGCTCGCAGATGGAGCAGGTGATGCTGCTTTCTTCGCGCCACTGCTGGCGCGGCTTGCGGGCAAGGTAGAATTTGCCTTTGGTGCCCCAGGCAATCAGCGGCGAGGCGATGAAGGCGACGATGAGTGTGAGATAGGGCGCGAGCGAGGCGGCGAGCGGGCCGAAGGTGCCGAAATGCGCCATCAGCGCAATTGTGGCGGAAAGCGCCATGGAGCCGACGCCAACGGGATTGATGTCGTAGAGATGGGCGCGCTTGAACTCAATGCCCGGCGGGGCAAGGCCGAGCGGCTTGTTGATGAAGAGATCGGCCGAGATGGTGCAGAGCCACGCCATGGCGATGATGGAGAAGATGCCGAGTGTTTCCTCAAGCAGCCGGTAGATGCCGAGTTCCATCAAGAGCAGCGCAATGGCCACATTGAACACCAGCCAGACGACGCGGCCGGGGTGGCTGTGGGTGAGGCGGGAGAAGAAATTCGACCAGGCGAGCGACCCCGCATAGGCGTTCATGACGTTGATCTTCAGCTGCGAGACGACCACGAAGGCGACCATCAGCAGCATCGCCGCCGTCTGGTTTGGGATCATGTAGCCGAAGGCAGTGAGATACATTTGCGCAGGATCGGCGGCGCGATCGACCGAAACACCGGAACTGAAGGTGAGCACGACAAGGAACGAGCCGGCCAAGAGCTTCGGTACGCCGACGACCACCCAGCCGGCGCCGGCCAGAAAGACGGCGATGCGGTGGCGCAGGCGGCTCTGGCCTTCGGCGGGGAGGAAGCGCAGGAAATCCACCTGTTCGCCGATTTGCGACATCAAAGCCAGAATGACGGCCGAGGCCGCGCCGAATTCCACGAGATTGAAATCCGCGACGGTGCCCGGCGGGCCGGAGGCGTGGTGGATGCCGGCAAAGGCGCGCCAGAGATCGTATTTCTCCCAGTCCATCAAGGCGATGAAGATGAACGGGAGGATGTTCAGCACGATCCAGAAGGGCTGGGTGATGATCTGGAAACGGCTGATGAGGCGCACACCGTGGGTGACGAGCGGAATGACCATGACGGCGGAGATGATGTAGCCGATCCACAAGGGAATGCCGAGCGCCAGCTCCAGCGCGCCGGACATGATCGACGCCTCGATGGCGAAGAGCATGAAGGTGAAGGCGGCGTAAATCAGCGAGGTGATGGTGGAGCCGATGTAACCGAAGCTTGCGCCGCGTGTCAGCAGATCGATATCGACGCCGTGGCGGATGGCATAACGGCTTATCGGCAGGCCGACGGCCAGCATGGCGACGGCGGCGACAAGGATGGCGTAAAAAGCGTTGGTGGTGCCGTAGGAAAGCGTGATTGCCCCGCCGATGGCTTCCAGCGCCAGAAAGGAAATCGCGCCGATGGCGGTGTGGGAAATGCGGTTGGAGGAAAATTGCCGGGCGCTCTTGGCGGTAAAACGCAACGCATAATCTTCCAGCGTCTGGTTGGCGACCCAGCGGTTATATTCGCGCCTGACGGGGATGATGCGTTGCCGTGCCGCCATGCCTATTGAGCGCCTTTCCGCCCGCGGCCTTTCACAGGCGCACCGACATGCCGCCATCCACCGTCAGCACATGGCCGTTGACGAAGGAGGCCGCGTCGCTGGCCAGAAACAGGGCCGCACCGGCAATCTCGTCCGGTCTGCCCCAGCGCTCCAGCGGTACACGAAGCTTGGCAAAGGCCACCATCTCAGGATTTTCGGCAAGGGCGGCGTTGGTTTCGGTGGCGAACATGCCCGGCGCAATCGCGTTGCTGGTGATGCCGCGCGCGCCATATTCCACCGCGATGGCCCGCATGAGGCCCGTCAGCCCCTGCTTGGCGACAGGATAGATCGCATCGCCCGGCCGCACGATGTGGCCGAGGATGGAGGTGATGGTGATGATGCGGCCATGGGCCTTTGCCGCCATGGCCTCCGCCGCATCCCGCGACAGGGAAATGGAAGAGGTGAGGTCTGTGCGGATCAATTCCAGCACGTCCTCGTCGCTGAACTCGGACAGCGGGCGGCGGTCGCGCGCGCCGACATTGTTGACGAGAATATCGAGGTGGCCGAGTTCGCTCATGATGCGCTGGACCAGCGCCGCCCCGGCTTTGGTATCGGCAATATCGAAGGCGGCATAATCCGCCTTTCCGCCCGCTTCGCGCAACGTGTCGACCGCCTGTTGCAACGTCTCTGCATTGCGGCCGGTCAGCCAGACATGGGCGCCAGCTTCGGCGAAGGCTTTGGCGATTTCAAAACCGAGACCGCGGCCGCTGCCGGTGATGATGGCGGTGCGGTTCTTGAGGGAAAATTTTTCGAGAATGCCCATCGTTCACCTTTCTGCTCGGAAGCACATGGCCTGCTTTGAGGTACCGGGGCGAACCCTGTCCGGGTCAAGGAAGCAGCGATGCCATCGCTCAAAACCACGCAGATGCCTGCGCCGGGATGACTATGCCGCATGTGGCGACGGGCGAAAGGTCATCTGCCCGCCTTGCCGTTCGGTGGACAGAAAAATGGCGTCGCCCGGTTCGGGCGACGCCATCAATTCGATATCAGGCAGCAGCCGACTTTGCGAGCGGCACTTCCGCGATCGTCTTCAGAACGACGGAAGCGATCTGGTAGGGGCAGCCCTGCGAGTTCGGACGACGGTCTTCAAGGTAACCCTTGTAACCGTTGTTGACGAAGGAGTGCGGAACGCGGATCGACGCGCCACGGTCTGCCACGCCGTAGGAGAACTTGTTCCACGGAGCGGTTTCGTGCTTGCCGGTCAGGCGCAGATGGTTGTCCGGACCGTATACGTCGATGTGCTCTTTCCAGTTCTTGGCAAAAGCGGCCATGAGGGCTTCGAAATATTCCTTGCCGCCAACTTCACGCATGTACTTGGTGGAGAAGTTGCAGTGCATGCCCGAACCGTTCCAGTCGGTGTCGCCGAGCGGCTTGCAATGGAATTCGACGTCGATGCCATACTGTTCGCAAAGACGCAGCAGCAGGTAACGAGCGATCCAGATCTGGTCGGCGGCGCGCTTGGAGCCCTTGCCGAAAATCTGGAATTCCCACTGGCCCTTGGCCACTTCGGCGTTGATGCCTTCGTGGTTGATGCCGGCTTCGAGGCAGAGATCAAGGTGCTCTTCAACGATTTCGCGGGCAACCGAACCGACGTTCTTGAAGCCGACGCCCGTGTAATAAGGACCCTGCGGAGCGGGGTAGCCCTGTTCCGGGAAGCCGAGCGGGCGGCCGTCCTGGTAGAAGAAGTATTCCTGCTCGAAGCCGAACCATGCATCTTCGTCGTCGAGGATGGTTGCGCGGCTGTTCGACGGATGCGGGGTGACGCCATCGGGCATCATGACTTCGCACATGACGAGCGCACCGTTGGAGCGGGCCGGATCCGGGTAGATCGCGACGGGCTTCAGCACGCAATCGGAGGAGTGGCCTTCGGCCTGCTGCGTGGAGGAGCCATCAAAGCCCCAAAGCGGCAGCTGCTCGAGTGTCGGAAAATTCATCGAATTCCTTGATCTGGGTCTTGCCGCGCAGGTTGGGGACCGGCTTGTATCCGTCCAGCCAGATGTACTCGAGTTTGAACTTAGTCATTACGAACCTCTCATAGGTAACAATGCGAAGCCTTGAGGCCTCCCGCGGCTTTCACCACCGGAAGCGCATTCGCGTTCAAGGGCTGACCCCTTAGATGCATGCCGCGTGCCAGATTCGCGATATCCGGCGATTTTTTCGAAAAATCTTTCAGGGGCCGTTGGCGCAGGGCCTCTGGATTTCCTGCAAACGGGCTTCTGTTGCGACGCAGCAGGGTAAATCACCCCTCAAGTTTCATCATTGAATCCTGATAGATAGCTGGCGCCCGGCAGTCCCATGCGATGCTGCGATGCGGGAAATTCAATTGCGCGCGAGGGATTGGCATTTGCCCTAAAAACCAGCGCTTTCGGAATGGTTTTTCTTGTCGAAACCACTGTCTATGCCTATATTTTCCGCAACGTGATTTTTTTTTAATCAAAGGGAGCGAATCCGGCTTTCACGGGTTTGATTCCATGACCAAGTGCTTCGATGCAAACAGAGTGAGATGACCGAAATGGCGACTGGCTTTCATCGTGAGACGGCAACGATCTACCAATTCCCTGTTGGCGGGCGCGCCGGCGCGTCCAAGTTCCGTACAAATGGCTTGAGCGACCTCGAACGCGAGGCGAGGGAGCCGCATGTGGATTTCGGCTCCTGGTATCATGACGAGGCGATCCGGGACGAAGAGAGCGACCGCAAGCCGCATTCTTGATGTGAAACGTTGCCGCGCCTTTCTTTTCCCCGCCGGGGAGAAGAAACAAGCCGAGACCTCTCGGTCTACATAGGCCGCTCTGTCCGGTAGTCCCGTCCCCTGCACCTTTCGCCACCCCGCCTACGTCAATTGACGTATACGGTTTCGCGCTTACGAGATCGATAGTCCCTCCAGCAGCGGCCGAAGATGCCGCTGAGCCTCCACGAGAGGCCAACAAGGAGAGGGGTCCTTCCGATGATGTTCCGCAAGACGCTCAGTGCCGCGCTGCTTGGCGCAATCCTGTCCACCACCGCCTTCCACGGCGCCTTCGCTGCCGATGACACGATTAAGGTCGGCGTGCTGCATTCTCTTTCCGGTACGATGGCCATTTCAGAAACCACGCTGAAAGACGCCATGCTGATGCTCATCGATGAGCAGAACAAAAAGGGTGGCGTTCTCGGCAAGAAGCTCGAAGCCGTCGTGGTCGATCCGGCCTCCGACTGGCCGCTTTTCGCCGAAAAGGCCCGCCAGCTGATTTCGCAGGACAAGGTCGCCGCCGTTTTCGGCTGCTGGACGTCCTCCTCGCGCAAATCCGTTCTGCCTGTGTTCGAAGAGCTGAACTCGATCCTGTTCTATCCGGTTCAGTATGAGGGTGAAGAATCCTCGCGCAACATCTTCTACACGGGTGCCGCCCCCAACCAGCAGGCCATTCCGGCCGTCGATTACCTCGCCAATACCGAAGGCGTCGAGCGCTGGGTTCTGGCCGGCACGGACTATGTCTATCCGCAGACCACCAACAAGATCCTGAAGGCCTACCTGATGTCGAAGGGCGTCAAGGAAGAGGACATCATGATCAACTACACGCCGTTCGGTCATTCCGACTGGCAGACGATCGTGTCCGACATCAAGAAATTCGGCTCGGCCGGCAAGAAGACCGCCGTTGTTTCCACGATCAATGGTGACGCCAACGTGCCCTTCTACAAGGAACTGGCCAACCAGGGCATCAAGGCCGAAGACATTCCGGTCGTCGCCTTCTCCGTGGGCGAAGAAGAGCTTGCCGGTCTCGATACCGCGCCGCTGGTCGGCCACCTTGCCGCCTGGAACTACTTCCAGTCCGTTGATGCGCCAGTCAATGCCGAGTTCATCAAGACCTGGCATGCCTTCACCAAGAACGACAAGCGCGTGACCAACGACCCGATGGAAGCCGCCTATATCGGTTTCAACGCCTGGGTTAAGGCCGTGGAATCCGCCGGCACGACCGATACGGACAAGGTTCTCGACTCGATCATCGGCGTTTCCGTGCCGAACCTCTCTGGCGGTTATTCAACCGTCATGCCGAACCACCACATCACAAAGCCGGTGCTGATCGGCGAAATCCAGGCCGACGGCCAGTTCGAAATCGTGCAGCAGACACCGCAGGTGGTGGGTGACGAATGGTCGGATTACCTGCCGGACTCGAAGGATCTGATCTCGGATTGGAGAAAGCCGATGTCCTGCGGCAACTTCAACGTGGCGACCGGCAAGTGTGGCGGTAAGGGTAGCTGATTAGCGGGGGCGCTGTGATGGGCCGCTCCCTTAGTGGGGGCGGTTTTATCATTGGAAACTGAACAAGCATGCCCCCCTCTGCCCGGCAGGGCAGAGGGGGTAAGCCGCATACTCCTCGCCAAAAATACACCGCCGCTCCAAGGAACCCGACATGACGATCCGATCTTTTCTCGGAGCCATCTTCCTCTGGCTCACCATGGGGATCGCCGCCCAGTCCCTCGCGCAGAGCGACCCAAAGGCGCTGATCGACCAGCTCGGCACGGCTGATTTCAAGCAGGCCGAAGTGCTGATCGGGCAGATTGCCGCCACTGGCGATGCGCGCGTGGTTCCGGCGCTGGAGGCATTTGCGGCGGGTGATCTCTACGTGCGCAAGTCAGACAATCTCGTCTTCATGACCAAGCCTGCCGGTTCCGATTTCACGCTGATCGACCCGCTGACGGGTGAAAGCGCCGGCTCGGCGCCGAAGGCGACCGTTACCAAGATCAGGGTGAACAATAATCTTCGCCGCGTCATCCGCGCCGCGATGGGCGGGCTGACGTTGCTCAGCCCGGAAAAATCCGTGCGGCTTGCGGCGGCTGACGCCGTCCTGAAAGCGCCAAGCGCTGAAAATCTCGAATTGCTGGAAGCGGCCATCGCCAAGGAAACCGATAAGGAGGTGCGGACCCGGATGGAGGAGGCGCGGGCCGTCTCGCTGCTCTCCTCCGGCCGCCCCCTTGAGGTGAAGAAAGAAGCGATCGCCACCATCAAGGCCCTTGGCGGGCGCGATGCGATCAGCATTCTGATGGCGGCGACGCCATCGGTCGATCCGAGCCTGAAACCGGATGTGGACGAGGCGATTTCCAGCATCGAGAGTTCCCTTGCCTTCTGGGATTACGCGCAGAATGTCTGGTACGGCCTGTCACTTGGTTCCGTGCTGCTGCTCGCCGCCATCGGCCTTGCCATCACCTTCGGCGTCATGGGCATCATCAACATGGCGCATGGTGAAATGGTGATGATCGGTGCCTATTCCACCTTCATGGTGCAGGAGTTGATCCGCAGTCATTTGCCCGGCCTGTTCGACTGGTCGCTGGCGATTGCCCTGCCGGCCGCCTTTCTGGTCACGGCCTGCGTCGGCCTCGTCATGGAACGCGGTGTCATCCGCTATCTCTATGGACGACCTCTGGAAACGTTGCTCGCCACCTGGGGCATCTCGCTGATCCTGCAACAGGGCGTGCGCTCCATCTTCGGCCCCACCAATCGGGAGGTCGGCAGCCCGAGCTGGATGTCCGGCTCCTTCAGCGTCGGTTATCTCAATTTCACCTGGAACCGGGTGTGGATCGTCTGTTTCTCGCTCTCCGTCTTCTTCGCGTTGCTGGTTCTCCTGAAGCGCTCCGCCTTCGGCCTGCAGATGCGCGCCGTGACCCAGAACCGCCGCATGGCGTCTTCCATGGGCATTCGCACGCCTTGGGTGGATGCCTTCACCTTCGCGCTCGGTTCCGGTGTCGCCGGGCTTGCGGGCGTCGCGCTGTCGCAGATCGACAATGTCTCTCCCAATCTCGGCCAGAGCTACATCATCGACAGTTTCATGGTGGTGGTGTTCGGCGGGGTCGGCAATCTCTGGGGAACGCTGGTAGGCGCCCTGTCGCTCGGCGTGCTCAACAAGTTTCTTGAGCCGACGGTGGGCGCCGTGCTCGGCAAGATCCTCGTGCTCGTTCTTATCATCCTGTTCATCCAGAAGCGGCCGCGCGGTCTCTTCGCACTCAAGGGAAGGGCGATCGAAGCATGATTACCGGCTTCCTCCTGCGCGCGCTCGATCGCCGCATTTCCATCGCCATCGGCATCATCCTTGCCATCGCCGTGCTGGTTCCCGCCTCCAACCTGCTGCTGCCAGCCGACAGCGCGTTCCGCATCCCGACCTATATCATGTCGATGCTCGGCAAATATCTGGCCTATGCGCTGCTGGCGCTCGCGCTTGATCTGGTCTGGGGTTATTGCGGCATTCTCTCGCTTGGCCACGCCGCCTTCTTTGCGCTCGGCGGTTATGCCATGGGCATGTATCTGATGCGGCAGATCGGCACGCGCGGGGTCTATGGCCATCCGGTGCTGCCTGATTTCATGGTGTTCCTCAACTGGAAGGAATTGCCGTGGTTCTGGCACGGCTTCGACATGTTCTGGTTTGCGGCGCTGATGGTGCTCGTCGTGCCGGGGCTGCTCGCCTTCGTCTTCGGCTGGTTCGCTTTCCGCTCGCGCGTCAATGGCGTTTATCTCTCGATCATTACCCAGGCGATGACCTATGCGCTGCTGCTTGCCTTCTTCCGCAACGACATGGGTTTCGGCGGCAATAATGGCCTCACCGATTTCAAGGATATTCTTGGGTATTCCGTGCAGGCGGATGGCACCCGCGCCGTGCTGTTTGCCATGACGGCCGTGATGCTGGCGCTCTCGCTTTTGATCGCGTCGGGCATCGTCAATTCCAAGTTCGGCAAGGTGCTGGTGGGTGTGCGGGATGCCGAAAGCCGGGTGCGCTTTCTCGGTTTTAGGGTGGAAAACATCAAGCTCTTTACCTTCGTCGTTTCGGCGATGATGGCGGGGATTGCCGGTGCCCTGTTCGTGCCGCAGGTGGGCATCATCAATCCCGGCGAATTTTCGCCTGCCAACTCCATCGAAGTGGTGGTGTGGACGGCTGTCGGCGGGCGCGGCACGCTGGTCGGGCCGATCATCGGCGCGGTGCTGGTCAATGGCGGCAAGAGCTATTTCACTGGCGCGTTCCCGGAATTCTGGCTGTTTGCGCTCGGCGGTCTCTTCATCGCTGTCACGCTGTTCTTCCCCAAGGGCATCGTCGGTACCGTGCAGCATTATCTGGCCGGACGGCGGGAAAAGCGGGTTGCAAGCGCGGCGCGTGAGGCTGGCAACGACAGCGCGGTTGCGCAACAGGCGGCGGAG
This sequence comes from Agrobacterium sp. SORGH_AS_0440, assembly GCF_031453135.1. NCBI lineage: Bacteria > Pseudomonadati > Pseudomonadota > Alphaproteobacteria > Hyphomicrobiales > Rhizobiaceae > Agrobacterium > Agrobacterium sp. SORGH_AS_0440. The sequence continues at coordinate 2,254,282 of NZ_JAVIYR010000002.1, read as the reverse complement.
TAAGCCCATGAACACGGTTTCTGAAAACAGAGCGAAAAGCCTGCTTTATCTCGATGGCGTTTCCGTTTCCTTCGATGGGTTCAGGGCGCTGAATTCCCTCTCCTTCGTGGTGGAGCCGGGCGAGCTTCGCGCCATCATCGGCCCGAATGGTGCTGGCAAAACGACGATGATGGACATCATCACCGGCAAGACGCGACCGGACACGGGCACGGTTCTCTTTGAAGACAGTATCGACCTCACCAAGAAGGATGAGGCCGACATCGCCCAGCTTGGCATTGGCCGGAAATTCCAGAAACCGACGGTGTTTGAAAGCCATACCGTGTGGGACAATCTGGAACTGGCGCTGAACCGCAAGCGCGGCGTGTTCGCAACCCTGTTCTACCGGCTGACGGAAGAAGACAAGGCGCGCATCGAGGAAATCCTCGCCACCGTGCGGCTTGGCCACCGCCGCGGCGATCTCGCCGCCAATCTCTCGCATGGGCAGAAGCAGTGGCTGGAAATTGGCATGCTGCTCGCACAGGAGCCGAAGCTTCTCTTGGTGGACGAGCCGGTGGCGGGCATGACGGACGCCGAGACGGCTGAAACCGCGGTGCTCCTGAAGGAAATCGCCAAGACGCGTTCGGTGGTGGTGGTTGAGCACGATATGGGCTTCATCCGCGAGCTGGGGGTGAAGGTGACGTGCCTTGCCGAAGGCTCGGTGCTGGCTGAGGGGTCGATCGACTTCGTGTCGAGCGATCCGAAGGTGATCGAGAATTATCTGGGGCGGTGATGGTGGTGTTTGCGTTTGCGTTTGCCGTGACCGTACCCCCCTCTGCCCTGCCGGGCATCTCCCCCTCAAGGGGGGAGATCGGCAAGTGGCTTACACTGCGCCTGATCGCTCCCTCTCGATGGAGTGGGTGGGTGCAGCATCTGATCTCCCCCCTTGAGGGGGAGATGCCCGGCAGGGCAGAGGGGGGTAGCGCCGCCCACCATACCGTCATTGGAGTTTCACCATGCTGACAGTCGACAACATCAACCTCCACTACGGCGCAGCGCAGGCGCTCCGCGGCGTGTCGCTGAAGGCCGAGATGGGCAAGATCACCTGCGTTCTCGGCCGCAACGGCGTCGGCAAAAGTTCGCTGCTGCGGGCCGTGACCGGCCAGCAGGCCACCAGCGCCGGCACGATCCGTTTCGGTGATGCGGCGCTTGACGGGCTGGCACCTTACCAGCGGGCAAAACGCGGCGTCGGTTACGTGCCGCAGGGGCGCGAGATTTTTCCGCTGCTGAGCGTCCAGGAAAATCTGGAGAGCGGTTATGCGCCGCTGTCGCGCAAGGAGCGGTTCATCCCGGATGATATTTTCAGCCTGTTTCCGGTGCTGCAGACCATGCTGTCGCGCCGCGGCGGCGATCTCTCCGGCGGTCAGCAACAGCAGCTTGCCATCGGCCGGGCGCTGGTGACGCGGCCGAAAATCCTCGTTCTCGACGAGCCGACCGAGGGCATCCAGCCGTCGATCATCAAGGATATCGGCCGGGCGATCAAATATCTGCGCGATTCCACCGGCATGGCGATTTTGCTGGTTGAGCAATATCTGGATTTCTGCCGCGAACTTGCCGACTACGTCTACATCATGGACCGCGGCGAGATCGTGCATGAGGGGCTGGCAGAAACGCTGGATACGCCGGAAGCGCGGCGGCATTTGACGGTGTAAGGCTTCGCGCACCGATCACGGCATAAAAATGGTCGATTAATATTTTGAAAGTCTATGCGCCTGCGCATGGCTTTCATGCGTAATTTTAGCGTTTCATTAAGTAAAAGCCTATGGTATTGGGCGGATGAAATGCTGCATGCGAGACACAGGAAAAGTCTATTCGCACGCCGCGACAGTTGATCCCTTACATTCCACGCACGTCCGACGTATCGTCGGGAAACTGTGCCAATAAAGGCGTGTCAATGATTCAAGACTTTGCAGTGGGCCGGGCCTCCCGGTTGGTTCGTTCCGCACGCAGCCTGCTTCTTGGGCTGGCGATCAGCGCAGGCGCAGGAGCCGCAGCGTCGGCATCGACCTGCGGTCAGGGTATTGGCCCCGGCATGGAACCGGGTCGGCATGATTTTTCCATTCTCTCTAACGGGCAAAAACGCGACGGCGTCTATTTTGTTCCATCCGCCTATGATGGAAATAAGCCCCTGCCTGTCGTATTCGATTTCCACGGCTCGAACAGCAATCCGCATGGCCAGCTGAACCGCAGCGGCTGGGACAAGCTCGCAGAGCGTGACGGTCTCATGGTCGTGGCGCTGGCGGGCAGCCTGAACGGCGAGTTGCCGGGCACCCATGCCTGGAATGTCCCCGGCGTTACAACACGCCCCGGCGGGCTGGACGAGGTGAGCTTCATTCATGAAGCGATTGCCATGGTGAAAGGCAAGTTCTGCGTCGATGAGGAACGTTTTTACGGTTCCGGTTATTCTGGCGGCGGGCGCATGCTGTCGCAATTCATCTGCACCGGAGCCAAGGATTTTAATGCCGCCGGTTTTGTCGCGTCGCTGCGCGCGGGTTATCCGCTGGAGACCGAAGGCAAATGGGCACCGGATGCGGCAAGCTGCACACCGGCGCGGCCGATGTCTATCATCGCCTTTGCCGGGCTGAAGGATCCAGCCAATCCCTATCAGGGCGGCGGCAAATCCTACTGGCAATATAGCGGCGAGACGGCGCTGAAGCGCTGGGCTGAAATGGACGGTTGCAAGGGCGCCGCCAAAAGCAAGGTGGGCGAGAGCTTCACGGTCAATTCTTACGATGTCTGCAAGGCAGGCGCTCGTATCCAGTCCTATGTCATCAACGACTGGGACCACGCCTGGCCGCGCGCCACCATGAAGGCCGAGGTTCTGGCCGCAAACGCCGTTGTTACCCGCAAGCCGGGCGGCGAGCAGACACCGAAGGCGGAGCCCGCCGTGGAGCGCAAGATGCCCACAGGCGAAGTGACGCGGACTGTTGATGCAGCCGAGAGAATGTGGGATTTCTTCCGAAACACGGAAGGTCAGCTTGTCGTGGACGCCGTCGTCAAGAAGGATTGCGTCGCCAAGGCCAATCCCGCTTCCGCAACCGCTTCGGAGACCCCGTGCAGCAGCAACAGCAAGCCATCAGCCCTTCCGGTTGCGAAGACGCTCAACCTGTCCGGCAACAGCGCGCCCGTGGCAGAGGACGCATTGTAACCAAGGCAGTTGAAGGGCGCAGCCGGCTGGACGAATTGTTTCAGGAGGGCTGCGCCAAAATCCGCCTGCCGGAAACCTACTCGAACGAAGCAGAAGCCATTCTCATCAATTCCTCCGGTGGTTTGACCGGCGGAGACGAACTTGAATGGCAGGCAGTCGCCGGCGCCGGTACCTCGCTTGTGGTCACCACGCAGGCCTGCGAGAAGGTCTACAAGGCGTCGTCGGGCACAGCCACCGTGACCGCGCGTGTTTCCGCCGGGCCGGGTGCGAAGCTGCACTGGCTGCCGCAGGAAACGATCCTCTTCGACCGCGCGTCGCTGACGCGAAGGCTGGAAGCCGATCTTGACCAGTCCTCAGAATTCATCGCCGTCGAAGCCGTGCTGCTTGGCCGCCAGGCCATGGGCGAGGTGATGACGCACGGGCTTTTCCGCGACCGCTGGCGCATTCGCCACGGCGGCAAGCTGGTGCATGCCGAAGAACTTCTGCTTGCGGGCGAGGTGGCGGCGCTGACCGCGAAACCTGCGGTTCTGGCCGGGCAGGTTGCCTTTGCCACGCTGCTTTACATCGGGCCTCTGGCCGAGGCGCTTCTGCCTAAAATCCGGGCGATTGCCGGGGAAAGCGGCGGTGCCAGCGAGTGGCAGGGCAAGCTCGTCGTGCGCGTGTCCGCTGCTGATGGTTTCTCCTTGAGAAAATTGCTTTTTCCGATCATTTCGCTCTTGCGAAACGGCGCGCCAGTGCCGAAAGTCTGGAATCTGTAAACCCCTCGGATCGTCTAGTGACAGGCGTTCTTCGGGGTCTGTCAAATGTCGGATCTGGTCTCCAGCAAACCTCGTTTGTGGAGCAGATGCCAAGCCGTGGGACGACGATGAACCTTAGCCCAAGAGAAAAAGACAAGCTGCTGATTTCCATGGCCGCCATGGTGGCGCGCCGCCGGCTGGAGCGCGGCGTCAAGCTGAATTATCCCGAAGCGATTGCGCTGATTACCGATTTCGTGGTGGAGGGCGCACGCGATGGCCGCGCCGTGGCCGACCTGATGGAGGCGGGCGCGCATGTCATTTCCCGTGATCAGGTAATGGACGGCATTGCCGAGATGATCCACGATGTGCAGGTGGAAGCGACCTTCCCTGACGGCACCAAGCTGGTGACCGTTCACGAACCGATCCGGTGAGGTGACGTATGGCGCTGGAACTTCGGCCCAATTGCGAATGCTGTGACCGTGATCTAGCGCCCGACAGCCGGGACGCGATGATCTGCTCGTTCGAATGCACTTTCTGCGCTGATTGCGTGACCGGCGTGCTCAAGGGCGCGTGCCCGAATTGCGGTGGCGAACTGGTGCGAAGGCCCGTCCGCCCGGCGGGAAAGCTCATCAATAACCCGGCATCGACAAAACGGGTGCTGAAGGCGGAAGGCTGCGCGGCAGCCACGGCCGCATAAGAACGATAAGGGGAACACCGATGAAACCAGGCGAAATCATTGCCGCCGAAGGCACCATCGAACTCAATGCCGGCCAGCCGACCGTGACGATCGAAGTGGCCAATTCGGGCGACCGGCCGGTGCAGGTGGGCAGCCACTACCATTTCTTCGAGACCAATGCGGGTCTCATTTTCGATCGCGAAAAGGCGCGCGGCATGCGTCTCGATATTCCGGCCGGCACGGCGGTGCGTTTCGAGCCTGGCCAGAAGCGGGAAGTGACGCTGGTGCCGCTTTCCGGCAAGCGGGAGGTTTATGGTTTCCGTCAACAGGTCATGGGGAGGTTATGAAATGGCGACGGCGCATTATCATGGAAGCTGCCAGTGCGGCAGCGTCAGCTTCGAGGTCGATGCCGATCTCGATCACACTGTTGTCTGCAATTGCTCGCGCTGCAAACGTCTGGGCTCCACGCTCGCCTTCGCGCCACGTGACAAGTTCACGTTGCTTTCCGGCGAGGGCACGCTGAGTGAATATCTCTTCAACAAACACAGGATCCATCATTTTTTCTGCTCCACCTGCGGCATTGAAAGCTTTGCCTATGCCGACGGGCCTGACGGTACGCCGATGGTGGCGGTCAATGCCAATTGTCTCGATGGCGTCGATCCGCGGGCGCTGAAGCCCGCAGGCTTATGACGGCGCGGCGGCCTGAGCGATGGCGATCAGCAAGAACAACCTCGTCATGACCGCTCTCATCTGCGTAACCGCCGGTATTTCCATGCCGGTTGCCGCGCAGGAGCCGAACTGCAAGGAACCGCAGACGCAGGCGGACATGACGATTTGCGCCGGCAAGGATTACGAAAAGGCCGACAAAGAGCTCAATGTCGCTTATCAGAAGCTGCGCAAGCTGCTCATCGAACGTGACAAGGCGGCGGATGCGGATGGAAAGGGTGCAACCGACGCGCTGGTGACAGCTCAGCGCGCATGGGTGGCGTTCCGTGACGCCAATTGCGCACTTGCCGGTTTTCAGGCGCGTGGCGGCTCAATGGAGCCGATGCTGATCTCTTCCTGCCTGGCCGAGACGAGCGGCAAGCGGGCGGAAGAACTGCGCCAACTCTCGGAAGGTTTCTGAACCCATGGGGCGGCGGATCACGATCGTCGGAAACGGGGAGCTCCCGCCAGGCGCGGCCCTGCTTATCGACCGGTCGGATATCGTCGTCCGTTTTAATGATTGCCGGTCTCTTGGGCTGGGCGGTACGCGCACCGATGTCGTGGCCGTGTGCAACACCGGGCGGCCGGGCCGTGAGATGACCGAGGGAAGCGAATGGCGCGAGAGCCATGGTGTGCGCCAAGCCGCCGCCATCTGGTCGGTGCGCGATCCTGCGAAATTTGCCGAAATGGAACCCGGCATCCGCGCAGCCTGGCCGGAACTCACTGATTTCTGCGCCGATTATACCGGCGAATTCGCGGCCATCGCACGAGCTGGCGGCAAGAGCCATGTCGTTATTTCTCGCGGTGTGCATGAGAGGCTCGATACGGCGCTCGAAGCCTATAAGCCCGCACCATACGTCTGCCCCAGCACCGGGCTCGTTGCCATTGCCCATGTTCTTGAAAATGTCAGCGGCGATGATGACGAGGTGACGATTGCCGGTTTCAGCCACCAGGGCTGGAGCGGCCATCCCTTTACCGCCGAACAACAGCTGGTCGATGCCCTTGCGGGAACGGGCCGGCTGACACGATTTTCCCCCACATCGATTTTCTCCGCGTCCGAAGGAGCCTGAACCCATGCCATACAAGATTTCCCGCGCCGCCTATGCCGGCATGTTCGGCCCGACCGTTGGCGACAAGGTGCGTCTTGCTGATACCGAACTCTTCATCGAGATCGAGAAGGACCACACGACCTATGGCGAGGAAGTGAAATTTGGCGGTGGCAAGGTCATTCGCGACGGCATGGGCCAGAGCCAGGCGACGCGGGCAGAGGGCGCTGTCGATACCGTCATCACCAATGCCGTCATCGTTGACCATAGCGGCATCTACAAGGCAGATGTGGGCCTGAAGAACGGCCGCATTCACGCCATCGGCAAGGCGGGCAACCCGGATACGCAGCCGGGTGTCACGATCATCGTCGGCCCCTCGACGGAAGCGATTGCCGGCGAAGGCAAGATCCTGACGGCCGGCGGCATGGACGCGCATATCCATTACATCTGCCCGCAGCAGATCGAGGAAGCGCTGATGAGTGGTGTGACCTGCATGCTTGGCGGCGGCTCCGGCCCGGCGCACGGCACGCTTGCCACCACCTGCACCGGCGCATGGCATATCGAGCGGATGATCGAAAGCTTCGATGCTTTCCCGATGAACCTCGCGCTTGCGGGCAAGGGCAATGCCTCTCTGCCGGCTCCGCTGGAAGAAATGATCCTCGCCGGTGCCTCCTCGCTGAAGCTGCATGAGGACTGGGGCACGACGCCCGCCGCCATCGACAATTGCCTGACGGTGGCCGACGAATATGACGTGCAGGTGATGATCCATACCGACACGCTGAACGAGAGCGGTTTCGTGGAAGACACGGTTGCGGCTATCCGGGGCCGCACCATCCACGCTTTCCACACCGAAGGGGCGGGCGGTGGCCACGCGCCTGACATCATCAAGGTCTGCGGTAATCCCAACGTCATTCCGTCCTCGACGAACCCGACGCGGCCTTACACCGTCAATACGCTGGCGGAACATCTCGACATGCTGATGGTATGCCACCACCTGTCGCCGTCCATCCCCGAAGATATCGCCTTTGCCGAAAGCCGCATCCGCAAGGAAACCATTGCGGCGGAGGATATTCTCCACGATATCGGCGCGTTTTCGATCATTTCCTCCGATAGTCAGGCCATGGGCCGTGTCGGCGAGGTGGCGATCCGCACCTGGCAGACCGCTGACAAGATGAAGCGCCAGCGTGGCCGCCTGAAGGAAGAGACCGGCGAAAACGACAATTTCCGTGTTCGTCGTTACATCGCCAAATATACCATCAACCCGGCCATCGCCCAGGGTGTCAGCCACGAGATCGGCTCCATCGAAGTCGGCAAGCGTGCCGATCTGGTTCTTTGGAACCCGGCGTTTTTCGGCGTGAAGCCGGAAATGGTGCTGCTCGGCGGCTCGATCGCTGCCGCGCCGATGGGCGATCCGAATGCCTCCATTCCCACGCCGCAGCCGATGCATTATCGGCCGATGTTTGCCGCCTATGGCAAGCTGCGCACCAATTCCTCGGTGACCTTTGTCTCGCAGGCGTCGCTGGATGCCGGCCTTGCCCAGCGCCTTGGCGTCGCGAAGAAGCTGCTGCCGGTGAAGAATGTGCGCGGCGGCATTTCCAAGGCCTCGATGATCCACAATTCGCTGACGCCGCATATCGAGGTTGACCCCGAGACCTATGAAGTACGTGCGGATGGCGAGCTTCTGACCTGTGAACCGGCGACCGTGCTGCCGATGGCGCAGCGTTATTTCCTGTTCTGACGGCAGGCGCTCTTGAGACGCCTGACACGATGGATCGGCGGCGGCCTGCTGCTGCTCCTCCTGCTTCTTGTGCTGGGCACGGTTGCGCCGCGCCCGTTTTTTGCCGAGCAGGTGGGTGAAGGCGAAAAGAGCAGGGAAATCCTGCTCTTATCCAACCCGATCCACACCGATATCGCCCTGCCGGTTGATGACGATCTGCGGCGGGTCTTTGCCGCGTTGCAGGAGGGTGGGATCGCGGTCAATCATCCAGCTGCGGCCTATCTGGTGTTCGGCTGGGGCGGCCGCTCGTTTTACATTCAGACGCCCACCTGGGCCGATTTGAAACCGATGCCGGTTCTGCGCTCTTTCACGCTGGACAGCTCCGTCATGCATGTGGATGTGACAGGTGATTTTCCCGCTGATCTCGCCGGAGTGAAACGGCTTCGAATTTCCGAAGCGGGTTATCAGCGTCTCGTCGCGGGCATCCGGGCGAGTTTTGCCGGAAATGATGACGGTGTCAGGCCGGTATCCGGCGCCGGCTACGGCCTGACGGACGCTTTTTTCGAGGCGAATGGCCAGTTCAATGCACTCGCCGGCTGTAACACGTGGTCAGCCGCGATGTTGCGGGAAGCGGGCGTTCAAACCGGTTGGTGGACGCCCTTGCCGCCGCTGTTACGCTGGTCGATAGACCTGCACAATTGATCCCCAATTCCGTGCGGCATTTCGCGCATTTGGCGGCTGGAATCCCATTTTTATGCTGCACCGCAGCGCGTCTTGCGCTATGGAAACGGCAAAAGAATTCCGCGCGGATCGATCCCAAGCGATGCCTCGCAAAACGCCAGAACAGGAGACAAGACATGCTCGGCAAAAAAGTGCCCGCCGTAACCTTCCGCACGCGCGTTCGCGATGAGGCCGTTGGCGGCCCGAACCCCTTCCGTTGGCAGGACATGACCTCCGACGATTATTTCAAGGGCAAGAAGGTCGTCCTCTTCTCGCTGCCCGGCGCTTTCACGCCGACATGCTCGACCTACCAGCTTCCTGATTTCGAAAAACTCGCACCCGAGTTCCGTGCGCTCGGCGTCGATGAAATCTATTGCCTGTCGGTCAATGATGCTTTCGTCATGAACGCCTGGGCCAAGGGTCAGAACCTCGAAAACGTCAAGGTCATCCCTGACGGTTCGGGCGAGTTCACCCGCAAGATGGGCATGCTGGTCGCCAAGGACAATCTCGGTTTCGGCATGCGCTCCTGGCGTTACGCCGCCGTCATCAACGATGGCGTCGTCGAGCAGTGGTTCGAGGAAGAAGGCTATTCGGACAATTGCGATAGCGACCCCTACGGCGTTTCCTCGCCGCAGAACATTCTGGAAAACCTGAAAAGCCGCGCTGCGGCCTGATTTTGGTTTTACGATTTTTACGAAGGCCCGGCCGCAATACCGGGCTTTTTCGTTTTCTGGGACGTGATTGTTTTTCGCGGTGCCGCCTCATCCGCACACCGTCACCCCGGACCAGATCCGGGGTCCAGTGCGATCAAGTCCTTGATCGCGAAAGACTCCTCTCACGGCGCAGACGCGCCGTGACTGGATGCCGGATCCAGTCCGGCATGACGGAGGAGTAGTTGCCGGACGCCTCAAGTCTTTCTGCCGGCAATGCCGGCCTTTTTCACGCCTTGCATTGTATCCACCTTGAAATCCCCCCGCCTATCCGTCAAAAATCAGACCCCCAAAGACTGTTTCTGAAACGGATCATCCCATGCTGCGCGTCACCTCCTATCACCCGGCCGGAACCCCTGCCGACGAGCCCTCCGGCTATGTCACGCTGGCGCATGACCAGCGGCATCTGCGCCGCAAGCTTCTGCACCTGCAGAATGACGAGATGGTGATGCTAGACCTGAAGGAAGCCGTGCTGTTTGCCCATGGCGACCTTTTGGTGGTCGAAAACGGCGATCTGATCAAGGTTCGTGCGGCGGATGAAAAGCTGTTCGAAATCAAGGCGAAGGACCGCCTTCACCTGATCGAGCTCGCCTGGCATCTGGGCAACCGGCATCTTTCGGCGCAGATCGAGGAGGAGCGTATTCTCATCCTGCGTGACCATGTCATTCGAGCCATGCTGGAAGGTCTGGGCGCCACAGTGCGCGAGGTGGAAGAGCCGTTTCAGCCGGCGCGCGGCGCTTATCACGCCCATGGCGGCCACTCGCATGGCCATGATCACGGGCACGGGCATGGCCACCACCATCATGATCACGGCTGAGGCGTGAGCGGGGAAAGCGGCGTCGCCGCGCTGCTGCGCCTGATGGCCTGGATGTCGCCGGCGTTTCCTGTCGGCGGCTTTTCCTATTCGGGCGGGCTGGAAAAGGCGGTGGAGGACGGGCGTGTGCGTGATGCCGCCGAGTTGAGCGGCTGGGTGGAAACGCTGCTGCACCACGGCAGCCTGTGGAACGACGCGGTTTTTCTGGCAGATGCCTGGCGATGCTCGCAGGATGCCGCAGCACTCGGCGAAACCGCTGATCTTGGCCGCGCGCTCGCCGGTTCGGCGGAGCGTTATCGGGAGACAGTGCTTCTGGGGGACGCCTTCGTTTCCGCCGCCAGCGCCTGGCCGCACGAGGTTCTGGAGCTGTTGCCGAAAGAGGCTCCCTATCCCGTTGCCATAGGCGCTGTGGCCGCTGGCCACGGCGTGCCGCTGCGCGAGACGCTTGCCGCCTTTCTGCATGCAGGTGTTTCACAGATCGTTTCTGCCGCTATCCGTCTCGGCGTCGCGGGCCAGAAAGATGGCGTTGCCATTCTCGCCGCAAGCGAGGCGGGGATTGCCGAGGTGGCGGCACGGGCCGTCCAATCCACGCTTGATGACCTCGGCAGCGCCACGATCATCGCCGATACGGCGGCGATGCGTCATGAAACACAGGGGACACGGCTTTTCCGTTCGTGAAAGCGACGGCAATCGATGGGGCGAGCGCGTGCCACTTGTTTCTTCTCCCCGCCGCGGAGAAGGTCGCGGCAGCGGGATGAGGGGCAAGGGTAGAGATATACCGAGAGCCAGCCCCCTCATCCGACCCTTCGGGCCACCTTCTCCCCGGCGGGGAGAAGAAACAAGTGGCACGATCCTTGCGTATATTTGAGCTGTTGAGTGGTTGTCGTAAGATTGGACCACAGCATAGTGAAGGGAACAGAGTGATGAAATCGGGTAATGGTCCGCTGCGCGTTGGGATTGGCGGGCCGGTGGGTTCCGGCAAGACGGCGCTGACGGAAAAGCTCTGCAAGGCGATGAGCGCCGATTATTCGGTCGCCGTCGTCACCAATGATATCTATACCAAGGAAGATGCCGAGGCACTGGTGCGCATGCAGGCGCTGCCTTCCGAAAGGATCGTCGGGGTGGAGACGGGCGGTTGCCCGCATACGGCCATTCGCGAAGATGCCACGATCAATCTGCAGGCGATTGCGGGGCTCAACCAGCGCTTTCCCGATCTCGACGTGGTCTTCATCGAATCCGGTGGTGATAACCTCGCGGCGACCTTTTCGCCTGATCTTGCCGATATCACCATCTATGTGATTTCCGTCTGCCAGGGCGAGGAAATTCCGCGCAAGGGCGGGCCGGGCATCACCCGTTCGGACCTGCTCGTCATCAACAAGAAGGACCTTGCGCCCTATGTCGGTGCCGATCTGACCGTCATGGACAGTGATGCGACCCGCATGCGCAACGCCATGCCGTTCGTGTTTACCGACATGAAACGGGGCGATGGCGTGGACCGCATCGTCGGTTTCCTGAAAGAGCAGGGCGGTCTCTGAATAATGACGATGCCCCGCCGTTTCGGCGCTTACGAAGTTTCCCGTTTTGTCGACGGTGTCTACAAGGCACCGGTCAGCCATCTCATTCACCGCCAGGGTGCCGAAGCGCTGGCTGCGGCCCTTGCCGGCCATCACGGCGAAACAGTGGATATGGACGTCAACTGCTTCACGCTTTCGGGACCTGAGGGCATCTGGCTGATCGATGCCGGCTGCGGCACGGCCTGGGGCGAGGCCTATGGCCATGCCCGCGCGGCTATGATTGCCGCCGGTATTCAGCCCGATGATGTCAGCCGTGTCATCCTCACCCATATTCATGGTGATCACGCGCTGGGCCTCATCGATGGCGACCGGCCTTATTTTCCCAAGGCGGAGATATGGGTGCCGGAGGCCGATCTTGCCTTTTTCACCAGTGCAGAGGCGCGAAAGACATTGCCGCCCGCCCGGCAGGGCGGTTTCGATCTGGCTGCCCGCCTGATCGATATTTGCGGCGCGATGTTGCGGCCGATCTCGGTGGGGACGGTTGCCGAGGACATAGAGGCAATCGCGGTGCCCGGTCATACGGCCGGACAGATGGCTTACCTCATAGGAAGAGACGATAAGCGGTTGATGTTATGGGGCGATGTGCTGCATGTCGGGGACATGCAGGCGGCCGATCCCGGAATTGCTTTTGTCTATGATATCGATTCTGAACTCGCCCACGCGACGCGTCTCGAAGCGTTGTCGGCGGCGGCTGACCATGGTTGGCTGGTGTCCGGCGGCCATCTCGGCGGCTTTTTTACGGTCGAGCGGCGGGGCGACAGTTTCGGTTTTATGCCGCAGCCTGGATGACTTCCGTGCAATACCCCGAAGGGCGGAATGCCTGATGGCCTCCCGCCCTTCGTCCTCTCCCCGTATTTTCAGATCTGTTTCAGCGCCGCCACGTCATTGACCTGGACGATGCGACCGCGCACCGTGACGCCGGACTTTTTCAGGGTGGAGAAGGCGCGGGAGAGGGCCTCCGGCGCAAGGCCGAGCTTGCCGGCGAGCAGGCTTTTCTGGAACGGCAACCTGAGCGAGAAGGATGTCGCGTCGCGCGGGCCCTGATTGATGAGGTAATGGGCGACACGCTGCGGCGCCGTCTGCAGGCGGTCATTGGCAACGCAGTCCATGGCGGCCAGCAGGCTGTTGGACAGGCAGCGCATGACGGCCTTGGCGATGGCCGGTTCCTGATCGATCAGGCTGCGCAGCCTGGTGAGTTCGAAACGCGCCACGGTGCAGCTTTCCGCCGCCTGCGCGCTGTAACGATAGGTGTCGCTACCGAAGATCAGGCATTCATTGAAGGTATCGCCGGGGCCGCTGACGCGCACGTCCGCCTCGCGGCCGTGCCTGTCCAGCCGGTAGAGCCTGACATAACCCGACAGCACGCAATAGAAATGCTGGGCCAATTCGCCTTCCTTAAAAAGCACATGGCGGGCATTCACATTGGTGATGGTCGCCGCCTCCATCAGCTTCAGCGCCACCGCGTCATCCGCGATCCCGATCAAGGGCGCACGCAGCAGAATGTTCCTGTCCCTGTTGCTCAGCTTCACGGTCTTGTTCACGTCCATTCGGCTCCCGCTCAAACCTTTTGCCGGGCTGTCCGAAGCGATACGAAACCGGGGATGTTCCTTGCCCCTCACGCCCATCTGCACTGAACTCATCGCATTATCCTCGACCGGCAATTCCCGATGCGAGAGAGACTAGCAGTTCAGGTGGAAAGCGAATTGATTTCGATCAAACGGGGGTGCGGCCGTTGTGAGGAAGGAAATGATGGGGCTGCTCATGCTTCCAATCACAAGGGAAATATGGAGCGAGCGCGTGCGGCATATTTCTTCTCCCCGAGGGGGAGAAGTCCGCGGCAGCGGGATGAGGGGGCGAGGGTCGAGATATCAGGAGAGCTTGCCCCCTCATCCGACCCTTCGGGCCACCTTCTTCCCGGCGGGGAGAAGAAACGATCTGCTATGTCGTGCTCTCCCAAAGTATATGGAAACGCCGGGCACATGACCCGGCGTCTCAATCTTCAAGCTGCAGCATTCACTCCGCGGCAAGCGGCGGCAGTCGCAATATATTGCTGCCCTTGTCCGCGGCCTTGTCGCCGCTGCCCTTTTCCATGCTCGCCACCCGTGCCTCCAGCGAGGAAAGCGCGAGGCTGTTTTCGCGGGCGATCTCCGAGAGTTTCTCGTTGGAGAGGGCCTCTTCCTCCTCTTCCTTCTTGCCGACGAAACGGCCGAAGAGGTGGGCGAGCAGACGCGACAGGTCGTCCATTATCAGGAAGAAGGCCGGCACCACGATCAGCGACAGCACCGTGGAAACGATGATGCCGCCGATGACCGCAATCGCCATCGGTGCGCGGAACGAACCGCCTTCGCCGACGCCGAGCGCGGAGGGCAACATGCCTGCCGACATGGCGATGGAGGTCATGATGATCGGGCGGGCGCGCTTGCGGCCGGCCTCCACCATGGCATGCACCCGCTCCATGCCGTGACGGCGCATTTCGATGGCGAAATCCACCAGCAGGATGGCGTTCTTGGTCACGATGCCCATCAGCATCAGGATGCCGATGAGAACCGGCATGGAGAGCGCGTTCTGGGTGATGATGAGCGCGACTGCCACGCCGCCGATGGCAAGCGGCAGCGAGAACAGGATGGTGAAGGGCTGGATGACATCCTTGAACAGCAGGATGAGCACGACCAGCACCAGCATCAGGCCAAGCAGCATGGCGTTGACGAAGCCCTGCTGCATTTCGCCCTGCACCTTGGCGTCACCGCTTTCGGCAAGCCGAACGCTTGCCGGCAGGTTGGTTTCCGAAACGATGCGCTTGAACTCGGCCGTCGACGTATCGAGCGCCGTGCCGAAAGGCACATCCGAGCCGATGGAGACGACGCGGTTGCGGTCGTTGCGCTTGATCGAGCTCGGGCCTTCCGAGTAATCAATATCGGCCACGCTGTAGAGCGGCACCAGCGAACCGGAGGCGGTCTTGATCTTCAAGGCGCGGATGGTGGCGAGATCGCGGCGGGTATCGAGCGAAGCCTGCACGCGGATCGGGATCTGCCGGTCATCCAGCGAGATTTTCGTCAGCTGCGCATCGATATCACCGATGGTGGCGACGCGCACGGTCTGCGAAATCTGCTGCGGCGTGATGCCCAGGCGGGCGATCTCATCCTTGCGCGGGCGGATCTGCAGTTCGGGACGGGGCAGAGCGCCTTCCGAACTGACATTGGCAAGGATGGGCGAAGCGCGCAGGCGGCTTTCGAGAATGCCCACGGCGTCGTTCAGATCCTTCTCGTTGGTTGAAAGGAAGTTGAAGGAAAGCTCGCGTTCCGCGCGGTCGTTCAGCTTGATGATGCGAACATCCGCAATGCCACGCACCTGCGCGAAAATATCCCGCTCGACATCCCATTGCGGACGTGTACGGCCCTTCTCCTCCAGCTTGGGAAGATATTGGCCTATGAGCGGAATGGAGCCGAGCCCCTTGTTCACGAGGGTTTTCAGCAGCGAGTGATCGATATGCTCAAGGATGACATTGACGGTGGCGCGGCGCAGCTCCAGGTCCCCCTTGGGCGAAGCACCACCGAGGATGAAGACGCTTTCCACGCCGTTGATGTCACGGATCGCCTGGTAGATCTGCGTTGTCGTGCGGTCGGTCTCATCCAGCGTCGCATTGGGCGGCAGTTCAACGGACAGGGTGACGCGCGAGGCGTCATCAGGCGGCAGGAAGCTGCCGGGGACCTGGCTCAACAGCATCACTGAGGCGATGAGGAAGGCAATCGCTCCCAATAGCGTGAGATAACGCGCCCACCATTTCCGTGTGGTGGCGGTCACCATGCGCGTATAGGCCTTCATCAGCCTGCCGTCATTGTCGTGGTGATCGTCCATCGCGTCTTCGGCGCGCATCAGATAGGCCGCCATCAGGGGCGTGATGAGACGGGCCACTGCCAGCGAGAAGAATACAGAGAAGGCGACAGTGAGGCCGAACTGGATGAAGTACTGGCCCGGAATACCCGGCATGAACGAGACGGGCACAAAGACGGCGATGATGGTGAAGCTGGTCGCGATGACGGCAAGCCCGATTTCATCGGCTGCTTCGAGGGCCGCTCGATAGGGTGTCTTGCCCATCTTGATATGGCGGGCAATGTTCTCGATTTCCACGATGGCGTCATCCACGAGAATACCCGTGGCGAGCGTAAGCGCGAGGAAGCTGACGAGGTTGAGCGAAAAGCCCATGATGTCCATGATCCAGAAGGTCGGGATCGCGGAAAGCGGCAGCGCCACGGCGGCGATCAGTGTCGCGCGCCAGTTCCGGAGGAAGAGAAGGACCACGATAACGGCGAGGATCGCGCCTTCGATCAGCGTGTCCAGTGCGGCCTTGTAGTTGCCATAGGTGAAATAGACGGCGTCATCGACCATCTCGATCGAGACATCGGGGTGGTCCTTGCGGACCTGATCGAGACTTTGCGCGACGGTTTCGGCGACCGAAACCTCGCTCGCGCCCTTGGAGCGGAACACCGCAAAGGTGACGGCCGGATTGCCGTTGAAGCGCGAGAAGGACTTCTGCTCTTCATATGTGTCCGTAACCGTGCCGAGTTCGGAAAGCTTGACGAAGCGGCCGTTGGAAAGCGCAATCGTGGTGTTGGCAAGCTGGCTTACATCGCGTGTATCGCCCAGCGTGCGGATGGTCTGCTCGTTGCCGCCCACCTGGCCGCGGCCGGAGCCGAGGTCGATATTGGTGCCGCGCAGCTGGCTGTTGACTTCTGTCGCGGTGATGCCATAGGCATCGAGCTTTTCGGGGCTGAGCGAAACGCGCACCTCGCGGTCCGCGCCGCCGTAACGGTCGACCTTGCCGATGCCGGACTGGCCCTGCAGCGAGCGCTTGATCGTGTCATCCACGAACCAGGACAGTTCCTCCAGCGTCATGTTCGGCGAAGAGACGGCGAAGGTCTGGATCGCCTGTCCCTCGACGTCGATCTTGCTGACGACGGGCACTTCGATATCGGAGGGAAGATCGCTGCGGATCTTGTCGATGGCGTCCTTGGTGTCCTGAACCGCTTCTTCCGTCGGTTTTTCGATGCGGAACACGACCGTTGTCGTCGACTGGCCGTCGACCACGGTGGACTGAATTTCGTCGACGCCACTGATGGCGGCAACGGCGTCCTCGATCTCCTTCGTCACCTGCATCTCCAGTTCGGAGGGCGAAGCCCCGCTCTGGGTCACGGTGACGGCGACGACGGGCACGTCGATATTCGGAAAACGGGTGATCGGCAGCGTATTGAACGCCTGCATGCCGAGCATCATCAAAAGCGCGAAGCCGAGAAGCGGCGCAATCGGGTTACGGATTGACCATGCGGAGAAGTTCATTTCATTCCCTCAGTCAGTTGGACGCAGCCGTCTGGGCTTCCACCGGTCTTATCCGGTCACCATCACGCACGAATGCTCCAGCTTTCTCGACAACCTTGTCTCCAGCGGCAAGGCCGCTGACGATCTCGATGAATCCACCGTCTTCTATGCCGGTCTCGATCTTCACCTGCTTGACGACGTCGCCCTCTACCTTGCGGGTGGTCGAGCCTTCACGCCCGGAAGTGACAGCCGAAAGCGGCAAGGCGAGCGCATTCGTCTCCTCGATCACGATCTCTGCGCTGGCATACATGCCCGATCGCGCCGGGCTGTTTTCCGGCAGCACCACATGCACGGAACCGAGGCGCGTCGTCGGATCGACGGTCGGCGAAACGAGGCGCACCTTGCCTTCTATTTTCGCTCTTCCGCCAGCAACCGTCAAATAGGCTTTCTGGCCGACTTTCACGTTTTGAATGTCGGTTTCGGAAAGATCGGCAACAAGTTCGATGGCGCCGTCCTTGATGACGGTGAAAAGCGGGTTTCCGGCGCCGCTGGCAATCGCGCCCACCTTGGCGTTCTTGGCTGAAACGATGCCGGCGACCGGGGTTTTCACGCCGGTGCGCGTGAGCTTGAGATCGATATCGGCGATCTGCGCGTCAACCACCTTGATGTCGGCTTCGCCGGCGGAAACGGCCTGCTTAGCCGCATCGAGGCGAGCCTGCGCCACCTGCGCGAGGGCTTCGGTCTTTTCCGTTTCGGAAATGGAGCCTGAACCGGTCTGGCTGAGCTTGGCGGCGCGGTCGCGCTGGCGAAGGGCGTCTGCCAGATTGGCCTGCGCCTCCAGCACCTGCGCCTTGGACTGGGTGACGGAAGCTTCGGCCTTGGCCTTGTTGGCTTCGAGCTGGCTCTTTTGCAGGACGAGGCTATCGGAGGACAGGACGGCCAGAACCGCATTCGCCGCCACCCGGTCGCCGATATCGGCGTTCAACGTGTCGATCGACAGGCCGTCGACCAGGGGCTGGACGTAGATTTCGTCCACCGGGCGGATTGTGCCTGTCGCGATAACACGGTCCACGAGGTCGCGCTTTGCGACATGCGCGACGATGATCGAGGGCACGTTCTGCTGTTTCACCGGCGCCTGTGCCTCTCCCTCCGCGGCTGCTGGAAGGGGAAGCGCCGTTGCGGACAGAAGAAGAAGGAAAAGAATGCGGTTAAACGTGACTTTATGCTGCATATGTCTTGGCTCGCGCAATATCCGCTCACATGTCCTGCAGGCTGCGGCCCGTATCTTAAAAGGTCATGCGATGGCGAATGTGAAACAAGGGATCACAATACTCCCTTTTCGATCCTCCCGATTCGAACGCCCCTCAACGCGAATCTCAAGCACCTTTGCCCTGTGCTTTTTCTACAAGATCAAATTTGGCAGTCTTGTGGGCGGGACTGTAATTCTTGTTGTCGTGCAAATCAATCCGCATAGCCACGAGGGTTGATATACATTTTTGTATAGGTCGAGGTGTTGTAATTGGTTTGATGGGTTACCAATGCGTGACGCGGCCTGGAGTTCTGAGAACGCTTAATACGCCGTCATCCTCGGGTTTGACGCGGATCCAGGCACATCGCCGCAACCGAAACGTCGGTAGATCCTCGGGTCAAGCCTGAGGATGACGGAAGAGAGGTTGTCATTCAAGAAAATCGCGCGGTCATCGCCGCGCGATACAATCTTTTCGCCTGCGCCTACTTCAACGCAGCGTCGGTAATTTCGGTCGTATATGCGCCCGAGGGCTCCTTGGTGATAACGGGGTCGGAGCCGCCGCCGAGCAGGGTCTTTACTGTTCGCTCGTAATCCGCCTTGTCGAGAGCACCCTTCGAGCCGGCCGTCAGCTTTGCCACTTCGCCCATCATGCGCTTCTGGTGCTTTTCGGTCTGCGCGCCGGAGGCGTCGTTTTCGAGAACGATATCGGCGGCCTCGTCAGGGTTTTCCTCGGCCCATTTCCAGCCCTTCATGGAGGCACGGACGAATTTGACCATGTCCTCCTTGAACTTGGCGTCCTTCAGCTTGTCTTCTAGAACGTAGAGCCCGTCTTCCAGCGTCGCCACGCCTTCGTCTTCATATTTGAAGGTGACGAGGTCATCAGGCTTGATGCCGGCATCGAGGACCTGTCCATATTCATTATAGGTCATGGTGGAAATGCAGGCGGCCTGTTTCTGCAAAAG
The DNA here is from genome assembly GCF_031453135.1 of Agrobacterium sp. SORGH_AS_0440. Classification (NCBI taxonomy): domain Bacteria; kingdom Pseudomonadati; phylum Pseudomonadota; class Alphaproteobacteria; order Hyphomicrobiales; family Rhizobiaceae; genus Agrobacterium; species Agrobacterium sp. SORGH_AS_0440. The sequence goes on along the minus strand of NZ_JAVIYR010000002.1, from coordinate 2,234,875 downwards.
CGGATCGACGTTGAAGCCCTGTTTCAGCACGGTAACGCCATCGGCGCCGCCAGTGGTCGGAATTTTCAGGTGCGCCATCCACGACAGGAACGGATATTCATTGCCGAAGAACCAGACGCCCAGCGTCTTGCCCTTGAAATCCTCGGGCTTCTTGATGCCGGTTTCCTTCAGGCAGGTCAGCATCATGCCCGATGATTTGAATGGCTGGGCGATATTGACCAGCGGCACGCCCTTTTCGCGGGTGGCAAGCGCAGACGGCATCCAGTCGACGATGACATCAGCACCGCCGCCGGCCAGAACCTGCGCGGGCGCAATATCCGGGCCGCCCGGCTTGATATCGACATCGAGGCCCTCGGCTTCATAAAAGCCCTTGTCCTTGGCGACGTAATATCCGGCGAACTGCGCCTGGGTGACCCATTTCAGCTGAAGGGTGATCTTGTCGGCTGCCTGAGCGCTAAATGCGGTCAGCAGTGACGCCCCGGCAAGAAGCATGGATGCAAGTTTCATTTTCATCGCTGTTCCCTTTTTCGTTATTTACGTTCGTCCCCCACGGACGGACGGATGCCAGAAGGTGACGGCCCGTTCTGCGAGCGCCACAAGACCGTAAAAGCCCGAACCTGCGAGCGCCGCCACGGCAATCTCGGCCCAGACCATATCGACATTGCTGCGGCCCATCTCTGCCGAGATGCGGAACCCCATGCCGACGATGGGCGTGCCGAAGAATTCCGCGACGATGGCGCCGATCAGGGCGAGCGTGGAATTGATCTTCAGCGCGTTGAAGATGAAGGGCCAGGCGGCGGGCAGGCGCAGCTTTATCAGCGTGGGAAACCACCCGGCGGCATAGGTGCGCATCAGGTCGCGCTCCATGTGGCTGGCGGCAGCAAGCCCCTGCACCGTGTTCACCAGCATCGGGAAGAAGGTCATGATGACGACGACGGCGACTTTCGACTGCCAGTCGAACCCGAACCACATCACCATGATGGGTGCGACGCCGACGACCGGAAGGGCGGAGACGAAATTGCCGATGGGCAGAAGACCGCGTTGCAGGAAAGGCGAGCGGTCGATGAGGATGGCGACGAGGAACCCGAGGCCGCAGCCAAGGACATAACCCGTCAGTACGGATTTGATGAAGGTCTGGCGGAAATCCGCCCAGAGGATCGGCAGCGAGCCGAGAAGGCGGGCGAGAATGGCGCTCGGCGCCGGCAGCAGGATGGGCGGCACGGAAAATCCGCGGACCACCCCTTCCCAGAGAACCAGAATGGCAAGGCCGAACAGCAGCGGCACGGCGAGGCGGCTTATGCGTTTCGCGGTCTGGGAAATAAAGGCATGGCGTACCAGCCATTCGTTGAAGGCCCAGGCCGCAAGCCAGAAAAGGATAGCGCCGATAAACCAGCCGGGGTTGGTCATGGCCGTGCTCCCATTCGCTTGAGGACAGCGGCATGGGCGACGCCGATGATCGATACCAGAATGGCGGCGACACCGGCTGCCATGAACAGCGCCGCCCATATCTGTACCGTCTGGCCATAATAGGAACCGGAGAGCAGGCGCGCGCCGAGACCGGCGACGGCCCCTGTCGGTAGTTCTCCGACGATGGCGCCGACGAGCGCGATGGCGATGGCGATCTTCAGCGATGTGAAGAGATAGGGCAGGGCGGCGGGCCAGCGCAGCTTCCAGAAGATCTGCGCCGGTGAGGCATTATAGGTGTGCATCAGGTCAAGCTGCAGGGTTTCGGGGCTTCTTAAGCCCTTCACCATGCCGACGACGATGGGGAAGAAAGAGAGATAGGTCGAGATCAGCGCCTTCGGCAGCAGTCCGGAAATGCCGATGGAGTTCAGGACAACGATGATCATCGGCGCGATGGCGAGAATGGGGATCGTCTGGCTGGCGATGATCCACGGCATGACGGAGCGGTCCATGGCGCGGTTATGGATGATTGCGACCGCCAGCAGGATTCCCAGCACCGCGCCGATGGCGAAACCGAGCAGCGTGGCCGAAAGCGTGATGCCGGCGTGGTAGACGAGGCTGCGCTTGGAGGTGACGGCCTTGTTGACGGTGGTATCCCAGAGTTCCGCGATGATCTGATGCGGGGCGGGGAGAACCGGGCGCTCCTGTGCGAAGGTTTGCGGCAGGAGTTCGAGGAAGCCCGGCGTCTGGCCAGCGCGGGTGGCCTGGTCGCGGGCGAAGGGCATGTTGAGGTAGATGACGGCGAGATGCCAGAGGACGAGAATGGCGAGGAGGACGGTGAGGATGGGGAGGACGCGGTGGCGGAGGAGGGTCATGGGTTGGCCCTCAGTGGGTGAGGTTTATTTGCGCGTTGAGGGTGGGGCTTACCTCTAACTTGTGGGTGGAGCTTACCCCCCTCTGTCCTGCCGGACATCTCCCCCTCAAGGGGGGAGATCGACTCGTGGTGGGGTCTCGCCCGTCTCAACGTTTGCGAATGAAGCGGTGGTCGCGCCTCTTGCCGATCTCCCCCCTTGAGGGGGAGATGCCCGGCAGGGCGGAGGGGGGTAACGCTGGCGCTGACCTCACCCCTCATAGCTATGCCCCGCCTTCAACCCCTCGCGCACCCGATGCGCAATCGCCAGAAACTCCGGCGTCTCGCGAATTTCCAGCGGCCTTTCGCGCGGCAACGTGGATTCAATCACATCGGTCACCCGGCCCGGCCGCGGTGACATCACGACGATCTTGGTCGAGAGATAAACCGCTTCCGGAATCGAGTGGGTGACGAAACAGATGGTCTTGCCGGTCGTATCCCAGAGTTTCAGCAGCTGTTCGTTCAGATGATCGCGAACGATCTCGTCCAGCGCGCCGAAGGGCTCGTCCATCAGAAGCAGGTCGGCATCGAAGGCGAGCGCGCGGGCGATGGAGGCGCGCTGCTGCATCCCGCCGGAAAGCTGCCAGGGGTATTTCTTGCCGAAGCCGTTGAGGTTGACGAGGTCCATGGTGCGGTCGATGCGCTCGCGCTGCTCGGCCTTGCTGTAACCCATGATTTCGAGCGGCAGGGCGATGTTCTTTTCGATGCTGCGCCATGGATAGAGCGCGGCGGCCTGAAAGACGTAGCCGTAGGACCGGTCCTTGCGGGCATTTTCCGGCGTGGTGCCGTTGACGGTGATCTCACCCGACGTGTGTTTTTCGAGATCGGCGATGACCCGCAGAAAGGTCGTCTTGCCGCAGCCGGAAGGGCCGATGAAGGAGACGAAGTCGCCCTTTTTCACGTCGAGATCGACATTGGACAGCGCGTGAACCGGGCCGTCCCCCGTTTCGAAAGTGAGGCCCAGTTTTCTGGCGGAAACGACGGAGTAGGAAGAGGCCTGGTTCATCGCGGCTTGGTTTCACTTTCCGTAAGTGCGGCGCGCGCCAGCGGCAGCATCTGGGTTTCCGTCAGTCTGGCGATGGTGACGCCGGGGGTGCGGTCGAGATCGAGCCAGCGGACTTCCTCGATTTCCGCCTGCGGGGTGACCTCGGAATGAAGCCTGGCGGTAAAGGCATGGGCGACGACATCAGCGCCCGGCTCATTGGCTGCTTCCTCGCGAAAGATGCCTTCATAACGCGCGGCATTTTCGGGCAGCGTCAGGCCGATTTCCTCGGCCAGCTCGCGGTGAAGCGCCTGTTCCGGCGTTTCGCCTGGATCGATCTTGCCGCCCGGCTGCATGAACTGCGTGGTGCCGCGCTTGCGCACCACGAGCATCTGCCGCTTCTCGTTGAGGAGAATGGCGGCGGCGATGAGGATTTCGCGTTTCGGCTCGCTCATGATCACACGCCCGATGCCGGAATGCCCGTGCGTTCCACCTTGCGTGGCGATACGAGCTCCTTCCAGGTGGAAAGCGCCTGGCTGACGGCCGGATAGGGATCGCGGGCGATGAACTGGCCGTGGCCGGCCTGTGTCTCGATGGTGCCTTCCTCAATGCTCACCAGCCCGCGCGAGAGCGTGTAACGCGGCAGACCCTTTACCTTCTGCCCTTCGAACACGTTGTAATCGATGGCCGATTGCTGGTTTGCCGCACTGATGGTCTTTGTAAGCGCCGGGTCCCAGACAACGATATCGGCGTCGCTGCCGACAAGGATCGCGCCTTTTCTCGGATAGATGTTGAGGATCTTGGCGATGTTGGTGGAAGTGACGGCGACGAACTCGTTCATCGTCAGCCGGCCGGTTGCCACGCCATGGGTCCAGAGCAGCGGCATGCGGTCTTCCAGCCCGCCGGTGCCGTTCGGGATCTTGCGGAAATCACCGAGGCCGAAGCGTTTCTGCTCGGTCGTGAAGGCGCAATGGTCGGTCGCCACACATTGCAGCGAGCCGGAGGCGAGACCCGCCCAGAGGCTGTCCTGATGCTGACGGTTGCGGAAGGGCGGTGACATGACGCGGCGGGCGGCGTGATCCCAGTCGGGATTGGCATATTCGCCTTCGTCGAGGATCAGGTGCTGGATCAGCGGCTCGCCATAGACCCGCATGCCGTTTTGCCGGGCGCGGCGGATGGCTTCATGGGCCTGTTCGCAGGAGGTGTGGACGACGTAAAGCGGCGCACCGGCCATATCGGCGATGATGATGGCGCGGTTGGTGGCCTCGCCTTCGACGGAGGGCGGGCGGGAATAGGCGTGTGCCTCCGGCCCGACATTGCCTTCCGCCATCAGTTTTTCCTGCATCTGCGCGACGATATCGCCGTTTTCCGCGTGCACGAAGGGAATGGCGCCGAGCTCCGCGCAGCGCGAGAAGGAGGCGAACATCTCGTCGTCATTCACCATCAGCGCGCCTTTATAGGCCATGAAGTGCTTGAAGGAATTGATGCCCTTTTCCTGAACCACCGTCTTCATCTCGTCGAAGACCTGCTCGCCCCACCAGGTGACGGCCATGTGGAAGGAGTAGTCGCAATTGGCGCGCGTCGCCTTGTTGTCCCAGCGTTGCAGGGCATCGAGAAGCGACTGCCCCGGCTCCGGCAGGCAGAAATCCACCACCATGGTCGTGCCGCCGGAAAGCGCCGCCCGCGTGCCGCTCTCGAAATCATCGGCGGAATAGGTGCCCATGAAGGGCATTTCCAGATGCACATGCGGATCGATGCCGCCGGGCATCACGTAACATCCGCTCGCATCCAGCACGGTGCCGCCGGTGAGATCAGGTCCAATCTCGGTGATTTTGCCATCCTCGATCTTCACATCTGCCTTGTAGGTGAGGTCGGCGGTGACGATGGTACCGTTCTTGATGATGGTGGCGGTCATTGAACTATGTTCCCGGTGGCGAGGGCTGGCGAATAACGGTCGGGATGATCGGGCAGGAATATCTCGGCGTTCAAGACAGCGAGGATGGTATTGAGCGTGGAGGAGAGGTCTTCGAAAACGTCATGGTTCCAGAAACGTAGAACGGCGTAGCCGTGGCTGTTCAACCAGCGCGTTCTTTGCAGGTCATGCCTGGAGGCGGCGTGCTGCGATCCATCCAGCTCGACGATCAGCATTTTTTCTCGGCAGACGAAATCGGCGACGTAAGCGCCAAGTGGGACCTGTCGACTGAATTTGAAACCGTTCAGCCTGCGGCCCTTGAGTTCATACCAGAGGCGGTATTCGGCGTCGGTCTCCCCGCGGCGGAGTTTTCTGGCCTGCGCGGTTTTGCCTGGATGGCGTTTTGCTGCTTTTTTAACGGTGTGATTGACCATGACCCTTGCCCCCTCATCCGGCCCTTCGGGCCACCTTCTCCCCGGCGGGGAGAAGAAATGGGAGGCACCGTCGCAGGTTTTTACGACGCTAGTGATAATGGCAAAAACATCGCTGCCGGTTTCTTCTCCCCGCCGGGGAGAAGGTGGCCCGAAGGGCCGGATGAGGGGGCCTGCCATCGTGGGCACGGTCATTCCACGATCTCCGCAGTCTCCAGCACCGCATGCAGCAGCACGTCGCAGCCGGCCTTTGCCCATTCGGGTGAAATTTCCTCCGCCTCGTTGTGGGAAAGCCCGTCCACGCAGGGGCAGAAGATCATGGTTGAGGGGGCAACTCTGGCCGTCCAGCAGGCATCGTGGCCGGCGCCGGAGATGATGTCCATGTGGCTGTAGCCCAGTCTTTCGGCGGCGGAGCGTACGCGCCCGACCAGTACGGGATCGAAGGTGACGGGGTCGAAATGGCCGATGGCTTCGATCGAGCAGCCGACGCCGAGTTCTTCGGCGATGGCGGGCACCTCGCGCTCGAAGATGGCGCGCATGCTGTCGAGCTTTGCCTGCGAGGGGGTTCTGAGGTCGATAGTGAAGACCACTTTGCCGGGCAGCACGTTGCGGGAATTGGGCGTGAAGATCATCTGGCCGACGCCAGCCACCGCGCCCGGCTGGTGGGCCATCGCCACTTCCTGCACCTTTTCGAGAATGCGGGCGGCGGCGAGGCCGGCATTAACGCGCATGGCCATCGGGGTGGAGCCGGTGTGGGCTTCCTTGCCGGTCAGCGTTACTTCCAGCCACCACAGGCCCTGGCAATGGGTGACGACGCCGATCTGTTTATTTTCTGCCTCGAGGATCGGACCCTGTTCGATGTGATATTCGAAATAGGCGTGCATCTTGCGCGCGCCGACCTCTTCCTCACCCAGCCAGCCGATGCGCTTCAGTTCCTCGCCATAGGTCTTGCCGTCGGTGTCGGTGCGGCTATAGGCGTAATCGAGATCGTGAATGCCGGCGAAGACCCCCGACGCCAGCATGGCAGGCGCAAAGCGGGCGCCTTCCTCGTTCGACCAGTTGGTGACGACAATGGGGTGTTTCGTGCGGATATTGAGGTCGTTAAGGCTGCGCACGACTTCCAGACCGGCCAGCACGCCAAGCACGCCGTCATATTTGCCGCCGGTCGGCTGGGTATCGAGATGGCTGCCAATATAAACGGGTAGCGCGTCCGGGTCCTCGCCGGCGCGGGTGGCGAACATGGTGCCCATGCGGTCGACGCCCATTGTCAGGCCTGCCGCTTCGCACCAGCGCTGAAAAAGGCGGCGGCCTTCCGCATCCTCATCCGTCAACGTGCGGCGATTATTGCCGCCGGCAATGCCGGGGCCAATCTTCGCCATATCCATCAGACTATCCCACAGACGGTCGCCATTAACCGTCAAGTTCTTACCCGCCGTCATGAAGTGTCGTCCTCACCTGTTTTGTTTTTATCAAAGCAAAGCTTGTGCCGTTCCCTTTTTTGCCGGTTAAGATAACAGCCATTGCCTTGTGGCGGCGATGATGGATAAATTGACCGGCTGGTAAACATTGCAAATTCGCGATGGCGTCAGCAAGGGAATTTGTGACGAAACGCAGTAATTTTGCCTAAGCTATGAACGTCGATTATTTTTTAAGCATACTGTAGCGGCAATTGCATTGAAAAGAAACAGAGAGCTGAGAATGGCCATACCGCGCGCAGCGAAAACACAGAAGCGGACCCGCATTCAGGAGGAAAAGCAGGAAGCGATTCTTGAAGCCGCGCTCAGTGTTTTTTCCACGAATGGGTTCCGCGGCTCCACCATCGACCAGATTGCGGAAGCGGCCGGCATGTCGAAACCGAACGTGCTTTATTATTTCCGCACCAAGGAGGCGATGCATCGGGCCCTGATCGAGCGGGTGCTGGACACGTGGCTCGACCCGCTGCGCGCTTTCGATGCCGAGGGTAATCCTGAAAGCGAGATCCGCTCCTATATTCGCCGCAAGCTGGAAATGTCGCGTGATTTTCCGCGCGAAAGCCGGCTGTTTGCGAACGAAATACTGCAGGGCGCGCCGCATATCGAGGATGAATTGAAAGGCCCGTTGAAACAGCTGGTGGATGAGAAGGCCGAGGTGATCCGCGCCTGGGTGAAGGCCGGGCGGATGGCCAAATGTGACCCTTACCACCTCATTTTCTCAATCTGGTCGACCACCCAGCACTATGCCGATTTCGATGTACAGGTGCGGGCGGTTCTGGGCGACAAGAATGGCGGCGAGGGACGTTTCGAAGACGCGGCCCGCCATCTGGAACAGCTTTTCATGGGCGGGTTGCGGATAAGCGGCTGATCGGCCTGCTTCTCGCGATTATGTGATAAGCCCTCCGCATAAAAACATGAGGAAATTTATCACCTTTATACTTTACTCCAAACTCATCTTTATTATGGTGCCGGCATCCCGAACGTCGGGGCCCGATATCGGGGTATCAAAAACCAACCGGCAGGTGAGGGAATGGCACGCAAGGAAAAGAAGAAGGCCGAACGTGGCGGCAAGCAGGGCAAAGGCGCTCCCCAGACCGAGCGGGACGTGGCCGAACAGCAGCTTTCCGGTCCGAAAAGCTTTCTTTATGTCGGCGGCCGTGACTGTCAGGTTGCCCATCTTCGCCAGATCGCCAGCAATTTCGGCGCCGAACTGATCCACCACGACGGCGGCCTGCGTGAGGCGGTTTCGCGCATCGATACCGTGCTTCCTTCCGTCGACTGCGTTTTCTGCCCGATCGACTGTATCAGCCACGATGCGTGTCTGCGGGTGAAGTCCGGTTGCAAGAAATTCGGCAAGACGTTCATTCCGCTGCGCAATGGCAGCAAATCCAGTCTGGAGCGGGCGCTGCAGACGATGAATGAACGGAGCCCCAGCGATGAGCGACGAGCGCAATAATTTTCCCGACGAGCACCGCACCGCGGACAGGCCGTGTGGTGTGGAACTGCACAAGATGGCCGAACAGGCGAGCGATCCGGCCACGACGGAATTTTATGACATCATCGGCGAACGCGAAAGACGCAGCCGCGTTGCCGGAAGCGGCGGCAGTGTGGTGACCTTTCCTCATCAGCGCGCCCGCCAGCCGGGTGAAACGACGGCCTTTCAAACAGGTGTGGCCGCTGAAAAAGGCCGCAACATTCTGCCGTTTCGCTGGACGCGTGGTTAGCGTTAAATCCTTGCCGAGAGGGCAAGATGGCGCCAGGTGTGAGGGAGCTCAGCTCGCACTCCGGGTGACGATGCAGATGCCCTAAAAACAATCAGCCTTTCGGCTTCAGAAACGCTCCCGCGCACAACACCAGCCAACCCGCGATCATGCCGATGCCGCCCAGGGGCGCAGCGTATGGAAACAGGCTATGGCCGGAAAAATGCCTGATAACGAGATCGCCGGCGAAGATCCCCGTGCCGAGACCGAGCATCAAGCCCGCCGGAATGGCGGTCCTGATGCGATCCGCACCGATATGGAGCGCGATAAGAACCGGCGCATGCGCCAGCGCCATGGCGGAAGCATTACCGAGCATATATGTTTCGCCGGTATGGGTGGCAGCGGCGGCTAGCATGACGCCGGCAGCACCCAGCAGGCTGCCCAGCAACAGAATGAAGGCCCGTAATCTGGCCCCGGGCACGGTCGCTATGGTCGCGTTCTGCGTGGTCATTGGCTGTCCGCCTCCCGGTTCTGCATGTGAAAGGCGAGCCTCTCGATCGGGGGCCATATGATCTCGCGCAGCTTCGGGTTTTCGATCGTCTCCTCCATGGCGCGGCGGAAGCAGAGCAGCCATTCATCCCGCTCGGCAGGGCCGATCGGGGCGACGAAATGGCGGCGGCGCAGCATCGGGTGGCCGTGCTTCTCGACGTAGACCGGCGGTCCGCCAAGATATCCGGTCAGGTAATCGTAGAACTTTGCTTCGCTGCCGGAAAGATCGGCCGGATGGATGGCGCGGCAGCGGGCTGCTTCTGGCAGGGTATCCATCAGTTGATAGAAGCGCCGGGTGAGCGCCCTGACGGTCGCATCGCCACCGATCGCTTCATAAAGGGTAATGGTTTCGCCGGTCATAATCCGCCTCTTGTGGCCCTCCGGCTCTTATCGCTCCGTGGAGCCGGAAGAGCAACAGGCACGGGCAGGGTGCGACATTTCGGACATCACACCGAAAAGTACTCAGTTTTCACTTTCGATGGATCGTCGGATAGTCTCAACAGCAGTTTTAAGCGGTGCCACATAGTCGGTGACAACCGCCCAAACGATGTCGTCAGCGATTTTGTGGTATTCATGACGCAAAATATTACCGATACCGCGAACCTGCTTCCACGGGACATCCGGCGCCAGCTCCAGCAAGTCTTCGGGTAGGTGGCGGGATGCCTCGGAAACTATTTCCAGAGCGCGCTGCACAGCAAGTTTGAGAAGCCAATTTTGCTTGAAATCAGCAAGTGACAGACCTGCAGTATGGTTTTCAATGCCGTTTATGGCTTCCAGAATTTCGGCAAGAACAGGCTCGACCTTACGTGCGGCCATCAAAATATCCGCACCGCGGATTGTTCGATGTCATTGCGGAGCAGCGGGTGCAGGCTATTGCGTGTCGTCACGTCCACTTCCACCGCCAATTCCTCTTCCAGAAACTGCTTGATACCGACGAGATCGAGCAATGAGAAACGGCGACCCGGATCATAGTCAATGAAAATATCCAGGTCGCTCGAGGCAATGGCTTCATCACGGGCCGTCGAGCCAAAAAGATAAAGCGAGGTTGCGCCCATGCTTTCCACCGCTTGGGCGTGTTGCTTGAGTTTGCTGATGGCGTCCGCTTTCTTCATACAAGCAGTCTACACCATCGCGTATGCGGCATCCACTCTCATCCAAAATTTCGGATAAGGTCGAGCCCCTTGCTCAAAAGCGTCTCGGCCTCATCCTGATTGGCAGCTTCGACGTAGCAGCGCATTTCCGGCGCGTTGCCTGACGGGCGGAAGTGGATGGTGCTGCCGTCGGTCAATGACACGCGCAGGCCGTCGATGTCGCTCAGGCCTTTCACCGTGCCAACCGGGGCGAGGAAGGCTTCGAGATTGGTGCGCGAGGCGCGCAGATGCGCCATCAGGGCGGCGCTCTTTTCCTGCGCGAAATTTTCCAGGCGGTCGGCGGCGGCGACCGGAAGGTTATAGGCGGCGGCGATTTGCGACAGCGGTTTTTTCTGCTCCGACGAAAGAAGCAGCACGGCGAGAACGGGCAGGAAGCTGTCACGCGTGGGCAGCGGCGAGAGGGGCCTGCCGTTGAGCGTGAAGGAAGAGGCCGTCAGCAGGCCGCCATTCGCCTCGAAGCCCATCACGCCGTTCTTGCCGGCTGAAAGGGCGTCTGCCATGCCGGCAATGACGAAAGGCGAGCCAACCTTCGTACGAACGACCTCAAAGGAACCATTGGCCTCGATGCCGGAATTGGACGTTACAGGGGTGACAACGACGCCTGCGCCAAGGAAATTGGCGGTGATGAGGCCAATGAGGTCGCCGCGCAACGGTACGCCCCTCTCATCGGCCAGCAGGGGACGGTCACCGTCGCCATCGGCGGAAACAATGGCGTCGAGACTGTGCTCAGGAGCCCATTTTTTGAGAAGCGAAAGCGTCTCCGGCGAGACCGCCTCCGTATCAACGGGGATGAAGGTCTCCGAGCGGCCGAGCGGAACGACATCGGCGCCGTAATGGGCGAGAACGTCGACAAAGAGATCGCGCGCCACCGTGCTATGCTGGTAAACACCGATCTTAAGGCCTGAGAGAGCCTTTTCCGGCAGCAGCGCGATGTTGCGTTCGTAGAATAGTTCGGCTGCGATGGCGGAATGGTCTTCGGCAGTCGCCGTTTCGTCGCTGATGCCTTCCGCTTCGATTTCGGCGGCGAGGGCTGCGATGGCCGTCTCGTCCTGCTTGTCGATTTCGCCATCCGGGCGGTAGAACTTGATGCCGTTGCGGTCGGCCGGGATGTGGGAGCCCGTGATCATCAGCGCGCCCGCCTTCAGCGAAAGAGCATAAAGCGCCAGAGCCGGGGTGGGCACCGTGCCGCAATCGAACGGCGTGAGGCCTGCCTTTTTCAACGCCGCGATGCAGGTGGCGGACACATCGGGGCTCGAATCGCGGAAATCGCGGCCAACGAGAATGGGGTCGCCCGCCTTTGCCTGGCCCGATGTGAGAAGGTGCCTCGCAAATGCCGTGGCATAGACGGCCGACGCTTTTCCTTTCAGATCGACGGAGAGGCCACGAAGGCCGCTCGTTCCAAATTTCAGGCTCATTCTCAACTCCGCTTCCGTAAAATCCTTGAGGGCCAAATGGATAGTTCAAAAATGTAACGCTTGAAAGAACCGTATCGATCCATTCACGTCAATCCTCCCCTTCCCTGGAGGCCGCGAATAGGCGATGATGACGGCAATGATGCGGGTAACCTAAAATTCACCCGTCATATTTAAACTTGTCCGTCGATAGCGGCTATGGCGACGATGAGGATCATCGGTTGCCGGCTTTTTTTGGTTCGTTCGAGTTGGATTGGCTGATGTACAGGCTTCAAAAGGCGGGACATAAGCAGGTACGTCCGCTCGATGAAAAAACGGCGCCGGCCGCGAAAACTCATGGTTCCCTGCTGGATGATCTGGTGGATGACGACGAGGTTTTCGAGCGCACGGTGCTGAAAGAGCATCTCGAGCCGAAACCGGCCGCGGCTGCCGTCGAGCCCGCTCCGGCCGCGAGATCGGTGAAGGCGTCGTCGCCCAGCGGAAATCTGGCCGCAGCATTGCCGGGCCTCAGCCATATCGACAGGATCGGCGTTGACGACGTCCTCATCTGGCTTCGCAGGGGCATCGTCTGGATCGTTCTGGCAATCATTCTCTGCGTCGCGGCTGCGCTCAGCTATGCGTATATGACGCCGCCACGCTACACGGCCTATACGGATATCGTCGTCAATCCCTCCAATCTCAACGTTGTCAACGACGGCGTGTTCTCGCCGAACCAGCAGCGTGACACGCAGATTCTCGAAGTCGAAAGCAAGCTGCGCACGATCACGTCGCGCAACGTGCTGGCGCGGGTGGTGGAGGAACTGAAGCTCGATCAGGATCCGGAATTCATCAGCCCGCCGCCGCTCGCCCGGCTGAAGGCGATGTTTTCATCCAGGCCGGAAGATGGCGACAACCGGCTCGGTGCACTCCGCTCCCTCGGCGACCGGGTCGCAGCGGAACGCGACCCACGCTCCTTCGTGGTGACGCTTTCCGTCTGGACCAATGATGCCGACAAATCCGTGACGGTCTCAAAGGCCATCGTGAAGGCGTTTGAAACCGAGCTGTTCCAGACGACCTCCGACAGCAGCCAGCGTGTCGTCGACGATCTCAGGAAGCGGCTTGAGGAAATGCGCGAGAATGTTACTGCGGCTGAAAAGCGGGTGGCCGATTTCCGTCGCGAAAACGGCCTGCAGGAGAATAATGGCCAGCTTGTCAGCAACCTGGCCTCCGGTGAGCTCAATGCACAGGTTCTCGCGGCCCAGCAGCGCGTCATCCAGGAAGAATCCCGGCTGAAGCAGATGGAGGCGGCAATCGCGCAGAACCGCACGCAAAGCGATGCGATTTTCGATAGCCAGACCATGAACACGATCCGGGCGCAATACAGCACCCTGCAGCAGCAGATCGGAGCCATGACGCTGACCTACGGCGCGCGTCATCCGCGGCTGGCGACTGCAGGTGCGGAACGGGCCATGCTGGAACGCGGCATGGCCGACGAGGCGCGGCGCATTCTGCAGGCAGCCAAGACAAATGTCGCCGAAGCGCGCTCCTCGCTCGATGCGCTGCGACTGAAAGCCGTGGCGGAGCGTGCCAATGTCTTTACCGATAACGAAGCGCAGGTGCGGCTGAGGGATCTTGAGCGCGACGCCCGCTCGGCAGCGGCGATCTATGAGACCTATCTTACCCGGTCACGCCAGCTCGCCGAACAGCAATCGATCGATTCCACCAATGTCCGCGTTATTTCGCAGCCGGTTGCGCCGAACTCCAGAAGCTGGCCGCCGGGCAAGCTGGTCTTCCTCGTCGCTGGCGGCGCGGGCGGCCTGTTTCTCGGCCTCGCCATTGCGATCGCACTCGGGCTGTGGGGTTATCTGCGCCGGGACGATCATGCGGAAGCCGCGGCGCGTTAAACCTGGGACCCCGCGCCGACTTATTCTTCCGAGATCAGGCCATCATAAACTTCGAGGAGAGCGGCGGCGATGGCCGCACCCAGCGCATTGCCGGCATCGCGAATGCCTGCCTCGTCGCCATCACGGACGGAAACGGCGAGATCGGACGCCTCGTTGGCAACGATTTCCTTCGCCCGTTCTATTGCCCAGAGGCCGAAATCGCCGCGGTTGTCGATTGAAATGGTTTCCATGGCCGGGACCTTTGTCATTGATGTTTCCGTCCATTAAACCATCGGACGCCAAACGGGAATAGGCGAGGGGAAGGTCATTCAACCAGCGGGCGTGCAATTTCCCCGCCTCAAGCGGAGGATTTATAAAAATATTAATGATAGTTCTTCGTAGTGTTTGAAGCCTTCTATTTTATGCATATGCGTGCCCATAACAATGAAACGATGCCTATCTTGGACGCCGGACAGATTATGACAGGGAGAGAGATGCCGCAGACGGAGGAGACTGGTCATTCCTGGCCGGTTATTTCTCTTGCGTCCCTACCCATTACTGACGCAACCATCGATGAAACCGCGCGGGATTTCATCCTGCGTGCAACGACGGAGCGTACGCCGGGTGCAAGGCCGTTTTATTCGACATCCGCAAACGGTCAGGTCATCGCGCTCTGCCACCACGACCGCGAATTCGACGCCATGCTGCGGCAGGCGGACCAGATTCACGCCGACGGCATGTCGCTGGTGATCTTCTCCCGCAAGTTCTGTGCCCGGGCGTTGAGAGAACGGGTTGCAACGACGGATCTCGTCCATGCGGTGGCCAAGCGCGCCGAAGAGACGGGCAGCCGGTTTTATTTCCTTGGCGGTTCCGAAGAGGTGAACCGTGCGGCGGTCGAGGAAATGCAGAGGCTTTATCCGCGCCTCGTCTTTTCGGGACGCCATAATGGTTATTTCAGTCCGGGTCGCGGGGACGAAATCATTGCCGATATTGTCGCCTCGAAGACCGATATTCTTTGGGTCGGCTTCGGCATTCCGCTCGAGCAGCGCTTCGTTTCGCGCAATCTGGACAGGCTTTCCGGCGTCGCCGTGATCAAGACCTGCGGCGGCCTTTTTGATTTCATTGCCGGCAAGAACAGCCGGGCGCCGCAGTGGATGCAGGATATGGGGCTGGAATGGCTCTACCGGGCGATGCTTGAGCCGAAGCGTCTTGGAAAACGTTACCTGCTGACCAATCCGATCGCCATATATTCGCTGCTGAAGTATCGCTTTGGCGCTTCGGGGCAGAACCGCTAGATCATTGCGCCGTCTTGCCCGATAAATGTAAGGTTTTTCTAACTTATTGAATCAGCGCGCTGCGGCGCCGAAACCCGTTGCAACTGCGAACGGCTGCGCTACACTGCACAAATATTACAAATTTATTCGAATCAGAGATATTTCGAGGCCATCAATGGTGATTACGTCCATTTCTCTTTTCATATATGGAATTGGCACCGTTACCTCTCTCGCCATGACCTATATTGAAGGCGCCCGCCGCGACAAGAACTGGGATTTTTATCGGGTAACCGGCATTGTCCTTTGTTTTTTCTGGCCGGTGCTCGTGCCGCTTCTCGTACTTGCGACGGCCTTTTCGTCTTTCGGTTTGCAGAAGCGGCCCGCGAACCCGATGTCGTTCGGCAGGCAAAAGACGCTGGGTTAAACGTGACGGTAAGATCGGGCGTCAGCTTTTCTTCGCCGGTGCCTTATAGGGCGTGAGCGTGATGCCGAGGCTCGCCATCACCCGGCCCACGGACATGAGGGGCGGATGGGTGGCGGGCAGCAGCGAACCGGTTTTCAGCAATGCGGAAACGGCACGGAAGAGCGACAGGCACAGGCTGACGGCATTTTTGGCGGCGAGCAGCAGTCCGCCCTTCAGGCCGGGGCGGCGGGCGCGATCGATGCTGTAATTGATGATGCCGGTCCGGAGCGAGCGCTCCATGATCCAGCGCGGCGCCATGCGGCTTTCCGGCACGTATTCGATGATGAGGGCGTTCGCATTCCAGGCGAATTTGAAATCGGCCTTGCGGCAGCGTGTGAAGAAATCCATGTCGCCGCCGCCGAGGAAGTTGAACCGCACGTCGAATTCCGGCTTCGGCAAGGTTTCGAACACTCGCCGTGAAATCAGGCAATTGCCCGAGCCGTGGATCTGGTCGACCGGGCCGGTCGGTGCTTCTATGGAACCGAACAGCGGATGCGAAAGAACCGCCCTGGAAGCCGGGGCGTCGAATTCGCGATTGACGGGTCCGCCGACGATATCGGCGTCGAAGGATTTCGCCGCCGAGACCATTTGCCCAAGCCAGACGGGGGAGGCGGCCTCGTCGTCATCGATCATCAGAAACCATTGCGCGGAAGGATAGCTCTGCCGGGCGGTGCGGAACGCCGTATTGATGGCGTAACAATTGCCCTGTGTCGGTTCTACCAGGGCCAGCCCGGCCATGTCGTTTTCGGCAAAAAAGGCGCGCGCAACAGCGAGACCCTGCTGGCCTGCACCATCATTATCGACCACGACGACCGCGAAGGGAAAATCGACCTTCTGGGCTGCAAGCGATGCAAGTGTCTTCTTCAGGCCTTCCGGCCGGCGGAAACTGGGGATGCACACCACCGCTTCCGGCATGATATCGGACATGGAAACTCCTAAATTCCGGCAAGTGCTGCGGCGGAAAAAACGACGGCCCGGAGGCTCTGGCGCGGGCGATGAATGACGGTGTCGGCCAGTGCCGAAAAGGCTTCCCGGTAACGGCGGGCACGAAACGCCTGGGCAACGGTATAGGCGTTCATATGGTTTTCGGATTTGCGGCGAAGCCGTCCGAGCTCCTGCGGGGGAATGGCTGCGACGATGGCGGGATCGGAAAACACGGCTTCGATTGCCGGTTCGCAATCGCGGAAGGTCAAGAGCCGGTTCATCATAACGCTCGTCCGGTGAACCCGATAATCGAGGACGTGGCGGCCGGGAAGATAAACAAAGCGGCCCGCGGCGGCTAGCCTGCACCAGCCGTACCAGTCTTCCGCATACCGCAGGGTCTCGTCGAAGCCGCCGAAATCCTGGAAGATTCGGGTTCTGACCAGCATGATGCCGCCATTGACGATGAAGTTTCCGCCGAGCAGCGGCCGAAGGATGAAGCCGTCAGGCTTTTCGCGGCGACGGATGAGGTTGCGACGGCCGATCTTTGCACCGTTTTCATCGATACGCTCGTAATCGCCATAAACGGCAACGACATCCGGGCCGGTGACGCCGGCGCAAAGCGCCGCGACGGCGCCAGGCTTCAGGCGGTCATCTGCATCGAGAAACATCGTCCACTCGCCACGTGCCTGCGAAAGACCGAAATTGCGAACCGCGGAAACGCCCTGCCGTCCCTGCGGCCGGGCAAGCAGTTTAACGCGCGGATCGGAAAAACCCTGCACCTTTTGCGCCGTGCTATCAGTGGAACCGTCATCAACCACCAGCACCTCGCAGACGGTTTTGCCCTGAAGCAATGCGCTTTCGATCGCCTCCACGATGTAACGCTCGCCATTGCGAACGGGGATGACAATCGAAACGGATATCAAGCTTTAAACTCCGTGAGGCATGGGCCAAGAATTCGCATGGCGAAGTTACTACCGGATTAAGCGGCGCTGGCCAATTATGACGTGGTATAGCGGCGGTTAACCTTGCAAATCTTTAATATCCTTTTGGCATGATCAGAATGTTATGTTTTGAGAATGGAGCGTGCCGGGTCCATCCGGATGTGCGGGAACGCTCCGACATTTTGGGCTGCGCATCGTTGCTGGCGAAAATCGATCCCGGTTTTCCCTCGATGCGCCGGGGTTGTGGAGGCGGATGAATGCGGATCGGGCGGCGGAATTTTCTGGGCGGTGCGGCAAGCGCGGGCCTTTTGCACGCCCTGACCGGCACGGCCTCTGCCGCGCAGAAAAAAACCTCGACCAAAACCGCCCCTTACGGCGCGGCCATTTATCTGCCTGACCTCACCGCCGATAGCCGCATCGGCGAGGCGATCGTGAAATATTGCTCGCGCATCACCCCCGTGACTGAAATGAAATGGGAGGTCATGCGGCCATCGGAAGCGGTGTTCGATTTTGCGCCCGCCGATGCACTCGCCAACTTCGCGCGCCAGCACAAGCTTTCCATGCATGGCCATCCGCTCATCTGGTACGCCTCAAATGCCCCCTGGATTGCCGGCATCGGTGGCAGCGGCAAGGTCGAGAAGCTGATGGAAACCCATATCGTCAAGGTGATGGAGCGTTACGGGGATGTCGTTCATAGCTGGGACGTGGTGAACGAACCGATCCCGGATGTTCCCGGCAATGTGCGCGCCCGGCGTGACGCCTGGTATTACGGCGCCGGGCCGGACGCCATCAAGAAGGCCTTCGATATTGCCCATCAGGTCGATCCGAAAGCGCAGCTCGTTCTCAATGAATATGACGTGGAATTCGCGGTCGAAAAATCGCCGGCCAAGCGCGAGGCGTTCCGCAATCTCATTCTCGAGCTTCTGGAAAAAGGGGCGCCCATCAACGCCATCGGTCTGCAGGGGCACCTGCGCGGCGGCTGGCCGATCGCCAAGGACGAGCTTGCCGCCTTCGTGACGGAAATGCGCGGTTACGGCCTTGCCGTTCTGGTGACGGAGCTTGATGTGATGGACCAGACGCTGCCCGGTCCGGAAGCGGAACGCGATTTGCTGATCAACGGTCAGGTCCGGGATTTTCTTGAGGCGGCCTCGGCCGGCGGCCCGCTTTCCTCGATCACCACATGGGGTATTTCGGACCAGTATACCTGGATCCGCTGGGCCTATCCGCGTCGTGACGGCACGGCGAACCGACCGTTGCCGCTCGACTGGAGCTTCAACGAAAAACCCATGATGGCCATCATCAATGAATTCCGGAACCGTGGTGCGTGACTATGAATGCTGAAATGCCGCTTCCTCCCGTCCAGAAAGCGCTGCAGGTCAATCTGCATCCCTTCGACGCTCCGCATGCCGCATTGACGTTGCCGCATCAGCTACGGGTCTGGGGCGGACAGGTGGACCGCATTCTGCTGACTGTCGATACCGGCCAGGTGGGGGCGGGTCGCTACAAGGGCAAAGGCTTCGAAGCGTCGCGCAAACGACTTTTCGACATGCTGGAGGAAATGCAGATCAACTATCCGCATCTCGTCGTCGATATCGTCGATTACAGCGATGAGGCGCGCAAGGCGGTGTCCGAGACCTTCTTTTCCCGGTCGGCGGTTCCCTATCCCGCCAAGGCTTTCGACGGCGGTCCTTTCCACGTCTATTTCCACGGTCTTAAACGGGCCAACGCCCGTTACGTACTGCACATGGACAGCGACATGATGTTTGGCGGCGGCAGCCAGAGCTGGTTTTCCGAGGCGATCGCGCTGCAGAAAGCCAATCCGGATGCGCTGTGCATCACGCCGTTTTCCGGGCCGCCGACAGTGCGGGGCGATCTCGATATTTCCCGCCATGTCGGCATGCCCGGCGTGAAGAACATTCCTGAGCCGCGCAAGTTGCCGTCGCGTATTCCCACCTGGCGCTTCGCCACCGTTTCCACACGTCTTTTCATGATCGACATGGAACGCTTCGCCAAGCGGATCGGTTCGCTGGAACTGCTCAGGCCCGATGTCAAACGGCGCATCCGCTCCTATGCCTATAATCAGCAGCCCGTCTCGATGCCTGCTGAGGAGGTGTTGAGCACCAACATGATGCGCAGCGGCGTCTACAGGCTGGATTTTCTCGGTACGGGTAAAGGCATGTATTCACTGCACCCGCCTTATCGCTCGCCGGAATTCTATTCGGCGCTCGCTTCCATCGTCGAGCGGATCGAAAAGGGCGATATACCCGAAGGTCAGCTCGGCGATTTCGATATCAACGGATCGATGGTGGACTGGACCAGCGCGCTGGCGGCCAAGACACGCTCCAAACGTTACGCGAAGGCCCTGCGCCATCTGATATCGGCCAATGTGGGTCGTTTTACCAAGGCTTGAGGCGGCGGCCCGGCTCGTGTCGGTCTGCGCGGGGCCTCAATAATCGGTGATGAGTTTGCTCCAGCTCTCCGAGCATAGTCCGCCTATATAGATATCCCCGGCCAGCGCCCTTTCCCTCAGCAGATCGTCCCGGGTGGCCATGCAGAAATATCCGTCATGGCGGAAGCTCATGTGGTTCTGGCGGTAAAGCGCGTTGATCAGAAAGGGCTGCGCCATGCCAGTGACATGGGCGTAATTCTCATTGTCAAAATGGTGGAACAGTGTGTTGAGGACATCGTTTTCGCGGCCGGCATCACAGACGAGATTGAGCACATAGGCGGTTCGCGCCGGCTGCCCGAAAAACAGGGCGGCTCCCATGACATGACCTTCGGCCGTCTCGATCGCCAGGCTTTTCAGTTCGCCCAGGCTCTCATTCGTCCTGCTCATGCCGATCAGCCAGTGAAATTCGTCATGGGACCATTCCGGGCGGACGGAAAAACGCTCGATCATCGGCAGCGCTGCGCGGCGGAAGGTTTCGAAATCCACTTCTTTTACCCTGGCGCCCGGAGCCTGCTGCGGCCTGAGGCCTTTTTTCCATTTGCGCAGAACGCCGTCCACGAAGCCGAGCGCCGCCAGGGCAAGCGTTGTCTTGGCCAGTTTCGAACGGCGCGGCATGCGCAGTGCGATGGTTGAGAAGGGCTTCAGCGCCTTATGCCATTGCAGGCTTTCGATGGGCAGCATGTTGCCGCCGGTCGCAACCCAATGGTCGGCGCTGACAGGCGAGGCTGTATCCGAAAACAGCATGTCGTGTTTCGATGCCCGCATGCCGCGGGACAGGCGCGCGGCCCCGAGTGCGCCAAGTTTTCCATCCGACGCGAAAGCACAGAGCAGGCGCGCCGTAACGGTTCTTCCATTGGCGACAAACCGCATGGGCACGGCCAGAATGACGCTTGTCACGCCATTCTCTCCCGCATCGTAAACTACGCTGCCGTAATCCGGATCAAAAACGGGGCTGCTGAAGAACAACGTCTCTACATAGGAGCGAAAATCGAAGCTCGTCGTGGGCCCTGTCTTCCTGAATGCGCTGTTCAGTACCCGCTCGACAGCCGGCACGTCGTCCCTGCGCATGGGGCGGACGCCGGTTGAGCTTTGCGGCGCCGGGCATCGCGTCGACTGACCGTTATCGCTATCGTCCGTCCTAGTGTGCCTCGGAACGTCCACCCTGGGTCTCCAGCCTATGCGCATTTACGAAATCAACCCAAAGATATATCTTGAGTTGTTAATATACGCTAAATAGAGTATCTGCTGGCTGCGTGAGTATACCTCCGGCATGCGAAGACGGTTCTCTTGTCGTGCAAGTAGAGGCGGGCTTTTCGGGCAGGAATTTCGTGGTAAATATTAAGGAAATCAGCGCATTAAATTTTCGATGCGAAGTTAACGCCTGAGAGCCGTTCTTCAGAGCGCAGCTTCTTTCCCGGCAGTCCTTCTCCGTTTCTAACCCTTTGACCTCGTTCCGGAAGCGCGGTCGGAAATGACGGAATTACTATTCTTCCGTGCATTATATATAACTAAAAAATAGGATTTTGGGAGGATATTCGGGTAACCGGATAAAGCATCGGACGGGATGCCGAGGCGGTGGAAAGAGGAAGAGAAAAACCCCTTATGGATGCACCGCATGACGGACAGGGGCGTGGCTACTGGCGGGACGCATTGTTTTATGTGACGTTCCTGTACTTCACAGTCGGTTTTTCGCCCTATATCTCGCTCTCCTCCACCTATCTGGGCTCCGCCATGGCGGCCGGGTCCAACCTGCTCAACCAGCTCACCGCAGTCATCCTGCTCTGCAGTTTTGTGGCATTCATGGCCAGGGAGCGCTCGTTCTCCATCATCCTTGCGCCGCGCCTGCTGACAGCGGCAATTTTCGGCTGGTTCGCCTTGACCTCGCTTCTCGGTGAAGCACCATCGTTTTCTCTACGTCGGCTTGTCATGTGCGCCATCATCTGCGTGCTCGCCGGCGGGTTCCTGCAGCTGCCGCGCACCGAGCGGCATTTTACCACGCTGCTCGCCACCTGCGTCCTCATCATATTGTTCCTGTGTTATTTCGGCGTCGTCGCCCTGCCTTCGCGGTCCATTCACCTGGCAAGCGATGCGCTGGAGCCGCTGCTGGCCGGCAACTGGCGCGGGGTCTTCCAACACAAGAACGAGGCCGCATCGGTCATGGCGGTGCTGATCATCGTGTCGATTTATCTTTGCAGGCGCTGGTCCTTCATCGGCGGCCTCTCGGTGCTGCTGCTGTCGGTTTTCTTCCTGGTCAAGACAGGTGGCAAGACGGTGCTTGGCCTGATGCCGATCATCGTGGCAACCGGCTGGTTCATCGTTCGCTGGCCCCGGTGGCGTTATATGGTCGTGACCCTGCTTCTTTTGTTCTGCGCGGCCGTGACCGTGGGCACCACGGTAGACCCGGTGTTTTCACAGATGCTGACGAAAATGGGCATCGACGCCAGCTTTACGGGCAGAACCGATATCTGGGCTGTCGCCATCGATTACATCCGCAAAAGCCCGATCCTCGGATATGGCTACCAGGCCTTCTGGCGCAGTGATACGCTGATGTCGAGCTTCACCGAAGACAATAGCTGGGCGACCACCGCGCCGGCCTCCCATAGCGGCTATTTCGACCTGCTGCTGGAAGGTGGCGTACCGGGACTGGTTCTGGTGCTGATGTGGATTTATCTGCTGCCGCTCCACAATCTCGGCAAAATGGACAGCGCCACGCGCAACAGTCCGTTGACGCGGCTTTATGTCGGCGTCTGGCTTTACGTCCTGCTATACGGCTTTCTGGAGACCCTGTTTCTTCTGAGCGCGGGTTTCGTCTGGTTTTTCCTGCTCGTCGCGATGATGGGCCTGCATCTGCAGGCCCATGCCAGCCTCGTCGAGGAAGAGGCAGAGCGGGAACCCGGCCAGTCCGGCGGCCCCGTGCGCAGTGCAGCGAAGCCGGGCGGGCCGCCTGCCGCACAACCGCAGGTCCTGCATTCCCGTTGACGGTTCGAGATGCGCCGCCACCGCCGGCCGCGCTGCGTCGGGTAATGATGCAAGATCACTGCTCCATACTGGTTCCATCATTTGATGTCGCGGGCAGCAGCTGCACCGCGAATCCCTGTCGGCACCTGCAATTTTTCGGCGTGAAGAAATTATAAAGTTTTTGATCATAATTATTTTGCGATAAAAGGAATCACGAGCAGCCCATCGATCGGCTCTGCTCAGCTTTTCCTCAAGATGCGGCCTGGCGCCTGGCCTTTCAGGGGCGCCATGCCACGGGGGGAGACGACCTGTGCGTATTGCAGGGACAGGCCCGGACTTTCTTCGGCGTATGCATGATGCAGAGGCAATCCCAGCCGATGATGCGGCTATCGAAGCCCTGATGACCGGGGTCCTCGACGTGCCATGCCAGCCTTGCCGAACACCTCCTGTGGCACGGGGAAGGAGCGGTTTTTTCATGACGTGAGGTTTCCGTGTCCTTTCTCCAGAACGCCAGCATCCGCACAAAAATTCTTTCCCTCATTCTGCCGATCTGCATCGTCGGTCTTGGCGCCACCGGCTTCATGTCCGACCGCTACAAGCACGCGGACACGGCCTATTCCGATTTTATCGCCAAAGACAACGCCGCCCTGGTGGAGCTTGCCCGGGCAAACCGAAACCTGCAGTCCATGGCCTATGGTGCGTATCAGATCATGGTTTATGACGCCAATAGCCCCGACTTTAAAATCGTGAAGCAGGAATATGCGGGGGACAGGGCAGAGGTGGTAACGCGGCTGGACGATGTCAAAGCCATTTTTCCGGAAGAGACAGCAGCACTCGACGGGCTGTTGCGAGACGTCAAGGCCATTATCGACATCACGGACAAGGCCGTGGAATTCGGTTCGGCCAACCGCAACCAGGAATCCGCTGCGGAGCTTCTGAAGGCTGACGTTGCCATGCGCGCTACGGGCGCCGACATCGCCAATCTTCTTGACAGGCTTGCCAAGGGTGTCGTCAAGGGAAGCGACGACCTGACCGATCAGACCAATTCGACCATCCTCACCTCGCTGATGGCTGTCGGCGTTGCTTTCGCGGCCGGCATTATTCTGGCGCTTTTCGTGGCTTCGCGCGGCATCACCGCGCCGATTGCCCGCCTGCGCGAGCGCATGGTCTCGCTGGCCGCCGGTGAAACGACGGCGGAAATCGACGGAATGGCACGCAAAGACGAAGTCGGCCAGATGGCGCAGGCGGTTCAGGTTTTCCGTGAAAATGCCATCGAGCGCATTCGTCTCGAGCGGGAAACCGAAGCGAACCGCAGCCTGTCGGAACAGGACCGGATCGACCGTGAGCAGCAGAAGGCGAAGGAAGCGGCCGACGTCAAATTCGCCGTCGACAACCTCGCTGCCGGTCTCTCGAAACTCTCCGACGGCGATGTCTCCTACCGCATCCGCGAGCCGTTCACGACAACGCTCGATACCGTGCGCAACGATTTCAACACATCGGCGGAAAAGCTGCAGGCAGCCCTGACCCGTGTTGCGCAGAACGCCAACGGCATCGGCGCGGGGGCAAACGAAATCAAATCGGCCGCTGACGATCTGGCGAGACGTACCGAACAGCAAGCGGCGGCCGTGGAGGAAACCGCCGCGGCCCTGGAGGAGATAACCACGACCGTGCGGGATTCCACCAAGCGCGCGCAGGAGGCGGGCCTGATCGTCAGTCGCGCCAAGGCGGGCGCGGAACAATCTGGCGAAGTGGTGCGCCGCGCCGTGGTCGCCATGGAGCAGATCGCCAATTCTGCCAATGAAATCAGCAATATCATCGGGGTGATCGATGAGATCGCCTTCCAGACCAACCTGCTTGCTCTGAATGCCGGCGTGGAGGCCGCCCGCGCCGGTGAGGCCGGCAAGGGCTTCGCCGTCGTGGCCCAGGAGGTGCGCGAGCTTGCGCAACGCTCCGCCCATGCTGCCAAGGAGATCAAGGCGCTGATCACCACCTCGAACGATCAGGTGCAGCAGGGCGTGCAGCTGGTGGGTGACACCGGCAAGGCGCTGGTGACGATCGTATCCGAAGTGCAGGAAATCAACCGCCACGTGGTTTCCATCGTGGAGGCTGCGCAGGAGCAGTCCTCGGGACTGCAGCAGATCAACACCGCGGTCAACCAGATGGATCAGGACACCCAGAAAAACGCGGCGATGGTCGAAGAAACCAATGCCGCAAGCCACAGCCTGGCCAAGGAGGTGGCCTCTCTCAACCAGTTGCTGTCGCAATTCCGCCTCGGCGACAGCGCCTATCAGCCGCAGAGCCAGCCCGCGCCGGTGCGCACCGCCGCCGGCGGCGAAAGACCGGTGGCATCACCCGTGCGTGCGCTCGGCCACAAGCTCGCTGCCGCCTTCGCGGGCAATGCCGCCGTCGACAGATCGAGAGATGAATGGCGTGAGTTTTGATCCTGCGACTTCATTCGCCTGAAACCAGCGCCCGGTGCTTCGACCACCGGGCGGCTTTTTGCCTCTGGGTTGTCGAAGAACGGATAGCTTATCTCAGACCACCACTGATCCGCCGCCGCCAGCCTTCGCCCATCGCCTTTAATGCTTCAGTAATATCGATCGGGACGGAGTCTAGCGGCGTTTTCGGGGAAGACTGTTGCGACGCGCAATTGTCAAGCACGCTGCCTAGCGGATGAGGCAACGCCATACATGCTTTCCATAGGCTCCGTCGAAAAACGAAGCGTGGCAATCCGGGTGAAAAGTTCTCCGTA
Organism: Agrobacterium sp. SORGH_AS_0440; assembly: GCF_031453135.1. Classification (NCBI taxonomy): domain Bacteria; kingdom Pseudomonadati; phylum Pseudomonadota; class Alphaproteobacteria; order Hyphomicrobiales; family Rhizobiaceae; genus Agrobacterium; species Agrobacterium sp. SORGH_AS_0440. Next base: position 2,209,329 of record NZ_JAVIYR010000002.1, on the reverse strand, counting down.
AAATGGCGCGCCACGCCGGGTGAAGATGATAACTACGTTTACGCTATAGCACTCCTTTAACTCGGTTCGAAGCCTACATGCTCCGCTGCGGGATGGCATTCAGTCAATTGCAGGGCGGGAGTGCCCGGAGCGACTATTGGCTCGATGCGAGCTGAGCCAAAGCCACGATTGGCGTCTTACGCAAAAGTGTCGGCGCCTTGCGCCAATGCTTCCGTCTGGTCCGCCTGCCATTCTTGTTGGCGTTCTTAGCAACAGGGATCAACAGCATGCCGGAAAAAATCTGGTTCATTACAGGTGCATCCAGGGGCTTCGGCCGCATCTGGACCGAAGCTGCACTGGAACGTGGCGACAAGGTTGCCGCCACAGCCCGCAACACGGAAAGCCTCTTGGAACTCGCCAGCTGTTTCGGGGATAGCGTGTTGCCCCTTCAGCTCGACGTCACCGATGCCGAGGGCGTCAGGCAAGCCGTTGCAGACGCGCACCGGTACTTCGGACGGCTGGACGTTGTCCTCAACAACGCCGGCTATGCATTGGTCGGCGCGGTCGAGGAAATCGATGAACAGGATCTTCGCGCCGAGCTGGACACCAATGTGTTCGGAATGCTCCGCGTCATCCAGGCGTCACTTCCCTATGCGCCGCTGCGGGAGCAAGCCTTCGCAGCCGGAGCGAAGATGGAATTCGGCGATCCGCGTTCGACGGGCGCGGCCATCCTGAAGCTGGTGGATGTGCAAACCCCGCCGTTGCGGTTTTTCCTGGGCACAGAAGGCCTGCCGGTGGCACGCGCCGCCTATTCCGCGCGGCTTTCTACCTGGGAGGCATGGGAGCCCGAATCCAACGCCGCTCAGGGCAACGGCAAACAGCATACCATTGCGACGCTGTAAGAGCCGATCGACCAGAAACATCCAGGCCATACGGCCAAGTACCGAGGATTACTAGAGTGCATACATTGACGGCATCCCGCCGATCGCTGCTTCTCGCGGCGTTGGCCATGACAAGCTTGGCCATGGCTGGCTCCGCATTCGCTCAGCATACACAGCAAGACGCCATACTTGGCAAGTGGGCGGCAGATGACGGCAGCGTAAAGCTCGAGATGTTCAAAGCGGGCGCGGAGTTTCGGGCGCACCTTCTCTTCGGGAACCAGATCATGGAAGGCGACAATACGACCTTCAAGAGAGACGCCAAGAACCCTGATCCTGCCTTGCGAAGCCGCTCGCTCGAAAACATCGTATTCATCCACGGACTGCGTTGGGATAATGGCGAATGGACCGGAGGCTCGCTTTATGACGCCTCGTCCGGAAGGACTATCGTTGCAACGTCGAGATGAAGGGCAACAAAATGCTGCTCAGAGGCTATCTCGGCATCTCGCTTTTGGGGCAGACTAGAGGGTTTCATCGCTTTTGAAGCCACGCTGCTCCCACGTCGCGAAGGCCAACGTGGGCGCGACGGGCCGTTTCCCCTGGAAGCCGAAACTGACCGCTGCGTCCAATCGAAAGACTGCATCACTGCAAGTTTGCGAAGCTTGCACTTACACACCCTATTCCAACCCGCCGGAGACCTATTTGCAAAGCGATATACTGACGTTTCTCAAGTCCTGGGCGGCCAAGCCGCTTCAGGTGGCCGCCATTGCGCCGTCGGGCCGCGCGCTCGCCGATCTGATGACCCGTGACATCGGAACATTGACCGGGCCGGTGATCGAACTTGGCCCTGGAACGGGAGTTTTTACCCGTGCCCTTGTGGCACGGGGCGTGGCTTTGCAAGACCTCACGCTGATCGAGTACGGCTCCGCATTTACCGATCTCCTCGGTTCGCGATTTCCCGGTGCACGGGTGATCCAGATGGATGCGGCCCGACTTAAAGGCGTCAGCTTCGACGAACTGCAGATGGTCGGCGCCGTGGTAAGCGGATTGCCGCTTCTCAGCATGCCGCCTCGCAAAGTCATGGCAATCCTTGCGGGATCGTTCTGGCATCTGCGGATCGGAGGCGCATTCTATCAGTTCACCTACGGCCCGCGCTGCCCTGTATCACGCCCGATCCTCGATCGGCTCGGCCTCAAGGCGAGCTTCGTCGGCAAGACAATGCAGAACGTACCGCCTGCCGCAGTCTATCGCATTGTCCGCCGCGCTCCTCTGAGCGCTCTGCTCCCTGCTGCGACACCGGGCTAACGGCGACCCGCTCGGCTATCCCCGTTTCTGTGCTCGATAATGGCTCAATGAGACAGCATTCGCTGGCAGGCACCTTACTGCGCGCCGCGTTGCGGGTGCTTCGCGCCAATATCTTGGCGTAATGAGCAAATTTTGTGGCATATTGCGCCAATGTGATGGCGTGTCGTCTTCGCTATTTGATGTCCAGAAGACATTACCGCCTTGGCACGGCGGCAAAAGCAATCGGTTCAAACAAAAAGGAACGACGCACATGGCCACCAAAGTTGCACTCGTCACCGGCGCTTCGTCTGGTATCGGTGAATCCACCGCTCTCAAGCTCAAGGAGCTTGGCTACACAGTCTATGGCGCGGCCCGCCGCGTTGACCGGATGCAGCATCTGACCAGGTCCGGTATCCGAATTCTGGCAATGGACGTCACCGATGACGCGTCCATGCAGGCCGGTATCGACACGATCATCGGCGAATCCGGTCGCATTGACGTTCTCGTCAACAATGCCGGATACGGCTCCTACGGTGCGGTCGAAGACGTGCCAATGGAAGAGGCGCGCGCCCAGTTCGATGTCAACGTCTTCGGTGCGGTGCGGCTGATACAGCTTGCCTTGCCGCATATGCGGGCGCAACGTTCGGGCACGATCATCAACATCACCTCGATGGGCGGCAAGATCCACACGCCGCTTGGCGCCTGGTATCACGGCACGAAGTTCGCACTGGAGGCGATCAGCGACTGCCTGCGCATGGAAGTACAGCCTTTCGGCATCGATGTCGTCGTGATCGAACCCGGCGGTATCAAGACCGAATGGGCCGGCATTGCCGCCGACAAACTGAAACAAACGTCCGGTCATGGCCCTTACGCCGTGCAGGCCAACGCCATGGCGCAATCCATGATCGGTGAAGCCAGTGTCAAGCGCCAGTCTCCGCCGCAAATCATCGCCGACACGATCGCCAAGGCGGTGACCGCCGCCAAGCCCAAGACCCGCTATGCGATCGGCTTTGGAGCCAGGCCCATGATCTTCATGCGCGGCATCCTGTCCGATCGCGCCTTCGACGGCATGATGCGGATGGCGACCGGCATCGCCAAGGCCATGAAGAGCCAGAAAGTCTAGTCGGAGTGTCCTTGATGCGAGATATTCTGAAGAACGACATCGATGACGCCCGGGTCGCTTCAGCGGGAGTTGATACGCAGGACATCATCAATCCGGCCACCGGCCCGGTGGCGAGTCGACTGCGGGCGGCTCAGGTGATCCTGAATGGCGCTCAGGCTCGCTCTTGCGGTGCCTTTGCGTTGGTTAAAAGCAATCCGGTAACAGCCGCCGCCAGGCTTGGCGAGTTTGAAGAATATCTGGAGACGAAGGCGATCGTAGGAGGTCGATGATGGTGCAGGTCGACAAATGCAAGGTCCCGCAAGCGTTCTGGCGGGCGGCTGAGCAGTTCGGTGTTCCGCCCGCCGCGCTGTTGCGGCAGGCCCGGCTGCCGGCAACGCTTCATCTGGGCGCACAGGCCTTCGTCACCACGGCACAATATTTTGCACTGATGCAGGCAATAGCGGACCTGTCAGGCGACCCCGCGCTTGGCATCCGGATGGTGCAATCGGTCGATACGGCGGTTCATCCGCCGTCGAGCCTCGCTGCCTTCTATGCCCGTGACTATCGCGATGGGCTGACCCGGCTCGCACGGTTCAAGCGCCTGTGCACGCCGGAGCAATTGCAGATTGTCGAGGCCAATGGAGATTGCATCATATCTGCAGAATGGCCCTTCGCCATCGCAGCAGAACCCGGCATCTCCGTCGATATTACGTTCGCCACGTTGGTGGAGCTGGGACGGCGCGCTACCGGGCGCGCCATCGTGCCACGACGTTTGGATCTAACCCGACCGGGACCGGTGGGCGCCATTTATGCGGACTATTTCGGCTGCCCAATCCGCACCGAGGCTCCGCGCAACCTTCTGGTACTCGACACCGCCGACCTCGATCGTCCGTTCCCGGGACACAATCCCGAGATGCTCGAGATGCTGACCCCGGCGCTAAGGGCGGCGCTCGGTGAGTTGGAAGCGCAAAGCTCCATTTCTGAACAGGTGAAGATCGTGCTGAAGCGCAGCCTTGCGAGCGGCCAGCCTGGCCTTTCCGACGTGGCGAAGCAACTGGGCATGAGCGATCGAACCCTCCAGCGTCGCATCACAGGAGAAGGCTCGACCTTCCGTGACTTGCTGTCAGAAGCGCGCCGGGATCTGGGTCGCCATCTCTTGATCGACCCGGCTACGGACATCGATGAAGTGGCCTGCCTGCTCGGCTATCAGGACACCACATCCTTCTACCGCGCATTCCGGGAATGGGAAGGTATGCCCCCGAACCGCTGGCGCGAATCGAACATGAAGAGGCCTCACGCGCCTGAAACAGCCGGTCTGCATTGATGTGGTGAAGCCGTGCGGGAGGGGCATGATTGTAATCCTCTTGGAAAAGGAGCAGCCGGATGACCCGTCGCATCCTAATTGCCGGTAGTACCGGATTGGTGGGCGGCCTCGTTGGTACACGGCTGGCTGGCAGACCCGACGTTGATGTTATCCGCCTCGTGCGAAAAGGGGCGTCGGCGTCCGGCCATGCTATCGATTTCGAGCGGCTTTGCCAGGAGCCCGCAGGCGCATTGGAGTCGGTCGCGCCTGACGGCGTCGATATCGCTATCTCCTGCCTGGGAACGACGATAGCCACGGCCGGCTCGCAAGCCGCGATGTTCCGCGTTGATCACGACTATGTTCTCGCGGTCGCTCAAGGTGCGAGAGCGCTCGGCGCGCGCCAGTTCATCCTCGTGACCGCGGCAGGGGCCGGCGGACCGGGATTCTATCTTCAGACCAAGGGCAAGATCGAACAGTCCGTCACGGCTCTCGGCTTCAAACGGGTCGATATTATCCGCCCCGGCTTCCTGCTCGGCACACGCGGCGAGCGGCGAGTGTGGGAAGCGATCGGCCAAAGGATTTTCGCAGTGCTCACGCCGATACTGGTTGGCCAATTGTCGCGGTACGGCGCTATCCCCGCAGATACGGTGGCCGATGCAATCGTCACACTCATCGGACAGGCGGCATCCGGTTGCAACATTCATGAGAATAATGACCTGCGCCGACTCGCGGCACCAGCGAGCTGAAAATTACTCGATCCACTTTCGATGGAACGGTGGCCATCTCAGGGATCAGCTCCTGCCACCAAACGAGGATGACGTCTGCTGGCAACAGTTGGCCCCCAATACCCACAGTCGGGGTCGATCGGATCAAAGAGCATAATCGGCGGTATGTAGCTGACCGCGTGGGATTCGAACATAGACGCCGAAGTAATCGGCTGATGCTTGGCTACTTCATAAGCAATGTCGGCTTTTGGGAAGTCTCAAGTGTCCGTCGAACGGCCGGAATGAGGACACATTCCCGCCATACCAGGCCGCAACGTATTCTTGTGGCAATCACTCGACCGAAAGCGATTCGAACTTTTCCGCCGCCGAACGCCGCCGTTCCTACGCTCTTTCGCGCGATCCGACCCCTGCCAGACATAAAGGCGTAGGTTCAGCAGCCATAGAGTACTGTAGAGGGAAATCGGCGGTATTTGGCGCACCCGACAGGATTCGAACCTGTGACCTTTGGAATCGGAATCCAACACTCTATCCAGCTGAGCTACGGGTGCAGCGGCCACGCTTGAATCGCGTGCAGCGGTTGGTTCATACCCTAGCTTTCTTTCCGCATCAATGACTAAAAATCCAAGATTTGCGAAACCTTGCCAGTTTTCGAGACCGCAGGGTGAAGAGGGCCGGAAGTGCGGGCGTGCGGTTTTTGGGCGTCTTTGCGAGCGGGGCTGCGTCGTTTGGCGTCCCAGGTCTCGCGGAAATCGATTTCACTTATAAGTAGTAGCTTGTCACGGATCCCGCATGCAGTTTCAGCATGTTCATCCGTCGTGGACCGGAGTGCCCGTATGCCTGCCAGACAAGGGTGGCCCCGCGGTTCCGGCCCCTCAAAATTGGCGGGTAAATAGTCATGCTTTCGGCGCAGATTTTGTCGCCAGATGGCGGGCAGCATTGGGTTTCCGACCATTAACTGTCAAATTCTTATACAATATTAGTATCATCTACATTTATTTAGGATACAGTTTCGTGACTTTGTCAGTTATGATTTCGGCAGGGTAAAGGACGAATCAGGCGGGGGATCGGATGGCTTTGCGATTGGCACATAGCAACGGGCCGCGGACGGAAAAGGTCGAAAGCGGCAGCGCGCAAACGACGCATCTCACCGCGATCGATTACGGTTTGCTGACGACTGCGATCAGCTACCATTTGCGGCACTCGCAACTTGCCGTGGCAAACGGTTTTTCCGATGTGCTGGCGGAGCAGGGATTGCGGCCGGCCGATTTTTCCGTTCTCGTCATCGTCGGCGGAAATCCGGGCCTTAAACAAAGCGATGTGGCCGAGGCGCTCGGCATCCAGCGGGCTAATTTCGTTGCCATCGTCGACAGCATGGAAGAGAAAGGTCTGCTCGTCCGCCGCAGGTCGGAAGAGGACAGGCGCGTTCATTTCCTCGACATGACGGCCGAGGGTAGCCGTCTTCTCGACCGCCTTTCCGATGTCTGGCGCGACCGCGAGGAAAAGCTGATCGACCGTATCGGCGGCAAGAAGGCCCGCGACCAATTGCTGGCGCTGCTCGGCCGCCTGCGTGACTGACGTCCGGCGCCGGTGTTTCCCCATGCTCAGATCGGCAATGCTGGCCGGAAGGGCGGCGGATTTCATCCGTGGTGGCACGTTGCCCCCGGTTATCCGGTAATCTCCATCACGGCAGCCTGATATCCCTCGGTCCGATTTGCGTTGCAATTTGTCTGCGAAACGGTCAAGACGCATGGAATTCCCGTGCCATGCGGTGCCGCGCGGCAGCGAGCGACTGACCGGAAAAGCCAGAGACGGAAACACCATGCTGAATATCGATACGAGTCATCCGCTTTATCGTCCCCTGTGGGTGCGGTTGCTTATCGTCGGTTTCTGTGTGGCATGGGCTGTCATCGAATTCGTCAATCGCGAGTTTTTCTGGGGAACCGTCGTGGGCGGCATAGGCGTCTATGCGGCCTATGAACTGTTGGTAAAATTCAAACCCGCAAGCGACGGCGACAAGGGTGGGGACGGGGCGGTTGCGCCCGCCGCCGAAAATCCACCCACCGATAAGGACGATGCCGGCTGACGCGTCGCGATTTTCCGTTCATCGCCTGTCTTGAGCTGCCCGCCTCTTACCGGAAATGCTCTCGCATCCGAAGCATGCGGAGCGCCTGGTCGATCAGGAGATTGGCTGCCGTCATGCGCAGTGTCGCATTGTGCCGGAACTGCGGTTTCACCCGGTCGGGATGATTGAGGCGGGCGAAGGCGCGGCGCTTTTCCGCGAGCGTTGCCGCAGTGTCGGTCTCCTGGATCGCCAGTTCCGCCGAAACATCGGCAAGTGAGGTCTTTTCGAGGTGGGCCGGCATCGGTTCCGGTTCGCTCTCCGGTTCCGGCTGGGGTTCCGCCGGTGGCGCGGGGTCTTCCAGGAAGGCGAGATAAGCGTCGAGATTGCCGTTCGCAGCCGCCGGCGCTTCGATATGCGTATCGACAACGAAGCCTGAGCTGAAGCCGGCAATGCGGTGATCCGCGGGCGGGGGCGGCTCTGCGCCTTCGTCTTCTTTCTCCTGCTCCAGTCTTTCGACGACAGACTGGAAAACGGATTGTCCGAAGAGCATACGGCTGTTCCTTCGCCGGTCACGATTTCCGGCCCTTGTAGCGGATGAAGGTGGCGTCTGGCTTGCCGCCGTCACTGGGCAGTCAGCTTGCGGCTTTCATCCAGCACCAGATCGTAAAGCAGGCGGGCGCTGGGCGGCAGGACGCGCCCCTTGGTGGTGATGATGCTGTAGGGCTTGACGACCAGTTCGAAATCCGTCGGCAATATGCGGGTCCGGCCGATATCGGCCCGCTGGCCGGCCACGAATTCGGCCATGTCCTGCGCAATCGGCGCAATGGCATCGGTGTTGCAGACAAGCGCAAGCGTGAGAACCACGGATGGCGTGTTGATGACGTTGCGCGGCATGGCGACGCCGTGGGTAAGGAAGACATCCTCCATGGTGCGCCGCAAAAGCGCGCCAGGGGGCTGGAACACCCAGTCGTAACCGGAAAGATCCTGCAGGGTGACGGGATCGCCGCCCAGAAGCGGGTGACCTTCGCGCACCACCAGACAGGCGCGCTCAATGCCGATTTCGTGGATGGAGAACAGGCCTGGATCAAAGTCATCCGGTATGCGGCCGATGATGAAATCGTGGCGCGCAGCCAGCAATTCCCGCGCCAGCACGTTGCTGCTCTCCACCTGAACATTGATTTCAATGCCGGGATAGGTGTCCATGGCCCGTCTTATGGCGGGAACCACGAGGCTGATGGCGGGCGCGGTCACCGCGCCGATGAAAACGGATCCGCCGCTGCCGGACTTCATCTGATTGAGTTCGCGACTCGCCTCACGCAGCTCCAGCAATATGGTGCGCGCCCGTCGCGCCAGCGCCTCGCCGAACTTCGTCAGAACCACACCGCGCGATGCTCTCTGACAGAGCGGCGATTTGACGATCGCTTCCATTTCCGAGAGCATGCGCGAGGCCGCCGGCTGCGTCATGTTCATGGCGGCGGCAGCCGCGCTGACCTGCCCGTGCTCCTCGATCATGACCAGCATGCGCAGGTGGCTCATCTTCAATCCGGCCCGCAGCAACGGGTTGTCTTCAAAGACAAAAAGGGCATCCGTTGTTTGCGCCTGCTCATACACTTTCTGGTTGCTCATTCGCGATTTTATACCCCTCATCGGTTTTTGTATCGATTTAATATATCATAATTGATATATGGAAACTGATTTATTCTATTTGACAGTTATATGGATTCAGAACAATTTGCGGAATGCCGGGGAGGAGCGGCAGCTGTTCCATTTCGCAATTGCGAAAAGGGAGCGAGCAGGGCGCGGCTTCTTCCTCTGACGGCATGAATTTCCTGGTGCACCGCAACATGCGGGTCCAGAGAAGGGCTCAAGGGAGAGAGTTAATGAAGTCCATTATTTCGCTGATGGCAGCTTGTGCCATCGGTGCTGCGTCTTTCGCAGTGCCGGCTTTCGCACAGGACAAGGGCGCTGTTGGCATCGCCATGCCGACCAAGTCTTCCGCGCGCTGGATCGATGACGGCAACAACATCGTCAAGCAGCTTCAGGAAGCTGGTTACACGACCGACCTGCAGTATGCCGACGACGATATTCCGAACCAGCTTTCCCAGATCGAAAACATGGTCACCAAGGGCGTCAAGGTCCTCGTGATCGCCTCGATCGACGGCACCACGCTGTCGGACGTGCTGAAGCAGGCCGGCGAGCAGGGCATCAAGGTCATCGCTTATGACCGCCTGATCCGCAACAGCGGCGACGTCAGCTACTACGCCACCTTCGACAACTTCCAGGTTGGCGTTCTGCAGGCGACTTCGATCGTCGACAAGCTTGGTCTGAAGGATGGCAAGGGTCCGTTCAACATCGAACTCTTCGGCGGCTCCCCTGATGATAACAACGCCTTCTTCTTCTACGACGGCGCTATGTCTGTTCTCCAGCCTTACATCGACAGCGGCAAGCTCGTCGTGAAGTCCGGCCAGACCGGCATGGACAAGGTCGGCACGCTGCGCTGGGATCCGGCAACGGCCCAGGCCCGCATGGACAACCTTCTCTCGGCCTACTACACCGACGCCAAGGTTGACGCCGTTCTGTCGCCTTATGACGGTCTTTCCATCGGCATCATCTCCTCGCTGAAGGGCGTTGGTTATGGCACGAAGGATCAGCCGCTGCCGGTCGTTTCCGGTCAGGACGCTGAAATCCCGTCCGTGAAGTCGATCATTGCCGGCGAACAGTATTCCACCATCTTCAAGGACACCCGCGAACTCGCGAAGGTTACCGTGAACATGGTGAATGCCGTTATGCAGGGCAAGGAGCCTGAAGTGAACGACACCAAGACCTATGAAAATGGCGTCAAGGTTGTTCCGTCCTACCTGCTGAAGCCGGTTGCAGTAACCAAGGAGAACTACAAGCAGGTTCTCGTCGATGGCGGTTACTACAAGGAAGACCAGCTGAAATAAGCCTGATACACATGCGGGGATGGCTTGGCGTCATCCCCGTTTTTCCATAAAAATAAAAACGCCGGAATTAATCGGGCGCTGGATTGCGATATGGCCAATACCATTCTCGAAATGCGGAACATCACCAAGACGTTTCCGGGCGTGAAAGCGCTTGAGAACGTCAACCTCAAGGTTAAGGAAGGTGAGATCCACGCACTCGTCGGTGAGAACGGCGCGGGAAAGTCGACCTTGATGAAGGTCCTTTCCGGTGTTTACCCCGCCGGCACCTATGAGGGCGAAATCCACTATGAAGGCGCAGTGCGAAACTTTCGCGCCATCAACGACAGTGAAGATATTGGTATCATCATCATTCACCAGGAACTGGCGCTCGTGCCGCTCCTGTCGATTGCGGAAAACATCTTCCTTGGCAACGAGGTCGCCTCGAACGGCGTGATCAGCTGGCAGGAGACCTTCAATCGTACCCGCGAACTTCTGAAGAAAGTGGGCCTGAAGGAATCACCGGAGACGCTGATCACCGATATTGGCGTCGGCAAGCAGCAGCTGGTCGAAATCGCCAAGGCGCTGTCGAAAAGCGTGAAGCTGCTTATCCTTGATGAGCCGACCGCTTCGCTGAACGAAAGCGATTCCGAGGCGCTGTTGAACCTGCTGATGGAATTCCGCAAGCAGGGCATGACCTCGATCATCATCACCCACAAGCTGAATGAAGTGCGCAAGGTGGCCGACCAGATCACCGTGCTGCGCGACGGCATGACCGTGAAGACGCTCGACTGTCACAAGGAAGAAATCAGCGAGGACGTCATCATCCGCAACATGGTGGGCCGCGATCTCGAAGATCGTTATCCGCCGCGCGACGTGCCGATCGGCGAAACCATCCTCGAAGTGAAGAACTGGAACGCCTATCACCAGCAGCACCGCGACCGCCAGGTTCTGCATGATATCAACGTCACCGTGCGCAAGGGCGAAGTCGTCGGTATTGCCGGCCTGATGGGGGCAGGGCGCACCGAATTTGCGATGAGCGTGTTCGGCAAGTCCTATGGCCACAAGATCACCGGTGAAGTGCTGATCAACGGCAAGCCAGTTGACGTCAGCACCGTGCGCAAGGCAATCGATGCCGGTCTTGCCTATGTCACGGAGGACCGCAAACATCTCGGTCTCGTGCTCAACGACAACATCCTGCACAACACCACACTCGCCAATCTTGCCGGCGTCTCGAATGCCAGCATCATCGACGACATCAAGGAAATGAAGGTGGCGAGCGATTTCCGCACGCGCCTGCGCATCCGCTCGTCGGGCATCTTTCAGGAAACGGTCAACCTTTCGGGCGGCAACCAGCAGAAGGTTGTGCTCTCCAAGTGGCTGTTCTCCAATCCCGACGTGCTGATCCTCGATGAACCGACCCGCGGTATCGATGTCGGCGCGAAATATGAAATCTACACCATCATCAACCAGCTCGCTGCCGATGGTAAAGGCGTTCTGATGATCTCATCGGAAATGCCCGAACTGCTCGGCAATTGCGACCGCATCTACGTCATGAACGAAGGCCGCATCGTCGCTGAATTGCCGAAGGGAGAGGCGAGCCAGGAAAGCATCATGCGCGCTATCATGCGCTCAGGGGAGAAGAACTCATGAGTTCGGCAAACACAACAAACGAAGAAAGTAACGTCGTCTCGGTCACATCCTATATTCGCTCCAATATCCGCGAATATGGCATGCTGATCGCGCTCGTCGCCATCATGGTTTTCTTCCAGTTCTACACCGGCGGCATCCTGTTCCGCCCCGTGAACCTGACCAACCTCATCCTGCAGAACTCGTTCATCGTCATCATGGCGCTGGGCATGCTGCTTGTCATCGTGGCCGGGCATATCGACCTTTCGGTCGGTTCCATCGTCGCCTTCGTCGGCGCGATCGCGGCCATACTGACCGTGCAATGGGGCATGAACCCCTTTCTGGCGGCATTGATTTGTCTCGTCATCGGCGGCATCATCGGTGCGGCCCAGGGTTACTGGATCGCCTATCACCGCATTCCGTCCTTTATCGTGACGCTGGCGGGCATGCTGGTGTTCCGCGGCCTGACGCTCTTCGTGCTCGGCGGCAAGAACATCGGTCCGTTCCCGACCGATTTCCAGATTATCAGCACCGGCTTCCTGCCCGATATCGGCGGCATTGAAGGTCTCAACACCACCTCTATGATCCTGACGGTGCTGATTACCGTCGTGCTGTTCTATCTCGCATGGCGTCGCCGTGTCGTGAATGTGAAGCATGGCATCGATGTCGAGCCTTTCGGTTTCTTCATCGCCCAGAACCTGCTGATTTCGGCCGCGATCCTGTTTCTTGGCTACCAGCTTTCCACCTATCGCGGCCTGCCGAACGTGCTGATCGTGATGCTTGCTCTCGTTGCGCTCTACAGCTTCGTGACGCGTCGCACGACGATCGGCCGTCGCATTTACGCCATGGGCGGCAATGAAAAGGCGACCAAGCTTTCGGGTATCAACACCGAACGCCTGAGCTTCCTGACCTTCGTCAACATGGGCGTTCTGGCTGGTCTCGCCGGCATGATCATCGCGACCCGCCTCAACTCGGCAACGCCGAAGGCCGGCGTGGGCTTCGAGCTTGACGTGATCGCGGCCTGCTTCATCGGTGGTGCTTCGGCATCCGGCGGCGTTGGCAAGATCACCGGTGCGGTCATTGGCGCCTTCATCATGGGTGTCATGAACAACGGCATGTCGATCGTCGGTCTCGGCATCGACTTCCAGCAGATGGTCAAGGGCCTCGTGCTGCTCGCCGCCGTGTTCTTCGACGTCTACAACAAGAACAAGGGCTGATCGGCTCACCCCTATCGCAGTCCAAAAAGTGGCCGGTTTCCGGCCACTTTCATAAGATGCAGGCGCAAGGCGCCGCGTAGAAGAGATAAAGGCGCACTGCGCCGGAGGAAGGAAATCCCGTGCTCATTTCACAGATTAAAGATGCCAGCGGCAACATCACCGTAGCGGTTCGCGAAGAAGGCGGAGAGGCACGCGCAGTCAAGGGCGCAGAGTCCGTTTATGCGCTTGCCATGGAAGCCGCCAATGGCGACAAGAACCTTGCAGATGTCATTTCCGCGCATGGTCTGGGCGATGCCGTCGATCTTGAAAAGGCTTATGCCGAAGGTCGCTTCCTGCCGCCGATCACCCATCCCGATCCGGCCCATCTGCATCTGACCGGCACCGGCCTTACCCATCTCGGTTCGGCCGCGACCCGCGACAGCATGCACAAGAAAACCACGGAAGCCGCCGAGGAAAGCCTGACGGACTCCATGAAGATGTTCCGCATGGGTCTGGAAAACGGCAAGCCGAAGGCCGGTGAAAAGGGCGTTCAGCCCGAGTGGTTCTACAAGGGCAACGGCCATGTGGCGGCAGCGCCCGGTGCGGCGCTCACCTCGCCTTCGTTTGCGCTGGATGGCGGCGAAGAGCCTGAGATGGCAGGCATCTACGTGATTTCCGACAAGAGTGAAGCGGTGCGTATCGGCTTTGCCGTCTCGAACGAGTTTTCCGATCACGTCACCGAGCGGATCAACTATCTCTACCTCGCCCATTCCAAGCTGCGCCCGGCAAGCTTCGGCCCGGAAATTCGCGTCGGAGCTCCGCCGTCCGATATTCGCGGCACCTCGCGCATCCGTCGCGGTGATAAGGTCATCTTCGAAAAGCCGTTCGTTTCGGGTGAAGACAACATGTCCCATACCTTCGCGAACCTCGAATATCACCACTTCAAATATGGCCTGTTCCGTGCGCCTGGCGATGTGCATGTGCACATGTTCGGCACGGCAACACTTTCCTTCGCCGAAGGTATCAAGCCGGAAGCGGGCGACGTCTTCGAAATCGAAGCCGCCGGTTTCGGCCTGCCGCTGAAGAACCCGCTGGCGGTCGATGCGGAAGAAGAGATCGTGGTTCGGCAGATCTGATCTGCGAAAGTAGCACGTAAAGGGTTGAGGTGTGGTCTCGGAGTATTCCCACCTGTCAACGTCATCCTCGGGCTTGACCCGAGGATCCACAACCCGGCGCTCACATGGATCTTCGGGTCTAGCCCGAGGATGACGCTAGAGTTTAGGTTTTGTGTCCAATCGTCCCTTTGCGAGGACGATTTTCAAGCGGGCTCTTGTCAGCCATCACCGTTAGTCAGATGCGAAACATCCGCCAGTGAAACGACGGCGCGGTTCTGCCAGTAATCGTCTTCCTTCAAATGCGTTATGCTGCCGGAGCGCGCCGGAAAGCTGACATAACCGGCGCTGTCGATCGGCATCTTGATCCATGCCGCGATGACGAAGGTCAGGGCGAAGCCATGGGTCACGATGATCTGCGTGGCGCAGGGCCGCGCGATGATCATGTCCACGGTCCGATATACCCTCTCAGCAAATTCGCGTCTCGTCTCGCCATCGGCAATACCGCCACGATGGTCAAGGCGATTATGGTGCGGTGCCGGGATTTGACGCTCATCGAGCCATTGCTGCGGCATGCCTTCGGCCTCACCGTAGCTCATTTCCCTCAAGTCACGCATGGTCTCCATTCGCTGCCCGAAGCGTTCCGCGATGATTTCTGCGGTCTGCGAGGCGCGAAGCAGGTCGGAGGTGAAGATTTCCACGGGCTCACCACCGACCAGCGTCGCCAGTCTGGCAGCCGCCGCCCTGGCATCGGTCCTGCCGTGCGGCGTCAGTCCGGTATCATACCAGCCGCCGACCCGGTTCTCGACATGGTGGACCGACTGAGGATGAGTTACGACATAGATGTTCTTCACGGTGGCGTCCTGTTTCTTTGCGGTCAGCCCTGTTCAAATCCCCAGAGCTTGCCTTCTCCCACTTCCACCGAGTTCCCGGAGGGGTCGCGGATATAGACGGAATAGCTATCATTCGGCCAGCGGTGATAGTGCTCGATAGGAATCCTGAGCGTTTCGAAGTGCGCTTTCCAGCCGTCCACCTCCGACTTGTCCCTTGCGTAAAAGCAGAAGTGGCCTTCACCTGCCGTGCCATGGCGAGGGATGGGATTATCGGGATCGGCCTTGCGCGACTTCTCGGGGTCGAAAACCAGCAGTACCTGCCGCCCGCACCTGAAAAAGACGAAGCTTCCGGGCACCTTGCGGATGATCTCCAGCCCGAAGACATCGCGGTAAAAAGCCTCGGCGGCTTCGAGATCATTCACATAGATCGCGGTTTCCATGATGGCTGTTGGCGGTTGCATGGTGCCTCCTATGGTCGAGATGTGGTGAGGAATGATGGGTAGGCGGCGGGCGGCGTCATGTCTTGTAGGTCAGCACCGTAAGATCGTGCTTGCCGACGCCCCGTTCGAGGATGGTCCAGCCGCAGTTGAGGTAATAGTCCTCAAGACTTGCCTCGCAGCAGAGGTAGCACGTCTCGTGACCGAGTTCGGCGGCCCTTTTTGTTGCGGCCTGCATCAACGCGCGCGCCACGCCAGAGCGTCGGCGGTCTTCTTCCACCCACAGGGCCGCGACCCAGGGAAGATAGTGCGGGCGCTCCTCGAGATCGCAATGAATGAGAAAAGCGGAGCCGACATAGGCGTCGCCATCACGGGCGACGAAACCGGTGGGGAGGGCGTGAGGATTTGTCATCTCTTTCAGGTGCTCGAGGACATCGCCCACCTTGAGGCCGCTATCTTGCCACCAGGCCGTCCAGACCCTTTCTGCTATGATGGGTCCATGCGACTGGCAGTCGCGATAGTCGGAAATGCTGTACAATGCCGTCTCCCGGCCGGTTTTGTCCCAAAAGGATAAACCGGATCATGCTTTCAACTGAGAACGGCGATTAAAACGGGTGCTGCGCCTTTTTGCAACCGTCAACCTGTCGCGGTTGGTCAGTGCTTTTTGGCCGTGACATGCAGCCAGTCTGTCGGCAGCTTGTCGTAACCGCTTCCCTGCCGGGCTTCGATCTCTACGCCCGTCCAGTCATATTGCCCGTAAAGCTCCTCCAGCCATGACCTGGACGGATAATTGTAATAGCGGCCGAACGTATCGCGTCCTTCAGCCTCTCCGGCCTTGAAGCTCGCATAAAAGATGCCGCCCTGTTTCAGTGCCGTGTGGATGCGGCCGATGATGCCCGGCAGGGCAGGGCGGGGCACGTGCAGCAGGCAGGCATTGGCCCAGATGCCGTGATAGCGTCCGACCTCATCGATATCTTCGAACAGCAATGTCCTGACAGGAATGCCGAGTCGGGCTTCCGCAGCCTTCGCTATATCGGGCGTTCCATCGGTGGGATGCACGTCGAAACCGGCTGCCAGCATATATTCGCTGTCCTGCCCGCCGCCGCATCCAAGTTCGAGGATGGTCGCGCCTTTTTCCAACTGCGACAGAAATGTCTTGAGATGCGGGCGGTCTGCTGCCTGCCCGCGGGTGGTATAGGCGGTTGCGTTGTCAGTATAGAAACCGATCGTATCGTCGTCTCTGGCGGCCATGATCTCAGCTCTGGGACTGGCTCTGGCTCTGCGATTGCTGCACGGTAACTGAAACGCTCAGCGTCTCACCGGCCGGGCCGATGCGCATGCCAGATATAGGCGCGCAATCGCGATAGCAGAGACCGGATGCGATGCGGACATAACGGTCATCGGGGCAGATATTGTTGGCGGCGTCGAAGCCGACCCATCCAAGGCCCTGCAGATGCACCTCGGCCCAGGCGTGGGTAGCGGTTTGTTCCTCCACCGCCTCCATCATCAGATAACCGGATACATAACGGGCAGGCAGGCCCATCTGCCGGGCAGCGGAAATGAGAATATGGGCGTGGTCCTGACAGACGCCCCTGCCAGCCTCCAGTGCCGCTTCGGCCGTGGTTTCGATGTCGGTGGAGCCGGGAACATACTCCACCTTGCCGTGAATGTTTTCCATGAGATTGTGGAGGCGGGCAAGCTCGCTCTCGCCGACGCTCACCTTCACCAGTTCGCGTACCAGCTTTCCCGGTTTGGTCCGCGGCGTTTCCCGCAGGAAGAGCCAGAGCGGCGCGTTGCCGATGTGGTGACCGAACACGCCGGCCTTGTCCTGCGTGTTCACCGTGCCGCTCGCCACCACTTTGACCCGCTGCTGTGGGCCTTCCGTTTCCACCAGCGCGACGCGATTGCCGAAATGGTCGTCATAGGTCACTTCCACGGTGGCGCCATCGACCGAGACATCCCAGTCCTCCACCGTCTGGCTCGGGCCGGTCTGCGGTGTCAGGCGCAGCCGCTGCAAGGCATAGGGCATCGGCTCGTCATAGACATATTCCGTCGTATGGGTGATTTTCAGACGCATAAGCTGTCCCCGTCTACGCGCTCATTGATAGAAGCGGTAGCCTTCCGTTATTTCCTGTCCCAGTTGCCCGTTGCGATGGACGAATCTTTCCAGAAACTCGTGCAGGCCCTCGTCCATGACCCGGGCGATGGTGGTCGCGCGCAGACTGTCGCGGATGCTTTCCGCCGTATCGTGTGCCTTGTGCCGCTCGCTGTAGTCCTCGGCGATGTAATTGAGGTTGCTGGCGATCTTCTCGTAACAATAGGCAAGCGAACGCGGCATGCGTCCATTGAGAATGAGGAAGTCGGCGATGTTGGCCGGTTTGTATTCCGCATCATAGACCCAGCCATAGGAACGGTGGGCCGAAACCGAGCGCAGAATGGATTCCCACTGCGCATTGTCGAGCGATGAGCCGACATGCGCCACAGCTGGCAGCAGCACGTAATATTTGACGTCGAGAATGCGCGCCGTATTGTCGGCGCGTTCGATGAAGGTGCCGATACGGGAGAAATTATAGAGATCGTTGCGCAGCATTGAACCGTGGAAGGCGCCGCGCACCAGACCGGCGCGGTGTTTGATCACGTCGATGGTCTGCGGCAGTTCCGCATGGTTGAGCTTGCGGCCGAGGATGTTCTTCAGCTCGATCCAGAATTCGTTGGTGGCTTCCCATGTCTCGCGCGTCAACGCCGTGCGCACCATGCGGGCATTGTTGCGCCCCGCTTCGATGCAGGACATGACGCTGGATGGGTTCGATTTCTCGCGAAGAAGATAATCGATAGCATTTGCCGCCGTCACCTTTTCGCGTGTTTCGAGGAATTCCTCGTGCACGCCCGCGCTTTGCAGCACGCCGTCCCAATCCTCGTCGCCGCTGCCTGAGCGCGTCAGTGAAACGCGCAGGCCCGCATCGATGAGCCGGGCGATGTTTTCAGCGCGCTCAATATACCGGAACATCCAGTAGAGCCCGTTTGCCGTTCTGCCCAGCATGGCTTAATCCTCCAGTACCCACGTATCCTTGGTGCCGCCGCCCTGGCTGGAATTGACCACCAGCGAGCCCTGCTTGAGCGCAACGCGGGTCAGGCCGCCGGGAATGATCTGCACCTTGTCCGAAACAAGCACATAAGGACGCAGATCGACATGGCGCGGCGCGATGCCGTTCTTGACCATGATCGGCACGGTGGAGAGCGACAGCGTCGGCTGCGCAATATAGTTGGATGGGCGTGCTTTCAGCTTTTCGGCAAACAGCGCCCGTTCCTTTTTCGATGCGGTGGGACCGACCAGCATGCCGTAACCGCCTGAACCGTGGACCTCCTTGACGACGAGATCGGCAAGGTTGTCGAGAACGTATTTCAGGCTGTCCGGCTCGGAACAGCGCCAGGTCGGCACGTTTTCTAGGAGCGGCTTGCGGCCGGTATAAAATTCGACGATCTCGGGCATGTAGGAATAGATCGCCTTGTCGTCGGAAATGCCGGTGCCGGGGGCGTTGGCGATGGTGATGTTGCCGGCGCGATAGACATCCATGATGCCGGGAACGCCAAGCGCCGAATCCGGCCGAAAAGTCAGCGGGTCGAGGAAGTCGTCGTCGACGCGGCGGTAGAGAACGTCGATGGCCTCATAACCGCGTGTCGTGCGCATCTTCACCTTGCCGTCCATGACGCGAAGGTCGGAACCTTCCACCAGTTCCACACCCATCATGTCGGCGAGGAACGAGTGCTCGTAATAGGCGGAATTATAGATGCCGGGGGTCAGCACCGCGACGCGCGGCTTGCCGGTGCAGCCCGGAGGGGCAAGCGAGGCAAGCGACTGGCGCAGCAGATAGGGGTAATCCTCCACCCGTCGCACGCGGTTTTCATGGAAAAGTTCCGGGAACATCTGCATCATCGTTTCGCGGTTTTCCAGCATGTAGCTGACACCGGAAGGCGTGCGGGCATTGTCTTCCAGAACATAGAACTGGTCTTCGCCGGTGCGGACGATATCCGTGCCGACGATATGGGTGTAGACCCCGCCAGGCGGCGTGAAGCCGATCATTTCCGGCAGGAAGGCTTCGTTCTTTTCGATGATCTCACGGGGGATGCGCCCGGCGCGGATGATTTCCTGTTTGTGGTAGATATCGTCGAGGAAAGCATTGAGGGCGAGAACACGCTGTTCGATGCCCTGGGCCAGTTTGCGCCACTCACGGCCGGAGATGATGCGCGGGATAATATCGAAGGGTATCAGTTTTTCTGAACTATCGGCGTGGCCATAGACTGCGAAAGTAATGCCGGTTTTTCTGAAGATGTTTTCCGCGTCTTTTGATTTCTGGATCAGGTGTGCCCTGTCCTGCCGGCTGTACCATTCGTTATAGTTTTCATATGGGCTTCGCGGCGTGTTGTCCGCATTTATCATTTCGTCAAATGCCAACTTCGATGTCCCCTTTTTTGCCATATGAATACAACGACAAATGCAATGCAAGAACTATGCAGGCCTCCCCGAGAAGATTTTTTGTCGCTCTAGAGTTTTAAAAAAGAAGCGTTTTTTCGGCTTCCGCCTATAAATGCGGCATCGGCAAATTGGTTGCGGGGCGACGAGCGGTGTAAGCGGGCGGTGGCGCTGTTTGCGCCGTGGGCGAATGCATAAATTTTGTTCGCTCGCTTTCGGTTGATGAATGTCCGGCGTCGCATCAGAAAATCTGAAAGATGTGATCACCAAAACGCCTTTGACCTTTTGCCGGGATGCGGATACCGCCATGCTGAACACCCGGCTCGACTATTCGCCGGTTCGCGTGAAGCCGCAGAAATATCAATTCGCCGTCTGTTCCGCACCGGTAGCGGACATCATGCTACACAGAGGATGCGCCTATGTCGCTCGACCGTTTGGCTCCGGCCATCTTCGTCTTTCTCTGGTCGACGGGCTGGGTCACCGCCAAATATGCGGTCTATTATACCGGGCCGCTGACCTTCCTCTGTCTGCGCTATCTTCTGGCGGGCGTTTTGCTGTGGGCGATCTGCCGCTTTTCGTCCATCCAGTGGCCCGAAAGTCGTGTCGATATCTTCCGGGCGATCCTGTCAGGCGTCTTCCTGCACGGTCTTTATCTCGGCATGATCTGGTGGGCGATAGGGCAGGGCGTGCCGGCGGCGATCGGCGGCATTATCGCCGGCCTGCAGCCGCTGATGACGGCGGTGGCCGCCCGTTTCATGATCGGCGAAAGGATTTCGCCGCTGCAGCGCGCCGGCCTGCTCATCGGCTTTGCCGGCATCGCCATCGCGGTGCTGCCGAAGGTCATGGCCGCGGGTGCTGGCGGGCTGTCGGTGCCGCTTTACGCCGTGGCGGTGAATGTGCTGGGCATGACCTCGGTCACCTATGGCACGCTCTACCAGAAGAAGTACGTGCATGGCGGCAACATCATGGCGGTGGCAACGCTGCAATATGTCGGCGCGCTGCTGGTAACGGTTCCCTTCGCGTTTCTGCTGGAAGATGGGCATGTGGACTGGAGCCTCGGCCTTGCCGCCACGCTCGCCTGGTCTGTCGGCGCGATTTCCATCGGGGCCGTGGCGCTGCTTCTTTATCTGATCCGGCGCGGCCAGGTTTCGCGCGCCGCTTCGCTGATCTATCTCGTGCCGCCGCTTGCCGCGGTGGAAGCCGCCCTGCTTTTCGGCGAGACGCTGACGCCTGCAATGATTGCAGGCACGGTTCTGGCGGTGACAGGCGTTTATCTCGCCAATCGCAAACCTGCCGCATCGGTTGCGGCGGGTTAATTACTGCAACCTCATATTAGGGGTTTGTTAACCATAAAATTATACCTCTCGTTAATCACATGATTTGGCGGGGGTTACATGTCTATTTCACGTCGTGGTGTTCTGTTTGGATTGCCGCTGTTTCTGGCTGGCTGCGCAAACACCGGCATCGGCCAGCACAGGCTGGATTACGCGGCGAAGCCGGAGGAAAAATTCCCGCTTCCCGCCATGCATCTCGATAAGGTGAAGCCCGAACTGCGCCGGCAGGAGGTGGCCTATGATACGCGCCATCCGGCTGGAACGGTGGTTGTGGATACGCCGGCGCGGCGGCTTTATTATGTTCTCGGCGACGGTCGCGCAATGCGCTACGGCGTCGGTGTAGGCCGCCAGGGTCTTGCCCTGAAGGGTGACGCCTATATCGGTCGCAAGGCGGAATGGCCATCCTGGACACCAACCGCGAACATGATGCGCCGCGATCCGCGCAATCTGAAATTCGCAGCCGGCATGCCCGGCGGCCCGAACAATCCGCTTGGCGCCCGCGCGCTCTATCTTTATCGCGGCGGCAACGACACCATGTTCCGCCTGCATGGCACCAACCAGCCGCAGTCCATCGGCCACGCCATGTCGAGCGGCTGCATCCGCATGCTGAACCACGACATCATCGACCTCTATAGCCGCGTGCCTGTCGGTTCGAAGGTGGTGGTGCTGCAGGCGTGAGGCGGGACGGTTTTTCCGCCTGTTGCGATCGAAAAAATGTCTGAAGCCCTGAGTTGATTTTTCTGTAAGAAAGTCAATTTTCTATGGTGAAATCAACTATTTGTAGAAAATGGCGTTTTGAGTATTTTAGGTAGTTCTGCAATATCGGAAACGTGATTTCCGCTATTTCGGAGGTGTATCCATAAACGTGCCATCGCGCTCTTATCGGCGCTTCACCACTTCAACGGGGACACATCAACATGGCAATTTTCGATTCTCTCTCCCGCTATCGCCCACAGGCACTCGGGGCGCTGCGCATCATGACGGCGCTGCTTTTCATTTCGCATGGAACGCAGAAGCTGTTCGGTTTTCCGGCATCGCAGATGGAAGGCTCCCTGCCGACGATGCTGCTGGTGGCGGCGATTCTGGAATTCGTCGGCGGCATTCTCGTGCTGATCGGCCTTTTCACGCGTCCGGTCGCATTCATCCTGTCCGGCCAGATGGCGGTTGCCTATTTCATCGCGCATGGGCCGAAGAGCTTCTTCCCGGCACTCAACGGGGGTGATGCCGCCATCCTGTTCTGCTTCATCTTCCTCTATCTGTTCGTGGCCGGTCCGGGCGCTTTCTCGGTGGATGAGCGCCGGGCCTGATCTGCCTGACCGGACATCGATTTGTTTTGCCGAAACCCCGCGTGGTCAACGCCGCGCGGGGCTTCTTTTTAGAGCAGGATCGATACTTCGGCCGCGGCCGAAGCATAGGCGCCTGTTTTCCGGTTAAGAACGGGTCACCCTCAATCTAGTTGGAAATCGATCCGTGTCCTCTGAGAACCCCATCGCCCGCGAATTGCTGCTTCTGGCCCTGTTGTCCACGCTGTGGGCCGCATCCTACACTTTCATCAAGATCGGGGTGGAGACCATTCCGCCCCTTACCTTCATCGCATCGCGCACAATGATCGCCGGTCTGCTGCTCTTCGCGGTGATCCGGCTGCGCGGGTTGCGTTTGCCTACGGATTTAGCGACGTGGCGGCTGTTCTTCATTCAGGCCTGTATCAACAGCGTTCTCCCCTTCACGCTGATCGCCTGGGCTGAACAGAGCATCGATGCCGGCCTCGCCGTCATTCTCAATGCCACGACGCCGATCTTTACCTTTCTTCTCACGGCGCTCGTGATCCGGCATGAGGCAGTCAGCGGGCGCAAGCTGTTCGGCACGATTGCTGGCATGACGGGCGTTTGCCTCATTATCGGCATGGAGGCACTTGATGGGGCGGGCGAGGCGATATGGAGCCAGCTCGCCGTGCTGACAGCGGCATTTTCTTATGCCTGCGCGGCCATTTTCAGTAAAAATTTCAAAGGGCTCGATCCGATCATGCCGGCCGCCGGCTCGCTTATCTGCGGTGCTGTCCTGCTGCTGCCCGTGAGCCTGATTGTCGACCGACCCTGGACCTTGTCGCCTTCGGCGGCATCACTGGCGGCGCTGTTGTGCCTTAGTGTGTTTTCGACCGCGCTCGCCTTCATGATCTATTTCCGGCTGATGCAGACGCTCGGTTCGGTCGGTACCACCTCGCAGGCCTATCTCAGGGTGCCGGTCGGGGTCGCCATCGGCATGGCGTTTCTGGGGGAAATGCCGACGCCCGCCATGTGGGGTGGGCTCGTCTGCGTGATTGCGGGCGTGCTGGCGATGACCCTGCCGTCACGGCGTCGTCCGGTCGCGCAGGGGAACTGAAGGCGAAGAAAAGCCCCGCTACCGGGTGTGGCTGCGGGGCTTAATTATTGGCGAGCGCGTGCCGCTTGTCTTCTCCCCGGCGGGGAGAAGAAACGCCCGGCAATGCCGCGGCGTCCTCAATCCATTCAGAACGACTTAACGGTTGCGGCCGCGATGGCCGTTGCCGGAAGCGCGTTTTTCCTGACCGTTGCCGCCGGCAGGGGCGTGGCGGTTGGCGCCGCTGCCGCCGGGCTTGCGGGCCGGACGACGATGCTTGCGCGGGCCAGCCGGGCGGCCTGCGTCGCCTTCGGCCTGCTTCACGCGCTTGAAGTCGGATGTGACTTCAAGATCATTGTCCGCATCGCGCGGCGCGTGGTGGCGAGACGGGCGGGATTCGCCGTTGTGGCGTCCGCCTTCGCGCGGGCCGCGCTGCTGGCCGCCATTGTTATTGCGTCCGCCGCGGTTGTTGTTGGGGCGCGTCGGGCTGGCAAGACCGGCCGGGCGTTCACCAGAAGCAACCGGAATATCGATCTTCATCAGCTTTTCGATGTCGTGCAACAGGCGGGTCTCGTCCGGTGCGCAGAAAGCAATGGCGATGCCGTCGCGGCCGGCACGGGCGGTACGGCCGATGCGGTGGACATAAGCGTCCGGTACTTCCGGCAGGTCGTAGTTGAAGACGTGCGTCACGGCCGGGATATCGATGCCGCGGGCCGCGACGTCGGTTGCGACCAGAACCTTGATCTCGCCGTCCTTGAAGCCCTTCAGGGCGCGCTCGCGCTGGCCCTGGCTCTTGTTGCCATGGATGGAGGCGACCTTGAAGCCGATATGTTCGAGATGCTTGTAGAGCTTCTCCGCACCGTGCTTTGTGCGCAGGAATACGATGGCGCGGCCATCCGGGTTCTCGTTGAGCGACTTCTTCAGAAGCTCGGTCTTGTCGTTCTTGCCGGCAACAAAGTGGACATATTGCTCCACCTTGTCGGCTGCCTTGCCGGGCGGGGTCACTTCGACCTTCAGCGGATCGGTCAGGTAGCTGTGGGCCAGATCGGCGATCGCCTTCGGCATGGTGGCGGAGAAGAGCAGCGTCTGGCGCTTGGCGGGCACCATCTTCGAGATCTTGCGCAGATCGTGGATGAAGCCGAGGTCGAGCATCTGGTCCGCTTCGTCCAGCACCAGATAGGTGACCTTGGAGAGCGAGATGGCGTTGCGGGCGATGAGGTCAAGCAGGCGGCCGGGGGTTGCCACCAGAATGTCCGTGCCCTTTTCGAGCTGGAGTTGCTGCTTGTTGATCGATGCGCCGCCAACCACCTGGTTGATGCGCAGCGGCGTCTTCTTCACGAAAGCGCGGAGGTTTTCGCCGATCTGGTTCACCAGCTCGCGGGTCGGGGCAAGGATGAGCGTGCGGCAGGTGCGGTTTGCCGGGCGGTCCGCCTGCTTCATTAGCATTTCGATGATCGGCAGGCCGAAAGCGGCGGTCTTGCCGGTACCGGTCTGTGCGAGGCCGATCAGGTCGCGGCCTTCGAGCAGCAGCGGGATGGCTTTTGCCTGAATGGGGGTCGGGGTTGTGTAGCCAAGCTGGGTAACGCTGGCAACAATCTTTTCGGAGAGGCCGAGTTCGCTAAAACTGGTCAATATAATGCCTTTCGGGGCGCCAAAAACCAATCGTCCGGAACAGGGCTGCTGTCCGGCGGTTTCGGCGTCAAGAACCCCGCGTGAATTGGGAACTTGTGGGTTGGAATAACTTTCTGCGCATCAGTGCGGCACATGCCGTCTTCTGTATTCTCTGCGCTTTTCCTTCATGCGGGCCAAGTCTCTCTCGGACCAAGTCTTCTCAACATACGCTGCAGCTCACGCGGCTGCCGAAGGTGAAAGCTTGACCGGCATGTGGGCGTTTTACTCGCCAAAGTCAAGCGATAGTTTCATGACATGGCTGCCGGACGGCGCATGGCAGCCATGCGGAACGCCGCCGCCAGCTGGCCGAAGAGTTGAGTCGCAGCGAATAATTATGGTTAAAAAAGTGTATTGCCGGGCAGGGCGCATAGCAAAAACAGATTTTCTCACATAACGTTTTTGCGAGTCATCTAGAAATATTTGATTCGACAAAAGTGAAACTGCACGCTGTGGAGTATCGATTGACCGAGGGCAGCGGGTTGCTGGAAAAGGCTTGCAGGGCTGTGGCCGCCCTGAACCTGCCCGCGTGCATCAAGGACAGCGAGCTGCGCTATCTCGTGGTCAACGCCGCCTACGCACGGTTGATGGGGCGTCCCCTCAGGGCGTTCGAAGGCCACACCAGCCTTTCCCTCTCGGCTGATATCCGTGATGCGGAGCGGGAGGACAGGGAGCGCCGTTCACTCGTTTTTGCAACGGACGAGGTGATCGCCTGCCATGCCTCGGTTTCCTCCCTGCCATACACGCTTCGCTGCGAGCGCTTCACCGATGATGACGGCAGCCTGTTCCTGTTCGAAACGGTGGAAGACATGCCCTTGGGCGTTCTGACGGGGACGGCGGACATCGGCGGGGCGTCGGACCTGCTGTTCAGTAGCGGCCTCATGGATTTCATCGATGCCGGCATCGTCGTCTACGATGCGGAAAACCGGCTGGTTTATTGCAATGCCCGTTTCGCGGAGTTCTATAGCGGTTTTGGGGTCGAGCTGAAGCCGGGCATCCGGCTCGAGGCGCTGATGGAGGCGCTCTATTTTTCGAGCGGATATCGTCGCGTCAAAGAAGACGACCCTGCGTTCGAAGGCTGGATGCGGGAGCAGTTGCGTGATTTTTCCCTGCCCTATCTCGAAAGGGTGGAGCAGTTCGCCGATGGCCGCTGGGTGCGCATGGTCAACAAGCGGCTGGAAAACGGCATGCTGGTTGGCCTGCGCATCGATGTGACCGAGTTCAAGGCGCACGAGACCCTTCTCAGCGCCCAGATCCGCGAGACCTGGTTGCTGCGCGCTGCCCTCGAACAATTGCCGGTGGGGGTTTTCCTGAGGGATCAGGACAGGCGGCTGACCTATGCCAATGCCGCCTATGATGCATTTCTCGGCGGCAATCTCGCCGACTATATCGGCAAGACCGAATCCGAAATGTTCCCGCAGAATGGCTCCCAGTTCCAGCAGGAAAACGAACGGATCTTGCAGACCGGGGAGGCGCTCGAACGCACGGGAAACATGCCTCAGCGCAACGGACGAGCCATTCCCGTCATCACGCGGCTCGGCCGCGTTGCGACACCGGATGACGAATATTACCTCGTGGGTTCCGTCACCGATGTCAGCCTCCTGCAGGAGCGGGAGAAGGCGCTGATCGCGACACAGGCCGAAGCCGAGGCGCTGCATCGCCAGCTCGAAGCGGTACTTCACGCGCTGCCCGTGGGGGTGCTGCTTCTCAGCGCCGATCTCGTCATCGAATATGTCAATCCGTTCTTCTACCAGGTCTGGGGCGAAATCGGCGGCGAGAAATCACTTGTGGGCAAAGACTATCGCGAATTCATGAGGATGAATTTCGATAGCGGCCTTTATGATTATGGCGATCGGCCTTTCGACGAGGTCTATAGCGAGCGGGCGCAGCGGCTCCTGAAGGATGAGGCCTTTGCCCCCCGCGAGGTGCGCAGCAAAAGCGGCAAGGTGACCGTCATCTCCAAAACGCGCCTCGAAGGCGGAAAAATCCTCAGCACCTATGCCGATGTGACGGATGTGCGAATGCGCGACGCCGAAATCAGCAAGGCGAAGGCCGAGCTGGAGCGCGTCGGCGAATATATGCAGGGCGCGACGCGCGCTATGGCGCAGGGCCTGGTGCTGGTGGAGCAGGGCACGATCATCATGTCCAACGAGGCGATGGCGCGGATGTTCGATGTGCCGCCCGAGCTGCTGGAAAAGGATCGCGACTGGTCCGGCTTCTTCGCCCATTGTGCCGCGCGCGGAGATTTCGGCACGGCCGAGGAAGCGGCCGCGATGCTTAATGCCTGGAAAGACAACATTGCCGCCAACCGGCCGTTCTCCTGGCTAATCCATGTCGCCGGCAAGAGCTGGCTCAACCTGGAAGCCACCAACAGTTCCGGCAATTACTGGCTCGTGATCGTCACCGACGTGACCGAGATGAAGATGCGCGAAGGCGAATTGCAACGTCTGCTTTCGCGGGCGGAAGCGGCGGACCGCGCCAAATCGGAATTTCTGGCCAATATGAGCCATGAGATCCGCACGCCGATGAACGGCGTGCTTGGCATGGCGGAGCTTCTGGCCAAATCCAACCTCGATACGCGCCAGAAGACTTTCACCGACATCATCGTCAAGTCAGGCAATGCGCTTCTGACGATTATCAATGACATCCTCGATTTCTCCAAGATCGAAGCCGGGCAGATGAAACTGCGCAGCGTATCTTTCGATCCGGCGGAAGCCGTTGAGGATGTGGTTTCGCTCCTGTCCTCGGCGGCGCTGGAGAAGAACATAGAGCTGGTGGTGCGGATCGATCAGTCGGTGTTCGGCAAGGTCATCGGTGACGCCGGACGCTTCCGCCAGATTGTTACAAACCTCGTCGGGAATGCCGTCAAGTTCACCGAAACCGGCCATGTGCTGGTGGAGCTTTCTGCGCAGTCAGCGGAAGCTTCGGAGGCTATCCTGTCGCTGCGTGTCGAAGACAGCGGGATCGGTATTCCCTCCGACAAGCTGGAGACGATCTTCGACAAGTTCAGCCAGGTCGATAGTTCCGCCACGCGCCGTCACGAAGGAACCGGGCTCGGCCTGGCGATCACCGTCGGCCTTGTCGGGCTGTTCAACGGCAAGATCGATGTCGTCAGCGAAGTGGGCAAGGGGTCGAGTTTCGAGGTCAACATCCCGTTTCAGATGACCGAAAGGCGGAGGGATGTCCCACCTCTTTCGGTGGCGATCGAAAATATCCGGGTGCTCGTCATCGATGACAACGATGTCAACCGGCGCATCCTGACGGAGCAGCTGCAAAGCTGGGGCATAGACGGCCATGCCGTCGAGGGTGGGCCCACGGGCCTTGCAGTGCTGCAGGAAGCCGCAGCGGTGGGTCTTTCGATCGACGCCATCATTCTTGATTATCACATGCCTGTCATGAACGGCCTGGACGTCGTGGAGCGGATCAGGGCGGATCGCCGTTTCGACGACATCGCCATCATTTTCCTCACGTCCATGGATGTCGTGGGTGACGAGACGCTCTTTACCGATCTCAACGTGCAGGCCCATTTGATGAAGCCCGCGCGGGCGCGGCTGTTGCGCTCCACCCTGTTCGACGTGGTGCGCGACGTGCGGCTGAAACGCGCGCGGCCGGAAGCTTTCGCAGGTGTCTCGGACGGCGGTTCGTCCCGGCCGGAAGGTCCTGCTTCAGAAAAGAAGCGGCGGGCAGAGGTGCCGACAGTTTCCGTCCGGCTGCGGCCCAGCCTGATCGATGTGCTGGTGGCCGAGGACAATGACGTCAACCAGATTGTTTTCACGCAGATTTTGCAGCAGACGGGTCTGCGGTTCCTGATCGTCGGCAATGGGAAAAAGGCCGTTCAGGCGTGGGAGGAATATAATCCCGCGATCATCCTCATGGATGTCTCCATGCCTGTCATGAACGGGCATCAAGCAACGCAGGCGATCCGGACGGCCGAACTTGCGGCCGCCGAAGGCCGGCATGTGCCGATCATTGGCGTGACGGCCCATACGCAGGATGCTGACCGCGATCTATGCCTGCAGGCCGGCATGGACGATTATCTGTCGAAGCCCATCAGCCCCGAAATTCTCGAAGACAAGATCGCCCAGTGGCTGGGTGAAGATATTCCGCGTCGGGTATCTGATGACGCAACCGGTCGCTGATGTCGTTTTGGTCAAACCGGGGGCCTGGTGCCGCAGAGCATTTCCCGTTTTCCTGCGAAACCCTTGCGTCGTTCCACATCAAAACCGGCGGCGATGAGATTGCGGCGGACGAAGCCTGCGGCGGCATAGGTGGCGAAGGTGCCTGCCGGCGCCGTCCTGGCGAACAGTGCCTGCATGATCTCCAGCGACCACATGTCCGGGTTGCGCGCAGGTGCGAAACCATCCAGGAACCAGGCATCGAAGGTTTCGTGGCTGTTGGAAATACCGGCGAGCGCCTCGCCGCAGACCACCGTCAGGCGTGTTTCACCATCGAGTTCAATCTCCACCTTCCCCTTCGGTTCGGCGGGCCAGAGGGCGGTGAGCGCCCTGCGTTCGGCGTCCACCTCCGGCCAGCGGCAAAGTGCCCGGCCGATCTCGTCCGCCTTCATCGGGTAGAGTTCGAAGGAGATGAAATGCAACGTGGAGCGGCCGTTGCGGACCTCTTTCCATTGGCGCCATGTCTCGCACAGATTGAGCCCGGTGCCGAAGCCCAGTTCCCCGATGCGGAAGACGCCTTCGCGTTCCCGCCAGCGTTGCGGCAGGCCGTTTCCTGACAGGAAGACGTGGCCACATTCCAGCCTGCCATCCGTCTGGCAATAAAAATGGTCGTCAAAAGCCAGCGAATAGGGCATATCCCCGTCACGCCAGTCGAGTGCAGTGTGGGTTTCGCCGGTTGCCGAACCGGCCTGTGCGCCAGTCTCTCTGATAGTGTCGTTGGAATCTTTCATGGCTAAAGCCGATAATCCCGCTTTCGAACAGGGTCAATCACCAAGAACGCCTTTGCCTGCTTCCGTCCCTCTCCTGATCGTCGGGGGTGGTATCATGGGTCTATGGGCTGCGGTTAAGGCGGAACGGCTCGGCATCGATACGTTGCTGGTGGAGGCGGACCACCCCGGTGGCGGCGCGAGTGGCGGGCTGCTCGGCGCGCTGATGCCTCATATGCCGGACCGCTGGTCGGACAAGAAGCAGTTCCAGTTCGCCGCCCTCGTGGCGCTGGAAAAAGAGATCGCCGGGCTGGAGGCGGAAACGGGGCTTTCCGCCGGTTATCGCCGCTCTGGCCGGATCATCCCATTGCCGAAGCCGCATCTGCGTCCCATCGCCGAGCGGCATGAAAGGGATGCGCAGGAGAACTGGGTCTCGGGTGAGCGCCGGTTCCATTGGCATGTCGGTGACAGCCCTGCGGTTGCGGGCTGGGTGGATGACGCGGCTGGCGCAGCGGGTTTCGTGTTCGATACGCTGGCGGCGCGGGTGGCTCCGCGTGCAATGATTGCGCTTCTTTCGGCATTTCTCGGCAAGGCGCGGCATGTGCGGTTGATCAAGGGTTGCCGCGTCCTTTCGCTTGACGCGGAGACAGGCCGGGCGGCGCTGTCTTCGGGTGACGAGGTCGTGTTCGGCCACGCCGTGATCGCCAACGGACATCGATCCTTTCCCCTGATCCGGGACGCACTGGGTCTCGACACCGGCCTGGTGCTCGGGCAGCCGGTGAAGGGGCAGGCGGCGCTGCTCGACGCGGCAGTCGATCCGGCCATGCCTGTGGTGTTCCTGAACGGTCTTTACATCGTGCCGCACGAAGACGGAACGGTCGCCATCGGCAGTACCAGCGAAGATTGTTTTTCCGACCCATTCGATACGGATGAGAAGCTGGAAAAACTGCTTGCGGATGCGGCTGCGATTGTCCCCTGCCTTGGCGGGGCGCCGGTTCTCGAACGCTGGGCCGGGCTGCGGCCGAAGGCTGCGGGCAGAGACCCCATGGTGGGAACGGTTGCCGGTCACCCGAAGCTTGTGGCATTGACGGGCGGCTTCAAGGTGAGCTTCGGTCTTGCCCATTCTCTTGCCGATGCCGCGCTACAGGCCGTCTGCGGAAAGGCACCGGACGTGCCACGGAGTTTCCAGCTTCAAGAACACGTGAACATAGCCATGGCGGGCATCGGAAAGTTCTGACCAGACCGCTTACGTCGTTAATCTGTCACGCAAATCACTTATTTGCTGGCCTGCAACGAGGCAGGTTTGTCCGCTTTTGCGGCGAGGTGACAGCGCATGCGATACGCCATTCATTTCACGCCTTCCCCCAATGACCCCCTGACGCAGGTAGCCGCTGCGTGGCTGGGGCGCGATGCCTATTCCGGTCAGGCGGTTGAGCCGCCCGGTATGATCGATCTTGGCATGCAGGAGATTTCCTATCACACGGCCCTGCCGCGTCGGTATGGTTTCCATGGCACCATCAAGGCTCCTTTCCGCCTTGCCGAGGGTCAGTCCGAAGCGGCGCTCCTGCGCGACCTGATGTATTTTTCCGGCAGGCAGGAACCCTTTCCGTTGCCGCAACTTGTGGTGGCGAGGCATGACAATGTCTTCAGCCTCGTCCCCGAACGGCCCTGTGAAGTGCTGCATTTTTTCGCGGCCCGCGTCGTGCAGGAATTCGACCGTTACCGGGCGCCTCTCACAGAGGCGGAGATCGAGCGTGCCGATCCGGACCGGCTGTCGGCCTCGCAGCTCACCAATCTGCACCGCTGGGGCAGCCCGCATGTGATGGACGAGTTCCGGTTCCAGATGTCGTTGACCGGCGGTGTGGAACCTGCCAGCAGCCAGAGGATCGAGCGGGCCGTGCGCAAGGTGTTCGAGCCGCTGCTGTCCCGGTCCCTGCAATTTTCCAGCCTTGCGCTCTTCATCGAGGATGAGCCGGGAGCGCCTTTCCGGGTGCACTCGCTTCATCCCATGGGCCGCGTTTCCGCCCGCAAGATTGCCTGACTCGCGCGTCATCATAATCGTATACAAAAAAGCTTCGGAATGTCGGCAAAATTGATCTCGACATTCCGTATGCGAATGCTACCGTTCGACATCGCATATTCGAAGTGCGCTGCGTCATCCGTCTGGATCAGGCATCTTCGAAGTTCTGTTTGTGTCTCCGAAATCGGTTGCCGATTGGGAGAGATGGTCTGGGTGGCTGAATGATTTCCGAAAACTACTCCCGCAATCTGGTGGGCTATGGCCGCAATGTTCCCGATCCGAAATGGCCGGGCGGTGCGCACATTGCCGTGCAATTCGTCATCAATTACGAAGAGGGCGGCGAGAGTTGCATTCTCGACAATGACAAGGCGTCGGAATCGCTGCTGTCGGAAATCGTCGGCGCCCAGCCCTGGCCTGGCCAGCGCAACCTGAACATGGAATCGATCTATGAATATGGCTCGCGCGCCGGCTTCTGGCGGCTGTGGCGCATGTTCACCGGGCTTGGCGTCACCACCACCGTTTACGGCGTGACCGCAGCCATGGCCCGCAACCCGGAAGCGGTTGCGGCGATGAAGGAAGCGGGTTGGGAAATCGCCAGCCACGGATACCGCTGGCTGGAATACAAGGATTTTTCCGAGGAGGAAGAGCGTAAGCACATCGTCGAAGCGGTCCGTCTGCACACGGAGGTCACCGGCGAACGTCCCTATGGCATGTATCAGGGCAAGCCCTCGGACAATACGCTGCGGCTTGTCATGGAGGAGGGTGGTTTTCTCTATTCGTCGGACTCCTATGCCGACGATCTGCCCTATTGGGTGAAGGGTGTGAAGGATGAGCCTTTCCTGATCATTCCCTACACGCTTGAGACCAACGACATGCGGTTTGCCACGCCGCAGGGCTTCAATTCCGGCGACCAGTTCTTCACCTATCTGAAGGACGCTTTCGACGTGCTTTATCAGGAAGGTGTCGAAGGTGCGCCGAAGATGATGAGTGTCGGCCTGCATTGTCGTCTTGTCGGCCGTCCGGGTCGCGCAGCGGCACTTCGCCGCTTCATCGAATATGTGCTTGGCCACGAAAAGGTGTGGATCCCGCAGCGCATCGAGATCGCCCGTCACTGGCATGAGCATCACAAGCCGGAGGCGCTTTGATGCTGACGCGTGAGGACTTCGTTACCCGTTTTGGCGGCGTGTTCGAACATTCGCCATTCATTGCCGAGCGGGCCTATGACGCTGGTGGGGCCGGCCTGGAACTGACGGCGAAGGCGGTTCATGCCGCGCTTAGCGCGCAGTTTCGCGCGGCTTCCGAGGCGGAAAGGCTTGGCGTTTTGCGGGCGCATCCCGATCTTGCCGGGAAGCTGGCAATTGCCGGCGAGTTGACGGCAGACAGCCGCAACGAACAGGCCGGTGCCGGGCTCGATAGGCTTACCCCGGAAGAGCACGCCCGTTTTACCGAATTGAACAGCGCCTATACCGATAAATTCGGTTTTCCTTTCATCATCGCGGTCAAGGGGCTGAACAGGCACGATATACTCTCGGCCTTCGAGACACGCATAGGTAACGGCGCAGCCGAAGAATTCGCGACCGCCACGGCGCAGGTTGAAAAGATCGCCTGGCTTCGTCTTTGCGCAATGCTGCCGGAGGGATGATTGGCGCGTTGCGACCATTCTGCTAGAATCGCGCCGTTTGGAGATGACGATGAGACCTTCCGAGGTGCTGGAAAAGAACAGGGAAGCGATCCGCGAAGCGACGAAACGCTTCAATGCGGCAAATCCCCGCGTGTTCGGCTCCGTCGCCCGCGGCGAGGACAGGCCGGACAGCGATCTCGACATTCTGGTGGACGCGCTGCCGGGTACGACGCTGTTTGATCTCGGCGGTTTGCTGGAGGAACTGAAGACGATGCTTGGTGTCGAGGTCGATGTCGTCACCTCGGGCGGCTTGCATTCGGATATTCGGGCGCGCGTTCTGAAGGAAGCCAAAGCGGTATGAGTACGGATCGGCTTCTGCTCTATCTGAAAGAGATCGATGTTGCTGCTTCCAGGATACGGGATTTCATTCAGGATATGGATGAGGCCGCTTTTTCTTCCGACACGCGCACGCAGATGGCGGTGATGATGGGTCTTGCCCTGATTGGCGCGGCGGTCGCCAAGCTCGACAGGCACTACCCAGCGTTTTTACAGCAGCACCCGGAAATCCCCTGGATCAAGATGAAGGGTATGCGCAATCTGATCGTGCATGATTACTTCCGAGCAGAACTCTCGGTCGTCTGGAAAACGATAACGCAGAGTATTCCGGATTTGCAGGCGCGCCTCTCCCTTCTCCGAAACTGGCATGCCCAAGGTGAATGACATTTGACTGATTTTCTCAACATACAACCTCTTACCAAGGAGGCGTTTGCCTCCTTCGGCGACGTGATCGAAACAACACCTTCTTCCATGCGGTACATCAATGGCGGCCAGACGGAGCGGCATCATGCGCTCGCAGCGCCGGAGGCGGCAGGCGAGGGGGCACGTGTGATCCTCAATATCTTCCGCGGGCAGCCGCGCGCCTTTCCGCATGAAATCGAGATGATGGAGCGGCATCCGCTCGGCAGCCAGAGTTTTTCGCCGCTTTCCGGCCGGCCCTTCCTCGTGGTCGTTGCCGAAGACGATGGCGGCCGGCCGGGGCGGCCTCGGGTGTTTCTGGCGCGGGGCGATCAGGGCGTGAATTACCGCCGCAATGTCTGGCACTATCCGCTGATGCCGTTGCAGGCGGTTTCGGATTTTCTGGTTGCCGACCGTGACGGGCCGGGCAACAATCTGGAAGAGTATTTTTTCGACAGGCCCTATGCAATCGCGGAGCCCAGCCTATGACCGGTCTGACAACCCATGTTCTCGACGCCGCGCACGGCACGCCTGCCGAGGGGCTGGTGATCGATCTCTACCGGCTCTCCGGTGATCGCCGTGACAAGCTGAAGACGGTGCAGACAAATGGCGACGGCCGTGTCGATGGCGGGCCGCTGCTCGTTGGCGACAGTTTCAGGGCCGGTGAGTATGAGCTGGTTTTCCATGCCGGCGATTATCTGCGAGGAAAGGGTGTCGTGCTTCCGAAGCCGGCCTTCCTCGATATTATCCCGATCCGTTTCGGCATTGCCGATGAGAGCGGTCATTACCATGTGCCCTTGCTGCTCTCGCCTTATAGCTATTCCACCTATCGAGGAAGCTGACACCGATGATCTTTGCCGCCATTGCCGATATTCACGGAAACTGCGCCGCGCTGGAGGCGGTGCTTGAGGATATCGCCAGGCTCGGTATCGAGGACATTGTCAATCTCGGCGATTGTTTCAGCGGTCCGCTGGAGGCCGGTTTTACCGGCGACATGCTGGTCGGCAACTGGATTCCCAGCATCCGCGGCAATCACGACCGGGAACTGATCGAGCGTGCGCCGGAGGAGATGGGGAGCTGGGAAAGGCCCGCCGATGCGCAGCTGAGCACTGCGCACCGGGACTGGTTGCAAACTCTTCCGTTCAGCATGGTGTTCAAGGACGTCGCTTATTGCTGTCATGGTTCGCCCCGTGACGATCTGGAATATTGGCTGGAAACGCTGTCGCCTGAAGGTGTCCTGAAATTGCGGCCTCTGGCCGAAATCGAAGCCATGGCTGAGGGTATCACGCAGCCGCTGATGCTTTGCGGCCATACCCATATCCCACGCGCCGTGCAGCTTTCAGATGGCCGGCTGATCGTCAATCCGGGCAGCGTCGGCTGTCCTGGGTGGAGGGACGATACGCCTTTCGATCACCACGTTGAGGCCGGTCACCCGCTCGCCACCTATGCGGTTCTCGAAGAAACCGCACGCGGCTGGCAGGTCTATTTCCGCAATATCCGTTACGACAACCTGGCCATGTCCGAAATGGCTCGGGTCAACGGTATTCCTTATCTGGCCGATGCGTTGGAAAACGGCTGGCTGAAGCGCTAGGGATCACCCCTCGCTGGTCATCACCACACATGCATAAGAGCGTGCCTTCAGCGCCTTGCAGGCGGAGACTGCCGAGGACTGGTCTTCGAAGCCGGTGAAGCGGGCTCTGTAGAGCGTCGCCGATCCGCTCTGCACGGCTTCGGTGTAGGGGGCGATGCCGGAATAGTTGCCGATATTGGAGCGCGCATTGGCGAGCAGCGAGCGGGCGGCGGCTTCGCTGTCGGTGGCGGCGATCTGCACCTCCCACCGGCTGCGCTGGCCGGAAGGGGCCGCGGCGGGAGCAGGCCGCGGGATGGCCGAGACCTGCATCATGTCCGCCACATCGGCGTTTGCGGTGGCAATCTGCATGGCAACCGGATCTGCCCGGCGCTCGGCGAACATCGGCAGCGGCACGGCAGCCGGCGGCACGGCGGCGGCAACATCGAAGGTGCGGCTGACATTGGCACTGGCGACGAGCTGTTCGGTGTTGCGGCCTCTCGATGCCTGCGGCACGGCCTTGTCGAGAAGTGCAGCCATCTGGGCATCGCGGCTGCGCGCGGTCTTGCCGCCCAGCACGACGCCGACGACGCGGCGGCCATTGTGATTGACTGCACTGACGAGATTGAAGCCGGAGGCGTTGGTATAGCCGGTCTTGATGCCATCCATCCCCTGATAACGATACATCAGATTGTTGTGGCCGCGGATGCGCTTTCCACGAAAATTGAAGGATTGCGTGGCGAAGAGACCGTATTCTTTGGGAAAATCCCGTTGCAAGGCAAGACCGAGCTTCGCCATGTCGCGTGCCGTCGTCACCTGAGACTTGTTGGGCAGGCCGGACGCGTTGCGGAAGACCGTTTTGGTCATGCCGAGCTGGCGGGCCTTGCGGGTCATCATCTCGGCGAACCGTGCCTCGGAGCCGCCGAGGTGATCGCCCATACCTTCGGCCATGTCATTGGCGGATTTGACGATCATGCCGTAGACGGCTTCGCGCACGGTGAAGGTCTGGCCCTGACGCACATAGAGCTTCGAGGGGATGACCGATGCCCCATTCTTGGACATGGTTATCTTCTGGTCCCAGCGAAGTTTGCCGGCATGCAGCGCCTCAAAGGTCAGGTAAAGCGTCATCATCTTGGTGAGCGAGGCGGGGTGGTTCAGCACATCGGCATTGCGGGCGGCCAGAACCTTGCCGGTATTGGCGTC
This sequence comes from Agrobacterium sp. SORGH_AS_0440, assembly GCF_031453135.1. Classification (NCBI taxonomy): domain Bacteria; kingdom Pseudomonadati; phylum Pseudomonadota; class Alphaproteobacteria; order Hyphomicrobiales; family Rhizobiaceae; genus Agrobacterium; species Agrobacterium sp. SORGH_AS_0440. The sequence continues at coordinate 2,172,012 of NZ_JAVIYR010000002.1, read as the reverse complement.
CATGATGAAATGGGCATAGCCCGCCTGCGCCGGCGACGCATGGAGCGAGAGGATCGCGCAAAAGAAGGCGAGTGCAAAAATCCAGGCACCCGCCATTCCCCGTTTGATCATTCCCGACATAGTTCACCCCTTTTGTTCGATCGCCGCGCTGGGCAAAGTTTTACTGACACTTTCCGGCAACAAAACCGCTAAAACTTTAGAGATCGCTTTCATGCTTAATTAAGTATGAATTTCAACCCGACAGCTGCCCTCACAATTTCCTTGAAAAGAAACCAACCATCCGGTATGTTTTTTGGCATGACAAACGCTCATGAACGCAAGAAGCAGCCTGAGGTGGTGCGCCGCAATCTACTCGATTGCGCGGCGAAACTTGCTGCTGAGCAAGGGGTTGCAGCACTTTCCGTGCAGGCGGTGGCGGATGCGGCGGGAGTGACCAAGGGCGGGCTGTTTCACCATTTTCCTTCCAAGCAGGTGCTGCTCGAAGCCGTCATGACTGACCTTCTGGCGGCGCTGGACAACGAGATCGATGCGCTCATCTCACAGGATCGTGAAGCTTCTGGAAGCTTTACGCGGGCCTATGTGAACGCGGTTTTCTCTGATCGGGGCAGGGATTCGGGTCGGCAATGGGCAGCGATCTCGGTTTCCATGGTCGGCGAACGGTCGCTTCGGCGCATGTGGAACAGTTGGATCGAGGGTCGTCTTGTCCGTCATAAAGAAACGGATGACGGGGTGGTACTGGAGATGGTGCGGCTGGCTGCCGACGGCATCTGGTTTGCCGATCTGCTGGCCGACGACGGCAAAGCGGGTGGCGACAGGGCGGCTCTGAGGGCCCGGATGATCGCCCAGACGAAGAAGGATACCTGACGATGAATACCGCGGTCTTCACTTATGGCGCGCTTGTCGCAGCCATTGTCTGCGAGGTAATCGCCACCTCCTTCCTGCAGCAATCGCAGCAGTTCACCAGGCTGGTGCCGACAGTGCTGATGGCGTTGTTTTACGGTGCAGCCTTTTATCTTCTGTCGTTCACGCTGCGGGCGCTGCCGGTCGGCGTGGCCTACGCGATCTGGAGCGGGCTTGGCATCGTGCTGATTTCCGGCATCGGATATTTCGTGTTCCGCCAGACGCTGGATATTGCCGCCGTCATCGGCCTCGGCTTCATCATCACCGGCGTGGTGATCGTGAATGTATTTTCGAAGACGGTGGGGCATTGAGGGGCTGGGTGGTGTAGCGCGAAGGCTATACCGACCGCCTCATCCCGGCTTTGAGCCGGGATCCGGCGCGATCAAGTCTTTGATCGCGAGAGACTCTTTCGCGGCGCAGACGCGCCGCGGCTGGATGCCGGATCTAGTCCGGCATGACCGTAGAGAGGTCCGCGAGCTGTGGTTGCCATGCCGGAAGTTCTGCCCTTCTGACATCACGCCAGAATGCTGCGATCCACATCGGTAATCAGCCGCTTGCCGCAGAGCGCCATGCTGACATCCATTTCCTTGCGGATGATCTCGAGCGCTGTCGTCACGCCCTGCTTGCCATCCGCACCGAGGCCATAGAGAAAGGGCCGGCCGATATAGGTGCCCTTTGCGCCAAGCGCCACGGCCTTCAGCACATCCTGACCGGAGCGGATGCCGCCATCCATGTGCACCTCGACCCTGTCGCCAACGGCATCGACGATTTTCGGCAGCATGGCGATGGAGGAGTGCGCGCCGTCGAGCTGGCGGCCGCCATGGTTGGAGACGATGATGGCATCGGCGCCGGTATCGAGTGAAGCGCGGGCGTCTTCCTCGTCAAGAATGCCCTTGAGGATAAGTTTGCCGCCCCAGCGTTCCTTGATCCATTCAACGTCTTTCCAGGATAAACGCGGATCGAACTGCTCGGCCGTCCAGGAAGAGAGCGACGAGAGGTCGGAGACGTTCTTGGCGTGGCCGACGATGTTACCAAAGCTGCGGCGCTTGGTGCGCGCCATGTCCAGGCACCATTTGGGCCGGGTCGCCATCTGCCAGATGTGTTTCGGGGTGAATTTCGGCGGGGCCGAGAGGCCGTTGCGCAGATCCTTGTGCCGCTGGCCAAGGATCTGCAGGTCGAGCGTCAGCACCAGCGCCGAGCACCCGGCGGCCTTGGCGCGGTCAATGAGGTTGTTGACGAAGTCACGGTCCTTCATCACATAAAGCTGGAACCAGAAGGGTTTCGAAGTGACGGAGGCCACATCCTCGATGGAGCAGATGCTCATGGTGGAGAGCGTGAAAGGCACGCCGAATTCCTCCGCCGCCTTGGCAGCCAGCATTTCGCCATCGGCATGCTGCATGCCCGTAAGGCCCGTAGGGGAAAGCGCTACCGGCATCGAAACCTTCTCGCCGACCATTTCGGTGGCGAGCGATCGGTCGGTCATATCCACCAGCACGCGCTGGCGCAGCTTTATCTTGGCAAAATCATCCTCATTGGCGCGGTAGGTGCTTTCCGTCCATGCGCCGCTATCGGCATAGTCAAAAAACATTTTCGGCACACGGCGCTGCGCCTGGTTTTTCAGGTCAGCTATGGTCAGGATTTTGCCCATGGATAAAGCCTTCACATTTGAATGATGGCTTCACTTAACATGAATAGCAGGGTTGCGACATCGAAATCGTCATTGGTGTTTCACCAAAAAGCGCGCAGGGACAGTTCGCAGCCAAGTACGAGCAGGCAGATGAGGAACCAGCGCCGAAATGTCGCCGGGCTAACGATATGGCGGATTTTCTGGCCGAGCCACATGCCGAGAAGCGCTGGCAGGACGGCGAGTGCGGAAAGCGACAGATGCTCGACATGAAAAGCATTCTGAGAAGCGAGACCGGCGGCAAGTGCAAGGGTGGAAATGGTGAAGGAAAGGCCGAGTGCCTGCACCAGATCGTCTCGGCTAAAACCCAGCGATTGGATATAGGGCACTGCGGGTACGACGAAAATTCCGGTGCCGCCGGTGAGAAGGCCCGTCACCAGCCCCATGATGGGGGAGAGTTTTGGTTCCAGCCTTGCCGGTATTGAGATCGGTTTGGCAAGCAGGCTGTAGGCTGCGTAAACCGCGAGGCACAGGCCGAGCGCTGAGGTGGTCCAGACGCCGGTGCCCGCCGTCATCAGCCGGATGCCGATGAGGGTGCCGAGGGTGATAGCGATCATCATCGGCCATAGCCGCTTCACGATGGCCCGGAAATCAGGCCCGGCCAGCAATTGCCAGATATTGGTGATGAAGGAGGGCAGGATGAGCAGGCCGGCGGCGATGACTGGGGGCATGAAGAGGCCGAGCACGCCCATGGCAACAGTCGGCAGCCCCATGCCGGTCACGCCCTTGACGATGCCGGCAACGATAAATGTCGTGAGGATCATCAGCAGGGTGGTTGTGTCTAGGTTCGGCACCGGGCACTCCAGAGGTCATTCGCATTTCGTCCGAAATGGCGTCAGGCAATCATGTGGAGCGAGCGAGTGCCACTTGTCTCTTCTCCCCGCCGGGGAGAAGGTCGCGGCAGCGGGATGAGGGGGCAAGCTCTCCGAAATCCGGCAACGTTGCCTCCTCATCCGACCCTTCGGGCCACCTTCTCCCCGGGGGGAGAAGAAACTAGCGGCACACGCTCGATCCAATAGGTGACGGATGTAAACGAGTTAGCCGCTTTATGTTTCGGCCGCAGCCGAACTATGCCAGCACGCTCTTCATCGGCTGGCCGGCCACATAGGTCTCTACCACTGTGCGGTCGTCGCCCATGGTCAGCATCAGGAAGAGTTCTTCCGTGAGGCTTTTGACCACCTCCATCTTCAGGGCCATGGCTGACGTCGAGGAGGCGTTCAGCACCGTGATGTCGGCATCCGTGCCGGCCTCCAACGTGCCGATGCGGTCGACCATGGAGAGCGCTTCGGCATTACCACGGGTCATCAGATACCAGCTTTCCAGCGGGTTGAGACGTTCGCCCAGCAATTGCTGGATCTTGTACGCCTCGTCCATGGTGCGCAGCATGGAATAGCTCGATCCGCCGCCGATATCGGTGGCAACCGCGATACGAACAGGCTTTTCGCGCCTTTGCAGCTTTTTCATCGGGAAGAGGCCGGAGCCGATGAAGAGGTTCGATGTGGGGCAATGCACTGCCACCGCGCCGGTTTCCGACAGCACATCCGCCTCGCGATCGGACAAATGAATGGCATGGCCGAGAAGGGTCTTTTTGCCCATCAGGCCGTAACGCACATAGATGTCGGTGTAGTCGGTCGCTTCAGGGTAAAGCTCGCAGGTATATTTGATCTCGTCCAGATTTTCAGACAGATGCGTCTGGATGAAGAGATCGGGAAACTCCTGCGCCAGCGCCTGTGCTGCTTCCATCTGTTTCGGCGTGGAAGTGATGGCGAAGCGCGGGGTGATGGCGACGTGGTTGCGGCCCTTGCCGTGCCAGTCGGCGATGACCTGGCGTGTCTCGTCATAGGAAGTTTCCGGCGTATCCAGCAGGCCCTGCGGGGCATTGCGGTCCATCATCACCTTGCCGCCGACCATCAGCATGTTGCGCTTCATGGCTTCCGCGAAGAAGGCGTCGGCGGAGGTTTTGTGCACGGAGCAATAGGCGGCGGCCGTTGTCGTGCCGTGGCGCAGAAGCTCGTCGTAAAAATGCGTGGCGATGCGTTGAGCATGCGCGGTTTCGACGAAGCGGCATTCTTCCGGGAAGGTATAGGTGTTCAGCCATTCCAGCAGGTTGGCGGCATAGGAGCCGATGACCTGCATTTGCGGGAAATGCAGGTGCATGTCGATGAGGCCCGGCACGATAAGGTGCGGGCGGTGGTCCTTTTCCTCGACGTCTTCGGGTGCTGTCTTACGGATATCGGCGTATTCGCCGATGGCGGCGATCTTGCCGTCTTCGAGAAGCAGGCCGCCATCTTCAATATAGAGATAGCTTTGCGTATCGTCGATTGCGAGCGGCGCGCGGCGGAAGCTCAGCAGGCGGCCACGCAGCAGAACCAGGCTCATTCAGTCTTTCCTTCGGCTTTTCCAGCCCCGGAAACCGCACTTTCATACCATGCGGTCAGCACCTTGCGCTCATCCGGGGTGATGGCGGTGATGTTGCCGGGAGGCATGGCATGGCTGCGCCCGGCTTGCAAATAGATTTCACGCGCGTGGGCGGCGATCTGTTGGTCGGTTTCGAGCTTTACCGATTTCGGCGTGAAGGGCACGCCGTCCCACGCCGGCTCGGCGGCATGGCACATGGAACAGCGACCCTGAACGACGTCACGGGCCTTGGTAAAATGGGCATCGCTGACGAATTGCTGCTGCATGGGTGAGAGGGTGGCAGCCTTCTCTTCCTGTTCGCCGGTCAGCACTTTCGGCACGGTGGAAAGCCACATGATGACGATGAAGATGAGGGCGGTCGCAAGCCATGTCCATGTCGGCTTGCCCTTGCGGGCATGGGTGGTGTTGAACCAGTGGCGGATGGTGACGCCCATCAGGAACACCAGCGCTGCGATGATCCAGTTAAACTGCGTGGCAAAAGCCAGCGGATAATGGTTCGACAGCATGAAGAAGATGACGGGCAGCGTCAGGTAGTTGTTGTGCAGCGAGCGCTGTTTGGCGATGCGGCCATATTTCGGGTCCGGCGTTCGCCCGGCGATCAGGTCTGCGACGACGATCTTCTGGTTGGGGATGATGATGAAAAAGACGTTCGCCGACATGATGGTGGCGGTAAACGCACCCAGATGCAGGAAGGCGGCGCGACCGGTGAAGACCTGCGTGTAACCCCAGGCCATCGCCACCAGCGCGACATAAAGCACGATCATCAGGCCCCAGGTATTGTTGCCGAGCGGCGATTTGCAGAGGAAATCATAAAATAGCCAGCCGATGGCGAGCGATGCCAGCGACAGGGCGATGGCCTGGAACTGAGTGAGATCAAGCACGGAATGGTCGATGAGGAACAGGTCCGCGCCGCCATAATAAACGATGCAGAGCATGGCGAAGCCGGAAAGCCAGGTGACGTAGCTTTCCCATTTGAACCATGTCAGGTGCTCGGGCATCTGGGCAGGGGCGACCAGATATTTCTGGATGTGGTAAAAGCCGCCGCCATGCACCTGCCATTCCTCGCCATAGGCCCCCGGCGGCAGATGCGGCCGCTTGACCAGCCCGAGATCGAGCGCGATGAAATAAAAGGATGAGCCGATCCAGGCGATGGCGGTGATGACGTGGAGCCAGCGGACGGCAAAGGCCATCCATTCCCACGCAATGGCGTATTCGTACATGCGGTTCCCCTGATCCTTGTGCAGCGCACCTTGCGAGAAATTTGGCCTTTAGGGAAGGGAAAAGCAGAGACCTGGCAGAGATTGTTCACAATGCAAAGCGGTTGTGTCTGCAATCCTGGGCCGGTCCGTTCCGGCTGGGCGATCAAGCCCTCGAAAGCTGGAAACGGTCTATCCTGTCGTTGAGTTTGTGCTTAGCTGGCTAAGGCGACTCAGCTATGATCCTGTGTGCAGCCTGCTGATGTGTTAGAATATCAGGCTGTGGACTCTCGCGCCGATGCGCAGGGCTCCCATGACATGTTTCGCTGGCGGTTTTTCCGAAAGCGGGCGCTGCGAACCCTGGGCGGAGCAGATCAGGGGGCAGGTGTCGCAGTTCCCGGTGCCATTGTGTCCGGGTGTGAGTGATATGAGATTTTAAGTCAAGGGACGCAATGATCTTCCGGCTGCCGCCGTTGTTTTCAACGGAGACCGTGCCGATGCGCCTTGTTCTGACGGTTCTTTTTCTGCTTTTTGCATTCAGCGCCACCGCGCTTGCCCATGAATCCCACAAGGGATTCAAATATGAAAGCTACTGCTGCAACGGCGATGCCGAAACCGGCGACTGCCAGATGATCCCAACACGCAGCGTTCGGGTGACGTCTGATGGTTACGAGGTCTCGCTTGCGCCCGGCGATCACCGCATGGTCACGCGACGTCACGTTTTCAACTGGTCCCAGAGTCAGGCGCGTCGATCCGAAGACGGCGAGTACCACCTCTGTCTGTTTCCGGATGAGGATACGCCGCGGTGCTTTTATGCGCCGGATATGGGGTATTGAGGCTGCTGCTGCGGCCGGCTTTCCTCGATCCGCTTCAAAATCCAGTCGCGGAACAGCCTTATCTTGCGAATGTTCCGGCGGTTTTCGGGGTAGACCAGCCAGTAGTTCTTGCCCTCGCTGCTAAGATGCTCGAAGGGTTGATAAAGGCGGCCGAGCGCAATCTCATCGGCATAGAGTTCCGGGGTGAGCATGGCGACGCCCTGGCTGGCGATCGCCGCTGCGGCCTCGAAGGCCTGCACATTGAGACGGCTGCGGGGATAACGGTCGAGACCGGGATTTTCAACGCCCACTTCCTTGAACCACTGGCTCCACCAGATATCGCCGGGATCGATGATGCGCAGGCGCAGCAGATCTTCCGGGCGGTGCAATCCGCCGATGCTGTCAGCAAGACTTGGGTGCAGCATCGGCGTATAAACGCCGCGCAGCAGTTGATGGTAGATCAGCCCTTTACCGTTATCTTTGCTCCAGCGAATGGCGACATCGCAGTCTGATTGGGAAAAATCGATCAGTGAGCTCGATGTATCAAGCCGCACCGCGATTGAGGGATGTTCAAGCTGGAAAGCGCCCAGATGCCGAGAAAGCCAGCGCGACGCAAAGGTGGCGGTTGAGTGGATTGTCAGCGTTGCGTCGGGCGCGTCGCGCACGCTATCGACAGCCTCCTTTAAGGTATTAAAGGCTTCCGCAACTTTCGGCGCTAATTTTTCTCCAGCCTCGGTCAGCGAGACTTGCCGCGCCTTTCTTATGAAGAGCGGCTCTCCGATATTCTCCTCCAGCAATTTCACCTGATAGCTGACTGCCGTCTGCGTCATGCCCAATTCCTCGCCGGTCTTGGTGAAGCTCATGTGTCTTGCGGCGGCTTCGAACACCCGCAGGGCATTCAGGGGGAACTGGCGTGACATTTTCATGGATAAGTTCTCTTTATGCCAATTGCCGAAGGTTTCATTGGTTTTAATTCGGAAATCAGAGCATTTTTAGCGCAATTCATCAACTGAGCTTCTGACATTTTTGAACGGAGACGAACATGCGCACAGCACTCTTGCGCGCGTGGTCCCGCCTGCGCGCGGGCCTGCGGACAGCGGAACGGTTTACCCTTGACAGCCTCCAACCCGACAATCTGGCGGATGAAAGCCTGCCGGACGCGCTCAAGCGAGATCTAGGCCTTGAGGATGGCCGTATTGATTACCGCTGCGGCGGGTTTCGGCAGCGGAAAATGCTTGAAGCAACTCGGCTGCCACAAGGGCCGCTATAACGGCGGGACGCTTGTCCCTGACGCTGCTGCCGCCGATGGGTAGGATGAGTTTCGCAAGAAGGGAAGGCGGCTCGTCTTCCCGCTCCAGCCAATGGGCAAAGGTAGCGCGTTTGGTCTTCGAGCCGATCATGCCGACATAGGCGAGATCGTTGCGAGCGAGCGCCTCCTTCGCGATCATGAAATCGAGTGCATGATCGTGGGTGACGATGACCGCGGCCCCATTTGCCGGGATTTTCCGAACGAATGCCTCCGGCATGGGGGTGAGTATGGACGCCGCTGCCGACGGAAGATCGCGCAGTTCGTTTTCGCGTGTTTCGATCACGGTCAGGGTCAGGGGCAGCAGCGACAGGGCCTCAGCCAGCGCCTTGCCCACGTGGCCGGCACCAAAAATGAAAACGGCGGGCTGCTGCTCGGCTTCGCCCTTCTGCCTTGCCTCAAGCGCGGCGGCAATATCCGCCGTGACCAGCCGAAAGCGCAGGAGGGTGCGCCCGCCGCAGCATTGGCCGATTTCGGGGCCGAGCGGTATATCCATGCGGTCTTCGGCAACACCGCTGCGCAGCATGGCGCGGGCATGGTCTATCGCCATATATTCGAACTGGCCGCCGCCGATGGTTTCCCAGATGGCCTCCTGGCTGACCAGCATGAAGGTGCCGGCCTCGCGCGGTGACGAGCCTTTCACGGCTTCGATTTCCACGAGGATTGTGGAGGTGTAGCGGGCGAGGAAAGTGGAGAGGGAGGCGTCAGGCATTGGGGCTGGCCCCCTCATCCGGCGCTGCGCGCCACCTTCTCCCCGACGGGGAGAAGAAACCCGGAGCACTGGCTCCGTCCATCTTACGTGCTTGCAGGAAGGGTGAGGCGATGCGGCATCTTTCTTCTCCCCGACGGGGAGAAGGTGGCCCGAAGGGTCGGATGAGGGGGCTCGTCCGCATGGATACGTCCTCCCTCAAACCTTCTTCAACCGTTCCACCGCCATCAGCACCCGCTCCGGCGTTGCCGGCGCATCGAGGCGCGGGCAGACCTTGTAATCTGCCACGGAGGCGACGGCCATGGAGAGGGCTTCGAGAACCGAGATGGCCAGCATGAAGGGCGGTTCGCCCACGGCCTTGGAGCGGCCAATGGTGGGTTCGGCATTTTCCGACCATTCCGCCAGCCTGACGTTGAAGCTCTTCGGCCGGTCGGAGGCGAGCGGGATCTTGTAGGTGGAAGGCGCGTGGGTGCGCAGCCGCCCCTTGCCGTCCCACCACAATTCCTCCGTGGTCAGCCAGCCCATGCCCTGCACGAAGGCGCCCTCGATCTGGCCGATATCGATGGCCGGGTTGAGCGACTTGCCGACATCGTGGAGGATATCGGTACGTTCCATCAGATATTCGCCGGTCAGCGTATCGATCGATACTTCCGAACAGGCCGCGCCATAGGCGAAATAATAAAACGGCGTGCCGCGTCCCGCGGCGCGATCCCAGTGGATTTTCGGCGTCTTGTAAAAACCGGCGGCGGAAAGCTGCACGCGGGCGAAATAGGCCTTTTTGATGAAGTCGTTAAAGGCGATTTCTTCGAGGCCGATGCGCACCCGGTTCGGCAGGAAGACGACTTCCTCTTCCGGCACGTTCCAGTTCTCGGCAGCGAATTTGACCAGTCGCTCGCGGATCTGGCGTGCGGCGTCATAGGCGGCCATGCCGTTCAGGTCGGTGCCTGACGAGGCGGCGGTGGCTGAGGTGTTCGGCACCTTGCCTGTGGTGGTGGCGGTGATTTTCACCCTGTTGATATCCACCTGGAAGGCATCGGCCACGACCTGCGCCACCTTGGTGTAAAGGCCCTGGCCCATTTCGGTGCCGCCATGGTTCAGATGGATGGAGCCGTCATTATAGATATGCACCAGCGCGCCGGCCTGGTTGAAGGCGGTCATGGTGAAGGAGATGCCGAATTTGACAGGGGTGAGCGCAATGCCCTTGCGGATGACCGGGCTGGTTTTGTTGAATTCGACGATCGCCTCGCGTCGTGCGCGATAGTCGCTTGACGTCTCCAGCTCCTCGACAACGCGGGCGATGATGTTGTCCTCGACTTCCTGATGATAGGGCGTCGTGGTGCGGCCGGAACCGGTCTCGCCGTAGAAATTCAGCTTGCGGATATCGAGCGGGTCCTTGCCGACGGCATAGGCGATTTCTTCGATAAATCGTTCCGCGCCGAGCATGCCCTGCGGGCCGCCGAAACCGCGAAAGGCGGTGTTGGAGACGGTGTGGGTTTTGAGCGGCCGCGAGGTGAGGTGCACATGTGGATAGAAATAGCTGGAATCCGCATGGAACAGCGCTCGGTCTGTGACCGGGCCGGATAGATCGGAAGAAAAACCGCAGCGGGCGGCATAGGTGGCATCGACGGCGTGGATGCGGCCCTCATCATCGAAGCCCAGCTCGTAATCGACGCGGAAATCGTGGCGTTTGCCTGTTGCCGTCATGTCCTCGTCGCGGTCCGGCCGGATTTTCACGGCCCGGTTCAGCTTCTTGGCGGCGATGGCGCAGAGCGCGGCGAACTGGTTGCCCTGCGTTTCCTTGCCGCCGAAACCGCCGCCCATGCGGCGCACCTGCACGGTGACTGCATTGGATGGCACCTGCAGGATGTGGCTGACGATGTGCTGGATTTCGCTCGGATGCTGGGTGGAGCTCCACACCGTCACATCATCGTCTTCGCCCGGCACCGCCATGGCGATGTGGCCCTCGAGGTAAAAATGTTCCTGTCCGCCGATCCGCATCGTGCCGGTGAGGCGGCGTGGCGCGACATCCATTTCCAGCTTCGCATCGCCACGCTTCAGCGTCATCGGATCGATGACGAGCGCGCCGCCATTTTCAATCGCTGTATCGATGTCGGTGAAATGCGGCAGATCCTTATAGGTGATCTTTGCTTTCCGGGCGGCCTTGCGAGCAATATCGCGCGTCTCGGCGAAGACCGCGAAGATCGGCTGGCCGTGGAATTCGACCTTGGTTTCGGCAAGCAGCGGCTCGTCGTGACGGCCGCCGGAGGAAATGTCATTTTCGCCGGGCACGTCCTTACCGGTCATCACCCAGAGAACGCCCGGTGTGGCTTCGACCTCGGAGAGGTCTATCGACACAATTTCCGCGTGGGCACGGTCCGCCATGCCCAGCGCGCCGTGGAGGAGGCCCGCGGGTTCGGGAATATCGTCGATATATTCGGCGCTGCCCGTCACGTGCTTGTGGGCGGAATCGTGCCGGAGCGAGGTGTGCATCGGGCCGTCGATTTCGGTCTTGGTCTTGTCGAAGCTTGTGGTGTCCATGGTTCAAGCCTCCTCCAGCGAGAAGCGGGCAAGTTCCTGCTTTTCCCCTGCTGTCTCGAGGAAAAACCGTGTCAGCAAATTCTTGGCCGTCAGTTGCCGATATTCGGCGGTCGCCCGCCAGTCGGTCAGCGGGGTGAAATCCTCGTCCAACGCATCGCGCGCGGCATCAATCGTGTCCTGCGACCACGCTTTACCGAGAAGCGCCGCCTCTAGATGTGCAGCGCGTTTCGGCGTACCGGCCATGCCGCCGAAGGCGATGCGGATGTCTTCGACTGCGCCCTCAGCATCAAGCGTCAGATTGAACGCTCCGCACAGCGCGGAGATATCCTCGTCGCGGCGTTTGGAAATCTTGTAGACGGCATAGCGGCTTGCAGGATTCAGGAACGGAATGAAGAGCTTTTCGACGAATTCGCCGCTCAGCCGGTCCTGTTTGCCGTAATCGATGAAATAGCTTTCCAGCGGCAGGCTGCGGTTTCCCGAGGAAGAACGCAGGGTCAGCGTCGCGTTAAGCGCGATCAGCGCCGGCGGTGTATCTCCGATAGGCGAGCCATTGGCGATGTTGCCGCCGATGGTGCCCATGTTGCGCACCTGCTCGCCGCCGAGACGATCGAACAACCGGGCAAGCGGCGGGAAATGCTCTGCGATGGTCTTGAAGGCCTGGCTGTAGGTGACGCCCGCGCCGAGCGTGATACCGTCTTCGCCCGCCGTGATGGTCTGCAGGTCGCCGAGATTATTGATGAAGATGACAGGGTTCAGCGCCCGCATCTGCTTCGTCACCCACAGGCCGACATCGGTTGAGCCGGCAACGATGGTCGCTTTCGGCTCCGCGGCGTAGATTTCGGTAAGATCAGCAAGCGTTGCCGGAATTATGGTGCGGTCTTCGCCGCTGACGATCGTGATCGTCTCGTTTTCGCGGATCGCCCAAAGCCGCGCCATGATATCGGTGCGGTCCCGTTGCAGCGGGTCGAACAGGGCGCTCGGGCGGGCGGCAGCGATTTTTTCGGCGGCCTTTACGATCGGCTCGTAACCCGTGCACCGACAGAGATTGCCTTGCAGCGCCTTCTCGATATCGGCGCGGCCGGGGTTTTCGCTGGTCAGCCACAGGCCGTAAAGCGACATGATGAAGCCCGGCGTGCAGAAACCGCATTGCGAGCCGTGGAAATCCACCATGGCCTGCTGCACGGGGTGCAACGTGCCGTCGCGGGCTGCCAGATGCTCCACCGTCACGATATGGGTGCCGTGCAGCGAGCCCAGAAAACGGATGCAGGCATTGACGCTTTCATAACGCAGCGAACCGTCCAGCAGCCGCCCGACCAGCACCGTGCACGCGCCGCAGTCGCCTTCGGCGCAGCCTTCCTTGGTCCCGGTCAACCGCTTGCTGATGCGGAGGTAATCGAGAAGCGTATCCGTCGGTCCGAAATCCCTAAGCGAGATGGTTTCGCTGTTGAGGATGAAGCTGATCGCGTCTTTCATGCAATGCCTTGCTGTTTGACCGGCTGCCGAGCCGGTTTCTTGTTGTTCATCTATGCACGCCCCGGCGGGCATATCGATTTCCGTTTTGGCAATTCATTCTTTCCATAATGGAAAGAAAATTTGGCGATTATTGTGCCGTCCATCCACCGTCGACGGAAATATGCGTGCCGGTGATGTTGCTGGCGGCGTCGCTGGCCAGGAATATGGCCGCGGTCGCGACATCATCGACGGTGACGAATTGCTTCGTCGCCTGCAATTCCAGCATCACGTCGTTCTTCACCGCCTCTTCGCTGATGCCACGCACCTTGGCCATCTCAGGTATCTGTTTTTCCACCAGCGGGGTGAGCACATAACCGGGACAGATGGCGTTGACGGTAACCCCGGTCTGCGCAAGCTCCAGCGCCGCCGTTTTCGTCAGGCCCATGATGCCGTGTTTGGCCGCCACATAGGCCGATTTGAACGGCGAGGCGACGAGGCCATGGGCCGAGGAAATGTTGATGATGCGGCCTTTGCCAGCCTTCTTCATCAGCGGTATCGCGGCGCGCATGGTATGGAAGGAACTGGTCAGATTGATGGCGATGATCCAGTCCCATTTTTCCGTCGGAAACTCCTCGATGGGCGCGATATGCTGGATGCCGGCATTGTTGATGAGCACGTCGACGGAGCCGAGCTTATCGTGCGACGACTGGATGAGATCGGCGATCTCGTCCGGTTTCGTCATGTCTGCGGGATGGTAAAGCACGCGCCCGCCGCTTTCGGCTTCCAGCACCAGACGGAGTTTTTCGATCTCGTCCTCGTCGCCGAAACCGTTCAGCACGACATTTGCGCCCTCCCTTGCAAATCTCTGGGCAATGGCAAGGCCGATGCCGCTCGTGGAGCCTGTCACGATAACTGTCCGATGCATGCTTTCCCCTTTTTGCATTACTTCGCACATATTTAACCAGCGTATGCCCAAGAAGGCAGGCTGGCAATCGCCATTTCTGTCCGGGGTCACAGGACACGGATCCGGCGGCGCCCATCCATTTTTTCGAAGCTAAACTTCCATATTATGCGTTTGTCTGCGGGGGCCTCAGTCCCTATCTCTCGGACAGGCAAACAGAGGTATGTTCATGGAACTCGGTCTTTACACTTTCGCGGATGTCAACCCGAACCCCGCCGATGGGCGGGGGCCGGAAGGCGCGCGCCGGCTCAGGGAGCTTCTGGAGGAAATCGAACTTGCCGACCAGGTAGGTCTCGATGTGTTCGGGCTCGGCGAACATCACCGCCCGGACTATGTTGTGTCCTCGCCCTCCACCGTGCTTGCTGCGGCGGCGGTGAAGACGAAGAACATACGTCTGACGAGCGCCGTTTCGGTGCTGAGTTCGGATGATCCCGTTCGCGTGTTCCAGCAGTTTTCCACCGTCGATCTCCTGTCGAACGGCCGTGCCGAGATCATGGCGGGGCGCGGCTCCTTCATCGAATCCTATCCGCTGTTCGGTTATGATCTGGAAGATTACGACGTGCTGTTTGCCGAAAAGCTCGATCTGCTGCTGGCGCTGCGCGAACAGGAAATCGTCACCTGGTCGGGCACCAAGCACCCGGCCATCAACGGTCGGGGCGTTTATCCCCGACCGCTGCAGGAACGTCTGCCTGTCTGGATCGCCGTTGGCGGCACGCCGCAATCTGTCGCCCGCGCCGGCGCCATGGGGCTGCCGGTAGCGCTCGCCATCATCGGCGGCGAATATCGCCGGTTCGCGCCGCTCTTCGATCTCTACCACGAGGCTGCCCGGCGGGCCGGTCAGGACAAGACGACACTGCGCACCAGCATCAACGTGCATGGCTTCATTGCCGATACCACCGACAAGGCGGCCGATCAGTTTTACGGTCCGCAGGCGGAGGTGATGAACCGCATCGGCCGCGAGCGCGGCTGGGGGCCGACCAACCGCGCCCATTTCGATGCAGCGCGTGGCCCGGAAGGCAATCTTTTTCTCGGCGAGCCGGAGCTGGTGGCAGAAAAGATCATCAAGGCGCATGGGGTATTCAGGAATGATCGCTTCCTGCTGCAGATGGCCATCGGCCTGATGCCACATGATCAGATCATGCGCGGCATCGAGCTTTATGGTACGAAAGTCGCTCCGATCGTCAGAAAAGAATTGACGGGGAGCGCCGATCCGGTGAAAGCCACGGCCTCATGATTACCAAGGCGGGCGCCACGAGACCCGCCATTCACAATGACGGAAAGACATATGGTTATCTCCACCGACGAAGAACTGGTCATGCTGAAGGATATCGGCCGCATATGCGCCGTTGCCATGCAGACCATGGCGGATGCGCTGGAACCGGGCATCACCACGGCCGAACTGGATGCCATCGGCCGCAAGGTGCTCGAGGATAACGATGCGGAATCGGCGCCGGAGTTCTGCTACAAGTTTCCCGGTGCGACCTGCATCAGCGTCAACGAGGAAGTGGCCCACGGCATTCCGGGAGCGCGCATTATCAAGGCGGGCGACCTCGTCAATATCGATGTCTCGGCCGTGAGGAACGGTTTTTTCGGCGACACGGGTTCGTCTTTCGCCGTGCCGCCGGTCAAAAAGGAAATCGAGCGGCTGTGCCGCGATGGCAAGCGCGCCATGTGGACAGGCCTGCAGCAGGTGAAGACAGGCCGGCCCTTTGCCGACATCGGTAATGCCATCGGCGCTTTCGCCAAGAAAAACCGCTACACGCTGATCACCAATCTGGCGAGCCATGGTATTGGCCGTTCGCTGCACGAGGAGCCGAAGGAACTGGCGACCTGGCCGGATAAGGATGAGCGGCGCATCATGCAGGAAGGCATGGTCTTCACAGTCGAGCCATTTCTTTCGACGGGGGCTTACTGGGCGGAAGACGGCGATGATGATCCGTGGACGCTCTATAGCGATCCGAGCGCGCCGACGGTGCAATATGAACACACCGTGGTCGCGACCAAGAACGGGCCGCTGGTGCTGACGCTCGCGGACTGACGACGCCTCCTTAGCCGCCTCGTTTTCGCTGTCGGAGCGGGCGCGTGCCGCTTGTTTTTCTCCCCGGCGGGGAGAAGTCCGCGGCAGCGGGATGAGGGGGCAAGCTCTCCGAAATCCGGCAACCTGGCCCCTTCATCCGACCCTTCGAGCCACCTTCTCCCCGGCGGGGAGAGGAAATAAGTGGCACCCTCGATGCTCACCGCGTGACCGATAACGACCGCTTATAACGCCGATCAAAATAACTCGCTTGTCCCTTATCCTCCCCGTTGCGATAAGCCATGCATGAGCATCGACAAGCCACTTTCCGCCAGACATCTGACAGCGCTCGGTTTCGCCGGTGCCCTGATGATGGCCTCCGCCATGGGCTTCGGCCGTTTTTCCTTTACGCCGATCCTGCCCGGCATGATGGCGAATGTGCCCCTGTCCGCGGGGGATGCGGGGATCGTGGCGGCTGGTAACTTTGCCGGTTATCTGGCGGGTGCGGTTCTCGCCGCCTATTCATGGGGCTCGGGACGGGAAAGGCTGGTGGCGCTGAGCGGCCTGTTTGCAACCGGAGCGCTTTTGTTGGCGATGGCGGCTTTCAATTCCGTCGCCGCTTTCACAGTCATCCGGTTTCTCGCCGGCATAGCCAGTGCGCTGACCATGATCTTCACCTCGCAGATCGTCATCGGCCATGCCGTCAAGGCCGGCAGGGACAATATCCAGGCGTTGCATTATGGTGGCGTTGGCGCGGGGATCGCAATCTCCTCGCTTGCGGTCTATCTCATCGGTGTCGTGTTCGATGGGGGTGGCGCCTCGTGGCGGGAGGAATGGATCGCCGGCGCCGTCTTCTCCTTCCTGACCTTTATGCTCGTCTTCAGGATATTGCCGGCAGGCCCGCCGCGGCATGCTTCCGCGGTGGCGGAACCGCCGCTCAGCTGGACACGACCGCTTTTCCTGACGACGTTGGCCTACGGTCTTTTTGGCTTCGGTTATGTCATCACAGCCACCTTCATCGTGGCGATAGCGCGCATGGCAGCAGCCGGTGTTTTCGTGGAGTTCCTCGCCTGGTTCATCACCGGCTGCGCCGCTGCGGTATCCCTGTTCCTCTGGAAGCCGCTATTGAGGGCGCAGGGGCTGAAACGTGCTTTCGTGATCGTTCTTGCCGTGGAAGCCGTCGGCGTCTTCGCCTCCGTGATGCTGCCGCCCGTGTCCGGTGTGCTCATGGGCGGTCTGCTCCTGGGGCTGACCTTCATGGTCATCACCGCTTACGGGCTACAGCTCGGCCGGGAATTTGCGGGTCCGAGCCCGCGTCGCGCCTTTGCGCTGATGACGGCCGCTTTCGGGACGGGCCAGATCGTCGGGCCGCTTGCCGCCGGCTGGATTGCCGAGGCGACGGGAAGTTTTACCGCGCCCAGCGTTCTCGCCTCCGCCGTGCTCGTCGTCAGCATTCTGCTGATGCTGCCGGTGCTCGCCACGGAGCGGCGTGGTTAAGGCCGCGGGCCGCTGTCTCTTCCCCTTTCATCCTGCGTTTCCGCTGGGTATCGTCCACGGACTCTGCCTTACATCTTGTTAAGGTCAGCGCTTCGCCGTTGCTGTGCACAAATTTCTGCCCTAGGTTCGGGCAATCTAGTGCTTCGCCAATAATGGCTGATTTCAAACGCGCGTGAGTTCGAAACGTGTTTCATTCCTTCTTTCCCAAACCGAAATTGTTCTTCACGTCTGCCTTCGTCTGGGCGATGGCCATGATCGGCGTTTGGTATGCCGGCGGCCGCAATTGGGGCGCCGCCATTGGTCTGCCGCCTTTGCCTGCCGGACAGGAGCCTGTCATCGGCGTTTCGGTTTTCTGGTCCACGCCGTTCCTGTGGTTCTACATCTATTACGCCGTTGCCGCGCTGATCTTTTCCGCATTCTGGTTCTGGTATCGGCCCCATCGCTGGCAAAACTGGTCAGTGCTCGGTTCGGCGCTTATTATTTTCGCGACGTATTTTTCGGTGCAGGTGAGTGTTGCGGTGAATGCCTGGTACGGGCCGTTCTACGACCTCATCCAGCAGGCTCTGGCGCGAACGGCGCCTGTTACGGCTGAGCAGCTATATATGGGGTCGCTTGGTTTCGCAGGCATTGCCTTCGTCGCCATCTTCGTTGGCGTTCTAAATCTGTTTTTCGTCAGCCACTACATTTTCCGGTGGCGCACGGCGATGAACGAATTCTACATGTCGAACTGGGATCGTCTGCGGCATATTGAAGGTGCCTCGCAGCGTGTGCAGGAAGATACGATGCGCTTTTCCTCCACGGTCGAGGGGCTGGGCGTGGGCTTCGTGCGTGCGATCATGACTCTGATTGCATTTCTACCTGTCCTGTTCACTTTCTCGGAAACCATCACGGACCTGCCGTTTTTCGGGACCGTGCCGCATGCGCTGGTATGGGCTGCGATCGTTTGGTCAGTGTTCGGAACCGTTTTCCTGGCGCTCGTGGGTATCAAACTGCCCGGCCTCGAGTTCCGCAATCAGCGCGTCGAAGCGGCGTATCGAAAAGAACTTGTCTATGGTGAAGACCATGAAGATCGCGCGGATCCCCTGACCATCAGCGAGTTGTTCGCGAATGTCCGGAAGAATTATTTCCGCCTCTATTTCCACTATCTCTACTTCAACGTCGCCCGCATCTTTTATCTGCAGGCGGACAACATCTTCGGCACACTGGTACTCATCCCGTCGATCGTTGCCGGCAAGGTAACGCTCGGGCTGATGAACCAGGTACTCAACGTCTTTGAACAGGTCCGTGGCTCGTTCCAGTACCTCGTCAACTCATGGACGACCATTGTTGAACTCCTGTCGATCTACAAACGTCTTAAAGCTTTCGAAGCGGCCATCGAAGGGCAGGAACTGCCTGAAATCGACCAGCGCTACCTGCTTCGGGAAGCAAGAGGCGGCGAGCTGGATGCTGATCGCCCATGACCAAACAAAAAGGCGGCCAATCGGCCGCCTTTTTTCATGAACAGGTTTCAGCCCTCGGTCTTCGCCTTCTTGCGCGCCTCGATCATCGGCATGGCTTCAGCATAGCTCACACAGGCGACATCGGTCTTGTGGCAAACCTCGCGCAGCAGCCTTTCATAGGCGTTCCAGTAGGCGCCGCCATTCATTTTCACGAAGTGAAAGCCCATCTGCAGGGGAATGCGTTCGCCATTGTACTGCCTGTCGAAAGCGTTGCGGAAGGCAGTGTAGGCGCGCTCTTCGAACTCGCTCGAGCGATCGGGCGTTTCGACGCCGACGGAGTGGCGGATGAAGAGGTTGTAATCCATGGCAATGATCGGGCGGTTGCCCGGGCCTTCGGGTATCAGCGGCAGGCCGAAATGCTGGATACCTTCCCGCTCCACCGGCCATTCCGGTCCCTTGGTGATGCTGGTGGCGTCGTAAACGAAGCCGTGCTTTTTCTGCGCGGCGGTCAGCGCCGGACCCTGCGACAGATAGGGTGCACGGAAACCATTGATCTTTTTGACCATGTCGCGCCAGCCTTCGGGCTCCTCGCCCTTCTTGCCGATCATCTGCCAGGCGTTTTCCAGCGTGCTGGTGAAGGTGGTGAATTCGCCGTCCCACTGTTCGGCGGTCCATTGCCCGCCG
Source organism: Agrobacterium sp. SORGH_AS_0440 (assembly GCF_031453135.1). Taxonomy (NCBI): domain Bacteria; kingdom Pseudomonadati; phylum Pseudomonadota; class Alphaproteobacteria; order Hyphomicrobiales; family Rhizobiaceae; genus Agrobacterium; species Agrobacterium sp. SORGH_AS_0440. The sequence continues at coordinate 2,152,399 of NZ_JAVIYR010000002.1, read as the reverse complement.
TCGAAATGGCCGCAGGTGTGGTTGGCGATCTCGTGGCCTTCGCGATAGGCGGCCCAGATGTTTCTAAGCCTTGCCTCCACCTCATCCGGCGACTGGCCGAAGCCGACATTGGAGCGGCCGGCCTTCTGGCCCGGTCCCTGATAGGTCTTGGCGCTGGTCTTGCGATCCATCACCAGCGTACAGGCGAGAAAATACGTGAAATGCGCCCCGACTTCTTTCGCCGTCGTCCGGCTTCTTTCCCACAGGGTATTGTCGCCCGCACCGTCGAAGGAAACGATGACAAGCTGCTTCGGCTTCTGCACCTCTTGCGCAAAAGCGGGAAGGGCGGCGAGAAGCGACAGGGAAAAGGCGGCAAAGGGGCGAAACATCAGTCTTCCGTCATATGAACACCGTGGCCTTTTGCGGGTGGAATAAGGCGAAGCTTTGAATAGTCTGGCGTTTTCATGACTTTCAGCCTAATTCCTGTTCTTGACTGCGGTGATTGAGCCGCTTCGTTCCACTCCGGGGGCCGTGTTCCATGCTTTTTCTCGCACTCTGTCTTGCCTTGTTTTTGCTCACCCATCTCCTGAAGGTGATCGCACCGCAGTTTCGCGCGCGCATGATCGCGACGATGGGTGAAGGGCCATTCAAGGGCGTTTATTCCGTCGTCAGCCTCATCACGCTCGGCCTTGTCATTTACGCTTTCGGCGAAGCGCGGCAGGAGACGGGCATGCTGTGGTATCCGCCGGTCTGGATGAGCCACATCGCCATTACCCTGATGTTGCTGGCGATGATCTGTCTCGTGGCCAGCCTCATCCCGGCTGGCCATATCGCAACGAAGACCAAACATCCGCTCATTCTGGCCGTCAAAATCTGGGCGCTCGCGCATCTTCTCGCCAATGGAGAAACGTCTTCGATCCTGCTTTTCGTGTCGTTCCTTGCCTGGGGCGTGGTGATGCGGATTTCGCTGAAGCGCCGGGAACGGGCAGGTGAAAAAGTGGTCCGGGACTTCGTTTCAAGCCGCTACGATCTGGTGGCGGTCGTCGGCGGCATCGTTCTGTGGGGGGCTTTCATCCTGAAACTGCACGAATGGTTGATCGGCGTTCAGCCCATCGCCATGTAGGAAATCGACGTTTCCCCCTTACATATCAGGCAAAATAGGCTAGAAGGCCGACCATGACCCGGTTGGCCTTACTTTTGCCGATCCGGGTAAGCGGCTTGGTATGTCCGCGGACGGATGGATCGGGACACGATCTCCGCGCGGGTAACGGAGAATTTGATGGCAAACGAGAATGATACCTTTATCCGCGAAGTGAACGAGCAGATCCGCTCCGAGCAGCTGTCGCGCTTCTGGGGCCGTTACGGTATCGTGGTCGTGGGTGCCGCCGTCCTCGTTGTTCTCGGTGCCGCCGGTGCCGGCATATACGAATACTGGAACACCAGCCGTGCCTCCAATTCCGGCGATCAGTTCCTGGCGGCCCTGACGCTCGCTTCCGAAAACAAGACGGATGAGGCGCTGAAGGCCTTCGCCGATCTCGAAACCTCCGGTCACGGCAACTATCCCGTTCTGGCGAAGTTCCGTTCGGCAACGCTGCTGTCACAGAAGGGCGATGCGGCCGGTGCGATCGCCGCCTTCACCGCGATCGGCAACGATAATTCCGCGCCGCAGGTCTTCCGTGATGCCGCCAAGGTTCGCGCCGCCTGGCTGCTGGTCGATAATGGCACTTATGATCAGGTGGCTGCGCTTGCCGAACCGCTCAGCACTGACGGCCAGACCATGCGCGCTTCCGCCCGCGAGGCGCTCGGTCTTGCCGCCTATAAGGCTGGCGATTTCGCCAAGGCCAAGCAATGGTTCGAGCAGATCGTCGGCGACACGCAGGCGCCGCGCAACGTCACCAACCGCGCGCAGATCATGCTCGATAACATCACCGCTTCGGGCAAGGCTGCCTAACGCCGCTGCCCCGCCCGAGATCGCGCCGACAATCTTCGCATTGCCAAAGCGATCCAACGCATTATTTTACGCATGTCCTTTGCCCAAAACAGGTAACGTTTTGGGCAGACGTGCTTTAAGGAACCAGGATCAATGAGCTTCACCGTCGCCATAGTCGGGCGCCCCAATGTCGGCAAGTCCACGCTTTTCAACCGTCTCGTCGGAAAGAAGCTGGCGCTGGTGGATGATACGCCCGGCGTGACCCGCGACCGCCGGCCTGGCGAGGCAAAGCTCGTCGACCTGCGTTTCACCATCATCGATACCGCCGGTCTGGAGCAATCCGGGCCGGAAACGCTTCAGGGCCGCATGTGGGCCCAGACGGAAGCGGCGATCGACGATGCCGACGTGACACTCTTCGTCGTGGATGCAAAGGCAGGCCTGACGCCGGCCGACGAGACGCTGGCGGAAATGCTGCGCCGACGCGGCAAGCCGGTGGTGCTGGTGGCCAACAAGTCCGAAGCGCGCGGTTCCGACGCCGGTTTCTATGATGCCTTCACGCTCGGTCTTGGCGATCCTTGCCCGATCTCGGCCGAACACGGCCAGGGAATGATCGACCTGCGCGACGCCATTGTCGAGGCAATCGGCGAAGACGTCGCCTTCCCGCCGGAGGTGGACGAGGCGGAAACGGATATCGTTCTGCCACGCAGCGAGCCCGGCAGCGAGGACGAGGAAGACGAAGAGCCCGTCTATGACGAGACCAAGCCGCTGCGCGTCGCCATCATCGGCCGGCCGAATGCGGGCAAGTCGACGCTGATCAACCGTTTCCTCGGCGAAGATCGCCTTTTGACCGGCCCCGAAGCCGGTATCACCCGCGACAGTATTTCCGTCGAATGGGACTGGCGCGGCCGCACCATCAAGATGTTCGATACGGCTGGCATGCGCCGCAAGGCCAAGGTGACGGAGAAGCTGGAAAAGCTCTCGGTTGCGGATTCGCTGCGCTCCATCCGCTTCGCCGAAACCGTCGTCATCGTGTTCGACAGCACCATTCCGTTCGAAAAGCAGGATTTGCAGCTGGTCGATCTCGTCATCCGCGAAGGCCGCGCCGCCGTGCTCGCCTTCAACAAATGGGATCTCGTCGAAGACCCGCAGGCCTATCTGGCCGATCTGCGTGAAAAGACCGAGCGTCTGCTGCCGCAGGCGCGCGGTATTCGCGCCGTGCCGATTTCCGGACAGACGGGGTATGGTCTCGACCGGCTGATGCAGAATATCATCGATACCGACAAGGTCTGGAACCGCCGCATCTCCACCGCAAGGCTTAACCGCTGGCTCGACGCGCAGACCACGCAGCACCCGCCGCCGGCCGTCTCCGGCCGCCGCCTGAAGCTGAAATATATGACGCAGGTCAAGGCCCGTCCGCCCGCCTTCATGATTTCCTGCACGCGGCCGGAAGCCATTCCGGAGAGCTATACGCGGTATCTCGTCAATGGCCTGCGCAAGGATTTCGACATGCCGGGCGTGCCGATCCGCGTGCATTATCGCGGCTCGGACAATCCGTTCGAGAGCAAGGCGAAGAAGAGACGTTGATTCTGGCGTGAGACGTCGCGGCAATTTTCTTCTCCCTGCCGGGGAGAAGAAACAAGCGGCGGACGCTCATCCAACGCCTTGTTTTGAAGAGTAAAAATCATGCTGATCAAGCAGACCGACTATCAGCGGATCTACCGCGTCATCAACAGCCTGCTCCTCGCCCAGAATGCCGATCCCGCTTCGGCCTCGATGTATTTCAGCACTTTCAGCGCCTTCATCCTGCAGCAGCACTACAAGGTGAAAGCGGTGCCGAAGGGCGGGCTTGCGGCCTATAATCTTGGCGGAAAGGTGCTCCTGTTCGCGGATCATCGCGACGATGGTTACGTGACAGGTGCGGGCGAGAATTTCCACTGCTGGATCGAGGCCGATGGCTGGGCGATCGATTTCATGGCGCCGGCTTTTGCTGATAGCGCCCGGGGGCTGTCGGTGCCGGCAAAAATGTTCCAGCGGCCACTCTCCGCCATGGCGGCATCCATCAACGATCTCGGCCAATCCGGCGATTTCTTCTATCGTTCGGAGCCTGAAGCAACAGCCAGGCGCTTTGCCGAATGGCACAAACAGGCGGCGATCGGAGATATGGCAAGCGTCGCCGCCAACTGGTTCCGCAAGTCACCCAAGCAGATGGCCGCATCTCTTTCGGTCAAGGACCGAGACGGAAAGGAACGGGCCGTGCCGCTGACGGGAGAATCTCTGGTCGGTGCCTGGTAGGCACCGGTTTATCGGACTAAAGGACGGCCAGCGTAATCTCGCGGCAGCCGCCTGACGTCAATCAGCAGCCCGACCCCGTTCTAAAGATAACGGCAGTCGCGTCCTGATCGCCTTGTGACATTCCCGATCGGTTTCGTCCACTATCCCTGAAGAAAATCTCGGGGATCGACTCATGCAAGTTGGGAGCGGGAGAGCAGCGGCAGCGATTTGCCAGCGGCATGAATGACATTGTCGAGGAATTGCCTGGATGCCTTTTCCCAGCTGTAGCTCCTGGAGAGCGCCAGCGCCGCCTGGGGCGAACAATGAAGGGCGGCAAGACAGGCATCGCGAAGATTGTCGTCCAGCGCTCCGGCCGCCGGGTTGCCGCCAAGGATGTCGATTGGTCCGGTAACGGGGAAGGCGGCCACGGGCACGCCGCTTGCCAGAGCTTCGAGAATGGTGTTGCCGAAGGTGTCTGTCTTGGACGGGAAAACGAAGACATCGGCCTGCGCATAGGCGTCGGCAAGATCCTCGCCGGTCTTGACGCCGGTGAAAAGGACGTCAGGGTATTTTTCCTGCAATTCATGGCGGGCGGGGCCGTCGCCGATGACGACCTTAGATCCCGGCAGGTCGAGATCGAGGAATTCCGGCAGGTTCTTCTCCACCGCTACACGTCCCACGGTCATGAAAATCGGTCTCGGCAGGTCGAAGGGCAGCTTTGCCTTCGGGCGGGGATGGAAAAGCTCGGCGTCGATGCCGCGGCTCCAGCGTTTGAGGTTGCGCACGCCGCGCGCCTCCAGTTCTGTCTCAAGGCTTGGCGTCGCCACCATGCAGGTGTTGCCGCCATTGTGGAACCAGCGCACGAAGGCATAAAGCCAGCTTTCCGGCACGGGAAAGCGCGCCGCCACATATTCGGGGAAGCGGGTGTGATAGCTGGTTGAAAAACGCATGCGGTTCTTGACGCACCAGCGCCGCGCCATGAAACCCAGCGGCCCTTCTGTGGCAATATGCACGAAGGAGGGCTGGCTTTTTTCGATCTCCGCCGCCACGCGGCGATAGCCGGCAACCGAAAGGCGGATTTCCGGATAGGTGGGGCAGGGGATGCTGTAAAAACTCTGCGGCGTCACCATGCGCACATCGACGCCGAGCCGCGCGAGTTCGGTATTGGTGTTTTCGATCGAGCGAACCACGCCGTTGACCTGCGGGTGCCAGGCATCTGTGACAATCGTGATTCTCGTCATGAACACCGATCCTGCTCATCTGCGCACGGGCGAATCCCCATTGCCCGGCTTCCGCCCGTATATGCGGCGCGCGTGTTACAGGATCATGTCAGGGTCTGTGACGGCTGCAAAACCTTGTTTGCTGGCCGGGCGTGGCGGCTATCCGACGAGAGGGAGCAATTCGGGGCTGATCAGCGCGCCGTGGTGGCCAATCACGGTTGCCGCCGCCCTAGCGGCAAAAGTGGCCGCTTCTTCCGGAGAGCTTCCGGTCACATAACGGGCGAGGAAGGCGCCGTTGAAACTGTCGCCGGCGCTCGTCGTGTCCACCACCTCAACGGCCTTCATCGCCGGGGCGTGGCTACGGTTGCCGCCGAAATCGAGTGTTGCGCCCTTGGGGCCGTCCTTCACAACGATGTTTTCAACACCGAGCGAACGGTAACGGGCAATGGTCGCTTCCACGGAGGTATCGCCGAAATGGCTCGCCTCGTCGTCGAAGCTCGGCATGACAAGCGTCGCGGCGCGGGCGCCATTGGAGATCGTCTCCAGCATGATGTCCTTGTCCGCCCAGAGGCGCGGGCGGATGTTGGGATCGAAGACCACGAGCTTGCCCGTCGCCCTGGCGCGGCGCAGTTCCGCAAGGAATGTATCGACATCATGGGCAGAGGCGAGGATGGCGAGCGTAATGCCGGAGAAATAGACGACGTCGGCGTTTTCGACCGTTTTGCGCAGGTGGTCCGCGTCCGCAGCGAGCTGTCTTGCCGCCGCGGCATTGCGCCAGTAGCTGAAGGTGCGTTCGCCGTCTTTCAGGTTGATCAGGTAAAGGCCGGGCGTGCCGCCCTTGATGCGGCGGATTTTTTCCGTGCCGATGCCGGCTTCCGCAATGAATGCCAGCATGTCTTCCGAAAGCGGATCGTCGCCGAGTGCGGTGAAATAATCGACGGACCAGTCCTCTGGCAGGCAGGCGCGCGCATACCAGGCGGTATTGAAGGTGTCGCCGGCAAAACCCTTACGCAGCAGCCCGTTGCCGGCCTGCGACAGTTCCACCATACATTCGCCAATCGACAGAAATCGTCCGCCCACGCCGTCATCCTCCCGTTTTTTCCAGCCATGCGGCTTACGACGAGTGCGCGCTGCTGACAAGGTGGTTTTGGCCGTTTGTGCAGGTGCGAAGTTAAGGTTTACGCGGAGGCGGCGGCTTTATATTCTCTGCGTCAGACACGATCAGGAGATTGCCGATGACGTTATCCCATGCCCCGGTCCACAAACCCCAAGCGCAATCGGACTGGTGGAAGGGAGCGGTGATTTATCAGGTCTATCCGCGTTCGTTTCAGGACACGACGGGCGACGGCTATGGTGATCTCGCCGGCGTGACCAAGCGCTTGCCATACATCGCCTCGCTCGGTGTCGACGCAATCTGGCTTTCGCCCTTCTTCACCTCGCCCATGGCGGATATGGGCTATGACGTCTCGGATTATTGCAATGTCGATCCGCTGTTCGGCACGCTCACTGATTTCGATGCGCTGATGGCCGAGGCGCATCGTCTCGGCTTGAAGGTCATCATCGACCAGGTCATCTCGCACACGTCGGACCAGCATCCATGGTTCGTGGACAGCCGGGCGAGCCGGACGAACAGCAAGGCTGACTGGTATGTGTGGGCCAATCCCAAGCCGGACGGCACGGCACCGACGAACTGGCTTTCAGTTTTTGGCGGGCCGGCCTGGGAGTGGGATGGCGTGCGCAAGCAATATTACATGCACAGCTTCCTGACGTCGCAACCGGACCTGAACTTCCACAATCCCGAGGTTCAGGATGCGCTGCTGGAAACGGTACGCTTCTGGCTGGATCGCGGCGTGGACGGTTTCCGGCTCGATACCGTCAATCACTATTTCCACGACAAGCTCCTGCGTGACAACCCGCCGCTGTTCGACGAGGAAAGCTTCGGGCTCGACGCTTCCGACGTCAACCCCTACGGCATGCAGGACCATCTTTATGACAAGACCCGGCCGGAAAATATCGGTTTCCTGAAGCGCTTCCGCGCACTGCTCGATGAGTATGAGGGCCGCGCCACCGTGGGTGAAGTGGGTGACGGCGCGCGATCGTTGAAGACCGTTGCTGCTTACACGTCCGGCAACGACAAGCTCAACATGTGCTACACCTTCGACCTTCTGGGGCCGGATTTCACCGCCAAACACATCCGCGGGTCGGTCGAGACTTTCGGCAAGGTGGTGACGGACGGGTGGGTCTGCTGGGCCTTTTCCAACCATGACGTGGTGCGCCATCTCAGCCGGTTTTCGGAAGGCGCCGAAGAACAGACGCGGGTTGCCAAGCTTGCCATCTGCGTTCTCGCCAGCCTGCGCGGGTCCATTTGCCTCTATCAGGGCGAGGAACTTGGCTTGACGGAGGCTGAGCTGGCTTTCGCTGATTTGCGTGACCCCTATGGCATCCGCTTCTGGCCAGCCTTCAAGGGGCGCGATGGATGCCGCACGCCGATGGTCTGGGAAACAGGCAAGCAGAATTCCGGCTTTTCGACCGCTGAAAAACCGTGGCTGCCGGTGCCCTATGCGCATGCCATGCACGCCGCGGATGCGCAGGAACGAAGGCCGGACTCGATCCTGAACCATTACCGGGCGGTTCTGTCGTTCCGGAAAAGCCATGGCGCGCTGCGTGACGGGGACATGACGTTCCTGAAAACCAATCTCGACGTGCTGGCCTTCACGCGTTACAGGGGCGAGCATACGCTGCTTTTCGTTTTCAACCTGACGCGCAAGCCGGTGGAGTTTCCCATCCCCAGGGGCATGAACGTGACGACAATCCTGCCGATGCCGGGTTTCGAGCCGCTGTTTGATGGCGGCATCGTCAAGCTTGAGGGGCTGGACGTGTTTTGCGGGAGCGTTGAATGAGCGGGACTTTCGACGTCCGAAATGCTGGCGACTATCCGGATGACTGGTGCCTTCTGCGACACCGTCTCTGGCCCGATACGGCGCCTGAAGACCATCGGGCTGAGTTGCAGGACGTTTGCGAAACCGGGGCTGGATTTATCGTTCACGATCTTGACGGATCGGCCATTGGTTTTGCCGAGGTCAGCCTGCGGCGGGATTACGTCAACGGCTGCGATACGTCACCCGTGGCGTTTCTTGAGGGAATCTACGTGGAGGAGGCGTTTCGCAGGCAGGGCGTCGCCGCCCTTCTGGTGGAGCAGGTGACCCGATGGGCCATCGACCAAGGCGTCAGCGAACTTGCCTCCGATGCCGATATCGCCAATCTCAGCTCCCATCGCACGCATGCGGCCCTGGGATTTGAGGAAACGGAGCGCGTCGTTTATTTTCGCAGGTCGCTGATCCCGAAGCGATAAGCTGCCTGTGCTGATCCGCGAAGAGTCTCTGGCTGCGGGGCGGGTTGCCACCGCCGCATGTGACGTCATGGCTTTGTCTTAACGTCGTAACGAAGCTATTTAAGTATATTCATAATTTAGAATGTTTATATTATCGTTTTCCTCCGCATAAATAATGGTTTCGCATTTATTTCGGCTGTAATGCAAGTCTTGGGCAAGCTTTCGGCGTCAAACATCGAGTCCTGTATATTTCCATCACCACTCGTTAGTGAAGCAGGAATTGTCATGTCCGTTTCAATCAAGAATTTCAATCAGCCCAATAGCGGTAATACTAGGTCCTCAGGCGGCAAAGCCAAGGCTGCCCTTCCGTCCATCCGCGATGTATTTCCTTCCGGGAAATCGGCGGCCCGCACATCCTCATCGACACCAGCGGCAAAAACCTCTTCGGCCGACTATATCGCGTCGCCCGCTTTCATGCGGAATTTGAAAGCGAAGCTCTCGTTGGCTGGCGACGATCCGGCGCAATATCTGCGCTCCCGGGCAATGGTAGGCGCTCTCGAGCGCGGGGCCCTGCAGGTTACCAATCCCACTCAGGGTAAAACGATCAATGCGTGGGATCCCAACCAGAAAAATGCAACGCCGACCACAGCTACCGATACCGCCAAGACCAACTGGGTCGACTTCCTCAATACTCAACTGAAGCGCAGCGAAGACGGTGCGCTTTCCAAGGACGGAAACGGGAGTTATGTCGAAAAGGCGACGGGAAAAAATGCCTATTTCGGCAGGGTCGCGGGCAAATATTATTATGTCACCTGGCCTGCGGAGACGAAGGCATGAGGCCGCGCCAGCGGCGTCAAAAACGGAGGCGAAGCGTTCTTCGCTGCCGCTGGTCGCCAAGCCACCATCAGATCAGTGCAAACCGGTCCACATCCACCATGCCCATGTCGGAAATCTTGAGATGGGGGATGACGGGCAGGGGCAGGAAGGCGACCTGAAGGAAGGGTTCTTCCAGCGTGGTGCCCAGCGCATAGGCTGCTTTTCTCAGGGTGTGCAGCGTATCGCGAACGGTCTCGTAGGGTTCAAGGCTCATCAGCCCGGCGACGGGCAAAGCGATTTCGCCTGTCACCCTGCCGTCTTCCACCACGACAAAACCGCCCTTGATTTCGCCCAGCCGGTTAGCGGCCAGCGCCATGTCGTCTTCGCTCACCCCGACAACGCAGATATTATGGCTGTCATGACCGACGGTGGAGGCGATGGCGCCCTTTTTCAGGCCGAAACCTTGAACGAAACCATTGGCATGGTTGCCGTTCTTGCCGTGGCGTTCGATGACGGCGACCTTGATGATATCGTTTTCGAGATCGACGGTGGTCTGGTTGCCGTCCGTCGGCAGTCTGTAGCGACGGTGCTCGGTAATGATCTTGCCGGGAAGCACGCCCATGACAGGGCTTTCGCCTTCCGTGACCGGCACGCCAAAATGCGAGGCGAGCACGGGTCTTGCCTTGACGCTGTCGAGACCGACCGGTGCGACCGGTTTGCGCGTGGCAAAGAGCGCATCGTCGACGATCCGGCCGCCGGAAAGAACCATGCTGGCTTTGCAGCTTTGCAGACTGTCGATCACCACGAGATCGGCGCGCCAGCCCGGCGCGACCAGGCCGCGATCGCGCAGGCCAAAGGCTTTGGCGGCGGAAATAGAGGCGGCGCGATAGATGGCGAGCGGTTCCACGCCGCTGGCGATCGCGGTGCGGATCATGTAGTCGAGATGGCCCTGTTCGGCGATGTCGAGCGGGTTGCGGTCATCGGTGCAGAGCGCCAGATAGGGGGACAGCCGCTCGGTTATGATGGGCATCAGGGCATGCAGGTCTTTCGAGACCGAGCCTTCGCGCACCAGAATGTGCATGCCCTTGCGGATTTTCTCCAGCGCTTCCGTCGCACTCGTGCATTCATGCTCGGTGCGGATGCCGGCAGCGAGATAACCGTTCAGCGCTGTTCCGGAAAGAAGCGGTGCGTGCCCGTCGATATGCTGGCCCTGAAAAGCCTCCAGCTTCGCCATGCACACCGGGTCCTTGTGGATGACCCCGGGGAAATTCATGAATTCAGCAAGGCCGATGACCTTCGGGTGGTTCCGGAACGGCAGCAGCTTTTCAATCGGCAGGTCGGCGCCAGCGGTTTCCAGGTCAGTGGCGGGCACGCAGGAGGAAAGCTGCACGCGGATGTCCATGATGGTTTCCATGGCGCTGTCGAGGAAGAACTGAAGCCCCTCCACCCCGAGCACATTGGCAATTTCATGAGGATCGCAAATGGCGGTGGTGACGCCATACGGCAAAACGCAGCGATCGAACTCATGCGGTGTCACCAGCGACGATTCGATATGGAGATGCGTATCGATGAAACCGGGGACGACGATTTTGCCGGAAATATCGATTTCCCGGTAACCCTCATAGCTTTCACCGGTTCCCACGATCGTATCGCCACAAATGGCGATATCCGAGGCAACGAGTTCTCCGGTGACGAGATCGAAGAAGCGGCCGTTCTTGAGAACCATGTCTGCCGGTTCACGGCCCGTACCCTGGTCGATGCGCTTTTCAAGTCTGGAATTCATGCGGCTTTCTTCGGCTCCTGATTTACGTCGTATGCGGGAATCTTCATTATTTACATTCGAGGGTTGTTTCTGGATCTATTCGAATTGATTCTTTGAGTTTTAAATATATCGAGAGTAAAAAATTTTCATATTTGTGGTATCTAATCTTCGAGGTTCAAGTTTAGGCGGGATTGGGAAGGCTTGACTTCACCTTTATAGTTCAACCGGTTGTGCGCCGGCATTTTTACGAATTGCGGTTTTAGGTTATATTCCCGGGAAGGAAAATAAAAGCGTCTGATGCTCAAACGAATTTCCACCCAGCAACTAACACTTGGTATGTTTATCGAAGCGGTCGAAGGAACGCTTTCGAATCAGGGATTTTTAAAGCGGCACCGCTTTCTTTTGCGGCAGGAGGAATTGATGCGGCAACTGAAATCAAGCGGCGCTGAAAGCATCATCATCAACACGGCCAGGGGATACGATACCGAAGGCGGCAGGCGTTCGGCTGCGGTTTCGCTGGCGCCGGACAAATGCCCGGAAACCATTGCCGCCGTAACCCATGCGGTCCGATCTGCCGCAGGCACTATTTCCGAGACCTTTGCTTCCGCAGAAGCCGGCGGCCTTGTGTCGCTGAAGGGCATGGCGGCGGCGGCGGGCAAGATTTCCGATGCCGTGCAGTCGAACCCGGCGATCTTCATCGGGGTTACCCGCCTGAAATCGAAAGATGAAACGACTTTCGTGCACTCGGTTTCCGTCAGCGGGCTGATGATCCTCTTCGGTAATTATCTCGGGCTCGACCGCGGAACGGTCGATCTGCTCGGCGTCAGTGGCCTGCTGCATGATATTGGCAAGGTGGAAATACCCTCGTCCATTCTCAACAAGGCGGATGGGTTGAGCACCGACGAACGCAAAATCATCAATCTCCACCCGGCATTCGGGCGGGAAATATTGTCGCGAAACGAGCAGATGCCTGAGATGGTGCTTGATGTCTGCTTCAATCATCATGAGCGAATTGACGGCGGCGGTTATCCCAGCGGGCGTGCCGGCAGCGAGATCAGCCTTTACGCGCGTATCGCGGCCATCTGCGACGTTTACGACGCCGTGACTTCGGTCAGACCCTACAAGAAGCCATGGACGGCGAATGACGCGCTGACCTGGATGCTGCGTCGGGAGGGACATTTCGACCTGCAGCTGCTGAAGAAATTCGCGCTTTGTATTTCCGCTGCGCTGCCGAGGGGTTAGTTGCCGAGGAAGATCGCCATGTTCAGGCTGTCGATATAGCGCCCGTCGATCAGAACGGCATCGCGGGCCCGGCCCTCATGCACAAAGCCGATTTTTTCGTACAGCGCTATGGCTCTGGCGTTGTCCGCATGCACGCTCAGCTCGACACGATGCAGCCCGCATTGACGGGCGGAATCGAGCGCTCGCCGCATCAGCTGCGCGCCAAGTCCCTTGTCACGGTAGGCCTGTAGGATACCAATGCCGAGTGTGCCGCAATGGGCGCGGGTTACTCTGTCCTGGCGGCGAATGTCGCACCAGCCCGCCACTTCGCCATCCGCAACTGCAACGAATTGCGGATGGTTGTTCTCGATCATGTCGAGAACGAAGGCGCGCACCGCATCGAGCGGCGGCGCCTCCAGGAAGCTCAGATATTTCCGCTCGCGCGATACCGCATCGAGCGCACGGTGAAAGCTCTCAACGTGCTCCGCCCGTATCGGCTCGATGTTGGTGGTATCGGCGGCAGCCATCACGCGGCTTTCGTCTTCGCCTTGCGGGTCAGATGCACCACCACGTTCTCGATCATGCGCATGCCGGCGTCCTGGCCAAGCGTCATGATCGATTCCGGGTGGAACTGAACGGCAGCCACGGGTTCCTTGGCATGTTCGATGCCCATGATCGTGCCGTCCTCGCTTTCGGCCGTGATGATGAAATCACGCGGCAGGGTGGAGGGGTCGGCAAAGATCGAGTGGTAACGGCCAACGGTCACTTCCTTGCCGAGACCGGAGAAGACGAGGCCCGGTTCCAGCACGCGGATGCGCGAGGGTTTGCCATGCATCGGCACCGCAAGCTGGCGAAGCTCGCCGCCATAGGCTTCCGCCAGAGCCTGAAGGCCGAGGCAGACGCCGAAGACCGGCAATTCGCGGGCGCGGGCCGCCTTGATCGTCGCCTTGCAGTCGAAGTCCGTCGGGCTGCCCGGTCCGGGGGAAAGCACGACGAGATCGGGCTGGAAGCGATCGAATACGTCGGCTGCGACCGGCGATCTGACGGTGGAGACGGTCGCACCGGTCTGGCGGAAATAATTCGCCAGCGTGTGGACAAAGCTGTCTTCGTGATCGACAAGCAGGATCTTCACGCCAGTACCGACCTTGGCCGCATCGCGCTTGGTGGAAGCGGCGTTGGTGGCTTTCGCGTCGCGAATGGCTGATATCATGGCGGACGCCTTGAGTTCGGTTTCGGCTTCTTCTTCCTGCGGATTGGAATCGTTGAGCAGGGTCGCACCCGCACGCACCTCGGCAATGCCGTCCTTGATCCGGATGGTGCGCAACGTAAGTCCGGTGTTCATGTCGCCGTTGAAGCCGACCATGCCGATGGCGCCGCCATACCAGGCGCGCGGGCTCTTTTCATGGCCTTCGATGAAGCGCATGGCCCAGAGCTTCGGTGCGCCGGTGACGGTCACGGCCCAGGCGTGGCTGAGGAAGCCATCAAAGGCGTCCATATCGTCCCGAAGGCGGCCTTCAATGTGGTCCACCGTGTGGATGAGGCGCGAATACATCTCGATCTGGCGGCGGCCAATGACCTTGACCGAACCGGGTTCGCAGACGCGGCTCTTGTCGTTGCGGTCCACATCCGAGCACATGGTCAGTTCGGACTCATCCTTCTTCGAGTTGAGCAGCTTCAGGATCTGCTCGCTATCGGCAATCGGATCGTCACCGCGCTTGATGGTGCCTGAGATCGGGCAGGTCTCGATGCGGCGGCCGGAGACGCGCACGAACATTTCCGGCGAAGCGCCGACCAGATATTCCTGATGGCCGAGATTGATGAAGAAGGAGTAGGGGGACGGGTTGATCGCCTTCAGGCGGCGCGAAATCGCCGACGGGTTGCTTTCGCAGCGTTCCATGAATTTCTGGCCGGGGACGACCTCGAACAGATCGCCGCGGCGGAAGCTTTCCTTGGCCTTCACGACAAGTTCGGAATATTCGCCGGGACGGTGATCGCCCTTGGGCGGGATCGTATCGGTTGTCTTGAAGGGATCGGGTGCTATGTCGGAGGACTTGCCGTCCGTCGTCACGCCGCCCTTTTCGAAATCGTAACGGTCGATCCAGGCCTTGGCGGAATAGTGATCAACGACCAGGATTTCATCGGGCAGGAACAACACCATGTCGCGCTGGTCTTCCGGGCGCGCCAGCGACAGCTTGATGGCGTCGAACTGGAAAGCGAGGTCGTAACCGAAGGCACCGAACAGGCCGATTGCCGAATCCGCGTTCGAATAGAAGAGGTCGACTATGGCGCGCAGCGCAGTGAAGACGGTCGGGATTTTTGAGCGTTCTTCTTCGGTGAAGACGCGGTCCGGTTCGTTGACGGTGAGATCAAGACGACGCGTGGTGGAAGCGCCGAGCGTGAGATCGGGCGTCGCCTTCAGCTTTTCGGTGATGAAGGAAAGCAGTACTTCGCCGCGGCCATTATAGGCCTCAATCCACATCTTGCGGCCAAAACAGGAAATTCCGAGCGGTGGGTCGATGATGGCCGTGTCCCAGCGCGTGTAGCGGCCGGGATATTCATAGTTGGACGAGAAAACCGCGCCGCGATGGGAATCGAGTTTTTCGACATAATTGTCGATGGCGTTGGCATAATCGGCAGGCCGGCGCTTTCGGCTGACCTTGATGCCGCCTTTCGTCTCGTAGGTTTCCGCTCCGTCATCCTGAATGATCGTTACCATTTCTTTCGCACTTCCCGTTGTTCAGGCCCGATGACAGGCGGCAAGATAACAAAAAAGCCGCCTGAAAATTCGGGCGGCTTGGACTTTGTCTGAAGACATGACTGGTCAAGGCCGCGTAAAGCTGCTCCACCACCAGTTAGCAATGTTCTTAGACACGATGTTCATGCGAAAATTGTTAGCGTGCACGATCCGCCTTGGCAAGCGGATTTCGGCAGGGGAATGAACCTTACGGGCCGCCGCCGCGTTGCACCCCTGCCGAAACGGTCAGGAGTGCCCCGTAAAATGCTTCATCGCCTGTGTCTTCTGGTAACCACCCTCGCACTGATTTCTGCCTCTGAACCGCCGGCGCAGGTGCCGGTGCCGCAGCCGAAACCGGGTGAGGGGCAGTCCTCCACCCCTTCGGAAAAGCCATCCGACGAGACGCCGCAAAGGCCGGCGGAAGCACCCAAACCCGTTCCCAAGCCGCAGCCCGAGGAGCAGCCGGTCGCGAAACCCGATGCTTCCGGAAACCAGCAATCCGATGGTGAAAAGACACCCGCAGACAAGGGTTCCGATGACGCCAAGAAGGAAGGCGAGGACAAGGATGGCGTGGAGCAGAAGAAACCGACTGTCGAAACGGCGAAACCTGATGAGAAGCCACCGGAGCCGGTGAAGCCGGAGGACCCGGCCGCACTCCAGGCATGCCTTGCCTCCTTGAAGGGGATCGGTGCAGAGTTCAAGCAGCTTGAGCCGATCCGCGATACGGAACAGGGGTGCGGCATCGACGCGCCTGTCGAGCTTTCCGTGGTTCTGCCTGGCATCAAGCTTGAGCCATCTGGAACCATGCGCTGTGAAACCGCGCTTGCGCTTTCACGCTGGACCAAGGAGATGATGGTGCCGGCGACGGCTCTCGCTTTCCCGGACAGAAAGGTGACCGCGATCGCCAACGCTTCGACCTACATTTGCCGCAACCGCAACAGCGCGGAAAACGGCAAGATTTCCGAACATGCCAAGGGCAATGCCGTGGATATTTCTACCATTTCCTTCGATAAGGGCGAGCCGCTGGTGATGAAGCCACGCGGTGAGGACGGGACGCCGGAAGGCGCTTTCCAGCGCACGATTACCGCTGCCGCTTGCCTGTTTTTCCGCACCGTCCTTTCGCCCGGCAGCGATGCTACCCATCAGGATCACCTGCATCTCGACGTGCTGGAGCGAAAAGGCGGCTATCTCTATTGCCGCTGACAAAAAGGGGCGACCCGAAAGGCCGCCCGACTGGAGTTGATGCTTCCGCCCCGGATTTAGAACTTCTGGGTCAGGGAGATTTTGAAGGTGCGGCCTGCTTCCGTGTAGAAATCGACCGGCTGATTGACCGTGCTGACCGAATTCGGGTTCACGTCGCGGACGCCGACGGCATTCCAGTATTTCCTGTCGAACAGGTTGTAGATGCCGGCCTGGATGCGCAGGCCCTTGGTCTGCTCGGGTTCCCACCAACCGGTCAGGTTGAAGACGCCGTAACCGGGGGCGTCGAAAGTGTTGGCCAACCTGTCGTCACGCATGCCGGCGGAGAAAACGCCCGTAAGTTCCGTGCCCCAGACATCCTGCGCATAGCCGACGCCGAGGACGGACTTGAACGGTGCCACCGTGCGGATGAACTCGTTGGTGTCGGTGTCCTTGCCATAGGCGTAGGCGAGCGAAGCGTGGGCGAAGAAGCCGTTTGCCAGATCCTTGCGGACCTTGGCCTCCACACCGGAGATTTCGACGTTGTTGCGGTTGCGATAGGTAAAGAGCGATCCGTTGCCCCTGCCGCCGAAGCCGGGGAAGAGCGTTGTCGAGGTCGTATATTGTTCGATGAAGTTCTTGTACTTGTTGTGGAACAGCGTCAGGCTTCCCGTCAGGTCGCCGGAGGCGTAGTTCGCACCGATCTCGAAACCGTTGCTGGTCTCGGGATTGAGGGCGGAGTTGCCGACAACAGCGTAACCGGAGCTGACGTTGGAGAAGTTCAGATACAGTTCGTTGATCGTCGGGGCACGATAGGCCATCGACCATTGTGCGAAAAGCTGTAGTTCGGGCGTGACGTCATAGGTGGCAAGAAGCTTCGGCGAGAAGCGCGAGCCGCTATTGCCGCTCGGCAGGCCGAATGTTCGGTAGCCGCTGTTGCTGGAAACGGAGCCATCGGGATCGTAATCGTAGGAATCGAAGCGCAGGCCGGGGGTCAGGCGGAAGCCGTTGCCGAAGGCGATTTCGTCATCGAGATAAAGGCCGAGGCTCTTGCCGCTCACGTCAGGCATGTCCGATTGCGACGATGAGGTCGAACCGGCCGTATTGGCGAAAAGCTCCTGGCTGAAATCGGTGGTCATGGCGTTGCCGCCGAAACGGACGGTGTGCTGCACGCCGCCAAGCTCGAACCCGGATTCCAGGCCGCCGACGATACCGAAGGCGCTGTTGCGCATGCTGTCTTCGCGAATATAGAGGGAATTATTGGTCAGCCGGTCGCCGGCGCCGGATTCCTTGGAGAGGCGCGTCCAGTAGAGCGACAGATTGGCGGCATCGATCACGCTGTCAGTCGAGGGCGCCTCGTATTCATAATCAAGCGAGACGCGGTCGCGCTCAGTGTCCTCGTAACCGCGGTAATCGCCGATGCGATAGGTCGAGCCCGATACGCTGACACCCTGAAGGGTTTTCATGTCGCTGCGGTCTCTCAGCGAATACCGTTCGGCAGTAAGTCCTATGCGGTGGCCACCTTCCAGATCCTGGCGGATCTTGAACATCAGGTTGCTTTCATAGGTGTCGGCGGGGTTGGGCTTGGTGCGGCGCGTGCCGTAGATGTCGGCCGTACCCTTGTTGTCCGTTTCATTGCCGCGTTTGTAGGAGCCCTGGAACAGGACCGAGGTGTTCTCGATCTTCTTGGCGACGGCGAGCGATCCGCCCACGCTTCTGTCCTCGCTGTCATAGGTGGTCTTGGCGACACCGCCCCAGTCCCTGCCTTCACCGATCAGGTCCTCCGGTTCGAGCGTGCGCAGTACCAGAGCGCCGCCAAGGGCACCGGAGCCGATGCGGCTGGAATCGGCGCCACGCACCACATCGACCGTCGAGAGCGAGGAAAAATCGAAGCTTGAGCTTGTGTCGCTGAGGGTGGTGGTTGCCTGACCCTGACGGGCGAAATTGTTGAAGTAAGGAACGGGAATATTGTCGATCAAAGTGACGACGCGTGCGCCGCCGAGGCCGCGAATGAACAGGCCGCCGGGCCGGCCGGGCTTGGCATCGACGTAATCGACGCCCGGTTCCGTACTGTTGCCGAGGTCCTTGATGCTGCCGATGTCCTTCTTGCGGATGTCTTCCGCAGTCGTCTGGCTCGCCAGCGGCGTATCGGCGACGGCATTGGCGCTTTTTACGCGCTTGCCCTTGACGACGATTTTTTCGAGCGTGGTGGTGCCATTGGTACCGGAAGCGGCATCCTGTGCCTGTGCGTGGCCGGTCAGGGGCAGAAGAGACATGGCGGTGCAGAGAAGCAGCGCGGAATGCGTGCGTGAGATGGACATTGATTACCCCCGAATATGCGCGCACAGGAGCTACGGCGCGCAAAAACGCGCCGCGCTCAGGCGCGGCTGGATATGTTCTGATTGGTTACGGGCGAGCCGATAAGCGAGGACTAAAAAACATGACGATAACTGTCAACATATTATATATGACTTTTTGCATCATGTTTTAAAGCGGGGCGCTATGTTGCAAAAATATTACGTTTGCGGTCCGTGGCCAAAAAAGATGGGTCAGGGCGAAAACGCCACGATGCGGTCAAAGTGCCGACATTGATGCTTGCTACGATCTTCGCGGCCAGTTTACATGGCGAAAGAAAGCATACCCGAAAATAACAGTTTAATAATCGGATACGGAAATGAAGTCTCTTGAACTGCTCGTCGAGCGGATCATTCTCTCCAGCCGCTGGCTGCTGGTCGTTTTTTATCTCGGCCTGGTCGCGGCACTGGCTGTCTACGCCTTTTCTTTCGCGCTCAAGTTTCTGAAAGTTGCGAAGAACGTTTTTACCTACGACGAAGCCGACATGATCCTTGCCATGCTGGGCCTGATCGATGCGGCACTCGTCGCCAGCCTGATCGTCATGGTGATGATTTCCGGTTACGAGAACTTTGTCAGCCGTTTCGACGATGCCGATGCGGAGGTTTCGTTTCTGGGCAAGCTTGATGCCGGAAGCCTGAAAATCAAGGTCGCGTCGTCAATCGTGGCCATTTCGTCCATTCACCTGCTGCAAATCTTTCTCAATGCCAATCAGTACTCGGACAGCAAGCTGATGTGGTTCACGATCATCCATCTGGCTTTTGTCGCCTCGGCGGTCATGCTTGGTTTCCTGGAGAAACTGATGGCCAAGCCGAAGGACAAGGCCGAAAAGCCGGTGCTTTAGCAGGGTAATCCAGACGATATGAAGGTCGCAACCCCGTCATGGCCACGCATTTTTTCGCTCCTGGCGTCAAGACCCGGCGCGGAGAAGGGGCGTGAATGGTGAAGACGGAGCGTCAGGCGAGGCTATGCGATGATCTGTCGGCTGCTGCCGACAAGTCCCAATGGCTGGAGGCGCTGCAGGAAGTGATGCACGCTTTCGGTTACGCCTATGTGACCCTGCTGCTCCTGCCCGGCGGCCAAAATGCCTATGGCTTGCCGACGGTCATTGAAAGCAGCCTGCCAATCTGGGTCGTGAATGCGATGACCAGCGACGGTGCGCTCGGGGATTGTCCCGTCATCAGGCGCGGCGCATCATCGATGATGCCGCAATATTGGTCGTTGCAGGACCCGGACATTGCGTGTGAAACGCTTCAGGATGCCGTATCCTCCGTGCGCAGCATGGGCATCACTTCGGGTCTCATGGTCCCGGTACACGGCATGAACGGCAATCGGTATCTGATGAATTTCGCAGGCGATCGCGATACCCTGCAACAGGCCGCGCTGAACGAGCTGGGCATGATCGCGCTACATGCGCTGGAGGTCTATGACCGGCTTTGCCGCACCGGCTCCAGAGGGCCTTCACCGCTGACGAAGCGGGAACTCGACGTGGTGCGGTGGACGGCGCAGGGGAAGACCTCTGTGGAGATTGCCGAGCTTCTCTCCATCTCGGAACATACCGTCAACGCCTATATGAACAACGCCATCCGCAAGCTCGACTGCGTGAACCGCACCCAGCTGGTGGCCAAGACCATACGCCTTGGCCTGATCGTCTGATCGGTCCCGCCCTTCGGGGAAACCTGCGCCTTATCGGTCGAGAACCGAGCGAAGCTCGACGAGATTGGAGCGAACCCGCAAAACGTAAAATCCCATGGTTGCCAGGTGCGACGGCATGATCCAGCCGCTCTCGTCACCATTGGAGATGATCGCCGGCTGGATGCGCAAGGCTGCGCGGGTCTGCAGGAGCGTGTCGTTCCACAGGTTCGTGAGGTTGCGTTCGCGGATGACCTGCGCGAAGTCGGATCCGGCTGCGGAAAGTACGCCATAATAACCGTAGAGCTGGCCATAGGCGAACCAGAAACGGTCGTCGGCGCGGGTATCGAACCAACCGCCATTATAGTTTTCCGAACGCTCACGCAGGATGGCCGATGTCGAGCCGATATCGCCGGCAATGCGGTCGATGAACTGGATCAGGTTGTCGGCGCGGGTGTCGAAGACGGCCTTGCAGGCGACGAGCTCGCCATTGAAGGCCTGGAAGCTGCGGATCGCGGCGCGGTAATAGCTGGGGGTCGGCGTCTTCGGGCCGAAAGGATCGAGACCGAAATACCAGGAATATTCGCTGAACTGCATATTGCCACGCGCTTCCTGGAGGTTGTTGTTGATGCCCGATGTCCCGCGCACGCGCCCGAGCGTATCCACCAGCTCCACCGAGGTGCGGCGCACGGCTTGGTTCACGCCGCGCTGGAATGAAGCCTTGTTGTCGAGAAACGGTGTGCTATCCCAGTCCATGCCGAAGAGACCGAGGCGATAGAGCAGCATGGAGGAAATCCATGCATTCTGGTTGACGTTGAAATCGGTGAGATCGGCGGCAGCGTCAACGATGGCCGAGCGCTGGCACACCGGCGCGGATGTGTTGGCGGCTGCACCGGTTGCGCCAGCGGGCGACGTCGGGGAGGCGGCCGGCAGTTCCTGTCCGGGCGGCACGGTCCGTTCAGCAAGCTTGTAACGGGAAATGTAATCCGGATCGAAATTGCTCCAGACCTGCGTTTGCCAGACGAAATATCCGTAGAAGCCGGCAAGCAGGATGAGAACCAGAGCGATCGGGCCCTTGATGAGCCAGTTGCGGCCGCTGTACCAGCCATGGGCGGCCATGAAGGGCCATAAAAGCCAGGCGACGAGAAGACCGGCGGCCCTGCCGATGGCACTGAAGGCTGCCTGAATCGTGGCGGTGATCCGGTCTATCATGTCGTCATAGTCTCCTCTGCCCGTGGGGCTGGATGCCGGAATAAAACCGCCATCCGGTGGGGCGCCCTTCGGCGCCTGGTCGGACTCCGGTCATTTACTGTCCTGCAGATATGTCCCGGTCAACCGGGATGCAACATGATTGCGAAACTTTTCTCAACCTGCGGTCCGCGCCCGCCACCATCGCTCTCTATACGGACTGCGACGTAACGGCCGCCGCGGAGCCGGAGGGCAAGCAGTCAGAGGCCGAGCCTGGCGATCTCCTCATTCAGCCGGTCGCGTGCCTTTTTCGGCAGTTTGCCGCTCTTGACGGCATCGAGGTTGGCCGGCACGGCGTCGCCCACGACAACGAGCGCGACCATGCCCATGCCGAGATGCGGCGTGCATTTGACGACGTAGGCGCCTTCCTTCTCGACCGTCAGCTTAACCGCCTCGTTCATCTTGCCCTTGAACTCGGAAACCCCCTCGGGGATCATATCCTTCACGGCTGCCGCGTCATGGCCCTTGTCCACCGGAATGAAGGTGATGACGTCACCTACGGCAGCCTTGACGGTTGCGGGCTCGAAGACCATCGCCTGACCATCGCCGCCCTTGTTGAGCATCTTCACTTCGATTTCGGCAGACAGGGCGGGGAAGGCAAAAAGTCCAGCAATGACGAGGCTGGCAAATCCGGCAATTTTGTTCTGCATAATTTTGCTCCTGAGAGAAAGCACATCCAAGCGGATGTGTCCCCGCCGTTCTAGCGCAGGAGCCGGGCGGTCATCTTTGCGAAAAATCAAATGCGGCAACCGGACGCAGCCGCTCAGCCGCCGTTGAACGTCTCCACCCAGTGGCGGCGGCAGAAGGAAACATATTTTTCGTTGCCGCCTACCTCAATCTGCGCGCCTTCCGTGACGACATTTCCTTCATTGTCGAAGCGGGCCACCATCGTCGCCTTGCGGCCGCAATGGCAGATGGTGCGGATTTCGCGAAGCTCGTCGGCAATCGCAAGCAGTTCTTTCGAGGCAGGGAAGAGCTTGCCCTGGAAATCCGTGCGCAGACCATAGGTCATTACCGGGATGTCCAGCCGGTCGACAATCTCGGCAAGCTGCCAGACATGGTGTTCTGAGAGGAAATTGGCCTCGTCGACGAAAACGCAGGCGACGGGCGCCTGTACATGCAGGGCCGATACTTCAGCGAACAAATCGGTATTTTCATCGAAGGTCAGGGCGTCGGAGGACAGACCGATGCGCGAGGCGACACGGCCGACGCCGGCGCGGTCGTCAAACGCGGCCGTGAAGATCAGCGTGCGCATGCCGCGCTCCTGATAATTATAGGACGCCTGCAGCAGCATGGTCGATTTGCCGGCATTCATCGTCGAATAATTGAAATAGAGTTTTGCCATTATCCACTCCCGGAGCGCCTTCGCGCCTTTCGGACGCCTCGCAACCTCACGAAACGGCGCGCCGGATTTCACCAGGCGATCACAAAGCCCGGTCCGATGCCGCATCAGGCGTCTTTTGACGAGGAAGATGTGGATTGAAAAGTGCGCAGGCGCGAAAAACACAGATTTCTGCGGTCCGCTCTTTCCCATTTGCAGGTTCGAATCCCGACGCTTTTGCCGTTTTTGTCGCAAACGGGCGGGCCAAAGCACGCAAATGCACGCGAGTTGATTGTGGCCGGAAGATATTGATAATGGCAAGGGAACGAAAAAAAGGGAGCAAACAATGTTTGCAAATAGACGTCGCTGTCTGGTTCTGGCCGCAGCAATCTCCTCCATGACGTTCAGCGCGGCCGGTGCCGCCGAACCGGCAAGCTGCGGCACGGTGCGGTTTTCCGATGTGGGCTGGACCGACATCACCGCCACAACGGCCACCGCCACGGTGCTACTGAAAAGCCTAGGCTATGAAACCGACGTCAAGCTTCTCTCGGTTCCCGTTACCTATACATCCCTGAAAAACAAAGACATCGATGTCTTCCTCGGCAACTGGATGCCGACCATGGAAGGGGATATCGCGCCTTATCGCGAAGACAAATCGGTCGAAACGCTGCGGGAAAACCTGACCGGCGCCAAGTATACGCTGGCGACCAACGCCAAGGGTGCCGAACTCGGCATCAAGGATTTCAAGGACATCGCCACGCACAGCGACGCGCTTGGCGGCAAGATTTACGGCATCGAGCCCGGTAATGACGGCAACCGCCTGATCCTCGACATGGTGGCCAAGGATACATTCGGATTGAAGGCGTTCGAAGTCGTCGAATCCTCCGAGCAGGGGATGCTGTCGCAGGTCGCCCGCGCGGAAAAATCCGGCGAGCCGATCGTTTTCCTCGGCTGGGAACCGCATCCGATGAATGCGAATTTCAAGCTCACCTACCTGACGGGCGGCGATGAGGTCTTCGGTCCCAACTTCGGTGGTGCGACGATCTACACCAATGTTCGCAAGGGTTATGTCGAGGAATGCCCCAATGTCGGCGCCTTCCTCAAGAACCTGCAATTTTCCCTGCCCATGGAAAACGAGATCATGGGCAAAATCCTGAATGACGGGCTTGAGGGCGAAGCTGCCGCCACCGCATGGCTGAAGGCCAATCCGGCTGCGGTCGAGCCCTGGCTCGCCAACGTCAAGACCAAGGATGGCAGCGCCGACGCCCTGCCCGCCGTCAAGAAGGCGCTTGGCCTTTAAAACGCAAGACTGTGCATGACTGTATCCGGCCTGCGCGACAGGCTGGATACAGCGGGAAATATCGATGCCCATGCATGACCTTGCCCGCGCATTTTCAACGCATTGCAGGTCATGCGCCAGCACCGCGTCCGGCCGCCGTCTGCCGGTCGTTTTTTCTGCATTTGTTTAAGAAAGGTCTTTTCTTACCGTGGAATGGCTCAGCGCTCCTGAAAACCGCCTGCCCGTCGGCCGATATGCCAAGGAGGCCATCGACTGGCTGACCGGCAATCTCGCTTTTTTCTTCGATTGGCTTTCCTTCATTTTCCAAAGCGTCATCAACGCCCTGCTTTATGTGCTCCAGGCGCCGCATCCGCTGGTCATCGTGGCGATTGTCACGGCGCTTTCGGCCTGGACGCGACGCTCGATCGGCATGCCCGTCTTCACCGCACTCGGCCTGCTGCTCATCATCAATCTCGGCTATTGGAAAGCGACGACGGAGACGCTGGCGCTGGTGATCGCCGCCAGCGCCGTGTGCATGATCATCGGCATACCGCTTGGCATATTGGCGGCGAGGCGCAAATGGATCTATGCCGGCATGCGCCCGGTGCTGGACCTGATGCAGACCATCCCCACCTTCGTTTATCTCATTCCGGCGCTGGTGCTGTTCGGCCTTGGCATGGTTCCGGGGCTGATCGCCACCGTCATCTTCGCCATTCCGGCTCCGGTGCGGCTCACACGCCTCGGCATTGTCTCCACGCCGCCGGCGCTGGTCGAGGCGGCCGTCGCCTTCGGAGCAACGCCGTCGCAGGTGCTGCGCAAGGTGGAGCTGCCCTTTGCCGCGCCGCAGATCATGGCCGGTCTTACCCAGACGATCATGCTGTCGCTGTCGATGGTGGTCATTTCCGCGCTTGTCGGCGCCAATGGTTTGGGCGTGCCTGTCGTGCGCGCCTTGAACACCGTCAATATCGCCATGGGCTTCGAGGCGGGATTGTGTATCGTCATACTGGCGATCGTTCTTGACCGGCTTTTCCGCCTTCCCGGTACGGAGGATGATCTATGAGTGACGCCATCATCTTCGGAAATGTCGATATCGTCTTTGGCGACCGGCCCGATGCCGCGCTGCCGATGATCGACAGGGGCAGTACGCGCGACGAGATCAATGCCGAGACCGGGCTGGTGCTCGGTGTCGCCAATGCATCGCTGTCCGTCAGCGAAGGCGAGATACTCGTGCTTATGGGGCTTTCCGGCTCGGGCAAGTCGACGCTGCTCAGGGCCGTCAACGGGCTTGCGCCCGTGGTACGTGGCAATGTGGGGGTGAAGACCAAGACCGGCTTTGTCGATCCCTATCGCTCAACGGCCAAATCGCTCCGCGACCTGCGCATGCATACGGTTTCCATGGTGTTCCAGCAATTCGGTCTTCTGCCGTGGCGTAACGTGGCCGACAATGTCGGTTTCGGGCTCGAGCTTTCCGGCGTACCGGAAGCGGAACGCAAACGCATGGTGGCCGAGCAGCTCGAACTGGTCAATCTTTCCGCCTGGGCCGACCGCAAGGTGGGAGAGCTTTCCGGCGGCATGCAGCAGCGTGTGGGACTGGCGAGAGCGTTTGCCACCGGCGCGCCGATCCTGCTGATGGACGAACCATTCTCGGCGCTCGACCCCCTTATCAGAAGCCGCCTGCAGGATGAGCTTCTCGAATTCCAGAGCCGGCTGAAGAAAACGATCCTCTTTGTCAGCCACGATCTGGATGAGGCTTTCCGCATCGGCAATCGTATCGCCATGATGGAAGGCGGACGCATCATCCAGTGCGGGACGCCGCAGCAGATCGTCAAGCAACCGGCCACGCAATATGTCGCGGATTTCGTGCAGAATATGAACCCGATCTCCATGCTGACCGCTGCGGATGTGATGAAGCGGGGCGTAGATGAACGCAACGGCCAGATGACCGTTGCGGCCACCGCCCGCCCGTCATCCCCCCTGATCGACATTCTCGATGCGCTGGCCAAACATTCCGGCGCAATCGGTGTCGTCGACAATGGCGCGATCGTCGGCACGATTTCCGCTGACGAAGTCGTGGCAGGGCTGACCCGTCATCGCAAAAAATAACTGGCTTTTGCCAGGAAACAAAAGGGACCTCCCTCACCGGGGGTCCCTTTTGTTTTTCCGCAGATATTCCGGGCAAGTTACCTTCCCCCTGTTGGAAAGAGTATCTTTGACATCATAAGTTATGCATGAAAATTATTACTAATAAAAACCATATTGCAAATTTCGAGAAAATTGCGCAAAGTAAAACTAGATTCTGTAGCGCGTTGCTAAATTTAAGGTGGTATAAGCTTAAAGCCTCAAAATCGGTCGCGGGTTATGGTGATTTGGGAGCTGAAATTTTTATCATTTGTTGCTTATGAATACTTATTCTAATACATGTTTTTATTGTAAATGTGATAAAAATCAGGCAGAACGCCGATATTTTAGGTGAAGTGTCTTAGATGGATAATTAGTGAAGAATAGTCTTTGAAAGGGACACGATATAAGCAAGATTTAGGTATATACAACGTATCCACCGAATTATAAAAACACCTTTTGGAACACCTATAATAGCCACCATGACCGTCTTTCCGACTGTCATCAGGAGACTTGAGCGTATGGATAACCAATCTCTGTCGGAACATAGCATCGCCGCTGCAGACTTGCTCTCAGCGATGGCGAATCCCAAGCGCCTGATGATCTTATGCACGTTGGTGGATACGGAAGTGCCGGTCGGTGTTCTCGCCTCTCAGGTTGGTCTCAGCCAGTCCGCTCTTTCGCAGCATCTTTCGAAATTGCGGGCCCAGCGGCTGGTAAAGACACGACGGGATGCGCAGACCATCTATTATTCCAGCAACTCCGAATCCGTTAAGAAAATCCTGGCCTCCCTTGAGGAAATTTATTGCCAGGCGCAGAAGAGCAGCAAGAC
Source organism: Agrobacterium sp. SORGH_AS_0440 (assembly GCF_031453135.1). NCBI lineage: Bacteria > Pseudomonadati > Pseudomonadota > Alphaproteobacteria > Hyphomicrobiales > Rhizobiaceae > Agrobacterium > Agrobacterium sp. SORGH_AS_0440. The sequence continues at coordinate 2,125,174 of NZ_JAVIYR010000002.1, read as the reverse complement.
AGCCGCCTGATCCGGGGCCGTCAGGCCTCCGGCAGCATTGAATTGAAACCGGCGCTTGACGCCGGTTTTTCGTTTGTGAGTTACCTGACCGGGCGGTGATCCCGCAAGGAGCGCGCTGGTCTTTGCGCCGGGTGCGATCAGCGGGCGGGCACAGCCTGCATCTGCTGCTTGAGCAGGGTTGCTGCAGCCGCATATCCGCCGTCAGCGCCGTCCACGAAATGCATGTGATCCCGTGAAAGCGGGGAGGGTACGATACAGGTCATCAATGCGGCGTCCTGCTCATGCAGGCCGAAATAACAGCTTCCAGACAGGCGGCCTTGCTCCAGCCGGTCGCGAATTTTTTCGAGCCTTGCGCCGTCGATATCCACGGTCATCTTCAAACCGTCGTCGAATTTCCTGAAATCGGTATTGCTGGCGACGGAGCGCCGATAGCGCTCCGCATTGAACCGTCCGAGCGAAAGACCCGTCAAGCCGAGCAAATTGATAAGCAGGGTCTCGCCGAGAATACGGGACGAACGGCGCAACTGGCCCCAGACGTCGCGATGGGCCGCTCCTGCGCGTGCCTCGAGATTCAGTCCCTCCCGCACGAAACCGAGCTTCGGGCCCTCCTCAGGCACGGGGTGGCCATGCCTTCCGTCCTGCTCGGCCAGATCGACAAGATCGGTAACAAGCTTGCGGAATGCCGGCATGTCCCGCGACTGCCCCGGCACCGCTATGATGGATACAACCTTGCCACGGGTCGCCGGAATGGGATTCCAGCGGCATGAGAGGCCGGTCAGATCCGGGCGTTCGCCTGCGGCTGCGGTGGGCAGGATATAAAGGCCTTCCTTCATCCGTGCTTCAGCCCAGCTATTGCCGCCACCTGAAAACATCGCATAGGATACATCGTCGCTTGCCTGAAAACGCGCGACGCGCACATCGAAGCCATTCTCACGAATATCCTCAACCGGAACCAGCGCTACCCGCATCGTAAGGTCGAGATCGTCCTTCACCCAACGCTGAACGGAAGAAAGAGCGGCGCTGGCAAGCGGCAGCCCGCCCGGGGGCACGGTGACGGCGGCGCCATCGCCGCCGAAAACGAAGGGCAGGTCGTGACGTCCGAGACTGTTCGACACACCGGAAATGACCGCCGCGCCGGCCATGTTCACCGCCTTGTATCGGCCGGTCTGGATCGCCGCCGTTGAATCGACGATATCGGCGATGGCAAGCCCCCATCCCGGTGGCAGGGCACGATAAAGCGTCGGATCAACCACGTCCTCAAAGCGCTGGAAAACGGGCAGGCCCGTCAGAAATTCGTCATCTGCTGTGATCATGCCGCGATTATCCTCCAGCGGCGGCCAAACGCCAACCATTTCCATGGGGCGATACCGTGCTTCGGAGTGATAGGATCATGGCCCGCTTCGCGTTTGATTTACCTCTAATAGACCTAATCCAGCAAAGGTGACTTGCATAGATCATCAATCCTTCCGTATGAGTTGAGTGGAAGGCTCGGAATTCAAAAATGGAACGAGTTTTCGCCGGGAGGCGTCCGATAGTTTCATTCGGTCGGCGCCCATGGCGCTCACCGGGTCCCGCGACCCCCTTTAAGGAGACACCAGGATGAAACTGAAGACATTGACCAGCGTGACGCTTGCAGCGTCCTTCGCATTCGCACCCCTTGCCCATGCCGAAATCGTCATCGGCCTGATTGCGCCGCTTACCGGTCCTGTCGCCGCTTATGGCGACCAGGTCAAGAACGGCGCCCAGACGGCAGTCAATGAAATCAACAAAAAGGGCGGCATCCTCGGCGAACAGGTCGTGCTGAAGCTGGCCGACGATGGCGGCGAGCCGAAGCAGGGCGTTTCAGCCGCGAATCAGCTGGTTGCCGAAGGCATTCACTTCGTCGTCGGTCCGGTGACGTCCGGCGTCGCCATTCCCGCTTCGGACGTCTTTGCCGAAAACGGCGTGCTGATGGTGACGCCGACGGCGACTGCGCCGGGCCTTACCAACCGCGGCCTTTCCAACGTCTTCCGCACCTGCGGTCGCGATGACCAGCAGGCCGAGGTTGCGGCGAAATACGTTCTCGCCAACCTCAAGGACAAGAAGGTCGCCATCATTCACGACAAGGGCGCTTACGGCAAAGGCCTGGCAGATGCCTTCAAGGCGACGCTGAATGCCGGCGGCGTGACCGAAGTTCTCTACGATGCCCTGACGCCGGGCGAAAAGGACCTCGGCGCGCTGACGGCACGTCTGAAGTCCGACAATGCCGAGATCATCTATTTCGGCGGTTACCATCCGGAAGCCGGTCTTCTGGTGCGCCAGTTGAAGGATATCGGCTCCAAGGCTGCCGTTATCGGCGGTGACGGCCTGTCGAACAGCGAGTTCTGGAACATCGGTTCGCAGGCTGGCGAAGGCACGATCTTCACCAATGCTTCCGACGCGCTGAAGAACGCTGATTCCAAGGCTGCCGCGGAAGCGCTGAAGGCCGCCAACATTCCGGCGGAAGCCTTCACGCTTAATGCTTACGCTGCTGTCGAAGTCCTGAAAGCCGGCATCGAAAAGGCTGGCGCCAAGGATTCCGAAGCGGTTGCCAAGGTCCTGAAGAGCGGTGAAGCCTTCCCGACCGCAATTGGCAAGGTCACCTATGGCGAAAGCGGTGACCTGACCTCGCAGACCTTCTCGCTGTTCAAGTGGCAGGACGGCAAGATCGTCGCAGCCGAATAAGCTGACCTTACCGGCCGCACCTGTTGCGGCCGGTTTCATTTTATGGCCTGAAGAGGGTGAAGGCAGCATGGCCGATGCCGGGACGCGCATAGACGGAGATATCGCTTTCGAGCGGATATTCCCCATCCTCAGGATGTTCGACGAGGCCAAGGCACGGGAGTTCTATATCGATTTTCTCGGTTTCGAGGTCGACTGGGAACACCGCTTCGGCGAAAATTTCCCGCTCTACATGCAGATTTCACGCGCCGGAATGGGGCTGCATCTCAGCGGCCATCATGGCGATGCGACACCGGGCTCGAACATCTTTGTCACGATGCACGGCGTTCATGCCTTTCAGCGCGAACTGGCAGCGAAGGATTATCGCTTCATGAAGCCGGGTGTCGAAGAGTTGCCATGGGGCGACGTGATGGAGGTGACCGACCCCTTCGGCAACCGCATCCGTTTCTGCGAACAGAAAAGCCGGCCATGAGGCCTTGAAGGCCGCTACGGCTCTTGACCTTTGTCATGGTTTGAACGATAGAACGCGCAAATTGCGAACCGCGCGCACGGGTACCCCCGTGCGCGCGGTTCGTGCGTTTTGGGACTTGATGATGCAATTCGTTCGCATCCGCACGGGGACAGAAAATGAACGTTGAAGGCAATGCGCTGGTCAGGAAGCTCGCATTCTGGGGCATTCCGCTTTCTTTCGGTGTGCTCGGCCTGAAGCTCGTGGCCTGGTGGGTTACCGGCTCGGTCGCGCTGCTGTCCGACGGTCTGGAATCGACCGTCAACGTGGTCGCGGCTTTCATCGCCTATTTCGTCATTCGTTATGCGCAGAAGCCCGCCGATGACGACCACCAGTTCGGCCACCATAAGGCGGAGTATATTTCCGCTGTTGTCGAAGGGGTGCTGATCGTTGTCGCCGCCCTGCTGATCGTGCAGGAGGCCTGGGGCGCACTCTTCAATCCGAGACTGCCGGAAGCGCCGGTACTTGGTCTTGCCATCAATGCCGCGGCCGGGATCATTAACGCTGTCTGGGCGACAATATTGATCCGCGTCGGCAAACAGTATTCTTCGCCGGCGCTTGCGGCCGACGGCCACCACATCATGTCTGATGTCGTGACATCGGCAGGCGTACTTGTCGGCCTCGTCCTGGCATTGCTGACGGGCTATGCCATTCTCGATCCCGCGCTTGCCATTCTCGTGGCCGTCAACATTCTGTTTCAGGGCTCGAAGGTCATCCTGCATTCGCTGGGTGGCCTGATGGATCGGGCAGTGGAGCCCGAGGAGGATGAGGCGATCAAGAAGGCGATCGCAGCCAATTCCGGTGGCATTATCGGTGTCCATGATCTCAGAACCCGCCGCGCCGGTTCGGCCGCCTTCATCGATTTTCACGTCGTCGTACCGGCGATCATGACGGTGCGTGAGGCGCATGATATTTGCGACCGCCTTGAAGATGCCATAAGGGACGTCATACCGGGCGCCAGCCTTGCCATTCACGTCGAGCCGGAAGGCGAAAAGGCGCATGGCGTCAAAGTGATCGTTTAAAAAACAGGAGTTTTCCATGTCCGTGACGGATGTTTCCGGCCTGTCGCAGCTGGGCACGAAGGTCGATACGCCAGAGAGCCCTGAAAAGGCCGTTCTCGAAAAGGTGCCCAACGGCAATGCCGGCACCGATTATGTCGTGCGCTTTACCGCGCCCGAATTCACCTCGCTCTGCCCGATGACCGGCCAGCCGGATTTCGCCCATATCGTCATCGATTATATTCCCGGCGACTTTCTGGTGGAATCGAAGTCGCTGAAGCTGTTCCTGCAGTCCTTCCGCAACCATGGCGCATTCCATGAGGATTGCTCGGTCTATATTGCCAAGCGCCTTGTGGAGTTGCTGCAGCCGAAGTGGCTGCGTATCGGCGCCTACTGGTATCCGCGCGGCGGCATTCCGATCGACGTCTTCTGGCAGACCGGACCGGCGCCCGAGGGCGTGTGGCTGCCGGATCAGGGCGTTGCCACTTATCGCGGCCGCGGCTGATCCGGCTCTTTAGGTGATAAAAAGCTCAGACGAACGAGCTATCGTCGCCTGAATCGAAATCGGCATCATCGGCGCTGTCGTCGTAATCGGCCTGCTGGATATCATCGTCATTGTTATCCTGCGGGCTCGCGCTGTCACCATAATAGTTGTTGATGACCGTTTCTTCGACCGGCGCATTGCCAGTGCCGCTATTGCCGCCGAAGGGCGAGCCGAGGCCGAGCGACGACATGTGGCTGCCGAAGATGCCGCTCAGCGAGTTCGCAAGCAGCATGCCACCTGCAACGCCGGCTGCGGTGCCAAGCGCGCCCTGCAGGAAACCGCCGCCAGACCGGCCGGCTGCTGCCGGCTGCTGACCCCACGGTCCACCGGGCTGCTGCTGGGCTGCCTGCGATGCCCACGGACCGGCCGTCTGGCCAGCGGTATCGTTGCGCCACGAGGCCGGCGCGGCAGCAGCAGGTGCTGGTGTCGGAGCTGGCGGCTGCGGCTGGCCGGTGCCGAAGATGGAACTGAGAAAGCCGCCCTGCGCTGCGGCCTGAGGGGCCGGGTTGGCGCTTTCCAATGCGTGGATGCGCTCTTCGAGCTGCTTGATATGGGCTGCTGCCGCTTCCAGTCCCTTCTCCTGCACGATCACCGCCTGAGCGAGATAATAGGGAGCTGCGGGCTGATCGCGCACGGCGTCTGCGATCAACGTTTCCGCCTCGCGGTCACGCGGGGTGGCGGATGCGGCCTTGGTTCTTTCGAACAGGCCCTTGAGAAGCTGGCTTTCTTCCGGTGACATGTGCTGCCTCCTTACCGTGAAGCGAAATTCTACGATAAGGAGGTAGGCCACAATTTTGGCTTTTCAAAGCGGTCCGAATTTTAAATTTCGGTAATGATCCTCAGCCGCCGAAAGCGAGCGAGAGGCCCGCAATCGCCGTGAGCGCGCCAACCGTGCGGCTGGCGACCGAGCCGAAGCGGGCGATGCCGAGACCGAGGGCGATGCCGGCAAGGTGCAGGATGGCGGTGGCGATCATGAAGCCGATGCCGAATTGCAGCGCGCCCGCGCTGCCGAGTTCGCCGCCATGCGCATGGCCGTGGAAAAGCGCGAAAGCGCCGACAACGGCCGCGGCTGCTGCGGTGGGAAGCTTTGCCGCCATGGCGACCAGAAGGCCAAGGCCGATGACGGAGGCGAGAATGGCGGGTTCGACGAAGGGAAGGTCGATGCCGTAAACCGCCATCAGGAAGCCCACAGCCATGGTGCCGACGAAGGCGGCGGGCACGATCCACAGCGCCCTTCGATCACTTTGCGCGACAGCAATCTGGGAGGCCCAGATGCCGACCGCCACCATCGCCAGAATATGATCCGCACCGAAGAAGGGGTGAGAGACACCGGCCATGAAGGAGCCGTGTTCTTCCGGGTTCAAATGCGCGAAAGCGGGCAGGGTGGTAAGGCCGAGCGCGGCGGCTGCAAGGCTTAGTCTTTTCAGCATGGTTCCCTCTTAAGATTATCGCCGCCCACCTGCTGTCTTGGGGTTCGCGCAGCGTGCGGCACTGCAATGAGACGCTGACGATATCGCGAAGACGAACGAGCTGTCCATGCGTCATCTGCCGGGGGTGCTGTTTATTGTTCGGGCGCGAACCTTGTCTTTTTTGCTCATTGCCTTACGTAACAAGTCGCACTATGTCCGAAGGGCATGCACGAATTTTGCTGGAGAGAGCCGTTGATGAACGAAGACGAAGACGACAAGAGCAAGGAACTGCCGATCGGCAAGGAAACGGAAGCGAATCTTTTCAAGTCGCGTTCGATCTTCATCTATGGTGGCATCACGCAGGAACTGGCGCAGAAGGTCTGCACGCAGCTCGTGGCCCTTGCCGCCGCCAGCGACGACGACATCCGCGTTTACGTCAATTCTCCGGGCGGTCATGTCGAATCGGGTGATTCCATCCACGACATGATCAAGTTCATCAAGCCGAAGGTTTACATCATCGGCACGGGCTGGGTCGCCTCCGCCGGCGCGCTGATCTATGTTTCGGTGCCGAAAGAACGTCGCCTTTGCCTGCCGAACACCCGCTTCCTGCTGCACCAACCCTCCGGCGGTACGCGCGGCATGGCGTCCGACATCGAAATCCAGGCTCGCGAAATCATCAAGATGAACCAGCGCCTGATCAAGATCTTCTCCAAGGCCACCGGCCAGAGCGAAGAAAAGATCGCCAAGGATATCGATCGCGATTACTGGCTCGGCGCGGAAGAGGCCAAGGACTATGGCCTCGTCGGCAAGATCGTCGAAAGCCAGTCGGAACTCTGAGTTCCGGATTTTCAGTCGAGAAAGCCCGTGTCGGTGAAAACCGATGCGGGCTTTTTCCTTTCGGGCCGTTGTTATTTCATCATATCGCAGGCCTTCATCATGTCGGCTTTCTTCATCTTGTCCATTTCCATACCGGCCTTGTGCATGCAGGCCTTCTTGCCGGTCACGGACATGCCATCTTTTTTCATCGTCTCCATTTTCATCGCGTCGGGCTTCGTGGGGTCGGTCTTCATGCCGTCGGCATGGGCGATGCCCGTGAGGGAAACAGTAGAGAGCAGGGAGGCGGCGGCAAAGGCGGTGAAAATGCGGGTCATGAAGGGTCTCCTCTGGACGTTATTGAATGTCCGCCGGCATCATGTCGGGGATCACGATTGTCCATTCGGGAGAAATGGGCGGTCGTTACAGCTTCACACGTTTGTGACAAGATCTTCGGGCGAGATTTTTCAAACCACCGTGTAACAATATGCTGCCGACCGCGAATAACCCGATAGTGACAATGACAGGCAGCCTTTCAGAAGACACTTTAAAGACGCTGATGCTGCGTTCCCTCGACGGGGACGAAGGCGCCTACAGGCATTTGCTTCATGCCCTGCGCCGGCTGCTGACTGCTTACTACGGTCGGCGCATGGACGCCGCTTCAAGGGGAGAAGTGGAAGATCTTGTGCAGGAAACGCTATTGTCGCTGCATGCGAAGCGGGCGACCTATGATCGCTCAAGACCGTTCACGGCCTGGTTTTTTTCGATAGCGCGCTACAAGCTCATCGATCACTATCGCAGGGGCGCGCGCATGCGGGGGGAGGTGGAGCTGGATGAGACCCTGGAGGCGGATTGGTCTGTCGACGCCGTCACCGCGCGGATGGATGTCGAACGGCTGCTCGAGGATTTGCCGGAGCGGCAACGCGAGCTCATTCGCAGTGTGAAGCTTGAAGGGAAGTCCATCGCCGAAGCGGCAAAAAAAACCGGCCAGACCGAGCTTGCGGCACGAGTCGGCATTCACAGGACATTAAAAACCCTGGCGGCGAAGTTGCGAGGCGACACGTGAAGAAGACGGAAGATATTATCGAGCGACTGGCAGCAGATCTCAGGCCCGTTCCGGCTTTTGCGCTCGAGCGTCGGCTGGCCTTTGCAGCCCTGCCGGCGCTTGGCGTTTCACTTCTGCTGATGTTCATCATTTTGGGACCGCGCGGCGATATGCGGGATGCGGTGAGCGAGCCAGCTTTCTGGGTGAAGTCTTTCTACAATGCCCTGCTGGCGATGGTCGCTTTTTTCGCGGTCAGGCGTCTTGCCCGGCCGGAGGGAGAAAGAAGCTGCCTGTTTGTCGGGATCGCGGTGATCGTTTCGGCAATGGCGGTGATGGCCTTCGTACAGCTGGGATTTGCCCTGCCTGAAGCCTACCGCAGGCTCATCCTGGGTTCTTCAGCCCTGCATTGCCCGCTCTTGATCGTCGCCTTTTCTGTTCCGGTGTTTTTTGCGAATTTTGCCGCTCTCAAACGATCTGCTCCTGCCGATCCCGCCCTGGCAGGTTTTGCTGTGGGACTTGCGGCCGGAGCGGCCGGAGCCTGGGTCTATTCCTGGTTCTGCAGCGAAAACGGCCTGGCCTTCGTGCTGATCTGGTATTCGCTGGGTATTCTCCTCACCGGTCTGATCGGGGCCTTCGCCGGTTCACGTCTTCTCCGCTGGTGAAGGCAGGTTTCCTGTTGTGTCGTGTCCGCTCATGCCGGCGCTGTGGGCTGTCAGGGGCCGGCACGATCCTTATCGTGTGTTACTGACCGAGGTTTGCCGGCACTGCGAAGGCTGCAAACTGGGTGAACTGCTTGCCCGGGTTGAAATTATCGTCCGAGGCGATGACAAAGAGCTGTTTGCCATCCACGACCGGTCCAAAAGCAAGGCTTTCGATATTGTCTATGTCGAGGCCGAAGTCGCCTTCCTTGATTTCGAACCATGCCGATTTGGAAACGGCGGCCACGGATGCCGGATCGATCCTGTCCTTGCCGAGAATATTCTCGGCGCGGGAGAGGTCGACGACGAAGAAGCGGATATGGTTGCCGACCCCGGAGGCGAAATTGCGCTCGACGGCGACGAGGCGGCCGTCCGGCAGGGCCGCAAGAGCGGAGAGGCCATTGTCATTGTATTTCGGCTCGGCGGCTGTCGGTGTGTTGGAGATCGCCTCCGTCACATAGATATGTTCAGCGACCGGCTTCAGGGTCGCGGTATCGATGACGAGAATACGGGCCGGGCTGCCCGCCTGCGGCGTCGCCTTCGGGCCATCCTGAATGAGCGCATTTTCGGTGGCGGCGATCAGTCTGCCAGGTGTCAATGTCAGTCCTTCGAAGCCGAGATTGTTTTGCACGCCCCTGGTCTTCGCGTCATCGATGAGATAGGCGTCGGGCAGCGCCAGCCGTTTGACATCGCTTCCATCGAGGTTTGACACATAAATCGCCGGCTGGTTTTTCAGGTCGCGTTCCGAAGACCAATAGAGCTTGCCGCCCTTGGGGTCGAGTGTGATGCCTTCCGCGTCGATGCCTTTGGGAGCGAAGGCCGCGCCGGTCTCATCCTTCAATTCATGCATGGCGGCGATATTGAGGGTGGCGACGCCTTCCGACACCGCCAGTTCCAGCTCGTAATAACGGGCCGGGCCCTTTTCCACGCGGTCGTCGGAAATTGCGAGATAACGCCCGGTTTCGCTGTCGAAAGCGAGATCGGAGATCCCGCCGAAGGTGACGCCATCGATGGAGAGGCCAGAGGGAACGACGATCTGGCCCAGAAAGGCCGGCTGCGGCAGGGTCTGGGCAGCCGCCGGAAGGGCTGCAAAACCCAGGGCTGCAATGGTGACGATACGAAACATGAAGCTCCCTCCTGTGGCGGATGATCCGTTGCGATGCAGGGAGGATTAGCGTGCTGCCGCTAAACTTTGATGACGTTTTCCATGCCGGCGTACCCGAAGTCCGGCGGTTCATCTTGCCAAGCCCCGTCTTTTTTGATCCTGAATATAGCCATGCTTCATCCAGAGCGTGCTGCTATCTTCAGATTCGCGCTTCACGCTTCAAATTTGTTCGTGTCCGTCGCCAGTGCAGATCGCTGCGGTTTCTTGCGACGGGCAGCAGGCCGCAGAGTGCTTCATGCTGAGAGATTTTTCCGTCCAGAGCCTGTTTATGGGCTGCCTCACCGCCTTTGTCGGTTTCGCCAGTTCCTTTGCCGTCGTGCTGCAGGGCCTCAAAGCCGTGGGCGCGACCGATTTCGAGGCCGCGTCGGGACTGATGGCACTTTCGGTGGCGATGGGGCTTTGCGCCATCGTTCTTTCCGTCGCCACCCGGCTGCCGGTCAGCATTGCATGGTCGACGCCGGGCGCCGCACTTCTGGCCACGACGGGCGTGATCGACGGCGGTTTTCCTGCGGCTGTCGGCGGCTTCATTGTCTGCGCCGTCCTGATCATCGTTGCCGGCCTGTTCAAGCCGCTCGGACGGGCGGTTGCCTCCATTCCGGCGCCACTCGCCAATGCCATGCTGTCGGGTGTCATCATCGGCCTGTGTTTCGCCCCGATCAAGGCGATCGGCTTCAACCCGGCGCTTGGCCTGCCGATCATTCTGGCGTGGATTGTCGTGGGGGCTTTCAGGCGGCTGTTTGCAGTACCTGCGGCCCTTGCCGCCTTCGTGCTGGTGATGATTTTCGGCGTCGATATTCCGGCGGGTGCGTTCGATAGCGTCGCGCAATCGCTGACGCCGCCGATGGAATGGGTAACGCCCGTCTTCAGCCTGCATGCCGTCGTCTCCATCGCGCTGCCGCTCTTCATTGTCACCATGGCCTCGCAGAATATTCCCGGCATTGCGGTGCTGAAGGTCAATCACTACGACCCGCAGCCCGGCCCGCTTTTCGCCGCGACCGGCTTTTTCTCGCTGCTTTCCGCGCCCTTTGGCGGCCATGCGGTCAATCTTGCGGCAATAACGGCGGCGATGTGCGCGGGCGAGGATGCCCATCCTGATCCAAAGCGGCGCTATTGGGCGGCGATCATCGGCGGTGTCGGCTATATTATTTTCGGTCTGCTAGCCGGCGTGGTCACGGCCTTCGTGGCGCTTGCGCCGCCCATCCTCATTCAGGCGGTGGCGGGGCTGGCGCTGGTCGGCGCCTTTTCCGGCTCAGCGGTCGCCGCGTTCAAGGACCCCGAAACCCGCGAGGCTGCGGCCATCACTTTCCTCATCACGGCCTCCGGCCTCTCCTTCGGCGGCGTTTCCGGTGCTTTCTGGGGCTTGATCGGCGGCGGGTTGATGATGGCGTTGCAACGGTTGGTAAGGCGTGGTTAGATAGTGGAAATGGTATAGTTTTTATATTATATTCTCATGGAATTCGAATTTGATCCCGCCAAGAGCGCTGGCAATAATGACAAGCACGGGATTGATTTTGTCGATGCTCAGGCGTTGTGGCACGACAAATTCGGTTTGACCGTTACCGCGCTGGGCGTCGGTGAAGAGCGGTTTGCGCTCATCGCTCTTCTCGGCAGCAAATTATGGCTCGCAGTGCATACGCTGCGGGATGGGCGTATTCGAATCATTTCCGTTCGGCGCGCCCGTGAGTTAGAGAGGCATCATTATGAAGACAATAAGCGCAGAAGAATTCGACAGAATGGCTGATGATGGCGAGGACATCGGTGAGTATCTCGACTGGACAACGGCGCGGCATCTGAATATCGAGCCCAAACGTGTCAACATCGATTTTCCGACGTGGGTCGTCAACGACCTGGACAATGAGGCTCGGAGACTTGGGGTGACCCGGCAGTCGCTTGTCAAATTGTGGATCGCGGAAAGGCTTGAGATCGGCCGACACGCAAAATAGGCCTGCACCGCACAAGATCACTTGTCAGACCGCCAGCCGCTGTTTATACACATCGCCATGAGCAACAGCATCGCAACCATTTCCGGCATGAGCGCGCAGATTTCTGCGAAGGCCTCGCCGTGCGGTGCACTCTCGCTTCTTAGCCTCGACCTTACACGCGGTTGCCGGGTCCAGTGAGGAGCGCCCGGCGGCCGAAAGCCCGCTGGTGCAAACGCTCCTCATCTCGAAATCTCATTTTATACTGGATTTAGGCCCTCAAGGGCCGCGCATCCGCCGATGGCTTGAATAAGCCCGCGGATGGCGCAAGGAGGAAGCGACATGGACGCCAAGACCACCACTGTTTCCAAGGGCATGACCGACGCGAGCGTGAAGTATCGCCCTTATCCCACGATCAACATCCCCGACCGCACCTGGCCTTCCAAGACGATCACCAAGGCGCCGATCTGGTGTTCGGTGGACCTGCGCGACGGTAATCAGTCGCTGGTCAACCCAATGGGTCACGACCGCAAGGCCCGCATGTTCAAGCTGCTGCTCGAAATGGGTTTCAAGGAAATCGAGATCGGTTTCCCTTCCGCGTCGCAGACGGATTTCGATTTCGCCCGCTGGTGCGTGGAAGAGGGCAATGTGCCCGATGACGTCTCGTTGCAGGTTTTGGTGCAATGCCGCCCGGAACTGATCACCCGCACCTTCGAAGCGCTGGAAGGCGCTAACAAGCCGATCATCCATTTCTACAATTCGACATCGGAACTGCAGCGCCGCGTGGTGTTCGGCAAGGATGTGCACGGTATCAAGCAGATCGCCGTCGATGCGGCCAAGATGATCACCGACATGGCGGCCAAGGGCCGGCGGCGGCTACCGCTTCGAATATTCGCCTGAGAGCTTTACCGGCACAGAGCTGGAAGTGGCGCTGGAAATCTGCAACGCCGTCGTCGAGGTTGTGAAGCCGACGGCCGACAACAAGCTGATCTTGAACCTGCCATCGACGGTGGAAATGGCGACGCCGAACATCTATGCCGACCAGATCGAATGGATGTGCCGCAATGTCGACAATCGCGAAAACGTCATCATCTCGCTCCACCCGCATAATGACCGCGGCACGGGCATTGCGGCGACCGAGTTGGGCCTGATGGCGGGTGCGGACCGCGTTGAAGGCACCCTGTTCGGCAATGGTGAGCGCACCGGCAATGTCGATGTCGTGACGCTGGCGCTGAACATGTATACGCAGGGTGTGGACCCTGAGCTGGACTGCCGCGATATCGAGCGCATCAAGGCGGTCTATGAATATTCCAACGAGATGACGATCCCCGAGCGCCACCCTTACGTGGGCGAACTGGTCTACACGGCGTTTTCCGGCTCGCATCAGGACGCCATCAACAAGGGCATGAAGGCGATCAAGGTCGCCAATCATCCCGTCTGGGAAGTGCCCTATCTGCCGATCGATCCAAAGGATGTGGGACGCTCATACGAGGCGATCATCCGCATCAACTCGCAATCCGGCAAGGGTGGCATCGCCTATATCCTCCAGCAGGATTACGGCATCAACCTGCCGCGCAATTTGCAGGTGGAGTTCCGCGAGGATATCCAGCGCATCACCGATGAAGAGGGTGTCGAGCTGCCGGCCAAGCGCATCTATGAGCGCTTTATCGAGCGCTACGTGACGCAGCCGAATGCGCGCCTCAAATTCGTCGATCACCACACCTATCCGGCCGGCGATTTCAAGGGCGTGCGCATCGTTGCCGCCGAGATCACCGACAATGGTGAGGTGAAGCGCATTGAAGGCAAGGGGACCGGTCCGATCGACGGGTTCATCAATGCGCTGTCGGTTTATCTCGGCATTGATCTCTCGGTGAACGATTATTCCGAGCACTCGCTGCAGCACGGCTCGAATGCCTCGGCCATCGCTTATGTCGAGATGGAACATCCGGGCGGCAAGCTGTTCGGAGCAGGGGTGAATACGAATATCGTGGCGGCTTCGCTGGAAGCGATCGTTTCTGCGGCCAACCGGGTGCTGGAAGAGCGGGCGAAGTAAGGCTGGCGTTGAGGGTGGGGCAAAGCCCCCCCCTCTGTCCTGCCGGACATCTCCCCCCAAGGGGGGAGATCGACTCCCGGACAGGTCTCGCCCATCTCAACGTTTGTGAATGAAATGGCGGTAGCGCTTTCCGCTGATCTCCCCCTTGAGGGGGAGATGCCCGGCAGGGCAGAGGGGGTAAGCCGCACGCGCTAAGGTTTACTCCTCCGGGCTCTGCTCCGCAGGCCGCGAAAACCCCAGCGGCCGCCCGTTTTCATAAAATACCCTGATATCCTCAAGCGCGACACCCGTTGCCGTCTCATTGAGGCTGTGCCGTTCGCAGGTCACGTTCCAGGTGCCGGGACCGCCGGAGATGTTGAAGAGATTATAGGCCGCGCGCGGTTTTTCTCCACCGGGCCCCTGGCTGGCAGAGGCGATGCCGACCACGGGAATGTGGTCTTCACCATGGTGCGTGTTCAGCCAATAGACTGTGTTCAAATGTGTATGGCCATGCAGCACGAGCTCCGCACCGCCGACGCCTAGCGCCGCGGCGAAACGGCGTATGCCGATCATGCGCTTGTGCGTTGGGGCGGCGCCACGGATCGGCGGGTGGTGAATCATCACGACGCGGAACAGCCCCTGTTCCCCGGCTTTTTTCAACAGTTCCGCGGTGGCGCGCGCCTGCCGGTTGCCGAAATAGCCGGTGGCCGAGAAAGGTGGCGTCGCAATCGAGGTGGAGCAGCCGATCAGCGCGATGGGGCCGCGCACGCGCATATAGGGGAATATCTTGCGGTCGTCGTCCCACTCGGCAGGGTCGCCATCGCCACGAACATAGGGGTACCAGGCCTGCATGGCCTTGTCATGCGCGCCGGACACATAGGCGTCGTGATTGCCGGGAACGACGGAGGTCTTTTCGGGGTCACCCACCTCTTCCAGCCAGTCGGCGGCGGCGCGAATTTCAATGCCGGTCGCAAGATTGACGAGATCGCCGGTGATAGCCAGATGATCCGGTGATTTTGTCTCCAGATCGTCCAGCAGCTTTTCCAGCGTATCGGTGAAGAGATGCTTGCGGCGGTTGCGATGCCAGTTGACGAAACCGGTGATACGCTTGGATGCAAGTTCGCGAAAAGTGAGTTTTGGAAGTGGCCCCAAATGGACGTCTGAAATATGCGCAAGTTTGAACATGGCGGCAGAGATAACCTATGATATGCCGCACGTCCAACAAAAGCCGGCAGGCGGGGAGAAACAGGGTGAATGACGAGACAACCGGGCGGCAGGCCCGTCCGTTCCATATGCGCGTCTTCATTCGTTTGCTGCATTTCGTTTTTCTGTTCACGCGCGGCGCAACTCTTGGCGTGCGTGCCGCCTGCTATGATGGAACCGGCAGGATTTTCCTCGTCCGCCACACCTATCTGCCGGGCTGGTATCTGCCGGGTGGAGGGGTGGAGCGGGGTGAAACCCTGCTCGCGGCGCTTCACAAGGAAATTCGGGAGGAAGGCAATCTCGAAGCCACGTCAAAGCCTGAGCTTTTCCATGTTTATCTCAATCTGGAAGGCAGCAATCGCGACCATGTCGCGCTTTATCGGCTTGAGGTTACCCAGACCAAGCCGAAAAAGCCGGATCATGAAATTGCCGAAAGCGGCTTTTTCGATCTTTCAAATTTGCCCGAAGGGGTGACGGGCGCAACCCGTCGCCGCCTTGCAGAACTTGCCGGCGAGGCGGCGCTCGCCGATCACTGGTAGCAGTGTCCACCCTCGTCAGGAAAGCGGGTCGCGGCCATGGGCCTTTGTCAGGTCCAGCTCGGGGCCGATGGGCACGATGCCTGTCGGATTGATGGTGCGGTGGCTGCGGTAATAATGTTCCTTGATATGGCGCATATCGACCGTGTCAGGCACGCCCGGCGTCTGGTAAAGATCGCGCAGGTAACCCGTGAGGTGCGGATAGTCGTGGATGCGGCGGATATTGCACTTGAAATGGCCGACATAGACGGGGTCGAACCGAACCAGTGTGGTGAACAGGCGCCAGTCCGCTTCCGTCTGCTCCGAACCTAACAGGAAACGGCGGTGCTTCAGCCGGTCTTCCAGCATGTCCAGCGTTTCGAAGACCTTGACCGCATTCTGCTGATAGGCATCCTGCGTTGTGGCAAAGCCAGCCTTGTAGACGCCATTATTGACGGTGTCGTAAATCACGTCGTTCAACGCGTCTATTTCGGCGCGCAACGTCTCGGGATAATAATCGGTCTGCGAGCCGGTGAGGTCGTTGAAGGCGGAGTTGAACATGCGGATGATTTCTGCCGATTCGTTGGAAACGATGGTGCCGCGCTTCTTGTCCCAGAGCACCGGCACGGTCACGCGGCCGGAATATTTGGGATCCGCTTTGGTGTAGACCTGCCAGAGCGAGGATGAACCGAAGAGGTGATCCTCGGTCGCACCTGGCGTCCGCTCACCTCCAGGCTTAAATTCCCAGCCGTTTTCCAGCATCAAAGGGTCGACAACCGAGACCGAAACAAGCTCTTCCAACTTTTTCAGCTTGCGAAAAATCAGGGTTCGGTGCGCCCAGGGGCAGGCGAAGGAGACATAGAGGTGGTAACGGTCCTTCTCCGCTGCGAAGCCGCCTTCTCCTGAAGGGCCGGGTGCGCCATCCGCCGTTATCCAGTTGCGAAATTGCGAGGCGCTGCGCTTGAAATGCCCCTTGGTTTCCTTGGTGTCGTACCAGACGTCTTTCCATACGCCTTCCACCAGCATGCCCATGACGATCTCCTTGATTGTTTCCTTGGTGGCAATCCTACCCGTTTCACTCGTTGTCGCGAACCCGCAAGGCATTGAACAATGCGTTTCCGTGCCGCAGAGCTGGAATGGGGCGGCGACGAGATTTGTTCTGGACGGGTCGTTATTTTCCTGATAATTGCGATTTTCACAAATCTGAGGAAATTTTTGATTATGATCGAACTACGGATGCTCCGACGACGCTGACGCTCCTGAACGCCCTAACCGGCGCAGCCGTCATCTATTGTCGCATCCGCATTCTGGAAGTTTCGGTCTCTTCATGTCCAAGCACGATCTTGTCTACCTCACCGAGGACGCGTCGCACGACGCCATCATCGAAGTCATCAACGAAGAAGCATTTGGCCCCGGCCGGCACACCCGTGCGGCAGCACGCATCCGCGAGCAGGGTCCGCATGACCGGTCGCTCTCCTTCGTCTGCGCCGATGATGGCGAGACGATTGCCTCGGTGCGCATGACGCCGGTTCTGGCAGGCAATGTGAAGGGTCATATGCTTGGCCCGCTTGCGGTTCGGCCCTCTCACAAGAACAAGGGCATCGGCCGGGAACTCGTCCGGATCGCCATTGCGGCGGCAAGGCGCAAGGGCTCCGAAGCCGTGATACTGATCGGCGATCCGCCCTATTACATGCCGCTCGGGTTCGAGAAGGTCGCTTATGCGGCGCTTGATTTTCCGGGGCCGGTTGATCCGAACCGGGTGCTGGTCGTGCCGCTTGGCAATGACGTGCACCAGCGGCTGAAGGGCAATATCGGCTGGCGCAAATGCGAGGCCGTGATGCCGGCCGCGACAGTGGAAGATGAGGGTTTCGAGGCGCCTCTTCGGGTTTACGGGTGACGGGATATCCGAAGAGCTTTTTGCTTCTTGGCGCAACATAAGCCCCGTCATTCCGGCCTTGAGCCGGAATGCAGCCAGGCCAAGTCTTTGGGCTGAAAAGGACTCTTCCCACGGCGCAGACGCGCCGTGACTGGATCCCGGCTCGAGGCCGGGATGACGGAAGGGGCGTTGCGCGCTATGGCAAACATCGAGACTGCCGTGCAGATCTTTTTTTCTGGTAAAATCTTCTTCCGGTAGCCTGTTTCGAAACAACGCGTCTCCCTCCACAGAATTCAATTCCGTTTCCTCCCCCCATACGATAGCAAGTGAAAGTCGGTTTTTGCGAAGGGACGAGGCATGACGGCAATCACCATGAATGATGCGCTGGAGCGCGCGGGCGCAGGCGCCTATCAGCGCAGGCTGATGGGCATATTCGGCCTCGTCTGGGCGGCGGATGCCATGCAGGTTCTGGCCGTCGGTTTCACTGCGGCCTCCATTGCCGCAACCTTTGGGCTGACGGTGCCGCAGGCGCTGCAGACCGGAACAGCGTTCTTTTTCGGGATGTTGCTGGGTGCTGCGGGTTTCGGACGGCTGGCGGACCGTTACGGCCGTCGCCGGGTGCTGATCGTCACGGTGGCCTGTGATGCCCTGTTCGGCGTGCTTTCGATATTCTCGCCGGATTTCACCATTCTGCTTGTCCTGCGCTTTCTCACCGGGGCCGCCGTGGGCGGCACGCTGCCGGTGGATTATGCGATGATGGCGGAATTCCTGCCCGCCAAGAATCGTGGGCGCTGGCTCGTCTTTCTGGAAGGTTTCTGGGCTGTCGGGACGCTGATCGTGGCGCTTGCAGCCTGGGGTGCCAGCCTTGCCGGTGTTGCCGATGCCTGGCGATATATCTTTGCCGTAACCGCGTTCCCGGCTGTCCTCGGCCTTGGCCTTCGCTTTCTCGTGCCGGAATCGCCGCTTTATCTCCTGCGCACGGGTCGGTCGGAGGAAGCAAAGGCCGTCGTCAACCGTATGCTGGTCACGAATGGCCGCGCCCCGCTCGATGCCGGGACAGGGCTTTTCCAGCCTGAAGTGTCCAAGGGGCAGGGGATATTTTCACCGGCGCTGCGCCAACGCAGCATCATGATCCTCTCAATCTGGTTTCTCGTTTCCGTTTCCTATTACGGCGTCTTCACCTGGATGCCGGCGAAGCTGGCGGGAGATGGCTTCGGTTTCGTACGCGGTTATGGTTTCCTTGTGCTGGTGGCGCTGGCACAGATCCCCGGCTACGCGCTCGCGGCCTATGGTGTCGAAAAGTGGGGTCGCAAGCCGACGCTGATCGGCTTCTGCCTGCTCTCCGCGCTCGGATGCCTGCTTTTCACGCTTGCTTCCGGCGGTGCGATGATTGCCGCCTCGCTTCTCATCATGAGCTTTGCGTTGCTCGGCACCTGGGGCGCTCTCTATGCATTCACGCCGGAACTTTACCCGACGGAATCACGGGCAACCGGCATGGGTGCCGCAGGGGCGATGGCGCGGCTTGGCGGCCTGCTGGCGCCATCACTCCTCGGTTATGCCATTGCGCAGGGTTTTGGTGTCGCGATCGGCATATTTGCCGGGCTGCTGGTACTGGCCGCCATTGCGGCGACGATGATCAATGCGGAAACGCGCCAGGTGGCGCTGACATAGGGTGTCAGTGCGGGACGATGGCCTGACCCTTGAGGATCAGGCCATTCTGTTCGGCTTTATAGCGTCGTGTAATTCACCGGCAGCCAATCATAATTGGTGCTGTCGGTGCGCACATGACCGATGCCGGGGAAGGCGATATGCGCGCCTGCCACCAGATATTTGCCTTCCACCGCCTGTTTAAATGCCAGATCACGCGTGGCGACGGCTGCCTTCTGATCGACGTCGAATGCGACGGCGACATCAGGTTCATCGAACTGGAGGATATCGCCATGGGTAATATCGCCCCAGAAGACGATTTTCTGGCCGTTGCTTTCGAGAACGATGCCGCTGTGGCCCGGCGTGTGGCCGGCGTAAAGGACTGAGCCGAGACCGGGAACCGGCGCGGCATTGTCGCCGAACGTCTCGAACTTGCCGGCATCGATATAGGGCTGGATGCTTTCTTTGGCTTCGGCATAGCCCTTCTTCAGCGCCTCCGGTGCTGCCTTGGCCTTTGCCTCGTCCAGCCAGAAAGTGGCTTCGCGCTTGTTCACGCGCAGGGTCGCATTGGCGAAGACGCGCTTGCCATCCGCGGAGAGACCGCCGGAATGATCTGTATGGATATGGGTGAGAACGACATCATCTATCTCATCCGCTTTGTAGCCGGAGGCTTCGATATTGGCGACGAGCCTGCCGAGGCTTGGGCCAAGATAGGAGCCGGTGCCGGCATCGATCAGCACCAGCCTGTCACCGGTGTTGACGAGAAACGCATTGACGGACGTAGGCGTCTCTTCCGGAAGGAACGCATCCTGAAGCGCCTTCGTCGCATGTTCCGATGTGGTGTTGGTGTAGATTTTGGCAAGCGGCAGCGCAATGACGCCGTCCGAAAGCGCAGTAACTTCCACCTTGCCGACCATCAGCCGGTAGAAGCCGGGCGCCTGCGTGGCGACAAGCGGTGCCTTGGCAAATGCGACGGTGGGCGCAACAAAGGGGGCGGCGATGAGGGCGCTGGCGGCGCCTTTGAGAAGTGAGCGACGTGATGGCATTGAAGGCTCCTGGGTTTAGGAATGTCTTGAAACTTTCCGATCTCCAGTTAAGTGTAGGCAGGTTAGCAATCAAATCGATGTGACTTATGCAAACTATCGATCATTTCAATCTCCGTTCCTTCGACCTCAATCTCCTCGTCGCTTTCGATGCGATGATGGAAGAGATGAACGTCACGCGCGCGGCACGGCGGCTGAAAATCCAGCAACCTGCCATGAGCCATAATATCTCCACCCTGCGCACACTGTTTCAGGATGAGCTGTTCATTCGCGTGGGGCAGGAAATGAAGCCGACGGCGCGGGCGCTCAATCTGGCGGGGCCGGTACGCCAGGCGCTGAGACAAGCGCAGGCGGCGGTGCTGACGGCTGATGTGTTCGATCCGGCGACCGAGCGGCGGACGTTCCGGCTCGGCATGTCCAGTGAGGTGGAGCTGCTGCTTTTGCCGGATCTGTCCGCGCGGCTGCGCGAGATCGCACCCGGTATCCGTATCCTTGCGCGCAACGGGCAACAGCAGGAAATCACCGCTATGCTGGATACGGGCGTGATCGACATGGCTGTCGGATGCACCTATTCGAAGGAACAGCGGCACCATTGCGAACCGCTTTATTCTTCCAGCGTGCTCTGCTGCTTCAACCCGGCTCTGCTCGATCTGCCCAATCCCGTTGGACTGGACGCCTATCTGTCGGCCAAGCACGCGGTCATATCACAGACCGACAGTCTGCATGGCTGTATTAAGGACGCGCTGGAACTGACCGGACTGGAAATCGACGTCGTCGCCGCTGCGCCGGATTTTCTTTCGGTGCTGGCAACGGCGCGCTCCTCAGCCGTGCTGGCGACCGTGTCTTCGCGCATTGCTCAGCGTTATGCGCCCATGCTGGGACTGGAAGTGAGCCCGGTGCCGGTGACGTTGAATTTCCCCCCTGTCGCCATGGTCTGGACATTGCAGACCGATGCGGATGCGGGAGCCGTGTGGCTGCGTCAACAGATTCGCGACACCATGGGACGCACGGTCGACAGCGAGGTGTCGGGCATCGCCGCCTGAAATTTGCGTGGCCGGCGCTCTAGAACCGTTTCTCCAGCCAGGTGATGGATTGGCCGCTGGAGAGTGGCCCAAGCGAGCCGATCTTGGTGAAACCGTACCGTTCGTAAGTCCTCAGCGCATCCGGGTTCATCGTGTCGATATAGGCGCCCATACAGCCGCGCTTTTTCGCCTCGTCTTCGGCCATGGCCAGAAGTTTCGCGGCCGTGCCTTGTCCGCGCATCGTCTCCGGCACGAAAAGAAGCTGCACATAAAGCCAGCCGCGGGCGGTGTGGCCCACCAGGCCGCCGGTGACCTCATTGTCGTCATTGCGGATGGTGATGATAATGTCGCGTTTGTCGCTTTCGCCGAAACGAGCAAGATTATAGGCCACCAGAGGATCGCGGATGGCTTTTTCGGCCTCTGGATCGGCGGCATCGCTTAAAACGAAATTCATATTCATCTTCCCCGGCCGCCGGGCGGTGGCCGTTTCCCGTTTACGTGCCGAGACGAGGGGAAGGCCCCACGATCTTTGCTGGAACGCCCTTACCGGCCTTCACGCCACCATAGAGCGGAGAAGGCAAGCAGCAACGCGCCTAGCCCGGCGAAACCTGCAAAGAGCGGCAGGGTGTTGACGCCTTTCAGCACCGTCTCGTCGGTCATGCGTATCAGCATGCGATCCTCATCGGCAACCCTGATATCGCCGCGGACCGGCAATATATCCGGCAGTGCGACCCGGTCGGAATTATCGGCGACACGGTGCACGCTGCCTTTGGTGGCATCTGCCAGCGGCTTCAGCGTTTCGGTCGTTGAAATCATCGCCTTGAATTCGGGTGCGTCCACTGCGCCAACATGGACGAGGGTGGTGAAATCGCCGTTCTTGATTTCGAACAGGCCGGTCTCATCCATGCGGCGTTCGATCCTGTAGAGACCGGGCTCGCTGCTGGTGAAAGCCATGTTTTCGGTTTTGCCGGAAGGGAAACGCACGCTGGCCTGACCGGGATCGTCACCGATGGTCTGACGGGTGATCTGCAGGGTGCGGCCGTTGGCGCGCGCCGTCAGCGCCTCTTCCTCAAGCTCGGGTTCTTTCATCAGCCAGTGGGCGATGCGGCGGTAAAGCGCCACATGCGGGCCGCCGCCTTCATAACCACGCGCCCAGAGCCAGCCCTGATCCGACAGCAGCATGGCGACACGGCCTTCACCCTGGCGGTTGAGCACCAGCAGCGGGTTCTGACCATCGCCCAGCATCACGGTCTGGCCCTGCGGCGGGTCGACGCTGATGGTGCGGAACCAGCGGCCCCATTGCGGCGGCTCATTGCCCGATCCCTCTAGCCCGCGGGTGACCGGGTGTTTCTTGCCCGCTTCCGAAAGACGCGGATAGAAGGCAGCCTGATGCACCTGCCCGGTCGGCTGCGCCGGCAGCACGGAGGCCAGAGGCGTCATGGCGATTGAATCCTGACCGGCATGTTCCGGCCCGGCGGCAATCAGCAGCGCGCCGCCTTTTTCGACATATTGGGCGATGTAATCGTAATAGAGGATCGGCAGCACGCCGCGATGCTGGTAGCGATCGAAGATGATGAGATCGAAATCATTGATCTTCTCGACGAACAGCTCCCGTGTGGGGAAGGCGATCAGCGAGAGTTCGTTGATCGGCGTGCCGTCCTGCTTTTCCGGAGGACGCAGAATGGTGAAATGCACCAGATCGACCGAGGCGTCGGATTTCAGGAGGTTGCGCCATGCCCGCTCGCCGGCGTGCGGTTCGCCGGAGACGAGCAGCACGCGCAGGTTCTGACGGATGCCTTCGATCAGATGAACGGCGCGGTTATTGGCAACAGTCACTTCGCCCGGGATTTCGGCGACGGAAAATTCCATGACATTGTTGCCGCCGCGTGGGACCTTGAAGCGGAACGGCGTCGGCTGACCGGGTGTCGCCTGTAGTGTGGCGATCTCTTCGCCATTCATCTTCACCGTCACCTCAGCCGCGCCACCGCCTGCCGGGCGTCCGTCATCGAAGACGCGCAGCGTCAGTTGCTGTTCCTCATTGACGATGCCGAAGCGCGGGGCGCGAACGATTTCGATACGGCGGTCGAACTCATCAGCCTTGCCCGTGATCAGGCCGTGCACGGGCGCGCGGAAGCCGAGCGCCTGCTCGGCGTTGGGCAGGGCATTGGGAATATCGTGAATCTGGCCATCGCTCAGGAAAATCGCGCCACCCACGCGGGAAGGCGAGACATCCGAAACGGCGGAGGACAAGGCCGAGAAAAGCTGGGTCGAGGGCGAATCGCTCTCGCCATTGTCGCGCACTTCAACGATGCGCGGCTCGATGCGCGGGAAGCGGGACAGCCGGTCTTTCAGCGCGTTAAGCGCCGTATCCGTCATCTGCGGCCGGTCCTGCACGTCCTGGCTCTGCGAGCGGTCCACGATAACGGGGACGATGGTGGAAAGCGGTTCGCGCTCCTCCTGCGTCAAAAGCGGATTAACGATGGCGGCAAGCAGGGCAGCGAGCGCCAGCCCGCGCAACCATGCGCCACGCACGCCGCGCCACAGGCCGATGAAGGAAAGGAGAAGTGCTGCGACGGCCAGAACGGCGATCACGATCCATGGCAGGAAGGGGGCGAAGGTCAATGTCATGTCACTGCCCCAACCGTTCGAGAAGTGCCGGAACATGGACCTGATCGGCCTTGTAGTTGCCGGTCAGCATATACATCATGATGTTGACGCCGGAGCGGAAGGCATGTTCGCGCTGCATCTCGTCAGGCGGCACGGTGGGCAGAACCGGTGCGCCCTGCGCATCGACGGCCCATGCGCCGGCGAAATCATTGCCGGTTATCATGATCGGCGTCACGCCGTCCCCGGAGGAGGAGAGGCCGGAGGTGGTCTTGGCGGCACCCTGACGCGATTCCACCCAGAGCGGCGAGCCATTGTAACGGCCGGGGAAATTGGTGAGCAGGTAGAAGGAACGCGTCAGGACGTGATCCTCCGGCACGGGCTCCAGCGGCGGAATATCGATATTGGCGAGGATCGCCTGCAAACGCTCGCCATTGGCTGTGGTCGCGCCGGTATCGAGCGAGGAGAACTGGTCACGCGTATCGAACAGCACGGTGCCACCGGCGCGCATATAGGCGTCGATGCGCGAGATGGCGGCGCTGGACGGCATGGGCGCGGAGGCCGAAACCGGCCAGTAGATGATTGGGTAGAAGGACAATTCATCCTTGGAAATATCAAGGCCGACAGGCTGCCCGGGCTCCAGCGTCGTGCGCCAGGTCAGGAATTCGCTCAAACCCTGCAAACCCTGTTCTGAAATGCGGTCGACATCGTCTTCGCCGGTGCGGACATAAGCGAGATGAGTGGTGTCGAGCCGCTCGAATATCTGCTCGTCGCCGGGTTTGGGATCGTCGGCGCGGGCGTCGTTTGGCGCCATGGCGGCAAAGGCACCAAGCGCCAGCAGCATTGTGGCCACTGTGGCGCTTCTGGCTTTCGGCAGGCGGGCAAAGGCACCGTTCATGAAAAGCACGATCAGGCTGTCGGCAATCAGCATCAGGAAGGCAACGATGAAGAGGGCGGGACGCAGCGATTTCGCCGTCTCGCCAATCAGCGCTTCACTTGACGTGCTGACACCGGCGGCCGAGGTATCGAGCGGGCGCAGCGTCGCACCTGCGGGCAGGAGATTGAGAGCCACGAAACCATCCTCTGTGCCGTAAAGGCCGGGGGGATTGTCGAAACCGGTGCGCGGAAGCTGGCCCGCGCGCATTTCCAGCGGCCGGGCAGTGCCGATTTCGGCAGATAGCGCGCCTTCCGCCGTCAGCAGCCGGAAGGGTGGCAGAGCGGCGGCCGGGGCATTGGCGGAAGCCGAAGCGCCGCCCGCCTTGGACAATTGCACAATACGGCGAAGCATATCGACGAAGTGGCCAGATATCGGCAGGTCGGACCAGCTGGCCTCGGCGCTGACATGGAACAGCACGATGCGGCCCGCCTCGACGTTGCGGGTGGTGACGAGCGGCGTGCCATCGGCAAGGCTTGCCCACGTGCGTTCGGCGAGGTCCGGTGTCGGCTCGGCCAGAACCTGACGTTTGACGAGAATGCCATCGGCTTTCGGCATGCCGGCGAAAGCGCCGAATGCAGGGAAATCGGCAAGCGGTTGCGGTTCAGCCCAGGAGAGTGCGCCGCCGAGCGCGCGTTCGCCCTGTCTCAGCGTCACCGGCACCAGCGGGTCGTCGGCGGGGGCTGCAGCAAGGCGTGGCCCGGCGAAGCGGATCAACGTGCCGCCGCCCGCAAGCCATTTTTGCATCGGCTCATATGTTTCCTGCGGCAGGCGGCCGATATCGGCCATGACAATGACGGAGGGGTTGGATTGCAGGATTTCCGGGATGGCCTGCGCCAGATCGGCCTGCCGCTGCGGAATGAGATCGACGAAGGGCTGAAGTGCGCGGCTGATGTAATAAAGCGGTTGCAGCAGCGGCTGGAAGTCGTTGCCGGTTTCGCCTGCCAGCAGCGCCACGCGGCGGCGGCGGAAGCCGTCATCGAGAAGATGCACTGCACCCGCCGTGGAAACACCTTCAAGGGAAAGACGGGCGAAATCGTTGCGCAATTCGAAGGGTGCTTCCACCGTTGCCGTTGTTTCAGCCTGGCCGGGGGCGAAGGTGGCGATGCCATTGGCGAGGATGCGGCCCTGGCTGTCCTGCGCGTTGACCGTCAACCGGGCAGCTTCCGCAGTATCGAGCCTTGAAAGCGAAACGCACATGGCGTCGGCATTGTTGGTTGCGCCCGTTATCGCGGCAATGGCCTTGCCGTCGCCGCTGACGATACGGAATTCGGCTGGTGAAAGACTGGCCAGCGTTTTCAGGGCGCTTTCGTCCTGCGCCGTCTGCACGCCATCAGCGATATAGGCGAGGGTGCCGGGGGTCGTGCCGTTAAGCGCTTCGGTGATGGCTTCGGCCGTACGGACACGATCGGGCACGAGCGGCTTCGGTTTTGCCGCTGCCAGCTTTTCCAGGGCGACCGCTGTCGTTCCGGGTACGGCGTCATGTTCGGCATCGGCTGTAAAAGCGATGGCGACGGGGCGCTCGGCACGCTCTGCATCCCCGATCAGGGCTTCCGCGGTCGCCACGCGCCGCTCCCAGTCGGGCGCAGACGCCCAGCTATTGTCAACCACCAGCACCAGCGGGCCGCTGCCGGCGATGCCGCTGTTGCGTGGATTTACCACCGGATCGGCGAGAGCAAGAATCACGGCGGCGGCAAGCGCCATGCGCAGCAAGGTGAGCCACCACGGGCTTTTCGACGGCGTTTCCTCGCGTTTCAACACCGTCGCCAGAATCTTCAGTGGCGGGAAGACCTCTGCCTTGGGGCGCGGCGGGGTAAGCCGCAGCAGCCACCAGATGGCAGGCAGCGCGAGCAAGCCGAAGAGGATGTAGGGACTGGTGAAGACGAAAGGCAATGCGCTCATCGGCGGCCACCGCCTTGCCCACCGCCCTGTGCCGGCGCGCCGGAAAGATACATGTGCATGGCCACCAATGCCTCGGAAGCGAGATGGTCGGTGCGGTGGAACACGAAGTTCCAGCCCAGCCGGCGAAGCGACGAGGAGAGTGCCTCGCGCCTTGCGAGATAGGCGCGGGTATAGTCTTCGCGAATGGTCTCGGCGCGGCCGGACACCAGTTTTTCGCCGGTTTCCGGATCGCTAAATTCGGTGCGGCCGGAATAGGGGAAGGTTTCTTCGGCCGGGTCGGCAATTTCCACCACGTGGCCGCGCAAGCCCCGTCGTGCGAGCGGTGAAATGCGCTCCATCACGGCCTGTGCATCATCGAGAAAATCGCCGATCAGCACGATGTCGCTCGCGCCACGGATCATGCCCGTTTCCGGCATGCCTTCGGTCGGCGGCGCATGCATGATCGCGGTGGCGAGCCGTTCGGCGGCATTCCGGGCCGAAACCGGTTCCATGATACCGGGGCAGCCGATGCGCTCGCCGGAGCGCGCGAGGATTTCCGCCAGCGCCAGCATCAGCACCAGGGCCCGGCTTTCCTTGGAAACGGAACCGAGGGTCGATTTGAACATCATCGACGGCGACATGTCGGCCCAGAGCCAGATTGTATGGGCCGCTTCCCATTCGCGATCACGTACATAGGTATGGTCGTCGCGGGCGGAGCGCCGCCAGTCGATGCGCGAGAGACTTTCGCCTTCTGCATAGGGCCGGAACTGCCAGAAATTTTCGCCGATACCGCGCTTGCGGCGGCCATGCCAGCCTGCGGTGACGGTGTTGGCGATGCGCTTTGCCTCGACCATGCAGTCCGGCACCAGGGCGGCGCGCTGGCGCGCGCGCGCCAGAACTTCGCTACCCGGCGTCTTGTCTACGATCTGGCCGATGGATGCCACATGCAGTCCTTTCGCGAACGTCGCTTCAGTTCTTCGCCTGCTCCACGAGGGCAGCGATGACATCGCGCACCGACATGCCTTCGGCGCGGGCCGCAAAGGTCAGCGCCATGCGGTGTTCCAGCACCGGTTCGGCCAGCGCATAGACATCGTCAAGCGAGGGCGCGAGCCTGCCTTCGTAAAGCGCACGCGCACGGGCCGTCAGCATCAGCGACTGGCCGGCGCGCGGACCGGGACCCCAGGCAACGTTCTTATCGGTCAACTTGTTGCCGTGGCCGGGGCGGGCGGAACGGACGAGCGACAGAATGGCGTCCACCACCTTGTCGCTGACCGGCATCTGGCGGATGAGCGCCTGTATCTCCATCATGCGGGGCGCATCGATGACGCCGCGTGCTTCGCCCGAGGCGGTGCCCGTGGTGTCGAGCAGGATCTGGCGTTCGGCGGCAAGTTCGGGATAACCGACATCCACCTGCAGCAGGAAGCGGTCGAGCTGGGCTTCGGGCAGCGGATAGGTGCCCTCCTGTTCCAGCGGGTTCTGCGTTGCGAGAACGTGGAACGGCTTCGGCAGCTCATAGGTCTGGCCAGCCATGGTGATGTGGTATTCCTGCATGGCCTGCAGCAGCGCGGACTGCGTGCGCGGGCTGGCGCGGTTGATTTCATCGGCCATCAGCAACTGCGCAAAAACCGGTCCCTTGATGAAGCGGAACGAGCGGCGGCCGTTTTCATCCTGGTCCATGACTTCGGAACCGAGAATATCTGACGGCATCAGATCCGGGGTAAACTGGATGCGGTTGGCGTCGAGGCCAAGCACGGTGCCGAGTGTGGTGACGAGCTTGGTCTTGGCAAGGCCGGGAACGCCGACAAGAAGGGCATGGCCGCCGGAGAGGATGGCGAGAAGCGTGTTCTGCACCACCTTTTCCTGGCCGAAGATAACCTTGGAGACTTCCGCGCGGATCGCCGCAATGTCGGACAGCGCCTTTTCGGCCGAGGCGATGATCGCCTTTTCATCGAGGGTTTCGCCGGTATTCATCACGCCCATGTCGCTCTCCTCATACCTTCGCCGCTGTCACATTTGCATTCCGGTTTTACTGGCCGCCAGCCGGAACGGATTTTGCGCTGCATATAGCTTATTGCTCTCTTGGCCGCTGACAAGCGCCATTCGAATGACTATGTCGTGACTTAGTATTTCCTTATCGGCAAAGCGAGACTCGAATATGGCAGCGGAGACGATAAATTCGGCTGATGATGCGGCTGGCCTTGCGGCGTTGATTTCCCGCGCCGCGGAACAGACCGGTGACGCCAGGCGCGGACCGGCCCCGGTGGACCGCTGGAATCCACCCTTTTGCGGCGATCTCGACATGGAAATCCGCGCTGACGGCACCTGGTTCTACCTCGGCACGCCCATTGGCAGGGCGCCGCTGGTGCGGCTGTTTTCGACCGTTCTGCGCAAGGATGAGGATGGCAAAACCTATCTTGTAACTCCTGTGGAAAAAGTCGGCATCCGGGTCGTCGATGCGCCTTTCGTCGCCGTGGAAATGAAGGTGACGGTGGGCGAGGAGGATGGGGAGCCTGTGCTCACTTTCCGGACGAATGTTGGCGACGTGGTAGAGGCGGGGCGGGAGCATCCGCTGCGGTTTGAAATTTCGGGCGAAAACCGCGAGTTGAAGCCCTATCTTCTGGTCCGCGGCCGTCTGGAAGCGCTTGTCTCGCGAGCCGTGATGTACGACCTCGTCGCCCTCGGTGAAGTGATCGAGGTAAACGGCGTCGACATGTTCGCGGTGCGCTCGGGTGGCGTCGTTTTTCCAGTCATGCCCGCCAATGAACTGGAACGGCTTTCGCAATGACGACCACGACAATAGGCCTCAAGGCTTTTACTGCCAGCGACTTCCGCCGCCGGGTGCTGCAGGAGGGCGAGGGCGTGGCCGAGCGCGAAAATGGCGACCATGTCCTCAATCCGGGCGTGGTGCTGTCCGGGAACGGCATCAAGCTGAAAGACGCCGCCGTGCTGGTCCCGGTTATCGATGACGGCAATGATGCCCGGGTGATCTTCACCCAGCGCACCTCCACCTTACGCAAACATTCAGGCCAGATTTCCTTCCCGGGCGGCGGTATCGACGCCGAGGACCGCACGCCGGAAGAGGCAGCATTGCGCGAAGCGGAGGAGGAAATCGGTCTGTCCCGGTCCTTCGTGGAAACGGTGGGGCGATTGCCGGATTATATCTCCGGCACGGGTTTCCGGATAAAGCCGGTGCTGTCCGTTGTTCGGCCGGGCTTCGACCTCACGCTCAATCCGGCGGAAGTGGACGAAGTTTTCGAGGTGCCGCTGTCCTTCCTGATGAACCCTGAAAACCACGCGCGCGGTAGCCGCATCTTTCAGGGGAAGGAGCGGTTTTTCTATGAAATGCCCTATGGTGAACGCTACATTTGGGGCATTACGGCGGGCATCGTCAGGACGATTTACGAAAGGTTTTATTTATGAACAGCCTTGCCGGCCAGGACTGGTTCGAAAAACCGGCGCTGAAGCGCATTTTCGCGCTTTTGAATGCCGATGGCGGCGAGGTGCGGATCGTCGGCGGCGCGGTGCGCAACGCGCTGATGGGCCTGCCGGTGGTCGATATCGACATGGCCACGACGCTGACCCCCGACGTGGTTGTTGCGCGGGCCAAGGCTGCGGGCATCAAGGCGGTGCCAACAGGCATCGAGCATGGCACGGTAACGCTGGTCATCGACGGTGAAGGTTTCGAGGTAACGACGCTGCGCCGCGATGTGGAGACCAATGGCCGCCACGCACAGGTGGCCTTCGGCACCGACTGGCAGACCGATGCCGAGCGGCGCGATCTCACCATCAATGCTCTCTATGCCGATGAAAAGGGCGAGATCATCGACCTTATCAACGGGTTGCCCGATATCGAAACCGGAACCGTGCGCTTCATCGGCGACGCGGCGACGCGAATTTCGGAAGATTATCTGCGGATTCTCCGCTTTTTCCGCTTTTTTGCCCATTATGGCTCTGGCCGCCCGGATGCCGATGGCTTGCGAGCCAGCGCACGGGCCAAGGACAGGCTGGCGACGCTTTCGTCCGAGCGGGTGTGGAGCGAGTTGAAAAAGCTGCTTTCGGCCCGCGATCCTTCCCGCGCCCTGCTCTGGATGCGGCAATCGGGCGTTCTAACGGAAATTCTTCCCGAAACCGAGAAATGGGGTATCGACGCCATTCACGGTCTGGTCGCGACGGAGCAGGCTCTTGGCTGGGCGGTAGATCCAATGCTGCGGCTTGCCGCGATCGTGCCGCCGGATGGCGAGAGGATGGCCTCTCTGGCCGCGCGGCTGAGGCTGTCGAAGGCAGAAGCTGCCTACCTTGCCCATTGGGCCGCGGCCCCGCCGGCAGATCCCGAACTGAAGGAGACGGCGCTCGACCGGCTGCTTTATCGTCAAGGTGTCGAAGGCGTGAAGACGCGGCTGAAACTCGCGCTTTCCTCCGCTCGTGCCGATATTTCGGCCGGCGAGACAGCCATGCAGAAGGTTGCGCGGTTTTCGACACTGCTGGCGAGGGCGGAGAAATTCCAGAAGCCCGGATTTCCGTTAAGCGGTGCAGACGTGATGGCAGCGGGAGTCGCGGCCGGTCCGCAGGTCGGCGAGGTGCTGAAAAGCCTTGAGGAAAAGTGGATCGACGTCAATTTCTCGCTTGACCGGGCAGCGTTGACCGCCCGGCTTAAAGAGATGCTTCAGAACTGATATTGCCAGAGCGCTGACACTCCGGTCTAAGCCGCATTCGCCTCGTCGCGGATGCGGGCCTTGATGTTCTCGATCATATTTTCGCGGATAACGGTTTCGCCGTGGGCCGAGCGCATATGCTCCACCGTGCGGCGGACGACTTCAGCATCGTCATCTGCGCGTGTATGCCAGGCGCAGCCCGGCACGAGCGTTCCACATTCAAAAAGTCTCATGGTCTTGCCTCCCTGCTTCAGAAAAAGGCAGCATTGAAGTGACGTGCTGCCCTTCCGTTATGAAACAAAAGTCCGCCGCTTATGTTCCAAAGCGGCGTCCTTGAGCGCTGATACCGGACTTATTCGGGCATCGCCCAGCACTGGAAAACGGAGGACGTCCCGGCCGGCGGGATTTTTGTGCTGGGTCGTTCGTCGTTATCCGCGCGCTTCACGGCTTTTCCGGCGAGCGTGCGTTTCACCTGTTCGACATAAAAAGAATGCGGCAGTTCGCGATCGCCTGTTGAGCGCATTTCGGCGGCCAGGCGGTCAATCAATGCGGTGGTATCGATGGATTGCGATGCTCCCTCAGCGGAAGCAGAAATAGGCATGCTGTTCGAAGTAATCATGACGATAGCTCCTCCAGTACGTCTGCGGAAGGAGACTACCACTGCCTTGATTTTTCCATAAGTCCTAATTTACGCTATTTGCGACAAAATGGCTGATAAGCGTCAAATTTGCGTGAGGTTTTCAGGGCCAGCGCACTACCGGCGGCAGGGAGGACAAGATCGATTCGACATTGCCGCCGGTCTTCAGTCCAAAGATGGTGCCGCGATCGTAGAGAAGGTTGAATTCCACGTAGCGGCCACGGCGAATAAGCTGCTCGTCGCGGTCCTCTTCCGTCCAGTTCTGGTTGAAATTGGCGCGGACGATCTTCGGATAGACCAGATTGAAGGCCCGGCCGACATCCTGCACGAAGGCGAAATTGGCGTCCCAGCCGCCATTTTGCTCTTGCGGATGCAGCCAGTCGAAAAAGATGCCGCCGGTGCCGCGCGGCTCGTCGCGGTGCTTCAGGTAGAAATACTCGTCGCACCACGTCTTGTATCGTGGATAGTCCGCCACGGGATGGCGGTTGCAGGTGATCTCGAAGGCGCGGTGGAACAGCTGGGTATCGGCGTCCTGTTGCGTCCGCCTGCGGCCAAGCACCGGCGTCAGGTCGGCGCCGCCGCCGAACCAGTGGCTGGTGGTGACGACCATGCGGGTATTCATATGCACGGCCGGCACATTGGGATTGACCGGATGGGCGATGAGCGACAGTCCCGATGCCCAGAAGCGCGGGTCTTCTTCAGCGCCCGGTATCTGCTTGCGGAATTCCGGTGAAAATTCGCCGTAGACGGTGGAGGTGTGCACACCAACCTTTTCGAAGACGCGCCCTTCCATCATAGACATCTTGCCGCCGCCGCCTTCACCATTGTCACGCAGCCAGTCTTTCTGGACGAAACGGCCCGGTTCCTGATCGGACAAGGGGCCGGTCAGTTCGTTTTCCAGGGTTTCGAAGGAGGCGACGATGGTGTCGCGCAGATGCTGGAACCATGCCTGGGCAACGGCCTTCTTGTCTTCAATGTCCTCGGGCAAGCCCTTCGGCAAGATCGGCCGTTCCATGTCTCATTCTCCTGCGGTGTAGTCTGTCATGCCGCCTCTAGCAGGTGTTTGCGCCGCGCACAAATTCGACTCGCCAAGTCAGCGTGTCGACACTATCTTTAAAGACGTAGGTGCCAGAGGTGAATATCATGACGAAATTTACCGGACCGCCGCCCCTCGACGGGCTGAAGCGCAGAATTGCCAATCACCGCAGGGAGCGCGACAGCGCCGGCGGCGAACAAAAGCGTGAGGGCATGTTCGTGCGGCAAACGTTTTGTCTGGGACGCGAAGAAGCCCGCGCCAAGGCCCGAGAATGGTTCGACAGCTTTCCCAAGGCCGCTTACTGGACGGAAGTGGAAAGCTGGCGGCAGCTGGAAGGTGACCGCATCGAATTCACTATGCGCCGGCTTCCCTCGGCAGACTGATTTTTAGAGTGCTTTCGTCTTTCCGTACCGAAAAAACGGACCAGATTTTCTAAAATCCTCTAGGCGCGCGGCTCAGCATATCGCAAACGGCTTTCGATCAGCACGCCGCTTTCATCCAGAATGGGGTGCGCCACCGAAACGATATGGGCGTTGATACGCTTGAGGTCGCGCAGCATGTCGAGATGCAGCGAGCTTGTCTGCATGCTTTCCGTCAGCCCGTCGCGCAGCCGCTCCAGATGGCGGTTGGAGGATTGTTTTTCGAGGCGGCGAATATCCACCTTGCTTTCCATCAGCCTGCGGGCAAGTTCGAAATCGCCGGTCACCAGAATGCTCTGGGCGGCGCGCAGGTTCTCGATGGTCATGTCGAACAGGGTCTTCAACTCCTCATAACCGTCATCGGAAAATTTGAAGCTGTTCAGCACCTTCTTGCGGATCTGTTCGCAAATGCCCTTTTCGATGATGTCGCCGATATGTTCGAGGTTGATGGCATAATCGATGATTGCGATCGAACGGCGGGCATCCTCATCGTCAAGCCCCTTGCGGCCGAGCTGGGACAGATAGACCTTTACTTCCTGCTGGCGGCGGTCGACCTTTTTTTCGAGCAGGGATATTTCGGCAAGTGGCGCCAGGTCGTTGTGCTTGAAGGCGTTTTCGGCGCGGATCAGCATTCGCTCGATGCTGTCGCCGACGACCAGGACCTCCCGCGTTGCATTGGCCAGTGCCACCACCGGCGTTGCCAGCGCCTGTTGATCGAGGAAATTCGGGCCGTCTTCGGCTTTCGGATCACCGGGAACCAGCTTCGTCATCAGATCCGAGATGAGGCCCGAGAAGGGCCATGCGAGCGCGGCCAGGATGACGTTGAAGATGAGATGGGCGTCGACCGGCAGTTTCGCGGGTGAAAGCGGCAATTGCTGCAGGAACTCCGCGCCATAGGAGGCGAGCGGCAGGGCGATGAGGCAGCCAGTGGTGCGCACCGCGAGATTGCCTATGGTGATGCGCCGCGCCGAGGCGGGGCCGGAAAGCGTGGCGATGACCGGAGGAATGGCGCCGCCGAGATTGGCGCCGAGAATGAGGACGATGACGAGGCCGGTGGAAAGCGTTCCGGTGGCCGCAAGCGACAGGATCAACACCACCACGGCAAGGCTGGAGGAGGAGACGAAGGCAAGCACCGCGGAGAAAATCAGCGCAACCGGCCAGGCCCCGTCGAGCAGGCCGATAAAGACGGCAAGCGCGGGCGAGGCGCGCATGGGCTCGGTCGCGCCGCTCAGCAGATGCAGTGACAAAAGCATCAGGCCGATGCCGATCAGCGCCGTTCCGCCGCCCTGCCTGGCGTTGGAGCTTCCCTTCTTGAGCACGATGCCCGCGAGGATCAGAAGCGGTGACAACCATTCGACGCCCGCCGCCACGATCCACGCGGTCACGGCGGTGCCGACATTGGCGCCAAGCAGCACAACCTGCGCCATGCGCGGCTTGATGAGGTCACGTTCGGCGAAGGAGGCGACGGTGAGAGCGGTTGCCGTGGAGCTCTGCAGCGCGACGGTGGCGAAGAAGCCGGAAAAGAAGGATCGAGGCGCGTTCTGGGTGCCGGTGGCGAGTACGCTCCTCAGTTTCACGCCAAAGGCACGGGTCACGCCATCCTTCACCTGGGCGAGGCCGAAGAGCAGCAGCGCGACCGCGCCGAGAAGATTGACGATGACAATGGTGGACTGCATGCGACGTCTCCACACACCCGCCGGCGGACCGTCTCGGCGAGGGCGATTTTTATTGTCCGGCTAATCAGTATAGGAGCGTGAACGCCTCCGGTACAGGCCGGGTTGCGACAGTTTCGCGGCAAAAACGGCCAATTTTCAAATTTGCCTGAAAAATTGGCTGTAAAGATGGCAGGTCAGGACCATGAGGTCTGGCGCAAGGCCTCGCCGGTGACCATCGCAGCCGACATCGCAACGTTGATCGAGCGCTGCCCGGCGACCATCGGAATGATGATTCGCTCATCCGCCTTTTCATGCACGTGATCAGGCACGCCCGCACTTTCGCGGCCAAAGAGCAGGATATCGTCGGCACGATAGGTGATATCAGTATAGGGCTGGGCTGCCTTGGTGGAGGCGAGGACGAGCCGCCGGCCGGTGGTTGCCCGCCATTCCTCGAAGCGATCCCAGCTGACATGGCGCGTGAGGGCGGCCGCCGCAATGTAGTCCATGCCGGCCCGTTTCAGATTGCGATCCGAGATGTCGAAACCTGCGGGTTCGATGATGTCGACGCCAAGGCCAAGGCAGGCGGCCAGCCGCAGGATGGTGCCGGTATTGCCGGGAATGTCGGGCTGGTAAAGGGCGATTCTGATTTCGGTCGTGGTGCCGGACATGGAGATCTCACTGCGGTTGCTGTGCTCGTCCGATTATCACGCGCGGACAGGGGACGACAGGCAGTTTGCGAAAAGTCCCTCTCGGGTGTCATTCCAGACCGGATATTCATGCGCGTGACACACTGGGCGGCTACCCATTCACCAGTACATCATCAGGCTTGCCCGAACCATCGGGAACGGTTGACGTCGGCCTACTTGAGCCGGATCTTCTGCACGCAGGAACAGGGGGATAGCATGTCCGAACGGGTGAATTTCGTCCATCTGACCGATCTGCATGTGGGCAATCCGCAGGTGCAGGATGACGATCTTTATTCAGAGACCTCGGCCACGCTTTCCACGACGCTTGCGCAGATCAAGGCGCTGGTGCCGCCGCCCGAATTCATCATCGTCAGCGGCGATCTGACCAATCGGGGCGATGCCGGCAGCTATGAGGAGCTCAAGCGTCTGATAAAGGAAGCGGAACTCGGTATGCCTGTGCTCTTCGCGCTCGGCAATCACGACCGCCGCGATGGATTTTATCCCGTGATGCTCGATCGCCACGAGGATCTGGACGAGCCCTATGACCATGCCGAGGTGATTGCCGGCATTCACATCATCGTCATGGACACCAGCGTTCCCGGCAAGGTCGGGGGTGCTTTCGAACCCGGACAGGTCGAATGGCTTGAGGATGAGCTGGAAAACCATCCCGAATTGCCGAAGCTGCTGGTGATGCACCATGCGCCGGCGCTTGATTTCGACCGTCCCGATGCGGAGTGGGAATCCCTGTCCTTTGACGATACCGAGATTCTGGACGAGCTGCTGTTCGAACATGATGTCATTGGTATTCTGGCAGGCCACATCCATTACGACCGCATGTCACACTGGCAGGGCATTCCCATCGTGGTCGGTATCGGCCAGCATTTCGCGACCGATCCTCTATGGCTGCATGAGGGCGTACGCATGCTCTCCGGCGCATCTTTCGCCATCGGCACGATAAGGGATACCGGCCTGACCGTCACCTTTGCCCCGCAGCCCAGCGACCGGCGGGAACTCAAGCGCCATACTCAGGCCGGAATGATCGAGTTGATCACGGAATATGAGAGTGGTCAGGCGCAGGACGCAGCCGAATAAGGCGGTGCAGCACGGCAGGCGGCGGTCGGAAACCTTTGCGGGTAAATCCGTCCCTTTGTGCTACTCGACACATCTCGAGTTTTCGAGCGTGTCGGTGTCTTTCCGGCTGGTCATTGCTTAATTTTTGCGCTACAAGGCCATATCTTCAACACCAGCCAAGGGAGGTTCTTATGCCAAATGACATTCGTATTCGCCTCCCGGCCCCAGTAGTGCTGCTGCTGGCCTAGGTGTTACTCCGCGGCTCGGCCGCGTTTCCCATATTCCGATTCGTCATGTGGCTGTCACGGCCATGTTCAAAGACTTTTCCGTTCCGTCGTGGGCCATATTGCGTCCGCTTACCTTTGACGACGGGGCGATTTATTGCCGGAGCTTGGCCTATGTTTGGCTGGTTTGAAAAACGTCTCGATCCCTTTCCGTCTTCGACGCCTTCCGTGCCGCCGAAGACGCTTCTGCCGTTCCTGTGGCATTATGTGAAGCCCGCCTGGCCGTGGCTGCTGCTGCTCGGCCTGATGTCGATGGGCATCGCCGTTGCGGAAGCGATGCTTTACAAATTCCTCGGCAATATCGTCGACTGGCTTTCCACGGCCAATCGCGAGACGTTTTTTGCCGATGAGGGCTGGCATCTGATCATCATGGCCGGGCTGGTGCTGTTTCTGCTGCCGCTGATGGGCGCGATCCACACCATGACGATGCACCAGACGCTTGCCGGCAATTTCGGCATGATTGCGCGCTGGAAAATGCACCGTTTCCTGCTGCGCCATTCCATGACGTTTTTCGCCAATGAATTTGCCGGCCGGGTTTCGACCAAGGTCATGCAGACGGCGCTGGCGATCCGCGAAGTGGCACTGAAGGTCATCGACGTCTTCGTCTACGCGATCAGCTTTGTCGTTTCGATGCTGTTCATGGTCGCGGCTGCCGATTGGCGACTGGTTATCCCCCTTTTGGTCTGGCTGGGTATCTACATGGGTATCCTCGCCTATTTCGTGCCCAAGCTCGGCCGGCTGGCGCAGGAGCAGGCCGATGCGCGCTCCATGATGACGGGCCGGATCGTCGACAGCTATACGAATATTTCGACGATCAAGCTGTTTTCCCATGCGGGCCGCGAGGAGAGATACGCGCGTGAGGGCATGAACGTGTTTCTCGGAACCGTTCACCGCCAGATGCGCAAGATTTCCGGCTTCAACATCCTGATCGACCTGAACAATGCGGTGGTTCTGTTTTCAACGGCCGCGCTCGGTCTCTATTTCTGGATGCAGGGTTCGGTGACGGCCGGTTCGGTTGCCATCGCCATCAGCCTTGCGATGCGCGTCAACGGCATGTCGCAGTGGATCATGTGGGAAGTCACCTCACTGTTCGAAAATATCGGCACGGTCTATGACGGCATGTCGATGATGACGAAGCCGCATGACATCGTCGACGTTCCGAAGGCTCCGGAACTTGCGGCCCCGCAGGGCGGCATCCGCTACGACAACGTCCGCTTCCACTATGGCAAGAACAAGGGCGTGATCGACGGGCTGACGCTTGATATCAAGCCGGGCGAAAAGGTCGGTCTGGTCGGGCGTTCGGGGGCGGGCAAGACGACGCTGATGAACCTGCTGCTGCGTTTTTACGATCTGGAAGGCGGCAGGATCACCATCGACGGTCAGGACATCTCCAAGGTGTCGCAAGACAGCCTGCGAGAATTGATCGGTGTCGTGACGCAGGATACGTCGCTGCTGCACCGCTCGATCCGCGACAACATTGCCTATGGTCATCCGGAAGCCACCGACGAGCAGGTGATTGCGGCAGCAAAGCGGGCCAATGCCTGGGATTTCATCGAAACGCTGGTCGACATGCATGGTCGCCAGGGCCTCGATGCCCAGGTAGGTGAACGCGGCGTGAAACTGTCGGGCGGCCAGCGCCAGCGTATCGCAATTGCGCGCGTCTTCCTCAAGAATGCGCCGATTCTGGTACTTGATGAGGCGACCTCGGCGCTCGATTCAGAAGTCGAGGCGGCAATTCAGGAGAACCTGTTCTCGCTTATGGAAGGCAAGACGGTGATCGCCATCGCCCACCGTCTCTCGACGCTCACCGAAATGGACCGGCTGATCATTCTGGACAAGGGCCGGATCGTGGAAGCGGGCAGCCATGCGGAACTGGTGGCAATGGGCGGCATTTACGCCGATCTGTGGCGGCGCCAGTCCGGCGGCTTCATAGCCGATCACGAGGCGGAAGCGGCCGCGGAGTAAGGAAAGACGGAGGGCGGGAAACAGGGTTCCCGCCCTCCGTCTTTTATTCCTGCCTTTTTCAGTTCCCGAACGTTACCGAAATATAATCTCTCACCGTAGCCTCCGCGGCTGTTCCCGCACCGGGAATCCGCCTATATCCGGATCATGCTCATTACCCGCATCTTCGAGTATTTCGAGAACTGGATAAAGCCCTTCGACCGCAAGGACGATTTGCGGCCGCCGGAAAGCACGTTCGCCTTCATCTGGTTCTATATTTCGCAGGCGAAAGCGCCGTTCTTCGCGATGCTGGTGCTGGGTGGGCTGACTGCGGCCATCGAGGCGGCGCTTTTCTGGTTCGTCGGCCGGCTTGTTGATATTCTCTCGACGGTAAAACCGGAAGAAGGCTGGGCCGGGTTGCTTTCCACCCATGGCGGCGAACTCGTCGGCATGCTTGTCCTGATCGGCGTCATCCGCTTCATCGTCACGATGCTGACGGCGCTGGTGGATCAGCAGATCATCACGCCCGGCTTCTACAACCTGGTGCGCTGGCAATCCTACATGCATGTGGCGCGGCAGTCGCTGACCTTTTTCCAGAACGATTTTTCCGGCCGCATCGTCACCAAGGTCTGGTCCGGCGGGCAGGCGGCGGGCGACCTTGTGACCTCGTTGATGGAAAGCGTATGGTTCGTCGGTATCTATTCCGTCTCGATGCTTTTGCTGATCGGGGGGCTGGACTGGCGGCTTGCGGTCGTTGTCGTTGTCTGGGTGGCGATCTTCTCGCTGCTGGCGCGCTATTTCGTGCCGCGCATCCGCTATCATTCAAAAGAAACGGCGGAAGCCGCCTCCATGCTTTCCGGCCGCATGGTAGATGCCTACAGCAATATCCAGACCCTGCGGCTGTTCGGGCGCGACGACGCCAATGACCGCTACATGCGGCAGGGCTTCGATATCTTTCAGCGTGCGACGATGACGTTCACGCGGTTCATTACCGGCGTGCGGGCATCGATGGCGCTGCTGTCAGGCGTTATGATCACGTCCATGGCGGCTCTCTGCATCGATCTGTGGCTTTCCGGCAAGATCAGTTCCGGTGCGGTGGCCTTCACGCTGGCGCTGGTGCTGCGTCTCAATTTCCTGCTGGGGCGCCTGATGACGCAGTTCAACGGCATCATGCGCAATTTCGGCACGGTGCAGAACGCCGCCGAGTTGATCTCTCAGCCGATCGGTCTCGTCGATGCGCCTGACGCGGTTATGCTGGAGGTTAAAAAACCGAGCATTCGTTTCGAGAATGTCAGTTTCCACTATGGCCGAAAGAACGGCGTCATCGACCATCTCAATCTCGACATCCGGGCAGGGGAAAAGGTCGGCATCGTCGGACGCTCCGGCGCGGGAAAATCCACCCTCGTTAATCTGCTGCTGCGGTTTTACGATGTCGAGAAAGGACGCATTCTCATCGACGGGCAGGATATTGCGGGGGTAACCCAGGAATCGCTGCGGGCCCATATCGGCATGGTTACGCAGGACACCTCGCTGCTGCATCGCTCTATCAGGGACAACATCCTGTTCGGCCGCACCGACGCCAGCGAAACGCAATTGCAGGAGGCGACGCGACGGGCCAAGGCGGACGACTTCATCAAGCGGCTGGAGGATCAGCGCGGACGCACCGGTTTTGACGCCCATGTGGGCGAACGCGGCGTGAAACTCTCCGGCGGCCAGCGCCAGCGTATCGCCATTGCCCGTGTGATGCTGAAGGATGCACCAATCCTCGTGCTTGATGAGGCGACCTCGGCGCTCGATTCCGAGGTAGAGGCTGCGATCCAGAGTAATCTGGACGAGCTGATGCAGGGCAAGACGGTGCTGGCAATCGCCCACCGCCTTTCGACCATCGCGGCGCTCGACCGGTTGATCGTGATGGATCAGGGGCGCATCGTCGAGCAGGGCACACATTCGGAACTGGTCTCGCGGGGCGGACTCTATTCGGAGCTCTGGGCGCGGCAATCGGGCGGGTTTCTCGCGGCAGACGAGGCGATCCCGTAAAGCGCGGCGCTATTTGCCGATCATGAAGTCGGCCATCAGGCCGTAATGATTGGAGCCGAGACTGTCCGGCAGGCGCGTGGTTTTTATCAGCGTTGCCGGTTCACGGGCGAAGATATGGTCGATGGCTATGCCGAAACGTCCTGCTTCCGTTGGCCAAGTCGCGGGCTCCCAGGGCGCTTTCCTGAGATCGTTGGCGGCCAGAAAATCCCGCATATCGGGAGCGATGCTTGCCGAATTGAAGTCTCCTGCAAGAATGAGCGGCCCGGTGACGCGGTAGAGAATTTCGCTGACCTCGTCCAGCTCGTCGCGGTGATAATCGTCGAAATAGGGCTTGGTAAGATGGGCCGCGGCAAGCGTGACTTCCCTGCCGTCGAGATCGATTTTGGCGATCGCGAAACGGTCGCGGCGCAGGTCGCTAAGACTATGAAAATGGCCTTCGTGCAAAGGCCGCTTCGACAGGATCACGAGGTCACAGCCCGGCGTTCCCTCGAAGCAGCCCAGCCTGTGCGGATATGTCTGTTGCAGACGCGGCAGAGCCGATTGCAGAGCGTCCGCTTCAAAGAGATAAACCGCATCGGCGTGTGATTCGACAATCGCGTCGGCAATCAGCTCCGCATTGGCGGCGTTATCCATCAGCACATTGAAGGAAAGCAGCCGGAACGGCTGCGCATCCGGTGCGGCCGTGGCCGATGTCGAAAAATCCAGAAGCATGGCCACCGCATGGACGGCGAGCGCAATCGACCAGACCAAGAGCACGGCGGAAAAGGCGTCGCGCATGAGCCAAAATACCAGCCATGACAACAGGATGCAGATAATGGCGATATGAAGCTGGAAGCTGGTGACGAAGGCAAGAAGCCAGAAATCGGTGATGTAGCGCAGACTGGCAATGACGAGAACGGCAGCAACCGCCGTGGAGACCATGCACGAGAGCTTCGCCGTCATCCGAATCCCTGCTTTCCAAGCTCTCCCTCGTAGTCTCCTAACATGGCGCCTTTGGGTGCACAATGTTGCCCGACTGCCAGAGGCGGCGAAAAAATGAGAAGCAAATCGGGCGCTTCGGGCAGAATTACGGCAGCTTTGTGTGCTTTGCTCTTGCCAAGTCGGTCAATATTTTGCGATCACACAGAGTGACGCGGTTTCTTGATGCCGCAGTTGTGTCCAGGACGGTGGGACGGAGATTGTCCTGGATCAAATCATAGCGGGAGGACTCATGCGATTTACGGCAAAAACAGCGCAGAGGATGGTGTAGCGGTGAGCGAGCACGTAACCAATCACGACGCTTCGGGTGAACCGACCCGTCGCGATTTTCTTTATCTAGTGACAGGAATGGCGGGCGCCGTCGGTGCCGCCGCAGTTGCATGGCCTTTCATTGACCAGATGCGCCCCGATGCATCGACGCTGGCGCTGGCCTCCATCGAAGTGGATGTCGCGGCGGTCGAGCCGGGCATGTCACTTACCGTCAAGTGGCGCGGCAAGCCGATTTTCATCCGCAACCGCACGGAAAAGGAAATCGAGGAAGCCAAGGCGGTCGCTCTTGGCGAACTCAAGGATCCGGTGGCGCGCAACGCCAACATTGCCGCCGACGCGCAGGCGACCGATATTGACCGTTCCGCCGGCGAGGGTAAGGAAAACTGGATCGTCATGGTCGGTTCCTGCACCCATCTCGGCTGCGTTCCGCTTGGCCAGGCCGGCGATTTCGGCGGATGGTTCTGTCCCTGCCATGGCTCGCACTACGATACGGCGGGCCGCATACGTAAGGGTCCGGCGCCGCAGAACCTCGCCATCCCGACATTTGCATTCACATCCGATACCGTGATCAAGATCGGATAAGGGGACAGATATTCATGAGTGGTCATTCCAGTTATCAGCCGTCTACCGGCATCGAGAGGTGGATCGATTCGCGGCTTCCCTTGCCGCGCATGATCTATGACAGCTTCGTTGCCTATCCTGTCCCGCGTAATTTGAACTACGCCTATACTTTCGGCGCGATGCTTTCCGTCATGCTGATCGTGCAGATCCTCACCGGCGTCGTGCTGGCCATGCATTATGCGGCCGAAACGACGGTTGCCTTCAATTCCGTCGAAAAGATCATGCGCGACGTCAACCACGGCTGGCTGCTGCGCTACATGCATGCCAACGGCGCGTCGTTCTTCTTTATCGCGGTTTACCTGCACATCGCCCGTGGCCTCTATTACGGCTCCTACAAGGCGCCGCGTGAAATCCTCTGGATTCTTGGCTGCGTCATCTTCCTGCTGATGATGGCGACGGGCTTCATGGGCTATGTTCTGCCCTGGGGTCAGATGTCCTTCTGGGGCGCGACCGTCATCACCGGCTTCTTCACGGCGTTTCCTGCCATCGGCGAATGGATCCAGCAGTTCCTGCTCGGCGGCTTTGCCGTGGATCAGCCCACGCTGAACCGCTTCTTTGCGCTTCACTATCTGCTGCCCTTCATGATTGCGGGCGTCGTTATCCTGCATATCTGGGCGCTGCACGTCACCGGCCAGACCAATCCTACCGGCGTTGAAGTCAAGAGCAAGACCGACACCGTTCCCTTCACGCCCTATGCGACGCTGAAGGATGCGCTCGGTGTTTCCGTGTTCCTGATCGGTTATGCCTGGTTCGTCTTCTACATGCCGAACTTCCTTGGCCACCCTGATAACTACATCATGGCAGATCCCTTGAAGACC
This sequence comes from Agrobacterium sp. SORGH_AS_0440, assembly GCF_031453135.1. Taxonomy (NCBI): domain Bacteria; kingdom Pseudomonadati; phylum Pseudomonadota; class Alphaproteobacteria; order Hyphomicrobiales; family Rhizobiaceae; genus Agrobacterium; species Agrobacterium sp. SORGH_AS_0440. The sequence goes on along the minus strand of NZ_JAVIYR010000002.1, from coordinate 2,081,513 downwards.
CCGGCGCATATCGTTCCGGAATGGTACTTCCTGCCGTTCTACGCCATGCTGCGCGCCATCACCTTCAACATCTGGGTCATCGATTCCAAGCTGGGTGGCGTTCTCGTGATGTTCGGCGCAATCGTCGTGCTGTTCTTCCTGCCCTGGCTCGATACGTCGAAGGTTCGCTCCGCCGTCTATCGTCCCTGGTACAAGATGTTCTTCTGGCTGTTCGTGGTGAATGCCATCATGCTCGGCTGGCTGGGTTCGCGCCCGGCGGAAGGCACCTACGTCATCATGTCGCAGATCGGCACGCTTTATTACTTCGGTTTCTTCCTCGTCATCATGCCGATCCTCGGTCTGGTCGAAACGCCCCGGCGTATTCCGAATTCGATTACCGAGGCCGTTCTCGAAAAGAACGCCGCCAAGTCGGGTGCCGCGCCTGCGGCTGCCGAAATCTGAGCGCGAAGGAAGGATGACGACAATGAAGAAGCTTGTAACGAGCATCGCGCTTTTCGCCGCCATCGGCTGTTCCTTCACCGTCGCCTCGGCGGCGGAGGAGAGCCATGACCTCGCCACCAAGACGGAACATGCGATTGCCGGGGGCCACTTCCCGGTGATCAAGCCCGAGGAGCAGAGCTGGTCATTTGCCGGTCCTTTCGGCAAATATGACAAGGGCCAGCTGCAGCGTGGTCTCAAGGTCTACAAGGAAGTCTGCTCGGCCTGCCATTCCATGAGCCTTGTCTCTTTCCGTACGCTGGAGGATCTTGGCTATTCGGAAGAGCAGGTAAAGGCTTTCGCCGCTGAATATGAAGTGCAGGACGGTCCGAATGCCGACGGCGAAATGTATAATCGCAAGGCCGTGCCGTCAGATCATTTCCCGTCGCCATTCCCGAACCATGAGGCGGCTGCTGCCGCCAATGGTGGCGCCGCACCGCCAGACATGTCGCTGCTTGCCAAGGCGCGCGGCGTGGAGCGTGGTTTCCCGCAATTCATCATCGACATGATCCCGATCGTCGGCGGTTATCAGGAGGGCGGCCCGGATTACATCCATGCGCTGCTGACCGGATATCAGGACCCGCCGGCTGGTGTTGAAGTGGCCGAAGGCACACATTTCAATCCGTATTTCGTCAGCGCGGTCGCGTTGAAGATGGCGCCGCCGATCAGCGCCGATCAGGTGACTTACGACGATGGCGCGCCGCAGACCGTGGATCAGTATTCCAAGGATGTGGCCGCCTTCCTGATGTGGGCTGCAGAACCGCATCTGGAAGAGCGCAAGCGCACCGGCTTCATGGTCATGGTGTTCCTGTTCATCTTCACCGCGCTGATCTACCTCACCAAGAAATCGGTCTACGCCAACAAGGAACATTGATCGGCACTACGGTGCCGGCAGTCATCGGCCCCCATGGTCTCCATGGGGGCCTTTTTATTAGAAGTCTGGCATTGACCTGGTTGTCGTTCACAAGATGCGGATTTGCGATGCTCCATACCGATCGCGTTGGCCGAAGGTTGCGCCGGTCCTTTTTAGTTGGTGCGCCGCCGTCAAGTTGATAGGGTGGCCCGAACCATCCATTTCCCATTTTTAACTGGAAATACCATGACCGTTATCGCTTCGGAGCTTTCCGCTGCCATCCGTTCCATTCCCGACTATCCGAAGCCGGGCATCATCTTCAGGGACATCACCACGTTGCTTGGCAATCCCCGCGCATTCCGCCGCGCCGTGGACGAACTCGTGCAACCTTATGCGGGAACGAAGATCGACAAGATCGCGGGCATGGAAGCGCGCGGCTTCATTCTGGGCGGCGCGGTGGCGCATCAGCTTTCGGCCGGCTTCGTGCCGATCCGTAAGAAGGGCAAGCTCCCGCATGCCACTGTAAGGGTTGCCTATAGCCTGGAATACGGCGTCGATGAAATGGAAATGCATGTTGATGCGGTGCAGCCGGGTGAAAAGGTCATTCTGGTCGATGATCTGATTGCGACCGGCGGGACTGCCGAGGGCGCGGTCAAGCTTTTGCGCCAGATGGGCGCGGAGATCGTCTCCGCCTGCTTCGTCATCGATCTGCCTGATCTCGGCGGCCGCAAGAAACTCGAGGACCTCGGTGTCGAGGTACGGACTCTGGTGGAATTTTCCGGTCATTGAGCGGCGGGTGGGGCAGGTCGCAATGACATGCCCCGAAGCTCGCTTATTCGAATTCCAGAACCCCGCTCTGGAAAGTCAGGACGGTCTCTCCCGACTGGTTGACCCCTTCGTTAAATGTCGTGTTCAGCCAGATACCGGCCCGGGATTCCAGCGCCCGGGTATCGAACAGGGTGACGAAGTAGGTGACATCGTCTCCCGCGAAGACCGGCTTTTTCCATTTAAGTTCGCGAAAGCCCGGTGAAGGGCCGAGTTTTGGCGGTTCAAGGCCCTCAAGCTTCAGTCTTTTAACCTCTTTGGCCCAGTACGACAGAAAACACTTCATCCAGCCTGCACCAGTGTGCCATCCAGATGCGCAAAGTGCGCCGAAAACGCTGTTCTTTGCGGCTTCGGCATCAAGATGAAATGGCTGCGGATCGAAATCGCGGGCGAAGCGAATAATGTCGTCGGCGGAAAAATGCAGCGTATCGAGGGTCACTCGTTCGCCGATCGGGGAGAGTTCTGCCAGTCTCATGCCGCAATACCTCCATTGCTGCGCATCAGGAACATCACGGTGTTTTCGCCGTGCGACACCAGAACGCCGCGCTGGTTATAAAGCTCGTGGCGAAATTTCACGAGGCCGATACCGGGGCGCGAAGCCGAAGGGCGCTGCTCCAGCACGATGGATTTCCCAGAAAGCGTATCTCCTGCCAGAACCGGCTTCTTCCAATCAACGTAGTCGATGCCGGGGCTGCCCTGCGACGTCGAATCCGAGATATAGCTGTCCGCCATCATCCGCATCAGCAGACTGCAGGTGTGCCAGCCGGAAGCTGCAAGCCCACCAAGAATGCTCTGGCGGCCTGCTTCTTCGGAAAGATGCATGGGTTGCGGATCGAATTCGCTGGCGAAAGCAATGATCTGCCCTGCGGAGATCGGTTGCGGTCCAAGCGGAAACTCCCGCCCTACCGTGAAATCCTCGTAAGCATAGGTCGCGACCGGCGCCATGGTTTCCTCCCTTCGCACAGTCAATACCGTCGCATCTAAGAGGATTTTTCCCTTTACGTAAAGGTCAAATCGGTGGCGCAATATCGGAGCGGGAAGGCGCTATGGAGCGAGCGGATGCGTCTCGCATCTTCCCCCGCCGCGGAGAAGGTCGCGGCAGCGGGATGAAGCGGGCGAAGGTAGTGAGCTGCGGCAACGTCGCCCTTCATCCGACCCTTGGGGCAATCTTCTCCCCGGTCGGGGAGAAGAAACAAGCGGCTGGGTCCGCCCCATAAAAGAAGCAAGCCCGTTCAGATCAAATCAGGTATTAAAGCGGAAGTGGATGACGTCACCGTCCTGAACCACATATTCCTTGCCTTCGTCGCGTCCCTTGCCAGCTTCCTTGGCGCCGACTTCGCCCTTGTAGGTAACGTAATCGTCAAAGCCGATGGTGAAGGCGCGGATGAAGCCGCGTTCGAAATCGCTGTGGATGACGCCGGCGGCGGCGGGTGCTTTGGTGCCGCGCACGATCGTCCATGCGCGTGTTTCCTTGGGGCCGACGGTGAAATAGGTGATGAGGTCGAGCAGGTGGTATCCCGCACGGATCAGCCGGTCGAGGCCGGCCTCGTTAAGACCAAGGGCCGAGAGGAATTCTTCGGCTTCATCGGCTGGAAGCTGCGCGACTTCGGCTTCGATCGCCGCCGAGATGATCACGCATTCCGCACCCTGTTGCTTCGCCATTTCTGCGACGGCTGCTGTGTGCTCGTTGCCGGACGATGCGTCGGCTTCCGAGACGTTGCAGACATAAAGCACCGGGTGCGATGTCAGAAGGTTGAGGCCTTTGAGGATTTCGATTTCCTCGTCCGCCAGTGTCTTCAAAAGCAGGCGTGCCGGCTTTCCGTCGGTGAGCAGCGCGATGACGGCTTCCATGACAGGCAGTTGGGCCAGCGATTCCTTGTCCTTGCTGGTGGCGCGCTTGCGCGTCTGCTCGACGCGGCGTTCCAGGCTTTCGAGATCGGCGAGCATCAGCTCGGTCTCGATCGTTTCGGCATCGCCAACCGGGTTGATGCGGCCTTCGACATGGGTGATATCGTCGTCTTCAAAGCAGCGCAGCACGTGTACGACGGCATCGACTTCGCGGATGTTGGCGAGGAACTTGTTGCCGAGACCCTCGCCCTTCGATGCGCCGCGAACCAGACCGGCAATATCGACGAAGGAGATGCGGGTCGGGATGATTTCCTTCGAGCCGGCGATGTCGGCGAGGATTTTCATGCGCGCATCGGGCACCGCCACTTCGCCGGTATTCGGTTCGATGGTGCAGAAGGGATAGTTGGCGGCCTGTGCGGCGGCCGTTTTCGTCAGCGCGTTAAAAAGAGTGGACTTGCCGACGTTCGGCAATCCAACGATACCGCATTTGAAGCCCATGGCTTGAAACCTGTCCGTTTGAAAGAATTCGTTGAGGAGCCTTTTGCGGAAAGGGCGGGGGAAGGTCAAGCCCGCGGGTCGATTTGGGCCGGCAAAGGCTTCTTAAAGGCGAGGAATTCCTGACAGACTTGCCGATGGCGTGGTTGCGGCGCAATATAAGCGGGTCAAGCGATCGATCTTTCGTCATCAACGGGGTTTTCCCATGAGCAACCGCGATGAACGGCAGGCACGAGCGGCCATGATGAGCGACAGTCCTGTCGATCTCAAACCAAAACCGAAGGTCAAGCCAAAGCTGGAGCGGCCGAAGCTCTACAAGGTCATTCTGCTGAATGACGACTATACGCCACGTGAGTTCGTGACTGTGGTGCTGAAAGCCGTGTTCCGCATGAGCGAGGAGGCCGGCCACCGGGTGATGATGACGGCGCACCGTTTCGGCAGCGCGGTGGTCGTCGTTTGCGAACGTGATATTGCCGAGACGAAGGCCAAGGAGGCGACCGATCTCGGCAAGGAAGCGGGATTTCCGCTGATGTTCACGACCGAGCCGGAGGAGTGAGCATCAATCCTGCCGGATCTGGAAGCCGGTCTTGTTCTGCACGAAGCCGCAGCTTTCGTAAAAGGCGTGAACCTCCGGGCGTTGTTGCCCTGTCAGCAGCATCACCTTGTAACAATTCGCCGCAAAAGCCGCCTCGACGGCATGGCGCACGACCGCGCGGCCATATCCGCGGCCGCGACGGTTTTCCATTGTCACCACGTTTTCGATAAGAGCATAGGGACGGGCGGCGCGCGTGAGATTTGGAACAATCTGCAGCGTGGCGGTAGCGACCGCTTCCTCGCCTTCGGTCGCAAGAAACACGGTCAGACCCGGCTGAGCGAGCATGGCCGCAAAAGCCGTCTTTGCTTCTTCTGTCGTCATTTCCGGGTCGGATGGATTAAGCGCCCGGTAGAGATCAAGCAATCCAGCCAGATCGCTGGTTCCTGCTTCGCGCAGGGTGATGGTCTTCGAAGACATTCGCGATCTAATCCTTCTTGCCGAACATCCGCTTCAGCATCTCGGCCATCGGCCCGGTCTCCGGCAGCTTTTTAGGCTGGGCGCTGTTGCGTGCCTGGTGGATATGAGACTGCGCGGTTGGTTTGGCCGCCTTGGCCGGCTTCTCGGCTTCGGGCTTGCTGCCCGTGGCCAGCGCCAGCTTGTTCATCAGCTGGGAATCCTCCGCCTTCACCAGCATGGCGGCGTTGTCGGCAATCGCATCCAGCAGCGGCTCCAGCCAGACCCGGTCGGCCTTGGCGAAATCGCCCAGCACATGGCCATGCACGCGCTCCTTGTCACCGGGATGCCCAATGCCGAGGCGCAGGCGTCGGTAGTCCTTGCCGCAATGGGCGTCGAGCGATTTCAGGCCGTTATGGCCACCGTGACCGCCGCCAGTCTTGATGCGCACGCGCCCGGCCGGAAGATCGAGTTCGTCATGGATGGCGATGATGTCCGCCGGCGTGAGTTTGAAGAAGCGCATCGCTTCGCCCACGGATTCGCCCGACAGGTTCATATAGGTCTGCGGTTTCATCAGCAGGACCTTTTCTCCGGCGATCTCGCCTTCGGAAATCTCGGCCTTGAATTTCTTTGACCAGGGCGCGAACGAAGGCAGGCGCTGTAACGCATCCACCGCCATGAAGCCGATATTGTGCCGGTTTCCGGCATATTGCGTGCCGGGATTACCAAGTCCTGCGATGATCTTCATGAAGCATGTCCGCGTTGTGCCTGATGATGCTGTTGTCACCACCCTGAAATCCGCTGGCTGTCAATCTTTTTGTGGGGTTGCGGCAGTGCCGGCCGACGCTCAGGGCCTGATGAGATCGTAACGGTCGAAGATCCGCTGTTGTGTCCCGTCGGCGATCAGCTCATCGAGACGGGCCTGCAATTTCGCGATAACCTCGTCCGGCACGCTCTTGTTGCAGGCAAGCCCAAGCTGCTGTCTCGACAGCGTTATCACTTCCCTGAAAGTGTGCGCCGGCAGGCTTTTGAAGGTGCTTTCCGACATGGGCATAAGGTCGATGCGTCCGGCCGTCAGCTTGTGAAGCGTGATCTCGAAATCCGCGCCGACATCCACCTGCGGAAAACCGAGCGTTTCCAGAAGGGTTTCGGTGTAGTCGCCGCGCTGGGTTCCAACCCGGTATTTCTTGGCGTCTTCGAGGCTCACGACATTGATATTCGCCTTGCGCCGCGCCACGAGAATGTTGCGATCGATATGGATTGGCGAGACCCATTTGAAGAGCTTTTCCCGCTCGGCGGTCCTGGCCGTGGCGAAGGCACAATGCATCGGCTGTGTTGTGGCGAGGGCGATCGCCCGGGCCCACGGCATGACGGCGACCTCGTAGCTGGTGCCGGTGTCCTCAAGAATGATCTTGAGCTGGTCGAAATAGACGCCGCGTACGCTGCCGTCACTGCCCTGCAGGTTGTAGGGCGGGTAGACTTCCGTGGTCAGGAAAAGCTTGGCCGCGCAGACGGGATTGGCAAGAGCAAGAAAGACCAGGCAAAAGCGGATCAATCCCATAACTACTCCCCGCGGCTCAGGCTTGTCGCGCCGCTGTGCGGCTTTGTCCAGACCCGGCCTCATAGGCGGCAATCAGCCGCTCGACGGGCTGCGGGCGAGCGAAAAAGTAACCCTGGCCATAATCGGCACCCATATCCGCCAGAAGCAGCTTCTGCTCCTCCGTCTCGACACCCTCGGCGATGACAACGCAATTCATCTTGTGCGAGATGGCTGCGATACCTTCGACCAGCATGCGGTTGCGCTGCCGGATTTCCACCGTATCGTCGCAGATCGAGCGGGTGAAGGATTGGTCGATTTTTACAATATCGACCGGAAAGCGGCTGAGATAGCTGAGCGACGAGTAACCCGTGCCGAAATCATCCAGCGCGATGCGGCAACCCAGCTGATGGATGGCGGTGAGGATCGCCCGGATCTGCGGATCGTCCTTCATGATGACCGCTTCGGTGATTTCGATGACCAGCCGCCCGGGAAGAATGCCGTGCCGGTGCAACAGTCCGGCAATGCGTGTCGGCAGTCCCGGTTCGAACTGCAATGGCGAAAAATTCACCGCCACATAGGTTTGCGCCATGCCCGGCAGGCGCGACAGCCTGGCGAGATTGGCGACCGACTGATCAAGGATCACGTTGCCGATACGGTGAATGGTTCCGTTCTCTTCCGCAAGGCTGATGATGGCAGCAGGGGAAAGCAGCCCCTTATCCGGATGGTTGAGGCGCAGCAAGGCCTCGAAACCCGCTGTCTGGCCGGTTGCAATGTTTTGAATTGGCTGAAAATAGGCCTCGAACCAGTCTTCGGAAAGCGCCTGCGCGATATCCCGTTCCAGTTCCGCATGTTCGCGGGCCCTGTCCATGATCGAGCTGTCGAAGACCTGGGAGCCGTTCTTGCCCGTCCGCTTGCGGGTATACATGGCCATGTCGGCGTTCTGCAGAAGCTCGGAGGCACTCGCGGCGTGAAGGGGGGTAGACCGCCATACCAATACTGGCGCTGAGGCGGATGCTGTTGTTCTCGATTTCGAATGGAGTGTCCAGCAGGGTGCAGATGCGCTCACAGAACTGCAGGGCGCGCTCTTCCACCTTGTCACCGGCCAGCAGGATTGCGAACTCGTCTCCGCCCAGACGCGAGGCGCTGTCCAGCGGTGTCAGCAGCGGCTGCAGTTTTAATGTGAATTCGCGCAGAACGGCATCGCCTGCGGCGTGACCGAGATTGTCGTTGATGGCCTTGAACCGGTCGAGATCTATGAACAGGCACGCGAGTTCGCTGCCGTTCCTGTCCGCATCGCGAATCTGCAGGTCGAGGATGGCCTCGAAGCCCTGACGGTTGAAGAGGCCGGTCAGATGGTCGGAAATGGCCTGCTGGCGATTACGCTTTTCCGACTGCCGAAGTTCGGTCACGTCGGTCATAACGCAGAGGCAGGTGCTGTGATGGGCCGTATCGCTGGAATCGAGGGCTTTTTCGAGGATAAGGGCATCCATGACGCTGCCATCCCTGCAGTGGAAGCGAACGGTGATGCCTGCCTGTTGGGTGTCAGCCGCCTGATGCGCCGCCTTGCGTTCCTGGAATAATGTCCGGTCATCGGGGTGGATGAGGTCGGCGAAATTCAGGCCGAGTATTCTGGCGCGGTCATAACCGGTCGCCTGCACCCAGTAGTCGCTGACGGCGGCGATCCTGTCGTGCCTGTCCAGCGAAAACAGCATGGCCGGCGTGCGGTTGTAGATTTCCGTCTTGCGGGCGTGGGCGTTCTTTATCTCCAGCTCTTCTTTTTCGAGCTGGCTCTGCATTTCGTTGAAGCTTTTCGCCAGCCGGCCGATCTCGTCTTTCGACCGCCAGTCGACGTGGTGGCGGGAGCCGAGGCGTCGTGTCGCTTCTATTGCCGCGGCCAGCCGCATCAGCGGGCGGATGACCATGAAGCGGTTACCGGCAATGGCGGCAAGGACCATGGTGAGAATGGCGAGGATGAAAATCGTGATAAAGGCCAGTTCGGTGCGGCTGAGGGAGGTCAGAAGACCGACATCATCGTAATATACCGTCAATTGGCCGACCGTGACGGGCCCCTTGGTCGTCTTGTAGATGACATCGCGTGTCGTCGAGGCGGCATCCTGGATGATGTCGCTGCCGGCGGTCTGAACGACATCAAGCTGGCCGGACGTATCCTTGACCTCGACCATACGGATCATGGGATCGGAGACAAGGGTTCCGGTAATCTGGTTTATCGTGTCGTCATCGAGGTCCCACAGGGGGCGGGCCAGCGCCTGCGTATTCGTCGACAGCAGAATTTCGATATGGTTGCGCTGGCTGCGAATAGCCTCGTTATAGGAAAGTGTCAGCAAAAGCGTGAAGAGCGGGGCGACCACTGTAAGAAGTGCGCCGGAAACAATCGCGATAAAGCGACTTTCGACGGAATGAGCCATGTTCGATTGCAGCTACCCTTTGCCCCAGACTTGCTGCGCCCTGTTTCATCCTTTCGGACAGAGATGCGTCAGATTCCGGGCCGAGCCCTTTCCCCACGCTATTTCTCGACCCGCCGGTGTTTCCATGAGGGCGCAAGGGTATCGTTTCATGGAAGTGTTAATCGACGCTGAAACAGGGCCCGCATCGCTGGCGGGGAGCGGGCTTTCTGTTTTTAAAGTTCATAAAAACTAAAAGGCCCGTTCCGGAAACGGAACGGGCCTCGTTCTTCAAAGCTGTCCGGCCTTGTGGCCGCCGATTTTATTCCTCGGAAGCTTCTTCAGTTGCTTCTTCTTCAACGCCTGCTGCCGGGGCAACGATCGTTGCGATCGTGAAGTCACGGTCGGCGATAACGGGCGTGATGTTCTTCGGCAGCTTGACGTTCGAGATGTGAACGCTGTCGCCGATCTTCAGGCCGGAGAGATCAACCGTGATGGCTTCCGGAATGTCGTTGGCCGGGCAGTGGAATTCCACCGTGTGGCGAACGATGTTCAGAACGCCGCCGATCTTGATGTCCGACTTTTCTTCGTTTTCGAAGTGAACCGGAATTTCGACGTTGACGAGCGTGTTGCCCGAAACGCGCAGGAAGTCGACATGCATGGTGAAGTCGCGGACCGGATCAAGCTGGTAATCCTTCGGGAGAACCTTGATCTTCTTGCCGTCGACGTCGATCGTCGCAACCGTCGTCATGAAACCGCCGGCGTGGATACGCTTGGTGACTTCGTTGGTGGACAGGGCGATAGAAATGGGGGCCTGCTTGTCACCATAGATGACAGCGGGAATCAAACCGTTGCGGCGAAGTTCACGAGAGGACCCCTTACCAACTCGTTCGCGCGCCTCGGCCTTGAGCTCATACGATTCTTTGCTCATGGCAATTCCTTTCGAGGTTATATGGAGAGTTCATGCCCGCGGGCGCTGAACTGGGGAGGCGGCAAGCGCCATCCCACCCGCGTTGCCTCCAAGGGTGTCTACACGGGTGCGGGCGCTATAATACAAACGGGAGACAAAGACAAGAGAGGCCTGCTTTTCGATCGCACGCCTTGCGGGTTTATTAGGTTGTACTAATTCACTCGCATGTTGCAACTTTTAATATGTGCTTATCCATTCATGTAAACCGGGCGAAAACTTGGCGAATGATAAGGCTACGCGAAATTCCAATTGCGTAGATGACAATGCTCAAAGTTCTCCAGTGCCTTACCATCGATCACGACTATCGATATACCGTCGCAGCGGTTTTCGTCTGCATGCTCGGTAGTTTCGTGTCGATGCGCCTTTTTTCGAAAGCACGCCTGGCGACGGGGGTGCAGAAGGTCAACTGGCTGTTTCTGGCAGGTGTCAATGGCGGCGCGGCGATATGGACAACCCATTTCGTGGCGATGCTGGGCTATGTTGCCGCGGGTGACGTGGGATACGATCCGTATCTGACCGGGCTGTCGCTTCTGATTGCGATTACCACAACGACTGCCGGTTTCGGAATTTCTGCCTATGGCGGACGCAGCGTGCTGGTGGAAGCCGGCGGAATCATCCTTGGTCTCGGCATTGCAGCCATGCACTACACCGGCATGGCGGCCTACAATGTTCAGGGCATGGTTTTCTGGGATCAGAACTATGTCATCGCGTCCCTCATGCTGGGGGCAGTGCTGGGCGCCGTTGCAGTCAATCGGGTCTCGCGGCCCGTCAATCGGTTCTGCCAGTACAGCGCGGTGGCGTTTCTGATCCTGGCGATAGCGTCGATGCATTATACCGGCATGGCCTCCATGTCTTTCGCCTTCGACCCGCGCATCGTCATTCCTGAAAATCTGCTGCCGCCGGCCATCATGGGCGGAGGCGCCATTGCGGTAACGCTGTTGCTGCTGGCACTGGGGCTTTCCACTTATGTCATCGACGCCCAGTCCACCCAGCAGGCAGTCGCCCGCTATCGCCATCTTTCCCTGCACGATCCGCTGACCGGCATTCCCAACCGGGCAGCCTTCATTGAACATCTCAATCGTCGCACCCGTCATATTTCGTTGGGCGCACACACCGCGCTTCTTTCCATCGATCTCAACCGTTTCAAGGAAATCAATGACGTTCACGGCCATGCGGCGGGCGACGCCGTGCTTCGCACCATCGCCGACCGGGCGAGTTCCGTGCTGAAGGCCGGCGAATTTCTGGCGCGCATGGGCGGTGATGAATTCGTGGCGATGACAAATTCCTATTATACCCGCGCCGACGGCACCGAATTCGCCCAGAGGCTGATCGACCAGATCAGCAGGCCGGTGGAATGGAACGGGCAGACATTTTCGGTCGGTGCGAGTGTGGGCATTTCGGTCCGCAATACCGGCTCCATCGACGCCGATACGCTGATGGCGCAGGCGGATGTCGCGATGTACCGGGCAAAAAGCGGCAGTTCGGATACGATCTGCTTTTACGATAAATCGATGGATGAGGCCGCGCGTGAGCGCAATGTGCTTGCCGTCGCCATGCGCAGCGGCCTCGCCAATAACGAGTTCGAGCTTTATTACCAGCAGCAGAACGACACCAGAAGCGGCAGTATCGTCGGCTTCGAGGCGCTTTTACGCTGGAACCATCCCGATCGGGGCATGATTTCTCCCGCCGAATTCATCCCGATCGCGGAGCAGACGGGGTTCATCGTCGAACTCGGCGAGTGGGTTCTGAGAGAAGCCTGCGCGCAGGCGGCACTCTGGAAAAAATCGCTTTCCATTGCGGTGAATGTAGCGCCGCAGCAGCTTGCGGATAACGAGTTCCCGGACAAGGTCGAAAAAATCCTGGCAGAAACGGGCCTTGCGCCTGAAAGGCTCGAGCTGGAAATCACCGAGGGCAGCATCATCGCCGATCACCGCCATGCGCTTGTCACCATCCGCAAGCTCAAGGCGCTCGGCGTCAAGATCGCGATGGATGATTACGGCACGGGCTATTCCTCGCTTTCGACGTTGCAGAGTTTCCCTTTCGACAAGATCAAGATCGACCGCGCCTTCATCGACGGGCTGTCGACCAATGTGCAGTCCGAAGCGATCGTGCGTTCGACGCTCATTCTGGCGCATAGCCTGAATATTCCCGTGCTTGCGGAGGGTGTGGAAACCAAGGCCCATGTCGAGTTCCTGCGCCGCGAAGGCTGCCTGCAGGTGCAGGGCTTCTTTTTCGGCAAGCCCGGTCCGCTGACATCCATTGCCAGCCTCGTGGATGACACCTTCCTGTCCGTTGAGGACGAACCGGAGGTCACTGCCGGCAGGCGTTACTTCAAGGCGGTCTGACCGTCAGCTGCGCCTCCGATGCCGGTCGCGAAGTTTTTTGTTGAAACATCGACGCTTCCAGCGCACCATCGCCCAAAAGCTTTGGGAGGAGCGCATGCCGACAGACATCGCCCATGCGGAACGCGTGTATGAAACCGCACGCCACCGTTCCGCAGCCGCAAGTTCGCCGATTGTCGCCTCGTGGCGTCGCTGCATGGTCAAGCACCGTCTTGCACCGGAAGAAAATCGCAAGCCGATCTTTCTCAGCGAGACGGAGTTTCGGCGCGCCCGTGAAAGTGCGGCTGGCCTGATTGCCGAAAGCACCGACGAACTTGACCGAATTTTCCACAGTGTCGGGAGATCCGGCTGCTGCCTGCTCCTGACCGATGCTCAGGGCGTTGCGCTGGAGCGGCGAGGCGCGTCCGGCGATGATCGCGATTTCCGGGCGCTCGGCCTCTGGTCCGGCGCCGTCTGGAGCGAAGAGAGCGTTGGCACAAACGGCATAGGCACCGCGCTCGTCGACGAGCGTTCGGTGGTTGTCTATCGTGACCAACATTTCTTCACGTCGAATACGGAACTGTGCTGCACCACGGCTCCCATTCGCGATCATACCGGCCGGGTGACGGGTGCGCTCGATATTTCCACCTGCCGCGATGACATCAACGAGATGACCTTTTCTTTTGTCACCCAGGCGGTGAAGGACGCGGCGCAGCGCATCGAGGGCAATCTGTTCCGCCGTGCCTTTCCGGGGGCACGCATCGTCGTCGTGCCAAGTGGGTTCGGGGCGGCGCTTTCGCTGCTCGCCGTGGATCAGGACGATCTCGTGCTCGGCGCGACCCGCGCCGCTCGTCTTGCGCTGAAGCTGGACGATGCCCGCATCGCGCAGGGTCTCCCGGCCGCGGATATCCTGCAGGAACAGCGCCATGACAGCGGTTCCGACCTCGCGGAAGCGGAGCGTTCGGCGCTGCGGCGCGTGTTGTCGCGCACCAACGGCAATGTCACGCAGGCCGCGTCCTTGCTCGGCATCAGCCGGGCCACGCTTCATCGCAAGATGAAGAAATTCGACGTTCATTGACGTTCTTGTTGTTGCGATCCGGCCGATCGCGCCGGATCAACGCGGCTTTGTCGCAGATGTGAGACAATGTGCGCTGCGGAACCGCGTCGCCCCTCTACCGAACCGCGCCATCTGGGCCCACCTTCCTTTCATGCGGTCCGCTCAGGATCGTTTTCATCAGGGAGGATGAAATCATGAATATTCAGGTTCAGCAGAAAGCGGGCGAAGCGCCCTTCAAGCTGAAATACGGCAATTACATTGGCGGCAAGTGGGTGGAGCCGAAATCCGGCCGCTACATGGACAATCTCTCGCCGGTGACCGGCCACAAGATCTGCGAAGTGCCGCGTTCGGATGCAGCCGACATCGAGTTTGCGCTCGACGCGGCCCACAAGGCCCGCGACAAATGGGGCAAGACGAGCATAACCGAGCGCTCCAATATCCTGCTCAAGATCGCCCAGCGCATTGAAGACAATCTAGATCTCATCGCCCGGGCTGAAACCTGGGATAACGGCAAGCCGCTGCGTGAAACCACCAATGCGGATATCCCGCTCGCCATCGACCATTTCCGCTATTTCGCAGGCTGCATCCGCGCTCAGGAAGGCACGATCGGCGAGATCGATAACGATACCGTCGCCTATCACTTCCATGAACCGCTCGGTGTCGTCGGCCAGATCATTCCATGGAACTTCCCGATCCTGATGGCTGCGTGGAAACTCGCACCGGCGCTTGCAGCAGGCAATTGCGTGGTGCTGAAGCCGGCCGAACAGACGCCGGCCTCCATTCTCATCGTGATGGAGCTGATTGAAGACCTTCTGCCGCCTGGCGTCCTCAACATCGTCAATGGTACTGGCCTTGAAGCCGGCAAGCCGCTGGCGCAGAGCAACCGCATCGCCAAGATCGCCTTTACCGGTTCCACCTCGGTCGGCAAGGAAATCATGCGTTATGCCGCCGACAACGTCACCAACATCACCTTGGAACTGGGCGGCAAGTCGCCGAACATCTTCTTTGCCGACGTGATGAACGAGGACGATGCCTTCCTCGACAAGGCGCTCGAAGGTTTTGCCTTCTTCGCGCTGAACCAGGGTGAGGTCTGCACCTGCCCCTCTCGTGCTCTGGTGCATGAATCGATCTATGACCGCTTCATGGAAAAAGCGATCAAGCGCGTTCAGGCCATCAGCCAGGACGATCCGCTCAATCCGTCGACCATGCTGGGCGCACAGGCCTCGCAGGAACAGTTTGACAAGATCATGAGCTATCTGGAGATCGGCAAGAAGGAAGGCGCCAAGGTTCTGACCGGCGGCGACCGCAAGACGCTGTCGGGTGATCTGAAGGACGGTTATTACATTCAGCCGACCGTCTTTGAGGGCAACAACAAGATGCGGATTTTCCAGGAGGAAATCTTCGGACCCGTTGTCTCCGTCACGACCTTCAAGACGGTGGAAGAGGCGCTCGAAATCGCCAATGACACGGTTTACGGTCTCGGCGCTGGCGTCTGGAGCCGTGACACGAACATCGCGTATCGCGCCGGGCGGGGCATCGAAGCAGGCCGTGTGTGGACGAACTGCTATCACGTCTATCCGGCGGGTGCGGCCTTCGGCGGCTACAAGCAGTCTGGCATCGGTCGCGAGACCCACAAGATGATGCTCGACCACTACCAGCAGACCAAGAACCTGCTCGTGTCCTACAGTCCGAACAAGGTTGGTTTCTTCTGAGGTCCTCCCCGGAAGCCGGCGAGGGGCTGTGGTGCCAGGTCGCCGGCGTGTTCCCAGGGGCTTCTGCCCCTGGGAGCCCGGATCGGGTTTTCAGGCAAAATAAAAGGCCGGAGGTTTTGCCTCCGGCCCTTTTTGTTTCGCATCACGCCGCGTAACGCTGGTCTCGCCGGCGGGGATCGCCCACGGAGAATTGCCCCACCTGTTCGGTCAGGCCATCCGCCTCGTTGGCGAGCGAGAAGGCGGCGGCCGTTGTCTCCTCCACCATGGCGGCGTTCTGCTGCGTCACGTGGTCGAGTTCATTGACGGAGGCATTGATCTCGCTGAGACGGCCGGATTGTTCGCGCGACGCGGTGGCGATTTCGCCGATCTGGTCGTTGACCGACTGGATGCGTTTCTGGATCTGTTCCAGGCTTTCACCGGTCTTCAGCACCAGCGCCACACCGCTTTCCACATCACCCGCAGAGGTGGCGATGAGCTGCGTGATGTCGCGGGCGGCGGCGGCCGATTTCTGGGCCAGTTCGCGAACTTCCTGCGCCACAACTGCAAAGCCCTTGCCGGCCTCGCCGGCGCGCGCTGCTTCAACACCGGCATTCAGCGCCAGAAGATTGGTCTGGAAGGCAATCTGGTCGATGACATCGATGATCTGGCGGATTTTGGCCGAAGAGGTCTCGATGCGTTCCATGGCAACGATCGCTTCTTTGACGACAGCCGTTGATCTATGGGCATCCTGCATCGTATCCGCCGTAGCGGCGACGGCGACATTGCAGCGCGACAGCGACAGATTGACAGCCTGCGTCATGTCTCCGAGCGCCGCTGCCGCCTCCTCGAGGGCTGCTGCCTGACGTTCTGTGCGCCGCGACAGGTCTTCCGAGGCGCTTTTCAGCTCGCCGGAACCGGAGCGGATGGCATTGGCGCTTCCGCCGATATTGGAGATCGTCGCTTCCAGCCCTGCCATGGAGTTGTTGAAGTCGATGCGCAGATGATCGAGTGACGGAACGAAGGATTTTTCGATGCGAAGATCGAGCCTGCCGGCGGCGAGATTGGCAAGACCGGTGGCGAGCGCGTCCACGGCTTCTTCCAGTTCCCTGGCGCTTCTTGCCTTCTCCATCTCGCGCTGGGCGCGTTCCTCGTCCAGTTCTTCACCCTTGCGGTGGGCTTCGGCTTCCATCCGCTGCTTGTCCAGAATGCCCTGGCGGAAGGATTCCAGCGCGCGAGCCATGGTGCCGATCTCGTCGCCACGGGAAACTGCCTTGATCTCGATGTTGTTTTCACCGCCGTTCAGGCGTTCCATAAGACCGGCTAGTCCGGTCAACGGCTTGGTCAGGCTCGCGGAAACGAAAATCCCGATCAGCGTCATTATTGCAAGTACGGCCAGCGTTGCGACCGCTGCCCAGAAGGCGAGATCGTTGGCAGCGGCGAGAACCTTGCTTTCCTGCTGGCCGATGGCAAGAAGATGTTTCTGTCCGAAGACGGCGACCGGACGATAGGCATAGAAGATATTGCCCGCAGGGGTCTGCGCCATGACCGTTCCGGCGTCGTTTACGTTGGAAAGGGCAGCGAGACTTTCGGAAACGGCAGCATCCGCACCGCCCGAGAGGACGCCAGCCCTGAGTTTCCCGTCGGCGCTCAGGAGAACGGCGTCGTCGATGGTCTTGCCGGTTTCCTCGGGCGTCACCACCGCGCCGATGCGATCGGCGGCGATGCGCATGATAACGGCACCCTTGCGCTGGAGCTGACCCCAGTTGGAGACGGCGAGCGGCATGCCGATCATGGCCGAATTATTCTCGCCATCGCTGAAGCCCGTGGTGCTGACGACGCCGTCCTTGCCGGCTTCGATGCGGTCGAACAGCTCCTTGATCGCGGCGTTCTGCGGTTCCGTTACATTGGTCAGGAAGTTCTTTCCCTTGGTCACGGAATAGATAATCAGGCCGTTCTTGTCGATCACGTAGATATCGCTGACGCGGGTATTACGCCAGACGCTGGCAATGGCGGCGTTGATGGTCGCATGACGAATGGCGTAGAGCAGCCGCAACCCTTCGCCGTTGAAGGAGGCGCGCTCCTCTTCGGAGACGCCCTCTCGGCGGAAAGCCTGGATGATGGCGTCCTTTTCCGTTGGAACAACGGTGGTCATTGTTTCCAGCGCCTGGGCCACCGCGGCATTCTGCGACAGTTCGGAAATGCTCTGTTCGACGCGCAACGTATAGGCATCAAGCTGCTTGGACTGGTTGCCTGCAACCGTTTCGAGCCTGATCTTGCTGGCGTCGATCAGCCCCGATTTACCCATCTCGTAGGACAGCAGCCCCACCGACAGGCAGGAAACCAGTGTCGCACCGGTAACGAGCGCGGCAAATTTGGCTTTGATTGACAATGATTTAGCTTTGACAGCAGTCGGATTTCCACCCGGCATCCTGTTTTCCTCCCCCCAAAAAACGTGGCCGTACCGTTGCAAAAATTGTTTACGGTCGCGTTAAAGGACAGGGAATTGTAGGATAATTTCCCGCATGGCGTGAAAAAATCGAAGAGCCGCGCCGATAGGCACCACGTAATAAAACTGCAACAGAACGGGCGCATATCCAGCGAAGATCAACGGCTGTTCATGTTCATGCAAGCTTTTCACGCTCCTTCTCTCGCCACAATCGATGATGTTTGCGGAACCCGCGCAGACGGATGTGACGGAGCCAATTTGCGATCTGCCCCGGATTTTGCCGTTGTCGTGCCCATGCACAATGAAGAAGCGAGCGTTGAAACGCTGGTGGCAGAGATCGTGAGCGCCTGTGCGCCGGTCGGCCGCTTCGAGATCGTTGTGGTGGATGACGCTTCTTCTGACCGCACGGCGGAAGCGGTTATGGCGCTCGCTGCCCGTTACAGCATGTTGCGGCTGGTGCGGCACGACCGCCAGGGCGGTCAATCGGCTGCGATCCACAGCGGAGTGCAGGCGGCGCGCGCGCCTATCGTATGTATGCTGGACGGCGACGGCCAGAATCCGCCGGATAATCTGCCGGCACTTCTTGCACCGCTTCTGTCCGCCAATGCACCGCGCCGGCTTGGGCTGGTGGCCGGCCAGCGCGTCGGCCGGCGCGACACGCTGGGAAAACGCCTTTCCTCCCGCTTTGCCAACGGGCTTCGGGCGCGAATTTTGAAGGATGGCACGCGCGATACCGGCTGCGGCCTCAAGGCCTTTCGCCGCGACGCCTACCTCGCTTTGCCCTATTTCGACCATCACCACCGCTACTTCCCGGCGCTGTTCAATCGTGACGGCTGGCAGGTCGCCCATGTCGACGTCACGCACCGGGCGCGGCTGCATGGAAATTCCCATTATACCAATATCGGCCGGGCGCTGGTGGGCATCCACGACCTGATCGGCGTCGCATGGCTTTTGCGCCGGCGCAAGCGGTCAAGCTGGGCTGAAACTTTCATAACGGAGACATTGCCGTGAACGTACCGGCTTTATGGTCCATGCTGCATGTGAACAGCTGGGAAGAATTCGTATGGGTCTTGACCGGTTTCATGGGCCAGATGCTGTTCACCATGCGTTTTCTGGTTCAATGGATTTCATCGGAACGGGCGAACCGGTCGGTCATGCCGGTGGCTTTCTGGTATTTTTCGATTCTTGGCGGTGTGGTGCTGCTCTCCTATGCACTGTGGCGGCGCGATCCGGTCTTTGTTCTCGGGCAGGCATCCGGCCTCTTTATCTATGCTCGAAATCTCTGGTTGATCCATGCAGAACGCCGCCAGCATGCATGAGGCGACGACCCTGCCTTATGCGCGGGCAGGCGTTGAGCGCCAATGGCTGACATTCGCGTTTTCGGCGATTGTCCTCGTAACTGCCCTGCGCGTCCTTGGGCTCGCCTTCAACCGCACCGACCTTTTTGTCGATGAGGCGCAATACTGGCTGTGGGGTCGCGAAATGGCGCTCGGTGCCTATTCCAAGCCACCGCTCATCGGCTGGCTTATTCGTGCGGCCACCATTCTGGGCGGCGGGGAGGGCACGTTTCAGGTGCGGCTCGCCGCACCCGTCGTGCATGGCGTTGCGGCGGCGGCCATTTTTGTGCTCGGCCGCATGATCTATGATGTCAGGCTGGCCTCGCTTGCGGCGGTGATCTATCTGACCTTGCCAGCCGTGACGCTCGGCAGCCTGCTGATCTCGACCGATACGCCGATGATGCTGTTCATCGTGCTGTCGATGATATCCGTGCGCAAGCTTGCGCTCGCCCGCAGCGAGGGCAGGGCGGCGTTGGGTTGGAGCATCGCTCTGGGTCTCTGTTTCGGCCTCGGGCTGATGTCGAAATATGCGATGATCTATTTTCTGCCGTGCTTCATCGCCGCCGGCTGGCTTTGCGAAGCATGGCGGATCCGGCTGCGTGACGCGGCCATTGCTGCGCTCGTCTGCGTTGCCGTCATCGCGCCCAATCTGTGGTGGAATGCGGCCCATGATTTCATGACGGCACGCCACACCGCCGACAATGCCAACTGGCACGGTGTCCAACTCAAGATCGGCTCCGCGCTTGAATTCTTCTTTTCCCAGGCAGGTGTGGTTGGGCCATACGTCTTCGTCGGCATGATTGTTGCGACAATCCGCGCAAAAACCGGTGAAGCACGGGCGCTCGTCGCTCTTTCTGTACCGATCGTGCTTTTGATCACGGCACAGGGCCTCATGTCGCGGGCACTCGCCAATTGGGCGGTGGGAGCTTATGCGGCAGGCGTACTGCTGGCGGTGCCGATCCTGGCATCGCGACGTTGGCTCATCGTATCCACACTGGTCCTCGGCGGCATCGTCGCAATCGCGCTGCCGCTGGTGACGATAGTGGGAACGGGCTTGCGCCTGCCGAACGGTAAACTGGCGATGGCACGTTATCTTGGAAGCTCCGAGCTGGTATCGACCGGCCTGTCGCGGGCGCGTGAAGCAGGTGCGGACGCTATTGTCGCCAATGATCGTTCGATATTGGCCGAACTCTTTTACCAGTTGCGGGACGAGAAACAGATGTTGACGCGTGGGCTTCCGGAAACCGGCGTGCCGTCCAGCCATTATGCCCTTCTTTATCCATTGAAGCCGGGCGAAGCGAAAAATCCGCTGTTTCTGGCAAGTGCCGATGGCTTGCCGGCGTGTCTTGCAGGCGAGGCGCCGGTGGCGCACTGGACCGCCGGCCCGGGCTTTGTCGAGGGCAGGGAAATCGGGCTGTGGCGCCTGCCACCACAGTGCATCCCGGAGAGCGCCAATGGACAATGATCTCTCGCATATGCGGATCACCATCTGGGTTACGTTCGCAGCGCTTGCGCTGGTGATCCTGTTTGCGACCTTTCCCTCTATAGATCTGCGCTTTTCCGCCCTGTTTTTCTCGCCGGTGGGCCAGCCATGGCCTGGCCGGGAGCCGTTTCCCGAATGGCTGCGCGACACGTTGCGGGAAGGTGTCGAGCTCGCCGCGCTTCTGACTTTCCTGGTCCTCGTCGGCAATCTCCGGCTCGGCACTTCGCAGCGAACCGGCTGGCGAGTCTGGGCGTTCCTTTGTGGCCCTGTGATCCTCTGTGCCGGGCTGCTGGTCAACGGCGTGCTGAAGGCCATGATCGGTCGCGCGCGTCCGTTCAGCGTTACCGAATTTGGCGGGCATCAGCTTTTCACGCCACCTTTTCAGTTCAGCACGCAATGCTATTCGAACTGTTCGTTTTCTTCGGGTGAAACCGCGCTGATCGCGAGTTTTTTCCTGCCCCTCTGTGTGCTTGTCTGGCCGCGCCTGCGGCCCTATGGGCGATGGGTAGTTGGTGCCCTTGCCGCCGGGGCAATCATTCTCATGTCCGGTCTTCGCATCGCGGCCGGCGGGCATTTCCTCAGCGATGTGGTGATGTCCATCCTATTTTCGGCCCTGACGACACTGTTTCTGTACCGGGTGCTGGCGATAAGCCACCACCGTCACCTCTTCAGCGGTGCTGCCATCTCGGCCGATACGATCAGCCTTTGGCGCAATGGCCGCCACGCCATACTTACCCGCGTTCGGGGCTGGTGGCCGAAAATCAGGGCTGCAGCCACCCGTCTCCAACGGCCCCCGGACACGGGTGCGGCGTCGTCTTAGTTGGGAGTTCGAGGTGCAGCATCGCTTGGGTGGGAGCGAGCGGCAAGACAGTTCCGACTTATCCTCGGGGTTGTCCCTATTGCCCGCGCGCCTTGATTTTATCGACGTGGTTAGCTCCTCGGCACAAGGCCGAGGATCACGTTGAGTGAATATGCGCCCACTTTGGCTCAAGCGCATGCCGGAAAAACCGGCAGACGTAGGCAACCCTCAGCGTGATTGCTGAATTTATTCAGTCGAACAGGCCGGAAACCGACTGTTCCTGCGCGGTCCGGTTGATTGCTTCGCCGAGCAGGCCGGCGGTGCTCACCACGCGGATATTATGCGCGGACTGGACACCGGTGGTCGGCTGGATGCTGTCGGTGATGACGAGTTCGCGCAGCTTGGAAGAGGCCACGCGGGCCACCGCGCCGCCGGACAGTACGCCATGGGTGATATAGGCAGTAACGCTGGTCGCGCCCTTTTTCAGCAGGGCTTCAGCGGCGTTGCAGAGCGTGCCGCCGGAATCGACGATGTCGTCAATGAGGATGCAGTCCTTGCCGGAGACATCGCCGATGACGTTCATGACTTCGGATTCGCCGGGACGGTCACGGCGCTTGTCGACGATGGCCAGAAGACAGTCGAGGCGCTTGGCCAGCGCACGGGCGCGAACCACGCCGCCGACGTCAGGCGAAACGACCATGACATTGTTGGTGTCGTAGTGATCCTTCACGTCGCGGGCGAGAATCGGTGCTGCAAAGAGATTGTCGGTGGGGATATCGAAAAAGCCCTGGATCTGTCCGGCATGAAGATCGAGGGTGAGAACGCGGTCGGCGCCGGCTTCGGTAATGAGATTGGCAACGAGCTTGGCGGAAATCGGAGTGCGGGGGCCGGCTTTGCGGTCCTGGCGGGCGTAACCGAAATAGGGAAGCACCGCGGTAATTCGTTTGGCCGAGGAGCGGCGCATGGCATCGATCATGATGAGCAGTTCCATCAGATGATCATTTGCCGGGAAGGAGGTGGACTGGACGATAAAGACGTCCTCGCCGCGCACGTTCTCGCTGATTTCTACGAATATTTCCTGGTCAGCAAACCGCTTTACAGTGGCATTTCCGAGAGGAACATTAAGATACTTGCAGATCGCTTCGGCAAGGTGCCGGTTCGAATTGCCTGCGAAAACCTTCATTGCGGCCGCCTGTTTCCATGCCATCGCCTTGCGCCACGGGGCTCAATCCGCCGTAACCAAGCGTCGTTCAAGGGGAGGAACATCCGGCTGAAAAGCCTTTGCCGGATACGCCTTGTTGCCATGCGCGCCTTAATAGCGCTGTTGCTTCCGATTGCAAGAGGACTCCGCGCTTTCACAATGATTTTCGTGAAATCTCTGTGACTTCTCCCGTCGTTTCACCTCATCCGCTTTGAGACTGCTTCCATGACGTGTAGTCGTTGAGTGTTTTTGCAGCGATGTCCTGCATGACTTTGTCGGTCACGGCGGCCCATGGATCACTGCCTCGCGCGGTCACTGCCTCCTGCCCCTGCAGGCGGTGCAGCCGCACGCCATTGGCGTCGAGAATGTCCCACACGTATACGACATTGACCTTGCCGCCATCGGCAAAGGCGGAAAAATATCCCTTCAGAATATTTTCGGCGGAATTGTCGTTGGATGCGCGGATTGTCAGCCCTTTGGCCCGCGCTTCGGCCCCCAGTTGGCGGGATAGCGGTGTCACCGCCTGTACCGGTGCGCCGATGATGGGCAGGAAGCGGATGGAATTCGCGGCGGTGGCAGGTGCAAGGGAAGCCGTCTGCTGTGATGGCGGTTGTTGCGTGACGGCGGGGGCCGCGGCCGCTGTCTGGTTCTGACGGAGCGGTTCCCCGTACTGGCTGCCATTGGACAGCGCCTGTGCCTGTGCCTGCAGGGAGTTCTGGGGTGCATAGGCAGGGACGGACGATGCGATTGCCGGCCCGCCTGCGGGTGCGCGGTCGGCGGCTGCCGCCATCTGGTCGAGATCACCCTGTGTTACCGGCGTCGACTGTGATGCATTGTGGCCGACATCCACCTGTGGCGTCAGCGCTTCCGTGGTGTTGCAGCCGGACAGGATCAGTGCCAAAGCCGGAACGATGAGGGCAACCCCCAACCGGCTCATGCGATTTTCCCTCTCATGTTCCGCTCCTTCTTGCCCAAGGTGGCGCAATGTAAGGGCGGTTTTCCCGCTGTGTCAAACCCGGGGGCGATTTAAGCTGTGAGAAGATCGAGGCTGTGACGCGACAGTGGCTCCGGCGCGCCGTCCGTGGTCAGATATGTCTGGCCGAGCGTCATGGCCGTGCCGGAATCGGAATCCATCACGATCATATGCACGAAGAGTGTCATGTCGGGCGTGATCTCCTGCGGGTTGCCGGCATGGAACATCTGATGCTCCATCCAGGAGGGCGAAAAACGCGCGCCGAGCGAGTAACCGCAGGAGTTCAGCCGATGGCGGGTGAGGCCGCGCTCGTCCATGACGCGGGCATGCACATCGAAGACATCGCCAAAGGTCTTGCCCGGCCGCAGCACCTCCTCGATGGCGGTGAGGTTTTGCAGGCAGGCGCTGTAAAGCTCCTTCTGGCGGAAGTCTTGTTCGCCGATCACCACCGTGCGCATCATGGCGGCATGGTAATGGGCGCTGACGCCGGCCCATTCCAGTGTCAACTGATCCTTGTTGTCGAGGACACGACGGCCTGCCTTGTAGCGGCATAGAAGCGCATCCGCGCCTGAGCCGATGATGAATTCATTGGCGGGGTAGTCGCCGCCGCCCGCGAGCACGGCACCCTGCATTGCCGCAAGAATGGCGGCCTCGTCCGCGCCGGGCTTGATGAGCGGCAATGCTGCATCGAGAGCCTCATCGGCCAGCTGGCCAGCCTTGCGGGCATAGGCGATTTCGGCGGGACTTTTGACGAGCCTGAGGGTGCTGACGAGATACGACGCATCGGCCATCTGGCCGAAGCTCGCAAGCTGGTGATCCAGCAGGCGGGCGACACGGCCGGTCATGCCGTGGGTGTCATATTCCACGCCGATCTTTGCGCCCAGAAGGTCCAGATCGCTCAGCAGGTTTTTGAGATCGAGCGTCGGGTCGGCATTGGGTCGATCGACCCAGAGGAGGACGTTCTCGATGATCGAAGTATTGCGGGCCTGACGCAGATCGGCCGAGCGTGTCAGCAGCGTCATGGAGCCGTCCGATTTCACCACCAGCGTCTGGAAGAAGCAGTAGCCGAAAGTATCGTAGCCGGTCAGCCAGTACATGCTTTCCTGGGCGAAAAGCAGCAGCGCATCCAGCTTCTCCTCGGCCATTTTCGCGAGCAGGCGCTCGCGGCGGGCATCGAATTCCGAAAGCTCGAAATGCAGGGCCATCTTAGTCCTCCAGAATTGCGATTGCGGAAATCTGCCGGCCGTAATCGGGTTCGGCGCGGTGGGTGGTGCGGCGGTAGGAATAGAAGCGTTCTTCGTCCGGGTAGGTGCAGAGACCAAGATTTTCCGCCTTCACACCGGCTTTGGTCAGGCGGTCGATGGTGAACTGCTTGAGATCGAACAAGGCGTGGCCCTCTTTCTCCGCTCTGGAGAAATAATCCGCGTAAGCGGGCTCGATATCGGTGAAACGCGCGACATATTCCGGCCCGACCTCATAATTGTCCTGGCTGATGGAGGGGCCGAGCGAGGCAGCAATACGATCGCGGCTGGCCCCGAGCTTCGTCATCGCCTCGATCGTGTTTTCCAGCACGCCGAACAAAGCACCCTTCCAGCCGGCATGGGCGGCACCCACGACGCCCGCTTCCGCATCGGCGAACAGGATGGGGCCGCAATCGGCGCTCAACACGCCGAGGACGAAACCGGGTGTCGCTGTCACCATCGCATCTGCCTGCGGACGGCTGCCGTCATAGGTTCCGTCAACCACGACAACCTCGGGGGAGTGGACCTGATGGACCGTGGCGAGGCGGTCTGGGGCAAGGCCGAACCATTGGGTTACGCGGCGGCGGTTTTCCTGCACCCGTTCCGGCTCGTCATCAGATCCGAGCCCGACATTGAGGCCTTGATAAAGACCATCGGAAACGCCGCCCTGCCGGGTGAAAAAGCCATGGCGGATGCGATTTTTATCGAAGGCGGCGAGGAGGGGACTCTGGATGGGGAGCGGCAGCGTTACGTTCTGCATGGTGCGGGAGTTCCTTGGAGAATTTCGCTGTAGCCCAGTGGAGCAGGGTCAAGCGAGATGTTTCCTGTTGCCGCGGCGTTGCGCGGCGTGTGTGATGCAGTGTGCCTGCTTCGTGTGTCGCGACGATGTTGGCCCAGAGGTTATTACGCTGTCAATCCACCGCACGAAACGGCAGAAGATGGAGCGCGGGACTGGAAACGGCGATGACTTTGAAAAGTTCCCCCATCTTGCCGGCGCCTTCGCCGGCGAGGCGGTTGACGGCTTCGGCGATGGCGAGGGTCTGGTCCGCGGTTGCCTTGGCGGCGAGCGCGCCGGCCCGTTCCTTGAGGCCGAGGCCGTAGAGGAAATCGCCCTGTCTCAGGGTGCCGTTAACGTGAACACCGGTCGCCTCGGCCGTTTTCACAAGACTGTCGAAATCGACATGGCTGGTCAGATCGGCTTCGCCTGGATGGGCGAGCGGCGGATCGAAGGCATGGTTGCGCATGGCCTGCAGCGTGTCGCCATAGCCGGCAACCAGATGGCCGTAATCAATGGCGAGCGCGGTGCCGCCATGGGCGGACAGGCGCTGGCAGATTGCGGTCATCACCGCTTCCCGGGCAGGCGAAATCTCGAATATCGTGCCAAGCGGCTGCCGTTCGGGCTGCGGCGGAAGCAGCGCCGGGTCTATGCTGGCAAGACCCGTGGAGAAGACGAGGTCGCCATTGGCATCGAGGCTGACCACGCGTTCGCGGAAACCCTGCGGCGTCCTGACGAATTGCCGGATCGGAATGGCGTCGAAAAGTTCGTTGGCGACAAGCAGCAGGAAACCATCAGGCACATCGTCGAAACTGTCATGCCATGCCAGTCGACCCGCATGTTCGGCCAGCGTTTCCTTCTGGATGGCGGAAAGGCGGGGGCTTGTCTCCACCAGATGCACCCGCATCGTCTCATAGAGCGGCGGCGCGATGCGGCGGATGACGCGCAGCATGTCCGCCATCATGGTGCCGCGGCCGGGGCCGATTTCCACCAGCCGGGTTTCAGCGGGTGCACCGTGCCTCTGCCACGCATGAACCACGAAAACACCAAGCATTTCACCGAAAAGCTGGCTCACCTCCGGGGCGGTGATGAAATCACCCGAACGGCCGAAGGGCTCGCGGCTCTTGTAATAGCCATGTTCCGGATCGGCGAGGCAAAGTGAAAAGAAGTCGGTTACGCTAAGCGGACCGTTGAGCCGGATAAGTGATTTGATGCGTTGCGCGAGCGGTGTGGTCATGGCTGGCCATACCGCTTTAGGCGACTTTTGTCGCGCGGCGCGCGCGCAGGACGGCCCAGAGGCCCAGAAGGAACATTGGAGTGGACAGAACCATGCCCATGGTCAGCCAGTTGCCGGCGAGGTAACCGATCTGCGCGTCCGGTTCGCGAAAGAATTCCACGAAGATGCGTGACAGCGCATAACCGCAGACGAAGATGCCAGTGACGGTGCCGGGCCGCTTCAGAGCCTTGAAGGCGTAAATGGCGATGGCCAGAACGATGGCCAACACGAGGCCTTCGAGGCCAGCCTCATAAAGCTGGCTCGGATGGCGCGCGAAAGGGCCGCCTGTGGGAAAGACGACCGCCCATGGCACATCGGCAATGCGGCCCCACAACTCGCCATTGATGAAATTGGCAATGCGCCCGAAGAGCAGCCCGATGGGCGCCACGGCCGCGACGATATCGAACATGCTCCAGACAGGAATGTCGTTCTTGCGGGCGAAAAGAAGCATGGCGATCGTCGTGCCGATCAGGCCGCCATGGAACGACATGCCGCCATTCCATATTTCGATGGCTCTGATGGGATTGGCGGCGACCGCAGCGAGATCGTAGAACAGGATGTAGCCGATGCGTCCACCGAGCACGATGCCGCCAGCAGCCCACAGGATGAAATCGTCAAGATGCTGCGCCGAGATGGGTGAGGCGTCGTTAGGCCACAGGCGATCCGTGCGGGCGAGGCGGCGGGCGTAAAGCCAGCCGAGCATGATCCCCGCAACATAGGCGATGCCGTACCAGTGGATCGCCAGCGGACCGATGGACAACGCTATCGGGTCGATGTTCGGGAAGGGCATGATGGCGAGTGAAGTGGGAGCGGCTATCAATCCGTATATATTCCGTCATCGTTGCTGGGCGGACAACGGATCATCCATTGTCTCAAAGGACCGGGCGATGATGCTCACCGGTTCTTTGACGCCAAGGAAAATGGCGATTGCGGTGGCGGCGGTCAAGGTGATTCTTTAAGCTATGGCTCAACATACCAAAGGTGACGCAAGCTCTTGGGATTTTTTCGATTTCGCTTGCAAGGCGACGGTGGAGTGCCTACCTGAATGCTATCAACAGCGGGCAAGACGATGCCCCTGAACCGACGAAGGATGAGCGCCATGAGCACGACAGGCACCAATCGTTTTCTGGATGAATTCGCCAAGCTGATGACGGATGCGGCCGGCGCGGCCCAGGGCGTGCGCAAGGAAGCCGAGGCTGCGTTCCACGCACAGGCCGATCGCTGGCTGAACAGTCTGGATGTCGTCCGGCGCGAGGAATTCGACGTCGTGCGGGAGATGGCTATCCAGGCGCGGGATGAAAATGACGCCCTGCGCGCCCGGATCGAGGCTCTCGAAGCAAAGCTTTCGGCCACGAAGGACTGATTCTTCATCACTTTTCTCAGAAGCCCCGGATCGCAGGCGATTCCGGGGCTTTTTGTTTTTCGGCTCTCTGTGGCCGACTTGATCTCCGGTTGCCGAAAGTCGTGCTCAGACGCGAATTTTTTGGGCCTGTGGACACTTCCAAAAAACACAATCGGCAGAGTCGCTTAAGACTCTCGCCTGAGGTGATGGGGGAGAAGATATCCACTGCTCAAAAAGCAAAAATGGCGAGCGAGGGGTGGCAGCGGGACTCGGCCATTATACACTGATTTTAAATGATGATTCGAAAAGACCGGTAAGCTCCAGACAGGGTGAATGCGTTATTCTGGTGGTGTCGGGCAATCGTCTCAAATGTTTATCCCGGTTTGTATGTGCGTTTTGTGCCCGGCGTTCAAAACACGACATTCCGACCGGCTGAGAAGGTGCCGCATGAGTCTGATAGAATTTGAAATTGAGCGTCAGTCCAATCCCGTCGATATGATCGAGATTGTCGCTGCCTCGAATGACTGGTCGTTCGAGCGTTCGGGCGAGGACGAGATCGCCATGACTGTGGCGGGCCACTGGGCCGATTATCACGTTTCGTTTGCGTGGATGGAAGATTTCGAAGCGCTGCATCTTGCCTGCGCCTTCGACATCAAGGTGCCCGATCACCGTGTCAACGAAGTCATTTGCCTGCTGTCGCAGGTCAACGGTCAGGTGCTGATGGGGCATTTCGATCTGTGGCGGCAGGAAGATGTCGTGATCTTCCGCCAGTCGCTGCTTCTGTCAGGCGGTGCCGAGCCGAACAACCAGCAGGTAGAAGTGCTGCTCTCCAGCGCGCTGGAGGCCTGCGAGCAATATTATCAGGCATTCCAGTTCGTCGTCTGGTCGGGTCTGGATGCGAAAAGTGCAATCGAAGCGGTCATGTTCGAGACCGTTGGAGAAGCGTAACATGGTGTACAAGGCTTCCGGGCCGCTCGTCCTCGTGGGCGCCGGCAATATGGGCGGCGCCATGCTGTCTGGCTGGCTGAAAAAGGGCGTGCCGGGATCGCAGGTCATTGTCGTTGACCCGCGGCCCTCCGACGCCATGCGCACAACGATTACGGAAGCGGGTGCGGCCCATAGCGAAAGCGCGCCTGAAGGCGTCAAGGCCGGCATTCTTTTCGTGGCAGTGAAACCGCAGATGATGGAAGCAGTGCTGCCTTCGCTGAAGCCCCTGCTGGGCCCGGAAACGGTCGTCGTTTCCATCGCGGCGGGCACCACCATTGCCACCTTCGTTTCGCATTTCGGTGCGATTGCCGCGGTGCGCGCCATGCCCAATACGCCAGCGATGGTGGGCCGTGGTGTTACCGGCGCATATGCAAATGAACTTGTGACACCCGAGCTTAAAGCCGTGGTGGACGGATTGCTGAAGGTCAGCGGTCCGGTCGAATGGGTGGATGCCGAAAGCGATATCGATGCCGTGACCGCGGTTTCGGGCAGTGGGCCAGCCTATGTCTTTTATCTCGTGGAATGCATGGCTGAAGCCGGCCGCAAAGCAGGTCTGCCGGCGGATGTGGCCATGCGTCTGGCGCGTGAAACCGTGGCTGGCGCCGGCGAGCTTCTGCACCAGTCCTCCGACGAGGCGGCGCGCCTGCGCCAGAATGTGACTTCGCCGGGCGGCACCACGGCTGCCGCACTTTCCGTGCTGATGGCCGAAGACGGCATGCAGCCCCTGTTCGACAGGGCGGTCGCCGCTGCCAAGACCCGCGCTGAAGAACTGGCGGGCTGAGGAGGCGGGCGATGAGCGGCGAAATTTCCTATGCCGATTTCGAGAAGGTGGATATCCGCGTCGGTACGATCGTGGAAGCCGAGCCTTTTCCCGAGGCGCGCAAACCCGCAATCAAGGTGAAGATCGATTTCGGGCCGGAGATCGGCATCAAGAAGTCCTCGGCGCAGATCACGGTGCACTATACGCCGGAAAGCCTTATCGGCCGGCAGGTTCTGGGCGTGGTGAATTTTCCGCCGCGCCAGATCGGGCCGTTCCGCTCCGAGGTCCTGACGCTTGGCTTTGCCGACGCCAATGGAGATATCGTACTCGCTGCGGTTGAAAGGCCGGTGCCTAACGGCGAGAAAATGTGCTGATTGGCGGCCTGCCGTCAAGCCGGGATTTTGACGATAACCCTCAATCCGCCCATCGGGCTTTTATCCAGCGACACGTCGCCGCCATGGCTGCGGGCGATGTCGCGGACGATGGAAAGGCCAAGGCCGGTGCCCGAGGCATTGAGGTTGCGCGCCTCGTCCAGTCGGAAAAACGGCTTGAATACATCCTCGCGTGAATTCTCCGGAATGCCCGGTCCGTCATCGTCAAAGGTCATGATAATGGAGCGTGGCGCCTTGCGGATATCGACGTGGAGGTTGCTGGCGTAACGCCGGGCATTTTCGGCGAGATTGGCGACGAGCCGTGAAAGTGCGTTCGGTCGCGCGATGATCCTCTCGATATTATAGAGTTCGTAGCTGAATTTCTTGCCGTGCAGTTCGAAATCATGGCCGATTTTTTCGAGAAGTGCGGGAAGCTCCAGCGTGCCGACATCCTCTTCCACATCGGTACGGGCAAAGGTCAGATAGGCTTCCAGCATCGACTGCATGTCTTCCACATCCTTGTCGAGCCCCTCGATATCCGGATTGTCGCCGGCGAGCGCCAGCTGCAGCTTGAAGCGGGTGAGGATGGTGCGCAGGTCGTGGCTGACACCGTTCAGCATGGCGGTGCGCTGCTCCATCTGCCGTTCAATGCGCTCCCGCATCAGGATGAAGGCAAGGCCCGCCCGGCGTACTTCATCCGCGCCGCGGGGAGAATAGGCGCTGACCTTCTGGCCCTTGCCGAAATTCTCCGCCGCCTTGGCAAGCGCTTCTATCGGCTTGATCTGGCCGCGCAGGAAGAGGATCGAAATGGCGATGAGCACCAGCGATGCGCCAACCATCCAGACAAGGAAGATGTGGGTATTGGAGGCATAGGCCGCGCTTCTGCTGGTGAAGACGCGGAGCGTCTTGTCATCGAGCTGGACACGGATTTCCACCAGTGAGCCGTTGCCATAGGTATCGATCCAGAAGGGCCTGCCGATCTGTTGGCTGAGCTGGTTTGCGAGGATGGTATCGAGAATCGAGAACAGCGGCTCCGGCCGTGGCGCGGGCAGGTCCGTCTTGGGCTCAATATAGACGCTGAGACCCAGCTTGTCGCGGGCGATGCGGATGACCCGCTGATAGTCATCCTCTTCGGGGTCTGTCTGTAGAAGTTCGATGATCGCGGCGATATCCCGGGTCACCGCTGCCGAAAGGCGTTCGGTCACCAGCTGCCAGTGGCGCTCCATGAAGACGGCCGCGACCACGGCCTGCAGCAGGATCATCGGCAGGATGATGATGAGGAGCGAACGGGTGTAAAGCCCGGTGGGCAGCCAGTGTCGCAGCCATCTGCCGATGGAGCGCCAGGTCTTTGCGACGGCGCTTTTTTTAAACGTGTCGAGAAAATCGAGGCTCGCCATGGTCGTGCGTTCGCCCTTCGTTGGGTGCTCGTCAGTCCACGCTGAGGCGGTAACCGATGCCACGCACCGTTTGCAGATAGACCGGGTTGGCAGGGTCGTCCTCGATCTTGCGGCGAAGACGGTTGATCTGCACGTCGATCGTTCTTTCGCCCACTTCCGACTCCGCTTCCACCAGCTCGTGCCGCGGAATGGTATCGCCGGCGCGTAGCGCAAAAAGCAGCATGATCTCCTGTTCGCGATCTGTCAGGCGGATCGTTTCCGGACCGCGCCGCAGTTCCCTCCTGGGAATGGAGAAGCTGTAGGGGCCGAACATGATCTGTTCGATCTTGGGCGTGTCCGGGGAGGTGTTGCGCCGCAGAATATTGTTGATGCGCAGGACCAGTTCGCGCGGATCAAAAGGCTTGGCGAGATAATCGTCCGCTCCCGCTTCCAGCCCGGCAATACGTGAATCCGCTTCCGAGCGGGCGGTCAGAAGAATGACCGGCACGGATTTGTCTTCGTTCAGCGAGCGCGTCAGCGAAAGCCCGTTCTCTCCGGGCATCATCACGTCGAGGATCAGCAGATCGAAACGGATGCCCACCATCTTGCGGCGGGCTTCTGCTGCATCGGCCGCAACGGAGATGCGATATCCCTTGTCGCCAAGAAAACGCTGCAGGAGATCGCGGATGCGAGCGTCATCGTCGACGATCAGGAGATGAGCCGCATCGTCGTCCGCTGGTGGACGTTTTGCCGGAGCTTGCGCCATCGTCACTCATCCTCCACGCTGGTCATCGTCGCCGGGCTGCGCATCTGCGCCAGAAATTTGCGCACGCAGGCGCGCGCATCGGGACCGAGGCCTTCCAGCGCGCGGTCGATGCGGCGTGATTGTGGTTCGCTGAGCGCCAACGCCAGTTCGCGGCCTGTCAGCGTCGGATAGAGCCGGCGCTGGCGGCGGTCTTCAGGACCTGCCATCTGGCGGATGTAACCGTCGTCGATCAATTGCTTCAACACTCGGGCGAGGCTCTGTTTGGTGATCTGCAGCGTATCGAGCAGATCCGCCACGGTCATGCCCGGCTGCCGGCTGACAAAATAGACCACCCGGTGATGCGCGCGTCCATAATCAAGTTTCGACAGGATGACGTCGGGATCGGAGACGAAATCGCGATAGGCGAAAAACAGCGCTTCGATCGTGTCGAAGTCAATCTTGCCGTCGTCAACCTTCGGCAGTGCCGGTGTCTGTCTGGCGGCGGCGGTTTTGAGCGATTGCGGTGGCACTGCGGTTCCTTCATATTCTGCGGCTGTCTGATCATATGTTGCAGGCGTCGATGCGCCAATATTCTGTAAACATAGCCGAAAATGCGTCCGCTCGGGAGAATGCCGCGATCATTTTCTGTTGCGGTGGATAATATGGCGAGGGTGCCGGTGCAACTGGAATCCTGAGCGACCTTTACCGCAAATACAAAAGAGCGCGGAAACTCCGCGCTCTCAAGCATTACTGTGGTCATGGCCGTCTTACTGGTAGACGTAGACGATACGACGTGTCGAGGGTTCTACGAGTACAGGTACATCGTTCACCCGCACATACCGATACTGATAATCTGGAACTTCAACCAGACGGGTATCGGCCGGCAGGACGCTGCCAACGGCAATGTCACCGTCATAGGTGATGGTATCGGCAGGGTGCTCGTCGATATAGGTGATGACCGACTGCGGCGGATCGACTTCGCCGACGCGGCCCAGATTCGGATCGCCGGGGTTCGGTTCAGCCTGGACACTCGAAGTTTTTTCGTAGGTCACGACCGGCACGCTGAGTTCCGTGCGGCGTTCCTTGAGAATGACGGGCGAACCTTCATACATCACGTTCAGGTAATCGGCATGGGCCCAGCCGCGCAGACCGTTCACCTCGATGCGACACCAGCTGCTGCCTTCCATGCAGCCGTCCAGCACGGCATTGCTGCCACGCGTGGCGAGGCCGACTTCCGGATAGTCGTCACCGGGGCCAGACCGGACAGAAATATCCGAGGCGGTTGTTGCGACCATGGCGGCATTTGCATAGCCTGCCATCAAGGCGAAGGCGCCACCAGCGATCAGCATTTTAAGCGTCTTGTCCATGTGTCTCACTCCTTTCAAGACTGGTGCTACAACGTCGCAATCCCCAGGGCGTTCCACATTTTTCGGGAAGATCATGTCTCATCAAGCCGCCTCTTCGTGTTATCTAACTGTATGGAATAGGGATTTTCTTCGTGAATTCGCCGCTGAGAACAAGGCGACCTGTCGCCATTGTGCCGCAACCGGTAGCGGGCTATAGGATGGCTGATCTTTCAGACAGGAGACACGGGATATGGGAAAGTTGCAGGCCGGGATTATTCCGGTCACGCCATTTGAGCAGAATTGTACCGTCCTGTTTGATCAGGACACCAAGGAAGGCGTCGTCGTCGATCCTGGCGGGGATGTGGACGTCATTCTTCAGGTGGTTGCTGAAAACGGCATCACGCTCAAGGAAATATGGTTGACGCACGGCCATCTCGACCATGCCGGTGGTGCGGATGAGTTGCGCAAAAAACTCTCCCTGCCGGTGATCGGGCCGCATGAAGATGACCGGCCCCTGCTGGAGAGAATTGAGGTGCAGGCGCAGAAATACGGCATCAGCGGTCTGAAGAACGTCGTGCCGGATTCATGGCTGAAGGAAGGTGACAAGGTTTCCTTTGGCGATCACGTGTTCGAGGTCTATCATTGCCCGGGGCACGCGCCTGGTCACGTAATCTATTACAACCGCGACCAGAACTTCGCCCATGTCGGCGACGTGCTGTTTGCCGGGTCGGTGGGACGCACGGATCTGCCGGGTGGAAACCACGAGCAGCTGATGGCGTCCATTCGCGATAAGCTGCTGCCGCTTGGCGACGATGTCGGTTTCATCTGCGGCCACGGCCCGGGCGGACGGCTGGGTGAGGAGCGGCTGACCAACCCCTATCTCAAGGGACTGTGAGCGCCGGACGGCTGCGGCCTGCGGCGCGCACAAAAAAACCCGGCATTCCTGCCGGGCTTCAACTAGAAAAGAAAGCCGTTTTAGGGTCAGCCAGCAATCTGCAGATTGACTGCCTTCGGCCCTTTGCCGCGACGATCCGGTTCCGTGTCGAAGCTCACTTTCTGATTTTCTGAAAGTCCGGACAGGCCGGAAGCCTGTACGGCAGAGATGTGAACAAAGATATCAGCGCCACCATTGTCTGGCTTGATGAAGCCGAAGCCTTTGTCTGTATTGAAGAATTTTACGGTGCCAGTTTCGGCCATGCATCAGGTCCTTTTCGCTCTGCCCGCGTTCAGCTACAGGCAGCATTACAGTTTTGCCCCGCGTGGGCGTTGGCAGGCAGTTTTTGACTATTGAGAAAATGGACCTTCGCAGCGGGAAGTAATGGCGTTCTCATCCAACGTTTTTCGTCCCACCGCCCGAGGTTTATAGCGTCCCCAGTGCGCAAATTTATAGGCCTTCCCATGCTCGCAAATTGCCCGAACCGCAGTAGATTGCTGCGTTTATCGAAAATTGGCAAGCAAAAGTTTTTACGGGCTTTTTGTCAGATAAAAAACCTGCGGTAGAGTTACGCGTGGGAACCGCACATTTTTTTCGCATAAGTGATAGTTGATGAAATAATTGCCGGTCGGTCTGAGCTTTCCCGGCAAAAATTTGGACGCGTGACCGCGATTTCCCGAGAAAACAGAAAAAACAGTTCTTTTCGCGTCACGCCGCTTCTGTCGCGGTTTTTTGCCGTTTGCGCGTCAGTTCCGGTACCAATTCCACGATCAGGATGGCGGTGAAAATGATCAGGCAGCCGACATAGCCGGCACTGGAAATGGTTTCCTTGAGGAAAATCGAGGCCAGCAGGGCGCCGAAGAGCGCCTCCGACGACAGGAAAATCGCGGCCTGCGGCGCTGTTGTGTAGCGCTGGGCAATCACCTGAAGCACAAAGGCAAGGCCGGAAGAAACGAGGCCGACATAGAGAATTTCCACTATCGACGCCTCGATGGCGCCCATGCTGATCGGTTCGGACACAACGCCGATCATGCAACTAAGAAGGGAGCAAACCGCGAATTGTGTGCAGGAGAGCGCAAGCGGCCGGCCGCTTTCGGAGACGAAGCGCCCTGCTAGCGTAATCTGGATCGCCCAGAAGAAAGCGCAGATGATGCTGAGAATATCCCCTTTCGTCAGCGTCTCGAAGGCGCCGCCGGAAAGGAGGAATATACCGCCGAGCATCATCAGCGCGCAGGGCCAGACGACCCAGTGGGGGTGACGGCGGTAAAGCAGAACGGCAATCACGGGCACGAAAATGACATAGAGCCCGGTCAGGAAGCTGGAATTAGTGACCGTCGTGGTCAGCAGCCCGACCTGCTGGGTGGTGGCGCCGCCGAACAGCGCAAGACCGACGAGAATGAAGCTGCCGATCTGACGCGGGCGGGGCGGTGATTTCAGGGACCGGGTTTCCATGAGCGCGAAGGGCAGCACGGCGATGGCGGCGATGGCGAAACGCAAACCGACGAACCAGAAAGGGCCAATCGAGGCCATGGCTGAGGATTGTGCGACAAAGCCGCCTCCCCAGATTGCTGCGGCGAGCAGAAGCAGCATATTGGCCTGAATTCGCGTCATTATTGGCACCAGCAATGCGGGGCCGGGAGATCATTGACGTCACGGCCGGGCAAACAGGGGATTTTGTGAGGTGTCATCCAGCTGTGTCGGACGACTGTTTCCCGGGTGCTTTAGCAGCAACATGCCGATGCCGCAAGTCGAGGGGAGGGCCGTTATCTATAACGGCGGGCCTCGTCCTTCAGGCTGCGCCGGGTAAGCATCAGGCCGCCAAGGCCGAGGCCGACGAACGCCGCGGCCGAGAGGACGATGAGCAGGATATGCGGACCTGCCTTCGTCGTCGCAGCCACCTGCGGTATGGCGGAGGTATGCAGGGTGTCCACCGCTTGCGCAGCCGCATTGGCCGATGTCGCGATGCCGGCTGCCATGGTGATGATGACAAGAAAAGCCGCGACCGCCATCCAGAGGGAAAACAGCGTTCTCTGTGCCCTTAACCTTTCAACGGAAGTGCGGTCGTTGGTAAACATGGCTGTCGCCTCTTGTCCCTGTTCTTAAAGGACAAAAGAGGCTTCGAAATGGACGGCTTGGAGACCGAATTCTGGCGTTCCGCGGCATTTATTGCGGCAATATTGTGGCGGGGGCGTTTTTGAACCGGAATTGGCGTCAGAGGCCGCGTTTTCCGAAGGTCCGAGTCTGGCGAAGGGGATGCGCGTCAGAGGTGCGCTCCTCACGGAAAAAAGCCGCGGAGCCTTTTTCCATTCGTGCGGCAGGGGAAAAATATGCGCTGCCCAGCTCGGGAAAGCGCGCGTCGAAACTGGTGGGCGCAAGTTCCGGTTTTGCCAGAATGTAGCCCTGCATCAGAAAAACGCCGAGTTCTTCACATTGCTCCACCTGCCAACCGGTTTCCAGCCCCTCGAAAACCGGCTCTATCCCATCCTCCCGAAACTGGCTGACAATGACGCGCAGGAGAGCGGCGCCCGCAGAATTCTGCATGAAGTCGCGCACCCAGCCCGCTTCGAATTTCACATAGTCCGGCTTGATGAGCTTTACCCGTTCGATGGCGGTATCGCCGGCGCCGTAGTCATCGAGCGCCACGCGAAAGCCGATATCGTGCATGTGGTAGGCGAAATCTGCGACCATCTGGGTGTCGGAGGCCTTCTTCTCGGAGATTTCGCAGACGATACGGTCTGCCGTCATGCCGGCCTCGTGGGCTGCGAGACGCATGCGCTCCACTTCCTGCCGCATCTTGGCTGGCGTCTGGAACAGGCCGGGATGGAAATTGACGAAGATGCGCGCGCGGGAGCGGCTGAGCCTGCCGGTGTTGAGAATGTGGACGGTCCGCAGGATGCTGTCGATATTTTCGATGTCTTCCGGTGCCACCAGCGAGAAAAATTCACCTGGTGTTACCGGTTCGCCGTTGCGGTGGGGGCGCACAAGACCTTCGAAGGAATCGATGTCCAGCGGGCCGCCTGATGTGCGACGGAATATGGGCTGCAGGGCGGACTTGAGGTTGAAGCTGTTATAGGCGGTGGACCATGTGCCATCGGCCTCGCGGACAAGACTGGAAAAGATGCTTTTGGGCGCCATTTTTCAACCAGCTATAGAGAGACACGACCCCTAGGCTCGCGAATGTAGCTCAACAAGCGTTACTTCCGGGTTAAGGAAGGCTTAAATTGTACCCCACGGCGGATAGGCTGGCTTTTGGCCTTGAAACTAGGCCCGTCTTTCGACATAGAAATTGCCGCAGCAGACGAGATTTCCAAGCTCTGCGATGTCAACCCCAATAGGACCGATTAAAAATGGCCTTCCTTGCCGACATTCTCTCCCGCGTAAAGCCATCCGCCACCATCGCCGTTAGCCAGAAAGCCCGCGAGCTTAAAGCGCAGGGCCGCGATGTGATTAGCCTTGGCGCCGGCGAGCCGGATTTCGATACGCCCGACAATATCAAGGAAGCGGCCATTGACGCGATTAAACGCGGTGAAACGAAATACACGCCTGTTTCCGGCATTCCGGAACTGCGCAAGGCGATTGCCGACAAGTTCAAGCGTGAAAACGGCCTCGACTACAAGCCGGAGCAGACGATTGTCGGCACCGGCGGCAAGCAGATCCTGTTCAACGCTTTTATGGCGACGCTGAACCCCGGTGATGAAGTCGTTATCCCGGCGCCGTACTGGGTCAGCTATCCCGAGATGGTCTCGATCTGCGGCGGTACGCCGGTATTCGTCGACGCGACGCTGGAAGACAATTTCAAGCTGAAGCCGGAAGCGCTGGAAAAGGCGATCACGCCGAAGACCAAGTGGTTCGTGTTCAACTCGCCGTCCAACCCGTCGGGCGCGGCCTATTCGCACGACGAGTTGAAGGCGCTGACCGATGTGCTCGTCAAGCACCCGCATGTATGGATCCTCACGGATGACATGTATGAGCACCTGACCTATGGCGACTTTAAATTCGTCACGCCGGTGGAAGTAGAGCCTTCGCTCTATGACCGCACGCTGACGATGAACGGCGTTTCCAAGGCCTATGCCATGACCGGCTGGCGTATCGGTTACGCTGCCGGCCCGCTGCCGCTCATCAAGGCCATGGACATGATCCAGGGCCAGCAGACCTCGGGCGCGAGCTCCATCGCACAATGGGCCGCGGTCGAAGCCTTGAACGGCACGCAGGATTTCATTCCGGCGAACAAGAAAATCTTCGAAGGCCGCCGTGACCTGGTCGTCTCCATGCTCAACCAGGCCAAGGGCATCAGCTGCCCGGCTCCGGAAGGTGCGTTCTACGTTTACCCGTCCTGCGCCGGCCTGATCGGCAAGACCGCGCCGTCGGGCAAGGTCATCGAGACGGATACGGATTTCGTCTCCGAGCTTCTTGAAGCCGAAGGCGTTGCCGTTGTGCAGGGCTCGGCCTTCGGTCTCGGCCCGAACTTCCGCATTTCCTATGCCACCTCGGAAGAGTTGCTGGAAGAGGCCTGCAAGCGCATCCAGCGCTTCTGCGCCGATTGCCGCTGATCGGTTTGTAACCTCGATTGAAGAAGCCCGGCAGCGATGCCGGGCTTTTTTCGTTTCGGTCAGAGCCCCAGGAACAGCAGCATGATGAAGGTGGCGAAGAGAATGAAATGCGTCATTCCTTCAATCGCGTTGGTTTCACCGTCATTGAGGTTGATGGCGGCGGCGATGAGGGTGATGAAGACCATGACGGTCTGAACGGGCGTCATGGCCATGATGAAGGGCTGGCCGGTATAGAGCGCGATACCCTCCATCACGGGCACGGTCAGGATAACCGTCGAGAGCGATGCGCCCATGGCGATATTGACCACGGCCTGCATACGGTTGCGCAGGGCGGACCTGAGCGCGGTGAGGATTTCCGGCGATGCCGAGATCGTCGCCACCACCACGGCCATCAGCGCTGGCGGTGCGCTGGTGCCTTCAAGACTTTCGCCCAGGAAGGCGGACATGAATTCCGCCAGTACGCCGATCAGAACCACGCCGGCGATGATGAGGCCGATGGAGAGTGGTACGTTGCCTTCATCGTCCTCTTCCGCATGGCTGCCTGCTGGCTGGCCGGCCGGATGTGGCTTTCGAGGGTAAGTGTAGCTGAAAAAATAGCTGTGCGGGCCCACCTGCATTTTGAGGAACAGCGCATAAAGCGCAATCATCGCCACGATTGTGAACACCGAGTAGATGTGCCAGCTCTGTTCAGGAATGAACTCAGGCACTATCATCGATATGCTCATGGCCGTCAGGATCATCACGCCATAGGTCTTGCCGGAATCATCGTTATACGGCTGTTCTCCGTGGCGAAGGCCTCCAAGAAGCGCGGCGAGACCAAGAATGCCGTTGATGTCGATCATCACGGCGGAATAGATCGTATCCCGCACCAGCGTGGGTGAACTGGATTCGCTCATGATGATGGCGAGTATCAGCACTTCCACCGCAACCGCCGACAGCGTCAGGATCATGGTGCCATAGGGGTCGCCCACCTTGGCGGCCAGGATTTCGGCGTGATGGGCAACCCGCATCGAGACGAGAACAATGAGCCCGATCAGCACGACGGCAGCGATGATCGTCGCCGTCTTTCCCGCTTCGAAGATTGCATGTTCGGCCAGATAGGCGACGATTGCCGCCGGTATCGCCAGAAGCAGCATACGCTCCTGTTTCAGAATAGAACCCGCCATTGATTTCCCTTCCCCCGGATCGGCTTAGGCTGTGACGTATCGTCCCTCAGATCAAGCAGGATTTGCGCTTGAGTGCTTTTGGTAGGATAGTGATGTCGCAGGACATGCTGCTCATGCCGCGGTGTCCCCATCGGGTGCAATGCTTGAAGCGCGGTTGTGGTTGCCATGTCGCCTACCGAAACAGGAGGAACATGCATGACCAAAGTGGTGTATGAAATCGTCGAACATGACGGAGGCTTTGCCTACCGCATGAACGGCGCTTATTCCGAAACATTTCCTACCTATGCGGATGCCGTCGAGGCTGCGCGAATCGTCGCTGCCGAACAGCAGGTGGGTGGCGATGACGAGGAAATCAGCTATCAGGATGAGAGCGGCCACTGGCATGAAGAATACAGCCAGGGCGGCGACCGCCCGGAAGCCGAGGTGGTGGATAAGACAACGCAGCAGGCCGAACCGTTCTGACGGGCGATCCGTGGATTTTAAGCAAACCAGGATCGCTTTTCCGTTCCGCCGGTCCCTTTCAGGTGCGGATCGCGGGCTGCCTCGTATCGACGCGGTATTGCCTTAGCGCCGTTTCGGTGGCGCGCCCGGATCGGTTTCCTTGAGATGACCCTTGAGGCCTTCGACCAGGGCGCTGAAGACGGCGCGGCATCGCGGTGAGGTCTTGAGGTTTTCGTGCATCGCGACCCAGGTATGGAGCGGGATATCGATGTTCGGCAGAACCTGAACCAGTCGCGGGTCCTTGCGGGCCAAGCCAATCTGACAGACGCCGATGCCCGCGCTGGCGCGGATCATGGCAAGTTGTGCAAGGTTGCTGTCGGCGCGTATTTCGAAGGAAATTTCCTCAACATCGGGGATGTCAGGATCGAGCGAACGCATCCGCTGGATGGCCGCCCGGATGAACGGCGTCTTGCGGTCAAAACCAACCATCCGGTGGTGGTTCAGGTCTTCCATGCTCTTTGGCGTTCCGGCTTTTGCCAGATAGTCGCGCGTCGCATGAAATCCCAGACGGAAATTGCCGATGTAACGCATGACGATCGCGTCCTGCAGCGGCTCGGTCATGCGAATGGCAATATCCGCCTCGCGTCTTAGAAGGTCTTCCAGCGTATCTGATAATGACAGCTCGATTTCGAGCCGCGGGTGAACCTCCTGCATGGCCGTGATAATCGGCGGCAGCATTTCGACGCCGATGATGTCAGATGCGCTGATGCGCACCGTGCCTTCGATCTTGCCGACTTCGCCGGAGGCCGCGCGCATGAGGGCGGCGGTCGTCGCCGCCAGATTTTCCGCATAGGGGCGGAGCGCAAGGGCTGCTTCCGTCGGCATCAAGCCGTGCGGCGAGCGGATGAACAGAGGAAAGCCGACGGCCTCTTCCAGCGCGCCGATATGACGTCCCGCCGTCGGCTGGGTGATGCCAAGCTCGCGGGCGGCGGCGGACAGCGAACCGTCGCTCAGCACGCTAAGGAAGGTGCGATAAAAATCCCAGCTGATGTCGCGGTTCTTGCTCATAAAATTTTGTATAGCCGATCCACTGATTTCGATAATTTCGTATATCGCGAAACGCGACGATACTCCATCCCAGAACAAGGAGTACGGCGATGATATATGAAAACAACGCAAATTCAGCAGAGAATGATCGGCCACTGGCGCTGGTTCTGGGCGTGAATGGGGGTGTCGGCGGCCAGATCTCCCGTATGCTGCAGCAACGGGGATGGCGCGTGAGGGCGATGACGCGGCGGAAGGCGGCTTCCCACATCACTGGCGATGACGAGTTCGTGGTGGGTGACGCCATGAGCGGTCAGGACGTCTTGAAGGCGGCACAAGGTGTTCGGCTGATCGTCCATGCGGTTAATCCTCCCGGATACCGCGATTGGGAGAAGCAGGTATTGCCGATGCTGGACAACACGATCGCGGCTGCTGAAAGCTGTGGGGCGAGGATTGTTTTCCCGGGGACCATCTATAATTTCGGCTCTGACGCCTTTCCGCTGCTGAGCGAGGAGAGCCCGCAAAAGCCCTTTACCCGCAAGGGCGCATTGCGTGTGGAGATGGAGCGGCGGCTTAGATTGGCTTCAATGCGCGGCGTGCCGGTGCTGATCGTCCGGGCGGGCGACTTCTTTGGGCCAGATGCGAGAAACAACTGGTTTTCGCAGATGCTGGTGCGGCCCGGCAGGCCGGTTCGCAGCGTGCAGAACCCTTCCGCCCGCCATGCAGGACACCAATGGGCTTATCTGCCTGACGTGGCGGAAACCGTTGGCCGACTGCTCGACCGTGCAGACGAGCTTCCGGCCTTTGCCGTCTATCACATGGAAGGTTTCTGGGATTTCGACGGGCTGCAACTGATTGAAGCGATCGAGCGGGTTGTGGGCCATCCGGTCAAGCGGCGACGTTTATCCTGGACAGGCATCAAATTGGTTGCGCCGTTCATTCCGCTGTTCCGCGAAGTGCTGGAAATGCAATATCTCTGGCAGATGCCGATCAGGATGAGCAATCGTAAGCTGACGGATTTCCTTGGAAGCGAGCCGAAGACACCTATCGACATTGCGGTGGCGACCACTTTGGCGGGTCTCGGCTGCCTTGACGAGAGGCCGCAGCCGTCGAACCTTGCGCATCCGGCCGACGCCGAAGGCAGGGCGTGATGGGCGCGGTTGCGAACGGAATGTCGACCAGGCGTCGCGCCTTTGCCGCGATTTCGGCAAGCGTGCCCGTGCTGATCTTCGCTCAGGTGCTGCTGGCCGGGCTGTCGATCTATTACGATGGATCGCTGCTGTCGCTGCACAAGGGGCTCGGCCTTTTGATCGCCGTTCCGATCCTGTCGCTGGCGGTCCTCGCTTTGCGATACGAGGACCTGCGGCCCAATCTTGGCCGTTCGCTGGTGCTGCTTGCTATCTATTGTCTGCAGGTGGCGCTGATGAGCATCGGTCGGGAAACGGGCAATGGGCTGTTGCAGGCGCTGCATCTGCCCAATGCCTTCGTAATGGGCGCCTTTTCCGATTTTGCCGCCCGGCAGGCGAGAAGCGCGCAATGAACGAAAACGCCGCATCGCTTTTCAACGATGCGGCGTCTTTTTCATTGCTATTGGGCGAGGGCCGGATAGTCGGTGTAACCTTCGGCGCCGCCGCCATAGAAGGTCGGCTGGTTCGGTTCGTTCAGCGGCGCGTCGTTTTTCAGGCGGCGCACCAGATCAGGATTGGCGATGAAGGCCTTCCCGAAAGCAACGGCATCAACCTTGCCACTTTCCACGGCTTCGATGGCGCTCTGCCTGTCGTAACCATTGTTGGCGATCCACAGGCCCTTGCCCCCGGCATTGCGATAAGCCGCCTTGAAGGACGCGTAATCGAAAGGCTTGTCGCCCTGCTTGAAATCGCGCGGACCGCCCGTCGCCCCTTCTACGACATGGATGAAGGCGAGATTGCGCTTGCCCAGCTGCTCCAACCACGTAATTATAGAGCGGTTGCGGATCAGCCTCGAAAATATCGTTGGCAGGGGTAACTGGCGAGAGGCGGATGCCGGTGCGGCCGGCGCCGATCTCTTCCGCCACCGCGTCGACGACTTCCAGCAGGAAGCGAGCGCGGTTTTCGATGGAGCCACCGTAATCATCCGTGCGCTGGTTGGTGCTGGATT
This sequence comes from Agrobacterium sp. SORGH_AS_0440, assembly GCF_031453135.1. Taxonomy (NCBI): domain Bacteria; kingdom Pseudomonadati; phylum Pseudomonadota; class Alphaproteobacteria; order Hyphomicrobiales; family Rhizobiaceae; genus Agrobacterium; species Agrobacterium sp. SORGH_AS_0440. The sequence goes on along the minus strand of NZ_JAVIYR010000002.1, from coordinate 2,037,317 downwards.
TCAGGAACTGCTCGATCAGGTAACCATTGGCGGCATGGATTTCGACGCCGTCGAAACCGGCCTCCAGTGCCGCGCGCGCGCCGCTGCGGTAATCCTCGAGGATGAGGCCGATATCGTCGATGGTGAGGGCACGGGGCTCGGAGGTTTCGGCAAAGGCACCGGTGCCGTCATCATTGATGATATAGGTCTTCGATTTGGCGGTGATGGCCGAGGGGGCGACCGGCTGGCCACCATGCGGCTGCAGCGAGGTGTGGGAAATTCGGCCCACATGCCAGATTTGGGCAACGATCTTGCCGCCCGCCGAATGAACGCCGTCGGTGATCTTTTTCCAGCCTTCAATCGCTTCCCGCTTATAAAGACCGGGAACATCGGCGTAACCCTGGCCCTGCTGGGAAATGGGCGTGCCTTCAGTGACGATCAGGCCGGCTGTCGCCCGCTGCTCGTAATAGGTGGCGTTGAGATTGTTGGGAATGGCGCCCGGGGAGCGATTGCGGGTGAGAGGGGCCATGACGATGCGGTTGGCGAGTGCGATATCGCCGGCCTGTGCCGGTTCGAAAAGACTGGTCATGCGACTTCACTTTCTGGTCGGTTGGCGAAATTGCGCGGCAGGCGCGCTATCCTGATATGGGTGCCGGTGCGAAACCGTGTCGCGGTTCCCGTCCGGCACCCCGGGGCTCAAAGCTTGGGAGGCTCAGAGATTGGTTTGCAGATAATTGCGGAAAGCATCGATGGTTTCCTCGTTGCGCTCAAAAAACACCCATTGCCCCACCTTCTTCGACCTTATGAGGCCCGCCGCCTGCAATACCGCAAGATGCGAGGAGACGGTGGATTGCGACAGGCCGCTGATCTGAAACTGGTTGGCGCAAACACCCATGCTGAGCGGATGCTCCTGACAGAAGTGACTTTCCGGAGACTTCAGCCATTCCAGAAATTTCAGCCGTGCGGGGTGCGAAAGGGCTTTGAGGACTTCCTCCGGGTTCATTGGGGTTTCTTCAATATCTGACATACCCGATATTTATATCGACCATTATCGATATACAATTCACGTCTCTGTGAGGACCGCAAGGGCGCGGTGGCATCGGCAAAAAAAAGGCCGCTGGATATTTCCGCGGCCTGATAAGTTTGAAGGTCAAAACCTCCAGAGGGGAACAGCTGTCGCGTGCCTGAGCGAGCGTGACAGCCAACCAAGATATGGTGGGAGCGACAATGCAAAACAAGGTTGCATCATCCGATATTTCGCCAATTTGGAGAAAATTCTTGCGGGTAAAAAAAGAGGGCCGCCGGATGTATCCAGGGCCCTTTAAGTGTGAAGGTCAAAAACCTCCAGAGGGGAACAGCTGATGCGGTGGAACTGGGAGGAAAAGCCACCGTGTGCATCAGCTGAGAGCGATATGGTGCTTTTTTGTGCACGAAACAATTCTTTTTTGTGCAGGTCAGGCATGCGTCGGGTGCAGGCCTCGATATTTCAGGTATATTTTATGTGCAAAGCTGGCAAAGGGCGACTGGTCGCCCTTCCATGAATTCCCCTGTATTTCCTTGAAAAATAACGTCTATTTCAGCCGTTCGGCTATTTAAACGTCAGAAATTCCAGTTGCGCGCCTTGGCGACGATAAAATCGCGGAAGGCCTTCAGCTTTGCAGCATTTTTCATCTCGTCCGGATAGCAGAAATAGGTGTCGAATGACGGAATGTCGGCCGCGAGCGATAACTGGATGAGGCCGGGGTCCCGGCCGACAATGTAATCCGGCAAGCAGGCGATACCTATTCCCAGCAGGCAGGCGCGCTTGATCGAGGTCTGGCTGTTGATCTGCAGATGCGGGGTGCGGGTATTGTCGGAAGACCGCCCGGCATTTTCGAGCCAGTTGACATCTAGCAGGTAGTTCGGCGCGGGTTCGCCAAACGAGATGATGCGATGGTTGTCCAGATCCTCAACCGACTGGGGCTCGCCATGGCGATTGATGTAAGACGGCGCGGCATAGACGTGCATGTGCACCGTGAACAGCTTGCGCTGGATGAGGTCCGATTGCTGGGGCTGGCGCAGGCGAATGGCGCAATCTGCGTGGCGCATATTCACATCCAGCTCCTCATTGTCGAGGATGAGCTGGATCGACATTTCCGGATAGAGCTGCAGGAATTCCTGCACCTTGTCCGTCAGCCAGCCCTGACCGAGGCCCACCGTCGTCGTGACGCGGAGCTTGCCGCTCGGCTTTTCAGTCGTTTCGGTGAGCTGCATCTTCACCGTTTCGAGCTTCAGCAGCACATCGTGAGCGGTGCGATAGAGCAGTTCGCCCTGTTCGGTAAGAATCAGGCGCCGCGGGCGTGGCGATGAAACAGCTTGACGCCGACATCCTGCTCCAGCGCGCTGACCTGGCGGCTGATGGCCGACTGGGACAAATGCAGCTTGTCGGCAGCATGGGTGAAAGACCCTGCTTCGGCTGCGGCATGAAATATGCGCAGTTTATCCCAGTCCAATGGCATTGCCATGCCTATCCTGCCTTTCAGTTATTCCGCTGCGACAGCAAGCGGTTGATGCGCGGTGAGATAACGTTCCGCTTCCAGCGCGGCCATGCAGCCCATGCCGGCGGCGGTGATTGCCTGACGGTAGATGTCGTCGGTGACGTCGCCGGCCGCGAAAATGCCCTCCACGTCGGTGGCGGTGGAATCGGGAGCGGTCCACATATAACCGTTGTCCTTCAGCTTCACCTTGCCCTTGAATAGCTCCACGGCAGGCGCGTGACCAATTGCGACGAAGACGCCGTCAATGGGCCTTTCGCTGATCGCGCCGGTTTTGGTGTCGCGCAGCTTGACGCCGGAAACGGAGGGCGGCATCGGCGGTTTTGCGGGCGCGCCGGTAATTTCGGCAACTTCCGTGTTCCAGAGGATATTGACGTTGTCCTTGGCAAAGAGCCGTTCCTGAAGGATTTTTTCCGAACGGAAGCTGTCGCGTCTGTGCACGACCGTTACCGTCTTGGCGATATGGGCGAGATAAAGCGCCTCTTCCACGGCGGAATTGCCGCCGCCCACCACGATCACATCCTTGTTGCGATAGAAGAAACCATCGCAGGTGGCGCAGGCGGAAACGCCGAAGCCCTGGAAATGTTGCTCGCTCTCGATGCCGAGCCACTTGGCCTTGGCGCCGGTGGCGATGATCAGCGTGTCGGCGGTCCATACCTGGCCAGAATCGGTCTTCACGACGAACGGGCGAACGCTGGTTTCAACTTCGGTCACCAGGTCACTGACGATTTCCGCGCCGACATGCGTCGCCTGCTTCAGCATCTGGTCCATCAGCCACGGGCCCTGGATAGGGTCTGCAAAGCCCGGGTAATTCTCGACATCGGTGGTGATCATCAGCTGACCGCCCTGTTCCATGCCGGCGATCAGCACCGGCTTCAGCATTGCGCGCGCCGCGTAGATCGCCGCCGTGTAGCCTGCGGGACCGGAGCCGATGATCAATACCTTGGTATGGCGGGCAGGCATGGGAAATTTCCTTCTCAATAGCAGGGTCTTCAGTCGAGGGCCTTCCAGCCGCGGCAGGGCGGACGGGCCATAACCCCTTCGTTGGCGGGTATTTAAGGTTGTCTAGTGCCTTTATTCAAGGGCAGCCTTGCGTTACCAACAAGGCAGTTGTGGATGCACGCGCAATTTTGTGACCGGTTGGCGGCATATTGTTGCGAATCCCGCGCCGAATAGTACAAGGAAGTTCTCCAGCTTAACGAGGTACTCCTCCGTGACCAGCGTCGAACTCGATGCCATCGATCTGAAAATCCTGCGCGAATTGCAGCGTGACGGGCGCATGACCAATGTGGAACTGGCCGAAAGGGTCGGTATCTCGGCTCCTCCGTGCCTAAGGCGTGTGCGCAAGCTCGAGGAGGCGGGGGTGATCGAGGGTTATCACGCCATGTTGAACGCGCCGAAGCTCGGTTTTGATCTCGTCGCCTTCTGCATGATCGGTCTCAAGCGCCAGTCGGACAGCAATCTGAAGGCCTTTGCCGCGGCGACGGCCGGGTGGCCTCTCGTGCGCCAGGCCTGGATGGTATCCGGCGAAAGCGACTTCCTGTTACATTGCGTCGCAAGAAACCTGACGGAATTTCAGGACTTCGTGATCGAGGTTCTGACTGCGGATGAGAATGTCGATACGGTGCGCACCATGCTGACCATCCGTCAGGTCAAGCGCGTCGGTCTCGTGGAAATCTGATTTTCCGGTTTGCGACGCATTACCCCCGCCGCAACGCCTCATAGACTTCGCCAAGACTGGCCGCTTCTTTTTCCAGCGGAAAAGTGCTGCGCACATGCGCAAGTCCGGTACTCGCGTGGACTTTGGCCATGGCGGGATCGGCGAGATAGGTCTTTATCGCATCCCTCAGTGATGCATAGTCCCCCGCTTCAACAACCGCCCCGGTCTCGCCCTTGACGATCATTTCCTCGTAGGCACCGGCATTGCTGGCGACGACGGCCGTTTCCGAGGCCATTGCTTCAAGCGGAGTCAGCCCGAAGCCCTCGTTGCGCGAAGGCGCGACATAGAGCGTCAGCCGCCTGTACCACGGCTTGATGTCATCAACTTCACCCTGAAACACGATACGATCTGCGAGGCCGGCGGCCCTGACATCTGCTTCAAGGGTTTCGGCAAAAGCCTTGTGTTCCGCCGTCACGCGGCCTGAAACCACAGCTGTCCATTGCGGATAGGCGGGCAGAAGTTCGATCATGGCACGCACGAAAAGATCGGTGCCCTTCTGGTGGCGGACCCGCCCGAAGCAGCCGATCAGATATTGTCCCGGCAAGCCGGTCGCGGCTATCGTGTCCTCAGGACCGGTTGCCGGATGGAAAAGTTCGGTATCCACGCCATGCATGACAACGCGATGGGGCACTTCAAGAAATGAGCCCGAGCGGATGTTGGTGGCCACCACGGCATCCATCCTGGAGATCAGGAAACGGGTGTAGGCGGAATGCCGCCTCTGCGCGGCCGAGGTGAAGAGAAGCTTCACCCTCATGCGCAGCACATCACGCATGAAAATTCCCGGCAACATTTCGAGGTTGCGGCGGGCATGCCAGATGCGCGGACCGCCAAACGGGCCGCCTTGCCAGAGCCGCCACAGGTCGCGGAAACGCACATGCGGCAGATGCGGCGGCAGGCCGGGGCCGATGGTGGCGACCTTCTGTCCCATCCGGTTCTGCACCGGTATCAGCTGAACGATTGTGGAGGTGACGCCGGAGAGCCTGCGTTTGAAATTCGGCGCAAGCACCTGCACATCTTTCAGGCTGACGTGGGACAAGATGGGCTTCCGTCTTTGCGGCTGGTTCAGGGGAGCAACAGGTCAAAAGCAATGCGCCCGCTGGGGGGCGCATTGCATGGGGCAATCAGCCCCACTGAACCGCGAGGATCTCGTAACCCTTGGCGCCGCCAGGCGCGTTGACTTCGATGCTGTCGCCAACTTCCTTGCCGATCAGGGCGCGGGCAATCGGCGAAGAGATGGAAATACGGCCGGCCTTTACGTCGGCTTCCTGGTCGCCGACGATCTGATAGGTCTTTTCCTCATCGCTGTCTTCGTCAACCAGCTTCACGGTGGCGCCGAACTTGATCTTCGAACCCGACATCTTGGAAAGGTCGATGACTTCAGCGCGCGCCGTCAAATCTTCGAGTTCCGTGATGCGGCCCTCGTTATGGCTCTGCGCTTCCTTGGCAGCATGGTACTCGGCGTTTTCCGAAAGGTCGCCATGGGCGCGCGCTTCCGCAATCGCCTCGATGATGCGGGGGCGTTCCTCCTGCTGGCGCCAGCGAAGCTCCTCCTGAAGCTTGACGAATCCACCCTGGGTCATCGGTACTTTTTCTACCATTTTTTTATCCTTCGCATTCCGGTCGCTTTACCTGCAGACACAAAAAGAAACAGGTTCCGGAGGGGAACTCCGGAACCATGCCAAAATCATAACTGAGCGGACTATATCAGAAGACGACAGCGAAATGCCAGCAAATTTGAGGCATCAATATTTCTTTGTCTTTCCAATGACTTGAATATCCTGATTGACAATCCTCAAGAGAACATATAGTGAACATTACTATGAAGAAGTCAATCAGGCAACGGCTGGCCATTCTCTCTGACGCCGCGAAATACGACGCCTCCTGTGCATCGAGCGGGACGGCGAAACGGAACTCCGCAGCCTCTGGCGGATTGGGCTCGACAGAAGGGTCTGGCATCTGTCATGCCTATGCGCCGGATGGGCGCTGCATATCGCTCCTGAAAATCCTGCTCACCAATTTCTGTATCTATGATTGCGCTTATTGCATCAACCGTTCTTCCAGCAATGTGGAACGGGCGCGGTTTACCGCAGAAGAGGTGGTGTAGCTGACGCTCGAATTTTACCGGCGCAACTATATTGAAGGGTTGTTCTTGTCCTCGGGTATCATCCGTTCCTCTGATCACACGATGGAGGAGATGGTGCGTGTGGCGCGTGAACTGCGGGTCACCCATGGCTTTCGTGGTTACATCCACCTCAAATCCATTCCGGAAGCGTCTCCGAAATTGATCGAGGAGGCGGGGCTTTATGCGGATCGGTTGTCGATCAACATCGAGTTGCCCACCGATAGCGGCATCGGCCGTTTTGCGCCGGAAAAGCAGCCCGCCAATATTCGCCGCTCTATGGCCGATATTCGCCTGAAGATCGAGGAGGCGGGCGAGCCTACCGTCAGAACGCGAAAAACCAAGCGTTTTGCGCCCGCCGGACAGAGCACGCAGATGATCGTGGGCGCCGACGGCGCCGATGACAGCACCATTCTTTCCACCAGCGCGCGGCTCTATGGAAGCTATGGTCTGCGGCGCGTCTATTATTCGGCGTTCAGCCCAATTCCGGATTCGTCGAAGAACCTGCCACTCATCAAGCCGCCCCTGATGCGCGAACACCGCCTCTATCAGGCGGACTGGCTTTATCGTTTTTACGGTTTCGATATCGGCGAGATAACCGCTATCGGCGGAAACGGCATGCTGGATCTTGACATCGACCCGAAGCTTGCCTGGGCATTGAAGCATCGCGATCAGTTTCCGGTAAACGTCAATGCGGCGGATCGCGAAATGTTGCTGCGTGTACCCGGTTTCGGCACCAAGACGGTTGCCTCGATTCTCTCGTCGCGGAAGTTCCGCAGCCTGCGGCTGGAAGATATCGCCCGCTTCGGCGTATCTCTCAAAAAGGTGAAGGCCTTTATCGTCGCTGAGGGATGGACACCGGGCAAGCTGATCGAACGGCCGGATCTGCGCGCGATGTTTGCGCCGCAGCCTGAACAATTGTCGCTGTTGTGATGTATGGCCCTGTGCTGGAGGGGCGGGGGGATTTCACCGAGTGGCGCGATGCTGCGCGCGCGGCGCTTGCGGCCAATGTACCGCCGGAGAAGATCGACTGGCGGCTGCAGGATGACGGGTTTGGGCTTCTCGACTTTTCCGGTGCGCCATTGCCAACGGAGGGCGCCGCCCCGGTTTCCGTATCTGCCGCATTTGTCGCACTGGCGCAGGCCGTCATCTGCCACAGCGATCCCGGCCGTTTCGCGCTGCTCTACAGGTTATTGTGGCGGCTGAAACGGGATCGGGCCCTGCTGCAGTTCAAGTCCGATCCGGATGTTTCCGATGTGCGGCTGCTCGAAAAGTCTGTCCGTCGCGATTATCACAAGATGACGGCCTTCGTGCGTTTCAAGGAGTTGCCATTGCCGCAAGGGCAGGCCGGGCGACGGCGGTTCGTGGCGTGGTTCGAACCGGACCATTTCATCATCGAACGTACGGCTCCGTTTTTTCAACGTCGCTTCACCGACATGGACTGGTTGATTGTCTCGCCGAAGGGCAGCGCCCGATGGGACGGAAACCTGCTGCAGACATCACGGGAGGCTGCCGCCAAGCCTGATCTCAAGGATGAAACGGACGATCTCTGGCGGACCTATTACGCCAATATTTTCAACCCGGCCCGCTTGAAGATCAAGGCCATGACAGCGGAGATGCCGAAGAAATACTGGAAGAATCTGCCGGAAGCCGAGCTCATCCCTGACCTGATTCTGGGCGCGGAGGCGCGGGTGCTGGAGATGGCGGCGAAGGAGGCGAGCCAACCGAAGCCGTTTCACCATCGCCTCCAGGCAGCGGCTTCCGCACGGGAAGAGCAGCCACCTTTGCCGGGTGGCACGCTTGCTTCGCTGGCGCATGAAGCGCGCCACTGCACACGGTGTGCCCTGCATTGCAAGGCGACGCAGACCGTTGTTGGTGACGGGCCGGAAAACGCGAAGATCATGGTCGTCGGCGAGCAGCCGGGCGATCACGAGGATCTGGCCGGAAAACCTTTTGTCGGCCCCGCCGGCCAGCTGTTCGACAGGACGCTCAGCGAGATCGGTGTGGACCGCGGCGGGCTTTACGTTACCAATGCCGTGAAACACTTCAAATACGAAACGCGCGGCAAACGGCGTATACATCAGCGCCCCAATGCGGGGGAAGTGGAGCAATGCCGCTGGTGGCTCAACCAGGAAATCGCGCTTGTTCAGCCGAAGCTGATCGTTGCGATGGGTGCGACGGCGCTATATGCGCTGACCGGCGGTAAAGAAAAGGTCTCGGAGATTCGCGGCCGTCCCCTGCCAATGCAAGAGGGGCGGACGCTTTTTGTCACCGTGCACCCATCCTACCTGCTCCGCCTCCCTGATGAGCAGGCTAAAGAGATGGAAATCAAGAAATTCAAACAGGACATGCTTTATGTAAGAAATTTTGAATAGTCTTTTCTAAGTATATATTCTATCGAATATCAACTTGGCGTTGTTATGCTTTACGCATCGTTAGTTTTTCGTTTTAATTGAAATTTATTCGAGTCATTTTATATGTCTCATCAAAATATTTATAGACGGGCGTATTATGCTTGGTGAACTTGACCTTGCAACAGTCATACTAATGCAAAAATGCTCCTACATCGTGGGGCTAATGAGTTTTATCTATTTGATGCTGACCAATCGTGGCCTGCGCGGTCCTGTCACTCTTGCCGCGGGCTTTGCGGCAATGGCCGTCGGCTCAACGCTTGCCGGATATGGCGAGTGGAAGATATTGTCGCCGGCCTTGTGGCGGTTGGGCAGTATCGTATCCGGTATTGCAGGTTATGCGCTTATCTGGCTTGGTCTTAAAACGTTGAGCGACGGCCGTTTTGTATCGCAGAAAACTCTGCTTGGGACTTGTCTTGTCGTGGTGCTCGGGATTGTCATCGCGTATGAGGTGGCGGAGAACAATGCGTTGCGCGCTGCGCTGTTCAATGGCTGTGCGGCGCTTGCCTATCTCGGCGCGGCCGCGGTGCTGTTTAGCGGCTGGCGCAAGGAGCCGCTTCTTTCCCGCATCGCGCTGGGCGCGATCACTACCGTCTCGGGGCTGATTTCACTTCTGGTGGTAAAGGGGGTGCTTTCACCCTCTCTCGCCTCCATCAACATCGTCAATGCGTTCTTCCTCATCATTATGCTCAACTTTGCGATTGCCCTGTTCGTGATGGTGCTGGTGGCTGAACGCTCGGAGCGGAAACTGTTGATCCTTGCCAATACGGATCCGCTGACAGGCGTGAAGAACCGGCGCTTCTTCTTCCAGACGATGCCCACAAGGCCTGATCCCACCGATGCGACAATGCTGCTCGATATCGATCACTTCAAATCGATCAACGACCGCTTCGGCCATTCCGTCGGTGACAGCGTCCTGCAGGAAGTGGCAAAGCGGATCGGCGGCAGTATTCGCAGTGGCGACGTGCTGGCCCGTTATGGCGGCGAGGAATTCATCATCTTCCTGCCCGGCGCAGGAAGCCAAAAGGCGTCAATGATAGGCGAGCGCATTCGCAACGCGGTTGCTTTGAAAGAGGTGGACTGCGGCGGGCTGCGTGTCGGTGTGACAATCAGCATCGGCATTGCGACAAGCGGCGAGATACACTGTGATCTCCAGACGCTGGCCGACATGGCCGACCGTGCGCTGTACCGCGCCAAGAGCGAAGGCCGCAACTGCGTCCGGGAAGCACTGGCGGCTTAAAGCCTGCCGTTTCAGATGCTATTCGCTCTCATTCGATTTTTGGCCCATGTCATGGCCTACCTCTCGCTCACGCTGCCTGAGGGCTTCTTTCAGAAGAATTTCGATCTGCGCGTTAATGCTGCGCAGCTCGTCGCTCGCAGTCTGGCGGACAGCGTTCAAAATCACCGGTTCGATGCGCAGTGGGAAAGCTACACGCATCGGGCCGGGCGGTCGTCCAGTCATGCTTTTACTCCAGATGCGGCTTCAGGAACTGGGTGATCGGCGATGGCGGAGAATTCTCGGGACAGGGAAAAATCGTCATCGGCCTGCGGGTGGAAATGATGTTTTTTTGATACCGGCGTTGGATTGCAGGTGTATTACGCAATGAGAAACGCCGCCAACCTGGTGGTTCGCGGCGTTCATTCAGTTCGTCAGGCTTTCTTGCTGATCTCTTAGTTGAAGTAGCTCTGCAGCGGCTTCACTTCCAGATTGCCGGCCTTCAGCGCCTTGATGGCGAGGGCGGCTGCTTCGGCACCTGCCATCGTCGTGTAATAGGGCACCTTCTGCATCAACGTTGCGCGGCGCAGAGACTTGCTGTCTGAAATTGCCTTGTTGCTGTCGGTGGTGTTGATGACGAGCTGGACCTGACGGTTGCGGATTGCGTCCTCGATATGCGGACGGCCTTCCTGCACCTTGTTGATCTTTTCGGCGTTGATGCCTTTTTCGGCAAGGAAACGCTGGGTGCCGCCGGTGGCCAGCACTCTGAAGCCGCTTTCCACGAGAATGCGGATGGCGGGCAGAACGCCTTCCTTGTCCTCATCACGGACCGAGACGAAGACCGCGCCGGAGCGCGGCAGGTCAACACCGGCGCCGAGCTGGCTCTTGGCGAAGGCGAGCGCGAAATCAGTGTCGAGGCCGATGACTTCACCGGTCGAGCGCATTTCCGGTCCGAGCAGAATGTCGACGCCGGGGAAGCGCGCGAAGGGGAAGACGGCTTCCTTGACGGCAATGTGCTTGAGGTTACGCGGATCAGGCTTCTCGCCGTAAGCGGCAATCGCCGGATCGAGCTTCTCGCCCGCCATGACGCGGGCGGCGATTTTGGCGATCGGCGCGCCGATTGTTTTCGCGACGAAAGGCACGGTACGCGAGGCGCGCGGGTTGACTTCGAGAACGTAGATCGTGCCGTCCTTGATGGCGTATTGAACGTTCATCAGGCCGCCAACCTTGAGCGCCTTGGCAAGCGCCGTCGTCTGGCGCTCCAGTTCGTCGAGCGTTTCCTTGCTGAGCGAACGCGAAGGCAGCGAGCAGGCCGAGTCGCCCGAGTGGATGCCAGCCTCTTCGATGTGCTCCATGATGCCGGATACGAAGACGTTTTCGCCATCGCACAGCGCGTCGACGTCCACTTCAACGGCGTTGGTCAGGTAGCTGTCGAACAGCAGCGGGTTCTTGCCGAGCAGGGTGTTGATCTGGCCGGTCTTGTCGTTCGGGTAACGCTGCTTGATGTCCTCGGGTACGAGACCCGGAACCGTGTCGAGCAGGTAGGTCTGGAGCTGGCCTTCCGAATGGATGATCTGCATGGCGCGGCCACCCAGAACGTAGGACGGGCGAACCACCAGCGGGAAGCCGATTTCAGAAGCGACAAGGCGGGCCTGCTCGACCGAATAGGCGATGCCATTGTTCGGCTGGGCGAGATCGAGCTTCATCAAGAGCTTCTGGAAGCGGTCGCGGTCTTCGGCAAGGTCGATCATGTCAGGCGCGGTGCCGAGGATCGGGATACCGTTCTTTTCCAGCGCTTCTGCAAGCTTCAGCGGCGTCTGGCCACCGAACTGCACGATGACGCCAACGAGTTCACCCTTTTCCTGTTCGGCGCGCATGATCTCGATCACGTCTTCGGCCGTCAGCGGCTCGAAATAGAGGCGGTCGGAAGTGTCGTAGTCGGTGGACACCGTTTCCGGGTTGCAGTTGATCATGATCGCTTCAAAGCCGGCATCCTTCAGCGCGAAGGCGGCGTGGCAGCAGCAATAATCGAACTCGATGCCCTGGCCGATACGGTTCGGGCCGCCGCCGAGGATGACGACCTTCTTGCGGTCGGAGACCTGCGCTTCAGAGCGGGCGGCGCCGACGAAGGGCATTTCATAGGTCGAATACATGTAGGCAGTCGGCGAGGCGAATTCGGCGGCGCAGGTGTCGATGCGCTTGAAGACCGGGCGGACGTTCAGGCTGTTGCGCAGTTCGGCCACTTCCTTCGGACGCTTGGAGGTCAGGCTGGCGAGGCGGGCATCGGAGAAGCCCATGGCCTTCAGCATGCGCAGGTTTTCGGCGTCCTGTGGCAGGCCGTGCTCGCGGATGCGGGCTTCCGTATCGACGATGGCCTTGAACTGGGCGATGAACCAGGGGTCGATCTTCGAGTTCTCGTGGACTTCCTCTTCGGTCATGCCCATGCGCAGCGCCTGGGCGACCATGCGCAGGCGATCCGGCGTCGGCGTGCCGATGGCAGCACGGATCGCGTTCTTGGAGCCTTCGCCCTCTTCGTAACCGGGAATTTCGATTTCATCGAGACCGGTAAGGCCGGTTTCGAGACCGCGCAGCGCCTTCTGCAGGGATTCCGCAAAGGTGCGGCCGATGGCCATGACTTCACCGACCGACTTCATCGCGGTGGTGAGGATCGGCGACGCGCCCGGGAACTTCTCGAAGGCGAAACGCGGGATCTTGGTGACGACGTAGTCAATCGATGGTTCGAACGATGCCGGGGTGGCGCCGCCGGTGATGTCGTTTTCGAGTTCGTCCAGCGTGTAGCCGATGGCCAGTTTGGCGGCGATCTTGGCGATCGGGAAGCCGGTTGCCTTGGAAGCCAGCGCAGAGGAGCGCGACACGCGCGGGTTCATTTCGATGACGACGAGGCGGCCGTCCTTCGGGTTGACGGCGAACTGCACGTTGGAGCCGCCGGTTTCCACGCCGATCTCACGCAGCACCGCAATCGAGGCGTTGCGCATGATCTGGTATTCCTTGTCGGTCAGCGTCAAGGCTGGCGCGACAGTGATGGAGTCACCGGTGTGGACGCCCATCGGATCGATGTTTTCGATGGAGCAGATGATGATGCAATTGTCCGCGGTGTCGCGGACCACTTCCATCTCATATTCCTTCCAGCCCAGAACCGATTCTTCGACCAGAACTTCCGTCGTCGGCGAGGCGTCGAGGCCGCCGGAGACGATGTCGAAGAATTCCGAGCGGTTATAGGCAATGCCGCCGCCCGTGCCGCCCAGCGTAAACGACGGGCGGATGATGGCGGGCAGGCCGACATGATCGATGGCCTGGGCGGCAATGGCCATGGCGTGGGCCATGTAACGCTGCTTGCGGTCGGTTTCGCCGAGGTTCCACTGGTTTTCGAGGTCGTCCAGCGCCTTGTCGAGTTCGGGGCCGGAGAGCTTGCCCTTCAGCTCCGCCCGCGCAGCTTCATGCTTCTTGCGGTCGGCATCCTTGATTTCAGTGGCGTTGGCGAGCATCGAGCGCGGGGTTTCAAGGCCGATGCGGGCCATGGCTTCGCGGAAGAGGGCCCGGTCTTCGGCCATGTCGATGGCTTCGGGCTTCGCGCCGATCATTTCGACATTGTAGCGGTCGAGAACGCCCATGCGCTTGAGAGAAAGCGCGGTGTTGAGCGCGGTCTGGCCGCCCATGGTCGGCAGCAGCGCGTCGGGACGCTCCTTTGCAATGATCTTGGCCACGACCTCAGGGGTGATCGGCTCGACGTAGGTGGCGTCCGCGAGACCTGGATCGGTCATGATCGTCGCCGGGTTGGAGTTGACCAGAATGACCCGGTAACCTTCTTCCTTCAGCGCCTTACAGGCCTGCGTGCCGGAGTAATCGAATTCACATGCCTGACCGATAACGATCGGTCCCGCGCCGATGATGAGGATGGACTTGATATCTTGGCGCTTCGGCATGGGCTCTCTCGTTCCGCTTTTCGGTTGCGCAAAACACCGGCCAGGGTGGAAGATCACCGGCCGGGGAGCGCAATTCAAATGTTTTCAGGCTAGAAGCGGCTTATAGGCAAATGTTTTTGAGAACGGAACCCCATAAATTCCGGAATCGACAGAAACTCTTAACGGGCAGGGGCAAGCGCGGTAAAACGGGCCTGTACCGCCGCAGCATAGGAGCGACTGACGGGGATCTCGGAACCGTCCCTTGTCATGAGAAGCAGGCGGCCTGTCTGTTTACGCAGCGCGACGACATCCGTATCGGCAATCCAGTGGGAGCGGTGCACCTGCAAGCCCTGCGTCTCGCCAATCTCCTTCAGCGCATCGGCAAAACGCAAGAGGACGAGTTGACGCCCGCGCGTGGTGACGATTTCGGTATAATGGTCCTGCACTGAGAGCCGCAGCAGTTCGCCACGCTTTTGCGGTGGAATCCGCTCCAGCAGCGGTGCGAGGCCCTTAGCGTGTTTGATGTCTTCGTCTCTGACCTTAGAGGCATTGGCCGTCGTCTCGAACGACTGGCAGGCGGTGAGATAACTCAGCAGGCAGAAGATGGCGCAGAGAGGCAGGGAGGACAGGCTGCTCTGCACAAAGGGGCCGAAACCCATTTCCCTGCCTGAAAAGACCCCGTTTGTGATGGTAAGCAAGAGCCCGATCGGCAAGGCGGCCGTCAGCGAGCCGATCATCATGCGCGCCAGCATATTTTCGATGCGGCCGGCAAGGATGCTGTTGGCGATGATGGAAAAGGATATGGCAAATATCCAGGCGCCGGCCTGAATGATTGTCCAGTAAAGCAACCGGTCGGCGAAGCTCATGGTTTCGCTCGTTCCGAAGGGCCCGGTCACGATGAAGATCGCCAGCACCGCGAGGAATGTCAGCCACAGCCTGCGCGATTGCAGAACGGCGTGCATTTCACGAAGCGTGGACTGCAGATACGGGTGATCCACGAAGTTTTCCTGCTGATGGCGCCAATCCGTTTTTCCTGTCCGCATGTTTCGCCGAAATTGCCGGTGATTTCAACCGAGCCGAAACAGCACCCATGTCATTCCAGCCTCTGTTAGACGCACCGCTCGCCGTGCAATTCCATGTCGCCACCGTCATGCCCGCAGCCATTCTCGGGGCCTTCATCTTCCTGCGTCCCAAGGGAACCGCCATCCACCGGCTGCTCGGCAAGATCTGGGTGATGCTGATGGTTTCGACTTCCATTTCAACCTTCTTCATCCATGAATTGAGGATGTTTTACGGTTTCAGCCCGATCCATCTCCTCTCCGCTTTCACGATATATGGCTGTCTGCAATCGATCTACTTCGCCCGGCGTGGCGATATCAGACGCCATATGCGGATTATGCAGAGCGTTTATCTGGGCGGCATCGTTATTGCGGGAGGATTCACCTTCGTTCCCGGACGCCTCATGAATAAGGTTGCTTTCGGTGGCGGCGGAGCGGGATTTGTGGCCGTTTCCGCCGGCGCTCTGGTCTTTGCCTTCCTGTTTCTGACCGTGCTGAAACAAAGACGCAGAGCCGCATGAAAGACTCCGCTGACCGCCTCTGCTTTCTTCCGGAACAAGATGTATTATAGTGCCGTTATAAGGCAGCTTGTTGAGGCGATAGTCGCCGGGAGAATAGCATGGAATGGAGAGGGCGCCGCCAGTCGGACAATATTGAGGATCGGCGCGGCATGTCGGCGGGGCCGAGTGATCCTTTTTCCCGAGGCGGGATGCGCGTGCCAATCGGGCGTCGCGGCGGCGGTATCGGGATTGGCGGTCTTCTGGTCATTCTGTTGATCAGCTGGGTGCTCGGCATCAACCCGCTGACGCTGCTGACCGGCGGCGATCTGTCGATGGATGGCGGCGGTACGACGCAATCGGGGACCCAGCAGTCCGGCACGCGACCACAGGGGCAATCGTCCGACGAGACGACCGCCTTCGTCCGCACCGTTCTTGCCGAGACCGAGGATACGTGGAGCGGCATTTTCCAGTCGGCAGGCGAAACCTATCAGAAGCCGACGCTGGTTCTGTTCTCCGGGCAGGTGTCTTCCGCCTGCGGTTATGCTTCCGCTGCCAGCGGTCCGTTCTATTGCCCGGGCGACCGTAAGGTCTATCTCGATACCAGCTTCTTCAAGGAACTGGACCAGCGTTTCGGCGCGGCTGGCGATTTCGCGCAGGCTTACGTGATTGCGCATGAGGTCGGCCACCACATCCAGAACCTGACCGGCGTTTTGCCTGAGTTCAACCGCCGCCGTCAGTCGATGAGCCAGACGGACGCCAACAAGATGTCGGTGCGTGTGGAGCTTCAGGCGGATTGTTATGCGGGCATCTGGGGCAAGTTTACCGAACAGAAGGGCATTCTTGAGACCGGCGACCTTGAGGAAGCCCTGAACGCCGCCCACCAGATCGGCGACGATACGCTGCAGAAGCAGACTCAAGGCTATGTGGTGCCCGATAGCTTCAACCACGGCACCTCGGCGCAGCGCATGGAATGGTTTAAGCGCGGCTTCCAGAGCGGCCGGGTCGAGGACTGCGATACTTTCTCGGCGAATATCTGAGGAGAGGGGGCTTTTCAGCCCCCTTTTCGTTTAGCGCATCAAGAGCGCCACGACATACATGCCGAGGGCGAAGATGGTATGGGCCACGAGGTTGAGGACGCGAACCTTCGTTGGGTTCGGTGTCTTCGATGCAGCCCAGCCAATGCCGAGACCCGGCTGCAGCAGGAACCAGCCTGCGCCCACCGTTATGATGCCGACGACCCACGGCGCTATGAAGGACGGGTTTGCAAACCAGGCGGGCGGGACCACCAGGGCAAGAATGACACCATAGAGAATCCCGACGGCGTAATGCGAAATCCAGCCGAGCGCCAGTTCATGCTCGTAGGGTTCAGCCGTGGCGATGCTGTCGTGAAATATCCTGCCTTTCGGCACATGCCAGAACCAGCGGCCGACCGGCGCCCAGTTCGGGGCGGACTGGCCGAAAAACCGGTGCAGTATGATTGCCCATATGTCCATAAACACGGTGCCGCCAATGCCCATGGCAATGCCGCGCCAAATCAGTTCCAGCATGAATCCCTCCGCATGATCATGATCGATCAAGCTCTAGCGGATCGTGTGAATGGCGGGAACCGACTATTAGGAGGGTGGACAAAAAAATGGCCGGATCGCTCCGGCCATGAGGTGAGAAAGGCGTAAGATTTCACCTCCGTCATGCTCGGGCGTGTCCCGAGCATCTGCGACGTATGTTTTACACGAGACGTGGTTGGATCCTCGGGACAAGCCCGAGGATGACTTCGAGCGTGGTGATGGTTGGCCATGATCCGGTGCTATAACGATCGGCCAATATCCATTCTCCCTTAAGCAGCCCGCCCATATTCCGCCTGCCGCCGCGTAGCCGTGGCGAGCTGGAACTGCGCTAGCAACTCATTCAGCGCCGCCGCTTCCGAGGCGAGGCCATGACTTGCTGCCGTCTGCTCCTCGACCATGGCGGCATTCTGCTGCGTGCCCTGATCGATGGTGTTGATGGCGGTGTTGATTTCCTGGAGGCCGGTCGACTGTTCGCGCGATGCGGTGACGATCGCGTCGATGTGGCGGTTGATCTCCTGCACTTCGCGGACGATGGTTTCCAGCGCCTTGCCGGCATTGCCGACGAGTTCGACGCCGGACTGCACCTGCGAGGTGGAGGCGTTGATCAGCGTCTTGATCTCCTTTGCCGCATTGGCGGAACGCTGGGCAAGTTCACGGACTTCCTGGGCGACAACCGCAAAGCCCTTGCCGGCCTCACCGGCGCGGGCGGCTTCAACACCGGCATTCAGCGCGAGCAGGTTGGTCTGGAAGGCGATCTCGTCGATCACGCCGATGATGTTGCTGATCTCTGACGATGATTTTTCGATGCCTTCCATGGCGCGCACGGCATTTTCCACGATGACGCCGGACTGTTCGGCATTGCCGCGGGCGCGGTCGACCAAGCGGCCGACTTCTTCCGCACGGCGGGCGGAATCCTTGACAGTCGTGGTGATTTCCTCAAGCGCCGCCGCCGTTTCTTCCACGGAGGCTGCCTGCTGTTCGGTGCGTCGCGCCAGATCGTCGGCTGACTGGCGGATTTCGCCGGCACCGGCATCGATCGCAAGCGCGTTCTGTCCGACGGTGCTCAGCGCAGCATTCAGCTTCGCAACGGAATTGTTGAAGTCGTCGCGCAGGCGATCGATGCGGGACACAAACGGTGTATCGATACGATAATTGAGATCGCCGTTGGAGAGATGAGCAAGACCCTTTGCCAGTGAATCGACTGCAAACTGAATATCGGCCGCGTCTTTTGCTGCCAGTCTTTCCCGCTCGTTACGCTCCTGTTCGGAAAGTGTGCGGTTCTGTTCGGCGTCCCCTTCGAGCCGCAGGCGTTCCATGGCGTTCGAGCGGAACACGGCAACGGCCGCAGCCATTGAGCCGATCTGATCGGTGCGTTCCTGGCCAGGAATGGCGACTTCGAGATTGCCGGCAGCCAGGCCTTCCATGGCGGAGGTCATCTGCGTCACCGGGCGAACGATGAAGCGGGAGAGCACGGTCGCCAGCAGGCCGATCATGATCGTGGCGGCGAGAATGGTGGCGATGGTGGCGGCCATGCGGAACTGCCCGATGGCGCCATAGGCAACATCGGAATCAACAACAAAGCCAAGATACCAATCGACCGAAGGCAGGCCGGCAACGGGAATGAAACTGGTGATTTTGCCCTTGCCGTCGATTTCCGTCTGGGAAATTGCAGAAGAAATCACCGGCGTATCGACTTTGAAGAGATCGGTCAGCGGTTTGTCGACGAATTTTGCATCGGGGTGGATGAGAATCTTGCCATCCTTGCTGACCAGGAAGGCATACCCGTCCTTCCCGGCATCCACGGACGTGATCATCTTGACCAGGGAGTCGAGCGAGAAATCGCTGCCTGTCACACCGGCAAGCTTGCCGTTGACGGAGACGGGAATGGCGGCCGTGATGATGAGCCCGCCGGTCGAGGCGTCGTTATAAGGCTCGGTCAGCACCGTCTTGCCGGCTTTCACCGCATCCAGGTACCACGGGCGTTTGCGTGGATCGTAACCTTCCGGCAGCGGTGTCTTCGGGAAGGTGGTGAAGGTGCCGGTTTCCGCATTGCCAAAATAGGTGGACATGAATTGCGCGGTCAGCACCTCATTCTCCAGAAACTGCAGCTTCGCACCGTCCTCGGGAAGCTTGGCAAGCGTCTTTGCCACGGTTTCCGTCAGCATGATGCGGCCATTCAGCCAATTCGCGATGCTCTGGGCGGCCTGCTTGCCGGAAGAATCGATATTTTCCGCCACCGCTTCGGTGGTGACCCGATGCTGAAGGCTGTCGATATAATACGAGAAGCCCGCAAAGGCGGCGACGACAAGAGATGACGCGGCAACCAGAATGCGCGTCATAAGATTGGTTTTCTTTGGCAAGCTACAGATCCTTGAAGCCCGATGCACCGATAAGGTCATCTTGAACAATGGTTGGGGAAACATGCCTCGAAGGCGGGAATATTCTGCGTCATGCAGCTTATGATTTTAGAAGAACTATTCGATGTTCTAATGGATAACGGCGAATGGTAAAATTCGACTAAACTTGTGTTTGGTGAGGGCTCGTATTGCGAATTTGTCGAGCCTTTTCAGAACTGCGTAATTTTTAACCATGCACTGCTGCCGGTTGCATGCAGACAGCGATTATTTTATTCATCCTCGTGCTGCCGTTGCGCAAATCGCGGGCAACGGCCAATGTTCGGGTGAATTACAATGTCTTCGTCGGTTGTTGCAGGAACCGTTCCGTCCGGATCGGGGTCGTGGTTTTCGCATTTCAAGGCTACGCTTGTTCTCGGAATCCCTCTTATTGGCGCGCAGCTCGCGCAGCTTGGCATCCATACCACCGATATGGTGATCGTCGGTCAGCTGGGGGCCGAGAAGCTGGCGGCGATGGTGCTGGCCGGGCAGTTCTTTTTTGTCGTTTTTATTTTTGGTACAGGCTTCTCGGTCGCCGTTGTGCCCATGGTGGCGCAGGCTTACGGGCAGGGCGATGCGACATCTGCGCGCCGCTCGTTGCGCATGGGCATGTGGGTGGCGATCGCGTACTGGCTTCTGACGCTGCCGATCTTCATGAATGCCGAGCGCATCCTGGTTGCGCTTGGGCAGAACCCAGATGTTGCGTCGCTGACAGGCCATTATCTCGCCATCGCCAAGTTCGGCCTGCTGCCGGCATTGTTGTTTTATGTGCTGCGCGGCCTTGTCAGCGCCATCGGCCGGGCAGGCATCATTCTTTATGCCACCATCATCATGCTTGTCATGAATGGCATACTGGCTTACGCGCTGGTTTTCGGACATTTCGGGCTGCCGGCCATGGGCATGAATGGCGCGGCCGTGGTTGCGGTCATCGTCAACGCCTTCAGCTTCATCTTCATCGTGGCGTATGTGCAGACGCGCGAGGAAACGAAGAAATACGAGCTGTTCGTGCGCTTCTGGCGGCCAGACTGGCATGCGCTTTTTGAAGTGCTGCGTCTTGGCCTGCCGATCAGCATCACCATTCTTGCCGAGGTGACCCTGTTTGCTGCCGCCTCGATCCTGATGGGGCAGATCGGCACGGTACAGCTCGCGGCGCACGGCATTGCCCTGCAGCTCGCTTCCATCGCCTTCATGATCCCGCTCGGCCTTTCGCAGGCTGCGACCGTTCGCGTCGGCGTGGCGCGGGGCCAGGGGGACTTCAAGAACCTCATCCGCGCTTCCATCATGATTTACGCCATCGCCTGCGGCATCGCCCTGTGCGGTGGCATCCTGTTTGCGGCGGTGCCGGAATTTCTGGCGAAGTGGTTCCTCGATCCGAAATTGCCTGAGGCCGCCGAGGTGCTCGCTTATGCCAGCAGCCTCGTGGTGATTGCCGGCATCTTCCAGCTTGTCGATGGCATTCAGGCGGTCACGGCAGGCCTGCTGCGCGGGTTGAAGGACGCCCGCATACCGGCGATGCTGGCGTTGATCTCCTATTGGCCGATCGGCCTGGCGCTTGCCTGGACCATGGCTTTTCCGCTCGGTTTCGGCGGGCGCGGTGTCTGGTTCGGCTTTGTGATCGGTCTTTCGACAGCCGCCGTTCTTCTCACCATCCGCTTCGTGCTGCTTGTGAAGCGTGAAATGAAAACGGCCCGCTGAGAAGCGGGCCGTATGTAACGTCCGGATTGGAAAAGTATCAGCGCTCGGCGAGCGCTGCCTCACCCTTCTTTTCACGCAGCAGGTTGACGAAGCGGCGGAAGAGATAGTGGCTGTCCTGCGGGCCCGGCGATGCTTCCGGGTGGTGCTGGACGGAGAAGACCGGCTTGCCGGTGATGCGCAGGCCGCAATTGGTACCGTCGAACAGCGAGATGTGGGTCTCTTCGACGCCCTCGGGCAGCGACTTGGTATCCACCGCAAAGCCGTGGTTCATCGAAACGATTTCCACCTTGCCGGTCGTGAAGTCCTTGACCGGATGGTTCGCGCCATGGTGGCCCTGATGCATCTTTTCGGTCTTTGCGCCAACCGCAAGGCCGAGCATCTGGTGGCCGAGGCAGATGCCGAAGATCGGCAGGTCGGTCTTGATGAGGTTCTGAATGACGGGAACGGCATATTCGCCCGTCGCGGCTGGGTCTCCGGGGCCGTTAGACAGGAACACGCCATCCGGCTTCAGCGCCATGATGTCTTCAGCCGAAGTCTGGGCCGGAACGACCGTGACCTTGCAATCGAGACCGGCAAACAGGCGCAGGATGTTGCGCTTGACGCCAAAATCGACGCAGACGACGTGATACTTGGCATCGGCTTCGCCGAGCGTGCCGTAACCCTTGTTCCAGACCCACGGCGTTTCAGCCCAGGTGGAAGACTGGCCGGAGGTGGCTTCTATGGCGAGGTCGAGGCCGACGAGGCCGCTCCATGCCTTGGCTTCCGCCTTCAGCGCTTCGATGTCGAAGACGCCGTTCGGATCATGGGCGATAACCGCGTTCGGGGCACCGTTTTCGCGGATCCATGCCGTCAGGGCGCGGGTGTCTATGCCGCAGAGGCCGATGACGCCGCGGGCCTTCAGCCAGGCATCCAGATGCTTGACGGCGCGGAAGTTCGAAGGGTCGGTGATGTCGGCCTTGAAGATGACGCCGACGGCGCCGCGCCGGGCGGCGGGCGTCAGGTCTTCGATATCTTCTTCATTGGTGCCGACATTGCCGATATGCGGGAAGGTGAAGGTAACGATCTGGCCGAGATAGGAGGGGTCGGTGAGGATTTCCTCGTAACCCGTCAGCGCCGTGTTGAAGCAGACCTCGGCCTGAACCTTGCCGGTTGCGCCTATGCCTGTTCCTTCAATCACCGTGCCATCGGCAAGAACAAGCATTGCGGTCGGTTTGCGGGTAGTCCAGGGCGCTGTCTCGGTCATCTCGTTCCGTTTCTGCCGCTTCGCACCCCGCCTCTTGAAAGGCAGGGGGTAAGGGGCCATTTTTGTCGCAGGCTTCGTGACATAAAGGGGCGCGCGATAAAGCTCGCGTTCCGACCCTTCGTTAAAATCTCGTGCAGGTGCCGGAAAATAACGAAAGCAGCCCAAGCGGTCAACCGCAGGGCCAAGATTTACGTGGAATTAAACCATCGTATTTTCAAGGTCTTATGCATTTGATTTGCTTGAGCGTGTCGGCTCGTTTATGTCGTTTCGCAAAATGAGGTGGAAAGTTTCCGTATCGAGAAGCTGCGGAAAGCGCTTTCCCAAGGAGAAGAAAAATGATGCGCGACACGTTCGCAAACGCTTTGAAGGACGCATTGAAGGCCCGTGATGCACGCCGCACCTCGACCGTGCGTCTCATCCAGACGGCCATCAAGGATCGCGATATCGCCAATCGCGGCGTGGGCAAGGACCCCGTCAGCGATGAAGATATCATGCAGATTCTGACCAAGATGGTGAAGCAGCGGGAAGAATCCGCCAGCATCTATGAAGGTGCGGGCCGTCCCGAACTTGCCGCTCAGGAGCGCGAAGAAATCGTCATCATCAAGGAATTCATGCCGGAAGAAATTCCGGCCGAGAAGGTGCGCGAACTTTGCCAGGCCGTCATCGCCGAAACCGGTGCTTCCGGCCTGCGTGACATGGGCAAATGCATGAATGCGCTGAAGGAACGTTATCCCGGTCAGATCGACTTTGCGAAGGCCTCTGGCGTCGTGAAGGATCTGCTGAAGTAGGTTTGCCGCTCCAGAAAAACCAAAAGCAGGGCAGCCATGGCTGCCCTGTTTTTTTGTCCGCAGAGACCCACTCAGGTGAACCGAAATGTTGTCATGCGCAGGTATCAAGGGCGGCGTAAAAGCCCGCTCGGCTGCGGCATAAAAATCCGGCAGTCCGAACAAAACAAGTGGTATGATCGCATTTGCCCCATTTGTTTTGTCACATCCAAAGGCTTGTTCGCTGGTGGGATATTAACAACGGAGTGGGTCGTGAATTTCAGTCTCGATGCAGCATCGGTAGCCGATATGTCTGCTGTTCAAAATATGATGCAATTATACACGCATGATTTCTCCGAATTTTGGGCTGGGACGCCGCGAGGTGAACTTGGCCAAGATGGCAGATTTCCCGATTATCCGATCGCGCCGTATTTTGAGTGCCCCCGGTGGTCAGCTTTCCTGTTTAAGATAGACGATAAGCCTGTTGGATTTGCACTTATCAATGATAAGGGCCACTCGGCCTTACCGACCGAATATTCCGTCGGAGAGTTTTTCATCGTGCGAAAGTATCGCGGACAGGGGCTTGGTCTGATTGCGGCACAGAGACTTTTTCATCGGTACCCGGGGGCCTGGGAAGTTGCCGTCGCCAGAAAAAACACGACGGCGCTGGTATTCTGGCAGGGAGCAATCCGGAAATGTGCCGCTGAGGGCAGCGTTTCCGAACTGGACTGGAACCGTCCTGAATGGAATGGCGCCATCTTCCGGTTTCGCATTTGCGCATAGGAACGCGCCGGAGCCAGAAGTATAGCGAAAAAGTAAAGGCAGGGCAGATGTGGGCTGCCCTGCCTTTTTCTGTCGACGAAAACGCATTCCGGCGGATCAGAATGCTCTCAAGCGCAGGCGTTTTTCGGGGGACGTGCCTGCGGGCGTCGGCAGATTTCTGCGATTTCGTTGCTTTGGCTGTGGCTGTGTTTTTACATCGCGCGGACGGACTGCTCAAATTACAAAAACATAATTTTTAGTGATGATGCAGCGCCACAAATTTGCCTAAAGCAGGCGCAAAGGGCTTTGCCAGCTTTTGCGCCACCCTGTGAATAACGGGTATTGTGGCTGTGAACTGGTTCATAGGGTTGGTGCTGGCGCCATTCTGCGCTTATATGAAAGACTGGCCTCGAACAGGTAACCCATGCGCTTTTCCAACTCTTTCCTTGATGAGATACGCGACCGCGTGAACATCTCCGATGTGATCGGCAGACGTGTGTCCTGGGACAAGAAGAAGACCAATGCGCCGCGCGGGGATTATTGGGCCTGCTGCCCGTTCCATGGCGAAAAAAGCCCGAGCTTTCACTGTGAGGACCGCAAGGGGCGGTATCATTGCTTTGGTTGCGGCGTTTCCGGCGATCATTTCCGCTTTCTGACCGAGCTTGAGGGCTTAAGTTTCCCGGAAGCCGTGCAGCAGATCGCCGATATGGCCGGCATTTCCATGCCGCAGCCCGATCCGCAGGCGGAGAAGCGGGAGCGTGAGCGCACCTCTCTTCAGGACGTCATGGAAATGGCGACGCTGTTCTTTCAGGATCAGCTGCAAACGGCGCTCGGCGCTCGGGCTCGGGCTTATCTGCGCGATCGCGGGCTGACCGGGCGTACCATCGAGACTTTTCGGCTGGGTTATGCGCCTGATAGTCGCAACGCGCTGAAGGAGCATCTTGCAAGCAAGGGTGTTTCCAAGGAGCAGATGGAAGCCTGCGGGCTGGTGGTCCATGAAAACGTGCCGGTTTCCTATGACCGTTTTCGCGACCGCATCATGTTCCCGATCCTGTCCTCGCGGGAAAAGGTGATTGCCTTCGGCGGCCGCGCCATGGCTTCGGATGCGGTGGCGAAATATCTCAATTCCAACGAGACCGAGCTCTTTCACAAGGGCAATGTTCTCTATAATTTCGCCCGTGCACGTCGGGCCGCACAGGCGGCGGGCGGCACGGTCATTGCAGTCGAAGGGTATATGGATGTCATCGCGCTTTATCAGGCGGGCGTCGAAAATGCCGTCGCACCGCTCGGCACTGCCTTGACCGAAAGCCAGCTCGATCTGCTCTGGAAGATGTCGCCGCAGCCGATCCTCTGCTTCGATGGCGACGGCGCCGGCATTCGCGCCGCCAACCGTGCCGCTGATCTCGCCTTGCCACATATCAAGCCGGATCGCTCCGTCAGCTTCGCGCTTCTGCCCGACGGCAAGGATCCGGATGATCTCGTGCGTCTGGAGGGTAGGGCGCCTTTCGACCGCGTTCTTTCCGAGGCAAAGCCGCTGGCCGCGATGATCTGGAGCCGCGAGACCTCAGGCGTTACTTTCGATACGCCGGAAAAGCGTGCCCAGCTTGAGAGCCGCCTGCGGCAGATCGTGGCCGTTATTGGTGACGAGACGGTGCGGCGCTTCTATCAACAGGACATGCGTGACAGGCTGAATGCCTTCTTCCAGCCGCGCTTTCAGGCAAGCGGGCAGCAGGGTGGCAATTTCCGCCGCAATGGCGCACAGGCGCCGGGGCGTGGCTTTCAGCGCAACGCACCGGGCCGGGGTGGGGCTATGGCGACATCTGCCAGCAGTATTTCTGAACGGTTGGCGCAATCCGGCCTCGTCAGGGGTTATCAGACCAAGCCGTCGCTTCGGGAGAGCGTTCTGGCCATCACCATCGTCAACCATCCCGAACTGCTTCTCGAGGAATATGACGAGATCGCCGCGATCGACTATGAGAACCGTGACCTGCAACGCCTGTGGTCTACGGTTCTGACCTACGCGGCCGAAAATGCGGCTGCGATATCGCGGGCGGGGCTGATCGAGCGCCTGTCGCAGCAGGGCTTCGACGTGCTGCTGAAAACCATGGATCAGCAGGTGCGCAATGCCCGTCTGTGGACGGCGACCGGCGAGGCGGCGATGGAGGATGCACGGGAAGGTTACGTGCAGGCGCTTTCCCTGCACAAAAGGACAAAGTCGCTCCTCTGGCAGAAAAAGGAGCTGGAGCGCGAAATTGCCGAGGCGACGGATGATGAGCGCGGGACCCTTCTGGTGCGCGCGCTTGCCGAGGTTCAGCTGGAGATCGGCCGAATGGAAAATCAGGAGGCCATCATCGATGGTTTCGGGGTCATGTCCGGCCGGGTGAAGGGACCGGCCGTCGGTCATGGATGATCGTCGCGGCAAGAATTGAAAGGTGTGTGGGGTTGCCTTTTGCGGCAGGCGTCCTAAATAGGGGATAGTCTGGTGATAATTCGCAAAATGCGGCTCTTTTTAAGAATTTCCGTGGCTGTCTCGCCTTCAAAGGCTTGACGGGGCGGGAAATAGCGGGAATCACCAATTCAGGAAAAGTAAGGTGGAATGAGCCTTGGCGGATAGAAATTGCATGAGCAAGCATTTCCGGGTGCACTGTCCTTGCATTCTGCCTGAGGCTGCCGTGGTTAATCGGCAATTAAAGATCACTCCGTTAGGTGTCTGACAGTGATTCGCGGCAATGCGCCGGATGCTCAAGGGGCGGACGGCGATGCGGCGGAACAGGTGTTAGCGTCAGGGAAAGCGACGAGATAGATGGCAACCAAAGTCAAAGAAAACGAAGAAGCAGAAAACGAACGCGACGGTGCGACGGACGGCCCGCTTCTCGACCTTTCGGATGACGCGGTCAAGAAAATGATCAAGGCCGCCAAGAAGCGCGGCTATGTGACGATGGACGAGCTGAATTCCGTCCTGCCGTCCGAAGAGGTGACCTCCGAGCAGATCGAAGACACGATGGCGATGCTGTCCGACATGGGCATCAACGTGATCGAGGACGAGGATGCCGAGGAAGCCGCCGGTGGCGATGACGACGGCGATTCCGATGGTGACGATTCCGAGGGTGGCGAACTTGCGCCTTCCAGCGGCACCGCGCTTGCGACCGCCAAGAAGAAAGAACCAACCGACCGCACCGACGACCCCGTGCGCATGTATCTGCGCGAGATGGGTTCTGTCGAGCTTCTGTCGCGCGAAGGCGAAATCGCCATCGCCAAGCGCATCGAGGCTGGCCGCGAGACGATGATTTCGGGCCTGTGCGAAAGCCCGCTGACGTTCCAGGCGCTGATCATCTGGCGCGACGAACTCAACGAAGGCACCACGCTGCTGCGCGAGATCATCGATCTCGAAACGACCTATTCCGGCCCGGAAGCCAAGGCTGCGCCGCAGTTCCAGAGCCCGGAAAAGATCGAGGCCGACCGCAAGGCCGCCGAAGAAAAGGAAAAGACCCGCAAGCTGCGTGCTCCGACCGGTGACGAGGATGTCACCGATGTTGGTGGTGACGGCCTGCCGCCGGAAGAGGAAGAAGAGGACGACGACGAGTCCAATCTTTCCCTTGCCGCGATGGAAGCCGAACTGCGTCCGCAGGTCATGGAAACGCTCGACACCATTGCCGACACCTACAAGAAGCTGCGCAAGCTTCAGGATCAGCAGGTGGAAGCGCGTCTGGCCTGCACCGGTACGCTTTCTTCCGGCCAGGAGCGCCGTTACAAGGAATTGAAGGATCAGCTGATCACGGCCGTGAAGTCGCTTTCGCTGAACCAGAACCGCATCGACAGCCTTGTCGAGCAGCTCTACGACATTTCCAAGCGTCTGATGCAGAACGAAGGCCGGCT
Organism: Agrobacterium sp. SORGH_AS_0440; assembly: GCF_031453135.1. Lineage (NCBI taxonomy): Bacteria > Pseudomonadati > Pseudomonadota > Alphaproteobacteria > Hyphomicrobiales > Rhizobiaceae > Agrobacterium > Agrobacterium sp. SORGH_AS_0440. Next base: position 2,009,559 of record NZ_JAVIYR010000002.1, on the reverse strand, counting down.
GCTGCGCCTTGCGGAATCCTATGGCGTCAAGCGCGACAGCTTCCTCGAGCAGTATCACGGTGCGGAACTCGATCCGAACTGGATGAAGTCGATCGCCAATCTGGCCGCCCGCGGCTGGAAGGAATTCGCGCGCGAAGAAAGCAACACGATCCGGGAAATCCGCCAGGAGATCCAGAACCTCTCCACGGAAACCGGCATTTCCATCGCCGAATTCCGTCGCATCGTTTCGATGGTGCAGAAGGGTGAGCGCGAAGCGCGCATCGCCAAGAAGGAGATGGTCGAGGCCAACCTGCGTCTCGTGATCTCGATTGCGAAGAAGTACACGAATCGTGGTCTGCAGTTCCTCGATCTCATTCAGGAAGGCAATATCGGCCTGATGAAGGCGGTGGACAAGTTTGAATACCGTCGCGGTTACAAGTTCTCGACCTATGCGACATGGTGGATCAGACAGGCGATCACCCGCTCGATTGCTGACCAGGCCCGCACGATCCGTATTCCGGTGCACATGATCGAAACGATCAACAAGATCGTTCGCACCTCGCGCCAGATGCTGCACGAGATTGGCCGCGAGCCGACCCCGGAAGAGCTGGCCGAAAAGCTGGCCATGCCGCTGGAAAAGGTGCGCAAGGTTCTGAAGATCGCCAAGGAGCCGATCTCGCTCGAAACCCCCGTGGGTGACGAAGAGGATTCGCATCTCGGTGACTTCATCGAGGACAAGAACGCGCTGCTGCCGATCGACGCCGCCATTCAGGCGAACCTGCGCGAAACGACCACCCGCGTATTGGCCTCGCTGACACCGCGTGAGGAACGTGTTCTGCGCATGCGCTTCGGCATCGGCATGAACACTGACCATACGCTGGAAGAGGTCGGCCAGCAGTTCTCGGTTACGCGCGAACGTATTCGCCAGATCGAGGCGAAGGCGCTGCGCAAGCTCAAGCACCCAAGCCGCTCGAGAAAGCTCCGCAGCTTCCTCGACAGCTAAGCTTTTGCTTCCTTTAAAATTGAACCCGGTCAGTCAGCTCTGGCCGGGTTTTTTGTTTTCCGCACTGGCGAACTCTGCGACAAGCCTTATGTGTGAGGCAGGCGATCCGCTTCCGCTGGATATGTCCGGGTTCGATTTGGTTCGGTAAGATGCAACAGGTTTCGGCAGGCAGGTGGCGGTGGAAGGGATGGGCTATGCCCGTCTCCGTTCTTCTGCATCTTGTCGTCGTGGCGATTTTCCTTTTCGAATTGCCGGAGCGTGTAGCCGAGCCGCAGGAACCGGAAAGCATCAGCGTCGATCTGGTGCCACCGCCTGAGGAAAAAAAGGCAGAAGAGGCCCCGCCGCCCGGTGAGGAGAAGGCGAAAGAGGAAAAACCGCAACCTCCGCCACCACCTCCCGCGCCACCGGCTGAAGAAGCGAAACCGGTGCCGCAACCGCCGGCGACGTTGCCTTCCATCGCCATCCGGCCGGACGAGGCGCAGGCAGACCCTGAGGACAAGGCCGGCAAGACTGAAGAAGCGGAAAAGACACAGCCATCCGCAGAACCGCCGCGCGAGCCCGAGAAAGCGGCCGAGGAAAAGCCTGCGCCCGCCGCCGCCAACAGCGACCTCAAAGCTTCCGCCGAGCAAGGAGAGATCGCGGTTGCGCCGATGAAAGAAGAAACGTCACCGGAGCAGCCGCCAGTACCGCAACCAAAGCCGCCTGAGGAAAAGCCTTCTGAGGCAATGGAAAACAAGCCCGCGAAACTTCCTGCGGCTAAGAGTTTGCTTTCATCGGCTCTACTGACACTGGCGCAGAGACGGCAGATGTTTGGCGATCTACCGCCGCGGCGTCGTATCGTGCAGCTTTGCCAAGCGGAAGCACTGGCCCAAATAAGACAGGTTTACGCTGATACCCGTGGCATGTATGGCTTTTCCGACACGGGCGGACGTATATCGGGCAATGTTCTTGACGCTACTGGCGGCGCATTCAACGTCGGAGACGTCTGGCGCGATGTCACGTTTCAATGCGAGGTGGATGTCAATAACTATGCAGTGACGGCCTTCAGAATTAAGATGGGGGACGTCATCACGCCAGCTGAAGCAAGGAAACGGGGTTTCACCGGTCGGTAGCAGATCGGTCGTCGAATTAAAAATGATCCGCCCCCAAACGCACGGAAAACCTCGGTTGACGTTTGTCACTTGTCGCTCAAACGCGCTCCGTATCGCCCACCAAAACCCCAATCCCGGCCATCAGCGCGTCCTCATCATAGGGCTTCCTGATCACCGGAACAGCGCCGAATTCATCCGGCACCATGCTGCCATCGGCGTAGCCGGTAGCGAACATGAACGGGATGCCACGGCGGTGAAGTTCCCGGGCGACGGGAATGGAGGTGTCCGAACCGAGATTGATGTCAAGAATTGCCACGTCAGGCACATAGCTTTTCAGCTTTTCAATTGCCATCGCAGACGAAGTCGCCGTTTCGATGGTTTTGATGCCGTTATCCTCGAGCATGTTTTCGACGTCCATGGCGATCAGCATCTGATCTTCGACGAGTAATATTTTCAACGGCTCCTCCCGGTTATAGCGGCTGGATTGCCGCGCGGGCTCATTTTCTGTGGGTACTTCGACACTTTCGGTGGCCGACGAGACATGACGGAAGGGCAGCATAATTTCTGCCTCCAATCCATCGGGCAAATAGCGCAACGTACTGCGTCCGCCGAGATCGTAAGGAATGCTGCGGCTGATCAGCGCCGTGCCGAAGCCGGCGCGGGATGGCGTCGGCAGTTTGGTGGTCAGCACTTCCCGCCACTCGATTTCGCAATCGCGGTTTTCGTTGACCCACCAGCGCACATGCAATTGCCCACCGTTCTGCGAAAGCGCGCCGTATTTGGCGGCGTTCGTCGCCAGTTCGTGCAGAACGAGCGCCATGACGGAGAAGGCGCGCGAATCAAGTGTGACGTGGGGACCTTCGAGTTTCACCGTCCTTTCCGGGGAACGATGCGGCGACAATTCCGCGTCGAGAAGATCGCGCAGCGCGCCGCCGCCTTCGCCTCGGATGATCTGATCATGGGCAAAGGACAAGGCTTGAATACGGCCCTTCAGGGCAGCCACATATTCCTGCAGGGTCTTGCCTTCCTGTGAGGGATTGCCGACCAGCGATTTGATGATGGCGAGAACATTCTTGACGCGGTGGTTGAGCTCCTCGTTCAACATGCGCTGCCGCACTTCGGCGCGTTCCCTTTCGCCGGCCATTAGCTCGCTGTGATGGAAGGCGACCTCGACCAGCGCAATTCTGGCGGCTTCTGCTATTTCCCGGTCATCTTCCGACCAGGGCTGCGCCCTCTGATGCACCGTCTCTTTCCAGATCGCGAAACTCTTGCGTGGTGTGAGACGGTCCCCCATCGGGCCGGTTTCATAAGATTTTTCCGGATTGCCGGCCCAGTTCAGATTTTGCACGATCTCTTTGCGGAAAAACAGGAGATAGTCCTGTTTCACCTGAGAAAGTGGGATGGCGAGCATTCCAGCTGCCGTGTCGGCGTAGATTTCCGCCTCAGGTATCGCCTGCGACAGCGCATGGGTCGCCCAGACCCTGCCTTCCGAAGCCGAGGCGACGAAACGCGCGAGCCTTGGAATGGCGTCATGCGGTGGCGTTGCGCCATGGCCGTGCCAGTTGTTGTCTACCCAGAGACCTACACCATCACACGGCATCAGATCGGCAAAATCCTGAAAACTGTCGATCAGCAGTTCTTCGATATTGGCGTGGTGCGCGGCGAGCCGCAGGAAGCGATCGAGCGCGGCATGGGCATGGTTGACGGTGTCCAGCCGACGTTTCTGCTTGAGGACCTGCAAATGCATGGAGAAGAATTCTCCAAACATTTCAGCGGCAATCCTCACCGGCATGGTCAGGACGCGCGGGGAATAATGGTGACAGGCGATCAGACCCCAGAGGGCGCCATCGACAATCACCGAAATCGACATGGACGCGGCGACGCCCATATTTCGAAGATACTCGCAATGGATGGGAGAGACGCTGCGCAGATGCGCGAAAGAGAGGTCGAGCGGTTCGCCGGAGATATCGAGGGCGGGCAACACGGGAATTCGTGTGCCGCTGGCATCAGAGATGATCCGGAGCGTGTTCTTGAGATAAAGCGTGCGGGCCTGCTGGGGTATGTCGCTGGCGGGGAAATATTGGCCGAGGAAGCTTTCCAGTTCCGGTTGCTTTGCTTCCGAGACGACCTTGCCGGCTCCATCTTCCTCAAAGCGGTAAATCATTACCCGGTCGTAGCCAAGCGTCGCCTTTACCAGCCTGGTCGTTCTGGAGATGAGGCTTTCCACGCTGTCCGCCTCGCGAATGCGATCCACCATCTTGCGTGCGGTGCCCAGGGGCTGGGTTTCGCTGCGGGACGGTTCGAATTCGATGATCGTGGTGGATTTGTAGCGGTGAAGCGAAATGTCGAAGCTTCTGCCATCGCCCATTTCCGTTGCGGGCAACATGGCCGGGCGCGTTGTCCTCCCGGTTACAGTCAGCGCGTTGCGGAGGTTGTGTACGAGGTCCTTGCCCAGAACCTCTTCGGCGGTCCGGCCATTGATATCGCCTTCCACACCCAGAATGTCGCAGCAATTTGCCGAATGCCGCAGCACCATGCGCAAAGCGTTATCGCAGGCGATGAGACAGCCGTGGGGTTGAATATAGCCGGGGATATGGATGGGCTCGCGGTCGCAATTGGTCAGATCGACACGATAGTCAGTGGGTGCCATGAGAAAGTCTTTCGCACCCTGTGTCAGTCCTGCGCTGTAAATGCCGTGTTCGTCTGTGGAAGGGATAGCCTGGATAATTCATTATTATATTGCCAACCCTTCCCCGTTTTATGCAACTGCAGTGGCGGTTTTCCGTTCTGCTGTCATGGGCTGTTATCGCCCTGTCGTCTTATACCTATCGCCATCGGATAGAATTTGACATGGTGCAACGTTCGCAGCGCCGATTTTGTTCCCGACTATTTGAAAGAAAAACGTGCCGCAGAAGAAAATAATCATCTCTACCCACGGGCAGGGCCTTTACGAGTTTACCTCTGAAGCAAAAGGCTTCGTAAATCAGGCCGGGGTAACGGAAGGCTTGCTGACAGTCTTTGTCCGGCACACGTCCTGTTCCCTGCTCATCCAGGAAAATGCCGATCCCGACGTCCGGCGCGATCTCACGGAGTTTTTCTCCCGTCTCGTCCCGCCTTCTAGCGATCCTTCCATGCGGTGGGTTGTCCACACCCTGGAGGGGCCCGACGACATGCCCGCCCACATCAAATCGGCGCTCACAATGGTTTCCATCGGCGTTCCCATCACGGATGGCAGGCTCGTGCTTGGCACCTGGCAGGGCCTTTATCTCTTCGAACATCGCGATCAGTCGCATCGGCGCGAAGTCGTGCTGCATATCTCGCCGTGATGTGCGGATCCTGATCGGGGTGTGCGCGTTAACCACCCTGAACGCCTGCTGAACATTCGGTTCTGCTGATATTCAGATGGACGAGTCTAGGGTCTCGTCAATCGCCGGGGGATGTTCCCCCGCCGTCAAAGAAACAAACGGAGTGAGTTCATGTTCAGCACCTTCGCAAAAGCCGGCCTGGCTGCCCTCATCGCCCTTGGTGGTATTTCCGTCACCGCTCCAGCTGCTTCGGCCGGCTCGGATGTACAGTTCCGAGTTCAGGTTCAGGATGGTTATGGTCATCGTCCCGGCTGGGGCCGCCCGGATCGCCCGCGCCGTGGCTGCTCGCCCTGGCTTGCGGAAGAAAAGGCAAGCCGCATGGGTCTTCGCCGCGCGCGTGTTGTTGATGTATCTCCGCGCCGCGTCGTCGTTGCAGGTTTTGACCGCCACGGCCGTGACCGCATCGTATTCGCCAATGAGCGCGGCTGCCCTGTGATCCGCCGCTAAAGGCAGCGATCCTGATCGATCTGCCGGCATCCCCGTCCCGGCAGATGGACAAAACGCCCCTCGCTTCCTGCACGGTAGCGAGGGGCGTTTCATTTTATCTGTGCTATCGCGGAGGCTGAGCCGGTGCGGGCGACCCAAAAGCCGCCCCTTGCCGATTACTGCTCGAGCGCGAAGGTGACGTTGACCACAACGCTGTAGCTGTTTTCACCAGAGGCAATCGGGACACTGTCCGCTTCCTTCGCCATGGAGGCGCGCATCATGGCCTGCGGCACCGGCATCGGGCGCTGCGTGTTTTCGGTGATCTGGATAACGCGGCCGAGCTTTACGCCAGCAGCTTCCGTCAGGGTCTTGGCCTTGGAAAGAGCGTCGGCCACGGCCTGTTTGCGAGCCTCGGTGACGGTGGCTTCAGGCTTGTCGTTGGTGAAGCTGATGTCTCCACCCTGGTTGATGCCGAGCTTGACGGATGTATCGAGGATCGCGCCGAGTTTCTTCAGATCCCGCACCCGAACGGTCAGGCCGTTGGATACCTGGTAACCGGTGATTTCGGGAGCGACATAGACGCCGTCCTTTGGCTCATAATGCTTGTAAAGCGGCTGCACCGAGAAGTTGCTGGTCTGCAGGTCACGATCCTCGATCGCCGCCTCCTTCAGTGCCTTCAGAACATCGGCCAGCGCCTTTGAATTTTCCGAAAGAGCGGCCGCCGCGGTTTCTGCCTGCTTGACGACGCTGAACGACAGGATTGCCATATCAGGAGCGATGGCCGCCTGGCCTTCGCCGGAAACGCTGATTGTGGCTTCACGCGGGGTGGCCTCCTGCGCGAGCAACTGGCCGGAGAGCGGCATCATGGCTGCTGCTGTCATTGCGGTAAGTGCAAAAAGGCGGGCCGATTTTGTCTTCATGGTGTTTCCTCGTTGATTGAGTCCCTTGAACGGGTATTGCCTTAGATTGTGTAGCTAATACGGCGGCACTGTTTAGCGAAAGCATCAATGGCTTGTCGGGCTGTAAAAATTGCGTTAGAGCGTGACCACCGGATTCGAACCATTGCGAAACCGGTGTTTCGGATAGCGTTTTCCGAAGGGGCCTGTAGCTCAATGGTTAGAGCCGGCGGCTCATAACCGCTTGGTTGGGAGTTCGAGTCTCTCCAGGCCCACCATTTTTCTTTTTTTTATCAGATGGTTGTTGATTTTCTGTGCTGATCGCAGGGGTGCTGTCGCGCCGCACGCAGTATCGGTGAGAGCGCGTGGTGGGGATGAAAATCGTATCCCGCCATCTCATTCGCTGAAAGCAGCCCGGCTTGCCATTTGAAGCAAACCAGGCCGCAGGATCGGACATCAGTTGCAGACCCGCATGCTTTCGGTGTGCCAGCCGCCGTCATAGGAATTCGGAACCCGCCGGTCTTCAAACCAGCAGCGCGGCGGCGGCGGTGGCGGTTCGTAATAACGGGGGCCGCTATTATTGGCGATGGCGCCGCCGATCAGGCCACCGATGACGCCTGCGGCGAGGCCTCCGGCAATGGCTGCGCCATCATTGTGGCGACGGTGTTCGCGATAGGGCGGTGGCGGCGGGCCGCCACGGTCGTAGCCCCGATCGTAACGCGGACGGTAGGGATAGTCCTGCGCGCTGGCGCTGCCATAGGATGCGAAAATGCTGCCAGTGGCAACAAGCGCGGCAATCGTGGAAAGAATTATCTTTTTCATCGGGCTACTCCATAAGCCTGCTTCGGGAGATAGAGGCTCATTATGCCCGCATGATGGCACGGAAGTGCTGAACGGCTTGTGAATGTTTCATTTTTACGGAGTTCATATTGTTCCGTTTTTTCGCAGAGCGGATCGTAGCCTGCGCTGATCCTCTGCAACGAAAAAAGCCCGGCGGATGGCCGGGCTTCGGGTCTACAAAACTCGATTGTGATCAGAACTTCACGCCGAGGCCCACCTTGACGGTGTGCTGGTCAAGGTCGGTATTGATGCCAAATATGTCCTTGTCGCCGTAATCGTTGTAACGATATTCCAGCCTGCCGAAGACATTGTCGGTGAAGGCGTAATCCAGACCTGCGCCAACCGTGTAGCCGTTGAAGGTGGCGCTATCCTTGCCGGCGCCGGGGGTGTCGATGAAGCCGCGTGTGGCGGTCCAGCCGGCGGTGCCATAAAGCAGGGCGCGATCGAAGGCATAACCAACGCGGCCACGAACGGACCCTTGCCAGTCGGTGCCAATGTTCACACCCGCATAATCATTGTCATTCCAGTTATAGTCGACGTCACCCTCGATGCCGAGAACAAAATTATTGTCGAACTGGTAATTGTAGCCGGCGAAGGCGCCGAGAATGCCGCCATCGAAATTATCCGAGCCTATGGGGGCACCGGCCGAAAAATCACCATTTGCCCAGCCCGCGCCACCTTGAATACCAAGATAAGGACCAGACCAGGTGAAGACCGGCAACGTTTCCTGTGCGACCGGAGGCGCCGGTGTTTCGTAGACGGCATCCGCGGCCATTGCGGTGCTGGCCGAAAGGGCCAGGAGCGACGTTACGATCAGCGTTTTCATCGTTTTCTCCCTGAGCTGACTGATATGTAGCATAGTTTAGTAACTTTTAATATGGGGTGGCTTTCGGCGGTGCCAAGGGGCGGCTTGTCGTCCCTGCCGGCTGGCCTACTGACCTCCATGCCGCGGCGTTTCGTTATGTCCCGCCATGCTGTTCTGATGCTGCGAACGTCTTCGGCGGCGTTTGGTTCCTTTCGCCGTTCTTTCTGAGGACGGCAATGCCGGCGCCATCTGTCACGCTTGGTTGTCTTGACACCGGGGGGAGCACCCATAGAGTTGTGGCTGACGGCTGCGATGCCGGTACGTCGCGCCATATGCTAGAGGCTCGAGCCGCCGTTGAGATAATACCCCAACGACCGCCTCGCGCGGCCGTTTGTGGCTGGAAGGGCATGGGAGGGCAGAAACGTATGGAGCTTTATTTTAGCGGAGGAGGGGCGACGTGATTGTCGGAGCCGTTCTCAGCGCCATTCTTCTCCTCACCCTTATTGCATTTCCGCGGCATCTAAAACCGGTGGTCATCTGCCTGCTCCTGATATGGGCCGGCACGGCTGCCTTTGTCATTTACGACTGGCGTCGCAGCAGCCAGCGGTTGGAGCATATCGTCGCGACTGCCGGGTTCGAGGCCGCCTGTCCGGATCCTGCACTGCCCATTCGCGTCAGCTTCCGCAATGATAACAATGTCGCGGTGCAGCGTCTGACCTACACGCTGGAGGGCTTCGAACCGGCCTTTCGAGCTTCCGTATCGTTCGATCCCTATCAGGTCAGCGAAAGGCGGATCGAAGCCGGGGAAACCTTCGCCGCCTGCCGGACATTTCGCCTGCGCAACAACGAGCGGGTGGAACCGCAAAGGCTGGAGTGGCGGGTTACCGTCATTTCCGCCGAATTTGATTGAAGAGATCACACCGGTGCCGGCAATCACGGTATTTTGAGAATTTATGCTTGGGTCCAAAGGCCCTGCATTGCAACCGCTCCATGGGCCTGCCGTGCCCCGGCTGCTTGCGAAGCGCACGGGCCGCGACGGGGCGTGACTTGTTTTCGCCGGTTTGCGGTGTCATCTGCCACACATTGGATTGATGTCGCGGGTTGATGTTTTGCGTATTTTTCTGAAGTTTTTGAAGATCACGGCCATTGGCCTCGTTGCCCTCCCGGTTTTGGCCGGCGCACATATGGGCATCGGCCAGCTGACGGGGAATTTTCACGAGGTCATTCCCGGCGAGCTTTATCGTTCGGCTCAGCCGAGTGGCAAGGACATCGCCGCTTACGCCAAGGCCTATGGCATCAAGACCATCATCAACCTGCGCGATGAAAAGCGTGAAGCCTGGTATGATACCGAAAGCAAGGCCGCGAAAAACAACGGCATCCGGCTGGTCGACTATCCGCTGAGCTCAAGCGAGAAAGTCTCGGTGGAAGATTCAGAAACGCTGGCGGCGGTGCTGCGCAACGCGGAAAAGCCTGTTCTCATCCATTGCGAACATGGGGCGAACCGCACCGGGCTTGCCTCTGCGATCTATGTTGCCGCCGTGGCAGGCAAGAGCGAGGCGGCCGCCGAGTTTCAACTTTCGCCCTATTACGGCCATGTGCCGATCCCCGGCATCGGGCGTTATGAAATGTATCAGTCCTGGGATGACTTCGAGGAAACAATCGGGTTTTGACTGTTGCTTTATCCTCGGCCCAATGCCGGGGATCTAACCGCGTTGCGTCCGGCCGATAGGCTGCAGATGCCCGGGACAAGCCCGAGCATGACAGTGGAGAAGTCTTCGAACGCCGTTGCGAACAACGCGCTTAATAAACCCCGCCGCTTTCCCCGATCACCCTTGTCAGGCTGCCCGTAGCCGGGAAAAGCGGGATGAGGCAGGCCTGGAGGGCGTGGTATATATCACCCTTGCCTGGGAACAGCGTGTGAGCGGGAACCAGATTTTCCGTCAGTTCCTCATGCCAGCCGCCATTTTCATGGTCGATGAAGCTGTTGGCGATCGTGCTCCAGATGCGGCGGTAGCTGTCTTCATAGAAAGGGTCCGCCGGCAGGTTTTCGTTGAGAAAATGGGCCGCACCCGCCGCTTCGCACATTGGCCACCAGAGCTTTGCCCGCTTGTCGGGAGTGTCGTTCCAGTCGAGCGTATAAAAGAAGCCGCCCTTTTCCCGATCCCAGCCAAGCGCCATGGACTGCACGAACAGCGATTTGGCGGCCACCGGCATCCAGTCGTGGCGGCGATCACCCAACACCCAAAGCTGGAGTAGGAGGCGCGCCCATTCCAGCCAATGGCCGGGGGTGGAGCCGGAGGGACGGAACATCTCGTTGCCGCGATAGTCCTTGTCGAGTGTCCAGTTGTCGTCGAAATGCTCCGGAACCCGGAAATCCAGTTCACCGGCGCGACGGCGGATGAGAAGATCGGCGATGCGTTCGGCCTTGCCGAGGTAGTTTTTGTCGCCGGTCACCTCATAGGCGGCCATCAACGCTTCGGTCAGATGCATATTGGAATTCTGGCCGCGATAATTATCGATGGGCGACCAGTCGCGGTTGAATTCCTCGGCGATCGCGCCGTGTTTTTCTTCCCAGAAACGGGTTTCCAGCACTTCGGTAATATCGGCCAGCATCTGGTCGGCGAGCGGGTGGCCGACGGTCTTGGCGGAGGAGGCGGCCAGAAGCACGAAGGCATGGCCGTAACCCTGCTTGGTGGCGTCCACGGGGCCGGCATCGTTAACCTGCCAGAAATAGCCGCCATGCTCGCTGTCGCGATGCCTGTTCCAGAGATAGGTCATGCCGTGGTCGACAATATCGCCACAGCCCGGACGTCCGAGCAGATGGCCGATGGAGAAGCAATGCACCATGCGCGCGGAGGCATGGATGCCGCGCACGGGATCGTTTGCCTGCAACGGCGCGCCCTTGCCGTCCAGATCGAAGAAGCCGCCGGCGGGATTGAGCGCCCGGTAGTGGAAGAAGTCGAAAAGCCCCTCGGCCTGTTTTACCAGCCACTGGCGGTGCCAGGGCAGGGTATTCCAGTTTCGGCTGTTGTGATCGTCCTCAGACATCGCGTCCTCCATGCGGTTTGCTGCTTCGGCTTATATCCTTGCCTTATAAGCCTGTCATCTGTCAGCGATATTTCGTAACGTGACGCAACGACGCAAAGCCATGTCTGTCCCTTGAAGATATATTGACATAAACATATCTTTATGTGACTTGACGACTTGCGATCTTGCAAATCGAAATGAGGAGTGTGCCCGTGTTTGACGATCTGTTTGGCCCTGAGGGGGCAAAGCGCGACGGCGCGGAAATTTTCAAGGCGCTGCGCGAAGCCGCCAGCGAGCGCATCCTCATTCTCGACGGCGCCATGGGCACGCAGATTCAGGGTCTCGGCTTTGACGAAGATCATTTTCGCGGTGATCGCTTCATCGGCTGCGCCTGCCACCAGCAGGGCAATAACGACCTTCTGATTCTGACCCAGCCGGACGCTATCGAAGACATCCACTATCGCTACGCCATGGCGGGTGCGGATATTCTCGAAACCAACACGTTTTCCTCGACCCGCATCGCGCAGGCCGATTACGAGATGGAAAATGCGGTCTATGACCTCAACCGCGAGGGTGCGCAGATCGTCCGCCGCGCCGCCCAGCGCGCCGAGCGGGAAGATGGCCGCCGCCGTTTTGTCGCTGGCGCCATCGGCCCCACCAACCGTACGGCCTCGATTTCGCCAGATGTCAACAATCCCGGTTACCGCGCCGTCAGCTTTGACGATCTGCGTATCGCCTATGGCGAGCAGATCGACGGCCTGATCGATGGCGGCGCCGATATCATCCTCATCGAGACGATCTTCGATACGCTGAACGCCAAGGCGGCGATCTTCGCCTGCGAGGAGCGTTTCGAGGCCAAGGGCATCCGCCTGCCGGTCATGATCTCGGGCACGATCACAGACCTATCCGGCCGCACGCTTTCCGGCCAGACGCCGTCTGCCTTCTGGAATTCGGTGCGCCACGCCAACCCCTTTACCATCGGCCTCAACTGTGCGCTCGGTGCGGATGCCATGCGTCCGCACCTGCAGGAGCTTTCAGACGTCGCCGACACCTTCGTCTGTGCCTATCCGAATGCAGGCCTGCCGAACGAGTTCGGACAGTATGACGAAACGCCTGAGATGATGGCGCGTCAGGTGCAGGGTTTCGCCCGCGACGGCCTCGTGAACATCGTTGGCGGTTGCTGCGGCTCGACGCCGGAGCATATCCGGGCGATTGCCGAAGCGGTCAAGGATTACAAGCCGCGCCCGATCCCCGAGCACAAGCCCTTCATGTCGCTTTCGGGCCTTGAGCCCTTCGTGCTCACCAAGGACATTCCCTTCGTCAACGTCGGCGAGCGCACCAACGTCACCGGCTCGGCCAAGTTCCGCAAGCTCATCACCGCCGGTGATTACACGGCGGCGCTGGCCGTTGCCCGCGATCAGGTGGAAAACGGCGCGCAGATCATCGACATCAACATGGATGAAGGCCTGATCGATTCCGAAAAGGCGATGGTGGAGTTTTTGAACCTCATCGCTGCCGAGCCCGACATCGCCCGCGTGCCTGTCATGATCGACTCGTCGAAGTTCGAGATCATCGAGGCAGGTCTGAAATGCGTTCAGGGCAAGTCGATCGTCAATTCCATTTCGCTGAAGGAAGGCGAGGAGAAGTTTCTCCAGCAGGCGCGGCTCGTCCACAATTATGGCGCGGCAGTCGTTGTCATGGCCTTTGACGAGGTGGGGCAGGCGGATACCTATCAGCGCAAGGTGGAAATCTGCGCGCGGGCCTACAAGCTGCTGACCGAAAAGGCCGGGCTGGCGCCTGAGGACATCATCTTCGATCCGAACGTCTTTGCTGTCGCGACAGGTATCGAGGAGCACAATAATTACGGCGTTGATTTCATCGAGGCCACCAAGACCATCCGCGAAACCATGCCGCTCACGCATATTTCCGGCGGCGTTTCCAACCTGTCCTTCTCCTTCCGCGGAAACGAGCCCGTGCGTGAGGCGATGCATGCCGTGTTCCTTTACCACGCCATTCAGGTCGGCATGGATATGGGCATCGTCAATGCCGGCCAACTTGCGGTCTACGACAACATCGATGCCGAACTGCGCGAGGCCTGCGAAGACGTGGTGCTGAACCGCCGCGACGATGCGACCGAGCGTCTGCTTGAAGTGGCCGAGCGTTTTCGTGGCACGGGTGAGAAGCAGGGCAAGGTGCAGGATCTCTCCTGGCGCGAGCTTCCCGTCGAGAAGCGGCTGGAGCATGCGCTGGTGAACGGCATTACCGAATTCATCGACGCCGATACGGAAGAGGCGCGCCAGAAGGCGGAGCGTCCGCTGCATGTCATCGAAGGGCCGCTGATGGCCGGTATGAACGTGGTCGGCGATCTCTTCGGCTCGGGCAAGATGTTCCTGCCGCAGGTGGTGAAATCCGCTCGCGTGATGAAGCAGGCCGTTGCCGTGCTTTTGCCTTACATGGAAGAGGAAAAGCGCCTGAACGGCGGCTCCGAGCGCAGTGCCGCCGGCAAGGTGCTGATGGCGACCGTAAAGGGCGACGTGCACGATATCGGAAAGAACATTGTCGGCGTCGTTCTCGCCTGTAACAATTACGAGATCATCGATCTCGGCGTCATGGTGCCGACGACGAAAATCCTCGAAACGGCAATCGCCGAAAAGGTGGATGTGATTGGCCTTTCCGGTCTCATTACGCCGTCGCTGGACGAGATGGTGCATGTGGCCGCCGAAATGGAACGACACGGTTTCGACATCCCGCTCTTGATTGGCGGCGCGACGACAAGCCGTGTGCACACAGCAGTGAAAATCCATCCGCGTTATGAGGCGGGGCAGGCGATCTATGTGACTGACGCCTCACGCGCCGTGGGCGTCGTGTCGGCACTTCTCTCGGCCGAGCAGAAGCCGGCTTATATCGACGGCATTCGCAGCGAATATGCCAAGGTGGCGGAAGCCCATGCCCGCAATGAGCGCGAAAAGCTGCGCCTGCCGCTTTCCCGTGCCCGTGAGAATGCACACAAAATCGACTGGTCGACCTATAGCGCCGTCAAGCCGCAGTTCTTCGGCACCAAGGTGTTCGAGACCTACGACCTGGAAGAGCTTTCCCGGTACATCGACTGGACGCCCTTCTTCCAGACCTGGGAGCTGAAGGGCCGTTTCCCGGCCATTCTCGAAGACGAAAAGCAGGGAGAGGCGGCGCGGCAGCTTTATGCCGATGCGCAGGCAATGCTTGCGAAAATCATCGAGGAGAACTGGTTCCGGCCGCGTGCGGTGATCGGCTTCTGGCCTGCCAACGCTGTCGGTGACGATATCAGGCTGTTTACCGATGAGAGCCGCAATGAAGAGCTGGCGACCTTCTTCACGCTGCGTCAGCAGCTTTCCAAACGCGATGGACGCCCGAATGTGGCGCTCTCCGATTTCGTCGCGCCTGTCGATAGCGGTGTTGCCGATTATGTCGGTGGCTTCGTGGTGACGGCCGGTATCGAGGAAGTGGCGATTGCCGAGCGGTTCGAGCGGGCCAATGACGATTATTCGTCCATTCTCGTCAAGGCGCTGGCTGATCGTTTCGCCGAAGCCTTTGCCGAGCGCATGCATGAACGGGTGCGCAAGGAGTTCTGGGGTTATGCACCGGAAGAGGCCTTTGCCGGTGAAGAGCTGATCGGCGAGGCCTATGCCGGTATCCGCCCGGCACCCGGTTATCCGGCCCAGCCCGATCACACCGAGAAGAAAACGCTGTTCGCCCTGCTCGACGCCACCAATGCGGCGGGTGTGGAACTGACGGAAAGCTATGCCATGTGGCCGGGCTCTTCTGTCTCCGGCCTCTATATCGGCCATCCTGAAAGCTATTATTTCGGCGTTGCCAAGGTGGAGCGTGATCAGGTGCTGGATTATGCGCGCCGCAAGGATATGCCGGTTGAGGAAGTGGAGCGCTGGCTCGGTCCGGTGCTCAACTACGTGCCGACGAACGGCGAGGAGAAAATCGATAGCGCGGCCTGATGGTTCACGCATTGCCGGGACAAATAAAAAGCGCGGGTCTTGCCCGCGCTTTTTTGTTTACTGTGGAACCTACGACCGCAATGCCGCCAGTTCCTCAATACCGACATGGCTCTCTATCTCGCTGCCGCGCAGATAGAGGTAGAGACCGATCGCGAAGGCGAGGACGGCGATGAAGACCAGATACCAGGCGTGGGCCATGGGGTTGATCGCAAGCGCCGTCGTCACGCCGATCGGCGTCAGCCCGCCGAAGACGGCATAAGAGACGTTGTAGGCGAAGGAGAGGCCGGAGAAACGGACGGATGCCGGGAACGCCCGCACCATGACGTAGGGCACCGCACCGGCCATGCCGACCGAAAGGCCCATGACGCCGTAAAGCAAGAACATGGTCTGAAGCGAGGTGCCGGCGTAGCTGTAGAAGGTGAAGGTGGCGATACCGAAGAAAATGCTGGCGCCCATGAAGAAGAGGCCGGAGCCGATACGGTCGATCAGCGCGCCGGCAATGATGACGCCGAAGATCAGGAACAGCGTGCCGAAGCTGGTGCCGGCGAGCGCCTGCGTTGGCGTATAGCCGTAGAGCTTTTGCAGGAAGGTCGCCGTCATCAGCGTGGTGACGACGATTGCCGCTGACAGAACCCAGGTCAGCAGGGCGGAGATGATCACGCCGCGCATATGGTGCTTCAGCACCAGCCCGAGCGGCAGCTTGTCCGTCAGTGACTTCGACTTCTTCATTTCCATGAAGATCGGCGTCTCTTCCAGCCAGCGGCGCAGATAAACGGCGATGAGGCCGAAAATGCCGCCGAGCAGGAAGGGGATGCGCCAGGCGTAACCGGCCACGTCTTCCGGCGTGAAAAGCGAATTGATGGCAAAGGCGATCAACGAGCCCAGCATGATGCCAAAGGAAAGACCGGAGGTGAGGAAACCACAGGCAAGCCCGACCCGGCGGAAGGGCACGTGTTCGGCAACGAAGGTCCAGGCGCCGGGCACTTCACCGCCGATGGCGGCACCCTGCAGCATGCGCAGGATGATGAGCAGGATGGGAGCGGCCACGCCAATGGTGGCGTAGGTCGGCATCAGTGCCATGCCCAGCGTGGAAAGAGCCATCAAGAGGATTGAGAAAGCGAAGACACGCTTGCGGCCGTAACGGTCGCCATAATGCGCCAGTACGATACCGCCGAGCGGCCGCACCAGATAACCGGCGGCAAAGATGCCGAAGGTCTGGATCATCACCAGCCAGTCCGGCATCTCAGGCGGGAAGAACAGATGGCCGATCACGGTCGCGAAAAATACGAAAATGATGAAGTCGTAAAATTCGAGCGCACCGCCCAGGGCCGAAAGGCCGAGCGTTTTGTAATCCTGGCTATTGAGGGGCCGGGCTGCCGCCGGTGTGATGGTGGGAGACATGAGGCTGCTTCTTTTCTAAATTTCGTATTACTTATGGGAATGCGGCAAGCGCAGCGCGATTTCAAGCCTTATGCTGTTCAATCACTCAGGTATTTCGATGGGCTGTCGAGAAAGCGCCGCAGGAAGATTATGGTCTCCAACTCGTCATAAAGACGTTCGGTGATGCCATCCTCGTCGAAATGATAAATCGTTGCCTCTGGAATGGCCAGAAGGACGGGCGAATGGGTGGCGATGATCAATTGCCCGCCTCGATCGGCCGCATGGCGGATGAGCGCGGCGAGTTCGAGCTGTTTCTGCATTGAAAGCGGGCTTTCCGGTTCGTCCAGAAAATAAAGACCGGCACCGTGCAACCTCTGCTGCATGATGTCCATAAACCCTTCGCCGTGGGAGCGGCGGTCGAGGATATTGTTCCTGACGATCCTGCGAAATGTCTCGGGCGTTTCCTCTGGAAAATTCTCGCCTTTTTTCAGTGCCTTTTCCCGCTCCCAGCGAAAATCGTCCAGCGCTTCCTCATTCTGGCGGCGGATATAACCAAGCACGTCTTCGGCGCGCAGAAACATGCGGATTTTCGGATATTTCTTGCGGGCGAAATAGAACGACTTCGCTACGGTCTCGGCGTGCTGAAGGTAAAGGTCGCCGGTTACCTGACCGTGATTGCCGATGGCATAGGCAGTCATTCCCGCCGCCAGTCCTTCCAGCAGTGTTGATTTGCCCGAACCGTTATTGCCGGCGAAAAAGGTGATCGGCGTCTTGAACTCAAGACGTTGCAGATGGCGCAGCGCAGGGACGGAGAAGGGATAGACGTCGCTTCCGTCGAGGTTCTCTTTTGTGGTTACGCTATCGAGAAACAGCATGTTGGGCTCCTCCTGACGGAAGACACTTAAACGGTGCCCCGTGTCAAAAGCCATTATCCCTATTCGAAACGGTCGATGATGCTGATGCCGCTTTCCCTGAAGCTGTCCATGGCGGGCAGGGCGGTTGCGGCCTCGGAAAGCGTGATGTGGCGGCCGATCAGCTTTTCCGGCGCGAGCCTGCCGCTTTCGATCATAGCCAGCATGTCCTCATAACGCCACGCCTGCATGCCGTGGCTACCATAGATCTCCAGCTCATGCGCGATCACCCGCGCCATGGGAATGGCGGGCATGGCGTGGTCGGCGAGCATGAGCCCCACCTGCACATGGCGGCCGCGCCGGCGCAGGTTGCTGATGGAGTTGCAGCAGGTCTGCGGGTGGCCGAGCGCATCGACAGAGACATGTGCACCGCCACCCGTCACCTCGCGAACCGCCTCGGCAACATCGGCAACCGCGCGGCTGTTGATGGTGGCGGTCGCGCCGAGCTGCCGCGCAAGTTCGAGCTTGTCTTCGGCAATGTCGATGGCGACGACCTGCGCGCCGAGGCCGGCGCCGATCATGATGGCGGAGAGGCCGACGCCGCCGCAGCCATGCACCGCCAGCCATTCGCCGCCCTTCAGGCGTCCCTGATCGGTTACGGCACGGAAGGAGGTGGCGAAACGGCAACCGAGGCCGGCGGCGGTGGCGTAGCTCATCGTATCCGGCAGATGCACGAGGTTCTGATCGGCATAATCGATGGCGACATATTCGGCGAAGGAGCCCCAATGGGTGAAGCCGGGCTGGAACTGCGCCTCGCAGACCTGCTGGTTGCCGGAGCGGCATTCATGGCAATGACCGCAGCCGGAGACGAAGGGCACGGTGACGCGGTCGCCGGTCTTGAAGCGGGTGACGTTTTTGCCGACAGCGGCAATCACCCCGGCGAATTCGTGGCCGGGAACATGCGGCAGGCGAATATCCGGGTCATGTCCCATCCAACCGTGCCAATCACTTCGGCAAAGGCCGGTGGCCTTTACCTCGATGACCACACCGCCATCTGTCGGTTCCGGATCCGGCAGGGACGCGACAACGGGGGTCTCACCGAATCGTTCGTAATAAAGCGCGCGCATCATGGCCTCACATCGTTGGTATGCAGGTTCGAAGTCATACCTGCTCTACCATCTCCCGCAAATGGGCGAAGCGGTTTTGCGTCTGGAAAAGCGTTTTAGTCCTTGATGAGCATCAGGTCGCCGGCTGCGAATTTCAGCGTGACCTGCTCACCGACGGCGGGCGGTGCTGTGCCGGGATCGTTGAACATGTCGAATGACAGCGTGGATCCGCCGAGATCGAGGCGGGTGCGGATGACCGAGCCGAGGAACTGGCTGGAGGTGACCGTGCCGGAAATGGCGACATCGCCTTTCGCGTCGCTGCCGAGCGAACCCGCTTCAGGGCGCAGGGCAAGGGTGATTTTTTCGCCGTTTGCCGCATTGACCGGCTTTTGCAGGGTGATCTGCTGCTCCCCGACCTGGATGGTGTTGGATGAGGAGTCCGCCACGATCGCGTCGATGAGGTTCAGCGTGCCCACGAAGGAAGCGACGAAGCGGGTCGCGGGCGTGTTGTAGATATCAAAGGGCGAGCCGATCTGGTCGGCGCGGCCGGCATTCATGACAACGATGCGGTCAGAAATCGACAGGGCCTCTTCCTGATCGTGGGTCACGAAAATGGTGGTGATGCCGAGTTTCTGCTGAATCTGGCGGATTTCTTCGCGCAGCGAAACACGAATCTTGGCGTCCAGTGCCGAGAGCGGTTCGTCCAGCAAAAGCACTTCCGGCTTCGGCGCGAGCGCACGGGCCAACGCCACGCGTTGCTGTTGGCCACCCGACATCTGGTAGGGATAACGGTCAGCCAGATGCTCCAGGTGGATGAGCTGGAGCATTTCTTTCACGCGCGCGTCGATTTCGGCTTTCGGTTTGCCAGCGACTTTCAGGCCGAAGGCGACGTTTTCATAGACGTTCATGTTCGGGAACAGCGCATAAGCCTGGAACACCATGCCAATATTGCGCTGGTTGGGCCGGAGCGTTGTCTGGTCCCTGCCGTTGATGACGATCGAGCCTCCGGTCGGGATTTCGAAACCGGCGATCATGCGCAGTACCGTGGTCTTGCCGCAGCCCGATGGCCCGAGGAAGGAGACGAACTCGCCCTTTTCGATGGCCATGTTGAAATCATGTACGACCTGGACGGAGCCGAAGGATTTCTTGATGTTGCTAAGTGTCAAAAAGCTCATGAAATATTGTCCTCAGGCCTTGGGAGGCGCGCCCTTCTGGTAGCGTGAAACGAGTTGGATCAGACCGAGGCAACCCCAGGTGATGCCGAAGGAAATCACGGCAAGCGCGGCCGGTTCATAGGCGCGGTTGGCACCCAGCAGCTGCATGTAGGGGCCGAAGGCCGGGCGGTTCAAAAGGGCTGCCATGGTGAACTCACCGATGACGATGGCAAAGGTCAGGAAGGCGCCCGACAGCACGGCGACCAGAACATTGGGCAGGATGATGCGCGAGAGGATGGTCGTCCAGCCCGCGCCAAGGCTCTGCGCCGCTTCCGTCAGTGTCGCCACGTCGATGGTTCTGAGGCCGGTATCGACGGCGCGGTACATATAGGGCAGGGCGAGCGTGGCATAACCGAACATCAGAAGCAGGTTGGTGCCGAAGCTCGTGCCGGTCAGCGGCAGCCAGCTGGAGGTGTTGTAAAGCCTGATATAACCGAAGACGATGACGATGGCCGGGATGACCAGCGGCAGAAGCGTGATGAATTCGATATAGGGGCGCAGGCCCGGCAGTTTCAGACGCACCCAATAGGCGGTCGGCACCACCAGCAGGACGCCGAAAATGATGGTGAACAGCGCCATGACGACGGAATAGCTGAAGGTTTCCTGGAAGCGCGGGTCGCCCAGCACCTTGGCATAAGCGTCGAAAGAATATTCGCCGCGCCGCATTTTCAGCGAGAAATTGGTCATGCCGATCAGCGGCAGGGCGAAATAGAGCAGGCCGAAAATCAGCGCGCCCCAGGCGAAGAAACGCTTCATTTCAGCCACCTTTCGCTGCGGGCGCGCAGCCAGATATAAAGTGCATTGGCAATGCCTGTCACGACGATCATGCCGAAGGCGAGCGCGTAACCGAGATGCGGATTGCCGAGAACGTCGCCGCGAATCTGCGCGAAGAGCAGGATCGGTACGATGTTGAGCGAGGAGCCGGTGAGCGCAATTGCGGTGGCCACTGCGCCGAAGGCATTGGCAAACAGCAGCGACATGGTGCCGAGCAGCGACGGCAGCAAGATCGGAAAGGCCACCATGCGCCAATATTGAAAGCCGGTGGCTCCGAGAATTTCCGCCGCTTCGCGCCATTCGCGCTTCAGGCCGTCAAGCGCGGGCGTGATGATGAGGATCATCAGCGGAATCTGGAAGAACAGATAGGTGACGGTGAGACCCCAGAAGGACAGGATGTTGAAGCCGAGCATCCTGAGATCGATGCCGACCTGCGTCTTCAGGAAGACGGTCAGGAGGCCGACCGGGCCAAGCGTGGCGATGAATGCGAAGGCAAGCGGTACCCCGGCGAATTGCGAGGCGACGCCTGAAAAGGTGAGAAGCGGTCCGCGGATACGCTGCGGCAGACCACCGAGCACTACGGCCGCGGCGACGGCAAAGCCGATGAGGCAGCCGAGCGCTGCAGAAGCGAGGCTGATCTTTATCGAGATCCAGTAGGCCGAAAGGATGGATGCGGTAAAAAGCCCTGCAATATTTTCAAGCGTGAAAGTTCCGTCTGTCCGCTGGAACGCGCCAACGACGATCTTCATCGTCGGCATAATCAGAAACAGCAGCACAAAAACGGCAAAAGGTACGACGCCTATCCAATGCAGCGGCAGCTTTCTGCGCGCGTCGGATGGTCCGCCGGTGTTGGTTGATGGCATCCTTGTCCCCAAACGCCGTTTTCAAACGGTCTGTCTATAAAGGTCTATATTATAAAAGAAGCACCCCGGCTTTGATCGGCCGGGGTGCGTTTTCAACAATTTACTTCACGTTCGCGCCGACAACGCTATCCCAGCCGCCAGTGACGGCCGCCTTGTTGGCATCGACTTCCTCGAGCGTCGGGAAGATCGCCTTTTCATAGGCTGCTGCCGGCGGCAGGCTGTCGATCAGGTCCTGCGGAACCTTGCCGGCCTTGACCATGGCGTTGAAGCGGATCGGGTGGCAATAACCCTTCAGCCAGCCGAGCTGACCGTCGTCGGAGTAGAGGTGCTCCATCCACAGCTTGGCAGCATTCGGATGCGGGGCGTAAGCGGAAATGCCCTGCACGTAAACACCGGCGAGAACGCCCTTCTCGGGAACGACGACTTCCGTCGGCGGGTTGTCGTTCAGCGTCTTCTTCCATGACAGCGCATTATAGTCCCAGGCAACGATAATCGGCGTGGCACCCTGTGCAAGTGTACCGGCCTTGCCAATAGTCGGCAGGAAGTTGCCAGCCTTGTTGAGGTCGGCGAAATATTTCAGGCCGGCTTCACCGGCTTCCTTGCCGGATTTTGCTCCGGTTGAAAGACCGGCGGCGAGAACACCGAGGATAGCCTGGTTGGAGGCGCGCGGGTCACCCGCAAGCGCGACCTGACCGGAATAGTCAGCCTTCAGAAGGTCTGCCCAGTCCTTCGGCGTTTCCTTGACAAGATCCTTGTTCACGAAGAACGACATCACGCCGTAATAGTCGCCGTACCAGTAACCTTCGGGATCCTTGACGTTGTCAGGAATTTCGTCCCAGGTGGAGACCTTGTAGGGCTGCAGCAGGCCTTCGGCCTTCATCTGCGGGCCGAAAGCAAGACCGACGTCAATGACGTCAGGCGCCTGCGGGCCCTTATTGTCCTTGTTTGCCTTGACTGCTTCGACTTCGTCGGCGGAGCCGGCGTCGGGGTTCAGTTCATTGACGGTGATTTCCGGATATTTCGCCTTGAAGGCGGCGATCACGTCGCCGTAACCACACCAGTCGTGCGGCAGGGCGATGGTGGTCAGCATGCCTTCCTTCTTGGCGGCGGCGATCAGTTCGGCGCTCGGCTCAGCGGCGGCAATAGCGGTGGAGGCGATGACCAGTGCGGTGGTTGTAGCAAGCAGTCGGCGGCAGTGAGAGATCACTTTTTTCTCCTCTTCGTGTTCTCATATTGCGGACGCTGATACGGATTCTCGATGAAGCTAATGTGACGGCTGGATGGCAATTCATTTATCCGGATTCCGCCACTTTAAACCCATTTTCCGCCATTATCGGGCTTTTTGCCAGCAATTGCGGGAGTTGACCGTTTTTGTCCGTTAGACCAGATGCGTTCCCCAGCTTGGTTTTTCCCCTGCTTTATCGTGCTGGTAGCGATCGCAGGTATCCAATCAGCGTGCGGCATCGGCGTCAAGTCGTATGCCGGCTACGCATATTCACGTTCTGTCAGGGCGTCGGAACAGGCGTGTCTGTTCAAACAGGCCCTCCAGTGCGTTCATGCGTTCCTTGGTTTCGTCCCACGTGCCGCTCTGCACCGCTTCGATCAGCGCCTCGACGACAAAAAGCGTAACGACAGACGAATCCCACGCGGACGGGGCCTCTATTTTGACCCGGAAAATATGCAGCGCATGACGCGCCACCGGCGATGTCCACTGGTCGGTAAAGAGGATTATCTGCACCCCATTTGCCTTGGCCACCTCTGCCAGCGTCGTCATATCGTGCTCGTAACGGCGGATGTCGAAAATGACGAGCACATCGCCGGCGCTCATATTCAGCATATATTGCGGCCAGGCGCTGGAGTTGGACGACATCAGCGTTGTCTTCGGCCGTATCACCTGCATGTGGGTGAAGAAATATTCGGCAATCGCACCGGTGATGCGCCCGCCGACGAAGTAGATGCTGCGCTTGCGGTCGGAAAGCAGCGCGGCGGCATTGTCGAAGACGGCGGTATCGAGATCCCCAAGCGTATCGCGCAGATTGCCGGTAATGGCGTCGGCAAAACGGTTGAGAATGTGCAGGCCCGGCGCATTGGTTGCCCAGCGGTCATGTTTGGCCACCGGACCGGAGATCGTCGCTTCCAGCTCCTGGTGCAGATGCGCCTGAAATTCGGGGTAGCCCTTATAGCCGAGCTTCTGCACCATCCGCGCCACTGTCGGGGTGGAAACACCGGCATTTTCGGCAATCGTGGTGATGCTGCCGAGGCCGGACACCGGATAATTGCCGAGCAAGCTTTCTGCCAGCCGTTTTTCGGAACGTGTCAGCGCGTCGTAATGGGCATGGATGACGTCCGACACGGTGGCCGCGGTGTTGCGCAAATCTTTCCCCTTCCGGTCTTTCTGCCGGTGTGTGCGCTAAAATAAACATCTCTGCCCGTGATTGAGTCAATGGAAAAATGAAGAGAAAATTTCAAAATTCCATTTGACACCTGCCATAATGTGAAGAATTCTTTTCGCCGTTAGGGAAGACGGTTTTCCGGGTGGGGTACGTGCATGACGGTGCGTTCGCGGTTTTTCACAGAAGCGGAAGGGCAGGCCGTTGGCATCGAGAATGCCGGTGCGGCGGGCGATGTCCTGCTCGTCTGCGAACATGCTTCGGCCACCGTCCCGCAAAGATTAAGCACGCTCGGCCTGTCGCCCGAGGTTCTTTCAAGTCATGTGGCATGGGACCCCGGCGCTCTGGCCGTTGCCCGTCTGCTTTCGGAGAAGCTCGACGCGACGCTCATTTATCAGAGGTTTTCCCGCCTGGTCTATGATTGCAACAGGCCCCCCGAATCGCCGTCCGCCATGCCGGTAAAAAGCGAAGTATATGATATTCCCGGCAATTTCGACCTCACCGAAGCGGAGCGGTTTGCCCGAACGTCAGCGCTGTATGTGCCGTTTCACGACCGGGGTGAGCGAGATCATCGCCGAGCGGCAGGCGAAGGGCCGCAAGGTGGTGGTGGTGACCATCCACAGTTTCACGCCGGTTTATCACGGCCGGTTCCGCGAGGTTGAGATCGGCATCCTGCATGATACCGACAGCCGTCTCGCTGACGCCATGCTGACAGGTGCCGAAGGGGCCTCGCTCACGGTCAATCGCAACGATCCTTATGGCCCGGAAGATGGCGTGACGCATACGTTGCGACTGCATGCGCTGCCGGACGGGCTTTTGAACGTCATGATCGAGATCCGCAACGATCTGATCGCCGATGAAGGAGAGCAGGCGAACATCGCCGCATTTCTACACGAGCTTATGGGAAAGGCACTCGCATCGATCGACGAGTGAGGGAGCAGGGGCCGGCCGATGGTGAACACACCGGGGTCAGGCATCGAAGGGAGACTGCCGCCATCCGGTCAAAGAAGCCGGAAAACGAAGCGGTACGGGAACAGCAGATGCGTGCGGCGCGATCCGGGAGTTTCCTGATGGCGCCGAAGACTGGGGCACAATCGGCCAATAACGGCTGACTGGCTTGTTTTTTTCTTATCAGGAGAGAAGGGCATGGACAGTTCATCGTCAGGCGTCAGCTACAAGAAAGCTGATGCATCCTATTTCGAAAAACGCGGACTATCCCGTTATGCGGGCGTGTGGTCGCTCTGGTCGCTTGGCGTCGGCGCGGTCATATCAGGGCATTTTTCCGGATGGAATTTCGGTTTCTCCACTGGCGGCTGGGGCGGCATGCTGGTGGCGGGCATCATCATCGCCATCATGTATCTCGGGCTGACATTCTCGATCGCCGAAATGAGCCCGGCGCTGCCACACACGGGTGCGGCCTATTCCTTCGCCCGCACGGCCATGGGCCCATGGGGCGGCTTCATCACCGGCCTTTGCGAGAATGTTGAATACGTGCTGACGCCGGCGGTCGTCGTCACCTTCATCACAGCCTATGTGAACTCGATTCTCGGCCTCGATCCGGCCTATTCACCCTTCGTGTGGATAGCGTTTTACGCTATATTCCTTGCGCTAAACGTCTTCGGGCTTGAGCTTTCCTTCAAGGTGACGCTCGTCATCACGCTGATTTCGCTCGCCGTTCTGGTGTTCTTCTGGATCAGTGCCATTCCCAATATCGATTTTTCGCGTTTTGCGCTCAACATCGGCGTCGGACCTGATGGCAAGGCGGTGGAACTGCCGGAGGGCGGTGGCTCGTTCTTCCCGTTCGGTTTTTCGGGCGTTCTCGCCACGCTGCCTTTCGCGGTCTGGCTGTTCCTCGCCATCGAGCAGCTGCCGCTCGCGGCTGAGGAATCCGTCGATCCGAAACGCGACATGCCGAAGGGTATCATCCTTGGCATGGTCACGCTGATGGTTTCGGCCTTCATGATCGTGCTGCTCAACCCGTCGCTGCCGGGCGTCGGCGCCTTCCATCTCAGCTCCTCGCTTGAGCCGCTGCTTGATGGCTTCAAGGCGATCTATGGCGATGGCGGTGTCGTGCTGCTTGGTCTCGTCGCGCTTACCGGCCTCATCGCCAGCTTCCATACGATACTCTATGCGCAGGGTCGCCAGATCTATTCGCTGTCGCGTGCGGGTTATTTCCCGACGGTGCTGTCGATCACCCACTCGAAATACCGCACGCCATACGTGGCCAACATCACCGGCGCGATCGTCGGCCTTGCGGTCATGCTGGTCATCTGGTTCGCGCTGGGTGCGGAACAGGGCGGCAGCATCATCGGCAGCGTGCTTTTGAACATGGCTGTGTTCGGCGCGATGTTCTCCTACATCATGCAGGCGATTTCCTTCATCCTGCTTCGGAAGAACCTGCCGCATATCGAGCGGCCGTTCCGTTCGCCCTTCGGCATTCCAGGTGCGGTGCTGACTGTCATCATCGCCATCGTCACGCTGCTTTACCAGATCCAGGATCCGAACTTCACAAAGGGCGTGCTCTGGGTCGCCGTCTGGTTTGCGGTCGCCATCGCCTATTTCGCTTTCATCGGCCGTCATCGCCTCATCCTCTCGCCGGAAGAGGAATTCGCGCTGGAGCACAAGCAGGCTGCCATGGCAGCGGCGGCTGCAAAGGCCTGATGCTTAAACAAACGGGCGGCCGCATTCCGGCCGCCCGGTCACGACAATAAAGGGAACGGATAAAATGACGAGCTACACATTTGACGCGCTTAAAATGGATGTCGCCGAAGGGCGCATCGACACGGTTCTGGCCTGCCTTGTCGACATGCAGGGGCGTCTGATGGGCAAACGGTTCCAGGCTGAATTCTTCGTCGAAAGCGCCTTTGAGGAAACCCATAGCTGCAACTATGTGCTTGCCACCGATATGGAGATGGAGACCGTTCCCGGTTACAAATCCTCCAGCTGGGAGAAGGGTTACGGCGATTATGTCCTGAAGCCCGATCTTTCGACGCTGCGCCGTGTGCCGTGGCTGGAAGGCACGGCGCTGGTGCTGTGCGACGTGCTCGATCATCACACCCACGAAGAGGTTCCGCATTCGCCGCGCGCGCTTCTCAAGAAGCAGGTGGCTCGGCTGGAGGCCATGGGGCTGAAGGCCTATATGGCGACCGAACTTGAATTCTTCCTCTTCGACCAGACTTTCGACGCGGCGCGCGCCAGCGGTTACAAGGGGCTGAACCTCGCCAGCGGCTATAATGAAGATTACCACATCTTCCAGACGACCAAGGAGGAAAATGTGATGCGGGCGCTGCGCAAGGGCCTGCAGGGGGCCGGCATTCCTGTTGAAAATTCCAAGGGCGAAGCGTCCGCGGGGCAGGCGGAGATCAATGTTCGTTATGCCGATGCGCTGACCATGGCAGACAGGCACGCGATCATCAAGAACGCCACCAAGGAGATCGCGTGGTCCAAAGGCAAGGCCGTGACGTTTCTCGCCAAGTGGAACTACAATGCCGCCGGCAGTTCCTCACATATTCACCAGTCGCTGTGGAGCCTTGACGGGAAGACGCCCGCGTTCCTGGACAAAGATGCGGAGCACGGCATGTCGCAATTGATGCGGCATTATGTTGCCGGGCTGCTGGCCCACGCCAGTGAAATCACCTATTTCCTCGCCCCGTACATCAATTCCTACAAGCGTTTCATGGCGGGTACCTTCGCGCCCACAAAAGCGATCTGGAGCCTCGACAACCGCACGGCGGGATATCGCCTCTGCGGCGCCGATACCAAGGGCATCCGCATCGAATGCCGCGTGGGCGGCTCCGATCTCAACCCCTATCTCGCCATGGCCGCCCTGCTTGCAGCAGGCATTGACGGCATCGAAAATAAACTTGAACTTGAGCCCGAATTTGTCGGTGATGCCTATGGCGGCAAGGACGTGCGCGAGATACCCAAGACATTGCGTGACGCCACTGCGTTTCTGGACGGATCGAAAATGCTGCGCAGCGCCTTTGGCGACGATGTGATCGATCATTACGTCCGCGCCGGGGCGTGGGAACAGGAAGAATACGACCGCCGCGTGACCGACTGGGAAGTGGCGCGCGGTTTCGAACGAGCCTAATCATTACGGGAAAACATCATGACCATGATCCAGAATATCTCGCCCATCGACGGCTCGGTTTATGCCGAGCGGGAGGCGATGTCGCTGGAGGCGGCACGGGCCGCCGTTTCAAAGGCGCGCAAGGCGCAGAAGGACTGGGCTCGACGCCCGCTTGAGGACCGCGTTCAGCTGGTTCTGAAAGGTGTCGCACGCCTCAACGAGATGGTGGATGAGGTCGTGCCGGAACTTGCCCATATGATGGGCCGTCCGGTGCGCTATGGCGGCGAGTTCAAGGGGTTTAACGAACGCTCCAACTATGTCGCCTCCATTGCAGCCGATGCGTTGGCGCCGCTCGTCATCGAGGAAAGCGGCAATTTCGAACGCCGCATCGAGCGTGAGGCGCATGGCGTGGTCTTCGTCATAGCGCCCTGGAACTATCCTTACATGACGGCGATCAACACCGTCGCGCCGGCTTTGATGGCCGGCAATACGGTCGTCATCAAACATGCGGCGCAGACGCTGCTGGTGGGCGAGCGCATGGTGCGGGCTTTTGTCGAGGCCGGTGTGCCTGACGATGTTTTCATCAATGTCTTCCTCGACCACGGCACGACCTCGGCGCTCATTTCCGAGGGCCTTTTCAACTTCGTCAACTTCACCGGTTCGGTGGAAGGCGGCCGCGCGATCGAGCGCGCCGCTGCCGGCACCTTCACCGGTCTCGGGCTTGAACTCGGCGGCAAGGATCCCGGTTACGTCATGGAAGATGCCGATCTCGATGCCGCCGTCGATACGCTGATGGATGGCGCCACCTATAATTCCGGGCAATGCTGCTGCGGCATCGAGCGCATCTACGTCAACGAAAACCTCTATGACGCCTTTGTCGAGAAGTCGGTCGCGTGGGTGTCAAACTACAAGCTCGGCAATCCGCTGGAGCAGGAAACCACGCTCGGGCCGATGGCCAACAAGCGTTTTGCCAAGGTGGTTCGTGCGCAGATTACCGATGCCGTCTCGAAGGGGGCCAAAGCACTGGTCGATCCGAAGCTGTTTCCTGCCGATGATGGTGAGAGCGCCTATGTCGCGCCGCAAGTCCTCGTCAATGTCGATCATTCGATGGAGTTCATGACCGAAGAAACCTTCGGCCCGGCGGTGGGCATCATGAAGGTGAAGAACGACGACGAAGCCATCGCCCTGATGAATGACAGCAAATACGGGCTGACCGCCTCACTCTGGACACAGGATGCCGCCCGCGCCGGGCGCATCGGTCGCGAAATCGAAACCGGCACCGTGTTCATGAACCGCGCGGACTATCTCGACCCGGCGCTTTGCTGGACCGGTGTGAAGGAAACGGGCCGTGGCGGTTCGCTCTCCGTCCTCGGTTTCCAGAACCTGACCCGTCCGAAATCCTACCATCTGAAGAAAGTCACGAAATGAATATCGTCGCCAACTGGAGCTATCCCACCGCCGTCAAGCTTGGCCGTGGCCGGATCAAGGAATTGGCGGAAGCCTGCAAGACGCTTGGTATCAAGAAGCCGCTTCTCGTTACGGATCGCGGCCTTGCCAATATGGCGATCACCGCGCATGCGCTGGATGTGCTGGAAGAGGCGGGTCTCGGCCGGGCGATCTTCGCCGAGGTCGATCCGAACCCGAACGAAATCAACATGGAAGCGGGTGTGAAGGCCTATCGCGATGGCGGCCATGACGGCGTCGTCGCTTTCGGCGGCGGCTCGGGCCTCGATCTTGGCAAGACCATCGCCTTCATGGCTGGGCAGACCCGCCCGGTCTGGGATTTCGAGGATATTGGCGACTGGTGGACCCGCGCGGACGCCTCAAAGATCGCGCCCATTGTCGCGGTTCCAACGACGGCCGGCACCGGTTCGGAAGTCGGTCGCGCCAGCGTCATCACCAATTCGCAGACGCATGTGAAGAAGATCATCTTCCATCCGAAGCTCTTGCCCGGCGTCGTCATCTGCGATCCGGAGCTGACGGTTGGTATGCCGAAAGTCATCACGGCCGGCACGGGCATGGATGCTTTCGCCCATTGCCTGGAGGCCTATTCCTCGCCCTTTTATCATCCCATGAGCGCCGGTGTGGCGCTGGAGGGTCTGCGTCTCATCAAGGAATTCCTGCCGCGCGCCTATAAGGATGGCACGGATATCGAAGCGCGCACCAACATGATGGCGGCGGCGGCCATGGGGGCGGTTGCCTTCCAGAAGGGCCTCGGCGCCATCCATTCGCTCTCGCATCCGATCGGCGCTGTCTACAACACCCATCACGGCATGACCAAT
Organism: Agrobacterium sp. SORGH_AS_0440; assembly: GCF_031453135.1. NCBI lineage: Bacteria > Pseudomonadati > Pseudomonadota > Alphaproteobacteria > Hyphomicrobiales > Rhizobiaceae > Agrobacterium > Agrobacterium sp. SORGH_AS_0440. Next base: position 1,979,209 of record NZ_JAVIYR010000002.1, on the reverse strand, counting down.
GCCGTCGTCATGCCGGCGGTGCTGCGTTTCAACCGTCCTGCCATCGAGGACAAGATTGCCCGCGCCGCTGCCTATCTTGGCATTTCCGGCGGTTTCGACGGCTTTTATGACTATGTGCTGGAGCTTCGCAAGGAACTCGGCGTGCCTGAGAACCTCACCGCCATGGGCATCAAGCCGGATCGTATCGACGAACTGGCGGCGGAAGCGATCAAGGACCCGAGCTGCGGCGGCAATCCAGTGCCGATGACGCTGGAAAATACGAAGAAATTGTTCGAGGACTGCTTTTAAGGGGTAGGCACAGCACCATGAGGTTCTCAGTTTTTTCGCCATTGCTCGCAATGGCGTTTCTAAGCATACCCGTCGTGGCGCAGGCCGCTTCATTTAAGGAGCTTTCCGGTCAGGGCTATAAGGTGGGGGCCCTGACGAACAATAAAGCGGGAAACCAGGGATGGAATTTGTCCAAGGGCTCAGATCGCTATTTCTGTGAAATGCGCGCAACTATGGCGTATTCGGGAAAGAAGGGCATTGTGTCCTTCACCAGCGCTGGACGCTTGATCAAGCTTGATCGCGCAACTGTTGAGAAAAGGGTGGGCGGTTCCCTGGATCTGCCAAAATATGAAGACCTCAAAGCCGGCCGCCTGCGGGCTGACGATGTGGGTTCCTGCCGAAAGCTAACGTGATCAATATGATGGCAGAGGCCCGCGATATCAGTCGCGGGCTTTTCTCATAGCGCTTCGTCCCGGCGTTAGTGTTTTATTAACCCTGTTCGTTAAGATTATGGAAAGCACCATGAAGTGCGTCGGTGCGTGAATGAGCATGAAACGGCTCTGACAAACAGGGGGTATCATGTCAGTCATCACTTTCGCCAATACCAAGGGCGGCGCCGGAAAAACCACGGCCGTGCTGCTTCTGGCGACCGAACTCGCCCGTAGCGGCCATCGGGTGACGGTTCTGGATGCCGATCCGCAATTGTGGATTTCCCGCTGGTACGAACTCTCGGGCATGGTAGAAAACCTGTCAGTGATTTCGCATGTGACGATGGCTTCGCTTGAAGGCCACATTCGCGAAAACCGGGCCAATACAGACTGTTTCATCATTGACCTGCCCGGCGCAAAAACGCCGCTTTTGACCATGGCGCTCGGTATCTCCGATCATGTTCTGATTCCGGTACAGGGATCGGCCATGGATGCGCGTGGCGCTGCAGAAGTTCTCGATCACATCGAATTCCTGAACCGCAAGATGGGCAAGGCGATCGCCCATTCCATCGTGCTGACACGGGTCAACGCCATGGTGGCAACGCGTTCGCTGTTGCTCGTCAAGATGCTGCTGGCGGAAAAGAACGTCTCCGTGCTCAACACGGCGATTGTCGAGCGGGCGGCCTATCGCGATATTTTCGACTATGGCGGCACGCTTCTCTGTCTGGATGGCAAGAAGGTCAGCAATATCGACAAGGCGGTAGAAAATGCGGCGGCCTTTGCCGAGGAAGTCATCAACCTCCTGCCGAAAAGACTTCCGAGGCGCGTTGCGCACCTGGCACGTCTCGTGACACGCAGGGCTGCCTGACCTCGCGTTGCGAATCCCGCCCGGTTGCGGCGACGGTGCGACGGTTTGGTGAAATGGGTTCCCCACCAAAATGCGGAGAAGAGGCGGCCTTTACGAGGCGCTCCCACGTCCTCTTCATGGCGCGAAATTTTTGCTTGATTTGGAAATGATCGTTTCCTATATTCCGCTCATGAGCAATTTCAGCCAGCCCCTTTCCCCGGAACAGCGCCATCGCGGCCGCCCGCGCGAGTTCGATCTTGAACGCGCGCTCGATGGCGCGATCAAGGTATTCTCGCGGCGCGGTTATCACGCCACCTCGGTAGGCGATCTTACCGATGCGATGGAGCTGGCCCAGGGTAGCCTCTACAAGGCCTTCAAGGATAAGAAAGCCGTCTTCATCGCGACGATGGAGCGCTACAGGATCATACAGACCGAGCGTTTTGAGGCAGCTGTGGCCGGTTTCGACACCGGTTATGAGCGGGTGAGAGCGGGGCTGATGTTTTACGCCGAACGATCCCACGGCGGCGTCGGCTCCGACGGATGTCTGGTGGTTGGTGCCGCTGCTGATCTGGCGGCACTGGACGACGACATCGCCGTTGTGGTCGAGAGGGCCGTGAAGGCGAGGGAGCGGATCGTCGCCCGCCTCGTTGCCGAAGGGCAGAAGGATGGTTCCGTGCGGTCCAAGGCCGATCCCGATGATCTTGCGCGGGCGATGCTGTGCATGATGTACGGTATGCGCGTGGTGGGAAAGACAGGGCGGAGCCTTAAAGACATGGTGGCCGTGGTGGATATTGCCATGAGGCTTGCCGAGTAATTTTGTGAATATTTAGGAAACGATTGTTTCCATATTGGAGAAAATGATGACGACGCGTGTAATTGATGGCGATGATATTCAGGCACCATCCATTTCCCCGGCTTTGACTTTCCTGCTGGCGACAGCCTGCGGATTGATCGCGGCCAACCTTTATTATGGTCAGCCGCTTGCCGGCATCATCGGTGCGGAGCTCGGTCTTTCCGCTGGCGCGACGGGGCTGATCGTGACCCTGACACAGATCGGTTACGGTGTCGGTCTGCTGTTTGTCGTGCCGCTCGGCGATCTCGTGGAAAACCGCAAGCTGGTCGTCGGCTCCGTCTCCATGGCGGTGCTTTCCCTTGCGGCCGCAGCATTCGCGCCACATGCGACGCCGTTTCTGATCGCAGCCTTCCTGGTAGGGGTCAGTTCGGTGGCGGTGCAGGTCATCGTTCCCTATGCGGCCCATATGGCGCCGCACGCCATTCGCGGGCGGGTGGTCGGCAATGTCATGAGTGGGTTGATGGCCGGCATCATGCTGGCGCGGCCGGTTTCCAGCCTTCTGTCGGAAATTGTCTCCTGGCGCGGTGTGTTTCTGACGTCTGCGGCCGTCATGGCGCTTCTTGCCGTGGTGCTTTTCCGGCTCCTGCCGACCCGTATGCCTGAAGCGCGGCTGAGCTATGGCGCCTTGATGGCTTCGATGGGCCGGCTGGCGCTTCACACGCCGGTCCTGCGGCGGCGGGCGATCTATCATGCCTTTCTCTTCGCGGCCTTCAGCCTGTTCTGGACCACGACGCCTCTTTATTTGAGTGGGCCGCATTTCAATCTCAGCCAGGGTGAGATCGCACTCTTCGCACTGGCTGGTGCGGCCGGCACCGTCGCCGCCCCGATTGCCGGGCGGATGGCGGATCGCGGCTGGACGCGGGCGGCGACATTCTTCGCACTGCTGGCGGTAGCACTCTCTTTCGCCGTCACGCATCTTGCGCCCGAGGGATCGCATCTGGCGCTCGCCATTCTTGTCATTGCCGCAATCGTTCTGGATTTCGGTGTCACTACCAATCTGGTGCTCGGGCAGCGGGCGATCTTCACGCTGGGGGCGGAATTCCGCAGCCGCCTGAACGGCATCTATATGGCGACGTTTTTCATGGGCGGTGCAATTGGTTCCGCCGTTGGCGGCTGGGCCTATGCGGTTGGCGAATGGCAAGCCGCCTCCTGGATCGGCTTTGCTCTTCCGGTAACCGCGCTGCTATATTTCCTGACGGAAAAGCGCGACTGAAACGTCATAACTAAAAAAGCCCGGACCGCCGGGCTTTTTCCTTTTCTTCCAGTCGATTTATTCCGCGAATTCGACCACCACACCGGGACGGACCATTTTCGCCAGTTCGGTGGCATCCCAGTTGGTCAGGCGAATACAGCCATGGCTGTTCGTCTTGCCGATCTTCGAGGGTTCCGGCGTGCCGTGAATGCCGTAGGTCGGCTTCGACAGGGCGATCCAGACCGTGCCGACAGGACCGTTCGGGCCCGGCGGGATCTGCAGGATCTTGTCGTTCTGACCCTGCTTGAAGTTGATCTTGGGATTATAGGTGTAGCCCGGATTGAGCGCGATACGCTCTACCGTATGGGTGCCGCTTGGCGAGGGCGTGTCCGTGGAGCCGATCGTGGCTGGATAGGCGGCAATCAGATTGCCGTCCTGGCCATAGGCGAAGACCTGCTTGATACCCTTGTGCGCAACGATGCGGGCGACCTGCCCCTTCTTCGCCTCGCCGGGATTGACGACCTTGATGATAGTGCCGGGCACGGAGAAATCGACGCCGGGGTTCAGCTCTTTCAGATAGTTCTCATCCATATGGAAGCGTTCGGCCAGCGCTTCCGAGGTCGACGTGAAGGAAAGGGCAGGAAGCTGCGATTTCTCGGCATAGTCGTCCGGGATGGAGGCCACGTAGGGGCCGGCGGCATCGGCGGCGGTGATCGTGTAATCCACAATCGGCATGCCGCCCGAGGCGCGCAGGCGTTCCAGAATGTCTTCTGAATTGTTCGGGTCGAGCTTTTCGCCCGTCATGTCCTGCCAGGCGGCTATGGCCTTGTTGACATTGTCGCCCATCTTCCCGTCGATCACGCCGGGGGAGATGCCCTCGCGGTCGAGGAAGGTCTGGAGCGCGACGATTTCCTGGCGGGAACGGTTGACCGGCGTCGTTACCGGCGTATGCCGCTCGATCAGGTGGTCCGGTTGCGGAACGGCGGCCGTGGTGCTTTCTCCCGGCATCGGCTGGCCGAGCGGGCCGCTTTCCACCGCGCCGGGGGCTGGCACGGAACCGGTGGAGAGATTCTCATCGGAGCCGTCGCCGCGATATTCACGATAATCGCGCACGTTGCCGTTGTCCTGATAACCGTAGTCGCGCGGCGGCTCACGATACTGGCCACCGGGGGCGGGTGGATAATAGGTGGTGTCGCGCTGGCGTACCTGCTGCCGCTGCTGGTAGCCGGAGGGCATTTCGGTGGCCAGCAGGTTGCCGTACTGGTCGTAGAACACGGTACGACCCATTGCGTCACGGCTGATGACGATGTCGCCACGTTCCGGCATGAAATCGAGAACGCGGCCATCTGGCGTAACCAGCATGGTCTGTTCGCCATAACGCTGCTGCGCGCCAGCCTGTAGCGGAGCGAAAATCGACGCCACGGCGATCGTCAGGCCCAGAGCTGCGTTAAGAAACTGTTTCACGATTCTGCTATCCCTTGCTTCGTCACCGATAAACACACCGTAATCTTGACCCTATTGTGAAAAAGGTGAATTCGCGGTTAATGCAATCTTAATTTCCGTCACGGTTAGTAGCGTTTCCGTGAACCATGCGTTTTTACTGCCACAGGGAGGTTGTCTTGCGTTCGTTTCAGGCTGGCAGATCGCCACGCATTTTCCTCGATGAGACCTCCGTTTTCGATATCGGCGCCTGCGTCGTCGATGGCATAGACATCGCGCCCGGCCGCGCCATTCCCGATGATGGCGATGCGCGTATCGACCACTCGCTTGAAGGCTTTCTTTTTACCTGTGGTCCCGATCATATCCGTCATCCCGAACCGATTGATGGTGACCGCGAGGGGCGTCGATATCCCTTGCATGGCTCCTTCTCCTCGCATCCCGCAACGATCACCGCGTTCGATGTTCTCGAGTCCAATGCGCTGGCGCGCGTCGAGGTTCCCGTGAAGCTTGCCGATGGCGGCACGGCGCTGCTGGAACGGACATGGAAGATCGATGGCGAAAGCGGCGAGGTCAGCCTCGATGACAGGATCGTCAATACGTCCGGGCGGCCGATCCCAGTATTCCTGATGTACCATATGAATGTCGGCGCTCGCCTGTTTGACGATGCGGTGCGGCTTGAAGGCGCAATGCTGGATGGCGGCGGCCATGGCTGGCGTTTTGGCGAGGAGCCGGGCACTGTTTTCTGCGTCTCGGCCGGCAAGACTGAATGGGCGGAATTGAAACTCGGCCCGATTGCGGCCATTGGCGGGAAGACGCTCACCGTGCGTTTTCGCACGGAGACGCTGCCCTATCTGCAGATGTGGCGCAACCAGCAGGCACCGGCGAACGTGCTCGGCATCGAGCCGGTTTCGCATCGCTGGGTGGGGCGTAGCGAGCTTGAGGCAGCCGGTGAGTTCAATATTCTTCAGCCGGGCGAAAGCCGTTCCTTCGGTCTGCGCTTTTCCATCCTCTGAGCCGTACCGAATGAAGACCGGGCATCATTGACGCATGGGATTTGACCGCTTACATCGGATGCGGATTTCTAGATCGTTTTGGCTTTTCTTCGAATCGCCAAAACGATCTAGCTCTTTGATTTTACGCGTTGTCCGGACGTAAAAGCGTTTCCGCTTTTACTGGAAACGCTCTAAGGATGACGTCCAGCGGCGCGGACGCCGGTTTCAGGAGGCATGACATGGATATCAGGCGCATAGACGACGAATATTCGGTAACTGGACAGATCAGCGTCGCCGATCTGGATGAGATCAAGGCACTCGGCTTCAAGTCGATCGTCTGCCACCGCCCGGACGGCGAAGAAGACGGTCAGCCGCTTTTTGCCGATATTGCCGAGCGTGCAGAGCAGCTTGGCCTGACGATCATGCATGTGCCGGTCGGCCGCTACGGCGTCGACGCCGATGCCGTTGCCGGCATGGTGGATGCGCTCGATGAATTGCAGCGCCCGATGCTCGGCTATTGCCGTTCCGGCGCGCGCTCCACGGCGATCTACGAAAAGACCCATCACCTGCGCGGCTGATTTTTCGCGCGTCATTCTATTTTTCAAGTGCCAATCAACAGGAGTTTTCCATGACCATCAAGCGTATCGAGCCGGGCAAGCGCATGAGCGGCGCCGTCGTTCACGGCAATACCGTTTATCTGGCCGGCCAGGTTGGCGAAGGTACGAGCGTGACGGAACAGAGCAAGTCGGCTCTCGCTGAAGTCGACCGCCTGCTGGCCGCTGCCGGTTCCGACAAGTCGAAGATCCTGCAGACCATCATCTACCTCTCCGACATGTCCACCTTCGGCGAAATGAACGCTGTCTGGGAAGGCTGGATCGACCCGGCAAACCCGCCGGCCCGCGCCACCAGCGAAGCCGCGCTGGCAACGCCGGATTACAAGGTTGAATTCATCGTCACCGCTGCTCTCTGAGCATCAGTCTGATCTTTAAGAAAAGGCCGGGTCGCGGAATGCGGCCCGGCCTTTTTGATGGGATGGGGTCAAAAACTCTCCCCGTCATGCCGGGCTTGACCCGGCATCCAGCCACGGCGCGTCTGCGCCGTGAAAAGAGTCTCTCGCGATCAAGGACTTGATCGCGCTGGACCCCGGATCTAGTCCGGGGTGACGGCGCGGCGCGGCGACATGGCCACAAAATACCAAGTAGAAGCAATTTTCATGTTTTTTGAATCGCTTGCGTCCGTCACCTCACCGGCGAAGCAAGCGCCTTCTCAAACTGCTTCAACGTCTCCACCCGCTCCGCAAACCATAGTCGCGCCAGATCATTTGCCGAGGCGAAATCGATACCATCCGGATCGATGGAGGTGATCGTCCAGCGGCCAGCCTTTGCGCCAGCTAGAGCGGCGAGCCGAGCTGCTTCGCCCTTGATGGCGTTAAGGCGGGTCGCTTCGCTTTCCGCCGCCGCCATCAGTTCTTCTGCGCCTGACAGATCGGTGCGCAGATCGGCGGGGATGATATTGCTGGCGTTGCGGGCCGGGCCGCCATTAATCTGCACGCCTTCCGTCCGCAGCCGGTAAAGCCTTGTGTCGGGAAGGGAGAGATAAAGTTTCGCTTTGGGGTAGCGGGCAATGTAGCGCGCGATGGCGATCGGCACTTCATCCGGGCTGATTTGTTCCGCCCTGCCCACCAGTGTCAGGCGCGGCAGCGTCAGCGCGTCACCCTTGCCGAAAGGGGCGAGTGTCAGCGAGATACGAGAATCGCTTTCCATATTGCGGGCGTGCAGCGTCAGCCCGGCCGCGAAGAAGAACGGCGTGCCATCCGGCTCGATGCCGATATTGGTCGCGGTTGTATAGGGATAACCGCTGACGGGATCGAGCGTGGCGAGTGCTGCCGTGCGGGACGTGTGCAGCACATCGCGGGCCACGCGCACTGCCTCGAAAGGCGCGCCGGCCGAGGGCTCGATCTTCGCGCCGCGTGGGGTGATGACGGGAGGGGCTGTATCCGGCATGGCGTTTCCTAAGCTGTGAGTCACAGTCAGGATTTACACCATGCCGAAGCCATGTCCATGCGCGATATCAGCTTCGGGTTCTGATCTGCGTCAGGGTACGCGTCGGCGTGATCGCTTCCGCATCCAGCTTCACCTCGATGATCGCCGGTTTGCCGCTTGCCCGTGCCCGTTCGAAGGCGGAGGCGAAGTCTTGCGTTCTTTCCACCGTTTCGCCGTGTCCGCCATAGGCTTTGGCAAAGGCGTTGAAATCCGGATTGACGAGATCGGTGCCGCTGACACGACCGGGATATTCCCGCTCCTGATGCATGCGGATCGTGCCATAGGTGCCGTTATTGACCAGCAGGGTGATGATTGGCAGCCCGTAACGCACGGCGGTGATGAATTCCTGCCCGTGCATCATGAAGCAACCGTCACCGGCAAAGCAGATCACCTCGCGCTCCGGGAACAGGTGCTTGGCGGCCACCGCCGCCGGCAGGCCGTAACCCATGGAGCCTGATGTCGGGGCCGATTGCGTGTTGAAACGGCGGAAGCGGTGGAAGCGGTGCAGCCAGGTGGCGTAATTGCCGGCGCCATTGGTGAAGATGGCGTCTTCAGCAACGTTCGCCTCGATCCAGTCCATGATCGGACCCATCTGCACGGCGCCGGGGCCTGTATGCGGCGGCGTTGACCATTTGAGATAGGCCTCATGCATTGAGGCCGTGCGATCGGCCCAGGCGGCATTGCCGGCAAGATCGATGGAGGCAAGGGCGGCAACGAAATCGTTCGGGGAGGCGCAGATAGCGAGGTCCGGCCGATAGACGCGGCCGAGCTCTTCCGCCTCCGGATAGATATGGATGAGCTTCTGCGACGGGTAGGGAATATCGAGCAGCGTATAACCGGAGGAGGGCATTTCGGAGAGGCGGCCACCGAGCAGCACCACGAGGTCGGCTTCCTTGATTTCCCTGGCCAGTGCCGGGTTGATGCCGATGCCGACATCGCCTGCGTAGGAGGGGCTCAGATGATCAAACAGCATCTGGCGGCGGAATGAACAGCCCACGGGAAGTTTGTGCTTTTCCGCAAAAGCCTTGAAGCCCGTCACGCTTTCCTCGGACCAGCGGGTGCCGCCGGCGATGAAGACCGGGCGTTTTGCCTCGCCCAGCATTTTGGCGAAGGCGGCCATTTGCGACAGGCCTGGATGTGCCTCGACGGGCGTATAGGGCTTTGCCTCGGGAGCTTCGACCTCTTCCACCAGCATGTCTTCGGGCAGCGTCAGCACCACGGGGCCGGGGCGGCCGGAAGTGGCGACGGCAAAAGCGCGGGTAACGAATTCAGGGATGCGGCGGGCATCATCGATCTCGCCCACCCATTTTGCGAATTCGGTAAAGGCGCGGCGATATTCCACTTCCTGAAAGGCCTCGCGCTCGCGGGCATCCCGCTGCACCTGACCGATGAACAGGATCATCGGAATGGAATCCTGCCTTGCAATGTGCAGGCCGGCCGAGGCATTTGTGGCACCGGGGCCACGGGTCACCATGCAGATGCCAGGCTCGCCCGTCAGCCGCCCCCAGGTATCGGCCATCATGGCTGCGCCGCCTTCCTGACGGCAGACCACGGTTTCGATGCCGCTTTCATAAAGCGCATCCAGAACGGCCAGATAGCTTTCGCCTGGAACGCAGGAAACGCGGGAGACACCATTGGCCTTCAGCGCTTCGACGATCAATTGCCCGCCTGTTCTTTTCATTCCGGCTGCAGTCATGGCGTCGTGGTCCTTTCGATGTTTTCCAGTTCGGCCAGCACCTGCGCCTGATGTTCGCCGAGCTTAGGGCTCGGGTGTTCATAACGCAGCGGCGTCTGAGACATGATAATGGGTGTGCGGACACCGGGGATGACAGTGCCGTCTTCCGCCTCCAGATCGATACGGAGGCCGCGTGCCTTCACCTGCGGATCCGCGAACATTTCCTCGATGGAATTGATCGGTCCGGCGGGGACGGCGTTCTTCTCGCAGGCGGTCAGAAGATCGCGCTTCTGCCATTTCAGCGTCTCCGTGGAAACGATCTGCCGCACCTCGACCTTATGCGCCACGCGGGCCTTGTTTGTCGCGTATCGCTCGTCATCGGCGATCGCGCCGATGCCGAGGATATTGCAGAGGCGGCGGAACTGACCGTCATTGCCGACCGCGAGGATCAGGAAGCCGTCGGCCGTTGGCACCACCTCATAGGGGGAGATATTTGGGTGGGCGTTGCCGAGCCGGACGGGAGGCCTGCCGGAGATCAGGTAATTCATGTTCTGGTTGGCGAGAACGGCCGATTGCACATCGAGAAGCGCCATGTCGATATGCTGGCCTTCGCCAGATCGAATGGCGTGGATCAGGGCCGCCTGAATGGCCGATACGGAATAGATGCCGGTGAAGATATCGGCAACCGCCACGCCTGCCTTCATCGGCTGTCCGTCGGCTTCGCCCGTAATCGACATGAAGCCGGACATGCCCTGCACGATATAATCGTATCCGGCGAGATCGGCATAGGGCCCGGTCTGGCCGAAGCCGGTGATGGAGCAATAGATCAGCTTCGGATTGAGCGCCCTGAGGCTTTCGTAATCGAGGCCATATTTTGCAAGTCCGCCGCGCTTGAAATTCTCGATGACGACATCGGCGGTGCGCACCAGCCGGCGCACCAGTTCGCAGCCCTCGGGTGTTTTGAGATCGGCGACGATGGAGCGTTTGCCGCGATTGGTGGCGTGGTAATAGGCGGCGGAGAGGTTTTCTCCGTCATCGCTCTCAACGAAGGGCGGTCCCCATGCGCGTGTATCATCGCCGCCTTCGGGGTTTTCGACCTTGATAACGTCTGCGCCCATATCGGCCAGCATCTGCCCCGCCCAGGGACCGGCGAGAACACGCGCCAATTCGATGACGCGGATGCCCGATAGCGGCGGTTTCCTGTTCGGCTTGTCGGTCATCTATCCCCCGGTACTTGGTGTCTGCCGGTTTATAGACCGCTGCTTGCCGCGTCGCATGTGATTTTATCTCATGGACTTATTCCGTTTTGGAACGGCACTAAACTGGGGCTGATACGGCAGCTTCGACATTCGGTATTTTGAGAGTCCCCTAATTCCGTCATTCCGGCTCAAGGCCGGAATGACGGGGAGGGCGTTTTACTGTCATCCACGACGCGGCCGCACCAGGCGGCAAAATCCGCCGCGACGGCCTGCCAGCCGATTTCGTTCAGGGTTTCGTGCCGCATGCCGTTGTAAATCGTGTGCTCGACATGGCTGAAGCCCGCCTCCCGGAAACGTTCGGCAAGCCACACGATCTCCCTGCCGTCATTGGTGGCGGCGTCCTCATCACCGCTCACCAGCAAAAGCGGCAAAGCCTTCGGCAGACGCTCGATAAGTTTCGGGCCGCGATAGGAGAGTGCAAAGACATCCTGCCAGAGGGAAACGCTCGCCTCGAACTGGCAGAGCGGGTCTTCCACATAGGCGTCAACCGCCGCCTTGTCGTGGCTCAGCCAGTCTGCATGGGTGCGCTTTTCCGGCATTTTCGCGTTCCAGGCGCGGAAGGTGGCTTTCGGCAGGATGGCGCTCGGCACATCCGAGCCTTTCAGCATTTTTTCCAACCGCAACACAATCTGCGCGAAACGGCCCATAAGACCGGGATTGAGATTGGAATTCCAGATCGACAGACCATCGAAGGCGTCGGGGTAACTGACAGCGGTATTGAGCGCCACGAGGCCCCCCATGGAGTGGCCGAACAGGATCACCGGCAGGCCGGGATGCCGCTCGCCGGCCAGCCGGCGCATCGCCATGACGTCGGCCACGACCTTGTCCGCGCCATCCTTCCAGGCAAAGCGGCCGAGAGGCGCATCCGCCGCTTTCGTGCGACCGTGGCCGCGATGGTCGTGGGCATAGACCTCGAAACCCTGTTGCGCCATGACGTCGGCAAAACGGCGGTAACGGCCCGCATGTTCCACAAGGCCGTGGCAGATCATCAGCACGCCGCGGGCGGGAGCAAGGGCGGAAGGTTGATGTCGGAAGGCGATGGATGCGCCGGAAGGGGCTTCCAGCCTCTCAATCCGGCTGAATGCGAAGTTATCGGTCGTCTCATTCATCGTCGCACCCGTCGTCTCATCGCGCAGCGTGTCATAATCATGGGGTCATAATCGTGCCAGAGGTTGCCCCAAGGTCCTATTTACCCTACATAGCGGCAAATTTCCCGATACGTACTCTTAAAAATCCGATGTGGAGCATTCGCTACAATGGCACGTCAATTCATCTATCACATGGCTGGGCTGAACAAGTCCTATGGCGCGAAGAAGGTTCTGGAGAATGTGCATCTCTCCTTCTACCCTGACGCCAAGATCGGTATCCTCGGCCCGAACGGCGCGGGTAAGTCGACCGTTCTCAAGATCATGGCCGGCCTTGACAAGGAATATACCGGTGAGGCGTGGCTCGCCGAAGGTGCGACGCTCGGTTATCTCGAGCAGGAGCCGAAGCTCGACGAAAACAAGACCGTGATGCAAAACGTCATGGAAGGCGTGGCGAGCAAGACGGCGATCGTTGACCGCTACAACGAGCTGATGATGAACTATTCCGATGAAACGGCGGAAGAGGGCGCGAAGCTTCAGGACATCATCGACAGCCAGAACCTGTGGGACCTCGAAAATCAGGTCGAAATGGCCATGGACGCCCTGCGCTGCCCGCCCGGCGATTCGCCGGTGACCGGCCTTTCGGGTGGTGAGCGCCGCCGCGTGGCACTGTGCCGCTTGCTGCTGTCGCAGCCGGACCTGCTGCTGCTCGACGAACCGACCAACCATCTGGACGCTGAAACCATCGCCTGGCTCGAAAAGCACCTGCGCGACTATCCCGGCGCCGTGATGATGATCACCCACGACCGCTACTTCCTCGACAACGTCACGGGCTGGATTCTCGAGCTCGATCGTGGTCGCGGCATTCCTTACGAGGGCAATTACTCCGCTTACCTGCAGGCGAAAGCCAAGCGCATGCAGCAGGAAGCCCGCGAAGATGCTTCGCGTCAGAAGGCCATCAGCCGCGAACAGGAATGGATCGCCTCCAGCCCCAAGGCCCGCCAGACGAAGTCCAAGGCGCGTATCAAGGCCTATGACGAGCTGGTGGAAGCAGCGGAAAACCGCCGTCCCGGCGATGCGCAGATCGTCATTCCGGTCGCCGAGCGTCTGGGCCGCGTCGTCATCGAGGCTGAGAACCTCACCAAATCCTATGGCGACCGCGTGCTGATTGAGAACCTGTCCTTCAAGCTGCCCCCGGGCGGTATTGTCGGCGTCATCGGCCCGAACGGCGCTGGCAAGACCACGCTGTTCAAGATGATCACGGGTCAGGAGCAGCCGGATAGCGGTTCGATCACGGTCGGTGATACCGTCCAGCTCGGTTACGTCGACCAGAGCCGCGACGCGCTGGCGGGTGACAAGACCGTGTGGGAAGAAATCTCCGGCGGCAACGACATCATCAAGCTCGGCAAGTTCGAAGTGAACTCGCGCGCCTATTGCGGCGCCTTCAACTTCAAGGGCGGCGATCAGCAGCAGAAGGTCGGCAACCTCTCGGGTGGTCAGCGCAACCGCGTGCACCTTGCCAAGATGCTGAAGGCGGGCGGCAACGTACTGCTGCTCGACGAACCGACCAACGACCTTGATACGGAAACGCTGGCAGCGCTCGAAGAAGCGCTGGAAGCTTTCGCAGGCTGCGCCGTTATCATCAGCCACGACCGCATGTTCCTGGACCGCCTCGCGACCCACATTCTCGCTTTCGAGGGTGACAGCCACGTGGAATGGTTCGAAGGCAACTTCGAAGACTACGAAAAGGACAAGGTCCGTCGCCTCGGCCCGGAAAGCATCAAGCCCGGCCGCGTGAGCTACAAGCGTCTGACACGCTGATCCGTTTGTCATCACTTCAAAAAGGCCCGCCGCAAAGCGGGCCTTTTTCCGTGTAATAAGTGGAGATGATCGTCTCGCGCGGCACTTTGCGCTTGCATCTCGCGCCACATCGACATAAAGATATCTTTATATCTTGATTAGCTTGCGAGGCGCGGCAGAGTGGCGTTCGGTCTGGACAAATTGGTGGATCTCCTGAAGGCGGCGGGTGAGCCGACGCGCTTCCGGTTGCTGGCGCTTCTTTCGGCCGGCGATCTGACGGTGACCGACCTTACCGAAATCCTTGGCCAGTCGCAGCCGCGTATCTCCCGTCACCTCAAGCTTTTGACGGAAGAGGGGCTGATCGAGCGTTATCAGGAAGGTGCGTGGGCCTATTTTCGCTTGCGGCAGGATGGCGAGCCTGCGGGTGTCGTTCGGCAGTTGCTTGCAGCGGCCTCGCCTTCCGACGCGGTTCTTCAGCGTGACAGTGAGCGACTGGCCGCCGTCAAGCGGGTGAGGGCGGAGCGGGCGCAGGATTATTTCAGCCGTAATGCGTCCGCCTGGGACGAACTGCGTCGCCTGCATGTCAGCGACGAAGCCGTGGAAGGCGCGCTACTGAAGCTGGTGGGCACCACGCCCGTCGATTCGCTGCTCGATCTCGGCACGGGCACCGGCCGTATCCTGCAGCTTCTGAGCGGCATTTATCGCCGTGCCATCGGCGTGGATGCGAGCCGCGACATGCTTTCGGTGGCACGCGCCAATCTGGACAAGGCGGGCGTGGTGAACGCCTCCGTGCGCCATGGCGATATTCTCAATCTGCCGCTTGAGGGACAGGATTTCGATTTGATCGTCATCCATCAGGTGCTGCATTTTCTCGACCAGCCGGAGATCGCCCTTTCGGAAGCCGCGCGTATGCTGCGTCCGGGCGGTCGGTTGATCGTCATCGATCTTGCGCCGCATTCCTTTGAATATCTGCGCGACGAACACGCGCATGTGCGGCTAGGCTTCTCGCACCCGCTGATGGAAGAGTGGATGAAGAAGGCTGGGCTTTCTCTGGAGCGTGCCGTCGATCTGCATTCTGAAAAGGCGTCCGACGAAGCTCTGGACGTCACGATCTGGGTTGCCCGCGACCAGCGGCTGCTGATGGCAGACGATGTGGCGCAAGAGGCGGTTTTACTTCGCTCCGGGAGGGCATGATATGTTGAGGTCGGAAACCGCACGCCGTGATGGCGACATCCGGTTGTCTTTCGAATTTTTCCCGCCCAAGAACGCCGAGATGGAAACCCAGCTCTGGGAAACGGTTGCCGAGCTCAAGAAGTGGAACCCGGATTTCGTCTCCGTCACCTACGGTGCCGGTGGTTCCACCAAGGCGCCGACGCTGGACGCGGTGCGCCGGATGATCGGTGACAGCCACCTGGCGACGGCCGCACATCTGACCTGCGTGGACGCGAGCCGCGATGAGGTGCACCAGGTCGTCGACGAGTTCCGTAATGCGGGCGTTCGTCATTTCGTGGCGCTGCGCGGTGATCCCTCCACTGGTATCGGCACGGCTTACCAGCCGCATCCGCAGGGTTACGAGAACGCCGCAGCGCTGGTAAAGGGCCTCAAGGAGCTGGGCGACTTTGAGATTTCGGTCTCCGCCTATCCTGAAAAGCATCCGGAAAGCGCAAGTGAAGCTGTTGATATCGACATGCTGAAGCGCAAGGCGGATAATGGCGCTACCCGGGCGCTGACGCAGTTCTTCTTCGATAATGACGTGTTCGAACGTTACATGGAACGGGTTACGGCGGCGGGGATCACCATTCCGGTGGTTCCGGGCATCATGCCGATCCAGAATCTCACCCAGCTCAAGCGTTTCGCCGGACGCTGCGGCACAAGCATTCCTGCGTTTCTGGATGAGCGTTTTGAAGGCTATGACGAGGATCTGGAGGGCCGCGCCCGCGTGGCTGCAGAGGTTGCGGCCGAGCAGATCGCCGATCTCCAGCGGCGCGGCGTCAATGAGTTCCACCTCTATACCATGAACCGCGCGCCGCTGGTTGATGCCGTGCTTGAAAATCTGGGCCTGGAGCGTCTGCGTCGCAGCGCCGCGTGATTTCAGCCAGGCTATTTTCGGACAGAAAAAAGCGCAGGTCCCTCGGGGCCTGCGCTTTTTAAATTCGTGTCATCTACGGTTCTTCACTGCGTTTGGTCTTCACGTCTCGTCAGATGAAAAGCATCATCGCTACGAACAAAAACGCCAAACCGACTGCCAAGGCATTGAGAGATTTTGTAAGTCCCATGGGTGCCTCCTCTTGTTGACAGCTTCGATAATATGACCGTTTTGTGGCAGTTGAAAAGCGGTTTTTGTGATGCGGTGCAGCACGTCTTTCAGGGTCTCAAAAAAGGAATTTCCGTAATTATTTGAAAATGAATGGTTATTTTCTTATCACGCAGTGCTTCATATGTTTAAAAAAAGTAAATGACCGGGGTTTTATCCCCAGTCATCCGGTCGAGATTAGCGATTTCCGCCTTGATTCCGGCCGACAGATTAAGGGCCGGAGAGCAGCGTTAAGACAGGTTAAAGCGCCTGTAGAAGAGCTGCCGTAGGCCAGCCGTCCGCCGGCATGCCGAGGCGCTGCTGTTCCTTCTGGATGGCGACGCGGGTGCCAGAACCGAGAATTCCATCCACCTTGCCGACATTGTGGCCGCGTGCTTCGAGCTTGGACTGAAGCTGCTTCATGGTGGCGTCATCAAAGCCGGGATCTGGGTTGCCCTTGTCATAGACCGGGCCGCCCATCAGGCGGGTAGCGAAATAGGCAGCCGAGGTCGTGTAGATGAACGACTGGTTCCATTCCAGATAGATGTTGAAGTTCGGATAGGTGAGGAAAGTGGGACCCTTGCGGCCCTGCGGCATGATGAGTGCGGCGGGAAGGGAGGCGAAGTTCTTGTTGCCATCGCGCGGGGTGACGCCAAGCGCAAACCATTCGCCGGCGGTCAGCGGGCCGCCAAGGCCGGATTTTTCCCAGGGCAGGTTCTCGGGGAGGGAAACTTCCTGAATCCAGGGTTCGCCCTTTTTGAAGCCGAGGTGCTGGATGAATTTTGCAGCCGTTAGAATGGCATCGGGCGCACTGCTCTTGACGTTGATGTGGCCGTCACCATCACCATCGACGCCGAAGGCGATGATATCCTTCGGCAGCATCTGTACCTGGCCGATTTCGCCGGCCCATGCGCCCGTATTGGTGGCAGGATCGAGATCGCCATGCTGAACCATTTCGATCAGCGCGAGCAGCTGCGGGCGGAAGAGCTCCGGGCGGCGGCAATCATGCGACAGGGTTACCAGCGCGTTGCGGGTGTTGAAATCGCCCTGAACGGCGCCAAAATCGGTCTCCATGGCCCAGAAGGCGGCAATGACGCCAGCGGGCACGCCGAACTCGTTTTCGGCGCGGGCGAAGGTGGAGGAGAGCTCCTGCAGCTTCTTGCGGCCGATATCAAGGCGGGCCTGGCTGACGGTGCGCTGCGAGAATTCGAGGAAAGTCTGGCGGAAAACGCCCTGCGCGCGGTCACGCGATAGCACCTTCTGGTCGATCTGTGCGCCCGCCAATGCCTTCTGGATCGCATCTGCCGGAATGCCCTTGGCAAGCGCATCGGCCTTGACGCCTTCAAGAAACGTACCGAGATCACCACCGCAGGCGACCTGCTTGGGATCGTCAGGCGATGCAACCGGTGGCGTGGCGAGGGCTGCGCTGGAAGACAAAAGAGACAGAGCGGCGGCAAAGATGATGCTGCGCGACCGGAACGTGGGCATGGGAATTTCCTCGATAGGTTGTTAGCCCGCTTTACCCATATGTTTGCGACAAAAAAACGGATCGGGCGATCTGACGTGGTTGAACAACGCCGAATTTTGGAAAGTGTTGCTTCTTGGCCGTCCTATTTGGCCGAAGCGATCCATTTCCGCCAGTTTTTCTCGCTTCCGGCAAAGACATTGATGTCGGTCGGGCCATTCACGCCGGGTACGACGCCTGTTGCGGTGTATTGCCAGAAGGCCCATTGCCGGTCTTCATAGATCTTGGTCGGATGCGCGGCGACGGACCGCACCCAGAAATGATAGTCCTTGAACTGGCCGACGAGATTGTCGCGGTGGAAATCAACCGAGGTATAGATAATCGGACGTTTGCCGTAATGGGCTTCGATGCGGTCGAGGAAGCGCTGCATTTCGGCGCGTACGATGCCGGGAGCCGGGCGCGTCTTGCAGGTGGGGGAGGCAGGGTTCCACTCCACGTCGAGAACCGGTGGCAACGTAACGGCGTCCTTCGGCACGTTGCGAATGAACCAGTCGGCCTGCGCGTCTGCCGTCGAGCAGAAATAATAGAAGTGGTAAGGCGCATGCAGAATATTCGCGGCTGCGGCGCTGCGCCAATGGTCGCCGAATTTCGGATCGATTCGATCCGACCCCTCCGTTGCCTTGATGAAGACGAATGACACGCCCGACTTGCGCACGGTCTGCCAGTCGACATCGCCATTCCATTTGGATACGTCGATGCCGTGCACCTCATGGCGGTGCGGGTTGTTGACGCCGAAATCCTGCGGGTCGGTATCGGAAAATTTTGGCTTGGATACGGACGCGGTTTCGAGCAGATCGTAACTCGTGGAGGTGCAGCCGCCGATCAATAGCAAAGCCGACAATAGTGCCGATAAACGCAGCCGCATTGGAACCCTGATGAAAATATTGCCCCTATACGGCCGCCAAAACGGCGCGCCGTATCTCCCGATTTACGCATAACATGGTAAACAAACTGATATGGCAAGTGGCAACGTGCTTTTTGCACCCGACAGTCGCTGGATTTGAAGCGATTTGCGCATTCATCGCCGAATAAGGCGCTGCAGGAGCCTTGACGGTGACGCCCCTCGGCGCTGCGCGGGGTCCGTTCTACCTTCTGCAATCAGGCGTCGGCCAGGATGCGGTGGATTTTCGGTTGCTGCGCTTCAATGACCGGAAGGGTAATGACAGCCCGCCAGGCGTAACCACGGGCGATTTCCTCAAATTCGAGGTTGCCATCAAAACGGCCTGCCATATTTGCCAGGACATAGCGAAGATTGGCGCGGGGCGTAACATGGAAGCGCGTGAGCCAGCCGTGCAGGAGCGTGCGGAACCACTTCGGCAGCTGTTCCTGCTGGCCGAAATCGACAATATGCAGCGCGCCACCGGGTTTCAGCGCCTTGAGCGCCTGTTCCACTGCCTTTTCCCAGTCCGGTATCATCGACAGCGCATACGGAATCATGACCCGGTCGAACCCGTCGGGCTGACCGAACTCGGAGGGGCGGAAAGCGGTGGCGTCGGCCACGCGTAAAATCGGGCGTTCCGCCCTGCCGGCGAAATTCTCGGCTGCGGTCAGCAGCATTTCGGCAGAGATGTCGAGGCCGAATAGTTTGGCGTCAGGAAACCTGCGGCCGGCCAGCAGCAGGTTGCGACCGGTGCCGCAGCCGACTTCCAGGAGCGTGCCGCCCTTTGGTACGTTCAGGCCGGAAATGGTCCGGTCGCGGCCAAGAAGGTAATATTTGCGGGTGATATCGTAGATATGTCGCTGGTGGCGATACATGCGGTCCATCAGGCTCGCATGTGCACTATCTGCAAGACTTACATTCTCACCGACGGTTTTCATGCCATAGCCCTCTGGTAAATATGGAAACCGCCATAAATGGCCGAGCGGTCCAAGGCGTTGAGCTCGCTGGAGCGCTCTTCCAGATAGACCCACTGATTGCGGATATCGGGGGAAAGCCGGCCTTCGATCACGCTCTTTTCGGCTGCGGTGCGGAAGATGACGCGAGCGCCCGATGCGGCGGTGCGGCTGATCTGCGACCACAATTCGTTGAGCTGCACATCCGTCATCCAGTCCTGCGCGTCCAGGAGGATATAGCGGTCGACGGCGCTTGCCGGCTTTTTGGAGAGAAGCTCGGTGTAGGTGGCGTGATGCACGGCGACGCGCGCCGTATTGTTGCGGATTGTCTCGTAATATTCGGACTTGAGATAGGCGGGCAAAGAGCCTTCATGCGGCTCCGGATAACGGCGTGCAAAGGCCTGCCAGGCAAAATAATTGTCGCTCAGCGGAAAGTTGCAGGCGAGTTTTTCCAGCCGCTGCTTCAAAACCGAGGCAACCGTGCCATCATCGGAAAGGCTTGCCAGTTCGTCATATTGGCGGGGCGGAATGCCGAGACCGAAGAGGGAGCTTTTGCGTTTCGTCAACCAGCGGACCACCTTCTTGTCGAAGAGCGGCGCGACCTTGCTGTCGAAAAACTGGCGCTGTTCTTCGAGCGTCCGGGTCCTGGCCATTTCGGTGAGCTTCACACCGTGCAGCCTGGCCATGAGATGGCCTGCGCCGATGAAGCGTCCGAGCAGGCCGGTGTGATAGATGTTCCTGTCAAACACCGAAATGCGACGACGGCCGGAAAGCGTGCGCTTCGACCAGTAAGCCTTGGTCGTGGCATCAAGATGTTCGGCGATGAAGCGATCGTAACCGTGGCTATTGCTGCGCATATTGGCGCGGCCGAAGTGACGCACCACGTCCTGATGGGCGGGCAGATGGCGGAAGGCGGCGAGCTTCAGCTTGTTCAGCGCAATGTGATGCGGATTGAGGTCAACCACGTCGATTCTGGCCGGGTTGCGCGAGAGATAGGCCAGCATGTTGCAGCCGCCGGAACCGATGGTGACGATACGGTGACCTTCGCCAAGCTCCATCGCCTCCATGTCGATCTCGGGATCTTCCCAGATTTGCGGATAGACGAGGCCGGAGAAAAGAACGCCGAAGAACCGTTCGGAGAGGCCGCTTTTCGAGAGAGCCTTGTGCTGGAGCAATGCGGACTTCAGTTTCGTGTTCTTGCTGAAGCCGGTCTTGGGTGCCGCACTCGTCATTTGTTCACCTCTCAGTCGATTGAGAGGCGTCTACAGCCGTGACGCTACAGTTTGATGACAGGGGCTGTGGGCGAAGGCGGGGAATGATGGAGACGCTGGAAAACCAGACGGGGCCGGCAGTACGGTACACAAAGAACCGCCCCAGCGCCGGATGGGGAGGCGACTGGCGCCGCTACGGATACGTCGCCTCGGGCTTGTCCCGAGGATCTGCACGTCCTGATATTTGCGAGGTTTTCAAATCCTTGGGACAAAACCAGGGATGGCGAAAGGAAAATGCCCGACGCTCAAGGACAAACGGCTGCACCGCGCTCAGAGCGACGCCAGAGGCGATCACTTGCGCAGAACGTGCAGCATGCCCTTGCGTTTTGCATCGTAATAATAACCGCGCGCGTAAAGCCTGACGGCGTTGTCGCGGTCGTTGCCCGCTACCACCCATGCGCCGCGTAAATATTTGACGGCGTATTTGAGATTGGTTTCGGCGTCGAACAGGCCCGAGGCGGGGCCATCGAAGCCCATGGAGCGTGCCGTAGCGTGCCTAATCTGCATCAGGCCGAAGTTACCGCTGTTATAGGCGCCGGGATTATACCGGCTTTCGCGCTGCACCACGCGATGAACCAGGTCTTCCGGTACATCATACATGCTGGCGTATTTGGAAATCAGCCCGCTCAATTTTTCGCGTCCGGCAGGTGGCGTATTAAGCGGCGCAGTCATCGCTTCATTCTGCCGGATGGCGGCAAGGGCGGCGTTGGTCGGCCCGGCGGCATAGGCGAGAACGGTGCTGTCCGGCTTGGGCAGCGGAATGACTTTGCGTTCGGCCGTCAGTTCGGTGCCGATGGAGGGTGAGCCGGGCGGCGGCGGTGCCGGCGGGAAGCTGCCCTTGACGGCAACCACCTGCGGCAGATCGGCCGCGGCATTATGGGAGGCAGGTTTGGCCGTCGCAGCCGCCGTTTCGATGGCTGCCGCCGCGGGAGCGGCGCTTGCCGGTGCGAGTGCTGCGGCCGCGGTGGGTGCAGATGCCGCCACGGCGGCTTGGGCGACCTCGGTCTGCTGCGGCTGCATCTGGGCAGTGATCGCAGCGGCGGCAGCTATTTCGGAAGCCGGCGGCAGCGCCACGCGTCCGCCCTTGACGGCGACGGCTGTGGGAAGTGCTGCTGCCTGAGAAGAGGCTGCGGTTTCGGCGGTCTGAACCGATGCAGCTGTCGGGGTTGCTGCTGCGGCCTCGGTCGCTGCTGGCTGCGCGGATGTCGACGCAGGAGTGGTCGCGGGGTTGACCGTTGCGATTTTAGGGCCGTTTGGCCCATCCTTCGCGGTATATTCGACGCTGGTGCATGCGCTCAATGCAAGTGCCAGACCCACGGTGGAAGACAGAAGAAGTGTCCTTCTTCCGCGGAATTTGCCCGAATTTCGCATGTTGCCGCCTTCGTTATGCCTGTCTTTCGATACCCCCGCGTCGAGCGAAGCAGGCAGTGTCCCGTCGAGCTTCATTAACCTATTGTAAGGAAAGCGGCAAGCCGGGAGGCGACTTGCAGTGTTTCAGGCCGCGATGCGCCTGTATCCGGCGCTGACCGCGCGGCCGGAAATGAAGTGCGTGCGGTACTTCTGGCGGATTTTCTTGTCGCCAGACATGCGCCGCACCAGTGCCAGAGTCGATTCGGGAAACAGCCCCTGCACGATGAGAATGGCCAGAGCCAGAAGCAGGACTACGGCCTGCGCCACGGCAAACGTCTCTACCGCATTGCCGGTGGTGGAGATGAATTGCGGCAACAGCGCCAGGAAGAAGGTGAAATAGCGCGGCCTCAGGGCGGCGGTTGCGTAACAATCTCGGAACGTTCCGCTCCCGGACTTGCCAGCCAGATTGTCATTATCGGCATTGGCCGCCTGGGCGGCGGGAGTGGCGAAAGTCCACAGGAAAAACAGCATCAGCCAACCGAGCCCGGCCCATTGCACGATTTCCACGAAAGACTGCGGCATATAGGCAAAGCCGGCCACAGGAATGGCTGAAATCGTCATGGCGGTTACGATACCGAGAGCGCCGCCGCTGACGGAAGCCAAAAGCGTCTTTTTGCTGCGGATGGCGGCATAAGAGGCGACAGAAAATACAAGGGGAGAGGGGAGTGCGAACACCACGGCACATGCTGCGCAAAAAATCAGCCAGGCCTGTCCAGACATTCTCTTCCTCCTTGCCCTCCCTGTCGCCGTCTTATTTTAGCCTACCGTAAAATCAGGCCGCTGTGAACGGCTGACCGACATGTTCCATCACTTCGGTAAACCATTTGGCAGAGAGGTCGAAATGCTTTCCGCCCTTGATACGCGGAAATTCGATGGTCCGCAATTTGCCATTCTGGTCTTCGTCGTGGCCGGTGACACCGGAGACCTTGTTGAGTGCGCTTTCCACGGCGAGATCGACCATGCCCTGGATGAGGCGCAGATCGTCACCATTGGCGGGGGCAGAGCGGGCGAAATAGCCCGATTTTTGCACCATGGAGCGTTCTGCGCCGATGAGGCTGGCAAACTGCTTCTGGAACCAGCCGCCGACATTGATCGTGTCGATCTTCACATGGCCGAAGGCATCGCGCTTTACCGCTTCGCCGGAAGCCTCGCGTTCAGCGACGATGGAATCGAGACCGGCACCTTCGGAGACGAACAGCGTGACGTAGCCGTGTCTGTCCATGATTTCCTTCAGGCGCTCGGCTTCCGCTTCGATGTCGAAGGCCATTTCCGGCAGGTAGATGCCGTCGATGTTCTTCATCTGCGTGTTCATCATCAGGCCTTCGACATATTCGTTGCCGTTGGTCTTCTGGATATAGGCACGGGCGGTGGCCGCCGTCAGCCAGCCGCAATGGCGGCCCATGACTTCGTGGATAACGAAGGTTTTGGGGGCTGCGCTCTGCTCGTTGCTGACATTGTCGAAGAAGGACGCGCCGACTTCGGCGGCCGTCCAGGCGCCAAGCGACTGCTTGATCGGAACCACGTCATTGTCCACCGTCTTCGGCAGACCGACGACGGTGAGGTCGTAGCCGTTGGCGCCGAGATAGGCGGCGAGGTCCGCTGCGGTCGTATTGGTGTCGTCACCGCCGATGGTATGAAGAATGGTGACGCCGTCGGCCGCCAGCCGCTCGGCAGCGACACGAAGCGGATTATCGCCTTCCTTGACGAGGCCGCGCTTGGCGCAATCGGCGGCGTTGGTAAGCTTGACGCGGCTGTTGCCGATCGGCGAGCCGCCGTAACGATGCAGCAGATGCGCCTTTTCCCGCATGTCTTTGCTGATTTCGATGCGATCACCCAGAAGCACGCCCTGATAACCGGAGCGGTAAGCGATGATGTCGATCTCAGGCGCTATATCGCTGTATCGTTCGATCAGGCCGCCCACGGCCGAAGAGAGACAGGGCGCAAGGCCACCCGCGGTCAGCATTGCGACTTTCTGTTTGGCCATCATGGCTCTCCTTTTGCGTATACTCAAACACATGTCTGGACATGTCTGGCAAATGGATGCGACAGCCGCGTGTAGGTGTAAAGTGAATTATCAAGAAAAACGCCGATTTCTCGCGCTTTTTCAGCGGCTTGACCTGACCGGGCAAATATAATCGTTTCAATAGGCCCATTGCGGACACGGGCCCAGTGCCCTGTGGAAAACCCGGAGTTCCGTTCATCCCGCTATCTTGTTCCTGAAGCAAAACTGTCGCAAAGATGAATAAAAGTTAATGCCGCTTACCCGCT
Organism: Agrobacterium sp. SORGH_AS_0440; assembly: GCF_031453135.1. Classification (NCBI taxonomy): domain Bacteria; kingdom Pseudomonadati; phylum Pseudomonadota; class Alphaproteobacteria; order Hyphomicrobiales; family Rhizobiaceae; genus Agrobacterium; species Agrobacterium sp. SORGH_AS_0440. Next base: position 1,954,729 of record NZ_JAVIYR010000002.1, on the reverse strand, counting down.
GTGGATATTGCATTCGCGGCAATATCCCGTCATGCTTGCGGTCATGATGTTCGATTTCGCCTGTTTGCAAATTTCATCCCTGTGGGAACGGCTGCTCGGCGCAATCGGCGACGCGGCAGGGAACGCGCTTGGTCGCGTGGTGGAAGCCATCCGCACCCTGTTCGAAGGTGATCCGGAAACGCGCCGCAAGGTTTCTTTTTCCGTGGCCATCATCGCGCTTTCCGCCAAGATGGCGAAGGCCGACGGCATCGTCAACGATGCCGAGGTGCGGGCCTTCAGGCAGATTTTCGATTTTCCGGAAGAAGAAGCCAAAAACGTAGCCCGTCTTTATAACCTCGCACGTCAGGACGTTGCGGGTTACGAAGCCTATGCGGAGCGGCTGGCCGGTCTTTGCGGTTCCGGTCACGATAATTGCGAGATGCTGGAAAGCGTCATCGACGGCCTGTTTCATATCGCCAAGGCGGATGGCCTGATCCACGAGCGTGAGCTCGCCTTCCTCGGCCGTATCGCGGAAATCTTCCATATCACCGAAGATCATTTCGAAACGATCATGGCGCGGCATGTGCATATGGATGGGCGCGATCCCTACCGCGTGCTCGGTGTTTCGCCGTCCGACGACTTCCTGGATATCCGCAAGCGTTACCGTTCGCTGGTGGCGGAGCATCATCCCGACAAGCTCATCGCCCGTGGCGTTCCCATGGAATTGCATGCGGCTGCGAATGAGCGTATGGCGGCTCTCAACGCCGCCTATGCGGCCATCGAGAAAGAACGCCGCGTCGCATGAGTGAATGTCTGCCGGATTTTACCCCGGATTTCGGGGGCGCAACTGTTGCGCCTTCGCCTAATCACGGCGAGAGGATCGGCGTGCCCGGTCCCGATATCATTCTTCTTCATTATACCGGCATGACGACAGCCGATGGCGCTCTGTCGTGGCTCTGCAATCCCGAAAGCCAGGTATCGAGCCACTACTTTGTTTTCGAAGACGGGCGCATCGTCCAGCTTGTGCCGGAGACCCGACGTGCATGGCACGCGGGAAAAAGCTCCTGGGCCGGGGACGAGGACATCAACTCCCGCTCCATCGGCATCGAAATCGCCAATCAGGGTCATCCCGGCGGGCTGCCGGAATTCCCCATGGAGCAGGTGGAAGCCGTCATCGAATTATGTCGCGATTGCGGCCAGCGGTGGCATATCGCCCCTGAAAGGGTGCTTGCCCACTCGGACGTGGCGCCGATCCGCAAGGTCGATCCGGGCGAAAAATTCCCGTGGGACATCCTGTCGCAGCACGGTGTCGGCCATTGGGTTGAACCCGCGCCAATCCGCGGCGGGCGTTTTTTCCAGCGCGGCGACCATGGCCAGCCCGTCGAAGCGCTGCAGTCGATGCTGTCCATCTACGGTTACGGCGTTGAAATAACGGGCAATTATTGTGAAAAAACCGAGGGCGCCGTGGCGGCGTTCCAGAGGCATTTCCGGCCCGCACTGGTGGATGGCATTGCGGATTTTTCCACCATTGACACCCTGCACCGGCTGATTGCCAGCCTGCCGAAATTTTCGGTCGCCTGAACGCAGTTTCTGGAAAACGAATCCCGGTTTGCCGCGCTCCGCAAGTCGCTTTTTTTGGGTTGCCACAGTTAATCCGCATTGAGGAAGTTTAAGAACAGCACTGTATGCGGTGACGTTCTTCAGGGGAACCTGCCGTCAATATCAATCAAGGAGACCGGACAGCGGAGAGTCGCGATCGACTTTCCGGGCGTTGACTAATTGTGCCGATTCATTGTTCCGGTCCTCCGATCTGGAGACTTTTTCTACATATGAACAGGGTTGTTGTTGCTGTCGTAGTGGGTATTGCTGTACTCGCTTCGCAGGCGGGGATTGCTTTTGCCAAAGATGAAGACGTGAAGACCAAGACCGTGACGCTGGAGAATTTCTTCCGCAAGCCCGGTTATCCCATGCCAGAAAAGAGCCTGCCTTCTTCGCTCAGGAACGATTATTCCGATCTGATCGTCAAATATGCCAAGCGTTACGGCGTTCCCACCAATCTGGCGCATGCCGTGGTTTCGGTTGAAAGCAAGTTCAACCCCAAGGCTCGTGGCAGCGCCGGCGAAGTCGGGCTGATGCAGATCAAGCCGGCAACGGCGCGGATGATGGGTTATCGCGGCACGACCAAAGCGCTGTACGACCCCGAGACCAACATTCGCTGGGGCATGCAATATCTGGCGACGGCGCATCAGTTGGGCGGCGGTCAGGTTTGCAGCACGATCCTGCGGTACAATGCCGGCCATGGCGCTACCCGCATGAACCCGGTCTCCAAGCGTTATTGCGGCAAGGTGCAGGCGCTGCTGGCCGGCTGAGGCCTCCATCGTCTGAGAAATTGCGAAAAGCGATTCCGCTTCCACCCGGCATGCTGTAGTCAGAAGCAAAGCTGATACGGAGCATGACATGCCGGATTTCAAATATATCGTCGTCGGGGCCGGGATGATGGGAGCGGCTGCGGCGCGGCATCTCTCAGTGCAAACGGATGGCGTGGTGCTGATCGGCCCGGGTGAACCCGCCGATCCCAAGACCCATAAAGGCGTGTTCTCAAGCCATTACGACGAGGCGCGCATCACTCGCGGGTTTGACGGCGATCCCGTCTGGGCGGAACTGGCGCAACGTTCCATCCACCGTTATGACGAGATCGAGGCTAAGAGCGGCATCCGCTTTTTCACCGAAGCGGGCTGCCTGTTCACCGGCAACGGCAAGGGTCTTGCCGGTGATTATGTCTCGCGCGCCCTTTCCTCGGCCGACCGTCTAGGCCTTGGCGTAGAGACGCTGGGCCATGATGTGCTTGCCGACCGGTTCCCGATGTTCTCCCTGCCAGCCGATCACGGCGGTTATTTCGAGGCGCGGAATGCCGGTCACGTCAATCCACGCGCCCTGGTGAAAGCGCAGTGCGCCATCGCGGAAGCGCAGGGCGCACGGTTGCTGCGCGAGACGGTGGCGCATATTCGCGATACCTCCCGCGGCGTTGAGGTTTCGACCCGCGAAGGGGCCATCCACACCGCCGAAAAGGTCATCGTAGCCGCCGGCGGTTTTACCAACATGGCAGAACTTCTTCCATCGTCGGTCGATATGGCGGCAACGGGCCGAACCATCGTGTTTTTCGAGTTGGATGAGGCAAGGCAGGCCCTGTTTGGAGCGATGCCATCCACCATCGTCCTCGCGGAAACCGAGGACGACATCGTCTACATCCTGCCGCCGGTGCGTTATCCCGACGGCAAGGTCTATCTGAAGATCGGCGGCGAGAGCGAGAAGGGCAGGCTGGAAACGCTGGCTGACGCGGTTGGCTGGTTCCATTCGGACGGCACGCCTGAGGAGGTGGAGTTTTTGAAGAAGCGGGCGCTATCACTGATGCCGGAGCTTGCCGGCTGCCCCGTGACCTCCGGCTCTTGTGTCGCCTCCATCACCCGCAGCGGCTATCCCTACATCGGCTATACGCTATCTTCCAACATCGCGGTTCTGACCGGCGGCAATTTCGTTTCCGCCAAATCTTCGGACGAAATCGGACGGCTGGGAGCCGTGCTGCTTTTGAACGGTCAGCTGGCAGAGGATGAGTTCGCCGCCGAAATGGCCCCGGTTTTCGTCTGACATTTTCGGGCGAAGCGGCTAAAAGGTTTCGACGGAAGTGAGCGGGTAAAGAGGGGCGGCATGTCGGGACATTTCAAATATATCGTCGTGGGCCCCGGCATGATGGGTGCCGCCGCCGCCCGTCATCTGGCCGAAACAGTGGATGGCGTCGCGCTGATCGGTCCCGGTGAACCTGCCGACATCAAATCGCATCAGGGTGTGTTCGCCAGCCATTATGACGAGGCGCGGATTACCCGCACCATCGATGGCGATGCCGACTGGGCGTTGCTCGCTAACCGTTCCATTGCACGTTATGGCGATATTGCGACACGCAGCGGTGTCGAGTTTTACGCGCCGGTCGGCTGCCTGATGGTTGGACCTGAGCGGGGCGGCGCCAATCCCTTTGTCGATGATGTTCTGAAGGCGGCTGCTCGGCTCGGGGTTTCCACGGAACTCCTGGATGACCAGAGCCTGAAAAGCCGCTTTCCCTATTTCTCCTTCGAACAGAGCTGCGAAGGCGTCTTCGAGAGGGATAATGCCGGTTACGTCAATCCCCGCGCGCTGGTGAAAGCACAGACCATACTGGCGGAAAAGGCGGGTGTTACGCTGATCGACGATATCGTTGTTTCCACGCGGGAAGAAAGTGGCCGGGCATCGGTTCATACGGCATCAGGTGCGGTTTACACCGCAGACCGGGTGTTGGTGGCGGCTGGCGGCTTCTCGATTACCAAAGATCTGTTGCCCCAGCCGGTAGCGCTGGATGTCTATGCCCGCACCGTTGCTTTCTTTGAGATAGATGAGGGTGATCTGGATCAATATGCCGGCATGCCGTCGCTGATCTACGAGCCGCGCGATACGACAAAACATATCTATCTTCTGCCGCCGGTCCGCTATCCCGATGGCAAATTCTACCTGAAGATTGGCGGCGATCCCGATGACAAGCGGCTCGGCAGTGATCCGGAAATCCGGGAATGGTTCCGTTCCGGCGGACGTGAAAGCGTGCGGGATCATCTCGCTGACATCGTCGGAACGCTGGTGCCTGCCATCGATCTCTCGCGTGTCTCGATGGCCGCCTGTGTCGTCTCCAAAACCGGCAGCGGTTATCCCGCCATTGGTTTCACAGCCTCGCCGCGCATCGCCGTTCTGACCGGTGGTAACGGCACGGCGGCCAAGAGCTCCGATGAGATCGGACGGCTTGGCGCGTTGCTGCTACGAGACGGAGAAATCGCCGACGGTGCTTTCTCGACGGATTTCAAACCCGCATTTCTTTAATCTTGGCCGTCGCTTTTCGGTGGCTTTCGCTGCGGAACATGGTTATGCAGCCCATGCCAGTTGGCCGGGCAGCCGCGCTTTACCAATGTCGAAAGACGGTAAGGTGAGGAAAGTCCGGGCTCCACGGAAATACGGTGCCGGATAACGTCCGGCGGGGGCGACCCCAGGGAAAGTGCCACAGAGAGCAAACCGCCATGCATCGCATGGTAAGGGTGAAAGGGTGGGGTAAGAGCCCACCGCGCTTCTGGTAACAGCGGCGGCAAGGTAAACCCCACCGGGAGCAAGACCGAATAGGGATGACACGGGGCGGGCGAAAGCCCGTTCACAGCCGGTTTCCGGGCCCGTCATCCGGGTGGGTTGCGCGAGGCGGCATGCAAATGCCGTCCCAGATGAATGGCTGCCACGTTCCGGGTCAAACCGGGGCCATACAGAACCCGGCTTACAGGCCAACTGGCGAATTTCCTCTTCGGCTTCGAGGGTGGAAATTTTGGCGGGATGAAGACATCCTGTTGTTTCATAAAAGAAAATATATTTTTCCATGATGCATTTTTGCGTCGTGAAGGCGGGTTGCTGCGCGCAAAGTAAACCATTCGTTAAACTTAACGGCTTATGAATTTCCGATGCGAAGGCGGTATCGTGCCGGCTTCATCCCATTGACGCCCATAGTGTCCCATGGTATCCCAAATGCACACCACATTGGGTCGTGTTTTTGACCCGCAATCGCTGAAACGAGTGAGGAGCCTGCAAGGGGCTGCTGCAGGGCACGTCGCCCTGGCGCTTGGCGATGTGTCGTGCGTACCGGTGTCGGCTGCGGGGCGGATGAATCGCTTTGCGGCATGCGGTTTTGGCGAGTTGAGTAATGGACCGCTTTTTATCGAACGTGACGAACAGGATCGACGCCAAGGGGCGCGTTTCGGTTCCGTCTCCGTTTCGTTCGGTGCTGGCGAAGCGCGGCATTCAGGAGCTTTATTGTCTCCAGGATTTTGCGTTTCCGGCAATCAGTGTCGGCGGTCCGGATCTGCTGGAGCGCTACGAGCGGCAGATCGCGTCCATGGATGCCTTCTCGCCGGAAGCGAACGCAATGTCGCTGCTGGTTCACGGCGGCGGTGTTTTCATGAAGCTCGACCAGGAAGGTCGATTGATGGTGACGGATTTTGTGCGGGAATTCACCGGCATCTCTACCGAGGTCACCTTCGTCGGACGAGCGGATCATTTTCAGCTTTGGCAACCGGATGCGTTTTTGGCGGCGCAGGCGGAAGCAAGAGCGGGGCGCGGTTTTTCGGCTGCTCGCCCCGCCTAGGACGGGGACAGTCAATGGCGGCGAATTCTGGCGGACGATCTTCTGATGCCGATGGCGGACCTCAGCGCCATATCCCCGTGCTGCTTCGTGAAGTCATCAGCGCGCTTGAACCCGCCCCCGGCAAAATTATTCTGGATGGCACTTTCGGCGCCGGCGGCTATACCCAGGCCATTCTCGATCACGGCGCAAATGTCATCGCACTAGACCGCGATCCAACGGCGATCTCCGGCGGTCAGGCAATGGTCGCAGCCAATGGCGGCCGGCTTTCGCTCATCCAGTCGCAATTTTCCGATCTCGCGAAACATGCGCCCGAGGGCGGCCTTGATGGCGTCGTTCTCGATATCGGCGTATCCTCCATGCAGATCGACGAGGCGGAGCGCGGTTTTTCCTTCCAGAAGAACGGCCCGCTCGACATGCGCATGTCCGCTTCCGGCGTTTCGGCAGCCGATGTCGTCAACCGCGCCAAGGTTGGCGATCTCATCCGCATCTTCGGTTTTCTCGGGGAAGAAAAGCAGCCGGGTCGCATTGCCCGCGCCATTGAGAAGAAGAGGGCGGAAGAGCCTTTCCGCACCACGCGCGATCTGGCGGGCCTGATCGAGATCGTCACGCCACGGAAAGCCAAGGACAAGATTCATCCGGCAACGCGGGTCTTCCAGGCGCTGCGTGTTTTCGTCAATGATGAGCTGGGTGAGCTGGCGCAGGCATTGTTTGCCGCCGAGCAGGTTCTGAAGCCCGGAGGTCGGCTGGTCGTCGTCACCTTCCATTCGCTGGAAGACCGTATCGTCAAGAAATTCTTCTCCGACCGTTCGGGCAAGGCAGCCGGTTCCCGGCATCTGCCGATGGTGGAGGACAAGCCCTCCATTTTCGAGAATATCGGGAAGCCGATGATTGCTGCCAGCGACGAGGAGGCGGAGCTTAATCCGCGGGCCCGTTCGGCCAAGCTCCGCGCTGGCCTGCGCACCACGGCAACGGCGCGCGCTGCGGATTTCTCGATATTCGAGCTTCCCGATCTCGCCAGCCTTGAAAAGATGGGAGGCTGATATGCTGCGCACTTTCGATGTCATCTTGATGGGGGTCATGGTCGCTGCGGCGGTCGTGACCTATTCGATCAAGCACAAGGCCGATCTCAAGCTTGAGGAGGTCCGCAAGCTGGAGGCGGAAATCAAGCTTGAGAAAGATACGATCGATCTCCTGCGCGCTGACTGGGCGCTGCTGACGCAGCCGAACCGTCTGCACCGTCTCGTCAATGCCTATCAAACGGAACTCGGTCTTTCGCCGACACTGCCGACGCAACTGGCGCAGCCGCGCGAGCTGCCGATGCTGCGTTCGCAATTGCCGCAGCCGCCCGAGCCGGAAGGCATGAGCGTCGAGGATGTCATCGCCGCTGCCGTCAATGGCTCCAAACCCGGCGCGACGCTGGGCGGCGCTTCCAAGCCAAAATCACCGCCGGCAGGCCAGATTGCCGTCAACGGCGTGCCGGTGCCTACGCCGCGCGCCCGTGTTTCTCGCCCGGCACCGGCACCCGTGCCCGTTGCCTCCGCCACCGCCGGTGATGAAACCGACATGGACGACACGATAACAGGATCGGTGAACCGCTGATGTCTTTTCTCTCCCGCGCCATGGTTTTGAAGAGCAAGGCTCACTTTTCCGCCAGCACGACCGGCATCCACACCGATCATGCGGCGTTTGAAGGCGCGCGCAAGAAGCGCGCGGCGCAGGCGAAAAGCCGCGTCGGCCTTCTCATTTTTGGTTTTGTCGCCTTTTACGCCGTCGTCGGCGGCCGTCTGGTGCAATATGGCATGGCAGAGCAGGAGACGGTGTCGAGCATCGCGCCAGCCGACAGGCTGATGGCGTCGCGCCCTGATCTTCTCGACCGTAACGGCGAGGTGCTGGCCACCGATATCCGCACCGTCTCGCTGTTTGCCGAGCCCCATCGTATCGTCGATATTGACGAGGCCATCGAAAAGCTGCGCACCGTCCTGCCGGATCTCGACCAGCGTACGACCTATCAGAAGCTCTCCTCCAATTCGCGGTTCCAGTGGCTGCGCCGCCAGTTGACGCCGAAGCAGCAGAGCCAGATTCTCGCGCTTGGTATTCCCGGCATCGGCTTCCGTCCGGAAAAGCGCCGCTTCTATCCCGGCGGACCGACCGCAGCGCATGTCGTCGGTCACGTTAATATCGACAACCGCGGTGTTGCCGGCATGGAGCGTTACGTCGACAGCCAGGGTCTTGCCGATCTCACGGCGCTTGGCATGACGAGCGATCAGCCGCTCGAGCCTGTGAAGCTTTCCATCGACCTGCGCGTGCAGTCCATCGTGCGCGAAGTCGTGACTTCGGCCATCACCAAGTTCCAGGCGATCGGCGCCGGTGCCGTGGTTCTGGATGTGCATACCGGCGAAGTGCTGGCCATGGCCTCGGTGCCGGATTACGATCCGAACAACCCGGCCGAAGGCGCGAAGGAAGGCTGGCTCAACCGCATGTCGAACGGCACGTTCGAAATGGGCTCCACCTTCAAATCCTTCACCATTGCCATGGGTCTTGATTCGGGCCGCGTCCGCCTCGGTGATATGTTCGACGCGCGTTACCCGATCCGCATCGGCGGCTTCACCATCAAGGACTTCCACGGCAAGGGCCGCATGCTCTCGGTGCCGGAAATCTTCCAGTTTTCGTCCAATATCGGTACGGCCAAGATTGCCGATACCGTTGGCACCGAAGGGCACAAGGAATTCCTGACGCGGCTTGGTCTTCTCACCCGCATGCAGACCGAACTGCCTGAAGTGGCGCTGCCTTCGCAGCCGCGTGAGTGGAAGAAGATCAACTCCATCACCATCTCCTTCGGCCACGGCGTTTCAACCACACCGCTGCAGACGGCGGTTGCCGGTGCGGCACTCGTCAATGGCGGCAAACTCATCGAGCCGACCTTCCTGCCGCGCACCCGTGAACAGGCGGATCAGGTGGCAAAGCAGGTGCTGAAACCCGGCGCCAGCAAGGATATGCGCTTCCTCTTCGAATGGAACGGCGTCAACGGTTCAGGCCGAAATGCGCGCGTCGATGGGTTCAACGTCGGCGGCAAGACCGGCACGGCCGATAAGGTCGTCAACGGCCGTTATGTGCACGACAAGAACTTCAACGCCTTCCTGTCAGCTTTCCCGATGGATGATCCGCAATATGTGGTGCTGTCCTTCATCGATGAACCGAAGACCGACAAGGGCAATGGCGCGGCACTCGCCGGCACGTCCGCAGCGCCCATGGTGCACGATATCATCAGCCGCACGGCGGCGGTGCTGGGTGTGAAGCCGAAGTTCGGCAAGGATGGCTCGGCCTTGCTCGTGTCTTATTGATTGTTAGCTTATGATGTTCCGGCGATTCGTGCCGGGGGGACAAGACGGAAACAGTCGATGAATTTGCGAGATATATCCGGAAATGCGTTTCCGGAATTGAAAGAATTGCTCCTGTCTGAGATCGGGGCGATCGAAATCGGGGGGATCACCGCAGACAGCCGCAAGGCTGCGCCGGGCAGCCTGTTCGTTGCGGTTTCTGGCACCAAGGCTGATGGTGCGACCTATGTAAAGGATGCGGTTGCCAAGGGTGCCGTTGCCGTTGTTTCCGGGCACGCGGTGGAAGCCGAAGTGCCAGTTCTGGTCGTCACCGACCCACGCCTTTATCTCTCCCTTGCCGCCTCCCGCTTTTACGGAAAACAACCGGAAACCATGGTCGCCGTCACCGGCACCGCGGGAAAGACCTCGGTTGCCTCCTTCGTGCGGCAGATCTGGGCTTTCGCCGGCCATGCCGCAGCCCAGATCGGCACAACCGGTGTCATCGCTCCCGGCCGGGAGGATTATGGCGCGCTGACGACGCCCGATCCGGTGACGCTGCATGCGCTTCTGGCCGAGCTTGCGAGCGAGGGCGTCACCCACGCGGCGATGGAAGCTTCCAGCCACGGTCTCGACCAGCGCCGCCTCGATGGCGTGCACCTTTCTGCCGCCGGCTTCACCAATCTTGGCCGCGACCACATGGATTACCATCCAACCGTCGAGGATTACATGGCCGCGAAGATGCGGCTTTTCGATACGCTGATGGAAAAAGGCGCTCCCGCCGTGATCTTCGCCGATGACCCTTGGTCGGACAAGGCGGTTCATGCGGCGCGCGAAGCGGGTCTCGATGTCCGTACCGTCGGACGGAACGGGCAATATCTCGCTTTGAAGCGCGTCGAGCATTTCCGCCACAAGCAGATGATCGAAGTGCATCATGACGGCGTCATCCACGAAGTCGATATCCCGCTGGCGGGTGATTTCCAGGTGGCCAATGCGCTGGTTGCCGCCGGTCTTGCCATGTCGACGGGTGTTCCCGCCGCAACGGCGCTCAAGGCGCTCGAAAAGCTTGTCGGCGCTGCCGGCCGTCTCGAACTGGTGGGACAGACGAAAAACGGCGCGCTTGCCTATGTGGATTACGCCCATAAGCCCGATGCGCTGGAAAACGTGCTGACCTCGGTCCGGCCCTTCACCTCCGGCCGCATCATCACCGTGTTCGGCTGCGGCGGCGACCGCGACAAGGGCAAACGCCCGATCATGGGCGAGGTCGCGACCCGTCTTTCCGACATCGTCATCGTCACGGACGACAATCCGCGCTCCGAAGACGCGGCGACGATCCGCTCCGAGGTGATGGCGGCGGCGCCCGGCGCTCTGGAAATTGGCGACAGGTCCGAGGCGATCCGCCATGCGGTGTCGATGCTGTCGCATGGCGATACGCTGATCGTCGCGGGCAAAGGGCATGAAGAAGGGCAGATCGTTGGCTCCGTGACACTGCCTTTTTCCGATCATGAACAGGTGCGCACTGCACTGGCAGCGCTGGAAGGATCGAAAATTTGAGCTGGTTATGGACAGTCGCCGATATGATCGCCATCACCGCAGGACGCCCGGTGGGCAACCTGCCGACAGGAATCACCGGCATTTCCATCGACAGCCGGACGGTGAAGCCGGGCGAAGCTTTCTTCGCCATCAAGGGTGATCGTGTCGACGGTCACGACTATACGAGTTTCGCGGTTGCCAACGGGGCAGGACTTCTGGTCGTTGCTGAAGCCAAGCTACCAGCGCTCGGCCGCCTGACGGTGCCGATGATCGTGGTCGAAGATGTTCTTGCAGCCCTTGGCAAGCTTGCCATCGCGGCGCGTCAAAGAACATCGGCGCGCATCATCGCGGTGACCGGCTCGGTCGGCAAGACGACGACGAAGGAAATGCTGCGGCAGGCGCTCGCGCCATCGGGCCGGGTGCATGCGGCGGTGGCTTCCTTCAACAACCATTGGGGTGTGCCGCTGACGCTGGCCCGCATGCCTGCCGATACTGAATTCGGCGTGTTCGAAATAGGCATGAACCATTCCGGCGAAATCCGGCATTTGGTGAAGATGGTCCGCCCACATGTGGCGATCATCACCACCATCGCGCCTGCCCATCTCGGCAACTTCAACAACATCGAAGAGATCGCCGCCGCCAAGGCGGAGATTTTCGAGGGCGTGGAGCAGGGCGGTTCCGTCATCCTCAATCGTGACAATGCCCAGTTCGAGCAGCTTGAAGAGGCGGCGCAGGAGCAGGGCATCGAACACATCCTGACCTTCGGTCAGCATGCCAAGGCGGATTTCCGCCTCGCGGATTTCGAGAGCACGACGACGGGCTCGACGATCTGGGCGATCCTGAACGGCGAAACCAGCGAGCTGCATCTCAACATTCCGGGCCGGCACATTGCGGACAATGCGATGGCGGTGCTCGGCGCCGTGGCGATCACGGGCGCCAATCTCGACCGCGCTTTCGAAGCGCTGGGATCGCTTGAGGCGGTGAAGGGGCGTGGCCAGCGCCACCATCTGCAGATCAACGGCGGCTCCTTCCTTCTGATCGATGAAAGCTACAACGCCAATCCTGCCTCCATGCGGGCGTCGATCGCCGTGCTGGCGGAAACGCCGACGCAGGGCCATGGCCGTCGCGTTGCCGTCCTCGGCGACATGCTGGAGATGGGCGAATTTTCGGCGCAACTACATGAGGAATTGGCGGGGCCATTGCTTGCGGCGGGTATCGAACATGTGTGGCTGGCAGGCGAGGCGATGGCCGCTTTGCGCGACGCGCTGCCTGATAGCGTCACCGTCATCTGGTTCCCGACGACGGCGGAACTCACCGATTTCGCCCTGCAATGGGTGCAACCGGGAGACGCGCTGATGGTAAAATCGTCACTTGGCCTCGGTTTCGGCAAGATTGTCGCCGCCCTGCTTGACAAGTATCCGGCATTCCCCGAGACGGAACGCCAAGTCTGAAATAGCCTTTTGAAAGGGCAATTATGCTGATCTGGCTCGTCGAACTGTCGGAAAAAATTCAAATCTTCAACCTGTTCCGGTACATCACCTTCCGGGCGGGGGCGGCGATGTTCACCTCTGCGTTGATCGTCTTCCTGTTTGGACCGGCCATCATCAATTCGCTGCGCGTGCGCCAGGGCAAAGGCCAGCCGATCCGCGCCGATGGACCGCAGACGCATTTCAAGAAGGCCGGCACCCCGACCATGGGCGGCTTGATGATCCTCGCCGGCATTCTCGGCGGTTCGCTGCTCTGGGGCGACCTGTCGAATGTCTATGTCGTCGCCGTTCTAATGGTGACGCTTGGTTTCGGAGCCATCGGCTTCTATGACGATTATCTGAAAGTGACGAAACAGAGCGACAAGGGTTTTTCCGGCAAGGCTCGTCTCGGCATCGAATTCCTGATCGCGGCGATTGCCGTGTTTTTCATGATGAAGATGGCGCTCGCTTCCGCGCCGCATGGCGGCACGCTCGGCAGCTCCATCGCTTTTCCCTTTTTCAAGGAATTCGTGATCAATCTCGGTTATTTCTTCGTGCTGTTCGGTGCTTTCGTCATCGTCGGCGCGGGGAATGCGGTGAACCTGACCGACGGTCTTGATGGTCTCGCCATCGTGCCGGTCATGATCGCGGCCGCCACTTTCGGTGTGATCGCCTATCTCGCCGGTAACGCCGTTTTTGCCAATTACCTGCAGATCAATTTCGTGCCCGGCACGGGTGAACTCGCCGTTATTGTCGGCGCCGTCATCGGTGCCGGCCTCGGTTTTCTGTGGTTCAATGCGCCGCCCGCCGCCATCTTCATGGGCGATACGGGTTCGCTCGCGCTGGGTGGCCTGATCGGCTCCATCGCAGTCGCCACCAAGCACGAGATCGTCATGGTCATCGTCGGCGGCCTCTTCGTCATGGAAACCCTGTCGGTCATCATCCAGGTCTTCTGGTTCAAGCGCACCGGCAGGCGCGTCTTCCTGATGGCGCCGATCCATCACCATTTCGAGAAAAAGGGCTGGACGGAAAGCCAGGTGGTCATCCGTTTCTGGATCATCTCCGTTGGCCTCGCGCTGCTTGGCCTCGCTACCCTGAAGCTGAGGTGAGCGATGATCCCGGTCACGTCGTTTAAGGGTAAGAAAGTCGCTCTTTTCGGGCTCGGCGGTTCGGGTCTTGTCACGGCCCGGGCGCTGGTCGCCGGCGGTGCCGACGTCGTGGCTTTCGATGATAATCCTGACAGTGTCGCAAAGGCCGAGGCCGAGGGCATCAAGACGGCGGATCTCCGGACGATTGACTGGTCGAGTTTCTCCTCCTTCGTGCTGGCACCGGGCGTGCCGCTGACGCATCCGAAGCCGCACTGGTCCGTCGATCTGGCGAAAGCCTCCGGCGTCGAGATCATCGGCGATATCGAACTCTTTGTCCGTGAACGTCGTGCGCACGCGCCGGATTGCCCCTTCATCGCGATTACCGGGACCAACGGCAAGTCGACCACCACGGCGCTGATCGCACATATTCTGAAATCGGCTGGTCGCGATACGCAGCTTGGCGGCAATATCGGTACGGCGGTACTGAGCCTCGATCCGCCTAAGGCGCAGCGCTTCTACGTTGTTGAGTGCTCATCCTACCAGATTGACCTGGCACCCACGATCAATCCGACTGCCGGCATTCTTCTCAACCTCACTCCCGATCATCTCGACCGGCATGGCACGATGCAGCACTATGCCGACGTCAAGGAACGGCTTGTTGCCGGCAGCGGCACGGCGATTGTCGGTGTCGACGACAGCTACTCGACGCTGATTGCCGATCGCGTTGAGCGTGCCGGCGTCAGGGTTGAGCGCATTTCCAAGCGCAATGTCGTTTCCGAAGGTCTTTATGCCGAGGGCAGCCGCATCCTGCGGGCGCATGGGGGAACTTCGTCGTTACTGGTCGATCTCGATGGTATCCAGACGCTTCGCGGCAGCCACAATGCGCAAAATGCGGCGGCGGCAATTGCGGCCTGCCTTGCAGTCGGTGTTTCCGAGGATGAAGTTTGTGCAGGTCTCAAATCCTTCCCCGGCCTCAAGCATCGCATGCAGCCGGTTGGCCGACGCGGCAATGTCACCTTCGTCAATGACAGCAAGGCCACCAATGCAGATGCGGCGGCACCTGCGCTTTCGAGCTTTGACCGCATTTACTGGATTGCCGGCGGTCTGCCGAAGGCCGGCGGGATTACCAGCCTTTCACCGCTTTTTCCCGCGCATCGCAAAAGCCTATCTGATCGGCGAGGCGGCGGCTGAATTTGCAGCGACGCTCGGTGAAGCGGTGCCCTATGAAATATCCGGCACCCTGGACAAGGCCGTGCAGCATGCGGCGGCGGATGCGGAAAAAGACGCGACGCCCGGCAATATCGTGATGTTGTCCCCGGCTTGCGCAAGCTTCGATCAATATAAGAACTTTGAAGTCAGAGGTGATTCGTTTGTCGCGCAGGTCGCGGCGCTCGATGGCATGACGATGCTCGTTCACTCTGGAAAAGGGGGCTGAAGGCCATGGTAAGCCGAGTTGATCGCGGTCCGGTCGCGGAATGGTTCTGGACCATCGACCGTTTCTTTCTGGCGGCATTCATCGCGCTGATGGGCATCGGCCTGATGCTGTCCTTCGCGGCGTCGCCGGCCGTTGCCGAGCGTATCGGCCTCAACAGCTTCTTTTTCGTTGAGCGTCAGGCCATGTTCATGGTGCCATCGCTGGCAATCATGGTCGGCTTGTCCTTCCTGTCGCCGCGCCAGGTGCGCCGCGTGGCGGTCATCATGCTGATCGCCTCGCTGCTGATGATGATCTTTGCACTGTTCTTCGGCATCGAGGTGAAGGGCGCGCGGCGGTGGATTTCCATCGGCACTTTCTCGATCCAGCCGTCGGAATTCATGAAGCCGGCTTTCGTCATCGTCTGCGCATGGCTTTTTGCAGAGCGGGCGCGTCATCCGGAAATTCCGGGCAATCTCTTTGCGATCATCACCTTCGGAATCGTGGCCGCACTTCTCATCGCCCAGCCTGACTTCGGCCAGACGATCCTGACCTCCGTTGTCTGGGGCGGCATGTTCTTCATGGCGGGTGTGCCGTGGTTCTGGATCATCATGCTCGGGGGTCTCGGCGTCGGCGGCATCATCTCCGCCTATCTCATGCTGCCGCACGTGGCCGGCCGTATCGACCGTTTCTGGACGGGTGAGGGCGACACATTCCAGGTGGACACGGCGCGTGAAGCGATCATTCGTGGCGACTGGTTCGGTCGCGGACCGGGTGAGGGTATCGTCAAGCGCATCATTCCCGATAGCCATACCGACTTCATCTTCTCGGTTGCAGCGGAAGAATTCGGCATCGTTTTCTGCATGTTTCTTGTTGCCATCTTCGCCTTCATCGTGCTGCGCGGCCTGTCGCACGCCTTCAAGGAAAAGGACGATTTCTGCCGCTTCGCCGTGGCTGGCCTTGTGCTGCAGATCGGCATGCAGTCGATGATCAATATCGGCGTCAATCTGGAACTGATGCCTGCCAAGGGCATGACCTTGCCGCTGATTTCCTATGGTGGTTCGTCAATGATGGCGATATGCGTGACCGCCGGTTTCCTTCTGGCATTGACACGCCACAGACCCGAAAAGCGGGCGCAGGAGCGGAGTTTCTTCCGCGTCGGTTCCGGCGTTCCCGCGGAGTAAACGATCATGAGCAAGGGTATTGTTCTTCTTGCCGCCGGTGGAACCGGCGGCCATGTGTTTCCGGCAGAAGCGCTGGCGCATACGCTGAAGGCACGCGGTTATCAGGTGCATCTCGTCACCGACAGTCGCGCCGAGCGTTATGCGGGCAAGTTTCCCGCAGATGAAATTCATGTGGTTCCGTCTGCCACCATCGGCTCCAAAAACCCAATTTCCGTGGCGGGTTCGCTCTGGAAGCTCTGGGTTGGCCTGCGCGCGGCGCGTCGGCTGGTCGCAAAACTGAAGCCGGTCGCGGTTGTCGGCTTCGGCGGCTATCCGACCGTGCCGCCGCTGCTGGCCTCCACCGGGCTTGGAGTGCCGTCGATCATTCACGAACAGAACGCCGTGATGGGCCGCGCCAACAAGGCACTTGCCGGGCGGGTAAAGGCAATTGCCGGCGGCTTCCTGCCGCCCGCCAATGGTCAATATTCCGAGAAGACCGTCGCGACCGGCAATCCGGTGCGCCCAGCGGTGCTGGCCGCCTCTGAAATACCCTACACCGCCTCGCAGACAGGCGAGCCTTTCCAGCTCGTTGTCTTTGGCGGCAGCCAGGGCGCACAGTTTTTCTCGAGCGCGGTACCCGCCGCAATCTGCCTCCTGAAAGACGAGCAGCGCAAGCGCATCGTCGTCACCCAGCAGGCGCGGCCGGAAGACAAGGACAGCGTCATCGCGTCCTACCAGAAGCTCGGCGTGAAGGCGGATGTTTCGCCTTTCTTCGGCGATATGGCGTCGCGTATCGGCGAGGCCGATCTGGTCATCAGCCGCTCGGGCGCTTCGACGGTATCGGAGCTTTCGGTGATCGGCCGTCCGTCGATCCTCGTGCCTTATCCGCATGCGCTGGATCATGATCAGGCGGCGAACGCGGCTGCGCTTTCGGCGGCGGGTGGGGCAAGCGTCATCAAGCAGGCGGAGCTCTCGCCGCAGAAGCTCTCCGGCCTGCTGGCCTCGGCGCTTGCCGAACCCGAGCGGCTTTCCGCAACGGCGGCGGCGGCGAAGGCAACCGGCAAACCACACGCGGCGGATGTGCTGGCCGATCTGGTGGAGGCGATTGCCTCCGGCCGGTCCGTACAGGAATTCAAGAAGAATATTGAAGGAGTTGGGGCATGAAGATGCCGAAAGCCATAGGCCTTGTGCATTTCATCGGCATAGGCGGGATCGGCATGAGCGGCATTGCCGAAGTGCTTCACAATCTCGGCCACCGGGTGCAGGGATCGGACCAGGCCGACAGCGCCAATGTGCAGCGTCTGCGTGACAAGGGCATCGAGGTTTTTGTGGGCCACACGGCTGACAATATCGGCGATGCAGAGGTCGTCGTCGTTTCGACCGCGATTAAGAAGAACAATCCGGAGCTCGTCGCCGCGCGGGAAAAGCACCTGCCGATCGTGCGCCGCGCGGAAATGCTGGCCGAGCTGATGCGCTTCCGTAACGCGATCGCCATCGGCGGCACGCACGGCAAAACGACGACGACCTCCATGGTCGCCACGCTCCTGGAAGCCGGCAATCTCGACCCGACCGTCATCAATGGCGGCATCATCAATGCCTATGGCACCAATGCCCGCATGGGTGAGGGTGAGTGGATGGTGGTGGAGGCCGACGAGTCCGACGGCACTTTCCTGAAGCTGCCGGCCGACGTCGCCGTCATCACCAATATCGATCCGGAACATCTCGACCATTACGGCAATTTCGACGCCGTACGCGCCGCATTCCGTCAGTTCGTCGAGAATGTGCCTTTCTACGGTTTCGGCGTCATGTGCCTCGATCATCCCGAAGTACAGGCATTGGTTGGCCGGATCGAGGACCGCAAGGTCATCACATATGGCGAGAACCCGCAGGCCGACGTGCGGTTTTCGAATGTGCGCATCGACGGTACGCGCTCGGTTTTCGACGTGGAAATCCGCCGTCGCCGCACCGGCAAGATATTCTCGTTCAAGGATCTCGTCCTGCCGATGCCGGGCCGCCATAACGTTTCGAATGCGACAGCGGCAATCGCGGTTGCCAATCGTCTCGGTATTTCGGAAGCCGACATCAAGAAGGGGCTTGCCTCCTTCGGTGGTGTCAAGCGACGTTTCACGCTGACGGGCGAAGCCAACGGGGTGCAGGTTTTTGACGATTACGGTCACCACCCGGTCGAGATCAAGGCTGTGCTGAAGGCGGCGCGGGAAGCCTGCAAGGGCCGCATCATCGCCGTACACCAGCCCCACCGCTACAGCCGTCTTTCGAGCCTGTTTGATGATTTCGCGCATTGTTTCAACGATGCCGATACGATTCTTCTTGCTCCGGTTTATGCGGCGGGCGAAGATCCCATCGAAGGCGCAAGCTCCGAAGCGCTGGTTTCGGCCATCAAGGCCGCTGGCCACCGTGACGCGCGTTTCCTCGAAAAGCGGGAGGACCTTGCGTCACAGGTCGCAGCCATTGCGAATCCGGGTGATTTCGTGGTTCTCTTGGGGGCTGGGAATATCACGCAATGGGCAGCGTCGCTGCCTTCGGAATTGAAGAGCATATCAGGAAAGTCTGAATGAGACAGGTCGATGGGGTTAAATTGCTGGGGAGGCTCGGCGACGGGGTAAAGGAATTGCGGGGACGTCTGACACCGGATGCGCCTATGGACCGCGTGACGTGGTTCAGAGCCGGCGGTCTTGCGGAGGTGATGTTCCAGCCGCACGATACGGATGATCTGATTGCCTTCCTGAAAATTCTGCCGGAAGATGTGCCGCTGACCGTGGTTGGCGTCGGCTCGAACCTTCTGGTGCGTGACGGCGGTATTCCGGGCGTGGTCGTGCGCCTGTCCGCCAAGGGCTTCGGCCAGGTGGAGCTTGCCGGTGAAAACCGCATCAAGGCGGGCGCGATCTGCCCGGACAAGCATATTGCAGCCATGGCCATGGATAATGGCATTGGCGGCTTCCACTTCTATTACGGCATTCCGGGCTCCATCGGCGGAGCGCTGCGCATGAATGCGGGCGCAAACGGCGGCGAGACGCGTGAACGTGTCGTGGAAGTCTATGCGGTCGACCGTCAGGGCAACCAGCATGTGCTTTCCAATGCCGATATGGGCTACAGCTATCGCCATTCCGGCGCCGACGCAGGCCTGATCTTCACCGGTGCGCTCTTCGAGGGTTATCCCGAGGACAAGGCTAAAATCCGCGCCGATATGGATGCGGTGCGTCATCACCGTGAAACCGTGCAGCCGATCCGCGAACAGACCGGTGGCTCGACCTTCAAGAACCCCGAAGGTCATTCCGCATGGGAGCTTATCGATGAGGCGGGCGGTCGTGGTCTCGTGATCGGCGGCGCGCAGATGTCATCACTGCATTGCAATTTCATGATCAATACCGGCCATGCGACCGGTTACGATCTGGAATATCTTGGCGAGACCATCCGCAAGCGCGTGTTTGACAAATCGGGCATCCGGCTGGAATGGGAAATCAAGCGGCTCGGGCTGTTCATGCCCGGTCGTGAAGTGGAGCCTTTTCTGGGGGCTTGATGCCAGTCGGCCTTGCTAAGATGTGAACACATTAAAGCCCGCGAAACTCTCGTTTCGCGGGCTTTTTGTTACTGTCGGTATCTATGGACTCAGACTTCGTCCTTGCGGGACAGAAGAATGCAGGCGAGCGTGATGAGCGCGGATACGCAGAGGTAATAGCCGACATAGCCCATGCCGTAGTTCACCTGCAGCCATGTGGCGATGTAAGGCGCCAGCGACGCGCCGAAGATGCCGGCCATGTTGAAGGTGATGGAAGAGCCGGTATAGCGGACGCGGGTCGGGAAGGGGGCGGCGAGCGCCGTTCCGATCAGGCCGTAGGTCATGCCCATCAGCATCATCGCCAGAGCTGCGAAGACGAAGATCGAGCCTTCGCTGCCGGTCATCAGGCCGGGCAGCAGGAAGGAGAACAGGCCGATCAGCACTGTCGTCAGGATCAGAATTTCGCGGCGACCGAATTTTTCCGCAAGCTTGCCGGCAATCGGAATGAAGATACCGAAAACGACGGAGCCGAGGATCTGCACTTCCAGCGCGTCGAGGAACGGAATTTTCAGGACCTTGACGTTGTAGGAGAGCAGATAGGCCGTGCCGATGTAGAAGAGCACGAAGGTGGCGAGCGCCACAAAGGTGCCGAGCACGAGGCTGCGCTTGTGGTTGCGGAATAGTTCCGCAACCGGCACGGCCACACGTTCTTCCTTTTCGATGGCCTTCTGGAAGTCGGGCGTTTCGGTGATCGACAGGCGAACCCACATGCCGACCGCGATCAGGATGATCGAGGCGACGAAGGGAATGCGCCAGCCCCAGCTGAGAAGCGCTTCCTGCGACATGAAGTGCAGCAGGATCCAGAACACGCCTGACGAGAGGAACAGGCCGACGGGTGCGCCAAGCTGCGGGAACATGCCGTACCAGCTGCGCTTGCCGGGAGGGGCGTTTTCCGTCGCGAGCAGGACGGCACCGCCCCATTCGCCACCGAGACCGAAGCCCTGGCCGAAGCGGCAAAGTGCGAGCAGCAGCGGCGCCAGAACGCCGGCCGTCTCATATGACGGCAGCAGGCCGATCACGACCGTCGAGACACCCATGGTCAGCAGCGCCGCGACAAGCGTCGTCTTGCGGCCAACGCGGTCGCCATAGTGGCCGAAGACCACGGCGCCGAGGGGGCGGGCGAAAAAGGCGATGGAGAAAGTTGCGAAAGACGCCAGAAGCGCCGTCATCGGATCATTGTTCGGGAAGAACAATGTCGGGAACACGAGCACTGCGGCCGTGGCGTAAACGTAGAAATCGAAAAACTCGATGGTCGTACCGACCAGACTGGCAGTGAGAACTCGTGCAGGCGAATTTGTCTTTACAGCGTTCGAATTGTCAGCGGTCGGCGATACCGGAGATATCGCGTCGGTCATGGTATTGGTTCCATTTTGGATGATTGCAATGTCATGCCTTGGGAGGCGACATCTGCGTTAACGCAATTTTTGTTCTTATGGAATGCTAAAAAAGAAATAATGCAGATAATGTGATCGGTCAGGGCGACACGTGTGGTCACGGCCTTGGAGAACGTTCGTCGATTGAGAGACTGATTCAGGCCGCGGTTTTAAAACGCTG
Organism: Agrobacterium sp. SORGH_AS_0440; assembly: GCF_031453135.1. Lineage (NCBI taxonomy): Bacteria > Pseudomonadati > Pseudomonadota > Alphaproteobacteria > Hyphomicrobiales > Rhizobiaceae > Agrobacterium > Agrobacterium sp. SORGH_AS_0440. Next base: position 1,933,448 of record NZ_JAVIYR010000002.1, on the reverse strand, counting down.
AAACGGCAGATAATTTGCCTGGGGAATAATCCTGTCTGTTAACGTTTCGGCCTTGCCTTTGTCGCGCGGCAGCAGACGCGCCGGCGTCGTTTTATTTCCGATCATTGAAAACCTGCATGTTGCATTCCGCGCAACTCTCTGATTCCAAGGAGGGAATTCGGATCAATGCTGATTCTTTAACAAACTCGGCATGTTGGGCGCGGCGGTTAACGAAAGTAAACGATTCATTAACCTTAATGGCGTTTAACTGGTCTCAAGGGTCATGTGCCAGAATCACCGGTTTGTGAAATCCGGTCGGTTCGGAGCGTGGTCCGTAACGGAGAGTTGGTGTCAGAGGTATCGATGAGCGGCAAGCACGTAGCTGTTCTTATGGGTGGATTTTCGTCGGAGCGGCCGGTCAGCCTGTCGTCGGGCAACGCTTGCGCGCAGGCTCTGGAAGACGAGGGCTACAAGGTCACCCGTGTCGATGTCGGCCGCGATGTCGCCGCCGTGCTTGATGCGCTGCGCCCGGACGTCGCTTTCAACGCGCTGCATGGGCCCTTCGGCGAAGACGGCACCATTCAGGGCATCCTCGAATATCTCGCCATTCCCTATACCCATTCCGGCGTGCTCGCCTCGGCGCTTGCCATGGACAAGGCGCAGGCCAAGAAGGTTGCTGCTGCTGCCGGCATTCCTGTCGCCGCCGAGCGAGTCATGAACCGCTTCGATTTCACCAGCGAACATCCGCTGGCGCCGCCTTATGTGGTGAAGCCGGTGCGCGAAGGCTCGAGCTTCGGCGTCGTGATTGTCAAGGAAGATCAGTCGCACCCGCCGCAGATCCTCACGTCCTCTGAATGGAAATACGGCGACCATGTCATGGTCGAGCGTTATATACATGGCCGCGAACTGACCTGCGGGGTGCTCGACGGCGAGGCGCTGGGCGTCACCGAAGTGGTGCCGCTCGGTCACAATTTCTATGATTACGATGCGAAATACGCTGCTGGTGGCTCGAAACATGTCATTCCCGCAGAAATTTCACCGAAAATTTACCAAAAAATTCAAACACTGGCGGTTATGGCGCATCGGGCGATCGGGTGCCGTGGCGTAAGCCGTTCAGACTTTCGTTACGACGACCGTTTCTCAGAAGATGGCGAAGTTATCTGGCTTGAAGTGAATACACAGCCGGGCATGACGCCGACCTCCCTGGTGCCTGAAATGGCGGCCCATGCTGGCCGCTCCTTTGGTAACCTTGTCAGCTGGATGGTGGAGGACGCTTCGTGTTTGCGGTGATCGGCAAAAAGTCGACGGCAAAAAAGCGCGAGCAATTCGCGGCGGCGGCCAGTGCCGACGATCGCATGGTGTTGCCGCGTCCGCTGCGTCGCGTCGTGCGTTTCGGCGTCAGCCTTGCGACCGGACGTATCCACATTCCCGCCCATACCGGTACGATTGCGGCCGTCGCCTTTTATGCGGCGACCGGGCTTTATGGCATGTCACTCGGCGGCCATACGAATATCGTCACGCAGGCAACGACCTCCGCGGCCGGTTTCGCCGTTGAGGACGTGAAGGTCTCCGGCAACCTGCAGACCTCCGAAATCGATGTCTTCCAGCTTCTCGGTCTCGATGGCAGCACGTCCCTGATCGCGCTCGACATCGACGCCGCGCGCCGCAAGCTGGTGCAGCTTCCCTGGGTTGAGGATGTCGATATCCGCAAGATCTATCCGAAGACGGTCGAGGTTCGTCTGAAGGAGCGTGAGGCTTTTGGCATCTGGCAGCACGGCTCGGAGCTGTCGCTGATCGAAAAGAGCGGCAGTGTCATTGCGCCGCTGCGTGACAACAAGTTTGCCTCGCTGCCGCTTTTCGTCGGCCGCGACGCGGAAACCGGTGCTGCCGGTTTCGTCGAGCAGCTGGCTGACTGGCCGGAAATCCGCAGCCGCGTCCGAGCCTACGTGCGTATCGCCGGCCGCCGCTGGGACCTGCATCTCGACAACGGCATCGTCGTCAAGCTGCCAGAAGAAAACCTGCCGCAGGCGCTGCAGTTGCTCGCGCGGCTCGATCTGGAAGAGAAAGTTCTGTCGCGCGATGTCGCTGCCGTGGACCTGCGCCTGTCCGACCGTACGACGATCCAACTGACCGAAGGTGCCGCCGAACGCCGCCAGGCTGCCGTCGATGCGCGCACCAAGGCTCTCAAGAAAGCGGAGAAGAACACATGAGCTTTTTCGGTTCTTCCCATTTCGGTCTGCCTCGTCTGAAGCCGCTTTCTTCCAAGCGCAGCCACATCGTTTCGGTGCTCGACATCGGCTCGACCAAGGTCGTGTGCATGATCGGCCGGCTGACGCCCCGTCAGGAAAGCGAAATCCTGCCTGGCCGCACCCACAAGGTCGAAATCATCGGCATCGGCCACCAGCGTTCGCGCGGCGTGAAGTCAGGCGTGATTGCCGACCTCGACGCGCTGGAAGGCGTCATCCGTCTTTCAGTCGATGCGGCTGAGCGCATGGCGGGCCTGACCGTCGACAGCCTGATCGTCAATGTTTCCGCCGGCCGCCTGGCGAGCGATATCTACACCGCGAGCATCGATCTCGACGGCCAGGAAGTGGAAGCAAGCGATCTGCGCAAGGTTCTGGTGGCGGCAAGCCAGCAGTCCATGCGTCAGGACCGGGCGATCCTGCATTCGCTGCCGACGGGCTATTCGCTGGATGGCGAGCGCGGTATCCGCGATCCGCTGTCGATGTACGGCGATCTTCTCGGCGTTGACATGCATGTGGTGACTGTCGAACGCACGGCGCTGAAGAACCTCGAACTTTGCGTCAACCGCGCGCATCTGTCCGTCGAGGGCATGGTGGCGACGCCCTATGCCAGCGGTCTAGCAGCACTTGTGGACGATGAAGTCGAACTCGGCTGCGCCGCCATCGACATGGGTGGCGGCACGACGACGATCTCGGTTTTTGCCGAGGGCCGGCTCATCCATACGGACGCGATCGGCCTTGGCGGCCATCACGTCACGACAGATCTTGCACGAGGCCTCTCGACACGAATCGAAGATGCGGAGAGACTGAAGGTGGTGCATGGTTCGGCTTTGCTGAATGGCGCGGATGAGCGCGACATGATTTCGATCCCGCCGATTGGCGAAGATGATCGCGATCAACCATCGCAAGTTTCAAGAGCATTGGTTACCCGCATCGTGCGGGCACGTATCGAAGAGACGCTGGAATTGATCCGTGATCGTATCCAGAAGTCCGGCTTCAGCCCCATCGTCGGCAAGCGCGTCGTCCTGACCGGCGGCGCGAGCCAGCTGACGGGGCTGCCGGAAACGGCGCGGCGCATTCTTGCCCGCAACGTTCGCATCGGCCGCCCCATGGGCGTGGCTGGTCTTCCGGTCGCGGCAAAGGGCCCGGCATTTTCAACCGCCTGCGGACTGATGATCTATCCGCAGGTGGCGGACATCGAAATTCATGCGGCGCAAGGCGGAATGTTCTCGCCGTTTGGTAACGGTAGCGGCCGGATAGCCCGGGTGGGGCAATGGCTGAAAGAGAGTTTTTGAGTAGCCTCGGGGCGCAAGCCGGAGGTTTCAGAGTTGAGTTTCAAGAATCGGCCAGCGGGGCGATGCGGCCAGAGAAAGAAGGAATGTTAAAATGACGATACAGCTGCAGAAGCCTGATATCACAGAGCTGAAGCCACGCATCACCGTCTTCGGTGTCGGTGGCGGTGGTGGTAACGCTGTCAACAACATGATCACGGCTGGCCTCCAGGGCGTCGACTTCGTTGTCGCCAACACGGATGCCCAGGCGTTGACCATGACGAAGGCAGATCGGGTCATTCAGCTCGGCGTCAACGTCACTGAAGGTCTCGGCGCCGGTTCCCAGCCGGAAGTCGGGCGCGCTGCCGCTGAAGAATGCATCGACGAGATCATCGATCACCTTAACGGCACGCATATGTGCTTCGTCACCGCCGGCATGGGCGGCGGCACCGGCACCGGTGCTGCTCCCGTCGTCGCGCAGGCCGCGCGCAACAAGGGCATCCTGACGGTCGGCGTCGTCACCAAGCCTTTCCACTTCGAAGGCGGCCGCCGCATGCGTCTTGCCGAACAGGGCATCGAGGAACTGCAGAAGTCCGTCGATACGCTGATCGTCATTCCGAACCAGAACCTCTTCCGTATTGCCAATGACAAGACGACCTTTGCGGACGCCTTCGCCATGGCTGACCAGGTTCTCTATTCCGGCGTTGCCTGCATTACCGACCTGATGGTGAAGGAAGGTCTCATCAACCTCGACTTCGCCGACGTCCGTTCGGTCATGCGCGAAATGGGCCGCGCGATGATGGGCACCGGCGAGGCTTCCGGTCCGGGCCGCGCAATGCAGGCTGCGGAAGCGGCGATCGCCAACCCGCTGCTCGACGAAACCTCGATGAAGGGTGCGCAGGGCCTCTTGATCTCCATCACCGGCGGTCGCGACCTCACCCTCTTCGAAGTCGACGAAGCTGCGACCCGTATTCGCGAAGAAGTTGATCCGGATGCGAACATCATCCTCGGCGCAACCTTCGATGAAGCGCTTGAAGGCCTCATCCGCGTCTCCGTCGTTGCAACCGGCATTGACCGCGTTGCAGGCGTCGGCGAACAGAACGTTGCCGAAATGCGCGCCGCAGCCGCCGCTGCAAAGCCGCTTATCCGTCCTTCCGCGGCCGTTGCTCCCGCTCCGGCCGCAGTACAGCCTGCCGCAGTTTCGCAGGCACCGAAGGCCGTAGACCCCATCGCCCAGACCATCCGTTCGGCTGAGGCCGAAATGGAACGTGAACTCGGTTTTGCCGCACATCAGCAGCCGGCCCAGGACTTCCGTCCGCAGAGCAAGCTGTTCGCATCCTCTCCGGCTGAAGCACCGGCGGCACTTCGTCCGGCCCAGCCGGTTCAGCAGGCCGCTCCGGCTCCGGTTGCTCCGGCACCGGTCTATCACGCTCCGGAACAGCATGCTGCTCCGGCACCGCGCATGCAGCAGCCGCAGGCTCCCGTCTATCAGGAACCTGCACCGGTTGCCCGCCAGCCTGAGCCGGTTCGCATGCCGAAGGTCGAAGACTTCCCGCCGGTCGTGAAGGCCGAGCTGGACCACCGCACCCATGCCGCTCCTGCTGCCCAGGAAGAGCGTGGCCCGATGGGTCTTCTGAAGCGCATCACCAACTCGCTTGGTCGCCGCGAAGAAGAAGAAGTTCCTTCCGACATGATGGATGCGCCGAGCATGGCGCCGCAGCGCCGCGCACCGCTTTCGCCGGAAGCAAGCCTCTACGCACCGCGTCGCGGCCAGCTCGACGATCACGGCCGCGCAACGCCTTCATCGTCCAGCCACCACGATGATGACCAGCTGGAAATCCCGGCCTTCCTGCGCCGCCAGTCCAACTGAGGGCGATTCCATTAGCCTCTCGAAACGCCCGGATCCGACGATCCGGGCGTTTTGTTTATTTTACGTTATTAACACTAAATTAATTAGCGTTGTCAGCTACTTACGCATGTAACAATCCGAAACGAACAGTGATTTGTCGTGGCACGTACATGTGCGTATGTATGAGGCTGGGTAAAGGAACAGACTGACTTCGCCGGTCGTTAAAACCCGGCTTGAAAACTTGAACGGCGCTGGCCCCAAGCGGCGCGGTTTGCAAAAAAGGCATACACTAATGACTATCGGACTGCTCGGATTTCAGACAACTATCGCACATGCCGTTCAGCTTAAAGGCATTGGCGTGCATTCCGGCAATCCGGTCTCGATGACGTTCCAGCCCGCAGAAGCTGGAACGGGCATCGTCTTCCATCGCCTCCATGACAATGGCAGCGTCACCGAGCTTAAGGCAGTGTCTGCCAATGTCGGCAATACCGATCTGTGCACCGTGCTTGGCCGTTCGCTTTCCCAGTCAGTAGCGACGATCGAGCATGTCATGGCCGCCATCTACGCCATGGGCCTCGACAACCTTGTCGTCGAGGTAGACGGTCCGGAAGCGCCGATCATGGATGGCAGCTCTGCTCCCTTCATTGAAGCGATCGAATCGGTCGGCATCAAGAACCTTGGCGTGAAGCGCCGCTATATCAGGGTCACCAAGCCGGTGCGTATCGATTCGGGTGCGTCCTGGGCGGAGTTCCGTCCCTATGACGGTACGCGCTTCGAGGTCGACATCGATTTCGACACGCCGCTGATCGGCAAGCAGTCCTGGAAGGGTGACCTGACGGCAGAGACGTTCAAGAACGAACTGTCGCGTGCCCGTACTTTCGGCTTTATGCGTGATGTCGAGCGCCTTTGGGCCGCCGGTTATGCACTGGGCTCCTCGCTTGAGAATTCGGTTGTCATTTCCGACGACAACAGCGTCATCAACATGGAAGGCCTGCGTTACGCCAAGGACGAGTTCGTCCGCCACAAGACGCTTGACGCGGTGGGCGACCTGGCACTTGCGGGCGCTCAGTTCATCGGTTGCTACCGTTCTTATCGCGGTGGTCACAAGGTCAATGCCAATGCGCTGAAGGCCCTGCTGAGCGACCGTACGGCTTACGAGATCGTAGAGGCTCCGGCCGCACGCAACCAGATGGTGCGCGCCCGCGAATTTGTGGCCGTCAATATGCCCGAATTCGCGCCCTGGTCCGCGTAAGGTCTTTTGAAGGCTATCAATTGACAGAAAAAGCCGCTCCTTCGGGGCGGCTTTTTCGTGAGACGGAGCAGGAAGTTGCAAATTATCGCCGGATAATCGTGCGATTGCATGGGGTGATGCCATAAAAATGCGTTAATGCGTCATCATTGCGTTGCCCTGCGGATGCTTTTATGGCTAGAACGCCAATACAAAGCCGATGCTTATGTATTTGCGCGGGAAGTGGGAACTGTCGAATGAAGCATGTAGGGTCTGGTGCAATGAAGGGTACGATGCGGGGGATCGCCGTTTCGTTGATGTTGGTCGGCGCGAGCGTCGTCGTCACTGCCTGCCAGTCCGATCCCGATATCGACATCACCAAGCTTGGCGTGGAGACCGATCCGCCTGACGTTCTGTACAAGCAAGCGCTGGCGAACATGAACAAAGGCAATATGACGGAAGCCTCACGCAAGTTCGAGGCGATCGACAAGCAGTACCCCTTCACCGAATGGGGCCAGAAGGCGCTTGTCATGCAGACCTTCATTGCCACGCGCACCAACAAGAACGATGTGGCAATCACCACCGGTAGCCGTTTCCTGCGGCAATATCCCCGTTCCAAGGATGCCGCTTACGTTCAGTACATGATCGGTCTTGCCTATTCGAAGCAGATTTCCGACGTCACGCAGGACCAGCGCGCCGCGCAGCGCACAGTTGAGGCGATGAACAAGGTCGTCAACGATTATCCCGATTCGGAATATGTCGCGGATGCGCAGGCCAAGATCCGTTTCGCCCGCGATCAGCTTGCCGGCCGCGAAATGCAGGTCGGTCGTTATTACCTTGAGCGCAAGGAATATCTCGCCGCCGTGTCGCGTTTCCGCATCGTCGTCGAGCAGTACCAGAACACCAACCAGATCGAGGAAGCGCTGGCGCGTCTGACGGAAGCCTATTACGCGATGGGCCTGGTGGACGAAGCGCAGACTGCGGCTGCCGTTCTCGGCAACAACTATCCCGACAGCCAATGGTATGCGGATTCCTACAAGCTGCTGAAGGGCCAGGGCCTGGAGCCGCGTGAGAATAAGGGGTCCTGGATTTCGCGCGCCGGCAAGAAGCTCATCGGCGCCTGAGACGGGGCATAGGCCATGCTGGTCCAGCTCTCAATTCGCGATATCGTTCTCATCGAAAGGCTCGACCTCGGTTTCGAGGCGGGCCTTTCCGTGTTGACGGGCGAGACGGGTGCGGGCAAATCCATTCTTCTCGATAGTCTCTCGCTGGCGCTTGGCGGCCGCGGCGATGGCGGCCTTGTGCGCCACGGGGAGGAAAAGGGGCAGGTCACCGCGACTTTCGAGGTGCCGAACAATCATCCGACACGGCTTCTCCTGCGCGAAAACGGTCTCGATGACGATGGCGACCTGATTTTCCGCCGCGTGCAATCTTCCGACGGGCGCACCAAGGCCTATATCAACGATCAGGCCATCAGCGTGCAGATGATGCGCCAGCTTGGTCAGATGCTGGTCGAGATTCACGGCCAGCATGATGATCGTGCGCTTGTCGATACGGATGCGCACCGCACGCTGCTGGATGCCTTTGCCGGGCTGAGCGAAGAGGCTCGCGCTGTTCAGGCATTCTATCGCACCTGGAAAGATGCTGACCGGGCCTTAAAGACGCATCGCGCAAAAGTCGAGGCTGCGGCGCGAGAGGCGGATTACCTGCGCTCTTCCGTCGAGGAATTGGAAACGCTTTCGCCGCGCGATGGCGAGGAGGATGAACTGGCCGAACGCCGGGCGGTGATGCAAAAATCCGAACGCATCGCTGGCGATATTGCTGAAGCCAGCGAGTTCCTGAACGGCAATGCTTCGCCCGTGCCTGTCATAGCATCCATGATGCGGCGTCTGGAGCGCAAGAGCCACGAGGCTCCCGGCCTGCTGGAAGACACCGTGCAATTGCTGGATGCCGCGCTGGACAATCTTTCCAATGCGCAGATGGAAGTGGAAGCGGCGCTGCGCCGCACAGAATTCGATCCGCGCGAGCTGGAGCGGGTGGAGGAGCGGCTGTTCGCGTTGCGCGCCGCCGGACGCAAATATAATGTCGCCGTGCCAGACCTCCCCGCTCTCGCCGAAAAAATGGTGGCCGATCTCGCCGATCTCGACGCCGGCGAAGAAAAGCTTGGCAAGCTCGAGGCCAATCTCGGCGTCGTGAAGGCTGATTTTGACCGTGCCGCGCAGTCGCTTTCCGACAAACGCCGTAATGCAGCGGAAGCGCTTTCCAACGCTGTCATGGCCGAGCTTCCGGCGTTGAAGCTGGAGCGGGCGCGGTTTACCGTCGAGGTCACCTCCGATCCCGAGCAGGCGACGGCCGACGGCATCGACACGGTGGAATTCCACGTGCAGACCAACCCGGGCACGCGCCCAGGTCCGATCATGAAGGTCGCATCAGGCGGCGAATTGTCCCGCTTCCTGCTGGCGCTGAAAGTGGCGCTGGCGGATCGCGGTTCGGCGCCGACCCTGGTGTTCGACGAAATCGACACGGGTGTCGGTGGCGCGGTGGCGGATGCCATCGGCCAGCGGCTGCGCCGCCTGTCCAAAACCGTGCAGGTCCTTTCCGTCACCCATGCGCCGCAGGTGGCGGCACGGGCGGCGACCCATCTTCTCATTTCAAAGGGTCCGTCCGGCGATGGAAGCGAGCGTATCGCCACGCGCGTCGCCACGATGGAGCCGCAGCACCGCACCGAAGAGATCGCCCGTATGCTTGCTGGCGCGTCCGTGACGGACGAGGCAAGGGCTGCTGCCGCTCGTCTTCTAGCAGCCAAGGACTGACCCTTCGCGGCAATGCCAGTGCAGTGCCTTTCGGCATTGTGAGTCCAGCGGCAAAACTGTTTTTAATGTTTGTTATTTCGGCTAAAAGCGTTCGGTAATTCCGAAAAGAGGCCGTCATGTCGAAAGACCAGAAACCCGTTGAAAACCTCACCGAGCTTGAAGCCTCTTCGGAGCTTGCATTTCTGGCGGCCGAGCTTGCCCGCCATGACGCGCTTTACCACGGCAAGGATGCGCCGGAGATTTCCGATGCGGAGTATGACGCGCTGAAGCGGCGCAACGACGCCATCGAAGCGAATTTCCCGGCGCTGGTGCGGGCCGACAGCCCATCGAAAAAAGTAGGCTTCGCGCCGCTTCCGACCTTTGCGCCCATCGTGCATGCGCGACCGATGCTGTCGCTCGACAATACGTTCTCGGAAGAAGATCTGCGCGACTTCGTCAGTTCGGTTTATCGTTTCCTCGGGCATCTGCCTGATGACTCCATTGCTTTCACTGCGGAACCGAAGATCGACGGGCTTTCCATGTCCATCCGCTACGAAAACCGCAGGCTGAAGACAGCGGCGACGCGCGGTGACGGCACGACCGGCGAAAATGTCACTCCCAATATCAGGACCATCAAGGAAATTCCGAACGAGCTGCCCGCCGATGCGCCCGATGTGGTGGAAGTGCGCGGCGAGGTCTATATGGCCAAAAGCGACTTTCTGGCGCTCAACGCGCAGATGGAAGCGGAAGGCAAGCAGACCTACGTGAACCCGCGTAATACTGCCTCCGGCTCCCTGCGTCAGCTGGACGCCAATGTGACGGCGAAACGCAAGCTGCGGTTTTTCGCCTACGCCCTCGGCGAGGTTTCGAATGGCGGTCAGCCGACGCGGATTGCTGATACCCAATATGGCATCGTCGAGAAGTTCAGGGAGTGGGGTTTCCCGGTTAATCCGCTGATGAAGCGATTCACGTCCGCCCAGCAATTGCTTGAGCATTACAATGAAATCGGTGTTGCGCGGCCCGATCTCGATTACGATATCGACGGTGTGGTCTACAAGGTCGACCGGCTTGATCTGCAGGAACGGCTGGGCTTCCGCTCGCGCAGCCCGCGCTGGGCGACCGCGCATAAATTTCCAGCAGAGCAAGCCTTCACGACGGTTGAAAATATCGAAATTCAGGTCGGCCGCACCGGCGCGCTGACGCCTGTCGCGCGTCTTACTCCCATCACTGTCGGCGGTGTCGTCGTTACCAATGCCACGCTGCATAATGCCGATTATATCGAGGGCATCGGGAATAGCGGTGAGCGCATCCGCCCGGAAGATCACGATATCCGCATCGGCGACACTGTTATCGTGCAGCGGGCCGGCGATGTCATTCCGCAGGTGCTGGACGTGCTTCTGGAAAAGCGACCGGCCGGCGCGGCAAAATATGCCTTCCCGGAAAAATGTCCGGTCTGCGGCAGCCATGCGGTGCGGGAGCGTAATGAAAAGACCGGCAAGCTCGATTCGGTCACGCGCTGCACCGGCGGTTTCGTCTGCCGGGCCCAGGCAGTGGAGCATCTGAAACATTTCGTCTCGCGCAATGCCTTCGATATCGAAGGGCTGGGCACCAAGCAGATCGATTTCTTCTTCGAAAGTGACGATCCTGCGCTCTCGATCAAGACCGCACCCGACATCTTCACGCTGAAGGCGCGCCAGGATGCTTCTCATCTGACCAAGCTCGAAAATATCGACGGTTTCGGCAAGGTCAGCGTCAGGAAGCTGTTCGACGCCATCGATGCCCGCCGCGAGATCGATCTGCACAGGCTCATCTTCGCGCTGGGCATCCGCCATGTGGGTGAGACTACGGCGAAGCTTCTGGCGCGATCCTATGGCACTTACGACCATTTCGAAGAAAGCATGAAGGCGGCGGCGGATCCCGCAAGCGATGCGTGGGCCGAGCTTAATGCCATCGACGGCATCGGCGAGGTGGTGGCCCGCGCCATTATCGAGTTCTACAAGGAGCCACGCAATCTCGACGTCATCGATCGGCTGATAAGGGAACTTCGTCCGAAAGAGGCGGAAAAGCCTTCAACGGAAGGGAGCCCGGTGGCAGGCAAGACGGTGGTGTTTACCGGCTCGCTGGAGAAGTTTACCCGCGACGAGGCGAAGGCCCGGGCGGAAAGTCTGGGCGCCAAGGTTGCCGGTTCCGTTTCGAAAAAGACCGATATTCTGGTGGCGGGGCCGGGAGCGGGCTCCAAGCTTGCCAAGGCGGCGGAACTGGGCGTGCAGACCATGGATGAGGACGAGTGGCTGGCCCTGATCGGCGGCTGAGGGGCCGTCATGGAAATATTGTCCTCTGCCGCTAGAGCTTTGTGCCTGAGACGGAGGGTAAGGCATGGATGACCGCATCGTCGTCAGTGCAGAGCAGGTCCGGGCGCTGGTTGACAGCCAGTTTCCTCAATGGGCGGCGTTAGATGTTCGGCCGGTGGAACTGAGCGGCTGGGACAATCGCAGTTTTCGCCTTGGCGATGAAATGCTCATCCGCATGCCGAGCGCCACCCGTTACGTGGCGCAGGTCGAGAAGGAGCATCGATGGCTGCCAACGCTTGCGCCTTTCCTGCCTTTTCCGATCCCTGCTCCAGTAGCGCTCGGGCAGCCGGGGCAGGGTTATCCGTTCCGTTGGTCGGTCTATCGCTGGCTCGAAGGGGAACCGCTTGCTCAGCATCTGGAGAAGGTCGATCTGTCGGTCATTGCCATTGATGTCGCCACGTTCTTGAAATCATTACACGAGGCGGATGCTGTGGATGGCCCGGTCGCAGGGGCGCATAACTTTCATCGCGGGGGCTCGCTTGCAGTCTATGACGGGGAAGCGAAGGCCTCGACGGCGCGGCTTGCCGATGAGGTTGATCAGGCGTTGGCTACGGAGATATTGCAGCTTGCGCTTTCGAGCCATTGGCAAAAGCAGCGGGTGTGGGTGCATGGCGATATTGCCGAGGGCAATCTGCTGGTGAAGGATGGCAGGCTTTCGGCCGTCATCGACTTCGGCAGTTCCGGCGTAGGCGATCCGTCTTCTGATCTCATTCTCGCGTGGAATGTGCTTGATGCTGAAAGCCGGGCTGTTTTTCGCAGAGCGCTCGATCTGGATGAGGCCACATGGCAGCGCGGGCGCGGGTGGGCCTTATGGAAGGCGCTGATCGTTCTGGATGCCGAGCGCGGCCGTAACGAAAAAATGGCCGAATGGTCGCGCCGGACCATTCGGGAAGTGTTTGCCGACCACTTGCGCAGCTAACCGACTATCGAAGTCGTGCCATCACGTGGGCATCAACGTATTTGCCATCTCGATAGGCGTCGTTGCGCAGGGTGCCTTCAAGTTCAAAACCGAATTTCTCGTAAAGCCGGATCGCGGGGAGATTGTCGGTGAAGACGTTGAGTTCGATGCGGCGGATATCGTGCCAATTATCGGCGGTGTCGATCAAAGCCGCCAGAATATATGTTCCGACACCTCTGCCGGCAAAATCGTCGTGGACACTGATTACCAGATCGGCGATGTGGGACTGTCTTCCTGCCCTGCGGAACAGTCCTGCATTGGCAACGATCTTTCCCCGCCATTCGCCAACGATGGCGATATCGTTTGGGCCGCGGTTCTCCATCGATTTTCGTGTTTTTTCAACCGACTGAAATGGTTGTCGAAGCGTGCCGTGACGGACGCCGGGCAGGTTGAACATTTCTGTCAGGGCTTCAGCGTCGTCCAGACGCGCGGCGCGCAGGACCACTTCATTCAAGCTGAATTGCGAATCTTCATTATCGGCAAATTTCACAGTCTGCATGCCTGTCTCCTTGGGCGTATGGGAGCAGGAGTGCGAACCCTGCTGACTGGCAGGGTGGAAATGGATCGCTTAACGCGACGACATACCTTCCCCTGCCGGGTGGCCGGTGATGGTGTGACGACGGGTGGTGTTCTGCTTCGCGATCATGGGCGCACAATGCTTTTGCCGTGTAATTCTGTCAAGCAGGTGCATTGCGCAGCAGGCTTCTGAGTTTTGACGGCAGCCTGCCGTCGATCGCCGCGAGACCCGCAGCAATCATCGCCATGCCGGCGAAGTGCTTCATTTCCAGTTGCTCCCCTAGAAGCAGGGAACCGAGCAGGATGGCGCTGACGGGGATGAGGAAGGTGACGAGGGCAAGGTTGGTGGCGCCTGCGCTGGCAAGAATGCGGAAGAAAATGAGATAGGCGAGCGCCGTCGAGAGCAGTGCGATGCCGACAAGCGCGCCCCACGTGCCGAGGCTCGGCATGGCGAGTGTCCATGGTTTGTCGATGAGAAGGGCGGCCGGGATCAGCATCAGTGCCGAAGAGGAAATCTGGCCGGTGGCGGTCATCAGCGGCGGCACGCCCATGGCCTTGAAGCGGCGGCCGAATATGCCCGCGAAGGCATAAGAGATGGCCGCGCCGAGCACGGCGATCTGGCCCCAGAGGCCGGATGAGCCGGTAAAGGCGGCGGGGCCGATCATGGTCGCCACGCCGGCGAAGCCGACCAATACGCCGGTCAGCTTATTGCCAGTCATCTTTTCATCAGTGGTGAGAAAATGCGCGACGATAACCGTGAAGAGCGGCGTTGTGGCATTGAGGATCGAAGCCAGTCCGCTGGCAATATGGGTCTGGCCCCAGACGATCAGGCAGAAGGGAATGATGTTATTTAGAAGGCCCATGCCGAAAAAGGCGCGCCACACCGCCCATTGCCTCGGCAGGCGAAGGCCCATGATGCGGCAGACGATCTGAAGCGCGATTGCCGCAAGGGTAACACGCAGTGCGACGATGGTGACGGGAGGCAGTTCCTTGACCGCAACACCGATGAAAAAGAACGATCCGCCCCACAGGAGCGAAAGCGCGACGAGCATCGCCCATTCGCGGGCATCCATCTGTTTCTGTATCGCCATTATCATCTCCAACGCATGAGCATCGACATGATCGCAGACGGGATCCCCGCCATCCACCCGATATAGGTTGAGTTAATCTCAAGCTCGGAGGCAATGGGTTTTCACGTCGCTTTGTGTCTTGTTGCGTCCATTTACTCTCTGTTTTATGGTGTTTTCAAACGATTGTTTCTCGTTCGATAATTGAGTTGAGCTAAATCATGTCCGCCGAACTCCCGTCTCTGAAAGGGCTGCAGGCCTTCGAGGCCGCAGCGCGCTATCGCAGCGTCACGCTTGCCTCCAACGAGTTGAATGTCACGCCCGGCGCCGTCAGTCTGCAAATCCGGGAGCTGGAGGCGCGGCTTGGTGTGCAATTGTTTTTTCGCAAGCCGCGTAGCATCCAGCTGACGCGCGAGGGGGAGCGTTATTACGGCGCGCTCCGCACCGCTTTCCGGATGATGCGCGAGGCGACGGCGGAGCTGACAGCGCGGTCTGAGATCACCGTTTTGACGCTGAGCTGCACACCGACCTTCGCCGTGCAATGGCTGATGCCGCGATTGCCCGCCTTCCAGCAGCAGCACCCGCAGGTGGATGTGCGCATCAGCGTCACGAACCGATTGGTGGATTTTTCGAGGGACGACGTCGATCTGGCCGTCCGGCACGGTTTCGGACGGTACGAAGGGCTTGAGAGCATCCGCTTCATTGATGACAGCACGTTGCCGGTCTGCTCGCCCCAGCTTCTTGAAAAATACGGCCCGCTACGGGAAGCGGGCGATCTGAAATCGGTCCCGCTGCTGCATGATGAAAACCGCAATGAATGGCGGCGCTGGCTGGAAGCGGCAGGTGCAGCGGAAGTCGACGCGTCCGGCGGCACCGTTTTCATCGACAGCAACGGCGCGCTGGATGCCGCCAAGGCCGGGCATGGCATTGCACTGACCCGGCGTTCGCTCGTTTCCCGCGAGCTTGCCGAAGGTGCATTGATTGCGCCATTCGGTAAGGACATGGCCAGCACGCTCGCCTATTTCCTCGTTTATCCCAGGCGTATGCTCGATAATCCCGATCTCGTGACGCTCATCGACTGGATGCTTTCGGAAGCGCATTCCAGCGAAGCCGGTTCTCTTTGAGGCCGATCCGGTTTATGCCGGAAGAAACAACGGGAATCACTCTTGAAAACCATCGCCATCGACTTCGAAACCGCCAATGAAGAGCGGGGCAGCGCCTGCTCCGTCGGCCTTGCCTGGATAGAAGACGGGGCGATCGTTCGTGTCGAGGAACGGCTGATCCGGCCGAAGGACATGCGGTTTTCGCCCTTCAACATCGCCGTGCACGGCATCCGCCCTGCCGATGTCGAGGATGCGCCGGAATTTCCCGAGGTGATGGAGGAGTTCATCGACGACTTCCATGGTGCGACGATGATAGCCCACAATGCCGCCTTTGATTTCAGCGTCATGCGCGCGTCCTTCGACAAATATCGACAGTCCTATCCCGATCTTTCCTATCTGTGCAGCGTCAAGATCGCCCGGCATGTCTGGCCCAATCTGGTGTCGCACAAGCTGAATGTGATCGCTCATCACCTTCAGCTGCGTTTCGTGCACCATAATGCCGCGGAAGATGCCGTTGTCTGCGCGGCCGCGTCGATTGCGGCGGCCAAGGCATTGAGTGTCGCCCATATCCACGATCTGCCGGAGAAAATCGGCATGGTGGCCGGGCGACTTACTGCCACGGGCTACCAGCCGTGCAGTATGAAAAAACGGCCTGCCGCCCGGGTTGCGTAACGGTGGCTTCCACCTATGTTTGAAGCAGCGTAACGGAGAAGATGCGATGACAAAGAAAACTCTGTCGGGCTTGTTTGCGGGCTTTCTGGTGTTGCTTCCGGTGACTGCGGCAAATTCGCAGGTGGTTGGCGAGGTCGGCGTCGACTGGATCGGCAATGATATCATGATAGAGGCGATCGCTGATCCGAAGATCAAAGGCGTGACGTGCCATGTGACCTATTTCGAGCGTGGCGTCATCGACAGGCTGAAAAACGGCAACTGGTTCGAAGACCCCTCCAACAACGCCATTTCCTGCAGCCAGACCGGGCCGGTGGAGATTGGTGACATCAATCTTTCGAAGGGCGGCGAAGAGGTATTTCGGCAGGGGATGTCGCTGGTCTGGAAGAAACTCGTCGTCAGCCGCGTCTACGACAAGGCCAATGATACGCTGATTTATCTGGTGCACGCGCGGGAACTGACCGATGGTTCCGCCAAGATGGCGATATCGACGGTGCCGCTCTATAACCAGCAGGTGACATGGGAAAAGGGCAAGCCGTAAGGCTCGCCCCCGCAATTGCCATGTCGATGCCGTGGATTACGCGGCTTCGCGCGCCAGTTCGTCGGCGATAACCGTATCGAGGTTGAGGAAGCAGACCATGCTTTTTTCCAACGCGACGATGCCGCGGCAGAAGCTGCGCTGTTCTTCCGGAATGATATCGGGCGCGGGCTGCAGGTCTTCGGAGCGGATGGTCATCATGTCGGAGACCTGTTCCACCAGAAGGCCGACCAGCTTGCCGCCGATATCGGTAACGATGATGGCGGAGCGCTCGGAGGGCTCGGTCATTTTCATGCCGAGGCGGCCGGCCATGTCGATGACGGGAATGACGGCGCCGCGCAGGTTGATGAGGCCGAGAACATAGGGCGGGGTGTGCGGCATCGGGGTCACCGGCGCCCAGCCGCGGATTTCGCGGATCGCCATGATATCGATGCAGAATTCCTGATCGCCCAGATGAAAGGAAACGATTTCGAGATATGCGCCGGATTGCTTGATGGCGTTGGACATGACGGCAGGTTTCCTCTGATGGCTCTCTAACAGGCCCACGCAGGATTGAGCTTTATGCGGCGGCCGGAGAATGGACCGGGAGACATCATGTCGAGGCTTGAAAAGCCGCTGGGGTCATAATGCATGGCAAGATTTTAAACTTTCCCTAACAATTCTCCATCTCGCCACGGCAAACTCCAGTATTTTACCGGTTTTCGACTGTGCGTGGACGGGCTATGATAGGAACATGAACGCGCTCGTTTCCTATCCTCTGAAGTTTATTCTGGCTGGACTTTCCGTGGTGGCTTCGCTTGCCATCGTGCTTCTTGCGTTTGACGGCTGGGTGCGGCACGGCACCGATATTTTCCTTTCCGCCGTGCAGAACGGTATCGCCTGGTGCCTGTGACGCCGCGCCGTCGTCGGGCTTTGTGACAAATCAGCGCGGTCGGCTCAAATACGGCCAGTTGATTTGCCGTCGCCGCCGTCCTTCGCTATCTGTCTGTCGGACGCCCGGACACGGCGCCGGCTTTCGGGGTAGGATTGGACAATGAGAAATATTCGCATCGTATTGTGGGCGGTCGTGCTCGTTCTAGCCGGCGTCGTCAGCTGGCTGACGATCGAAATGACGAAGACCCGCGAGCAGATGGTGGAGACCGCCTATGGCGTGCCGTTCGAACTGACGGCTCAAACGGGTCAGCCGATTACCGAAAAAGCCTTTCAGGGCAAGCCGACAGCGCTGTTCTTCGGTTTCACCCATTGCCCGGAAGTCTGCCCGACGACCCTGTTCGAGCTGAATGGCTGGATGGAGAAGGTGGATCCGGCCGGCGACAAGCTGCAGGCCTATTTCGTTTCCGTCGATCCCGAGCGTGATACGCCTGAAATCATGCAGCAGTATGTGTCCAACGTGTCGAAGCGGATCACCGGCATTACCGGACCGGCCGACAAGATTGCCGAGACGCTGAAAGGCTATCGCATCTATGCCAAAAAAGTGCCGGTGGATGAGAAGGACCCGAACGGCGATTACACCATGGATCACACGGCATCCGTTATCCTTCTCGATGCCAATGGCCGTTTTGCGGGAACGATCGCCTATGGTGAAAATCCCGATGTTGCCGAGCAGAAGCTTCAGAACCTGCTAAAGGGCGCGAAGGTTTAATTGCGTTCGGCTTATTGGACTGAGTGCGGTTTTGTGGCAAAGGCAGATTGAACAGCCGAAGCCAGAGGAAACAGCCTGCCGTGAGCGAAATCCGACTTTACGTCACCACGACCGAAATCAAGGCCGGTGAAATTCTCGATTTGATGTCGGACTATTTCGGCGAGGAGGATGTTGCGATCGCCACGACCGAGGTGGACGAGAAGCGTGACATCTGGGAAGCCTCTGTCTATTTGATGGCGGAGCAGGAAGAGGAATTTCGCGAGCGCATCAGTACGCTGCTTGCGCCGGCCTTTCCGGGCCTTGTCATCGAGAAGGAGATTGTTCCTGATGTCGACTGGATCGCCAAATCGCTTGAAGGTTTGAAGCCTGTCCGGGCAGGGCGTTTCATTGTTCACGGCGCTCATGATCGCGACAAGGTGCGGCCGAACGATCTGGCCATCGAAATCGAGGCGGGACAGGCGTTCGGCACCGGCCATCATGGCACGACGGCGGGGTGCCTCGAAATGATCGAAGAGGTTCTGCGGGCGCGGCCCGTGCGCAACGCGCTCGATCTCGGCACTGGCAGCGGCGTTCTGGCCATCGCCGTGCGCAAGATGCGTCCTATTCCCGTGCTTGCGACGGACATCGATCCCGTCGCTGTGAGGGTGGCGAAGGAAAATGTCCGGCTTAACGGCATTGTTTCGGGCATGGTGCTGGAGACGGCGCCGGGTTTTCACTCGGACGCCTTCCGCAAGCATGGCCCGTTCGATCTCATCATCGCCAATATTCTCGCGCGGCCACTCATCAAGATGGCGCCGCAGCTCGTCACGCATCTGGCACCCGGCGGCACTGTCATCCTGTCGGGCATTCTGGCGTCACAGCGCTGGAAGGTGCTTTCCGCCTATAATGGCGCAAGGCTTTCCCATGTCCGCACCATCTGGCGCAATGGCTGGGTGACGCTGCATCTTCGCAAGGACTGAAGCTCTCGCAACATTTATTGCGGACAGAAGAAAAAGGCGGCGCTTTCGCGCCGCCTGAAAACCCGCGAGCCTGGGAGGAGCTTGCTCAAGCGGGTAGACGTATTCCTGTCCGGACGCGGGGTAGGGAGGAATGCCGCGCCGGATAAAATCAGAATACGTAGCTGGACTTTGCCTTGCGACGCAGATCGGCGCGGTTCATGCCGAGCGCTTCGAGCGACTTGTCGTCGAGGTTCAGAAGGGCGGCGTTGACATGACGGCTGACCTGACGCTCGCGTGCTTCAACGACGCGATCGAAGGCTGTGCGGAGGAAAGATTTTGCCATTGCTTCAAATCCTTGTTTGCCAGGAGAGTGTTTCTCTCGCTGTGTTGATCTTGATATAAGCGATGTGTTTTTGTTTGGTTAGAGGGTATATCTCAGGGTAGGAATGCATTTTTTGCATATCGCTAAGCCTTCAGTATTACTTATTTCGCAAAATATGCCCAATTTATCACCGCAATCCCGGGCATCACTTATGGCTTGAAACCGGCTTTGTCCGCGTGGCATTGTCGTTGCGCGCCAACGATTTGATGGTGCCGACAAACAGTTTTCTCCATGACAGTTCCCGAAAGATGCCCATGTTCCAGACCTTCGAAAACAAATCCGCGCCGCAATTCGGCAAGGCTCGCGTCGAGGCGCTGCGCGCCGGTTTCGATGCCCTCGGTATCGATGGGTTTCTGGTGCCGCGCGCCGATGAATATCAGGGAGAATATGTGCCTGAGTGCGCCGAGCGCCTCTCATGGTTGACCGGATTTACCGGTTCCGCCGGCATTGCACTGGTAACGCGGACGGAAGCGGTGGTATTCGTCGATGGGCGCTATACGACGCAGCTAAGCTCGCAGGTTGACCAGACAGTGTTCACTGGTGGTGATCTGGTCGGTGCGCCACCTTCCGTCTGGCTTGCCGAACATGCTCCAAAGGGTTTCCGGCTTGGTATCGATCCGTGGCTGCACACCGGCGCCGAATTGAAGCGGCTGGAAAAGGCGATCGCCGGCAAGGGCGGTTCAATCGTTCTTCTGGAAAAGAACCCGCTCGATGCGCTGTGGCAGGATCGTCCCTCCGAACCGCTGGAGCCCGTCGTCATCCAGTCAGAGGCATTTACCGGCAAACTGGCGAAGGAGAAGATTGCCTCACTGGCGGAAACCGTTTCCGCAAAGGGGGCGGATGCACTGCTGGTGACCGACCCTTCGTCAATCGCCTGGATTTTCAATATTCGGGGCAACGACGTGCCGCATACGCCGCACCCGCTCGCCCGCGCGATCATTTATGCAGATGGCAGGGCCGATATTTTTCTCGACAAGCGCAAGACCGGCATCGAGGCCGAGGCCTATCTGGCGCAGCTCGCGACACAGTTGCCGCCGTCGAAGATCGCGGATCGCCTGCACGCCATTGCCAGCGCCAAGGGCCGGGTGATGGTGGACGCCGATCTGACGCCAGTGGCGCTGACCGGCGCAATTACCGCAGCGGGCGGCTCCCTGATCGAGGAAGCCGATCCAGTCCGTCTGCCGCGCGCGCGCAAGAACAGAGCTGAGCTTGCCGGTTCCGCCGCCGCCCATGTGCAGGATGGAGCGGCCATGGTCGAATATCTCTGCTGGCTGGATCGCCAGCAGCCCGGCACGGTGACGGAAATCGACGCCGTCAAGGCGCTGGAGGCGGCTCGCGTCAAGGTGGGGCAGGGGCTGCAAAACCCGCTCAAGGATGTCTCTTTCGACACGATTTCCGGGGCCGGCGCACATGCCGCCATCATCCATTACCGCGTCACGACAGATACGGATCGAACACTTGCCAATGGTGAGATGTTCCTCGTCGATTCCGGTGCGCAATATGTCAACGGCACCACGGACATCACCCGCACCGTTGCTATCGGCACCGTTCCGGAGGAGCAGAAGCGCTTCTTCACGCTGGTCCTGAAGGGCATGATCGGCATAAGCACCGCACGGTTTCCAAAGGGAACGCGCGGTTGCGATCTCGATCCGCTGGCGCGCATCGCTCTCTGGAAAGCTGGCGCGGATTATGCCCACGGCACCGGCCACGGTGTCGGTTCCTATCTTTCGGTGCATGAGGGGCCGCAGCGCATTTCGCGGCTGTCGACACAGGAGCTTTTGCCCGGCATGATCCTGTCGAACGAGCCGGGTTATTATCGTCCCGGCGCCTTCGGCATCCGTATCGAAAACCTTATCTATGTGCGCGAGGCGGAGGAGGTGGCCGGAGGCGACCAGCCGATGTTCTCTTTCGAGACGCTGACATGGTGCCCCATTGACCGACGGCTGGTGGTCACCGCACTTTTAACTGACGAGGAGCTCAACTGGCTAAATGCCTACCACGCAGGCGTGCTGGAGAAGGTTTCTCCCCTGATAACCGACGAAGAAGTCAAGGCGTGGCTCGTTGCGGCGACCAAGCCATTGGAGCGGGTTGCTTAAAGCAGCCCGAAATGCCGGATGGCGATGACGATGGCCCAGCCGACGGCGAGCATCGTCAGGCCGGGAAAGCGCAGGCAGACCAGAAGGGCGCCCACCATGCCGATCTTCACCTCGTATCCGCCTTCAAAAAAGGCGGGTGCGACGAGTGTGGTGAGAACCGCCACGGGAACGGCGTTCAGGCCCGCCTCCATCCGCGGCGGGATGGATTTCATCCGCGTCATCAACACATAACCGCCGATGCGGGTGAGATAGGTGGCGATGGCGGCGAGTGCGATCAGGAAAATCGTGTCTGCGTGCAGAACGTTACTCATGGCGTTTCCACCCCATTCTCAGAATTCGTCGCGCCATTCGGTTTCGGCGGATAGAGGACCGCGACGAGAATTCCGGCGACGGCGCCGAGACTGACATGCCACGGCGAACCGACGATGTGATAGGCAATCGTTGCGCCGACTGCACTTGCCAGCATGACAGGGTAGAAATTTTCTCGCTGACGGAAGCTCAGCACCATGCCCATGAAATAGATCGGGAGCAGGACATCGAGACCGATGGCTTTCGGGTCGCCGATCATATTGCCGAGCGATGCGCCGAGAATGGTCATGGCCAGCCACAGCACATAAACGGGTGCCGCAAAGCCCATGTACCAGGAAAAGCCCACCGTGCCGGTATTTTCGTATTTCCTCACCGATTCGGCGAATTGCGGATCCACCAGCACGAAGAAACCCGCGGCCTTCTGCAGGAATGACCAGTTCGAGATCATTCGGGCAATGGCGGCGGAATAGAGGATATGGCGGAAATTGACGGCGAACACGGAAAGAACGATCAGCCAGGGGGCAACCTTCTGGCCGAACAGTTCGATACCGACGAGCTGGCTTGCGCCGGCGTAGACGGTGCCGCTCATGATCGTGGCTTCGGTGACGCTCAGCCCGTTATCGACCGCGACCGCGCCGAACAGCGCACCGAAAGGGGCGGCGGAGAGGGCGATCGGGAAACCGCCCTTCAATCCCTCGCGAAAATCTTTATTGAACATCTCTGGAACTCCTTGCCGCCGCTCTATCGCCGTCCCGTCCGACTGGCAAACGAATTGCATGAATGGATCGATTGATTAACTTGAAGCTTCCGTTACGGTATGGTGCCGGCTGACGGTCTCGTCGCCGTCTTCCGACGCCGCTAAATAATCAGACCATGGAAGATCGATGCTGGAGAAGCAGGAGAAGGCCGCGTTGGCCGCACGTGTCCGGGACTATCTTGCCCGGGAAGCCGAAGCTGAAATCGGCCTTCTGCAGGCGGAAATCTTCGTGGATTTTCTGGCGGAGGAATTGGGATATGTGTTCTACAATCAGGGGCTTCGCGATGCGCAGGCGGCGATTCTGAGACGTCTTGAGGACGCGGCGGGGGATATAGACGTGCTGGAGAAACCGAAGCCGCGCTGATGCACCCACTGCGCAGAGGCCTATCAAAAGGGCTCCTGTGGCGAGCACGGCAATCGGTAAACTGGTAGGCGCAGCTCCCTTTAATCGCCCAATATGTCGCGGCTTTTAAGAATGATCGCGCCTTTTTCACGCATCGTCGCAATAGCGGCTTTTATACCCTGCGGGTCGATGCCGCGGCTGGCATCTTCGATGAAGCGGACCTTGACGCCGGGCAGCATGTCCAGCGCATCGAGCACCGAAAAACTGACGCAATAATCGGTGGCGAGGCCACAGACATCGAGTTGCGTCACGCCCTGTCGGGTCAGATAATCGGAAAGCCCCGTCGTCGCGCCCTGGTCATTGTCGCGAAAGGCGGAATAGCTGTCGACAGCGGGGTTTTCGCCTTTCTGCTGAATGTAGTCGAAAGCTTCCGTCTTCAGATCCGGGTGGAATTCCGCATCCGCCGTGCCCTGCACGCAATGGTCGGGCCACATCATCTGCGGTTTGCCGGAGAGTTCGCCCATGTCGAAGGGTTTCTTGCCGGGATGCTGCGAGGCGAAACTGCCGTGGTTTTCCGGGTGCCAGTCCTGCGAGGCGACGATGAGGTCGTAGCCGCCATTGTCGATCAGGGCATTGGCAGTGGGCACAACCTTGTCTCCATCGGCAACGGCCAGATTGCCGCCCGGGCAGAAACCGTTCTGAATATCGATGAGCAGCAACGCCTTCATGATGGCCTCCCTTTTCCGGGCAGGATGCCAAGCTGCTCCTGGGGGATCAAGCCTTTTTCCGCCTGCCCGGCATGTGCTGTGGTGGGGAGCAGCGACCTTTCATGTCGCACTCCTGCCGCATTTCCAGCAAATTTCCGGCAAAGTCGGAAATTACCTGACAATACGGCGGAAATTTTTCAAGGCCAATGACGCCATTAGGGCGCTTCCCCGGGACCACGCGGTGCACAAGCACCCGGTATCCGCGTAAGTCATTGTTTTGCCTTAGCCCCACAATGCGCAGACCTTAACGAAATATTTTTGCAGGGACTCGTAAACACTTTGGTTACCATAATTCGTCATGCTTCGAACCAGTCAGTTCCGAAAGCGGCCCGGTGTTCGCCCGTTCTTCGGATGTCCCAAAATCCCTCCGGCGTCGGCCGGGTATGCGTGAACGGTTCGAGTAACGAGTATCATGGCGTTTTCTGCTGCGGCCTATAACGGCGCCGGTCTTGCCGGTTCGCATTCCCTCAAGAGAGGCAAATCCTTCTCGTTCGGGCGAATGTCGGCGCTTCTTGGTGGCGGTGCCTTTGCCGGCCTTTTTGCCTTTGCCGCTTTCGCTTCGCTGCACAGCATGGCCGCCGCCTCGCATGGCGTCGGACAATTTGAAAAGACGCTTGTGGCAAGGCTGGATACCGCCGAGGCGGCGATTGCCCGCACGGCGGCGCGTGATATTCACGTCCGCAAGTTTTCGCGCCTGAGCGACCACAGTCACGGCCAGCAGAAGGCCGTCCGCCTTGCCGGCATCATGCCGGAGATCGGCGCGAAAGAATTCGGCGAACGATTTGGCGCGGCGGCAAACGCCAAAGGACAGGCGACCGTCAAGGAACTTGCCGCGCTTCAGCCTTCCGCGATCGTCGATTCGGCGCTTGGACGCACCTCCGAGGTTGCCTATCAGAGCGCCGTTCCGCAGCATCCGGCATTCGAAGTGGCGCTGGCCCGACCGCAGGTCGAGGAAGAGGCAAGCAGTCTGCTCCCCGACGACGTGCCGCTGCCAAGCTTCAGACCTGATGTCGCGACAGCTCAAACGGTCGAGCCGTCACCGCGTCCTGCGGCAACTGCCAAGGCGGATGAGCGCGTTCCCGCTGTCGCCTCTGCGCCTGCTTTCGATGCGCCCGTTCCGCTGCGGGCGCCGCAGGCGCCGAAACAGAGCACCGGCGCCATGCTGGCCTTCGCGAAACCGGATAATCCGATGCGTGAGCCAAGCAAGATGGATGCGGTTCCGTGGCCTGACCGTGGCAATGGCACGGCGATCTACGATATTTCTTCCGGTGTGGTGCACATGCCGAATGGCGAGAAACTGGAAGCGCATTCCGGTATTGGCAAGATGCGCGACAATCCCGATTATGTTCACGTCAAGATGCGCGGGTCCACACCGCCTTCAAGCTACAAGCTGACAATGCGCGAGGCGCGCTTCCACGGCGTTGAAGCCATTCGCCTGACGCCGGAAAATGGTGTCAATCCGCACGGCCGCGACGGGCTTCTTGCCCATACATACATGCTAGCGAAACGCGGCGAGTCCAATGGCTGCGTCGTGTTCCGCGACTATTCCCGCTTCCTCGCGGCCTTCAAGCGCGGTGAGGTCAAGCGCATGGTGGTCGTGCCGAAGCTGAACGGCAACCGCCCGACGCTCGCGAGCAGCGGTGGTAAAAGCGGCGGCAAGACGCTGCTCGGCATGTTCTCGCGCGGCAGCGACTCGTGATTGCGCGAATATTTAACGGCTGCGCCGCTGCGTCAGCACCATGCCGGCCAGAATGAGCAGGATGCCGAGAGCGCTGGCCCAGATTTTCGGCGGATGATCGCTGAAAAGATCGAGCATCACACCTGAGACCATCTGGCCGCTTATGACCAGAAGCGCGGTGTTGACCGCGCCGATGCGGGGGATGAGCCAGCTTCCCGAAGCGATGAAGACGACGCCGATGGGGCCGCCGATAAAGGCAAGCCAGGGTGCATCGGCCGCACCCGGTGGAATGAGGCCGCCGACAACGAGTCCGATCACGGTCAGTACGGCAAAGCCGACGATGTGGTTCCAGAAAGACGCGATGAGCGGCGAGTTTGACAGGCTGAGCCGGCCGTTGATCTGGCGGCTCAGCGCCACGAAGACGCCGCCGGTAAAGGCCATGGCGATCCAGACGATCATGCCGTTCTCCCGACAAGGATGATGAGTGCGCTGCCGCACAGAATGAGCGCCACTGCCGCCATGTCCCGAAGGTCCGGCTTTCTTCTGGGCAGTTCGAACAGACCGAAAATATCAGCCAGAAGGCTGAAGATGACCTGTCCACCAAGTCCGAGCGCAATGGTTCCCGAAAGCGCAAGCGGTGAATTGACGGCGGTGGAGGTGAGGATGACGATCGCGGCACCCACAACGCCGCCGCAATAGGCCCAGAGCGGCGCTTTCGGTTTTGCCGGGGCCGAAAGGTCTTTCTTCGAACGCATGATAGCCAGATAGACCAGCGCCGCCACCGTGCCGGTGCCGTGCGCCGTCCAGGAAGAAAACAGCGCGTTGCCGTAATGGGCCAGCTGTCCGTTGAAATGCACCATCAGCGTCAAGAGACAACCGCTGGCGAAGGCGGCGGCGAGATGCAGCGGATTCAGGCGTGGATGCGTCGTGTCTGTCATGTCGGATCGGAAAAGCTGAAGATGGACACGAGCTTTAGCCCATCTGCGCCTGAATCGGAATCGAATTGCGAGAGCTGGCGGATTTGGACGGGATTATCCTGTGCGTTGCGGAACAAGCGATGTGGCCACGCATTATTGCAGCATGAAGAAAACGACACGCAAACCGTTGAACCGGATGACGATTTTCGTCGTCTCGATTTTTATTGTCGGAGCCGTTGTGGCGGCAATTTATCTCATCGGCTTCACGCCCGGCGAAGTGTAAGACGGAGCGATCAATGACCGGCTGGGGCGGCGTTGCCCTTGCCGCGTTCCATTGCAACGCGCGCCCTGGCGACCGCGAAGCGAATACCGCGCAGCAGGAACCGGCTGGTTTCCAGATAGGCCCGATAGGGCAGGACAGTGAAATACCGCCAGCGCGGCAGGCGGTAAATGCGCAGATTGTTCTGGATCTGGCTTTCACCATCCGCATCCTGTGTGGCGCAGAGCGGATAGATGAAGGCGGCCTTCAAGCCGGAGAGATATTCAAGATCGAAGGCGATATCGTAGGCGAGCCGCATCGGGATGAGCTTCGATATCCATTGCCCGGCGCGACGGTTGACGAGATAGGCGCCTGAGCCTTTTTCGCGTGTCAGCGCAATGGCGAGCGAGCGCCCGTTCGAGAGCGGACGGAACGGAAATTTCCGGCCATTGCTGACCGTCGTGAGACGCAGCAAGTCCCAGTCTGAGCCATTCAGCGCCGCCTCATCAATCGCATTTAGAAAATCATCATCGAAGATCACGTCATCCTCGAGGATGAGCGAGATATCGGCATCGCCTTCCATGAATTTTCGGGCGCAGGCGACATGGCTGAGATAGCAACCGATTTCCGGAGGTGACGTGCGGCGGCCATGCATCAGCATATAGGAAATTTCGCTGAATTCCGGGATTGGATAATTCAGCTCCCTGCCATTGACGCCTGGGATGCGCTCCGCCTTGAGACCCATGGCATCAAGGCGCGCGGTCATATCCGCGAGGCGCTTGGTGGCGCCGTCCATGTTGATCAGGAAAACCGCAAGCTTGCGCTGGCTTTTCGGCAATATATGCAAAGCAGTCCTCACCCGGTTCTCACATCCCATTGCAACTCCTTTATTGCAATGGCGTGACGTGGGCTATGGGAAAAGCGGCCTTCAGGCACTCATAGTTGTTGAATCAAACCTTTTCCACAAATCCATCCAGCACGCGCTTCTGGCCGGCGCGGTCGAAGTCGATGGTGAGCTTGTTCCCCTCGATGGCAGCGATATTGCCGTTGCCGAACTTGATGTGGAAGACGCGGTCGCCGACGAAGAATTTTGACGGCGTGTCGGCCACGGATTTGGCCACCAGTTCCCCATCAATAGTGCGGGTGCGCGGGCCGCTTTCGCCATAACCGATTCGTTCTACCGCATGGCCGGAGCGCGTGCCCCAGTTGTCGCGGGTGGCATCGCTACGGTTCTGCTGCGCACGCTTCCAGCCCGGGGTGGAATAGGTGTTCGCAAAGGGATCTGCCTTGTCGAAACGCGATTGTCCGTAGCCACCACGCCCGCCATAACCGCCGTAATTGCTGTCGGATGCTGCGACATCGACATGGGCGGGCGGCAGTTCATCCAGAAAGCGCGAGGGCAGGGTGGATTGCCACAGCCCGTGAATGCGCCGGTTCGAGACGAACCAGATATGGCAGAGTTTCTTGGCACGCGTAATGCCGACATAGGCAAGACGACGTTCTTCCTCCAGACCGGAGCGGCCGCCTTCATCCAGCGCCCGCTGGTGCGGAAACAGGCCTTCTTCCCAGCCGGGCAGGAAGACGGTGTCGAATTCCAGACCCTTGGCGGAATGCAGCGTCATGATGGAGACGGCATCGAGATTTTCGTTCTGCTCGGCATCCATGACGAGGGCGACATGCTCGAGGAAACCGCGCATGCTTTCAAAGGCTTCCATCGAGCGGATGAGTTCCTTCAGGTTCTCAAGGCGTCCGGGCGCTTCGGCCGTCTTGTCGGCCTGCCACATGGCGGTATAGCCGCTTTCGTCGAGAATCTGCTCGGCAAGCGTGGTGTGCTCGGTGTTTTCGAGCAGACCCTGCCAGCGGCGGAAATCCTGCACCACATCGAACAGCGCCTTGCGGGCCTTCGGTTTCAGCTCGTCGGTTTCGATGATGTCGGCCGCCGCCGCCAGCATCGGAATGTCGCGGGCACGCGCATAGTCGTGCAGGTTGCGGATCGTCGTATCGCCAAGGCCGCGCTTGGGCGTATTGACGATCCGCTCGAAGGCGAGATCGTCGGCCGGCTGGCAGACGAGGCGAAAATAGGCCATGGCATCGCGGATTTCGAGGCGCTCATAAAAGCGCGGGCCGCCGATGACGCGGTAATTGAGGCCGAGCGTGACAAAACGGTCTTCGAATTCGCGCATCTGGAAGGAGGCGCGGACGAGGATCGCCATGTCGTTCAGCATATTACCTTTGCGCTGAAGCTGCTCGATCTCTTCGCCGACTGCGCGGGCTTCCTCCTCCGAATCCCAGGCAGCATGCACCACGACCTTTTCGTCGTCAGGGCTGCTGCGTTCGGTAAACAGCGTCTTGCCGAGGCGTCCCTCATTATGCGCGATGAGGTGGCCGGCCGCGCCGAGAATATGCTCGGTGGAGCGGTAATTGCGTTCGAGCTTGATGACCTTGGCGCCGGGAAAATCCTTGTCGAAGCGCAGGATATTGTCCACTTCCGCGCCGCGCCAGCCATAGATCGACTGGTCGTCGTCACCCACACAGCAGACGTTTTGCGGCTCGCCCTTGGCGCGCTGCGCAAGCAGCCGCAGCCACATATATTGCGCTGTGTTGGTGTCCTGATATTCGTCCACCAGAATGTAACGGAACTTCTGGTGGTACTCCTTCAGAATGTCGGCGTGGCGGCGGAAGATGCTGATCGGGTGCAGCAGCAGATCGCCGAAATCGCAGGCGTTCAGCGTTTTCAGCCGGTTCTGATAGGCGGTATAGAGCTCGCGGCCCTTGCCATTGGCGAAGGCGCGGCTGTCACCCTCCGGAATATCCGGCGGCGTCAGGCCCTTGTTCTTCCAGCCGTCGATCATGCCGGCGAACTGTTTGGCCGGCCAGCGCTTGTCATCGAGACCTTCTGCCTGGATGAGCTGCTTGATCAGCCGCACCACGTCATCCGTATCGAGAATGGTGAAATCCGACTTCAGGCCGACGAGTTCGGCGTGACGACGCAACAGCTTGACGCCGATGGAGTGGAACGTGCCGAGCCAGGGCATGCCCTCGACCGCGCCGCCGACGAGAACGCCGATGCGTTCCTTCATCTCGCGGGCGGCCTTGTTGGTGAAGGTCACGGCAAGGATCTGGCTGGGATAGGCCCGGCCCGTTGCGAGAATATGGGCAATGCGGGTTGTCAGAACACGGGTCTTGCCGGTGCCGGCGCCGGCGAGGACGAGAACCGGCCCGTCCAGCGTTTCCACGGCATCGCGCTGTTCCGGGTTGAGGCCGGAAAGATAATCGGGTGCGGCACGCGTTTGATCGCGCGCAGCCATGGCGCGGGCGGCAATGCCAAGCCCGCCGCCGTTTTCCGAAGGGGCATTGTTCGTCGCCCTGCGCGGCGCCACGGGTTCCTCATCGAAGAACGGCATATCGTCAAAACTGTTGCTCATGCGGCCCAATGTAGTGATTCGGGATATAAAGGCCAGAACCGTGTTCTGCTTTTATTCCGGTATCGCTGCTCAAAATGCCTATTCCAAGGCATTATTTCGGGTTCATGCCCTCTGGTCGGCATCAAAAGCGGCATCGACAGGCACTTGAAGGGCCACTGCAAGCTGGTTGGTCTTGGCGGCGAGCGCGATAATCCGCATCAGATCGGCATGCTGTTCATTCGTCATGCCCTTGGCTTTCGCGGCCGCCGTATGGGAATGGGCACAATAGGAGCAGCCATTGGTGACGGACACTGCGATGTAAAGCATTTCCTTCACCAGAGGGTCGAGCGCCGAGGGTGTCGCCATCACCGCCTTGACCTCGGCCCATGTCTTTTCCAGAAGATCAGGATCAAAGGCGAGGTAAAGCCACATATTGTTGATGAAGTCCGATTTGCGGGTGGTGCGGATATCATCGAACACCGCTTTCACGCGCGGATCGGCTTCGGGATTTTGTGTTTTCGTGACGGTGCTCATGGCTTCCTCCGGCTCATTTCGTGCTGACAGACTACCGCGCTGAACAATATTTGCGATAATATAGCGTTTATGGTGTGTTCGACGAGAATCCATCACAAATTACAATTACGTAAGAAACGTATTTGTGCGTTGCCTCGTTTTAAACGACGGGGAATACTGCTGATGTCCCGAAGCCTGAGCTTCAGGGGCTTTCTTATGCTGCGATGATCAACCGGAGAACTATATGCGGGTCTGGAAACAGGTGGGTGTCAGTCTGGCCGTGGTGGGGGCAGGTCTCTGTCTCTGGGGCGTCTATTCGCCCGACGCCCGCAATATGCTCGCCAGCATCGGGCTGGTCAAAGCACCCGCTGCTTCGGTCGAAGTCGCCGCAGCCGGCGGACCGGCGGCCGGCGCGCCGACGGGACAGAATGCGGGTGGCGCACGCCGCAACAATAACGCCACACTGGTTGTGACCGCCCCTGTGAAGAAAGGCACGGTCAACGACCGGTTGAACGCCATCGGCAATGGCGAGGCGATCCAGTCCGTCGTCGTCATGCCGCAGGTTTCCGGCACGCTTTCTGAAATTCGTACATCGTCCGGTGCACGCGTCGTGAAGGGGCAGGTGCTGGCGCGGCTCGATGACGAGGAGCAGGTGATCGAACGCGACAAGGCGCAGGTGGCGCTGCGCAGCGCCGTCGAAAAATCCAATTCCTACAAGAACCTGAAATCCGTTTCCCGCCTCGACGTGCTGGATGCCCAGATTGCCGAAGAAGCCGCCAAGCTTGCGCTGAGCACCGCCGAACTCAATCTCAAGCGGCGTGATATCGTCGCGCCCATCGAAGGCGTGGCCGGTATCGTCGCCGCCAATATCGGTGACAATGTCACGACGCAGTCCACCATTGTCAGCATTGACGACCGGTCTGAAATTCTCGTCAATTTCTGGGCTCCCGAGCGTTTCGCGACTGCGATCAAGATCGGCATGCCGGTGGAGGCCACGTCGATTTCGCGCCCGGGTGAGACTTTCAAGGGGGAGATCGAGGCCGTCGACAACCGTGTCGACGAGGCGAGCCGCACCATCCGCATCCGGGCGAAGTTCGGAAATGAGAAGGATGAGCTGAGGGCGGGCATGTCATTCGGCGTCACCATGCGCTTCGCCGGGGAAACTTATGCCTCGGTTGATCCGCTGGCCGTGCAGTGGGATGCGGAAGGCTCCTATGTCTGGCGTGTGGCTGACAATAAATCCAACAAGGTGCGGGTGCAGATCGTGCAGCGCAACCCGGATGCCGTTCTCGTCAAGGCTGAACTGGCGGAAGGCGAACCTGTCGTGATTGAGGGCCTGCAGCGCGTGCGCGAAGGCGGGGCGGTGCGGGTCGGCAACCAGCCCAAGCCCGAGGAGGTTGCCAGCCAATGACGACCCAGCCGCCTTCCGGTCAGGATTCCAAGCTCGCCTTTACCGCATTGTTCGTGCGTCGGCCAATTCTGGCAGCGGTCCTTAACACGCTGCTGGTCGTTGCCGGCCTCGCCGCTCTGGTCGGCGTCGAAGTGCGCGAACTGCCCGACGTCGACCGGCCGACGATCAGCGTCAGGACCACGTATGAAGGTGCCGCGCCTGAAACGATCGATCAGGAGGTAACACAGACCATCGAAGGTGCGGTGGCGCGTGTCAGCGGCATCAAATCCATCGCGTCCAACTCACAATTCGGCACCAGCCGCGTGACGATGGAATTCGGCGACAATGTCGACATGGCCGTTGCGGCCAATGATGTGCGCGACGCCATTGGCCGCGTCACCAACCAGTTGCCCGACGATGCCGACGAGCCGCAGATCATCAAGGCGGATTCCGACAGCCAGCCGATCATGCGTCTTGCCGTTACATCCTCCACGCTCAGCATGGAAGACCTGACCAAGCTGGTGGATGACGAGATCATCGACCGCCTGGCCGCCGTCGATGGTGTGGCGGACGTGGAACTTTACGGCGATCAGGAAAAGGTCTTTCGAGTAGACCTCAACCAGGCGGCACTCGCCAGCCGCGGTTTGACGGTGACCGATGTTTCCAACGCGCTTGCAAGCGCTGCCCTCGATGTCCCGGCGGGTTCGCTGAAAAGCACGACGCAGGATATCGTCGTGCGCGCCACCGCGAGCCTGACAAAGCCCGAGGATTTTTCCAATCTTCTCATCAAGAACAATATCCGCCTCAGGGACGTGGCGACCGTCATGCTGGGGGCGGACGACGAATCTACGTCGCTGCGCTCGAACGGCGTTCAGGGCGTCGGTCTTGGCATCATCCGTCAGGCACAGTCAAACACGCTCAGTATCTCGACCGGTGTGAAAGCCGCCGTCGACGCCATGTCGGCCAATCTGCCGGAGGGCACGCGTGTCGTCGTGACCAGTGACGATGCCGTCTTCATCGAAGGCGCGCTGCACGAGGTCGAACTGGCGCTCGGGCTCTCGGCGATCATCGTCGTTGTGGTGCTTTATCTCTTCCTGCGCGACTGGCGCGCCACCCTCATTCCGGCGATCACCATGCCGGTGGCGCTGATTGGCACCATCGTCGCCATTTATATGGTCGGCTTCTCCGTCAATATCCTCACACTGCTCGCCATCGTTCTGGCAACTGGTCTGGTGGTCGATGACGCCATCGTTGTGCTGGAAAATATCGTGCGCCGCCGGGCGGAAGGCATGGGGCCCCGGGCCGCTGCCGTTCTCGGCACCCAGGAGGTGTTTTTCGCCGTCATCGCGACGACGGCGACGCTGGCTGCCGTGTTCATTCCGCTTTCTTTCCTGCCGGGTCAGCTTGGCGGCCTGTTCCGTGAATTCGGTTTTGTCCTGGCCTTCGCGGTGGGTTTGTCCTCCATCGTGGCACTGACGCTGTGCCCGATGCTTGCTTCGCGCATGCTGAAGGAGGGGCTGAAGGAGCCGACTGGGCCGCTCGCCTGGTTCGGTAATGTCTTTGCCTCCACATACAAGTCGACGCTGTCCGCCTGCCTCAACAACCCCCTCATCGTCATCGTCGTTGCGCTCATCTTTTCCGGCCTGTCGTGGATCGCCTTCGGCATGATCCAGAGTGAATTGACGCCGCGCGAGGACCGCGCCTCTATCATGATGCGGGTCACCGCGCCGCAGGGCGTCAGCCTCGAATATACCCGCGACCAGTTGCAGCGGATCGAAGAAAACCTGCAGCCGCTTCGCGACAGCGGGGAAATCCGTAACATCTACTCCATCACTGGCATGAACGGCTCGTCCAATACCGGCTTCATGGTGCTGACGCTGGCGCCCTGGGCCGACCGAGATCGCACTCAGAACCAGATCGCTGCCGATGTCACCTCTGCCGCCAACAAGGTTCCGGCGTTGCGGGGCAACGCGATGCAGCCGAACAGCCTCCGCATTCGCGGCGCCGGCAACGGATTGCAGATGGCGATGGTCGGCAGCAATTATGCGGCGCTGACAGAGGCGACGCAGAAATTGCTGCTTTCCATGGAAGAAAGCGGCCTGTTTGATACGCCACGTTTCGACAACGAACCCAATCAGGCGCAGATTTCGGTCTCCATCGACCGTGAGCGCGCGTCTGATCTCGGGATCGACATCACCGGCCTCTCTCGCGCCATGCAGTCGCTGCTGGAAGGGCGCTCGATTGTCGACGTCTTCGTGGATGGCGATGCGATCCCGGTGCGGCTCCTGTCCTCCACCCGGCCGATCAATGATCCGACCGATCTTGAGAATGTCTTCCTGAAGACGGGCGACGGCAAGATCGTGCCGATGTCGGTCATCGCGTCGCTCAAGGAAAATGCGGTTGCGCCGCAGCTCAACCGCGAACAGCAGCTTCCTTCCGTCGGCTTTACTGCCAACCTCAAGGACGGCGTTTCGCTGGGCGAGGCGCTGCAAAAGGTGAACGAGCTCTCGCAATCCGTCCTGCCGCCCGGTGCACGCTTGCTGCCGCTGGGCGAGGCTGCGACACTGGAGGAGAATTCGAGCGGCATGCTGCTGACCTTCGGTTTCGCGATTGCCATCATCTTCCTCGTGCTTGCCGCGCAGTTCGAAAGCGTGCTGAGTTCGATCATCATCATGTCAACGGTGCCGCTCGGCCTTGCCTGTGCCGTCATCGCGCTGCTCGTCACCGGCTCCAGCCTCAATGTCTACAGCCAGATCGGCCTCGTGCTGCTCGTTGGCGTCATGGCGAAGAACGGTATCCTGATTGTTGAATTCGCCAACCATCTGCGCGATCAGGGTGCGACCGTGCGGGAAGCTATCGAAAAAGCCACCAGCATCCGTCTGCGTCCTGTCATGATGACGATGATCGCGACCATCCTTGGCGGCGTGCCGCTGGTTCTGGCGCAGGGAGCCGGCGCCGAGGCGCGCATCGCGCTCGGCTGGGTCATCGTCGGCGGACTGGGCTTCGCGACGCTGGTGACGCTTTACATCACACCGGTCTCCTACCTGCTGATCGCCCGCTTCGCCAAACCGCAAGCGGATGAGGAAATCCGCCTTCACCGCGAACTGGAACTTGCCGCCCGCCGCAAGGCGCTGGAAGAGGACAAGCCGCTGCTTGCTGCGGAATAAAAACGGTTGCCGCCTTGCCGTCTGGCGCCATTGCGCGGCTGGACAAAGCGTTAACCTTATCCCATACCACCTGACGGAATTTCGTAACGGATCGAATCCTTTACGGGCTGATGTTGCGGTGGAGACGGACGATGGCGTTGAAAGATGTGGTGGCGGGAAAGCGTAACGAAGAGGGCATTGCGTCTGCGCTCGCCGTTCTGAAGCAGCAACTCGGCGACAGGCTCCAGACCGGACAGGCGTTTCGGGAGCAGCACGGCCACACCACCACCTATCTGACGCTCCAGGCGCCTGACGGCGTCGTTTTTGCCGAGAGTGCTGATGATGTGAAGGCCGTCGTGAAGGTCTGCTCGCAATATAAGGTGCCGGTGATTCCGTTTGGGACGGGGTCTTCGCTGGAAGGGCAGGTGAATGCGCCCAGCGGCGGAATCTGCATCGATTTCAGCCGGATGAATCGCATCATTGAGGTGAATGCCGAAGATCTTGATGTGACGGTGGAGCCGGGCGTGACGCGCGAGGACCTCAATGTCTATCTGCGCGATACCGGCCTGTTCTTCCCGATCGATCCCGGCGCCAATGCCTCGATCGGCGGCATGGCCTCGACACGCGCTTCCGGCACCAATGCCGTGCGTTACGGCACGATGAAGGACAATGTGCTCGCCGTTACCGCCGTCGTCGCCAACGGCGAGGAAATCCGCACCGCGCGCCGCGCTCGCAAGTCGTCTGCCGGCTATGACCTGACGCGGCTTTTCGTGGGGGCCGAGGGGACGCTCGGCGTCATCACTTCTGTGACGCTGCGGCTGCAGGGCATACCGGAAAAGATCGCCGGCGGCGTCTGCACATTCGACAGCATCAAGGCGGCCTGCGATGCCGTCATCATGACGATCCAGATGGGGGTTCCGGTTGCCCGTATCGAATTGCTCGACGAGGTCCAGGTTCGGGCCTGCAATGCCTATTCCGGCCTGAACTATGCGGAGAAGCCGACACTTTTCGTGGAGTTCCACGGCACCGAGGAAACGGCGGCGCTACAATCGCAGCAGTTCGCAGAAATCGCGGCTGAATGCGGAAGCATCGACTTCCGCTGGACAAGCGATGCCGCCGAACGCAACAAGCTCTGGAAGGCGCGGCATGACGCCTATTGGGCCTCGCGGGCGCTTGCGCCCCATCTCGACGGGCTTTCCACCGATGTCTGTGTACCGATTTCGAGGCTCGCGGATTGCGTGGTTGAAACGCAGCTGGATATCCAGGAAAACGGCTTTCTCGCACCGATCGTCGGCCATGCCGGCGACGGGAACTTTCATGTCCTTATTCTGTTCGATGGAAAAGATGCGGAAAGCGTAGCGAAAACCGAAGCCTTCGTTGCCCGTCTCAACCGCCGCGCCATCGCCATGGACGGCACCTGCACCGGCGAACACGGCATAGGACAGGGCAAGATGAGTTTCCTCGCCGAAGAAGCCGGCAATGCATTGGATGTGATGCGCGCCATCAAAATGTCGCTCGACCCGGACAACATTTTCAATCCGGGCAAGTTGTTCCGTCTTGTCTGATCGTTCTCACATTTGATTGGTACAAAAGGCTGCTTGCCGTTAAGGCAAAAAAGAATAGGTTTGCAGCGTTCGTGAAGGGAGATGCAGGTCAGTGCTCGGGCGTATTCTGGTTTTTCTGGGCGGACTGCTGGCGGTGGTGCTGTTTTCGGCGCTGCTTATTCCCTATTTCGTCGACTGGACGGATTTCCGCCGTGATTTCGAGGACCAGGCGAGCCGTATTCTCGGCAAGAAGGTTGTGGTGCATGGCCGCGTCGAGGCCCGCATCCTGCCGTTCCCTTCGGTAACGTTGCATGATGTCCGGGCCGGGACGGATGCCGATGGATCGCCGCTCATCCAGGTCGCGCGTTTTTCCATGGACGCCGAGCTCGCGCCCTTCCTTTCCGGCGAGGCGCGCATCTTTGACATGCGCATCGAGGAACCCAAGGCGAAGATCAGGCTGCTGAAAGACGGCACGCTGGACTGGATGCGTGGCAGCCGCGCGGAAATTCCCGCCCGAACCGTGGTTCTGGAAAGCGTCCAGATTGAGGGCGGCCAGATCGAGTTCATCGACGAGCAATCGGGCCGCAACCGCCTGATCACCGGTCTTACCGCCGATATGTCCGCCAATTCGCTGGCCGGACCATGGAAGGCGGACGGGCGGGCTGCCGTCGACGGGCATCCCGGCTCTTTCTCCCTCTCAAGCAGCGAACCTGATTATGCCAATGGCCGCATGGGCCTTCGCGTTCGTGTCGTGCCGGATGAGCATCCCGTCGAGGTCGATCTGGATGGCGTCATCGCCGCAGCGGCGGGAAAGCCCGCCTATAGCGGTTCCTTTTCTTTCAGTTTCAGGGAAGACGAAAAGCCGAAACAGGCCGGGCAATCACTCTTCTCCTCGCCGCGCACCCGCGGCAGTTTTGAACTGACCAATGAGAGCGTGCGTATACCGAGCTACCGCATGGAACTCGGCGGTAACGAAAATCCCTATGTCGTGACCGGAGAGGCGACGCTCGATACCGGCGCCAAGCCCGAATTCCTGCTGACGGCCGATGGCCAGCAGATTGATGTCGCACGTTTTGCGCCGCCTGTGGTGCAGACGGGCAAGACCTCGCGCCAGCCCACTGTTTCCGTGCGCCAGCGCATCGAGGCCTTTGCCGCCATGGTGGCGCGCATTCCCGTACCGCCGGTGCCGGGTAAGGCGAGCATCAGCCTTCCCGCCCTAGTTTCCGACGACACGACCATTCGTGACATCCGGCTGGATGTTCGGCCGCAGGGCAGCGGCTGGCAGGTGGTGAATGCGGTGGCGACGTTGCCAGGAAGAACCCAGCTGGAGGCCAAGGGATCGTTGACCCTTCTTGGTGGTCCGGCCTTCAACGGCAATATGCTCGTTGCGTCCAACCAGCCCTCGGGGCTGGCGAACTGGCTTTCCGGCTCCGTCGATCCGGCCATCCGGCAACTCAACGCCGCCGGCTTTTCTGCCGATGTCTCGTTGACGACGCTGAACCAGCGCTTCGACAATCTGGAGCTCGCCATCGGCGACGCGTCGCTGAAAGGCGAGCTGGAACGGCGCTCGGACGGCAAGACCTCCAATCTTTCGATCGATCTTGCGGGCAACGAAATCGACCTGGACGCGCTGAAGGCACTCGGCAGTCTGGCGCTTGGCGATCAGGTCGGAAGCTCGGTTCTCGACCACCGCATTACTGCGAAGTTCAAGGCCGACCGGTTCAACATAGCCGGGGTGACCGCCAATCATGTCGAGACCGCCTTCACGATGGCGGGCGGGGTTCTTTCGCTGGAAAATATGACGGCCGGCGATATCGCCGGTGCAGAGGTCAGGGCAAGAGGCGAATTGCAGGGGTCGTTGCTGAAATATGCGGGCAAAGGCACGGTGAACCTGCACGCAGCGGATATGCAGCCCTTCTTTACGATGCTGCAGCAGAAACTGCCTGCTCATCCCTTCCTCAGCCGCCTGGCGGCCAGCGCGCCATGGTACGCCAATTCCGACCTTGCAATGGATGTCTCGGTCAACAGCGAAAACGGCGGCGCCAATGTTGCCGTCTCCGGTACCGTTAACGGCAGCCGGCTGTCCGCCGTCGCCAAGATGCCGGATTTCCTGTCGATCACCGATGACACGGCCATGTCACTGGAAGCTGTCTTGAAAAACCAGTCGACGGCCATCCTGTTCGGCCAGGCCGGGCTTGACCCGTTGCCCTTCGACGCTGACGGCGAGGGCCTCCTGTCCGTCAAGCTCAATGGCACGCTCGGCGCGCCGGCACAGACCGATATCCGCTTCTCGACGGAACGCACACATTTTTCGGCGAACGGCTCCTTTGCCGTTTCAGCTGCCAATTTCGGTGAGGGCAGCGCCGATGTCGTTCTCGAAAGCGCTGATATCGAGCCCTATCTCATCATGAATGCCGTTGGGCTGCCGCAGCTCGGTGGGGGCATGGCGGTGAAGGCCAATGCGAAGGTTGTGGTGGATGGACAAAAAATTGCGCTTTCTTCTGTCGGCGGACAGGCAGGCGGTAATCCCTTCTCCGGCAATCTGACGTTCGAACGCGCCGCGCCCCATTCCGTCAGCGGCGATCTCTCAGTCCGGACCGCCGATCTCGCCTGGCTTGGCGACGCAATCTATGGTCCGGTGATCGATCCGGAAACCGGGGGCCTCAATGCCAAGCCGCTGGCCATGCCGGCCTTCCCGCAGCTCAAGGCGTCTCTGTCGCTCAAGGCGGAAAGCTTCGAGGCTGGACCTTTCGGCACGGTCACGGGTTTGACGGCCAAGGTAACGCATGATTCGGGCAGTCTCGCACTCGACGACATCACCGGCGGCTTCATGGGCGGCAAGATTGCGGGACGGTTTGCGATGTCCACGGGCGAGGGGGCGGGCATTTTCCGCACCAAGATCGCGGTAACCGACGCCAATCCGGAGCCGATCCTTTGGGCGAATGCGAACGGTCCGGTTGCGACCGGCCGCGTGGCCATTGATCTCACGGCAGAATCGACCGGCAAAAGCGTTGATGAAATGCTGAAATCAGCGGGTGGCTCGGGTGAAATCCGGGCCAGCGGGCTGGTGCTGAAGGGGCTCAATCCCGGTGCCCTGCCGCCAATCCTGCAGGCGGCGGATGGGTTGCAGCAGCCGATCGATGCTCCGAAAGTTCGGCCGCTGGTGGACCAGAGCCTGTGGCAGGGCGAGATCGGGCTCGGCGATGTATCCCTGCCGTTCTCGGTAAATGGTGGTGCGCTGCATTTCCAGAATTTGCGGGCGGCGATCGATCCATTGACGCTGACAGCCGATGCGATGGTTGATCTTGCTGCTTTCACGGTGAATGGCGACTTCGATCTCCTGTTCAATCCCGGCACCGAAACGGTTGCCGGCGCCGAACCGTCTTTGCGCCTGAATTACAACGGTCCGCTTGCTGCGCCAGCCCTGACAACCGACGTTTCGGCGCTCACCAACTACCTGTCCCTGCGGGCCTTCGAAAAGGAGCGGCGCAGGGTGGAGGCAATGCAGGCAAGCGTTCTTGAAAAGCAACGCCTGCGCCGCGAAGTGGCGCTTTATCGTTTTCGGGCGGCTGAGCGGCAGGCGGAAAAGGAACGGGCGGAGGCGGAAGCCAAGGCGAAGGCAGAGGAAGAAGCACGGCTGAAGGCTGCTGCCGAAGAACGTCTGCGGCAGGAAAAGGAACAGCAGGAACGGTTGCAGCAGCAACAGCAGCAGCCCGTGCCGCAGCCGCAGTCAGCGCCGGTTCTGGTGGTGCCACCGACGGAAAATGCAATCCGGGAACTCGCCCCGGAAAATGCTCCCGCCAATCCGTAATTTTCCGAAAAGGGCTCGGCGTCGCTTTTCATCTCTGCTTCGGTTCCATGTCCGCGGTCTGGACAGGCTCCGGTCGCCACCCCGCAATCCGGATTTTCAGGTCCGAAACGGTTGAAGAGGCAGTGAATGAAGGGGAGAAAGCTTTGCTGCTCCCGGAGAAACCATGGGTATCCCCATCGGGGGATGTCTGGACGGGGAGGTTTCGGACAAAGGCTGGAAACAAGGCTACGCAATACGGGAATGCCTTGCAGCGCAGATTAGTCCGCGAATGTTTAATGAATACTTTCGCAGCGTTACCAGTTTTCGGCGGGAATGTTTTGTAGTCGGCGAATATAAATTGCGGGGCTGGCGTCGCCGGGTGACTCCATCGTGAATTTATCGGGTCTTGAGCCAGTTCAGCACATAAACGCGTAGCGACGAAGACAGATTGCTGTCGGAGGGGCGGTTGTCATCGATTTCGGCCAGCAGGGCCGCGAAGCTGATCTTGCGTCTTTCCGCGATGATTTTCAGCTCGTCCCAAAAGGCGTCCTCAAGCGAAATACTGGTCCGGTGGCCGTGCAACGTCGTGGAATGCTTGCGGATCATCAGATCGGTCTTTGGCTGGAAATCTGAATCATGTTTTGCCGGCAAGCCCCTGTTTTACGATTCTTTTCCGATTTGCTGGCCCTGTCTGTCCCTAGGCAGGTCGGTCTCAGTCCTTCCGGGGCCCGTGAGCGTCGTTTTCGAGCCGGCTTTGGTCAAGTGCCTTTTCGGCCTTTTCGTTCAGGGCTGATGTGAGGTTCTTTTCGGCTTTGGTGCGTCCGAAGGACAGGCGGTTCTGCTCCGCCTGTTTTTCTTTTTCGCTGCGGGCCTTCTGCTTCCGGAACTGGCGCAGATTGACGATATCGGCGGCCATGCGGATACGTCTCCTCGGGTTTCGCGCTCAGGCAGGCGTTATTGCTTCTTGCGGAAAGCATCCAGCGAGACGACGGAGCCTTCCTTCTTTTCCTCGCCGGCCTTGGGCGTTTCGGAAGCGGAAGCCGCCTTCGCCTCGTGCGACACCGGATATGCGGTGATTTCCGCGTCTTCCGCTTCTTCCTCGTCCGCCAGGGGGACATCGAACTCAAGTTCGAAATTCACGGAAGGATCGTAGAAACCGCGGATGGCATTATAGGGAATGACGAGCTTTTCCGGTGTATCGGAGAAGGAGAGACCGATTTCGAAGCCGGTTTCGGTGACCTTCAGGTCCCAGAATTGATGCTGGATGACAATGGTCATCTGCTCGGCATATTTCGCCTTGAGGTGCTGCGAAATCCGCACACCGGGTGCACCGGTCAAGAAGGTAATGAAGAAATGGTGGTCGCCGGGCAGACGGCCGGTGGCGGCCACTTCGCCCAATACCTTACGAATAACGCCGCGAAGGGCATCCTGTGCGAGAATGTCGTAACGGATATGATCCTGCCCCATGCGGTCCTGTCTTTCCCTTATTCGAACGTCTTTTTCATGCACGGCGCGCCTTGGGTACCAAGGACGCTGTAACACTTTGAATCTCTGCGTAATCCTTGAGCCGGGATCAATTCCGATCCGGATGGTTACGCTTTGCTCAAGTATACGCAATGTCCCGAACGGCAGCAATGGAAAAGCCGATGCTGTCCGCAAGTCAGCTATCATATAACCAATTCAGGCAAAATGGAGAAGGTGGAGGTTTCTGTTGCCAGGTACCTCCGAACCCCGCCTCACGGGGCTAACCGTGAGGGCTTTAGAGCGGAATTCCCGCACCGCCATTAGGCAGCGAGAGCGTATTCCTTAGCGTTGTTGTCGTTTGCAACTACACTTGTGACCCGATAACGGCGGTATCATGCCGAGCAAAAGTTCGATCTTTACACCCTTGTCGATCCTATTTCGCCCCCATCAAAAGCCGGCCTTTCATCTTAAAGCCGCCGGTTTTTGGTGGAGGCGCCGGGTACCGCCCCCGGGTCCAATAGGTTTATTACACCGACCGTTTATCGCCATAGCCGGGTTGCCCCGGCAAGGCTCATATAGGCGTTTCGACCGGCTGAGAAAAGGGGGGAGATGACAATTCGATGAAAAGGTTTCGTGTTTGACGCCGGCAATTTAGACAATTCTTGACGACGAGGGATTGCTGTCTCATTCTCCCTGCAACCGGTCATTAGAAGCAACACCGGGCCGGGGACACACGAAGGAGTGGACATGACTGACTATCTCGCAGATGTGAAGAAATACGATGCAGCAGCCGACGAAGCCGTTGTCGGCAAGATCGTCAAACATCTCGGCATTGCCCTGCGCAACCGGGATTCCTCGCTGGTGTCCGCGTCCGATCCGGAAGAGCTTGCACGTGTGAAGGCTAGCTGGTGCGGCAAGAAGCTCGGTGTCACCGATGACAGCGCCGACAAGGCAATCGATGCCGTTGCGAAAGCCATGGCCGCCGACCGCTCAAAATCGCGCGTGACCTTTTATTACCTGGTCGCCAAGGAACTCGGAAAGCTTCAGTCGCTCTGATTTTCCCGGAAAAACGGGGATAAGCGTTTCCCCGGTGATTGGTTCTGCCGCCCTGTGCTATTATATCTGCCTGATATCAGGGAATCGGCGGCAGAACGCATGAAACAA
Organism: Agrobacterium sp. SORGH_AS_0440; assembly: GCF_031453135.1. NCBI lineage: Bacteria > Pseudomonadati > Pseudomonadota > Alphaproteobacteria > Hyphomicrobiales > Rhizobiaceae > Agrobacterium > Agrobacterium sp. SORGH_AS_0440. The sequence goes on along the minus strand of NZ_JAVIYR010000002.1, from coordinate 1,890,381 downwards.
TATCTCGATCTTCTCCGGCATGTGATGGAAACCGGCTCCGACCGCGGAGACCGCACCGGCACCGGCACGCGCTCGGTGTTCGGTTACCAGATGCGTTTCGACCTTGCAGAGGGGTTTCCGGTCCTCACCACCAAGAAGCTGCATCTGCGGTCCATTATCCATGAACTCCTGTGGTTTCTGAACGGCGATACCAATATCGCCTATCTCAAGGAAAACGGCGTTTCCATCTGGGATGAATGGGCCGATGAGAACGGCGATCTAGGCCCGGTCTATGGCGCACAGTGGCGGTCCTGGCCCGCGCCGGACGGACGCCACATCGACCAGATCGCGCTTCTGATCGAGGGCCTGAAAACCAACCCGAACTCGCGCCGTCATATTGTCTCCGCCTGGAACCCGGCGCTGGTGGACGAGATGGCGCTGCCGCCCTGCCACTGCCTGTTCCAGTTCTATGTTGCTGACGGAAAGCTCTCCTGCCAGCTTTACCAGCGTTCCGCCGATATTTTCCTCGGCGTGCCGTTCAACATCGCGTCCTATGCTCTTTTGACTCTGATGGTCGCGCAGGTGGTTGGTCTGAAACCGGGCGATTTCGTCCACACGCTCGGCGATGCGCATATCTATGCCAACCATTTCGAACAGGCGCGGCTGCAGATGACTCGCACGCCGAAGGCCTTGCCGACGATGCGCCTCAATCCTGATGTTAAGGACCTTTTCGGCTTTAAGTTCGAAGACTTTACGCTGGAAAACTACGAGGCCGATTCAAGCATCAAGGCACCGATCGCGGTATGACCGAGCCGCGTATCATCATCATCGTCGCAGTGTCTGAGAACGGCGTCATCGGCCGTGACCTCGACATGCCGTGGAAGCTTTCCACCGACCTCAAGCGCTTCAAGGCGATGACGATGGGCAAGCCGCTCATCATGGGCCGCAAGACGTTTTTATCCGTCGGCGAGCGTCCGTTGCCCGGCCGCCCGCATATCATCGTCAGTCGTAATGCCGATTACCGGCCGCAGGGTGTCGATGTCGTCTCCTCACTGGAGGAGGCCTTGAAGCTCGCCAAAAGCAAGGCTGCGGAACTCCGCGTGGATGAGGTCTTCGTGGCCGGTGGTGGAGAGATCTACCGTCAGGCCATGCCCTTCGCCGATCAACTTTCCGTCACCCACGTCGCGGCAAAGCTCGATGGCGACACTTTTTTCCCGGAGATCGATCCCGTCGTTTTTGAGAAAACCGAGGAAATCCCGGCTCCCGCTGGGGAAAAGGACAATTATCCCGTTCTGTTTACCACGTATATGCGGAGAGCCGCGGCAAAGTGAACTATTTACCCAGATTGGGTATTTAGTTACCACCTCTGCGTTGAAACGAACGCTTCTCCTTCCTATAACGGGTCGATATTCCCGCCGCACGCGAGCAATCGCTTTCGAACGGAACCGGGAGAGGCTTTTATAAAGAGGTATTGATGCCCTGGAGCAATCAGAATGGCGGCGGCGGCCCATGGGGCGGCGGCGGTGGAGGAAACAACCAGGGCGGCGGTGGCGGCCCGTGGGGGCAGGGGCCTAACCGGCCTCGCGGCGGTGGCGGCGGCAATGGCGGTCCGCCCGATCTGGAAGAGATCATCCGGCGCAGCCAGGACCGTTTCAAAAATGTGCTGCCCGGCGGTTTCAATGGCGGCGCAGTTGCCATCGTGGTTCTCGTCGTGCTGGTTTTCCTCGGCATCCAGTCCATCTACACCGTCCAGCCGGACGAGCGCGGGGTGGAGCTGCGTTTCGGCCGTCCGAAGGACGAAATCTCGATGCCCGGTCTGCATTTCCATCTGTGGCCGATCGAGACGGTTGAAATCGTCAAGGTCACCGAGCAGCAGCAGAATATCGGTTCGCGGGCCTCGTCGTCCTCGTCGAGCGGCGTGATGCTCACCGGCGACCAGAACATCGTGAACGTTCAGTTCTCGGTGCTCTATACGGTTTCCGATCCGAAATCCTATCTCTTCAACGTCGACAGCCCGGCCGAGACGCTGCAGCAAGTTTCCGAAAGCGCCATGCGCGAAGTCGTCGGCCGTCGTCCGGCGCAGGATATCTTCCGCGATAACCGTCAGGCAATTGCGGCGGATGTGCGCACCATCATCCAGTCCACCATGGACGGTTATGGCGCCGGCATTTCCATCAATGCCGTGGCCATCGAAGATGCGGCGCCGCCGCGTGAAGTGGCCGACGCGTTTGATGAAGTGCAGCGTGCCGAGCAGGACGAAGACCGCTTCGTTCAGGAAGCCAATCAATACGCCAACCAGAAGCTCGGCGCCGCTCGCGGTCAGGCTGCGCAGATCCTCGAAGAGGCGAACGCCTACAAGTCGCGCGTCGTCAACGAGGCGCAGGGTGAGGCGCAGCGCTTTGTCTCCATCTATGACCAGTATCGCACCGCGCCTGACGTGACCCGTCAGCGCATGTTCCTGGAAACGATGGAACAGGTCCTGAAGGGATCCAACAAGATCATCATCGATGAAAAACAGGGCGTGGTGCCTTATCTGCCTCTGAACGAGATCATGCGCAACAATCCGGGCGCAGCACCGCAGGGAGGCAACTGATATGGGTAACCGTCTTACAGCCGTTCTCGTCGGTCTCGCCGTCCTGCTTTTTCTCGGTTATTCGTCGATCTTCGTGGTCAACGAGCGCCAGCAGGCCATCGTCGTCCGCTTCGGTGAAATCCAGGACGTGAAAACAGCGCCGGGCCTCTATTTCAAGCTGCCCTTCGCCTTCATGGATGCTGACCGCGTGCAATATATCGAGAACCGCGCCTTGCGTTTTGACCACGATAATATCCGTGTTCAGGTTTCCGGCGGCAAGTTCTACGAGGTCGATGCCTTCGTGGTCTACCGTATTACGGATGCGCGCCGCTTCCGGCAGACGGTCTCCGGTGACCAGATGTCGGCTGAATCGCGCCTGCGCACCCGTCTCGACGCATCGCTGCGCCGGGTTTACGGTCTGCGCGGCTTCGAATCGGCGCTGTCCGACGCACGTGCGTCGATGATGCAGGAAGTGCGTGACGATCTGCGTCCCGATGCGGAATCGCTCGGCATCAGCATCGTCGATGTCCGCATCCGCCGTACCGACCTGACGCAGGAAGTCTCCCAGCAGACCTTCGAACGCATGAAGTCGGAGCGTCTGGCGGAAGCCGAACTGATCCGCGCCCGTGGTAACGAAGAAGCGCAACGCCGCCGCGCTATCGCCGACCGTCAGGTTGTGGAACTGGAATCCGACGCTCGCCGCCAGTCCGAAGTTCTGCGCGGTGAAGGCGATGCGGAGCGTAACAAGGTGTTCGGCGAGGCTTTCCAGCGCGATCCGAACTTCTTCGAGTTCTATCGTTCCATGTCGGCCTATGCCAACGCACTGAACGGCAATGGCACGACGCTGGTTCTGTCGCCGGACTCGACCTTCTTCCGTTATTTCAACAATATCGACGGTGCGGCACCTGCCTCTCCGGCCGCGCCCGCACCGGCGCCGGCGAACTGATGGCGGATAAAATGAATTTGGAGGGGCCGGTTTTTACCGGCCCTTTCTTTTTGAGGTGTTGCGCTCTGAAATTCATAAAATTGTGGGTCAGCGGCAATAATCTTCTGTCTTTCATCATATGGAAACCGGAAGATGTCGCCTACGCCTGGCCACGACAGAGACAATTACAAAGCTGCTTTTACTTTCGCCATAGTAGGATTTGCATCATTTTCATTGATGGACGCTGTTTCAAAAATTCTCAGCGGCTTGCACTCTCTTCCTCAAGTCCTCTTTTTCTCCGGAATTTTCGCGATCTTTTTCGGTTTGTTGCTTGCCAAGCCGTTGGGTGGATTCAAAATTAATTCGGTTAAGGGATGGGCGGTGGTCTCTGCTCGGGGACTCATGTCCGTCGCCATGATATGGCTGACGTTGTATGCGATCTCTCGTATGCCAATCGCCAATGTTTATTCGATTCGCTTCACGAGCCCGATCATCACGATATTTTTGGCTCTGGTGTTTTTGAACGAACGTCCTGTCGGGCTTCAGTGGCTGTCCGCCCTTCTAGGCCTTGCCGGCGTATTGGTCGTTCTGCAGCCGAGCGGCATAATAGACAGCCTAGCCGTTGCCCTCGCCTTTGCTGCCGCTTTTGCGCAGTCGGCATCGACCATCATGGTGAGACGATGGAGGGCCCAATCGACTCCATTGGCGGATACCATGCTGCCCGTCATTATTCTGGTTCTCATCACCGGTGTCCTTCTCCCGGAAAGCTATACTCCGCCAACGCCGATTGAGTGGCTCTTTTACATTGGGGCAGGTGCATTGCTGGCAATCGGGAGATTGTGCCTCACGCTTTCGATCCGCATGGCTCAATCGTCCATCGTCGCGCCACTTCAATATACCCAACTTCTGTGGAGTTTGTTGTTCGGCTACCTATTTTTCTCGGAACAGCCCGTTTTGCTTTTGTGGTCGGGCTACTGCCTTGTTTTCGTCAGCGGAGTTATTGGGCTAATGTTCAGCCGGACGACGCGGCCCGCTCGATGACCGCCGTGTGCCCTCTGCGTTTTTTTCTGGAAACCATTACTATTGACAATAGGTGTTTGCCTCGTCCTCGCTTTTCTGTACGGCTTTGAGACGCGATGAGGTGGCGGAATCGATTGCCTGTTCACGAAAAGGTATTTTTACACTTCATCATTCCGCCTTATGCTTTGACGATATATGCAGGGCAAGACGATTTGAAACGCGAGGACGCATATGGCCGTGACCCTTCTTTCGCCTTTTCGCAGCAGCATTTCCGCAGTCGCGGTAATAGCGCTTGTTGCGGGCAGCTTTGCGGCGCCGCTTCCGGCGGGCGCGCAAAGCCACGGGCCGGAATCTGTTGCCGATCTTGCCGAGCCGCTGCTGGATGCGGTGGTGAATATTTCCACGTCGCAGAACGTCAAGACAGATGGCAAGGGGCCGGTTCCGCCACGTCTGCCGGAAGGTTCGCCCTTCCAAGAGTTCTTCAAGGATTATTTCGACAGCCAGAAGCCGGAAGGCGGTGAAAAGGTCAATTCCCTCGGGTCCGGTTTTGTGATCGATCCCGCCGGTTATGTCGTCACCAACAACCACGTCATCGAGGGTGCCGATGCCATCGAGGTGATTTTCCCGAATGGCTCGAAGCTCAAGGCGACGCTTGTCGGCACCGATACCAAGACCGATCTTTCCGTTCTGAAGGTGGAGCCAAAAACGCCGCTGAAGGCGGTCAAATTTGGCGATTCGCGCAGCATGCGCATTGGCGACTGGGTAATGGCGGTCGGTAACCCCTTCGGGCTTGGCGGATCGCTGACCGTTGGCGTCATTTCAGCGCGCGGCCGCAATATCAATGCCGGCCCTTATGACAATTTCATCCAGACGGATGCGGCCATCAACAAGGGTAACTCCGGTGGACCGCTCTTCAACATGAAGGGCGAGGTGATTGGCATCAATACGGCGATCATTTCGCCGAGCGGCGGTTCGATCGGTATCGGTTTCGCCGTGCCGACGGAGCTTGCACAGAACATCGTTCAGCAACTGATCGAATTCGGAGAGACCCGCCGCGGCTGGCTGGGTGTTCGCGTCCAGCCGGTCACGGACGATGTGGCCGCGAGCCTCGGCATGGACAGCGCCAAGGGCGCGCTGATTTCCGGGGTCGCCAAGGGCGGCCCGGTGGAAAACGGTCCGATCCAGGCTGGCGACGTCGTGCTGAAATTCGATGGCAAGGATATTCACGAGATGCGCGACCTTCTGCGGATCGTGGCGGAAAGCCCGGTCGGCAAGGAAGTCGATGTCGTCATCCTGCGCGACGGAAAGGAAGAGACCGTCAAGGTCAAGCTGGGCCAGCTGCAGGATACCACGGATGAGAAGGCTTCGACTGACGACCAGCAGACTGACGACGGCGACAGCGATGTGATCGCGCCGGAAGACAATGATGGCGGCGACGATCAGGCCCAGGATCAGACTCCGGAGGTGCGTGAAGCGCCGCAGAGCGTGCTTGGCATGAATCTCGTTGTGCTCAGCAATGAGTTGCGGACGGAAAAGGGCATTGCCGAGAGCGTTGAAGGCGTGCTGGTCGCAAGTGTCGATCCGGGTTCGCCTGCAGAACAGAAGGGCATGAAGGCAGGCGATGTGATTGTGGAAGTCGGACAGGACTTCATGGAGGTTCCCGGCGACGTGCTGGTGCGGGTGAATGGTCTGAAATCGGAAGGCCGGAAGAACGCCCACATGATGGTGGCCGATGCGCAGGGCAATCTGCGCGTGGTGGCGCTGCCGCTGGAATAACGCTTTCCGCACGGTCGGGCAGGAATCGGGTGGTTCCGATGCTGCCGGCTCTTTAAGCCTTGGCCTCCACCGAACGGAGACCAAGGCTATGAAATTACTTGAAAACAAAGTCGCCATCATCATCGGCGCGTCATCCGGCATCGGCCGCGCAACGGCGCGCCTGTTTGCCGCTCATGGCGCCGCCGTCGTCATCAATGCGCGCGGCGAAAAGGCGCTGGACGAGGTTGCCGCCGAGATTCGTGAGGCGGGCGGACATGTGCACACGGTTGCCGGCGACGCTGGCGTTGCGGAAACCCATTCCCGTTTGGCCGAGGCGGCCACCGACGTTTTTGGTGGTCTCGATATCGCCGTCAACAATGCGGGCGGCGTGGGTGCCGCCAAGCCGCTGGCGGAGATTTCGCCTGACGAATGGGATTACGTGCTTAACGTCAACCTGACTTCCGCCTTTCTTGGCGCGCGCTGTCAGATTCCGCTGATGCTGAGGCGCGGCGGCGGTTCTATCGTCTTTACCTCAAGCTTCGTCGGCACCAGTGTCGGCATACCGGGCATGTCGGCTTATGGCGCTGCGAAGGCCGCGCTGATGGGGCTGGTGAAGGGTATTACAGCCGATTATGCCGCCAGCGGCGTTCGCGCCAATGCGTTGTTGCCCGGGGGTGTGAACACGCCGATGGCAGGGGATCAGGCACAAAAGGACTGGGCCGACGGCCTGCATGCGATGAAACGCATCGCCCAGCCCGAGGAAATAGCGCAGGCAGCGCTTTTCCTCGCCAGCCCGATGGCGAGTTTTGTCGCTGGCGCGGCGCTTTTTGCCGATGGTGGCAACGCCGCGGTGAAATAATTCCGGACCGGCGGGTCACGACGTCAACGCGCCCGCCATTGCTCCAGCGTCAGCGCATAGGTGACGTGCGGACGCAGATGGGGATGCGTCTCTGCGGGCACGCGGGGATGGTCGAAATCCCGCGAGGGATCACGTTTCAGCCCGATTCGCTCCATCACGGCGGTCGAACGGTGGTTGTTCCAGACAGCGAAGGAGACGATTTCCGGCGTCTCCTTTTCGTCAAAGGCCATCACGAGCAGCGACTGCGCCGCTTCGGTGACATAGCCATGTCCCCAGAAACGGGTGGCGAGCCGCCAGCCGATCTCCATGGTGCCGACCGGGAAGGGCGGGTCGAGATTAAGGACGGGCGAAATACCGCAAAATCCCATGGATTCGCCTGTTTCCCGCTGCTCCATCGCATAGAAGCCATAACCACTACCGCGGATCATGCCATTGATGGTTTCGAGAACCGCGTCCGCTTCCTGATGGCTGCGGCGGAAGGGGAAAAATTCCATGACCTTCTCGTCGGCATTGATTTCACGGAAAAGGTCTCGGTCGCTCTCCTTCCACTCCCGCAGAATAAGTCTTGGGGTCTCGCGAATGATCATGGGGTGACAAAGTCCGTCTTTCGATAACCCTGAATATAAAGAAGCGCCGTCAGGTCGCCATGGTCGATGCGCATCTGCGCTTCGGCCGCCACGGCCGGCTTGGCGTGCAGGGCCACGCCCGCGCCCGCCACATGCAGCATGCCCAGATCATTGGCTCCATCGCCAACCGCCATCGCCTCATCTGGAGAAATGCCGAGTTTGGCAGCAATATCATTCAACGCATCCTCCTTGGCCTGTTTTCCGAGGATGGGTTCGGCAACGGTGCCATCAAGCTCGCCATTTGCCTCACCAAGCAGATTGGCGCGGTTCTCGTCAAAACCGAGCACCGCGGCGACACGGCTGGTGAAGACGGTGAAACCGCCTGACACGAGGGCCGTGTAATAGCCTTTCGCCTTCATGGTGGCGATGAGTTCCTTGCCACCCGGGGTCAGCGTGATGCGCTTTTCGATGACCTCATCGATGACAGCAACCGGCAGTCCTTTCAGCAACGCGACGCGCTCCCGCAGTGCCGGTTCAAAGGCGATTTCGCCGTTCATGGCGCGTGCGGTGATGGCTGAGACCTTGTCCTTCAGCCCGACTTCAGCTGCCAGCTCATCGATGCATTCCTGACCGATCATGGTCGAATCCATGTCTGCGATCAGGAGTTTCTTGCGACGCTGGTCCTGCTCCTGGATTACGATATCGATCGGCTGGCCGGCGAGGGTGTCAGCGATAGCCCTGTGTGCCTGCTCTATTGCGGTGCCGGAGGGCAGTGCGATATCGCAGGCAATCCCGTCCGCCAGCCAGTAGAGGCCCGATGCGTTCACGGCCTTCGCGGCCGCTTCGCCGAGGGCCGGTGTCAGAACAGGATTTGACGGATTGGCGATAAGCGTGGCAACCAGAGCCATGATGAAAAACCTTGATGAGAATTTTGATGCGATCCTGATAACCGGCCCGACGGCTAGCGGCAAGTCCGCGCTTGCGCTTCGTCTGGCTGCGGAGCGGGACGGTGTCGTCATCAATGCCGACAGCATGCAGGTTTACGACACGCTGCGCGTGTTGACCGCCCGACCGTCCGAAGACGAGATGGAGGGGGTGCCGCATCTCCTCTACGGTCACGTGCCGGCGAGCAGCCTCTACTCCACGGGCGAATGGCTGCGGGACATCTCCACTGTGCTTGCCGATCTGCGCGGGCAGGGGCGTTTCCCCGTCATCGTCGGCGGCACGGGGCTTTATTTCAAGGCGCTGACAGGCGGGCTTTCCGACATGCCTGCCATTCCGGACACGATCCGTGAGCCGATGCGGGCCCGGTTGATCGAAGAAGGCGCAGCCATCCTTTACGCCGAGCTTGCCCGGCGCGATCCCGTCATGGCCGACATGCTCCAGCCGGGAGACGGCCAGCGTATTGTCCGCGCGCTGGAGGTGCTTGAAGCGACCGGGAAGTCCATCAGGGATTTTCAGCTTGCCCGTGGCCAGATGATCGTTGATCCGGACCGGGCGCAAAAACTCGTGGTCCTGCCGGAGAGGCCGGTATTGCATGCGCGTATCAACCGGCGTTTCGAAGCCATGATGCATAGCGGTGCGGTGGAGGAGGTGCAGGCGCTTCTCGCCCTCGATCTTCCGGCCGATGCCACCGTCATGAAGGCGATTGGCGTTGCCCAGATTGCTGAAATGCTGGCCGGGCGCATGAGCACGGCGGATGTAGTTGAAAGATCGGCCGCTGCAACCCGACAATATGCCAAACGGCAGATGACATGGTTCCGCAACCAGATGGATGAAGACTGGATGCGTATTCAGCCGTGAAGGAACTCAATCTTTCCTGTAGAGACTGCCGAGCGGTTTCTTGAGCAGGCTTTCACGCAGCGACGGGCGTGTATCACCCTGGGGACCATTCTGCGCCTGCATCTGGAAACCGGCTTTGCGCAACTCGTTGACGGCGCTGGAGGCGGTGTCGGTGCCTACCGGATTTTGTGATGCAGGCAGGGCGCGCCCAGGTAGCATGTCCGGGCGGTAGGGTTCGTATTCCTCGCTTACGGCCGCCCCCAGCTCCCGCTTCCAGGGATCGATATCGGCCGCGTCGAGAGGCCGCGCGGTCGGTTCCGCCGGATCGGAAAAGGCCGCTTCCACGCTCTGCTGAAAGCCTGTGATAACCGGCCTGCTTGCGGCGCGCATGCGGGTGACGATGGCGTTCAGGTCAACGGTATCGGGCGTTTCCTGGCTGGCGTGGCTGATCGTGCCGCTCGCCTTGGGCAATTTGATGGTGGGCACCCGGTCGAAACGCATGCGCATTGGCACCCCGACTGCCTCGCCGAAGGCGATGGCTTCGCCATTGCCGATGGAGGAAAGAAAGCTTGTGGTTGAGGCCGATGCGTTCGGCACAGCCGAGAGAATGATCTTCTGGTCGATCTCGTTCGACAGCCGCATGGCGAAAACAGTCGAACATTGCGACAGGATTGTCTGATCCAGCTCACTGGGTCTCTGGGTGATGATCCCCAGCGAAATGCCGTATTTCCGGCCTTCCTTGGCAATCTGGGCGATGGATTGCCGGGTGGGGAAAAAGCCGCGCTCGGGGTCGGCGGGAACATAACGGTGCGCTTCCTCGCACACCACGAGCATATGCAGCGAACCGCGCGCCAGCACCGCCAGTTCGAAGGACATACGGCAAAGAACGGAAACCACCGAGTTTACCACTTCGGACGGGATGCCCGACAGTTGGAATACCGAAATCGGTTTGCCTTCCCCGGGAATGCGGAAAATATGCGCCACCGTTTCCAGAATCGTGTCGCTGATCGTATTGCTGGAGAACATGAAATTATAACGCGTGTCGTTGATGGCCGAAAGAATGCGGCCTTTCAGCGTGCGCAGCGCCGGTTTTTCGCCACGCCCCTCCAGCCGCCCGATGCGCTCGTCGATGAGGGCGAGAAGATCGGCGATGCGGTAGGGAACCGGCGTGTCCGGTGTGATCGCGCTCTTGTCGGAGGTGCGGCGAACGGCCGAACCTTCGGTTCCGCGAAACGCTTTTTTCGCCTCGGGAATCAGATCCCGCAGAACATCCATTTCCTCCGGCACGGGTTTGCGGCCGCGGAACACAACCTCCGCGAACTCCTCAAGGCGCATCAACCAGAAGGGAAGGTCCAGCGTATCGGTGTCGATGACGACGGAATGATCTGGGAAGGCGGCGGCGAATTCGTTGTGCGGATCAAGAATGAGGACACGCAGTTTCGGGTCGGTCTCGATTGCCTTGTTCAAAAGCAGGGAGACCGCAGTGGTCTTGCCCACACCGGTCGAACCGACAACGGCGAAATGTTTGGCCAGCATCTGCGGAATATTGATGGCGGCATTGATCGTATCGTCCTGCGTCAGCTTGCCGATGACGCAGGCGTCGCGCTTGCCGCCGTCGTAAATCCTGGAGAGGTCGCTCGCACGGATACGATGCGCGACCGCGCCGAGATAGGGATAACGGGAGATGCCGGTGGAAAAGCGTTCGCTGCCATCTTCGGTGCGATAAACCTCGCCCACGAGTTCAACGTCGATCAGCAGCCTGTTCGGCTTGTCTGGCGCCCAGTATTCTTCGCCGGTCCGCATGGCAAAGACAAGCGCGGCGACGCGGCTCGTGCCCATTTCAATGGAGATCAGGCGTCCGACGGACCAGAGCTGCGATACGTCTGTGGTGCCCGGTTCGGTTTCCGCAACAATGGTGGCGCGTGCGCCGTCGCAGGCGATGACACGGCCGAGCATGCGGTTCGCCGGCTGCTCGCCGGATCGCCGTTCGTTTTCGCCCATGCGGGACGCGTTATGAAACGTGTCGTTACTCACATTTTTTCCCGGTACATGCGGATGATCGCGGTGGTTCCGGCAGCATCTGCCTTCCCGGTATAAAAGATTATGCTTAACAACAGGTGTATCGCTTGTGTTCGAAAATTTCGCGCAGCCGCGCTTTCCGGCAATAAAAGAAGGCGACGGTGATTTTTTCATGCAATATGCGTTGACGGCTGGGGCTTTTGTGGCTAACACTCCGGCCCATGAAAAATCTTAACGTACTTATCGTGGTGGGACGGCGCATGGGCAGGATGGTGTAACCATCCGGCGAAAGCACCCATGCGCTGAACGAGGCTCCTCTAGGGGCCTTTTTTTATGTCTTCAAACAGGCCCTCGGGCTCCTCGATATCCAAAGCCAAAGCGGGATGGAAACAGGCAATGACGGATAAGGACAATACGGACAACAGCAATCGCATGACAGGTGCGGAGATCGTTTTGCGGGCGCTGAAGGACAACGGCGTCGAGCACATCTTCGGTTATCCCGGCGGCGCCGTACTTCCGATCTATGACGAGATTTTCCAGCAGGAAGACATCCAGCATATTCTCGTGCGCCATGAGCAGGGCGCTGGCCATGCGGCTGAAGGTTATGCCCGCTCCACCGGCAAGGTCGGTGTCATGCTCGTCACCTCAGGTCCCGGCGCGACCAATGCAGTTACTCCCCTGCAGGATGCGCTGATGGATTCCATTCCGCTCGTCTGCCTGTCCGGCCAGGTTCCGACCACGCTGATCGGCTCGGACGCGTTCCAGGAATGCGATACTGTTGGCATCACGCGCCCCTGCACCAAGCACAACTGGCTGGTGAAGGACGTCAACGAACTGGCTGGTATCATCCATGAGGCTTTCCGCATTGCGCAGACCGGCCGCCCGGGTCCTGTCGTTGTCGATATCCCGAAGGACATCCAGTTCGCCACCGGCACCTACACGCCGCCTTCGGCTGCCGTCCAGCAGAAGAGCTACAAGCCGAAGGTTCAGGGCGACCTTAATGCCATCCATGCCGCCATCGAACTGATGTCGAAGGCGAAAAAGCCGGTTTTCTACACCGGCGGCGGCGTCATCAATTCCGGCCCGGAAGCAACCCGGTTGCTGCGTGAACTGGTCGAGCTGACCGGCTTCCCGATCACGTCGACATTGATGGGTCTCGGCGCCTATCCGGCGTCCGGCAAGAACTGGCTCGGCATGCTGGGCATGCACGGTTCCTACGAAGCCAACATGACGATGCATGATTGCGACGTTCTCGTCTGCGTCGGCGCGCGTTTCGACGACCGTATTACCGGCCGCATCAACGCTTTCTCGCCGAATTCGAAGAAGATCCATATCGATATCGATCCCTCCTCGATCAACAAGACGGTTCGCGTCGACGTTCCGATCATTGGTGATGTCAGCCATGTCCTAGAAGACATGGTTCGCCTGTGGCGCGCTTTGCCGAAGAAGCCGGAGAAGGCGCAGACTGCAGAGTGGTGGTCACAGATCGAGCGCTGGCGTGCCCGCAACTCCTTCGCCTACAAGAATTCCAACGATGTCATCATGCCGCAATATGCACTGCAGCGGCTTTATGAGGCATCGAAGGGGCGTGACACCTACATCACCACGGAAGTCGGTCAGCACCAGATGTGGGCGGCGCAGTTTTTTGGCTTCGAGGAGCCGAACCACTGGATGACCTCGGGCGGTCTCGGCACCATGGGTTATGGCCTGCCTGCTGCCATCGGCGTTCAGGTCGCGCACCCCGAAGCGCTGGTTATCGACATTGCCGGTGACGCCTCGATCCAGATGTGCATTCAGGAAATGTCCTGCGCCATTCAGTACGGCCTGCCGGTGAAGATCTTCATCCTCAACAACCAGTATATGGGCATGGTGCGCCAGTGGCAGCAGCTGCTGCACGGCAACCGCCTGTCCAACTCCTATACGGAAGCCATGCCCGATTTCGTGAAGCTGGCCGAAGCCTATGGCGCGGTTGGCATGTATTGCGACGACCCGAAGGAATTAGATGACAAGATTGCCGAGATGATCGCAGTCAAGAAGCCGGTCATTTTCGATTGCCGCGTTGCCAATCTCGCCAATTGCTTCCCGATGATTCCGTCTGGTAAGGCTCATAACGAGATGCTGTTGCCGGATGAGGCGACGGATGAAGCAGTTGCCAACGCCATTGACGCCAAGGGCCGTCAGCTAGTCTGAGCCGGGAGAGGAAAAGGACATGAACGCACACCTACAACCCACCGGCTCCGCCTACTTCATTCAGAAGGAAACGGCTGCCGTCGAAAACCACACGCTGTCGGTTCTCGTCAACAACGAGCCCGGCGTGCTGGCCCGGGTCATCGGCCTCTTTTCCGGCCGTGGCTACAACATTGAAAGCCTGACGGTTTCGGAAACCGAACATGAGGCGCATCTGTCGCGCATCACCATCGTGACGCGCGGCACGCCCATCGTGCTGGAGCAGATCAAGGCGCAGCTGGAACGGATCGTGCCGGTGCACCGGGTTCTCGACCTGACCGTTCGCGCCCGCGAACTGGGGCAGGAGCGGCCGATCGAGCGGGAAGTGGCGCTGATCAAGGTTGCCGGCACCGGTGAAGTCCGTGCCGAGGCGTTGCGGCTTGCCGATGCGTTTCAGGCCAAGGTCGTGGATGCGACGGTGGAACATTTCATTTTCGAAATCACCGGCAAGTCGTCGAAAATCGACCAGTTCGTGGCGATAATCAAGCCGCTCGGCCTGATCGAAATCTGCCGCACGGGCATTGCCGCGATGAACCGTGGGTCGCAGGGGATGTAATTTCTCCGAGTGCGGAGCAAGTTCCCTTCGGTGCGAATTGCGGTTTGCGGCGGCTGGACTTGTAAATGTTTTGAACGCTCTCTTCGTCATGCTCGGGCTTGTCCCGAGCATCTGCGAGATCTCAGTTTTGTTGGACGTGATTGAATCCTTGTCCCGAGCCCAAGGATGACGTCAACTAAATATCAAGATTTTTCATCACCTTAGACCGCGGCATTCGCCGCGGTTTTTTTTATAACCTTCGTGCGGCTCAATATTCAACCATGTTGTTGACTTTCTGTGGCTCTCGTCTATATTCAACAACATGGTTGAATTATCCGCTTCACATCTAGACACTGTCTTTCATGCCTTGGGCGACGCCACGCGACGCACGATGCTGCGAGATCTTTCCCGCGGTGAGCGAACGGTGACACAGTTAGCTCAGCCGTTCGACATCTCGCTCGCTGCGGCTTCAAAGCACATCAAGGCGCTGGAAAATGCGGGGCTCATCCGCCGCGAGGTGAGGGGGCGTATCCATGTCTGCCGCCTTGCGCCGGAACGGCTGGAAGAAGCGCATGAATGGCTGGATTTCTACCGGCAGTTCTGGGGCAGCCGCCTCGATATTCTTGAGCAGATGCTCAGGGAGGAAGATCAGGGAAAAACCCCTGCAGATGGAGGAAATGACAATGGCTGATATTGCAATGCCTGACACCTATGGTCGCCTCGTTGAACCGACGACCCTGAAAATCGAGCGGCTGCTGCCGGGGCCGGTCGAACGGGTATGGGCCTATCTGACGGAAAGCGACCTTCGCCGTCGCTGGCTGGCTTCCGGCGAGATGCGGCTTGCCGCCGGCGCACCATTCGAGCTGGTGTGGCGGAATGATGAACTTTCCAATCCACCCGGACGCCGCCCTGAGGGCTTTTCCGAAGAGCACAGAATGGCTTCCCGCATCATTACGGTTGTTCCGCCGCACCGCCTTGTCTTCACATGGGGCGAGGGTGCCGAGGTTTCCATCGAACTCCAGGCTCTTGGTAAGGACGTGCTCCTGACGCTGATCCATCGCCGGCTGGCGGATCGCACCACAAGGCTCAATGTCAGCGCCGGTTGGCACGTGCACCTTGATGTTCTCGCTGCCCGCCTTCAGGAGGAGGAACCGGGACCCTTCTGGGAAACATGGCTGGGTCTGAAAGAGGAATATGAGCACCGGATACCGCAATAGGCACGGTGCGTTCTCGTGATGCAACGGCGCGGCTTGCCGCGCCGTTTCGATTGGTCCGCCTGATTTTCCCTTGGGCGACAGGGCTGCCTACGGGACTTGGCGTTCACATTCCGATTCAACCGCTTGAGCGATTGATTCAGAAGTGTTTCCTAACCGTTTGTTACGTCACAGCATTTCCAGCGCCGTCTTGCGCGTTGGCGGGGGGAAGACAGCGTCCAGTGCGGCCCAGTCCTCCTCGGTTATATCAAGATCGGTCGCGCCGCGATTTTCTTCGACGCGCGCGGCATTCGAGGATTTCGGGATCGCGATGACGCCTTCCCTTTCCAGCAGAAAGGCCAGAGCCAGTTGCGCCGGGGTCGCCTGATAGGCCTTGGCGATGCGTATGAGTTCATGGTTCTTGAGAATACGGCCCTGTTCTATGGGAGAATAGGCCATCAGTGGCACGCCGTGTTGCTGGCACCAGGGCAACAGCGAAAACTCCGGCCCGCGTCGGGACAGATTGTAAAGTACCTGATTGGCGGCGCAGTTCCTGCCGCCAGGAACGGCGAAAAGCTCTTCCATGTCGTCCGTGTCGAAATTGGAGACGCCCCAGTCGCCGATCTTGCCGTCCATCTTCAGTCTTTCGAAAGCCGCCACGGTTTCTTCGAGTGGGTGCTCTCCGCGCCAGTGCAGCAGATAGAGATCGATGTGGTCGGTGCCGAGCCGGGCGAGGCTGCGCTCGCAGGCGTCAGCAGTGCCGGTGGCACTGGCATTCCAAGGATAGACCTTGCTTACCAGAAACACGTCTTCGCGATGATTGACGATAGCCCTGCCGACTATCTCTTCCGATCGGCCGTCCGCGTACATTTCCGCAGTGTCAATCAACGTCATGCCAAGGTCGATGGCCCGTCGGATACTTTCAACCTCCTGCTCGGCGGATGATCTCGTCTCCCCCATGTTCCACGTCCCGAGGCCGAGGGCTGGGACCTCTTTTCCGGATGGGAGGGCAACGTAGGGAATGTCATCATACATCGTTTCGCTCCAGGGTTTTCGCGGAAAGAATAAGCCTTTGTTCCGACTTCTCAACCCGGCACGGGCGGGATCGATCCATCAAAAAAATTGACCTCGTCGATCGGTTTGCCGGGCTGGTCTGATGGCGGTCCCGTGGGTAGGGTTGCCTTCACAGGAGAGATCATGACTGCCGAGACATTTATCGCGCTGGTGCTGTTTGCCTTCACCACCTCCATCACGCCCGGTCCGAACAATATGATGCTGTTTGCTTCCGGCGTGAATTTTGGTTTCCGTCGCACCGTCCCGCATATGCTCGGCATCGGTGCGGGCTTTCTTTCGCTGCTGATCGGGGTCGGATTTGGCCTCGGGGCACTGTTGCATTCGGTACCGGCACTTTACACCGGGCTGAAATTTGCGGGTGGGCTTTATCTCGTCTGGATCGCGTGGAAAATCGGAACGTCCCGCAGCCTCCATGAAGGCACGGCGGCTTCGCAGCCGATGAGTTTTCTTGCAGCAGCGGCGTTCCAGTGGGTCAATCCCAAGGCGTGGGTGATGGCGGTTACGGCAATGGCGACATATACGGACGAGACGCAGTATTTCCTTACCGTAATGCTTGTGGGGGTGGCCTTCGCTGCCGTCAATCTTCCCAGTGTTTCCACCTGGGCCGGTTTCGGCTCGGCGCTTCGCGACTGGCTCTCCGTTCCAGTCCGGCTCAAATGGTTCAACATCAGCATGGCCGTGCTTCTCGTCATCAGTCTCTGGCCGATGCTGAAATAACGGCTCCACTCGGCGACCCTATGTCGGGAACTGCCGGTAACATTCCTCGGCGATCGCCTGTACCTCGGCTCGCGTCAGTTCCGCGGAGACGGCGTAACCCAGCTCGTTGTCGATCCAGTAGAAGGTCTCGATTCCGTCGGCGCTGGCCATGCGGAAACTGGTTGTGCGGTTTTCCTCGTTGTGGCCTATCAGCACCGTCACCCGCCTGCCGGTCCTGTCCTGGTACATCAACATCGCACCCGGCTTGCCGCTGACGGGGATAAGACGCCCACCGACGAGGTCATATCCAATCTTCGAAAGATCGGGAATCGCGAAGGGGTAGCCGAGCCGCTTGCCAAGCCAGGTTGCCAGATGCTGCTGTTCCCCGGCCCCCACCTCTACGGGATGACGCACTTCGCTCGCGTAGATGAGATAAGCGGATTTCGCCTGGGCAGGAATGTCCGTCGTCAGCGATGCCAGCACCACATCCTGCGGCGTGGAAGCGGACCACGGCAGAAGCCTGCCGGCTGCCGCACCCGCCGTGAAGATCAGGAAGGCTGCCGCGGTTCGCAGGAGAAGGGGTTTAAGCCGCCAGGCGCGTGCGACCTTTTCGCGAGTCAGCATCGATGCGTCACGCGGATGTGCGGCGGCATAGGAGGCGAAGGCATTTCTCAGGCTGTCGGCCTGTCTCTTCCAGTCTTCCACCCGGCTCTGCTCTTCCGGTCTTTCCGCGAGCCATGCCTCGACAGCCGCGCGGTCATCGTCGGAAAGAAGCCCGTCGACATAGGCGTGCAGGTCGTCTTCGGTTATGGCATCAGCCCGTTTCATCGTGGTCTCCGCAGGGGAATGATATTATCCGCCGCCAGATGCTGGCGAAGGGTTTCGCGGGCGCGGGACAGTCTGGACATGACGGTGCCGAGCGGGATCGACAATGTCTCCGCCGCCTCCTGATAACTGTAGCCCTCCACCGTCACCAGCATCAGTACGGCGCGCATCTCAGGCGAAAGCAGCGCAAGCGCGCCGTGCAGGCGGTCGTTCTCCAGCGTATCGCCCAGCGTTTCGGCAGCGGCGATCGTTTCATCGAGACTTTCCGAAGGATGCCGTTGCTCTGTCCGGTGGCGGTTGCGATAAAGATTCGTCATTATCGTGTAGGCCCATGATTTCAAACCGGTTCCGCGCCATGTTGCTTTATTGGCCAGCGCCTTTTCGACGCAGTCCTGCAACAGGTCCTCTCCATCGGTATCTGAGCGCGAAAGGCTGCGGGAATAACGGCGCAGCATCGGTATCAGGGCCAGCATCTCCGCTTCGAAGCTGCCGGCCGCGGGGGACTGTCTCCCCCGCGTCGCAGCTTCCATCTCGTCAGGGTTTTGCTGCATCCCACACACCGTTCACGCCGTCGCCGGTGGCATCGCCCTTCTTGGTGTCCTTGATCCAGTAATAGAGCGGCATGCCGTCCTTCGCCCATTGCTTCTTGCCGTCCTTGCGCGTCACGATGGAGTAAGCCCCTTCGGCTTTCGCATTCTCCGCAGCGAAGAAGGGCGGCCAGTTCGTGGCGCATTTGTCATAACAATTGGATACGCCCTTCTTGTCATTCTTGAAAGTGTAGAGCGTCATGCCTTTTTCACCTGCGAGCACATTGCCTTTTGCGGTCTTGACCGTTTCGACCGCCGGGGCGGCATAGGCTGTTCCGGCAAAGGCCAGAACGAGGGCGGGGACGATGAAGCGGATTTTCATGGACATATCCTCCTTGGTTCGGGCGGGCTCGAGCCGCCGGCACAACAAGAGACACCGTTGGTCCGTGATTTATTCCCTTCGCAAAATATTTTTTTCAGCAGCCTGATGACGAACGGGGAAAACCGGTCGTAAACCTGCGCTTCAGCGCTCACGATATTCATCTTTCGTTCTTTTTCTGTTGCGTACCGGGCTCGAATCCTGCGATGAGGGCGCATGTTATTTTCACCGCAACAGGACGAAGCGCTCAAGGCTGTTTCCCGCTGGCTCAAGGAAGGCCGGTCGCCGGTTTTCCGGCTGTTCGGCTATGCCGGAACCGGCAAGACCACGCTTGCCAAGCATTTTGCGGAAAACGTCGATGGAGAGGTGCTGTTTGCGGCCTTCACCGGCAAGGCGGCGCAGGTGCTGCGTTCGCGCGGCGCGACCAATGCCCGCACCATCCACTCCCTGATCTACCGCCCGCGCGGAGAGGAGACGGTGGAAGACGAAGAAACCGGCAAGACCTCGATTGCGCCGATGTTCTCCATCAACCGCCAGAGCCCGCTCGCCAAGGCGGCGCTCATCATCATCGATGAATGTTCGATGGTAGACGAACAGCTTGGCAAGGATCTGATGAGTTTCGGCACGCCGATCCTCGTGCTCGGCGATCCCGGCCAGCTGCCGCCGGTTTCGGGCGGAGGCTTCTTTACCGAGCAGGAGCCGGATTATCTGCTGTCGGAAATCCATCGCCAGGCGAAGGACAATCCCATCATCCATCTTGCCATGGATGTGCGGGAAGGCCGGGAGATCATGCGCGGCGATTATGGTTCCGCGCAGGTGATCTCCAAATCCGAGGTGACGCAGTCGCTGGTACTCGATGCCGATCAGGTGCTGGTTGGCACCAACCGCACCCGCCGCCGCTATAATCAACGTCTTCGCGAGCTGAAGGGTTTTACCGCCGATTATCCGCAATCGGGCGACAAGCTGGTCTGCCTTCGCAACGATCCTGCCAAGGGCCTGCTCAACGGCTCGCTGTGGCAGGTGATGAGTTCGTCGCGCGAGACGGTGAAGCCTGGTATCAACCTGATGATCCGGCCTGAAGACGACGATATGGATCGCGGTGCGGCCAAGATCAAACTGCTGAAGGCGGCCTTCGAGGACGTGGAGACCGAAATTCCGTGGTCCACGCGCAAGCGTTATGACGAATTCGATTTCGGCTATGCGTTGACGGTGCACAAGGCCCAGGGTTCGCAATGGAATAACGTGGTTCTCTTCGATGAGAGTTATGCGTTCCGGGACTCGCGCGAGAGGTGGCTTTACACCGCCATTACCCGCGCGGCTGAGACCCTGACCATCGTTCGCTGATCCTGATCAGGCGCGGATGACGCCGAGCAGAACCGCCTTGGCCACCGCCTGAAAACGGTTGCTGGCGCTGAACTTGCCGATAATCTTCGCTTCGAGGATGTTAAGCTCGTTTGCCGAAAGACCAAGGGCGCGGGCGAGCCTGACAGGGGCGTATCCTTCCGCCATGAGTTCGAGACATTTCCGTTCAGGATCGGTTAGCGCGATGTCGTTTGCCTGTCCCCTCTCGGCCGCGTCCGCGCCATCTTCGTCGCTATCGGTGACGAGCAGTTCCTCGATCTGCTGGGCCTGGCGCTGGAGCGTGGAAAGCTCCGCCGTCAACTCTCGCTTTCGCTGCCTTAGTGCGTCGCGAAATATATCGTCTGCCTCTTCCTGCGAGAGAGAACGGACCAGTTTTTCCATGATCTCCGTAATCGAAGCCACGGAAATACCGACTTCGCGGCAAACGTTGATAACGGCCATGCGCTGGACGTTGCGGTGAGAATAGACCCGCATCTGTCCGATGCGTTTAGACGTCAGCAGTGCCTTTTCTTCGTAAAAATGCAGGGTACGGTGGGTCACTCCGAAGATATTGGCCATGTCGGCGATCGGAACCGGTTCCGCGGGCAGCGATGAGGGCAGGCTTATATCCGGTAGAAAGCTGTTGACCCTTAGATTGGGTTTGTCCTCGTCGCCGTGACTTTCGAACGGCATCCGGCCATCCTGCATTGTCTCCCCCTTCGCGCTCTCCGGCAGCGTGTCTGCCTTTTTAAAGGCGTCTGTTGCTTATTCCCCCGCAACAGACCGTTTTTCGATAAAAACATAATGCCAAACGCTACATCAAAACCGGAACGTGTCATGCGCACTTTCGTTCCCGGTATGATAAAAAATTTATCAGCCTCCTTGCGGTCGGCGTCAACCTGCGTGAAACAGGATGTCAATTCCGAACCGGAGCCCGATGCCATGCCCGCAAAACTCTCTGTCAATCTGAACGCAATTGCCATGTTACGCAACCGCCGCGATCTTCCGTGGCCGGATGTCGCGCATTTCGGGCATATTGCACTGGAGGCGGGGGCGAGCGGGCTGACTGTACACCCGCGGCCTGACCAGCGCCATATCCGCTTCTCGGATCTACCGGCCCTGCGCGCGCTGATCGATGACAGGTTTCCCTCCGCGGAGTTCAACATTGAAGGATATCCGAGTGAGGATTTTCTCCTTCTGTGCGAAAAGACCCAGCCCGAACAGGTCACACTCGTACCTGACGATCCGTCGCAGGCAACCTCAGATCATGGCTGGGATTTCCGCGAGCATGCGAAATTTCTGAAGCAGGTCGTCGGACGGCTGAAATCGGGCGGCATGCGGGTGTCGCTTTTCGCAGATGGCGACGGCGAACGCGAGCCGGTGGAACTGGCGGCTGAGACGGGCGCTGCGCGTATCGAACTTTATACCGGGCCCTATGGCGGCTGTTATGACGATCCGCACAAGGCCGATGTGCTCGTCGAGACGCTTGGGCGGACGGCGGACCATGCTGCGGCGCTCGGACTTGCCGTCAATGCGGGCCATGATCTCACCGTCGCGAACCTGCCAAAGCTGATGAAACGTATCCCTTATCTGGCCGAGGTTTCAATCGGCCACGGGTTGACGGCGGATGCCCTGGAATATGGCATGGCGGAAACAGTCCGGCGTTTTCGGCAGGCCTGCGGTCAGGCTATTTCATAACCAAAGCCAATTTTTTCGCCTATGTTCTGCCTTGCGCATGCTCCGTGCGCGAGGGCGGCGGGAGATATGTCGGAACCGGTCCCGCCGAACTAGGTTCTGGGTTGAGTATCGGCGTTTCCGATAGTCGGAATTCACTTTCCGGACCGATGCTCGGGCTTTTGAAGGCAGAGACATATGCAAGAACATCATGTTGTCGTCGTGGGTGGAGGCTTCGGCGGTTTGCAGCTGGTACACGGGCTGGAGGGGGCCTCTGTCCGCATCACATTGATCGATCGTCGCAATCATCACCTTTTCCAGCCATTGCTTTATCAGGTTGCGACGACTGCGCTGGCGACATCCGAGATCGCGTGGCCGATCCGTCATCTCTACCGCGATCGCAAGGAGGTCACGACGCTGCTTGCCGAGGTGACCGGCGTGGATCGGGCGGCCCGGACCGTGCATCTCAACACCGGTGAAACGATCCGCTTCGACACTTTGGTGCTGGCTACAGGCGCACGCCACGCCTATTTCGGTCACGATGAGTGGGAGCGTTCCGCGCCGGGTCTCAAGACGCTGGAGGATGCGACAACGATCCGCCGCCGCCTGCTTCTGGCTTTCGAACGGGCCGAACTCGCGACCAGCGAAGACGAACGACAGGCACTGCTAACCTTTGTCATCATAGGGGCAGGCCCGACCGGCGTGGAAATGGCAGGCATGATTGCAGAGCTTGCCCATAAGGCGCTGCCGGCGGAATTCCGCAACGTTGACACCCGAAAGACCCGCGTGCTGCTCGTCGAGGCTGGTCCCCGCGTGCTGCCGGTCTTTACGGAGGATCTTTCGGCCTATGCCAAGGAGGCGCTTGAGAAACTTGGCGTCGAGGTTCTGCTCGGAACGCCGGTGACGGCCTGCAGCGACGAGGGCGTGACGGTGGGCGAGACCCATTATCCATGCCGTACGGTCGTCTGGGCCGCCGGCGTGCAGGCTTCTCCCGCGGCCAAATGGCTCAATGCCGCCGCCGACAGGGCAGGGCGGGCCATTGTCGGGCCACAGCTTAATCTGGAAGACGATCCCGATATCTTCGTCATCGGCGATACCGCCGCCGTCAATCAGGAAAACGGCAAGCCGGTGCCGGGTATTGCGCCTGCGGCAAAGCAGCAGGGCGCTTATGTCGCGAAGGTCATCAAGGCGCGGCTTGACGGCAAGCCGTTTCCTTCACCCTTCCGCTACAGCCATCAGGGCAATCTTGCCACGATCGGCAAACGCGCCGCGGTGATCGATTTTGGCCGGTTCAAGCTCAAGGGCGTGCTGGCATGGTGGATATGGGGACTTGCCCATATCTATTTCCTGATCGGAACGCGTTCGCGGCTGGCCGTGGCGTGGAGCTGGCTTTGGATTTACTTGAGTGGCCAGCACAGCGCGCGGCTGATCACCCAGAAAGAAACGCTGAAGGACGAGGCGTGAGGCAAGCGACAAAGAAACGGCGGGAAGCATGGCTTCCCGCCGTTTCCTGTTTCGCCGTTTCCGGACGCATCAAGCGTCGAGCGACGCCATGTCGATGACGAAGCGGTAACGTACGTCGCTCTTCAGCACGCGCTCATAAGCCTCGTTGACGTCCTTGATGTCGATCTTTTCGATTTCGGACACGATGTCGTGCTTGCCGCAGAAATCCAGCATCTCCTGGGTTTCCTTGATGGAGCCGATCATAGAGCCAGCCAGAGAACGGCGGCCGGGGATGACCGAGAAGGCGTGCACGGGGATCGCATGTTCAGGCACACCGAGAAGCACCATGGTGCCATTGACCTTCAGCAGGCCGAGATAGGCATTCCAGTCGATTTCCGCCGAAACGGTGCACAGGATCAGGTCGAAGGTACCGGCGAGCTTTTCGAAGGTCGAGGCATCGCTGGTGGCATAATATTCCTTCGCACCAAGCTTAAGGCCGTCTTCCTTCTTGGAGAGTGTCTGCGAAAGCACGGTGATATCCGCGCCCATGGCTGAACCGATCTTCACGCCCATATGGCCAAGACCGCCCATGCCGACGATAGCCACCTTCTTGCCCGGACCGGCATTCCAGTGCTGAAGCGGCGAATAAAGCGTGATACCAGCGCAGAGCAGGGGAGCGGAGGCGTCGAGCGGCAGGTTTTCCGGAATGGAGAGGACGTAATCTTCCCGCACGACGATATGGTCGGAGTAACCGCCCTGCGTGGCGGTCTTGCCGTCGCGTTCGACGGAGTTATAGGTCTGCACGAGACCCGGCATGTACTGTTCATTGTCGAGATCGCGCGTGGCGCAACCGACGCAGGAATCGACAAAACAGCCCACGCCGACATGATCACCGACCTTGAATCTGGTGACCTTGGAGCCAACGGCGCGGACGACACCGGCGATTTCGTGGCCCGGAACGATCGGGTAGACGGCGTTCTTCCATTCGTTGCGGACGGTATGAATGTCGGAATGGCAGATACCGGCATATTTGATATCGATGACGACGTCGTCATCATTCGGCTCGCGGCGTTCGAAGGTGAACGGGGTAAGCGGCTTCGACGCATCTGTCGCAGCGTAACCTCTTGCAATAGCCATCTGAATATCCTTTCGGGAGTTGGGGACGGCGGAATATGCAATGGAAGAACGAACGGGCGTTAGAGCGATCCTCCTAGCTTTTTGCACGATCCTGCAAAAATATGATGGTGCGCTCTTTGCGCGGGCCGAGAGGCTTTCTAGATAGATGACATCAAATACACCTCTTCCGTCAGTCAAGGGATTTCCCCTATGTCCTTGTCGTTCAATGTCTATCAGGAAATTGCTTCCATCGCCGCGCGGCATGCTACCAGCGACGGCGAGGTGCAGACGGCAATCGGCTCCCTTGGCATCAGCCGGCGTACGACTCCGAGCGCTCCCTGCCACGGCAGTTATCGCCCTTGTCTCGCCCATGGTGATCCAGGGATCGAAAAGCGTCCAATTGGGGACGGACACCATCAACTACGGTGCCGGCGATTATCTCCTGACATCGCTTGATCTGCCGGTTGCGTGGCGGGTGGTGGAGGCGAGCAGGGAAGTGCCGCATTTCTGCATCTCGCTTGCCATCGACAGTGAAAAGCTGCTCGATCTCATGCGGCGTGTTCCTATCGATCCGCCGGTGGAGCCGACGAATGCGCAGCGCGGCATCGTGGTCAACACAGCCACGCCGGAACTTCTCGATGCGGCCATCCGCCTGCTGCGCCTGCTCGATCGTCCCGCAGACATTGCCGCCGTGGCGCCGCTCATCGAACAGGAAATCCTTTATCGCATTTTGACCGGACCGGCCGGCAGGCAGCTGATGAACATCATTGCCGCTGGAAGTCACGGCAACCGCATCGCCCGCGCCATCGCATGGCTGCGCGAGAATTTCGCACGCCAGCTGCGCGTCGAAGACCTTGCAGATCACATCGGCATGAGCGTGTCGTCCTTCCATCATCATTTCAAGACGATCACGGCCATGACGCCGGTCCAGTACCAGAAGCAGCTTCGCCTGCATGAGGCGCGGCGGCTCATGCTGCTGGAGCGACTGGATGCCGGCACCGCGGGCCATCGCGTCGGTTATCAGAGCCCTTCGCAGTTCAGCCGAGAATATAGCCGCTTTTACGGGCTGTCGCCGTCACGGGACGTCGATGCATCGCGCGAGATTGCGGCGGGGTAGACTGGGGCTGTGCATTCGTAGCGGGTCGTCGGTGGGTGTGGCTTACCCCCCTCTGCCCTGCCGGGCATCTCCCCCTCAAGGGGGGAAATCAGCAAGAGGCCCCTTTCGCCACTCCATCCTCGACCGCTGAGATGGTCGAAACCTAGCCGCATATCGATCTCCCCCCTTGAGGGGGAGATGCCCGGCAGGGCAGAGGGGGGTAAGCCACACCCACCGACGACCCGCTACCACACACAACCGCTTGAAGACGTACCCCGCGTGCTATTCATCCCACGCCGCACCGCGTCAATTCTCATCCCCCTCTAAAGAATCCGCTTGACCGCAACGCCGCCTCCGCTTAAATGGCGCTCGAACCGTACCGTACGGTACATCAATCGAGCCCCTTGGAGTGGAAAGACTTGGCTTCCGACCCGATCACAGCGCAGGAATTTTCGCCGCGCCAGAACGCCGTTCTGGACCAGGCATTGCGTCTATTGGTCGAAGGCGGTGAGAAAGCGCTGACCACATCGGGGCTGGCGCGCGCCGCCAACTGTTCCAAGGAAAGCCTTTACAAGTGGTTCGGTGATCGCGATGGCCTGCTGGCGGCGATGATCACCTTTCAGCAGAGCAAGGTCCGCACCTTCGAAAAGGCGGGTGACCGCGTCTCCGCACCGCAGCTTGCCGATCACCTCGAGGTTTTCGCCCATGACCTGCTGGATGTGCTGGCAGGCGACGTGTCATTGGCGCTTAACCGTTTGGCGATAGGGCAGGCGAGCCGGGATGGCTCGAAGCTCGGTGATCTGCTGCTGGAACGTGGTCGTCGCCAGATCGACCGCCGCGCCCGTGGGCTGATCGAGGCAGGTCGCCGTTCCGGTTACCTGCGTTTCGATGATGCCGAAGAGGCATATCGCAGTTTTTACGGCCTTATCGTCTCGGATCTGCATGTGCGCATGCTGCTGGGCGAGGCGCCGGACAAGGATTTTTCTGCCCGGGCGAAGAAGGCGGTCATTGCCTTCCTGACCCTCTACGGCACGGAAAAGGTACATTCGGAACTGGGCGGCAAGGTCGCTTAAGCTTCCGGTTCAGACAACTGAGAGACAAGCATTAGGGAAGGACCATAAAATGCGCGTTTATTATGATCGTGATGCCGATCTCAATCTCATCAAGTCCAAGAATGTCGTCGTCGTCGGTTACGGCTCCCAGGGCCGCGCCCATGCGCTGAACCTCAAGGATTCCGGTGCCAAGAACGTCGTCATCGCTCTCAAGGCCGGTTCTCCGACCGTCAAGAAGGCCGAAGCCGATGGCTTCAAGGTCATGACCGTTGCCGAAGCCGCCGAGTGGGGCGACCTGCTGATGATGGCAACGCCTGACGAACTGCAGGCCGACATCTACAAGGCCGACATTGCCGGCAACATCCGTGATGGCGCAGCGATTGCTTTCGCACACGGCCTCAATGTTCACTTCGGCCTCATCGAGCCGAAGGCATCGCTCGACGTCGTCATGATCGCACCGAAGGGCCCTGGCCATACGGTTCGCGGCGAATACCAGAAGGGCGGCGGCGTTCCCTGCCTCGTTGCCGTTCACCAGAACGCTTCGGGCAACGCCCTTGAACTCGCTCTCTCCTACGCCTGCGGCGTTGGCGGCGGCCGTTCGGGCATCATCGAGACCAATTTCAAGGAAGAGTGCGAAACCGACCTCTTCGGCGAACAGGTCGTTCTCTGCGGCGGTCTCGTCGAACTGATCCGCGCTGGTTTCGAAACTCTGGTCGAAGCCGGTTACGCTCCGGAAATGGCCTATTTCGAGTGCCTGCACGAAGTGAAGCTGATCGTTGACCTGATCTATGAAGGCGGCATCGCCAACATGAACTACTCGATCTCCAACACCGCAGAATGGGGCGAATACGTCACCGGTCCGCGCATCATCACTGCCGACACCAAGGCTGAAATGAAGCGCGTCCTGCACGACATCCAGACCGGCAAGTTCACCTCCGAGTGGATGCAGGAATGGAAAGCCGGCGGCGCTCGCTTCAAGGGTATCCGTCGCAACAACGACAGCCACCAGATTGAAGAAGTCGGCGCCAAGCTCCGCGGCATGATGCCCTGGATCGGCAAGAACAAGCTGGTCGACAAGGCCGTCAACTAAGCTTCATTGCTTGATGAAAATTTTGGAGGCCGGGGCGAAAGCTCCGGCCTTTCGTTTTCGATGTGCCCTCACATGATGGCGTCGTCTTCCTCGACGATAACGGAAACGGGAAAGTGATCGGAAAAACCGCCGAGATTGACATTTTTGACCGCGTCGCCCTTCGACAGGCCGAAGCGGATAGGCCCCTCGTTCTTGCTGTGACTGACCATGGCGGCGATGGCTTCGACTTTTGCGGTTTCTTCCCGCACCTTGAAACCGTTGCTGCCGACAAGAAGTGATCTGGAGACGAGAATCTGGTCGAAGATATTGGCATCGCCGTTAAAGTAGAGCGTGCCATAAATCGTTCGCGCTGAACCGACGGAATCCATCACCAGCTGGCGCAGGTAGTTCCAGGCAAGATTGTAGAACATGGCCGATTGCGAGTTTTCGACATCGTCGCGCTCGCGGGTGGAATTGGCGTGGTAGCGCAGTGATGCATCGGAAGGATCGTCGTTGAAGTCGCCGAAGGCGATGACGGCGATGTCGTTGCCTTTCTCTTCCCTGATCCGCTGGTGCCAGTAGCCCAGCGTTTCGCCGGCTGTCATGCGAAAACCGGCGCTTTCCACCGCGCCGCCAGAGCGCGACGGCCAGTGGTTGGAGAGCGCGATAAGCTGGCGGCCGCCCTTGGTGATGAAGGTGCATTGGGTAATGTCGCGCGTGCCGGTGCGGCGCATGACGAAATGGCTGAAAATCTCGTTCTCGTTGATCAGTAGTTTTTTGCTGTCGTAGATGAAGGCGGTGTCGATGCCGCGCTGGTCCTTGCTGGAATCGGCGTGCACAACGCGATAGGCTCGCGTGGGCATGAGATCGTTCAGATGTTCCGCCAGCGTCTCCAGCACAAAACGGTTCTCGACTTCGCAGACACCCAGCAGATCCGGTCCCGCGCCGCCGATCTGACTTATGATCAGGCCGAGCTGTTTGACCTTGGTTTTGAACAGGTCTTCGGTCCAGCCTTTCAGATCGTTCTTCAGGCGCTCGTCAATCCACGGCTCGAGCGCCGGATAACCCTCCGGCGCAAACAGGTTTTCGACATTCCAGAATGCCAGGACATATCGTGTCATGATACCTCACCCCTCCGGTTGGTTTTGCGAACCCAGGGGAAGTTTTTGCCACAACAACTTTAAATTGTCATGACGGGTGAGATACCCGGCCCATCTTGTCGTGCGATCTTACTTGCCCGGCGGGATGACGCCCTTCGTCAGCAGAAAGCAGCCGTAAAACCGCGTCTCGCCCGTCGTGATGACGCAATAGGCCTGCTTGGCTTTTTCGTAGAAGGCAAAGCGTTCAATGCCGTACATGGGGGCGGACTTTCCTTCCGCCGCGTCGATTTCCTTCTGCACTTCGGTCTGTACCGGTTCCAGTTGATCGGGCGCGCCCATCACTTCCATGCGGCCGACTGAGGGCTGCAGCGGGGTATCGAGCGGCAGGACGGACAGGATCGCTTTCATTGCGCGGGCAGCGGAGACGTTGTCGATGTGAAGAACTTTGCCGACTGTGGTGTGGCGGGCAACAGAGTCGGAGGGGAAATTGGTGTCCGAGATCACCAGCGTGTCGCCGTGACCCATGGCGCGCAGCGCGTGCAGAACGTCGGCATTCAGCGCCGGGTCGATATTCTTCAGCATGTCCTCAAACTCCCATGATGCTTTCGCCGTGTCGTGGCTCGCGTGCAATCCAGCCGGAAAACCCCGTGGCGTCAATCGCAAAGGTGTGATTGTGAAGCTTCGCGCAAGGGTGTATTTGGCTTTGTCCGCGAAATCGGCCTCGATTGAGACCAGTTAAGGGCAATGTGCAGGGAGGCAGAAATAATTCGAAAAACTGATAAGTCAGTATTGCTGACGTATCGACATTTCTGTAAAGATGCACGCATAAAAACGACACAAGAGGAAACGTACCCATGCTCAATTGGGAACAAATTTTCGCCACGCGCTCTTCGCGCATGAAAGCGTCTGAAATCCGCGAACTGCTGAAGCTGCTCGAGCAGCCCGACATCATTTCCTTTGCCGGCGGTATTCCGGACCCCGCTCTTTTCCCAGCAGAGGAGTTTCAGCAGGCTTACGCGGAGATTTTTTCCGGCGCGCAGGTCAATGCCGCGCTGCAATATTCCGTCAGCGAAGGTTACAAGCCGCTGCGCGAATGGCTGGCGGGCGAAATGGACAAGATCGGCATCGAATGCACCGCCGACAACGTCTTCATCGTTTCCGGTTCGCAGCAGGGTCTCGATTATCTCGGCAAGCTGTTCCTGTCGCCAAAGGATACGGCGCTGGTCACCTGGCCGACCTATCTCGGCGCGCTCTCGGCATTCAATGCCTATGAGCCCAACTATGACCAGCTGAACCCCGGCGGTAACCGCACGCCCGAGGCTTACCGCGAAACCGCGGCCAAGCTTGGCGGTTCGGTGAAGTTCGCTTATCTATCGGCCGATTTTTCCAATCCGACCGGCGAAACCGTCGATCTGGCCGGACGGCAGAAGCTCCTGGAGCTTGCTGACGAGCTCGATATCGCCGTCATAGAAGACGCGGCTTATCAGTCGCTGCGTTATGATGGCGAAGCCGTTCCGCCGATCATGGCGCTCGACATTGCCCGTTCGGGCGGCATTGAAAACACCCGCACCATCTATTGCGGCAGCTTCTCGAAGACGCTCGCTCCGGGTCTGCGCGTCGGTTACATCGTCGCTTCCGCTCCTGTCATCCGTAAGCTGGTGCTGATGAAGCAGGCCGCCGACCTGCATTCCTCGACGATCAACCAGATCGCCATCGAACGCGTCGCCTCGCGCGGCTTCGACAAGCAGGTGGCCAAGATCAAGGCAGCCTATAGCGCACGCCGCGATGCGATGCTGGCGGCGCTCGAGAAGTACATGCCGAAGACGACCAGCTGGACGAAGCCGGAAGGCGGCATGTTCATCTGGGTGACGCTGCCTGAGGGCATGGATGGGGCGGCGCTGCTTGCCAAATCCATCGCCACCGAAAAGGTTGCGTTCGTTCCCGGCCGTGCTTTCTTTGCGGATGGTTCGGGCACGAACACGCTGCGCATCAGCTTCTCCTGCGCCAACGAGGCGATGATCGAGGAAGGCATGAAGCGCCTCGGGCGGTTGATTGCGACGGCTCAGGCGGAAACGGCTGAGGTAGTTCCGGCGATTTGAGGGTTGCGAGGTTTTTCGGCGGCGACGGGGGTTGTGGCTTCACCCCCCTCTGACCTGCCGGACATCTCCCCCTCAAGGGGGAGATCGACTCGCGGTTAAGGTATCGCCTATCGCAACAGTTGAAAATGAAGTGCTGTCAACGCCTCTTGCCGATCTCCCCCCTTGAGGGGGAGATGCCCGGCAGGGCAGAGGGGGTGAGCCGCAAGCACCAAGAGGCACTGTTCCCCTCAATCCCGCTGGCCCCAACAGATCACACCACTAAAATCCTGCCTGTCACATACATGTTATGCAATCATGTTTAAGCGGTCCCACCGAACAACAGGGACTGGATCCATGAAAACGCTGCTCTCCGCTTTCACCGCCATCGTATCGCTTGGCTTCATCGCCACTGCTGCCAATGCCGCCGATCTGGTGCTTTATACCAGCCAGCCGAATGAGGACGCGCAGGCGACCGTTGACGGGTTCAAGGCTGCCAATCCCGGTCTCGAAGTCGAGTGGGTGCGTGACGGAACGCCGAAAATCATGGCCAAGCTGATGGCGGAAATCAGCGCCGGCAATCCGGTTGCCGACGTGCTTCTGATCGCCGATACCGTGACGCTGGAGCGCATGAAGCAGGCCGGTCAGCTGCTCGCCCACAAGTCTCCCGAAGCCAAGAATATCGATGCCACGCTCTATGATGCAGACGGCTTCTATTACTCCACGAAGCTCATCACGACAGGCATAATGTACAATACGGCCGCCGCGATGAAGCCGACGAGCTGGAAAGATCTGGCGAAGGCGGAAGCCAAGGGTCTCGTGACCATGCCGAGCCCGCTGACGTCGGGTGCCGCACTGATCCACGCGCAGACGCTTGCCGCCGCAAATGGCCTCGGCTGGGATTACTACAAGCAGCTGAAGGCCAATGAAGCCATTGCCGGCGGTGGCAACGGCGCGGTGCTGAAGTCCGTCGCTTCGGGCGAAAAGGCTTACGGCGTGGTGGTCGATTACATGCCGATCCGTGAAAAGGCCAAGGGCGCACCGGTCGAATTCGTCTTCCCGGAAGAGGGCGTTTCTGCTGTCACCGAGCCGGTCGCGATCATCAAGGGCACCAAGCACGAGGAAGCGGCCAAGAAGTTTGTCGATTACGTGCTTTCGGAAAAGGGCCAGCAGGGCTTCGTCAAGCTCGGTTACATCCCTGTCCGTGCCGATGCCGGCATGCCGGAAGGTTTCCCGGCCCGCGACAAGATCAAGGTTCTGCCGCTCAGCGCTGCCGATGCACTGAAGAATTCCGAACAGGATCTCAAGACCTTCTCCGATATTTTCGGTTCCAAGGGCTGATAAATCGGAATGACCCGTTCCAAGGCTTATGGAAACAGCCAGCCGCGCTGGCTGTTTCCTTTTGTGGTGAGTGTTGTTTTTGCGCTGAGCGCGCTGCCGCTCGGACGCCTCGCCTATACCGGCGTCGTTTCGTCACTGAATGGTGACATATGGCGACTTCTGGCCGATCCGGCGCTCTGGGATGCGGCGCTGAACACGCTCTCCACCTCGTTTTTAGGCATGCTGATTTCACTCGGAATCGGCGGCGCTTTCGCGCTTGCCCTGACGCTCTGCGACATCCGCGGCAAGTCGATCTTAAGCTTCCTGTTCATGCTGCCGATGATGATCCCGCCGCAGGTGACGGCGCTGTCGTGGATCGGCATGACCGGCCCGTCGAGTACGCTGCTGAAGGCCATCGGTCTCGCGCCGGCGATGGGTTCGCCGCAGCCGCTTTATTCAATCGCTGGCATCGCACTCTTGCTCGGTGTGCAGCACGCGCCGCTCGTCTATCTGTCGCTGCGCGCGGGGCTGCTCGCCTTACCGCAGGATGGCATAGAGGCCGCCAAGCTTTCCGGGGCTTCACCACGGCGCGTTTTGTGCGATATCATCCTGCCGCTTTCCACGCCTGGACTGATCGCGGGCGCGGCGATCTCCTTCGTCTCCAACGTCGGCAATTTCGGCATTCCGGCGATCCTCGGCATCCCCGCTTCGATCTTTACCCTGCCGACGCTGATCTACAGCCGTTTTGCCAGTTTCGGTACCAGCACCTTCGGTGATATCGCCATTCTCTCGACCATGATCGCCATCATTTCCGTCGCCGGGCTTGCGCTGCAGGAACGGGCGATGAAGGGGAGGGACTATCGCATCATTGGCCTTTCCGGCAAGGCGGCGACCTTCCGGCTTGGGCTGTGGCGGGTGGCGGCGGAGCTTGCCCTGTGGCTCGTGCTGTTCTTCATGCTGGTGGCGCCGCTGACGGCGCTGGTGGCAAGCTCGCTCGCGCCTGCCTATGGGGTGCCGCTCAGCCTCAAGACCGCGACGCTGCATGCCTATGAAGAGTTGCTCTATCGGCAGAGCGTAACCCGCACGGCGTTCCGCAATTCGCTGTTTCTGGCGACGACGACATCCTTGTGTCTCCTGGCGGTGACAGTGCTGACGGCTTATTTCCTCGTGCGTGGCAAAAGCCGGTTCATGTTCCTGCTTTCGGCGCTGGTGGATATTCCCTATGCGCTGCCGGGGGTGGTGATTTCCGTCTCTTTCGTGCTGCTTTTCGCCGCTCCCATTCCATTGCTCGGCATTACGCTTTACGGCACGATCTGGATCATTCTGCTTGCCTATTTCTCCTCTTTCTTCGCGGTCAGCCTGAAACCAATGGTCAGCGCTTTCCTGCAATTCGATCCATCGCTGGAAGAGGCAGCAAGGCTGTCGGGCGCGGGTTTCTGGCGACGGCTCAAGGATATTATCCTGCCGCTGGTCGGGCCCGCGGCAGGGGCTTCCGTCATCCTCGTGTTTCTGATCGCCTGCAACGAGCTGACGGTTTCGGCGCTCCTTTGGTCTGCCGGCACACAGACGCTCGGCGTGCTCATCTACAACCTCGATGACAGCGGCAGCTTCGATCTCGCCTCGGCGCTATCGGTGCTTGTCGTCATCATGGTGATTTTCCTCATGCTGCTGCTCGAAATTCTGGGGCGCTATCTGCCAAAAGGAGTTGTGCCTTGGCGAAACTGATCCTTAACCGCCTGTCGAAGAGCTTCGGTGCCGGTTCGAAACCGGCCGTGGACGATGTTTCTCTCACTGTGCGGGAAGGCGGCTTTCTGGCGCTGCTCGGACCCTCCGGCTGCGGCAAGACCACAGTGCTGCGCATGGTTGCCGGGTTCGAACAGCCGACGGATGGTTCCATCCTGCTCGGCGAGCGGGTGCTGGCCGATGCCGGCAGCATGGTGGCGCCGGAGCGGCGCAACATGGCAATGGTGTTCCAGTCCTATGCGCTGTGGCCGCACATGTCGGTTGCCGACAATGCCGGCTACCCTTTGAAGGTGCGCGGTATTACGGGCGAAAAATACCGCGAGAGGGTGCGTCAGGCGCTTGCCGCCGTCCGACTTGAGAGCTTCGCGGATCGCCGTCCCGCCGAACTTTCCGGTGGCCAGCGGCAGCGTGTTGCGCTCGCCCGCTGCCTCGTCACCGAGCCTGACGTCGTATTGCTCGATGAACCGCTCGCCAACCTCGACCGGCATCTGCGGCAGGAAATGGAAGAGACATTTCGGGATTTCCATGCCCGTTCCGGCGCGACGATGATCTATGTCACTCACGATCAGGCGGAAGCCATGGCGCTGGCAACCGATGTCGCCGTCATGTCGCACGGCAAACTGCTTCAGGTCGCGGCGCCTGCGGAGCTTTACGCGCGGCCGGAGGGCAGGCTGGTCGGGTCGCTGGTCGGGCAGGGGACGATCCTCAGCCTCCCACTGCCGGAAGGGGCATCGCGCGATCTCGACTGGTCCGCACTTCGGGCGGCGATGGAGAGAGGCGCGGGAGCATCGCGGGCCGACGTGCTTGTGAGGCCGCAGGATGTGGTGCGGGACGCGGAAGGCATTGCCAGCACCGTCACCTCGGTTCTGTACGAGGGCGAGCGTTATGCCCTTCGTCTTGACCTGCCGGATGGGCAGGCGGTCAGGGCCTATTCGCGTGAAGCCGCAGCTGTGGGTGACAGGCTTCCGGTTGCCATTCGCAGCGGGTGGCGGCTTTAGAGCGCACGCACTGCCGAACGCTGGAAAGGCGGAGCGACACCGGCTAAGCTGGGGTCGCAGCAATGGGAATGATTCATGTCGCTTCGGCTTGCCACCTTCAATATCGAAAATCTTCTTACCCGTTTCGATTTCACCGGCTTTCGCAACCAGACGCGACGCGACAGGGCGATCCAGCTTTTTGATATCAGGGACGAGGCGACCTATCAGGCCCTTGAAAGTGCGCGGATGGTCTCATCCACCGACGATACGCGCCAGCTTTCGGCGCTCGCCATCGCCGACGCGGATGCCGATATTCTCTGCCTGCAGGAAGTCGACAACATGGCGGCCCTGCAGGCCTTCGAATATGGCTATCTCTATCGCATGGTCGGCAATGGCTATCTGCAGAAATATCTGGTCGAGGGCAATGACAGCCGCGGTATCGATGTCGCGGTCGTCATGCGCGAGGAG
The DNA here is from genome assembly GCF_031453135.1 of Agrobacterium sp. SORGH_AS_0440. Classification (NCBI taxonomy): domain Bacteria; kingdom Pseudomonadati; phylum Pseudomonadota; class Alphaproteobacteria; order Hyphomicrobiales; family Rhizobiaceae; genus Agrobacterium; species Agrobacterium sp. SORGH_AS_0440. Next base: position 1,854,975 of record NZ_JAVIYR010000002.1, on the reverse strand, counting down.
ACGCGGGATGGCGAGAAGATCGAGGTGGTCGACATCAAGAGCCATGCGGCACTGACCTATCGCAATCTCGATCTCTTCAATCCGGAACTCGCCGCGACCAACCAGATCGATGACAAGATATTCAAACGGGATTGCCTTGAAATCGATCTGAGGATCGGCGGCAAGCCGCTGACGCTTTACGTCACGCATTTCAAGTCCATGACCAATGCCCGTGAAGCATTGGACGCCCGGCTCGGCACCATGCCGATCCGCGAGGCGGAAGCCATGGCTGTGCGCCGCATCATCGAAAATCGCTGGGGTGCGGGCAATACGCGCAACAAGAATTTCGCGATCTGCGGCGACATGAACGACTATCAGGAACGCGTCGCGATTGCCGGTGACAGGCGCAATGGCTACAGCTTCACGCCCGTCGAAGAGGCAAGAAGTGCGCTCGATGTCTTCACTGCCGACGATTTCGTCATCAATCCTATGCTGCGTCGCGATGTCATGGACCGCTGGACGCTCTATCATTCGCGGGGCCCACAGGAGCAGCATTTGTGCCAGCTTGATTACATCTGGCTTTCTCCGCGCCTGGCCGAAAGCAACGCGACGCGGGTTCCCGAAATCGTCCGCGCCGGCCAGCCTTATCGCACCATCTTTCCGCCGGGGCAGGAGGTGGAGCGTTATCCGCGCACTGGCTGGGACCGCCCCAAGGCTTCCGATCATTGCCCAGTCGTGATGACGCTGGACCTGATCTGACGTCGTCGGCGGTCGGAAACCGGTGGCTTCTAACCGTTGGCGGCTTTCGGGAAATAGGTGGCCCAGACCCGGTTGCGACCTGCGCGCTTGGCTTCATAAAGCCGGTCATCGGCAATCGCGATCAACTCGTCCCAGCTGTTGACCGCCCGCGCTTCCTGCCAGACGACGCCAAAGCTCGCCGTCAGCGACAATCCACTTTGTTCATCCACGATCTGGGCTTCGATCAGGCGGCGGAGGCGGTCGGCCGTTGCCGTTGCCGTGGCATGGCTGACATCCTGCAGCACCACGACGAATTCTTCGCCGCCATAGCGGGCAAGAATGTCGTTCTTGCGCAATGCACCCCGCAACAAAGCCGCGGTCTTTTGAAGTGCAATGTCACCCATGGCATGGCCATAACGGTCATTGATCGATTTGAAGTGGTCGATGTCGACGATCATTACGCCGAGCGACTGACACTGGTCCTCGCCCGTCAACAGGGAACGAACGGCCTTTTCGAGCGCCCGTCGGTTGAACACGCCCGTCAGCGCATCCGTCTCGGAAAGTGCGCGTAACTGTTCGGCCAGCGCGCGCTGCTGGTTCTCCATTTCGCCCTTCTGGCGAAGCTGCTCCCGCAGGAAGTCGAGTTCCTGGAACATCTTCTTCACCTCCGGGGCGACCCTGTCCTCATGCTGCGCCTCTGAAAGATCGCCCGCGGCGATGGCCGCAATCTGTGCCTGAACGGATTGCATGGGCCGGAACAGCGCTGTTTTGTAGACAGATGTGAGCCGTAGCAGGACCAGAACCGCAATACCTGCGAGAAAAAGCGATGTGGCGCCGTAGATCAGCGCTTCCTGCTGCTTCTTTTCGAGTCGCGCGCGTGTCTCGGCCAGAATGAGATCGCGCAACGTATCGGATGAACGCATCCCCGAAATATAGTTCCTGGAAAATTCAAGCACGCTCGGCTGGGCGGACGGCATGGCGATCACGATCGTATTCTGCGCGTAGCGCAGCGCCTGACCGAAATAATAGGTTTCGAGATCGCGGAACGCCCTGTCCAGTCGCGGCGTGGAAAGATAGGCGGCGGTGTAGTTGGTCAACGATGCCTTCAGTGATAGCAGGCTCTGCATCTCCGCATCGAACTTGGCGCGATAACCCAGCTTTTCCTGTCTGTTCGCCCGCAGACTCATGATCACATAGGAGCCGAGGCGGCCGATCCTGTCCCGCATGACACCGGCGGTGCCCGTCATCGCGATGTCTATCGCCACATCGGGCGTCACCTTGATGATGGCACGCGCTGCCTTGCCACGCAGCAGATTGACACTGTCGGCGGCCTTGAACATCGATGATATGGCGCCCGACATGGCCGTGTGGCTGCGTGCTGACAGTGGCAGGGCGGCTACCTGATCCACCGCGTTGCGGGACTGCGCGAGTTTCTCGCGGGTCTCGGCCAGCGATTTCGCCAGCTCCGGCTGGGTCCTGATGTCGTCGGCGAAGGAAGCTTCCAGTTCCGACAGCTTGTCGTCCGTTGCCTTGCGCGCGGCAGCGAGAGCTGCAACCAGATCCTGTTCAGCGGTGGATGCGCCCATCACATTGTTCGCGGGACCGCGCTCCGCCGAAACCAGCCATGCGGACTGGAGAGCGGTTTCGAAGCGGGTGAGCTGCGCCGCGTTGGTGCGGTAACGCAGATAGTTGGAAACGCTTGGCAGCGCGGCAAGTGTGGCCAGCAGGATGGAGCTCGCGGCGATGACGATCGTGCCCGTTAGCTGAATTTTCTGTATGCTTGCGCGCATTTGATGCGTTGTTCTCACTCAATCGGGTATAATTCATCACCATTTTAGCCGCGCCGCGTAAATACTTCGCTTATATTGCTGCGCTTTTGCCGTCTTGACGATCCTGCGGCCTGGCCTGCGGGCATGGTGTGGAAAAGCGCGCCGCCCGTGCTGCGTGATCAGTTTTTGCTTTACACCCGGTCAGAATCTGATAGTTGGCAAGGCACTGGATTGCCCTTGTAGCTCAGTTGGTAGAGCACCTGATTTGTAATCAGGGGGTCGCGGGTTCGAACCCTGCCGGGGGCACCAGTATTTTCAAGGATTTGGCCTGTCTTTCATACGCACTGCACGACTGATGTTCGTGCAGTGGCTACGGCTTTATGTGATAGAGCTTGTGCACGATCGTCCAGTTGCCGTCGTGCTCCAGCAGGGACAGATATTCGTAAAAATCCATACCGTCGAACCGGGTTGTCAGCTTTACCGAGGCGCTGTCTCCCTCCTTGTCGATGCCGAGGATTTCGAAGGCGGGGTCGTGATCGGGAAGGCCGCGTTCGGTTTTGCGGACCTGATCGACAAAATCCTCCAGAGACAGCCATTCAGTCGCGCCTTCGAATGTGCCGACGATGCTGGCGCGCGGGTCAAAAACATCGCGCATCAGGCCTTCATCCGCATAGGCCATGGCGTGCACATAATCCGTCACGGTCTGGGTAATGGTTTGCGGCATCGGATCGTCCCTCCCTCGGATCCAAAAGGGGAGCTTACACCCCTTGGCGACATTCCACCATAACCTCCTGAAAATGCGCCTGTTCGGGGCACATGACGATCTCTCGTGGCGGCCCGTGCTGGAGGCGGTTCCGATGCCGGTCGACGTTTTGCGGCCACTGTCCACAATTTTGTCCCGGCTGTCGTTATAGTCGCCTTGGGTCCGACAAATTTCGGCATCAAGGGGCTTTTTCGCCAGAGAGACCCTCTCGTGCGGGAGCGCGTAAATTCGTGTTCTGCCGGTTTAAGCGCCGTCGCGGGGTGCCGCACGGGGCGGATTTGGCCTATGATCCGGTTGCTGACCGGTTGAGAGTGGTAGCAGCGTGCGGGTAACAGTTTGCGTTTGAAGGTGTTTTTGTGATTGATCCCTATGTTTTGCTTGGCGTGGAGCGGGATGCCGACGAGGCGGCGATCAAGTCGGCCTACCGCAAGGTTGCGAAGGCTGCTCATCCCGACAGCGGTGGCGATGCCGAGCAGTTCGCGCGCCTGCAGACAGCCTATGAACTTCTGAAGGATCCCGTGCGCCGCAAGGTCTTCGATGACACGGGTTACGATCCGCAGCTTGCCGATGCCAAGGATCTCAAGGGCCTGCTGATGCTGGAAACGCTGGTCAATGAATTCATTCTGGATGAGCGGGAACCCGGCAGTTTTGATCCCGTGGCTGCCATGCGCCGTAAGCTGACCGACGATATTCTGAAAAGCCGCTTCCATATTCTGGAACTCGAACGGCACCGTACCCGGGTGCGTAAACATATGGACCGTCTCGGACGGAAGCCGGAAACCGATGTGCTGAGTTCGATGCTCCGCGCCCGAAGCCAGTCCATAGCCGAAGCCATACGCAACGCGGAGGCGCAGATCGAGGCGATAGAACAGGCCTATACCATGCTCGAGGGCTATTCCTACGAGCTGGAGAGCGTGACGCTCGCCGAGCCGTTGCTGAAGGGCGAGGCGGCGGAGTAACTGCCTGTCATGGGCCGTTGACGAGGGCGAGTATAAGCTGGTGAACCCGCCCGCCCGGGGACAGCTCATCCCGGTCGAAATCTCGGCCGCGTTGCCGCTGCTCGTTGGAAAGCTCACCCAACCTTTGCTGCAGAACAGCGCGCACCTTCTGGCATTTGGGATCGTCTTCCGCCCGTAGCCCGGTGCTGAAGGCTTCGATCTTTCTCACCATATCGAGAATGTGCTCGCCATGAACTCGCTCATGGGTTTCCACCCCGGAAATGAAGGTCTTCCAGCTGGCGGCGACGGCGGCCGGCAGATGGGCAGGTGCCTTTGGCCAGGTGTAGATGATGGTGAGATTGGGTCTGGCACTGGCCAGCACACAGGCACCGTCGGGCTGCGGTCGGTAGTCTCTCCGCCACGTCAGCTTGAAGGTGGTGTGGGCAATGGCCTGCACGCCCGCAGTCGGGCCGCGCTCGCCGATGGACTGATAAAGCGCACCGCCCGTATTGCCGCTGACGGCATAGGTCTTTATCTGCTCGGCGGGTTTCCAGCCGGTGGACTGTGCTGATAGCGGAAGAGCGCTCAGCAACATGATTGCGGCGCTGACGGTGAATTTGGGGAGGCTGTTGACGGGCACGCATCGATCCTTGCAGGTTGCGCGCCGAAGATAGGCGAGAGGCGGGCAGTGAGGCAAGGGTGCGGGCGGTGGGAATGCTGCCTGATGTTCAGACTTCCACGCATGAAAACCCCCGCGCCGGAGCGCGGGGGGACAAGCCTCGACTGCAGGGGTAATCAGTCGTCCAGCTTGTCGTAATCGAGCTTCGGAGCGTTCTGCAGTGCATCCTTGGTGGTATCGACAAAGGCCTTCCATGTGCCGTTGTCATTATGAACGGCCACGGACGCCGGATCGAGCACCACGTAGCTCTTGTCGATGCCCAGGAAGCCGCCGACGCTGGCCACGAGGCCGATCACCGCCTTGCCATCGCCGATCACGACGTCTTCGATTTCGCCGATGTTTTCATTCTGGGCGTTATAGATATCCATGCCATCAAGCTGGGAAGCGGTGAGATCGGTCTTCTGGACATTGACGAACTTCAGCGGGCCGGTTGCCTTCGTACCCATGGTAATGCCGGGGCCCGACAAGGTCGCATCCGCGCCGGCAGCAGGAGCCGTGGCAGCCGTCTGGGCAAATGCCACGGAAGAGGAGAGCGCTGCTGCGGCAGCGAGAGCGATGACATTGATTTTCATGATGTTTCTTCCCTTTTTATGCTGAACATTGCGTTCGGAGAAGAAACGGTGAGGAGCCGATTTGGTTCCTCATGGGATGACACGAAAATTTGGTCTATGGTGAAAAAGAAACAGGCGTGCGTCGAAATCGGGAGGATGTCATGGCGAAAAACACGGTGACTGAAGATGCGGAGCAGACCGCACCATCAGACTTCATCGACCGGAAGATCGCGGAGCTGGGCGACTGGCGCGGCGAGACGCTCGCGCGTGTTCGCGCGGTGATCCAGAAGGCCGATCCGGAAGTGGTGGAAGAGGTGAAGTGGCGCGGCGTTCCGGTCTGGTCGCATGCGGGCATTCTGTGCACCGGCGAAACCTATAAAAGCGCGGTGAAGATGACTTTTGCGAAGGGCGCCTCTCTGGAGGACCCGTCAGGCCTGTTCAATTCGAGCCTTGAGGGCAACACGCGGCGCGCCATCGATTTTCACGAGGGCGATGTCGTTGATGAGGAGGCGCTGGCAGCGCTGATCCGCGCTGCGGTGGCGTTGAACGTGGCGGGAAAAAGCGGAAAGAAGCGGGGATAAAGCCGGGCGGTGTCACCGGCAAAGAACGACAGATCGTGATTTAATCGCGGTTGGCATCCGCTGTCTTGTCCCACTCTCCGTCGATGAATTTCAGCGCATCGATGATCGAAACCTTCCACACGGACCAGACGTGGTCGCCATCCGTCACCCGCAGTTCGGATTTGCGGTTGTCCGCCTGGAGGGTCTCATGCAGGGCAATGGCACCGCGCCAGAGGAAGAAGCCATCGTCATCTCCCACAGTCAAATAGGTGGCGGGGAGATCCTGACTTTCTGCGACATGCTGTGCGACGAGGGTGAAGACATTCGTTTCGTTAAAGAGACGTGCATCGAAAGGGGTGCCAAAGGCGCCGGAGAAATGATCACCGGTTGAGGGAAGCACGATGCCGCTGGTGACGGTGGTGCGGTCGACGCGGTGGAAAAAGGCGCTGTCCTGAATGAGCTTGAGTTCGGCGGGTGTCTTGTCGAGAGCGGAGGCGGGCACGTTTTGCCAGATGGCGCCGGACAGGCTGGCGACGGCGCCATAGAGGTCCTCGTGGCCGTAGGCGAGATGCAGGGAGCCGAAACCGCCCATGGAAAGGCCGGCAATGGCGCGGCCTTGACGATCTTTTCGCACGGGCACCGTTTTTTCGATCTGGTGGCGCAGATCGCCGGTGAGGGCGGTCTCGTAATCGCCGGGACCGCCGACGGCGGCAGAATCCACATACCAGCTGTTTTTCACGCCGGGCATCACGACAACCAGAGGGCGGATGGTGCCAGCCTCGATGAGCGTGTCGAGCGTCTTTTCAATATTGCCGAGATCGCGCCAGCTGTTCTGGTCGCCGTCATGGCCGTGCAGGAGGTAAAGTACAGGCCAGCCGTTTTCGGGCGGCGGACCTTCGGGGCGATAGATATTGACAGGGAGCGGCGCGTTCAGGGCGGCGCTGTGAAAGGTGGCGTCTTCGATATGGCCGGCGAAGGCTGAACCGGAGGACATGAACAGACAGAAGGCCATAAGTTTTTTTTGATACATATGGGTCTCCTGTCATCATTACCGAAAACGATCAACGTTCCCCGGGCCTACGCGTTCCTGATTTCATAATGTTACGGCAATGCTGTTCGCGCAAGTTTGCGCGCGGTCTGGCGATTGCGACGCCGCAAACGTGGTTTAACAAGCCCACTTCATTAAGCTGCTTTTTTCAGGTTCCAACAGGATGACATTGCCATTATCGCGTTTTGCCTGCCTGTCTGTTTTTCTCCTGTTCGTCGCCGGTTGCATGACCGTACCGATTTCCAGCATTCCCAAGCTGATGCGGCAGGATTTTCTGACGATGGATTTCGAGCATGTGCGGGTCGGATTGCAACTGCCAGCCAATCTTTCCCTCCGGTCCGGTGACGCCGTGATGATCACCCGCAGCAGGACGGACGGCGCGCCCGAAGAAACCGTTGCGACCTACGCGCTGGTGGCGGATACGGATGCGGCTGCGCTCGCTAAATTCCGGCCGGAAAAACGGGATGGTATGTTGGCGAGCGTATGGCGGGTAAAGCCCGAAGACGTCGGAAGGCTCGCGGAGCTACAAGAGCGGGTGCGCCGTTCCCGCGCGCAGGGTCCACGTATCAGGGGCAGTACCGAGATCAAGATCGTGAAAGCCTGCTTCAAAGGCACGTTTCCCGCTGGCCCGATCTATTCCTCGATCTATATGAAACCGGCGGAAAACGAAGACTATATTCCCACATCGCTTGATGCGGATCTGGTCAAGCTGTTCGGGGCAACCGCGGTCAAGTCGCTGATCACGCCTTGTGAAGGCTGACAGGCGCCGCCGGCATGCGCAGGCGGCGCTGACATGAACGATGGGAGCCTTAGCCGCTGTTCATGTCAGGCGGGCCTTGCACAGAGCGCATCAGCGGCCCGGACGGCCAGTCTTGCCCTTGGTCCGGCTTTTTCGCTTCTGCTCGCCGGCATCTTCATAGGAACCGGCGCCGATCTTGCCACGGACCAGCGGCCGCGGATCGTCCGTGGCGCGTTCGGGCTGGCCTTCCAGCAGGGGGGAGAACCTCTTGCCGGGTTCGGTCGCAGGCTTATCGGGCACCGCGCCCCTTACGGGCTTTTCGGTACGACCCACGGTCATCTCGTCCAGCGTGTTCTTGCGGAAAAGCGGTTTTCCTGCGTCGGAGCCCGGACCCATCTCGTCCAGCGAAGGTTTAGCGAAGAGAGACTTTCCGCTTTCGTTCGTGGAAGCGGCATCCCCGTCTGCCCTGCCGGATGTCTCCCCCTCAGGGGAGGAAATCGACAAGTGGCTCCGTCTGTTGTTTTTCCCGCCACCCTCGACCGCACGTGCTTCTTCCTTGGCCATGGGGTCGTCCATGGTGGCGAGTTCGGCTGCCTTGAGGCGTTTGATTTCGTCGCGCAAGCGGGCGGCCTTTTCAAAGTCGAGGTCCGCTGCGGCGTCGCGCATGGATTTTTCCAGCGCGTTGAGATGGGCCTGGAGATTGTTGCCGACCAGATGACCGCCATCGGCGAAGCCCTTGCCGGAAACGCCTGAAATATCGGCTCTTACGTGGTCGCGTTCATACACGGAATCAAGAATGTCGGAGATCCTCGCCTTGACCGATTCCGGCGTGATGCCATGTTCCTGGTTATAGGCCATCTGCTTTTCACGGCGGCGGGAGGTTTCCTCCATCGCCCGCTTCATCGAACCGGTGATATTGTCGGCATAAAGGATGACCTTGCCATCGACGTTACGCGCGGCGCGGCCGATGGTCTGGATCAGCGAGGTCTCCGAGCGCAGGAAGCCTTCCTTGTCTGCGTCGAGGATGGCTACGAAACCACATTCCGGAATATCGAGGCCCTCGCGCAGCAGGTTGATGCCGACGAGCACGTCGAAAGCGCCGAGGCGCAGGTCGCGGATGATCTCGATGCGCTCCAGCGTGTCGATATCGGAGTGCATGTAACGAACGCGGACACCCTGTTCATGCAGATATTCGGTGAGGTCTTCGGCCATCCGCTTGGTCAGCACGGTGCAGAGCGTGCGGTAGCCCTTGGCGGCGGTCTCGCGGATTTCGCCGAGAACATCGTCCACCTGGGTGCGGGCGGAGCGGACTTCGACCGGAGGATCGATGAGGCCGGTCGGACGGATGACCTGTTCGGCGAAAACGCCGCCGGATTGCTCCATTTCCCAGCCTCCGGGGGTGGCGGAGACGGAAATGGTCTGCGGGCGCATGGCGTCCCATTCCTCGAAGCGCAGGGGACGGTTGTCCATGCACGAGGGCAGGCGGAAGCCATATTCGGCCAGCGTTGCCTTGCGGCGGAAGTCGCCGCGATACATGCCGCCGATCTGAGGAACGGTGACGTGGCTTTCGTCGATGAAGATCAGCGCGTTGTCGGGAATATACTCGAACAGGGTCGGCGGCGGCTCGCCCGGATTGCGGCCGGTGAGATAGCGTGAATAGTTTTCGATGCCGGCGCAGGAGCCCGTGGCCTCCAGCATCTCGACATCGTAGCGCGTGCGCTGTTCCAGACGCTGGGCTTCCAGCAGGCGGCCGGCTTTTTCAAGCTCGGCGAGGCGCAGCTTCAGCTCTTCCTTGATCGACTTGATCGCGCCGTTCAGCGTCGGGCGCGGTGTCACATAGTGCGAATTGGCGTAAATCTTCACCGATTGCAGGTCGCCGGTCTTATGGCCGGTCAGCGGGTCGAATTCGGTGATGGATTCAATCTCGTCACCCCACATGGAAATGCGCCAGGCCGCATCTTCAAGGTGGGCGGGGAAGATCTCGATCGTATCACCGCGCACGCGGAAGGAGCCGCGCACGAAGTTGATGTCCTGCCGCTTGTATTGCTGGGCCACGAGGTCGGCAAGAAGCTGGCGTTGATCCAGCTTGTCGCCTACCTGCATCTGGAAGGTCATGGCCGTATAGGTCTCGACGGAACCGATACCATAGATACAGGAAACCGAAGCGACGATGATACAGTCGTCACGTTCGAGAATGGCGCGGGTTGCGGCGTGGCGCATGCGGTCGATCTGCTCGTTGATCGACGATTCCTTCTCGATATAGGTGTCGGAACGCGGCACATAGGCTTCCGGCTGGTAATAATCGTAATAGGAAACGAAATACTCCACCGCATTGTTTGGAAAGAAGTTTTTGAATTCGGAATAGAGCTGGGCCGCCAGCGTCTTGTTGGGCGCAAGAATAACGGCCGGACGCTGTGTGGCCTCGATCACCTTGGCCATGGTGAAGGTCTTGCCGGAGCCGGTGACGCCGAGCAGCACCTGCGAGCGGTCGCCGGAATTGAGGCCTTCGACGAGATCGGCAATGGCGGTCGGCTGATCGCCGGATGGCTTGTAGTCCGTCACCATCTCGATGGCGATGCCGCCTTCCGATTTCGGCGGACGGGCCGGCCTGTGGGGTGTCCACAGCTTGCCATCCTTGAAGAGCGGGTTGCCGCTTTCAATCAATTTAGAAAGCGCGTCCACCGTCGCCGTCACCGCGCCCGGTGCCAGGGACTGGGCATCCTCCAAGGAGACATCGAGCCCTGCCACAGGATTGAGACCCGCGGCGGCGCGCGTTTTCGGATCGCTCGACGCGCCGATCGAAACGCCGCGCGCCGTTTTGGACGCGGTGGTCTTTTTCGCCGTCTTTGTGGCGGCCTTTTCCGCTTCCTTGCGCGCTTCTATTTCGATCTTCTTGCGGTGCTTGCCCGCCTTCGAAGCGATTTCGCGCTGGGTCTCCACGGAGGATGCTTCCGCTTCCGCCTCAAGTTGCTTGACCCAATCGGCAACGCTGCCGCCGAGCGGCGCGCCTTCGAATGACGATTGCGGAGCTTCCTCGAAGCCCGAGGGCGAGGAGGTGGAGTTTTTCGGTGATCTGGCCATGGGCGAAATATGGAGAGAGTCACGCGCAAAGGGAAGGGGAGACAGTGAAAAAATGAGTACAAAAAGGAAACGGAGCATGCGGAACAAAATTCCGCCGGATGCGTTGCGTAGCGGCTGAACACGGCCTTGCCGCGATCCGTAGAAATCGATTCCGGTTTTCGGCCGGATGCGCTAGAGCAAATCCATTACGGCAGGATGAGGGATCCCCTCAGACTGCCTTCTTCTGCTGCATTTTACGACATCCCTCTTTTTTCCAGGACCCATCATGCCGTTCTCAATCAGCCCTGCCCACATCTGGCCTGTCCTGATGCTCATCGCCTCCAATGTTTTCATGACCTTCGCCTGGTACGGCCACCTCAAGCACAAGGGCAGCGCGCTCTTTCTGGCGATTGTCGCCAGCTGGGGCATCGCCTTTTTCGAGTATGTGCTCGCCGTTCCCGCGAACCGCATCGGTTCGGAGGTTTACTCCACCGCACAGCTCAAGACCATTCAGGAGGTCATCACGCTCGCGGTCTTCGCGCTGTTTTCGATCTTCTGGCTGAAGGAAAGCATCACCATCAACCACGTCATCGGCTTTGCGCTGATCGCTTTCGGTGCTTCCTTCATTTTCCGGTCCTGAATAGGAGGAGACTCGCGCTTTGCCTGCCCAGAACCATCGCAACGGACAAGAGGTGATGTATCGATGAAAATACGGCCTGCAAGACTTGACGATGCAAAGGGAATGGCAGCGGTTCAAAACGAGATATTCGCGGCCGGCCTTCGAAAAGCGCCGACGGACGTCGCGGCGGTGCTGGAGAATTACATCCAGCACGCCGACCGTATCGAGTGTTCGGTCGCGGAGGATGAAGACGGGCATATCCTGGGCTTCCAGTCGCTGCGTTATGCACGGGCGGACAATCCCTATGGCGTGGCGGAAGGGTGGGGCATCATCGGCACCCATGTCAGTCCGCAGGCGGCGCGAAGAGGCGTTGGATCCGCCCTCTTCGCCGCGACGCGCAGGGCGGCGGAGGCGCGGGGCCTCAAGAATGTCGACGCCAGCATCGGCGCGGACAATGCGCTCGGGCAGAGTTATTATGATGCCATGGGCTTCATGACCTACCGCCAGCCGGAAGGGTTGGTCTGCAAGGTTTACCGACTGGACTAGATGCGGCGTGCCGCTGCCGGTCAGGTATTGCTCTGATGGTCAGCTGCGATTGTCGTTTTCGGAATATTGCAGGCGGGCCTTGCAGATGCGGACGTGGTTTTCGTCGGCCCATTGGACCAGCAATTGCATCGGTACCAGAAACGAGCGGCCAAGACCTGTCAGCTCATACTCCACGCGCGGCGGCACCTCGGCATAAAGCGTGCGCCGGATGAATCCATCCTCCTCCAGCCGCTTCAGCGTACGGGACAACATCTGCTTGGAAATGTCGTCAATCCTGCGGTTCAACTCGTTGAAGCGCAGCACGCCGCCCTGCAGCGCTTCGAGAACCAGAAGGCTCCATTGGTCTCCGATGCGGTCCAGCACATCCCGAATGGGGCAGGGCTGCTCGAAGTCGAAGATTTCTTTCGTCTGCGTATCCGACATTTCGATTACCCCATATCCTTGCAGGTCATCGCCATGTGACCAGATCACCGGCTGCTGACTTCTTGCGGCCGGGGACGCGATACCATAGCTCTTTCTTTCGGTCTATTATTTAGACCAGCGACAATAGCAACAAAAGGAAGAAGCCATGGCTAAAATCGCGCTCATCGGTGCGTCCGGCAATGCCGGGTCCCGTATTCTCAAGGAACTTTCCGACCGGGGGCATCATGTTACGGCCATTGCCCGCAGCCCCGAAAAGATTGCCACCCTGCCGAACGTCGTTGCAAAGAAAGGCGATGTCTTCGATCAAACCGGACTTTCAAAACTGCTTGCAGGTCACGATGCCGTGATCAGTTCGGTGCATTTCACGGCGAGCGACCCGGTGACGCTGATCGAGGCCGTGCGTGCCTCCGGCGTTCCACGCTACCTCGTGGTTGGTGGCGCCGGCAGTCTTGAAATCGCGCCCGGCCAGCGTGTCGTCGACCTGCCGGATTTTCCTGCCGCTTACAAGGCCGAGGCCACCAAGGGTGCGGAGTTTCTTGATTTGCTGAAACAGGAAACGCAGCTCGACTGGACCTTTCTTTCGCCTTCCGCCGAGTTCGTGCCGGGTGAAAGAACGGGCAAATTCCGCATCGGCAAGGACAATCTTCTGAGCAATGAAGATGGTAGCCGCATTTCCTTCGAAGACTACGCGATTGCGCTTGTCGATGAAATCGAGAAGCCGCAGCATTCCCGCCAGCGCTTCACCGTCGGTTATTGAGAGGTATCACCCATGAATGTCATGACACGTCGTCTCGCCATCGCCGCTCTCGCTCTTGCGCCCGCATTGACAGCCGTTCCGGTGCTGGCCGAAACCGCCGGGCGGGATTTCGCCCGGGAAGAGGCCAATCGCAAGCTGGTGATCGAGTTTTACGATACCGTCTTCAACAAGCACGAAGTGGAAAAGGGTGCTGCCGTTATTGTCGACAGCTACAAGCAGCACAATCCCATGGTTCCGGATGGCAAGAAACCGTTCGTGGATTACTTCATCGGCCACTTCAAGGAAAACCCGCAGTCCAAGGCGCGGATCGTGAGAAGCGCCGCGGATGGCGACCTTGTCTATCTGCATATTCATTCAACAGAAAAGGACGGAGACCGGGGCAGGGCCATCGTCGATATTTTTCGGGTGACCGATGGCAAGATCACCGAGCATTGGGATGTAATCCAGCCCGTGCCGGAGACGGCGGCGAACAACAATACGATGTTCTGAGGCGACGAACTTTTGAGGCAGGCGGGCACGCCGGGATCGTGCCCGCTTGCCGGAACGGGTAAACTTCAGGCCAGAAGATCGTAAGTACGGAAAATCCAGGCGATCTGGTAAATCAGCGCAAAGATGACGAGAAACCGATGGAAACGGCGGTTCTCGATGAAGATCGCCAGCGTGAACAAAATGACGTAGATGGCGGTGCGTATAAGGTATTCCGGACCAAGTGAGGCGAGATAGTGCTGGCCTTTCAGCAAAGTATCCCCGACATCGGTGACGAAAAGGGCTGCCAGAAAGGCGAAGAACCAGCTTTTGCGGGAAAGGAAATAATCCTCATATCCCTTGTACTCCTTCATCTCCGTGGGAAAGAGCAGAACGCACAGGAAATAAAACAGCGAGCAGAACAGGATCAGGAAAAGGAACGCGCCGAAGCCCAATACATGGCCTGTGGCAGAAAGCCGGTGCTCCCACCACCAGAAATGCACCAGCATCAGAAACAGGAACGCCACCCAGCCGATGTGCAGGGGATAAATCCGTTCTTTTTTGGGATGCTGCACGAAACCTGCAAGGCCGGTCAGCAATCGGGCGAGGCTGAGGCCGACCACCATGCCCATGACCGCGCGGATGTGCGAATAGGCTTCTGCGGCGTTGACGGCGGCCTCCATCGCTCCTACTCCGCCGGAGGAATGGGCGTCGGTTGCCCGTTTTCGTCCATCGCCACCATGATGAAGGTGCCGGCGGTTACCTTTTCCAGCTTGTCGTAACGCGACCGCTGCGCCCAGGCCTCTACCGTCAGCGTGATGGAGGTGCGGCCGACGCGGGCAATATCGGTATAGATGGACAGCGTGTCGCCGATCTTCACCGGCAGCTCAAAGGCCATTTCCTTGACTGCCGCCGTGACCACGCGACAGCGAGAGCGTTCCGCCGCACGAATGCCGCTCGCCAAGTCCATCTGTGACATGACCCAGCCCCCGAAAATATCGCCGGCCGGATTGGCGTCGGCCGGCATGGCGAGCGTTCTGAGCGTCAGCTCGCCGGTCGGTTTGATGGTCTGGTCGGTCATGTTGAGATGTGCTCCGTGCGAATGACAAAGGCGCAGCATGCGATGCGCTTTGTGATTTCGCAAGGAATGGCAAGCGTCAGGACGACGCTTTGCCCAGAAATTGCTGCGTTGCGTAAAGGGCGATGGCCGCCGCGTTCGACACGTTGAGCGATTTGATCGCTCCCGGCATATCGAGACGGGCGAGCGCCGAGACGGTCTCGCGGGTCTTCTGGCGCAGGCCCTTGCCTTCGGCGCCCAGCACCAGTGCGATTTTTTCGCCGCTGAAGGTCCGTTCAATCGGGGCGGGGCCCTCCGAATCGAGCCCGACCGAGAAGAAGCCGAGCTTGTGCAGTTCACCCAGCGCATCGGCGAGATTGGTGATCTGGATATAGGGGATGAGTTCCAGCGCGCCTGAGGCGGATTTCGCGAGCACACCCGACTCGGTCGGGCTATGGCGCATCGTGGTGATGACGGCGCCCGCATTGAAGGCGACTGCCGAGCGCATGATGGCGCCAACATTGTGCGGATCGGTGACCTGATCGAGCACGAGAATGAGTGGGCTATCCTTCAGCGCGCCCAGCCGCTTGACCTGCAGCGGCCGGGTCTCCAGCATCACGCCCTGATGGATCGCCTCAGGCCCCAAAACCCTGTCGATATCCTGCGGGGATACTATTTCGACCGGGAAGGGCTGCGCCTCCGCCTCGCCGATATCGAGACGTGCAAAGGCATTCTGGGTAACCGAAAGCTTGACGATCTGCCGCTCCGGATTGGCAAGGGCTGCGCGTACGGTATGCAGGCCGTAAAGGTGCACCTGGTCGGGCGCAAGTTGCGGCGGCTTCCAGTCGTCGGCGCCGCGGTTCCGGCGCTTCGACTGCGGCGGGGTCGGAATTTCACCGCGCTCGCGCTTCGCGTCGCGCACGGCACGACGCAGGTTGGCGTAATGTGTGTCGCGGGTGGATTTGTTGTTGGGATCGTCTTTGCTCATGGCGCCTTATATCTCCGGCGCGTGCCGCGCACCAGCCCCCGTGATAATCCACAGGGCTGCAAGGGGATTGAATTTTTTCCCGAAAATTCGTGAAAGGGCGTGTTGACAGAAACGAACGAGGCCGTCATATACGCGCCACAGACGACGCAACGGCGCTTCGCCGCAGCGAAATCTGAAGAGCTTGGTCGCTTGATCCTCGCAGATAACTGGAGGGATGCCCGAGTGGTTAAAGGGGACGGACTGTAAATCCGTTGGCTACGCCTACGTTGGTTCAAATCCAACTCCCTCCACCATTCTGCACGGATCGAAATCGCCACCGCGGGTATAGCTCAATGGTAGAGCAGCAGCCTTCCAAGCTGAATACGCGGGTTCGATTCCCGCTACCCGCTCCAGCTTCCTCTCAGTAAATCACCTTATCGCTGTGCGACGTGTTTCGCGTCTCCGGGTTGTGCCGTGAGCATCCAGCCGATGCGGTGATGGGCTTTAGTTTATCCTATACGCCATGAATGCCGCGCCCCCAGTCGCGCTCAATAAGGCGAACGGCACTGGCTTCTTGTGCCTGCGGGCGCCAGGTAGCTGTTATCAGTAGGGTGATAGGATGCGTAACGCGCCGCGCACCATTTTACGTGATTTATTTCGGCCTGAGACAGGGCGTATCCGTCAGGCGTGGCTTCTTCCCCGGTTCCCGCGGCAAAGGCGGATGCGGGATAACCGCGCTGGCCCGAATTTTGTGCCTGCGTTTCATAGGCTGGCTGTATGAGGCTCAACGCCTCAGCGGGCATAACAAAAGCGGCAGATAATGCGACGCCAAGAGCGAGCGCGGAGATGGTCTTCGGCATCCTCAACATCGATAAATCCTCATTATTCGTTCGGGATGCTAACGAAAATTTAGGAATTTCGTTCCGATGGAGGCTTGACGCCACACGAAGACGTGATTCTTCGGCTTGATCGGAGAGCGTGGGTTCGGAGCGGGCCTCATGGGGAATCCGAGGCGCGGCAGGATGGATTTATGCTCGCTCAACCAGACTTTGTATCCATGCCGCACTGCTCGTTGACAAGCGGAAAATCCGGTCAGATAGTCGACCGGCAATCATGCAAACGGGAGTCTTCAATGTTGAACAGGGTTGTCATTCTCTCATCCTTTGCGCTGCTGGCATCGGCGGCGTTTGTCTCCCCCGCTGCCGCACTCACCATGAAGGAGTGCAGCGTAAAATATCAGGCAGCGAAAGCTGACGGGTCCGCCAAGGACATCAAGTGGAACGATTATCGCGCCAAGTTCTGCGGCAGCGAGGCGGCGGCTGAAGATGCGGCCGACGACAAGCAGGTCGCGGCCACAACCGAGAAGGAACCCGAAAAAGCGACGATCAAGGCTCCGAAGGGCGTCGCTTTCCCGAGCGCTGTTGACAAGAAATATTCAAGCGAGACGCCGGCAAAGGCCCGCCTTAAAACCTGTGTCGACTCCTATCACAAGAACAAGAATGACGGTACGCTCGGCGATCTGAAATGGATCCAGAAGGGCGGCGGCTACTGGAGCCTGTGCAACACGGCGCTGAAGAGCTGAGGCGGGCAGGGGCGGCGGTCGGTTTCCGCCGCCCTGTCCCGAGCCGATATCGCATGAAGCGTGTAGCGCTGGAGGCGAAGACCCGCGCGCTGGCGGATTTGTGCGTCCTGCTCCGTCCATCGACCCCATTTCGGGCGGGTAAAATATCCGAATAGCCTGTGATTCAGCCTCTTGGTAGACAGGCTGATCCCTGCGGTTTATCCGCATCCAGCAATTCAACGGTTACGGTTGTCGAGCAACGGCCGTCCGGCGATGGGGGCGGATGACCAGACGGTTTCGAAATTATCTCGTAGTTCTGGCCATATCCTTGGCAATGTGGGCTGTGATTCTCGGCATTGTTTACTGGCTGTTTCGATAGCCAGCCCCGCTTGGGGTGGATTGCAATGATGCACGCGTCCAGCGGCAATGAATCGGGGATATGGCGGCGGTTCCTGGAGCTGCCGCAATTTGGCTTTGCTGGCGTGACCTTATGACGGGGTCAAACCAGGAAGGCCCATCATGAAGAAATCCGTTGCAGCCCTCTATCTTGCCGCTCTAACCCTGCCGGCTGCCTCCAGCGCGCTTGCCGAGGATCTGGTGATTCCGCTTCCTGGGGATACAACGGTTGAAAAAACCGATGCCGTCTATCGGTGCGGCGCCGAGACGGTGGAGGCGGTTTATTACAATGCCGGCGACATCAGTCTTGTTCGGCTGGGCTTGAAGGACGGCGTTATCGTCGCCGCCAATGTTGTTTCAGGCTCCGGAGCAAAATACCAGGGCGGCGCTCGTGTCTGGTGGTCCAAAGGAGACGAAGCCGATCTCTACGATGTGATGGCGGATCCGGACATGAAACAGCCGGTTCATTGTGTGGAAGAGAAAAAAACCTGATCGCCATGATATTCATGGAGCGGCGGCAGGGCGGTTTTGAAAACCGTGCCATGCCGCCGGTCAGTGTCAGGCTGCATGCTCAGCCAAGAACAAGCGACGCTACAAGCGCCAGCAGAATGAGAGAACTGGCGACGACGCCAAGCTTCATTCGGCGAAGACGACGGGTACGTCCGCCGCTCCAGTCATAAGCCATTGGGAGCTCTACCTTTCTTTTTATTATTATGACTTATAAGTAGCTCCCTAGGCTTGCCCGTGGCTGACCTCAATTGCCAGAATCCACCGGCGACAAATCACGATTTCCCAATCTTCTCCGGATGTTGCAGCGAAGGCGACAGCTGATTCCCCGCTCGTTCCACCAACGCAAAGGCCGGGTGGTCGGTGAGCTGGCCCCCGTCATGCAAAAGGCCCGGAAAGCGAGGCTTCCGGGCCTTCTGAAAGTGTGTTTCTGCAGGTGGCTCAGCCGAGATAGGCCTGAATGTAGGGCAGGACTTCGAGCGTGCCGTGATACAGCATGTTGAGCGCCACGTAGATGATGACCATCAGGCCGAGATAGGAAATCCAGCGGTAGCGGTGCAAAAGCTTGGCGACGAAGTTGGCTGCAAGTCCCATCAGCGCGATCGAGACGATGAGTCCGATGACCAGAACAGTCACATGTTCCTGCGCGGCGCCGGCGACGGCGAGCACATTGTCCAGCGACATGGAGACGTCGGCGATGACGATCTGGGTTGCTGCCTGGAAGAACGTCTTGTGGCCCTTGGTCAGGTCGGCCTCTTCATCCGTCACCTCGTCCTCGATGGATCCCGAAGCTTCGCGCAGTTCGCTCCACATCTTCCAGCAGACCCAGGCGAGCAGCAGGCCGCCAAAAAGTTGCAGGCCGACGATGGCAAGAAGCTGTACGGTGACGGCGGCAAACGCGATGCGGAGAACCGTGGCGGCGATGATGCCGACAAGGATCGCCTTGCGGCGGAGATGCGCGGGAAGACCGGCGGCGGCAAGGCCGATGACGATGGCGTTGTCGCCTGCCAGAACGAGATCGATCGCAATGACCTGTAAGAATGCCGTGAAACCGGCGGCTGTGAAGATTTCCATTGGCTGGTCCTGAAACGGATAGAGAGGCGGCGCGGGGAAAAGCGGCGGTCGAGACATGCATGGTAGCGCGGCAGCGCCCGTTTCCGCTCGCCCGTCTCCCCCCGGCGATGAAGTGTCCTTAAGCCATCGAGCCGCCCCAGGTAAAGAAGTTGTGATGGAAATATCTTAATTAGTGATCGGCTGCGACTGAAAAGGCGGCTCGTCTTTATCTCTGTGTGATGCCACGGCGCGGGTTTGAATGTCGCAAAACATACACCATATACGCCCCACAAGGCACGCTTAGAGCGCGCGCGAAGGCGCTTTCACAATTAAGTCTTGCGCATTCGCTTACAAAGCCTTAAACGGCGACACCAAACCGGTTCGCCGGGGAAACTACTTCACGTTCACAGGAAGCAATTCACATGGCAAAGAGCAAGTTTGAGCGGACGAAGCCGCACGTCAACATTGGCACGATCGGTCACGTTGACCATGGCAAGACGTCGCTGACGGCAGCAATCACGAAGTTCTTCGGCGAGTTCAAGGCGTATGACCAGATCGACGCGGCTCCTGAAGAGAAGGCTCGTGGTATCACGATCTCGACGGCACACGTTGAGTACGAGACGGCCAACCGTCACTACGCTCACGTTGACTGCCCCGGCCACGCCGACTACGTGAAGAACATGATCACCGGTGCTGCCCAGATGGACGGCGCGATCCTGGTTTGCTCCGCCGCTGACGGCCCGATGCCGCAGACGCGCGAGCACATCCTGCTTGCCCGTCAGGTTGGCGTTCCGGCCATCGTCGTGTTCCTCAACAAGGTCGACCAGGTTGACGACGCCGAGCTTCTCGAGCTCGTCGAGCTTGAAGTTCGCGAACTTCTGTCGTCCTACGACTTCCCGGGCGACGATATTCCGATCATCAAGGGTTCGGCGCTTGCCGCTCTTGAAGATTCCGACAAGAAGATCGGTGAAGACGCGATCCGCGAGCTGATGGCTGCGGTTGACGCCTACATCCCGACGCCTGAGCGTCCGATCGACCAGCCGTTCCTGATGCCGATCGAAGACGTGTTCTCGATCTCGGGCCGTGGTACGGTTGTGACGGGTCGCGTTGAGCGCGGTATCGTCAAGGTTGGTGAAGAAGTCGAAATCGTCGGCATCCGTCCGACCTCGAAGACGACTGTTACCGGCGTTGAAATGTTCCGCAAGCTGCTCGACCAGGGCCAGGCTGGCGACAACATCGGTGCACTGGTTCGCGGTGTTAACCGTGACGGCGTCGAGCGTGGTCAGATCCTGTGCAAGCCGGGTTCGGTAAAGCCGCACAAGAAGTTCAAGGCAGAAGCCTACATCCTGACGAAGGAAGAAGGCGGCCGTCATACGCCGTTCTTCACGAACTACCGTCCGCAGTTCTACTTCCGTACGACTGACGTGACCGGCATCGTGACGCTTCCTGAAGGCACGGAAATGGTTATGCCTGGCGACAACGTCACCGTTGACGTCGAGCTGATCGTTCCGATCGCGATGGAAGAAAAGCTGCGCTTCGCTATCCGCGAAGGCGGCCGTACCGTCGGCGCCGGCATCGTCGCCTCGATCGTCGAGTAATCTTAAGGCCTGAAAAGGCTTGACGAAAACCCCGCTGGAGACAGCGGGGTTTTTTGTTTTGTGTCTCGCGCCTGGAGGATGGGAGCTTTCGTTCCTCGGTCCCGGCTGCTACTTCATTGCTGGGGAGATGATGAGGAGTATCATGAAGAAGCGCATTCTGTTTACCGGTGGTTCCGGCAAGGCCGGACGGCATGTGATCCCGTGGCTCATCGGCAAGGGATATGAGGTCCACAACATCGATCTCGTTCCGCTCGACAGGCCGGGCGTGACCAATCTCATCGTCGATATCACGGACAGCGGGCAGGTTTTTAATGCCCTTTCCATGCATCGGAACTTCGCGGAGCTCGAAAGCGGGAAGGGTGTTCTGCCGTTTGATGCGGTGATCCATTTTGCTGCGATTCCACGCATTTTGATCAAGCCGGACAACGAGACGTTCCGTATCAACACCATGGGAACCTATAATGTCATCGAGGCCGCGATAAAGCTTGGCATCCGAAAGGTAGTGATAGCATCGAGCGAGACCACATACGGGGTCTGTTTCGCCGAGGGCGAGAAGGATTTTCACCACTTCCCGCTTGAAGAGGACTACGATGTCGATCCGATGGATTCCTACGGACTGTCGAAGGTGGTGAATGAAAGAACCGCGCGGGCCTTTGCCGAGCGAAGCGGATACGACATTTACGCGCTGCGAATCGGCAATGTCATCGAACCCGATGAGTATGAGAAGTTTCCCGATTTCTTTGCTCATCCGGAAACACGCAAACGCAACGCCTGGGGCTACATCGACGCACGTGATCTCGGCCAGATCTGCCATCTTTGCATTGAAAAGGATGGCCTCGGTTATCAGGTCTTCAATGCCGTTAATGATACAGCTACGGCAACGGTCCCCACGCGCGAGCTTGCCCGGATATATTTCCCTCAGGTGCAATTCCGCCGGGAGATCGGAGAGCATGAGGGATTGATCTCCAACCGCAAGATTCGCGAGATCCTTGGTTTCAAGGAAGAGCATGACTGGCGGAAATACGTCAAAACCTGACGGGTGCATGATTTTCGGGGGCAGAGTGGAAAAAACAAAAAACACACTTGCCATTCTTTTCCCTGCACCTTAAAGGAGCGCATACCGAATTGGCCCAGCGATTTCGCGGCCGGTTCAGGTGATTAAGGGGTATAGCTCAGTTGGTAGAGCGGCGGTCTCCAAAACCGCAGGTCGGGGGTTCGAGCCCCTCTGCCCCTGCCACTTTCCATTCGCAAGCGCGGTTTTCGCTGCATGGCAGATGGGGCCGGTTTACCGGCGAATTTCGCCGAATGTCGATTTCCTCTTGTTAAAAGTGGAATCGGTGTTTATGTAGGGTCAAAACAGACACGCGGTGCGTGGGGCTGATTAGTTCGGCTTTACGCGCCGTAATTGCGTGGGCAGTCAATGGCATCCAAAACCAATCCGTTTACGTTTCTGCAGCAGGTTCGCGCCGAAGCGTCAAAGATCACTTGGCCGTCGCGCCGCGAGACCATGATTTCGACGGCTATGGTGCTGGTGATGGTCATTTTCGCGGCTCTGTTCTTTTTTGCTGCTGACCAGCTCATTGGCTGGATCCTCAGCCTTGTGCTGAACGTCGGCCGGTAACGGATTGAACGGAGAGTAAAGATGGCAGCGCGCTGGTATATCGTTCACGCATATTCGAATTTCGAAAAGAAGGTCGCCGAGTCGATCGAGGAAAAGGCCCGTCAGAAGGGTCTGGACCATCTTTTCGAGAAAATCCTCGTGCCGACCGAAAAGGTGGTCGAGGTGCGCCGCGGCCGCAAGGTCGATAGCGAGCGCAAGTTCTTTCCGGGTTACGTGCTGGTGCGCGCCAACCTGACGGATGAGGCTTATCACCTCATCAAGAACACGCCGAAGGTTACCGGTTTCCTCGGTTCGGACAGCAAGCCTGTTCCGATTCCGGACTATGAAGCCGAGCGTATCCTTGGTCAGGTTCAGGAAGGTGTCGAGCGTCCGAAGTCTTCGGTTTCGTTCGAGATCGGCGAGCAGGTTCGCGTCTCCGACGGTCCTTTCGCGTCATTCAACGGCGTGGTTCAGGACGTGGACGAAGAGCGTTCGCGCCTGAAGGTGGAAGTTTCGATTTTCGGCCGCGCAACGCCGGTCGAGCTGGAATACAATCAGGTCGAGAAGGTCTGATTGGCGGGGCGATGCCCCAAGCGCGTGGAAGGCTAACTGGCTCTTTAAGCCGGGGCAGGGCGCCGCACCACGCAACCGCAGCCGCCGGAGAAATCCGGCTTAAGAGAAGCCGGGCAACCGGTTTGAATTGAAAGGCAGAGAGATATGGCTAAGAAAGTTGCAGGCCAGCTCAAGTTGCAGGTAAAGGCTGGGTCGGCCAATCCGTCCCCGCCGATCGGTCCGG
This sequence comes from Agrobacterium sp. SORGH_AS_0440, assembly GCF_031453135.1. NCBI lineage: Bacteria > Pseudomonadati > Pseudomonadota > Alphaproteobacteria > Hyphomicrobiales > Rhizobiaceae > Agrobacterium > Agrobacterium sp. SORGH_AS_0440. The sequence continues at coordinate 1,831,806 of NZ_JAVIYR010000002.1, read as the reverse complement.
CACTTGGTCAGCGTGGCATTAACATCATGGAATTCTGCAAGGCGTTCAATGCCGCCACGCAGGAAATGGAAAAGGGTATGCCGATCCCGGTCGTCATCACCTATTACCAGGACAAGTCCTTCACCTTCGTCATGAAGCAGCCGCCGATGACGTACTGGCTGAAGAAGGAAGCAAAGATCACCTCCGGTTCCAAGACGCCTGGCAAGGGCGCCAAGGTCGGCTCCATCACCAAGGCTCAGGTCAAGTCGATCGCTGAAGCCAAGATGAAGGATCTGAACGCAGCCGACATCGAAGGCGCAATGGCAATGGTTGAGGGCTCTGCCCGCGCCATGGGCCTGGAAGTGGTAGGTTGATCATGGCCAAGGTAGCAAAGCGCATTCAGAAGATCCGCGAAGGCGTGGATCCGAACAAGCTCTACGTTCTCACCGACGCCATTTCGATGGTCAAGGAACGTGCAGTCGCCAAGTTCGACGAAACCGTTGAAGTTTCGATGAACCTCGGCGTTGACCCGCGCCATGCGGACCAGATGGTTCGTGGCGTTGTCAACCTGCCGAACGGCACCGGCCGTGACGTTCGCGTCGCCGTCTTCGCCCGTGGCGCCAAGGCTGATGAAGCCACGGCTGCCGGCGCTGACGTTGTTGGTGCGGAAGAACTGGTTGAAATCGTTCAGGGCGGCAAGATCGACTTCGATCGCTGCATCGCGACCCCGGACATGATGCCGCTCGTCGGCCGTCTCGGCAAGGTACTCGGCCCGCGTGGCATGATGCCGAACCCGAAGGTCGGAACCGTGACCATGGACGTTGCCGGTGCTGTCAAGGCATCCAAGGGTGGCGCTGTCGAATTCCGCGTCGAAAAGGCCGGTATCGTACACGCTGGCGTTGGCAAGGCTTCGTTCGACGCCAAGGCTCTTGAGGAAAACATCAAGGCTTTCGCCGATGCGGTCATCAAGGCAAAGCCGGCTGGCGCCAAGGGCAACTATGTCAAGCGCGTCGCGATTTCCTCGACCATGGGTCCGGGTGTCAAGATCGACCCTTCGTCGGTTACGGCTTAATCAATTCTCGCGCTTCCGGAGTGAAGTGTGAATAAAAGAATTTCCGGCTCCCAGGAGCCGGAGATTTCCGGGGAAACCCGGAACTCCTGTCCGAGATTGCGGGTGGCCATGTCCTTCGGGGCCCGGCCTTAATCATTTAGCCTGCATGAGACGGGTGAGGCTGGATTTGAGGCATCTGTCGATGCCTGACTGTCCGGTTCGAACCTGGTGTGCCTGTGCCTGAAGCCGTTTGCGGCGACAGAGCGGGGGACAGGATCCTCGAGCGTCGCTCGGGATCTTTGTAAAAAGGTCCCTTGGGGCAAAGGCAAACCCGACGGGTTCACAATCATGTGGCCCCGTCTACTGGAGACAGACAGTGGAAAGAGCGGAAAAACGCGAATTCGTCACGGAGCTGAACGAAGTCTTCAAGGCTTCCGGTTCGGTTGTCGTGGCCCACTATGCTGGTGTCACCGTTGCGCAGATGAACGACTTCCGTTCGAAGATGCGCGCTGCCGGAGGCACCGTCAAGGTCGCGAAGAACCGCCTGGCCAAGATCGCTCTTCAGGGTACGGAGTCGGAAGGGATGACCAATCTCTTCAAGGGACAGACGCTGATTGCATACAGCACTGACCCGATGATCGCTCCGAAAGTCGTCATGGATTTCGCCAAGACCAACGACAAGGTCGTTGTTTTGGGCGGCGCCATGGGCGCAACCACGCTCAACGCCGAAGCAGTCAAGTCGCTCGCGACCCTGCCTTCGCTGGACGAGCTGCGCGCAAAGCTGCTGGGCCTTCTCAATGCCCCGGCAACTCGCGTCGCTACGGTTGTCGCCGCACCTGCAAGCCAGCTGGCTCGGGTGTTCTCGGCTTACGCCAAGAAGGACGAAGCCGCTTAAGGCGGTTTTTCGCTGTAAATATTCAAACTGGTTCGAACTGAACAAAAGGAACTATCAAAATGGCTGATCTCGCAAAGATCGTAGAAGACCTCTCCTCGCTGACCGTTCTGGAAGCTGCAGAACTGTCCAAGCTTCTCGAAGAAAAGTGGGGCGTTTCCGCTGCTGCTCCGGTAGCCGTTGCTGCTGCTGGCGGCGCTGCTGCTGCTGCTGCTCCGGAAGAAGAAAAGACCGAGTTCGACGTTATCCTGGTTGACGCTGGCGCCAACAAGATCAACGTCATCAAGGAAGTTCGCGGCATCACCGGCCTCGGCCTCAAGGAAGCCAAGGACCTCGTTGAAGGCGCTCCGAAGCCGGTCAAGGAAGCCGTTTCCAAGGCTGAAGCTGCTGATCTCAAGAAGAAGCTTGAAGACGCAGGCGCCAAGGTTGACGTTAAGTAATCTTGCGATTGCTGGCGGGAAGGGGCTTAATGCCCCTTCCCGTCGTCATCGTTTTTAAAACTCATTACCCAAAAGCCGCGTGAAAATGGCTTTTGGGTAATGGGTTCTTCAAGAGAATGGTTCCGAACCGGCTCATCAAGGCAATCCGGCCTGATCGATCCGGGATGTGGAACGAGATTGAGGATACCCATTGATTGACGGGATCGACTGGCCATCGGTTCCCGTCCGTTGCAGGCCCGGATGCAATTTTTAAAGGAGCGACGATGGCTCAGACCCTTTCGTTTAACGGTCGCAGGCGCGTACGCAAGTTTTTCGGCAAAATTCCAGAAGTAGCGGAAATGCCGAACCTCATTGAGGTTCAGAAGGCTTCGTACGACCAGTTTCTCATGGTTGACGAGCCCAAGGGTGGCCGTCCCGACGAGGGATTGAATGCCGTTTTCAAATCCGTATTCCCGATCACCGATTTTTCCGGCGCCTCCATGCTCGAATTCGTATCCTACGAATTCGAAGCGCCGAAGTTCGACGTCGAGGAATGCCGTCAGCGCGATCTGACCTATGCAGCGCCGCTCAAGGTGACGCTGCGCCTCATCGTGTTCGATATCGATGAAGATACGGGCGCGAAGTCCATCAAGGACATCAAGGAACAGTCCGTCTACATGGGCGACATGCCGCTCATGACCAATAACGGCACGTTCATCGTCAACGGCACCGAGCGCGTCATCGTTTCGCAGATGCACCGTTCGCCGGGCGTGTTCTTCGATCACGACAAGGGCAAGAGCCATTCTTCCGGCAAGCTGCTCTTCGCTGCCCGTGTCATTCCGTATCGCGGTTCCTGGCTCGACATCGAGTTCGACGCCAAGGATATCGTCTATGCGCGTATCGACCGTCGCCGCAAGATTCCCGTCACCTCGCTGCTGATGGCGCTTGGCATGGACGGCGAAGACATTCTGTCGACCTTCTACACCAAGGCTTCCTATGAGCGTGACGGCGACGGCTGGCGTATTCCGTTCCAGCCCGAAGCGCTGAAGAACGCCAAGGTCGTCACCGACATGATCGACGCCGATACCGGCGAAGTGGTCGTCGAGGCCGGCAAGAAGCTCACGCCGCGCCTTATCCGCCAGCTCTCCGAAAAGGGCCTCAAGGCGCTGAAGGCGACCGACGAAGACCTTTACGGCAACTATCTGGCCGAAGACATCGTCAACTACGAGACGGGTGAAATCTATCTCGAGGCCGGCGACGAAATCGACGAGAAGACCCTCGGTCTGATCCTGCAGTCCGGTTTTGACGAGATTCCGGTTCTCAACATCGACCACGTCAATGTTGGCGCCTATATCCGCAACACGCTGTCTGCCGACAAGAACGAGAACCGCCAGGAAGCCCTGTTCGACATCTACCGCGTCATGCGTCCGGGTGAGCCGCCGACCATGGATTCGGCGGAAGCGATGTTCAACTCGCTGTTCTTCGATGCAGAGCGTTACGATCTTTCGGCCGTTGGTCGCGTGAAGATGAACATGCGCCTCGACCTCGACGCGGAAGACACCGTGCGCACGCTGCGCAAGGAAGACATCCTCGCCGTCGTCAAGATGCTGGTCGAACTGCGCGACGGCAAGGGCGAAATCGACGACATCGACAACCTCGGCAACCGCCGTGTGCGTTCTGTCGGCGAGTTGATGGAAAACCAGTATCGTCTGGGCCTTCTGCGCATGGAACGTGCGATCAAGGAACGTATGTCCTCGATCGAAATCGATACCGTGATGCCGCAGGACCTGATCAATGCGAAGCCGGCAGCTGCTGCCGTTCGCGAATTCTTCGGTTCCTCGCAGCTGTCGCAGTTCATGGACCAGGTGAACCCGCTTTCGGAAATCACCCACAAGCGTCGTCTTTCGGCTCTTGGACCGGGTGGTCTGACCCGCGAGCGCGCCGGCTTCGAGGTCCGCGACGTTCACCCGACCCACTACGGCCGTATTTGCCCGATCGAGACGCCGGAAGGCCCGAACATCGGTCTGATCAACTCGCTTGCAACCTTTGCCCGTGTCAACAAGTACGGCTTCATCGAGAGCCCGTACCGCAAGATCACCGACGGCAAGGTCACGAACGACGTTATCTACCTCTCCGCCATGGAAGAGGCGAAGTATTACGTCGCGCAGGCCAACGCGCCGCTCAATGAAGACGGTTCTTTCTCGGAAGAGTTCGTCGTCTGCCGTCACTCGGGCGAAGTTATGCTCGCACCGCGTGACAACATCAACCTGATGGACGTTTCGCCGAAGCAGCTCGTTTCGGTCGCAGCGGCTCTCATTCCGTTCCTGGAAAACGACGACGCCAACCGCGCTCTCATGGGCTCGAACATGCAGCGTCAGGCCGTTCCGCTTCTGCGCGCAGAGGCGCCTTTCGTGGGCACCGGCATGGAACCGATCGTTGCGCGTGACTCCGGCGCTGCAATCGCGGCTCGCCGCGGCGGTGTCGTCGACCAGGTCGACGCGACGCGTATCGTTATCCGCGCCACGGAAGATCTCGATGCAGGCAAGTCCGGCGTTGACATCTACCGTCTGCAGAAGTTCCAGCGTTCGAACCAGAACACCTGCGTCAACCAGCGTCCGCTGGTGTCCGTCGGTGATATCATCTCCAAGGGTGACATCATCGCGGATGGTCCGTCGACCGACCTCGGTGACCTGGCTCTCGGCCGTAACGCGCTCGTCGCGTTCATGCCCTGGAACGGCTACAACTACGAAGACTCGATCCTGATGTCGGAGCGCATCGTTTCCGACGACGTGTTCACCTCCATCCACATCGAAGAGTTCGAAGTGATGGCGCGTGACACGAAGCTTGGTCCGGAAGAAATCACGCGCGATATTCCGAACGTTTCGGAAGAAGCGCTGAAGAACCTCGACGAAGCCGGTATCGTCTACATCGGTGCGGAAGTTCAGCCGGGCGACATCCTCGTCGGCAAGATCACGCCGAAGGGCGAAAGCCCGATGACGCCGGAAGAAAAGCTTCTGCGCGCCATCTTCGGTGAAAAGGCTTCCGACGTTCGCGACACCTCCATGCGCATGCCTCCGGGCACGTTCGGTACGGTCGTGGAAGTCCGCGTCTTCAACCGTCACGGTGTGGAGAAGGACGAGCGCGCGATGGCTATCGAGCGCGAAGAGATCGAGCGTCTGGCGAAGGACCGTGACGACGAGCAGGCGATCCTCGACCGTAACGTCTACGGCCGTCTGATCGACATGCTGCGTGGCCAGGTTTCGATTGCCGGTCCGAAGGGCTTCAAGAAGGGCGTCGAGCTCTCCAACGCCGTCGTCTCCGAATATCCCCGCTCGCAGTGGTGGATGTTCGCCGTCGAGGACGAAAAGGCCCAGGCTGAGATCGAAGCACTTCGCGGCCAGTACGACGAATCCAAGTCGCGCCTTGAGCAGCGCTTCATGGACAAGGTCGAAAAGGTCCAGCGCGGCGATGAAATGCCTCCGGGCGTCATGAAGATGGTCAAGGTCTTCGTTGCCGTTAAGCGCAAGATCCAGCCGGGCGACAAGATGGCCGGCCGTCACGGTAACAAGGGCGTCGTCTCGCGTATCGTTCCCGTCGAGGACATGCCGTTCCTCGAAGACGGCACGCATGTCGACATCTGCTTGAACCCGCTCGGCGTGCCTTCGCGAATGAACGTCGGCCAGATCCTCGAAACCCACCTCGCATGGGCATGCGCAGGCATGGGCAAGAAGATCGGCGAGATGCTCGAAGAGTATCGCAAGACGATGGACATCAGCGAGCTTCGCAGCGAGCTGACGGAAATCTACGCGTCTGAAGCCAATGACGAGGTTCAGCGTTTTGATGACGACTCGCTCGTCAAGCTCGCCGAAGAAGCCAAGCGCGGTGTTTCCATCGCGACTCCGGTTTTCGACGGTGCGCATGAGCCTGACGTTGCCGCGATGCTGAAGAAGGCAGGTCTGCATGAATCCGGTCAGTCCGTTCTTTACGACGGCCGTACCGGTGAGCCGTTCGACCGCAAGGTCACCGTCGGCTACATGTACATGATCAAGCTGAACCACCTTGTCGACGACAAGATCCACGCTCGTTCGATCGGTCCTTACTCGCTCGTTACCCAGCAGCCGCTGGGCGGCAAGGCGCAGTTCGGCGGTCAGCGCTTCGGGGAAATGGAAGTCTGGGCTCTGGAAGCATACGGCGCGGCTTACACGCTGCAGGAAATGCTCACCGTCAAGTCGGACGACGTGGCTGGCCGTACCAAGGTTTACGAAGCGATCGTCCGTGGCGACGACACCTTCGAAGCCGGTATCCCCGAGAGCTTCAACGTTCTCGTCAAGGAAATGCGGTCGCTCGGCCTGTCCGTCGAGCTGGAAAACTCGAAGATCGAGAACCAGCCCGAAGACCAGCTGCCTGACGCGGCGGAATAAACACGACAGAGGCGGGCGCCTGAGAGGGCGCCTGCCGGTTTCCCGAGCGGTCTTTGCGGTTCGGGATACTTTCGCCGCATTATGCGGTTAATCCGTATTTAAAGCTCTGGACGGCGACCCGGGAAGAAGCCGGTCCAGATGCAAACAGGGGCAGCAGCTAGCCTCTCAAGGAGACAAGGCATGAACCAAGAGGTCATGAATCTTTTCAATCCTCAGGTGCCTGCGCAGCATTTCGATTCCATCCGGATTTCGATCGCTTCGCCGGAAAAAATCCTGTCGTGGTCCTACGGCGAGATCAAGAAGCCGGAAACCATCAACTACCGTACGTTCAAGCCTGAGCGTGACGGTCTTTTCTGCGCGCGTATCTTTGGGCCGATCAAGGACTATGAGTGCCTGTGCGGCAAGTACAAGCGCATGAAGTACAAGGGCATCATCTGCGAAAAGTGCGGCGTCGAAGTCACGCTGTCGCGCGTTCGCCGTGAGCGCATGGGCCATATCGAGCTCGCAGCGCCGGTTGCCCACATCTGGTTCCTGAAGTCGCTTCCTTCGCGTATCTCGACCCTGCTCGACATGACGCTGAAGGATGTCGAGCGCGTTCTCTATTTCGAGAACTACATTGTCACGGAACCCGGTCTCACCTCGCTCAAGCAGAACCAGCTTCTGTCTGAAGAAGAGTACATGATCGCCGTCGACGAGTTCGGCGAAGACCAGTTCACCGCCATGATCGGCGCTGAAGCCATCTATGAGATGCTGGCTTCGATGAACCTCGAAAAGATCGCCGGCGACCTGCGTGCCGAACTTGCTGAGACCACGTCGGATCTCAAGCAGAAGAAGCTGATGAAGCGCCTGAAGATCGTCGAGAACTTCATGGAATCGGGCAACCGTCCTGAATGGATGATCATGAAGGTCGTTCCGGTCATTCCGCCGGACCTGCGTCCGCTGGTTCCGCTGGATGGCGGCCGTTTTGCGACGTCCGACCTTAACGATCTCTATCGCCGCGTCATCAACCGTAACAATCGTCTGAAGCGCCTGATCGAGCTTCGTGCGCCTGGCATCATCATCCGCAACGAAAAGCGTATGTTGCAGGAATCCGTCGATGCGCTGTTCGACAACGGTCGTCGCGGCCGCGTCATCACGGGTGCCAACAAGCGTCCGCTGAAGTCGCTCTCCGACATGCTCAAGGGCAAGCAGGGCCGTTTCCGCCAGAACCTTCTCGGCAAGCGCGTCGACTATTCCGGCCGTTCGGTCATCGTGACCGGTCCGGAACTGAAGCTGCACCAGTGCGGCCTGCCGAAGAAGATGGCGCTCGAACTGTTCAAGCCGTTCATCTACGCCCGTCTTGACGCCAAGGGTTACTCCTCGACCGTCAAGCAGGCCAAGAAGCTGGTTGAAAAGGAAAAGCCTGAGGTTTGGGATATCCTCGACGAGGTCATCCGCGAACATCCGGTTCTCTTGAACCGCGCGCCGACGCTGCACCGTCTGGGTATCCAGGCTTTCGAACCCATGCTGGTCGAAGGCAAGGCCATCCAGCTGCACCCGCTCGTCTGCACGGCCTTCAACGCCGACTTCGACGGTGACCAGATGGCTGTTCACGTTCCGCTTTCGCTGGAAGCGCAGCTGGAAGCGCGCGTGCTGATGATGTCGACCAACAACATCCTGCATCCGGCAAACGGCCACCCGATCATCGTTCCTTCGCAGGACATGGTTCTCGGCCTGTATTACCTGTCGATCATGAACCAGAACGAGCCGGGCGAAGGCATGGCCTTCTCCGACATCGGTGAGCTGCATCACGCACTTGAAAACAAGGTCGTGACGCTGCATGCCAAGATCCGTGGTCGCTTTAAGACCGTGGATGCCGATGGCAAGCCGGTTTCGAAGATCCATGAGACGACCCCCGGCCGTATGCTGATTGGCGAACTTCTGCCGAAGAACGTCAACGTGCCTTTCGACGTCTGCAACCAGGAAATGACCAAGAAGAACATCTCCAAGATGATCGACACGGTCTACCGTCATTGCGGCCAGAAAGACACGGTCATCTTCTGTGACCGCATCATGCAGCTCGGCTTTGCCCATGCCTGCCGCGCCGGCATTTCGTTCGGCAAGGACGACATGGTCATTCCTGACAGCAAGGTGAAGATCGTTGGCGACACCGAAGCTCTCGTGAAGGAATACGAACAGCAGTACAATGACGGTCTCATCACCCAGGGCGAAAAGTACAACAAGGTTGTCGACGCCTGGGGCAAGGCAACCGAAAAGGTCGCCGAAGAGATGATGGCACGCATCAAGGCTGTCGAGTTCGATCCGGAAACGGGCCGCCAGAAGCCGATGAACTCCATCTACATGATGTCTCACTCGGGTGCTCGTGGTTCTCCGAACCAGATGCGTCAGCTGGGCGGCATGCGCGGCCTGATGGCGAAGCCATCGGGTGAAATCATCGAGACGCCGATCATCTCGAACTTCAAGGAAGGCCTGACCGTTAACGAGTACTTCAACTCGACCCACGGTGCCCGTAAGGGTCTCGCAGACACCGCCCTGAAGACCGCGAACTCGGGTTACCTGACCCGTCGTCTCGTCGACGTCGCGCAGGATTGCATCGTCAACTCCAGGGATTGCGGCACCGACAAGGGCCTCACCATGACTGCCATCGTTGATGCCGGTCAGGTGGTTGCTTCGCTCGGCGCGCGTATCCTCGGTCGTACGGCTCTCGATGACATCGACAACCCGGTCACCGGCGAGAACATCGTCAAGGCTGGCACGCTGATCGACGAAGCCGACGTGGCTGCCATCGAGAAGGCTGGCATCCAGTCCGTTCGCATCCGCTCGGCGCTCACCTGCGAAGTGCAGGTTGGTGTCTGCGGCGTCTGCTACGGTCGTGACCTTGCACGCGGAACGCCTGTCAACATGGGCGAAGCCGTTGGCGTTATCGCCGCTCAGTCGATCGGTGAACCTGGCACGCAGCTCACCATGCGTACGTTCCACCTTGGTGGCACGGCAAACGTGGTCGACCAGTCGTTCCTCGAAGCGTCTTATGAAGGCACGATCCAGATCAAGAACCGCAACATCCTGCGGAACTCCGAAGGCGTTCTCATCGCCATGGGCCGTAACATGTCCGTTACGATCCTCGATGAGCGCGGCGCGGAACGTTCCACACAGCGTGTGGCTTACGGTTCGAAGATCTTCGTTGATGATGGCGACAAGGTAAAGCGTGGCCAGCGTCTTGCAGAGTGGGACCCCTACACCCGTCCGATGATGACGGAAGTGGAAGGTACCGTTCACTTCGAAGACCTCGTCGACGGTCTCTCCGTTCTGGAAGCGACCGACGAATCCACCGGCATCACCAAGCGTCAGGTCATTGACTGGCGCTCGACGCCGCGCGGTTCGGATCTCAAGCCTGCGATCGTCATCAAGGACGCGTCCGGCGCTGTTGCGAAGCTTGCCCGTGGTGGCGAAGCCCGCTTCCAGCTCTCGGTCGACGCCATCCTGTCGGTCGAGCCGGGTGCGAAGGTCTCCCAGGGTGACGTGCTTGCACGTTCGCCGCTGGAAAGCGCCAAGACGAAGGACATCACCGGTGGTCTGCCGCGCGTTGCGGAACTGTTCGAAGCCCGTCGTCCGAAGGATCACGCCATCATCGCAGAGATCGATGGTACGATTCGCCTCGGCCGCGACTACAAGAACAAGCGCCGCGTGATGATCGAGCCTGCGGAAGACGGCGTCGAGCCGGTCGAATACCTGATCCCGAAGGGCAAGCCCTTCCACCTTCAGGAAGGCGACTATATCGAAAAGGGTGAATACATCCTCGACGGTAACCCGGCGCCGCACGACATTCTGGCGATCAAGGGCGTGGAGGCTCTGGCTTCCTACCTCGTGAACGAAATCCAGGAAGTCTACCGTCTGCAGGGCGTTGTGATCAACGACAAGCACATCGAGGTGATCGTTCGCCAGATGCTGCAGAAGGTTGAAATCACCGATGCTGGCGATAGCCAGTACATCGTGGGTGACAACGTTGATCGCATCGAGCTCGATGACAACAATGACCGCGCTGATCGAAGAAGGCAAGAAGCCTGCCTATGGCGAGCCGGTTCTGCTCGGCATCACCAAGGCTTCGCTGCAGACGCCGTCCTTCATCTCGGCCGCATCCTTCCAGGAAACCACCAAGGTTCTCACGGAAGCTGCGATTGCCGGCAAGACGGACACGCTGCAGGGCCTCAAGGAAAACGTCATTGTCGGCCGTCTCATCCCGGCCGGTACCGGCGGCACCATGACGCAGATCCGCCGCATCGCCACCTCGCGCGACGACCTCATTCTCGAGGAACGCCGCAAGGGTACCGGTGCAGGTTCTGCAAACCAGATGCTGCAGGACATGACGGATCAGGCTCCGGCTGCCGAGTAAGGTCAAACAGGGCAGGGGCTTTGCGGAGCCCCCCAAAGTTCGAAGCAAAACGCCCGGAGCAATCCGGGCGTTTTTGTTTTTATGGACAGAGGCAGGGCGCCTCCACCGCCGCCCGGCATTCCTGCATATGCAACAGGGTTAGTCCTGTTTCCGGATGTTATAGCGGGTCAGGACAGAGAGGCGCCGAACAAGATCGGTCTGGCCTGCGCTGCCGGTCTTGGCATAGATCGACTTCGCGTTGCTGCGCACCGTTTCATGGGAAATCTGCAATTGCTTCGCCACTGCCGGTAGCGAAAGTCCTTTCATGATCTCCAAAGCCACGCGTGCCTCGCCTCTTGTGAGGTCGTATAGCCCCTTCAACAACGCGCTTGCGTCGGCAATGGTGCCGGTGGGCTGCGATATGAGCACGATGGCGTTGCCTTTCGGAGATAAGTCGAGCGCCTTCTTGCGCAGTGGTATGACGTGAAGAATGCAGGGTCTATCTTCACCAGCGGGGAGAGGGAAGGAACCGGCATCGTGCCCGGCCAGCGCTTTGTACAGGAGCCGGTTCACCCTCTCGTCAGCAATGGCAATACTGTCGCGTGTGGGGGCGGCGAAACATTTCTGCAGTGACAGGAAGAGATCGTTGGCCGAGAGAATGAGGCCGTTTGCCTGCAGCACGGCTGCCGGAGCGCCAATGGCATTGAGGCCGAAGGTCATCGCGTCGGCTTTCTGCCGTTGCAGCCGCGTTGCGAGCGCAAGGCTACGGGCGATATGTGGCCTCAGTCCGGCGAGTGCAGCCATCGTATCAGGCCGGATTATGCCAGCTTCCAGCCTGTGTTCAAACAGCACTGTCATCTCCGGATGGCCGGGCGGCGCGACCTGTGTCGTCGCACCATAGCCCAGGCCGCGGGGCTTGAGGAACTCACGGACGATCGGCAGTTCGGCCCATTCATCAGGGGTGAAGACGTCGAAATCCTGCACGAAGGCGAACCGGCCTTCACGGGCAGTACGCGTAAGGCGATCATTGCGGTGATTCCAGCCTCCCGCCATGTAGTCCTTCATCAGTTCTTGAAAGTTGGGCGTGTGCAGCCAGGCCTGGTCTTCCCCCTTGCCCCAGGTGATGGCGCCGCCCCAGAAACCGAGGCGGCCGCCGGCATTTGCCAGAACCTGCGACCAGCGGTCGGGAAAAAGCGCCGCTTCATAAATGTCATCGATAATGTCTGACGACGATAAAGTATCCAACCCGACCCCGAAATTTTGCGTCGGAACTATTCTAAGCCTATGTTTGCACGGCATTCAATCTTTTAAGAATCAATACTATTATTCAGAATATATATTCTATAAGTGACTTAATATATTGACAAGCTTTCCAAAAGGGTCGCGTACGAACATGCGACGTACGCCCCAGGACTCGACGGTGGGGCCGTATTCTATCGGCAGTCCGGCTGCGACGATCCGGTCGCGGACCTCGTCGAAATTGTCGACTTCTATGGAGAAGTCCGGCACATCTGTGCCGGAACCGCCTTCGCGCGCAAAGCTTAGCTGCGCCGGCGCCTTGAGCGGGCTGGCATGGGTGACGATCCAGCCGTGATCCATGGCGACCGGCATGCCGAGGATATCGCCATAAAAGACCTGCGCCAGCGCGGGGTCGGAGGTAGCGATGTTGGCGACGACACGTCTGACCGCCATGGCCAAGGCTCTTCAGGCGAAGCGGATGATGGCGACTTCGCCTTCGAGCGCGCCCTGATAGGCCGAGGCGTGCGGCTCTTCATCGGGAATTTCGGTCAGCATGCCGATCTGGTCGAGATCGGCTTCGATGAAGCCTTCCTCGGAAAGCGCATTCAGCGTTTCGCGAACGGCTGTGTCGTCATCCGGCGCCCTGAGGATGACGTGAATGTCGATACCCTCGGAGTTGTCGGTTTCGTAAGCCTTGCCGATGACGATGAAGACCATCGGCTCGTCGCGTCCGTTGTCGTTGTCGGGGAGGGTGCTCATGACGCGGTTCCTTGATCTTTCGTTGCTGTCATCAGGGCAGGGGGAATCGGTTCCGCCCGCGGGGCGGCCATGTCCGGCCAGCCTGAGGGAATCAATAGACGGATTTTATGAAAAGCCAAAGGCCGGAGGTTAAAATCGCTGCCGTTGATGCCGACTTATGGTATAGGGAGGGGGAAATGGCGTTGCGGTGGCGTTCGTGGCCCCGGGCGCGGGCGCAAAATGCGGATTCACCCTTGACGAAAGCTGGCTAAAACAGTAGTACGCCCGCCATCGGAGCCTCTGTGGGTGCTGGCCGTTCGGTAAGCTTTTTCCCGAACATCATCTCAAACGGGTCTCCATTGCACGTAGAAGACACGAATGTTGCACGCAAGACGCCTCATCCGGTGTCCTCTGCTCTTGGTGGTCCATCCGTGAAACCGGATCGGGCCACGTTTTGCGCATGAGGATATATGCGTGCATCGTCGCCGGCAACGGCATAGCCGCCACCCGTGAGGGTGGCTAAAGTAGTTTTTGCAAGGGATGGTTATATGCCTACCGTAAACCAGCTGATCCGCAAGCCTCGCCAGGCACAGGTAAAGCGCAACAAGGTTCCTGCCCTGCAGGAAAACCCGCAGAAGCGTGGTGTTTGCACCCGCGTTTACACGACGACCCCGAAGAAGCCGAACTCGGCTCTGCGTAAGGTTGCCAAGATCCGCCTCACCAACGGCTTCGAAGTCATCGGCTACATTCCTGGCGAAGGTCACAACCTTCAGGAACACTCTGTCGTCATGATCCGCGGCGGCCGCGTGAAGGACTTGCCGGGCGTTCGTTACCACATCATCCGCGGTGTTCTCGATACCCAGGGCGTCAAGAACCGCAAGCAGCGCCGTTCGAAGTACGGTGCGAAGCGTCCGAAGTAATTTCGGCAACAACAATTCGGCGCTGCGCGAGGTTCTCCGCGTGGTATAGCGTCAATAACATTGAGAGACAAAAAGTATGTCCCGTCGCCATAGTGCAGAAAAGCGTGAGATCAACCCGGATCCGAAGTTCGGTGATCTGGTCGTCACCAAGTTCATGAACGCCATCATGCTTCACGGCAAGAAGTCGGTAGCAGAAAGCATCGTTTACGGCGCGTTCGACGTCGTTCAGGGCAAGACGAAGCAGGAGCCGCTCGCCGTGTTCCATTCGGCCCTCGACAATGTTGCGCCGCATGTTGAAGTGCGTTCGCGCCGCGTTGGTGGTGCGACATACCAGGTTCCGGTTGATGTTCGTCCCGAGCGTCGCCAGGCCCTCGCAATCCGCTGGTTGATCACTGCTGCGCGCAAGCGCAACGAAACGACCATGATCGATCGCCTCTCCGGCGAACTCATGGACGCTGCGAACAACCGCGGCTCCGCCGTCAAGAAGCGTGAAGACACGCACAAGATGGCCGACGCTAACCGCGCATTCTCGCATTACCGCTGGTAATCTTAACCGATCGCATATCGAAAGGCAGTCCATTATGGCTCGCGAATATAAAATCGAAGACTACCGCAATTTCGGTATCATGGCGCATATCGACGCCGGCAAGACGACCACCACCGAGCGTATTCTCTATTACACCGGTAAGTCGCACAAGATCGGCGAAGTTCACGATGGCGCAGCCACGATGGACTGGATGGAGCAGGAGCAGGAGCGTGGTATCACCATCACGTCCGCTGCGACCACGACCTTCTGGAAGGGCCGTGACGGCAAGACCCGCCGCTTCAACATCATCGACACCCCCGGCCACGTTGACTTCACCATCGAAGTCGAGCGTTCGCTGCGCGTTCTCGACGGCGCCATCGCGCTGCTCGACGCCAACGCCGGTGTTGAGCCGCAGACGGAAACCGTCTGGCGTCAGGCTGAGAAGTATCATGTTCCGCGCATGATCTTCTGCAACAAGATGGACAAGACCGGTGCTGACTTCTACCGCTCGGTAGAAATGATCAAGACCCGTCTCGGCGCCACTGCCGTTGTCATGCAGCTGCCGATCGGCGCTGAGACCGAGTTCAAGGGCGTTATCGACCTGATCGAGATGAATGCTCTCGTATGGCGCGACGAGTCGCTCGGCGCCCAGTGGGACGTCGTCGAGATCCCCGAGGACATGAAGGCCAAGGCTGAAGAATATCGCGAAAAGCTGATCGAGACGGTTGTCGAGATCGACGAAGAAGCGATGGAAGCCTACCTCGAAGGCAACTACCCGGACAACGACAAGATTCGTGAACTCGTTCGCCGCGGCACCATCGACGTGAAGTTCCACCCGATGTTCTGCGGTACCGCGTTCAAGAACAAGGGCGTTCAGCCGCTCCTCGACGCCGTTGTCGACTATCTGCCTTCGCCGCTGGACATCCCGGCGATCAAGGGCATCGACGCCAAGACGGAAGCCGAAATCGAGCGTCACGCTGACGATTCCGAGCCGCTTTCCATGCTCGCGTTCAAGATCATGAACGACCCCTTCGTTGGTTCGCTCACTTTCGCACGCATCTACTCGGGCAAGCTCGAAAAGGGCACGTCTGTCATGAATACGGTCAAGGACAAGCGCGAGCGCGTCGGCCGTATGCTTCAGATGCACTCCAACAGCCGTGAAGACATCGAAGAAGCCTATGCAGGCGACATCGTTGCTCTGGCTGGCCTCAAGGAAACCACCACTGGCGATACGCTCTGCGATCCGCTGAAGCCGGTTATCCTCGAGCGCATGGAATTCCCCGAGCCGGTCATCCAGATCGCGATCGAGCCAAAGACCAAGGGCGACCAGGAAAAGATGGGCCTCGCGCTCAACCGTCTGGCTGCTGAAGATCCGTCCTTCCGCGTCAAGACCGACGACGAATCCGGCCAGACCATCATTGCCGGCATGGGCGAACTTCACCTGGACATCATCGTTGACCGTATGCGTCGCGAGTTCAAGGTTGAAGCAACCGTCGGTGCTCCGCAGGTTGCCTACCGCGAAACGATCACGCGTCAGCACGAAGAAGACTACACGCACAAGAAGCAGTCCGGTGGTACCGGTCAGTTCGCTCGCGTGAAGATCATCTTCGAACCGAACCCCGAAGGCGAAGACTTCAAGTTCGAGTCGAAGATCGTCGGTGGTGCTGTTCCGAAGGAATACATCCCGGGCGTTCAGAAGGGTATCGAAAGCGTTCTGTCTTCCGGTCCGCTGGCTGGCTTCCCGATGCTCGGCGTCAAGGCGACGCTGGTCGACGGTGCATTCCACGATGTTGACTCGTCGGTTCTCGCCTTCGAAATCGCATCGCGTGCCTGCTTCCGTGAAGCAGCCAAGAAGGCTGGTGCACAGCTTCTCGAGCCGATGATGAAGGTCGAAGTCGTAACGCCGGAAGACTATGTCGGCGACGTTATCGGCGACCTGAACTCCCGTCGTGGTCAGATCCAGGGCCAGGAAAGCCGTGGTATCGCCGTCGTCATCAACGCGCATGTTCCGCTCGCGAACATGTTCAAGTACGTCGATAACCTGCGCTCCATGTCGCAGGGTCGCGCTCAGTACTCGATGACGTTCGATCACTATTCGCCGGTTCCGTCGAACGTGGCGCAGGAAATCCAGGCAAAGTACTCCGGTCAGAAGTGATCGGGGTACGCCCCACCGAATTTTGAAGATTATTCCCGTCACGGGACAAGAATGGAGAGCCACTAATGGCAAAGAGCAAGTTTGAGCGGACGAAGCCGCACGTCAACATTGGCACGATCGGTCACGTTGACCATGGCAAGACGTCGCTGACGGCAGCAATCACGAAGTTCTTCGGCGAGTTCAAGGCGTATGACCAGATCGACGCGGCTCCTGAAGAGAAGGCTCGTGGTATCACGATCTCGACGGCACACGTTGAGTACGAGACGGCCAACCGTCACTACGCTCACGTTGACTGCCCCGGCCACGCCGACTACGTGAAGAACATGATCACCGGTGCTGCCCAGATGGACGGCGCGATCCTGGTTTGCTCCGCCGCTGACGGCCCGATGCCGCAGACGCGCGAGCACATCCTGCTTGCCCGTCAGGTTGGCGTTCCGGCCATCGTCGTGTTCCTCAACAAGGTCGACCAGGTTGACGACGCCGAGCTTCTCGAGCTCGTCGAGCTTGAAGTTCGCGAACTTCTGTCGTCCTACGACTTCCCGGGCGACGATATTCCGATCATCAAGGGTTCGGCGCTTGCCGCTCTTGAAGATTCCGACAAGAAGATCGGTGAAGACGCGATCCGCGAGCTGATGGCTGCGGTTGACGCCTACATCCCGACGCCTGAGCGTCCGATCGACCAGCCGTTCCTGATGCCGATCGAAGACGTGTTCTCGATCTCGGGCCGTGGTACGGTTGTGACGGGTCGCGTTGAGCGCGGTATCGTCAAGGTTGGTGAAGAAGTCGAAATCGTCGGCATCCGTCCGACCTCGAAGACGACTGTTACCGGCGTTGAAATGTTCCGCAAGCTGCTCGACCAGGGCCAGGCTGGCGACAACATCGGTGCACTTGTTCGCGGTGTTAACCGTGACGGCGTCGAGCGTGGTCAGATCCTGTGCAAGCCGGGTTCGGTAAAGCCGCACAAGAAGTTCAAGGCAGAAGCCTACATCCTGACGAAGGAAGAAGGCGGCCGTCATACGCCGTTCTTCACGAACTACCGTCCGCAGTTCTACTTCCGCACGACGGACGTTACGGGCATCGTTACGCTTCCGGAAGGCACGGAAATGGTTATGCCTGGCGACAACGTCACCGTTGACGTCGAGCTGATCGTTCCGATCGCGATGGAAGAAAAGCTGCGCTTCGCTATCCGCGAAGGCGGCCGTACCGTCGGCGCCGGCATCGTTGCCTCGATCGTCGAGTAATCTCGACCGTTGAAATTCAGGCTGGCGGCGGTGTGAACAGCACCGCCGCCGGACTTTTGGTAAAAAGCCTGGCGGCGTTGCATTTTTAGTGCTTGAAAAATTCGGTGAAAGCGCGTAAACGCGCACTCACATTCACCGCTGGATTCGCAAGCGATTGCGGAACGCGGTGTTTTTAGCAATACAGACTACTGAAATGATTGGGGTGCGACGCGCATTCCTCTCGATTTTTGAAAATCTGCGGCGCCACGATCAATAGAAGTTCATGTGTTTCCGCGTGCGGAAACGAATAACAAAGAACAAGGACAAGACGAATGAACGGCCAGAATATCCGTATCCGCCTCAAGGCGTTCGATCACCGGATCCTCGATGCCTCTACCCGTGAAATCGTGTCGACCGCAAAGCGCACCGGCGCCAGCGTTCGCGGCCCGGTTCCGCTCCCCACCCGCATCGAAAAGTTTACTGTCAACCGCTCTCCCCACGTTGACAAGAAGAGCCGTGAACAGTTCGAAATGCGGACGCACAAGCGTCTTCTCGATATCGTTGACCCCACCCCGCAGACTGTCGATGCCCTTATGAAGCTCGACCTCGCTGCTGGCGTTGACGTGGAAATCAAGCTCTAAGACCCGGCCCGAACCATTTAAGGTAAGGGCTGAAATAACAAGGAAGGTACGTGGAGCAATCCAACGACTTCCAAACCGGAGACCGGAAACATCGTGAGATGTCGAAGGGCACTCCTTAACAAAGGCCAGAGAGGGTTTTCCCTTCAAGGCTCGCAAGAGGATGAACCAATGCGTTCAGGTGTGATTGCACAGAAAGTGGGTATGACACGCGTCTATAACGACGCAGGTGAACATATCCCTGTAACAGTATTGCGACTGGATAACGTACAAGTCGTTGCCCAGCGCACGGAAGACAAGAATGGCTACACCGCAGTTCAGCTCGGTGCCGGCCAGTCCAAGGTCAAGAACACGACGAAGGCGCTTCGCGGTCACTTTGCCGCTGCCAATGTCGAACCGAAGGCAAAGCTCGTCGAGTTCCGGGTTTCCCCCGAGAACCTGATCGACATCGGTGCAACACTGACCGCAAATCATTTTCAGACCGGCCAGCTGGTCGATGTCACCGGAACCACGATCGGTAAGGGTTTCGCCGGTGCCATGAAGCGTCACAACTTCGGTGGTGGCCGCGCTTCGCACGGTAACTCGATCTCGCACCGTGCACACGGTTCGACTGGTTCCAACCAGGATCCGGGTCGCGTCTGGAAGGGCAAGCGCATGGCTGGTCATATGGGCCAGACCCGCGTTACGACCCAGAACCTCGAAGTCGTTTCGACTGATGAAGACCGTGGCCTCATCCTCGTGAAGGGTGCAGTTCCCGGCTCGAAGGGTTCCTGGATCATCGTCCGCGACGCCGTCAAGTCGGCTGCGAAGTAAGGGAGCCTTATCATGGAATTGAACGTCAAGACCCTCGAGGGAAAAGACGCCGGCAAGGTTTCTCTGTCGGATGAGATCTTCGGCCTCGACCCCCGCCAGGACATTCTGGCCCGCATGGTTCGCTGGCAGCTTGCAAAGAAGCAGCAGGGAACCCACAAGTCCAAGAACCGGTCGGAAGTTTCCCGCACCGGCGCGAAGATGTACAAGCAGAAGGGTACGGGCCGCGCTCGTCACCATTCGGCTCGCGCACCGCAGTTCCGCGGCGGCGGCAAGGCCCACGGCCCGGTTGTTCGCAGCCACGCCCATGACCTTCCCAAGAAGGTTCGTGCGCTCGCCCTGCGTCACGCCCTGTCTGCAAAGCTGAAGGCTGAAGAACTGATCATCGTCGATCAGCTCGTCGCGTCCGAAGCAAAGACCAAGGCTCTGCTGGGCAGCTTCGCTTCGCTTGGCCTGACCAACGCTCTCGTTATCGGCGGCGCCGAACTTGATGGCAACTTCAAGCTCGCTGCTCAGAACATCCCGAACGTGGACGTTCTGCCGGTACAGGGCATCAATGTTTACGACATCCTGCGCCGTGGCAAGCTGGTGCTTTCCAAGGCTGCTGTAGAGGCTCTGGAGGAGCGGTTCAAATGACGGATCTTCGCCACTACGATGTGATCGTATCTCCTTCGATCACGGAAAAGTCGACGCTGGTATCCGAACAGAACCAGGTCGTATTCAACGTCGCCAAGAATGCTTCCAAGCCTGAAATCAAGGCTGCCGTGGAAGCTCTCTTCGGCGTCAAAGTCACGGCTGTGAACACGCTTATCCGCAAGGGTAAGACCCGTCGTTTCCGTGGGTTCGCCGGTAAGCTGAAGGACGTCAAGAAAGCCGTCGTCACGCTCGCCGAAGGTCAATCCATCGACGTGTCCACCGGACTCTAAAGGTTAGGCCCAAGCGGGCAAAGACCCAAAAGGGAACAATAAAATGGCATTGAAAAGTTTCAATCCGACCACACCGAGCCAGCGCCAGCTGGTTATCGTGGACCGCGCTTCGCTCTACAAGGGCAAGCCGGTAAAGGCTCTCACCCAGGGCCTCAGCTCCAAGGGTGGCCGTAACAACCAGGGCCGGATCACCGTCCGTTTCCAGGGTGGCGGTCACAAGCGGACCTACCGTCTGGTTGACTTCAAGCGTCGCAAGTTCGACGTTGAAGGCACCGTTGAACGTCTGGAATACGACCCCAACCGCACCGCGTTCATCGCGCTGGTTACGTATACCGACGGCGAACAGGCTTACATTCTCGCGCCACAGCGTCTCGCTGCTGGTGACAAGGTGATCGCCTCCGACAAGGCAGTGGACGTGAAGCCCGGCAACACCATGCCGCTTCAGTACATTCCGGTCGGTTCGATCATCCACAACGTCGAGATGAAGCCGGGCAAGGGCGGTCAGATCGCTCGCTCCGCCGGTACGTATGTCCAGCTCGTCGGCCGCGATGCCGGCATGGCCATCCTGCGTCTCAACTCGGGCGAACAGCGTCTGGTGCACGGCTCCTGCCTCGCATCGATCGGCGCTGTTTCGAACTCTGACCACGCCAACATCAACGACGGCAAGGCCGGTCGTTCCCGTTGGCGCGGCAAGCGTCCGCACGTTCGCGGCGTCGTCATGAACCCGGTCGACCACCCGCACGGTGGTGGTGAAGGTCGCACGTCGGGTGGTCGCCACCCGGTTACTCCGTGGGGCAAGCCCACGAAGGGCAAGCGCACCCGTTCGAACAAGTCGACCGACAAGTTCATCATGCGCTCGCGCCATCAGCGTAAGAAGTAAGAGAGGTAGTCACTAATGGCTCGTTCAGTATGGAAAGGTCCGTTTGTTGACGGCTATCTTCTCACCAAGGCTGAGAAGGTGCGCGAGAGCGGACGTAACGAAGTAATCAAGATCTGGAGCCGTCGCTCCACGATCCTGCCGCAGTTCGTTGGTCTGACCTTCGGCGTCTACAACGGCAGCAAGCATGTGCCCGTCTCCGTTAACGAAGACATGGTCGGACACAAGTTCGGTGAATTCTCTCCGACCCGTACCTATTACGGTCACGGCGCGGACAAGAAGGCAAAGAGGAAGTAATCATGGCGAAGGCTAAGACCGAACGCCGGCTGAAGGACAACGAGGCTCAGGCCGTTGCCCGTACGCTCCGCGTCAGCCCCCAGAAACTGAACCTGGTTGCCGCTCTTATCCGTGGCAAGAAGGTTGATCGCGCTCTCGCCGAGCTCGAATTCTCCCGCAAGCGCATTGCAGGCACCGTCAAGAAGACGCTGGAATCTGCAATTGCCAATGCGGAAAACAACCACGACCTCGACGTCGACGCTCTCGTCGTCGCCGAGGCCTATGTTGGCAAGTCCATCACCATGAAGCGTTTCCACGCTCGTGGCCGTGGTCGTGCTTCCCGCATTGAAAAGCCGTTCGCTCACCTCACGATCGTTGTTCGTGAAGTCGAGGAAAAAGGGGAGGCCGCATAATGGGTCAGAAAATCAATCCGATCGGCTTCCGCCTCGGCATCAACCGTACCTGGGATAGCCGCTGGTACGCTGACACCGCAGAATACGGCAAGCTGCTGCATGAAGACCTGAAGATCCGGGCTTACCTGATCAAGGAACTCAAGCAGGCCGGTATCGCAAAGGTCGTCATCGAGCGTCCGCACAAGAAGTGCCGCGTCACGATCCACTCGGCTCGTCCGGGTCTGATCATCGGCAAGAAGGGTGCAGACATCGAGAAGCTTCGCAAGAAGCTTTCCGAGATGACCAACTCCGAAACGCACCTCAACATCGTTGAAGTGCGCAAGCCGGAAATTGACGCGACGCTGGTTGCCCAGTCGATCGCTCAGCAGCTCGAGCGCCGCGTGGCTTTCCGCCGTGCGATGAAGCGTGCTGTTCAGTCCGCAATGCGTCTTGGCGCCGAAGGCATCAAGATCACCTGCGGCGGCCGTCTTGGCGGTGCTGAAATCGCTCGTACCGAATGGTACCGCGAAGGTCGCGTTCCGTTGCACACGCTGCGTGCGGACATCGACTACGGCACGGCTGAAGCTGAAACCGCATTCGGCATCTGCGGCATCAAGGTCTGGATCTTCAAGGGCGAAATCCTTGAGCACGATCCGATGGCTTCTGAGCGTCGCGGTCTCGAAGGCGACGCACAGGGCCCTGCAAGCCGTGAGCGTGGCGATCGTGGCGATCGTCGTCGCGAAAACGCTTGATTGACGCTGGCGAAAGATAAGCTCGGAGAAGTAAGAAAATGTTGCAGCCAAAGCGTACTAAGTACCGTAAGCAGTTCAAGGGACGCATCAAGGGCGTCGCCAAGGGCGGCTTTGACCTGGCATTCGGTGAATTCGGCTTGAAGTCGCAGGAACCGAACCGCGTGAATGCACGCGAGATCGAAGCGGCCCGCCGCGCGATCACGCGTTACATGAAGCGCGCAGGTCGCGTGTGGATCCGCGTATTCCCCGACGTTCCGGTTACGGCCAAGCCGACCGAAGTTCGTATGGGTAAGGGCAAGGGTTCGGTCGATTACTGGGCATGCAAGGTCAAGCCCGGTCGTATGATGTTCGAGATCGACGGTGTGTCCGAGGAGATCGCCCGTGAGGCGCTTCGTCTCGGCGCTGCCAAGCTCTCGGTCAAGACGCGCTTCGTACAGCGCATCGCAGAGTAAGGAGCAAGGCACATGAAAGCCGATGAAGTTCGCGGCCTCAGCGCCGACCAGCTCAAGGACAAGCTCGCCGATCTGAAGAAGGAGCAGTTCAACCTGCGCTTCCAGAAGGCAACTGGTCAGCTGGAGAAGTCCTCGCGCATCAACGAAGTCCGCAAGGATATCGCCCGCGTTAAAACCATTGCCCGCCAGAAGGCGGCAGAAGCCAAGGCCTAAGGAAGAATAATATGCCGAAACGCATTCTGCAGGGCGTCGTTGTGTCCGACAAGAACGAGAAGACTGTCGTAGTTCGTGTTGAGCGTCGATTCGCTCACCCGCTGCTTCAGAAGACCGTTCGTCGTTCGAAGAAGTACAAGGCACACGACGAAAACAATCAGTATAAGGTCGGCGATGTCGTTTCCATCGAGGAATGCGCACCGATCTCCAAGGATAAGCGCTGGACGGTCGTTTCCGCCCAGGCTTAATTTCATCAGAATCGCGCCAGGTGTCTTGCACTTGGCGCGAATTCCTGTATGAAGCAGCGCAAGGACGCTCGTGACCCGGGCGTCTTTTGCTTTGATGCGCACGGAAGGTCCTTCGGGAAACCACCCTGTCACGATTTTTCCGCGCAAAAAAAGAGATATTCATAAGCTGGAGCAGGGGGCTCGCTCGGGAGAGTTTGCCCAACCGTTCCGGTAACAACAAGAAGGCGACCTGACATGATTCAGATGCAAACAAACCTCGACGTGGCGGATAATTCCGGCGCACGTCGTGTCATGTGCATCAAGGTGCTGGGCGGCTCGAAGCGCAAATATGCTTCTGTTGGCGACATTATTGTCGTTTCCATCAAGGAAGCTATTCCGCGCGGCCGCGTCAAGAAGGGCGACGTGATGAAGGCGGTTGTCGTGCGCACCGCCAAGGACATCCGCCGCGCTGACGGCAGCGTCATCCGTTTCGATAACAACGCAGCCGTTCTTATCGACAACAAGAAAGAGCCCATCGGCACCCGTATCTTCGGACCGGTTCCGCGCGAACTTCGCGCCAAGAACCACATGAAGATCATCTCGCTGGCTCCGGAAGTACTGTAAGGAGCGTATGCGATGCAGAAAATTCGTAAAGGCGACAAGGTTGTCGTATTGACCGGTAAGGACAAGGGCCGTACCGGCGAAGTAATCCAGGTTTTGCCGAAGGAAGACCGGGCCGTTGTGCGTGGCGTAAACATGGTGAAGCGTCACCAGCGCCAGACCCAGGCCCAGGAAGCCGGCATCATCAACAAGGAAGCATCCTTGCACATCTCCAACATCGCCATCGTCGACAAGGATGGCAAGCCGACCCGCGTTGGCTTCTCGGTTGTGGATGGCAAGAAGGTCCGCGTGGCCAAGCGTTCGGGAGAAGTGATCGATGGCTGATAAGTACGAGCCGCGTCTCAAGACGGAATACGTTTCCCGTATCCGTGGCGCCATGCAGGAGAAGTTCTCCTACGCAAACGTCATGATGATCCCGAAGCTTGAAAAGATCGTGATCAACATGGGCGTTGGCGAAGCGACTGCCGACTCCAAGAAGCCCACGATCGCTGCCGGTGACCTGGCTGCGATTGCCGGCCAGAAGCCGGTCGTTACCCGCGCTCGCAACTCGATCGCTGGTTTCAAGGTTCGCGAAGGCATGCCGATCGGTGCGAAGGTTACCCTTCGTGGCGCCCGCATGTACGAATTCCTTGATCGTCTGGTCAACATCGCGCTGCCGCGCGTTCGCGACTTCCGGGGCCTGAACCCGAAGAGCTTTGACGGCCGTGGCAACTTCGCCATGGGCATCAAGGAACACATTGTGTTCCCTGAGATCAACTACGATAAGGTTGATCAGATGTGGGGCATGGACATCATCGTTTGCACGACGGCGACGTCGGACGACGAAGCTCGGGCTCTGCTGACAGAGTTCAACTTCCCGTTCCGTCACTAACCGTAACGACGAGCGTAGAAAAGGAACTCCGATATGGCGAAAACAAGCGCAGTTGAAAAGAACAAGCGCCGCCGCAAGTCGGTCGCCCAGCAGGCCAGCAAGCGCGCGGCCCTCAAGGCGATCGTGATGAACCAGTCCCTTCCGATCGAAGAGCGGTTCAAGGCCACCCTGAAGCTCGCTTCGCTGCCGCGTGACGGCTCGAAGACGCGTATCCGCAACCGCTGCGAAGTAACGGGCCGTCCGCGCGCGTTCTATCGCAAGCTCAAGATGTCGCGTATCGCGCTTCGTGAGCTGGGCAATTCCGGCAAGGTGCCGGGCATTGTCAAGTCGAGCTGGTAAGGAGACGGGCACATGACCATGACTGATCCTTTGGGTGATATGCTCACCCGCATCCGCAATGGTGCTGCTCGCCGTAAGTCTTCGGTAAGCACGCCTGCTTCCAGCCTCCGCGCACGCGTTCTCGACGTGCTGCAGTCTGAAGGCTACATTCGCGGTTATTCCAAGGTCGATTTCGAAAACGGCAAGTCCGAATTCACCATCGAGCTGAAGTACTACGAAGGCGCGTCCGTGATCCGTGAGATCGGCCGCGTTTCCAAGCCGGGCCGCCGGGTTTATGTCTCGGTAAAGTCCATTCCGCAGGTCGCGAACGGCCTCGGCATCACCATCCTTTCGACCCCGAAGGGCGTGATGGCCGATCACCAGGCTCGCGAACAGAACGTTGGTGGCGAGGTTCTTTGCTCGGTCTTCTAAGACCCGCGCAAGGATCTCCATAACGAACAGACAGGATTGAATAATGTCTCGTATCGGTAAAAAGCCCGTTCCGGTTCCCGCAGGTGTGACGGCCAATGTCGACGGCCAGAAGGTTACTGCTAAGGGCCCGAAGGGTGAACTGTTTTTCGTCGCTAACGACGACATTCAGCTGAAGCTCGAAGATAACGGCGTTTCCGTAACGCCGGCTAACGGCACCAAGGAAGCTCGTTCGAAGTGGGGCATGTCCCGCACGATGATCGAGAACATCTTCAAGGGTGTTAAGGACGGCTATGAGCGCAAGCTCGAAATCAACGGCGTTGGTTACCGTGCCGCCATGCAGGGCAAGAACCTGCAGCTGGCTCTCGGTTTCAGCCACGACGTTGTGTACGAGCCTCCGGTCGGCATCACCATTGCCGTTCCGAAGCCGACGGAAATCATCGTTTCCGGCATCAACAAGCAGCAGGTTGGCCAGGTTGCCGCGGAAATCCGCGAATACCGCGGTCCCGAGCCCTACAAGGGCAAGGGCGTAAAGTACGCTGAAGAGCGTATTGTACGCAAAGAAGGCAAGAAGAAGTAAGGATCACGCGAAATGGCTAGCAGGAAAGAAGCACTTGCACGTCGCGCGAGCCGTGTGCGCCGCCAGATCAAGGCGGTTGCCAACGGCCGCCCGCGCCTGTCGGTTCATCGCTCGTCGAAGAACATCTACGCCCAGATCATCGATGACGTTGCTGGCAAGACGCTTGCGTCTGCCTCCACGCTCGAAGCCGATCTGCGCGGCTCGCTCAAGACCGGCGCCGACGTTGCAGCAGCAGCTGTTGTCGGCAAGCTGGTTGCCGAGCGCGGCGTCAAGGCTGGCGTCAAGGATGTTGTATTCGACCGTGGCGCGTTCATCTATCACGGCCGTATCAAGGCTCTGGCAGATGCAGCCCGCGAAAGCGGCCTGAACTTCTGATTTTTTTCCGCCCGGACATCGATCCGGGCGGAATTTCACCGGACCATGCGGATCTCGTCTTCGAGGCCGCTGGTCTTTTCGTTTGCCGTTCCACCCGTAAAAGAAAAAGGACAAGGACAATGGCACAGGATAAAAGAGGTTCCCGCGAAGAGCGTCAGAACCGCGAAGAGCGCGATAGCGAATTCGTCGACAAGCTGGTCGCGATCAACCGCGTTGCAAAGGTTGTTAAGGGCGGCCGTCGTTTCGGCTTCGCCGCTCTCGTCGTCGTTGGCGACCAGAAGGGCCGCGTTGGTTTCGGTCACGGCAAGGCTCGTGAAGTTCCGGAAGCGATCCGCAAGGCAACTGAAAGCGCAAAGCGCGATCTGATCTTCGTTCCGCTGCGCGATGGCCGCACGCTGCATCACGACGTCAATGGCCGTCACGGCGCAGGCAAGGTTCTGCTGCGTTCGGCCAAGGCCGGTACCGGTATCATCGCCGGTGGTCCGATGCGCGCCGTTTTCGAAACGCTCGGCGTTCATGACGTTGTTGCCAAGTCGACTGGTTCTTCGAACCCGTACAACATGGTTCGCGCGACGTTCGACGCTCTGAAGCATCAGGTTCATCCGAAGGACATCGCTGCACAGCGCGGTCTGAAGTATGCGACCCTTCAGGCTCGTCGTGCCGCTTCCGGCAACGCTTCTGAAGAATAAGGAGCTGGATCATGGCCAAGAAAACTACTGAAGCCAAGAAGACTGTTACGGTCGAACAGATCGGCAGCCCTATTCGCCGCCCGGCAATCCAGCGTCAGACGCTGGTGGGTCTGGGTCTCAACAAGATGCATCGTCAGCGTACCCTGGAAGACACTCCGGCGGTTCGCGGCATGATCCGTGCGGTCCAGCATCTCGTTCGCGTCGTTGACGAGAAGTGAGACGGAGTAACCTATCATGAAACTCAATGAAATCAGAGACAACGAAGGCGCCTCCAAGGATCGTATCCGCGTAGGTCGCGGTATCGGTTCCGGCAAGGGCAAGACCGGTGGTCGCGGTGTGAAGGGTCAGAAGGCTCGTTCGGGCGTCGCCATCAACGGCTTCGAAGGCGGTCAGATGCCCATCTACCGTCGTCTGCCGAAGCGCGGTTTCAACAACATCTTCGCTTCCGAATATGTCGTCGTATCGCTCGGCCGCATTCAGACCGCCATCGACGCCAAGAAGCTTGACGCTTCCGCAACGATCGATGCTGCTGCTCTCAAGGCTGCCGGCGTTATCCGCCGCGCCAAGGACGGCGTTCGTATTCTCGCCGACGGCGAGCTGAAGGCTAAGGTCGCTTTTGAAGTTGCCGGTGCTTCCAAGCCCGCAATCGAAAAGATCGAAAAGGCTGGCGGCTCGATCAAGCTTCTCGCAGTTGCAGCAGAAGCCGCCGAGTAATATATAGACTTCAGGCGCCCGGGGCTTGTCGCTCCGGGCGTTTGCGCTCCCTGGCCACTGTTGCTTTCGATCTAAATCGATTTATAGAGCATCAGGGAAATCTCTTCGCGGTGTGCTTCCTTGGCCCCGCTTGCGGCAGAAAGTGCTGCAGGGAGAGCCTCACAGTTCTTGAACTTCCATAGGGGAGGGGATAGGACATAAAAAACAGGGTGAGGCATGATGGCGGCGCAGAGCCGCGTTTGTCCGAAGCCCGGTTTTGACCAGTATCTTTTAGACCTTTCCGCATCGGCCGGTTGCGCTGGCTGGCAAGGGTCATTCGGAGAAATTTATGGCTTCAGCAGCGGAACAACTGGCTTCGAACCTGAATTTTTCGACCTTCGCTAAGGCGGAGGATCTGAAAAAGCGTCTCTGGTTTACTCTTGCCGCACTTCTCGTCTACCGTCTCGGCACCCATATTCCGCTTCCGGGCCTGAACCCTGAAGCCTATGCGCAGGCCTTCCGTGGCCAGGCCAACGGTATTCTCGGTCTTTTCAACATGTTTGCGGGTGGGGCTGTCGAGCGCATGGCGATTTTCGCCCTCGGCATTATGCCTTACATCTCCGCTTCGATCATCGTACAGCTCATGACCTCGGTCGTGCCTTCGCTCGAAGCGTTGAAGAAGGAAGGCGAAGCCGGCCGCAAGATCATCAACCAGTACACCCGTTACGGCACGGTGCTCCTCGGCACGCTGCAGGCCTATGGCATTGCGGTCGGCCTCGAAAGCGGTAACGGCCTTGTCGTTGATCCGGGCTGGTTCTTCCGCATTTCCACCGTCATCACGCTGCTCGGCGGCACGATGTTCCTGATGTGGCTCGGCGAACAGATCACCTCGCGCGGTATCGGCAACGGTATTTCGCTGATCATCTTCGCGGGCATTGCCGCCGGTCTGCCCAAGGCCCTGGCCGGCACGCTGGAACTCGGCCGCACCGGTGCGCTTTCGACCCCGCTCATCCTGACGGTCGTCGTCGTTGCAATCGGCGTCATTGCCCTCATCGTCTTCGTGGAGCGTGCGCAGCGCCGTCTGTTGATCCAATATCCGAAGCGACAGGTCGGGAACCGCATGTTCCAGGGCGATACCTCGCACCTGCCGCTGAAGCTTAACACGGCCGGCGTCATTCCTGCGATCTTCGCATCGTCGCTGCTGCTTCTGCCGGCAACGGCTGCAGGCTTTGCGGGTAACACCAACCTGCCGACCTGGGCGACCTCGATCATCGCCTCGCTGCAACACGGCCAGCCGCTGTTCATGGCGCTTTATGGCCTGCTGATTGCTTTCTTCGCCTTCTTCTACACGGCGATCGTATTCAATCCGAAGGATACGGCTGACAATCTCAAGAAGCATGGCGGCTTCATTCCGGGCATCCGCCCGGGCGAGCGCACTGCGGAGTACATTGATTACGTTCTGACCCGCATCACTGTGGTCGGCGCGATTTATCTGGTCTTCGTCTGTATCCTTCCTGAGACACTTATCGCACGTACGGGCATTCCATTAGCCCTTGGTGGTACTTCGCTTTTGATCGTTGTCAGTGTAACTCTGGATACGGTTGCGCAGATTCAGGGTCACCTGATCGCCCAGCAGTATGAAGGTCTGATCAAGAAGTCGAAGTTGCGTGGAGGAAAGAGGGGACGATGAGACTGATATTTTTGGGTCCGCCGGGTGCGGGCAAGGGAACCCAGGCCAAGCGGCTTACTGACAAGTACGGGATCCCCCAGCTTTCAACCGGTGACATGCTGCGCGCTGCGGTCAGCGCGGGCACCGAAATCGGCAAGCGCGCCAAGGCCGTCATGGACGCCGGCGGGCTGGTATCCGACGATATCGTCAATCAGATCGTTTCCGAGCGTATCGAAGCTCCCGACTGTGCCAAGGGCTTCATTCTCGACGGTTATCCGCGCACCGTTCCGCAGGCGAAGGCGCTTGCCGACAACATGCGCAAGAAGAACCTGGTGCTCGACGCCGTCATCGAACTCAAGGTGGACGAAGAGGCTCTGATTCGCCGAATCGAAAATCGCGTGGCTGAAACCATTGCCGCCGGCGGTACTGTTCGCTCTGACGATAATCCGGAAGCTTTCCGCAAGCGCCTGACGGAATATCGCGAAAAGACTGCGCCGCTGTCCGCTTATTACAGCGAACAGGGCGAACTGGTGACGCTGGATGGCATGGCAGATGTCGATGCCGTCACCGAGGCCATCGAGCGCGTTCTCGAGAAAGCCTCTGCCTGATCGAAGGAATGAATGGGCGAGGACTGCGTTCTTGCCCATCTTCCTTTTCGAAAGGCGGCTGATCCCTTGGATCGCAAAAGAATCTTGGCGGAGCCGGTTGCTTTTTTGCGCTGATTCCGTTAAACACCGCGCCAACTCGCGACATCCCAAGCGACTGGCGCGGATTTCCCTTAGGGAAGGGAGATCCGGGTTCGGTCGTTTTGACTTGTCACGGACATCAATTTGAACTGGCGGTCTTGTCGGCCGCTCGAATGGAATCACCACTTGCCGGATGGCAACTGGAACCAAGGAGAAAAGACGTGGCACGTATCGCTGGCGTCAACATCCCGACTGCGAAGCGCGTTGTTATTGCGCTGACCTACATTCACGGGATTGGTCCGAAATTCGCGCAGGAAATCATGGACAAGGTCGGTCTTCCGGCTGACAAGCGCGTTCATCAGCTGACGGATGCTGAAGTTCTTCAGATCCGCGAAGCCATCGACCGCGACTACCAGGTCGAAGGCGACCTGCGTCGCGAAACGTCGATGAACATCAAGCGTCTGATGGACCTCGGTTGCTACCGCGGCCTGCGTCACCGTCGTGGCCTTCCGGTCCGCGGTCAGCGCACGCACACCAACGCCCGCACCCGCAAGGGTCCGGCGAAGGCTATCGCTGGTAAGAAGAAGTAATTTTCCGGTTCTCCGGAAAGGGGAGGCTGGTGCAGTCCGCGCCAGCCTTTCTGAGTTTGGCGAAAAGCTCGGTTACGGGCTGATTGCCGGTGTAGCCGCTGGTGTTACGGCGGTGAAGAGATCAATGAAAGGTATAAAATGGCCAAGGAAGCCGCACGCGTCCGTCGTCGCGAACGCAAAAATATCACGTCTGGCGTCGCGCACGTCAATTCGACCTTCAACAACACGATGATCACCATCACCGACGCGCAGGGCAATGCTATTGCCTGGTCGTCCGCTGGTGCCAAGGGCTTCAAGGGTTCGCGTAAGTCGACCCCGTTCGCTGCCCAGATCGCTGCTGAAGATTGCGCGAAGAAGGCTCAGGAACACGGCATGAAGTCGCTTGAAGTTGAAGTTTGCGGTCCGGGTTCCGGCCGTGAATCGGCACTTCGCGCCCTGCAGGCTGCCGGTTTCATGATCACTTCCATTCGCGACGTGACGCCGATCCCGCACAACGGTTGCCGTCCGCGCAAGAAGCGCCGCGTCTGACGCGACCGTGGTTCGGAAATTCCGCCTTACCTCAGGTCTGGCGGAATTTTCGTGTATCTGGCGTGTGCGCGTCGATTTCGATCGGCGGACTTGCGCTCAAGAACCCACCGATGAACCGCTGAATTTGGTTCCTCTCGGTGTTTTCATGCTCGGTCCGTCACGATTGGATGGTGGCGGCGAACGGAAGGTTTAAAGATGATTCAGAAGAACTGGCAGGAACTTATCAAGCCGAACAAGGTCGAGTTCACCTCGTCCAGCCGCACCAAGGCAACGCTCGTTGCCGAGCCGCTGGAGCGTGGTTTCGGTCTTACCCTCGGCAACGCGCTGCGTCGCGTTCTGTTGTCTTCTCTGCGCGGCGCCGCTGTTACGGCCGTGCAGATCGACGGTGTCCTGCACGAATTCTCCTCCATCCCCGGCGTCCGGGAAGATGTGACGGATATCGTGCTCAACATCAAGGAAATCGCCATCAAGATGGATGGCGACGATTCCAAGCGCATGGTCGTGCGCAAGCAGGGCCCGGGTGCCGTGACCGCTGGTGACATCCAGACGGTTGGTGACATCGAGATCCTGAACCCCGACCACGTGATCTGCACGCTCGACGATGGCGCTGAAATCCGCATGGAATTCACCGTCAACAACGGCAAGGGTTACGTACCGGCTGAGCGCAACCGCGCGGAAGATGCCCCGATTGGCCTCATTCCGGTGGACAGCCTCTATTCTCCGGTCAAGAAAGTGTCCTACAAGGTTGAAAACACCCGTGAAGGCCAGGTTCTCGACTATGACAAGCTGATCATGACGATCGAGACCAACGGTTCGGTTTCCGGCGAAGACGCCGTTGCCTTCGCCGCTCGCATTCTTCAGGACCAGCTGGGCGTCTTCGTCAATTTCGACGAGCCGCAGAAGGAAGCAGAAGAAGAATCGGTTACGGAACTCGCGTTCAACCCGGCGCTTCTCAAGAAGGTCGACGAGCTCGAGCTGTCGGTTCGTTCGGCAAACTGCCTGAAGAACGACAACATCGTTTACATCGGCGACCTGATCCAGAAGACCGAAGCCGAAATGCTCCGCACGCCGAACTTTGGTCGCAAGTCGCTGAACGAAATCAAGGAAGTTCTCGCTTCCATGGGTCTGCACCTCGGCATGGAAGTGCCGGCATGGCCGCCTGAGAACATCGAAGATCTCGCAAAGCGTTACGAAGACCAGTACTAACAAACAAGAAGGCAGACCTCAAAGACTGCCTTTCCCCGTCAAACAGCAGGTAAGTCACCTGCATGTGCCAGGAAACGGCAGGCCTTAAAGAAGGAACCTGCGTAGAAGGAGAATAGCAATGCGCCACGGTAATTCAGGCCGCAAGCTCAATAGAACCGCCAGCCACCGCAAAGCAATGTTTGCCAACATGGCTGCTTCGCTCATCACCCATGAGCAGATCGTCACCACGCTTCCGAAGGCGAAGGAAATTCGCCCGATCGTTGAGAAGCTCGTCACTCTCGGCAAGCGCGGCGACCTGCACGCTCGTCGTCAGGCGATTTCTCAGATCAAGGATCAGGACGCCGTTCGCAAGCTGTTCGACGCGATCGCAGCACGTTACGCAAACCGTAACGGCGGCTACCTGCGTATCATGAAGGCCGGCTTCCGCCAGGGCGACAATGCCGCTCTCGCCGTCATCGAATTCGTCGAGCGCGACGTTGACGCCAAGGGCGCAGCCGACAAGGCTCGCGTTGCCGCTGAAGCTGCTGCTGCCGACGCTGCATAAGGTTTGACGCCGTTCAGGCGTCATGAGTTAAAAAGCCGGGCGAGTGATCGCCCGGCTTTTTTGTTTGTGTTGTTTTCTGTGTTTAAGGCTGGCGATCGGGCGAATATTGGCTGATTTGACGAATAAGATCGGCAAGTGGCGCCATCAGGGCGACACGGTCCGAAGCATGATGGGCCAGCCAAAGCTCTTGCAGGTCTTCTTCATTGATCTCGCCATTCTCAATGTGTTCGAGAAGCTTTGATAGTGCGCTCCGATGACCGCTGTTCATCGTCCGGGCAATATCAGTGGGGGCGAGAGCCATCCCCATTGCCATGATGCTGAAAATCTCTGAAACAGCCGCTTGACTGGAGCCGGCAATTTTAGGGCGTTGCGAGGTTTTCGGGTTTTGGTCCGTCGGTTTCATGTTTTTGACGGGCGTTGCTGTGCATTGCCAACGGCGCGTCTTCCCCGCTTCCGCGCCATGATCGTCGGCCGCACCAGCCGATAGCCGAGCAATACCACCATCATGCTGATATAAAACACCGGCTCCAGCGTGATCGATTTTCGCGCCAGCACGAAATGCAGGACGCCGACGATGAGGACGAGATAGACGAGTTTATGCAGCGTGTTCCAGCGGCTGCCGAGTTTGCGGATCGACCAGCGGTTGGAAGTGAGCGCCAGGGGCAGGAGCATGACGAGCCCCGCCATGCCGAACATGATATAGGGCCGTTTCAGGATATCACCCGCGATGGAACTGAAGACGAGGCCACGGTCCAGCACCAGATAGACGGTAAAGTGCGCCAATACGTAATAAAAGGCAATCAGGCCCAGCGCCCGACGATAGGCGATGAGGTTGATGTTGAAGAGATCGCGTAGCGGCGTCACCAGCAGGCCTAGACAGAGGAAGCGAAGCGCCCAGATGCCAAGGAGGTGTTCGAAATCCTTGACCGGGTTGAAGCCGAGGCCTCCGGTTGCGGCGAGGTAGAAATACCAGACGCCGGGAGCAAGGCCGATGACATACAGCGACCAGATGGCCGCCGGTTGGTAACGCTTCGGCAGAGAGGGTAAGGTGAAGGCGAAAGCCATGGTCAATAATTCGCCTTCAGGTCCATGCCGGCGTAGAGGCTCGCTACTTCATCGTAGCCATTGAACATCAGGGTAGGGCGGTTCTGGGTGCCAAAGAAGCCGCCTTCGCCGATGCGCTGCTCCGTCGCCTGGCTCCAGCGGGGATGGTCCACATGTGGATTGACGTTGGAATAGAAGCCGTATTCGCGGGCGTTGGAATTTTTCCAGGTCGTTTCCGGCTGTTTCTCGACAAGCGAAATGCGGACGATGGATTTGATGCCCTTGAAGCCGTACTTCCACGGCACGACAAGCCGGATCGGTGCGCCGTTCTGGTTCGGCAACGTCTCGCCATAAAGGCCGACGGCAAGGATGGTCAGGGGATGGCGGGCTTCATCGAGGCGCAAACCTTCGACATAGGGCCATGACAGGGGCTGGAACAGGCCGCTCTGTCCTGGCATTTCCTCTGGCCGCACCACGGTCTCGAAGGAAACATATTTCGCGCTGCCCAGCGGTTCGACCTTGTCGAGCAGGCTTGCAAGTGGGAAGCCGATCCATGGAATGACCATCGACCAGCCTTCGACGCAGCGCATGCGGTAGGTGCGTTCCTCAAGCTGATATTTCATCAGCTCTTCGATGCCGAATTCCTGTGGCTTGGAAACGAGGCCATCCACTTTCACGGTCCAGGGTGTGGGTTTGAACTTGCCGGAATTTTCCTTGGGGTCGGATTTGCCGACGCCGAATTCGTAGAAGTTGTTGTAGCTGGTGACGGCATCAAGCGGCGTGAGTTTTTCATCCAGCTTGTAAGCGCCGGGTTTCGCCGCGAGCGGAGCGGCAACCGCCTCACGGCCCGCAAGCCCTATTGCCGCAAGGCCCGCCGCTGTGCCGAGGAAGCCGCGTCTGGAAAGGTAGATGTTTTTCGGCGTGATTTCGCTTGCCGAAATATGGGGCGGACGATAGGCGGGCATTGGAACCTCCACAAAAGCCGGGTGCATCGGCGATAAATCGATTATGATAGCCAATACGGCCGCTGCACAGATATGTTTCAATCTGCTGCGGAAAAACAGCGCCGGGCAGACGGAAATCGCGCATTTGTGATAGGCCGTCGTCCGCTCGCCCGCGTTAAGGGAAAGGCGTACCGTACCGAACCGTACTGTTTTGCCCTAAGGTGACAGTGACAGCGCTTGCGGTTTGCGTTAGAAACACCGCAAAATAGGGCAGAGGCAGCTTCCACCGCGTTGCGGGCAGGCGCGTTTCGCCCCGAGATTGAGGAAAACACCATGCCAGCCTATCGCTCAAGAACGACAACCCACGGCCGCAACATGGCGGGCGCGCGCGGCCTTTGGCGCGCCACCGGCATGAAGGACAGCGATTTCGGCAAGCCGATCATCGCTGTCGTCAATTCCTTCACGCAGTTTGTGCCCGGCCACGTCCACCTCAAGGATCTCGGCCAGCTGGTTGCCCGGGAAATCGAGGCGGCCGGCGGTGTTGCCAAGGAATTCAACACCATCGCGGTCGATGACGGCATCGCCATGGGCCATGACGGCATGCTTTATTCGCTGCCCTCGCGCGAGATCATCGCTGACTCGGTCGAATACATGGTCAATGCCCATTGCGCCGATGCCATGGTGTGCATTTCCAACTGCGACAAGATCACCCCCGGCATGTTGAATGCTGCCATGCGCCTCAACATCCCCGCCGTCTTCGTGTCCGGTGGTCCGATGGAAGCGGGCAAGGTTGTCCTGCATGGCAAAACCGTCGCGCTCGATCTGGTCGACGCCATGGTGGCTGCCGCCGATGACAAGATTTCTGACGAGGACGTCAAGGTTATCGAGCGATCGGCCTGCCCGACCTGCGGTTCCTGTTCCGGCATGTTCACCGCCAATTCGATGAACTGTCTGACCGAGGCGCTGGGCCTGTCTCTGCCCGGTAACGGCTCGACGCTTGCCACCCATTCGGATCGCAAGCGACTTTTCGTCGAGGCCGGTCATCTGATCGTCGATCTGGCCCGCCGTTATTACGAGCAGGAAGACGAAACCGTTCTGCCGCGGACCATCGCCAACAAGGCGGCGTTTGAAAACGCCATGTCGCTGGATATCGCCATGGGCGGCTCCACCAATACGGTGCTGCATATCCTCGCTGCCGCGCACGAGGGCGGGGTGGATTTCACCATGGAAGACATCGACCGTCTTTCCCGCAAGGTTCCGTGCCTTTCGAAGGTCGCGCCCGCCAAGCAGGATGTTCACATGGAAGATGTGCACCGCGCTGGCGGCATCATGCGCATTCTCGGCGAGTTGGAGCGCGGCGGTCTGATCAACCGCGATACCTACACGGTGCATGAAGCGACGCTGGGTGACGCCATCGACCGTTGGGACATCACCCGCACCAACAGCGAGACGGTGCGTGAATTCTTCAAGGCGGCCCCCGGCGGCGTGCCGACGCAGGTTGCCTTCAGCCAGTCCTCGCGCTGGGACGACCTGGATACCGACAGCGACAATGGCGTCATTCGCTCGGTCGAGAAACCATTCTCCAAGGATGGTGGTCTTGCCGTGCTTTACGGCAACATCGCGCTCGACGGCTGTATCGTGAAGACGGCAGGTGTTGATGAGTCCATCCTGAAATTCAACGGCCCGGCGGTCGTTTACGAAAGCCAGGACGCGGCGGTTAAGGGCATTCTCGGCAACGAGGTCAAGGCGGGCGACGTCGTCGTCATCCGTTATGAAGGTCCTAAGGGTGGCCCGGGCATGCAGGAAATGCTCTATCCGACCAGCTACCTGAAATCCAAGGGCCTCGGCAAAGCCTGCGCGCTGATCACCGACGGTCGCTTCTCTGGTGGCACGTCAGGCCTTTCCATCGGCCACGCCTCGCCGGAAGCGGCACAGGGCGGCGCCATCGGCCTCGTGCGTCAGGGTGACCTGATCGAGATCGACATTCCGAACCGCACGATCAACCTGAAGGTTTCCGACGCGGAACTGGCCTCGCGCCGGGCCGAGCAGGAAGAGAAGGGCTGGAAGCCGGAAGCACCGCGCAAGCGCAATGTCACGACGGCGCTGAAGGCCTATGCGGCCTTTGCGTCGAGCGCAGACAAGGGTGCTGTGCGGATATTGCCGGAGTAATCCTGTCGCAGAGTGGGTTGGAAGGTTACGCCTGATGCGTCGCTTTCTTCCCGGAGTGCTCGAAGAGCAACATAAGCACGCTTCGTCACCCCGGACGGATCCGGGGTCCGGCGCGATCAAGTCCTCGATCGCAAGAGACTCTTCTTACGGCGCAGACGCGCCGTGCCTGATGCCGGATCAAGTCCGGCAGGACGGAGGAGAAAGCTCTCCACCTCCATTTAAATTGAGCCGCTCTCTGAGCGGCTTTTTGCTGTCTGAATTTGGAGTGAATTCGGCTCACAAACAGATTCAATTACTTCGCGGGATGATTCCTGTCATCCCTTCAACGTTTTGTTTTTCCACCGTAAATGCGGAGCTGACTGCAGATTTTTTCTGGCGTGGCAGTCACATTGGAGTGATGTTCGTCCAGCGACCCTTTTCCAGAAAGCAGCGATGCCTAACTTCATCACCATGAAAAGACGAACCGCACTCGCCCTCATTGCGTCGCTACCCTTCGCCTCACTTGCCCGTGCCCAGAGCGCCGGGAACAACGTCCGTTTCGATCCGTTGCTGCGGGAGGCGGATGCGCTTTCCAGCCTCAAGACCGTCATCGTCAGCATCGATGGCGAGGAGATCGCTAGCCGCGCCTATCATGGCGCCGGTTTGAACGGCTCCACCAATATCAAATCGGCCTCAAAATCGATCATCTCCGCGTTGGTCGGCATGGCGATCGACCGCAAGATTCTCCAAGGTGCGGACCAGCCGATCGCGACCATTCTGCGCGGTGAATTTCCGCAAAATCCTGATCCCCGGCTGGAGCGGATCACCGTTGGTAACCTCCTGTCAATGCAATCCGGTCTGGAGCGCATGTCTGGGCCCAGTTACGGCCGTTGGGTCGCCAGCCGCAACTGGGTGCGGATGGCGTTGGGGTCGGGTTTCGCCGGAGAGCCGGGCGGCGGCATGCTTTATTCCACGGCGTCGACACATCTGCTGTCGGCGATATTGACGAAGGCATCCGGCCGTTCGACGCTTTCTCTCGCCCGAGACTGGTTTCGGCCCCTGGAAGGGTTTTCCATCGGCGGCTGGGAGCGCGATCCGCAGGGCATCTATCTCGGCGGCAACCAGATGGCGATGACCGCGCGGTCGCTGCTGGTCTTCGGTGAGCTTTACCGCAGAGGCGGCGTGACACCCGGTGGTGAGCGGTTGATTTCGCAGGACTGGATCGAGCAATCATGGCGACAGCGCACCAATTCGGTCTTCAACGGCGACGGTTACGGTTATTGCTGGTTCATCAGGGAGATGGCGGGCGAGACGGTCTATTATGCCTGGGGTTATGGCGGGCAGATGCTGTACATCGTGCCGGCAAAACGACTGTCCGTCGTGATGACCTCCCGTGAAGACGCGCCATCGGCCCGAACCGGTTACCGCGATCAGCTGCATGGCCTCATGGAGAACGTCATCCGCGCGGTGTGATCGGGTCAGAGCGGTCGGTTGATGCTCTGAAACGCCTCTCCGAGACGTTTCATGCGCTCCTCATAGGCGCCGGTAAGGCAGGCAACGTCGGCTGCACATTCCTGGCGCTTCTTCAGCCACTGGCTCTGCTCGTCGCGCAACGTGTCGCGGGCGCCCATGGCCATCAGCTGGGTTAGGATATCGAAGGTGGTGGCCATCTTCACGTCCTGATCGTTCAGGGCGCGGTTGTCGCAGATGGCCTTTTCATCCGCTGCGAGATCGGATTTCGTGCAGTCGAAACTTGCAGCACCGGCCGTTGAGAGGAGCGAGGAAGCAAAAAGGATGCCGCAGGCGAGGAGGGGCTTTTTCAAATGCATGGCTTGTCTCTGTTGAGGACTGCTGGTGCGGATGAAACCAAAATACGCCTTTGCTGGTTCCATCAGCGGAAGCCGCCGTGCCTGAAACCCACGGTCATCATCTTGCCGCTCTTTGCTTTACAGGCTTTGACGTTATAACTCCATCATACTGATGACGATGAGGAATCACATGCGAAGCGTGTTGAAGTATCTGTCCACCGGCTTTCTCGCCGCGCTCATTCTCCTGCCAGCGGGTGCCCGGGCGCAGGACAACAGGACCGTGCCGTCCAGCCACACGGAAATGCAGCTTTCCTTCGCGCCGCTGGTCAAGCGCACCGCCGGCGCGGTGGTGAATGTCTATGCCGAACGCATCGTGCAGCGGCGGTTGTCGCCCTTCGCCGGTGATCCTTTCTTCGAACAGTTTTTCGGGCAGCAAATGCCGAACCGCACGGAAAAGCAGTCATCGCTCGGTTCAGGCGTCATCGTCACAGCCGGCGGTCTCGTGGTGACCAACAATCATGTCATTGACGGTGCTGACGACATCAAGGTGGCGCTTGCGGATGGGCGCGAATTTTCCTCCAAGGTTCTCATGAAAGATGACCGGGTCGATCTTGCCGTGCTGCAGATCGACGCCAAGGAGCAGTTCCCGGTGCTGCCGCTCGGCAATTCGGACAAGATCGAAGTCGGCGATCTGGTGCTGGCGATCGGTAACCCCTTCGGCGTCGGTCAGACGGTGACGAGCGGCATCGTCTCGGGCCTTGCCCGCAACCAGGTGACGCAGGGCGATTTCGGCTTCTTCATCCAGACCGACGCCTCCATCAACCCGGGCAACTCCGGCGGCGCGCTGATGAATATGGCTGGCGAGCTAATCGGCATCAACACTGCCATCTTCTCCAAGGGCGGCGGCTCGAACGGCATCGGTTTCGCTATTCCGGCCAATCTGGTCCGGGTTTTTGTGGCTGCTGCTGAACGGGGCGATGCGAACTTCCAGCGGCCCTACATTGGCGCGACCTTCGATCCCGTCACTTCGGATGTCGCGGAGGCCCTTGGCCTGCATCGCGCCCGGGGAGCGCTGGTCGTCAGCGTTGTCAAAGGCAGCCCCGCGGAAAAGGCCGGCATAGAGCC
This sequence comes from Agrobacterium sp. SORGH_AS_0440, assembly GCF_031453135.1. Taxonomy (NCBI): domain Bacteria; kingdom Pseudomonadati; phylum Pseudomonadota; class Alphaproteobacteria; order Hyphomicrobiales; family Rhizobiaceae; genus Agrobacterium; species Agrobacterium sp. SORGH_AS_0440. The sequence goes on along the minus strand of NZ_JAVIYR010000002.1, from coordinate 1,791,446 downwards.
GGGCCAGGTGGTGACTGCGGTCAACGGATTGGAGGTGGAGCATCCCGATGCGCTCGGTTACCGCCTGACCACGGCCGGCATAGGCAAATCTGCTGAACTGACCGTCATGGACAAGGGCAAGGAAAAGAAGCTGACGATTGCACTTGATATCGCGCCCGAAACCGCTCCCCGCGACGAACGGCTGATCGAAGGCCGCAATCCGTTCGCCGGCGCGACCGTCGCCAATCTTTCGCCGAAGCTTGCTGACGAATTGCGCATGCCCTCGCAGGTCACGGGTGTCGTCATCACCGATGTGAAGCGTGGCTCGCCGGCTTATCGTGTCGGTTTTCTGCCGAAAGATGTGATCCTTTCATTGAACGGCGCAGATATCGGCTCCACGGCCGCTGTCGAAAAGGCGCTGGATGACAATCCCGGTTTCTGGCGGGTGGAAATCCTGCGTGACGGACAGCGTATCCGGCAGTTCCTCCGATGAGTGACGATCTCTTCGCCCCGCAAGTGCCGGTGGAGGTCGCCAACCGGCGGCCTCTCGCCGATCGCCTGCGCCCGAAGACGCTGGCGGAAGTAAGCGGGCAGCCGCATCTGACGGGCGAGGAGGGCATTCTGCGCCGCATGATCGATAGCGGCTCGCTGGGGTCGATGATCTTCTGGGGGCCGCCCGGCACTGGCAAGACGACGGTCGCCCGCCTGCTTTCCGGCGAGGCGGGACTGGCTTTCGAACAGATATCAGCGATCTTTTCCGGCGTCGCCGATCTCAAGAAGGTTTTCGAAGCGGCACGTGCAAGGCGCATGAACGGTCGCCAGACCCTGCTTTTCGTCGACGAAATTCACCGTTTCAACCGTGCGCAACAGGACAGTTTTCTGCCTGTCATGGAGGACGGCACCATTATTCTGGTGGGTGCGACCACCGAGAATCCCTCGTTCGAACTGAATGCCGCTCTGTTGTCGCGGGCTCGTGTCCTGACATTTCGGTCGCATGACGAGGACAGTCTCAGCGAGCTTCTGAAGCGCGCGGAGGAGGCGGAGCAGAAGCCCCTGCCACTGACGGAGGATGCACGCGCAAGCCTGGTCCGCATGGCCGATGGCGACGGTCGCGCGGTGTTGACGCTTGCCGAAGAAGTCTGGCGCGCGGCGCGGAAAGATGAAACCTTCGACACGGAAGGGCTCACGCGCATCGTGCAACGCCGTGCGCCCGTCTACGACAAGAGCCAGGACGGCCACTACAATCTCATTTCCGCGCTGCATAAGTCGGTGCGTGGATCGGACCCGGATGCAGCACTTTATTATCTCGCCCGCATGTTTGATGCCGGCGAGGACCCGCTCTATATCGGCCGGCGGCTGGTGCGCATGGCGGTGGAAGATATCGGCCTTGCAGATCCGCAGGCGCTCGCCGTCTGCAATGCTGCCAAGGATGCCTATGATTATCTTGGTTCACCGGAGGGTGAACTTGCGCTGGCGCAGGCCTGCGTCTACCTCGCCACCGCTCCGAAATCGAATGCCGTCTATACCGCCTTCAAGGCTGCGATGCGCGCCGCGAAGGAAAATGGCTCGCTTGTTCCGCCCAAACACATCCTGAATGCACCGACCAAGCTGATGAAGGGCGAGGGATATGGTGACGGCTACCGTTACGATCATGACGAGCCGGACGCTTTTTCGGGTCAGGATTACTTCCCGGAAAAAATGGGGCGGACCACCTTTTACGATCCACCGGACAGAGGTTTCGAACGCGAAATCCGCAAACGTCTCGACTGGTGGGCGAAACTGCGTCGCGAGCGGGAATCGCGTTAGCCCTCATCTTCACAAAATGATTCAGGCGCTTGCCAAAAAGAGTCGCGAAACTGCGCTATCGCATTGTTTTTTCAAATAAGTCAGGATGCCTTGCGCTGAGGCGCGGCCTGCGGCTGCGCCGGCAGCATCTTGACCGATGATTCCGCCAGGCCGTTATGCCCGTCGGCATCGATCACCAGATGCCAGTGCATCGTTTCGGGGATGGCGATCCGGATTGGCGACTTTTTCGCGACGCCGCCAAGATATTTGAAATCGAGCAATTCGGTGAAGCGCTGGAAATTCGCGCCCGTCATCAACCGGACATTGTTGATGGCCGAGAGAGATACTTCAATGATCGTGCCCGCCCGCAATTCCTTCAGGTCATAATGCGTGTAGCGGAAATTCGGCCGTGCCATCGCGCGCCTCCAAGTACCGGTATTGTGGCAAAAGAGGATAGGGAGGCAGGGTTAACGCTGCCTTTAAATTCGTGCGGTTTCATCGAATTACTGGCTGTCCCGCCGGCGGCCAATGGCGATGGTTAGTATTTCAGGCCGTGTTCGACGCCCGTGAAGATAATACCAACGTATAATGGGCGTATTTAATCATAATAAATTTTTTCCCCTTAGCATCGGCTGGTCGAAGTGCACTCATCGGCGTTGGGGGGAATATGAAAAACGTCACTATATCTACGCGCCTATATGCGCTCGTCGCATTGTTTCTGGCAATCCTGACCGCAGCGCTGACATTCAGCCTGTTCGAAACCTTTGGCGAGATGGAACGCGAGCGCAAAGCCGGGCTTGCGGCGATGAACGAAACGGCCGTCGCTATTCTCGATCAATATTATCGCCTGGAACAAAGCGGCAGCTTGACGCGGGAGGCGGCGCAGCAGCAGGCCAAGGTCACAATCGCGGCCATGCGGTATGGCAACGGCAGCGGTTATTTCTGGGTCAACGATATGCACCCCAAAATGGTGATGCATCCGATCAAGCCGGAAATGAACGGAACCGATCTTACCGCCAACAAGGACCCGAACGGCAAGGCGCTGTTCGTTGAGTTCGTGAATACGGTCAAGGCGGGCGGTCAGGGCTTTGTCGATTATTACTGGCCGAAACCGGGTGCCCCGGAGCCGGTGGAGAAATTCTCCCATGTCGCCGGTTTCGCACCCTGGGGCTGGATCGTGGGTACGGGCGTTTATGTCGACGACCTCGAAGCGGTGTTCTGGAGCGACGCGTATTTCAACATCGGCCTGTGCATCTTGTCCGGCCTTGTCGTCATTGCCGTGGCCGCCGCCGTCGTGCGTGGCGTCACTCGACCGATCGATCTCATCCGGCAGAGCATGAAGCAGATCGCCGATGGCGACGGCACGGCCGAAATCCGCTTCGCCGATCGCCGGAACGAAATCGGCGCGATTGCCAAGACATTGCTGGTGCTGCGTGACAGCGTCAATGAGCGCAGCGCCCTGCAGGCGCGTGAGGCCGACCAGCAGCGGGCGCTGGAGGAAGCGCGTCGCGGCAACGAGATGGTCCTTCGTTCCGCATCCGAGCGGCAGGCCCATGCCATGGAGCGTCTGGGGGAGGCGCTCGAGGCGCTTGCCAATGGGGATCTGACTGTTTCGCTGACAGATATCGGCGACGACTACGAAAAGCTGCGCACGGACTTCAATCGGGCCGTGGGTGCGCTCCATGGCGCCATCGAAGCGATTTCCCGGACCGGTCATGTCGTCAATGACAGTGCTGCAGATATCAGCGGCGCGACCGGCAATCTCTCGCGCCGGACCGAACAGCAGGCGGCGGCGCTGGAGGAAACGGCCGCAGCGCTTGACGAGATTACCGCCACGGTGCGCACCGCATCGGAACGGGCCAATGAGGCGCGGCAGATGGTGCAGGACACGAAAAGCAGCGCCGGCCGCTCAGGCGAGATCGTGCGCAACGCGGTCGATGCCATGGGCCGCATCGAGGAATCGTCAAAGCGGATCGGACAGATCATTTCCGTCATCGACGAGATCGCCTTCCAGACCAACCTGCTGGCGCTGAATGCCGGCGTGGAAGCGGCGCGGGCCGGCGAGGCCGGACGTGGTTTCGCCGTGGTGGCGCAGGAGGTGCGCGAACTGGCGCAACGCTCCGCCAATGCCGCCAAGGAGATCAAGACCCTTATCAATCGCTCGGCGGAGGAGGTCGGCGGCGGCGTCGCGCTCGTCCGCTCCACGGGCGATGCACTGGAAGAAATCGTGGCGCTCGTAAACCGGGTCGAAGGTCACGTGAATTCCATCGCCACTGCGGCGCGGGAGCAGGCCACCGGCCTCCAGGAGATCAACACCTCCGTTAATCACATGGACCAGATGACGCAGCAAAACGCGGCCATGGTGGAAGAAACGACCGCCGCCAGCCAGACGCTCGCCGAGGAAAGCCGCCAGTTGCGCTCGCTTCTGTCGCGCTTCGAACTTGGACATGATGCCGAGCGCGAGGTTTCGCGGGCGGCCTGACTTCAGGCGTCTCGATCTGATGAAGGGCGCGGTTCCGGCTGCGCCCTTTGTTTTGGGCTATCAAAACCAGCCATTCGTTATTTCCCGCAACCAATAAGGTTTCGTTTACCTCATTTCTTTAAAATTTGACCTGTATTGCCGCGGTAGCGGCCGCTGAAGGTACAGGTTCTCGTATGGCGTATGTTTCCCTTCCGCGTCGTCTTGTGACGTTGCTGATGATTTCCACGGTCATGGTGTCGTGTTCGGCGGAGGGCCTCGTGCCACCGGCGGAGGTCGACGGCACCACACGCGTGAGCGCAATCCGTTCCTCGCGGCAACAGGGCTACAGCGCGCCGGCAGGTGCCTTCCGTCAGGTTGAGCGGGCCGGACAGAGCAACGATTATCCCACGGCCATATCGCAGCCGATGCCGGAGCCTTATGCTTCGCAGGATCCGCTGCTGCAAACGCGCCAGGCAGGGCAGGGTTATTCCACCCTCGACGCACAGCATCAGGCACGCATGGCGGCTGGCGGTCATGGCAATCTGCCGGTGCAGGCGACGCAAAGCCAGGAGATGCCCCCGCAGCAAATGGCCAGCAGCCAGATTGCCGAGGGCGAAGGCGGTGTGAACATGGATTCCATGCTCGGCGTGGAGCCGGTGCGGGGACTGGCGGAGGAGCAGGATGCCGAAATCGCCGAGGGGGCTTCGGCCCAGCCGGTGGTAGACGGCATCGGCACCGACAATCCGGTTGCGGTTTCTCCGGCGCGGCGCCAGTCCGGGCTCATTCCGCCGCCACCACCCGGATCGTCCTCCCGCCGCCAGCCGGTGGAAGAGGTGGCCATGCTCATGCCGAATGATCCGACCGTTCGCGGCGGACTTCAGAGCGACCGGTCCCTGCCGCCCGGCATCATGCCGTCTTCGGAGGTTGCGTGCCGCGCCGAGCTTCGCCGTCTGGGTGTCGCTTTTCGCGACGTCGCCCGTATTGCCGACGGGCCGACCTGCGGCATCGATTACCCGATCGAACTCAGCGGTCTCGCCAGCGGCGTCGCGGTTCGTCCGGCGGTGAAGCTCAATTGCCAGGTTACGCTTGCCTTTGCGAAATGGGTGAAGTTCGAACTCGTACCGTCCTCGCGTTTCCGCTATCTCTCCGGCGTCGGCCGCATAACGCCGATGGGTGGTTATTCCTGCCGCAAGATGAATTCCCGTTCCAGCAATCCGTGGTCGGAACATGCGCGGGGCAACGCCATCGATATCGGCACCATCACGCTGAAGAACGGCAAGGAAATCGATGTCCGCAAGAAGAGTTTCTTCGCTTTCCGCGAAAAGGCACTGCTGAAGGCCGTCAGATCGGATAGCTGCAAATATTTCTCCACCGTTCTCGGGCCGGGCAGTGATCCCAACCACTGGAACCATTTTCACTTCGACCTGCGTACCCGCAAGTCAGGTTACAGGCATTGCGATTAAGTCGCGCCGTTGGAGGTTGGCGGCTGAGTTTGAAAGCGTCTCCTCCGTCATGCTCGGGCCTGTCCCGAGCATCTGCAACGCCGCTATTGGCGATACGTCGGCAGATACTCGGCACAAGGCCGAGGATGACGTCGAACACGGAGTGCGGCTTGTCATCGGGCTGCCGCCGATGACATAGGCGCCGGATCTTTGGATATGGTCGGAATGACGAAGCTTGAGGATGTTTTGCTGCCGCTAGCTCGATAATCGCCCGCCACATTCCCACAAAAAAAAGACCGGCCCGAAGGCCGGTTGAAGAAGACAGCCTTATCGGGGGGATATCGGCGTCTTTGCAAGGGCATGAAATGGGAAGCGATCCCACAGAACGGTCCATCCGGCGCGGATTTGCGGCAAAAGACGTCGCGCCGTACTGACCTGCGGCCAACATGGCTTGCCGCCCTTTTCTGATACGCTATGAGCGTCACATGTTTGTGACAACGGCCTTCGGGAGCCTGCCTTCATGCCCCCAGTTTCAGAGATAATGATCTTCGCTGCGGCACTTGCTGCTGCGGGTGTGGTTGCAGGCCTTCTGGCCGGCCTGTTCGGTATCGGCGGCGGCGCGGTGCTGGTGCCGGTTTTTTACCAGGTCTTCGGACTACTGGATGTGCCTGAGGCGGTGCGCATGCATCTTTCGCTCGGAACGTCTCTCGCCATTATCGTGCCGACGTCCATCCGCTCGTTCCTGACGCATCGCCAGAAGGGCGCCGTCGATATCGAGCTTTTGAAAGGCTGGGTCGTTGCCGTGCCGCTTGGCACCGTTCTCGCCTCTATCGTTGCAGCCTATGCCTCGAGTGTGGCGCTGCGCCTGATCTTTGCCTTCATCGCGCTCGCGCTTGCCTTCCGGATGATCTTCAACCGGGCGAGCTGGCATCTCGGTTCCGATCTGCCGCCAAACCCGGCCCGTTTTCTGGTGGGCACCGGCATCGGGCTGTTTTCCGGGCTGATGGGCGTGGGCGGCGGGGTGATGAACAACACCTTCATGACGCTTTACGGACGCAGCATTCATCAGGCGGTTGCCACCTCTTCCGGTGTCGGCGTGTTGATTTCGCTGCCGGGGCTTGCGGGTTACATCTGGGCCGGTTGGGGCGATGCGGGGCTGCCGCCATTTTCCACCGGCTTCATCAACTGGATCGCCGTGGTGCTCCTGATCCCCATTACCCTTGTCGTCGCGCCCTATGGTGCACGGCTGGCGCATGCGCTCAGCAAGAAGCAGCTGGAGCGGGCCTTCGGCGTGTTCCTGGTTTTCGTCGCAGCGCAGTTTTTCTATAGCGTCTACGGCTGATTTTCCGCTCCCGCCGAACGCAGTGTTCAGTCCGCCGGGCTGGCATTTGCAACCTCTGCGGTCTATATGGCGTTCATCTTACTCGGTTTTTCGAAAGAATTCGCCATGAATGCCATTGTTTCGATACGGAATCTGACCAAATCCTACGCAAATGGCTTCCAGGCGCTCAAAGGTGTCAGCCTCGATATCCGGGAGGGAGAGATACTCGCCCTTCTCGGTCCCAATGGCGCCGGCAAGACGACGCTGATCTCGATCATCTGCGGTCTCGTCAATCCGGGCGACGGTTCGGTGCTGGTTGGCGGGCACGATGTGGTGAAGGATTTTCGCCAGACCCGCGCCCTCATCGGCCTCGTGCCGCAGGAACTGACGACCGACCAGTTCGAGACGGTTTGGAACACCGTCAGCTTTTCGCGAGGCCTGCACGGACAGAAGAAGAATCCGGAGCTGATCGAAAGCATCCTCAAATCCCTGTCGCTCTGGAACAAGAAGGACAACATGCTGCGGGAGCTTTCCGGCGGTATGAAGCGGCGTGTGCTGATCGCCAAGGCGCTGGCGCACGAGCCGAAGGTCCTGTTTCTCGATGAGCCGACGGCGGGTGTGGATGTCACCCTGCGCCGCGACATGTGGCATGTGGTCTCCGAGCTGCGCGCCAAGGGCGTCACCATCATTCTCACCACGCATTACATTGAGGAGGCGGAAGAAATCGCCGACCGGGTGGGTGTCATCAATGGTGGCGAATTGCTGCTGGTGGAAGAAAAGACGGCATTGATGAAGAAACTCGGCCGCAAGCAGCTTTTTCTTGAGCTTTCCCAGCCGGTGGAGACTTTGCCGCAAAGTCTCGCGCCCTTCGGCCTCACGCTTTCCGAAGATGGCTGCACCATTACCTATGAAATCGAGGATAATGGCGAGCAGGGCCGCATTGCCGATGTCCTGAGCGCGCTTTTCGCCGCCAACATCCATTTCAAGGATATTTCCACGCGGCAGAGTTCGCTCGAAGATATCTTCGTTTCGCTGGTGGGAGGCCAGAAATGAATTTCGAAGCCATCAAGTCCATCTACCTGTTCGAAATGGCGCGCACCCGCCGCACCCTGCTGCAAAGCGTGGTCTCTCCGGTCATTTCCACCTCGCTCTATTTTATCGTGTTCGGCACAGCGATCGGTTCGCGGATTCAGGAGGTTGGTGGGGTTTCCTATGGCGCTTTCATAACGCCCGGCCTCATCATGCTGACGCTTCTGACGCAGTGCATCGGCAACGGCTCCTTCGGCATCTACTTCCCGAAATTCACCGGCACCATCTATGAAATCCTCTCCGCACCGGTGGCGATGACGGAAATCCTTGTCGGCTATGTCGGAGCGGCGGCGACGAAGGGGCTGATGATCGGTACGATCATCCTGATAACCGCGTCGTTCTTCGTGGATATCAGCATCGCCCATCCGTTCATGATGATCCTGTTTTTTGTGCTGACGGCTGTGAGTTTCAGCCTGTTCGGCTTCATCATCGGCATCTGGGCAACAAATTTCGAGCAGTTGAACCTCATTCCCATGCTGGTGGTGCCGCCGCTGACCTTCCTCGGCGGCAGCTTTTATTCCATCGACATGCTGCCGCCCTTCTGGCAGACGGTCAGCCACTTCAATCCGGTGCTTTATCTCATCAGCGGCTTCCGCTGGAGTTTCTACGAGATCGCTGACGTCAATCCCGTCATCAGCCTGGCGATGATCACGCTGTTTCTGGCGCTATGCCTCGGCGTTGTCGGCTGGATGTTCAAGACAGGGTATCGGCTGCGCAACTGATCAGAAACGCTTTCTTGAAAATTGGACGCCCGGTCTGCGCCGGGCGTTCTCGTATTCAAAGCACAACGCGAGCGCAGGTCAGGCGACCTGCTTCTGCGCCACTTCCTCGACAACCTCACCCTCGAGATAGGAAACGAGGTCCTTGATCGTCACGACCAGCAGGCCGTGGCGCTCGGCGAAGACTTCGAGCTGGGGCAGGCGGGCCATGGTGCCGTCGTCATTGGCGATTTCGCATATCGTGCCGGAGGGGAACTTCCCGGCGAGACGGCAGAGATCAACGGCGGCTTCGGTATGGCCCGTGCGTCCGAGGACGCCCTGCGGGTTGGCGCGCAGCGGGAAGATATGGCCCGGGCGAGCGAAATCTTCGGGGCGCGAGCCTTCCGATACCAGCGCGCGCACGGTCTTTGCGCGGTCGGCGGCGGAAATGCCCGTCGTGGTGCCAGGAATGTAATCCACCGACACGGTGAAGGCCGTCTTGAGGGATTCGGTATTGCGCGACACCATCAGCGGAATGTCTAGCGCGTCGAGGCGCTCTCCGGGCATGGCCACGCAGATCAGCCCGCGTGCATGGTTCATCATGAAGGCGATCTGCTGGGGAGTGATGCTGTCGGAGGCGGCGATGATATCGCCTTCGTTTTCGCGATCTTCGTCGTCAACCACAATCACCATCTCGCCGCGGGAAATGGCGTTAATGGCGTCTTCAATTCTGGCAACTGTCATTCTATTTCAAGCCTTTCAAGGGTTATGCCGTTTTGCGGCATTTTCGCGCTTCGAGAAGCGCCAAATATCCCTTGGGCGAACAATGCAATACGAAGCCCGCTAACGCGCAGGCGTCCCATGCCTTGTCCTCTTTCATCCGGACTATACCGTCGGCTCCGGCCTCTCACCGGATCTGCTGACCTTCCGGCTTTGGAAACCGGAAGCGCTCGCGGGCTCCGGGAAAGTCCCGATACCGCCGGTGGGGAATTGCGCCCCGCCCTGAGAACAGCAACAACTTAAATTATCAAATGCGAGGGAATCAAGGGGCAATGGCCCGCCGCAGCCGTTGCGCGTGAAAAGAATATCCCGATTGCAGACGCGAAGAGGAATTTCCTTTCCGGTACCAGGACGTGAGAAAACTCCCCGAAATGAATCTCGAGGGGGCAGTGCTCACCGATCCCGCAACCGCAATTCGTCGGTCTGCATCTGCAGCGAACCAAGCGTTGACAAAAAGCTCATGCCAAGCAGGCTCTGGCCCAATTGGCCATCCTGGGCGACGAGGGCGGGGATGTTGCGTCGTACGATCGGGCCAATGCTGATTTCCGACAGCGTGACGGGTGCTGCTGCCGTGCGGCCATTGGCGGTCATTACCGGTACGGTATAGCGAAGATTTGTGGTGTCGATGCCGATTGCGGTCGCATCCGCATTTGCGAGCACCACGGAGCTGGCGCCTGTATCGACCAGCATGTGGATCGTCCTGCCCTCAATCCCGACATTCGCTTCGAAGTGGCCGCTCATGGATTTGTGCAGCACGATTTCCTGCTCGCCTGCCGATGTTGTCACCACGACGGCGCGGCCGGGCATCAGACCGCCGAGCAGCCGGTCGCCGAAGGATTGCAGGTCGTAGCGATAGAGATAGAGCGAGACGAGGCCGAGGATGATGACGAGCCAGACGGCGAGCTGCCGGATGACGGTGCCGAAGTTGCCGCGTCTTCCCGCCAGAATGCCGGCCGACAGCAGCCCTGCGATGGGCAGAAGATAAAGGACCTGGGCAAACTGATCATTATCGATGCCGAGCGTTCGGCCACCATTATGATTAACGACGAGCAGGCCAAGGCCGACGGCCAGCAGAAGGAGAACGATGGTCAGTCTGTTCATGCGGTATGTGTCTCCTTGGCGGACTCGGACAGATTTGCCAATCTTTGCGGCAGCGCGCGCATGATCAAGCGGCGCGTCTCGTCGCTATAACCCGTCCAGCCGCCGATTTCATCCAGCGTGCGGCCGCAGCCGATGCAGAGAGTGTGGGTCGTGTCGAGGCGACAGATCTGGACGCAGGGTGTTTCCATGGTGATTTATATCAGGCCCTCATGCCGCAAGGGCAAGTGCGACGAGAATCACGATCTCCGTGATCTGCTGGCAAGCCCCAATGGTATCCCCGGTATGGCCGCCAATCTTCCTCTCGCACAGCCTGCCGAACAGCATGGCCGCGATGACCGCCACCGCCAGCACAAGCGCGATCTCAAACAGTGGCAGCGCGTGCAGCGTGAACAATATGAAGAGAAGAAGCCCGGCGGCCAGCGCGATGTTGCGTTCGCTTTCTCCGGGCTGGCCGGCATTGACGGCGATGCCGGAGGTCTTGGCGGCGGGCAGGGACTGCCAGTGCCACACCATCAGCGCGCGGCTCGTGACAAGCGCTGCAATCAGGCAGGCGGCAGCGGTTTTGCCCGGCAGGGTTTCGATCAGTGAGGCGAGTGCAGTGGCGCGGAGCGCGAAGGAAAGAACCATGGCAATGGTGCCATAACTGCCGATACGGCTGTCCTTCATGATTTCAAGCATACGAGACTTGTCCCTGCCGCTGCCGAAGCCATCGGCCGTGTCGGCAAGCCCGTCCTCATGCAGCGCGCCTGTCATGAGCGCCGTCAGGCCGATGGCGAGCCACCCGGTGAGCTGCGGAGAGGCATCGAAGCGCGCAAACACGACAACCAGGAAAGCGGCGGGCAGGGCGATCAGCAGTCCCGCGGCGGGGAAGGCGCGGGCTGCCCGGTCCATCGACACGCCCGAGTCGCCTTCGAAGAATCGCGAAGGGACGGGCAGGCGGCTCAGAAAGGCGAGGGAATGCATGACATCTGTTATAAAATCCCGGGCCTTCATGCTCTCTCCGTTGCAGTCGCTGCATTTCCGGTTGTTCCGCGGCGCATCCGCTATTATGAGAGGCGCAACAAAGACCGATTTGCCGGAAAACACAAGTTTCCGGACGCATGAGCCGATGCGAAAGCCAGACCGGCTATGAGAGAGACTGATATCATGAGCATGAGCGGATTGCCCTTCGATGATTTCCGCGCGCTGCTGCGCGAGCTTCCCGGCCCGGACACGCACGCGCTTGTTGCGGCGAAGGAGCGCAATGCGCAGCTGACGAAACCTGCCGGTTCGCTCGGCCGTCTCGAAGAAATCGCCATGTGGCTTGCCGCCTGGTCCGGCCGTTCGCCTGCCGTCAACCGTCCGCTGGTGGCAATCTTCGCCGGCAATCACGGCGTGACCCGCCACGGCATCACGCCCTATCCGACGTCTGTGACCCAGCAGATGGTGGAAAATTTTGCCGCCGGTGGCGCGGCGATCAACCAGATCTGCGTGGCCAATGATCTCGGCCTGAAGATTTTCGATCTGGCGCTGGATTACCCGACCGGCGATATCACCTGTGAACCGGCGCTTTCGGAGCGTGACTGCGCCGCCACCATGGCCTTCGGCATGGAGGCGATCGCCGGCGGCACCGATCTTCTCTGCGTCGGTGAAATGGGCATCGGCAACACCACGATAGCGGCTGCGATCAATCTTGCGCTTTATGGCGGTACGGCGGAAGAGTGGACCGGTCCGGGCACCGGTTCGGAAGGTGACGTCATGGCCCGCAAGATTGCGGCGGTGAAGGCGGCGGTAGAGTTCCACAAGGACCACCTGTCCGATCCGCTGGAAATCATGCGTCGTCTCGGCGGACGCGAAATCGCGGCGATTGCAGGTGCCATTCTTGCTGCGCGCGTGCAACGCATTCCCGTGTTGATAGATGGTTATGTGGCAACGGCCGCCGCGGCGCTGCTGAAGGCTGCCAATTCCTCCGCGCTCGATCATTGCCTTATCGGCCATGTCTCGGGTGAGCCCGGCCATCTGGCAGCCATCGAAAAGCTTGGCAAGACGCCGCTTCTGGCGCTTGGAATGCGTCTTGGCGAAGGCACCGGTGCGGCCCTTGCCGCCGGCATCGTCAAGGCCGCCGCCGCCTGCCATTCCGGCATGGCGACGTTTGAGGCAGCGGGTGTCGACACACGCATCACCGCGCCCACCAATCATTGAGGCTGAAGATGGACGCGACGCCGCACATGCCACCGCCAGAACCGGTCTTTCGTAAAGAAAAGGGCTGGCGGCATCTGTTCGCTGCCGCGCGCTATTCCCTGCAGGGGCTCGGCCGGCTCTGGCAGGAAGCTGCCTTTCGTCACGAAGTTCTTGCCTTCTGCGTCGGGCTTGGCCTGCTTCTGGTCGTGGGCGCGCCGTTTGCGCATCTTCTCGTTTTCACGGTGTTGATGCTGCTTTTATTCTCGGTGGAAGCGCTCAATACCGCCATCGAGGAACTGGTGGACCGCATTTCGCCGGAAATTTCCTCCGTGGGCCGGCACGCCAAGGATCTCGGCTCCTTTGCCGTCTTCTGCCTGCTGATGGCGAACGGATTTTTCGTGCTGTATTCGCTGGTGACGACGCTGTTCTTCTGAGGTTGCCAGCTTCAAGGCATTTCCAGGTGGAAAGCCGGGCGACGCCTTCCTGTGGGCGCCTTAAGCGAAGGACCGTCGGCGTGGCTGGATGGCATGGGTTTCTTCGACCGCCGGCAGGCTCTGGAGCACGCGTTTCGCGGGCAGGATGGCGATGCCTTCCGTGCCCTCACGCAGTTTGGATTTCAGAATGAACTGGCCGTCATGCTTGGCGAGGATGGCCTGAACGATGGGCAGGCCAAGGCCTGTTCCCTGCTCGGCGCTCTTGATCGCGATTGATCCCTGACCGAAGGCTGACAGCACCACCGGAATTTCCTCCTCTGGAATGCCTGGGCCATTGTCCCTGATCGACACATATTGGCCGCCGCCGGCCGTCCAGCCCGCCTTTACGAGAATTTCTCCACCCTGCGGGGTGAACTTGACGGCGTTGGACAGCAGGTTGAGGACGACCTGGCGGATCGATTTTTCGTCCGCCCAGACCTGCGGCAGGCTGTTTTCAAACTGCTGGGAGATCCTGATGTTCTTGGCGCGGGCGCGAAGCTGGATCATGCCGATGCAATCTTCGGCGATTTCCAGCATCGAGATCGCTTCTTCGTTCAGGTCATAACGGCCCGCCTCGATGCGCGACAGGTCGAGGATTTCGTTGATGAGATCGAGCAGATGCTGGCCGGAGCGGTGGATATCGCCGGAATATTCCTTGTAGAGCGGATTGTTGAGCGGCCCCAGCACCTCCGAGGACATGACCTCGGAGAAGCCGAGAATGGCGTTGAGGGGCGTGCGCAGCTCGTGCGACATGGAGGCGAGAAAGCGCGACTTGGCCAGATTGGCCTCTTCCGCGCGACGCCGCGCCTCGTCGGAAACCGAATTGGCGACTTCGAGCTCGGCGATCAGGTCGTCCTTTTCCGTCTGCGAGGAGAGGAGCTTGATGCTGGTCTGGTAAAGCCGGCTGGTGATGCGGTGGCAGAACAGGATCGCCATGCCGAACATCAGCGCAAGACCGACATCGAATGGATCGCGCGAGAAGACAGAGGTGACGCACAGAGCCGCCAGCACCGGCAGGAAAGTCATGAAGGTTGCCCGCCGCAGCATGAAATTGGCCGTGGCGGTGAGCGAGAGCGCGATCAGCAGCGTCGAGCCCTTGAAGAAAAGCACGAGCGTCGGGTCATTACGCGTTGGCTCCGCCAGCGCGAACATCGCCCAGATGCAGCCGATGACGATCTGCATTCCGAGAAAAAGATTTTTCCAGTGCAGGAGGTTTTCGGCGGTGATTTCCTGTTTTGCAGCCCGTTTGGCGAGCATCAGCGAAATGGCGTGGAAACTCAATGCAGCCAGCGACCAGATGATGAGGCTGATATCGCGGGTTATGTAAACGCCGATGATGGAGGCAAGCACGATGAAAAGCGGCATGATCATCGCGCCCTGCAGGGTCTCGGCGATGTGCATGGTCAGCATCTCGCGTTCATAGGCGTCGCTTGCGCCTGCACCTTGCTGCAAGCGTTCACGCGTCGTCTTCACCGCGTCGAAAACCGCCTTGTTGCGATGTTTTTTCGAGCGGTCGACGATGATCTTGTCGGTGGACGTGCTGACGCTTTTACTCATTGTTACAACGCAGGGTGACATGAACCCTTGCAGACTACGCCCAAAATCTTAAGAAGATGCTGCCGTGAAAGGATTTGTTTGCCATCTCTGACAAGGGTTTGTTGTTACATGAGACGAAATGGAGGCAGGCGCGGGGGTTTTTCCGCAGTCCGCGACGGCGGCCTGTTCCTTGCTACGGTTTTTCTAGGGGTTCTGATTGCCGCCAAGCTCGATCATATCAACAGCGAAACCTATGGCGGCCGCTTCTTCGTGATTGATGGCGACACGCTCTCCAAGGGCAAGGAACGTTTCCGGCTGCTGGGCATCGATGCGCCGGAGCTTGCGCAGACATGTCTGCGCGGGGGCGAAAGCTGGCCATGTGGCGAGGAGGCGCGCCGTGTGCTGCAACGGCTGGCCGCCGCGGATTTCTCCTGCTCCGGCAGTTCCAGAGATCGATACGGGCGACTGCTCGTCTATTGTTCCGCCGGCGGCAGGGATGTTTCGTCAGACATGGTGTCGGCCGGTTTTGCCGTCGCGTCGGGATATTTCCAGTTTTCAGGCGAGCAGGAAGCCGCGCGCAGGCAGGCGCTCGGCATCTGGGCGGGAGAATTCGAAAAGCCCTCGCAGTGGCGGAGGGATCACCGTGCCGCGGATATGGAAACGCCGGCGGCGGGTTTCCTCACCATCGTCCGCCATCTTCTGGGGTGGGATCATGGCTGAAGGAGAGAGGGTTGGGCCAGTGCATGATGATGGGCTGGACGGGCTGCGCGGTGAGATTGCCCGCTGTCGTCTCTGTCGCGACATGCCGCTCAAGGGAATGGCTGACCGCCTGCCGCATGAACCCCGGCCGGTGGTCGTCATGTCGGCAAGACCACGCATTCTGATTGCCGGGCAGGCGCCAGGGCTGCGCGTGCATGAAACGGGCCTGCCATTCAACGATGCTTCCGGCGACAGGCTGCGCCAGTGGCTGAATGTCGACCGGGAGACATTTTACGATCCGGATCGTTTCGCCATCGTTCCCATGGGGTTCTGTTTTCCCGGTTATGATGACAAGGGAAGCGACCTGCCGCCACGGCGGGAATGTGCGCCGCACTGGCGCACGCGGGTCATGGCGGCGATGCCGCAGGTGGAGCTGATCCTCGCGATCGGCCAATATGCCCAGGCTTTTCACCTGGGTGAAAGACGATGCAAAACCATGACCGAAACGGTGCAAAACTGGCGCAGCTATCTTCACGCCAATTCCGGCCCCGGCATTCTTCCTTTGCCGCATCCGAGCTGGCGCAACACGGGGTGGCTGAAAAAGAACCCATGGTTTACGGAGGAGCTGTTGCCGGTTCTGCGAGAATATGTGGAAATGCGGCTTTGGTGAAACAATTTTCTGTTTTTCCGCAAAAATTAGTGTATTGAAAGGAAATTAATTCAGGAGGGTAGACGCATTGGATCGCCTAGACCGTAAGATTTTGCGCATTCTGCAAGAGGATTCCACGCTGGCTGTTGCCGATCTGGCGAAGAAGGTCGGCCTTTCCACGACGCCCTGTTGGCGGCGTATCCAGAAGATGGAAGAAGACGGCGTCATCCGCCGGCGTGTGGCCCTGCTCGATCCGGTCAAGGTCAATACCAAGGTCACGGTTTTCGTCTCCATCCGCACCGCCTCCCATTCCATCGAATGGCTGAAGCGCTTCTCCGAAGTGGTTTCCGAATTCCCGGAGGTTGTCGAATTCTACCGTATGAGCGGTGATGTCGACTATCTGCTGCGCGTGGTCGTGCCCGATATCGCCGCCTATGACGCTTTCTACAAGCGGATGATCGCCAAGATCGAAATCCGCGACGTCTCCTCCGCCTTTGCGATGGAGCAGATCAAATATACGACGGAACTGCCGCTCGATTACATGCTGCTGGATAATCCTAAATCCGGCGAAGAGTGATCCGTCGCTGGTCAGTTTTTGATCGACGCCCTTTCCGGCCGCCGGGGAGGGCGTTTTAATTCGTGGGTGGTTTTTTGGGCGCCGGTCGGGCCTGCCAGGGCTGATACTGTCGGAAGGTCCGTCCGGTAGCTGCCGCAGAGGCACGACAATTCTATTTCGCCGGTAACGGCAAATTCGCACATTCAATTCTCTCAACGCCGTCTGCGCGCAAACCAGGATTTTGATAAAATCGCTCGAATATCTACGCTTTTACTGTCGAAGGATGGAATAGCGAGGGATATCCATATGCTGACACGACGCGGAACATTGGGATTGATTGCAGGTGCGACCGGGGCGGTGTTTCTGCCGCATATCCGGCGCGCGAGCGCCGCAACCACGACGTTGCGGATTGGCTGGCAGAAGAATGGCGTGATAGCGCTCGCGAAGAGCCAGGGCGCGCTCGAAGCGCTGCTGAAGGATCGCGGCATCGAGGTCAAGTGGTCTGAATTTTCCTCCGGGCCGCCGCTTCTTGAAGCGCTGGGTGCCGGTGCGCTGGATATCGGCCCGACCGGCGATGTGCCGCCGCTTTTCGCGCAAGCCGCCGGCGGCAATCTGCGTTATGTTGGCACCTACAAGGCGGCGGCAGGCGGATCAGCGATCCTCGTGCAGAAGGATTCGCCGCTGAAGACGCTCCAAGACCTGAAGGGCAAAAAGGTCGCCTTCAAGCGCGGCTCCAGCGCCCATAACGTCACTGTGAAGGCGTTGCGAAAGGCGGGGCTGACCTTGGCAGACATCACGCCCGTCGATCTTGCCCCGCCGGATGCGGCGGCCGCTTTCCGTAGCGGCAGCATCGACGCCTGGTCGATCTGGGATCCGTATTTTGCGGTGGCGGAAAAGGAGCCGACGACGCGTGTTCTCTCGACAGCCGAAGGTATCGTCGATCCGTGGAGCTACTTCCTCGCCAATGGCGATTTTGTTGAAAGCAATCCCGATCTCGTGCCGCTGATCCTCAAGGAACTGGCGAATGTGGGTGCGAAAGCGCAGACCAACATCGACGCGACAGCCAAATCGCTTTCGGCCATCACCGGTGTTCCCGAGGATGTCACCAAGGTCTCGCTGACGCGGCCGGGCGCCGATCTCGGGCGGGTGTCACTGGTTCCGGATGAGGCCATTGCCTATCAGCAGGCGCTTGCCGACGAGTTCTACGATCTGAAAATCGTGCCGAAGAAACTCAAGGTGACGGATATCGTCTGGCGTCCTAAGGCGAGTTGATGGGTGAGAAAGGTGAGTCTCTTCAACCTGCTGGCGGGTGTTTCTCAGAGGTTGATTCACGCCGTTGGTGTTAAATGTGAGGCGATTGGATGCCGCTTCTTTCTTCTCCCCGGCGGGGAGAAGAAATCTGCCTCAAGGTCAATGCATCAGCCCTTGAGCTTCGCAATCACCAGATGACCGGGTGTCGGATTGCCGTCCTGCATGCGCACATTGATGTCGGTCACTTCAACCACCTCGAAACCGGTCGCCGCCAGTCTTTCGCGGACATAGGTTTCGGCATGGGCGAAACGCTGGTGCGGGCCGACCATGTAGGGGCGCCCGGCCATGATTTCTTCGGGCAGGGTCTCCGACGAGAAGATCAGCAGGCCGCCGGCATTGAGGTTTTCGGCGGCGCCGAAAAACAGCGGTTCCAGCGCGCCGAGATAGGGCAACACATCGGTGGCGGTGATGATGTCAAAGGGCTCGTCGTCATTGTCCTCAAGGAAATCCTCAACTTCGGCGACATAGAGCGTCTCGTAGAGGTCCTTCTCATGAGCGATTTCGACCATGTTTTCGGAAATATCGATGCCGGTGATGTCGTCAGCCATATCGCGCAGCGCTTCACCGGTGAGGCCGGTGCCACAGCCGAGATCGAGCAGGCGTTTGAAAGGGCCGAGATTGAGCGTCTGCAGCCGCTGGCGAACCATCATCGGCACGGCGTAACCCAGCTGCTCGACAAGAATGTCCTCGAAGGCTTCGGCATGCTGGTCGAACAGGGTTTCGACATAGGCGTCGGGCGCTTTGGACGGCTGTTCGCCCCGGCCCATGGCGGCGATGCGCACGGCTGCGCCACCGTGATCATCGGGATCGATGGCGAGGACCTCCTCATAGGCCTTCACCGCCGCGTCCACATCACCGGCCTTTTCAAGCGCGAGTGCGCGGTTATAGGCCTCGGCGAGCGCCTCTTCGTCGATCTTCTGGTTCTTGGTCATCGTGCCTTATCCGTCAGCGTCTTCAATTGACGTTTGCTGTAAGCCGCATCGGGGACCGGCGCAATGTTTATGTGGCGTGAGGGCTTAGTGGAGGATGAACTCCCCTTTGAGCGCGCGCCATTCCTGCGCCGAGATAACCTGCCGGTGCACATAGCGGACGGAGTGCAGGGGGCCGTCGAGCTTTTCCTGCCAGAACTTGAGGAAGCCGTGCATTTCAGGAAAATCGGGGGCCAGATCGTAATTCTGCCAGACATAGGTCTGGAGAACCAGAGGATGGTCTGGCAGGCGGTAGAATATCTGGGCGGTGGTGAGGCCGTAGCCTCGCAGCATCATTTCCATGTCCTTGTTCATGGTGGCGGTTCCCATATCGATGATGACCGATCACAGCGTTGCCGCTGTATCTTAGATGGGAACACGGCAGGGTTAACCCAACCTTGCCAAAAGAATGGATGCGTCACAAATTTGTTATATTTTTCAAAGTGTTGGCAGTACTCATTGATGAGTGCTGCCAACGTTGGGCTCAGCGCTTGAGGTGACGGGTCAAGCGGGCCTCCAGCCAGGCCCAGACGTGGCGCAGCGTCTCGACGATCGCAAGGTAAAAGATCGCAGCCCAGAGATAGGCCTGATAATCGAAGGTGCGGGAAAAGGCGTAACGGGTCTGGCCCATCAGGTCGAAGACGGTGACGATGGAGACCACCGCCGAACCCTTGATCATCAGGATGATCTCGTTGCCATAGGGGCGCAAAGCGACGATCAGCGCCTGCGGCAGTATAATCTTTCGGAAGGTGATGAACTTGGAAATACCGAGCGACGCCGCCCCTTCGTGCTGGCCGCGCGGCACGCTCTGGATCGCCCCGCGCAGGATCTCCGCCTGATAGGCGGCGGTGTTGAGCGTCAGCGACAGGAGGCCACAATACCAGGCTTCGCGGAAGAACCACCAGAGATCGACGGCTTCCAGCGCCGGGCGGGAAGCTGCCGAGACCGTAATAGATCAGGAAAAGCTGCGCCAGCAGCGGCGTGCTGCGGAAGACATAGACGTAGGCATAAGCGAGCGCGCCAATGACGCGATTTTCAGACATGCGGGCAAAGGCGATGGGCACGGACAGGATGGCGCCGAGAATGATCGAGCTGCCGACCAGCGTGATTGTGGTGATGAGGCCATCGATATAACGGGGCCCATACCGTTCAAATTTGTCCCAATCCCAACCCTCGATCATCGCAAATAACAGCCCGGCGGCGAGAAGCAGCCAGAGCGTAATGACAGCGATGCCGACGACACGGGAGATGTTCAGCGGTTTGTCCGCAACGATGGGCGCTGGGCGTGGCGGAATGAGTTCCTTGATATGGCTCATCGTCTGGCCTCCGACTTGCGCGACCAGCGATCTATGAAACCGATGCCGATGGATGAGAGGAGCGCGAGAATGAGGTAAAGCAGGCAGGCGATGCCGTAGAAAAAGAAAGCTTCCTTGCTGACGCGGGCGGCAATGCCGGTCTGGCGGATGATATCGGCAAGGCCGATGATCGATACGTAGGACGTGTCTTTCAGCAGGATGACCCACAGGTTGGTCATGCCGGGAAGGGCGATCCGCACCAGCTGCGGAATGATGATGAGCACCATGGTGCGGCTGCGGGAAAGTCCGAGTGCGTCACCCGCCTCATATTGCCCCTTCGGTATGGCCTTGAAGGCCGAGAGAAGCACCTCAGACGCATAGGATGAAAACACCACCGAAAGCGCCACCATGCCGGCAACGAAGGCGTTGATTTCGATGGGGCCGGTAATGCCGATGTAACCTGCCACGGATTGCAGCAGCATCTGGATGCCATAATAGACGATGAAGAGCGTCAGCAGTTCGGGTAGGCCACGAAAGATGGTGGTATAGATTCCGGCGGCCAGCCGAAGCGATTTTTCTTCCGATTGCGCGGCGAGCGCGATCAGGAAGCCGATCAATAGCCCGACTGGCAGGGTGGCAAGCGCCAGCGAGATCGTGACCTTGACGCCGAAAGCGATTTCATCGCCCCAGCCCGCATCGCCGCAGGCGACGAGAGTGCCGTTTCCGAAAAGCGAGAAGAGACCGACCGGCCCGCAGAAGGGATCGAGAAGTGTCGAGACATAGGTCCAGAACGCACCTATGGCGGAAAATGCTCCGCTCATGCCAATTTTCCCCTGCGGTCTTAAGCCGCCGTGATTGTTATGGTGACGTTTTCAAACAAAAATGGCGGAAGGGCAAGCCTTCCGCCACGAGATTTCAACAGATCGAACCGGCTTACTCGCCGTAAACGTCGAAATCGAAGTATTTTTTGTTGATCTCCTGGTACTTGCCGCTGGCGCGGATGCCGGCAATGGCAGCCGTGAACTTGTCGGCCAGCGCCGTGTCGCCCTTGCGAACGGCAATGCCTGCGCCGTTGCCGTTGATGTCGACGTCGACCTTGAGCGGTGTCAGGATCTTGCAGCACTTGCCGGCATCGGTCTTCAGCCATTCCGACAGCACGACGATATCGTCGATGACGGCGTCGATACGGCCATTGGCGATGTCCAGCTTATATTCGTCTGCGGTCGGATACATCTTCACGTCGGAATCCGGGAAGTGTTTTTCAGCGTAGTTGGAGTGGGTGGTGGAGCCCTGTGCGCCGAGCGACTTGCCCTTGAGATCGTCGAGGGACTTGATCGGCGAATCCTTCGGCACGGCGATCGCCGGCGGCGTGTTGTAATATTTCTTGGAGAAGTCGACCTTCTGGAGACGTTCCGGGGTGATCGACATGGACGCGATGATGGCGTCGAACTTCTTGGCCTGAAGGGCGGGGATGATGCCGTCCCAGTCATTGGTGACGAAGGTGCACTCGGCCTTCATTTGTTCGCACAGCGCCTTGGCGATGTCGATATCGAAGCCGGTCAGCGTGCCGTCGGCTTCGAGATTGTTGAAGGGCGGGTAGGCGCCTTCGGTGCCGATGACAATCTTGTCCTGCGCGAGAGCCGCGCCGGAAAAGAGCGAGATGGCGGCGATCGATACGGCTGCGAGCAGACGGGTGGAAATAGGCATTTCGATCCTCTCTTTTGGTCGTTCATCCGCGGTCTGTTGTTGTTTTCAGTGCGGACGCCATGGGCGCCAAGGCGCGGCAGGACGGAGGATACCGCCTGTGGCCTTCAGCGCGGATGTGATTATTCATCCGCTTGGTCAAAAAATGCAACTGCAATATTAGCGACCTTCTTTGTGCCGCAGAGCCTCCACGAAAAGGCCTTGATCTGTTCATTTCCGGTACAGAAGGCTTTGGTCATCATGGGAACCGGAGCGTGTGTAAGGCGTTGAACAGCGCCTGCGTGCCAAGCCGGGCCCACGACGTCGCGTCATTCGCGACCCATAAAATGACGGCAGATGAGGAAGCACTGATGCTGAAAAAGAAAAACACATTGCTGACCGGGGTGGTTTTTCCACTCATGTCTCTCGCGATCGCGGTTGAGCCAGCAGCGGCAGGCTTTGCCGGCGCGGCCCGCGCCCAGGCGCCTGTTTCTCAAACCGCGCCCGGCCAGATAATCCTGGCGCAGGCGGAGCCGGCGCAGGAAAACCCCGAAGAAGAACTGAAGAAGAAGCGTCAGCGCGCCGAAGAGGCGCAACCTGCCGAACCGAAGCGTGAAGAGCGCGCACCGGAGCCCCAGCGCGAGCCGGAGCCCAAGCGCGAAGCGCCGCCGGAACCACAGCAGCGTGAGGCCCGCCCGGAGCCTGCGCCGGCCGAGCAGCCGCAGGAGCGTCCCCGCAAGCCTGAACGGGCGCAGGAGCCGCAGGGCGAGGGTGAACAGCGCCCGGCTCGTAAGCGTGAGGCCGCGCCTGAAGCTGCGCCTGCCGAACAGCAGCCGAAGGAACGTCCGCGCAACCCGGAACGGGCCGAGCAGCCTGCAGGCGAGGGCGAACAGCGTCCCGAGCGTCCCCGTAAGGAGCGTGCGAAAGAGCCTGCGGCCGAACAGGAGCCAGCAGCTCGCCCTGAAAATGCCGAGCAGCCGGCCAAGCCCCGTGAGCCGGCACCCGCCAAAAAACCGGCAGTAGAGGAAAAGGCCCCGGAACAGAAAGCCGAACCGGCCGAAAGAGCCGTTCCCGAGAAAAAGCCTGCCGCTCCCGAGCCCGCCGCGAAGGAAGCACCTGTTCCGACAGAAGCGCCGACGCCCGCGCGCCCACCGGCACCCGAGGCCCAGCCAAACCCTGCACCTGGCCGCCAGCCTTCCGAACAGCCGCCGGTAGAAGGTCAGGGTAGAACGGAACCCGCAGCCCCGCTGCCAGGCGCGCCGACCCCGCCGCCGAGCGGTGCGACGACCGGGCAGGCGCCTGCCGGCGAACCAGTGCCGAACCAGGTTGCCGTTCCGCAGACGGAAGCCCCGCCGATGACGAAGGAGGAGCTGGACAAGGCCAAGGCGATCGCCAAGGACCCGTCCAAGACGGCCGACACCGTCATCCTGCCGGTCGACAAGGGTGCTGCCGTTCTCGACAGCGACAAGGAAGTGGAGCGCTCCGGCAACCGCCAGACCCGCGAGGAACGCCGTCGTGAACGCGAACAGGCCGGCGACTTCAAGGTCCCGACCTCCGACGCCGAGGCGCAGCGCGCCGGTGCTGCTGAAGGCAAGGCTCCGCCGCCACCCGTAAAGCTGGAAGCCATCACTTCCCAGCAGGGCGAGCGCATCGACCGCCGCCCGCAATATGAGCGGCCGGACGGTGTACGCGAATGGCAGCCGCGCGAGGGTCGCCCGCGTGATCGCGATGGCGATGCGCCGATCATCCTGCAATTCGGTGACCGCGTCGTCGTTCGTGGCGATGACAACCAGCGCTTCATCCGCGATGGCGGCGAGCCCTATTACGAGCGCCTGCAGGGCGGCCGTGTCCGCGAAACCGTGGAGCGCCGGGATGGCACGCAGGTCGTGACGATCCGCAACCGTTATGGCGACGTGATCCAGCGTTCGCGCATTGACAATCGCGGCCGCGAATATGTGCTGTTCTACGCACCGGAGCTGATGGAGGATCCGGACCGCGATTACGTTTATCGCGACCCCGGTCTCGATCTTCCGCCCATGCGTCTGCGCATTCCCGTGACGGACTACATCATCGACACGTCGAGCGATCCGGATCGCGATTATTACCGCTTCCTGGAACAGCCGCCTGTCGAGCCGGTGGAACGTGTCTATTCGCTGGATGAAGTGCGCTATTCGGCTCGTATCCGTGACAAGGTGCGCCGTATCGACCTCGATACGATCACCTTCGCGACCGGCAGCGCTGAAATCCCGATGGCGCAGGCTCGCTCCTTGCGCAAGGTGGCCGACGCAATCAACAAGGCGCTGGAAAAGAACCCGGCGGAAACCTTCCTCATCGAAGGCCATACCGATGCCGTCGGTTCGGATGAAAGCAACCTCGTACTGTCTGACGAGCGCGCTGCCTCCGTCGCCAACGTGCTGACCGACGTCTACGGCATCCCGCCGGAAAACCTCGCGACGCAGGGTTATGGCGAGCGTTACCTGAAGGTCCAGACACTCGGCCCGGAACAGCAGAACCG
Source organism: Agrobacterium sp. SORGH_AS_0440 (assembly GCF_031453135.1). Taxonomy (NCBI): domain Bacteria; kingdom Pseudomonadati; phylum Pseudomonadota; class Alphaproteobacteria; order Hyphomicrobiales; family Rhizobiaceae; genus Agrobacterium; species Agrobacterium sp. SORGH_AS_0440. The sequence goes on along the minus strand of NZ_JAVIYR010000002.1, from coordinate 1,766,945 downwards.
CCGCGTCACCATCCGCCGCGTGACGCCGCTGGTGAAGCCGGTCGCTCAGAACTGATCGGGTTCAAATAGAAAAACAAGGCCCGGAAGCGAAAGCTCTCCGGGCCTTTTTTATTGCTTACGATGTCCCCAGCGCCGAGGCGTTTGGCAGAACTTGATCATCCGCAATCCGTCACCCCGGACCAGATCCGGGGTCCAGCGTGATCAAGTCCTTGATCACGAAAGACTCTTTCAAGGCGCAGACGCGCCGTGGCTGGATGCCGGATCTAGTCCGGCATGACGGAGGTGAGGTTTTCGAACCCTGGCGTCACCCGCAAGCTTGAGGATGATCCCAACCCCGACGGTTAGCTCAGCGCCACCGCAATCTCAGCCGCTAATTGCGCGTTGTTGCGAACCAGCGCGATATTGGTTTCGAGGCTGCGACCATCCGTCAGGCGGAAAATGTCACCCAGCAGATACGGCGTGACCGCCTTGCCGGTCACTTCATCACGCTCGGCATGCGAGATGGCGCGATTGATGTAGATTTCCATTTCCTCGCGCGGAATTTCGTCAGCTTCCGGCACGGGATTGGCCACCAGCATGCCGCCATCGATACCGAGCTGTTCGCGGGTTACCTGGAAGTTGGCGATTGCGGCCGGGCTGTTGAGCGAAAGCGGGCTCGGCAGGCCGGAGGAACGCGACCAGAAAGCCGGGAATTCTTCCGAACCGAAGGTGACGACCGGTACGCCGTTGGTTTCGAGGACTTCAAGCGTCTTCGGAATATCGAGAATGGCTTTCGCGCCAGCGCAGACGACGATGACGCCCGTCTTGGCAAGCTCGGTCAGATCAGCGGAGATGTCGAAGGTCTCTTCCGCACCCTTGTGCACGCCGCCAATGCCGCCGGTCGCGAAAACGCGGATACCGGCGCGGGCAGCGGCAATCATGGTGGCGGCAACCGTCGTCGCGCCCGTGCGGCGCTCGGCGATCGCAAAGGCGATATCGGCGCGCGAGACCTTCATGGCATCCGTGGTCTGGGCGAGGGCCTCGAGCTGATCCTTCTCAAGGCCAATATGCAGGGTGCCGTGAATGACGGCGATGGTGGCCGGAACCGCGCCCTGATCACGGATGATCTGCTCGACGCTTTCCGCCATCTCGATATTGCCGGGGTAGGGCATGCCATGGGTGATGATGGTCGATTCAAGCGCGACGATCGGCGCACCGCGCTGCTTGGCGGCGGCGACTTCCTGAGAATAGACGATGGGCAGGAGAGGGGAGATGGGGCGGGTCATTTACATTGTTCCAGTTCTTAAAAGCGGTTCATGCCAGTATTTCAGCCTGGGGAACAAGCCCCAACATGGCTTCGACACTGTCTTTTGATAGGTCGTGCGCGGTGGCAAAGGGCGATTGCACGGTGATTGCAGCTGCCGCAGCGCCCCGTCTCAGGGCTTCGGCAATCGTCTTTCCTTCGGCAATGGCGGCGAGGTAGCCAGACGCCATGGCGTCGCCCGCACCGGTTACATCCTTCACTTCGCGGATGAGGGGCGGGTGGAGGATTGCTTTTTCATTTCCGTCGAAGGCCACGACTTCGCTTGCGCCGCGGGTGACGACGCCGCCGGAAAGCCCGGCCTTGCGCAGGATATCCGGCCAGTCACGAACGTCAGCGGCCGTCTCGCCGGTGAGCGCGCGCGCTTCCGCCTCGTTCATGAAGAGGATGTCGATGTCGGCCAGCGCCGCTTTCAGCTTCACGGCCTTGGCCGGCGAAATGGCTATGGCCGCCAGCGGCTTTTCGCAGGCGCGGGCCACGAGGCCAAGTGCAGCCAGCGTGTCCTCGGGCAGGTTGGCGTCGCAGAGCAGGATATCGCTTGCGGTGATGGCCTCCCGGACGGCGCGGACCTTGAGCCGGCGCGGCGTGAAGAGCTTGTAGAGGTCCATGTCGGCAAGCGCGATGACGAGGTTGCCGTCACGCTCCAGAATGGCGGTGTAGCTCGGTGTGCGCCGGTCGAGGAAGGTGAACGGCGTGTCCTCCACGCCAGCCTGTCGTGCAGCCTCCGCAACGGCTTCTCCCGTCACGTCGCCGCCCCGCGGGGCGATGATCCTGACTTGAAAGCCGAGCCGGGAGAGATTGCGTGCAGCATTGAAACCGCCGCCGCCCGCCTCTTCCATCCAGGAGCCGGGGTTGCTGGCGCCCGGCGCCGTTTCAGTCTCGATCATGCCGCGCCGGTCGATATGCGCGCCGCCCAGAACGAGTATTTTCTTCACGCTTGCGTTTCCCTCTCTGGCGGATGGTAAGGCCGGACGATTCGGCCTAAACTGACGTCTTTCTGACCTCGCCTCCGGTTTGCGGCAAGGGGCCGCGCACAGAAAAACGAAAGCAGAACAAACGACTTATCACTATTTGTTTTCAATATGCTGGCTCAGCCTTGTTAAATGAGAACAAATAGAGTACATACCGTTCCCATACTGCTACATTGCCTGTGCGGCTTCAATAACCTAAAGGTGGTTCGGATGGCACAAAATTCTTTGCGTCTCGTAGAGGATAAATCGGTGGATAAAAGCAAGGCACTGGAAGCGGCGCTCTCCCAGATCGAACGGTCGTTCGGCAAGGGATCGATCATGAAGCTCGGTTCCAATGAAAATGTGGTTGAGGTGGAGACCGTTTCGACGGGTTCGCTCAGCCTGGATATCGCGCTCGGCATCGGCGGACTGCCGAAGGGGCGCATCATTGAAATTTACGGTCCGGAAAGCTCGGGTAAAACGACGCTGGCGCTGCAGACCATTGCGGAAGCCCAGAAGAAGGGCGGCATCTGCGCCTTCGTTGACGCCGAACATGCGCTTGATCCGGTCTATGCGCGCAAGCTTGGCGTGGATCTGCAGAGCCTGCTGATCTCGCAGCCGGATACGGGCGAGCAGGCGCTTGAGATCACCGATACGCTGGTGCGCTCCGGAGCGGTCGACGTGCTCGTGGTCGACTCCGTTGCGGCGCTGACGCCGCGGGCGGAAATTGAAGGTGAGATGGGCGACAGCCTGCCGGGTCTTCAGGCGCGTCTGATGAGCCAGGCGCTGCGCAAGCTGACCGCTTCGATCTCCAAGTCGAAGTGCATGGTCATCTTCATCAATCAGATCCGCATGAAGATCGGCGTCATGTTCGGTTCGCCGGAAACGACGACCGGCGGTAATGCGCTCAAGTTCTATGCTTCCGTTCGCCTCGACATCCGCCGTATCGGCGCTGTCAAGGAACGCGAAGAGGTTGTCGGCAACCAGACCCGCGTCAAGGTCGTCAAGAACAAGATGGCGCCGCCTTTCAAGCAGGTGGAATTCGACATCATGTATGGCGAAGGCGTTTCCAAGACCGGTGAGCTTGTCGACCTCGGCGTAAAAGCCGGTATCGTTGAAAAGTCGGGTGCCTGGTTCTCCTATAACAGCCAGCGTCTGGGGCAGGGGCGTGAAAACGCCAAGACCTTCCTGCGCGATAACCCCGATACGGCAAACGAGATCGAGCTGGCGCTGCGCCAGAACGCCGGCCTGATTGCGGATCGTTTCCTGCAGAATGGCGGTCCTGATTCCGGCGATGACGGCGACGGTGACGAAGGCTGATCCTGCCGTCGAGCTTCAGGCATCCGTTGCCGGATCGCCTGTCTCGATGTGAATCGAATTGAACGAAACGGGCCGTGCGATTTCTGTCGTGTGGCCCTTTTTCTTTGTCGGTACGCCTTCGCCGGTCTCCATGGCTGGACAGGGCAGGATGCGGACGATAAAAGCCATTGATTTTGCAATATAGCCATCATTTCCGATGGCGGTGATGGACTCCAGCTGTGAGCGGTGTGTGGGCATGAGCGGTGTAAATGAAATTCGGTCGACCTTCCTCGACTACTTCAAGAAGAACGGACACGAGATTGTGCCTTCCAGCCCGCTGGTGCCGCGCAACGATCCGACACTGATGTTCACCAATGCCGGCATGGTGCAGTTCAAGAACGTCTTCACCGGTCTGGAAACCCGTCCTTATTCTACTGCGGCATCCGCGCAGAAATGCGTGCGCGCTGGTGGCAAGCATAATGACCTCGACAATGTCGGTTATACCGCCCGTCACCACACCTTCTTCGAAATGCTCGGCAACTTCTCCTTTGGCGATTATTTCAAGGAAGAGGCGATAACCCACGCCTGGAACCTGATCACCAGGGAATTCGGCATCGACCGCAATCGCCTGCTGGTCACGGTTTATCACACCGACGACGAGGCCTTTAACCTCTGGAAGAAGATCGCCGGTTTCTCCGACGACCGCATCATCCGTATCCCGACCAGCGACAATTTCTGGGCGATGGGCGATACCGGTCCCTGCGGTCCCTGTTCCGAAATCTTCTACGACCATGGCGATCATATCTGGGGCGGCCCGCCCGGCTCGCCGGAAGAGGATGGCGACCGGTTCATCGAAATCTGGAACCTCGTCTTCATGCAATATGAGCAGGTGACGAAGGAAGAGCGCATCGACCTGCCGCGTCCGTCGATCGATACCGGCATGGGTCTGGAGCGTATCTCTGCGCTGCTGCAGGGCAAGCACGACAATTATGATACGGACCTGTTCCGCGCGCTGATCGCCGCTTCCGTAGAAGCGACAGGCGTTCCGGCTGAGGGTGAAAAGCGCGCCAGCCACCGCGTCATCGCCGACCACCTGCGCTCGTCTGCGTTCCTGATCGCCGATGGCGTGCTGCCGTCCAATGAAGGCCGCGGTTATGTTCTGCGCCGCATCATGCGTCGCGCCATGCGCCATGCCGAACTGCTCGGCGCGCGCGAGCCGCTGATCTACAAGCTGCTGCCGTCGCTGGTGCAGCAGATGGGCCGTGCCTATCCGGAACTGGTCCGCGCCGAAGCGCTGATCTCCGAAACCCTGAAGCTTGAGGAAACCCGTTTCCGCAAGACGCTGGAACGCGGCCTGTCGCTGCTGTCGGATGCCACCTCGACCCTGCACAAGGGCGACATGCTGGATGGCGAGACCGCTTTCAAGCTTTACGACACCTATGGTTTCCCGCTCGACCTGACGCAGGACGCGCTGCGTGCCCGCGAAATCGGCGTCGATATTTCCGGCTTCACGGATGCCATGGAGCGCCAGAAGGCGGAAGCCCGCTCGCATTGGGCCGGTTCCGGCGACAAGGCCACCGAAACGATCTGGTTCGAACTCAAGGAAAAACTCGGCGCTACCGAGTTCCTCGGTTACGACACGGAAACCGCCGAGGGCGTCGTGCAGGCCATCGTCAAGGATGGTAAGGCCGTCGAAAGCGCTGTGGATGGTGAGACCGTGCAGGTCGTGGTCAACCAGACGCCGTTTTATGGCGAGTCCGGCGGCCAGATGGGCGATACCGGCGTAATCTCCGGCGATAATGGCGCTTTTGCCGTTTCCGACACCCAGAAGCGCGGCGAAGGCCTCTTCGTTCATATGGGCACCGTCTCCAAGGGCGGCCTCAAAGTGGGCGATGCCGTTCAGTTGACGGTCGATCATGACCGCCGCTCGCGTCTGCGCGCCAATCACTCCGCCACCCATTTGCTGCATGAGGCGCTGCGCGAAGTGCTCGGCACCCATGTCGCGCAGAAGGGTTCGCTGGTCGCGCCCGAGCGCCTGCGCTTTGACGTTTCACATCCGAAGCCGATGTCGGCCGAGGAGCTGAAGGTCGTTGAAGACATGGCCAACGAAATCGTGTTGCAGAACTCGCCTGTCGTCACCCGCCTGATGAGCGTCGATGACGCCATTGCCGAGGGCGCGATGGCGCTGTTCGGCGAAAAATACGGTGACGAGGTTCGTGTCGTCTCCATGGGCACCGGCTTGCATGGCTCGAAAGCCAACCGTCCTTATTCCGTCGAGCTTTGCGGCGGTACGCATGTGGCTGCGACCGGCCAGATCGGTCTCATCCGCATCCTCGGTGAAAGCGCCGTCGGTGCCGGTGTGCGCCGTCTCGAGGCCGTAACCGGCCAGGGCGCGCTTGCCTATCTCGCCGAACAGGACGAGCGGGTAAAGGCGCTCGCCTCGTCGCTGAAGGTTCAGCCGGGCGATGTTCTTTCGCGCGTTGAAGGCCTGCTGGACGAGCGCAAGAAGCTGGAGCGTGAGCTCGCCGATGCCCGCCGGAAGCTCGCCATGGGCGGCGGTTCGGCGGATGCCGGCGCAAGCGACGTCAAGCAGGTCGCGGGCGTCAACTTCCTGGCAAAATCCATTGCTGGTATCGATGCCAAGGATCTGAAGGGGCTCGCCGACGAGGCCAAGGCCAATCTCGGTTCTGGCGTCGTGCTGCTGATCGCCGTTTCCGAGGATGGCAAGGCAAGCGCTGTCGCCGCCGTGACGGAAGATCTGACGTCCCGTTTCAGCGCCGTCGATATCGTCCGCACTGCTTCCGCCGCACTTGGCGGCAAGGGCGGCGGCGGCCGACCGGACATGGCGCAGGCAGGTGGTCCTGATGGCGCCAAGGCGCAGGAGGCCATCGAAGCGGTTGCCGCGGCCTTGGCGGCCTGATCGACAGAAAAGAGAAGGCGGGATTTTGGCCCGCCTTTTTCTTGTGAATTTCCGTTTGTGGATGGTTCAGGGACTATTCTGCGCTGGGCAGCGCCAAGCCTGCTGTAGCATTTCCAGCCGAAACGTGTTCGCTTCGGCGCCGGACAATGCGGTAAAAACAAACACTAGAGCATTTCCGGTGATCCTGTGATCACCGGAAATGCTCTAGTCCGTCGCTTTCATATCCTTCGCCGCTTCCTCATCGAGCTGCGCGGCCCGCTTGAAGGCCGGGCGCTCGGTCAGATGCGCCAAGTAGTCGATGAAGGCCGGGCGTTTTTCAATCGTGCCGAATTGCAGGCCCCAGCCAACATGGGCGCCGACATAGACATCGGCGGCGGTAAAGAGATCGCCGGCGATGAAGCGGTTTTCGCTGACGGCCCGTTCCAGCGTGTTCATCACATCCGCATAGCTGCCGCAGCCGGCCATACGCAATTTTTCCTTCGGCACTTCAAAACCCATTGCCTTCATGCTCGCCGCCATTTCCAGCGGGCCTGCGGCAAAGAACATCCAGCGGTAATAAAGCCCGCGTGACTTGGGTGTGGGCGCTAGGTTCGCACCGGGAAAGGCGTCAGCCAGATAGGCGCAGATCGCAGCGGCCTCGGTGACGATGGTATCGCCATGTTTGATGGCGGGCACCTTGGCCATCGGATTGATCAGCCGATAGGCGGGCGATTTCATCGAGGTTTCGAAACGAAGTATCTCGGTTCGATAGGGAACGCCCACTTCTTCGAGCATCCACCGCGCGATACGCCCGCGCGACATGGGGTTGGTGTAAAAGATCAGTTCACTCATGCTCTTTTGCCTCCCCAAGCAAAATCGTCGAAGCATCATGGGAAAACCGATGCGGATTTCGCGCCTGCGCTTCGCATTTTTAAAGTTCGCAACATCCTTCGCGTGTTCCCTAAGATCGCGCCGATGCTCCGATGAACGTTTGACTGTGCCGGGCAAGTTATGTGCAAGTAGATGCTGTTTAAGCTTTGTCTTATTGTTGTACTGGCCGCAGCACGCGGAATCGAAGTCTGCGCCTAGTACAACGTCTAATCAAGATACTGTGAACAAAAAAGAAAACCCGGCGTTGCGCCGGGTCCGGGTGCGCTCATATCGGTGCCTGTCAACCATCAATCGCATTAGCGGCCGAGGCTTTGGAAAGAGAAGCCATTGCAGTCTAGTGGGTTGGTTTTCTTCCCGTATGCCTCGTTGCCGCGAGCAGCGCCAGAAAAAATGCGACCGTGGTGAGCACGGTGCGGAGAAGGTTTGAAAGTGCCCAGCGATCCAGCAGCTCCTGCCAGTTGATCGGCACGTCGGCGGCAACAGCCTTGAAAAACTCGTTGATCGGAACATTGACCATTCGCGTCTGAACGACGACGACGGTGTAAATTATCAAGGCCGACAGCCATAGCAGCCTGCTGTTGCGATCAACGACCACAGCGGCGAGAAGGGCCGCCAGCGGCGTAAAGAAGGCGGTGAAGAAGACGCCGTTGCGGACGCTGATATTGATGCCGTTGAATGCCGGAATGAAGATATCGGCCTCCAGTTGCTGGAAAGCCATCATCACCGGGTTGCTGAAGGCGAAAAAGAATCCGGCCATCACGCCAAGGCTCAGCGGAGCAACGATGTGCAAGACCGATATTGCCGGTTCTCTTGCGATGGCGAGTGCGGGAAAATGCCTTGTTCTGATCTCGTGCAGAAATGAGCTGGACATCAAAACCTCCGTCAAATAACCGTACGTGTATGTACGGCATATCCGTACGCATATGTACGGTTATTGTCAAGGAAAAGCGGATGCGAAACGAAAGCAGGGAATTGCGCCGGCGCGAGATTGTCGAACATGCCTTTGCCATGCTTGCCAGGGATGGATATGCCGCCTTTTCCATGCAGGCGCTGGCGAAGGTGAGCAGGTCCTCCAAGGAAACGCTCTATGGCTGGTTCGGCGGCAAGGCCGGGCTTTACGAAGCCATGGTCGAAGAAAATGCCGCAAGGCTGGTATTGCCGTCGGCGGAAGCGGCCGATGGCGTGAGGGAGCTTTCCCGTTTCGGGGCTGAACTATTGTCGATGCTTCTCGGGGAGCGGGCGGTTCTGCTCAATCGGGTTGCCGCGGCGGAAGCCGGCGGTGACGCCACGCTCGGAGCATTTCTGGCGGAAAAGGGTCGTGACCATGTCATGCCGAAGCTTGCGGCGTATTTTCAGGCGCTGGCAAATCAGGGCGTCATGGGTATTGCGGCAGCGGAAGAGCATGCGGAAATCTGGCTGTCGCTTCTGGCAGGGGATTTGCAGATAAGGCGTGCGACGGGGGCAATTGGCCTGCCGACGCAGGAGGAGATAGACGCTCGCTCGGCCCGCGCCGCGCAGCTGACGTTTCAGCTCTACGGTACAAATAAAAAACCCGGCACTGAGGCCGGGTTTTGACGTCTTGGGAAAGCAGGCTTAGGCAGCCATCGCCTTCTTGAGGTTTTCGTCGATCTTGTCGAGGAAGGCGGTGGTGGAGAGCCAGGGCTGATCCGGTCCGATGAGGAGCGCCAGGTCCTTGGTCATGAAGCCGCTTTCGACGGTGTCGACGCAGACGGTCTCGAGCGTTGCCGCGAACTTTGCGAGTTCCGCATTGTCGTCCAGCTTGGCGCGGTGGGCGAGGCCGCGGGTCCAGGCGAAGATCGAGGCGATCGAGTTGGTCGAGGTTTCCTGACCCTTCTGGTGCTGGCGGTAGTGGCGCGTGACCGTGCCGTGCGCCGCTTCCGCTTCGACCGTGCGGCCATCGGGGGACAGAAGAACCGAGGTCATCAGGCCGAGCGAGCCGAAGCCCTGAGCTACCGTGTCTGACTGAACGTCGCCGTCATAGTTCTTGCAGGCCCAGATGTAGCCGCCGGACCACTTCAGCGCGGAAGCGACCATGTCGTCGATGAGGCGGTGCTCATAGGTGATGCCGATTTCGTCGAACTGCTTCTTGAATTCGGTCTGGTAGACTTCTTCGAAGATATCCTTGAAGCGGCCGTCATAGGCCTTGAGGATGGTGTTCTTCGTGGAGAGGTAAACCGGCCACTTGCGCATCAGGCCATAGTTCATGGAGGCGCGGGCGAATTCGCGGATGGATTCGTCAAGGTTGTACATGGCAAGAGCCACGCCGGCGCTCGGAGCGTCGAAAACGTCCTTTTCGATAACCTGGCCGTCTTCACCGACGAACTTGATCGTCAGCTTGCCCTTGCCGGGGAATTTGAAATCGGTTGCCTTGTACTGGTCACCGAAAGCGTGGCGGCCGACAACGATCGGCTTCGTCCAGCCCGGAACGAGGCGCGGAACGTTCTTGCAGATGATCGGCTCGCGGAAGATGACGCCGCCCAGAATGTTGCGGATGGTGCCGTTCGGGCTCTTCCACATCTGCTTCAGGCCGAATTCCTCAACGCGCTGCTCATCCGGGGTGATGGTGGCGCACTTGATGCCGACGCCGTGCTTCTTGATGGCGTGGGCCGCGTCAACCGTGACCTGGTCGTTGGTGGCGTCGCGGTTTTCAACCGAGAGGTCGTAATATTCGATGTCGAGATCGAGGTATGGCAGGATCAGCTTGTCCTTGATGAGCTGCCAGATGATACGGGTCATTTCGTCGCCGTCGAGATCGACGACTGGATTGGCTACCTTGATCTTTGCCATGAATTCCTCACCTTCGAAGCTGTGGCGCCTGTTGACGCCCATAGTCGGAAAAATATCCGGTGCGGCTATAGCATCGCACGCGCCTGAGGCAAAGCCATGGGGGGCGCTTTTTTGGCGCAGCGCAATAACGCTTTGCGCATTGCCAAACCATAATGCCGGAATACAGTCAGGCGAATCGCTTCGCCCGTCTCTGGGCCTCTACCGGGATCATATCATGCGGAAAATTCTGCTTCTGTCTGCCGCCGCCCTCTTTTCCCACGCCGCCCTCGCCGCCGGTCCCACCGATCCCGTCCAGAAGGTGATGGACATCACCGTCAAGAACTGGTCCGGCGATGCGGAAAACTGGAAATACATATTCGACGAGGACATGCTGACGAGCCTCTTCAGCAAGGAGTTCGTCGCGCAATACCGTGAAGCCTCCAAGAAGCCGGCTTACGAGGCCGAAAGCGGTGAGAAGGGCGATCCATTCGGTTATGATGTCGTGACCAACTCGCAGGATGGCTGCCCGCTGCAGGATGTGTCCGTGACGGCGGGTGCGGTGAAGGATGGCGTGACTGACGTGACGGCCAAATTCAAGCTCTGGGCCTGCATGGATGAGGCGGAGATGAAGGCGACCGTGGACGAGGTGCATTTCGATGTGATCGAGGAGGAGGGGCGGCCTGTCATCAGCGACATTCACCGGGTTGGCGACGAAGGCCGGGACTCGCTGCGTGAGGAGATGGCGAACATCATCAAGGGGGAGTAATGGGTCCGTTTGAGCCGGTGGAGAGTGATGCGAGGTTTTCGCCACACTCCCCGTCATCCTCGAGCTTGGCCAGAGGATCCATTGATTTCAACGGGTTGTGGATCCTCGGTTCAAGCCCGAGGATGACGGGGTAGCGGTGTTGCTCTCATCTCCAGCAAAGCCGAGCGGGTGTGCGCTCTCTCCGACTTTGATTTTAGCGGCAATCTGTGCCAGTGAAGCGCGCTTTACGGTATCGGCGTCAAAGTCTATGCCGCGCTTTTAAAAATAACGGACAAACAACGATGGCAGGCACAAACAGCGAGCTTGAACTTCTGGCGGAAGGCCCGGCGATCATTCTGGTCGAACCGCAGCTTGGCGAAAATATCGGTATGGTGGCGCGGGCGATGGCCAATTTCGGGCTCGCCGAGCTGCGCCTCGTCAACCCGCGTGATGGCTGGCCAAGCGAAAAGGCGCGCTCCGCCGCTTCCAAGGCCGATCACGTCATCGACGGGACGACGGTGTTCGATACGCTGGAAGAGGCGATCAAGGATCTCAATTTCGTTTATGCCACGACCGCGCGCGAGCGTTATGGGTTCAAGCCGGTACGATCGCCAGTCATTGCGGCCGATACGCTCAGGGCAAAATTCAAGGCGGGCGAAAAGACAGGCATCCTGTTTGGTCGTGAACGCTGGGGCCTCACCAATGAGGAAGTGGCGTTGGCCGATGAGATCGTGACATTTCCGGTCAACCCCGCCTTTGCATCGCTCAATATTGCGCAGGCCGTGCTCCTGATGTCCTATGAGTGGATGAAGTCAGGCATGGACGATCTGGGCGAGACGCTTTTCCAGTCCGTCGAGCAGCGGCCTTCGACCAAGGAGCAGGTTTTTGGCCTGTTTGAACATCTCGAGGAAGCGCTGGATGCGCGCGGTTATTTCCATCCCGCTGAAAAAAAGCCGAAAATGGTCGACAATCTGCGTGCCGTGCTGTCGAGACGCGGTTTTTCCGAGCAGGAAATCAGTGTTTTCCGCGGCGTGATCAATTCGCTCGACCGTTTTCCCCGGCAGTGGCCGAAGCAGGCCGGTCGGGCAACGGGGCCATCGGCCGAGGGAGCAGGGGAGAATGCTGAAGACGAGTGAGGCGGCCACCGACGTGCTGAAGCCGGTGCTGGTGTTCGATTCCGGCATTGGCGGGCTGACTGTGCTGCGCGAAGCGCGCGTGCTGATGCCCGAGCGCGGTTTCATCTATGTGGCCGACGACGCCGGTTTTCCCTATGGCGGCTGGGAGGAGGAGGCGCTCAGGGCGCGCATTCTCTCGCTTTTTGAAAAACTGCTGCAGGATTTCAGCCCGGAAGTCTGCGTCATCGCCTGCAATACCGCCTTCACGCTTGCCGGTGCCGATCTGCGTTCCCGGTTTCCGCAGATGACCTTTGTCGGAACAGTACCCGCCATCAAACCGGCGGCGGAGCGCACCCGTTCCGGCCTCGTCTCCGTTCTGGCGACGCCCGGCACCGTCAAGCGTGCCTATACGCGCGATCTCATCCAGTCCTTCGCGACGCAATGCCATGTCCGCCTTGTCGGCTCGGAAAACCTTGCGCGCATGGCCGAAAGCTGGATCAGGGGGGAGCCGGTGTCGGAGGAGGCGGTGCTTGCCGAAATCGAACCCTGTTTTATCGAAAGCGATGGAAAACGCACCGATATCGTCGTTCTCGCCTGCACCCACTATCCTTTCATGGCCAACGTGTTTCGCCGTCTGGCCCCCTGGCCGGTAGACTGGCTCGATCCCGCCGAGGCAATTGCAAGACGTGCCCGTCATCTGGTGCCGATGCCCCAGGATGCCGAACACCCCGATGGATTCGACTTCGCCGTCTTCACATCAGGCAAGCCGGACTTTGCCACGCGGCGGCTGATGCAGGGTTTTGGCCTCAGCGTCTCCGTGTCCTGATTTCCCTTCCATGAGTCTGTTGCATTTTTGCATCTTTTTTGCGACTCTTTACAATTCGAGATTGCGACCTCTTGTCGCGCCGGATTTCCTGTGTAAGGTGTCTCTCGTCTGTAACCGCTATAAATGGAGGCGTGGAATGACCAATGACATGAATATGCGCCTTAACGGCATGTCTGGCCTTTCCGGCATGAATATCGGCGGTTATGGGATGCGAGGCATCTCCCGCCGATAAGGCTTAGGCCTGATTTCCCTGCCGTTTGGCTTTTTCATTTCGTTCGACATGTGACCTGCGCGTTTGTGCGGCATCTTTGCTGCGCCCGTCGTTTCGTCCTGTCGTTTTTCATCGATAAAGGACCTGGCCGCTTTGCCGCGCCGGGATGGATTTCCCATGCAAAAAAATCAACCACTGGTAGCATATGCGCTGCCGGATGCGGTGGACCGTCTGTTCGTCACATTTGGCGTCTGGAAAACTCTCAAAGCGGTTCTCATTGCCGCTGTCGTGCCCCGCGCGCCACCAACTGACCCTGCCGATCTGCCGGAGCGCCTTCTGGTCGATATCGGCCTCGACCCTTCGCGCGTGAAGCGGCGGCGAGACTGGGAAACGCCCTACTGGGCGCCGCGGTTTTGACAATGGTGGCCTCTTCCGCACGCACATGCGGGAGAGGCCGGTCCCAGTTTGACCGCGGAATACGGAGAAACTCGTACCGGTACGTTTCCCGGGGGGCATTAGGAGAGAGCTGCACAGCTCGTACAATCCGGCTTGAAGCAAAACATTTTCCGTGGCTTGCTCAAGACTCGGGATAGAGGAGATTCATCATGCCATTGGAAAACTGGCTGGCCTTCGTGGCCGCGTCCGCCATCATGCTTGCCATTCCAGGACCGACGATCCTGCTGGTCATTTCTTATGCGCTGGGCCATGGCCGCAAGGCGAGCACGGCAACGGTGACAGGCGTGGCGCTCGGCGATTTCACCGCCATGACGGCCTCGATGTTGGGGCTTGGGGTGCTGCTCGCCACATCCGCAGCGCTTTTTACCGGGCTGAAATGGATCGGTGCGGCTTACCTCATCTATCTCGGCATCAAGCTGTGGCGTTCGCCGGTTGGTGGCGAAGGTACCGATGGAACCGGCGTGACGGGCCGGGAAAGACCGCTCAAAATCTTCCTGCATGCCTATATCGTTACCGCGCTTAACCCGAAGAGCATCGTGTTCTTCGTGGCCTTTTTGCCGCAGTTTCTGGTGCCGACATTGCCGTTCTGGCCGCAGGTGCTGATTTTCGAGGCGACGTTCCTTGTGCTTGCCACTGTCAACGCGGCGCTTTATGGACTTCTGGCAAGTGCCGCCCGTAATACGATCCGCAAGCCGAAGGTTCAGCGGATTGTCAACCGCACGGGCGGTGGCCTCCTGATCGGCGCTGGTCTCGTTGCCTTTGGCTGGAAGAGGGCGGCCAGCGTATGACGCCCTCCATCGACTGACATTCGGACATAATAAAATGGCATTGCCGCATATACTTCTGGCCCTGGTTACCGTGTTTTTGTGGGGCTTCAACTTCGTTGTCATCAAGATCGGCGTCAACGATATGCCGCCGCTGTTTTTGACGGGGGTTCGTTATCTCTTTGCGGCAGTGCCACTGGTGTTTTTCCTGCCCAGGCCCAATGTGCCCTGGCGGCATATGATCGTTTACGGCATGGCCATGGGTTTTGTGCAGTTCGGCCTGCTTTATCCGGCCATCAAGCTCGGGCTGCCGGCGGGGCTTGCTTCGCTCGTCATGCAGTCGCAGGCCTTTTTCACGCTGGCGCTTGCCGTGGTGTTCCTCGGGGAACGGCCGTTGCCGTCGCAAATCCTCGGTGCAATCATCGCTTTTGGCGGGCTTGCGGTCATCGGCGTCGAGCGCATGACGGCGGCGGCGCTGGTGCCGCTTCTGATGGGCGTCGGTTCCGCCATTGCATGGGCCTGCGGTAACATCGTCAATCGCCGCATCGGCCAGGTCAATGCGGTCTCCTTCGTTGCCTGGACGAGCCTTGTGCCTGTTCTGCCGTTGATCCTGCTTTCGCTCGTGGTGGAGGGTCCTCGGGCGATAGTCGATGGGGTGGTCCATGCGACGCCGACCATGGCGTTCGTGGTGATCTATATGGCCTATGGTGCGACAATCGTCGGCGCTGGTATCTGGAGTTATCTGCTTCTGCGGTATCCGGCTGGAACGGTGGCGCCGTTTTCTCTACTGGTGCCCGTCGTTGGCTTCATCAGCGCCTATCTGGCTTTTGCGGAACATATCACAGTCTTCGAAGTGGCCGGCGCAGCGCTCGTGATTCTCGGGCTGGCGCTCAATGTCTTCGGGCGGCGTATTGCCTTTGCCCGCGCCTGGCGCCGTCCTGCTTAGGCCGGAACGCAAATGCCTGTGCATTACCGGCATAGGCGAGACGCAATCGACGATTTTTTGGTAAAGAGCATGTTCGGCCGCCGCGAGGCGAATCGGCCGGATCTGAGGCAGTACGAGGAACGGAGCATTGCAGGTCGGCATCGACATGGGAACTCTATCGGGCGGGCAGCAGGCCAAGCTCGATATTGAAGAATTGCTTGCGACGCGTTTGCTGGTGCAGGGCAATTCCGGTTCCGGCAAGTCGCATCTGCTGCGCCGGCTGCTCGAGCAATCGGCGCCATGGGTGCAGCAGGTCATCATCGATCCCGAGGGTGATTTTGTTACGCTGTCCGATAAATTCGGCCATGTGGTCGTGGATGGCGAGCGCACGGAAGCCGAACTCGCGGGCATCGCCAACCGCATTCGCCAGCATCGTGTTTCCTGCGTGCTGACGCTGGAAGGTCTCGATATCGAACAGCAGATGCGGGCGGCCGCTGCTTTCCTCAATGGCCTGTTCGATGCCGATCGTGAATTCTGGTATCCGGTGCTTGTGGTGGTGGATGAAGCGCAGATGTTTGCGCCGTCGGTTGCCGGTGAAGTCACGGAAGATGCACGCAAGGCCTCGCTTGGCGCGATGACCAATCTGATGTGCCGTGGCCGTAAGCGTGGTCTTGCCGGCGTCATCGCCACGCAGCGACTGGCCAAGCTTGCCAAGAACGTGGCCGCGGAAGCCTCCAACTTCCTGATGGGCCGCACTTTCCTCGATATCGATATGGCGCGCGCGGCCGATCTGCTCGGCATGGACCGGCGGCAGGCGGAAATGTTCCGCGATCTTCAGCGCGGCAATTTCGTGGCGCTCGGCCCGGCGCTTTCGCGCCGTCCGCTGCCCATCGTCATCGGGGCGGTGGAAACCTCGGCGCGCTCTTCTTCACCGAAGCTGATGCCGCTGCCGGATGCGCCGCAGGACGTCGAAGACCTGATCTTTACGCCGGACCCGGAAGAATTCACGCGTCCCGCAGTTCGTCGCACACCGCCGGCTCCGCGTCCAACAACGGATATTCTGGCTGAATTGTCCCGGTCTACTCCCGCGGCCGTCGGTCCAGCGCCGGAGCAGTCGCCACGTGCGGGCCAGCCGGAAATAACACCGGAAGAGCGCGAGGAAAAGATTTCAGCGGTTCTCGTAGAAATTCTCGATGACCCTCAATCCGCCTATCGTACCGATGCCGTGCTTTATCAGGATTTCCTGGTGCGCGCCCGCATGCGCCGCATTCCCGGCACGCCGATGACGCTGGCGGAGTTCCGCCGGCAGGTGGCGATTGCCCGTTCAGGCGTTGATGCGGCAATGGCGGCAAGCGAAGGCTGGGAGAAGGCGCTGGAATTGTCGATGTCGGTTTCCGATGACCTGCAGGGCGTTTTTCTGCTGCTCGTAAAGGCAGCGCTCGGCGAGGAACCTTGCCCGTCCGATGCCCGAATCGCCCGGGCCTACGGCACCCATTCCGCCCGCCGCGCACGGCGTCTCCTTAGTTATTTCGAGGAGAAGGAGTTGGTGGTGGTGCATGCTGACTTCTCCGGCAAGCGTATCGTGGCATTTCCCGATCTCGACGCAAAAACCGCGCCCGGCGATGCGGATGCGGCTGAGGATGATGCAAGGCTGGCGGCGGAGTGAGGGTGCGGCGGGTTTGTTTGCGTCGATTTATTCCCCCGTCATGCCGGACTTGATCCGGCATCCAGCCACGGCGCGTCTGCGTCGTGAGAAGAGTCTATTGCGATCAAGGACTTGACCGCACTTAACCCCGGATCAAGTCCGGGGTGACGGCGTGTGAGGAGGCGTTTCCGCCTCCTCATTGCTTGACCTTACTCGATGGCTTTCGCTTCCTTGCGTGTCGCGATCAGCGAACCGACGACGCCGGTGACGAGAATGGCGACGGTGACACCCAGCGAAACGGCCGGCGGAATCT
This sequence comes from Agrobacterium sp. SORGH_AS_0440, assembly GCF_031453135.1. Classification (NCBI taxonomy): domain Bacteria; kingdom Pseudomonadati; phylum Pseudomonadota; class Alphaproteobacteria; order Hyphomicrobiales; family Rhizobiaceae; genus Agrobacterium; species Agrobacterium sp. SORGH_AS_0440. The sequence goes on along the minus strand of NZ_JAVIYR010000002.1, from coordinate 1,749,819 downwards.
TGGCGATGCCGAGCATGTCAGCGACGAAGATTTTCGAACCGACGAAGACCAGAACCGCAGCCAATGCATATTTCAGGTAGGCGAAGCGATGGATCAGGGCGGCAAGCGCAAAATAGAGGGCGCGCAGGCCGAGGATCGCGAAGATGTTCGAGGTATAGACGATAAACGGATCGGTGGTGATCGCGAAGATTGCGGGGATCGAATCGACGGCAAAGATGAGGTCGGCGATTTCGACCATGATGAGCGCCAGGAAGAGCGGCGTCACGAAGGTCTTCAGTTTTCCGGTTTTCTCATCGGTTTCCTTGACGAAGAACTTTTCGCCATGCAGCCTATTTGTCACTGGCAGGTGACTACGCAGGAATTTCAGGATGCGGTTGTTGCCGATGTCGTTCTCGTCATGGTCCGACGAAAACAGCATCTTGAGGCCGGTAAAGACGAGGAAGGCCGCAAAGAGGTAAAGCACCCAGTGGAAGTTTTCGACGATGGCCGCGCCGCCGGCGATCATGATGCCGCGCAGGACGATAACGCCGAGGATACCCCAGAGCAGCACGCGGTGCTGGTATTGGCGCGGAATGGCAAAATAGGAGAAGATCATGGCGATGATGAAGATATTGTCCATCGCCAGGCTTTTTTCGACCACGAAGCCCGTGACATATTCCATGGCGGACTGCTGGCCGGATTGATACCAGATCCAGCCGCCAAAGGCGAGGCCGATGGCAATATAGAAGCCTGACATCAGCAGGCTTTCACGAACGCCGATTTCCTTGGAATTCTTATGAAGTACGCCGAGATCGAGCGCGAGCAGGCCAAGGACAAGAGAAATAAAGACACCCCACATCCAGGTGGGTGTGCCGAGAAAATCCGATAGAAGAAAGTCCATCAGTCAACCTTTAGCCGGACGAGGTTGGCTTTACGGATGGGGAACGCGTGTCAAGAATATACGTGGGCCCCAACCTTAACAAACTCGACATCACGTGTTGTCCGGTAACACGCCAGAGGGGCCCGAGTTCTGATCACGACGAAGAGATGGGTGGGCGCTTTTGCTTTTCAAGGGCAGACTTTAGAAAAAAGCGAAAGGCCTTGTTTGACAAAACCGTGAAAGCTCTGTAGAAGCCGCCCCAACGCCGGGCAGTGATGTCCGGTGTGTTTTGTTGACTGCCCTGCAGTTTAAGAACTGACGTTCGGCGGTCAATATCACCGACATGTCCCGTGGTTTCTCCATTCGCATGTGAGAAGCCTGTCAGAGGCCCTGCAACGGGCCTCAGAGGAGGGCGTGTTTCCTTAACCCGGTTTGGCAACAAGCCGGTATAAACCTTTGAGAAGGAAATACGATGAGCAAGCGCGAATCGGCTAAGTACAAAATCGACCGCCGCATGGGCGAAAACATCTGGGGCCGTCCGAAGTCCCCGGTTAACCGCCGCGAATACGGCCCGGGCCAGCACGGCCAGCGCCGCAAGGGCAAGATGAGCGACTTCGGCACGCAGCTGCGCGCCAAGCAGAAGCTCAAGGGCTACTACGGCGAACTGCGCGAAAAGCAGTTCCGCGCTACCTTCGACGAAGCAAACCGTCGCAAGGGCGATACCTCTGAAAACCTGATCGGCCTGCTCGAGTCGCGTCTGGACGCCATCGTCTACCGCGCCAAGTTCGTTCCGACCGTTTTCGCGTCGCGCCAGTTCATCAACCATGGCCACGTCACGGTTAACGGCGTTCGCGTCAACATCGGTTCTTACCGCTGCAAGCCGGGCGACGTTATCGAAGTTCGCCAGAAGTCCAAGCAGCTCGTAACCGTTCTGGAAGCCGTTCAGCTCGCTGAACGCGACGTTCCGGACTACATCGAAGTTGACCACAACAAGATGGTTGCGACCTACGCTCGCGTTCCGTCGCTCTCCGACGTTCCTTACCCGGTCGTCATGGAACCGCATCTGGTCGTCGAATTCTACTCGCGTTAATCGACGCGTTTCAGTATTCAGGAAGCCGCCCTTCGGGGCGGCTTTTTTGTTTGCTGGGGAAGGCTTTGCATGCAGGACATTCAGGGTATCGTCGATTCCATCCATGACAGCATGCTGCCGAGGCTGGGCGAGGGGAAGGTTGCGGATTACATTCCCGAACTCGCCAAGGTCGATCCCAACCAGTTCGGCATCGCCATCACCACGGTCGATGGAACGACTTATACGGCTGGCAATGCGCTGACGCCGTTTTCGATCCAGAGCATTTCCAAGGTCTTCATGCTGACGCTGGCGCTCGGCAAGGCCGGTGAGACGGTATGGAACCGGGTGGGTCGCGAACCGTCGGGATCGTCCTTCAACTCCATAGTCCAGCTGGAGCACGAGCACGGAATTCCCCGCAACCCCTTCGTGAATGCCGGGGCGATCGTGGTGACCGATATCGTTTTGTCCGGCCATCAACCGCGCGAGGCGATCGGCGAGCTCCTGCGCTTCGTGCGGTATCTCGCTGATGATGACACGATCAGCATCGACGATACGGTGGCGAAATCCGAGCAGGCGACGGGTTTCCGCAATTTCGCGCTCGCCAATTTCATGCGCTCCTTCGGCAATCTGCATCACCCCGTGGAATATACGCTCGGGGTCTATTTCCATCAGTGCGCGCTTTCCATGACCTGCGCGCAGCTATCCCGCGCCGGCCTGTTTCTGGCCAATCGCGGCCGCAACCCGCTGACGGGGCATACCGTCGTATCGGACCGCCGCGCAAGGCGCATCAATGCGCTGATGCTGACCTGCGGTCATTATGACGGGTCGGGCGATTTCGCCTATCATGTCGGCCTGCCGGGCAAGAGCGGCGTCGGCGGGGGCATCATGGCGGTGGCACCCGGCAAGGCATCGATCGCGGTCTGGTCGCCGGGCCTCAACAAGGTCGGCAACTCGGCGCTCGGGTCACATGCGCTGGAAATGCTGGCGACGAAAACAGGTTGGTCGGTATTCGGGGCTTGATCTTCCGGGCGGATGGGAGCATTGCCTGCATGGATAACGGCAGTCGTGCCGAAGCGAGCGGATGATGAATATTCTCACCAGGGTCGATGACATCGCGGAAAAGATCGGGGCAGATCAGGAATCGCCGGAAGAAGCTTGCAGTTCGCATCCGCTATTTGACAATGCACCGCGCTCCGTCTCCTTCAACAAGCTGCGCAAGCGGCTGCTGCGCAATGTGCGTCAGGCCTTTGAAGATTTCGACATGCTGAAAGGCCAGAAGCGCTGGCTAGTCGGCCTTTCCGGTGGCAAGGACAGCTACGGGCTTTTGGCGCTGCTGCTCGATCTCAAATGGCGCGGCCTGCTGCCCGTTGAACTGATCGCCTGCAATCTGGATCAGGGTCAGCCGAATTTTCCAAAGCAGGTCTTACCGGAGTATCTGGCGAAGATCGGCGTTGCCCATCGCATCGAATATCGCGACACCTATTCGGTGGTGAAGGAGAAGGTGCCCTCCGGCGGCACTTACTGTTCGCTCTGTTCGCGGCTCAGGCGCGGCAATCTTTACCGCATCGCGCGGGAGGAGGGCTGCGACGCGCTGCTGCTCGGCCATCACCGTGAGGATATTCTCGAGACCTTCTTCATGAACTTCTTCCATGGCGGACGGCTGGCCGGCATGCCAGCGAAGCTTTTGAATGACGAGGGTGACCTGATGGTCATGCGCCCGCTTGCCTATTGCGCCGAAGAAGACATGGCGAAATTTGCGGCCGCAATGGAGTTTCCGATCATCCCCTGCGACCTTTGCGGCTCGCAGGATGGGCTTCAGCGCAACGCCATGAAGGAAATGCTGGCGGATATCGAGCGGCGTATGCCCGGTCGGAAGGATGTGATGCTGCGGGCGCTGGCACATGTGAACCCTTCCCATCTCCTCGACCCCAGACTTTTTGATTTTTCGGCGCTTTCTGTCACGGGGGCGTCATCTGAAGAGCCTAGGGAGGCCCACCCTCCCTTATGAAGAAGTGCCCCGCGCGATGACCCTTTCCGATAAAGATATCGATTTCCTCGTTACCACCGTTGCCGCAGCCGGTACGGATGAAATCATGCCCCGCTTCAGGAACCTGAGCGCTGGCGCCATCTCCGAAAAGACATCCGCCGTCGATCTCGTCACCGAGGCGGATGTTCTGGCCGAAAAGCTGATAACTGCAGCGCTGCTCGAGCGGTTTCCAAAGGCGCATATTGTTGGCGAAGAGGCCTATGACGCGGATCATTCCGTCATTCCCGCGCTTGCCGACGCGCCGCTTGCCTTCGTGATCGATCCCATCGACGGCACCTTCAATTACGCTTCCGGCTTTCCCGCCTTCGGTACGCTGCTCGCGGTCACCGTCAAGGGTGAGACCGTGGCTGGACTTATCCACGATCCCGTGATGGGGGACACCATCATTGGTCTGAAATGCGAGGGCGCCTATCTCCACCGCAAGAACGGCTCGCAGGCAAAGCTGAAGGTTGCCGATCCCGCGCCACTGTCCGACATGGTCGGCCTCTTTTCGTGGGGCCACAGCCATCCGGATCGCCGGCCGGTGATCGCCGCCAATATGGCGAAGATAAAGATGGCATTGTCGCTTAACTGCTCCGCACATGAATATTGGCTCGCTTCCGCCGGCAATCTTCATTTCATCGGCCATGAAAAGCTGATGCCATGGGATCACCTTGCAGGCGTGCTCATCCATCAGGAAGCGGGTGGCTACACGGCGCGTTTCGACAACACGCCCTATCGGCCCGGCCAGACGACCGGGGGCATACTTTCTGCTCCCGACAAGGAAAGCTGGAAGATGCTGCGGCGGGAAATCGTCGCCTTATAAGATTTATGCTCAAATGGAAGGATCTCGCCCATGGCTCTCGAACTCGACATCGCCTCTCTTGCCAATGCGCTTCAGGAGGCTGCTGCGGTTGAAATCCTGCCGAGGTTCCGCAATCTGGGCGATGGCGACGTCAGGATCAAGACCGAAGCGATCGACCTGGTTACCGAGGCTGACGAGGCCGCAGAGCGGTTGATCCGCGCCCGCGTGCAGGAGATCATGCCGGATGCTCTGTTCATCGGCGAGGAGGCGGTGGCGGCCGACGCTTCGCTGCTTGGCAAGCTTGCCGATGCCGATCTGGCTGTCGTGGTCGATCCGATCGATGGCACCTATAATTTTGCGTCCGGCCTGCCGCTTTTCGGCGTGATGATGAGCGTCATCTCCAAGGGCGAGACTGTCGCCGGCCTGATCTTCGATCCCATGGGCAATGACTGGGCCATTGCCGAAAAGGGCTCCGGCGCATGGCTGTGCAGCGCCGATGGCGCGCAGACGCAGATGTCGGTCGTGCCGGCGCCGGAACTGTCGCAGATGGTGGGTATCGCCAATACCGGCTATTTCGACGTGGAGACGCGCCGCAAGATTCTGGTGAACCTGGCCGATGTGCGGCTCTTCACCAGCTATCGCTGCGCCGCACATGAATACCGCCTGTTCTGCGGCGGCCACATGCATTTCCTGATGTATAACAAGCTGATGCCCTGGGACCACCTGGCCGGCACATTGATCTCGCAGGAATCGGGCGCCTATGCCGCCCGCCTTGATGGCTCGCCTTATCTGCCACGCCATGTGGATGGCGGGCTGCTGCTAGCGCCTAATCAGGAGACGTGGGAATTGCTGCGCGAGAAGATTTTCACGGTCTGAGGCTCCGGATTCGTGGGGTGCGCACAACCTTCACCGTCATGCCGGACTTGATCCGGCATCCAGCTGCGGCGCGTCTGCGCGACGGAAGGACCTTTTTCAGCCCAAGGACTTGGGCTGGCTGGACCCCGGATCGGCTCCAGTGTGACGGCCGTCGGCGAGACCCACCAGCAAACAAAAAAGTGCGCGGAACAGAATTCCGCGCCCTTTTATTTTTCCATGTCCCTTAGCGGATCGGCTTGTTGTGGGCATGAAATAACACACCCTTTTCGCCGATCAGTACAAAGATCAGGCCGATGATGGAGACGACGAAGAAACCTGCCACCATTGGCAGTGCGGTACCGTCGAAAGCCTGGCCGATGGCGGCGCCGATCAGCGAACCGCCAATGGTTCCCATGAAGCCGATCACCGAGGAGGCCGTGCCGGCGACGTGGCCAAGCGGTTCCATCGCCAGCGAGTTGAAGTTCGAGCCGATCCAGCCGAACTGGAACATGGCAAGTGCGAAGAACACGATGAAGATGGCGAAAGGCATCGGATCCGGTCCCAGCACCTGCACCACAAGCCAGATGAAGGTGATGGCGATGAAGCCGAGCAGCGACCCGTGCGACAGCTTGCGCATGCCGAACCTTCCGACAAGCCTTGCATTGATGAAGGACGAAAAGGCCATGAACAGGGCGACGCCGGCAAATGCCGCCGCGAACCATGGACCAAGGCCGTAAATGCCCTTGTAGACCTGTTCAGCGGAATTGATGAAGCCGAACAGCGCACCGAAGATGAAGGTGCTGGAGAGCGTGTAGCAAAGCGCAATGCGGTTGGTGAGCACGATCTTGAAACCGCCGAGCACCGAACGGGCGGTGAAAGGGCGGACATCGTCCGGATGCAGGGTCTCAGGCAGGCGGAAATACATCCAGGCCGTTACCACGGCAGCGATGCCGGCCATGAAGGCAAAGATAAGGTGCCAGTTTCCGAAGAAGAGCACGATCTGGCCGGTGCCGGGCGCGATGACCGGAACAACCATGAAAACCATCATGATCAGCGACATGACTTCAGCCATCTGTCGGCCGCCATAGATGTCGCGGACGATCGAGATGGTGATGACGCGTGTTGCCGCAGAACCGATGCCCTGAATGAAACGCAGGAGCAGCAGGCCGGAGAACGACGGCACGAAAACGACTGCAAGCGCTGAAACGATGTAGATCGCGAGACCAAAGAGCATCGGCTTGCGGCGACCGAAACGGTCCGAGATCGGCCCATAGAGAAGCTGGGCGACGCCGAAACCGAGAAGGTAGGCCGAAATGACATATTGGCGATGGTTTTCATTCTCGACGCCCAGCGAGGCGCCGATTTCCTGAAGCCCGGGCAGCATGATATCGATGGCGAGCGCGTTCAACGCCATCAGCATTGCGGCCAGCGCAATGAATTCCGTACGCCCCATCGAGCCTGCGCGCGAAGCGGTGGATTGTGAAAGATTTGTCACAGGATTGCCCCAAAAAGAACGGCAAAGGCGTTGCATGAAGCAACGCCTGGCATAAATTTCTGACAATCAGGGTGGGCCGGATGAACCGGCCGAAATCAGGCCGCGCCGCGGACGCTGATACCCTGTTCTTGGAAGTGGCTTTGCAGTTCGCCTGACTGGAACATCTCTCTCACGATGTCACAGCCGCCGACGAATTCGCCCTTGACGTAGAGCTGCGGGATCGTCGGCCAGTTGGAATAGTCCTTGATGCCCTGACGGATGTCGGCATCGGCAAGCACATTGATGCCCTTGTAGTCGACTCCGAGATAATCGAGGATCTGTACCACCTGGCCGGAAAAACCGCATTGCGGGAATTGCGGGGTGCCCTTCATGAAAAGAACGATGTCGTTGCTCTTCACTTCGCTGTCGATCATGTCGTGAATGCCGCTCATAGGCCTATTCCTTTCACATGCGGTTCAAGGCCGCTGCTTTCTGTTAGCCTCTAAATAACATGTCGTGGCGCGATTTCCACCCGTCGGAAGGAAAAAATGCGTGCCTCCTGCAACGCATAACGCGCCAAAAAACGGTCTTCCGACGCCTAGCGATATCTCTGCCGGCTGCGCGCGGCGGCGGTGCGTCTTTTGCTGACCTGTTTTTTGGCCGGCTTCGGTTTGACTGCGGCCTTGATTGCGGCTTCCAGAACGGAGCCGACAATACCGCCGGCGAGAGAACCGGTGCTTTTCGTCCGGCGTGCGCGGCGTGTCTTGCGGATGCCGGTCTTGGTGAGGACTTCCGACAAAGCGCCCTTGACGACGCCGTTTATCAGTTGATCGACGATGCCAGACAAATTTTCTCCGCCTTTAAATAAATCATATTTCCGTCGCGATTTTTACTATACGTGCATCGCCCACTGTATCAAGCGATCCTTTCGGGTGCCTCCAGCCCGAAGGTTTATGCATGCCGACCGTCACGTCACGACTTGTCCTTTATTTCCCGGGTTTCGATCCGCTGGATGCCGCTGCCCATCATCTGCGTTATCAGCGTGCCGCCGCGCTGGCAGGAAAAACATGGGCCGTCGATTATGCAGTGGGGCCGCTGGAGAACAGGCCGGGCGGCGAAACATTTACCGTGGAATCCTCGTCAGGCGATTGGCGGACGCGTTCGGACATCATTGTCTATGATCATAATGCCGTCATCTCACAATTGCGGAATGCGCCGATCTGGCGGCAGATCTGGCAAGGCTTCAAGGCGGGAGCGGGCATTATCGGTGAGGGGGGCGCGGCGCGCTACTTCCGCCATGCATGGCGTTTTGGGCTGTTCTTTATTTTTCCGTTCCTGCTGATGCTTGCCGGTGGCGTGCTTGCGGCGGTGATTGGCCTGTCGCCCTGGCTTTTCGCCTTACCGCTGTGGCTGCTGGTGGCCAGCCTTCCGGCTGCGGCCCTGTTTTTCACCAAGGCTTTGCTGCCGTTTGCCGAGCGCTTTCACACCCTGCATCTTTATGCGGACTGGCGGTTCGCACTCGCAGTCGGCCGCGACGAGCCGATTGCCCGAGGCTGGATCGAAGAGAAGGCAGCGCTTGTCCTGACGGCGCTGGAGCAGTCTTCGGATGAGGTTCTGGTGGTCTCGCACAGCATGGGCGCCAGCTTGGCCCTCGCGGTCATCGGCCGCGTGCTGGAGCTGAAGCCGGAGGCGCTGGATGGACGGAAGTTGTCTTTCGCAACGCTGGGTGGGGCGGCCCTGCAATGCGCGTTTCTGTCGAGCGCCGTGCGGCTTCGTCAGAGCATTGGCGTCATCGCACGTCACCCTCAGGTGACATGGTTCGATATCCAGTGTCTCACAGATCCGATCCATCTATATCGTTGCAACACGGTGGCGCTGACCGGTCATGGCGATGCGCCGCAACCGAAAATCGTGCCGATCCGCTTCAAGCATTCGCTTTCACCGGAGCGTTACAAGAAGAACAAGCGGAATTTCCTCAGAATGCACCGGCAATATGTTCTCGGGCCTGATCGCAGGTCCGGTTACGACTTTACCCTGCTGACGGCCGGGCCTCTGCCAGCCGCCTCATTTGCCGACCTCGAGTCACAAACGCCGCCTGCTCTTTAGAGGTTTCGATAACGCCGAATATGAAAAGGCCCGCGTGGGACTATCACGCGGGCCTTTCTTTATTCTTCAGCCGTCAGGTCTTTCAGCCGATGGGACAGAGACCGGTGATCTCAGTCATCATTCGGGCGCCGAGGTCTGCAGGGCAAGGGCATGCAGGACGCCGCCCATATTGCCCTTCAGCGCGTCATAGACCATCTGGTGCTGCTGCACGCGGGTCTTGCCCTTGAATGCATCTGCCACGACTTCCGCCGCGTAATGATCGCCATCACCGGCCAGATCGCGGATCGTGACCTTTGCCCCGGGAATTCCCGCCTTAATCATGTCTTCAATGTCGCCGGGTTTCATGGGCATGGTGTTTCTCCTTAATTCATTCTGCGGCGACTAGAGTTTCGCCGTCCATGAACTGAGGGAACCACGATTCATAGGCCGAGTGCAATTCTTTAATCTCGACGGCGCGCGCCGTGCCCAGCTTTACGGTGGAACCACCGGTGACGCCGATGTTGGCGCAGGAAACGCCGGCTGCCTTGGCAGCCGCCAGCACCTTGTCGAGATCACTCTTCTTCACGGTCAGGACGTAACGACCCTGATCTTCGCCATAGAAGGTGAGGACCGGGTTGTGGCCTTCGACCGCATCGATCGTCGCGCCGATTCCGGAGGAAATCGCCATTTCGGCAACCGCGAGCGCCAGACCTCCTGAGGAGCAATCGTGAACGGCGGTGGCGAGGCCATCCGTGATGATGCCACGCACGAAATCGCCGTTCTTCTTTTCGGCGGCGAGATCGACATGCGGGGCAGGGCCGTCGATACGGCCATGGATATCACGCATGTACACCGACTGCGCGATGTGGGTGCCGAGGCCGGCAGGTGCGCCGACAAGCAGCACCGCTTCGTCAGCGGCGGCGAAGCGAATGCGCGCCATGCGGCCCCAATCCTTCAGCAGGCCGACGCCGCCGATGGTTGGGGTGGGCAGGATTGCCTGGCCATTGGTCTCGTTGTAGAGCGAGACGTTGCCGGAAACGATCGGGAATTCCAGCACGCGGCAGGCTTCGCCGATGCCCTTGATGGCATGAACCAGCTGGCTCATGATTTCAGGCTTTTCCGGGTTGCCGAAATTCAGGTTGTCGGTGGCCGCGAGCGGCAGGGCGCCGGTTGCGGTAATGTTGCGCCAGCATTCGGCCACGGCCTGCTTGCCGCCTTCGAAGGGGTCGGCCTCGACGTAACGCGGGGTGACGTCGGAGGAGAAGGCGAGCGCCTTTTTGTCGTGGCCTTCAACGCGAACGACGCCGGCGTCGCCGCCCGGCAGCTGCAGGGAATTGCCCTGGATCAGCGTGTCATACTGCTCGTAGACCCAGCGGCGCGAGGAATTGTTGGCCGAACCGACGAGCGATACCAGCGCATCGGCGATATCGGCAGCGGGGACGTCGTTTTCCGCAAGCGGGGCGGGCACCTTCGCGGCCGTCCACGGGCGGTCATATTCCGGAGCCTGATCGCCCAGTTCCTTGATCGGCAGGTTGGCGACTTCCTCGCCGTTGTGAATGACGCGGAAGCGCAGGTCGTCGGTGGTCTTGCCGACGATCGCGAAGTCCAAGCCCCATTTCACGAAAATCGCCTTGGCGACTTCTTCCTTGGAGGGCTCGAGAACCATGAGCATGCGCTCCTGGCTTTCGGACAGCATCATTTCGTAAGCCGTCATGCGCTCTTCGCGCACCGGCACGGCATTGAGGTCAAGCTCGATGCCGAGGTCGCCCTTGGCGCCCATTTCCACGGCCGAGCAGGTAAGGCCGGCGGCGCCCATGTCCTGAATGGCGATGACCGCGCCGGTTTTCATCAGTTCGAGGCAGGCTTCCAGCAGGCACTTTTCGGTGAAGGGGTCGCCGACCTGAACGGTCGGGCGCTTTTCTTCGATGGATTCGTCAAATTCGGCCGAGGCCATGGTCGCGCCGCCAACGCCGTCGCGGCCGGTCTTTGCGCCGAGATAAACCACCGGCAGGCCAACGCCCTTGGCTTCCGAAAGGAAGATCGCGTCGGACTTGGCAAGACCGGCGGCAAAGGCGTTAACGAGGATGTTGCCGTTATAACGCGGATCGAATTCCACTTCGCCGCCAACCGTCGGCACGCCAAAGGAGTTGCCGTAGCCGCCAACACCGGCAACGACGCCAGCCACCAGGTGGCGGGTCTTCGGGTGGTCGGGAGCGCCGAAACGCAGGGCGTTCATGGCGGCAATCGGGCGGGCGCCCATGGTGAAGACGTCACGCAGGATACCGCCGACGCCGGTCGCCGCACCCTGATAGGGCTCGATATAGGACGGGTGGTTGTGGCTCTCCATCTTGAAGACGACGCAATCGCCATCGTCGATATCCACAACGCCGGCATTTTCACCGGGGCCCTGGATGACGCGTGGTCCCTTGGTGGGCAGGGTCTTCAGCCACTTCTTGGACGACTTGTAGGAGCAGTGCTCGTTCCACATGGCCGAGAAGATGCCGAGCTCGGTAAAGCTGGGCTCCCGTCCGATCAGGTCGAGGATACGCTGGTATTCGTCGGGCTTCAGCCCGTGGGATGCAACGAGTTCCGGGGTGATCTTGATGGAGTTTGGAATCGACATAGGTCTCACGCGGTTCGAGCCGAGGGAAGTTTCCGGTTCTTTAGCGCAAGAGACTCAAAGGTGCGACAGGAAAATGCGCGGTTTTACCCGCAAAACGCTGCTTTCTTGGCTTCTTCAGAACCTGTAGCCGACCATGAAGCCGACGCGGGTCAGTCCGTCATTGGGCCCATCGCACAGATTGGCATGTGATGCATGCTCGATCTGGGTCGAAATATTCCAGTTATTATCGAAACGATAGCCGATCGCCGCATATTCGTGGAAAAGCACCCGGCAGCCGAATTCCGCACCGGTTTCGCCGGCACTGTTTCTCAGCTTGCCATCGTGCCAGAGGCCGCCAAAACCGAAATCGAGAAAGATCTTCGGGTTGAGATCGAAGGTCCAGTTGACGCCGCCGTAAATGGTATTCGCCGAGCCCTCAGTGCCGATCTCGCCACCGATATGCAGCCGTGGGCGGGAGAGTTTTTGGCCGAGCGTTACCGCAGATGCACTGGCGAAGGGATCAAAATAGGCGGTGAAGGCCGGAAAGACGCCATCCTCACCGCCATTGTCGTGATTGGAGATTGAGGTGGTTGCGCCGAAGCGCAATTCGTCGAAGACGGTGCCTTCTGCAGCAGTGGCGGGCATGGTGCCGATCAAGACACATGCCGCAAGAAGGATCGCCAGCGCGAAACACGCCCTCACACCTGTGGAACCGAATGCTGCCATCGAATCATTCCCCACCTCGAATTGCGGGAAGGATGGCAGGTTTGTCGGTTTGGTAAATGATAAGTTACTGAATTAGGCCGGGTGTTGCAGGAAAGACTCTCCGCCCCCTAGGCAACGCTTTCGTAACCGGCCGAGCCGTTGTCGAGCAGGTGGCGCAGGATGCCGAGGGCATGGGTCAACTCTTGCTGGTTCGATGGACCAGAAAGGCTGACACGCACCCGATGGAAAACCTTGTCGGTGCGGCCGGCCTTGAACTCATCCTCGTCATCTATCAGCACGCCTTCTTTCATCGCCGCGTTTCGGAACGTGCCGGAAAGCCAGGGTTCGGGCAGTCTCAGCCACAGGAAGGCGATATCGGGCAGCGAATTGAAATCCAGCCCGGCAAAGGCCCGCCGGGCAATCGCCTCGCGCTGATTGATCTCGGCGATACAATCCTTGCGAATGTCGTCGGCGTCACCGCTGTTGACGAGGCGGGCATTCACTTCGGCCAGCATGAAGGGCAGACCGCCTGTCAGCATCGAGTGGGAAATGCGGATGCGCGACGAATATTGCGCCGGGCAGGCGACCCAGCCGCCACGAACGCCAGCGGCAACGGATTTCGACAGGCCGCCGACGACGAAGGTAATGTCGGGCGCAAATTCTGCGATCAGCGGGATCGCCTCACGCGTCATCGCGCCATAAAGATTGTCCTCTACGACCCAGACACCATACCGGCGGGCAATATCGGCTATCGCACGGCGACGCTCTTCTGGCAGCGTGGCGCAGGTCGGGTTCTGGCCGGCGGACATCAGGAAGATCATCTTGGGATGCTGCTGGGCGCAGACGCGCTCAAAATCGTCAGGGACAATGCCCTTTTCATCCGCTTCAACCAGCGTCACCCGCCGTCCGGCAAGTGTGGCGCTGCGGCTGATATGGGAATAGGTCACGGGTTCGAAGACGATACGGTCTCCCGGGGCGGTCATGGCCGTCACCACACTCATCACCGCCGCATGGGCGCCAAGCGTCGAGACGATGTTTTCCGGTTTTGGCGACCAGCCGTTCTGGGAAAGCCAGCGAGCGCCCGCCATGCACCAGTTGTCAGGAAAGGAACGGGCGTAATTGGTGACGTCGTAAGCATGTTCGCGGGCGACAGCCTCGATATGTCTGGCGATCAGCACGCTCTGGCCGACATCGGGTGCCGCCGTGGTGTTGAGCCGGAATTCGGCGCTGCTATCGACAGCGTGGCGTGTGCTGCCGAACGCTGCCGCCGCCGTCTCCATGGGCGCTGAGGGGGCCGGGGTCTTGCGCTCATTGACATAGGTGCCGCGGCCGACCTCACCGCTGACCAGGCCGCGCTCGTGGATAAGCGCGTAGGCCCGGCTGATTGTACCTATTGTCACGCCGAGGTCATAAGCGAGGTTGCGCTGTGGCGGCAATTTCGAGCCCGCCTGCAGGGTGCCATCGGAAATTGCACCCTCGATACTGTCGGCGAGGCGCAGATATATCGGGCCATCGCCCACAGTGAGATCAGGAAGCCAATTTGTCATGGTGACAATTTATGCATTGTATCTCTTCGCAAGTCAATTGTATTTATTGTCTGCATTCAATGAAGACAAACGCACGGAGACAATAGGTGCAATATGCGCAAGATGGATCAATACCTTTCGACAGCGGATACGCTCTATCCTGATGGCTACGAACGGGAACGCGTGTTCCGCGATGCCGGCGACATGGTCGCACCGGCGCCTTTTCCGGCCAAGATCGCCAGCACGCCAATTGGTCGCCTGATTGCGGGCATGTTCAACTGGCACCGGAAGCGGCAGGGACGGCTCGCTTTGCGGGAACTGTCTGATGATCTTCTGGAAGATATCGGCGTAACGCGCGATGAAGCCCTGAAGGAAGCGGCGAAATCCCAGCTTTTTTCATGGCCGACACGGCCGCTTTAATTTTTTGCCGGAGAGCGGCGCCTTCTTTCCCCGGCGCCATCAAGCCGTGCGGCAGCCCGCCACGCCATTCCCAACCGGCGTTGGCGGGTTTTTTTATTTACGTCCCTTAGAGCAGCTTCGGCAAATTGATAAATGGTACGTGGCGAGAGCTTTTTGTGCCGGCGTCTGCCTTTTGCCGAGCGTTCCCCTTTCCTCATTCCTGTGACAAGCACAGGAATGAGCGACGCGGATACGTCTCGCCCGATATGCAGGGCTAGAATACTACGATGAGATCAGCAGCCTTTGCCGCCATTCGCCCAGCGCTTGACGTCGGCTGCGATGCGGCTGGAAATGGCCTCGTTCATCACCGGGCCAAAAGCGTCGAGCTTTGCCGGGTTGCCTTCGGCCCTGAACGACCAGCATGGGCCGCGATTCCGGACTGTTGCGCGGCACGAGCAGGATGCGCGGACGGCCTGAGAAGGAATTGAGTTCAGGGGCCAGACGATAGGCCTTGAAAGCCGCATCCCCCGATTTGAACCAGCAGGCATTCGCGCCAAGCGCTATTCGTTCCATTGTGGGGAGAGCGGCGCGGGAGACCGAGGCTGTCGGCTGTGGTTTCGGCTGACAAGCAGCCAGGGTCGCCGCAGCTAGAAACAATCCGGTCGCCTTGAGGGTATTCGATCGACGGGCAAAAGACATCAGGTCATCCAGAAGAGAGGGCCAAAACGACGCCGTCAGCCGGCATCAAAAAAGGCGGGCTCAAAACCCGCCCGTCTGTCAGGCTGCGATGACGCCAAGCGCCGAAGCGAAGAGGCCGCGGCCGTCATTGCCGCCATGGGCGGCTTCGATCAGGTTTTCCGGATGCGGCATCATGCCGAGAACGTTGCCCTTGGCATTGATGACGCCGGCAATGTCGTTCAGCGAGCCGTTCGGGTTGGTGCCTTCGGCATAACGGAACACGACCTGGCCGTTGCCCTCGACCGATTTCAACTCATCCGCATCGAGGAAGTAGTTGCCATCGTGATGGGCGACGGGGCAACGCAGGATCTGGCCCTTGTCGTAAGCACGGGTGAAATCGGTGTCGTTATTGGCGACTTCGAGCTTCACTTCGCGGCAGACGAATTTCAGCGAGGCGTTGCGCATCAGGGCGCCCGGCAGCATGCCGGCTTCGACCAGAATCTGGAAGCCGTTGCAGACGCCGAGAACCTTCACGCCCTTTTCCGCCTTCTCGCGGATGGCCTGCATGACAGGCATGCGGGCGGCAATGGCGCCGCAGCGCAGATAGTCGCCATAAGAGAAGCCGCCGGGAATGACGATCAGATCGACATCGGGAATAGCCGTCTCCGTCTGCCAGATGGTGACAGGCGCCTGACCGGAAATTTTCGTCAGAGCCGCGATCATGTCGCGGTCGCGGTTGAGGCCGGGAAGTTGGACGACAGCGGATTTCATGGACGGCGGCTCCTGGAGTTTAGAGAATGGCGATGGCGTAGTTTTCGATGACCGTGTTGGCCAAGAGCTTTTCGCACATTGCCTTCAGGTCGGTTTCGGCCTTCGCCTTGTCGGCGCCTTCCAGTTCCAGATCGAAAACCTTGCCCTGACGGACATGGCCGACGCCACCAAAACCGAGGCTGCCAAGCGCGCCTTCGATTGCCTTGCCCTGCGGATCGAGAACGCCGTTCTTCAGCGTAACAGTCACCCGTGCCTTGATCACCTGATCTTCTCCTGATTTTACCCTACGAGGCCAATATTATTTCACGAGCCGATATTACTTTACCAGAACAGGACCGGTGCCGCGGATCGGTTCGTTTTCATTGATGATGCCGAGACGGCGCGCCACTTCGGAATAAGCTTCCAGAAGACCGCCCAGATCGCGTCGGAAGAGGTCCTTGTCCATCTTCTTCTGGGTCTCGATGTCCCAGAGACGGCAGCTATCGGGCGAGATCTCGTCGGCGAGGATGATGCGCATCATATCGCCTTCGAAGAGGCGGCCACATTCGATCTTGAAATCGACGAGCTGAATGCCGACGCCGAGGAACAGGCCGGAGAGGAAGTCGTTGACGCGGATGGCGAGCGCCATGATGTCGTCAAGCTCGGCGGGGTTGGCCCAGCCGAAAGCCGTGATGTGCTCTTCGGAGACCATCGGGTCTTCGAGCTCATCCGACTTGTAATAAAACTCGATGATCGAGCGTGGCAGCACCACGCCTTCCTCGATGCCGAGACGCTTGGAAAGCGAGCCGGCGGCGACATTGCGCACGACGACCTCGAGCGGGATCATCTCCACTTCCTTGATCAGCTGCTCGCGCATGTTGAGGCGGCGGATGAAGTGGGTGGGAATGCCGATCTTGTTCAGATGCGTGAAGACGTATTCGCAGATACGGTTGTTCAGCACGCCCTTGCCGTCGATGACTTCATGCTTCTTCTTGTTGAAGGCGGTCGCATCGTCCTTGAAGAACTGGATAAGCGTGCCTGGCTCCGGACCCTCGTAAAGGATCTTGGCCTTGCCTTCGTAAATACGGCGGCGACGGTTCATAATTGCAGGTCTCTTGGTTGACGCCGATTCTGGTGGCGTTGCGTTTGGTCTTTGAAGCGGTCCCATAAAGGAAAAGAGTGCATTCTACAATGCGGCTGGCATATTTCCCTTCAATTCTTGTGACAGGGCCGCCGAACTGTTTCATCCGCAAAACCGGGCCGCGGCAGGGGCGGGGGGCGATGCGGATTTCAGTTGGCGGCTCTCGTCATGGCTCGACGCCTTTGAGGCGGCTTAAGAATTGCGCGAAGACCATGCCGCCCTCCGGCCACGGGCCGTGCCCGGACTCGGCATTGATGTGGCCGGACATGCCGGCATCGATCAAAAGCGAACCCCAGGCAGCAGCGATGTCGTCGGCGTGTTCATAGGAGCCGAAGGGATCGTTGCGGCTGGCGATGGTGATCGCCGGAAAGGGCAGCGGATCGCGCGGGTAAGGCCCGAAGGTCATGAGATGCTTCGGCCTGATTTCGGGATTGGCGACATCAGGCGGCGCAACGAGAAGCGCGCCGGATACCTTCTTGCCGATTTCAGGCAATGCGTGGATCACCGTTGGAACGCCAAGCGAATGGGCAACGAGGACGACGGGCCTGGTGGAGGCGTTGACCTCCTCTACCAGCCTGGCGACCCAATCTTCCTTCACCGGTTTCGACCATTCCGCCTGCTCGACACGGCGGGCGGTGGAGAGCTTGCGCTCCCAGCGGCTCTGCCAGTGGTCCGGGCCGGAATTGGTATAACCGGGGACGATCAGGATATCTGCTTCTGAAACTTTCATGCGCCATATCTGTGTTGTGATGCCGCCGCGATCAAGGTCGCGGCGGCATTAACGTCAAGCTCTCGGGTTCAGCTCAAGTCTCAGGCGTTGCCGAAGACGCGGGCGAAGATCGTATCGACATGCTTGGTGTGGTAACCGAGGTCGAATTTTTCGCGGATGACCTCTTCGGGGAGCGCAGCGCGCACTTCCTCGTCGCCCAGCAGTTCCTCAAGGAAGTCCGCACCCTGTTCCCAGACCTTCATGGCATTGCGCTGGACCAGACGATAGGCGTCTTCGCGCGATACGCCAGCCTGCGTCAGCGCCAGGAGAACGCGCTGCGAATGCACGAGACCACGGAACTTGTTCATGTTCTTCAGCATGTTGTCCGGGTAGATCACCAGCTTTTCGATGACGCCTGCCAGACGGTTCAATGCGAAGTCCAGAGTGACTGTCGTGTCGGGGCCGATGGCGCGCTCCACGGAGGAGTGGCTGATGTCGCGCTCGTGCCAGAGGGCAACGTTTTCCATGGCCGGGACGACCGACATGCGCACCAGACGGGCGAGGCCGGTGAGGTTTTCAGTGAGAACCGGGTTACGCTTGTGCGGCATGGCCGACGAGCCCTTCTGGCCGGGAGAGAAGAACTCTTCCGCTTCCAGAACTTCGGTGCGCTGCATGTGGCGGATTTCGATGGCGACGTTTTCAATCGACGAGGCGATGACGCCAAGGGTGGCGAAGAACATGGCGTGACGGTCACGCGGGATGACCTGCGTGGAAACCGGCTCGGGGATGAGTCCGAGCTTTTCGCAGACATGTTCCTCGACGCGGGGGTCGATATTGGCGAAGGTGCCGACAGCGCCGGAGATTGCGCCGGTGGCGATTTCCGCACGGGCATTCACAAGGCGCTCACGGTTGCGGTGCATCTCGGCGTAGAAGCGGGCGAAGGTGAGGCCCATCGTCGTCGGTTCGGCATGGATGCCGTGGCTACGGCCGATGCGCACCGTGTTCTTGTGTTCGAAGGCCCGGGTCTTGAGAGCCGCGAGCACCCGGTCCATGTCGGCGAGCAGCAGATCGGCGGCGCGCACGAGCTGGATGTTGAGCGTGGTATCGAGCACGTCCGACGAGGTCATGCCCTGATGCACGAAGCGGCTGTCGGGACCGACGAATTCTGCGAGATGGGTGAGGAAGGCGATGACATCATGCTTGGTGACGGCCTCGATCTCATCAATGCGGGCGACGTCGAAGGTGGCGCTGCCGCCCTTTTCCCAGATGGTCTGGGCTGCTGACTTCGGGATGACGCCGAGCTCGGCCAGCGCGTCACAGGCATGCGCCTCGATCTCGAACCAGATGCGGAATTTTGTTTCCGGCGACCAGATGGCGACCATTTCCGGCCGGGAGTAACGAGGGATCATGGCAATGACTTTCTTAGTAGAGGAAATTTGCTGCCCGTTTAGCAAAGTGTTCCGCTAATCTCAATCTATCAAGCTGCATGCCTACGCCGCTTGCGGTGCACACCGGCAGAGCATTGCCCCTGCGGGCACGAGCGGAAGTGCGGCGAAGGGAAAATAAAGACCAAGCCCCAGAACGACGAACTGGTAGATTGCACCGAGCGACGTGAAAAGCTGCTGAAAAAACCAGATGCGGGAAAAGGTTGGCGCATGCCATTGCGCATAAAAGATGCGGTACTCGAACGCGAACAATGCTGCCGCCACGGCGAGCGTGAAGAAAGCGATTGCGAGACATGCTGTCGCAAGACGCAATTGTTGGGATTTTAAGGCAGGGAGAACGCGCAATGCTGCCAGCGCCAGCAGCCAGCCGAAAAATCCGCCCGTGAAGAAAAGCGTGATGATATCGGCGACGTGATCGGTTTCCAGCCTGTTACGGGCATAGAGGCCGATGGCGGCTGACGCCGCTGAACAAACGCTCCAGCCAAGCGCGCCAAGCAGAATGAACAATGCTGGAAGAGCCCTGTCGCGGAAATTCCGCCTGCCGCTTTCCATGACATTCCCCCCGACGCCTCGTTGTGCCGCATCCGGCTTTCCGCATTCGGCGGTGACGGATTACGCCCGTCCGGCTTCCGCGGCCGTGCGCAGGAGGGCGATCGTCTTGCGATAATCCTCCACGCCATCGCCTTTGAAGACTGCGGAGCCCGCTACCAGTGCATTGGCGCCGGCGGCGATGATATCGCCTGCGGTCTGCGCCGTCACGCCGCCATCCACTTCCAGTTCGATCGGCCGCTGACCGATCATCGCCTTGGCTGCGCGGATCTTGTCGAGCATGGCGGGAATGAATTTCTGGCCGCCGAAGCCGGGATTGACGCTCATGATCAGCACGAGGTCGACATCATCGAGCACGTTTTCGATAACGGAAAGCGGCGTTGCCGGGTTTAGCGTGACGCCAGCCTTCAGGCCCAGTCCGCGAATGGTCTGAAGAGAGCGGTGCAGGTGGGGCCCGGCCTCCGCATGCACCGTGATGCTGTCACAGCCGGCCTTGGCAAAGGCTTCGAGATAGGGATCGACGGGGGCGATCATCAAGTGGCAATCGAAGAAGGCATTGCTGTGCGGCCGAAGCGCCTTGATGACATCAGGCCCGAAGGAAATGTTCGGCACGAAATGCCCGTCCATGACATCGAGATGAATCCAGTCCGCGCCGGCCTCGGTGACATCGGCGACTTCCTGTCCGAGCTTGGCGAAATTGGAAGCCAGGATCGACGGTGCTATCCGGATGGGCAGGGACATAGGCAAACTCCTCTCGACGCGTTGCGTAAGTTTGCCTTTAACACCATGCATCGGGGTTTGAAACGGTCAGCAGTGAGGTTGCTGATGGTTTTCCGCTGCCGCTCCGCGAATTTGTCCCGGTGCTGGCTTCAGCTACTGCTTTTCGGCTTTGTCCGCCGGTTCGAAGCGCTGGCCGTTCCAGCGCTGCAGGCGGTAGGGATTGTCCGAAAGCTCATGCGACGGGTTGAATGCGAGATCGCCAATCACGGTTTTGAAGGCCGTGCCGGACGCCAGTATCTCCGGCGCCGGTTTCGACTGCGCCTGGGCCGCTTCCGCCAGCGCTGCCGTCAGTTCGGTGGCGGCATAGGCTGGAAGGACGTAACCTTCGGGTTCGATGCCTGCGGCGCGCAGTTCGCCGGCCGCCCCCTGCGCCGAAGGCAGTGTGTCATAGGCCGGGCGCGTGATGGCCATCACGTTCGCAGCCAGCGCGAGGGGGGTGTTGGCGGCGTTCAGCGTATCGCCGCCCAGAATGGTGAGCAGAAAATTCTCTGAAGCGGCGTCCCGTGCTACGACGGCGATATCGTTTCGTTCCGCGCCGATGAAGACATGGGTAATGCCGGTGCGCGCCAGCCGGCGCACAAGCGCCACCTGCTGTTCCTGATTGGGTCGCATCGTATCGGCAAAGGTGGGCTTCAGCCCGTTTTCCTCCAGCGTAGAGCGGATACGGTCCACCAATTCGCGGCTGTAGATCGTGCCGTCATCCACGAGCCCGATTGGATGGCCTTTCCAGTCGCGAAGAATTACTTCCGCAGCCCTTGCCGATTCGGCCCGATCCGATGGGGCGAGGCGAAAAAGCGGCCAGCCATATTTCAGCGCGTCCTCCATCAGGATGGGTGCGCGGCTGGAAAGCGTGATGGCCGGAATGGCCGCGGCCTTGAGCGGCGGCAGAACGTCCTGAAGCGTTTCCGTGCACAGGAAGCCGATCGCGGCGCTGACTTTCGCCGCCACGAGGCCATCGGCAATGGCGCCGCCGCTGCCGTCTTCGCAGCTCTCGTGAATCTCCACGACATCCAGGCCGAGTTTTGCGGCTGCCGCCTTGGCGCCCTGCCGGACCTGTTGCCCGAGAAGCTCGTAGGGGCCGCTCTGCGGGGCAACGATCCCGATCGATGCCGCGCTTGCTGAACCCGCAAAGGCAAAACCGGCGATGATCGTTAGCAGGCGAAGTGAAAGCATGACGTGATCGAAATCCTGTTGTCCCGATCTGATGTTTATCGGCACCAATCGGTTTTCCAAAGGAAAAATCGCCGGTCGTCCATCATAATCGCACGCCGGCGCCTGGACTGCGGCAGCTTGGCTTCGATGTCGGGCGATCCGAATGCCGAGATGGACGCGGCATCTTGTGGTTGTTGCCGTCGGCCGATAATGGTGCCTCGCGGCCATACCGCAGCGCTGCTCTTTTTCGCCCCGCTATCTTCTTTCTGTACCGCTTTACTGAAGAAGTATTTCATAAGTCCGCCACGTGCCGTTTTACTTCATAAAACTATTACAAGTGGCGCGTATAAGCACACTCCAGCGAAGGCCTTGTTGCTGATTATGCCTTTTGCAGTGCACGTTATAAATCTGCACATTTTATTTTCATATCTGTAATTTATTGATATCTAAGTTTAATATAGAAACCTTCTAATTCCCCACCTCTTTTTCGCCATGTTTTTTTCGCATTTGCGAGAAGATTTGCTTGACGGAAAGTAAATGATTAGCTTAGATGGAATTGTTTCAGGGGACGACTGAAATTGGCTGTAAAAAGCCTCGGAAAGTGTTCCGATTATAAGCACTGCCAGACTATATTCGCTTCTATATTCTATTTTTTTTATTACGTATAAACCGCTTCAGGAAACTGGGGCGGTTTTTTACATAGCTCTAATTTAAGCAATTTAAAATTGAATTTGGAGAACTTTACGCAAAGCCGTTCTCTCGCGATAAGCGTTCCAGAAATGAAATGGCGTGGATTAAGCGTGCAGTTGTCCGAAATTCTGGCTTCGACCCAATCTGATCCGCCGTTTTCGATTTTGAAAATTCCGCATCCGACGTCATTATTCGACGCCCGGGGCTGCCCCAGCATTATTTCAGGGCGGCCAGAGCGTCCTTTGCAAAGGCGGAGATCGGCTCAGGAAGTTTGTCGAGATCGAACCAGTCGATGGCGGAGAGCTTATCCGGCTCCGTAAGCGAAGGCTGACCCGTTGTGTCGCGGGTGACGAAGATCAGGGAGACCCAGTGATGGCGGTCCACTGCGTCGATAAATTCGCTATGGCAGAGAAATTCGACGTGGCCGATCGTCAGCCCGGTCTCTTCTTCGGCTTCGCGCCGCGCCGCGGCTAGCGACATTTCGAGATGATCGACTTTGCCGCCAGGGATGCTCCAATACCCGGCTTCCGGCGCTTTCATGCGCCGGCATAAAAGGAGGCGGCCTTCACGCAAAATGACAAGGCCCACGCCGACGCCCGGAAAATCGAGGCCCGGCTTGATGGTCGACGTCATCGTGTCCATTGCTGTGGTCAGGCCTTGGCGTTGGCCACGATCAGCATGAAGGCGGGAATGTCATCGCCGAAGCCAACCGGTGTGGGGCCATCGTCATGGTCGCGATAGTGGCGGCGACGGTCGCGGTTGTCGTCATTGGCGTGCAGCGGATTGCGACTGTTGCGGTCGGAATTGCGCGGGGCCTTTTCCTGCTTGCGTTCTGCTTTCACCTTGTCGTCTCCATGAGCCGCGATATCTGCGTCCGCAGCGGATTGTGCGCCCTGATTGATGTTTTCGACCGGTGCGGCGTCCCGGCGGTTACGGTCGCGGCCTCTGCCGCCCCGTTCCTTGCCCCGACGGCCGGAATTGCTTTCGAAGCTTTCCATCGGCGCGGGGAGGGTGGAGAGATCACCGTTCAGCCACTCGATCTTCTCGCCGATCAGCTTTTCGATGGCGTCGAGATATTTGGTGTCGCTTTTGGTGACGATGGTGAAAGCCTTGCCCGAGCGGCCGGCACGGCCGGTGCGGCCGATGCGGTGAACATAGTCTTCCGAATGAATGGGAATATCGAAGTTGAAGACGTGGCTGACATCGGGGATATCAAGCCCGCGTGCGGCGACGTCCGAGGCGACGAGCAGCTTCAGATTGCCGTCCTTGAAGTTCTGCAGCATCGTCGTGCGCGAACGCTGGTCCATGTCGCCATGCAGCGCGCCGACGGAAAAGCCGTGGCGGTCGAGCGAACGGAAAAGATCGGCCACATCCTTCTTGCGGTTGCAGAAGATGATGGCGTTCTTGAGTTCAGCCTCTTCGGCACGGACGAGATCGCGCAGGACGGCGCGCTTTTCGTAGTCCTTGTTATGGGCGGCGACGATGCGCTGGGCAACGGTCTTTGCAGTAGAGGAGGGCTTGGCGACCTCGACACGGACGGGGTTCTGCAGGAAGCGATCAGCCAGTTTCTGTATTTCCGGCGGCATGGTGGCCGAGAAGAACAGCGTCTGGCGGGTGAAGGGGATCATCTTGGCGATGCGCTCGATGTCAGGAATGAAGCCCATGTCGAGCATACGGTCGGCTTCGTCGATGACAAGGATTTCCACGCCGGTCATCAGCAGCTTGCCGCGTTCGCAATGGTCAAGAAGGCGGCCAGGGGTGCAGATCAGCACATCGGCGCCACGTTCCAGCTTGCGGTCCTGGTCTTCGAAGGAAACACCGCCGATCAGGAGGGCGACGTTCAGCTTGTGATTCTTGCCGTATTTCTCGAAGTTCTCCGCCACCTGTGCCGCAAGCTCGCGCGTCGGCTCGAGGATCAGCGTGCGCGGCATTCTGGCGCGTGCGCGGCCCTTCTCAAGCAGGGTCAGCATCGGCAGAACGAATGACGCGGTTTTGCCCGTGCCGGTCTGTGCGATACCGCAGATATCACGCTTTTCCAGCGCCGGCGGAATGGCGCCAGCCTGAATGGGTGTCGGCGTCGTGTAGCCGGCATCTGCAATAGCGGAAAGAACTTTTTGGCTCAGGCCAAGATCAGAGAATGTTGTCAAAGGAAGAACTTTTTCCGTTCTGGTTCGGTAAGAACACCTGCGTGCCGCGACGGCACTTGCAAAGACTTGGCGCGGGGATAGGCCCAAATTGCCGGAAAGTCAAGGAAACAACGGGAAAAGCGCGTTAAACGTGCCGCTTGCGGCTGGGCTTTTAAGCCTCAGGCGTGGTTTTTCGGGATTTATCGTTAAAAGAGCAAAAAAAGCGTTAAAACCGGGACGCTATTTCAAATAGGTTTTAAGCTCTGCCCCGGCGATCAGAAACCGCATCGGATCCACGGGCGTATCGTTGCGGCGCACTTCATAATGCACGTGCGGACCGGTGGAACGGCCGGTGCTGCCGGCGCGGCCGATTACGTCGCCGGCTTCGACCCGGTCGCCGGCCTTGACCAGAATGGCGGAGAGATGGCCGAATCGGGTCGACACGCCCTGGCCGTGATCGATCTCGACCATATTGCCGTAACCGCCGGAATTTTCCGCCACCGTCACCTTTCCCGCGCCGGTGGATTTGACGTCTGCGCCGGTCTCGGCACGAAAATCGATGCCGGTATGTAGCGCCGGGCGGCCGAGAAACGGATCCATCCGATTGCCGAATCGACTGGTGATCGCCCTGCCGGGTGCCGGGTTGCCGAAGGGCAGGGTCGTCGCCGTTTCCCTGACGACGTCCAGCCGGTTGAGAGCGGTGTCGAGATTGGTCAGCGACAGGCTGAAGGGATCGGTTTCGCCGCGCTCTGGCTCCGCATAGGGTCCGCCAATGTCTGCGGTGCCGCTCTCATCGATCTTGAGCCCGGCCTGGCGGATAATGTCCTGCATCGCACTCGCCTTGTCTTCGGCGTCGCTCGTCAGTTGCGCTATCCGCGATATCTGCTGGCGCTCGATGTCCTTCAGCGACAGAGTTACCTTTGAAAATACGCGATCGGCGCGGTCCGAGGGCGTCTCGCCGCCTTCCGGCTGGTAAGCAGCACGTCTGTCGTTCGCGGTGGGTTGTTCCGGCTGTGGTGCGCGCGGTGTCATCAGCTTTTCGATCGCCGAGAGACCGCCCGACAGATCGGCGCGTTTTTCCGGCGCCATCGCGTTTGAAAGGGACGACGGTGCTGTCGGCGACGTCGCGACGCCGGAGTTTTCCGCGCGTTCCAGCAGTTCGCTCATGCGGCCGTGCCGCGAGGTCAGCGCCGCCTGCTGTTGCAGAAGCTTTTCCACTTTCTTTTCAACGACCTGCTGATCCAGCAACTGCCTGGAGGTGACGCGGTCCACCTGGGCTCTCAGGGCTGCGATGCGGTCTTCGTAATCGTTCTGAATGCGGGTCTGGCGCGCCATTGTCGCGCCGATCAGGTCGTCCCGCAGGATAAGGTAGCCGGTGGCGCCGAGATAACCGAGCGAAAAAAGGCCGATCGTGCAACCGGCAAGCGCCGCCATCCACGGCCGGATGGTCATGTGCCGCACCTTGTCGCCGCGCGCGAGAATGAGCACGTGCGGCTCACGCTTTTTGCCAAATACCCGGTTTTCCGCCGTATCAGTCACAATCTCTCTCCGGACTGGCCGATTTCTTGAAGGAAATCATAATTCGTTAAGGTTAACGAAGTTTTGCCGGAGTGGCGTTTCGGCAGCGTCGGCTACTGACTGACGGATGTGAGCGAGCGGTAAAAGGATGGCGTCAGGCCGGCCTCGGCGCGGGCAAGGTCATTAAAGGGCGGTTTCAAAGGGCCGCGGAAATTGGCGCGCACCAGTAGCCTGAAGGTCGCGGCCGGATCCTTCTTCTCACGGGCACAGAGGAACCGGAACCATTTTGCACCGATGGCGACGTGGCCCTTCTCGTCATTATAGATGACGTCCAGAACGGCAGCGCTTTCGAGATCGCCGGTTTCGCGCATCTTCGCCTGCAGGGAAGGGGTGACGTCCAGTCCGCGCGCTTCGAGGATGAGCGGCACGACGGCAAGCCGTGCGGTGAGATCGTTGCGGGTGGAATGCGCCGCCTGCCACAGCCCGTCATGGGCGGGCAGATCGCCATAGTCGGCACCGAGGCTTCTCAGCCGGTCGCGCACCAGCCGGAAATGTTTTGCCTCCTCGAAGGCGACCTGCATCCAGCCATCGAAAAAGGAATGCGGCACCGGCTCGCTGGCATAACGGGCGACAATGTCGAGCGCGAGATCGACGGCGTTGAGTTCGATATGGGCAATGGCGTGCAGCAGCGCGATACGCCCCTTGACGCTGTGAAGCGAGCGGCGTTCCACTGCGGTCGGCGGAACGAGTTCCGGCTTTTCCGGCCTGCCCGGGCGCTCTGGCAGGGGCGGGTCCAGCGGAGAGCGCAGCGACAGGCGGCGCTCGAACCACCGTGTCGCCGTCTCCTGTGCGAGCGCGGTCTTCCTGTCGAGATCGGCGCTTGCGATAGCATCCGTCGCACCACCGCGCAGCGACATGATTTTGAACGGGGGCATCACAACGGGTTGGCCCCTCAGAGTTTCTTCGCTGCGTCGAGAACGGCCTGGGCATGGCCGGCGACCTTCACCTTGTTCCAGATCTCCGCGATCTTGCCGTCCGGTCCAACGAGGAATGTAGTGCGTTCGACACCCATGTATTTTTTCCCATACATGCTTTTTTCCTTCCAGACGCCATAGGCTTCCAGAACCTTCCTCTCCTCGTCAGACGCGAGCATGACGGAAAGCGAATGTTTTGCCGCAAACTTGTCGTGGCTTTTGACGCTGTCGGGCGAGATGCCGATGACAACCGTGTTGGCCGCTTCGAATTCGCCGCCCAGCGCGCTGAAATCGATCGCTTCGGCGGTGCAGCCGGACGTGTCGTCCTTGGGGTAGAAATAAAGAACGACGGCCTTGCCTTGGAGTTTGGACAATGTCACCGTCCCTTCACCGTTGCGGGGCAAAGTGAAATCGGGAGCCGAGCCGCCAATCGTCAAGTCTGTCATAATCTACCTTTCTTTCGCCGGGATGTTGAGTGAAAGTTGCCACATTCGATATATAGCGAAACCGCGCGTCGTCCAGATCACGATTGGGATTTCAGATCGTTTCGACCTCAAATCCCAACCGTGATCCGGGTTAAGGAATTTGAGCGGGATTCCAGACGAGGACCGCTTACACTTTTCGCCATCCCGCTCCGGTGTTGCGGCGAAACAAAAGCTATTCAGGGGCAAATACGGGCGTATGGCTGAAGTCAGGGGTGAAAAGGTCAAGTTCGGCAGGCGCGATATCGTTGCGCTGCACGATCTGCCTTCGGCTCAGGCCGAGGATCCCATCATCGTTCATTGCCCGCCGCCGCGTTCCATGGCGCGTGCTTTCCTCAAGGTTTTCGCGGCTCTTTTCGTGCTCGCCTTCCTCTCCATCGGCGGCATCATTCTTTCCGTCGAGACCGGTTCGATTGACAATGCGCTGTCCAGCCAGGCGCAGCAGGCGCTGGAACGGGCGCTCGGACCGCATTACAGCGCGCGAATCGGATCATCGGCGATCAGGTTCTCCACCGGACTGCGCCTTGCGCTGGTGGCGGAGGATGTGGATATCGTCGAGAAGGAATCCGGCCAGCATCTGAGCAGGGCGCGGGCGATCGGCATGGCGCTCGATCCCCTCGCGCTTCTGGCGGGTCGCGTGTCGGTGGAGAGCCTAGAAGCCGACGGGATGGAGCTGGATACAGCGCTTTTGCCCAAGGGCAACGGGTTCGATCTTGCCAGCGTCAAGCTCGACGCCGTGCCGCTGCAATTGCAGGAAGCCTTCGGGCAGCTCGACAAGCTGGCACAGGCTTTCCTGAGCAGCGGAACCGAGGAAATCGATATTTCCAGCGTTTCCGTTCATCTGCCGCCGGGCGAACTGGGCAAGCCGCGCACCATCGAGGTGCGGGAACTGTCGCTGACGCCAGACCAGCAGGGCGGCTATTCGCTTGACGGGGAAACGCTGTTCAACGGTGAAATCGCCAGCGTGTCACTCAAGACCTCAGGTGCGGGCGGCGTGATCGACGGTTTCCAGGCCCGTATCGATGGCTTCGACATTGGCCCGTTTCTGGAAAAATACGATCCGGACGGAAACCTCCATGAGGGGCTGAATGTCAAGACGGGCATCAACATCGTTGCCCGCCGGGCCAAGGAGGGGCAGGAGCCGCGTCTCGACATCTCGCTCGGCCTCGGTAACGGCACGCTTCGGATCGGCGGCGAGGCCCAGCCCTTCACGGCCGGCACTGTGAACGCGCGCTACGATTTCGCAAAAAGCACGCTTGTCATCGACAACTCGCGGGTGGAACTGGGACGTACGATCATTCCGGTCGCCGGCGTAATCAGCGATACGGAGGAGGGTTTTGGTCTGTCCCTCCGCATCGACGATGCGGTTGCTTCGTCCGAAGCCTCGGGCGAGGCCCCGGTTCCTTTCAGCCTGAAGGCGGACGGTCACTTCACGGCTGCGACGAAGCAACTCGACGTTTCATCGCTTTATGTCACGAGCCCACTCGGAGACATGGCGGGATCGCTGAAAATGCGGTTCGGCGAAGGGTCGCCCGAAATCAGCTTCGGCGGACAGATACCGAAGATGGAGGCCACGGCAGTCAAGCAGCTCTGGCCTTTCTGGATGGCGCACAAGCCGCGCGACTGGGTGGTTTCCAATCTTTATGGCGGCACGGTCACCAATGGCTCCATCGCAATCTTCATCCCGCAGGGCCGGATGTGCGGTCCCGGTTGCCCGCTTGTGCTCGGCGAGAGCGAAATGCAGATTCGTTTCGACATTGACGATACGCGCCTCAACACCACCGGCGACATTCCGCCCCTGCGTGATGTCGATGCGCATTTCGATCTCGTAGGCGGGAAGATGGCCGTCGAAATCAAGCGGGCGACGTCCTATTTCCCGTCCAACCGTTCGCTGGCGCTTGAGAACAGCCGGTTCGTGATTTCCTCGGTTTATGACAAGCCTCTGCTTGGAAATCTCGAACTCAGCGTATCGGGCTCCGCAGACGCCGTAGCGGAGCTTGCGACACTGAAGCCGATCAACGCGCTCAAGGACACGCAGTTCAAGCCGGAGGATTTCGCCGGCGATGTGCAAGCCAATGCGAAACTGACCATCGGCCTGCTTTCCAGCCAGAACCCGCCTCCGCCGGTGTGGACGGCCGATCTCGATCTGAAAAACCTGTCGCTGACGAAACCCTTCGCCGGCCACAAGGTCACGGCGCTGGACGGCTTCATGACGTTGAACGACCGTCAGCTCCTGCTTCAGGGCAAAGGCCGCGTCGATGACGTGCCGATGGATATCGAGATGACGGAGCCCGTGCGCAAGAACAGCGGTGTGGCTCCCACCCTGTCCCTGAAGGCCACGTTGACCGAAACACAGGTCGCCAAACTCGCGCCGGAGCTGTCCTCGGTTCTCGGCGGCACAACCGTTTTGGAGATCGACGGTGCCGATGCCAAACGCCAGGACGTACGGCTCGATCTGACCAAGGCGTCGATCATTCTTCCGGGGCTTGGCTGGAGCAAGGGCATCGGCATTCCGGCAAAAGCCGCCTTTACCATGGAAGTGGCGGACGGTCGCACCGCAATCACGGATTTTTCCCTCGATGGTGATGGTTTCGGCGCCGCCGGCGACATTGCCTTCAACAAGAGCGGTCTGATCTCGGCCGATCTCAGCCGCGTGCAGCTTTCGCCCTCCGATAATTATGCCGTTTCGTTGGCTGCTTCGAAAAACGGCTATATTATCAATGCTTCCGGAAAATCCGCGGATCTAAGGCCTTTCCTGTCGAAGCTGCGCAGTCCCGCCGGCGGTGGCGATGGTACGTCTCGTTCGCAGCCATCTCTTTCCATCAAGGCGCAGTTTGACAAGGTCTACGGGTTCAACGATGAGATCCTTGCCAACGTCAATTCCGATGTCAGCGTGCGTGACGGCAAGGTGCGCTCGATCGATTTTCGCGGCGTGACCGGCAAC
This sequence comes from Agrobacterium sp. SORGH_AS_0440, assembly GCF_031453135.1. NCBI lineage: Bacteria > Pseudomonadati > Pseudomonadota > Alphaproteobacteria > Hyphomicrobiales > Rhizobiaceae > Agrobacterium > Agrobacterium sp. SORGH_AS_0440. Next base: position 1,719,476 of record NZ_JAVIYR010000002.1, on the reverse strand, counting down.
GGACAGGCGGTGGTCGCGCAGACCACCAATCGCGGCGCGACGGGGACTGTGACATTGACCAGCAGCGATGCGGGTTCGCTCGCGCGGTTTGCCAATATCTACAGCCGCATTCGTGGCGGTCTTCTCAACCTCGCACTGACGACCGCCAATGGCAGCGACTGGAGCGGCTCGCTGGATCTGCGCAATTTCTCCGTGGTCAATGAGGCCAAGTTGCAGGACATCGTCGCAACGCCGACGGGCGAGGATGGCAGGAGCCTCAACAATGCGGTCCGCCGCAATATCGATGTCAGTTCGGAGAAATTCCAGCGGGGTTTTGCCCGCGTCGTTTATGTCAACGGTTCGATCGCGGTGGAAAACGGGGTTGTGCGCGGTGAACAGATCGGCGCAACGTTTCAGGGGCTGCTGAAGGATCAGAATGGCCGCATGGACATGACCGGCACCTTCATGCCCGCCTACGGGCTGAACCGGCTGTTCGGCGAGTTGCCCTTTATCGGCATCTTCCTCGGCAACGGCCGCGACCGCGGCCTGCTCGGCATTACCTTCAAGCTTTCCGGCCAGACGGACCAGCCGAAGCTGACGATCAACCCGCTGTCGCTGATTGCGCCCGGTGTTTTCAGGCAGATTTTCGAGTTCCAGTAAAAAGGGCCGCTTTCGCGGCCCTTGATGCGGGTTTGGCGCTGGTTTACGCCGGGCGAACCAGCACGTGCTTCTTCTTGCCTACCGACAGCTTGATGACGCCATCACTGGTCACTTCGCCGGTGCCGATCATGTGGCGCTCGTCGGAAACGCCCTGATCATTGATCTTCACCGCACCGCCCTGAACGTGGCGGCGGGCCTCGCCATTCGAACCGGCGAGACCTGCGCGGACGATGAGCGAGAGGACGCCGACGCCAGCTTCAAGTTCGGAGGCCGGAACCTCGATGGAAGGCAGGTTTTCGGCCAGCGCGCCTTCTTCGAAGGTCTTGCGCGCCGTTTCCGCGGCTTCTTCCGCAGCGGCACGGCCGTGCAGGATCGCGGTTACCTCGGTCGCCAGGATTTTCTTCGCCTCGTTGATTTCCGATCCACCGAGCGTAGCCAGACGCGCGATCTCTTCCATCGGCAGGGTCGTGAAGAGCTTGGCGAAGCGAACGACGTCGGCATCTTCGGTGTTGCGCCAGTATTGCCAGAAATCATAGACCGGCAGCAGGTCCTTGTTCAGCCACACGGCGCCCGAGGCCGACTTGCCCATCTTCGCACCCGAGGAGGTGGTAAGAAGCGGCGAGGTCAGCGCGTAAAGCTGCGGTGTCCCCATGCGGTGACCGAGGTCGATGCCGTTGATGATGTTGCCCCACTGGTCAGAGCCGCCCATCTGCAGGCGGCAGCCCGTGCGCTGGTTCAGTTCCACGAAATCGTAGGCCTGCAGGATCATGTAGTTGAATTCGAGGAAGGACAGCGACTGCTCGCGGTCGAGTCGTGTCTTCACGCTGTCGAAGGACAGCATGCGGTTGACCGAGAAGTGGCGGCCGACGTCACGCAGGAATTCGAGATAGTTCAATCCGCGCAGCCAGTCGGCATTGTTGATCATCAGCGCTGGGTTGCCGGGACGGTCGTAATCGAGGTAGTTGGCGAAGACGTGCTTGAGCGAGGTGATGTTGTCCTCGATCATGTCGATCGTCATCAGCTTGCGGGCTTCTTCCTTGAAGGAGGGGTCGCCTACCATGCCGGTGCCGCCACCCATCAGCGAGATCGGCTGGTGGCCGGTCTGCTGCAGCCAGTGCAGCATCATGATCTGGGTGAGGTGGCCGACATGCAAACTCGAGGCCGTCGGGTCATAGCCGATATAGGCGGTCACGGTTTCCTTGGCGAACAATTCGTCGAGACCTGCCTCATCGGAGATCTGGTGAATGAAGCCGCGCTCATCGAGCGTGCGGAGGAAATCGGACTTGAACCTGGACATAACCTTTTACTTTCTGGTTTGATCTTTACGGCCATCGAAAACCGGTGACCGTCGCGGCTTTATCATTGTTTTTTGAAATGTGCACCCGTTTCGGCCATGAATGTCGGGATTCAAGGTCAGCATGATTCGAGATTGCGGGAGAGCGGCAGGTGGGCGAGGTGAAAACGGCAATCGGACTGATGAGCGGCACGTCGATGGACGGCATCGATATCGCGCTTCTGCGTACCGATGGCGAGAGCGTGGTGCGGCATGGGCCGAGCGGCTATTTTCCCTATGATGCCGGCCTGCGGGCCATCTGGCAGAAGGCGCTGACGACAGCCAAATCCATCCGTGAACGGCGCGAACGCCCCGGAGATATTGATGAGGCAGAGCGCAAGCTGACGCTTGCCCATGCGGCGGCGGTGAAATCCTTTCTCCATCGTCACCGGCTTCTGCCCGGTGAAATCAATGTCATCGGTTTTCATGGCCAGACGGTGCTGCACCGGCCGGATGATGCGCTGACGGTGCAGATCGGTGACGGACCCTTGCTGGCTGAAGAAACCGGTATCGATGTTGTTTACGATATGCGCGCCAATGACATGGTGCATGGCGGGCAGGGCGCGCCGCTCATTCCGGCCTATCACATGGCGCTGTCCGCCAACCTACCTGACGGGTTTGAGACGCCTGCGGTCTTCGTCAATATCGGCGGTATCTCCAACCTCACCTTCATCGGTGAAGCTGGCCAGCTTGCCGCTTTCGATAGCGGCCCCGGCAATATGCTGATCGACCAGTGGATCGAGGCCCATACGGGCAAGGCCTTCGACAAGGGCGGCAGGACGGCGGCGGGCGGCAGCGTCGTCGCGTCGCTGGTGGCGCGTTATATGGAAAGCCCGTTCTTTTCCGGTAATATTCGCCGTTCGCTGGATCGTGGCGATTTTGCGCCCCCGGAAAAGGGTGAGGTCTCGCTGGCCGATGGTGCACGGACTTTGGCGCATCTGACGGGGGCCGCCATTCTGAAGTCGGCAAGCTATCTGCCGGAGGCGGCGAAGACCTATGTGGTCTGTGGTGGCGGTCGGCTCAATCCGGTGATCATGGCGGAGTTTGCAGACCTTGCCGCCAAGGTCGGTGCGCGGGTGATTGCGGCTGAAGAGGCGGGGTTCGATGGCGGCGCGATGGAGGCGGAGGCCTGGGCCTATCTGGCCGTTCGGTCGCTGAAGGGGCTGCCGCTGACCTATCCCGGTACGACGGGGGTGAAGGAGCCGGTGACGGGTGGGGTTTTGGTGCGATCTCCATGAAAATCATAATATACGATGGCGCGTGGAGCTTACCCCCCTCTGCCCTGCCGGGCATCTCCCCCACAAGGAGGGAGATCGGCAAGATGCCTGCTCCCCGTCCGATTAGCTAGGTCAGAGAGGGCCGAAAGGCCGCCACGATTCGATCTCCCCACCTGTGGGGGAGATGCCCGGCAGGGCAGAGGGGGGTAAGCCCAGCCCGCCGGTTATCACTATTCGAATTCAAGCCTGCCCGGATACCGGGCGACAAATCACCGAATACGCTTCGCCGCCGGTTCCGGCACAAGCTCGCCGTTCAGGCGACGGTCGAGATAGTCCTCGCATTCGCCCATCAGCTCATCCACCTTGCCGTTGAAGAAGTGGTTGGCGCCGGGGACGGTGCGGTGGGTGATGAGAATGCCCTTCTGCGTCTTCAGCTTTTCGACCAGGCCGTTGACATCCTTTTCGGGCGCGACCTTGTCGGAATCGCCGTTGATGATGAGGCCAGAAGACGGGCATGGCGCAAGGAAGGAGAAGTCGTAGGTGTTCGGCTGCGGGGCAATCGACATGAAACCTTCGATTTCCGGGCGGCGCATCAGAAGCTGCATGCCGATCCAGGCGCCGAAGGAGTAACCCGCCACCCAACAGCTCTTGGAATCCGGATGCAGGCTCTGCACCCAGTCGAGCGCCGAGGCGGCATCGGACAGCTCGCCCGCACCGTGGTCGAACTCGCCCTGGCTGCGGCCGATGGAGCGGAAGTTGAACCGGAGCGTCGTGAAACCGCGCTTCTGGAAAAGATAGAAGAGCTGATAGACGATCTGGTTGTTCATCGTGCCGCCAAACTGCGGGTGCGGATGAAGGATGATCGCGATCGGCGCGCTCTTTTCCTTGGAGGGTTGATAACGGCCTTCGAGGCGACCCGCAGGGCCGTTAAAGATGACTTCGGGCATTGGTACTCCGGTCGTGTTTTTTCATTCTCCAACCGCATTCTTCCGATGAGAAGACTTGACGAACTCTGTCATCTTTTCTAGAACGCAGTTTAGAATAATTCGAAACTTTGCGTGTGCTAAAGCACTCGGGTGGTGTCATAAGGCAAGCGCAACTGTAATTTCAAGAAAAATGCGTTTTCGCGCATTGAAGATTGGATGAAGCCTTTCGGCGATGACGGTTTTGACGCGCACATATATGGACTGGAACGCCACGGCGCCGCTTCTGCCGGCCGTGCGGGAGGTGCTCGTGTCTGCGCTTGATCTTGCCGGCAATCCGTCTTCCGTCCACCGCGAAGGGCGTGCCGCCCGCGCCGCCGTCGAGACGGCTCGCCGGGAGGTTGCGGCGCTTGGCGGCGCTGAGCCGGCGCATGTGACCTTTACCAGCGGTGCGACGGAAGCGGCCAATCTGGTGCTTGCGCCGGAATTCAGGATGGGACGCAGCCCGGTTCGGGTAAGCCGGCTCTATGTTTCCGCCATCGAGCATCCCGCATTCCGCGAAGGTGGCCGTTTCGAAAAGAGTGACGTAACGGAAGTTCCCGTTACGTCAGCGGGTGTCCTTGATCTTGCCGCGCTTGAAGCGTTGCTGTCTTCGCATGACAGGTCGTCCGGGCTGCCGATGGTCGCCTGCATGCTCGTGAATAATGAAACCGGCGTCCTTCAGCCTGTGGCGGAAGCGGCGCGGCTGGTTCATGCGGCGGGCGGTCTGATGGTTGTCGACGCTGTTCAGGCTGCCGGCCGCGTGCCGCTCGATATCAACGCGCTCGATGCGGATTTCCTTGTGATTTCGTCTCACAAGCTCGGTGGCCCGAAGGGTGCCGGCGCTCTTATCTCGCGCGGCGAGGTGATGATGCCGAAGCCGCTGATCCATGGTGGCGGCCAGGAAAAGGGCCATCGTTCGGGTACGGAAAATACCCTGTCCGTTATCGGTTTTGGTGCTGCCGCCGCTGTTGCTGCTCGGAATGTCGAGGCTGAGGCGGCGCGTCTTTCCGCGCTGCGGGCGCGGCTGGAAAACGGTATGCGCATGAACGCGCCTGATGTGATCATCCACGGTGACGATGTCACGCGCGTCGCCAATACCACGTTTTTCACGCTTCCGGGCCTGAAGGCCGAGACCGGGCAGATCGCCTTCGATATAGAAGGTATCGCACTGTCGGCAGGGTCGGCCTGCTCATCGGGCAAGGTGGGCGAAAGCCATGTCTTGACCGCGATGGGGCGCGATCCCAAGCTCGGCGCGCTCCGGATTTCGATTGGCCACGCGACTGACGAGGCGGACATCGAACGGACGCTCGCTGCGTTTGCGAAAATTGCCGGACGGCGCAAGCTTTCCGGTCAGGCCGCGTAAAATGCGGCAAAGAATTGCGGATTAGCAATTTTCCGCTTGCCGGGATGTGTGAAAAGCGCCATCCCGCACCTACATGGGTATAAGCTCTGCCCCGGCCGACGGCTCGGAGCGATTTGCCCGAAGATGAATAAGGCGGCTTTCCGCCTTGATACGTTGACAAGCCACCGGACCTTGGCTCCGGCGAGATTGGAGAACGACATGGCAGCGGTTCAGGAAACGATCGATCAGGTCCGCCAGATCGATGTGGACCAGTATAAATACGGCTTCGAAACCAATATCGAAGTCGACAAGGCCCCGAAGGGTCTTTCGGAAGAGGTGATCCGTTTCATCTCGGCCAAGAAGCAGGAGCCGGAATGGATGCTAGAATGGCGTCTTGAGGCTTACAAGCGCTGGCTGACGATGGAAGAGCCGACCTGGGCGCGCGTCAGCTACCCCAAGATCGACTTCAACGATCTCTATTATTATGCCGCGCCGAAAAGCACCCCCGGCCCGAAGTCGCTCGATGAAGTCGACCCGGAGCTGCTGAAGGTCTATGAAAAGCTCGGCATTCCGCTGAAAGAACAGGAAATCCTCGCCGGCGTCGAAAAGCGTCAGGTCGCTGTTGATGCCGTGTTCGACAGCGTCTCCGTCGTCACCACCTTCAAGGCGGAACTGGCGAAGGCAGGCGTGATCTTCATGTCGATCTCGGAAGCCGTGCGCGAGCATCCGGAGCTGGTGAAGAAATATCTCGGCTCGGTCGTTCCGACGACGGACAATTTTTATGCGACGCTGAACTCGGCCGTCTTCACCGACGGTTCCTTCGTGTTCGTGCCGAAGGGCGTTCGTTGCCCGATGGAGCTTTCCACATATTTCCGCATCAACGAGAAGAACACCGGCCAGTTCGAGCGCACGCTGATCATCGCCGAAGAGGGTGCCTACGTCTCCTATCTGGAAGGCTGCACCGCTCCCCAGCGCGACGAGAACCAGCTTCACGCCGCCGTTGTTGAACTCGTGGCGCTCGATGATGCCGAAATCAAATATTCCACCGTCCAGAACTGGTATCCGGGCGACAAGGAAGGCAAGGGCGGCATCTACAACTTCGTGACCAAGCGCGGCGATTGCCGTGGCAACCGCTCGAAGATCTCGTGGACGCAGGTGGAGACCGGTTCGGCCATCACCTGGAAATACCCGTCCTGCATCCTGCGCGGCGATGACAGCCGTGGCGAGTTCTATTCGATCGCGGTCTCCAATGGTCACCAGCAGATCGACAGCGGCACCAAGATGATCCATCTCGGCAAGAACACGTCGAGCCGCATCATCGCCAAGGGCATCGCCGCCGGTTTCTCGGAAAACGTCTATCGCGGCCAGGTCTCGGCCCACCGCAAGGCGACCAACACGCGTAACTTCACGCAGTGCGACTCCCTGCTGATCGGCGACAAGTGCGGCGCTCATACCGTGCCTTACATCGAGGCGAAGAACTCCTCCGCGCACTTCGAGCATGAGGCGACGACGTCGAAGATTTCCGAAGACCAGCTGTTCTATTGCCTGCAGCGCGGCATTCCCGAGGAAGCGGCGATCGCGCTGATCGTCAACGGCTTCGTGAAGGAAGTCATTCAGGAACTGCCGATGGAATTTGCCGTGGAAGCGCAGAAGCTGATCGGCATTTCGCTGGAAGGCTCGGTCGGTTAACTCCTTGCTCGACATCATCCTCGGGCCTAACCCGAGGATCTACGGCCCTTGGCCTGAGCAGAGACAACCCACTTCCCGGATCCTCGGGTCAAGCCCGAGGATGACGGATGAGAGATTTGAGACAAGCCCTGATGGGGCGCACGAGGCGGTCCTTGAAACCGCACCATGAACAGGAACAATACCATGCTTGAAATCATCGACCTGCACGCGAAGATCGCCGATACCGAAACCGAGATCATCAAGGGTCTCAACCTGAAGGTTGCCGCTGGTGAAGTTGCGGCCATCATGGGCCCGAACGGTTCCGGCAAGTCGACGCTGTCCTACATCCTGTCGGGCCGTGAGGACTATGAAGTCACCTCCGGTGACATTCTCTATAACGGCGAAAGCATTCTGGAACTGGACGCTGCCGAGCGTGCGGCCAAGGGCATTTTCCTTGCCTTCCAGTATCCGGTCGAAATTCCGGGCGTCGCTACCATGCAGTTCCTGAAGGTTGCGATGAACGAGCAGCGCAAGGCGCGCGGCGAGTCCGAGCTGACGACGCCTGATTTCATCCGCCGCGTCAAGGAAGCAGCCGGCGATCTGAAGATCGACATGGAGATGCTGAAGCGTCCGCTCAACGTCGGTTTCTCCGGTGGTGAGAAGAAGCGTGCCGAAATCCTGCAGATGGCGCTTCTGGAGCCGAAGCTCTGCGTTCTCGACGAAACCGATAGCGGTCTCGACATCGACGCGCTGAAGATCGTGGCTGACGGCGTCAATGCGCTGAAGTCGCCGGATCGCGCCACCGTCGTCATCACCCACTATCAGCGCCTGCTCGATTACATCGTGCCTGACAGCGTTCACGTTCTCTACAAGGGCAAGATCATCCGCTCGGGTGACAAGGCTCTCGCGCTGGAACTGGAAAACAACGGTTACGCCGACATCATCGGTGAAGCGGCCTGATCGAAGGCCAGGAGGTGATGTCCATGAACATTCAAGCTACCAACCGGCTGACGCCAGCGGAAACCGCGCTGGTCGATGCCTACACCGCCAAGTTCAGCGAGCTGCCCGGCGACGGCGCCGTGGTTGCCGCGCGTGACGTGCTGTTCGACGATCTGAAGACCGGTGGTCTTCCGACACGCCGCATCGAGGCCTGGCACTATACCGATCTGAAGAGCCTGCTGCGCACGGTTCCGGAAGACCGGCCCGCGCCTGTCATCGAGAAGGCTGCGTCGATTATTGCCGGTTCGCCTGTGGCTTACATGCTGCATGGCACGGCCGATATCGGCAAGGTCGATGGTGTATCGCGCTTTGCCGACAGCCTGCTCGACGGCTCTGCCGCGGCTGGCCTTGCGGAAGCCAGCAAGGATGACACGATTGGCCGCATCAATGGCAGCTTTGTGCGTGACGGCCTCGTGGTCGAAATTCCCGCCGATGCTGAGCTCGACAAGCCGATCGAACTGCAGGCTATCCATGGCGCAGGCCAGGTTCACAGCCGCTTCCCTGTGCGCTTCGGCAAGGGTTCGAAAGCGACTGTCATTGAGCGTCACCTTTCGGTGACGCCCGATGCGGCGCTTGTCTCCTCGGTCAGCGATATCGTCATTGAGGATGGCGCGGAAGCAACCTGGATCCTTTTGCAACAGCAGGGTGCAGCCGATATTCACCTTGGCCAGCTGCGCATCAAGCTTGGCGCGGAAGCCAAGTTGCGTCTCTTCCTGATCAATGCCGGCGGCAAGCTGGTGCGTCAGGAACTGCGCATTGATGTGGAAGGCGAGGGCACCGATCTCATCGTTCGCGGCGTCAACCTTCTGGGTGGCGAAACCCATACGGACGTGACGATGGTTCTTGGCCACAACGTGCCGAACACGACCTCGACGGAAGTTTTCCGCAACGTGGTGTTCGACCGTGCAAAGGGCATTTTCCAGGGCATGATCCGGGTCGCACCGGATGCCCAGAAGACCGACGCGAAGATGGCGTGCAACACGCTGCTGATGTCTGACGATGGCGAGTTCTCGGCAAAGCCGGAACTGGAAATCTTCGCCGATGACGTTCAGTGCGGCCATGGCGCGACGGTTGCCGATATCAGCGACAACCATCTCTATTACCTGATGGCGCGCGGCGTCCCGCGGGCAAAGGCACGGGCGATGCTCGTCAACGCCTTCGTCGCCGAGATCGTCGAGGAACTGGAAGAAGAAAATCTGGTAAAGGCGCTGGAGACGATCATTTCCGGCTGGCTGGAGCACCACGCTTAGCAACCTCTCCGTCGTCATCCTCGGGCTTGTCCCGAGGATGAGGTGAAGCAGCGGTAACGCTGTGCAAACCCCGGAGCTCTCCAGAAGAGCACCATGAAAGGGCCCGAGAAATGGACCAGACCGCAATGGCGGCCCCTTATGACATCGAAGCCGTGCGCCGGGATTTCCCGATCCTGTCGCGCGAAGTCTATGGCAAGCCGCTGGTCTATCTCGACAACGGTGCGTCTGCTCAAAAGCCGCAGGTGGTGATCGACGCCGTTTCGCATGCTTATGCAAATGAGTACGCAAACGTGCATCGCGGCCTGCATTTCCTCTCCAATGCCGCAACCGATGCCTATGAAGCGGCGCGCGAAAAAGTGCGCCGGTTCCTCAATGCCGGTTCGGTGGACGAGATCGTCTTCACCAAATCCTCCACCGAGGCGATCAATACGGTTGCTTACGGTTATGGCATGCCAAAGATCGGCGAGGGTGACGAGATCGTCATCTCGATCATGGAGCACCACTCCAACATCGTGCCGTGGCATTTCATCCGCGAGCGGCAGGGCGCCAAGCTCGTCTGGGTGCCGGTTGATGATGACGGCGCATTTCATATCGAGGCTTTCGAAAAGAGCCTGACGGAGCGCACCAAGCTCGTTGCCATCACCCATATGTCGAATGCGCTCGGCACCATCGTGCCGGTCAAGGAAATCTGCCGTATCGCGCATGAGCGTGGCATTCCGGTGCTGATCGATGGTTCGCAGGGCGCTGTTCATATGCCTGTTGATGTGCGCGATATCGATTGCGACTGGTATGTGATGACGGGCCACAAGCTTTATGGTCCCTCGGGCATCGGCGTGCTCTATGGCAAGGCCGACCGGCTGCGCGAGATGCGGCCGTTCCAGGGCGGCGGCGAGATGATCCTCGACGTTTCCGAAGACAACGTGACCTATAACGAGCCGCCGCATCGTTTCGAAGCCGGCACACCGCCCATCGTGCAGGCGATCGGCCTCGGTTATGCGCTCGATTACATGGACAATCTCGGCCGTGCCGCGATTGCAGCACACGAGGCCGATCTTGCCGCTTATGCCGCCGAGCGGCTGCGCGAGATCAATTCGCTGCGCATCATCGGCAACGCGCCTGACAAGGGCGGCATTTTCTCCTTCGAGCTTGAGGGCATTCACGCCCATGACGTCTCGATGGTGATCGACCGGCGCGGCGTTGCCGTGCGGGCTGGCACCCATTGCGCCATGCCGCTCTTGAAACGCTTCGGTGTCACCTCCACATGCCGGGCATCGTTCGGCCTTTACAATACCCGCGCCGAAGTAGACTCTCTTGTCGAGGCGCTGGAATATGCCCGCAAATTTTTCGCCTGATATCGCAGCTTGAAATCAGGATTGAGGTTTAAGACCATGACTGCCGATGCCACTGCAAAGACCCAGGATGCGACCGAAGCTCAGGAAAAGGTATCCACCATTCCGCCGGATGAGCTTGCACGCCTCAGCGACGATGTGATCGCGGCGCTGAAGACCGTTTATGACCCGGAAATTCCGGCCGACATCTTCGAACTCGGTCTCGTTTACAAGATCGATATCGAAGACGACCGGATGGTCAAGATCGTCATGACGCTGACGGCCCCCGGTTGCCCCGTCGCTGGCGAAATGCCGGGCTGGGTTGAGAACGCCGTTGGCGCCGTCGAAGGTGTTTCCGGTGTCACCGTCGAAATGACCTTCGATCCGCCGTGGACGCCGGACCGCATGTCGGAAGAAGCGCAGGTTGCCGTCGGCTGGTACTGATTTGATTTTGACTGGTGTCATCCCTTGATGACATCGTCAGGCGCACTTAAATTGAATTCCATAAGCATCGAGCCTTGAACTCGATTGTCGAAGGAGAATGGGCCCATGGGCTTTGCAATCATGACCATGACTGGAGCTGCTGCCTCGCGCGTTAAAGCGATCGTCGAAAATTCCGGACCGGACGCCAAGGGCGTGCGCGTCGGCATCAAGAAGGGCGGTTGCGCGGGCATGGAATATACCATCGACCTCGTGACCGAGCCGGATGCGAAGGACGATCTGGTGGAATTCGAAGGCGCGAAAGTCTGGGTTCAGCCTTCCGCCGTGCTTTATCTGCTCGGCACGCAGATGGATTTCGAAGTGACCAAGATGCGCTCCGGTTTCACCTTCAACAATCCGAACCAGACCTCTGCCTGCGGCTGCGGTGAATCGGTTGAGCTGAAGCCTGCGGATCTCGCCGCGCTTGCAAAGCAGCGTGAGGCAGAAGCCAGCGTCTGATTGGCTGCACTATCTCTGCGATGGATAGTTAGATATTCTTTTGCACCCAGCGCTCCTACAAACGCGACGTCATCCTTGGGCTTGACCCGAGGATCCATCCCCGCCAAATCGCGTGGGACGTTTGTAGATTCTCGGGTCAAGCCCGAGGATGACGGACGAAAAGTTTCAGGGTTTTTTCCGCAGACTGCGTCTCACGCAAAGTCAACTTCCCAAGGATCATGACTGCTGTTTGAAGGCTTCGATGAAATCGGCCAGCGGATGGATTGATGGCGTGGTCATCAATAGCGGTTCGAGAGCCGCGGCGACCTCCCGGCAATCTTCTGCAGAGAGTGGCCGGAGGCTTGACGTGATCCTGTTATAGTCAGGCGTCCCGCGCGATGCGAGCGAGCGATGGATCACAAACACTTCCGTCTGCCCGTCCTGTCGCTCCACAAAAAGGGCCAGCGATCCGCCGTCTGCAGCCGCAGCGCTATCGGATACGGATTTGAACATCGAGACTCCATGCGGTAGGTTTCCGGAGAGCCTATCCGATTGACGTCATGAAGCAAGATTGAATGCGGATGGTTCAGTGAGGGGGGTAGCCGGCGTGGGGAATAGCAGCAGCTCGATTGATGTCTGGACACCTGGCCTCGTTGCTGCCGGCATTCTGGTCGGCCTGACGTTGGTTGTCGGTATTCCTTTCCTCTCCTTTTCTTGGGAGGCTAAAGCACGCAGGCGCGTGTCATCAACCACCACGGAAGGCGTTCAGTTCGAACGAACCGAAGGCGGCGAGTGGCCAACGGTGCGTGGAGACGGGGGCGGAGGGGGCCATCATTGAACGGGCGGTTCACGTGTTGAGACCGGCAGGGGAGATCACGGCCACGGCAAGGGCGGCGGTAAATGCTGCTTTCGCGCACGTCACCCTAGGCGGCGGTGTGGGTCTTCGTGAGGCCGCCGCGATTGATGATTACGCGAGCCATGATGTGCTTGCCGCCCGCCGCGCCGAGGATGAAAAGGACGATTGGTCTGCGATCACGGTGGAGGACGTGGACCTCCACTCCGCCAGTCCTGCGTTTTTTGATGCCGAAGCAATGCGGTTTCATCTACCCGCCTACATGATCGCCGATCTCGACGGTTGTTACCGGCACGAGTTCGTGCCCCATCTGCGCGGCCGCCCGGAGAAATTTGCGCTGTTGAACGACGCTCAAAGGCGGGCCGTTGAATTATATTTGCACGCCCTCCTGCAGCGAAACTACCCGCCGTCTTACCAGACCGATGTAGAACAGGCGCTTGAGGAATGGCGGCAAGCCGCAGATCGTTAGGCCGGATTGATCACTCGTGTCTCAGGGCTTCGATCGGGCTGAGACTCGCCGCCCGCCGCGCGGGAAAATAGCCGAAAATCACGCCGATGGCGGCTGAAAAGGCGAAGGCGAGGAAGATGATCGATGGGCTGGTGACGAAAGGCACGTTGAGGAAGCTGACGACCGCGTAGGCGAGGCCGAGGCCGGTGAGGATGCCGACGATGCCGCCGAAGGCCGAGAGCATCACCGCTTCCACCAGAAACTGTGTCAGCACCTGTTTTTCCAATGCGCCGATGGCAAGCCGAATGCCGATCTCACGCGTGCGCTCCGTGACCGAGACCAGCATGATGTTCATGATGCCGATGCCGCCCACGAGAAGGCTGACGGCGGCGACCGCGCCGAGAAGCCCGGTGAGAAGCGTCGTCGTGCCGGTCATGGCGGAAGCGATCTGCGTCATGTCGTTGACAGTAAAATCATCCTCGCGGCCGATGTTGATGCGGCGGCGCTCGCGCAGCAGGTTTTGCAGGTCGCTCTGCACCTTGGCGGTGGAAACGCCATCCTGCGCCGAAACCATGATCGAGGAAATGGTGGTGGTGCCGCCAATGCGCCGCTGGTGGATTTTGAGCGGCATGATGATCGTGTCGTCCTGATCGTCGCCGAGGCCGGACTGGCCTTTGCGGGCGAGAACGCCAATGACGGGGCAGGAGATGTTGCTGACGCGGATCGTCTGTCCCACAGGGTTTTCCGCACCGAACAGTTCCTGACGCACGGTTTCGCCGATGATGCAGCCGATCTGACCGCCGCGATCTTCGGCGGGCTGGAAGTCACGACCCAGCGCGATCGTCCAGTCCTGGGCGATCAGGTAATCATTGGTGGTGCCGATGACGCTCGTCTGGTGGTTCTTGCCGCCGAAAATGACGGTTGCGGCGGAACTGCGGTTCTGCGGTGCGACGGCGCGTATGCCCGATATCTGGTTGCGGATCGCCTCGACATCGCGGTCATCGAAGCGCTTGGCTTCGGTGCTGGCGCGGCCGGGGCCAAACTGGCCGGGGCGCACGAACAGCATGTTGGTGCCGAGCCGTGACAGTTCCGATTTTACCTGCTCGGTCGTACCGTTGCCGATGGTGACCATGGCAATGACGGCGGCCACACCAATGACGACGCCAAGCACCGTGAGAAAGGAGCGCAACAGGTTGCGGCTGATGGCGCGCAACGCAAGACGCGATGTTTCAAAGAACATCCAATGTCTCCTTATGATCCGCGGCGCTATCGGAGGCGAGGTGGCCGTCGACAAAACGCAGCAGGCGCCCGGCATAGGCGGCGATATCCTCCTCATGGGTTACCATGACGACGGTGATGCCCTTGTCGCGATTGAGCGAGGTTATCAGTTCCATGATTTCGACGCTGGTCTTCGTATCGAGATTGCCGGTCGGCTCGTCGGCCAGAAGCAGCGCGGGGCGGGTGACGATGGCGCGGGCAATGGCCACACGCTGCTGCTGGCCGCCTGAAAGCTCCTGCGTGGTGTGATCTTCGCGACCTTTCAGTCCCACCTGTGCCAGCGCCTCCATGGCGCGCTCACGACGCTCTGAAGCTTTCATGCCCCGATAGATCAGCGGTAGTTCGACATTTTCCACCGCAGAGGTGCGGGAGAGAAGGTTGAAGCCTTGAAACACGAAACCGAGCATGTGCCGGCGCAGCAGCGTCAGATGTTCGTTATCGAAGCCGCTGGTCGGCACGCCCTGGAAGAGATATTCGCCAGCCGATGGGACGTCCAGACAGCCAATGATGTTCATCGAGGTGGATTTGCCCGATCCCGACGGTCCCATGATGGCGACGAATTCCTTCTCGCGGATCGACAGGCTGACGCCGTCGAGCGCGCGGATCGTCGCTTCGCCGCGACCATATTGCTTCACGACATCACGGAACTCGATGAGCGGCGGCTGTTGCATGCGCTTGTCCTCCGTCAGCCGGCGTTACGGGCCGTTGCGTCGGTAATTACCTGGTCATCGGCTTTTAATTTGCCAGATTTCACCACGGTATGCTGGCCGTCGGTGGAGCCAGTTTCGATTGCGACGGAAAGCGGATTGTTGTTGCGCAGCACCCAGACCGTCCTTTTACCTTGGGCGGCCTGGCCGGCATCGCGGTTTTGCGAGCGGCCCATGCGGGGCGGGCGGAACAGGCTCATCAACCCACCCGCACGCGAAGCGGATTCGCGCGGCGGTGTATAACGAAGCGCGGAATTGGGTACCAGCAGGGCGTCCTTGATCTCTTCAACGATGATATTGGCGGTTGCCGTCATCCCGGGGCGAAGCAGCAGTTCTGCATTGTCGACCGTCAATATGCCCTTGTAGGTCACCACGTTGGATACGGTTTCCGAGGCGAAGCGCACGGTCTCGATCTCGGCCGGGAAGCTGCGATCGGGATAGGCATCGACGTTGAATGTGGCCTTCTGCCCGGTTTCCACCTTGCCGACATCAGCCTCATCCACCGAGACCTGCAGCTCCATGTGGCGTAGATCGCCGGCGATGGTGAAGAGAACAGGGGCATTGAGCGAGGAGGCGACCGTGGCGCCGGGATCGACGCTGCGGGTGAGGATAACGCCATCGATGGGCGAAACGATCTTGGCCTTGCCCAGATTGACCTCGGCGAGCCGCAGATCCGCTTCCGCCGACAGCACGGTCGCCTCATTAACCTCAAGCGTTGCGGCCGCCGCATCATGGGTGAACTGCGCGGCGTCCAGATCCTGCTGGCTGGAGACGCGGTTCTGCACCAGGGATCGCAGGCGCTCCATGGATGTCTTTGCCGAGCCAAGGTCGGCGCGGGCCTTCAGCACATTGGCCTTGGCGGAAGCGAGCTTGGCGCGGGCGCTCTGCACGTCGGCTTCCAGCTTGTTGGTATCCAGCTCCGCCAGAACGTCTCCGGCCTTGACCGGGGTGTTGTAGGTGACGTTGACCTTGCGCACCGTGCCGGACAGTTCGCTCGATATATCAACCTGATCCGTCGGCTGAACCGAGCCGGTGGAGGTGACTATGACCGAGAGATCGCCCTGACGCGCTGCTTCCGTGGTGTAGCTATAAGCCACACCGCCTGCGCGTGACTGGTAATAATAACCAAGACCGCCGCCAATCAGCACAATGGCTGCTGCCACATAGAGGAACCGACGCGACTTTTTCTTGCGGCCGTTTCTGGTCGTCCCCAAAATCTCGCGCAGATCGGGCTGGCTGTTTTTGGTATCGCTGCCACTGGTATTGGCGTCATTCATTCTCGTCACCCGCAAAGTTCAAAATACTACAGAGAGTTGCCGCCGCTCTCCGGTTTGTTCGTCCGTCTGTCGCCGTTATATTCCTCTGATTGTGGGAAGTGACATAGCTTGCCCCAAGGGTGAAGTGAAAACTTGGTAATATTTATGATAGTTCTGGTCTGCTAGAGATAGGTATTCGAAAAGCCGATGCCACAGATGCGGCAGAGGTTTCAGCAGCGACATTCAGGACGATGATGAAATGAACGACAATGTGGTGAAGTTCCGCAAACCGGTGCCGCCGAAGAAGCCGCGCGAACCGCTCGGGCCAAAAGCGAAGAGGGCATTGACGATTGCGGCTGTCATATTGTTTTTCGCGGCCGCATGGGGCTATTTCACGCTGATGGGGCAGGGGTAGAGCAAAGTGCTGGCATAGGCGTTCTGCTTGGGAGCAGGATGGAAGTATGCAAGTCGGCTAAAGCGGTGGGCCTCCGCCGCTCATTCTGATCACGGGGATTGGCCAAGGCGGTTGTCGGGCGACTACCGTGTCGCCCGACAAGTTGCCCTTAGCCGACTAGCCGCAAACGGGCATTTTCGAACGGATAACCTTCATCATCAATCGCGCGACGGGAAAGCTCCTGAAAGCCGAGCGATCTATAGAAGCCCATCGCCTGCACGTTTTCAGTATAGGCTTCAAGCGAAAGCTCGCCCTTCAAATTCAGCGCGTGCGAAACGAGTTTACGCCCGATACCGAGGCCTTGATGGCACGGGGAAACAAATAAGCCGCCGATGAAAGTGTCGAGCAGGCTGATAAAGCCCGCAGCTTGGCCGTTTAATGTTGCGACCCACGTTTGGGCGCCAGGCAAATATTGTTCCTCAATAAGTGCCTTTTGCTCCATCAAACGACGCTCGCCGATAAACGGATGAGCAAGCAACGAGGCTTCGAGCCAGATGTTGGAGAGATTTACTGTGTCCGAGGCCTCGAAAGGCCGGATGATAACGTCCTCGAATTTCATGAGAACTCCGCAGAAAAGATATGCAAAAAGGTCCGGCTACCGATACTGGTGCCAGGTGAAGCCGCAAATTGCGGTCGAAATCACAAGCCTCTGCGCATAAATCTCCTCTGCTATTGGTCGGCTTTTAGGGGACAGCAAACAATTAATCAATGACCGCAATTGGCGCTTCTGCGCGATTATGGCCGTCGGCCCTAAGCGGACGGCAAAATTACGCCAGCGCGCGATTTCCATTCCGAAGCAAGAACCGCGTAAATATACTCGTCTCCCCAGACGTCTCGGAAGCGGTCGTTCTGGATCAAATGAGCTTCTCGACGCAGTCCAAGGCGCTCAACAACGCCGACCGAACCCTCATTCGCAGCGTCCAGCCGCGCGAAGATTCGATGAAATCCGATTGACGAGAAGCCTATGCTGACCATCGCGCCAACAGCCTCCGTTGCATACCCGTTCCCCGCGAATTCTGGATTGAAAATATATCCAACCTCTCCCTGCAGTCCATCAACACTAGCCAGCTTCAACAGGACTTCACCGACCAGTGCGTTGTCAGCCTTTCGCTCGACAGCCAGTCGATAGGTGTCGCCGTCCTTCTCAAATGGTGCCGCCAAAATCGTCGAGAACTGCTCTCGCAATGCATCTCCAGTTGGAGGTGCAGCGTAAAGATACCGATAAACCTCCTGCAGAGAATGGTAGGCTGAATAGCCGGGGAAATCGCCTCTTGTGAATTCGCGCAGGACAAGGCGGTCCGTCGAAAGCGGTGCGCCTAATTTTTGAAGTTGCATCAAGTACCTGATTGATTTTTGCCCCTCCGGGAACTCCGGGGCGGCCTCGTTAAACTCGGCCTCTAGGTAGGTCGTCTTCCGCCGCTTACAATGGTACACCCCGGCGCAATCCCGCCCGATCGATAACTTGCCGTGGCGGCTGCAAAAGGCGTTTGCCAACGGCATCATATCCAATACCTATCAACACGGCCAAGGGAGTGGATCGCATGAAAGGCTTTCGCGACAGTGTGTTGTTTCCGATCACCCTCTTGATCGGCGGCGTTATCGCGTTTTTTCTCTTTCTTTACGCGACTGGCCACGATCCGGACGAGCGACCTCTGACTTTGGTGGAATGGGTTATCGGCGGCGCGCTGATCGGACCGGGTTTCGGTTATCTCATGAAATGGAGAAGAGCGAAGGATCGCCGGAGCGCAAATAAGGACTGAAACCGTATCTGCGATCGAACCCAAACCAGTCATTTGTGGGGAATTCAAGAAAGCGGTGGCGACCCCTGCAGGACTCGAACCTGCGACCTACTGCTTAGAAGGCAGTTGCTCTATCCAGTTGAGCTAAGGGGCCGTCATGCCGGGCGATCGATGCTCCGGCAAAAACTTTGGTCGTCGTGTTTCAGTGCGTCCAGGGCTGGGTGCGGTTGAAACGGAAATTGTCGGTGTAGGAAACCACCTTGCGAGTCGCCTCTTTCGGCTGGATCACGCGATATTCGATGCCCTTGCGCTGGGCATAGGCTTCGGCCTGTTCCTGTGTCTCGAATGTCAGCTTGACCTGCTGTTTCATGTCGGAACTGGAGGTGTAGCCCATGATCGGATCGATCTTGCGCGGAACCTCGGCGTCGAATTCCAGAACCCAGACATTGGTCTTCGCCTTGCCGGATTGCATGGCGGTTTTTGCAGGGCGGTAAATCTTCGCAGACATGTCGAAACTGCTCCGGTTGGACAGCGGGGTGAAACCCCGGATTATTCATCACGTACCTGAATAGAATAACCAAATCGTGTCAGGAACGTAGAATTTGAAATGGACCGAGTTCAAGTGAGAGTCAAGACGATTATCCCCTTGCTGTCGGTTCATGCGCTGCCCGCTCGACCTTAGGTTTTGCTCAACTGTGTCGCGGCTGAACAAAGATGAATTTCCCTGTTGCGGACTGCGTATGAACCGTGTATTCCCCAGCCATCGCCTCGGCGGAGTGTAGCGCAGTCTGGTAGCGCATCTGGTTTGGGACCAGAGGGTCGGGAGTTCGAATCTCTCCACTCCGACCATTTTAAGGCAAAGCATCAGCTTTCCGGCGTAACCTCTTCCCATAAATTGTCATTATTCCGCTGGCGGGCCGGCCAAAGTGCTTTCCGCCGTACCGATTGTCATGACATTGCCGCGCCATGCCACTGCGCTGCCAATCCAGCTTCTCGTCCAGATGACGGGCATGATGATGTCCCGTGCGATCATGGCCGGCAGGGTATGGAGCGATATTGGCCACCCGTTGAGGGCGGTCAGGGCCAATTCGGGGCCGTATATGAGGACGAGGACGGCGAGGGCGGTCGCTAAGAGGTTCACGTCCATCATGGCCGCCGCGGTGAGTGCGAACAGAAGCGGGGGAAGTGCGCCCGTCAGGATTTCCGGCGCGAAATATTGCGGGAAGGTCACGCGCCTTAGCCGCGCCCAGCGGGCCTGGCGTGACCAGATCTCGCCGGCGTGACGCTGGCCGAGCGGTTGCTCGAAAGGGGCGGAGACAAGATGCACCCTGCGGCCAGCGTTCCGCACCAGCTTCGTCGAGGCGGCGTCTTCGGCGATTTCGGCGGCGAGGGCGCGGATACCCCCATGGTCTTCGAGAAACGGTTTGTTCCACAACATGGATTTGCCCTGCGCGAAACCCATTCCGATGGCTTCTGCCGCATATTGCCAGCGGCCCTGCGCGCCGTTGAGGAAGGCGCATTCCACATGCGCCCAGAAACCCGTCGGCCGCGAGCCCAGCGGCGGGGAGCACACGAGGCCGCTGTCTTTCCGCCAGGCCGACATCATGCGCGTCACGTAGGATTTCGGCATCAATACGTTCGAATCGGCGAGGATGACCCATTCATGCCGGGCGGCCAGCCAGCCCTTGACGCAATTGTTCAGTTTTGGATTGGCACTGATCCGGTCGTCGCCGATGAGCAATTGCGCTGAAACGGAAGGAACGGCGCTCTGGGCTTTGCGTACTTGCGCAATGACGGGGTCGAATTCATCTGCAACGCAGAAAAGCAGTTCGTAATCCGGCCAATCGAGCTCGAAGGCGCGTGACAGCGTAAGAGGGGTGAAACTTTCCACACCGCGCAGTGGCACAACGATCGAGACAGGCGGTTTTTGCCGCGCAAGGGAATTTTCCGGGTCGCGCCGCTTTAGCCGCCACCCGGCAAGGCAGATACCGAGAAGGTTGAAAGCGACGAGCAGAATTGCGCAAAGGGCAAAGACGGTTTCCATGCTGGCCAGGTCCACTCCCGAGCTTCCGGCGGTTTGTCCGCCCGGTGATTCCACGGAATTTGTCTCTGCCGATTATAACGTTTGCGTGACAGTTACATGTCACCGGCGGCAGGCGGAGTTTTCCACGCGCGACCTCGTGCCTGAAACAGTGAACGCCAAAAGAAAAGCCCTTCGCGGAGAAGGGCCAGTCATCAACGCGGATAATGAACGTCAGTGCATGTTAAGAATATGAGCGTGGCTGCTTGCGATGAGAAACGACTCCCGCGCTTTTTCGATGTCGCATCGTCCGGCGATGGCATCGAGGCAGTTTCTGCGTGCTTCTTCATATTCCGGGCCGTGTTCTTCCGGCCAGCGGTACATCAGCATGTCCAGCGCTACCAGCGGGCTGTAGATTTCCACTGCTGCGGACAAGGGCAGGTGGATCGCCACCGGCTTCATCCACGAGGCGTGGTGACACGGCTCCGTTCTGTTGATCAGCATGTCATTCTCCTCCTGTTTCACGCGCCTTCATGGCGGTTTTCACTCTCTTTTCACTCCCATGCGCGAAATGCCCGCCTCACGAAATGGTTCCCGATCACCTAAAATGTGATCGATTGGGGGGTTCCAATTTTTCAAGATGAATGGAAGATGAACAAATAGATGAACCGGAGATGAACAAAACCGCCACCAAAGGCGTTGTAATGTCCATAAGAAGGAGAACACATATGTTCAATCTGTCAGGTATTCAGGAAAGCTTCTTTGGTGACCGGATGGCAGGCGTATGCCAGGCCATTACCTCGGCACTCGCCTTCGAATCAGGTCTCGAAAAGTCGCGCATTTCCGCCACTGTCGAAAATGACGTGATCTATCTGGAAGGCACGGCTGATTCGGTCGAGGCGATCGACATCGCCATCAACCTTGCCGCTTCCATTTCCAACTGCAGGATTCTGAGTCATATAGAGCCGGTCTACTGAACATTGCGCCAGCCGGGCGAAACATCGTCCGGCTCATTCAGACGCAATAACGCGGCAACGTCACTTCCGGTTGCCAATTTGCGCGCTGCGCACAATATCGCCAGGCTTGATGCCGTAACGTTTCGCAGCGCCGCCATTCAGTTCTAGCACGAATTTCACTGGCCCGCGGGAGCTGATGATGGCTTCCGAATGTGGAACCGCGTTCTCGTGGATGTGGGTGATGCGGCCGTCACGGCCAATGAAAAGCATGTCGAGCGGAATAAGCGTGTTCCGCATCCACATGGCGACATCACGCGGTTCACCGAAATTGAACAACATGCCGTTTTCCGGTGGCATGCTCTTGCGGAACATCAGGCCCTGTTCGCGCTGGGCATTGTTCAGCGCCAGTTCCACAGAGAAATCATGGCTTTTTCCCCCGGCCGTTTCAATCTGCAGCGGTTCGGAGGTGAATGTCTGCTGTTGCTGGGCCTGGGCGGCGCTGGCCAGCGTGAAAAAAAGAAGCGCCATAACGGCGCTCTTCACTATATCGGGCAGGGCGGGCATCAATGCGACATCCCGATCGAAACCGGGTTGTCCGGGTGGATTTCCGCGGCCATCAGGCCTTTGTCGCCATCGCCATAACGCACCAGCACAACCTGCCCGGGGCGAAGTTCGGTCAGGCCGAAACGGCGCAGTGTCTCCATATGCACGAAAATATCTTCCGTTCCTTCGCCACGCGTCAGGAAACCGAAACCCTTGGTGCGGTTGAACCACTTGACGATGGCGCGCTCCAGTCCGCTGGACGGCGTCACCTGCACATGGGTGCGCACCGGCGGCAGCTGCGAGGGGTGAACGGCGGTAGACTGATCCATGGAGAGAATGCGAAATGCCTGAAAGCCACGGTCGCGCCTCTGGATGAGGGCGACAATGCGCGTGCCTTCAAGGATCGTCTGGTAACCGTCGCGGCGCAGGCAGGATACATGCAGCAGCACATCCTGTGTGCCGTTGTCGGGCACGATGAAACCGAAACCCTTGGCGACATCGAACCACTTCACGACGCCGGTGATCTCGGTCAGGTCCACGGCATCGCCCGAAAGGTCCTCGACATCGACTATCGTTTTCGATGACATCCTATCAGCCATATCCTGCCAACCCCTCGATTACGCGCCATACACCGGTCAACTGATTCCTGTGCGCCAGATTAACATCTTGGTAACGGTTTCACGCAAGCCCTAGTTTTTGATTTACGCAGCTGCTTTTATGTCGCCGTCCTTGTCCGGGGCTTGCGATCATGCGTTTAACGGCTTCGGACCCGTGTAATGGAGAGGAATAAAATGCGGTATCTGCACACGATGGTTCGCGTCAAAGACCTTGGCGAATCACTTAAATTCTATGTCGACCTGCTCGGCCTCGCCGAAATACGCCGAATCGAGAACGAAAAAGGCCGCTTCACTCTGGTGTTTCTTGCAGCTCGCGACGACGTTGCTGCGGCGAAGGAAAACAAGGCGCCGTGCCTCGAACTCACCTATAACTGGGATAGCGAAGATTATACCGGCGGCCGCAATTTCGGTCACCTCGCTTATGAGGTCGATAATATCTACGACTTCTGCGCGCATCTGCAGCAGAACGGCATCATCATCAACCGGCCACCGAGAGACGGGCATATGGCCTTCGTACGTTCACCGGATGGTATTTCTTTCGAAATTTTGCAGAAAGGCGAAAGCCTCGCACCAGCCGAACCGTGGATATCTATGCAGAATACCGGTTCCTGGTAGGGATTTTCCGGTGAGCAGCAGCGTTTTCGGGCGCTCTTGCCTTGTCCTGAGGGGATGAGGCATAGTCCGCGAATCGAAACGGCCAGTCCCGTTTTGGGGGAAGCACACGATTCCGTTCCCGTGCTGCTGTTGGAAATAAAAGATACGGAGGCCACCCATGAAAACTGTCGAGGGCGCAAAGGGACGCGTTTCTTGTCGGCGTCTCGTCATCGCGGTTTCGTTGCTGGGGCTTTCCGGATGCGTTTCGGCGGTGACCGACGAGGAGATGGCCGCCACTGCCAAAAAGCCGGAAGTTGCCGGACAGCAGAAGCAGCAGACGGCCGCAACTGCTGCACCGGCGGCCGGTGCGCAGCAGGGGCATTATGTGGATCCCGCCGTGGCGTCAGCGGCTGGCGCGACCACGGCTCCGGCGCAGCATCAGGCAGCGGGCGGTCCGGCACAGGGTTACGGCGCTGCCGCCGATATCGCCGGACGGACGACGCAGCCAACGGGAATTTCCGCTGGAACATCAAGCATCTATTCTACCGCATCCGCAGTGCCTTCCCCGGCCGCCACGGCGCCCGGCGCGGCCGCGGCGGGCGTGCCTTCCCAGAAAATCACACCTGCGCTCAGCAGCGTTTACTCCGCCCCTGTGCAGGCGGCGCAACCGCAGCCGGTATCCGCGCCTGTTGCTGTGCCGTCAGCCGTGCAGGTACCGGAGCAGCACAGCGAGAACCGCCAGCCCGCTGCCGTGCCGGTCCCACAAACCGCATCGGAACAGCTTGCTTCGGTGCAGCCCGCGACCAGTGCCGCCATGGGCGACGAGAAGCAGGAAGGCGAAGGCAAGGGCGTCACGCTTGCAGCATTTTTCGCCGGTGCAGCCAAGAAGCGCCTGCCGAAAATGATCGAAAGCGGTTCGGCAGGTGGCACGCAGGTGGCCGCACTTCCGGGAGCGGCGGACAAGACGATGGGTATTGCGCTCTCCGGTCGCTCGATGATGTCCGACGAATTCGACGACGCTCATCTCGATGAAGAGGACGATGAACCCACCGGGCTGATGAAGCTTGCCTCGCTCTCCGGCCTGACCCGCGTCGCGCCGAACGGGCTTTTCCTGCAGACAGATCGCGTTGAAGTCGGTTGTTTCAAGCCGGAGCTCATCAGCATGATCAAGGATGTGGAGCGACACTATAACAGCCCGGCCATTGTCACCTCGGGCTACCGTCCGCCAAAGGGAATAAGGCAGGGTTCAAAACATTATACCTGCGATGCGGCCGACATACAGATCAAGGGTGTCTCCAAGTGGGAACTCGCAACCTATCTGCGTTCCCTGCCGAACCGCGGGGGTGTCGGCACCTATTGCCATACCGAATCGGTCCATATGGACACCGGTGAACCGAGAGACTGGAACTGGCGCTGCCGCCGTACCGCCGCGCGGAAGTGATGCGACCATTCCTTGCCGGCTTACAGCCACGGCACTCCTGACGATGGACAGTGGAGCGTGACCGTGGACGCAACGTTCCCATTGTTGTAGGACGCGGCGGTTCATTGTTTCCCGGTTATGGTGCCTTGCGAAATGCAGCCTGTGTCCAATTTGCCCGTCTACATTTACCCGACTGAGGCGGCTGCCAGCTTATCTTCCAGCTTCTATGACAATATAGCACGTTACATCTACGCGTACCGCTAGGCGTCCGTGTTGGCGACGCTTTTATTTCCTGTATTGATGTTGGAAACGCTTTGAACACCCGGCGGGATCATTGCCTGCCGATTGAGTAAGTCCATGGAAATAAATACGAAAAATATTGTGAGGTGGTGAGAGCGCAGGGATTCGAACCCTGGACCTACTGATTAAAAGTCAGTTGCTCTACCGGCTGAGCTACGCTCTCCCGTGGCGGGCTTGGCTGCCCTTCGGAAGTGCGCGGAACATATGTAGAGCGATCCGTTCGGTCAACCCAAAAAAAGCGCTTTCGGCGATCAATCCGGTTTTTTTTGTCGCACCCCCGAAAAGGTGATTGGCGAGAGGGGGCGGCCGGGGATAAAACCGGCGTCAAGTGTGTCTGCCTGGCGGCTGAAATCGTTTTGCGGCAATGACATGCGTGAAAATGAAGCGTGAAGCGGTGGCGGCTCTCAAGAATCGCGGCGGCTTTGCGGGATGCGGAGTTTCTCTTGTCGATTGCCGATATTTCCCTGTTCAGCGCGCTTTTGGCTGGCGCTCTTTCGTTTCTGTCGCCCTGCGTTCTGCCGCTGGTGCCGCCTTATCTCTGTTATATGGCGGGTGTGTCGGTCGAGCAGTTCAGGACGGAAGACGCGGCACCACGGCCGGAGATTCGCAGGGCCGTTCTGTTTTCGGCCGTCTTTTTCACACTCGGTTTTGCCACCGTCTTCGTGGCGCTGGGCGCGGGCGCCTCGACGATAGGCACGCTTCTGCGCCAGAATCTCGACATTCTCGCCAAGATCGGCGGTTTCATCATCATCCTGATGGGCCTGAATTTCCTGGGCGTGTTCCGTATCGGCCTGTTTTCGCGCGAGGCCCGGTTTCAGGGCGCGGGCAAGCCGGCGACGCTGTCCGGAGCCTATATCATGGGACTCGCCTTCGCCTTTGGCTGGACGCCCTGCATCGGCCCGGTTCTTGGCGCGATTCTCGGCGTTGCTGCTTCACGCGACACGGTCGGCGACGGCGCAATGTTGCTTGCGGTTTATTCTCTTGGCCTTGCGGTACCGTTCTGGATCGCGGCGGCGTTTTCCGGCTCCTTCATGCGTTTCCTCGTCCGCTTCCGTCGCCATCTCGGCCTCGTGGAAAAGCTGCTCGGCGTGTTGCTGGTGCTCACCGGCCTCGCTTTCATATCCGGTTTTATCACCAATGTGGCGATCTGGTTCCAGGAGACCTTTCCGATCCTGATGCAAATCGGCTAAGCCTCCCGCTGGAGTTGCTTGCGGGGGAGACATAGTGACTGACATCGTGGGATTGCTGTTGCCGTTTTTCGGCCTCATCTTGATCGGCTACGGCGCTGCGCGCATCACGAAACAGCCGGTCGAGGCGATGGGCTGGCTGAACACCTTCATCATCTACGCGGCGCTGCCGGCGCTGTTTTTCAAGCTGGTGTCGAAAACGCCGGTGGAAGAACTGGCGCGGATGGATTTCGTTGCCGCCAGCCTCGTCTGTACCTATGGCATTTTCTTGGTTGTGTTCCTGATCGGTCGTTTTGTCCGGAAAAACAGCCTCGCGGAAACGACGATCCAAAGTTTCGCGGCAAGTTACGGCAATATCGGCTATATGGGCCCGGGCATTGCGCTTCTGGCGCTCGGCGAAAAGGCGGCGGTGCCTGTGGCGCTCATCGTCTGCCTCGAAAACGCCGCGCATTTCATTGTCGCGCCGGCGATGATGGCCGTTGCAGGCGGCGACAAGCGTTCCCCGGCGAAGCTTGCGCTGGATGTGGCTCGCAAGGTCATCACCCATCCCTTCATCGTATCCGTCATCGCCGGTTTCCTGGCCGCTTCGCTGTCATGGCAACCGCCGGAGGCGGTGCAGCGGCTGGTGGATTATCTGGCGCAATCAGCCGCACCCTGTGCGCTGTTTGCAATGGGCGTGACGCTGGCCCTTCGGCCGATGAAGCGGGTGCCGGTGGAGATCAGCTACATCGTGCCGGCAAAACTCATCCTGCATCCGCTCGCCGTTTATCTCGTGTTGTCGTCGCTCGGGCGATTCGAGCCGGTGTGGATCTATTCCGCCGTGCTGCTGGCTGCTTTGCCGACCGCGACGAATGTCTTCGTCATCGGCCAGCAATATCATGTGTGGCAGGAGCGGGCGTCGGCGACGATCCTGATTTCGACGGTGCTGTCGGTTCTCACGCTGACGGGCGTGGTTTATTTCATCCAGCCTTTTTGAAGCTGCCGAACAGCAGTGAGGGCAGGGCCTTCAGGCCCCGGCCGGGTTCGATGCCTTCGCGCATGACAATGCTTCGGAGCGTGCCGACGCCGGAAAGTACGTGCAGGCCGGCTGCGCGCGCCATCTGGATGGGCAGGAAATCCGAAAGCAGCGAGCGGTTCAGGAGATCGACGCTCAGTGTGCGGCTATAGACATCCGCCCGCCGCCTGCGGTCGAAGCTGCTGCCGGCATCGGCCGCAATGGGGCGGGCGGAAACGGCGCTCAGCAATTCCGTCAGTGAGATGATGTCGCGCAGGCTGAGGTTCAGTCCCTGTGCGCCGATGGGCGGAAAACCATGTGCCGCCTCGCCGATCAGGGCGACGCGGCCCTTGCCGAAGCGATGGGCGGTCATGGAAGAGAGCGGCCATGCCTGGACGCTATCCTCGACGGTAACGGCGCCCAGCATGGACTGCATGCGTTCCTCGACCCGAAGGCTCAGCGCTTCCAGTGGCAGGGCAGTCAGTTCTTCCGCCTGTTGCGGGGTGACGACCCAGACGAGGCTGGAGCGGTTGCCGGGAAGGGGAACCTGCGTGAAAGGGCCGGTGGGCGTGTGGAATTCCGTCGAAACATTTCCATGCTGTCGGCTGTGGCCGAAGTTCAAAACGACGGCGGTCTGCGGATAGGACCAGGATTTCACGCCGATGCCGGCTGCATCCCGGACCATTGACTTCCTGCCATCTGCCCCGATGAGGAAATCGGCAGAGAGCGTTTCGCCGTCCGCAAGCGTCACCGTCACGCGGTCGTCGCCGATATCGATCGCCTCGGCGAAGGTGTCGAGGCGGACAATATTGTGTTCCTGCTCCACCGCTTCGCTGAGAACACCGAGCAAGGCCTCGTTGGGGATGTTCCAGCCAAATGCATCCAGGCCGATTTCGGAGGAACGGAACTGCACTGTCGGCGCTCGCAACAGACGGTCGGTTCCGTCTATGATCTGCATGGTGGAAAGGCGGGCGGCCAAAGGCGCGATGCGTGACCACAGGCCGAGACGGTCCAGGAAGCGGATAGACTGGTCCATCAGCGCCGTGGTGCGCCGGTCCTTCCTGTCGGTGGAAGGTGCTACGAGCGCCACGTGGCGACCCGCCCGTGCCAGTGCGATGGCCGCGATCTGACCCGCAAGTCCTGCACCTGTTATGGCGATATCGAAGTGTCTCATGGTCCTGATCCGTTGTTATTTCCAGAGCATCATAAAGGCTTTGCATCGGCAAATCCACTTCCGGCCGGGAACATCCGGTTGTGAAGATTCATTGGGTCTGCCGCCACATTAGTCTTAGGATAAGCCGACTGAGCCGGTTGCAAAGCGTGGTGAATGGCCGCATACCGGAATAAGTAGGGCGGATGAAAAGCGGGGCGCAGACGCTGACCATGAAAATTTTCAACTACAAGCGTGTTCCCTATGCGGAAATCCGCGCCTTTTCCGTTCATATTCTAACGGCGTCCGGTTCCTTTCTTGCCTTCCTTGGCGTCGTCGCTGCTTCCGAGCACCGTTTTGTCGATATGTTCTGGTGGCTTGGTCTTGCGCTGCTGGTGGATGGGATAGACGGCCCTATCGCCCGGAAGGTCCGGGTCAAGGAAGTGCTGCCAAACTGGTCGGGCGATACGCTCGACAACATCATCGATTACGTGACCTATGTGCTTCTGCCTGCCTTCGCGCTCTATCAGAGCGGCATGATTGGAGAGCCATGGTCCTTTGTGGCGGCGGGCATGATCGTGGTGTCCAGTGCTATCTACTATGCCGATATGGGGATGAAGACCGACGAATATTTCTTCTCGGGCTTCCCCGTGGTGTGGAACATGGTGATCTTCACGCTCTTCGTGATGGATGCCAGCGCCACCACCGCCATGACAGTCGTGACTGTTTCGGTGTTCCTGACATTTCTGCCGATCAATTTCCTGCATCCCGTGCGGGTGAAGCGGCTGCGGTCCCTTAATCTTCTTGTCGTGGCCATCTGGTGCGCCCTTGGTGGTTATGCGCTGCTGATGCATTTCCAGACGCCGACATGGGCGGTGGTGGGGTTCGTGGCGAGCGGCATCTACCTGTATTGCATCGGAGGAATTTTACAGTTTTTCCCAACGCTCGGCGCGAAATGATGAAGAGGTAAAGCCGTTTATTGCTTGTGCAAATCGCATTTAAGCAGCTTCTTTTTCAGTTGTGCGCAGCAGCAAAACCGTTATCAATAAGTTCTGATCACGTATCATTGCATACTTTTTGGTGCGGGATTGGGAACAATGACCGCGACCGTCTGAAACGCCTCGAAGAAGGCATGGACGGTTGGTGAGAGAGGGAACTCGTGACTGGAACTTTGGCGCCGGAGGCCGTGCCTCTCCTGTCCGTTCGCAAGCTGACCAAGCTGTTCGGCAATTTCGCCGCCTGCAACGGTATCGATCTCGATATTGCGCCGGGTGAAATCCATGCGCTCCTGGGTGAAAACGGCGCGGGTAAATCCACGCTCGTCAAGATGCTGTTCGGCGTTCTCGCACCGACCGAGGGCGGAATCATCTGGCAGGGTGAGCCGGTTTCGGTGGGTTCGCCAAGCGAAGCCCGCAGGCTCGGCATCGGCATGGTCTTCCAGCATTTTTCGCTGTTCGAGGCGCTGACGGTTGCCGAGAACATTGCCCTGTCGCTCGATCCGAAAATTTCATTGAAGGAAATCGCCAGGGAAGCGGAGACCCTGTCGCGCGCCTATGGCCTGCCGCTCGACCCCAATGCGCATGTGGCCGATCTTTCGGTCGGCGAGCGCCAGCGCATCGAAATTGTCCGTGCTCTGCTGCAGAACCCGCGCCTTATCATTCTTGACGAGCCGACCTCGGTTCTGACGCCGCAGGAGGCCGACAAGCTTTTCGAGACGCTGGAGAAGCTGAAGGCCGAAGGCCGTTCCGTGCTTTATATCAGCCATCGTCTCGAAGAGGTTCAACGCATCTGCGACCGCGCCACGGTTCTGCGCCATGGTAAGGTGACCGGTGCCTGCGATCCGCGCCGGGAGACGCCGGCATCGCTGGCGCGCATGATGGTGGGCAGCGATGTCGCCAGTGTGTCGCGCGCGACGGGCGAAGCGCTGGGTGCGCCGCAGATCGAAGTCATGGGGCTTTCGGTCGCGCCGCGCACGCCGTTCGCCGTGGCATTGAAATCGATTTCGATGACCGTGCGCGCCGGGGAGGTGCTGGCGATCGCCGGGGTCGCGGGAAACGGGCAGGGTGAGCTGTTCGACGCGCTTTCGGGGGAATACCCGGTTTATAATAACGATGCGATCCATCTCCGCGGCAAGCCGGTCGGCCGGATCGGCATCAACGGTCGCCGGCTGATGGGGGCGGGTTTCGTACCGGAAGAGCGCCATGGCCACGCCGCCGTTCCCGGAATGAGCCTCTCCGACAATCTGTTGCTCGCGCGGGCCCGCTCCGATCGCAAGGCGTTCCTGACCGGCGGTTTCCTGCGTATTGTCAGGGGTTCGGCCATCAGGGCAGCGGCGCGGCGCATATCTGAAACCATGGATGTGCGCAAAAGCGGGGCCGATCCGCTGGCAGGGTCGCTCTCAGGCGGCAATCTGCAGAAGTTCATCGTGGGACGCGAGCTCGACCGCCAGCCGGCCGTGCTTGTCGTCAACCAGCCGACGTGGGGCGTGGATGCGGGTGCTGCAAGCCGCATCCGTCAGGCACTTGTCGATCTTGCCAAGTCGGGCTCGGCGGTCATCGTCATCAGTCAGGACCTGGATGAAATCTTTGAAGTCGCCACCAATATCGCGGTCATCTCCGACGGCAAGCTTTCCGAGGCCCATCCGGTGGAGGAAATGACGCTCGAAAAGATCGGCCTGTTGATGGGCGGCATTCACACGACACATTCGGGAGCCGCCCAGCATGCGCATTGAGCTTGAAAAACGCGCAGGGGTTTCCCGGCTTTTTACATTTCTTTCTCCGCTTCTGGCGCTGGTGCTGACCCTGCTGGTCGGTGCTGTCATGTTCGCCATGCTCGGGAAGAACCCGGCCCATGCGCTTTATGCCTTCTTCGTGGAACCATTGCTCGAAGTCTGGTCCCTGCACGAGCTGGCGATCAAGGCCGCGCCGCTGATCCTGATCGGTGTCGGCCTGTCGATCTGTTATCGCTCCAATAACTGGAACATCGGAGCGGAAGGGCAATTCACCATCGGTGCGATTACTGGCTCCATACTGCCGGTTCTTTATCCGGACTGGCATTCGCCGCTGCTTCTGCCGCTCATGCTGGTGATGGGAGCTCTCGGCGGGGCGCTCTATGCGTGTATTCCCGCTCTCCTGAAGACGAAGTTCAATACCAACGAAATCCTCGTCAGCCTGATGCTGGTCTACGTTGCACAGCTTTTCCTCGACTGGCTGACGCGCGGAATCTGGCGTGATCCGGGCGGTTATAATTTCCCGCAGACCAAGCCGTTCAACGATAGCGCCGTGTTGCCGGAGATGCTGGCATCGGGCCGGGCGCACTGGGGCTTCGTTTTCGCCATTGTCGCGGCGATCGCGCTGTGGTTCATGATGCGCTACATGCTGAAGGGCTTCGAAGTCACCGTGCTTGGCCAGTCGGCCCGGGCAGGGCGATTTGCCGGTTTCTCGTCGAGCCGCATGGTGTGGTTTTCGCTGCTGCTATCGGGCGCGCTGGCCGGTCTTGCGGGCATTTCGGAAGCCTCCGGCTCCATCGGCCACCTCCAGCCCAGCATTTCGCCGGGCTATGGTTTTACAGCCATCATCGTCGCGTTTCTCGGCCGTCTTAACCCGCTTGGCATTATCCTGTCGGGGCTGGTGCTGGCGCTGACCTATCTCGGCGGCGAGGCGGCGCAGCTTTCGATCGGTGTATCGGACAAGGTCACGCGCGTGTTCCAGGGGCTGATGCTGTTCTTCGTGCTCTCCTGCGATACGCTCATCTTCTATCGCATCAAGGTCGTTTTTGCCGGCAAGGCGCATCACAAGCAGGGAGCGGCATGATGGACATGCTTCAGGCCATTCTCCTCACCGTCATCACCGCCGCGACGCCGCTCGTCATAGCCGCCTCCGGCGAACTGGTGGTGGAGCGATCCGGTGTGCTCAATCTCGGCGTCGAAGGCATGATGATCATGGGTGCGGTCTGCGCTTTCGCGACCGCCCATATGACGGGCTCGCCCTATCTCGGCATTCTGGCCGGCATTGCTTCGGGTGCGGTTTTTTCGCTGCTGTTCGGTTTTCTGACATTGACGCTGGTCACCAATCAGGTGGCGACGGGTCTTGCGCTCACCATTCTGGGCCTCGGCGTATCCGGTATGCTGGGCGAAAGCTTCGTTGGCCTGCCAGGCGTCAAGCTGCAGCCGATCGTCTTTCCCGTTCTGTCGGACATACCCTTCATCGGCCCGCTGCTCTTCCGGCAGGATCTGATCTTCTACCTTTCCATAGGGCTGGTGGCCGGCATAGGCTGGTTCCTGTTCAAAAGCCGGGCGGGCCTGAAGATACGCGCCATCGGCGATAGTCATGCCTCGGCCCATGCGCTCGGGATCAACGTCATACGCACACGCTATCTGACTGTCATGTTCGGCGGTGCCTGTGCCGGTCTCGCTGGCGCGCAGCTTTCGCTGGTTTATACGCCGCAATGGGTGGAAAACATGTCGGCCGGGCGTGGCTGGATTGCGCTGGCACTTGTTGTCTTCGCGTCCTGGCGTCCATGGCGGGTGCTCGCCGGCGGTTATCTGTTCGGCGCCGTCACCATCGGGCAATTGCACGCGCAGGCCTTCGGCATCGGGGTGCCGTCGCAGCTTTTGTCGGCGCTACCTTACCTTGCAACTATTGTCGTGCTGGTCATCATCTCGCATAATCGCCGCACGACGTTGATCAATACACCGGCATCGCTGGGCAAGTCCTTCGTACCGGACAGGTAAAGCATTCTCACGTCTCCAAACCAACAGGGGTAAAAATGAAAAAACTGGTCATCGCACTTGCCGCTTCCATCGCGGCGCTGGGAGGCGTTGTTTCCTCCGCTGAAGCCGCCGACGCCAAGAAGGTCTGCTTCATCTATGTCGGTAGCCGCACCGATGGCGGCTGGACGCAGGCGCATGATATCGGCCGCGAAGAGCTGCAGAAGCACTTCGGCGACAAGATCGAAACGCCGTTCCTCGAAAGCGTTCCGGAAGGCCCGGATGCTGAACGCGCCATCGAGCGCATGGCCCGCTCCGGCTGCGAACTGGTGTTCACCACCTCCTTCGGCTTCATGGATGCGACCGTGAAGGTTGCCCAGAAATTCCCTAAGGTGAAGTTCGAGCACGCAACCGGCTTCAAGACGGCCGAAAACGTCGCGACCTACAATTCGCGTTTCTATGAAGGCCGTTACATTCAGGGCCAGATCGCCGCGAAAATGTCGAAAAAGGGCGTTGCCGGTTACATCGCGTCCTTCCCGATCCCGGAAGTGGTGATGGGCATCGACGCCTTCGTTCTCGGCGCGCAGTCCGTTAATCCCGAATTCAAGGTCAAGGTCGTCTGGGCCAACACCTGGTTCGACCCCGGCAAGGAAGCCGATGCCGCCAAGGCGCTGATCGACCAGGGCGTCGATATCCTGACGCAGCACACCGACACGACGGCACCGATGCAGGTTGCAGCCGAGCGCGGCATCAAGGCATTCGGCCAGGCCTCCGACATGATCAAGGCCGGTCCTGAGACGCAGCTGACCGCGATCAAGGATACCTGGGGCGCTTATTACATCAAGCGCACGCAGGCTCTTCTCGATGGCACCTGGAAGTCGGAATCGGTCTGGGACGGCCTGAAGGACGGTATCCTGACCATGGCGCCCTACACCAACATGCCTGACGACGTGAAGAAGATGGCCGAGGACACCGAAGCCAAGATCAAGTCCGGCGAACTGCACCCCTTCACCGGCCCGGTGAAGAAGCAGGACGGCTCGGAATGGCTGAAGGCTGGTGAAAAGGCTGAGGATAAGGTCCTGCTCGGCCTCAACTTCTACGTTGCCGGCGTGGACGACAAGCTGCCGCAATAATCTGCGTTGTGGGACAGGGTGTCATCCTCGGCCTTGACCCGGATGATACTCGCCATGTCTATGGATCCTCGCCTGAAGGGCGAGGATGACGTGGGAAATTGCGTTCGCAAAGATCGGGGCTGTACATCGACGCATGTGCAGCCTTGCTTATTTTCATGGGTTTTATTGCGTAGATGAAGTTTGCCTTTGCTTTTCCGGCAACTTGATGTCTTTCACTATATTCTGACTGAAGATACACGTCTGGCGCGATTTTTAAAATCGCCAACCGAACGGAAGGACATGGCACTTGCAGCGCGGAATGCTCGATGCGGCGATCGGTCTACGAAAGCTGCGGACAAATCATGCACAGGTCGTTCACAAGCTCGGTCTCGACATCGTGTCCGGCAACTTCAGGACCGGCGACATCCTGCCAGGCGATGCGGAGCTGATGGAGCGGCTTAAAGTTTCGCGCACCGTGCTGCGCGAAGCGATGAAGACGCTGACGGCCAAGGGCATGATTTCCCCCAAGGCGCGGATTGGTACGCGGGTGACGGAGCGCGAAAGCTGGAACATGTTCGACAGCGAAGTGCTGCTATGGCACTTCGAGGCCGGCGTCAGCGATGAGTTCCTGCTGCATCTCTACGACATCCGCAAAGCCTTCGAACCCTATGGCGCCGGGCTTGCCGCCATCAGGGCAAAGGATGCGGATATCGCAAAGCTTGCCGCCTATGCCAATGAGATGGGCAATACTGCTTATTCGAAAGAAAAGCGCGCGCTCGCGGACATGAATTTCCATGTCCTCATCACCGAAATGTCGGGCAACCCGTTCATGCGCACCGTTGGTTCGCTGATAAAGGCGGCTCTGGCGGGCATTTTCCGGATGAGCAATCCGGACACCGATCCCAATGAAATTTCCGATGTTTCAGCTTCGCACCTGAAGCTCGTGGAAGCCTTTCGTCTGCATGACGAGGCCGCCGCGCGTCGCGAGATGGAAAGATTGATTGAGAACGGTCGCCAGCAGGTACTGGAATTCACTGCCCGCAACTCCCGGCGATAAATCAGACGGTGGGAGCAGGATGTGATCCCGCTCCAATCACGTTTGATGAAAACCGGTGCGGAAATTTGGTGCAGATTTGCATGGTTTCTTAAGCGGGCCGCCGTTATAGCAATCCGGAATGAAATTACCGATGCGCCCGTCCGTTTTGCCGGACGGCGCAAAGTCAAACATGTGCCGCTGTATCGGCTGCCAGGCAGTCGCCGACGGGGTGTTGGAGGTCTTATGGAGCGCAGCTCTCTAGCCGTTATTCTCGCAGCGGGCGACAGCACGCGCATGAAGTCGTCGAAATCCAAGGTGCTGCATCCGGTCGCCGGCCGTCCGATGATTGCGCATGTGGTCGAGGCGGTGGCTGGATCGGGCGTGGGCACGGTGGCGCTCGTCGTCGGACGTCGCCGACAATGTTGCCACGGCAGCGAGGTTGCGGACGTGACGCCGACAATGTTGCCACGGCAGCGAGCCTGCCGGGACTTCAGGTTGAGACTTTTCTTCAGAAGGAACGCAAAGGCACCGGCCATGCCGTGCTTGCCGCACGTGCGGCAATCGAACGCGGCTTCGACGATCTCATCATCGCTTATGGCGACGTGCCGCTCATTACCTCCGCCACGCTCGACCGGGCCCGCGAGGCCATTGCTTCCGGCGCCGATGTCGCGGTGATCGGTTTTCATACCGACCGGCCCACGGGTTATGGCCGGCTGCTGGTCGAGAATGGCGAGCTGGTGGCGATCCGCGAGGAAAAGGATGCGACCGACGAAGAGCGCAGGGTGACCTGGTGCAATAGTGGTCTGATGGCGATCAATGGCCGCAATGCCCTTGATCTGCTCGACCGGATCGGCAACGGCAATGTGAAGGGCGAATATTATCTGACGGACGTGGTCGAAATCGCCCGGTCGCTCGGCCGCCGCGCCGTCGCCATCGATGCACCGGAAACAGAACTGGTCGGCTGCAACAACCGCGCCGAACTGGCCTTTATCGAAAAGCTCTGGCAGGAGCGCCGCCGCCATGAATTGATGGTCGACGGCGTATCGATGATCGCGCCTGAAACCGTCTTCCTCTCCTTCGATACGACGATCGGTCAGGACGCGCTGATCGAGCCCAATGTCGTTTTTGGTCCCGGCGTGACGGTCGAACCGGGTGCCGTGATCCATGCCTTCTCACACCTCGAAGGCGCGCATGTCGCGGAAGGTGCCACTGTTGGTCCCTATGCCCGGCTGCGACCGGGGGCCAACCTGCACGCCAACTCCAAGGTGGGTAATTTCTGCGAGGTCAAGAAGGCCGAGATCGGCGAGGGGGCCAAGGTCAATCATCTCACCTATATCGGCGACGCCTTCGTTGGCGCGGGCAGCAATATCGGTGCCGGCACCATCACCTGCAATTATGACGGTTACAACAAGGCTGAGACGCGGATCGGCGCGAACAGCTTCGTTGGTTCCAACTCGTCGCTGGTTGCTCCCGTGACGATTGGCGAGGGGGCCTACATCGCCTCCGGCAGCGTCATCACCGATGACGTGCCCGATGATGCGCTGGCTTTTGGGCGTGCGCGCCAGGAGGTGAAGCCGGGCCGCGCAACCGCGGTGCGCGAGCGGGCGAAGGCGCTGAAGGAAGCGAAGAAAAAGTCGTCTTGAAGGACGTTACGAAGCGATACCGAAAGTGACCGGCGCCATAATTGCGGATTGCACGGGAAAGATTAGAAGTTTCGGCGAAAAGATCGCCGTCTGGAGATATATATGTGCGGAATTGTCGGAATTGTCGGAACTGAGCCCGTTGCTGAACGGCTTGTCGATGCACTGAAGCGTCTCGAATATCGTGGCTACGATTCAGCCGGCGTTGCAACGATCGACAATGGCGCGATGGATCGCCGCCGTGCCGAGGGCAAGCTCTTCAATCTGGAAAAGCTGGTGTCCGAAAAGCCGCTTCCGGGCGTGGTCGGCATCGCGCATACACGCTGGGCGACTCACGGCGTGCCGAACGAAACCAACGCTCACCCGCACTTCGTCGATGGCGTGGCCGTCGTCCATAACGGCATCATCGAAAACTTCGCCGAACTGCGCGAAGAACTGACCGCCGAGGGCGCGACCTTCACCACCCAGACCGACACCGAGGTGGTGGCGCAGCTTCTGGCGAAATACACCCGCGAGGGTCTTGGTCATCGTGAGGCTATGCTGAAGATGCTGAACCGTGTCACAGGCGCCTATGCGCTGGTGGTGATGTTCAAGGACGATCCCGGTACGCTGCTTTCGGCGCGCTCCGGCCCGCCGCTTGCCGTCGGTTATGGCCGCGGAGAAATGTTCCTGGGTTCCGACGCCATTGCGCTTTCGCCCTTCACCAACGAGATCACCTATCTGGTGGATGGCGACTGCGCCATCGTGACCCGGCAGGGTGCTGAGATCATCGATTTCTCCGGCAAGCCGGTGAAGCGCGAGCGGCAGATATCGCAGGCGACGGCCTATGTCGTCGACAAGGGAAACCATCGCCACTTCATGGAAAAGGAAATCTACGAGCAGCCGGAAGTCATTTCCCATGCGCTCAGCCATTATGTGGATTTCGCCTCCAAGACCGTGAAAGAGGCCGATAAAGCCATTGATTTCGCTAAGCTTTCCGGACTTGCGATCTCCGCCTGCGGCACGGCTTATCTTTCGGGCCTGATCGGCAAATACTGGTTCGAGCGTTATGCGCGCCTGCCGGTGGAGATCGATGTGGCCTCCGAGTTCCGCTATCGTGAAATGCCACTTCAGCCAACGCAGGCGGCGCTCTTCATCTCGCAATCGGGCGAGACAGCCGATACGCTGGCATCGCTGCGCTATTGCAAGGAAAGCGATCTCAAGATCGGCGCCATCGTCAATGTGCGGGAATCGACCATTGCCCGGGAATCGGACGCCATCTTCCCGATCCTTGCCGGACCGGAAATCGGCGTCGCTTCCACCAAGGCCTTCACCTGCCAGCTTGCGGTGCTTGCTTCGCTCGCCATTGCCGCCGGCAAGGCGCGCGGCACGCTGAAGCCTGGTCAGGAAAAGGAACTTGTGCAACATCTGATCGAGATGCCGCGCATCATGAGCCAGGTGCTCAACATCATCCAGCCGCAGATAGAGGGCCTGTCGCGCGATCTGTCGCGCTTCAAGGACGTGCTTTATCTCGGCCGGGGGACCAGCTTCCCGCTGGCGCTGGAAGGCGCGCTGAAGCTCAAGGAAATTTCCTATATTCACGCCGAAGGTTATGCTGCCGGCGAGTTGAAGCACGGCCCCATCGCGCTGATCGACGAGAACATGCCCGTGATCGTGATTGCACCGCATGATCGTTTCTTCGAAAAGACCGTCTCCAACATGCAGGAGGTTGCCGCCCGCGGCGGCCGTATCATCTTCATCACGGATGAGAAGGGAGCTGCCGCTTCCAAGCTCGACACCATGGCGACGATCACGCTGCCGACCGTCGACGAACTGATCGCACCGATGGTCTTCTCGCTGCCCATTCAGCTGCTGGCCTATCACACCGCCGTTTTCATGGGTACGGATGTCGACCAGCCGCGCAACCTTGCAAAATCGGTCACGGTGGAATGATCATCCGGCCGGAGCGCCAGGGTGACGAAGAGGCGATTGCCCGCGTTACGGAAGAAGCCTTCCGTAACGTCGACCATAGCGACAAGACCGAACATCTGATCGTGGCGCGGCTGCGGGAGGCCGGTGCGATCACGGTTTCGCTCGTGGCCGAAGACAGCGAAGGGATCGTCGGCCATATCGGCTTTTCGCCCGTGACACTTTCAAGCGGCGACAGCGGCTGGTTTTGCCTTGCGCCTCTTTCGGTGACGCCGGAACGGCAGGGCGAGGGTATCGGCTCCCGGCTGGTGCGTGAAGGGCTTGGTGCGCTTGATCGGCTGAGCGCATCGGGATGTGTCGTTGCCGGCGATCCCGATTATTATGGACGCTTCGGTTTTCGCGCCGTCGAAGGCCTAAGCGCTATGGGGATTCCTGACGAATATTTCACAGTTCTTCGCTTGCATGGGGGAACGCCATCCGGCATTGTCAGTTTTCATCCGGGTTTCGATAGCGACAGCGCTTAACGCGAACGGTAAATGACCGACATTCCTCCCAAAATTTCCTTTGCGACACGGTTGCGCAACAGCTTCCTGACGGGCGTTCTGATCCTCGCACCCGTCACCATTACCATGTGGCTGGTGTGGAGCTTCCTGCAATGGGCGGATAGCTGGGTGAAGCCCTATATTCCCGCCCGTTACGATCCCGAGCAATATTTCGATGTGGCCATTCCCGGCTTCGGCCTGCTGATCGCTGTCATCGGCATCACCCTCATCGGCTTTCTCGGCAATAACCTGATCGGGAAATGGATTGTCGGCGTCGGTGAATCCATCCTCAACCGCATGCCGTTGGTGCGGCCGATCTATAAAAGCATCAAACAGCTGTTCGAATCCGTCCTGAAGGAGCACTCGAACTCCTTCAAGAAGGTTGGCCTGATCGAGTTCCCGTCGTCAGGCACATGGGCGATGGTGTTTGTGGCTTCCGAGGCAAAGGGCGAACTCGCCCATCGCTTCAACGAGATGGGCCAGCAGATGGTCGCCGTCTTCCTGCCGCCTACACCGGTGCCGACGGCGGGTTTCCTGCTGTTCGTGCCCAAGGACAAGATCGTGATGCTGGACATGACCCCAGAGGATGCGGCGAAGCTGCTGATCTCGGGTGGTCTTGTGGCGCCGGATTTCAAGCCGCCGAAGATGATCGCGCCGGTCTAATCTAGAGAACGCCCGGGATGTCCGTCTGCGAAAAGTCGTTACCGACATAAAGCAAACGGCAACCCTCTGTTTTCGCCAGCTCGTAGGCAAAGCAGTCGCCGAAATTTAGTCCGGCAGGATGAACGCCCTTGCCCCAAATGCGATAAGCTTCCGAAACGCCATGCGTCGATTTGGGGGTGACGGGCTTGATTTCGGCGCCCAGACCTTCGATCAGCATCTCTAGTTCCCGGCTGCGGTCGCGCCGCTGCGCCACGATCATGGCCTCCGCAAGCGTCCCCGCTGAAATGAGCAGAGGTTCATCAGTTTCGAGCGCTGAGGCGCAGGCATCCGCTTTGGGTTCATCGAGCAGGATCGTCATCAGAGCCGACGTATCGATAACGATCATTTCGGAAGGCCGTGCTCGTCATAGAGAAGATCCTGACTATGCGCGGCGTCCGGGCCATTATCGCCTTTGTTGGCGACAGTCGCGCGCACTTTTGCGAGCGCGGCGCTACGGGATGTTTTATCCGCCGCGACGGTGACCGGAACCAGCCGCACGGCTGCGTGGCCATGACGGGTGAGAATGACCTCATCACCGGCTTCGGCGCGGCGCACCAGTTCGGTAAGCTGACTTTTTGCATCAGTCACGGATATCTGCACGGCTAACCTCGGGCGTTAAAGTTAGCGTTATACTAGTCCATTCAATGGACCATATCAATCCTCGTCGTCCAGATCATCCACGTCTGTTCCTGTAGTCGTGGCGTGGAACACCGGCACGAAGAGCCGCATATAGACCAGCCTCACGCTCCAGCCTTCTTCCAGCGCCCGGCTCCATGCCTTTTTGCGGCCGGGCTTCTTGAACGCCTTGCCAATCGCCTTCTTCTCGCTCTTCGCAAATGTTTCGGGCTGGAGGATATTCTGCGGCGAGCAGAGCGCGTAGCCCTTGCGGAAGGCGGGTGGCGGGCGGCGCGGGTCGATCATGTTCATGGGCGTTCACTTTCAGCCGGCGTGCAGGAAACGAATCGCTTCGTCGCGGCGGTGCAGATAGAGCAGGGTGCGTAGCGCATCGCCGCGTGGACCTGTCAGTTCAGGGTCGCGCTCGATGACATAGGCGGCGTCCTTGCGGGCGATTTCCAGGAGGTCGGCATGAGCCTCGAGGCTGGCGATGCGGAAGCCAGGCGTGCCTGATTGACGCGTGCCGAGCAATTCGCCTTCGCCGCGCAGCTTCAAATCTTCCTCGGCGATCAGGAAGCCGTCCTCGCTGTCGCGCAGGATGGAGAGCCGCGCGCGGCCGTTTTCGCTGAGCGGGCCCTTGTAGAGCAGGATACAGGTGGAGGCCTCGTCGCCGCGTCCGACGCGGCCTCGCAGCTGGTGCAGCTGGGCGAGGCCGAAACGTTCGGCGTGTTCGATCACCATGATGGTGGCATCTGGCACATCGACGCCGACCTCGACTACCGTAGTTGCCACCAGCAGGCGGGTTTCGCCGTTCTTGAAGGCGAGCATGGCGGCGTCCTTCTCCGGGCCGCTCATACGCCCGTGAATGAGGCCGATGTTGGCGCCGAGCATCTGCGAGAGAACCGCGTGGCGCTCCTCCGCCGACATCAGGTCGGACTCCTCCGTCTCCTCCACCAGCGGGCAAATCCAGTAGGCTTTTTTGCCGTCCTTCAGCGCTGCGCGCAGCCGCTCAACAATATCGCCGATGCGTTCGGTTGGGATCGTCACGGTCTGGATGGGTTTGCGGCCCGCCGGTTTTTCGGTGAGCTTGGAGACATCCATGTCCCCGAAGGCGGCCAGTACCAGCGTGCGTGGAATGGGCGTGGCGGTCATGACAAGCATATGCGGCGTGATGCCCTTGGCAGTTAGGCGCAGGCGCTGATGCACGCCGAAACGGTGTTGTTCATCCACCACGGCCAGCACAAGGTTCTTATAGGTGACGCTGTCCTGGAACAGCGCATGGGTGCCGATGACGATCTGCGCTTCGCCCGAGGCCACGCGCTCCTCGATCTCGCGGCGCTCCTTGCCCTTGGTGCGGCCGGTCAGCACTTCCACCGTGAGGCCCACGGCCTGGGCGAGTTTGGAAATGGTGGCGTAATGCTGACGGGCGAGAATTTCGGTCGGCGCCATCAGCACCGCCTGTCCGCCGGCCTCCACCACCGTCGCCATGGCCATCAGCGCCACCAGCGTCTTGCCGGCCCCCACATCGCCCTGCAACAGCCGCAACATGCGGTCTTCGCCGGCCATGTCGGTCAGGATATC
The DNA here is from genome assembly GCF_031453135.1 of Agrobacterium sp. SORGH_AS_0440. Taxonomy (NCBI): domain Bacteria; kingdom Pseudomonadati; phylum Pseudomonadota; class Alphaproteobacteria; order Hyphomicrobiales; family Rhizobiaceae; genus Agrobacterium; species Agrobacterium sp. SORGH_AS_0440. The sequence goes on along the minus strand of NZ_JAVIYR010000002.1, from coordinate 1,677,457 downwards.
CTTGACGGCTGCGCTCTGGCTTGCCGTCAGCGAGAAGGGCAGTTGCGCGAGGATTTTGGCGGCGATATCGCCCTTGGCGCGGATCGGCTGGCCCGCCACCTTGCGCAGCCGCTGGCGCACCAGCGCCAGTGACAGCTGTCCGGCGAGGAATTCGTCGTAGGCGAGCCGTAGGCGCGCCGGGGCTTGCGGTTCGATATCGGCACTGTCGCGCGGGTCGTGGAGCTCGCGGAAGCTGGATGCCACGTCACCGAAGCCCTGCCGGGTCTTGAGCGTCTCATCGATCCATTCCGGGAAGACCGGCAGCTTCGAGAGCCCGCCTTCGATCGCCTTGCGCAACACCTTGGCGGAAAGGCCGGCGGTCATGGGATAGACGGCTTCCACAAGGGGCAGATTTTCCGCCTCGGAAAGCTTCACCATGAAATCCGGGTGCACCATGGAGGCTCGACCGTTGAACCAGTCCACCTTGCCGCTGACGAGAACCTCTTCATCGACGGGCAGGGCCTTTGACAGCCAGTCGCCCTTGGCGCGAAAGAAGGTCAGCGCCAGTTCGCCGGTTTCGTCATGCAGGAAGACGCGATAGGGCGCGGAGCGGTTACCCGGCGGTGGCGGCTGATGGCGGTCGACACGTCCCTGAATGGTGACAATGGCGCCGGGTGCTGCAAGCGCGATGCCGGGACGGTTGCGGCGGTCGATGACGTTGGAGGGCGCATGGAACAAAAGGTCGATAACGCGCGTATCGTCCGCATTCTCCCGTCCCAGAAGTTTTGCCAGGAGATCGGCAAGCTTCGGCCCCACGCCGGCAAGCGTGGAGACGGAGGCAAACAGCGGATCGAGAATGGCCGGGCGCATGGGCAGCAAAATCGGGGAAGGGGACGGCTTATGCAAGACTTCGCAGGTCACAAAGCCGGGTTATCACCGGCAGATTTTCGTGGCGGTGGTATTATTTCGATAAAAACCGGTTCCCAAGCGTTCGCCTCCTGTTCTATAGGAGGTCGCAGTCAACACATTGTTGATTAGTCAACCGAAAGGTGAATGCGATGACTGGACTGGTGCGCACGAGTGCCGACCTCGATCCGAGACGCCGGCGGATACTTTACCGCTGCTGGCACCGCGGCATTCGCGAGATGGACCTCGTTCTCGGGCAATTCGCGGAAGACAATATCGCGCTGCTTTCCGATGACCAGCTCGATGAGCTTGAAGTCATCATGGCGGAAGAGGATAACGACCTCGTCAAGATGGTGACGGGGGCGCTTGCAATTCCTGAAAAGTTCCAGACCCCCCTGTTCATGAAGATCGCCTCCTACCGTCCCGATTTCGATCTCGTCACCGCAGACAACGTGAAAGCCTGAAACCATGATAGCCGGATTCGATGCAAAGCTGGTGTCGTCGGCCGATACGCCGCTGACCATCGGAAACGTGCCCGCCGGCATGGAGGCGCTGCTGCTTGCCGAGATGGCGCGCGCAGGCACCTCGGTTGCCTATGTGATGTCGGATGGCCAGCGCATCGCCGATCTCGAACAAATTCTCGGCTTTGTTGCGCCCGATATTCCGGTCATGACGCTGCCGGCCTGGGACTGCCTTCCCTATGACCGCGTGTCACCAAGCGCCGACACGTCGGCGCGTCGCCTGGCCGCGCTTGCCGGTCTCATCAGCCACGCGAAGAAACCGCATCCGGCCATCGTGCTGGTCACCGTCAACGCGATGCTGCAGAAGATGGCCCCGCGCGACATCATCGAAAGCCTTGGTTTCTCTGCCAGACCCGGCAACCAGATCCGCATGGAGGATATTGCCGCGCGGCTGGAGCGCAACGGTTTCGACCGGGTTGCGACGGTGCGTGAGGTGGGCGAGTTCGCCGTGCGCGGCGGTATTCTCGATGTTTTCGTGCCGGGCACCGAGGAGCCTGTGCGGCTCGATTTCTTCGGCGATACGCTGGAGAGCATCCGTACCTTCGATCCGGCCAGCCAGCGGACCATCGGCCAGGCGCGCTCGCTCGATCTGAACCCCATGAGCGAAGTGACGCTGACGCCCGATACGATCAGCCGGTTTCGTAAGAATTACCTCTCGCTGTTCGGTGCGGCGACGCGTGACGATGCGCTTTATCAGGCCGTTTCCGAGGGCCGCCGTTATGCCGGCATGGAGCACTGGCTGCCGCTGTTTTACGAGAAGCTGGAGACCGCCTTCGATTATCTGAAGGGGTTCCGCATCGTCACCGATCACACGGCACGCGAGGCGGCCAAGGAGCGCTCCAAGCTGGTGCTCGATTATTACGAGGCGCGGCGGGCTTCCGGCGAGACGAAGGGATCGACGCAGGGTGCGCCCTACAAGCCCGTGTCTCCCGGTCAGCTTTATCTCAACGGCAAGGATTTCGATACGGCCCTTTCTGCCGTCAATGCGGTGCGTCTGACGCCCTTCAATGAGCAGGATAGCGAGGGAAGACCCGTCGCCACGCTGGACGCGCATGTCGGCCCGCGCTGGGCGCGGCAGCCAACCGAAGGCGAAAGCGAAGAGCGGGTCAATGTCTTTGCCCTGGCTGTGAAACACATAGCCGAGCGCCGCGCCAAGGGCTGGAAGGTGCTGATAACAGGCTGGTCGGAAGGCTCGCTCGACCGGTTGCTGCAGGTGCTGAACGAACACGGGCTTGAGAAGATCAAGCCGGTTACCTCGCTAAAAGAGGTGGAGAAGCTTGGCAAAGGCGAGGCGGCCTCGGCGGTGCTGAGCCTTGAAGCCGGTTTCGAAACCGGAAATCTTGCCGTTATCGGCGAGCAGGACATTCTCGGCGACCGCATGGTGCGGCGCTCCAAGCGCCGCAAACGCGGTGCGGATTTCATTTCGGAAGTGGCCGGTCTGGACGAGGGCTCGCTCGTCGTTCATGCCGAACACGGCATTGGTCGTTTTGTCGGCCTGCAGACCATCGAGGCGGCGGGCGCACCGCGCGCCTGTCTCGAACTGCACTATGCCGATGACGCCAAGCTGTTTCTGCCGGTTGAAAACATCGATCTCCTCTCGCGTTACGGCTCGGACGCGGCGGAGGCGACGCTCGACAAGCTCGGCGGCGGCGCATGGCAGATGCGCAAGGCCAAGCTCAAGAAGCGCCTGCTTGACATGGCCGATGAGCTTATCCGCATCGCAGCGGCGCGTCTCGTGCGCCATGCGCCGGAGCTTGTCGCGCCGGACGGGCTCTATGATGAGTTTGCTGCCCGTTTCCCCTATGATGAAACCGAGGACCAGCTGAACGCCATCGAGGCGGTGCGGGAGGATCTCGCGGCCGGCCGGCCGATGGACCGTCTCATCTGCGGCGACGTTGGCTTCGGCAAGACCGAAGTGGCCCTGCGCGCCGCCTTCCTTGCCGCCATGAATGGCGTGCAGGTGGCTGTCGTGGTGCCGACCACGCTGCTCGCCCGCCAGCATTTCCGGACTTTCTCGGAGCGTTTTCGCGGGTTGCCCATCCGCGTGCAGCAGGCTTCCCGTCTCGTCGGCTCCAAGGAACTGGCGCTGACCAAAAAGGAAGTTGCCGATGGCAAGACCGATATCGTCGTCGGCACGCATGCGCTGCTTGGTGCGGGCATCAGCTTTGCCAATCTCGGCCTGCTCATCATCGATGAAGAGCAGCATTTCGGCGTCAAGCACAAGGAGCGGCTGAAGGAGCTGAAAAGCGACGTGCATGTGCTGACGCTATCGGCAACGCCCATTCCGCGCACCTTGCAGCTCGCCATGACCGGGGTTCGCGAACTGTCGCTCATCACCACGCCGCCTGTCGACCGCATGGCGGTGCGCACTTTCATCTCGCCGTTTGACCCGCTCGTCATTCGTGAGACGCTGATGCGCGAGCATTACCGCGGCGGCCAGAGTTTCTACGTTTGCCCGCGGCTTGCCGATCTCGCCGATATCCATGCCTTCCTGCAATCGGATGTGCCGGAACTGAAGGTGGCGGTGGCGCATGGGCAGATGGCGGCGGGCGAGCTGGAAGACATCATGAACGCCTTCTACGACGGCAAATATGATGTGCTGCTATCGACGACCATCGTTGAATCCGGCCTTGACGTGCCGACCGCCAATACGCTGATCGTGCACCGCGCCGATATGTTCGGTCTTGCCCAGCTTTACCAGCTGCGTGGCCGTGTCGGCCGCTCCAAGGTGCGCGCCTTCGCGCTCTTCACCCTGCCGGTCAACAAGGTGCTGACCACGACTGCCGAGCGCCGGCTGAAGGTGCTGCAATCGCTCGATACGCTCGGCGCCGGTTTCCAGCTGGCGAGCCACGATCTTGATATTCGCGGTGCGGGCAATCTACTCGGGGAAGAACAGTCCGGCCATATCAAGGAAGTCGGTTTCGAGCTTTATCAGCAGATGCTGGAAGAGGCTGTCGCCGAAGTGAAGGGTGACGAGCAGGTGCAGGACAGCGGCTGGTCGCCGCAAATTTCGGTCGGCACATCCGTCATGATCCCGGAAGATTATGTTCCTGATCTGCATCTGCGCATGGGTCTTTACCGCCGGCTTGGCGAGCTCGCCGATATCAGCGAGATCGACGGTTTCGGCGCTGAAATGATCGACCGTTTCGGCCCGCTGCCAAAAGAAGTGCAGCATCTTCTCAAGATCGTCTACATTAAGTCGCTCTGCCGCATTGCCAATGTCGAGAAGCTGGATGCCGGGCCGAAGGGCGTTGTCGTTCAATTCCGCAACAAGGAATTCCCGAACCCGGCGGCGCTTGTCGGTTACATTGGCAAGCAGGGATCGATGGCGAAGATCCGTCCCGATCACAGCCTGTTCCTCAACCGCGATCTGCCGACGCCGGAAAAGCGGCTGACGGGTGCGGCGATGATCATGACGCAGCTGGCGGAGCTGGCTCGGTCGTAGATTTGAGTTTCAGAGGGTGGGCTATTTGGTACCGCAGGTGGGTGGGGTTTACCCCCCTCTGCCCTGCCGGGCATCTCCCCCTCAAGGGGGGAGATCGGCAAGATGCACTGTCACCACTCCATCCTCTAACGTCGAGATAATGCGAGACATCGCCGCAGATCGATCTCCCCCCTTGAGGGGGAGATGCCCGGCAGGGCAGAGGGGGGTAAAGCCACACCCACCTTTGGCCACTCACGAATGCCCCCACGCGGCTCAGCGAAAATTACCGCAATGTAACGAAACGGACATCTACCGGTATTCTTCGCAGGCGTAATCTCATCCTCATACCCGGTGCGGCGGATGAGTGGATGCCGCCGGGTGATGAAGGAGCAGGACGATGTGGACCAATATCAACAGGTTTGCCACCGCTGGTCTGGTTGCCTTGACAATTGCGGGCACCACAATTGCCACCACCAGTCAGGCGGAAGCGCGCGATAATTTCGGCCGCGGCCTTGCCGCCGGTATTGCCGGCACGATCATTGGCGGAGCGCTGATTGCAGGTGCAAGGCACCCGGGCTACGCTTACGGCCCCGCCTATTACGCGCCGGCTTATGGTCCGCCCGTCTATGCTGCGCCGGCTTATGGCCCGCCGGTCGTTTATGAACCCGTCTATCCCCGCTGCCATGTAGCCTGGAGGCAGAACGCCTGGGGCGACATGTATCGGGTCAGGGTTTGCGATTGATTGAACGCCGGACCGGCGGTGCCTGAAGCGCCGCCGGTTTTTTCGCTCTCTGTGGCTAGTGACTGTCTTCCGGCGTAATACCGACAGCCACGTTCTGGTCTGTCGCGGCGATGGAGGCGGGCAATGGCACCTTTCTCTGTTTCTCGCGGAGCAGTGTCAGCAGGCCGGATCCGACGATGAGGGCAATGCCGATCAACATCCAGCCGTCGATACGATCGCCAAAAATCAGATAACCGAACAGGATGGCCCAGAGCATCTGGCTATATTGCGTCGGGCCGATCATGGCGGCGGGCGCATATTGGGCGGCGTACATGACCAGAATGTTGCCAAGCGCGCCGAGCAGGCCGTATCCTGCCAGCAGCAGCCATTGTTCGCCACCCGGCATGACGAAGCTCGGCACCATGGCAACGCCGCTGATGACGAGACAGCCCAGCACGCCCGCACCATAAAGCGAAACATTCTTTTCCGATGGGCCCATGGCGCGGAAGATCACGATGCTGAGCGCGCCGCTGAAGCCGGCGATGATGGCGCCCAGATGGCCTATGCCCAGTTCACGGAATCCGGGCCGCAGGATGATGAGCACACCCAGAAAACCGATGATGACGGCCGACCAGCGGCGAATGCCCACCTGTTCCTTGAGAAACATCACCGACATGATGGTGACGAAGGACGGAAGCAGGAAGATCAGCGCGAAAGCTTCCGCCATGGAAAGATGGGTAAAGGCAGTCACGCTGCCGACAGCGCCGGTGCCGGCCGAAAAAAAGCGGATGATCCAGAGCGGCCGGTTGGTTGTTTTCACCACATCCAGCCAGCTGTCGTTGCGTTTGCGGATGAAGGGCAGGGCGACGAGGCCGAACAGGGCCCCGAAGAAGGCCGATTCTATGGGAGAAATCTGACCTTCAATGAGTTTAACGCTGGCATCGCTCCAGGCATAGGCAGCGAAGGCTGCAAAGGCGAGCAGAATGCCTTTCAGGGTCTGGTCGGACACGGAAACACCGGCAAAATGGAGTTGTTGAAAACCGCCGGTAATTTGACCGTCAGTTCATCGATCTATGCTCGTCCGCCTTGATTTTTGCAATATCCCGCAATGCAGCAATCAGGACATCGGGTGTTTGTGCACCGCTTATGGCGTATTTCTGGTCGATGATGAAAAAGGGCACGCCGGCGACACCCATCTGCTGGGCGGCGTCGATTTCAGCGACGACCGTATCCTTGTCCGCGTCCGAAGCCAGCAGCCGCTCGACGACTTTCGCATCCATGCCGGCCTTTGCGGCAACGTCGACCAGCACGGCATGATCACCGATATTGCGGCCTTCCTCGAAATTGGCCTTGAACAGGCCGGTCACGACGCGTTCCTGGACGTCGCGGCCTTCGGAATGGGCCCAGAGCGACAGGCGATGGGCATCGAGCGTGTTCGGCCCGATCTTGATCGCGTCGAAATCGTAGGTAATGCCGACTTCCCTGCCGAGCTGAACCAACGTGGCATGGGCCTGTTCCAGACGCTCCTTGCCGAGCTTTTCCTCGAGAGCGGCTTTCTGGTCGACTCCTTCCGGCGGATAGTCCGGGTTGAGGCGGTAGGGACGCCAGTTCACGTCGACGCTGATTTCATCCTGCACCTCGGCAATGGCGAGATCGAGCCGGGCCTTGCCGAGATAACACCACGGGCAGACCATGTCCGATACGACGTCAACAACGATGCGTTCCATGGCTGATGTTCCTTATATGATAGACATGACGGTGGCAGGTTATTGCGCCCGCGCGTCCCACCAGGTCTGTTTCTGATTGCCCTGTATTGGAGTGATATCCGGGCGGTCGATATATTTCCAGCGGGCGACCCATTGGGCGCCGATATAATAGAGCGGAATGATATAATGTCCGGCCACAAGCAGGCGGTCATAAGCGCGCACGGCCGCCTGGAAATCTTCCGTCGAGCGGGCCTGCAACAGCGCCTCTATCATCCGGTCTATATCGGGATTGGCAACACCTGCATAGTTGAAGCTGCCCTGCGCATCACGCGAGAGTGAGTTCCAGCGGTTCAGCTGCTCCATGCCGGGCGAAAGCGACGAGGGCAGGGAGCGGATGATCATGTCGTAATCGAAGCTGTTCGAGCGCGACTGGTATTGCCCGTCATCAACCGAGCGGATGCCCATGGCGACGCCGATCAGGTTCAGCGAACGCTGATAGGCGAGCGCGATACGCTCCTGCGCCGGGTTCTGCGTCATGATTTCGAAAGCGAGCTGGCGGCCATTGGCATCGGACATCCTGCCGTTCTTGATGCTGTAGCCAGCCTCTTTCAGCGTGTCGACGGCCATTTTGAGCACCTTGCGGTCGGCGCCCGTGCCGTCCGTGGTCGGCAGCGCATAGGTGCCGGCCAGAAGCTCCGGCGGCATGGACTTTGCCGCGTCACCGAGCAGCGCCAGTTCGCGCGCGTCGGCGGCGTTGCCATAGGCGCCGAGCGGCGAGTTCTGCCAGTAGCTCTGCGTCCGCTTGAAGGAGCCGCCGAGGATGTTTTTGTTCATCCACTCGAAATCGAAGGCATAGGTAAGGCCTTCGCGTACCTTTTCGTCAGCGAAGACGGCACGGCGGGTGTTGAAGACGAGACCGAACATGCCGGTCGGCAGGCGCGGCTGGAACACGTCCTTGACGATATCGCCGCGATGCACGGCGGGGAAATTATAGGCCTGCCCCCAGTGGGAGGTATCGGAGGTGCCATTGATGGCATCGCCTTCCGGGTAGATGTCGATATCGCCCTTCTTGAAGGCCTCGAACATGGTCGTGACCTGGAGGAAATAGGTGATGCTGATCTCGTCGTAATTGTCGAAACCGACTTTGCCGGGAATGTCCTTGCCCCAGTAGTCGGGGTTTCTCTCCCAGATGATTCGTTCACCCGGGCGCAGCGTCTTGATTCGGTAAGGGCCGGAGCCGACAACCGCACCGAGGCCCGCCTGCTCGAATTTTTCCGGATCGGTCGCGTGTTTCGGCAGGATCGGCGTTGAAGAGGCGAGGATGAGAGGCGTTTCGCGATTCGCCTTTTCGTTGAAGTTGAAGCGCACGCTGTGTTCGCCGGTCTTCTCCATCTTGGCTACGCCGTCGAGACGGCTGTTGAATGGCGGGCGGCCCTTTTCCTTCAGGAGATTGAAGGTGAAGATCACGTCATCAGGCGTTACCGGCTCGCCATCCGACCATTTCGCCTTGGGGTTGATGTTGAACTGAACGAAGCTGCGCTCGTCGTCCCACTCCACGGTTTCGGCGAGCAGCCCATAGAGGCTGAAGGGCTCGTCGCTGGAGCGAGACATCAGCGGCTCGTAAAGAAGATTGCCGAATTCCGGATCCCAAACACCACGGGCGGTGGTGCGCATTCCCTTGAGAACGAAGGGGTTCAGGCTGTCGAAGGTGCCGACCACGCCATAAGAAATGCGGCCGCCTTTCTTCACGTCCGGATTGACATAAGGAAGGTGTGAAAAATCTGCGGGAAGCGCTGGCGTGCCATGCATCGAGATGGCGTGCAGCGGTTGCGCTACCGCACTCCCGCCGGGAAGCAGGGATGATCCCAAAAGAAACAATGCGGGGATGAGGGCCGCAAGGTTGCGCATGTCACTGTCCTGTCTCAACTGTCCGTCCGATGTGCGTCAGGACCGTTTATCGTCATGATTCTGGCAGATATGTAGCACACCGACATTGCATGACCCATGCAAGCGCGGGAAATCTTGGCTCCGCTCAAGAAAAAGTTAAAGAAGTGCTGGATATCGCCGCGAACGGCATGTAACAGGGGGACCGGAAGAGACGGGTCACGCATTTGCCTCATTTAAACGACAGTTGAACGGGCAGAAGGATACCGCCATCGACGAACAGGACCTTGAGCGGTTCTGTTCTGGCAGACATTCAGGAGACGGAACTCTTATGATGCACAAGGCAAACACATTCACCCGGACGGCTCTGTCCGCTCTGGTCCTCTCTCTCGGCGCTGTGTCCGCTCCGGCCATCTCGCAGGCGCAGGATGCTGCTCCGGCTGCTCAGGGCGCTGGCGCTCCGCCGCTCGGCTGGTTCAAGACCTGCTCCAAGCAGGAAGACAACGATGTCTGCGTTGTGCAGAACGTGGTTCTCGCCCAGAACGGCCAGATGATCACGGCTGTCGGCCTCATCACCGTTGAAGGCAAGGTCAACCGCAAGCTTCTGCAGGTTTCCGTTCCGACCGCGCGTCTCATTCCTCCGGGTGTGATGATGCAGATCGATGGCGGCAAGGGTCAGAAGCTCGATTACGCCGTTTGCCTTCCCGACAAGTGCACGGCTGAAGTGCCGCTGACGGACGCCATGATCGCTTCGCTGAAGAAGGGTAGCGAGGTGGTCTTCACCTCCATCAACTTCCGCCGCGCGCCGAACCCCATCAAGATCGCGCTTTCCGGTTTCACCGGCGCTTATGACGGCCCGGCAATCACCCAGTCGCAGCTGGCCGAAAGCCAGCGCAGCCTGCAGGAAGGCATGCAGAAGAAGGCGGAAGAAGCTCGCAAGAAGCTCGAAGCTGCTCAGGACGCTGCCAAGGGCGCGCCGAAGCCCTGATTGCCGCGCAAGCTCGAAAAAACAGAAAACCGGTCTGGCGACAGACCGGTTTTTTTATGCGTGTTTGATATCCCCGGGAGGAGGGAGATGCTTGGCGGGCGTCAGTGCGCCGTGGACATTTTTGGGCGCCATTCGCCGTTCGGCGCCTTGTCAAAGATGCGGCCGATATTGGGATTTCGGAGCGGCGTCTCGTTTTCGTCGTGGACGAGGTTCTGTTCGGAAACATAGGCGACATATTCCGTCTCCTCGTTTTCGGCGAGAAGATGATAGAAGGGCTGGTCGCGTTCCGGCCTGATTTCCGCGGGAATAGCGTTCCACCATTCCTCGGTATTGGCATATTCCGGGTCCACGTCGATTACCACACCGCGGAACGGAAACACCTTGTGGCGAACGATCTCGCCAAGCGTGAATTTTGCGTTTCTTTGTTTCATGGCATGTACTTCCTTTCCCAATACTAGTTGGTATCGGAACGCGAAATATCAAGACCTGGCGCTTTGACGCTGCTCTGCCGTTCGTGTTCAGCGCCCTTTGCCGATTGGCGCGGTGGCGATGATGACGCCGCCGGTGACCAATACGATGCCGATGGCATGATAGGTCTCGAAGGATTCGCCGAGAAACACCGTCGCCATGAGGATCGAGACCGGCGGCATCATGTACAGCGTAATTCCCGCCGTGGCGGGACCGAAAACGCGTACCGTGTGGGTAAAGCAATAAAAGGCCAGAAGTGAGGCGAACAGGATGATGCCGCCGATCTTCGCCCATGCAACAGGCGTGGCAGGCAGCATGCCGCCCTGTGCGAGTTCCAGTGCTGCCGGCGGCAGAAGGACAAGCGCGCCGGAAAATGCAATCAGTCCGAAGAGACTGAAGGACACCATCTGCCGCGCCGCCGGATCGCGCAGCAGCACGGAATAGATCGCAAAGGCAATGGCCGCGGTCAAAATTGCAAAGTCGCCGATGTTGAAATTCATGTGCCGGAGAGCGGAGATATCGCCCTTGAGCACGATGGCGGCGACGCCGGCGAAGGCGATAATCATGCCCGCCACTTCAAGCTTCCGGATCGGCCGGCCCTGAAAGATGCGCTGGAACAGGATGATGAACAGCGAGGAGGTGGTGTAGATCAGCGTGCCGTTGGCGGCCGTGGTCATGGTGAGGCCCCAATAGACCACGCCGCCGCAGATGCCCATGCCGAGAATGCCGAGGACGAGCCAGAGCAGCGTCTTGTGCCGCACGAAAGCAAGGCAGTTGCGCCAGTCGGCGATCATGAAGGGCGCGATGATGAGCGTCGAGCCCATCCAGCGGATGAAGGCGGCGATGAAAGGCGAGACCTCACCGACGACGCCGCGGCCGAAAACGACGTTGCTGGCGAAAAAGAAGGGAACGGCCAGAAAGATGAGCCAATCCGTGAGGCGGGTTTGCTGCGTGGCTGGCGTGTTCGGCATTCTTCACGGTCAGGGTTGAACTTCAAAAGAAAACGGCGGCTTTCCGGGGAAAACCGCCGCGATGAATGGAGCGCCCCGGTGGAGCGCCCGCAGGGCCGATCAGGCCGAGTAGTACATGTCGAATTCGACCGGGTGAGGGGTCATTTCGAAACGCATGACTTCCTGCATCTTCAGTTCGATGAAGCTATCGATCTGGTCGTCGTCAAACACGCCGCCTGCGGTCAGGAACTTGCGGTCCTTGTCGAGGCTTTCCAGCGCTTCACGCAGCGAACCGCAGACGGTCGGGATCTTCTTCAGTTCCTTGGCAGGAAGGTCGTAAAGGTCCTTGTCCATCGGCTTGCCGGGATGGATCTTGTTCTTGATGCCGTCGAGGCCGGCCATCAGCATGGCCGCAAAACCGAGATAGGGGTTCTGGGTCGGGTCCGGGAAGCGGACTTCGACGCGCTTTGCCTTCGGGTTGGAGCCGAAGGGGATACGGCAGGAGGCGGAACGGTTGCGCGCGGAGTAGGCGAGCAGAACCGGCGCTTCATAACCCGGCACCAGACGCTTGTAGGAGTTGGTGGTGGGGTTGGTGAAAGCGTTGATCGCCTTGGCATGCTTGATGATGCCGCCGATGTAGTACAGGCAGGTTTCGGAAAGACCGGCATATTCATCGCCTGCGAAGGTCGGCTTGCCGCCCTTCCAGATCGACTGGTGAACGTGCATGCCCGAGCCGTTGTCGCCGAAGATCGGCTTCGGCATGAAGGTTGCCGTCTTGCCATAGGCATTGGCGACCTGGTGCACAACGTACTTGTAGATCTGCATCTTGTCGGCGCTGGAGACCAGCGTGTCGAACTTCACGCCCAGCTCGTGCTGTGCGGCAGCCACTTCGTGGTGATGCTTTTCAACGACGACGCCCATTTCGGCGAGAACCGTCAGCATTTCGGAGCGCATGTCCTGCAGGCTGTCGATCGGCGGAACCGGGAAATAACCGCCCTTGACGCGCGGACGGTGGCCGAGGTTGCCGGTCTCGTAGTCGGTGTCGTCATTGGACGGCAGTTCGGACGAATCGAGCTTGAAGCCAGTGTTGTAGGGGTCTGCCTTGTATTTCACGTCGTCGAAGACGAAGAATTCAGGCTCGGGACCGACGAAAACCGTGTCGCCGATACCTGATGCCTTGAGGTAGGCTTCGGCCTTCTTGGCGGTGCCGCGCGGGTCGCGGTTATAGGCTTCGCCCGAGACCGGGTCGAGAATATCGCAAAGGACGACCAGGGTGGACTGGGCGAAGAACGGGTCGACATGGGCGGTGGCCGGATCTGGCATCAGCACCATGTCGGACTCGTTGATGGCCTTCCAGCCGGCGATCGAGGAGCCGTCGAACATGACGCCATCGGCGAACATGTCTTCGTCGACGCATACCACGTCCATGGTGACGTGCTGCAGCTTGCCCTTGGGGTCGGTAAAGCGCAGGTCCACGAACTTGATGTCGTTATCCTTGATCTGCTTCAAGATATCGTTTGCGGTCGTCATTTAAACTTTTCCTTGAGTGTGATGATGACGAGGTGAAAACCCAAGCCTCCCCGGCTCGGGACTTTTTTAATTATATGGCGTCCACGCCTGTTTCACCGGTACGGATGCGGATGACTTCCTCGACATTGGAAACGAAAATCTTTCCGTCGCCGATGCGTCCGGTCTGCGCCGCATTGCGGATCGCCTCGATGACGGCTTCCGCATTCTCATCCGCCAATACGACTTCGACTTTCACTTTCGGCAAAAAGTCCACGACGTACTCTGCACCGCGGTAGAGTTCCGTGTGGCCTTTCTGACGACCAAAGCCTTTTGCTTCCGTGACCGTGATTCCCTGAAGTCCGACTTCCTGAAGGGCTTCCTTCACTTCGTCGAGCTTGAAAGGCTTAATGATCGCTTCGATCTTTTTCATGAGAAAATATCTCTCCGCTTCTCCCGTTAAAGCAGGTAACTCCCGCTCTGCCACAAGAATGCACGTATTGTGCCAGATCGGAAGCGGGCTTGAAGAAAAAACTTCGCCCCGCGGCCTTTCCCGCACAAAATGCATTCGCTTTTCGCGGTTCTACCGGCAATTCGTCACTAGAATCCGAAAAATCCATCAGCATTTCTGCGGTTTTCTTTAATATTAGAAATTTTTAAAATTCGATTATGCTGTGGTCGCGGGTTGAGCTATTGCACATATTATATGCATTTGAGTATTTTTTGGTCTCCGAATTTTGCTTATTTTTGTATCGATTGCCTTTCCTGCGTTTTGAAGGAATGATGGGGCATGACCTCCATTTCCGAGTTCCTCCTTCTCGACCCGGCTGTGATGGCGCGCATCGATGCGGCAGCCGGCCAATCCGGCATCCCGCTTTACGATTTGATGGAGCGTGCGGGGCAGGCGGTGGCTGCTTCGGCGCTTCGGCATTACCCGCAGGCGCTGCGCTTCGTCGTCCTGTGCGGCAGCGGGAATAACGGCGGTGACGGTTATGTCGCGGCGCGGGCGCTGGCGCAAAGCGGCGCTAAAGTCGAGGTCCATCACCTCGGCGATATCGGCCTTCTTAGTGGGGATGCACGCGTGGCCTTGGAGCGGAGCGGCGTGACGCCGCTGCCGCTCGATGCCTATACGCCTCTTTCCGGCGACGTGGTGATCGACGCCGTGTTCGGAGCCGGGCTGTCCCGCGATGTTCCGCCGGAGCTAGTCCGGCTGATCGAGGCGGTCATGCAGGCGAAGGTGCCGATTCTTGCCGTGGATCTGCCCTCGGGGCTTTGCGGCCGGCGTGGCGTGGCGCTTGGCGCATCGTTCAGGGCGGAGCGCACGATCACCTTCATGGCGCGCAAGCCGGGTCATCTACTGATGCCGGGGCGGGAGCTTTGCGGAGCGCTGGAGGTTTTTGATATCGGCATACCGTTGCGTATCCTCGATGCTCATAAGGGATCGGTGGCGGAAAATAATCCGTTTGTCTGGCGGGATGCCTTGCCGCGCGCCGGTAGGGAGACCCATAAATTCCGCAGGGGGCACCTGACGGTCTTCTCGGGCCCCGCCCATGCGACGGGTGCTAGCCGCATGACCGCGCTTTCAGCGCTGAAGGCGGGGGCGGGGATCGTTACTGTCGCAGCGCCGAAAGCGGCGCTCGACGTGCTGTCTGTCACATTGACGGCCGTGATGAACGTTCCGATGGACAATGCCGACGATCTACGCGTGTGGCTTGACGATGAGCGTCACGGCGCCTTCGTTCTCGGCCCGGGCTTCGGCGATCTCGAAAAGGCGCGGCACTTCGTGTCGCTGCTTGGCGACAAGTCGGTGGTGCTGGATGCCGATGCGATCACGGCCTTCAGGGATGATACGGATGTCCTGTTCGAGCGTATCACTTCCGGTGCGGGCAAATTCGTGCTGACACCGCATGAGGGCGAGTTCGCCCGGCTGTTTGCCGATCTGGCGGCCGATGGGAGGCTGAGCAAGATCGAGAAGGCGCAGGTCGCTGCGGCGCGCAGCGGCGCGGTTCTGGTCTATAAGGGTGCGGACACGGTGATCGCTTCGCCCGATGGCCGGGCGCTGGTCAATACGAACGCCCCGGCGAGCCTTGCGACGGCGGGATCGGGTGACGTTCTGGCCGGTATCATCGGCGCGCTATTGGCGCAGGGCGCACCTGCCTTCGAAGCGGCTGCAGCCGGGGTCTGGCTGCATGGCGAGGCGGGCGACAGAGCGGGCGCCGGCATGACGGCGGAGGACCTCGCCCATGCGGTTCGGCCGTTTGGGTGAATTGGTCTGATTTGCTGGCTGCTCGCTGAACCTGCGCTCTTACCACAGTTCCATCATCCGCACTTCGTCACCCCGGACTGGATACGGGCTCCAGCGCGATCAGGTCCTTGATCGCGAAATACTCTTCTCACGGCGCAGACGCGCGGTGGCTGGATGCCGGATCTAGTCCGGCATGACGGAGGACAGGTTTTTGCTCTGAGACAAGTCCTGTCGCGCTCGGGACCTTCAACTCCGCCTTCAATGGGCGGCCTTGCCTGCCTGGCTCGCCATTGCCATGCGCGAAGCACTGATCAGCAGCTTGCGCTCGGCGCGCTCCTGCTGCGGGGTGCGATTGTAGATTTCGCGATAACACTTCGAGAAATGCGACGCTGACACGAACCCGCAGGCGACGGCGACTTCCACCACCGGCATGGCCGATTGCACCAGCAGGTGACGGGCGCGGTCAAGGCGGATTTCAAGGTAATAGCGGGCGGGCGAGCGGCCCATTTCCTGGCGGAAGAGGCGTTCCACCTGCCGGCGCGACAGATCGGCGGCGTCGGCGATATCGAGCAGCGACAGCGGCTCGGCAAGATTGCCTTCCATCAATTCGATGATCGACAGAACCTTGCTGTTCTGCACGCCAAGGCGGGCGCGCAGCGGCAGGCGCTGACGGTCGTTGGGGCTGCGCACGCGGTCGGTCAATTGCTGTTCGCAGACGCGGTTGACGAGGTTCTCGCCGAAATCCTGGCCGATCAGGCTCAGCATCATGTCGAGCGAGGCCGTGCCGCCAGCGCAGGTATAGATGTTGCTGTCGACTTCGAAGAGATCTGCGTAGACTTCCACCTGCGGGAAGGCTTCGGAAAAGCCGGGCAGGTTTTCCCAGTGGATCGCGCAACGTTTGCCGTTGAGGAGGCCAGCCTGCGCAAGGATATGGGCGGCGGTACAAAGGCTGCCGATGGCGATACCACGATTATAGGCTTCGCGCAGCCAGGCGTTGACCGATTTGTTGATGTGTTGATCCACATCGATGCCCGAACAGATGATTGCCATTTCCGGGCGGTTTTCGCCGCTGACATAACGCCGCTCATCTGCAAGACAGGTATCGGCCTCAAGACAGATGCCGCTCGATGACATGACCTTCTGGCCATCGAGCGAGGCGATGCGCCATTCATAGGCCTGGTAGCCCAACATTCGGTTGGCGATGCGAAGCGTTTCAACCGCTGCGGCGAAGGGCAGCATGGTAAATTGCGGAATGAGAAAAAAGACGATTGAGCGCTTCTTCTGGGAGTTTCTGCTCATTTGCCCGTGCTCCGTTGCGAATACGCAATTCCTCCCTTGGAATTGGTCTTCTGGATGTCCTGTATGCGACATCTTTAACGAAAAATACGCCGTGGAATCGGGGCTGTCAAAAAATAGCTTTTGAAATATGCAAATTTTGCGACAAGCCTTTTTAAAGGGCGTCGCGTCGCATGTAAAACAGGCAGGCCAATTTACGCCCGGGGGCCGCCATTTACCTGCAGAGGGCGATGGCTCGCGGGCGTAAGAAAGGCTGCGAGCCATCGGCCGGCGGTCATTTGCGAATGACGCTTCTGCCGTAGTTGTCGGTTGTGGGCCATCCGATATCCTTCAATGTTTCAGGCGGGAGCGCTTCCAGCGCGCGGAGCATCCTCGCACGGCGCCATGACGCATAATGGGAGGCGATATTGCCTGACAGGCGCTGCAGCCAGCCGGCGGATGACGGGCGATGCGGGGAGCGGTTCGCCGCGGGCAGGTAATGTATCATGGTCATGTCTTCATCCTTTCCTGAACCACGATTGATGTGAGGATGGTGCGCCGTTGTTGACATTCAATCAAACGAAATGATATCCATCTATAAATCAAAATATTTGAAGGTGCGTGCCATGACCGTGACTTTCCGCCAACCGCTGCCGTTGCTGGATAACGACATATTGAGGACCTTCGTCGCCATTGCGGAAACGGGAAACTTCTCGACCGCCGCCGAAGTCGTGTTCAGAACACCATCGGCCGTTTCGATGCAGATCAAGAAGCTAGAAGAGCAGCTGAAAACGACGCTGTTCCTGCGCGATGCGCGTTCGGTGACATTGACGGCGCATGGGGAGACGCTTCTGACTTATGCGCGCCGCATGATTGCCTTGTCCAACGAGGCCGTGTCGCGTTTCGTCATGCCCGAATTGTCCGGTGTGGTGCGTCTTGGCGCACCGGAGGATATTGGCGAGCGCGGGCTGCTGCCGGGCATTCTCAAGCGTTTCGCCGAGGCTTTCCCCGGCATCATGATCGACGTCACAATCGATGCCAGCTCCAATCTCTATAAGCGGATGGACGAGCAGCGTCTTGATCTCGCCCTCGTCAACTGTGCTTCACATCCGCTGAGGGATACCGGCGAGGTGCTGATGCGCGAACGGCTCGTCTGGGCGGGTGCGAAATGCGGCACGGCCTATCTGCGCGATCCGCTGCCGATCTCGATATGGGAAGAGGGCTGCATCTGGCGTTCGGAGGCGATTCATTCGCTGGAAAAACGTGGGCGCAATTTCCGCGTGGCCTATCTCAGCGGCCACACGATGGCACAGCGTGCGGCGATTGCCGCGGATCTCGCCATCGCGCCGCTGCCACGATCTTATGTGCTGAACGACATGGTCATTCTGGGTGAGAAGGAAGGCCTGCCGGAACTCGGCTATTTCGATATCCGGCTGATTATGGGCGACAAGGCGTCGCGGCCGGTGCTCGCAGTGGCGGAAAGCATTCGCAATGCATTCGTCGAGGTCGCGAAGGCGGCATGAGGCGAAGGAACGCGTCACGGCCATCATGCGCCGTCGACGCGCCGCTTAGATCGCCACCGAACCCGTGGCTGCGGCGTGATCCGCGTTTTCGGTCCGCCAGCTGCCACGACTGACCAGCCAGTCTGATGACGCCTGCAGCCCGCCGAAGGGAAAGACATGGATCTGCCGGATCGGTCCTTGCGGATTGTCCCGCCAGTGCCGTTCGATCGGCCCGACGATGCTTTCCGGTGAATGGCCCCTGGCAAGCGTGGTCAGGGAAAGCGCGTTTTTCTTGAGATAGGCAATGGAATTGCCGACACCGCAGAGCGCGGCGTATTTCAGGAGCGTGGTGATCTTGGCCGGGCCGGAAACGCCGATATGCACCGGCAGATCGATACCGGATGCGGCAAGCCCTTCTGCCCAGGCGATGAAGCGGGCGGAATCAAAACCGAACTGGGTGACGATGCGCATGGCGGCGTCGGTTCTTTCGCCAAAATCGCGTTTCAGCCGCAGCGCGGCCGTCGCCGTTTCGTCGTTGAAATCGGGGCTGCCTTCCGGATGACCGGCAATTGCGATATGCCTGATGCCGCAACGGTCGAAAATGCCCGTGGAAAGCATGTCGATGGTAGACGTGAACGGGCCCTCTGGCTTCTCGACGCCACCGCCGACCGCCAGCACGTCGGTCACGCCGGCGTCGCCGGCAAGCCGCTTCACCTGTTCCTCGAAATCGATGCGAGAGGCGATACGGCGCGCCGCAAGGTGCGGAACGGGCTCATAACCGAGATCACGCAGATGCTTTGCGGCATCGACCAGCTTCACCTGCGAGGCGGCTCCGGTATCTGTCAGATAAACGCGCACGCCCTGCGGAAAAAGACCGGCAAGACTTGCCGGGCCAAGCACCTGCGCGGGTGAGGCCTCGATGGAGGCGGGGATGACGGAAGTGGCGGAGATATCGGGCAATGTGTGCATGATCCTTTTGATTATCATGCACCGTTTTTGAGGCCAAGTCTGTGCCTGTTGCGGCAAGACAGCCCTGCATCTGCGACGAAGCTTGAGCCGAGCGCGGTGCCGGCGGCGCTACCAGACCCGTTTCGTCAGACCGTTCCAGAGCCATGTCCAGATTGTTGGTGGAAAGCGGAGCACCGACTTTCCGGGCGAGGGCGGCTGCGGCGCAAGGCTGCCGGACAAGGCGTCTTCGATGGCATTGATGGCGATATCGACCGAGGCTGCTGTCAAGAGAAGGGGATAGGTGGCGATGGTGTCGGACGGTGAGGGTTTCAGCCGTTTTTCGTAAAGTGTGGCGCCGGTATCCACACCCTTGTCAACGAGATGCACGGTTGCGCCGAAATTGCCCCGGTCCTTTTCCACCAGCGCCCAGTATCCACCCATCTGGCCGCGATAGGCCGGGTTGATGCCGGCGTGAAAATTGATGATGGGGCAGTGCAGGTCCCTGAGCGTCGCCGGCGTCAGCAGACGGCAGGAAATGGTGAAGATGACAGCCGGTTTCAGGAGATTGGCGGCCTTGCGACATTCTTCATCGTTCAGCGAGGCGAAATGCGTGACCGGAATGGTGCCGCCCAGATCAGGCAGGAGACCATGCTCCGCAATGATCTCTTTGCTTCTTCGTACCGTGAAGCGTTTGCCGAGCCGCGATGCGACCATCGTCGCCAGCTGGCCCACTGCGACAATCCAGCCGAGGCGTCTTGCCCGGCGCTTGAGGATGGCCGATTTGCTTTCGGGCTGTTCCATGAACACATGGATGTCGGGAAATCGCGCTGCCAGCGCATTGATCATGACGTTAGGGTTCACGCCGCCCGCCGTCATCACCAGAAGCCGATTATTGATGTCAGTCATGTCACCCACTGGATTTCTCAAGCCACGATCCACGCGCAGTTTCCCTCGCGAAGCTCAAAACCATGTTAATTTTCATCGACAGGATTTTTTGAAACGCCGCTGGAACCGAATTTTGGGACTCACGTTATTGTGACGCATATCACATCGGCGCTTGCCTCGGACGGCAAGTCATAGGGGAGTAGTTTCAAATGATCACACGCATTCTTTCGACCGTTTTCGTGGCTCTGCTGACCGTCGTGACGCTCAGTTCCTGCGGCAACACCATTCGCGGCATGGGCCGGGATACGGCGAACGCCGTGGATGCGACCCAGGATGCCGGCCGTAGCGTCGACCGCGCCGCCCGTCGCTGACGACATCTCCCCTTCTGAAAGTCCGGCGTCTCCCTGAAGCCAGGGTGACGCCTTTTCTTTGACCGAATTTCCCTGCGAATGTTCCCCTGAAGAGAATCACGGGGTGGGCATGAACAGATCGATGAAAAGACTGGCGAAGCTGCTGTTGCCGTTGCTGCTGCCATTTTCGGCCGAAGCGGGCGGGCAGGTGGATTTCTGCAGAATCGTGGATCATGCGGGCGGCCGCTATACCGTCTGCAGTTTCGATCCGGCGAAAAGCACCATCCGGATTTACGACCGCGACCATGTCTCAGGACAGGGATATCGTTCTTTCGCCGATCTATCCTCCGCGCTCTGGCGTCAGCACATGTTCAGTGTCTTCGCCATGAATGGCGGCATGTATCATTCCGATTATTCCCCGGTCGGGCTGTTTATCGAAAACGGCGTGGAACGTTCGCCACTCAGCACCCGCGGTGGCTGGGGCAATTTCCATCTTCTTCCGAATGGCGTGTTTTACCTGAAGGATCACAGGGCGGGCGTGCTGGCGACCGAAGCCTATCTGGCGGCCGACCCGAAGCCCGATTTTGCCACCCAGTCCGGGCCGATGCTTGTTATCGACGGCGGACTGCATCCGCGTTTTCTGCCCGACAGCGACAGCTTGAAGCGCCGCAACGGCGTCGGAGTCTCTCGCGATGGCACGGTACATTTTGCCATTTCGGACAATACCGTGCGCTTTTACGATTTCGCCACCCTGTTCAGGGATGTGCTGGATTCACCGAATGCGCTCTATCTCGACGGCACCATTTCCAGCGTCGATATTCCCGAGATGAAGAGGCGAGATTCATTGTTCCCCATGGGGCCGATCATCGCCGTGGTCGACAGGGTGCCGGATTAGTCGAGCGGGTCAGATCGGCGCCTTGGGATAGGCTTTTTCAAGGCCGGCGGAAGCCGTCAGCCCCTTGCGGAAGGCGAGATAAGCAGGATGCTGGCTTGCCTTCGCAATTTCCGCGAAGCGGATTTGCAGACGGGCAGGGGCGTGGCCACCCAGCCATTCACCGGTGGCTTCAAGCTTCAGGCTATTAAGGAAACGGGCGCCGGCCTGCTGGTCGAGATAAAGGTTAAGGCCTGCCAGCAGGTTCTCGTCCTGCAGCGCGTTCTCCATCAGCAACGACACCCAGGCCTTATCCTCACTCGCAAGCGAGGTCAGTTTCGAAGCAACAGTTTCACGGTCGGGGAAAGAGGATGTCTGCATGTGGGACTCGCATCGTTGCTGTTTGACCATGGTCGATAAAGCAGCGGTCGCAGCCATTCAAGATGGGTTTCAGCGGAAGAATTGCGACCGCAACGTGCCCGCGTCCGCCGTTTTCAACAGGTGTTTGTATGAAACCTTTAAAAAACGGTTACACTTTAGCCTAAATTGCGGCGAGGCCAGAAATGGCACTGGTTTCAGGGTCGCGCTAACGCTTTGTTTTTTAACATACCTATGCAAGGCGCGAATGGCAGCCCGTCGAAAACGCCTTCATTTAGCCGCTTTTTGCATTTGCCTTCCGCGCCGGATTTTAATAAATGCTTCCTCCACGGGCCGGGTCTTGAAGATCGCCCGGAGAGTGAATAGCTGGAGTAATCATGGAAGAAACCGCTCAGAAATCCTGCTGGGGCGTCACGTTGCGCGCACTCGCAGGCTTTGCCGCTTTTCTCGCATTGACGTACATTTTTGGCAGCCCATAAGCATCTCTCCTGATTGACGGGTTTTGAAACGGCGCGGTTTTCCTCTGGAAACCGTGCTGTTTTCGTTTGCGGTAGGCCCATGTCGCAGCTGCAAAAGCCGGTGCCGCTCTTTTGTGGCGATAAGTTCCAGCTTTGGATATGATGTGACGGAATCCATTACGCAGGAAAAACTCAATGTTTCTTTCGGTCTTTGACGTCTTCAAGATCGGTATCGGTCCTTCCAGTTCGCATACGATGGGACCGATGACGGCGGCCAACCGCTTTCTGGCGCTGATCCTCAGCGACGAGTGGCCGCGCCCCGCCGGTGCCGCCGTTGCGCGCATGAAGGTCAGCCTGCACGGGTCTCTCGCCTTCACCGGCATTGGTCATGGCACCGGCCGGGCAGTCATTCTCGGCCTGACCGGCGAGCGGCCGGACCTTGTCGATCCCGACGCGATGGACGCCATCATAGAGGCGGTGGAGAAGGCCGGTACGGTTACGCCGCCCGGCCATCCGACCTACGAGTTCAGGACGGCCGAAGATCTCGTCTTCGACAAGAAGAACCCGCTGCCGGGCCATGCGAACGGCATGACCTTCTCCGCTTTCGATAACCAGGGCAGGCTGCTGGTCAAGCGCATCTATTATTCCGTCGGCGGTGGCTTTGTCGTCACCGACACGGAACTGGAGGCGATCAAGCAGCGCGGCAAGACCATCGATAACGGCCCGCGCGTGCCCTATCCTTTCGCCACGGCGAAGGAAATGCTGGAAATGGCCGCGCGGTCCGGCCGCACCATCGCCCAGATGAAACGGGCGAACGAGGAGACGGTTGTTTCGCGCGAAGAGCTGAATGAACGGCTGGACCAGATTTGGGATGCGATGAACGGATGTATCGAGCGCGGGCTGAAGGTGGACGGCATCATGCCCGGCGGCCTCAAGGTGCGTCGCCGTGCCCGTTCGATCTATGAAAAACTGAATGCGGAATGGCGTAGCAACCGGTTGAATCCCGTCATGGCGAATGACTGGTTGAGCGTCTATGCCATGGCCGTGAACGAAGAGAACGCTGCCGGCGGCCGTGTCGTCACCGCGCCCACCAATGGCGCTGCGGGCGTGGTGCCGGCGACAGTGCGGTATTTCCGGCATTTCCATGAGGATGCCACCGTCGACGACGTGCGGGACTTTCTCCTCACGGCGGCAGCGATTGGCGGCATCATCAAGCATAACGCGTCGATTTCCGGCGCGGAGGTGGGCTGTCAGGGGGAAGTGGGATCGGCTGCGGCCATGGCGGCGGCAGGTCTCGCGGCGGTGATGGGCGGATCGCCCGAGCAGATCGAGAATGCGGCGGAAATCGCGCTCGAACATCATCTCGGCATGACCTGCGACCCGATCGCCGGATTGGTGCAGGTGCCCTGCATCGAACGCAACGCACTGGGCGCGGTCAAGGCGGTCACGGCGGCGTCGCTGGCGCTGAAAGGCGACGGTCAGCACTTCGTGCCGCTGGATGCCTGTATCGAAACCATGCGCCAGACCGGCAACGACATGAGCGAGAAATACAAGGAAACCTCAACCGGCGGCCTTGCCGTCAACGTTGTGGAGTGTTGAGCGGGCTGGGCGCCCGGCATGTCCGGCATGCTTGACGCCCGCCGCAAAAAGGCATTGATAGAGACATGCCTCTACATCTCATCAAACTTTGCGTCGGCGCGGATTCACTCCAGGACCTGAGGGATTGGGTCGCGCAGCGCTCGCTCACCGCCATGGCTGCGGGCCTTGAGCCGCACAGCGTCCACACCACCCGCATGATCCCCAAACGGGTAGAGGAACTGCTTGAAGGCGGCTCACTCTACTGGGTCATCAAGGGGCAGGTGCAGGCCCGGCAAAAGCTGCTCGATATCCGTTCTTTCAAGGGAGACGACGGTATTTCACGCTGCGATCTCGTTCTCGGACCCGAGGTGATCGAGACCTCACCTGCGCCGAAGCGGCCGTTTCAGGGCTGGCGCTACCTGAAGGATGACGAGGCGCCGCGCGATCTCGGGGGTGGAGGAGGCGGCGAGGACATGCCTTCCGATCTCAGGCGCGAACTGGCCGAACTTGGTCTGCTCTGACGCATGATGGATGAAAATGAAAAAGCCGGCCCCTTTTGGTGGCCGGCTTTTTTATTTGGGGAGACGGGTTGGTCAGTTGATGCCGCCGACTGCATTGGTGGCGCGGCCATCCTGAATTTTCACCCAGCGACCCGGGTTGGCGGTGTCCTGACGCTTCAGATAGGTATATTCGGTTTCCGACCAGTTCATGACCTTGTTGCGCATGTTGTCGAGAACGAAGTCGCCACGGTCGGTGCGAACGGTCAGGACGGCATGGCCTTCGCCATTCGGCTGCAGAACGACAGTGATCAGCAGGTTGGAGGCGGAGAAACCCTTGTTCATCAGCATCTTGCGCTTCAACAATACGAAATCTTCGCAATCGCCGACGGTGGTAGGATAGGCCCAGCGTTCTTCGACGCCGTAGATTTCCATGTCGGTCATCGGCGTGATCGTGGTGTTGACGGTGTAGTTGACGTCAAGCATCGTCTTCCAGCGCTCTTCCGTCAGCTTCATCGGGCCATTGTCCAGCGAAGTCGGCTGGCACTCGCTCTGATAGGTCTGGCAGAATTCATAATGACCGATCGGTGGATTGGCCTTGCCGATGACGCGCATGACGGCTGCCGGCGATGCGCTGGCCTGTTGTGCGAAGGCGCCGACGATGAACGCGATCAGGATGAAAACGATACGGTTGTTGTTCATTGCTTGTCTCCCCGTGTTGAGGAGACATTCGCAGGTATTTTTTGACCCGGCGGAAATTTGCGTGGCGCAATTTGAGCTTAAATTTCAGCAAATTAGCCGATGTTTTGAACTGTATTTGAAGTGTTTTTTACACGTGTTTGAAGCAAATTTTATTAGAATTTTACGCATTCCGGCTTTAGGTTTTTGGTAGCCATTTATGCCGCTGTATCGACAGCGATTTTTCGTTCACCGGTGTTTTCACATCCATGTTCATGGCCGTAGCGGAAGCAGGCGATGTAGGGGATTTCCCGTTTTGGGATAGGTGTTCCTTGCTGGCACGCGTCGAAAAAGCGCCGAAAAAAACTTCAAAAAAACTGCTTTTTTCTCGAAAAAAGTTCGGACGGCGTGTTGCAGGCTATGTCGGTGCCCCGGTCGTGCCGCAAATTACCAAGGGGAGCGTTCCTGTCGGGACGTTGTTTGGGCGACAGGTCGAAAGCGGCAAACTGCGTCCGCGGACTTGTTTTTGAACGGGAATATCCGCGTCGCGAACACACGCCGACCGGATTTTCGGGCAGGGACGAGGAGGCGATGCTGCGGTAAAGGTGCGTTGAAAAAGCCGCCCGGTCCCGACTGCCCATCACGGTGCGATGGACCGACTGCAGCCTTGTCCGCTGCCTGACTTCACGCTTTGCGGAGGAATGGCGTCGGGCCGTGCGGGGCCTTTTTAAAGAAACTCGATCAATGCGTCGGGTGACTGGACACGATCGAATTCAACGGCGACGCCTTCCATGAAGTGACGCACGATCTTGCCGCTCATGTTTTTGCCGAGCTGGACCCGGCTTCCGAGCGGCGGCCGGTGTTCGATCTCGATTGCTGCGCCCGAGAGCGACAGGTCGATCAGGCGGCAGGCGACGAGCATGCCGTCTTCGAGAACCAGCTGCGCCCTGGCATTGCGCGGCGTCAGGCGGTCGTGGCGACGGTCTTCCGGCAGGCCCAGCAACTGACGCTTGGCGATCCATGCGAGCTGGGCGGCGAGCTTTTCGCGTTTGCGCTCGGGCGCATTAATGGCGATGAGGAAACCGGATGCCGTCAGCGACGTCACCGTGCCTTCGATCCGGCCGATATGCTGGAGATAGGCGATGACGCGATCGCCATTGCGGGCGATACCCGGGCAGGTGAATTGCGCTCTCTCGGCGGTCATCTCGGTGGCGGTGCAATCATATTCTTCGTGATCGGGCAACATGAGGCGGCCGTTGAAGGACACACGCACGGCGTCGTCGAGGCGAACTTCCTCAACCGGGCGCAGAATTTGGGCGGTGTTGACCGAACGGGACGAAAACATGGGCAGCGCAAATTGTAATGAATGATGATCGTCCGTTTCTACCCTGTGCGAGTTAACAGACTGTATTGCCTAATCTCTACAATTTTTCTAATCGACCAAATCGTTACGTTTCGTTGCCCCGCGCTCCGTGCGGCCATGGGCTTTCAGCATCGCTTCGTCGATCCTGGACGCCTCAGCATCTACCCGTTCGTAACGCGGCTGCGGCATTGGCCGAATATCCGGTCGGGACGATGTCCATACGCAGCAGCCGGCTGCTTTTCATCGACAGACAGTGTATCGGCACCATCAATGTGTGGTGCCGTGGCTGCTGTGGAAGCAGCGCGCCGAGGAGCCGCGGGGCGACACCTGCTTCCGTGCGCAGTGGCAGCAGCAGCATTTCAAACGCCAGGGGCGCGTCGCCGTAGCCGTCGTCAGCATCGATGTCGAAGACCACGGGCAATTGATGTTGCAGGATGCCGAGCGCCACGCGACAGGGAAAGGACGCGCCGGCCGCCGGCCAGAGTTCTGAAAACGGGCGGTCCCGCAATTCGCGGCCGAACAGGTCGCAAAGACGGGTGCCGGCAAGACGGAAGAAGGGTGTTTCCTCTCCTTTGTCTGTCAGGATGAAAAGGTCGCCGAGATGAGTCTTGAGCTTCGAGGGTTCAATGTCCTCGCGGCGTGGAGCGGCGCTCTTGCCGCGCAATTCATCCCAATAGGCGTATATCTCCAGTCCGGCCATGCTCTTCATAGCATCTCTCCATGTTCGTTTTTGGGACATCATGTCCGTCCGAACGTCTGTATCTGGAGGTGCAGCGATTTTCGTGCCAACTGGATTTGTTAAGGTTAACAAAGGGTTGATATTGCCTGACGGCATTTGTCGTGGCATCGGTGCGGCCCTGTCGGGGAAAGCTCCTTCAGCACGATTTTTTGGCCCCGCCCGTTCTTTTACGGTGGGCCTGCAAGCCGGACCGTTTTTGGCCTGGCGCCTTTTCCGGTTACGGTTCCGGCGTCGCGCGCTTCGAAGGCGGGACGGCTTTTTTTTCTTTCAGGCTTCCTATATTGCTCGGGAAACGCAAAATTCGACCAAGACAGGGATAAACCATGTCCTACGAGGACGGCGAACAGCCGCCGGTTTCGGAAACGCCGGAGCCGAAAGACGATGCGAACAATCCCGTCTTCAATCTGCCATCGCTGCTGGTGGGCATCCTGGTCGCGCTGATCGTTGCTTATGTCGTTCCCGCCTATCTTCTGTCGGAGGAAGGCAATGGCTGGTTCATCTTCACCTTCGGCTTCATTCCGCTGCGTTATGCGGTGCCGTTTTCCCAGCAGGGGCTGGAATGGCTGTGGACGCCGGTGACCTATTCTTTCCTGCATGGCGGTATCGAGCATATCCTCTTTAACGGATTGTGGCTGATGGCCTTCGGCGCGCCGGTTCTGCGCCGGATCGGAACAGTGCGTTTCGTGCTGTTATGGTGCATTTCCGCCGCCGTTTCGGCCTTTGGTCACGCGGTTCTGAACTGGGGGGACGTGACGGTGCTGATCGGAGCGTCCGGTGTCGTTTCGGCGCTGATGGGAGCGGCCTGCCGGTTCGCCTTTCCGGCGCGGGGCGGATATAGCGCGTCTTTCGGCCATCTGATGCCGCGGCAGAGCATTCTTGCGGCGCTCTCCAACCGTACGGTGCTGATCTTCACGCTGATGTGGCTGTTCGGCAATGTGCTGATTGCGGTCGGCGTGCCGCTGTTCGGCGATGTCGGCGGTCAGATCGCCTGGGATGCCCATGTTTTCGGGTTTCTGCTCGGCTTCCTGTTCTTCGGCCTTTTCGATCGCCCGTTACGCTAGGCCGATCACGCTCCTTGTCGGGCGTGGCGCAAATTTGCTTTCGGGCGTCCCATCCGGGATTGCATTCACGCGGGCCTCAGCGCACCATACCTCATGATTTGCAACCGCCGGGGGAGACTGCGGCACTGCGGATCGCTGCAAAGAGGAGGAAGGCATGCCAACATTCGTAAAGGATCTTCTCGACCGCAAGGGCCGGGACGTCGTGACTGTCAATCCTGAGGTCAGCATCGGTGAGGCGGCGACCACGCTGCACGCACATAAGATCGGTTCCGTCGTCGTGACCGATGGCGATGGTGTCGTTCTCGGCATCTTCACGGAACGCGATCTCGTAAAGGCCGTGGCGGGCCAGGGTGCCGCTTCTCTCCAGCAATCCGTTTCAGTGGCCATGACCAAAAATGTCATCCGCTGTCACCACGATTCCACCACCGATGAGCTGATGGAAATCATGACGGGCGGGCGCTTCAGGCATGTGCCGGTCGAAGAGAATGGCCGTCTTGCCGGCATCATCTCCATCGGCGACGTGGTGAAGGCGCGGATCGGCGAAATCGAGGCCGAAGCGGAGCATATCAAGGCTTATATTGCCGGGTGAATTAGTGTCCTCTCCCTCATTCCTGTGCTCGTCACAGGAATCTAGTCAGCCCAAGTCCTTGGGCTGATGGGAGTTCCTACCGCCACGCAGACGCGCATCAGCTGGATTCCCGTGACAGGCACAGGAATGAGGGAGCTTCTCGCCTCACCGCCGGAACGCCTGCTGCATGCGCTCCAGTTCCGGAATGCGTGCGCGCGTTTCCTGATATCCCCGGTCGATGGCTTCACTGGCGCGATGGAATTCCGACAGTCCGATATCGTTGATGCGGGGATGAAGCATCAGATCGGGCGGATCACCTGCCAGACGCGAGCGCGAAATCCTGTCCTGAATGATGTTGAAGGCCTGCACCATGACGCCCGGCAGGCCGGGGCGCGGCGCGCTGTCGTGCGGTGCGCCGCCGGGCGGTGCAGCGGCGTGCTTGACGACGGCGGAGCGGCCGAAGAGATCGTAATTGAGGTTTACCGCCACGACCAGCGCCTGCTCATAGGCCCGGCAGACCGAAACCGGCACGGGATTGACGAGGGCGCCATCGATGAGGGTGCGGCCGTTGCATTGCACGGGTTCGAAGATGCCGGGCAGCGCATAGGATGAACGCAAGGCGGTCACGAGATCACCCTGATGAATCCAGACTTCATGACCCGTGCGCAACTCCGTCGCGACGGCGATGAAGGGATGATCGAGGCTTTCGACGCGCAGCCCTTCCAGATGCTCCTGCATGCGTTTTGTGAGCCGCATTCCGCCGAAGAGCCCGCCGCCGCCGATCGTGAGATCCAGCAGGCCGGCAATGCGGCGCATCGTTAGCGAACGGGCGAATTCCTCAAGCTCATCGAGCTTGCCGGCGAGATAACATCCGCCAACCAGCGCGCCGATCGAGGTGCCGGCGATCATGCCGATCTTGACGCCCGCTTCATCGAGGGCCCGCAGGACACCGATATGGGCCCAGCCGCGGGCTGCGCCACCGCCAAGCGCGAGCGCTATCCGGTGTTTATCGACGATCTGTGTAACGGGCGGTTCATTGCCGATGACGTCGGTATTACCCGCCGCAAGGTGGTTCTGACGATTTCCCCATCCCAACATGACCGCACTCCCTGCCAGTTCTTCGGGTTCCGCCCTTGGCCCCGGAACCCGCTATATTGGTAGCAAATTGGTGCGGCCGATGGAAGGCGGCGGTTTATGTGCCTGAATAGGTCGTCGCCGGATCGAAATGGCGCGTATCGTCGGTGATTTTCGTCACCGCCTGGCCATCAGCCAGTTCGACCGTGCGGTAGAAGCAGGAGCGGCGGCCGGTGTGGCAGGTGGCGTCGTGGCCGGCGACCGAGACCTTCAGCCACACGGCGTCCTGATCGCAATCGGTGCGGAATTCCTTCACGGTCTGCAGGTTGCCCGACGTTTCGCCCTTCTTCCAGATCTTGTCGCGCGAACGGCTGTAATAGTGGGCGATGCCGGTCTCAAGCGTCAGCGACAGGGCCTGTGCATTCATATGGGCGACCATCAGCAGTTCGCCATCGCGCGCGTCGGTGACTACGGCTGTGACGAGGCCGTGGGCGTCGAATTTCGGCGAAAAGAGACCTGCGTTTTCAAGCGCTTCCTTGTCCGCGGGCGCGGACGGAAAGGGAATGGACATGGCAACCTCGGAAAATCATCTGGCGGAACGATGAGAGGGGCGGATGAAACGGACGAGTGCCCGCCACTCTGAATTTTCTTGCGCATCGGATTTTCCGAAAGCCGCATTACGGCTTTCGGGCCGGTGCTTAACGGTTCCGCACCATAGTCATGAAGCGCACCTGTTCGGCCGGGTCGTTCTTGAACGTGCCGGTAAAGGAGGTGGTGAGGGTGGTCGACCCCTGCTTGTTGACGCCGCGCATGGACATGCACATATGTTCGGCATCGATCATGACGGCCACGCCGCGCGGTTTCAGGGTTTCCTCAATCGATCTTGCGATCTGCGCGGTCATGTTTTCCTGCGTCTGCAGGCGGCGGCCGAAGATTTCGACAACGCGGGCGATCTTCGACAGGCCAAGCACGCGACCGGCCGGAAGATAGGCGACATGCGCCTTGCCGACGATCGGCACCATATGGTGTTCGCAATGGGAGAAGAACGGAATGTCGCGCACCAGCACCACATCGTCATAACCGCCGACTTCCTCGAAGGTCGTGCCGAGCACGTCCTGAACATTCAGCTCGTAACCGGCAAAGAGCTCGCGATAGGCCTTGGCGACGCGCTTCGGCGTATCCAGAAGTCCTTCGCGGGCGGGATTTTCTCCAGCCCAGCGCAAGAGAACGCGCACTGCTTCTTCCGCTTCGGCCTGGCTCGGGCGAGCTTCGGCCACGTCGGGTTTTGCGCCAGCGCCGGGGAAATTCTTCACGATCGCATCCATTCCGTCTCTCCCGATGCGGGTAAAGGCCGCACCTGAATTCGTTTTACATCGCGAACCCATGTTCGCAGTTGCTGCTATCTGGTTGTTTTATAGCATTTTGGCAAGGCCGATGCTGTTTTTTCGGTATCGGAGCCGTTAATTTGATCACGGCTTGATGTCCAGAAAGCTCGTTAGCATATAATGAGAATGAAGGGCAGGAAAGCTTCACTGCGACAAACGCTGTGTTAGAAAAATTTGACCTGTCCTGTTTTGGGCATTCTTGAGCGCGCCGGGCACCAATGATGGACGATATCTACAATAATCGCATTCTGGACTTTGCCGGGAATATCCCGCTCATCGGCGTTCTTGAGGATGCTGACGCCAGCGCCGAGAAACACTCCCGGCTGTGCGGTTCGAAGCTGAAGGTCTATCTGAAAGTCGAAGACGGTATCGTAACGGCGTTTTCGCACGAGGTTCGTGCCTGTGCGCTCGGCCAGGCCTCCGCCTCCATCATGGCACACCACATCGTCGGGGCCTCCAGCGGCGAAGTCCGGCAGGCGCGGGAAGACATGCTTGCCATGTTGAAACAGGATGGCGATGGCCCGACGGGCCGTTTCGAGGACATGCGCGTTCTGTCACCGGTCAGGGATTTCAAGGCCCGCCACGCCTCCACCATGCTGACCTTCGAAGCCGTGGTCGATGCGCTCGACCAGATCGAAGGGCGGCAGGCTCTCGACGCCGCGGGTTAGGCCATGTGCGGCGAACCGGGCTGCCGGCACCAGCAAACCGAGGTGAAATCCGGGCGATCGCGTAACTGGACGGGCAGCTTTGCCAGGACGCCAGGACGGCTTTTCGGTGTCGGCTTTATCAGGCTTTATCAATTGACGCTTTCCGGCTTCATCGGAAACTCCTGCCGCCATATCCCCACCTGTTCGGAATATGGCTACGAGGCGATTGCCCGCCACGGGCTTTGGGCCGGCGGCTGGATGACGCTGTTTCGTGTGGCGCGCTGCGGACCGGGCGGCACAAGCGGTCTGGATCCGGTGCCGGAAGTACTTGATGGAAGCAGGCGCTGGTGGATGCCGTGGCGCTACTGGAGCCGACATCGATGAATGACTATGTGGCCCTGCTGCACAGCATCGTTCTCGGCGTGGGCAAGCGACTTATCATGGCCGATCTCAGGGCCATGGCGGAAGAGCTGGGATTTACCGACTGCAGGACGCTTGTCGCGACCGGAAATCTTGTTTTTCGCGCTGAAGCGACACCTGTTCGCGAGATTGAGGACAGGCTGGAGCGCGCCTTCGAAGATCGCTTCGGCAAACATGTCGATATTCTCGTTCGTTCCGGCGGCGACTGGCTGAAGCTGGCGGCGGACAATCCCTTCGCCAAGGGCAATCCGCCGGATGTCTGCGTGCGGGTGATGCGTGAACCGCTTGGCGAAGGTATCCTTGGATTTCTCGATAAGTATCGCCGACAGGAGACGATCGCCGTGATCGGCGGTGACTTGTGGATCGATTTCAAGGGCAAACCGAGCGAGAGCAGGCTGCTGTCTGCGCTGACCACAAGAAGGCTCGGTATAGGCACGACCCGCAACGCCAACACGGTCAATGGTCTCGCGGAAATGCTTCGCTGAGCGGCCTTCACCTTTGACTGCAATGGCAAAAGCCTTTATCAGCCTGCGTGCCCGCCTGTCGCGGGCAAATCATTATTCCAACACCACCCGCATTCGTTGGCGGGACTGGACAGGAGCACTAAACGATGTCTGAAGCCGTTTCCCTTACATTTCCCGATGGTTCCGTCCGCAGCTACGCCCCCGGCACGACCGGCCGCGAGGTTGCCGAATCCATCTCCAAATCGCTCGCCAAGAAAGCCGTCGCCATAACGCTTGATGGCACCCTGCGCGATTTGTCCGACACCATCACCGATGGCAAGATCGAGATCGTCACGCGCGAAGACAAGCGTGCACTTGAGCTCATCCGCCACGATGCCGCCCACGTCATGGCCGAGGCCGTGCAGGAACTGTGGCCCGGCACGCAGGTGACGATCGGCCCTGTTATCGAGAACGGCTTCTATTACGACTTCGCCAAGAACGAGCCCTTCACGCCGGAAGATCTGCCGAAGATCGAAAAGCGCATGAAGGAAATCATTCAGCGCAACAAGCCGTTTACCCGTGAAGTCTGGTCGCGTGAAAAGGCCAAGGAAGTCTTCGCCGCCAAGGGCGAGAATTACAAGGTCGAGCTGGTCGATGCGATTCCGGAAGGTCAGGACCTGAAGATCTATTATCAGGGCGACTGGTTCGATCTTTGCCGTGGCCCGCATATGGCTTCCACCGGCCAGATCGGCACTGCCTTCAAACTGATGAAGGTGGCCGGCGCCTATTGGCGCGGCGACAGCAACAATGCAATGCTGTCACGCATCTATGGCACCGCCTGGGCGACGCAGGAGGAGCTCGATAATTACCTTCACGTTCTGGCCGAAGCCGAAAAACGCGACCACCGCCGTCTCGGCCGCGAAATGGACCTATTCCATTTCCAGGAAGAAGGTCCGGGCGTCGTGTTCTGGCACGGCAAGGGCTGGCGCATGTTCCAGACGCTGACGGCCTATATGCGCCGGCGGCTCGCCAACACCTATCAGGAAGTCAACGCGCCGCAGGTGCTCGACAAGTCGCTGTGGGAAACCTCCGGTCACTGGGGCTGGTATCAGGAAAACATGTTCGCGGTGAAATCCGCCCATGCCTTTACCCATCCCGATGACGAGGAAGCCGATCAGCGCGTCTTTGCGCTCAAGCCGATGAACTGCCCCGGTCACGTGCAGATTTTCAAGCATGGCTTGAAGTCTTACCGCGAAATGCCGGTTCGTCTTGCTGAATTCGGCAATGTGCACCGTTATGAAGCGTCCGGCGCTTTGCACGGCCTGATGCGTGTTCGTGGCTTCACGCAGGATGATGCGCATGTCTTCTGCACGGAAGAGCAGATGGCGGCGGAATGCCTGCGGATCAACGATCTGATCCTTTCCGTCTACGAAGATTTCGGCTTCAGCGAAATTGTCGTCAAGCTCTCCACGCGCCCGGAAAAGCGCGTTGGTTCCGACGATCTGTGGGATCGCGCCGAAAGCGTGATGATGGAGGTTCTGAAGACCATCGAGGAGCAGTCGGAAGGACGCATCAAGACCGGCATCCTGCCGGGTGAGGGTGCCTTCTACGGACCGAAGTTCGAATATACCCTGAAGGACGCCATCGGCCGCGAATGGCAGTGCGGCACGACGCAGGTGGACTTCAACCTGCCTGAGCGTTTCGGCGCCTTCTATATCGACCAGAACTCGGAAAAGACGCAGCCGGTGATGATCCATCGCGCCATATGCGGCTCGATGGAGCGCTTCCTAGGGATCCTGATCGAGAACTTCGCCGGTCACATGCCGCTGTGGTTCGCACCGCTCCAGGTCGTGGTCGCGACGATCACCTCTGATGCGGATGATTATGGTCGTGAGGTTGCGGAAGCGCTGCGCGAAGCGGGCATGGCGGTCGAGACCGACTTCCGCAACGAAAAGATCAACTACAAGATCCGCGAGCACTCGGTGACCAAGGTTCCTGTCATCATCGTCTGCGGCCGCAAGGAAGCGGAAGAGCGCACCGTCAACATCCGCCGTCTCGGCTCGCAGAACCAGACATCGATGTCGCTTGAGGAGGCAATCACCAGCCTCGTGGACGAAGCGACGCCGCCGGATGTGAAGCGCAAGCTTGCGGCGAAGAAGCAGGTTGCCTAATAACAGTTACGGCCCCTTCGGGGGCCGTTTTGTTTGTGGGGATGTGCGGGTGATTTCACTGCCAAAGGCGACGCATTCACCTCCGTCACCCTGGACTAGATCCGGGGTCCAGCACGATCAAGTCCTTGATCGCGAAAGACTCTCTTCACGACGACAGACGCGTCGTCGCTGGATGCCGGATCAAGTCCGGCATGACGGATGGATGTGGGTGACGCCTACTCGAAATCCCCGGACATCTCTTCCGGCGCCTGATCCTTCATCAGCACTTCCACATCCGAATCCCGGCCGGCGGTTACCTTGAAGTTGCGCTGGTAGACCTTGTCCTTGTTGCGGGCGATGGCGGTATATTCGCCTTCGGCCAGCACCATGGTCGAAAAGGCGCTGACGCTTTCATTGACAACGTCACCGCCGCCGTTCAGCACCGACCAGGCCGTATCGGCAATGGCTTCGCCGCCCGCTTCGGATACCAGCTTGAGGGTGATCTGTGCCGCCCGGTGCTGAAGGGTCGCTTCGGTAAGCTTGCCGGCTTCCACCTGGATATCGGCGCGCACGGAGGCGTTGGCGTTACCGTATTGGGAAACGACGTGATATGTGCCGGCATTGAGGCGCACGATGGTGTTCGGTTTAATGTCTTCCATAACCAGCCCGCGTTCGCCATCCGGACGGGCGTCGGAGGAATAGATAGAGAATTTCAGCTGGTTGGCGGAAATCTGCTTGTCGGACCCTGCAACGGCGTTCAGCACGAAACCACCGGCATCGAGAATCAGCACCTGTTTCTGGACGCTGCCGGAGGCAGGCACGTTGAGCTTCTTGGTGACACCTGCGCGGCCGAAAGCGACGTTGACGAAATATTCGCCCGGCACCAGATGGAATTCCGCCGAGCCGCCCTCTGAGCTTGCCAGCATCGGCAATTTACCGTCGGTGCCGGGGATGGGGCTGAATACGCGCCAGGACAGGCCTTCCTTCACCGCTTCGCCTTCGCCGGTCAGCTTGGCTTCCATGACTATGTCGCGGGCGGTGCTAGTCGGCGCGTTGGGGGCGGAGGGAGCGGTGAAAGCATTGAGTTTCGGCATTTTCGGCGTGCCGCCGAGTTGCTTGAAGTCCTTGAAGGCGTCCTGCGAAAAAGCAGCTTGCGATAACAGGCCAAGCGCGGCACATGCAATGCTCAGACGCGCCGCGATTTTGATTGCCGACATTTTCGATACCGATTGACTTCTTGATTTTCCCGGATCACTTCAAAACCAATGCCGTGGCTATTTCAAGGCCCATGTTTTTGCGATGACAGCAGAATGGAAGATTATTGATCATGACAAGTGATATCAAGCTCCTCGATTACCTCAGGGTTCGCCGTTCCACGCCGGCCCTGCAACTTGCCGAGCCGGGACCTTCGAAGGCGGAAATTGAAGATATCCTGCGGCTCGCCGTGCGCGTGCCTGACCATGGTAAGCTTGCGCCGTGGCGTTTCGTGGTTTTCCGCGGCGAGGAGCGCGTACGTCTCGGTGAAACGGCGCTTCGGATCGCACTCGAAAAGAACCCGGACCTCGACCTGCAGCAGCAGGAAGCCGAGCGCACCCGCTTCACCCGCGCACCCGTCGTCATTGCCGTCATCAGCACTGCAAAGCCGCATTTCAAGATTCCGGAGTGGGAACAGATCATGTCGGCCGGCGCGGTGTGCCTCAATCTCATCTTCGCAGTCAATGCCAGCGGTTTCGCAGCGAACTGGCTGACGGAATGGCTCGCTTTCGATCCGGCCTTTCTCGCGGAAATCGACGTCGATGCGGCGGAGAAGGTCGCCGGGTTCATTCATGTCGGTTCGACGACATTCCCGCCGGTGGAACGGCCTCGGCCGGAGCTTGCCGATGTCGTCACCTGGGTTGGGGACGTCTGATGTTCTACACCACGGACACCAACCAGCACGGCCTGCCGCATGATCCGTTCAAGGCCATCGTCGCGCCGCGCCCGATCGGCTGGATCGGCTCGAAGGGCAGGGAAGGTTCCCTCAACCTCTCGCCCTATTCCTTCTTCAACGCGATTTCGGACCGGCCGAAGCTCGTGATGTTCTCCTCCAGCGGCAGGAAGGACAGTCTGCGCAATGTCGAGGAGACCGGCGTCTTTACCGCCAATCTCGTCAGCCGCCATCTGGTAGACCGGATGAATGCGTCTTCTGCACCCGTCGCTTATGATGTCGATGAATTCGCCCTTGCCGGTCTTACCGCTGTCGATGGCCGCGTGGTGGATGCGCCTTTTGTGGGTGAGGCACTGGCGGTTCTCGAATGCCGGGTAACCCAGATTCAGCAGCTCAGGGACATTGAAGGCGAGCCAGCGGATTCCTGGATGGTCATCGGTCAGGTCATGGCGATCCACATCGACGAAACGATCATTCGCGACGGGCGCATCGACATGGGACTTGCCCGTCCAGTGGCGCGCATGGGCTATATGGATTACTGCGATGGCGGCAGCGATGTATTCCAGCTGCAGCGCCCCTCTACTGCGCCGTAAATATAGGCCTTCTTCGGGGAGGGTTAATTTTTATGGTGAACCAAACGTAAACCATTTGCGCCTAGAGTTTTATACATGGTGGCGGCGATGATGCCGCCATCCATTGTATGAATGTGTTTCGAGGCTCAGGTGATCGTACAGGCATTTCTTCGCTGGTCTGAAAAGGCTGGATCGACCGAGCGGGCGAATGCCGCCAATGCTCTCGGCCGTGCCTATCTGCATTCCGGCATGGCGCGCGAAAACCGCGATGCCGCCTATATGGCGATGACCTATCTTCTCGACGATCCTTCGCCGCGCGTGCGGCTGGCGCTTGCCGAAGCGCTTGCGGACGCCCATGATGCGCCGCGCGCCATTATCGTTTCCCTTGCCGAAGACCAGCCGGAAATCGCCTGCACGATAATCGCCCGTTCGCCGGTTCTGGCCGAGGCCGATCTGGTCGATCTGGCGGGGCGTGGTGAAAGCTTGACCCGCGCGCTCATCGCCGCCAGGCCCGGCCTGCCGCGCGGGGTCTGCGCCGCACTCGCGGAAGTTGGCGACCTGCCCGAAACCACCATCCTGCTAGAAAATGACGAAGCCTTCATCACACCGTTTTCGCTCCGGCGCATCGCCGAACGTCACGGTTGCGACGCCGATATCCGTGATCTCCTGCTCCGCCGCGAGGCCTTGCCTGCCGATGCGCGTCATCTGCTCGTGGGCCGCGTGAGCGAGGCTCTTGCGGATTCCGCGCTGGTTCATGCACTGATCACGCGCAACCGCGCCGACAGTCTTTTCCGCGAAGCGGAAGATTCCGCCACCATCCTGATCGCATCGAGCGTTTCCTCGCCGGAACTGCCGGCACTGGTGGAGCATCTGCGCCAGAGGCTGGAGCTGACGCCCGCGTTGCTCATCCATGCCGTCTGTTTCGGGCCGGCTTGAGTTCTTCACGGCGGCCATGGTCAATCTCTCCGGTCTTGATGACCGCAAGGTGCGCGCCATTCTGGCCACGGGCCGGCCGCATGCGCTGAAGGCGCTGTTCCAGTCCATTGGTCTGTCGGGCGACGTCGTTGACGTCTTCATCGAAGCGACGCTGATGTGGCGCCGTGCCGCCCGCTCGCAGCTTCCTGAGGCGGCCGCCTCCGTCTCCGCCGAACTGCTGTCGCATTTCCGTAACGTGAGCGGTTCCGAAACGCTGTTCGAACTGTTGCACGCGGTGCGCAAGCTGAGCATTGCGGAAGAACGGCAGAAGGCGAGATATTATGCGCAGGCGCTGGCGGTGGAGGCGGCGTGAGGTCGGGTTAATTTTCGGCTGATACAAATCGCATGAGTATCATAATTTTCCCGGAGGGGGCATCCTCTCATCCTCATCCCCGTGCTTGTCACAGGAATCCAGTCAGCCCAAGTCCTTGGGCTGGAAGGACTCTCTCCGCCGCGGAGACGCGCGTCGCTGGATTCCTGTGACAAGCACAGGAATGAGGGAAGATCGATTGCCCGCAATCACTTATCGAACCGTTTGGCAATCCATGAATAGCTGTTTTCGACCATCCTCACAGGCGTTCCAAGGAAGTGCTTTATGCCTTCGGTGGAAGGAAGGACGCGGCTGACGCGGCCGATCGCCTGTTTGGTGAGACTTTCCTCTTCTTTCGGCGTCACTTCCGCCGTGGCCTGCTGGGCATCGGCCGGTGCTGGAGTGCCGGACTGCGTGCCGGCCGTTTGCGGGCTCTGTTCACCCGGTGTCTGGCACACGGCCACGACCACCGGATAGGACGCGTTCGCAAAACGCTCCAGCTCCTTTTCCGACACAGCGTCGCACAGTTCGATGCTCGTCCACCGCTGTTGCGAGGTGGCGAGGTAATGGCAATCGGTGGCGCTGTCGTCGCAACCGAGAAAGGTCATGAGAACGAGGGCTGTTTTCATGGTGTGTGTTGCCTCTGTCGGGAATTATGCTCTAGAAACTCATCTATCCCGATTGCAGTGACATTACGACGAAATACGCATTTTTTTGAGAGAAGGCAGGCATCGCATTGGCCATCGAAATCAAGCTTGAGACACCCCGTCAGGACGCGGTTCTGCGCCTCATCGACCTTTCCAATTCCTATATGGCGTCGCTTTACCCCGCAGAAAGCAATCATCTGGTCGATATCGGCGCGCTTGAGAAGGATAATGTCTCTTTTTTCGTGGTGCGGCAGGGTAGCCGCGTGGTCGGCTGCGGGGCGCTGGTGGAAGCGGGCGATGGCACGGCTGAGGTCAAGCGCATGTTCGTCGATCCGGAGGCGCGGGGTCTGCGCATCGGCAAGCTGATCATGGATACGCTCATCGCGCGTGGTGAGGAGCTTGGCCTTTCTGCCATTCGTCTCGAAACCGGCATCAGCCAGCCGGAGGCGATAGGGCTTTACCGCAAGGCGGGTTTCGTGGAGATCGAGGCTTTTGCGCCCTATAAGCCTGATCCGCTCAGC
The DNA here is from genome assembly GCF_031453135.1 of Agrobacterium sp. SORGH_AS_0440. NCBI lineage: Bacteria > Pseudomonadati > Pseudomonadota > Alphaproteobacteria > Hyphomicrobiales > Rhizobiaceae > Agrobacterium > Agrobacterium sp. SORGH_AS_0440. The sequence goes on along the minus strand of NZ_JAVIYR010000002.1, from coordinate 1,637,937 downwards.
CTCTTCATGGAGAAGGTGCTTTAAGTCGGCGGTAGAGGTTCGCGGCCGCTTTGCGGTGTCCAAAACGAAGGAATTCACGCGACATGAAACGCAGCGCGAGCGACGGATCGCGCCAAACACCCAACGTCATCCTCGGTGTGTCACGAGGATCTGCATCCGAGTGATTTATCTGACGTGAGGATGACGGCGATGGTGCATTTCCCGCTCTCCATCCGTTTCAGACCTGAATGAAGACTTAGAACTAACAATGATCGCAACGCGCCGAGGATCAGGTCCCGTACCGGAGAAGCGATAGTTGCGGATGCGCAACGAGGCCGAGCATGGGCGGATGCGAGGTTTGCGGATATCTGTCGTTACCGCAGCTGCGGCGTCTGGCGCAGGCTTCAATCAGAAAGCGGCCTTCCGAAACGCCGTCGTTTCCTCGCTATTGTCCTCGAGCACGGCGACCTCGTCCAAGGCGTCACCCTGCGCAGGAGGCGGTGTCGGAGCTTCGGCGGCCGCGGAAAGTTCGACCTCACGCACCCATTCGCGCCAGATCGCGACCAGAAGCGCCATCAGCACCGGGCCGATGAAGAGGCCGAGGAAACCCATGGTCTTGACGCCGCCGACGAGGCCGAAAAACGTCGGCAGGAATGGCAGCTTGATGGGCCCGCCGACGAGTTTCGGGCGGATGGTTTTGTCAACGATGAAGAGTTCCACCGAACCCCAGACAAATAGGGCCAACCCGTGGGCGGGCGAGCCGCTGGCGACCAGATAGATCGACACCAGCGTGAATGACAGAGGCGCACCGCCCGGAATGAGGGCCATGACGCCTGTCAGCACGCCGAGCGTGACGGGCGAGGGGACACCGGCGATCCAGTAGGCGATGCCGAGGATGATGCCTTCGCCGATGGCGATCAGCGTCATGCCGGTGACCGTGGAACTGATCGTGGCGGGCACGACGCGGGAAATGCGCTCCCACCGCGTCGGCAGGATGCGCTCGCCGACCAGATCGACCTGACGGGTGAAACCGGCCCCGTTACGATAGACGAAGAACAGCGCGATCAGCATGAACAGCAACGTCAGCACGAGATGGAACGCGCCATTGCCGGCGGCGAGGATCGCCCTGTAGATATTGCCGATATTGGCGCCGCTGACGAGCTGGATCACTTCACCGATGGCGCCCGGCGTGCCGATATATTTCACCCATTGTTCGCCAAGCCATGGGCCGACGGCGGGAAGGGCGGCGATCCAGTCCGGCACGGGGGCGCCGGTCTTGTTGACATGCACTGCCCAGCCGAACCATTCGCGGATTTCGCTGGCCGTGTAGGAAGCGGCGATGAAGATCGGGACGACAAGGAAGGCGAGGATGAGAATGATGGCGATGGTGGCGCCGAGCGTGGTGTTGCCGCCCACCTGCCGAAGAAGCCGTGTATAGACCGGCCAGCTGGCGAAACCGATGACAAGGGCGGCGAGAACCGGAACCAGGAAGCCGTGGAAGAAGTAGATGCCGGCCAGGGCAACGAGAACGAGCAGCCAGCGCGCAGCCGAAATGGGCGGGATCAGGGCGATCCGCGTCGGGCTGGCCGGACCAAGCCATCTCGGTTCGCCACTCTGCTTACGGCTGTCATTCTTACTCACGGCAGGCTCTTTCTCGCATTCTCCCCGAAGGGTGCATTCACTCTGTCACACCGATACATATAAGTGCAATATAATCGGATCACATTACCGTTGTGTGTTTATTGCTGAACCTATTGAACGATTTTGGTAAAAATAGAACATCGGTCTTGGCGCGCGCATTGAAATATGACAATTGAACTCCGTTTTTCTTGCGGCGTAAGGTTGCCGCGCCCGATCTCCAGGTCACGCCATGCTCCGCCGCTTCTTCGCCTATTATCGCCCCTATCGCGGTCTGTTCATTCTCGATTTTTCCTGCGCTGTCTTGTCGGGCGTACTGGAACTCGGCTTTCCGATGGCGGTGAAGGCCTTTGTCGACGTGCTGCTGCCGGGCGGTGAATGGGCGATCATCCTTGCGGCCTCTGTCGGGCTTCTGCTCATCTATGTGCTGAATACCGGGCTGATGGCGACTGTCACCTACTGGGGACACATGCTTGGGATCAATATCGAAACCGACATGCGCCGTCTGGCCTTCGATCATCTGCAAAAGCTTTCCTTCCGGTATTTCGACAACCAGAAGACCGGCCATCTGGTCGGGCGGCTGACCAAGGATCTGGAAGAGATCGGCGAGGTGGCCCACCATGGGCCCGAAGACCTGTTCATCGCCATCATGACCTTTATCGGCGCGTTCCTGCTGATGCTGTCGGTCAATGTGCCGCTGGCGCTCATCACCGCCGCCGTCGTGCCCGTCACCGCCTGGGTCACCAGCCGGTATGGCGGTCGCATGACGCAGAATTTTCGCGCGCTATACGGCCGTGTGGGGGATTTCAACGCCCGTATCGAGGAAAATGTCGGCGGCATGCGAGTGGTGCAGGCCTTTGCCAATGAGGATCACGAGAGGGCGCTGTTCGAAAAAGACAACCAGAAATACCGCCGCACCAAGCTTGACGCCTACAAGATCATGGCGGCCAGCACCTCGCTGAGCTACATGAGCATGCGGCTGACACAGATGATCGTGATGATCTGCGGCGCCTGGTTCGTTCTGAATGGCGACCTGACAGAAGGTGGCTTCGTCGGCTTCCTGCTGCTGGTCGGCGTGTTTTTCCGCCCGGTGGAAAAAATCAATTCGGTCATCGAGACCTATCCCAAGGGCATTGCCGGTTTCCGCCGGTTCACCGAGCTTCTCGACACCGCGCCCGATATTGTCGATGCGCCCGATGCGGTGGAAGCGCCGCTGCTGCGCGGCGATATCGAATACCGCCATGTGGGCTTCGGTTATGCCGAGGGCAAGCAGGTTCTCAGCAATATCGACCTGAAGATCAGCGCCGGCGAGACCGTGGCTTTCGTTGGCCCGTCGGGTGCGGGCAAGACGACGCTCTGCTCGCTGCTGCCGCGCTTTTACGATGTGACCAGCGGTGCGATCACCATTGATGGCGTGGATATCCGCAAGATGAAGCTCGCCTCGCTGCGCAACCAGATCGGCATCGTGCAGCAGGATGTCTTCCTGTTCGGCGGCACGATCCGTGAGAACATCGAATATGGACGGCTTGGCGCTTCGGATGCGGAGATCATGGATGCCGCTAGGCGCGCGCGGCTGGACGGCGTCATTGAGGCCATGCCGCTCGGGCTCGATACCGTCATTGGCGAACGTGGCGTCAAATTGTCCGGTGGGCAGAAGCAGCGTCTTGCGATTGCCCGCATGTTCCTGAAAAATCCGCCGATCCTCATTCTCGATGAGGCCACCTCGGCGCTCGACACGGAAACCGAGCGGGCCATCCAGCAATCGCTGACCGAGCTTGCCAAAGGCCGCACCACCCTCGTCATCGCCCATCGGCTGGCGACGATCCGCGATGCCTCGCGCATCGTGGTGGTCGACCAGAGCGGCATCGCCGAAACCGGCGCTCATGCCGAACTCCTGGCTGCCAAGGGCCATTACAGCCGTCTGCACGAGGCGCAGTTCAGCGGTCATCTCGCGGGCCTCAGCTGACCGGCCCGCAAGTCGCTCAGCCTTCTGCTGCCTGTTCTTCGACGATGCCGGGGTTTGCCTCCGGCTTGCCGGGATGGCTGCTGACGAGGTAACCCATGGCGACGGCGGCCGCGACGACGAAGAGCAGCAGGACGCCGCTGATCGTCATCAGCCATTCGCGGGGCTTTCTGTGCCCCATGATATAGTTCGGCCACCGGCCTGGATGGTTCACCACGTCGTTATTCCGGTGCTGTCGCATGAACTTCCCCAGATTTAAGCGTTTTGGTGAAAGATCAACGTCAGCGCTACCGCGACTGTTCCGTTTGTGCGGCGAACAGGTGATGACAAGGACGTGAGTCCGGTCATTCTGTCTTGGGAAGGCCGATCAGGCGGATTGAATGGCGATGCGGTTGCCCTCGCTATCGGAAATCTCCGCGACGAAGAGCGCATCATTCACCGCCGTTTTGGGAAATAGGAGCTCGCTTCCACCGGCAAGAGCTCTGGCAATAACATCATCCACATCAGCGACACTGAAATAGACGATCGCTCCATCTCGCGTCGGTACATAGGCCGGGCCTTCGGCAAGCGCGGCACTGGCGCCATTGCTGTTTTCGTCAAAAGGGAAATAGGCCATTCTGCTATCGTGGATCGCGACGATTTCGGCAAAGGGCACATCAAAAACCGCGCGATAGAAGCGGATCGCCCGATCAAGATCGGTCACGGGAATTTCGACATGGGCGACAATATTCATACGCTTCTCCTCAGCTGGACTGACGCACTTTCAAATTTCTGATGGCACCGATCTTTCTAGCGACGGCTGACATGGCGAGGCAATGGCGCGCGGTGTCAAGTAACCACATTGTCAATCGTCCAGCACCCGCGTGACTGGTCGCAGTGCCCGGAGAGGGCGCTAAGCACCACATGCGGCGTCAAAAGTCAGCTTGCGTCCTGCGTCTCTTTATGCGAATGATTTGCAATTGCATTAATCAGATTTCCGCTCAGAAAGCGCATAGTATGGAGAAGCCAGTCTTTGGATGGCGGCGAAACGGCGACGATCTCTCGTTGTCCGACGTTCACAGCTCTATCCGCGTCAAGCCGAATGCCGGCACGTTTCGGCGGGCCATGGCGTTTTTTGGGCCCGGCTATCTCGTTGCCGTCGGTTATATGGATCCCGGAAACTGGGCGACGTCGCTCGCCGGCGGCTCCAGGTTCGGCTATACGCTGCTAACGGTTGCGCTGGTCTCGAATATCATGGCGATCGTGCTGCAATCGCTCTGCGCCCGTCTTGCGATTGCCTCCGGCCGCGATCTCGCCCAAGCCTGCCGTGACGCTTATCCGAAACCGGTGGCCATGCTGCTGTGGCTGCTCGCCGAAATCGCCATCATCGCCACCGATATTGCCGAGGTGATCGGCACGGCCATCGGCCTCAACCTCATCTTCGGCATTCCGCTCGAAATCGGCGTTCTCATCACCGCGCTCGATGTGTTCCTGATCCTTTATCTGCAGAGGCTCGGCTTTCGCTGGGTGGAGGCGCTCGTCATCACGCTGCTTGGCGTCATTGCCGTGTGTTTCGCCATTCAGGTAGCGCTCGCCGACCCTGACTGGGGGCAGGTGATCCTTGCTTTTGCGCCGACGACCGAAATCGTCACCAATCCTGACATGCTCTATCTGGCGCTCGGTATTCTCGGCGCGACCGTCATGCCGCATAATCTCTATCTGCATTCCGGCATCGTGCAGACCCGCGAAATCGGCGAGACAATTGCCGAAAAGCGCGAGGCGCTGAAATTCGCGACCCTCGATTCCACCATCGCCCTGATGTTCGCGCTTCTCATCAACGCATCAATCCTCATTCTGGCGGCGGCGACCTTCAACAAGGCGGGGCAGACTAATGTCGCCGAACTCGGCGAGGCGCATAATCTGCTGGCGCCGCTGCTCGGCCTTGCGATTGCGCCGACGCTGTTCGGCGTGGCGCTTTTGTGCTGCGGCATCAATTCCACTGTCACGGCAACGCTTGCCGGCCAGATCGTGATGGAAGGGTTCCTCAAGATGCGGCTCGCCCCTTGGCTGCGCCGCCTCATCACCCGCGCCATCGCCATTATCCCCGCCGCCGGCGTGACCATCTTCTATGGCGATAGCGGTACGGGCGAACTGCTGATCCTGACGCAGGTGGTGCTCAGCCTGCAACTCTCCTTCGCCGTCTTCCCGCTCGTGATGTTTACCGGTGACAAGACCAAGATGGGCGAGTTGCGCTCACCGCTCTGGCTCTCAGGCTTCGCATGGCTGATCGCGGTGGTGATTGCGGCGTTGAATGTGAAGCTGCTGGTGGATTTTATCGGGTGAGGCGGGTCAGGCCGCGCCTTTACGGAGCGCGGCGGCCGTGCCCTCCGGGTCGACGGCGATGACCTTGAGATAAGCGCGGGCCGGCTGGTCCGGCTCGCTACGTCCCTGTTCCCAATCACGCAGGGTGCCGAGCGGAATATGATAACGCGCGGAAAACTCTTCCTGCGTCAGCTTCAGGGCCCGGCGAATGATCTTGATGCGCGGCATTCTGGGAGCCGCAGCAAGTTGCTCGGCAGAAAGCGGCGGATTGTCGGGGTCGGCAAGCGCATTCGCCTCCGCCTCTTCATCGGTCATGGCGTGAAGGCGGGCCCAGTCTGTTTGATCGATTTTACCAGCCATTGTCGTCGTATTCCTTGCGCTCCGCGCGTGTCGCCTTTCGTGCCGAGATGATGCGGATCACTTCGCTGCGTTCGGTATAGATCACAGTCAGAACCAATCCGTTGCCCAACCCCACTATACGTCGTCGGACTTCGCCGTAATTAGCCGAACGATCCTCGATATCCACGGCAAATGGATCCTCAAAAACCTTGCGGGCCGTTTCAAAGCTTACGCCATGTTTGGCGAGATTGGTTAAAGCCTTTCGATCATTCCACTCGAAAGATAACATTGTGGACTACGGGTTTCCAGTAGTGAAAGGGATAAAATATCAAAAGAAGAAGGGCTCTTTCATATCTGAAAGAGCCCTCAAGACTAGTAGTTTTTTGGTGGTGTCTAAGCTAACGCTCAGCTGCAACCGCTCGTCGCACCACAAGTATCGCACTTCTCGCAAGTGCCGTTCCGCACCATCGTGAAGTTCTGGCATTCCGAGCACATGTTGCCCGTATAGCCCTGTGCGATCGAGCGCATGCGGCGTTCGTTTTCGACCTTCTTGGCTTCCGTCTTGGCCGAAGCAGCGTCTGCGGCGGCCTTGTCGGAGAAGAGGGCGGTTGCCGTCTGCTGGGCTTCCTGGACGACCTCGTCGATCACTTCTTCGGCGATTTCTTCGGCCAGTTCCTTGGCGCGCTCTTCATAGTCCCGCTTGAAGGAGACGATTTCGGAGGTTGCGATGGCGACTGTCGGTTCCAGCTTGCGGGCGGCGGAGCCTGCAAAGGAGGTCACGTTGGCCGAGGCGCGGGCAGGGGCTGCCGTTGCCGATCCCTTGGGCTCGGAAGCGGTGCGTTCGCCGTCATTGCGGGACACGATGGTCGGCTTGTAACCGCGGGTCCAGCCGGTGGAAACGAGGTTGGTCTTGCCTTCCTGGATACCCTTGCCGAGCGCCGTGTTGGAGAAGTCGGACGTATCGACATGGGCGAGATCATGGCGGCCGAGATAAGAGACGGCGAGTTCGCGGAACACGTAGTCGAGGATCGACGTGGCGTTCTTGATCGCGTCGTTGCCCTGCACCATGCCGGCCGGTTCGAACTTGGTGAAGGTGAAGGCCTCCACATATTCTTCCAGCGGCACGCCATATTGCAGGCCAAGCGAAATGGCGATGGCGAAGTTGTTCATCATTGCGCGGAAGGCGGCGCCTTCCTTGTGCATGTCGATGAAGATTTCGCCGATGCGGCCATCACCGAATTCACCGGTGCGCAGATAGACCTTGTGACCGCCGACAGTTGCCTTCTGGGTGTAACCCTGACGGCGGTTCGGCAGCTTTTCACGCTCACGCGAGACACGCTCGATGACGCGCTCGACGATCTTTTCGGTGATCGTCACGGCCTGCTGTGCGGCGGGCTGCTGGATCAGTTCTTCGATCAGGTCTTCGTCGTCCTCATCTTCCACCAGCGACGCATTGAGCGGCTGGGAAAGCTTGGAACCATCGCGGTAAAGGGCGTTTGCCTTCAGCGCCAGCTTCCAGGAGAGCATGTAGGCTGCGCCGCAATCCTCAACCGTCGCATCGTTCGGCATGTTGATCGTCTTGGAGATCGCGCCCGAGATGAAGGGCTGTGCCGCCGCCATCATGCGGATATGCGATTCGACCGAGAGATAACGCTTGCCGATCTTGCCGCAGGGGTTGGCGCAATCGAAGACGGGCAGGTGCTCGTTCTTCAGGAACGGTGCGCCTTCCAGCGTCATCGCGCCGCAGACGTGAACGTTGGCCGCTTCGATGTCCTTCTTGCCGAAGCCGAGGTGCTCGAGCAGGTTGAAGCTCATGTCGGAGAGCTGCTCGTCGGAAACCTTCAGCGTTTCCTTGAGGAAGTCGGCGCCGAGCGTCCACTGGTTGAAGACGAACTTGATGTCGAAGGCGCTCTTCAGCGCGCCGTTGACGGCCTCGATCTTCTCATCGGTGAAGCCCTTGGCCTTCAGCGTCGAGGGGTTGATGCCGGGAGCCTGGTTGAGATTGCCATGGCCGACGGCATAGGCCTCGATCTCGGCGATCTGGCTTTCGGAGTAACCGAGCGACCGCAGCGCATCCGGAACGGCGCGGTTGATGATCTTGAAGTAACCGCCGCCTGCGAGCTTCTTGAACTTCACCAGCGCGAAATCGGGTTCGATACCGGTCGTGTCGCAATCCATCACGAGGCCGATCGTGCCTGTCGGCGCGATAACGGTGGTCTGGGCGTTGCGGTAGCCGTGCTTTTCGCCAAGTTCCAGCGCCTTGTCCCAGGCGGCTGTTGCGTGGGCGATCAGGTCCTGATCCGGGCAGTCGCCATGGACGAGTGCGACCGGGTTGACCGACAGGCCCTCATAACCTTCCGACTGGCCAAGGGCGGCGCGGCGGTGGTTGCGGATGACGCGCAGCATGTTTTCGCGGTTCGGCGCAAAGCCCGGGAAGGGGCCAAGCTCACCGGCCATTTCGGCCGAGGTGGCATAGGACACGCCGGTCATGATGGCGGTGAGCGCACCGGCAATGGCGCGGCCTTCGGCGCTGTCATAGGGAATGCCCGAGGACATCAGGAGGCCGCCGATATTGGCGTAACCGAGGCCAAGCGTGCGGTACTCATAGGAGAGTTCGGCGATCTGGCGCGAGGGGAACTGCGCCATCATGACGGACACTTCGAGCACGACGGTCCAGAGGCGAACGGCGTGTTCATAATCGGCGATATCGATGCGCTTCGTCGCCTGATCCTTGAACTGCAGAAGGTTCAGCGAGGCGAGGTTGCAGGCCGTGTCGTCGAGGAACATGTATTCCGAGCACGGGTTGGAGGCGCGGATCGGGCCGGCCGCCGGCGAGGTGTGCCAGTCGTTCATCGTCGTGTTGAAGTGCAGACCCGGATCGGCAGACGCCCAGGCGGCTTGGGAAATCTTTTCCCAGAGGTCGCGGGCCTTCAGCGTCTTCATGACCTTGCCGTCCTTACGGGCGGTAAGGTTCCAGTCACCGTCATTTTCGACAGCGCGCAGGAAATCGTCCTTCAGCGAGACGGAGTTGTTGGAGTTCTGGCCCGACACCGTGAGGTAGGCTTCCGAATCCCAGTCCGTGTCATAGGTCTTGAACTGGATGTCCTTGTAACCCTGCTCGGCGAACTGGATGACGCGCTTGACGTAGTTTTCCGGCACCATGTCCTTCTTGGCGGCGCGGATTTCGCGCTTCAGGGCAGGGTTCTTGGCCGGGTCGAAGCAATCGCCGTTGTCAGCTTCGCAGTTGACGCAGGCCTTCATGATCGCCTTCAGGTGCTTGGCGACGATCTTGGAACCGGTGACGAGAGCGGCAACCTTCTGCTCCTCGTTCACCTTCCAGTCGATATAGGCTTCGATATCGGGGTGGTCGGCATCAACGACGACCATCTTCGCTGCGCGGCGGGTCGTGCCGCCGGACTTGATGGCGCCGGCTGCGCGGTCACCGATCTTGAGGAAGCTCATCAGGCCTGACGATTTGCCGCCGCCGGAGAGTTTTTCGCCTTCGCCACGCAGATAGGAGAAGTTGGAGCCAGTGCCGGAGCCGTATTTGAACAGGCGCGCTTCACGCACCCACAGGTCCATGATGCCGCCTTCATTAACGAGGTCGTCCTCAACGGACTGGATGAAGCAGGCATGCGGCTGCGGATGTTCGTAAGCGGACTTAGACTTTGTCAGCTTGCCGGTGAAGGGGTCGACATAAAAGTGGCCCTGCCCGGGACCATCAATGCCATAGGCCCAGTGCAGGCCGGTGTTGAACCATTGCGGGGAGTTGGGGGCAACACGCTGGGTGGCGAGCATATAGGCAAGCTCGTCGCGGAAGGCGAGGGCATCTTCTTCGGACGAGAAATATTTGCCCTTCCAGCCCCAATAGGCCCAGGTGCCGGCCAGGCGATCGAAAACCTGGCGTGCATCGGTCTCGGAGCCGTAGCGCTCGGCTTCCGGAACATCCTTCAGCGCCTTTTCATCGGGCACGGAGCGCCAGAGGAAGGAAGGAACGTCATTTTCCTCAACCTTCTTCAGGAACTTCGGCACGCCGGCCTTGCGGAAATATTTCTGCGCCAGAACGTCGGTGGCAACCTGGCTGAACTGCGCGGGAACGTCGATGTCAGCCAGACGGAACACGATGGATCCATCCGGGTTCTTGATTTCACTGACGGCCTTGCGGAAGTCGATCTCCGCATAAGGCGATTGGCCGGGCTTCGTGAAGCGGCGTTCAATGCGCATGGTTTCTGTCCTCGTCCATTGGGCGCCCGGTGAAGGGCGCAAAAATTCGTTCCAGCCGTGCGATGCCTTCGCGCAGCCGGTTGTTGCCGATCTGATGGGATGTTCATCCTTGGATGTCATCCCTGTATCTCGTGTTTAAGATGGCTGCAAGCCTACTATATATAGTATTAACACATTCTTGCTGCCAGTCCCCGCGTAATGTTTTTGGCGGTTCCGAAGGCGCAGAAAAGCCATCGGCGAACCGCCCCCTCATGGCCGGGACGCCGTCTGGACGTGCGCGCTAAAGATGGAGAAGAACCGGCCTCGTTACTTTCCGGTTCGTTGCCGCCGCAACATATTTGTCACTTTCCTCTCGCGGCACAGATTCGTCAAGCCATAGATTGAAACCCATTTTTAACCACAAGATATTGTGTGGAGTGCCTGTGGAAAACGGGGATAGGGAAAGCTCTCAGAAAAATCAGTGACTTGGCGGAAAAATTTGAAGCTTGCGCGAGGCTGGTTTCCGCAACGGAAAGGCAAAACCCCGCATTTCCGGGGTGAGGCATAATGGCGACACTGCGGTTTTTCCGTGTTTTCCGCTGTCGGCAAAAAGGCCTTTTCACACAAAAAAGCCGCCCCGGGTGGGACGGCGAAAGAGTGTATATTGCTTGGGGAAGTCTTGCGCGGTTGGTGCATCCGCACTCCGTCACCCCGGACCAGATCCGGGGTCCATCGCGATCAAGTCCTTGATCGCGAGAGACTCACGGCGCAGACGCGCCGTGGCTGGATGCCGGATCTAGTCCGGCATGACGGAAAGAAAAAGCGCCATTCTTCAGGCACTCAGCCACGCGATCCCTTGGCGATCGGCTCCTGATAGGTGAAGCCCATGTCCCAGGGGAAATAGATCCAGGTGTCCTGGCTCACTTCGGTGACGAAAGTATCAATGGTCGGCACCCCCTTCGGTTTGGCGTAAACGCAGGCAAAATGCGCCTTCGGTAGCATTTCGCGCACTTCGAGCGCCGTCTTGCCGGTATCGGTCAGATCGTCGACGACAAGCACGCCTTCGCCGGCATCAACAGTCAGCTCGGGGGCTACGCCTTTCAAGAGGACCGTATCACCCTGGTTGACGTAGTCATGGCGGGTGGCGATGCAGACCGTATCGATCATGCGGATGTTCAGTTCGCGGGAAATGATCGCCGCCGGAACGAGGCCGCCGCGCGTGATGCAGACGATCGCCCGGAACTCTTTGTCGAGACCGGCAAGACGCCAGGCAAGCGCACGGGCGTCGCGGTGAAACTGGTCCCAGGAAACGGGAAAGGCTTTATCGGGAAGGGACATGTCGTCTACCATCTGGTCAAAATTGTCGATGGCTTTGGCTAATAGCCGCAAGACCGGCAAAAAGGCAAGCTTTGCGCTTATCCGGCGTGATTTTGGCTGAGAGAATGCCGCTTGTTTCTTCCCCCCTAGGTGGAGAAGGTGGTCCGAAGGGACGGATGAGGGGGCTGGCTCTCGGTCTATCTTTTCCCTCGCCCCCTCATCCCGCTGCCGCGGACTTCTCCCCCGGGGGGAGAAGAAACCAGTGGCGGACGCTCCTTTCGAGCGAGATGGCGGGGGCTGGCGGCGCCATTTGCGCCGCATCCATATTCAACGCGACAGCAGCGTCATCGCCGTCATGGAATCGAGCAGCGTGCGTGTAACGCCGCCGAACAGCAGTTCCCACCAGCGGGAATGGCCGTAAGCGCCCATGACCAGAAGGTCGATGCTGTTATCGGAAAGGCGATTTTCGATAGCCGCCTGCGGCGAAAGGCCGGCAATCTTTTCCTGTGAGGTCACCGTCACGTTCACGCCGTGGCGGGCGAGCGTGGCGGCCAGTTCCGTACCGGCAAAACCGGAGGACTGCGTTTCGCTTTCTGCCTGGTCGACGGAGAATATCTCGACGCTGTCCGCGGCTTTCAGAAAGGGCAGGGCGTCGAAAGTGGCGCGCGTCGCCTCGCGAGAGCCATTCCAGGCGATCAGGACGCGTTTGATCGGTTTGGCGACGGTGAGCACATGCGGGACGAGGAGAACGGGACGGCCGCTTTCATAGAGAAAGCTGTCAATATCGGTGCGGCTGTCCGACAAAGCCGAGGAACTGCTTTGGCGGGCGACGACGAGATCGGCGCAACGGGCGCTGTCGATGGCAGAGGCGGAGGCGTAACCCACCGAGGTAACGAAGCTTCGCCATTCATGCGAGATGCCGTTGGCCGATAGCGTACGCTCGAAAAGCGTGCCGACATCGGTGGTTTCCTTGTGTGCCACATCCTGCAGGGCCTGCACGGTGGCGGGATCGGGAATTTCCATCGGCGCGACGAGGGGAACGGCGGCCAGCGTTTCCATGTGCAGGCCGATGACATGCGAGGAAAACTGGTCTGCAAGGCTCACCACGAATTCGCCGAGCTTCTGTGTGTTCGAAACATTGTCGACCACTGCCAATATCGTTTTGTAACCCATTTATCTCTCCTCGGTGACATTTAATTTCTGTGGGGAGAGTGGCCGCCTTTGCAGGCCGCCACCTTGATTTTGGTCAAAGCCCGTTCGTCAAAGGCCCTTTCCCGCTCAAGCCGTTGCGTCGCCCTTGCCTGCCGCCAGTCTTTTCTCCTGTCCAATCGCTTCGATCATGGCCGCGACCGCATCCGCCGCGGCCTTCAGCACGCCTGCATCCCGGGCGCGCACCACGATTTCCGTCGAAAAGCGTTGCCCGTCATATTTCGGATAGGAACCGATGCTGGTTTCGGGATGGGCTTTCTGGATGGCCGTCAGCGGCGTGCCGATATCGCCTTCGCCATACGGTGAGCGTACGGCCTGCGACATCACCTTGGCGCCGGTGCGCAGCGTCGGCATGACGTTGTCGAGCATCGCCTGGAACACCTGCGGCACGCCGGCCATGACATAGACATTGCCGATGATGAAGCCGGGGGCGACGGAAACGGGGTTGGCGATGTGGGCAGCACCTTTCGGCATGCGCGCCATGCGCTTGCGCGCATCGGTGAATTCCATCTCACGGGCACGATACATGTCGCCCAGTATCCGCAAGGCTTCGGCATCGTGCTCGCAGGGAAGGCCAAACGCCACGGAAACCGCATCCGCGGTGATGTCGTCATGGGTAGGGCCTATGCCGCCCGAGGTGAAGACATAATCATAGCGGCTGCGTAGCGCATTCAGCGCTTCGACGATCGCGTCCTCCTCATCGGCAACGATACGCACTTCCTTGAGGTCGATGCCGGACATGGTCAGCACGTCCGCGAGGTGGCCGATATTCTTGTCCTTGGTACGGCCCGAAAGCAACTCGTCGCCAATGGCGAGCATGGCGGCGGTCACGACGGATTGAGCGGAAGAGGGATTGGACATAGGTGTACTCGTCATCTGTTTTATCAGACGTTAGCCCCGTGCCCGATGATTGCAAAGCGGTTTTGAAAAAATGTATTTCGGCAAATAGTTGACGTTTCGCTTTTCCGTTCACTTATGGTGAACAGTGCGTATGCCGATAGGCCGCTGGCGTGGAAGGAGCCTGTGAGCTAGATTTTCATCACATGCTTGTAACGGGTCGCCGCTAATGATCATCACGTTTTTGAAAAGGCTTCTGGCCGGGACGCCGGAAACGATAAACCCAAAGGAAACAAAGAAAATGACGAAAGTTCTGGTGCTCTATTACTCTTCCTACGGTCACATCGAAACGATGGCCTATGCTGTTGCCGAGGGTGCAAAATCGGCGGGCGCAGACGTCGTCGTCAAGCGCGTTCCGGAACTGGTGCCCGAAGCGGTCGCCAAGTCTTCGCATTTCAAGCTCGACCAGGCGGCGCCGATCGCCACCGTGGACGAACTGGCTGAATACGATGCCATCATCGTCGGCGCCGGCACCCGCTTCGGCACGGTCGCTTCACAGATGCGCAATTTCTGGGACCAGACGGGCGGCCTGTGGTTCGGCGGCAAGCTCGTCGGCAAGGTAGGTTCCGCCTTCACCTCTTCCGCCACCCAGCATGGCGGCCAGGAATCGACTATTCTCGGTTTTCTGCCGACCTTCCTGCACCACGGCATGGCCGTCGTCGGTCTGCCCTATGCCTTCCAGGGCCAGATGGGTGTCGATGAAATCAAGGGCGGCTCCCCTTACGGCGCCTCCACCATTACCGATGGCGACGGCTCCCGCCAGCCCTCCGAAGTCGAACTTGAAGGCGCGCGCTTCCAGGGCGCGCATGTGGCGAAAATCGCCGCCAAGCTTTCTGCCTGATCCTGAAAGTCCAGTGAAAAAGAAATGCGGCCCAAAAGGCCGCATTTTCTTTGCCGGTGGCATCATCACCAGCTTTACCGCAATGCTCTCCCGCGAAGCTCGTCCCCCGATCAGATCGGCAGGTTCACCATGAAGAGGCAGCTTGCAACCACGAAGCCGATCATCGAAATTTCAAGAAAACCGTTCAGTCCGTCACGCATTTCAATCCTCCTTGTTCGATCGAAAAGAGAACGGAAAAAGTTTAACGCGGTTCCATAACAGCAGAATGAAATTTAGGGATTCTTAACGCCTGATTTACGGCGTGTCAGCCGGTGACGACGAAAGCCACGACGAGGTGGCCGAGAAGGCCGATCGCCAGGCAGGAGAGAAGAAAGATGAACAGGGCTTTTTTCATATATCCGGACGCTTTTCTCTGTATCGATCCATCGAACCATGAACTTGACGTTAGCGCCCCTGGCGCCTCCGTCGCGACGCCTGACGGGGCCGTTACGCCTTGATGTCGAGCCCCGCTTCGATCGCGGCGGCGATGAAGGCCTTGCGCGCGTCTTCAGGCTTTTTCCTGCCGGCATCCACGGCGGCGCAGACCAGCAGCGCCTTGTCTAGCGCCTCGCCATCCTCCACCGGCCAGTCCTCGATCAGGGCCCAGGAGGCGGCCTGGGTTGTTTCGATGCTCGTATAATCACCCGGCGTTTCGAAGGCGATCAGGACGGGTTTCTGCCAGCGCGTGTTCATCGCTCATCCATGTTGGTTTCGCGCCCGGCTCTAAACGAAGCAGGCGGGATGCGCAATCCGTTTCGGAGCCGACCGGTGCGGTCAGTCGTCGCGTCCGAACAGCCATTCGCGAAGGATGCGCCGGTCAATGAGTTCCAGTGAGCGATCCGGCGCGATGCGATAGGTTTCCACCGCCCTTGTGCTGCTGTCTATGCGGAACTCATGGGTGAAGGTGCTACCGATCGGTGACTTCGTCAGCTTTGTGCGCGGCTGGCCATTATAGATGATGCTCCCGGGAATGGGCTCCACATAGGGTGCCGGACCGGCGGTCGTGCATCCCGCAAGCGCGAGCGAAAGGGCTATTGCGGCCGATGATGCGAGCGTTTTCATCCTGTCCTCCGAGGTCCATCTGCAAAAACGATATGGAGGCGCGGAGGTTCCCGGAAGCGGCGGATGCGGCAGTATTATTCCTTCCGACTACTTGCGCTTTGGGTTCTGAATGTCGCGCGCGACCCAGCGAAAGAAAAAATAGACGAGGAAGCCAAAGATGAAAAGCGGGATGAGGTTCGCAAAACCGGACATATGATTCTCGTTTCTCCCTCCCGTCACGGGGGTCTATCCGGAGAGGCTGAGACGAGGCAAGGGGTAGCACGCATGGTCGTCGGTCACATGTACGTGTGCCGACCTGCCTGCGGCAGGAGTAGGACGGAGCGAGGGAGGGGGCGGGAGAGATCCGGCGCACTGCCAGCGAAGCCGGATCTCTCCGTCTCCCGCCGGTTTCAGGGTACGGGGGACTGTCTTCACTGTGGCGGACAACCGAAAATAGACATAGAGCGAGAAATTACCTCGAATAAATTGCAGCGATCCAGAACTCGCGATGGATGCGACGCGCGAGACTATGCACAATTCCTCATCTTCACTGTCCGGGACATTAATCCGCCAGGCACGGGGGACGGCACGCCCCTTCCGGCCGGACCATCATGTCTGTGCAAAAGCGGTGTAACCTGTTGAAACGGCACGTCTGCCGTCATTCTTTCAGCCTGCTGGAGAGGCCGGAAGAGGGAACTTTTCACACGCTGCGTCATTGAAGCAGTCGGACACATGCCAATAGTGGAGGGTTAAACATGCTCGGCACCATCCTTGTCATCCTGCTCATTCTGTTCCTCATCGGCGCGCTGCCAAGCTGGGGTTATCATAATTACGGTTACGGCCCTTCGGGCGGTCTCGGACTGGTGCTGGTCATCGTGCTGATCCTGGTTCTGATGGGACGGATTTGATCGACCGTTCCTGAAAATGCACGGGTTGCCCGCAGTCGAAAACACTTCGGCTGCGGGCAATTTTTCGTCCGGAGCAGCGGGATGACGCGAAAAGCCATGTCATCTTAGTGACTTAGACAAGGTGGGCGGTTGAACTCCACGTACCCGGCTGAAAAAACACGACATTCGGAACGATCCCTCTTGCGCCCCAAATGGATTCGTTCTAAATGCCCGCCATCGCTCCATTGATGAGCGTGTGAGGCCTCGTGGCGGAGTGGTGACGCAGAGGACTGCAAATCCTTGTACCCCGGTTCAATTCCGGGCGAGGCCTCCAAAATTCTCCCACGGTGCGATGATTTTTCCTGTTCCGCGTCACGATTGGCGACGTCTCGCCGTTTGTTCCGTGAAGAAAACCACTGCCATCCTGCTTTTTACCCCACATCCGTCTTACCGCGCTTGAAAGCGCGCTCTTGGCCAATTATGAGATTATTCAAAGGCGAGGGGAGGCCCGCGCCGTTTTGAGCTTTTGGAGCCGGGACTTCCCGACCGGCATCCGTGAAATTGAGGCGATAACGACATGATGGATTTCGAAACCGCGCGCGCCAATATGGTCGACAGCCAGCTGCGTACGACCGACGTGACTTCGCATTCGGTGCTGAAGGCGTTTTTGAGTGTGCCGCGCGAGGCATTCGTGCCGACGGGTGCACGGCAGATTGCCTATGTGGATGAGGATTTGCAGATCTGTCCCGCCCGGGATGGCCGCCCGGCCCGTTATGTCATGAAGGCCTCGCCGCTCGCGAAGCTGCTGCAGCTCGCGGCCGTTTCGAGGGAGGACGTGGTCCTGGAAGTCGGCGGTGGTTCCGGTTATGCGGCCGCCATCCTGTCCCAGCTTGCCGGCTCCGTCGTTTCGCTCGAATGCGATGAAGCGCTCGCCGCACAGGCGACCGAAACGCTCGCTTCGCTTGGCTATGACAATGTCGCTGTCGTCACCGGCGATCTCGAAAAGGGTTATGCGAGCGAAGCGCCTTACGATCTGATTTTCGTGAACGGCGCTGTCGAGGAAGTGCCGGCGGCACTTACCGAACAGTTGCGTGACGGCGGGCGTCTCGTCGTCGTTGTCGGATACGGCAATGCCGCAAAGGCCACCGTCTATCGCCGCGATGGCGCCAGCACGTCGGCCGCGACCTTCTTCAATGCTTCGGTCAAGCCGCTGCCGGGTTTCGCCAAGGCGGCCGAATTCGTTTTCTGATCACCGTACCATCATTCTGTTCTTGACGCCGGGGTGGAATTTCCACCCCGGCGTTTTTGTGAAGATTGGAAATTCATCCCGTGTGCGTCTTCGAGAACATCGCGCCCACAAAGCTGTGTATCATCACGAAACTTGTCGAATCAGTGATTTAGTTCGTGGCTATGCTACCCTAAACTAAGGTGATTCGGGGTGTGCGTATTTCTGCCCCGCATGACCCCTGCAGCGGGTTGCGAAGATGCGGAGCGTCTTTCTCAGGCCTGTTGCAGAGTGTCGGCGCGGCGGTTGTTTTCGGCTGCCGCTGCCGTGATGTGCAGATTGAACAGGTGCGAAGTGCCCCTGGCATCCGAAGGGATGCGAGGCCGGGTGCTAGAGAGTGGAAACCGGGGATTGATATGGCTCAGCCAAGCGTAGCGCGTGAACCGTCCATGGAAGAGATTCTGGCGTCGATACGCCGGATCATCGAAAGCAACGAGCCAGGGCCCGCCGGCGCATTTTCCGGCCAGTTACCGCCGGTTTATGACGATGAGGACGAGGCGGCAGGCGACGCAACTTACATGACGGAGCCAGCCAGCCCGCCGGCCCGCGTCCCTCCGCCGGCAAACCAGGCCTTTGGCGCGCGGCCTGCACAGGATTTTTCACCGGCTTATGAAAAGTCCCTGGCCGAGCCCCAGGAAATCCCCGTCGAAAAGACGATGTCGCTCGCCGATGTTGCCGCGCGCGTTCGCGCTGCCGCAGACCGCAACGCCGCCATGGGGCCGCAGGCCTTCGCCTCGCAGGGCCAGCGCGCGGCGATGCAGGCTTCTCCAGCTTCCTCTTCTCCCGCCGTGCCGCAGACCGAACGGCCCGCGGCACAGCGTCCGACGGATGTACGGCCGCTGATGGTGGCGGCTGCGGCAACTGCTGCTGAACAGCAGGCGCCCGCCGCTTCCGAGGACCGGGCCGCTGCCGCTGCCATCGAAAGCGCGCCTGTACCGGAAAACCATTTTGATCATATGGCGCTGCGCGGTGCGATTGAAACCGCCGTCGCCGAGGAGGTTTTCGACATCGACGTGCAGGAACCCATTGCCGAGGCGCCGTCACTCGATCTGGTTGCGCCGCAGCCGGAAGACAAAGTGCAGGCCGGTTCCGACCTGTCGCTCAACCTCATCTCGGCCGCCGCGGGCGCGCAGATCGCGCGTTCCTTCAGTGAGCTGGCCGAGGTTTTCGACGGCGTCGAACGTCGTTCGATCGAGGACATGGCGGCCGAGATGCTGCGTCCGATGCTGCAGGAATGGCTGGAAGACAATCTGCCAACCCTGGTGGAGCGTCTCGTGCGCGAAGAAATCGAGCGCGTGGCGCGCGGCTCGCGCCGCTGATTTTACGCTGGCCGCAGGGCCGGGTGCTTCCCGCCCGCCTCGGGAGGCGTGGCATTGGCGTTAAACAGGGGCCGCCCGGCACAGGGGCGGCTTTTTTATTGAAGATGAAAGCGTTATCGGGGCATAGTCGGCCATCGGGTCGCTCACGGAGCGTCCTGAGGGTCGGTTTCTGTTGACTCTCGACTGTCCATCCTTATTTAAAAAATCCACACAAGAACTCTAAAATTCAGGTCAGGAAATGCTCGAAAAGACCTACGATTCCGCCACCGTCGAACCGAAGATCGCCAAAGCCTGGGACGAGGCTAACGCTTTTCGTGCCGGCGCCAACGCCAAGCCGGGCGCGGAAACCTTCACCATCGTCATCCCGCCGCCGAATGTGACGGGGTCCCTGCACATGGGCCATGCGCTCAACAACACGCTGCAGGATATTCTGGTCCGCTTCGAGCGCATGCGCGGCAAGGATGTGCTGTGGCAGCCGGGCATGGACCATGCCGGCATCGCCACGCAGATGGTCGTCGAGCGCAAGCTGATGGAGCAGCAGCTTCCAGGCCGTCGTGATATGGGCCGCGAGGCCTTCGTGGAGAAGGTGTGGGAATGGAAGGCCGAATCCGGCGGCCTGATCTTCAACCAGCTGAAACGTCTCGGCGCGTCCTGCGACTGGTCGCGCGAACGCTTCACCATGGATGAAGGTCTCTCCGAGGCTGTTCTCGAAGTTTTCGTCACGCTCTACAAGCAGGGCCTGATCTACAAGGACAAGCGCCTCGTCAACTGGGATCCCAAGCTGCTGACTGCGATTTCCGACATGGAAGTCGAGCAGATCGAGGTCAAGGGTAATCTCTGGCACCTGCGCTATCCGCTCGAAAAGGGCGTTACCTATCAGTACCCGACCGCATTCGACGAGGAAGGCAAGCCCACCGAGTTCGAGACCCGCGACTATATCGTTGTCGCCACGACGCGTCCGGAAACCATGCTTGGCGATACCGGTATTGCCGTGAACCCGGAAGACGAGCGGTACAAGGGCATCGTCGGCAAACACGTCATCCTGCCCATTGTCGGTCGCAGGATTCCCATCGTCGCCGATGACTACGCCGACCCGACCGCCGGCACGGGTGCGGTCAAGATCACGCCCGCGCATGATTTCAACGACTTCGAAGTCGGCAAGCGCTGTGGCCTGCGCGCCATCAATGTCATGAATATCGATGGTACCATCTCCATCAAGGAGAACGAGGATTTCCTCGAAGGCCTCGACCATCCGGCGGCGCTGCACGGCGCATGGGACCGGCTGGAAGGTCAGGACCGTTTTGCCGCCCGCAAGATCATCGTCGAAATTTTTGAGGAAGCCGGCCTGCTCGACAGGATCGAGCCGCACAAGCATGTGGTGCCGCATGGCGACCGCGGCGGCGTGCCGATCGAGCCGCGCCTGACGGACCAGTGGTGGGTCGACAACAAGACGCTGGCGCAGCCGGCGATTGCCTCGGTTCGCGAAGGCCGCACCAATTTCGTGCCGAAGAACTGGGAAAACACCTATTTCCAATGGATGGAGAACATCCAGCCCTGGTGCATCTCGCGGCAATTGTGGTGGGGACACCAGATTCCGGCATGGTACGGCCCGGACGGGCAGGTGTTCGTCGAGAAGACCGAGGAAGAGGCGCTGCAGGCGGCCATCCAGCATTACATCGCCCATGAAGGCCCGTGGAAGGCCTGGGTCGAGGAAAAGCTTGAGAACTTCGCTCCGGGCGAAATCCTGACGCGCGACGAAGATGTGCTCGACACCTGGTTCTCTTCTGCGCTCTGGCCGTTTTCGACGCTCGGCTGGCCGGAACAGACGCCGGAACTGGCGCGCTATTATCCGACAAACGTGCTTGTCACCGGCTTCGACATCATCCCCTTCTGGGTGGTGCGGATGATGCAGATGGGCCTGCATTTCATGAAGGACGACGCCGGTAACCCGGTCGAGCCGTTCAGCACGGTCTATATTCATGCGCTGGTTCGCGACAAAAACGGCCAGAAGATGTCGAAATCCAAGGGCAACGTCATCGACCCGCTGGAACTGATCGATGAATATGGTGCCGATGCGCTGCGTTTCACGCTTGCCATCATGGCGGCGCAGGGGCGCGACGTGAAACTCGATCCGGCACGTATTGCGGGTTACCGCAATTTCGGCACGAAGCTCTGGAATGCGACGCGCTTTGCCGAGATGAATGGTGTGAAGCGTGACCCGCATTTCCTGCCGGAAACCGCCTCGCTGACGATCAACCGCTGGATCCTGACCGAGCTTGCCAACACGGCCCGCGACGTGACGGCGGCACTTGAGAACTTCCGCTTCAACGATGCGTCAGGCATTCTCTACCGTTTCGTCTGGAACCAGTTCTGCGACTGGTATCTGGAACTGCTGAAGCCGGTCTTCGGCGGCGACGATGAAAAGGCCAAGTCGGAATCGCAGGCCTGCGCGGCTTATGTTCTGGATGAGATCTACAAGCTGCTGCATCCTTTCATGCCGTTCATGACGGAAGAGCTTTGGGCGCATACGGCCGGTGAGGGCAAGGAGCGCGATGATCTTCTTTGCCTTACCGACTGGCCGGAGCCGGAGTTCCGCGACGACGCCGCGGCTGCGGAAATCAACTGGCTGATCGATCTCGTGTCCGGCATTCGTTCGACGCGCGCCGAGATGAACGTGCCGCCGGGTGCCACTGCCTCGCTGGTGGTCGTTGGCGCCAATACCTCCACGGAAGCACGGCTCGATCGCCACGCCGCCGCTATCCGGCGTCTGGCGCGGGCCGATGAAATCCGTGCCGCCGACGTCGCGCCGAAGGGATCGGCCCAGATCATCGTCGGTGAGGCGACCATCTGCCTGCCGCTTGGCAATCTGGTCGATCTTGCGGCCGAAAAGGCTCGTCTCGAGAAGGCGATCGGCAAGGTGGACGCGGAAATGGAACGCATCGACAAGAAGTTGTCGAACGAGAAATTCGTGGCCAATGCCGATCCGGAAGTCGTTGCCGCCGAACGCGAGCGCAAGGCTGAGCTTGAAATTCAGCTCACAAGCCTGAGAACGGCGCTCACGCGGGTAAGCGAAGCGGGGTAACATGCCGCTTGCGGCTTTGCATGAACAAAAACGCCCCGCTAAAAACGGGGCGTTTTTGCTATGGAGCGACAGGGTCGCCGTCTATCGATTGCTGCGTTGCAACGACGAATCATGTTGCTCGCTGGAGGGCGATCATTTCTCGCCATCTCGCGCTCGAAAATCTCCCGATCAGTCAAAAAAGCCAACAAAAACGGCGTGATAAGCGGCTTTCTTCGGGAAACGCGCGTGTGTGGTTATTTGGCGACAATTCCCGTCACGCGTGGGAAATTGTTTCATTTTGTGTCGGATCGCTTCCGTTTAATTAGAAAAATAACCTAAAATGATTATGCAAGGGGATCGACATGAAATTCTTACGTAAAAAATGGAGAAGTGTCGCAGAACTGTGCCAGTGTGCGGCAGATTGTCATTTTCCGCGAAGCGCTTCACTCTTTTGATGATCACATTGCCTTGATTGGGGAGAGAGATGGCAAAAACTGCAATTTTTCGCGGCGCGGTATGTTTCGCAGTCAGCATCGCGGCGGTAACGCCTTCACTGGCCGGCGGTCTCGAGCGCGGCGGTTATAATATCGATCTGTTGTTCGATCCGTCCGATTACGTTCTCGACAGCTCCGCGACCTTCGTCGCACCGCAGCGCAAGGTAGAGAATGCGCGGGACAATCCGCTGAAAAGTGGCCCCTTGCCTGCATCATGGTCCAGGACGGCAGATGATTCCGAAAACTTCTGGTCGACCCGCATCGGGGCCAAGGCATCGATCGGCGATTTCGGCGACTGCATGTTCGACTATTCGCAGCCCTGGGGCGCGCATCTCAATCCCGGTATCTGGCAGGGATCGAGCTACAATATCGAAACCAAGGTCAAGTCGCACAATTACGCGACCACCTGCCGGGTGAAGTTCGATCTTGGCAAGGGTGACTTCTCGATTATCGGCGGCGGCTTCTATCAGGAATTGAGCGGCTATAAGTATCGTCAGGTTCTCGGGCCGGCCGTTCTGGGCCTCAATCCGGCCTGGTCCAGCTTCAGCGGCGTCGGCAAACTTGAGATGGAAGGTGACGGCTGGGGCTGGCGCGCCGGCATGGCCTACGAGATTCCCGAGATCGCGTTCCGCGCCAGCCTTGTTTATAACAGCGCTGTCGATCACGATTTGACCGGCTTCGCCGATGTTAGAGGGATCCCACAGACACCGCCGTCCATATCTCCGACGCTTGCAAAATACGGCGGCAAGCTCGTGCCGATCTATGGCTCTGTTTCCATGCCAGACAGCATCGAACTAAAAGTTCAATCCGGCATAGCGCCAGACTGGCTTGCTTTCGGTTCCGTGAAGTGGACAGACTGGAGCCAGATTCAGGTCATTCCTTTCTGCGCGGTCGGCACATCTCCCTGCGTCCCAAGTGGCGCAGACACGCTGAACACGCTTGACCTGTTCTATCGCGACGGCTGGACGATCTCCGGCGGCGTTGGTCACAAGTTCAACGAACAGTGGAGCGGAGCCGTGAGCCTGACCTGGGATCGCGGTACGTCCACGGTCATCGGCACCCAGACAGATACGTGGACGCTCGGCACGCAGATTGTCTATTCGCCCAACAAGAACATCGAGTTCAAGATTGCCGGCGCTCTCGGCCTCCTGACCTCGGGCAGCTCCTCCATCAATGGCGGACCCTGCGGCGCTGGTTTCACCTGCGGCAACGAGGCAGGCTACGATTTCGGCAACGACCTCGTGGCAGCCATCTCGACGGGTGTGAAGGTCAAGTTCTGATCTGATCCTTTCGCTGATGCTAAAATAAAGGTCCGGTTTACCAACCGGGCCTTTTTTCATGTCCGACTATGATTCCTTCTCGATAAAATTTTCTGGCCCGAAAGTTTTGTGACGATTTGGCAACACTTTTCTGCAAGCGTGGGGTCGCGTTGGAATGTGAGCATATCTGTCCATTTCCCGCCACAAACAGGGTGCTTGGCTTATGTTTAGGGCAGCGGGATCGGAAGAACATGCAGGCGTTTGATGTGGGCCCGCGGGGTTGCAGAAAGTGAAAACAGGTTTGGATTCAGGGTTTAAGCAAGTAATACGGGAATTTCATCCGGATTTCTTGTTTGGCGCTGACCGGTGGATGGCGGAACGCCGTTATATTGCCGGAAATTATGCCTATATCTGTCTAACTGGAAAATTTGGGCAATTGCCGCAGGAGACCACCGGTGGTGCGCTGGAAAGTGCTGCCGGAAAGACGCAGTGTGTTCGAAAAATCGCGACCCGGCGGGGTTCGGCTTTGCAGTATTCCGCAAGTATTGGCTATATGCCGGGAAGAGTGAGAGAAGTTCGCTGAAATGCTGAAATGTGAAGCCAACGTTTTAAAGCCGCTCCTCATGGGCATGTTGCTTGCGTCGCTCGCAATGCCTGCCGCGGCTTTTGACATCAATGCGGGCGTGACCAAGGAATCCGGCCCCTTCGACCTGTTCAAGTTCGGCTTCAAGGCCTACAAGAACGGCAACAAGGGTGAAGCTGTCGAGGCCTATCGCTACGCGGCCGAAAAGGGCCATACAGGCTCGCGCTGGGCGCTTGCCAACATGTATGCCTATGGCGATGGCGTCGCCAAGAACGACTTCGAAGCTTTCAAGATCTACAGCGAAATCGCCAATCAGGGTGTCGAACCGGGATCGGAGGATACCGGCTTTTTCGTCAATGCGCTGCTGTCTCTCGCTGATTATTACCGCCACGGCATTCCCGGAAGCCCCGTCAAAATGGACCTTTCACAGGCCCGGCAGCTTTATTTCCAGGTTGCTTCCACCTTCGGTGTGGCTGAGGCCCAGTTCCGTCTGGCAGAGATGATTCTTGCAGGCGAGGGTGGCCGCGCAGATGTGCAGCAGGCAAAGAAATGGCTCAACCAGGCCCGCAAACACGGCCATGCCGGCGCCATGTCGATTTTCGGCAACCTGATCTTCCAGGAAGGCCAGACGACGCAGGGCCTCGCCTTCATGACGGCGGCGCTGGATAAATGCACGGCGGCGGACTGCACCTGGATTCAGAACCTGCAGGAGCAGGCCTTTTCGCTGGCGGGTGAGAACGATCGCCGCGCGGCAATCGCAATGGCGCAGACCATGCGGATTGACGATCCGGATTGAAAATTGCCGCGCCAGAGCTCGGTAAAGATGGCCTGTCAGCCAGCGGGGCTGAAATCGAAGTAACCGCAGACCGGCACGTGGTCGGATGGTTTTTCCCACGCACGCACATGTTTTTCGATGCTGACCGATTCCAGCCTGTCGGCCGCTTCGGCTGACAGCATCAGATGGTCGATGCGGATGCCGTTATTTTTCGGCCATGCGCCGGCCTGATAATCCCAGAAGGAATATAGTCCTGCTTCATCCGTCGTCGCACGTGCGGCATCGGTAAAGCCAAGGTTCTCCAGCTTGCGGAAGGCTGCGCGGGTCTTCGGCAGAAACAGCGCGTCACCTTCCCACACGCGGGGGTCGTGACAATCGAACGGTTCCGGAATGACGTTGTAGTCCCCCGCGAGGATCAGCGGCTCCTCGAACGCGAGGCGATCTTCGGCAAAGCGCCGCAGCCGCTCCATCCAGGCGAGCTTGTAGGGATATTTGACCGGATCGTCAGGCGGATTGCCATTCGGCAGGTAAAGCGAGCAGACGCGGATGGCGCCGCCGTCGACGGAAAACACGCCTTCGATGAAACGCGCCTGCTCGTCGGCATCATCACCCGGCAGGCCACGATTGACCTCGTCGGGCTTGACTTTGGAAAGCAGGGCAACGCCGTTGAAGCCCTTCTGGCCGTGGGTCTCGACGTGATAACCAAGCGCCTCGATTTCCAGCCGCGGGAAACCCTCGTCGACCGACTTGATCTCCTGAAGGCAGACGATGTCGGGCGAAGAATCCTTCAGCCACTGGCAGAGGTTTTCGATGCGCGCCTTGACGCCGTTGATGTTCCAGGTGGCAATCTTCATCGGAGTTTCCCTTTTGTGAGGGTACTTTTACCCGATGCAAAAGCGATTGCCACCGTTTTTGGAAGGTGGTGGCGAGGATGTGGTGGATAGAGGGGAGGTTGGTAGAGTGAACTGGGCCGCGAAGTCAGCGTCATGTCTCTACCCCCTCATTCCTGTGCTTGTTACAGGAATCCAGCCGACGCGCGTCTGCGCGGCGGGGAGACAGGGATGAGGCAGGAGAGGGACGCGGATCACCTCAAAGCTGAGAGCATTGAGGCAGAGCCGCGGACCGTTTCACTCAGATCGAGAAGCTGGTGCCGCAACCGCAGCTAGCCACGGCATTGGGGTTCTTGATCTGGAAGGACTGGCCGAGCAGATTATCGACGAAGTCGATTTCAGAGCCTGCCATATAGACGACCGAAAGGCTGTCGATCAGCACCTTGGCATCACCGCGCGCAATCACGATGTCGTCATCGGCGGGGTCTTCGGCCAGATCGAACTTGTAAGAGAAGCCCGAGCAGCCGCCGCCTTCGACGGAGACGCGCAGCGCCCGTTTGCCGACGTCGGCGGCGACGATCTGGGCGATTCGCTTTGCCGCTGCTTCCGAAAGGGTAATGTCGCTGTTTTCCATGTCGTTCCTCCTGCCGGGGTCAAGAACCGGAGAGCAATAATCTCGTTGTCACCATTATAAACCGGTCAAATTAACGGTCTATAGCCTGTGTGAGGGCGTCTGCGCGGCGATGATGCTTTGCGCTGACCTCTGCGATAGGTATGAAGGGTGAATGAAAAGGTCAATGGCCGAGACCAAAAGGAAGTCGCGGCCATAAGAAGTCAACAGGTGGATGCATGATCATAGACCAGCGCGCATTGGGTTTCGGAAGTGGGGAGAGGGCGGTTTTCGCCTCGGATCCATGGACGACGCGCGGGCGTCTGTTTCCGGAAGAAGGAAGCCTGACGCGTTCCGAATTCCAGCGTGACCGGGACCGCATCGTCCACACGACAGCCTTTCGCCGCCTGAAGCACAAGACGCAGGTCTTCATCAGCCCCGACGGAGACCATTACCGCACGCGGCTTACCCACACCATCGAGGTGGCGCAGATCGCCCGGGCGCTCGCCCGCGCGCTGAAGCTGGACGAAGATCTGGCCGAAGGTGTTGCCTTGGTACATGATTTCGGCCACACGCCCTTTGGCCACACCGGCGAGGATGCGCTGGATGCGGTGCTGTCGCCCTATGGCGGCTTTGACCACAATGCGCAGTCACTGCGTATCGTCACCAAGCTCGAGCGCCGTTATGCCGAATATGACGGCATCAACCTGACCTGGGAAACGCTGGAAGGTCTCGTCAAGCATAACGGCCCGCTGGTGAACGCGAAGGGTGAGGGGATCAAGGGGCCGGTTCCGCTGCCCATCCTCGAATATTGCGAGTTGCAGGATCTCGAGATCGGCAGCTATGCCAGCCTTGAGGCGCAGGTGGCGGCGATTGCCGATGACATCGCCTACAATACCCACGATATCGATGACGGTCTGCGCGCCGGTTATCTCACCTTCGAGATGCTGGAGGAGGTGCCATTCCTCAGCGGCCTGATGGCGCAGGTGCGGGCGAAATATCCCGTGCTCGACAAGGAACGTTTCGCCAATGAGATCATGCGCCGCCAGATCACTCACATGGTTGAGGATGTGATCGGCGTGGCGCAGCAAAATCTTGGCCCTGCTGAAGCCGCAGCGGGCTGCCGACATCAGGGCCGCCGATTTTACCGTCGCGACGTTCTCGCCCGAGATGGCCGAGACCGACCGGCAGATCAAGAAGCTGCTGTTTGCCCATATCTATCGGCACCCGGACATCATGCGCATCCGCGCCGGCGCGACGCAGATCGTCACCGATCTTTTCCACCGATATATGGAAACGCCGGCGGAAATGCAGAGCCACTACTGGGTAGACAGCATTTCCGGCATGAGCGTGGCCGCAAAAGCCCGGCATGTGGGCGACTATCTGGCCGGCATGACCGATAGTTATGCACTGCGCGCCCACCAGCGGCTGTTTGACCACACCCCCGATTTGAGATAGGGCAGCGGGCGATCGCGAAGCCGACCGGCTAAAATACCGGACATGAACAGAAGCCCTTCGCGCAGGTTGGAACGATGAACATTTTTGCCGATTTCGATACCAGGATCAAAAACGCGCTCGAGACCCTCGACCTCGTGAAAGAGAACCGCGAAAAGGTCGATTTCAGTCGAATTACTGTCGAATCCCCGCGTGATCTCAGCCACGGCGATGTCGCAACCAATGCCGCCATGGTGCTGGCGAAACCGCTCGGCACCAATCCGCGCGCTCTGGCCGAACTCATCGTGCCGGCGCTTCAGGCGGATGGCGATGTCGATAGCGTCAATGTCGCGGGTCCCGGCTTTATCAATCTCAAGGTGTCGGTTGGTTACTGGCAGCGTCTGCTGGCAGATATGATCAACCAGGGTATCGATTTCGGCCGCTCCACCATCGGTGCGGGCCAGAAGATCAACGTCGAATATGTCTCGGCCAACCCGACCGGCCCGATGCATGTCGGCCATTGCCGTGGCGCCGTTGTCGGCGACACGCTGGCGAACCTGCTTGCATTCGCCGGTTACGGCGTCACAAAGGAATATTACATCAACGATGCCGGCTCGCAGATCGATGTGCTGGCACGTTCCGTCTTCCTGCGGTATCGCGAGGCGCTCGGCGAAGATATCGGCACCATCCCGTCCGGTCTCTATCCCGGTGACTACCTCGTTCCCGTCGGCCAGGCGCTGGCCGATGAATATGGCATCAAGCTGCGCGCCATGCCTGAAGAAAAGTGGATGCCTATCGTCAAGGACAAGGCGATCGACGCGATGATGGCGATGATCCGCGAGGATCTGGCGCTTCTCAACGTCCGGCACGACGTGTTCTTCTCGGAGCGCACGCTGCATGAGGGCAATGGCGGGCCGATCCTGTCGGCCATCAACGACCTCACCTTCAAGGGCCATGTCTACAAGGGCACGCTGCCGCCGCCGAAGGGCGAATTGCCTGATGACTGGGAAGACCGCGAACAGACGCTGTTCCGCTCCACCGAAGTGGGCGACGATATGGACCGCGCGCTGATGAAGTCGGACGGTTCCTACACCTATTTCGCCGCCGACGTCGCCTATTTCAAGAACAAGTTCGACCGTGGTTTTTCCGAGATGATCTATGTGCTCGGCGCCGACCATGGCGGTTACGTCAAGCGTCTTGAAGCCGTCGCGCGCGCCGTCTCCGAGGGCAAGTCGAAGCTGACGGTTCTTCTGTGCCAGCTCGTCAAGCTGTTCCGCGATGGTGAGCCGGTGAAGATGTCGAAGCGCTCCGGCGACTTCGTGACCCTGCGCGACGTTGTCGACGAAGTGGGTCGCGATCCGGTGCGATTCATGATGCTTTATCGGAAGAATTCCGAGCCGCTGGACTTCGATTTTGCAAAAGTGACCGAACAATCGAAGGATAATCCGGTCTTTTACGTGCAATATGCGCATGCCCGCTCAATGTCGATCTTCCGGCAGGCGCAGGAAGCGTTTCCGGGGCTTTCTCCTTCGGCTGAGGAGATGGCGGCATCTGTATCTTTGATCAGCGATATCAATGAGTTGCAGCTGGTTGCAAAACTCGCGGAATATCCGCGCCTGATCGAATCCGCGGCCCTTTCGCATGAGCCGCACCGGCTTGCTTTTTACCTCTATGATCTCGCCAGTTCCTTCCATGGACACTGGAACAAGGGTAAAGACCACCAGGAATTACGTTTTATTAACGATAAAAACCGAGAATTGAGCATTGCCAGACTTGGGCTGGTGAATGCTGTCGCGAATGTTCTGAGGTCTGGACTGACGCTTTTAGGAGCGGACGCACCTGACGAAATGCGATAACATCTCACCATTATTTGCTCACAATACGCTGGCAAGAGCTGCAATGCGTAGATGGTGGAACACGTAATGGTCGAAAAAAATGTCGCGTATAACCGGGACGCCCGGTCCGAAGGCTTCGCTGACAACGATCCTCTGGCAGAACTGGCGCGTATCGTCGGCTTCGAAGATCGTCCTTCGCATGCGGGTTCCGAAGCTGCGCCACGCGCTGCCTCACCGGTTGCCCGCCGCGAACCCGAATTTAATCTCGAGGACGAGCTGCTTCGGGAATTCGAGGTTTACGATGCGCCGCATGCCGATCCGGTCGTTCTTGATCCGGCAAACGATGTTCGTGCAGGCATCCATCCAAGCGATTTCATGCAGCGGGTCGAATCCGTTTTCGCTCGCCGCGAGCCCGAACTTGCGCCGGCAGCTGAACCGGAACCCGAGGTGACATTCGCTCCCGAAGCAGCGGAAGAGCTGCTTCCAGAGGTCAATGAGGCCTATATCCACAATTACGTCGAAACCCCCACGCAGGATATCCGGGCGGATTTCCGCGATGATGCCGGCGCGGTGGCTGAAGTTTTCGATGTGCATTCGCGCCAGGCGCGTCCTGCCGAGCCGATGGTCTACGAGCAGGCTGCCTCACAGGTGGCATGGGAGGAGCCGCAGGCCGCGGAACCCGTCCAGCCGGAATGGCACGCCATGCCGGAGCTTCCGGCAGATGTCTCCAGCAATATTGCTGCCGCCGCTTATGCTGCTACACCGGAGTCCCAGAGCCTCGATCTCGCCGATGAAGTGGAAATCGCCGTCGCCGAACAGGCGCCTGCTCCGATTTCCGTTCGTCCGCCATCGCATGGCGGCCGGTCTTCGCTGGAATTTTCGAGCCTGCGGTTGCCGCTTGCCAATTTCGGCGCCCGCCGCGATGTTTCGGCCGCCGACCCGAAGCGGGTTGAGCCGCGCTCCGAACGGCAGCCTGCCGCGGCCCGGGTAGAGCCGCAGGTCGAAGCCGCTCCCGTGCCTGCCGTCGTCCAGGCGGAAGAGACCGCGCCATCCTTCACGCCTTCGGTCGCCGAGGTCTTTACGCCTGCCGCAGAGCCTCTGACGGTTGAGGCTGCCGAGAAGCCCGCGGCGAAACATCTCTCGCCGATGGACGAGTTGATTTACGACGTCGCGAAATATTCCATTCCCGGTCGCGGTGAAGCGCCGCTCGTGCAGGCGGTCCCCGCAGCGCAGGCTGCCAAGGTTGAACCGCCCGTGGTTACTGCCGCTCCGGTGAAGGCAGCGCCGGTTGCCGATGCAGCGCCCGCAGCACCCCCGGAGGAGCTTGATTTCGCCGGCTTCAACGATGATGATTTCGAGCTTGCGCTTGACGATCTCGATCTCGATCTGGATCTGTCCGACATCGCTGAAGCGGAGGTCGCGCCAGCGCCTGCACCGCAGCCGGTCCGCCAGCAGCCGGCCGCGCCGGTGGCCGTTCAGGCACCCGCACCGCAGCCGGTGAAGGTGCAGCCCGCACCGCAGCCCCGGCCTGCGCCCGTTGTCGCACCTGTTGCTGCCGTTGCCGCCGCACCTGTTGCTGCCGCTCCGGTTCAGCCGCGCCCGGCCGCTCCCCAGCCTGTCGCGCCACAGACGCTGGAAAGCCTGCCTTTCGATCCCTCGCAGATCGGTGAGACGGAAGAGCATCCGGAAACCATCGTCGAGATGGATGTACCGGAACTGCCGGTTGGCGTTTTTGAGCCGAAGCCGGCTCCCCGCCGTCATGAGGAAGACCTCGACATCGACACCGAGCTTGCGACGCTGTTCGCTCCTGCTGTTGCCGGTGGTCTCGACCGCCACAAGCACGCGGAAAACCGCGGAGCTGCCCAGGCTCGTCCTGTTCAGGCTCCGGAAGAGGCCGACGAGTTCGAACGGGCGCTGGAAGAGGATTTCCGCCGCTCCATGCAGGAGGCTGCCGCTTCCCGTGGCAATGCGCCTCGCGAGCCCGAAAATACGTACGTCGACCATCAGGCTGCTTATCGTGATGAGGATGAACGCGGCGGTCGCCGCTGGATCATGCCGGTTGCGGCTGCCATCGGCCTGGTGCTGATCGGCGGCGGTGTTTACGCGCTGGTCTCCGGTGGTTCGTCGAGCACCGGTTCCAACGGCGCGCCGGTCATCATCTCCGCCGATAACGACCCGATGAAGGTCGTGCCGGAAAATCCGGGCGGTCGTGTCGTGCCGAACCAGGACAAGGCGGTATATGATCGCGTTGCCGGCGGCAGCGCTGCCGATCCGAAGCAGCCGGCGCTGATTTCCAGCAACGAACAGCCCGTGGACGTGGTTCAGCGGACTCTGATCCCCGAACAATTGCCGCTGGAAGGCGAAAACGACGCCGATATGGAAGCCGCTGGCACGCCGGTTGGCGAGACCGAGGATCCGCGCCTGCTTTCGCCGGAAGAAAAGGCCGCACAGAACGAAGGTTCGGCTGCGACCGGCGTTTCCCCGCGCAAGGTCCGCACTATGATCGTCAAGCCTGACGGCACGCTTGTCGCACAGGAAGTCGAGGTGCCGGCAGCCCAGCCGCCGAAGGCTGACAAGGTCGAGGAACTTGCTGCGCCGCAGACCGTCAAGCCGGGTGAGGGCGCTCCCGCCGTCATCGCCGCATCGCGGGTTCCGGTCGCGCCGGAACAGGCTCAGCCGCAGGCCAACACGCCTGCCGCCACCAAGCCGGCTGCGCAGTCCGCCGCGCCGCTTCCGGCAACACGTCCGTCCTCGCAGCCCGCAAACGTCGTGGCGACGGTGACCAATCAGGGCAATGTTCGTCCGACGACGACTGCGCCTGCTCAGCCGCAGGCCGCGCAGCAGCAGACCGCAGCCGCTACGCCGGCTGCGACCAGCACGCCGTCCGCCGGTGGCTACTATATCCAGATCGCGTCGCTGCCGAGCCAGGCGGAAGCGCAGAAGTCTTACCAGAACATGTCGGCCAAGTTCGGCTCGGTCATCGGTGGACGCGGCGTCGACATCAAGGCTGCCGAAATCGCCGGCAAGGGCACCTTCTACCGCGTCCGTATCCCGGCCGGTGACAAGAACGAAGCCGTGGCGCTGTGCGAAAAGTTCCGTTCGGCCGGTGGCAGCTGCCTGGTGGCGCGGTGATAGAGATGCGCCGGGGGTAGTACCCCGGCGCTGATTGTCTAACGACAGTGACGGAGCAGCCAACCTCCGTCATGCCGGACTTGATCCGGCATCCAGCCACGGCGCGTCTGCGCCGTGAAACGAGTCTTACGCGATCAACGACTTGATCGCGCTGGACCCCGGCTCGGAGGCCGGGGTGACGGACGGTAAACGTCGCTGCCCCGGCATTGGCCGAGGAGCAGGCAAAGTTCTTCCCATCTATTCTGTAACAGGCGTGACACCATGACCGATTGCAAAGCTATGATCCTCGGATGCAGCGGGCTTTCGCTGACTGCCGACGAGATTGCCCTTTACCGCGATGAGCAGCCCTGGGGTTTCATCCTGTTCGGGCGCAATATTGGCGAGCCGCAGCAGATCACCGATCTCGTCGCCGCCATGCGCGATGCCGTCGGGCGGGCAGATGCGCCGGTGCTGATTGATCAGGAGGGCGGACGGGTTCAGCGTATCAAGCCGCCGATCCTGCAGGCTTATCCGAATGCCCGCATTCTCGGTGAAATCTATGAGCGCGACCGGGGTGCCGGTCTGCGTGCCGCCTGGCTGATGTCGCGACTGCACGCGTTTGACCTGATGAAATTCGGCATCAATGTCGATTGCCTGCCGGTGCTCGACGTGCCGGTGGAAGGCGCCAGCAATGTCATCGGCAACCGTGCCTATGGCTATACGCCGACCATGGTGGCCGAGATGGGGCAGGCGGCGGCCGACGGGCTGAAGGCGGGTGGCATGCTGCCTGTCATGAAACATATGCCGGGTCATGGTCGCGGCATGGTGGATTCGCATCATGAACTGCCTGTGGTCGACGTGCCGCTCGATGAGCTGGATGCGCATGACTTCGTGCCCTTCCGGGCACTGAACCGCGAATTGATGGCGATGAGCGCGCATCTTGTGTTCAACGCCGTCGACCGCGAACGGCCGGCGACGACATCACCGAAGGTGATCGAGGAGATTATTCGCGGGCGGATCGGATTTGACGGCCTGCTGATGTCCGACGACAGTTCGATGAACGCGTTGAAGGGCACGCTGGGTGAAAGAGCTGCGAATATTGTTGCTGGCGGCTGCGATATAGTCTTGCATTGCAACGGCGTGATGGGTGAAATGCTCGAGGTTGTGAAAGAGGTTCCCGTTCTTTCCGGCCGGTCGCTGGAGCGGGTGCGGGCAGTTGAAGCGGGTTTCCCGACTGCGGACCCATCCGACGAAGCGGAACTGAGAGCCGAATTCAACGCCATGTGGGCCGTTTCCTGACAGTCGGGCGGCCGCTTACTCGGGATCAAGGCCGGAAGCTCCGGCGGATGGAACGATGGCCGCAGACAAATCTCGCAATTCAACGCCGATGGACAAGCTCTGGCAGGATGTGACGCCGGAGCGGCTGACGGGTGAGGCCGGACTGGTCATCGATGTCGCGGGTTTCGAAGGCCCGCTCGATCTGCTGCTGCATCTTGCCCGCACGCAGAAGGTCGATTTGTCGCGCATTTCGGTGCTGGCGCTTGCCGAGCAATATCTGCAATTCGTGGAAAGCGCGCGGCGCGTGCGCATCGAGTTGGCGGCCGATTATCTGGTCATGGCGGCGTGGCTCGCCTTCCTCAAGTCCAAGCTTCTCATTCCGCAGCAATCCAAGGATGACGGCCCCTCGGGTGAGGAAATGGCCGCAACCCTTGCCTTCCGGCTGAAGCGGCTGGAAGCGATGCGCGAGGCGGCGGAACGCCTCGTCAACCGCGCCCAGCTCGGCCGCGATGTGTTTGCCCGCGGCGCGCCGGAGCATATTCCGCACATCAACCGCTCTGCCTACGAGGCGAGCCTTTATGACCTGCTCAGCGCCTACGCCAATCTGCGGCAGAGACAGGCGATCACCCAGGTCACCATTGAAAAACGGCAGGTCTGGTCGCTGGTGGAGGCGCGGGAGCTTTTAACCGGTCTCCTCGGCGATGTCGGAGAATGGACCGCGCTCGATCAATATCTGCTGCAATATGTCCCCGATCCCGCGATGCGGGTGACGGCGATCGCCAGCGCCTTTGCCGCGTCACTGGAACTTGTGCGCGAGGGCACGCTGCAAATCCGGCAGGAGGGCGCTTTCCAGCCCATCTATATGCGCCGTGGCACGAGGGATGATCGTGCGGCGGTCGCCGAGAGGACTGACAATGACTGATAATGATGAGACAGCCGAGGCGACGATCGCGACGGATGGGGTGGGACTAGAACCCACGGTATTTTCCGAGCGCCAGTTGAAAGAGGCCGAGCGGATCGCCGAGGCTTTGGTTTTCGCCTCGGCCGAGCCGGTCTCTCCGGGTTTCATTGCGGAGCGCCTGCCGCGCGGCATGGATGTCGACGCCGTTCTTCAGCATCTGAAAGCCGCTTATGCGGGCCGGGGCGTCAATCTCGTGCAGGTGGGCGGGCAATGGGCCTTCCGCACTGCCGGCGATCTTTCTTTCGTCATCCGCGCCGAGGAAAAGGAACCGAAGAAGCTCTCTCGCGCGGCGCTGGAAGTCCTGGCGATTATCGCATATCATCAGCCGGTCACACGCGCTGAAATCGAGGAAATCCGCGGTGTTCAGACCTCGCGCGGCACGCTTGACGTCTTGATGGAGGCGGGCTGGGTCCGGTTTCGTGGCCGCCGTCGCACCCCCGGCAGGCCGGTGACGATCGGTACCACGGTTGAGTTTCTCGACCATTTCGGCCTCGAGGAGTTGCGCGACCTGCCGGGGCTCGAGGAGCTGAAGGGAGCAGGGCTGCTTTCCGGCCGCATACCTTCCAATTTCGGCGTGCCCCTGCCGATGATGAGCGACGAATTGCGTGAGGATGAAGACCCGATCACGCAACTTGATCTGGAAGAGCTGGGCCTGCTTGCGCCTGGTGGTGGCGACGGCGACGATTGAGATCGTTATCGCGCGGGCGACACGACGCAAAAACTTTATGCTCACACCCTGTTGAAGCGGCAATTTGTTGTTTGAAAAAGCCTTTCAAACGTCTTACATCGTCTGAAAGCGAAATTCAGGAGTTTCAGTTATGGGTTCTTTTAGTGTGTGGCATTGGCTCATCGTGCTGGTGATCGTTCTCGTCCTTTTCGGACGCGGCAAGATCCCGGAATTGATGGGCGATGTCGCCAAGGGCATCAAGAGCTTCAAGAAGGGCATGGCTGACGAAGACCAGACGCCGCCGCCGGCCGATGCCAACACGAAGACCGTCGACCACAAGGCTGACGAGATCAAGTAAGCGGCCCTGCCGTTTGGTTTGAGACTGACGCGCGTTAGGGTCTCGGGAGCATATTGATGTTTGATATCGGCTGGAGCGAGCTGCTGGTGATTGCGGTCGTACTGATCGTGGTTGTCGGGCCGAAAGACTTGCCGCCCATGATCCGCGCCTTTGGCAAGACCATGGCTGGCCTTCGCAAGATGGCGGGGGATTTCCGTACCCAGTTCGATGAGGCCCTCAAAGAGGCCGACATGGACGATGTGCGCCAGACCATATCGGATGTCCGCAATCTCAACCCGACCAACTCGCTGCGTGATGCGATGAACCCGCTTCGCCAGCTCGGCAACGAGATCAAGTCCGATCTTCAGAAGGCGACCACGCCGCCTGACGGCCTGTCATCCTCGCCTGCTACGTCGACCGCAGCACCGGCGACCAGTGAGCCGGTTGCACCGCTCGTCAGCATTCCCGAGCCTGAGATGAAGCTGCCGGATACCCCGCCCGTGACTGCCAGCGCCCCCGTTGCGGCACCGGTCGTACCGGCGGAAAAGCCGAAGCGTGCCCGGGCTAAATCGGTTGCGACCGTCGAGGCTGAAGCGGTTGCCGCCAAGCCGAAACGCGCCAGCCGCGCCAAAGCGGTCGCGGCGTCCGAACCCGTGGCTGTCAATTCCACGGAGACTTCAGCTGCAAAGCCGACCGTAAAAGCCGTCGCGAGAAAAGCGGCCGCCAGGAAAGTCGTGGCTGAAAAGCCTGTCGTGGCCGCCGATGCCAAGCCGGTGAAGCCGGCGAGAACCAAGGCTGCAAAGCCCAAAAAGGATGAAGCATGAGCGGGGACATCGAGGACAAGCCGCAGCCGCTTATCGAACATCTGATGGAACTGCGCACACGGCTGATTTGGTCGCTGGGTGCGTTCTTCGTTGCCTTCATCGCCTGTTTTGCCGTTGCCAAGCATCTCTTCAACCTGCTTGTCATTCCCTATAAGTGGGCGGTTCTCTGGGCTGGCCTTGATGTGACGAAGTCGTCGCTGATCTATACCGCGCCGCAGGAATTCTTCTTCACGCAGATCAAGGTCGCCATGTTTGGCGCGATGGTCATCTCCTTTCCGGTGATCGCCTCGCAGCTTTATAAATTCGTGGCACCCGGCCTCTACAAGAACGAGCGCGCCGCTTTCCTGCCCTTCCTCGTCGCATCGCCGATCCTGTTCCTCATCGGAGCGGCGCTCGTCTATTTCTTCTTCACGCCCATGGTAATGTGGTTCTTCCTCGCCATGCAGCAATTGCCGGAAGATGGCGAGGTTGCGATTTCGCTGATGCCGAAGGTGTCGGAATATCTGAGCCTCATCATGACGCTGGTGCTGTCCTTCGGTCTGGTGTTCCAGCTGCCCGTGGTTACGACGCTTCTGGCGCGCGTGGGCCTTCTGACCAGCGACTGGCTGCGTGAGAAGCGCAAGTTCGCGATTGTCATGGCCTTTGTGGTCGCCGCCGTGCTGACCCCGCCGGATCCGATGTCCCAGATCGGTCTTGCACTGCCTGCGATCATTCTCTACGAGATTTCCATCTACATGGCTCGACTCGTGGAGAGGAAGCGCGCTGCGGAATCCGCAAGCACGGAGCTGGAGGAGACCTGAGTTTTCGAAGGTCTCGCCGCTCAAGACATCTCCTCGCGCCGGGCTTCTGCCCGGCGTTTTGCTGTAAAACATCGGTGATGCAACAACGGTCTGGAACGACGATGCACGACATTAAATGGATACGTGAAAACCCCGAAGCTTTTGACGCGGCGCTCGCACGCCGTGGCGCGGAGCCTGCGGCCGCAGGTCTGATCGCGCTCGATGAAAAGCGCCGTTCCGTCATCCAGTCCCTGCAGGACATGCAGTCCCGCCGCAATGCCGCCTCCAAGGAAATCGGCGCCGCCATGGCGCAGAAGAACATGGAGCTTGCGGAAAAACTTAAAGCCGAGGTCGCCGACCTCAAGGACAAGATGCCGCGCGCCGAGGAGGAGGACCGTCAGGTCACCGCCGAGTTGAACGACGCCCTGTCGCGCCTGCCGAACATGCCCTTCGACGATGTGCCCGATGGCAAGGACGAGCATGACAATGTGGTGACCCGCGTCGTCGGCCAGAAGCCCGGCTGGAACCATGAGGCCAAGGAACATTTCGAAATCGGCGAAGCGCTTGGTTATATGGATTTCGAGCGGGCCGCCAAACTTTCGGGTTCGCGTTTCACCGTTCTCACCAGCCAGCTCGCGCGGCTGGAGCGGGCGCTCGGCCAGTTCATGATCGACCTGCACACCTCGGAACATGGCTATACCGAAGTTTCCTCGCCGCTGATGGTGCGCGACGAGGCGATGTTCGGCACCGGGCAATTGCCGAAATTCTCCGAGGATCTGTTCAAGACCACCGATGGCCGCTGGCTGATCCCGACGGCGGAGGTGACCCTGACCAACCTCGTGGCCGGCGAAATCCTCGAGCAGGAAAAGCTGCCCCTGCGTTTCACCGCACTCACACCGTCCTTCCGCTCGGAAGCGGGTTCGGCAGGCCGTGACACGCGCGGCATGCTGCGCCAGCACCAGTTCTGGAAGTGCGAGCTCGTCTCCATCACGGATGCGGAAAGCGCTGTCGCCGAGCATGAGCGCATGACGGCATGCGCCGAGGAGGTGCTGAAGCGGCTGGGCCTGCATTTCCGCACCATGACGCTCTGCACCGGTGACATGGGCTTTGGCGCGCGCAAAACCTACGATCTGGAAGTGTGGCTGCCCGGTCAGAATACCTATCGCGAAATCTCGTCCTGCTCGGTCTGCGGCGATTTCCAGGCGCGCCGCATGAATGCGCGTTATCGCGGCAAGGACGGCAAGGCGACGAAGTTCGTGCATACGCTGAACGGTTCCGGCACGGCTGTCGGCCGCTGCCTGATCGCCGTTCTCGAAAATTACCTGAACGACGATGGCTCTGTCACAATTCCTGATGTGCTGCTGCCCTATATGGGCGGTCTGACGCGGATCGAAAAGGCGGCTTGATTTCAAAGATGCCGACATGCCGGACTTGATCCGGCATCCATCCAGCCCAAGTCGTTGGGCTGAAAAGGGCTATTCCCGTGGCGCAGACACGCGTCGACTGGATCCCGGCTCAAGGCCGGGATGACGGTTCGGGGAGTGTTCTGCCTGAGCAAAATGAAGAGCGGGAGGAAAACATGCGGATTTTGCTGACAAACGACGACGGTATCCACGCCGAAGGGCTGGCCGTGCTGGAGCGTATCGCTCGCACGCTCTCCGACGACGTCTGGATCGTCGCGCCGGAGACAGACCAGAGCGGGCTTGCTCACTCCCTGACGCTGTCCGAGCCGTTGCGTCTTCGCAAGGTTTCCGACAAGCATTTCGCTCTGCGCGGCACGCCGACTGATTGCGTTATCATGGGCATTCGCGAGGTTCTGCCGGAAAAGCCAGATCTCGTACTGTCAGGTGTCAATGCCGGCGCCAACATGGCCGATGATGTGACCTATTCCGGTACGATTGCCGGGGCCATTGAAGGCACGCTGCAGGGCGTGCGGTCTTTTGCGCTCAGCCAGGCCTTCAGCCATGCCGAAGGCCGCGTCGTGCCGTGGGAGGTGGCCGAGACCTATGCGCCCGATCTCATTCGCAAGCTCATCGATGTCGATCTGCCTGACGGCACCTTCCTCAATCTCAATTTTCCCAATTGCGCGCCAAAGGATGTGCAGGGCGTGTCCGTCACGGGGCAGGGCAAGCTAGATTTCGGCCTGACGGTGGAAGAACGCCAGGATGGCCGCGGTTTTCCCTATTACTGGCTGCGTTTCGGCGAACGCATGGGCACCTTCCGCGAAGGCACCGATATCCACGCCTTAAAGCATGGCAAGATTTCCGTCACGCCGCTGAAGCTTGACCTGACGGATTACACGGTGAAGGATCGGGTTGCGCAAGCGCTTGGATTCGGAGTCGCCGATTGAAATCTGCCATGGTCGAAAAGGAAGGTTTTGCAGCTCTCGTTCTGCGCTTGCGGGGCGAGGGGATTTCCGATCTCGACCTGCTGACGGCGGTTGAGCAGACGCCACGATCCAAATTCGTGCCGCCGCAATTTGCCGCCGACGCCTATTCCAGCCGCACCATCCCGATAGACTGCGGGTCCTTCATGGAAGGGGCCGACATGGCGGTGAAAATCCTTGCCCGCCTGCAGCTGAAACCCGGCCAGCGCGTGCTGGAAATCGGTACCGGCAGCGGTTTCATGACGGCGATCATTGCCCGCCGGGTGGAGCGTGTCTTTTCGCTGGAACGGTACAAGACGCTGGTGCAGCAGGCGCAGAACTGTCTCGATGATCTTGCAATCCGCAACGTCGTCATCCGCCAGGCGGATGGCAGCAACGGCCTGGTGGGTGAGGGCACTTTTGACCGAATCGTTTCCACGGCGGCCTTCACCACCATGCCCCGTTTCTTTGCCGAGCAGATCGTTTCCGGCGGCATGATGATCGCGCCGATCATCGTTGAAGGTGATCGCTGCGTGATGACGCGCTTTTCCAAGACCGGCAGCCGCTTCGAGAAGGAAGAACTGTTCGAGGCGCCCTACCTGCCGCTCAGCACCCATATTGCGCGTCATTTGTGACAAAATGAAAATTTTGGAGACATTGTATTTTGGTCTCCTAATGTTCGGAATTTCCGCAAGCATCTGATTTTAAGAGATTTTATTGTTTCATCATGGCGCATCCTGTCTTCGTCATGGTTATCGAAGTGTCAAAAAAGCGCCAAACGGCTTAACGTTTTAACGGCGTGGTAACACTAACGCGCTTTAATCATAAACATCGACGCATGGTTTTCCCCATCTCGGGAAATGGGCCTTGCAAGAATTGAAATTTGTGCCGGATCGATCTCGATGCGGCGGGTTGGCGTCAGTGTAGATCGAGTCATGCGTATGAGACATTCGTCTAAAATCGGAAAATCAGTCGCAAAAATGTTCGCAGCGGCATTGCTGGCAAGCGTCGCAACGGGCTGTAGCTCGGATGCAACGCGGTTCAGCGGCCTCTTTTCCAGTGGACCGGATCAGATGACCACGGCGTCAATTCCTGCCCGTCAGGGCGGCGGTGCTTACGGGCAGGCCCCGGTTCCGCAGGGCGACATGAATGGCGGTTACGCCTCTGCCGCGCCACAGGGAGGTTATGCCAACCAGAACATGGCCGGCAATTCCTATCCGCAGCAATCGGGCGGTTACGGCGGCGTTCAGCCGTCCACGGCCCGCGCCTCGGCCTCGCCGGTGCAGCGTTCCGAGCTGTCCGCGCCGACAGCCGTGGCAAGCCGCGATCCGTCGACCCGCAACGAAGCCATGGCCCAGCCTTTCCCGTCCGCCCAGCCCAAGGCCGCGCCGTCTCTGGCAGCGCCCGCACGGCAGGCTGCCGCACCCGCCGCTGACAACCTGACCACCGCGACCGTTCGTTCCGACAAAAACGGCTGGCACACCGATGGCGCCGCCTCCGTGACCCTGCGTCCCGGCGAAAGCATCGCGACCCTCTCCAACCGCTACGGCGTTCCGGAAAAGGAACTGCTGCGGGTCAATGGCCTGAAGACCGCTTCCGCCGCACAGGCCGGCCAGTCGATCCTCATTCCGAAGTTCGGCCAGGTCCGCAACGCCGCCAAGGATGCCGCCGGAGATATTGCGCTCAACCGCAATGGCGACCAGCCGACACCGCTGCGTGCGCCGGATGGAAACGTGGCCGTGCTGCCGTCGCAGGCCGCCGCCCGTGACAAGGTTTCTGCTGAAGCTGGCAAACTGACGCCTCCGGGCGGCAAGCCGCTGCCGCCTTCTGGTGGCTACAAGGTTCAG
The DNA here is from genome assembly GCF_031453135.1 of Agrobacterium sp. SORGH_AS_0440. Classification (NCBI taxonomy): domain Bacteria; kingdom Pseudomonadati; phylum Pseudomonadota; class Alphaproteobacteria; order Hyphomicrobiales; family Rhizobiaceae; genus Agrobacterium; species Agrobacterium sp. SORGH_AS_0440. Next base: position 1,595,629 of record NZ_JAVIYR010000002.1, on the reverse strand, counting down.
CCGGGCGACAGCCTCGCCAAGATCGCCCGTGCAAACGGCGTGTCGGTGGCTGCTCTCAAGGCGGCAAACGGTCTCGGCAACGAAAGCATCCGCGTCGGCCAGACGCTCAACATGCCGGGTGCTTCGACGGATGCCATCAAGACCGCTTCCGTTCCCGCCAAGGAAGCCGCAAAGCCCGTCGAAACCGCATCCGTCAAGCCGGAGCCCTATAAGGCGCCGGCCGCCGCCGCCGCTCCGGCTGCGCCCGCAACTCCGGCCACCGCCAGTGTCAGCGATATCGAGAAAAAGGCCGACATGGCGTCGGTCGCACCGGAATCCACCGGCATCGGCAAATATCGCTGGCCGGTGCGCGGCGCGGTCATCAATAATTTCGGTGACAATGTCGAAGGCAGCCGCAACGACGGCATCAACATTTCGGTTCCCGAGGGCACGCCGATCAAGGCCGCTGAAAACGGTGTCGTCATCTATGCCGGCAATGGCCTGAAGCAGCTCGGCAACACGGTTCTTGTCCGCCATGACGACGGCAAGGTCACGGTATATGGCAACGCTGCCAATCTCGACGTGCAGCGTGGCCAGAAGGTTCAGCGCGGCCAGACCATCGCCACCTCGGGCATGACCGGCAGCGCCAAACGTCCGCAGGTTCACTTCGAAGTTCGCAAGGATGCGACGCCGGTGAACCCATCCACTTTCCTTGAATAGGTATTGCGTCTCAAGGAATGATGAAGCCGGGTGATGAGCCCGGCTTTTTCATTTTATGGGGTGATGCGTGCGGAAAAAGTTCTGGAATGGGTGCCTCGGGCTTAGTGGGCATTGGTTTCTCGCGGTTTTCTCCTCCGTCATGCCGGACCCGATCCGGCATCCAGTCGACGCGCGCCTGCGCGGCGGAATGAGTCTCCTCAGCCCAAGGACTTGGGCTGGCTGGATACCGGCTCAAGGCCGGTATGACGGATTTGGGGATGCAGCCCAAGTCAGGTCGAGCCGCTACGTGTCTAACCCCTGACAAGACCCACCGTCGTCTCGATGAAGTCGGCAATCGCGCCGGTATCGTCGAGATCAAAAACCGGAAGCGCCGTGTCCGTCACCGCGTGATCGGCGGCAATGGCGACGATATGCGGATCGAGCGGCGCCAGCGGTTCCGTTTTCGCCGCCTCAACCCGGCGCGCTTCGATTTTCGGCACCGGCTCGTATTTATAACCTTCGATCAGCACCAGGTCGCACGGCGCGAGGCGGGAGAGGATGTCTTCGAAGGAGGGCTCCGGTTCGCCGCGCAATTCATGCATGATGGCAAAGCGGGTGCCGGAAACGATGGTGACCTCGTGCGCGCCGGCCTGCCGGTGACGCCAGCTATCGGCGCCGACCTTATCGATATCGAAATCGTGATGGGCGTGCTTGATGGTGGAGACACGGTAGCCGCGCGCGGTCAGTTCGGTGACGATGCGCACGGCAAGACCAGTTTTGCCCGAGTTCTTCCAGCCGGCGATGCCGAAGACCTTTTGTGCCGTCATGCTTCCATGCTCTCCAGATAGCTGCGCGCCAGTGCAAGCTCATCCGGCGTGTTGATGTTGAAGAACGGATCGAGGCTGCCCTTTGCCGTTTCCAGCGGCGCAAATGCAACCCCAATCGTGACATGCCGGGCAAGATAAGCGCGGATGCGCCGGTTGGCATCGTTCTTCAGCCATGCCTCGAGATCATCGGCGAGAGCGACCGGCCACAACGCAAAGACCGGATGAAGCTGGCCGCTGGAGGCGGCAATGACGATTGCATTGTCCGACAGGTGTTCGCAAAGCCGCATCACAAGATCGTCAGGGAAAAACGGGCTGTCGGCGGGCGCTGTCAGAAAGTGGCTGACCGCGTCGCCGCGGTGCTGGAAATGGCGCATGCCGGCCAGAACGCCCGCGAGCGGACCGGCATGGCCGTTCAGCGTATCGGGCAGCAGCGGCAGGCCGAAACTTTCCGCCCAGCCATTGGCCGCATTGATGGTGACGTCGCAGACCTGCGGCGTGATGCGGCTGATGACACGGGACATGAGAGGCGCATCGCCCAATTGCACCATCGCCTTGTTGCTGCCCATACGCCGCGAAAGCCCGCCGGCGAGTACCAGGCCGGGTATTTCAAAAGGGGCCGTCATTCCCGCTTTTCCTGCAGCCTTACGATATAGGTGGTGAGGAGGGCGACAAGGCCGGTCGCCAGCATCACCAGAAGAAGCGGCCAGGTTCCATCCTCTTTTGAAAGAACCGAGGAGGCGAGAACCGAGAGTGCCGCGCCGCCGCCAATGGTCATGGCGCCGCCGAGACCGGAGGCTGAGCCAGCCAGATGCGGCTGGACGCTGACCATGCCGGCATTGGCGCTGGGCAGCGTCACGCCGTTGCCGACGCCGATCAGGGAGAGCGGCACAAAAAACGCATAGGCGCTTTCCGCCCCGACCGAGATCAGTGCGATGGCGGTGATGATGCCGGCAATGCCGATGACATTGCCCGACAGCATCATGCGGGTGATGCCGATTTCGCTGGCATAACGACCGGAGATGAAGTTGCCGAGCATATAACCGCTGGCCATGAAGAAGAATTGCAGGCCGAGCATGGCCGGCGAAAGCCCATAAAGCACGCTGCCGACAAAAGGTGCGCCGCCGAGAAAGGAGAAGAACATGCCCGATGAGAAGGTCGAGGTCAGGGCGTAACCCCAGAACAGCGGCGAGCGCAGAAGTTCCGGCCAGGCATGGAACTGCTGCGAGAAGCTTGCCGATCTGTTGTGGTTGGTTTCGCCGAGATCGAGCCAGGCGAGCGCCAGGATGCCGAGGCCAAGCAGACAGAGGAGGGCGAAGCTCGATTGCCAGCCCGAGATGTCATTGAGCAGGCCGCCAACCGTTGGTCCCACCATCGGCACCACGGACATGCCCATCGTCACATAGCCGATCATCGAGGCCGCCTGTTCCATGGGCACCATGTCGCGCACGATCGCGCGGGCGAGCACGAAGCCGGAAACGACGGCCGCCTGCGCCACGCGCCCGATCATGAAGACAGTGATATTGGGCGCCAGCATGCACACAAGCGTCGCAACGATCATGACGGCGATGCTGGCGAGCATGACGGGGCGGCGCCCGAAGAGGTCGGAGAGCGGGCCGATGACGAGCTGCAGGCAGGCGGTGGCGGCGAGATAACCCGAGACGGCGAATTGCATCACCGCGTAATCGGTCTCGAAATACACTGCCATCGTCGCAAGCGAGGGCAGGAACACATTCATGCACAGCGCCGCGACACCGGCGATGACGACCAGCGTGATGATGTGGGGTGGGGTGGTTCTGTCCAGAAAACGGCCGCCGTTCATGTCATTCCCCCGCCTCTTCCGTAACGGCAGCTTTCGTTACGGAAGCCGGCCGTACGGTGGTCACGGCAGTGGGGGTGGCGGCCGCGCGCTTGGCCATCTGCGAGCGCTTGCGCAGACTTTCCCGGTAGAAGGTATAAAGGCCCGAACCGATGATGATCATGGCGCCGATGATGGTGTAATTGTCGATCTTCTCGTTGAAGAAGAATATGCCGATCATGAAACCCCAGAGCAGGCCGGTATAACGGAACGGTGCGACGAAGGAAATTTCGCCCGATCTCATCGACAATATGATCGCCTGGTAGCCGACCAGCACCAGAATGGCCGAGGCGGCCAGATGCGAGACGATCGTGACGTTCATAGGCTGCCAGCCGCCGAAGGGCAGGATCAAGAGGCCGCCCACTGCCATGTTGACGAAGGCGGTGATGACGGTGATCGCAAGCGAAGGCACATCGGCGTACATTTTACGCGTCAGCAGATCACGCGCGGCGGTGACGGCCAGCGATGCGACAACCAGCAGCGCGCCCGGCGTAAAGCCTTCCGGGCCGGGCCGGATGATGACGAGCACGCCGATGAAACCGACGATGATCGCCACCCAGCGCCGCCAGCCCACAGGTTCGCGCAGGAACAACGCCGCACCCAGCGTCACCACCAGCGGCAGGGACTGCAATATGGCCGAGGCATTGGAAAATTCGATGAGGCCGAGCGCCGTCAGATAAAGAACGGCGGCGGTCACCTCGCAGAGACAGCGCAGGATGATGATGGGGCGCAAAAGGGTTTTCAGGGGCCGGAGCGCGCCGAAATGCCGGGCCGCGATATAGATCAGCACAACGGTCATGATGCCGCGGACGAACATGATCTGACCGGTGTTGATGTAGGGGGTGACGGACTTCGTCAGCGCGTCGTTGGCCGTGAAGCTTGCCATTGCGAGCGCCATGAAAAGCGCGCCGCGCGTATTGTCCGTCAATGCCATTCCCAAATATCCCAGACCATGCGCGGTTTACTCCGTCCGCCCCTCCGGGCGATCTGGAGCCGCCGTTACGGCGCAACCACGCATTCCTCCATATAAAGAGACGTGGCACGGCAGAGCGGGCAATTCAACCGTTTATATGGGTGGGTGGATGAGAAAGACGTTCAGCCGGCCTCAGCCGCCTGTCACGCTCATATGGCGGGAGACTGCGGGTCGGTTGTGGGTGCGGTCGATGATGAAATCGTGTCCTTTCGGCTTGCGCAGAAGGGCTTCATCGATGGCGCTGGAAAGATAGGCGTCGCTGTCGGAAGCGCGCAGCGCCGTGCGCAGATCGGCAGCGTCGTCCTGGCCGAGACACATATAGAGCGTGCCGGTACAGGTGAGACGGACACGATTGCAGCTTTCGCAGAAATTATGGGTCATGGGCGTGATGAAGCCCAGCCGGCCGCCGGTTTCCTTCACCGTCACGTAACGGGCCGGGCCGCCGGTCTGGTAATCGCTGTCGATGAGCGTGAAGCTCTGCTCGAGATCGCTGCGCAATTTTGAAAGCGGCAGATAACGGTCGGTGCGGTCTTCCTCGATCTCGCCCATCGGCATGGTCTCGATGACCGTCAGGTCCATGCCGCGGCCGTGGGCGAAGCGCATCAGCTCCGGCATTTCGGCATCGTTGAAGTCCTTCAGCGCAACGGCGTTGAGTTTCACCTTGATGCCTGCCGCCTGTGCGGCATCGAGCCCCTCCATCACCCGGTCGATATCCCCCCAGCGGGTGATATGGCGGAATTTATCGCTGTCGAGCGTATCGAGGGAGACATTGATGCGGCGCACGCCGCAATCGGCGAGTTCGGCTGCGAATTTCGCCAGCTGTGAGCCGTTGGTGGTCAGCGTCAATTCCTCGAGCGCACCGCTCTCGACATGCCGCCCGAGGTTCCTCACCAGGGACATGATGTTCTTGCGCACCAGCGGCTCACCGCCGGTCAGCCTCAGCTTGCGGACGCCGCGCGTTATGAAGACGGAACAGAGCCGGTCGAGTTCTTCGAGCGTCAGAAGGTCCTTCTTCGGCAGGAAGGTCATGTGTTCGGACATGCAATAGGTACAGCGAAAATCGCAGCGGTCGGTCACGGAAACGCGCAGATAGGTGATGGCGCGGCCGAAAGGGTCCACCATCGGTGCGTTGTTTTCCGTCAGGAACTGCGCTTTTCCAAGCGATCCGGGGAAACTGTTCACGTCTCCATCCTCATTGCGCGATGCGCCCCTCAAATGATGTAGTGGCTTGCCTATCCTGAGGCAAGTCCGTAATTCTGACGCATGTGATGAGCTTGCGGAAGTGAAAAATGAGTGATGCCTGGCCGACAGAGCTGCTTGTGTCGAAAGACCGGCGCGAATTGACCGTTTCCTTCGACGATGGAAGCGTTTGCCGGCTGAAGGCCGAGATGCTGCGCGTGCTTTCGCCCTCGGCCGAAGTGCAGGGCCACGGGCCGGGGCAGAAGGTCACGGTGCCGGGCAAACGCGATGTCGCCATCCGCTCCATGGTCGCGACAGGCAACTATGCGGTGCGCATCGTTTTTGACGATGGCCATGACAGTGGCATTTACACCTGGAAATACCTGAAGGAACTGGGTGAGACCGGGGACAGGCTGTTTGCGGATTATGAACGGGAGCTTGCCGAAAAAGGCTTGAGCAGGGAGCCACGGTACCGGTAGAGAAAACAGCGAGGGAGGCGCCCTCGTGAGAACTATGGCAAAGGGTTCGAAGAACTGCTGCGTTTGGCAACGTTGTTGCATTCGCGCTTCGTCACCCCGGACTTGATCCGGGGTCCAGCGCGATCAAGTCCTTGATCGCGGGAGAGTCCTTTCACGGCGCAGACGCGCCGTGGCTGGATGCCGGATCTAGTCCGGCATGACGGAGGAAATGTTCTCGCGCGTTGCCGATAATCGGACGAGGGCAAAGCTCTTGTCTCACTATTTAAACGGGGTGGCGTGTGGCTGTAGAAGCAAACGGAAATGATCTGGCCCAGGTGGTCGTATTGCTGGCGGCAGGCGTTGTCGCCGCGCCGATCTTCAAGCGCATCGGCCTCGGCTCTGTGCTGGGTTATCTCGCCGCCGGCCTGGTGATCGGGCCTTACGGTCTTGGTTTCTTTTCCGATTCGCAGGCCATTTTGCACATAGCGGAACTCGGCGTGGTGATGTTCCTGTTCATCATCGGCCTTGAAATGCAGCCGTCGCGGCTGTGGTCCATGCGGCAGGATATTTTCGGGCTCGGCGCATTGCAGGTGCTGGTCTGCATGGGCGGCCTGACGTTGATCGGGGTCGGCCTCGGCTTTCCTGTCATCATGTCCTTCGTCGCTGGCACGGGCTTCGTGCTGACGTCGACGGCGATCGTCATGCAGATGCTGCAGGAGCGCAACAGCATGTCCAGCCTGAAAGGGCAGCGCATCATCGCCATCCTGCTGTTCGAGGATCTGGCCATCGTTCCGCTGCTGGCGCTCGTCGCCTTCCTCGGTTCGGGCGGGGAAGATGTCACGGCGTCGGAGCGCTGGGTTTCCGTCGGCATTGCGCTTGCCGCCGTCGGTGCGCTCATCCTTGCCGGACGTTATCTGCTCAACCCGTTCTTCCGCCTGCTGGCGGCCTCCGGTGCGCGCGAGGTGATGACGGCTGCGGCGCTGCTGGTGGTGCTGGGTTCGGCGCTTCTGATGCAGGTCAGCGGCCTTTCCATGGCGATGGGCGCTTTCCTGGCCGGCGTGCTGCTGTCGGAATCCTCCTTCCGCCATCAGCTGGAGGCGGATATCGAGCCGTTTCGCGGCATTCTGCTCGGCCTGTTCTTCCTCGGCGTCGGCATGGCGATCGATCTTGCCGTCATTGCCTCCAACTGGCAATTGGTGCTGGTCAGTGTCGCCGGATACATGCTGCTCAAGGCCTTCCTCATCTATGGCGTGGCGCGGGCGCTCGGCACCACCAGGCGTGAAAGCCTGGAACGGGCGGTGCTGATGGCGCAGGGCGGCGAATTCGCCTTCGTGCTCTATTCTGCCGCTGTCAGCGCCGGCATTCTCGACCGGGAGGCCAATGCCATCCTGACGGCGACGATCATCATCTCCATGGTCCTGACGCCGCTGATGGTCATCCTGCACGACCGGCTGGTGCCGGCGGCGGTGCCCAATACTGACGATCTCGACGTGCCTGAAAATGTCGAGGGCAGCATTCTCCTGATCGGTTTCGGACGTTTCGGCCAGATCGTCAGCCAGCCGCTTCTGGCGCGCGGTTACACGCTGTCTTTGATCGACAAGGATGCCGACTTCGTGCGCGATGCGGCGGAATTCGGTTTCAAGGTCTATTATGGCGATGGCTCACGCGCGGAAATCCTCCATGCCGCCGGCGCCAGCACGGCGCGTGCTGTTCTCATCTGCGTCGACGACAAGGAAGCAGCCGTCCGGATCGCGGAGATCGTCAAGCATGAATTCCCGCTGGTTCCGGTTCTCGCTCGCGCCTATGACCGTGGCCACGCCATCGATCTGCTGAAGGCCGGCGTGGATTACCAGATTCGCGAGACGCTGGAATCGGCGCTGAATTTCAGCGAGGAGGTTCTGGGCGCCATGGGCGAGGAGCGGGAAGACGCCGCCCGTCTGGTGGAGGAATTCCGCGACCGCGACGAGGAGCGTTTCGCCATGGAGGTCGTCGGCGGCATTTATGCCGGCCGTTCGCTGATCCGCGGCAACGCCCAGCCAGCCGACCTCGTCGCCGCGCGCACGGCGCGTGAGCGGGCGGAGCGGGAAAAGGCGGAAGCGGCGGAAGAGTAAGGGATTGCGCCCGGCGGTGTCGCAGGGTGATTTCGAGGGATAGGAACTGACATGACGATCATTCGCACGGTCGAGGAATTAAAGGCCATCTATGACGGCACGAGCGAGGCATCCATCGCCAAGGTGACAGCCGCGCTGACGGCCGAATACAGGCTGATGATCGAAACGTCACCGTTTCTCGCTCTGGCGACGGTGGGGCCGGAGGGCATGGACTGTTCACCGCGCGGCGACAAGGGCGGTGTGGTGCGCGTGGACGATGACAAGACCGTGCTGCTGCCGGACTGGCGCGGCAATAACCGCGTGGATTCGCTTCTCAACATCGTGCGGGATCCGCGCGTGGCGCTGATGTTCCTGATCCCCGGCTCGAATACGACCATGCGCATCAATGGCCGCGCCGTGGTTTCCGTTGACCCCACGTTGTTGCAGAGCTTCGAGATGGATGGCAAACATCCGCGCACCGTTATCGTGGTCACGATCGACGAAGTCTATTTCCAGTGCGCGCGGGCGCTGATGCGGTCTGAATTGTGGAATCCCGACAATTTCGTCGACCCGTCGTCGCTCCCGACGCCGGGTCTGCTGCTCAAGGCGGCCAAGGCGGAATTCGATCAGGAGACCTATGATCGCGAATGGGCGGCGCGCGCGGCGAAGACGATGTGGTGAGGCTTCCCCCTCTCCCCCCTCATTCCTATGCTTGTCAGGAATGAGGGTGGGGACAGCGCTGTGTTTTTAATGCGCCCAAATCGGCGCAATTTGCCTCAAGTCCGATAAATCAGCCAGTTTTTGCCGGTATAGTTCTTCTGCATACCGTCCTCGTAGAAGACCGAGCGGTTCCGGCCGGTTTCCTTGGCGTGGTAGAGTGCCGTATCCGCATGGGCGTAAAGTTCGGTCGGATTGGTGGCCTGCGCGGCAGCGGCAAAACCGATCGAGATCGTTACCGTGCCGTAATCCGCGCCTGATCTCGAATTGCGGAAGGGTGTGCTCTCCAGCGACAGGCGGATGCGCTCGCACATCACCATGACTTCCTCCGGCGTATTGCCGTCGAGAATGATGGCGAATTCCTCGCCGCCGCTTCTGGCGACGAAGCCGTCCTTGCGGACATTGGCCCGAATGACCGAAGCGACGGTGGCCAGAATCTTGTCGCCGACCGGATGGCCGAACGTGTCGTTGATCCGCTTGAAGTGATCGATATCGAGCAGGACGAGCGACGTATATTGCAGGCCGATGGAGGTGTCATAAACGGTTGCCAGCCGGTCGTCGAAAGCCCGCCGGTTGGAAAGGCGGGTCAGCGAATCGGTATTGGCGATGCGCTTGTATTCATCCAGCTCCAGGCGCACCTGGTGCATTTCCTCGGCATGGCGGTTGACGTCGTTGAACGCCTTTTCGCCGTCGATGATCTTCGAGCCGGTGGCCTCGGCCAGCAACGCAATTGCGTTTCTCAGAATATTGCTGCTGGCGGCATTCTTGTCATCGATACGCTGCCGCGTCTCGCCGAGGATCCTGTTGTAGTTCTCGATGGAGGATTGTTCCCGCCGTAAGGTCCCCAGAAGGGCTTCCAGTTCGCGTCGCAGCTTTTCATGCGCATCGTCGATGAAGCGCGCGGGACCGCCATCACCGTAACGCGCGGACAGCTCGTCCAGATCGTCCTGCGTCACCCGGTTTCCCAGCGCCGCCAGATCCTTGGTCAGCGCAGGGTTCGAACCGATATAGGCTTCGTAGAAAAGGCTGTAGTTGCGCGGGATCGGCGAAACACCCATGCTCCGCATGGCGTGGGCAATCTGCCCGGCAATGTCGGGTCCCGTGGTCTTGGGCGTGGATGCCGTGTTCATCAAGAAACTCCAGTGAGTCTGCTTATAGACTATGATTATTATTATGGAGGCTGTTTTGGAAAGCTTAATTTATGGAGAACTAATTTTTATTGCAGGAAATTCTATTTTGTACGATTTTTAGCTTATTTAATTGATAATTATAAGTAATTCTCATTTTTTGGAATTTCCGGAATTTTTGACCTCTACTATCCGCCTTGGTGACAGTTTCGCATTTATTCTGTCAATCCCGATAACGCTTTGCAGCTGATTTATTTTGGCACAGCAACGCGATTCGTGGAGAGGAAAAAAGCTCAAGGGGCGGGGAATTTCCATTCGCCAAGACATGGTTTTGGGGACGCCGATATTTGTCGGCCGTCTCCAAAGGCGCAACGTTACAGTTTATCTGGCGGGCCGGAGGGGATTGAACGCGGCGCCGTTCCGGGCGATGTCAGCAGGCGGGTGTACAAATGTCTCATCCGAGTGCCGTGAAAGCGTGTTGTCGTCGTTTGGCTGCGGGTTCAGGCCCTGAGTTTGATGACCGGGCATTCGGCCCCGGCGTCAGCCTGCGGCGCATGGGGAGGGCGTATGATCAGGACGTCCGAATGGGCGAGGATGTTCATCATGGATGAATCCTGTCTGGCGTAAGGCTCCGCCACGACCACGTCGCCTTGACCACCGCTAACTAGGCGGGCGCGAAGATAATCCTGGCGGTGGTCGTTGGCCTTCAGCGCCGTCGCGGTTCTTGCGGTCGCGATGCGTTGCGGGGGCAGGTGCCGGCCAATCCGGCTGACCAAGGGTTCAAGGAAAAGCAGACCGCAAACGAGACTGGCCACGGGGTTTCCGGGCAGGCCGAGAACCTGCATGCTGCCGATGGAGCCCACCATCAGCGGTTTTCCCGGGCGCATGGCGATGCGCCAGAAATCGAGCTGCATGCCCTCCGCCTTCAATGCAGCCTGCACCAGATCGTGGTCTCCGACGGAGGCGCCGCCGAGTGTCAACAGCACATCAACCTTCGCCGCAACGGCCTCGCCGATGGCGGCGCGGATCAGCGCGTCATCATCGGGGATAATGCCGAGATCCAGTACCTCTGCACCGGCCTTGCGGGCCAGCGCGGCGACGCCGAAGGTGTTGGAGGCGATGATCTGCGCCGGCTGCGGAACGCTTCCAGGCGGCAGCAACTCGTCGCCGGTGGCAAGGATGGCGATGCGTGGCCTGCGATAGACGGTAAGCGTGGCGTGGTTCGTCGCCGCCGCCAGCGTGAGATCGGCAAAGCCGAGTTCCCTTCCAGCCTCCAGTACCGTTTCGCCTTTGGTAAAATCCTGCCCGCGCGGTCGGATATGTCGCCCGGCGGTGACATCGAAGGCCGTGCGGATTTTTCCGCCTTCCAGGACTTCGGCATCCTCCTGAATGAGGATCGTATCCGCACCCTGCGGCACGGGCGCGCCGGTGAAGATGCGCACCGCCTGTCCTTCACCCACCGTACCGGCAAAAGCATGACCGGCGGCGGCCTGGCCGATGACGGTGAGGACCGAGCCGATGGCCGGTGCATCGGCGCTGCGCAATGCATAACCGTCCATGGCTGAGGCATCGAAGGGGGGCTGGGTGAGGCTTGCGATGAGATCGACCGAGAGAACGCGGCCGTCGCATTCGGCGAGCGGCAGCGTTTCGGTGTCGGTGACCGGAACCGCTGCGTCCAGAAGGCGCGCGATGGCCTCATCCACGGGCAGCAGCGGCTTCATTCAGTTCTCCTGTCGCCCGAAATCGCTGGCTTTGAAATCACCGGATTTGCCGCCGCTCTTTTCAAGCAGGCGGATATTGATGATCTCCATCGCCTTGTCGGCGGCCTTCGCCATGTCATAGATCGTCAGGCAGGCGATGGAGACGGCGGTCAGCGCTTCCATTTCCACGCCGGTCTTGCCTGACAGTTTCACCCTGGCCTCAACGCGGAGGCCGGGCAGGGTGGCATCTTCGGTGATGTCCACCGCCACCTTGGTCAGCATCAGCGGGTGGCAGAGCGGAATGAGATTGGCGGTCTGCTTCGCGGCCATGATGCCGGCCAGCCGTGCGGTGCCGATGACATCGCCCTTCTTGGCGTTGCCATCGTGGATAAGCGCCAGCGTTTCCGGCTTCATTTTCACGAAGCCTTCGGCGACCGCAACACGCACGGTTTCCGCCTTGTCGCCAACATCGACCATATGCGCTTCACCGGCCGCGTCGATATGGGTGAGCTTCGGGGCGTCGCTCATCCGGGTTTATTCCGCTGCCAGAATGCCGGACTGGCCCGTCAGCAGCGCCTTGGTGGCCGCCGTCACATCGTCCTTGCGCATCAGGCTTTCACCGACGAGGAAGGTGCTGATGCCGCTTTTTTTCAGGCGCTGGCAATCCTCGAAGGTGAAGATGCCGCTTTCGCCCACCAGCAGCCTGTCGGAGGGTACCAGTCCCGCCAGCCTTTCGCTGGTTTCGAGGCCAACCTCGAAAGTGCGAAGATTACGATTGTTGATGCCGAAAAGCGGCGAGTCGAGCTTCAGCGCCCGTTCCGTTTCCTCTTCGTCGTGCACTTCGATCAGCACATCCATGCCAAGCGCAAAAGCCTCGTCTTCCAGCCGTTTCGCGTCGTCATCCGACAGCGAGGCCATGATGAGGAGAATGCAGTCCGCGCCCCAGGCGCGGGCTTCGTGCACCTGATAGGTGTCGAACATGAAATCCTTGCGCAGCGCGGGCAGGGCGCAGGCATTGCGGGCGGCGGTCAGGAACTCCGGAGCGCCTTGAAAGCTCGGCCTGTCTGTCAGGACAGAAAGACATGCAGCGCCGCCAGCCTCATAGGCCGCAGCCAGCGCCGGCGGATCGAAATCGGGGCGGATGAGGCCCTTGGAGGGGCTGGCCTTCTTGATTTCGGCGATAAGGCCGAACTTGCCCTCGGCCTGCTTTGTTTTCAGCGCCCTGTAAAAACCGCGGGGCGCGCTCTGGTCGGCTGCCATGGCCTTCAGATCGGCCAGTGAAACCTTCGCCTTGGCGGCGGCGATTTCTTCGAGCTTGTAAGTCTCGATCTTCTTGAGAATGTCGCTCATGATCTCGCTCTCATTCCTCGTTTGATACGGCGACCAGACGCTCCAGCGCGGCGGCGGCCTTGCCGCTGTCGAGGGCATCGCTGGCAATCGTCATGGCCTGGCCAAGCGTTTCCGCCTTGCCGGCGATGACAAGCGCTGCGGCTGCGTTGCAAAGCGATACGTCGCGATAGGCATTGCGCTTGCCTGAAAGAACCTCGCGCAGCGCCGCCGCATTGGCAATGCCGTCGCCGCCCTTGAGGTCGTCCATCCGCGCCGGCTCAACGCCGAAATCTTTCGGGGTCAGCTCGAAGGTGCGGATATTGCCGCCTTCGAGCGCCGCCACATGGGTGACGCCCGTGGTGGTGACTTCATCCATGCCATCGCCATGCACGACCCAGATGCTTTCTGAACCCAGATCACGCAGCACTTCGGCAAGCGGCACCAGCCAGCGTGACGAAAACACGCCGAGCAATTGCCGTTTTGCGCCGGCCGGGTTGGAGAGGGGGCCGAGCAGGTTGAAGATCGTGCGCGTACCGAGTTCGACGCGGCTCGGGCCAACGTGGCGCATGGCGGAATGGTGCATCTGCGCGAACATGAAGCCGAGACCCGCCTCGCTGATGCAGCGGGCGATGAGATCGGGACCGATATCGAGCTTCACGCCGAGTGCGGAAAGCGCATCTGCCGTGCCGGATTTGGAACTCAATGCCCGGTTGCCGTGCTTGGCGACCGGCAGGCCCGTGCCGGCGACGATGATCGAGGCGAGTGTCGAGATGTTGTAGGTGCCGATGCCATCGCCGCCGGTGCCGACGATATCGATGGCATTGGCGGGGGCGGAAACCGGCAACATCCGGGAACGCATGGAGGAGACTGCGCCGACGATTTCGTCGACCGTTTCACCGCGCACGCGCAGCGCCATCAGGAAACCGCCGATCTGCGACGGCGTGGCTTCGCCCGACATCAGAATGTCGAAAGCCGTGCGCGCATCCTCGCGGTTCAGGCTTTCTCCATTCGCGACCCTGGCGATCAGCGGCTTCAGTTCGGCCATCTCGTCGCCTCCCGGGTTAGAAGCCGACCATCGCCTGATCGGCGAGGGCCTGGTTGATCGTCACACCATAGTCATTCTGCAGGCGGTTGACCATCTGGTCCAGCATGTCGTCGCCGGCCGCGCGGGCAATGGCGGCAAACTGCTGGTCGTCATTGGCGAGCGCGTCCGGCGTCGCGTTGGTGTCGACAGAGGTGACCTTGAAGAGGATGCGGCTGGAACCATCGGCATCGGCCGCGGTGCCGACCACGCCTTCGGCGCCCGAGAAGACGGCGGCGATGGTCTGGCGACCGAAAATCGCATCTTCGCTGGTGCGGCGCAGGCCGGATTTCTGTTCGACTGCAAGGCTCAGCTCACCCGTGACAGCCTCCAGCGTCTCGCCCTTTTCAACGCGGGCCTTCAGCTCGTCGGCCTTGGCGGCAAGTGCGGTGCGCTGCTGCTCTGCCGTCCAGTCGGCAACGACATCGTCGCGGACTTCGGCAAGCGTGCGGTCGCGGGCAGGGATGATCTGCTCGACGTCGAACCAGATGTAACCTTCGCGGCCGAGATTGATCGGCAGGGCCTCGGTTCCGGGTTCGGTCTTGAACACGTCCTGGGCGAGCTGCGGGGAGGGCAGGCCTTCGACCGCATCGCCCTTTTCGTCGAGACCGGCTGCGTCGATGGCGGCAATGGTGACCGGTTTCAGGTTCAGCTGCTGTGCGGCGTCCGCAAGCGAAGAACCGCCGGCGCGCAGATCCTCGTAACGGTCGTGCACATTGGTGATTTCTTCCGCGGCGGCAGCGGTGGCGAGATCCTTGCGGATGTCTTCCTTTGCCTCTTCCAGCGTGCGGGTGGTTTCCGGCTTGATGCCCGTGACGCGCAGAAGTACCGGGCCGAACGAACCTTCAACCACTGGCGAAACGCCCCCATCCTTCTGGATCGCAAAAGCGGCATCGGCAATCGACTGGTCGGGGATGGTATCCTTTGTGAATTCGCCAAGCGTGACGTCGGACGGCGTCTTGCCCTGATCCTTCACCACCTGGTCATAGGTGGTGTTGCCGAGCCTGATCTGCTCGGCGGCGGCGGCGGCCATTTCCTTGTCCGGGAAGGTCAGCTGCTCGACCGTGCGGCGGCCGGCGGTGCGGAAGCTGTCCTTGTGGCTGTTATAATAATCGGCGATCTGGGCGTCCGTTACCGAGGCTGGCTCCGCGATGTCGGAAGGTTCCAGCTTCACATAGGTGAATTTGCGGAATTCCGGCGCGCGATATTTAGTCTTGTTCGTCTCGAACCAGGGGGCGAGCACGTCGTCGCCGGGGGCCTTGACCGGCGGGATGACGGCGTTTGAAAGAATGACATAATCAACGGCGCGCTGCTCGTTGCGATATTGCTTCAGGGCATCCACGAGAACCTGCGGTGCGGCAAAACCGTCCGAGACGGCTTCAACGATCTGGCTGCGCACGGCGACCTTGCTGCGTTCCTTGATGTAGTCGTCCTCGCGGAAACCGGAATTGCGCAGGCGCTCCGTAAAGAGGTTGCGGTCGAACTGGCCATTGACCGATTTAAAGGCGGGGTCTTCGGCAATGAGTTTGGCAAGACGGTCTTCCGAAAGACCGAGGTTCATCTTCGAAGCGAGTTCGTCAAGCGATGCCCCGGCTGCAAGCTGGCTGAAGACCTGGCGGTCGATGCCAAAGGCCTTGGCCTGTTCGGTCGTCAGCCTTGTGCCGAACTGGCGGCTGAGATCGGAAATCTGCCGCTGATAGGCGAGGCGGAATTCCTCCGGGCTGACCGTCTGGTCACCCACTGTCATGACGGCGTGGGAATTGGCGGTGACAAGCGATGCGGAAACGCCCCAGATGCCAAAAGAAACAACAAGCAGGAGAAGCAGCAGCTTGGCTGCCATGGTTCGAGAAGCATTTCTCAGGGAATCGAGCATCGTTATGCAAACCTCACAGGAACGTCATCGCGGTCGCCGGCTGTCCGGCCCGCAACGTATCGGCGTTCCTTAAATCAATCCATTCGGAAATTGAAGGGAATTTCCCTTGGAAAAACGGGGTTTTGAAAACGGTTGTGTGATTGGAGGCGCCGAAATGGAGGCAACGGATGGATATCAGCGGCGTCCACACCTTCATTCCTGTGCTTGTGACAGGAATCGAGCCCGCCCAAGTCCTTGGGCTGAAAAGAGTCTTTCCGTCGCACAGACGGTGTTGACTGGATTCCCGTGACAAGCACAGGAACGAGGGCGGCCATCGCAGGCCTTTCAAAACAGAACCGCCCGGAGGCTCCAGGGCGGCAGAGAACAATCATTTTTAAAAGCTGATTTATGCCAGCCTGCCGCACTCAGAAAGCGCGGTCGCGCCGGATCATCGCCTTGAACTCCTCGTCCTCGCGTCGCATCTCGGCGACGACAGAGATCATTGACATCACGAACATTACGCTGATCAGGGCAAGAAGCATCGTCAGAAATGTGAACATGATGTCGTCTCCGGAGTTTCGAGAGTTTCTCCCCGTTATCAGTAATAATTCATATACTGGTAGCGGGCGGTCAGTTGCGGATAGTCAGGTCCAAGCTTTTCAGGCTTTTGTTCATAAAGGCTAAACGTCGTTGCTACCATTGCGATAACCAGAACTGTCCAGGCGGTGCTGATGACGCTGATTTTCGCCGAAGTAGACTGTTTTTCTCTTACAAACATTTGTCTGTTCCTTTGGTTTCTTGTTAACGCACCATGTCCGATCATGTTCCGCGTCAATCATAAAAATCGATTAGCATCGCCCCGGTGAAACTTCCTTGAATGGCTCGTTCATCTGGCGTTCAGGAAACTGGCTGAGGCCGTCATTCGAGGAAAAGATACTCGGCTGCGAATGACGAGATGACCGAAACGACGATCATGAAGGCCAGCATTTTCGATTCTCCGGTTGCTTAACGGGCGAAAGGCGTTTCGGTTTCCCGATGCTGTGCATTTAAACAAAATGGCTCTGAAACCGCACTGAACGGCCCGTTCATCGGGGGTTCACGGCACGGCCGCGCTTGTGAGGGGTGGTTATAAAGTCTTGCGCCGCGTGCTTCTCCATGACAAAAGGCGGCACATATGCTGAAGCGTCGAGACGCGCCCACCATCTGAGAGCGATATGACGATTGCCTTTTATCCAGGATCCTTCGATCCGATGACCAACGGACATCTGGATGTGCTTCTCCAGGCGCTGAACGTGGCGTCAAAGGTCATTGTCGCGGTTGGCATTCATCCCGGAAAAGCGCCGATGTTCAGTTTCGAGGAACGGGCAGGGCTGATAAAGCAGGCGCTTGCGGAGCAGCTGCCGGGCGAAGCGGCGCGCATGGACGTCGTTTCCTTCGATAATCTGGTTGTCGATGCGGCCCGTCAGCATGGCGCGCGACTTCTGCTGCGCGGCCTGCGTGACGGCACCGATCTCGATTATGAAATGCAGATGGCGGGCATGAACCGCCAGATGGCGCCCGATATCCAGACCGTGTTCCTGCCCGCCGGCACCTCGTCGCGACCCATTACAGCCACATTGGTTCGGCAGATCGCCGCCATGGGCGGCAATGTCGAAGCCTTTGTGCCGAAAGCCGTGCTTGAAGCCCTTAACGCCAAGCTGAAGCGCTGACTTCAGCCTTACATTTGGAGCCAATCCGATGAAACTCGTTCGATTTGCCTTTGCCGGCGCCATGTTTGCGGGCGCGCTTGCCGCCAGCACCTTTGCGTCTGCCGCCGAACTTCTCACCGTCCAGCTGAAGGACGGCCCCGTTGTCATCGAGCTTATGCCCGACGTCGCGCCGAAGCACGTGGCGCAGATCGAGGCGCTGGCCAAGAAGGGCGCTTACGACAACGTGGCCTTCCACCGCGTCATCGACGGCTTCATGGCGCAGACCGGCGACGTGCAGTATGGCAACATGGAGAAGGGCTTCAGCGCCCAGCGCGCAGGTACTGGCGGCTCTGACCTGCCGGATATTCCGGCCGAATTCTCCAAGGTTCCGTTCACGCGCGGCGTGGTCGGCATGGCCCGTTCGCAGGATCCGAATTCCGCCAATTCGCAGTTCTTCATCATGTTTGCCGACGGTCCGTTCCTGAACGGCCAGTACACCGTGGTCGGCAAGGTCGTGTCCGGCATGGAAGCCGTGGACAAGATCAAGCGCGGGCAGGGCAGCAACGGCGAAGTTTCCAACCCCGACCGGATGATCAAGGTCACTGTCGGCAAGAAGTAAGACAGGGCAATAGAGCCCGAACAGAGGAGAATAATCATGGCCGAGATCAAGGATCCGGAAAACACCATCATCATGGAAACGACGACCGGCAAGGTCTTGATCCAGCTGCTTCCGGAAGTTGCTCCGGGCCACGTTGCCCGCATCAAGGAACTGGTATCGGAAGGTGCTTATGACGGCGTCGTTTTCCACCGCGTCATCGAAGACTTCATGGCCCAGACCGGCGACGTGAAATTCGGCAAGAAGGGTTCCGAAAGCTTCAACCCGGCCCGCGCCGGCATGGGCGGCTCCGAAAAGCCGGACCTGAAGGCAGAATTCTCCGCCATCCCGCATGTGCGCGGCACCTGCTCCATGGCCCGTTCGCAGAACCCGAACTCCGCCAACTCGCAGTTCTTCATCTGCTTCACGGATTCCCCGTGGCTCAACAAGCAGTACACCGTCTGGGGCCAGGTCATCGAGGGCATGGAAGCCATCGACAAGGTCAAGCGCGGCGAGCCGGTGAAGGACCCCGATTCGATCGTGTCCATGAAGCTCGCTTCGGCGGCTTGAAGGTAGCGTATAACGTGTTTACCCGCTCCGCAGGAAACTGCGGGGCGTTTCACATTGATGACAAGGGTGCCAACCTCTCAGCCGTCATCCTCGGTCCCCGGATCAAGCCCGAGGATGTCCCGAGGATCTAACGATCCCCAACGGCAACGTGGTTGGATCCTCGGGACAAGCCCGAGGATGACGTCTCGTTAGACGAAGCCTTGTCACTACACACCGCCCGCCCCATTGAGGGCGGGTTTTGATATTTTCGAGAGCCCTTGCAATGCGTGTAGACCTGTTCGATTTCGACCTGCCCGAGGAGAATATCGCCCTTCGCCCGGCCAACCCGCGCGACAGCGCGCGCCTGCTGGTGGTCGATCCGAATGAAAATCGCATGGAAGACCATCGCGTTTTCGACCTGCCGTCCTTCCTGCGGGCCGGCGATGCGCTTGTTTTCAACGACACCCGCGTCATTCCCGCCCAGCTTGAAGGTGTCAGGCTGCGCGAAGGCGCGCCGGAGACGGCCGTTTCGGCCACGCTGCACATGCGCGCCGATCAGTCCCGCTGGAAGGCTTTCGCGCGTCCCGGCAAGCGCATCAAGCAGGGCGACCGCATCCGTTTCGGTTATGAGCGCGACAACGCCTGCGGCCTTGCCCATCTGGAGGCCACCGTCGAGCAGAAGGGCGAGGAGGGCGAGATCACGCTGCTGTTCGACGTCTCCGGTCCCGTTCTGGACGAGGCCATTGCCTCCGTCGGCCATATTCCCCTGCCGCCCTATATCGCGGCCAAACGGCCGGAAGATGCGCAGGACCAGACCGACTACCAGACCATCTACGCCCGCGAGAAGGGCGCCGTTGCCGCGCCTACCGCCGGGCTGCATTTCACGCCTGAGCTATTTGCGGCGCTCGACAAGGCCGGTATCGAGCGGCATTTCGTGACGCTTCACGTTGGGGCAGGCACCTTCCTGCCGGTCAAGGCTGATGATACCGACGATCACAAGATGCATTTCGAAATCGGCCACGTCTCGCAGGAAACAGCCGACAGGCTGAATGCGGTCAAGGCGCGGGGCGGGCGCATTGTCTGCGTGGGCACGACGTCGCTGCGCCTGATTGAAAGCGCGGCTGCGGAGGATGGCATCATTCACCCGTGGTCCGATGCGACCGGCATTTTCATCACGCCCGGTTATCGTTTCCGCGCGGTCGATATGCTGATGACCAATTTCCACCTGCCGAAATCGACGCTGTTCATGCTGGTTTCGGCTTTCTGCGGTCTCGAAACGATGCGTGACGCATATAAGCACGCCATCGAAACCGGATACCGTTTCTATTCCTATGGCGATTCCAGCCTGTTGTTCCGGAAAAACTGATGCACGACAAATTCACCTTCACCCTGAAAGCCACGAGCGGCGGCGCGCGCCTAGGCGAAGTCGCCATGCCGCGTGGCGTCATCCGCACGCCCGCCTTCATGCCCGTCGGCACTGTCGGCACCGTCAAGGCCATGTATCTTGATCAGGTGCGCGAGCTGGGGGCGGATATCATTCTCGGCAATACCTATCACCTGATGCTGCGGCCCGGCCCCGAGCGTGTCGCCCGCCTTGGCGGCCTGCATGAGCTGATCCGCTGGCCACACCCGATCCTCACCGATAGCGGCGGTTTTCAGGTGATGTCGCTGTCCGGTCTGCGCAAGCTGGATGAGAAGGGCGTGACCTTCAAGAGCCATGTGGACGGTTCGCTGCATCACATGTCACCGGAACGCTCGATCGAAATTCAGGGACTGCTCGATTCGGACATCCAGATGCAGCTCGATGAGTGCATCGCGCTGCCGGCCGAGCGCAAGGAAATCGAGCGCGCCATGGAAATGTCGCTGCGCTGGGCCGAGCGCTGCCGCGTCGCCTTTGGCGACCAGCCCGGCAAGGCCATGTTCGGCATCGTGCAGGGCGGCGACCAGCCGGACCTGCGCATTCGCTCCGCCGAAGGGCTGAAGCAGCTCGATCTCAAGGGTTATGCGGTCGGCGGCCTTGCCGTCGGCGAGCCGCAGAATGTGATGCTGGGCATGCTCGATATTACCCTGCCGGTGCTGCCCACTGAAAAGCCGCGTTACCTGATGGGCGTCGGCACGCCTGACGATATCCTGAAATCGGTGGCGCGCGGCATCGACATGTTCGACTGCGTGATGCCGACGCGTTCCGGCCGTCATGGTCTGGCCTTCACGCGCCGCGGCAAGGTCAATATCCGCAATGCCCGCCATGCGGAGGATATGCGCCCGCTCGACGAACAGTCCAACTGCCCGGCCTCGCGCGATTACTCCCGCGCCTATCTGCATCACCTCGTACGCGCCAACGAGGCGCTGGGCGGCATGCTCCTTTCCTGGCACAATCTTGCCTATTATCAGGAGCTGATGCAGGGTATCCGCAAGTCGATCGAGGAAGGCCGTTTCGCCGATTTTTATGCGGAAACCATCGAAATGTGGGCGCGGGGCGATATAGACCCGGTTTAATGCCTCGTGACCTGTCTCCACACTCGACGTCATCCTCGGTCTCGTGCCGAGGATCTGCCGAGGTCGCTAAAGTCAACGGGTGGTAGATCCTCGGGACATCCTCGGACTTGATCCGGGAACCGGGGATGACGATGGAAAGGTATCTTTCCGACGCCCTGAAGTCTCCAGATTTACCTTCTACGGATTTTTCCTTGGCACATGCGCCTTACGTTCTTTTCCGGGATGACACGACCGGCACGGTGACAGCCTTCACCGAGCCGGAGGAAATCATCGTCGCGGATGAGCGAGAAGCGTTTTTTGCAGCGCTGAAGCGCATGGAAGAACTGCGACGTGCCGGAAAGTATTTAGCTGGCTATATGTCTTATGAGGCCGGTTTCCTGTTCGAGCCGAAGCTTGCGCCTTTTGCGGAAGAACCGCGCAACGTGCCGTTCCTGAATTTCGGGGTCTTTTCCGGCCCGCAGCCGGATGACGGCCGCTTTGCGCGGCCTGACGAAGTTCCGGGCGCGGATGCGTTTCTTGCCGATCCGGTTCCGGCATGGACACTTCCCGAGTATCGGCGGTGTTTCGAACTGTTGCACGACCATATACGCCGGGGCGACTGTTATCAGGGCAATCTGACCATGCCCGTCCATGCCCGCTGGAGCGGCGATCCGCTGACGGCATTCTGGTCATTGATCGAGCGCCAGCCGGTGAAATATGGCGCGCTGGTCGATCTCGGCGGCCCGGTCATCCTGTCACGCTCGCCGGAACTGTTTTTCTCGGTTGACGGGCAGGGGTTCATCGAAACCCATCCCATGAAGGGAACGACGCCGCGCGGAGCGGATGCGGAGGAGGACAGGGCGATCATCGCGGCGATGCTTGCGGATGAAAAGACGCTCGCCGAAAACCGGATGATCGTTGATCTCTTGCGCAACGATATTTCCCGCATCACCGAGGTCGGCAGCCTCGATGTGCCACGGCTTTTTCGATATCGAGACCTATCCGACCGTGCACCAGATGGTCAGCCATATCAGGGCGAAACTTTTGCCTGGCATGACGGTGGAAGACATTTTCGCCGCCTTGTTTCCCTGCGGATCGGTTACCGGTGCGCCCAAAATGTGGGCGATGAAAATCCTGCGCGAACTGGAAGCGACGCCCCGCGACGCCTATTGCGGCGCCATCGGCCTCATGTCTCCTGGTGGTGAAATGCGCTTTTCGGTGGCGATCCGTACGATGACACTGTTCGATGACGGTCGCGCCGTCTTTAATGTCGGCGGCGGCATCGTCTTCGATTCCGTGGCTGAGGCGGAATATGACGAGTGCCTGCTGAAATCGAAATTCGCTGTGGGGGACAGGCTGCTGCGAGGGTGATTATCGCCCGATCATCTCAAACGCCCCATTTTCCACCAGCACTTCCTTCGCCACCGCGTGGCTTAGAAAACCCCCGGGGCTGGCGCTTGCGCCATAGGCGCCTGACTGCAGGATGGCGATGAGGTCACCGGCCTGGAGCCTCGGCAATGCCGCATTGCGAGCCAGCGTATCGAGTGGCGTGCAGAGCGGGCCGACGACAGTTGCAGTCTCCGCGTGGTCGGCCTGCATCATGGCGGGCGCAACGATGGGGTAGTTGCGCTTGACGATCTGACCAAGATTGCCCGAAGCGGCCAGATGGTGGTGCATGCCGCCATCCGTCACAACGAAGGTGGTTCCGCGCGAGGTCTTCACGGAATTGACTTCGGCCGTATAGATGCCGCCCGGACCGGCGAGGAAGCGGCCGGGCTCGACGATGACATGGGCGTCGGCGATCAGCGGATGCGCTTTCAGCAGTGCCTTCAGATCGGGGACGGCGGCTTTTACCTTCGCGAGATCGAGCGGTGCTTCGCCGGCGAAGTAGGGGATGCCGAGGCCGCCGCCGAGATCGATGGTTTCAAGCGGCTTGCCGAGCATTTCCGCCATGCGGGCGGCAATTGCGATGGCATGTCGCCATTGCGAGACAAGCATGTCCGCATCGAGAATCTGCGTGCCGCCATAGATATGGATGCCGACGAGATCGATAACGCCCGCGCGCTGGAAAAGCGGCAGGATATTTTCCAGTTCTTCCTCATCGAAACCAAAAGCGGTGGCCTTGCCGCCCATGCGCATTGCGCCGGCTTGCGCATCCGGCACCGGATTGATGCGGACAGAGGCCTTGACGGGTTTGCCGATTGCCTCGATGCGGGCAATTTCCTCGGCGCTTTCCACGTGGATTTCGCCGATGCCGCCCGTGATCACTTCGTGCAATTCGGCTCTGCTTTTACCGGGCCCGGCAAAGATGATGTTTTCCGGCGCGACCCCGGCCTTTATAGCGGCGCGATATTCGCCAGCGGAAGCGATTTCCGCGCCGGCGCCTTCCTGCCGGAAGAGCGCGATGATGGCGGGCAGGGGATTGGCCTTCACCGAATAATAGATATCGGCAAAACCGGAGAGCGTCGCCTGGAGATCGCGGTAGGCGCGGCGCATCGCGCCAGCATCATAGAGAAAGCATGGGGTTCCGGTTTCGGCGACGATATCGCGCACGGCAAGCCCGCCGATCACAAGATCGTTTTCACTGATATCGAATGACGCGGCCGCAAGGGCGGGACCGTGGCTCTGGGGTTTATCCGTGGGCGCCATTGTCCGTCCGTTCGCGCACAAGCGCGCGGTAGTCCACCTTGCCATTGGCGGTGACCGGCAACCGGTCGACCAGCTCGATGGCGCGCGGGATCATGAAGGGGGCGAGCATTTCAGCGGCCTTCTTCAGTGCCGCGGAAACATCGATATTTTCATTGGCGGCAGTCGCCACGGCATGCACCTTTTCCCCCGCAAAGGGGTCCGGAAGGCCGATGACGGCGACCTGCTGGAACAAGCCTGTCGACATCAGGCTTTCTTCGACTTCGGTCGGGCTGATGCGATAACCCGAAGACTTGATCATCGCATCGTTACGGGCAACGAAGCTGAAGAACCCGTCTTCGTCTTCCACCGCCAGATCGCCGGAGTAACATACGGTTTCTCCGCCCAGTGCCGCCGGAATGAAGGGATGCGGGCGCAGGACTTTCGCCGTGTCTTCCGGCCGGTTCCAGTAGCCCAGCGAAACGGTCGGGCCTCGATGCACGAGAATGCCGGGTTCGCCGGGCTTTGCCCGCTGTCCCTCGGCGGTGACGATGAATATCTCACATTCGGGAATGGCCTTGCCGATGGAGGTCGGGCGGCGATCGATTTCATCCGGCGGCAGGAAGGTGGAGCGGAAGGCTTCGGTCAGGCCGTACATCAGGTAGATTTTCGTGTCCGGCAGCTTTTCGCGCAGCGCCTTCACAGTTTCCTGCGGCACGCGCCCGCCAGAATTGGTGATGTAACGCAGATGCGGAAGCGGCGTCCTGGCAAGCGACGGCGCCGCCCTCGTCAGGATCGCCCAGACTGTCGGCACCCCGGCAAGCCCGGTCACGGCATGGTCGCGCAGGTCGCGGACGATATCGTCACCGAGCCTAAAGGTGGAGATGATTGTTGTCGCGCCCTGTTCCACTGCCGTCAGCAGCTGGTTGAGGCCATAATCAAAGCTGAAGGGCAGTAGGGAAAGAATGCGATCCTTGCCGGTAATCTCCAGATAGGTGCGCACGATGCGCGCGCCGGCCAGGAGATTGCGATGCGACAGCATCACGCCCTTGGGTGAGCCGGTAGAACCGGATGTATAGAGGATCGCCGCGAGGTCTTCGCCGATTGCCGCCGGGCTTTTGACTGACGTCTTGCTGCCTTCGGCGATATCGTTCGCCAGTAGCACGCGGACACCGGCCAGACCTTCCAGCGCCGCGCTCAGCTCGTCGCGCATGGTCGCATTGCTGATGACAAGTTCTGCGCCGCAATCCACGATGATATGGCGTATCTGCTGCGCCTTCAGCAGCGCATTGACCGGCACGAAGACGCATCCGGCCATGCTGACGCCGAAGATCGCCCAGCATTCTTCCGTGCCTCGCGGCAGAAAAATGACGACCCGGTCGCCGCGTTGCGCCCCAGCCTGCTGCAAGGCAGCCGCGCATCGTTCCGCCGCTTCGGCAAATTGCCGGTAGCTCAGGGATGTGTCTTTATAAACGATCGCCTGCCCGTCGCTTGCCGCGCGCGCGCCCAGCAGGTGGTGCAGCAGGTAAGGAGGTGTCATCTCCTCCGTTCCCTGAGGACGAAGGCGACGAGATCGGCGGGCGTGCCAAGGTTGTCGGGGGTGAAATGTTCGTCGTCGAGAATGATGCCGAAGCCTTCACCAAGAAAGATCATCAGCTCCAGAAAGCCGAGTGAATCGATGACGCCTCCCTCGAGAAGCGGCGTGTCGGCCGAAAAAGGTGCATAGGCAGGGAAACGGTCCGAAAGATAGGAGTGAATGGTATCAGCAATCTCTATTTCGCTCGTTTTTGCTGCAAGCATGTTCATTCCCCGATCTCCCCGTATATTTTCCATGGCTCCCGCCCCGGAACCCCGTTTATCTGTAAAGGCCAGGTTTCGGTCAGGACAACCCTAGCACCACTAAAATACCTAGGGTGGCAATAACACCAACTCTGAGTATGTTTCGTTAATAAATTGTGGGTTCCATGCGCCTTTTACTTGTATCGGCGCAGATTTATGTGCAGCGAAGCCGCCCGCGTTTCGTTCACCCTCGAGTGCAGCCATCGTCATGGCAAATCTGCCGTGGCGAAGGAGATGGCGGGCGACCGCGGAAATGTGTCTTTGTACGACTGCGCGGTCCTCGCAATAGATGAGGCGCGCGGAGGGCGCCCTTTTGGTCGCCGTTTTCAGAAAGACCAGCGGGTAATGACGGCCATCCGCCTGCATGATGGCGACGATGCAGCCGAGGCGCGCGTGATCTTCAAGCATCTCACGCGTCTCGCTGGTCAGCGTACCGGGTTGAGCGGAGGCAAGCGTTATGAGGCGGGCGCTCGAGGGGCGCAACGCCTTCAACGGCAGGGGATAAAAAAGCGTGCAATCCGTCACCGTGTGAAGGCCCAGCCTCTCATTCAGCCTGCAGGCTTCGGCCGAGGGGGTGAGGTCGGTGAAGACCTCATCCTCTGAAGACGACGCCATTTGCAACATGCGCGGCGCGAACCATCTGCAA
Organism: Agrobacterium sp. SORGH_AS_0440; assembly: GCF_031453135.1. Lineage (NCBI taxonomy): Bacteria > Pseudomonadati > Pseudomonadota > Alphaproteobacteria > Hyphomicrobiales > Rhizobiaceae > Agrobacterium > Agrobacterium sp. SORGH_AS_0440. The sequence goes on along the minus strand of NZ_JAVIYR010000002.1, from coordinate 1,569,346 downwards.
GCCGGCTCGACATACCAGCTGGACAGATTGACGACGACAGTGCCGGTATCCGGCAGGCGGCTTTTGATTGTCAGCAATACACCGGCGGTGGCGTCACCTTTCATCAGCAATTGCCCGACGGGACCGAGTTGCCGGCGTTCGTGATGTTCGGCGATCAGCGCAAGCCCGCGGGACCAGAAGGCCTCGCTCTTTTCAGGGAAACCTTTCGTCAGAAGACTGATGGCGGCGGCGCGGTTTCCGTTATCGATCGATACGATTTTCAGGGGCGCTCTCCGCTGTCTGGCGTCACTCGGCCTGAGGAAGAGATTTTTCAACCCCACCGCGCGTTATGGGATTACAACGATAGATTTACCGTCCCGTTAATCGCGCTGGCTGCAAGGCCGAAGGAGCGATCACATTTGCATGAATGGGCAGGCGCGCGTGCTGCGCGCCTGCTGACGTTGCCGGCCGATCAGTACACGACGACGCCGCGGATGCTTTCGCCCCTGTGCATCAGGTCGAAGCCCTTGTTGATGTCTTCGAGCGGCATGGTGTGGGTGATCATCGGGTCGATCTGGATCTTGCCTTCCATGTACCAGTCGACGATCTTCGGCACATCCGTGCGGCCGCGCGCGCCGCCGAATGCGGTGCCCATCCAGTTGCGGCCGGTGACGAGCTGGAACGGACGCGTGGAGATTTCCTGGCCAGCACCCGCAACGCCAATGATGACCGACTTGCCCCAGCCGCGATGGGAGGCTTCCAGCGCCTGGCGCATGACCCTGGTATTGCCGGTGCAGTCGAAGGTGTAATCCGCGCCGCCGATCAGGTCGCCGTTGCGCTTCGTCATGTTGACGAGATAGGGCACGATATCGTCGCCGACTTCCTTCGGGTTGACGAAGTGGGTCATGCCGAATTTTTCGCCCCAGGCCTTGCGGTCCGGGTTGATGTCGACACCGATGATCATGTCTGCGCCGGCAAGACGCAGGCCCTGCAGCACGTTGAGGCCGATGCCGCCGAGGCCGAAGACGATGGCCGTGGAGCCGATCTCCACCTTGGCGGTGTTGATGACAGCGCCAATGCCTGTCGTCACGCCGCAGCCGATGTAGCAGACCTTGTCGAAGGGGGCGTCCGGGTTGATCTTGGCGACGGCGATTTCCGGCAGAACCGTGTAGTTCGAGAAGGTCGAGCAGCCCATGTAGTGATGGATCTTGTCCTTGCCGATCGAGAATCGCGAGGTGCCGTCCGGCATCACGCCCTGGCCCTGCGTGGCGCGGATGGAGGTGCAGAGATTGGTCTTGCGCGAGGTGCACGAATAGCACTCGCGGCATTCCGGCGTGTAGAGCGGAATGACATGATCGCCCTTCTTGACGGAGGTAACGCCCGGTCCGACATCCACGACGATGCCGGCGCCTTCATGGCCGAGAATGGCCGGAAACAGGCCTTCCGGATCGGCGCCGGAAAGGGTGAAGTCATCGGTGTGGCAGATGCCGGTCGCCTTGACCTCGATCAGCACTTCGCCGGCCCGGGGACCTTCGAGCTGAACGGTCATGACCTCAAGCGGTTTTCCGGCCTGAATGGCAACTGCGGCGCGAACGTCCATATCTTATCTCCTGGCATTGTCTTGTGATTGAACAGGGCTGTTTTGCCCGAGCTTGGCTGGAGGGACAAGGGGCGAGCCCAAGTTTGTGTTTACGCATGTCACCGTGGATGCAAATCCTATACCGGCGTCACACGCTCATACGCTTCTATCGAAGATAGCTAATTTATTAATGAATAAACTAAGCATATGAATTTGCGTCATATTTTTTAGTTCCGATTGAGCTTTGATTTACGGTTTGCGTGTTAATTGACCCCTGTATTTTCAGTGGTCAGGCGGCGTTGCCCGAAAAGCAGCGCCGCAGGCGGCCAAAGAGCAATTTTCAATCGACCGGCGTTAGCCGGACATATTTAGCGTCGCAGAAAGCCAGGCCAGTCGCTTTTCACAGCGCGCCTTTCCCATGGTGATGAGCGACATGAGACGGTGTTTTGATGACGAGCAGGTGGATAAAAAAAGCAGCACGGGAAAGGGGAGCGTTTTTCTCGCTGCTCAAGGACCGCAAAGGCGCTTTCGCCATTATGACCGCACTGTTGCTGCCCCTCTTCGTCCTTCTGTTAGGGGTGCTTTTCGAAGGCGGCCGGGCGCTGGTCTATTACAACCAGTCAAAGCGCGTCATGGCGCTGGCCTGCGAACGATCGACCAAGCCCACGCGGACCGATACGCCTGAAGATGAGGACCGCCGGGAAGCCGTGCTTACAACCTTCGATTCGATGATCCAGTCTACAAAACAAAAGGTGATCACCCGCGATGTTGTCATTGACTGGCTGCGCACGGATATGAAGGCGGAGTTCGGCTATAATCTGCTGTTTGCCAAGATGTTCAGCCTCGACGAATTCAAGTATCGTTTGAACTACACTTGCCAGGGCATCCCGCCTTATCCCTATGATGGTGAAGTACTGGTCAATAATGATTTTGAGAAAACCTCACTCGATAAAGAGCGCGTTCTAAAAAACGGGGTCACCGCAAGGACCCCCGGCGGTTGCTGGGGGGTCTATCGCTATACCGAGATCCGCTGGGACGGCGGGACAGACCCCGGTATCGAATTGCAGGACTGGAGCAGCCCCTGCTGCCGCAAGAATCACGACTGGGATGGCTATCCGGACGGGTTTGCGCAGAAAGTTGAGAAAGACAAGGAAACCCTCAACGACAAGGCCTGCGATATCAAAGACACAGACAAGGCGGCCAACACGCGCAGGGATATGGTCGACGACTCCACTGGCAATAATGCGTCCTTGCCGACGCGCTACGTGATCGAGCTGGACAGCGACTGGGGCGCGGTGAGGCAAGGGGGGAAAAAGCCCATGAACGCCAACAGCTCCATCTTCAAAAAAGTGGAGCTTCATCCCGGCTACTATGAGATATCCGTGTGGTACAACGGCCGTAAGAGTCATTTCAAGGACCCTTCCAATCCCGGCAAGCTGATTACCGCTGAGCAGACGAACGGCATCGATGTCACCCTGCAGCAGCTTCGGCCACAATTGGGCACTGTAAAACCGGTCTTCAACATGCGGCAGGGACCGGGCATGGAAAATCCCGTCGATCAGGCCATCAAGTGGCGCTATTACCAGAAGAAATTCACGGTCGACACCTACTCCGTATACAAGCTCACCATCGCCGCATCGGGTTTCAGTGACAGCGTCGGCGGCATCATCACCGGGTTCGAACTGAGATATATCGGAAGGTACGGCGATGAGCGCCGGTAACCGCGTCGAAGCTCGACGGCCGAAAAAACGTCCAACGTCCTCTCGTTTCAATAACCGGTGGCTTGGGCATTATCGGCGTTTTGCCGATGACAGGCAGGCGGCAGCAGCGATTGAGGTCGCGATATTGATGCCGTTCTTCCTCATTCTGATCTTCGGGATATTGGAAATCGGTCTGTTGTTCCTTTATCATCTCAACCTGTCGACGGCCACGACTGCAGGCATAGAATATCTTCGTAAAGCGGCGATGCAGCGGGAGCAGGTGACTGCGGACGCGCTTCGGCGTGCGATCGCGGCCAAGTTTATCGGGGCTACGGACACGGAAACCCTGAAGATAACGCTTGTTCCTATAGCCGATGACGACATCGTCGCGACGCCGATCTCCTTCCCCATCGTCAACCGCTTTCAGGCGCCGAACAGTTCTGCCGGCCAATATATACTTGCGATCGGCTACAACTGGAATTTCGTCATGCCGACGACACATCTGCTTGTGCCCAAGTTCGGAGGCGTTCGTCAGCTGCAGAATGTGTCTCTGGCGGTCACGGCCGTACGGGTGACGGAATGATCGGCATGGGTTCACACCGCATCTTCCGGCTCTTTTCCTGCCGATCCGGCGCCGCTGCCGTCGAAATGGGACTTCTGGCGCCGGTCCTCATTCTTTTTCTGGCAGTCATTGTCGAGGTCGGGCGAGGCTGGATCAGTTATGATCGTTTTGTCACCGTGATCGATAATGCGGCCAGATGGTCGGCACGATTTCCGGAGTTCGAGACACGGGTCAGAACCGGTGTGTCCCAATTCGCGATCATCGCGGGCAACGGCATCCTCGCAACGGATAAGCTCAATCTGACTTTGCGAAGCGTTGAGCTGACCGGCGGCACGCCTAAAGAACAATTCAGGCCATATAATTTCTTTGGATCGGCCGAGGACGTGCGATGGCAAAAGGCAGTGACTGACGGTGGATTTGGCCCCAAGGAAGCGATCATCGTTGTCTCCGGGCGCTACAGCTACAAGCCGTTGTTCTCAATCCTCTTTGGAACGACGATCACCTTCGAGCATGTTGCCGCAGTCAATCCCTTCTTCTCAAGGCATTATCCCTATCAGACCGGCAAATCCGATTTTGGCAAATGGAACGTGATGTAACGACGGCGGTCATGCCAGGTTGCCATGTCTCGGCGTCAGTCAGGTCGCCGCGCCGCCTTTGGGCGTCGCGAGCCACGCTGCACAATCCTTCAACGCCCGCGCCGCGATCAGCTGACGTTTCATGATCGTCTTGTCCTTGCCGCGAAAACGCTTGACGCCTTCTGGCTTGACGATCGAGCCCGGCTCCAGTTCGGGGAAGAGGCCGAAATTGATGTTCATCGGCTGGAAGGAGCGTTTGCCCGGTTCATCATCGGAAGACAGGTGGCCGCCGGTGATGTGGTTGAGCAGCGAACCGAGCGCGGTGGTGGCCGGCGGCAGGCTCGGGGTTTCGCCCTTTTGCTCGGCGGCGGCGAAGCGGCCGGCGAGGAGGCCGACGGAGGCGCTTTCCACATAACCCTCACAACCGGTGATCTGGCCGGCGAAACGCAGGTCCGGCCGGGATTTCAGCTTCAGCGAGCGGTCAAGCAGGGTGGGGGAATCGATATAGGTGTTGCGGTGCAGGCCGCCGAGGCGCGCGAATTCCGCATTTTCGAGGCCGGGTATCATGCGGAACACATCCGCCTGAACGCCGTATTTCAGCTTCGTCTGGAAACCGACCATGTTGTAGAGCGTGCCGAGCGCATTGTCCTGGCGCAGCTGGACGACGGCATAGGCCTTGACGGTGGGGTTATGCGCGTTAGTCAGGCCCATCGGCTTCATGGGGCCATGGCGCAGCGTTTCGCGTCCGCGCTCGGCCATGATTTCGATCGGCAGGCAGCCGTCGAAATAGGGCGTGCCTTCCCATTCCTTGAAACCGACCGTGTCGCCGGCGATCAGCGCGTCGATGAAGGCGTTATATTGCTGCTCATCCAGGGGGCAGTTGATGTAGTCCTTGCCCGTGCCGCCGGGGCCGACCTTGTCGTAACGCGACTGGTACCAGCAGATATCCATGTTGATGCTGTCGCGGTGGACGATCGGGGCGATGGCGTCGAAAAAGGCGAGCGCATCCTCACCCGTCTCGGCCTGGATGGCGGCGGCAAGATCCGGCGAGGTAAGAGGCCCGGTCGCGATGATCGTGTTGCCCCACTCCTTCGGCGGCAGGCCGTTCACCTCTTCGCGGACGATCGTCACCAGTGGGTGACCCTCCAGCGTTTTCGTCACGGCCTCGGAAAATCCGTCGCGGTCAACGGCAAGCGCGCCGCCGGCCGGCACCTGGTGTTTATCGGCGCAGGCCATGATCAGCGAGCCGGCAAGCCGCATTTCCGCATGGATGACACCAACCGCATTGGCCGTCGCATCGTCGGAGCGGAAGGAGTTGGAACAGACCAGTTCCGCCAGCGTATCGCCCTTATGCGCATCGGTACCGCGCACACCGCGCATTTCATGCAGGATGACGGGAACGCCGCTCTCCGCAATCTGCCATGCGGCTTCCGAGCCGGCCAGCCCGCCGCCGACGACGTGAATGGGAGAAATGGTCTTGTCTTGCATTTCGGTGTCCATGGGCGGCCGCGGGGCCAAGGCTCCCGTCCGGCGGCCGTCATTCGAGTGAGTGTTCCGCGCGGGTCCTAAAAGGACGCGGCATTGTTTGCCGATGCACTAGCATGCATGGCGGGGGCAGCCAAATGGTTTTGGCGGATGGAGGCTAGTGGGCTACGAAGCTCCCGCCGGGATCGAGGAGCAGGCGCGCATTTTGAAGCGGGCGGATGCTGCCTGCTCCTTCTCCCCGCCGGGGAGAAGGTCGCGGCATCGGGATGAGGGGGCGAGGTTGGAGATATCAGGGGAGCTAGCCCGCTCATCCCACCCTTCGGGCCACCTTCTCCCCGGCGGGGAGAAGAAACAAGCGGCGATCTCGAACCCGATGTCTTTGGCGTAGCGCCCGTATCCGAAATGCCGGCCGGCCCTGTAAAACCGAATGGTGGCGGAAGCCAGGAGTGCATCTTCGAAAAATAGCTGCTTGCAGCGGAAACTCCAGAATCAAAAACGGCGCCAGAGGCGCCGCTTTCTTAACCTGTCGCTCAATCGTCGCGCCCTGGAGGTCGGGCAGCGGGACGATCGTTTACGCCTTAGCGGAACGAACGGGCTGCTACGTTACGGATGTCGTAACGGGTCAGGCCGATGTCGCTCAGAGCCTGGTTGGAGAGGCTGCCGAGTTCGTTGATCGTGCGGCGGTAGGAGATCCAGTTCTTTGCGATGCGGATAGGGTTCATGGTCGTTTCCTCAATCTATCTCTGTTGATTTCGTCTGCCGGCTCAGCGGTTTCTCTGTGCTCTCGGCTGTTGAGGTTTATATATAGACATGAAGCCATGTTGTGCAGTGCAGAATTTAGGCTACTGCCATGCATTTGTGCAGTATGTCGTCTAAATTTGCGGCTTTGGGTATCATATGGGCAAAATATGAGCGGAAATGCCTGCCTTTGAGGCGGCTTTGAAGGATATGGCGGCCTTAGACGGCTTTCGAAGGGGCTCTGCGGCGTGAGAGGGCAATCGGAGCAGGCTCGGACATCATCCTCGCGTACGCCCACACTCGGCATCAATGCATTTATCCGTCGGCCCAGCAGGCGGTACAGAAGAATTGCTTCGAGGTGGGGAGCCGCCCAAAACGAAAAAAGGCCAGAGGCGGAAGCCTCAGGCCTTTTTGGGTAGGTCGTCTCGCATCCGCCGCAGAGCGGCGGGGCGTCCAATTAGAAGCCGACGGCGGTCTTGGCGACGCGGCGGATGTCCTGACGGCCAATGCCGAGGTCATTCAGTTCGCGGTCGGTCATGCGGCCGAGTTCGGTTACGGTCTGACGATACTTGCGCCAGTTGGTGAGCGAGCGTGCAATGTTCATTTTCATCTTCCTCTTCGTGCTGTTCAGTCGCCGCGGCCAGTCTTGGGAGGCTTTGGTCCGGGGCTGAACTCGATCTCTGTATGACCACAAATATAATCGGTTTAATCAAAACAAAAACAGACAAAGCAAGATGCCACCTATGCATTAAACGCAATGCAATCCCGTAAAATGCCCCGATTCCGGCGATTCATGCATAATTTGTGACCAATTTGTGTGCTTTTGATGGAGTCATCCGCCTGCAGCCTTGCGGCGGTGCGTCATGCGGCGGCTGCGTGCGGCGGTACCGGCGCCATCATGTGCCCGCCGTGCCATATTATATATAATGTCAATGCGGCCGCGTGTTAGCGTGAAGCGGCCATATGATAGGGGGGTCGGTAATCGGGGAGGACGATGGCGCGCTACGCCGCTTTCGTCCCTGTATCCTGAAGGCTTGCCGGTCTTTCGTGTTCCGAAAATCCGTTTGCCGGTCGCGAAAGCGGGCCGGGCCTCCTTCTGCCCAGCCCGGCTGGCAAGAAAAGTCCGGGCGAAACGAAAGGCAGCGGAACGGCGTGCTTGACCCTTTCTGAACATTGTGACATACCGCCGCCCAACGTGCGGGTATGGCGGAATTGGTAGACGCATTGGTTTTAGGTACCAACGCTTCGGCGTGGGAGTTCGAGTCTCTCTACCCGCACCACAAGCAAGGCATGGCTGTGCCACGCTTGCGCCAGAGTGCATCCTTACAGGATGCGGGGAGCTTCGGGGTTCATTACTCCCCTTTGGTCTTTATTCTCCGGTGCAGGCGTAACGGTGTCCGGCAGGCGCTTGTGTAAGAAATAAGGGAAGCCACGGCCGGGGAACGATGTTTCCGGCGCAGTGCTCGAAAGTAAACCAACGGCTGTCTGAGCACCGCCGCCATGATGTGAAGGTTAGGAAAATGCAGGTTATCGAAACGCTCGCTGAAGGGCTGAAGCGCGAACTCAAGGTCGTTATTCCGGCTGCCGACATGAAGGCCCGCCTGGACGAGCGCCTGGTCGACGCCAAGGACAAGGTTCGCATCAACGGTTTCCGTCCCGGCAAGGTGCCGGTTGGCCACCTGAAGAAGATGTACGGCAAGTCCATCATGGCCGACCTCGTCAACGAGCTGGTTCGTGAAAAGCCGTCCGAAATCCTCTCCAGCCGCGGCGAGAAGTCTGCAACGCAGCCTGCGATCTCCATGACCGAAGACGAGCAGGAAGCTGAAAAGATCCTGTCGGCCGAATCCGACTTCGAATTCACCGTTGCCTACGAAATCATTCCGGCCATCGAACTGAAGGCCAATGACGGCATCAAGGTTACCCGCGAAGTTGTGGAAGTGACCGAAGACGAAATCAACGAGCAGATCCTCAAGATCGCCGAAAGCGCCCGCACCTACGAGACCAAGAAGGGCAAGGCCGCTGAAGGCGACCGCGTCACCATGAACTACCTCGGCAAGGTTGACGGCGTTGCCTTCGACGGCGGCGCTGCTGAAGACGCTGAACTGGTTCTCGGTTCGGGCCGCTTCATCCCTGGCTTCGAAGACCAGCTGGTTGGCGTCAAGGCCGGCGACGAAAAGACCATCACCGTGACGTTCCCGGCTGATTACCCGGCGGCGAACCTTGCCGGCAAGGAAGCCAACTTCGACATTACCGTCAAGGAAGTTGCTGCCGCCGCTCCGGTTGAAATCAACGACGAACTGGCCGAAAAGCTTGGCCAGGAATCGGCTGAAAAGCTGAAGGAAATCGTCAAGGGTCAGATCGAAAGCCAGTACGGCAACGTCACCCGCCAGAAGGTCAAGCGCCAGATCCTCGACCAGCTTGACGAGATGTACAAGTTCGACACGCCGGCTGGCCTGGTTGACGCCGAGTTCGACAACATCTGGCGCCAGATCAACACCGATCTCGCTCAGTCCGGCAAGACCTTCGCTGACGAAGACACGACCGAAGAAGAAGCCCGCGAAGAATATCGCAAGCTGGCTGAACGCCGCGTCCGTCTTGGCCTCGTTCTCTCCGAAATCGGCGAAAAGGCCGGCGTCGAAGTGACCGAAGAGGAAATGCAGCGCGCGCTGTTCCAGCAGCTGCAGCAGTTCCCGGGTCAGCAGAAGGAAATCCTCGATTTCTTCCGCAACACCCCCGGCGCTTCCGCTTCGCTGCGCGCTCCGATCTTCGAAGAAAAGGTCATCGACAAGCTGCTCACCGAAATCTCGGTAACGGACAAGACCGTTTCCAAGGAAGAGCTGCTGGCTGACGACGGCGAAGAAGCCACGGAAACCAAGAAGAAGGCGCCTGCCAAGAAAAAGGCTGCTGCCAAGGCTGACGACGCCGCTGAAGGCGAAGAAGCCGCTCCGAAGAAGAAGGCTCCGGCCAAGAAGAAGGCCGCTGAAGGCGACGCTGAATAATCTTCTTCAGCGCAAGCTGATTTGAATGGAAGGGCCGTGGCGAAAGCTGCGGCCTTTTTGTTTGGGAAGATGCGAGTGGTTCCGCCCTGAGCGACGTAGCCAGTGGCACAAATCAGCGCCACTGGCAGGTGCAGAATGCTAGAACTGGTTCCGGCTATCGCTTCTAGGATCGTTATCCACCTGGTGAGGTGCATATAGATCGCCACGCGCTTTTTGCCGCCATGGTCGCGCGGGATGTTCTCGATTGATGATGACGTCCGCCACCGCAATGGCCGGTGAACCACTGACCGGGCATTGAGCCGCCCATTGACCATCCGGCGCTGCTATTGCCGATGGGGCGCCGGGACTTTGGGTGGCAAGTGTGGAATAGCTGGCCCAGTAGGTATTGCTCGCTGCATGACCCAATATCTCGGCTGCAAACGCAGGGGCATTTGAAGCGTCTTCGCCTGCGGTAGAAAACAGCATGCAATCAACACTGAGCTTCTCATATTCCATGAATATTTCCGGGTAATGCGCCTCCATACCAAGCGCGCAACCGAAGCGGAACCCATCAACGTCGAACGTCACGGGGAGGTGTCCCGGCGAGTACATGAACGAGATTTTGGTTTTCGACAACAGACGTTCATCATAGCGGGTTATAATCGCGCCACGATCTGAGATGACGTACAGGCTGTTATATGGTCTGTGCGGCGGCGTCAGTCGATGGACGGCACCGAGAACTGTCCAGAGTTTCAGCTTGCGCGCCAGTTTTCTGGTCGCCTCCAGTTCTTTGCGCAGAGTGTCCCATTCAAAGCGTGTCCAGTCGGAAGGGCCTATTTCCCGCGGACCAGTCTCTGACATGATCCGTTTATGCGGCCAGCACGTTGCCCCTTCAGGGAAGTGTATGAGACGTGCGCCAGCAAGATGGGCATCGTTCATAAGACGGCGTATTTCCTGTCCGCAGGTTTTTAGGGCGGAGATATCACGAGGATCGTTGACCAAGGATGTCTGCGCGACCGCCACCCTTATTGAGTTGCTCATAGGAGCGTCCGGTATTCTGCGAATATGCTGGAGAGCAGCTGTATAAGATTCGCCTGTTTTGGCCGCGCGAGCTCTCACCCGACGTTTTAAATTGCTATTTTGCGTCATTGTCAGGCCTTTCACGTCTCAGACGCAGTTCCCCAGCAACCCGCCCGAAACGATCGGACCAAGACAATTGCCTGAGACACTAGTCCCTTTGCCTCCGTGGAAGACCCTGCTGGGGAAGGTCGTGGAGGTTAGGCGCAGGCCACGCGCTCTCGAATATCCGTTGGAAAACGCCGATTCGTCAAGCGGCCGGGATACCTGGCCATGTGAAGCTTCCCGATCACAATGCAGTGCAGCATGATTTTTTGCTGCATATGCTCTTGTTCATCTCCCGTTCATCTGGCACCCTGCGCAGCATGATTTGCCTGGTCGTATCAAGCGGCCGTTCGGGCATTGCGCCGCTTGAATGTGGCTTCATCGCAGCCAAACCATTGGCCTTAGCTTTTACCGTGCTTGCCGGGTTCTCCCGGTGCGCCCTTAATTTGCCAGGGGACAAGTATGTCGCTCCGAACGGGTTCTGCCCTTGTATTATTGTTCTTCACCGCAGCCGCGGCCGCCCATGCCGATGAGGCGGGGCTGATCTGGAAGCCGGTCAAGAATTCCGATCGGTCCTATACGGCGCGCATCGGCGCGAAACTGCCGGTCGATACCCCGATCCGGGCCGGGCTGGAAATGGGCATGAATGCCTCAAAGACGGGGCAGGTGGTGGATACGCCGGTGCGGCTGTGGGGTAATGTCACGCTGCTGGCCGAACAGCTGCCCGGTGTTTCGCTGGCGCGGGATGTCGGCGTCATGTTCAACGCCCTGACGGGTTCGAGCAGCCTTTCCATGACCTCGCAGCAGAAGCGAATCGTCACACCGGAGCTGGATATCGAGGCGAACCGCAATTTCACCGTGCGGTATGATGGCACGGCGCAACAATGGAACGGGCTCGATGTGTCGCAGTCGCTGCGCCTTTCCCGCTCGGAAACTGGCACCGCCTTCGTGCTGACGGGGGCGAGCCGCAACAGTTTCAACGAGTTCAGCAGCGGCGTGGCGGTGGAACAGAAACTGGGCGATCACCTGACGCTGCGCGGGACGCTGGATCAGGGTTATGCGGATCATTTCCGACCGGGGGTGAGTGCGCGGTACAGTATTCGGTGGTGAGGCTAGTCGTGACCTGTCGTCTGAGCAATGCGTGCGACCCGCATCCTCGCTCCCTACGCAGCGTCATCCGTGGGCTTGTCCCACTGCTGTCCGGTTTAATTTCCAGACCGGCTGCAGTCTCCTTGAAGTCGCTGGTGAAGGGTGAACATTCACTCAACGTCATCCTCGGCCCTGTGCCGAGGATCTAACCACCTCGAATAAAATCAATACGTTGCAGATGACAGGGACAGGCCGAGGATGATGTCGGAACAATTGGCCTGACTTTCCTTCCCATTGGACGACGCCCATTTTTCTCGACGGGTTAGCGATCCAATCCTAAGAACAGGCCCGAGCATGACGGCAGGAAAGGTTTTCAAACATTGCAGATGATCGTCTCACCTGCGACAAAGCCTCAATCCTTCTTCATCTCACCCATGCGGTTCCACGCATCGAGCCCTGCAATCTTGTAGGCCTCAGCCAGCGTCGGATAGTTGAACGTATTCTCTACGAAATATTCCACCGTGCCTTTGAGGTTCAGCACCGCCTGGCCGATATGCACCAGTTCGGTGGCGCCTTCGCCGACGATGTGGACGCCGAGCAGGCGGCGGGTTTTCAGCGAGAAGATCATCTTGAGGAGGCCGCTATCGAGACCCATGATGTGGCCGCGGGAGGTCTCGCGGAAATGGGCGATGCCGCATTCATAGGGAATGTTGCGTTCGATCACTTCTTCTTCCGTCAGGCCGCAGGTGGAAATCTCCGGCACGGCATAGATGCCGTAAGGGAAGAATTGCGGCGGTTCGCCGGCCGGTGCGCCAACGGCATGGCGGGCGGCGATGCGGCCCTGTTCCATGGACGTGGAGGCAAGGCTCGGGAAACCGATGATATCGCCGGCGGCATAGATGTTCGGTACGGACGTCTGGAAGGTTTCAGGATCGACTTTCAGGCGGCCGCGACTGTCGGCTTCCAGCCCGCAGGCCGAAAGGTTCAGCGTATCGGTGGCGCCGACACGGCCGGCGGCGAAGAGGACGGTCTCGGCCTTCAGGACGCGGCCATTGCCGAGCGAGACGAGAGCACTTGCCGCTCTCGTCGCGCTGCACCTTTTCCGCCTTCTGCCCGAAGATCAGCTTCATGTTGCGGTCGCGCAGCTGATAGGCGAAATCCTCGACGATTTCCTTGTCGATGAATTCGAGCATGGTTTCGCGCGGCTCAACCACCGTTACCTGTGTGTCGAGCGCACTGAAGATGGTGGCATATTCGATGCCGATGACGCCGGCGCCGACGACGATCATGGAGCGCGGCAGTTCCTTGATTTCGAGAATCTCGTCCGAATCGAGCACCGCTTCGCCATCGAAGGGAATATGCGGCGGCCGGTAGGGACGGGTGCCGATGGTCAGCAGAATGGAAGTGCCGGTGACATTCATGACCTCACCATCATTTTTCACCACCTTCATGGTGTTGGCGTCAACGAAGCTTGCCGTGCCGCGAATGTGCTGCACGCGGTTGCGGGCGAACTGGTGTTCCAGCACTTCCACTTCGTGATCCAGGGTGATGAGAAGGCGGCGGCGCAGGTCTTCGGCGTCGATCTCCTGCTTGACGCGGTAGGAGCGGCCGTAAAAACCGCGCTCGCGCCAGCCGGTGAGGTTAAGCGCCGTTTCGCGCAGGGTCTTGGATGGAATGGTGCCGGTGTGGACCGAAACGCCGCCGACGCGGCTGCCCTTCTCGATTACCAGAACCCTCTTTTCGAGCTTGGCGGCCTGAATGGCGGCCCGTCTACCCGCCGGACCGCTGCCGACAACAATCAGATCGAACTGGTGCATGAAAAACCCCGGAACAGAATGCATTTGGATACCGGATGTCGCATCCGGCATGGCGTCGTCGCGAAATGGTCGTGATGCCATTTTGACGATGGGGAGTGATTCCCCCGTTTGCCTTGCCTGCTAGAGTGCAATGCAACAAACGCCTGCGTCAATCTGTAGCGTAAGAATCTGACGGATTCGTAACTGGGTGGGGATTTTCGGAGGGGTGTCCGTTCGCATCTGTAGTAGGGCGCGTATGGCTTTACCCCCCTCTGCCCTGCCGGGCATCTCCCCCTCAAGGGGGGAGATCGATATGCGGCAAGGTTCCGACTATCTCAACGTCGAGGATGAAGTGGCGAAAGGGCCCCTGGCCGATCTCCCCCCTTGAGGGGGAGATGCCCGGCAGGGCAGAGGGGGGTGAAGCCCAACGCACATTGGGTCCACTTTCCCGTTCCAAAACCCCAACAGCTTCATCCCGCACGGCACTGCCGAACGGGTGATCGCTAGAGAGGTCGGGCGATTGCCCGGCTGCGCCTCGGATGGGTTTGGTGTGGGTCGGATGCGTTGCGCAGCCGGGTCTTTCACCATGCCGTATCTCGCAAGGGCCGTGCACGGCGCGTTGCGAAATGGTCCTTTCCACGAACGTTGCCAGCGTTCCACCACCAGGACCGTCCTTTGGTTTCCGCCACGTCTGGCGTCCACCCGGCAGGACTGCGACCAATATAACAGCCTGTCGCGGAGCGGGGAAAAGCGGGGGTGAATTTTTCCGGTGTCAGTCTTCCCTGCGGGTGACGTGGCGGTGAAGTGCTGCAAGGTCCTGCCGCAGCGCAGCCAGTTCGGCCAGCACTTTCACATCGATCTTTTCATGCAGTGAAAGCACTTCCAGTTCTGCCTTCAGATTCACCTCATAATCCTTGGCGGCCTCGAAGCGGTCGCGGGCGGCCTGACGATTCTGCGACATCATGATGATCGGCGCCTGAATGGCCGCCAGCATGGAGAGCAGCAGGTTGAGGAAGATGAAGGGGTAGGGATCGAAAGCGCGGGTGGTCAGTACGATGGTGTTGATGATAGCCCAGAAAATCAGGAAAAAGCAGAAGCCGAGGATGAAACTCCAGGAACCGCCGACCCTGGCGATCTTGTCTGCCAGCCTGTCGCCGAAACTGGCGCCGGCGGAAAATTCCGCATTAATATCGCTCGAAACCAGCTTTTTCTGGTGCGCCAGCTCGAGAATGCGCTGTTCCACCTCGCCGATTTCACGAGAGGAGCGCTTGAAATGAGAGACGATATAGTCGGAGATATCTGACACGGGCGTGTCTCCGGTTCTGATTGGCGGTGCGGAGCTTTCCCGAGATAAACCCGCATGATGGCGGAATTCAAACGTTTTCCGCCACCATGCGTTCAGGCGTCCCTCGCCGAAATTCATTACACCGACGGCGCGCCCTCGTGCAGCCAATTGAAGCCGGGGAAAAAGCGCTCTTTTCCATATTGCTTGCCGAACATCATGTCGAATTGCAGCAGGCGATAATTGCGCACCACGTCAGGGACCGCGTTCGGCGCGATCGACCAGTCGAGCAGGGCATCGCCACCGGCCGTCACCAGCATGTGCCGGTCGATCACGGAAAAGGCCTGCTGAACTTCACCCAGCGTGCCGGTATAGAAAGGATCGGAAAAGCCTGCGGTCTTCAGCACGTGATAGGGCAAAAGCGCCGGGCTGATGGTGCCGATATTCTTACGCACGCCCTTCTTCGAAGACCACACGACGAGCGGCGTCTCGTGCTCCTTCTTCATCACCTCAAGCGGTGCGCGGCGGCTTGCCACCATGCCCGGCATATAGCCGCTTTCCACGAAGGTCTGGCCGAGCGGCGGCAGATGATCGCCGAAGAGGACGATGATGGTCTCACGATCGCGCTTCTTTGCCCAGCGCATCAGCTTCAGCAGCGCTTCGTCCGCTTCCACCACCCCTTGAGAATAGGTGGCGAGCGCCTGCGAGGCCGAAGCCGAAAGTTCGCCCTCAATGCCGATGGTGTTTTCGGCGTAACGGTTTGTCTCATAGGGGCCATGTCCCTGCAGGGTGACGGCAAAGAGGAAGAGCGGGTTCTGCGTCCGGTCCGCCGTCTCCATGATCTCTTCCATCAGCGCGTCGTCGGAGGCAAAATTGCCGCGTTTTTCCATGGCCGGCAGCGTCTCTTCGGAGCGGAATTCCTCGAAGCCGAAATTTTTATAGACCTGCTTGCGGTTCCAGAACCATTCCTGGAACGGATGAACTGCGATGGCGGAATATCCTTCGCCGCGGAAGAAGCTGGCGAGCGAGGGCACCGGGCGGCGGATATATTGCTGGTAGGGAATGCTGCCATAGGGCAGGAAGGCGTTGGAAAAGCCGGTCAAGGCCTCGAATTCCACATTTGCCGTCATGCCGCCGAACTCGGGCGAAAACACGTTGCCGGACTGTTTGGCGCGGATGGTCGGCATGGGATCGGCCGAGAGATTCACGTTTTCAAGCCGGGTCGGATCCCACAGGGATTCGCTCATCAGCATGATGACGTCAGGGTAATCACCCTTGTTGGCGGCGAAAGATGCCGGTTCCGAGGTGAGATCGGCGATGCTGTTTCCGCCGTAACCCTCCGGCGCCGAGACATTGGCCATGGGAATATTGAAGGCGAAGGCCATCAGGAAGCCGTTGTGGCGGTAGTTTTCCTGCTGATCCCACATCATGGGGATGATGTTGAGGCGATCGCGCACCCAGGAATAATGCGAATAGTCCATCAGCGAGGCGAGGCTGGCGAGAAGCGGCAGCGCCAGCGCAAGGCCGGCGGCGCGCTCACGCCAGCGCAATACCGGCGAATGACGGTGCGCCAGCAGCCAGAGAGCCGCGAGGGAGGCAATTGCGGCGCTGAGGCCGACACCCACCAGCATCGCCGTAAAAGGCTGCGCCTTCAGCATGGTTGGCAAAAGTTCGAGAATCTGCCGCCCGAACAACAGGTCTGAGGGATAAAGCGGATCGGAAAGATAGGTCTGTTTCTGCGCTGAGATCAGCCCCACAAGTGCGCAGAGCGGCGCGACCGCTATCAGCGAAAGATAACGCCGGCCGAGGATCGAATCCAGCGCGACGAGAAGGGCGAGCACGGCGGCAATGGTTGTCATGCCCGGACGCGCGGAGGAGGTGATGAAAGTGCCGACATCCTGAAGCGAGCCGCGGACGACCCATTCCAACGCCACGACCAACACGACGGACGCGACCGTCAGGTTGGCAAGCGTGTAGGCCGTGCCAGAAAGCTTCGAAAGGCTCCTTGTCCATGCAGGCGAAAAGACAAAACCAGCCTTTTCGGAAGCCGTTGTTTTTGGCGCCGAATCTCTCAAACCCATACTCCGGTATTTCAGGCGCCAGCACCGATCCGGGGAGGTGAATCGGGTGTCGCAAAAGTGTCATGTAACTGTCACATAAGCGCGATGAACGCGACATGAACTTTATGGGATGTGCATATAAGCGCGATAACCTTCGCGTGAGGGCGGCTGTGTCGAGAAGCGCACGAATGAATGCAAGTGGGAATTGCTGCGTTGCGGAGCGATCACGGGCGCGGTATTGAAGGGTTATGAGCGACAGACACGATATAGAGAACCATCTCCGGATTGCCGTCGGGCAGTTCAATCCCACCGTTGGCGACGTGGCGGGCAATCTCGCCAAGGCGCGTGAGGCAAGGGCCGATGCGGCAACGCAGGGCGCCGATCTTCTGCTTCTCACCGAACTCTTCATTTCAGGCTATCCGCCAGAGGATCTGGTACTGAAACCTGCTTTTTTGAAAGCATGTCTGAAAGCGGTGGAAGAACTGGCGGCGGAAACCGCCGATGGCGGGCCGGGTATCGTTATCGGTTTTCCGCGACAGGGCGAGACGGGCCGGCACAATTCCGTGGCGCTTCTCGATGGCGGCAAGATCATTGCGCTGCGCGACAAGATCGACTTGCCGAATTACGGCGAGTTCGACGAAAAACGTGTTTTCGCCGAAGGCTCGATTTCCGGTCCCTATAATTTCCGTGGTGTGCGGATCGGCATTCCGATCTGCGAGGAAATCTGGAACGACATGGGTGTTTGCGAGACGCTGGCCGAAAGCGGCGCGGAAATCCTGCTGGTGCCGAACGGGTCGCCCTATTACCGCGGCAAGCTGGACGTGCGCCATCAGGTGGCACTCAGACAGGTGATTGAAAGCGGCCTGCCGCTGGTTTTCGCCAACCAGCTGGGTGGGCAGGACGAGCTGGTGTTCGATGGTGCGAGCTTCGGTTTCAACGCCGACAAGACGCTCGCCTTCCAGATGAGCCAGTTCGAAGCCACGCTTGCTGTAACCGACTGGAAACGCACAGCGGATGGCTGGCGCTGCGAAAGCGGGCCATTTTCCAAGATTCCCGAGGGTGAGGAGGCGGATTACCGCGCCTGCATGCTGGGCTTTCGCGATTACGTCAACAAGAACGGTTTCAAGAGCGTGGTTCTCGGCCTTTCCGGCGGGATCGATTCGGCGATCTGCGCCGCCCTTGCCGTCGATGCGCTGGGTGAGGAGCGGGTACGCTGCATCATGCTGCCTTACCGATATACCTCGGAAGAATCGCTGAAGGACGCCGCCGATTGCGCCAAGGCGCTCGGCTGCCGTTACGATATCGTGCCGATCGTGGAGCCGGTGGAAGGTTTCCTGTCTGCGCTGTCAGAACTTTTCGAGGGCACGGAAGAGGGCATTACCGAAGAAAACCTGCAGAGCCGCACGCGCGGCACCATCCTGATGGCCGTTTCCAACAAGTTCGGCTCAATGGTGGTGACGACGGGCAACAAGTCGGAGATGTCGGTGGGTTACGCGACGCTTTATGGCGACATGAATGGTGGTTTCAACCCCATCAAGGACCTCTACAAGATGCAGGTCTATGCCATTTCCGCCTGGCGCAACGCCCATGTGCCGCCGGGCGCGCTTGGCCCTTCCGGCGAAGTGATCCCCGCCAACATTATCGCCAAGGCTCCATCGGCCGAATTGCGCCCCAACCAGACCGACCAGGATTCGCTGCCGCCGTACCCGGTGCTGGACGATATTCTCGAGTGCCTTGTCGAGAAGGAAATGTCGGTCGAGGAAATTCTGGCCCGCGGCCATGATGTGGCGACCGTGCACCGAGTGGAGCATCTGCTTTACCTCGCCGAATATAAACGCCGGCAATCGGCGCCGGGTGTGAAGATCACCAAGAAGAACTTTGGGCGCGACCGGCGTTATCCGATCACCAACCGGTTCCGGGATCGGTAGGGCGTTTTGGAAAGGCGCGTTTAACGCCGTCCCTGCTTAATGAATTGGGCAAGCGCATTGTGAGACGGCATATTTCTTCTCCCCGCCGGGGAGAAGGTGGCCCAAAGGGTCGGATGAGGGGGCAACCCCTCCGTATATCACGAAGCTTGCTTGCCCCCTCATCCCGCTGCCGCGGACTTCTCCCCCTCGGGGAGAAGAAACAAGTGTCATGCGCTCGATCCACAGCGGAGCGTCTTGATTGGCGCGGAAAACTCCGCGCCGCTCACCTCAAATAACCTGCCCCACATCGATACGATTGCCGTCAGGGTCTTCAAACACAAAGGCCCTCAGACCATAATCCTTGTCCTGCAGCCCTTTGATGATGCGCAGCCCATGGCTTTTGCAAATCGCATGCAGCGCATCGACATCGCTCACCATCATATGCGCCACGTTGAAAGGAGCTGCCCTGTGGGCCGGCTGTAATGTCAGATGCAGCTCGGCATTGCCCTGTTTCAGGATCATGAAGCCGACAGGGTTGCCGTTTTCGAAGGTCTTTTCGAAACCGAGCACGCCGACGTAAAAGTCACGGGCCTTTTCGATATTTCTGACAGGAAGCATTGCGGCGATCCGCCCGAAGCGGATGCCGTGATCGGCGATGGTATTCATCGCGGAACCTCGGATCTGGGACAAACGGGGAGGGCCACGGACGGTGCCGGGGCGCTGGCGTTTTTTCCGGTTTGAATTTGCAGGACGGTGCCTGCCGCCCTAGGATCATAATCAAGGCGACGGTGGATGCAAACGGAATGTCTGCGTCACCAAGCGCTATGAATGAGAACACGGACCCGCCCGGGAGGCAGAATGCGCAGCTCCATCGAAATTTTCAACATCCGCACCCGGCAGATGCGGGTGGTGTGGCAGACGCCCGATCTTTTCGAAGCGCCGAACTGGTCGCCGGATGGACAATATCTGCTGTTGAACAGCGATGGGCTGCTTTATCGCCTGTCCCTTTCCGGTTACGCGTCGCCGGAGAAGGTCGATACCGGCTTTGCCACGCTCTGCAACAATGACCACGGCATTTCGCCTGACGGTTCGCTTTATGCCATTTCCGACAAGGTGGAATTCGGCAAGAGCGCCATCTATCTCCTGTCATCGGCGGGCGGCGCGCCGCGGCTAATGACAAGGAACCTTCCTTCCTACTGGCACGGCTGGTCACCGGATGGGAAAAGCTTCGCCTATTGCGGCATTCGCGATCAGATTTTCGATATCTATTCCATGGACATAGACAGCGGCGTTGAGACACGCCTTACCCATGGTGAGGGCCGCAATGACGGGCCGGATTATTCGCCTGACGGCGCGTGGATCTATTTCAATTCCAGCCGCACCGGACGGATGCAAATCTGGCGGGTGCGGGTGGATGGCTCAGCGGTGGAGCGCATCACCGACAGCTCCTATGGCGACTGGTTTCCGCACCCGTCACCAAGGGGGGACAAGGTTGTCTTCATTTCCTATGACGGCGACGTGTTCGATCATCCCCGCGATCTCGACGTGCGGGTGCGGCTGATGGATATGGATGGCGGCAATGTCGAAACGCTTTTCGAGCTGTTTGGCGGGCAGGGCACGATGAACTCTCCCAACTGGTCACCTGATGGCGACGAGTTCGCTTATGTCAGATATTTCCCGGTGGAGTGATGAAGGTAAGGTGCGGCAGGCCACATTGCCGCACCACCTGCACGGCACTTGTGTTCGCAAGCTTTTTTGCCCATAGCTTCACCCGTCAGGTGCCCGCCCTTCGGCGGGAGAATCGGGAATCCGGTGAAAAACCGGAACGTGCCCAACGCTGTGAGGCGGATGCTCTTTTTCTCATGCCACTGGAGCAATTCGGGAAGGCGAAACGGGGCGGATGAAGCTTAGTCAGAAGACCGGCCTGGCAGGATGGACCGAACCGCGCGGACGGCGGCAGGTCGCTGGAAAAGCGCGTCGTCGCTGCAAACCTCCCATGGTTTCGGCACCGGCCCGCCCCGCATTGTTAGGGATAAACGATGCCGACCGAACCGCCCGTCACCATGCCGCCCGACTCCAACCCGTTCGATCACGCGCTTTCGCCCGCCCGCCCGTTTTCCGGCGAGGAGCGTGAGGCCGTCTATCGTGCCATCGAAACCCGCCGCGATGTGCGCGACCAGTTCCTGCCGGACCCGCTGCCGGATGATCTCATCGAGCGCCTTTTGAGGGCGGCGCATTCGGCGCCCTCGGTCGGTTTCATGCAGCCGTGGAACTTCACCCTCGTCACCGATGGCGCCGTGCGCCAGGCGGCATGGGTGGCCTTCAGCCGCGCCAATGAAGAGGCGGCGGCGATGTTTGCGGGCGAGCAGCAGGCGCTTTATCGCAGCCTGAAGCTCGAAGGCATCCGCAAGGCGCCGCTCAGCATCTGCGTCACCTGCGATCCGACACGGGGTGGCAAGGTGGTGCTGGGTCGCACCCATAATGCACGCACGGATGTCTATTCCACCGTCTGCGCCATCCAGAACCTCTGGCTCGCGGCCCGCGCCGAAGGCGTCGGCGTCGGCTGGGTCAGTATTTTCCATGACAGCGATATCAGGGACATTCTGGATATCCCCGATCATATCGAGATTGTCGCCTGGCTGTGCCTAGGTCGCGTCGACACACTTTATACCGAACCGGAACTGGCGGTGAAGGGCTGGCGGCAGCGCGTGCCGCTGGAGGAGCTTGTGTTTCGTAACCGCTGGGGTGGGGTGTAGACCCGGAGGCCTGCGAACAGGGCGGGACGTTGCCGCGCATTTCTTCTCCTCGCCGGGGAAAAGGTGGCCCGAAGGGTCGGATGAGGGGGTAACGGCGGAGATTTTCGGAGAGCTTGCCCCCTCATCCCGCTGCCGCGGACTTCTCCCCGCCGGGGAGAGGAAACAAGGGGCACGCGCTCGCACCATTCCGCGTGCAGAAGAGACTTCACTGCTGTGGCTGGATACCCTTCAGCGCCGGGTTCTTCAGGTCGATCTTGCCGGTCTGGTCCGGCAGGAATTTGGGCCCGATGACGCGCACTTTTGTGTCGTTCGGGTCATAGTCGCGCTCAGGAACAGGTTGTTCCGGCGGCTTTGCGGCCTGCTGCTCGGCGGGCTTTGGGGCCTTGTCACCTTGCGGCGATGGAATGGTGGTGATGCTGGAATAGGGCTTTTCGGCTTCCGGCCGCGACGCCTGTTCCTGCTTTTGCATCTCCTCGTGATAGGCGGCCATGTTGCAGGCGCAGCCGGGCGCTTTCCTTGAGGCATTGCGATAGGCGAAGGCGGTCGGCAGGTCCTTGTAGGGTTTGCCGGTTTCAGCGGACACCATGTCTGCTGTTTCCTGATCCGTCATGGAGTGGAAATAGAGCTCCGTCTCCGTACCCGGGCACATTTTCTGGCACTGTTCGGCCTGGGCGCGGAAATCGAGTGGCGAGGCGTTGGAGGCGATTGGGAAGAATGAGCCGTCGCAGGTGCGCACGCAGAGTGTGCGAAGCCCGCCCTCCGCGGCGTTGGGGTAAGGGGAAAGGCCCGCCTGTCCCGGCTCACCGCCATTCTGCCTGAAGGCATCGGGATAACGCGTCACATCGGGTGCAGGCGATGCTTGACGGTTCATCTCCTCAGCGGGGGTGCAGCCATTGGCATCGAGGGCGGCAAGAATGCGCTGGCGCCTGGTATCGCCGTCGTCGCTCCTCGCCGCCGCCATGGCGTCGTCGCGATCGCGGATGATCGCGTCGCGTTCGGCCTCGGCATCCACCAGCGCATCGCCGATCTCGGCGCAGAGCCCGGCATTAGGATTGCCATAAACGATGACGCTGCCGGACGAGCAGCCATAGCTGCGCATGTCGTTCCTGATCTTGCGGATGACGATGTTCTGGTGGGCAAGCGCATTGGCGTAGCGCCGCACCTCGGCCGTGTTGCCGATGACACGGGGTGGTTCTCGCAACTGTTGATAAAGCGTATCGCACACCTGATCCGCAAGGGCGGCGGCAGGAGCAATGAAAACAAGGGGAAGCAGAAGGCCGATGATGCGGCTGCGCCGGGTCAATTGTGCGATCCGTTTGATGTCCCTGGCCGGTGGCAGGGGTGTTATGCTTCAGGAAATCCGTGTTTCAGGAAGATAACATAAGCTGTTGACGCATTGCGGCAACAGCATGTTCAAAACTGCGTTAACGCCGACCGCGTGTCGCTTTTCCACCTATTCGGCGGACACGAATTCGACCTTGATCCTGTCAGGGTCTTCAACGAACAGCGCGTAATAATTTTTATCGCCGTTCGCATAGGGGTATCGGTCGTCATAGAGAACCGAAACATGGTTTTGGGCGCAATGCATCTTGAGTTCGTCCACCACGCCGCGAGACGCGACCTGAAACGCGAGATGATTGAGCCCAACGCCGCAACGATGATAATCGCGTTCACGATGCTTTTTCTCCACCTGTACGAAGGTCAGGTAGGCATCCTTGTCATTTGCGATAGTAAAGCCGCTTTCCCAACGGGAGGCTACATCGTAGCCAATCTTTTGCAGAATGCTTGACCAGAACTGAAACGATTTTTCGATATCTGAAACATATATCTCAACGTGATCAAGCATATCTTTCGCTCATAAATAATAAAATAAAATATTAAATCTAAAAATCTGTATTATTTTCTATACTCGCAACTAAAAAGCCGCACGTCAATGCGCGCGGCTTTCTGGATCAATTTAGCGGGGTGTTAGACCGAAGGGTGCGAGGCCTGCACCACGGCAAAGGCCGCCATGTTGACGACGCCGCGCGAGGTGACGCTGGGCGACAGGATATGGGCGGGCAGGGCCGTGCCGAGCAGGATCGGGCCGACATGCAGGCCTTCCGTCAAGGTGCGGGTGACGCCCAGCGTGATGTTGGCCGCATCGAGGTTCGGGAAGACCAGCAGGTTTGCTTCGCCGGTCAGCACGCTGTTGGGCATGGCGCGTTTGCGCAGCGCTTCCGACAGGGCCGAGCCGCCCTGCATTTCGCCGTCCACTTCCAGTTCGGGTGCAGCCTCCTGCACGATCTTCAGCGCGCGGCGCATCTTGCGGGCGCTTTCGGAATCGCGCGAGCCGAAATTGGAATGGCTGGCGAGCGCGATTTTCGGCGTGATGCCGAAGCGGCGGATTTCCTTCGCGGCAAGAATGGCCATTTCGGCCACTTCTTCCGATGTCGGGTCGTTGTTGACGAAGGTATCGGTGAGGAACAGCGCACCCTGCTGGGTGATGAGCAGGCTGAGGCCGGCGAAGGAGCGGACGCCGTCCTGCTTGCCGATGATCTGGTTCACGTCGCGCAGATGGCGGTCGTAACGGCCTTCGAGGCCGCAGATCAGCGCATCGGCTTCGCCACGCTTGACCGACAGCGCACCGATGACAGTCGTGTTGGTGCGCACGATGGTACGTGCCGCTTCCGGGTTGATGCCGGCGCGGCCGACCAGGGCGAAATAATCATCCACATAGTCGCGGTAGCGCGGATCGTCTTCCGGGTTCACCACGGCGAAATCCGTATGCGGGCGGATGCGCAGACCGAAACGCTTGAGGCGCGTTTCGATGATCTGCGGACGGCCGATGAGGATCGGGATGCCGGTGCCTTCTTCCAAGAGCACCTGGGCGGCGCGCAGCACGCGCTCGTCTTCGCCTTCGGCAAAGATGATGCGCTTCTTTTCGGCGGCCTTTGCGGCGTTGAAGACAGGCTTCATGATGAAACCCGAGCGCCAGACGAAGCGGTTCAGCTGGTCGAGATAGGCTTCGAAATCGGTGATCGGCCGGGCGGCAACGCCGCTTGCGGCGGCAGCACGGGCAACGGCCGGGGCAATGCGCAGGATAAGGCGCGGATCGAAGGGCGAGGGGATGAGGTAGGTCGGGCCGAAGATCGGCGTTTCGCCGCTGTAAGCCTTGGCGGCCACTTCGGAAACTTCCTCACGCGCGAGTTCCGCGATGGCCTGCACAGCGGCCATCTTCATTTCCTCGTTGATCGTCGTCGCGCCGCAATCGAGCGCGCCGCGGAAGATATAGGGGAAGCAGAGCACGTTGTTGACCTGGTTCGGGAAATCCGAACGGCCGGTGCAGATCATCGCGTCCGGGCGGGCGGCACGCGCCTCTTCCGGCATGATTTCTGGCTTGGGGTTGGCAAGCGCGAGGATCAGCGGGTTCTCCGCCATGCGCTCCAGCAGTTCCGGCTTCAGAACGCCTGCCGCCGACAGGCCGAGGAAGACATCGGCGCCGTCGATCGTTTCGGCCAGCACGCGCTTGTCGGTCTTCTGGGCGTAAACTTCCTTCCACTCGTCCATCAGCGTATTGCGGCCGTCATAAACGAGGCCCTCGATGTCGTGGACCCAGATGTTTTCTTTCTTCGCGCCCATCGCAACGAGGAGGTTGAGGCAGGCAAGGGCTGCCGCACCGGCGCCCGAGGCAACGATCTTGACGCTGGACAGGGACTTTCCGGCCAGTTCCAGAGCGTTGGTGACAGCAGCGGCGACGATGATCGCGGTGCCGTGCTGGTCGTCGTGGAAGACGGGAATGTTCATCTTCTCGCGCAGCTGGCGCTCCACCTCGAAACACTCCGGCGCCTTGATGTCTTCAAGGTTGATGCCGCCGAAGGTGGGTTCCAGCGCCGCGATGGTGGAAACCATGTCGTTAATGCCGGGCGCGTCGATCTCGATATCGAACACGTCGATACCGGCGAATTTCTTGAAAAGGACGGCCTTGCCTTCCATCACAGGCTTGGAGGCGAGCGGGCCGATATTGCCGAGGCCAAGCACGGCCGTGCCGTTGGAGATGACGGCGACGAGATTGGCGCGGGCGGTGTAATCCGCCGCCATCTCGGGGTTTTCATGGATGGCGAGGCAGGGTGCGGCGACACCCGGCGAATAGGCGAGCGCCAGATCGCGCTGGTTGCCGAGCGGCTTGGTGGCCTGGATCTCCAGCTTGCCGGGGCGCGGATAGCGGTGGAAAAAGAGCGCCTGTTCTTCGATGTCGGCCTTTGCCGTGTTGGCGGGCGTGTTGTTCTTATCGTGAGAGGTCATGTCTTCCACCGTCGTATCTGGTTTTATTTCGGACCCCTGAATACAACAAACTTCCCCGTGGTACAGCCGTTATTTACGGGCGTCTCATGCAAATGCGGCCACGGCTTATTCGCGTTTTCGTGAAGCGTTTCGTCATATTCCCTGCAAAAAACGGCCGCTGTCATGTTGCTGAAACACGAGTCTGGTTCTGAGAGGGAAGAAAGCCGCAGGGACGCAACCGAACAGGGGGATGAAATCCGTGGCCGGTCAAATCGAAACCAGACAGTTCAGAACGCTTTTCATTTCGGATGTTCATCTTGGTTCCAAGGCGGCCAAGACTGACTATCTGCTGGACTTCCTCAGACATCACGAGGCCGAAACGATCATCCTCGTCGGTGACATCGTCGACGGCTGGCGCCTGCGCCGCAGCTGGTACTGGCCGCAGGGTTGCAACGACGTGGTGCAGAAGCTGCTGCGCAAGGCCCGCAAGGGAACCCGCATCGTGTATATTCCCGGCAATCACGATGAATTCCTGCGGGAGTTCCCCGGCATGCATTTCGGCGGCATCGAAGTGGCCGAACGCATGATCCATGAGGCGGCCGACGGCAGGAAATATCTCATCATCCATGGCGACGAGTTCGACGTGGTGGTGCGCAACGCCCGCCTGCTCGCCTATCTCGGCGACTGGGCCTATGACGCAGCAATCGCCATCAATATCGCCATCGCCGCCGTACGCCGCCGCATCGGCCTGCCTTACTGGTCGTTTTCGGCCTGGGCCAAGCTGCAGGTGAAACACGCCGTCAACTTCATCGGTGAATTCCAGCGTGTGGTGGCGGATGAAGCCCGGCGCAACAATGTCGACGGCGTGATCTGTGGCCATATTCACCACGCCGTCATGGAAGACATGGACGGCATACGTTACATCAACACCGGCGACTGGGTGGAAAGCTGCACGGCGATTGCCGAGAACGCCGATGGCAGCTTCGAGCTGATCACCTGGATGCAGACGAGCGAAGTGGTTGCCGAGCAGACATCGGACGAAATGGAGCCGGTGAATATTCCGGGGCTGATTGGCAAGCACGCGGCCTGATTGGAGCGTTTGACGGGCGCTGATGGTAGGCTCACCTGTAAACGAGTGTTGGTTGAAATTGTAGCATCCGCATACCGTCATCCCGGCCCTGAGCCGGGATCCAGTGCGATCAAGTCTTTGATCGCGTAAGACTTATTTCTCACGGCGCAGACGCGCCGTAGCTGGATGCCGGATCAGGTCCGGCATGACGGAGGTGAGGCTTTAGAGGCTTCTCAGTAACCTTCCGGTGACGCACCGGAGAGAGGGTGCGAATGCAGCCTCTAGGCACCAACCCAGTCCGGACCCTTAGCGAGAGCTCTACCCCCACAATTCCGGCCGCGCCGGATAAACAAGCGACCCTTCATAAACCAGCCCAGGCTCCCGATCCTCGGCCAAAAGCAGCGGGCCGTCGAGATCGGCAAAGGCCGTGCCCTGCGCGGCAAGCACGGCGGGCGCCATGCCCAGCGAGGTGCCGAGCATGCAGCCGACCATGATGGTGAAACCGAGCCTTTCGGCCTCCGCCTTCATGACAAGCGCCTCCGTCAGGCCGCCGGTCTTGTCGAGCTTGATGTTGATCGCGTCGTAGCGGTCGCGCAGGCCGTTGAGGTCCTTGGTGGAATGCACGCTTTCATCGGCGCAGATCAGCACCGGATGGTCGATACGGGAGAGAATGGCGTCCTTGCCGGCGGGCAGGGGCTGTTCGATCAGCGATATCTTCAGCTCTGCTGCAAGCCTCAGATAATATTCGATATTGTCGTCGTTCCAGCCTTCGTTGGCATCGATGATGATGCGCGCCTCGGGTGCGGCTGCGCGGACGGCCCGCAGGCGGGCTTCATCGTCGGCTGTGCCGGTCTTGATCTTCAGAAGCGGACGTCCGGCGTTCTCTGCGGTCTTTGCGGCCATGGTCTCCGGGTCTGCAAGCGAAATCGTATAGGCTGTGACGAGCGGCCCTGCCTCCTGTCCGAGGACCTGCTCGGCGACGCTCTGGCCGCTCATCTTCGCCTCGAGATCCCAAAGCGCGCAATCCACCGCATTACGGGCCGCACCCGGTTTCATCGCCTGCTGCAACTCCTGCCGCGTCAGCCCTGCGGCGATCCGCTCCGCCATCGCCTCGATATCGGCAATGACGCCTTCGATGCTTTCACCATATCGCGGATAGGGCACACATTCACCTCTGCCGGTGAAGGAACCATCGCGGATGGTGCACGTTACGACATCCGCATGCGTCCGGGTGCCGCGTGAAATGGTGAAGCTGCCAGCAACGGCGAAACGTTCTGTTGTGGCTTGAAGGTAACGGGGCATGTTTTTTCACTTCCGATTGGGCGTCAAATGACACATGACGCCAAATTTATCACGAATTGTCGGCTGCCACTGTGGCTTGCCGGAGGCCGAAACGTTATGAAACCTTTAAGAATCTCGTGACGGCTGCATTCGCTCGGAGCATTATGCAAGAACAGGACACACGGCAACAGGCGACCCCGGCCGCAATCACCGAAGACGGCACCGTCTCCGGCGGCGGCCTGCGCTATGTCATGAGCGGCTCCTGGCGCAACAGTAATCTCTCCGCCGTTTTACCTGATCTCGATAAGATCGAAAAAAGCAGACCCGCCGGCCCGGTGGAGATCGAGCTTTCCTCCGTCGAGTCCATCGATACGACCGGCGCCTGGATCATCCAGCGCCTGCGCAAGGACCTCGAGGCGAATGGTGCGACCGTCACGCTCAGCGGCAACGACCGTATCGAGCAGGTGATCGGGCAGCTGCCCGACAAGGCGGAGATGGAGGCGGAGCCGGTCGCGCGTGAGGGACTGGTGGAGCGCATCTTTTCTCCGATCGGCAAGGCCGTGGTCCAGAATGGCGCGGATTTCCTGGCGGGCATGTATATTCTGGGTTCGGCAGTGCGCGGTGCGCAGATGAAGCTCGGACGCGGGCGCGGCGTCTCGCCGGCGGCAATCGTCAACCAGATCGACCATATGGGCGTGCGCGCCGTGCCGATCATCATGCTGATGTCGTTCCTGATCGGTGCCATCATCGCCCAGCAAGGCGCGTTCCAGCTCAGATATTTCGGGGCTGAGGTCTTCGTCGTCGATCTGGTCGGCATTCTCCAGCTGCGTGAAATCGGTGTGCTGCTGACTGCGATCATGATCGCCGGCCGCTCCGGCAGCGCCATCACCGCCGAAATCGGCTCCATGAAGATGCGCGAGGAAATCGACGCGCTGAAGGTGATTGGCCTCAATCCCGTGGGCGTGCTGGTGTTCCCGCGGCTGGTGGCGCTCACCATTGCGCTGCCGCTTCTGACCATTCTCGCCAATTTTGCCGCGCTTTTTGGTGCTGCCATCGTGGCGCTGCTTTATTCCGGCATCACTTTTGAGGTGTTCCTCTCGCGTCTGCATGGCGCGGTGGAGGAATCGACCATCGCAGCGGGCATGATCAAGGCGCCGTTCATGGCGCTCATCATCGGCATCGTCGCGGCGGTGGAGGGCATGAAAGTGGGCGGCTCGGCGGAATCGCTCGGCCAGCACGTCACCTCCTCGGTGGTGAAGTCGATCTTCGTCGTCATTCTGGTGGATGGTCTTTTTGCCATCTTCTACGCAGCCATCGATTTCTAGGGAGGGCGCGTTGGAAACACTGGACCAGAAACCGCAGCAGCAGGCAAAGACCGGAAAAGACGGCCGCGAGGTGGTGCTTTCCGTCGAGGGCGTGACAGTCGGCTTTAACGGCCGGAACGTGCTGGAAGATCTCAATCTCGATGTCTATCGCGGCGAAATCCTGGGTTTCATCGGTCCCTCCGGGGCCGGAAAATCCGTGTTGATGCGCACGGTCCTGCGGCTTTTGCCACGGCAGGCGGGCACGATCAGCATTCTCGGCTCTGATTATGACAAGGCGGGCGAGGACGAGCGCATGAGGCTCGACCAGCGGCTTGGGGTGCTGTTCCAGCAGGGCGCGCTGTTTTCCGGTCTGACGGTGAAGGAAAACATCCAGCTGCCGATGCGCGAATATCTCGATCTGCCGAAGAAACTGATGGACGAGCTTGCCTATCTCAAGATCGAGATGGTGGGGCTGAAGCCCGATGCGGGCGACAAATACCCGTCCGAACTGTCAGGCGGCATGATCAAGCGTGCTGCCCTTGCCCGGGCGCTGTCGCTCGATCCCGACCTCGTCTTCCTCGATGAGCCAACATCCGGCCTCGATCCCATCGGGGCGGCGGAATTTGATATGCTGATCGCGCGGCTGCGCGATTCGCTCGGCCTGACCGTTTATATGGTGACGCACGATCTCGACAGCCTGTTCTCCGTCTGTGACCGCATTGCGGTTCTCGGCCAGAAGAAGGTGCTGGTGGAAGGGACGCTGCAGGACATGTTTGCCTGCGACGACCCGTGGGTGCAGTCCTATTTCCGCGGTAAACGGGCGCGCTCTGTCGTTCTTCCGGACGACAGGCAGGAACATCCGGTGGAGTAACGAGAAGCATGGAAACCAAGGCGAACTACACCATAGTCGGAATTTTCACGCTGATCGTGATCGCCGCTGCATTCGGCTTCGTTTACTGGATGGCGGAATTCGGCCGCGGTGGCCCGACAGCACAGCTTGTGGTGCGTATTCCGGGCTCCGCCAATGGCCTTTCGGTAGGCTCTCCGGTGCGCTTCAACGGTATTCCCGTCGGCACGGTGCGCGGGCTTGCAATCGACCGCGACGACCCGGCCTATTCCATCGCCTTTACAGAGGTACAGGCGGATGCGCCGGTTTTCCCTTCCACACGCGCCGTGCTTGAAATTCAGGGCCTGACCGGAGCGGCGTATATCGAGCTTTCCGGCGGCAACAAGGATGGCGAGCGCATTCTGCAGAAAGCCGTCGAAAGCGGTGTTCCGGCCGAGCTGACGGCCGATCTTTCCAGCGTCACCAACCTGCTTGCCACCGCCGACAAGATACTGAAGCGCGCCGATGGCGCCATCGGCGAATTGCAGGGCTTCGTGCAGGATGCGCGCGGCCCACTGACGCAGACGGTTCGCAATGCCGAAAAATTCTCCGATGCGCTGGCGGCAAACTCCGATGGCATCAAGAATTTCATTGCCAGCCTCAGCTCGCTTTCCACCACCGTACAGTCGGTCTCGGTGCGCCTCGACGGCACGCTGAGCGCCATCGAAGATCTGGTGAAGGCAGTGGATGCCGGCAAGATCGATTCCATCCTGTCCAATGTCGACAAGGTGACGAAGGATGTCGCGTCGGCTTCGAGCGATATTCAGGGCATCATGGAAACGGTGCAGAGCACGGCGCGCAATTTCGAGGCGGCAAGCACGGAAGTGCAGACGGTCGTCAAGCGCGCGGATGAGCTTCTCGCCTCCGTCGATCCCGCCAAGGTGGGCACTGTGGTTGACGACGTTTCCTCTGCGACCGCCGATGCGCGCGATGCTGTCGCGAACTTCAAGCGGATCGCCGATGACGTGGGCGCACGGCGCGCCGATATCGATCAGGCGGTTTCCGATTTCACCGAGATGGGCCGCAAGCTGAACCTGGCCTCCAGCCGCGTTGATGGGATTCTCGCCAAGGTGGACGGCATGCTCGGCACTGACGACGCCAATTCGCTGTTTGCCAAGGCGCGTGAGACGCTCACCTCCTTCAAGGCGGTGGCCGACAATCTCAATGCCCGCATCGGGCCGATCGCCGACAATCTGACCCGCTTCTCCAGTTCGGGCCTGAAAGATTTCCAGGCATTGATCGGCAGCACGCGACAGACGGTGGACAATCTCAACAATGCCATCACCAATATCGACCGCGATCCGCAACGGTTGATTTTCGGCGGCGAAACCGTGAAACAATATGACGGCAGAACAAGGCGCTAAGAGGGGTATGGGCCAATGAGACTATCGATGAACGGCCAACGCCGCGCCCTCGTTCTGGCTCCGCTGCTTGCTGCAATGATGGCGGGCTGCGCGGGCGCGCCGAAGAACGATACCTTCGATCTCTCCGTCTCGCCGGCGGCGGTGACGCAGGGGCCGTCGCTGAAAAGCCGTCAGCTGCTGATTGCCGATCCGACCGCCCTGAAGGCGCTGGACAGCGAAAACATCGTGGTGCGGCTTTCGGGCTCGGAAGTGCAATATCTCGGCAATTCGCAGTGGAGCGACCGCCTGCCGCGTATGGTGCAATCCAAGCTCGTGGAAGCGTTCGAGGATACCGGCAAACTCGGCGGCGTCGGCAGGCCGGGGCAGGGGCTGGCGATCGATTATCAGGTCGTGAGCGATATCCGTGCCTTCGAGATCGATACGGCGAAGAACCTCGCCAATATCGAAATCTCGGTGAAGCTCCTCAACGACCGCAACGGCACGGTGAAGGCGCAGGAGGTGTTCCGTTCCAGCGCCCGCGTCAGCGGCTCAGGCAACGCCAATTTCGTGAAAGCACTCGACCAGGCCTTTGCCGCCGCGACGCGCGAGATTGTGGCCTGGACGCTGAAGTCTCTCTGACGCGGGCATTGCCGCCCGTTGATTTTCTCCTATGCTGAGTGCGCCGGATTTATATTCGTCCGGTCACTCTCATGAGCTGGGATTTTGATGCGCTTTTCAGGCTTCTTATTTTCACTTTTTCTTTTTTCAGTCGTTTCCGTTCACTTCTCCGCGGCCGCTGGCTTTCGTCTCATTGACCTGCCGTCCGATGGCGACGCGCTGCCGATCAAGGTCGCGTTATGGTCGCCATGTGCAGATGTGCCTGCCGACGTCCGGGTTGGACCTTTTCTTTTGTCTGCGGCGCGCGATTGCGCGATCCCCGAGGGGACCTATCCACTCGTGGTCATATCGCACGGTTTCGGTGGTAGCGCTTTCAGTCATCGCGATACCGCGACAGCCCTGGCGGATGCGGGCTTCATCGTAGCGGCGATAAATCATGCCGGCGATAGCGCCCTCAATATGAAGCGGGCCGGGGACCTAACGGCGTTGACACAAAGGCCTGCGGATATCTCGCGTTTGCTCGATCATATGCTCGGCAACATGGACGAGGGCCGTTTCATCGATCGCGGAAGGATCGGCGTTTTCGGATTTTCGCGCGGCGGCTACACTGCATTGACGCTTGCCGGCGGCGTTCCCGATTTTGCGAAGGCTGGGCTGCCATGCCCTGACCCACGCGCGCCAATCTGCGCGCAGATACATGAGAAGAGCGCAGGCTCTGTCCCGGAGGCAAGAGACGCGCGGGTAAAAGCTATCGTTGTCGCCGATCCGCTTAACGCTTTTCCATCCCCGTCAGATGTGGCTGAGGTTCGTGTCCCCACCCAGCTCTGGAGTTCGGAGCATGGCGGCGACGGCATCGTGCCTGAGGATATGACACGATTGCGCGATTCTTTGCCGTCGCGACCGGATTTTCGGGTCGTGAAGAGGGCGGGACATTTCTCTTTTATCGCGCCATGCCCGGTAGAGATGAAAAAAGCTGCACCAGAAATCTGCACCGACGCTGCCGGCTTCGACCGCCAGGAATTTCACCGCAGCTTTAACGCCGAGATCGTCCAATTCTTCAACGCCTCGCTGCGCTGAGGTTTTGTAGACAGGGGAGAGCGCCGCCCCTCAGGCGGCGTCCTGCTGCGACTTCCATTCCGGCAGGGGGAAGACGCGGTCGTAGCTCCAGTTGAAGACAAAAGCATAGACCACGTAAAAAAGCGCGAAGGAGATATCCATCACCAGCGCGTGGGCAAGGCTGATATTCAGATACCAGGCGATGAAGGGCATCAGGACGATCAGCAGGCCGAGTTCGAACAGCACCGCGTGCCCGACCCGAATGGCGGGTGTCTTGAGCGTGGTGCCCTTCAGGCGCTGCATGGCGTGGTCGAAACCGAGATTATAGACGTAATTCCAGATGGTCGCGAGCGTGGCGCTGACGAGGCCCACGACGCCGATATCCTCCATGGGCATGCCAAACAGCAATGCGCCGAGTGGAATGACCAGCAGAAGCCCGATGATCTCGAAACTGAGGGCGTGGCGGATACGATCTTGCAGGGAGCGCATTCTATTCTCCGGTTTGTGACCGGGCCGTCCCGCATGCTGTCGCCGATGTGGCCGAGGTCGTCCTCGCGCCTGGTCATATATAGCTTTCGGGCGGATTTTTCAAGCATGGGGGACTTGGGGAGTGCTCCGCCTGCTTCGTCTCGCCGCCGCGGAAGAAAAAACAGGCGGCGACACGTTCATTCTTTCGACTGCGCCAACGAAACCGTGATCGGAACAAGAACAGTGCATTTTCGTTATCGCTTACGGAAGGAGTCGTGCAATGCAGCAGAATTCCCTCGAAGGAAGAACGATCAAGGCCGCCAACCAGGCTAAGGTTTCGACTTACACGCCAAGCCTGATTTCCCTCAAGGGAAGTTACGTGGCGATGATATTTCGCAGACCGCTTTGCAGAAATCCGCTGGATCTGCGGAAGAAATAATAAGGCATGGCCAGTTCTGGCGCACCATTCGCATATCAAAACGACGACTGCCGACGTGAAGTTTATAAGGTGTTTCTAAAGTGTGATTTTCAATCCGGTTCGTCTCCACCTAGACTGGAGATTGCCATAAAAGCGAAGGGAGAATGACATGAAATCAGTTCTCATTATCGCCGCTGTCTTTGGTTTTTCCGCCAGCACAGCGCTTGCGGAATGCGCGGGTCATGAAAAGATCAACGCTTCCGTCCCTGCCGTCGACCGCGAATTCAAAACCGCAAGCATCGTTCCGCCGACGGAACCGGCTGACAAGCCCGTCGTCATCCTGAAAAAGACCGATCGCCTTCCCGCCGCGGCGGTTGCCACGACCGGCGAGCCCGAAGCCGCAATGCAACGCATGCAATAAGACAGAACCATGATCTCTTCATTCTGAAAATCCCGTGCGCGATGTGATCCGCACGGGATTTTTCATTGTCTGGCTGCGTCGCACCGCCGTTTTGCAGCGTTTGAACGGCACCAGAAAAGCAGACAGCCTCAGCTATCGAGCTTCAGCGACAATTGCCGCGGTCCTTCGCTCTTCTTCAGCACGTAAAGCGGCCGGGTAATGATGACCTCGGTGCGTCGCTGCAATTCGCGCCGGCGTTCCAGCGCGCGCTCGCGCATGTCACGGGAACGGGCCACGACGGTGAGGGCATTTTCTATGGTTGCGTCTGCTGTGTTCATCGCTGACCTCCATAATGTTCACTATATGTTCTCATTATTGGCCGCTTGTGTCAACACTAAGGCAGGCTGTCAGCGCCATTCCGACATTGCTGGGTAAACAGGGGCGTATCACGTGGCAGCGGGCGTGGGGCCCGGCACGGCTCCGCAAGGCGCATCATGCGCCTGCGGTGGAGGCGTTTAGCCTACGCCAGCCTGGGGATCGGTGTGTGGGGATGAATATCAGAAGTACCCGGGCGCTGATCCGCCCCGGCGGCAGGATGCATTCAGGAGTGGGGGCGTTGGTCCGGCGCTGCGAGCGTCGATAACATATCGGTGAGATGTTCGCTGGCGAGCGCCACGATGGCGAGTGCGGCCTGCTGGCGGTTCCAGCCGGCATGTTCGGCTTTTTCAATGAGCCCCTGAATGGAGGGTTCCAGTGCGAACTGGCACTCGGCCTGATAGTCCATGGTGTCGATCGAAAGCGACGGGGAATTGATTGCGGCCCGCATCGTTTGGTCTCCCTGTTTTCCGTCATGTCCTTCAAACGCGAAACGCAAATTGGAACATGCACATTCAGAGGCCGGTGATACCGGATATGCCCCGCAGGGCCCGATATCACTGGCAGCGAATCCCCCAGCAGGCGGGAGTTAACGGCAAGTACCTGTCGCTGTCAACGAATGCGCGGTAGCGATGAGGCGGGGATGCGCTTTTTCAGAGGCTTCGGTTGCGGAAGGGTTTTCGTCTCCAGATCAGCAGAGCCATGACATAAAGCGCGAAAAGGACGAACCATGTGACCGGAAGCACCATGAAAAGCGCCGCGAAAGCACAGCTTCCCTCGAAACAGGAGCCGAGGAGGCCGGAATCGGCAAGGGCTGCCGATAATAAAAACGCACATACCCCGCTCCCGACCGCGCCGAGGACGAACAGCAATATGGTGATGAGTAATCTCATAATCTCGATCATAGGGATGATTGAGACAGCTTTGCGGAAGTAACGTCACCGCAACGCCGAGAATCGCGCTTTCGTCCGCTTCATCGCAAGAATTTGAAGAGGCATCCCGGGATCGTTGGGTGCCTCGACGCAGCATGACTGAAAAACCGCCCGGGGATTATGTAAATTTCCTTTCTGGGGTGCGGTTTTAATGTATATATTGATTAAGAGCGGTATATTTTGCAATATATTGCGTAATATAAATATTATTGTGATAGATTTTAGAAGGTTCATGACTATTTTTGCTTCATAATTTTGTATCTAGGTTAGGAAATATATCCGATTTTTATTTCATTGATATTTTAACTATCACTTACTGACAAGCGGCACGGGCTCACCATCCTGCGGCTGTGTCGCGAGCAAAGGATAGCAGATTTGTTCATTCTTTCATTCCCGGCTTGCCCGACCGGCAAGCTCTCGGGCCTTGTGGCCTGCGCCATCGTGCTGACAGGTTTCCTGACGCAGGCTTCCGCTCAGTCGCGCGCCTGCAACGACCCTACGCCTGTCGGCAATCTCAACGAAATGTTCGATGCCATCTTCGCCTGCTGGGTGCCGCCGGAGGACACGGAGGGACTGGTGGTGACGCTGCAGTTCATTTTGCACAAGGACGGAAGGATAAGGGACAAGGTGGTGGTGATTGCCGCGCGCCCGCAGGAGGATAGTCCAAGACGCAGGGCCTTCATCGAATCCGCCATCGAGGCGGTAAGGCGGGCGGCACCTCTTCCCTTTACCGAGCAGTTTGGAAGCCGTATCGCCGGCCGGCCGCTGGCGCCGCGTTTTGTCGGTGTAAAAGAGCCCGTGCCGACGCTGGAACTTTAGAGGAGGCCAGGCGAAAACACGCGCCGCGTCGAGCGCTGGCGTCGTGACTGCCGGCAGCAAATTTACTGCGATCGCGCGGAATGCCCGACCTAAAACGAGGCTTCCGAAGCTCACGCGATGCTTCAATCCGGCATCGCAACGTCTTGTCATTATGGAGAAATTTGGTGGGTGATGTAGGGCTCGAACCTACGACCCGCTGATTAAGAGTCAGCTGCTCTACCAACTGAGCTAATCACCCGACCGGCACCGTGTGGCGGTGTGAGGGGGCGTATAAAGGGGAAGTTTGGGCTTGTCCAGCGCGTAAATGAAATTTCTTCGATTTTTGTGACGAAAAAATTTCGGCCGCGCTGGAAAAGCCTGGAAATCCGGGGTTTTACGGATTTTTTCTTTTCGTCATCCGCGCCTGAACGCCCGCCCGATAAAGATGAGGATGCAAGCGCCGATGAAGCCGGCGATCAAATATCCCAGCCAGCCGGTCAAAACGATTCCGAAGACCGAAAGGATGGCGTTGGCGATGATGGCGCCGACGATTCCGAGAAGGATGTTCATGAAAACACCCATATTGCTTTTCATGAATTGTTCGGCGAGCCACCCCGCGACGCCACCGATGATGATGGCTGCAATCCAGCCAATGCCAGCAGATTCCATGATTTCCTCCCATGTTTGCTGCACGATCAAAGGTGATGATTCGCGCTGGGAAAAGCAAGGTAAACTCCTGAAAACCTCGCTTCATGCGGGTGGTTTTCCGCGCTGCAGGCGCTAAATAGCCTGATGCGGTGCAAGAGATGAAAGGCGTGGATGTGCGGTTGATGTTTGGCGGATGGATGAGCGGCAGGCGAGTGCTTCACAAGCGGGCGGGCCGTGGCCGGCGGAGCGGCGGACTTGCCGCCTTTCTGGTCGCGATTTTTGCGCTTTTCAGCGTCTTGAGCGTTGTGCCTGTCTCGGCGCAGGAGGCGACGACGCCAACGGCGCCGGGCGCCATCCAGCCCTCGACCATCGAGCAGGCAAAAGCCGATCTGGAAAAATGGAAATCGGATCTGGCGTTTATTTCGGGACAGGTGGAGGCAGGCGGACGCGATGACGCCCAGCTTGTCGATCTCAAGGGGCGGGCGGACGGTATCGCCGCCGATGCTGCCGCAACCAACACCAAGCTTCGCGCGCGGCTGGACCAGATCAAGACCCGGCTGGATGCACTGGGTGCCGCGCCCGGCGAAGGGCAGCCTCCGGAAGCCGACATGGTGACGGACGAGCGTAACCGGCTGACGGCGGAACGCGGCGAAGTGAATGCCATGGCCGGCGAGGTGGAGGCCACGGCCAATAATGCCGCACAAATTTCCAACAATATAACAGCCGTCCGCCGGGCGCTGTTTGCCGCAACGCTGTTCAAGCGAACGGAAGTCTCCGCCGAGACGCTCGGTGATGCCTCGTCCGCCTTCCTGACGGAACTCACCAACCTCAACAATGCGTTCAGCAGCTGGGCAGCCTATGTATGGAATTACAAGCGGCTGCCGATGTTCGGGGCGGTGACGCTGTCGATCATGGCCGCATTGCTGTTTCTGGTTGGCGGCTACCGTCTTTTCGGCAGTCGTATGGAGCGGCGCGCCTTTACGGGGGCACCATCCTATTTGAGACGGCTATCGGTGGCCTTCTGGTCCACCATGGTGCAGTCGCTGTCGCTGTTCCTGTTTCTGCTCACGTCGGCGTTTTTCCTTGATAATTTCAACGTGTTGCGGTCCGACATCGCGCCGATCCTGTTCGGCGCCATGGCGGTCACGGGCTTCGTTTATTTCGTGTCGCGGCTGAGCTATGCGATCTTTGCGCCGACGCAGCCGGAATGGCGCCTGCTGAAGGTTTCCAATCGCGGCGCACATCAGCTGTCCTCGGCCGTGCTTTTGATGGCACTGGTGAATGGTCTCGATTATCTGTTCGGCACCATCAGCGAGACGCTTTATTCGCCGCTTATCGTCACCGTCGCTAAGAGTTTCGTCGCCTCGATCATCATCGGTCTCATTCTGCTCGCCGTATCGTTCCTGAGGCCGGTGATCGGCGAGGGGCAGGATTACGAGACCGGCAACCAGCGCCTGCCGCGCTGGCTCGTCATTCTGCTGCGCATCGGCGGCCTCGTTCTCATCGGCGCGTGCCTGACGGGTTATGTCGGTCTTGCGCGCTTCCTCGCCACGCAGATCGTTGCGACAGGCGCGGTGCTGGCCACCATGTATATCGGCATTCTCTCAGGCAAGGCCATTTCCCGGCAGGGCGCCTTCGCCGAATCGCTCGTCGGCCGTTACCTTGCCCGCCGTTATGGCCTTGGACCCGTGCCGCTCGATCAGGCCGGGCTCGTGGCGGGGCTTGGCATCTATGCCGTGGCCTTGACCTTCGGTGTGCCGCTCATCCTGTTTTCCTGGGGCTTCCAGCCCGGCGATATAGAAAGCTGGGCCTATCGCCTGCTGACGGGCATCACCGTCGGCAATGCCTCGATCTCGCTGATCGGCATTTTCGGCGGCATTCTCGTCTTCGCCATCGGTTACATCATCACCCGCTGGTTCCAGAAGTGGCTGGACAGCAACGTCATGGCGCGCGGCCAGGTGGATGCCGGCGTACGCAACTCCGTCAAGACAGGCATCGGATATCTCGGCATTGCGGTTGCGGCCATTTTCGGCGTGTCTTCCGCCGGCCTCAACCTCTCCAGTCTGGCGCTGGTCGCTTCCGCCCTTTCGGTCGGTATCGGTTTCGGCTTGCAGAATATCGTGTCGAACTTCGTCTCCGGCCTCATCCTGCTGGTGGAGCGCCCCTTCAAGGTTGGCGACTGGGTGGTGACCGGCACGACCGAGGGCACGGTCAAGCGGCTTTCGGTGCGCGCCACGGAAATCGAGACCTTCCGCGGCCAATCGATCATCGTGCCTAATTCCGAATTCATCAATTCCTCCGTTGGTAACTGGACGCACCGCAACCGCATCATGCGCGCTGAAATCCCGGTCTCCGTTGCCTATGATTCCGATCCGCAGAGGGTCATGGACATTCTGCTTGAGCTGGTGCGCGCCCAGCCGCCGGTATTGCGCAATCCCGAGCCGCATGTGGAATTCCTCCGTTTCGGCGACTTTTCGCTGGATTTCGAACTGCGCTTCCATCTCGCAGACCTCTCGAATGGGCTTGCCGTGAAGAACTCCCTGAGGATCGCCATTCTCCAGCGCTTCCGCGAGGAGGGCATCGCCATCCCGTTCCCGCAACGCAACCTCAACATCCACGTGGAAGGCGACGCCAATCCGCAGATGCTGGCAGCCCTGCTTTCGGAGGAGGGCGACAAGGCGGTGGTGGCCCATACGGGGGCAGCTGCGCCAGAGAAAGAGGCACCGAAAAACGACAAGGCGACAGAGCCGAAGGAGAAACCCGGCACGAAAGCGTAGATCGCTGTTGATCGCGGACATTGAGTTCCGGCCAAGGGTGCTCGCCGCTTTTCCACTTCTCCTCGCCAGCGAGAAAGGTCGCGGCAGCGGGTTGAGGGGGCGCGCTCTGCGGAGTCCGGCAACGTTGCCCCTCATCCGATCCTTCGGGCCAGCTTCTCTCCGGCGGGAGAAGAAAAGAGCGGCAAAGCTGTGCAACGTTCGTCCGGCACGCTCCGCAATTTCTTCCCTGTCGCAGCACCCTATGGCCATGTCGCAATCAGGCGGCTGAACAACCCGCAAGCGCTTCATATTCCTCCCATCCAAAGCTGGCGGAATAAGGCAAGGCCGGCGCTTTTCAGGGGTTCTGTAAATGAAGACACATGCACGGGCGGTGGTGATCGGTGGCGGCGTCGTCGGCGTCTCGACGCTTTATCATCTGGCCAAGAAGGGCTGGAGCGACAGCGTGCTCATCGAGCGCAAGGAGCTGACCTCCGGTTCCACCTGGCACGCGGCCGGGCTTCTGCCGCTGTTCAACATGAGCTACTCGGTTGGCCAGATCCACAAATATTCCGTGAAGTTCTACGAGGAACTGCAGGAAGAGACCGGCATGAATGTCGGTTTCTCCAAGGTCTCCAACATCCGTCTCGCCCGCACCAAGGATCGCTGGGACGAATATATGTATTATGCCGGCATTGCCGAGACCATCGGCGTGCGCGTCAACATGCTGACGCCGGAGCAGGTGAAGGAGATCTGGCCGCTCTGCGAGACGGACGGCCTGCTCGGCGCCATCCAGCATCCTGATGACGGTTATATTCAGCCCGCCGATCTGACGCAGGCGCTGGCCAAGGGCGCGCGTGACCGCGGCGCGACCATCTATCGCAACACGACCGTCACCGCCATCGAGCAGCTTGAAGACGGTCACTGGAAGGTGACGACAGACAAGGGCGAGATCATCGCCGAACACATCATCTCCTGCACGGGCTCCTTTGCCCGCAAGACCGGCGAGATGGTCGGCATCAACATTCCGGTCATTCCGGTCGAGCATCAGTATATCGTCACCGAGCCGCATCCGGCCATTCAGGAACGCCGCCGCCAGGGCTTGCCGGAAATGGGCGTGCTGCGCGAATCCGACTCGGCCTGGTACATGCGTGAAGAGGCGGGCGGGCTGATCCTCGGTCCTTATGAAGTTGGCGCGCCGGTCTGTTATGTCGACGGTCCATCCGATGACAGCGAATATGAGCTGTTCCAGGAAGAACTCGATCGACTGATGCCGCATATCGAAACAGCCATGGTGCGCGTTCCGGCCTTCGGCGAAGTGGGCATCAAG
The DNA here is from genome assembly GCF_031453135.1 of Agrobacterium sp. SORGH_AS_0440. Lineage (NCBI taxonomy): Bacteria > Pseudomonadati > Pseudomonadota > Alphaproteobacteria > Hyphomicrobiales > Rhizobiaceae > Agrobacterium > Agrobacterium sp. SORGH_AS_0440. The sequence continues at coordinate 1,527,796 of NZ_JAVIYR010000002.1, read as the reverse complement.
AAGGTCTATAACGGCGCGATCGCCTATACGCCTGATGGCAATCCGATTGTCGGTCCTGCGCCGGGCCTGAAGAATTTCTGGCTGAACGAAGGCCACTCCTTCGGCATCACCGCCGCTGGTGGTGCTGGCTGGCAGCTGGCCGAATGGATCGTCGATGGCGAGCCGACGCTCGACCTGATGGGTGTCGATCCGCGCCGCTTCGGCCCTTACGCAACGGAAGGTTACCTCATCGCCAAGAACGAGGAAGCCTATGCCAACGTCTTCACCATGCATTACCCGGATGAAGAGCGCTCTGCCGCCCGCCCGCTGAAGACGACGCCGGTTTACGACCGTCTGAAGAAGCTCGGCGGCGTGTTCGGCTCCGTCTATGGCTGGGAGCGCGCCAACTGGTATGCGCCCGAAGGTTACGCGCTGCGTGAGGAAGACCTCGGCGTTGGCGCCGATGTCATCACCAGTCATAACCATGCACCGGCTCTGGATGATGGCCGTATCGTTGAGAAGTGGTCGTTCCGCCGCTCGAACTACTTCGAGCACGTCGGCAACGAAGTGAAGAACGTGCATCAGAATGTCGGCGTGCTCGATATGTCTGCCTTCGCGAAGATGGAGGTTTCCGGCCCCGGCGCGCGTGCCTGGCTCGACAGCATTCTCGCCAATGCGGTGCCGAAGAAGCGAGGCCGCATCGCGCTCACCCATCTTCTGACGCCGAATGGCGGCGTGAAGGCGGAGTTCACGGTCTATGAATGGGCGCCGGGCCGCTTCTACATGGTTTCGGCCGGTGGTCTCGAAGCGCATGACCATGACGTGCTGTTCCGCCTGGCGCCGACCGATGGCTCGGTCGTGCTGCAGCCTATCACCCAGAAATACGGCGTGCTGGTTCTGGCCGGTCCGAAATCGCGTGATCTCCTGAAGAAGCTGACCCGCACTAGCCTTGAGAACAAGGACTTCCCCTGGCTCACCGGCAAGCAGATTTCCGTCGGCGTTGCGACGGCGCATGCGCTGCGCGTCAACTTCGTGGGTGAACTTGGCTGGGAGTTGCATCACCCGATCGAGATGCAGAACTACATCTTCGACCGGTTAATGGAAGCCGGTGCCGAATTCGGCATCAAGCCTTTCGGTATCCGCGCCATGGTTTCCATGTCGCTCGAAAAGTCCTATCGCAATATGGGCCGCGAGCTTTCGGTGGAATACAATGCCTATGAATCGGGTCTCGACCGTTTCCTTCGTCCGGAGAAGAGCTTCATCGGCCGCGACGCACTGGTGGCCTACAAGGAGGCGGGCCTGAAGTCGGTCTTCTCGACGCTCACCGTGTCGGGCAATACGGATGTCGATGCGCGCGGTTCGGAAGCGATCTTCGATGAAAACGGCGCACTTGCAGGGCGCGCGACGAGCGGCGGTTTCGGCTGGCGTCTCGGCAAGTCGATCGCGCTCGCCATGCTCAAGCCGGAATATGCCGCAGTCGGCACCAAGCTGAAGATCCGTATTCTCGGCACCTCCTATGACGCCGAGGTGGTGGAAGAAAGCCCGTTCGATACCGACAACGCGCTTCTGCGCGCATAAGACCAAAATCCCCTCCCAAAGTCGGAATACGGCCCCTCGCGGGCCGTATTTCCGTTTAGGTAAGCATATGCTGAACTGACGTTTCAGGAAAAATGCTATTAATCATTCCGCAAAATGAGCCTGTTATCTTCCGCTGACATTCGATGGGGGTCGGGACAGAATGAATTTCCTGGGCATCACGGGCATGCAATATTCGGGCGTGCCTTTTACCAATAACCGCATTTTACTGGCGGAAGACAGCAACGTGTTTACCCAGATGGTGAGCAGGCGCGCTCAACGAGATGCTGGGCGTTACCGTGGAAGTATGCCGCTCCTTCGAGGAATTGCAGGCCTGCTACGAACATTCTTCCGAGCCGGTGACGCTCGCCATTTCCAACATCAACCTGCCGGGCGCGGAAAAGGGCGAAGCGCTGGAATATCTGATCGATCTATCGATCCCGACCATCGTTTTCACCAGCACCTTTCACGAGGCGACGCGTGAAACGCTGATCGCCAAGGACGTGGTGGATTATATTCTGAAAGACAATATCTTCGCCGTGGATATGCTGACGGAATCCGTCTGCCGCTTCCTCACCAACCACCGCCATCATGTGCTGATCGTTGACGACAGCCCGACGGCGCGGGCGCTGCTTTCGAGCCGTCTCAAGCGTTATAATTTCCGCGTCAGCCTGGCAGACAGCGGTGCGAAGGCGCTCGATATTCTAAGGGCCAATCCCGATATCGGCCTCGTCGTCACCGACTATAACATGCCCGACATTGACGGTTTCGAGCTGACGCGGCGCATCCGCACCGTGCGCGGCTCCCATGAACTGCGCATCATCGGTGTTTCCTCCTCCACCAACCGGCTGCTGTCGGCGCGTTTCCTGAAGGCTGGCGGCAATGATTTCATGCTGCGGCCCTTCATTGATGAAGAGTTCTATTGCCGCGTCAACCAGAACCTCGATACGCTGGTGCAGATACAGCTGGCGAAGTCCGGGGTGCGGCCGGCTGCGTAAGCCGGACGCTCGTCTTCAAAGCTGAGATTCAAGCGGCAGGAAACGCATGATGCCGGCGATGAGGCGGCGGCCGATAGCGGCGTCTGGCTCGCGCCGGTAGGTCTTGGTACGGCCCTGTTCCTCCGTCGTCCAGACGATGCGGTTGCTGCTGTCGATCTCCAGTTCAAAGCTCATCGTGCGGCGGATTTCCTCGGCGAATATTTCGTCCATGCAAGCGACCAGCGGCGGCGATGTGAAGACCACGCCCATCTCCGTATTGAGGGAGGCCGAGCGCGGATCGAAATTCAGCGAGCCGATATAACCTGTCATGCCGTCACGCGTGAATGCCTTGGTGTGCAGGCTCGCCTGTCCGGAACCGCGCAGGGTGAAGTTCGGCTGGTCCACCTGCGAACGCAGCTCGTGCAGGCGTACGCCGCCCGAGAGAAGCGGCTTGCGATAGCGGGCATATCCGGCGTGAACGGCGGCCACATCCGTTGCCGCCAGCGAATTGGTGAGGATGGCCAGCGATACGCCCCGTTCGGCAATATCAAGGAAAATCTCAACGCCCTGTTTGCCGGGAATGAAGTAAGGGGATGTGACGTGCAGGCTGTCGCTTGCCGCCTGCAGCAGGGGCAGCAGGCTTTCCATCAGGAAGTTGTGGCCCTTCCGCCGTTTGCCTGCCGCTTTTTCCGGAGGATCGGCAAGCACATCCACGGAATCCACCCAGTGCATGCGGTCCGACATCAGGAAATGATCTCGGTCATACTGGCTTTCAACGCGCTCCAGATAAGGTTTTGCGGCTTCGCTTTTTGGCAGGGCGTCCAGCTCGCGCCGTAATCTCGCGAGTTTGCTCGGCCTGCGCGCCAGAAGCGAGCGAACGGGGACGGAAACGGCGCTGTTCCAGTAATCATCGAAGATTTCCGTTGCGTCGGCCACGACGTCACCGAAGCCGAGAATATCGAAATCATGGAAATTCGCCCGTTCGGCCGCATCGAAATAGGCGTCGCCGATGTTTCGACCGCCAACGATCACCGCGCGGCCATCGGCAATCCAGGCCTTGTTATGCATGCGGCGATTGACACTGCGAAAGCGCAGCAGAAGTTCCATGCCGCGATGGAGCATGTTCTCCCGCGCCCGGGTGGGGTTGAACAGGCGAAGTTCGATGTTGGGATGGCTGTCGATGGCGTGGAAAATTCGGTCTGACATGGAGACGCCGAGATCATCGAGCAGCAGCCGTACCCGCACGCCGCGATCGGCCGCCGCGATGACCTCGCGCATCATCAGCCGTCCCGTCAGGTCCGCATTCCACATGTAATACATGAGATCGAGGCTACGCCCGGCCGCGCGCGCCGCTGCGACGCGTACCGCAAATGCATCGAGATTGGAATGTAGCAGGCACAGCGCATTCTTTTCGCTCCAGCCGTTCTTTATGGTCTGCCAGTGCCGATCCAGCACAGTTTCGTCCTCAGTGACGGGCAGGGCGGCGGAGCGGCGTTTGGGAATGGATTTTTCCCGCTGTTTACCGATGACGACAAACAGGCTCGGCCCGACGAGCAGCAGAAGAATGATGATGAAGACCGTAAATGCAGTCACTTGTTTTGATCGCTCCCGGCCTGGAGAGTATCAGGCGGGATGGAAACGCGCGAGGGAATAAAGCGTTCATTTCGGTTCGGCGGCAGTACGAAAAACCGGTACAGGCGCGACAACGGGCTTGCCAAACACATAAGTGCGTGCTTATGTGTATTTATGACAGAGAACGATATATTCCGGGCACTGGCCGATCCCACGCGCCGTGCCATTTTCGAAAAGCTGGCGGATGGTGCCATGAATGCCTCTGCCCTGCGCGAAGGGATCGAGATCAGTCAGCCGGCCATGTCGCAGCATCTTTCGGTTCTTCGCGGCGCCGGGCTAGTGGTTGAAAGACGGCAGGGCCGTTTCGTCAATTACGAGGTCGATCCGGAGGGGCTGACATGCATTGCTGCGTGGCTCGGCAAATATCGCGCCTACTGGCCACAGCGCATTGAGGCTCTCAAACTCCTGCTGAAGGATATGGACCAATGAACAGGGATGCAGCGGAAGCGCCGAAAAACGGCATTGAACTTGAATATGATCTGGACGAGCCGCCGCAAAAGGTCTGGCGCGCCATCAGCATTGCAGCGTTCCGTGAAAACTGGCTGCCGAACGAGGCTCTGGCGGAACCTGACGCGATCGACATCAAACCCGGCGAGGAAGTGCGCTACCGGCTGCGTGAAGACATTCCACCATTTCTGGAAAGCACCGTAACCTTCAGGATCGCGGCCAATGCCGAGGGCGGCACGAGCCTTCGCATCATTCATGAACTGCCCACAAATACCGGCCGGACGATGAAGGCCGCCGCAAACCACAACGGCCCGCCGATCAAGCTCGCCGCCTGATCCCACTCGTTTCCCGACATTTTCAAACACAGGAGTTCGCCGATGCGCGAAGTGATGCAACTCGTCCCTATGGTCGTCGAACAATCATCAAGGGGAGAAAGATCTTTCGACATTTATTCGCGCCTGCTGCGGGAAAGGATCATCTTTCTCAATGGCGAGGTCAACGATGCAGTTTCAGCGCTCGTCTGCGCGCAATTGCTGTTTCTCGAAGCGGAAAACCCGAAGAAGCCGATCCATCTTTATATCAATTCTCCGGGTGGCGTCGTGACGAGCGGCCTGGCGATGTATGATACGATGCATTACATCCGCGCCCCGGTTCACACACTCTGTATGGGCACGGCCCGTTCCATGGGATCGTTCCTGCTAATGGCAGGCGAACCGGGCGAGCGCACAGCACTTCCCAATGCCAGCATCCACATTCATCAACCGATGGGCGGTTTCCAGGGACAGGCATCGGACATGCTGATCCACGCCGAGGAGATGCAGCAGACCAAGCACCGCATGACGCGGCTTTACGCCGAACATTGCAAACAGAGTTATGAGAAATTCGAAGCGGCCATGGATAGGGATTTTTTCATGACGGCGGAGCAAGCGTTGGAATGGGGTCTGATCGACCGCGTTCTGGGCGTTCGTGAGGATATCGCGGCGTAGTGCCGGGTACTATCCGCAAGATATCAACACAAAAGGCAGCGCCAATGCGCTACCTTTCAAAGGTCTATCCGGATGATCAAATATCCAGATTATCTGCAAAAGCCGCCCGCTCCTGAATGAAGCGGAAACGGGCATCGGCCTTGGTGCCCATCAGATTGTCGACAGCCTCGCGCGTGCCCTCGAAGTCCACGTCATCGATCTCGACGCGCAGCAGGGTGCGCTTTTCGGGGTCCATGGTGGTTTCCTTGAGCTGGGCGGCCATCATTTCACCGAGGCCTTTAAAGCGGCCCACTTCGACCTTTTTGCCCTTGAAGACGGTTTCCATCAGCTCGGCGCGGTGGGCGTCGTCGCGGGCATAGGCGGATTTCGCGCCCTGACGGATGACGTAGAGCGGCGGCACTGCCAGATAGAGGTGGTTGCCGCGAATGAGTTCCGGCATTTCCTGATAGAAGAAGGTGATGAGCAACGAGGCGATATGGGCGCCGTCGACGTCGGCATCGGTCATGATGATGATGCGCTCATAACGCAGGTCTTCTTCGCGGTACTTGGTGCGGGTGCCGCAGCCGAGCGCCTGGATGAGATCGGCGATCTGCTGGTTGGCGGAAAGCTTTTCGCGGCTGGCACTGCCGACGTTGAGGATTTTACCACGCAGCGGCAGAATGGCTTGATTGGCGCGGTTGCGCGCCTGTTTGGCCGAACCGCCAGCCGAGTCACCCTCGACAATGAAAAGTTCGGCGCCTTCGGCCGTGTTCTGGGAGCAATCCGCCAGTTTGCCGGGCAGGCGCAGCTTGCGCACGGCGGTCTTGCGGTTGACTTCCTTTTCCTTGCGGCGGCGCATACGCTCTTCCGAGCGCTCGATGACCCAGTCGAGCAGCTTTGCCGCCTCGGCCGGGTTGCCGGTCAGATAATGGTCAAATGGATCGCGCAGCGCGTTTTCGACGATGCGCTGGGCTTCGACGGTGGCGAGCTTGTCCTTGGTCTGGCCGACGAATTCCGGCTCGCGGATGAAGACGGAGAGCATGCCGGCCGCCGAAATCATCACGTCATCGGTGGTGATGTCCTTGGCGCGCTTGTTCTGCGTCAGGTCGGCATAGTTCTTCAGACCCTTGGTGAGCGCGATGCGCAGGCCCGCTTCGTGCGTGCCGCCTTCGGGGGTTGGGATGGTGTTGCAATAGGAATGGATCTGCGTGTCGCCGCCATACCAGGTGACTGCCCATTCCAGCGCGCCGTGGCCGCCGGTCTTTTCGGTGCGGCCAGAAAAAATCTCGCGGGTGACGGTAAATTCCTTGCCGAGCGTGGCGGCGAGATAATCCTTCAGGCCGCCCGGGAAATGGAACACGGCCTTTTCGGGGATTTCTCCATCGGCCGGCACCATGCCGGGATCGCAGCTCCAGCGGATTTCGACGCCGCCGAAGAGATAGGCTTTGGAGCGGGCCATGCGGAAGATGCGGGCCGGTTCGAATTTCGCGTGATCGCCGAAGATTTGCGGATCGGGATGGAAACGCACGCGGGTGCCGCGGCGATTATGCACGTCGCCAAGCTCTTCCAGCGGACCGATCGGCAGGCCGCGCGAAAAACGCTGGCGGTAAAGCTTGCGGTTTCGCGCCACTTCCACTTCGAGAAGATCGGAGAGCGCATTCACCACGGAGACGCCGACGCCGTGCAGGCCGCCAGAGGTCTCGTAGGCCTTACCGTCGAACTTGCCGCCGGCATGCAGCTTGGTCATGATGACTTCGAGCGTCGATTTGCCCGGAACCTGCGGGTGGTTCTCCACGGGAATGCCGCGGCCGTTATCGGTGACCGTCAGGAAGCCTTCGGCATCGAGATGAACCTCGATGAAATTGGCGTGACCGGCGACGGCCTCGTCCATGGAGTTGTCGATGACTTCGGCGAAGAGGTGGTGCAGCGCCTTCTCGTCCGTGCCGCCGATATACATGCCGGGACGCATGCGCACCGGCTCGAGGCCCTCAAGCACGCGGATCGATGATGCGCCGTAGTCGTCACCGGCTGGAGACGCGGGCGGCGGAGGGGCAGACGACGCGACGGGGGCCGCGGCTGCAACGGCTGCGGGTTTCTGCTGCACGTTCACATTGGCAGCAGCGGTCGCCGGGGCCTTCACGGGCTTCGCCGCGTCCTCGTTCGTGTCCGTGTCGCTGTTTCGTGCCGCCGGAAGACCGGAGAAGAGATCGTTGCTGTCGTCCATCATGTCCAAAGTTCAAAAGCGTGTGTCAGAATTTCGCCATGCGAATCATTTTGCCATCAGCGTCAATATACCGCCAAACGTGGTTCCCGTCCGATTGAACCGGGGTCCGCCTAGGCAAGCGCGGCGCATCCTATGTCACGATTGTGTCAGGGTTTCGCAACAGGAGGATTGCGCTGCCGGCCTTGCGATGGCAAGTCTCGCAGCCACGAATGAACGGTTAGCCAAGGCATGTCCACAGCTCATTTCACGTTTTGTACTCTTTTCAGCCTGACTGTGGCGGCAATGCCGGTTACGGCCTTTGCGGCTGACGGGCCGCTGCGGCCTTTCAAGGACGAGTTGTTTTCCGCGCAGACGGTGCTTTCCACGGGCGATGGCGGCGCATCCGAAGTCATCGACTACAAGGAGATGCGCGACATCAACGGCCGCGACGAGGTGCCGGAGCGGCGGGTGAAGCGGCAATATGTGGATATGGCGCCGAAGAAGGTGCAGGCACTGGAAACCGTTACGTTCGCGGGCAGGGCGCTTGAGGTCGGCCGCGTCGGCCCGGCCAGCGGGCAGGCGTTCACCGTCATCTTCATCCACGGGCGCGGCGGTGACCGGCGGCTTGGCATGAACGACTATACGTTCGGCGGTAATTTCAACCGGCTGAAGAATCTGGCCGTCGCCAATGGCGGCACCTATTACGTGCCGAGTGTTCGTTCCTTCGATGAGAACGGCGTTGCCGACATTACGGCGCTGATTGCGGATGCGGCCAAAAAATCCGGCGGCAAGCCTGTCATATTGACCTGCGCCTCAATGGGCAGTTTCATCTGCTATGGCATTAGCCGCGACAAGGCAGCCGTTGCCAATCTCAAGGGAATGGCGATCCTGGGTGGCGCGGTCGATCCTGACTTTCCCAAAAGCGCTTTCGCGAAGGCGAAGAAGCCGGTCTGGTTTACCCATGGCAGCGCCGACAAGGTTTATTCGGCCGATCAGCAGGGGACGATTTTCCGCACGTTGTTGAAGGCTGGGGAGCCCGCGCGGTTCACGCGTTACGAGACTGGCAGCCACGGCACGCCGGTGCGAATGACCGACTGGCGGGCGGTTCTGAACTGGATTTTTAGCCGATAAGGGATCGCGGCGGGCTCGGTCAAGACAAATTTTGCCAGATTTGCCGCTGGTTTTAACCCTTGGGCCGCTTTTTTGTACCAATTGCTGCCCGCTGCGGTTAAAGGAATATCCGGGAAATTGCGGCAGAGCTTCTGTCGTGATCAAGGGCCGTCAGCGGCTGAGGGATAGGGCGCCGCTAGGGCTGCGCCCCGAGACAAAGGGAATGGGATACGCATGACGCCGAATGTTCGACCGCTTGTTGCCGGAAACTGGAAGATGAACGGCACGCGTGCCTCGCTCGACCAGATCAAGGCCATGGCAGAGGGTGTCAAGGGCGCGCTGTCCGAGAAGGTGGATGCGCTGATCTGCCCGCCTTCAACGCTGCTTTATGTCGCGACCGCGCTCTGTGACGACAGCCCGCTGATGATCGGCGCGCAGGATTGCCACCAGAACGCCTCCGGTGCCCATACTGGCGATATTTCCGCCGAGATGATTGCCGACTGCTTTGGCACCCACGTCATCGTTGGCCACTCCGAGCGCCGCACCGACCATGCCGAGACTGATCACCTGGTTCGCGCCAAGGCATCTGCCGCCCATGCGGCCGATCTCATCGCCATTGTCTGCATTGGCGAAACGGCCGATGAGCGCAAGGCGGGCCAGACGCTCGATATTCTGAAGCGCCAGCTTGCCGGCTCGCTGCCGGATGAGGCAACGGCGGAAAATACCGTTATCGCTTATGAACCCGTCTGGGCGATTGGCACCGGTCTTACGCCGACGGTGGACGATGTGCGCGAGGCTCATGCCTTCATGCGTGACGAGCTCGTCAAGCGCTTCCGCGATGCCGGAAAGACCATGCGCATCCTTTATGGTGGATCGGTAAAGCCGGCCAATGCGCTGGAACTGATGGGCGTTGAAAACGTCGATGGCGCGCTGATTGGTGGCGCAAGCTTGAAAGCGTCGGACTTCCTGTCCATCTATGCGGCATATGAGCGACTGACGGCCTGAATGAGGCTTTCCTGAAAGAGTATCGGGAAAGGGGCTTGGAATAAGCCTTCGCCTCATGTAAAGAGCCGCAAAACCTTCTTTATGTTGCTCCGCGCGGGGCATGGAATGGATTGTCATGCAGACCGTTTTGATTGTTATTCACCTCATGATCGTGCTGGCGCTTGTCGGCGTGGTCCTGATCCAGCGTTCCGAAGGCGGCGGCCTCGGTATCGGCGGCGGTTCGGGCTTCATGTCCGCGCGCGGAACGGCCAATGCCCTGACGCGCACCACCGCGATCCTTGCGGCGCTGTTCTTCGCAACGTCGCTCGGCCTTGGTCTTCTGACCCGTTACGAATCGCGTCCGACCGATATCCTGAACCGTATTCCGGCCACGCAGGGCCAGGGCAACGGCATTCTCGACACGCTCGGCCCGTCGACGACGCCTTCGACGCCGGCTCCGGCTGAAAATGGTGTTCCGACCAATAACGGCGCTGCTGCTCCCGCACAGACCACACCGGCTCCGGCTGCTTCCGGCACGGCCGCTCCGGCCCCGGCGCAGCCCGCCGATCCGAACGCAGTTCCGACCGGTCAATAAGCCCGGTTCTGATTTAACGCTCCGGCAGGCCAAAAGCCTGCCGGTTTTCTTTTGTTCGCATTCCGGCCAGTTGAATTGTGAATTCGTCAACAGCGAATTTGCAACAGCATGAAATTTGGGCTGGCGGAATCAGAGGTAAAAAGGTATCCGGTGAATCCCATGGCGCGATATGTATTCATCACAGGCGGCGTGGTCTCCTCTCTCGGTAAGGGCATCGCAGCTGCTGCACTCGGAGCTTTGCTGCAATCCCGTGGTTATCGGGTGCGGCTTCGCAAACTCGACCCCTATCTGAACGTCGATCCCGGCACCATGAGCCCGACACAGCACGGCGAAGTGTTCGTGACTGACGACGGTGCCGAGACGGACCTCGACCTTGGCCACTATGAGCGCTTTACCGGGCGTTCGGCCACCAAGACCGACAACATCACCACCGGTCGCATCTACAAGAACATCATCGACAAGGAACGGCGCGGCGATTATCTCGGCGCAACGGTTCAGGTCATTCCGCACGTCACCAACGAGATCAAGGATTTCGTGATCGAAGGCAATGACGATTACGACTTCGTCATCTGCGAGATCGGCGGCACGGTGGGTGACATCGAGGCGATGCCGTTCATGGAAGCGATCCGTCAGCTCGGCAACGATCTGCCGCGCGGCACGGCGATCTATCTTCACCTGACGCTGATGCCCTATATTCCGGCAGCGGGCGAGCTGAAGACCAAGCCGACCCAGCACTCCGTCAAGGAGTTGCAGGCGCTCGGTATTCACCCCGACATCCTTTTGGTGCGCGCCGACCGGGAAATCCCGGAAGCGGAACGACGCAAGCTTTCGCTGTTCTGCAACGTGCGTCCCTCCGCCGTCATCCAGGCGCTGGATGTGGCGAATATCTATGACGTTCCGATTGCCTACCACAAGGAAGGCCTCGATTCGGAAGTGCTGGCCGCTTTCGGCATCGAGCCGGCGCCTAAGCCGCGTCTGGAGCAGTGGGAAGAGGTCTGCAACCGTATCCGCACGCCGGAAGGCGAAGTGACGATTGCGATCGTCGGCAAATATACCGGCCTCAAGGACGCGTATAAGTCGCTCATCGAGGCGCTGCATCACGGCGGCTTTGCCAACCGCGTCAAGGTCAAGCTCGAGTGGATCGAGTCTGAAGTCTTCGAAAAGGAAGATCCAACGCCATACCTTGAAAAGGTCAACGGCATTCTGGTGCCGGGCGGTTTCGGCGAGCGCGGTTCGGAAGGCAAGATCATGGCGGCGCAGTTTGCGCGTGAGCGCAACGTGCCCTATTTCGGCATCTGCTTCGGCATGCAGATGGCGGTCGTGGAAGCGGCCCGTCATCTGGCCGGCATCGAAAATGCCTCTTCGACCGAATTCGGTCCGACGTCCGAGCCGGTTGTCGGCCTCATGACCGAATGGGTGAAGGGTAACGAGCTGGAGAAGCGCTCCTCCAAGGGTGATCTCGGCGGCACGATGCGCCTCGGCGCCTATAAGGCGGCGCTGAAGAAGGATACCAAGATCGCCGAGATTTATGGCTCCACGGATATTTCCGAGCGCCACCGTCACCGCTACGAGGTGAATGTGGACTACAAGGACCGGCTGGAAGAATGCGGCCTCGTCTTCTCCGGCATGTCTCCGGATGGTGTGCTGCCGGAAACGGTGGAATATCCTGATCATCCGTGGTTCATCGGCGTTCAGTATCATCCGGAATTGAAGAGCCGCCCGCTCGACCCGCATCCGCTTTTCGCCAGCTTCATCGAAGCGGCGGTGGAGCAGAGCCGGCTGGTTTGACGGTTTGAAGGATTATGAAGAGGGCCGCGAAAGCGGCCCTTTTTGTTTGCGGTATGCGCACTTTCGGCTGAGCATTCGTCGATGCGTATTGCTCTGTCATCCTCGGGCTTGACTCCCGAGGATCCATCGTTCGGCGGTTACGGATCTTCGGGTCAAGCCCGAGGATGACGGAAGAAGGGCGACCGTCCGAAGATGCACGTTGCTATCGTTCGCTAACGGCCTCACGCGAGAAAATTATGCTTCCGCAACCACACTTCGTACCAGTTTGGCCACTCTTCCGATGGGGTGCCGGCCTTGCCCATGCCAAAGCCGTGACCGCCCGACGCGATCGGATGAAATTCGACATCCACGCCAGCCCTTTCACAGGCGTCTCGCATGAGCCGGCTGTTGGCTGGATTGGAGATCCGGTCGTCATCCGCCTGTGCCAGGAAAATTGGCGGACAATCCTTGCGCACATGGCTTTCCACCGACCATTCGCGTGTGGCCTTATCTGTCGGGTGTCTGCCGACAAGCGATCTGCGGGTCGAGGTATCGTCATAGGGAGCGGCAAGCGTGATGACTGGGTAGATCAGCGCTGCGATATCCGGGCGGGCTGATTGCCCGTCAATGTCGTCGATACGATCATAAGACGTAAAAGCCGAGCGGGCGGCGGCAAGCCCCATGAGGTGGCCGCCCGCTGAAAAACCGAGCGCGCCGACCCTGTGCGGATCGATCTGCCAGTCCGAGGCGTGTGCACGCACCAGACGAAACGCGCGTTGCACATCCTGAAGCGGTGCGAGCGGCCCGGCAGCCCAACCTTCAATCGGCAGGCGGTAGCTGAGGACAAAGGTATGAATGCCTCTGGCCGCGAGCCAGCGGGCGGCGGGATTGGATTCCTTGCCCTCCTCGATGCGTTTATATCCACCGCCTCCAGCGATGATCATTGCGGACCCATTAGGCCTTTCGGGGGCAAATATCTCAAGGCCTGGTATGGTGATGTTGGTGACGGCGCCTTTTTTGCTGATATCCGTAGGGCCGTCTGGACCGCCACCACCGGGCGGGCTGCCGGGCCAAAGAGCAAGACGGCGCGGATTGTCTTTAGCAAGCAGATTTGGGATTTTCACTGATGTGGCGAGGAATGCCCCGGCAAAAAGAAGGCTGCGGCGGCAGATCATGATGTCTTCCTCCATCAGGCACTTGGATCCGGTATTCTCCCGGTAGAGCAGTTTATGAGGCCTATATAAAAACCAACAGGACAATATGGTTGCAACAAGATATTCCGGTTCGGGTCAGCGATGTCGCTGTCTCTCTGCGGCGTGTCAATCAAGCAAACAAAAACGGGCCCGAAGGCCCGTTTTAACTCCAGTGACAAATCCCGACCGGCTTACTTCGGCCCGATCATGTTCTCCGGACGCACATACTGGTCGAATTCTTCGTTGGTGAGGTATCCGCCACCAACGGCTTCTTCGCGCAGGGTCGTGCCGTTCTTGTGGGCGGTCTTGGCGATCTTGGCGCAGATATCGTAGCCGAGCTTGCCGTTCAGCGCCGTCACCAGCATGAGCGAGTTTTCGACGCCCTTCTTGATGTTGTCTTCGCGGGCCTCGATGCCGACGACGCAATTGTCGGTGAAGGAGACGGCCGCGTCGCCCAGAAGCTGGACGGACTGCAGGAAGTTATAGGCCATCATCGGGTTATAGACGTTGAGCTCGAAGTGGCCCTGCGAACCGGCGAAGGAGAGCGCTGCATTGTTGCCGAAGATGTGGGCGCAAACCTGCGTCAGTGCTTCCGACTGGGTAGGGTTGACCTTGCCCGGCATGATGGACGAGCCGGGCTCGTTTTCCGGCAGCGAGAGTTCGCCGAGACCGGCGCGGGGGCCGGAGCCGAGGAAGCGGATGTCGTTGGCGATCTTGAAGAGTGCCGCTGCTGCCGCGTTGATCGCGCCATGCGAGAAGACCATGGAATCATGCGAGGCAAGCGCTTCGAACTTGTTCGGCGCGGTGACGAAGGAAAGGCCGGTAATCTTCGAAATTTCCTCGGCTACCTTTTCGGCAAAACCAACAGGGGCATTGAGGCCCGTGCCGACGGCCGTGCCGCCCTGGGCGAGCTTGGAAAGCGCGGGCAGGGTGGTTTCGATGTTGGCGATGGCGGAGGCAACCTGCGCGGCGTAACCGGAGAATTCCTGGCCGAGCGTCAGCGGCGTTGCATCCTGCGTGTGGGTGCGGCCGATCTTGATGATCTTTTCGAACTGCTTGACCTTGGCTTCCAGCGCCTGGTGCAGGTGCCTCAGGCTCGGCAGCAGGTGGTGAACGATCTGCTCGACGCAGGCGATGTGCATCGCCGTCGGATAGGTATCGTTCGAAGACTGGCTCATATTGACGTGGTCGTTGGGATGAACCGGCTTCTTGCTGCCCATTTCGCCGCCGAGCATCTCGATTGCGCGGTTGGAAATCACCTCATTGGCGTTCATGTTGGACTGGGTGCCGGAGCCGGTCTGCCAGACGACGAGCGGGAAATGCTCGGTCAGCTTGCCGTCGATGACTTCCTGTGCGGCGGCGATGATGGCTTCACCGATCTTCGGGTCGAGGCCGGCAAGCGCCATGTTGGCACGGGCGGCGGCCTGCTTGACGATGCCGAGCGCGCGAACGACAGAGGCGGGCTGCTTTTCCCAGCCGATCTTGAAGTTGCCGAGCGAGCGCTGCGCCTGCGCGCCCCAGTAGCGATCGGCCTGAACTTCAATAGGGCCAAATGTATCGGTTTCCGTCCGTGTGGCTGTCATCAATCTTGCCTTTTTACTCGTGTTCCTCCGCCAAAACGGCGCCTTCGCCCGCCTTGCGCGGCCGATATATAGAATCATCGCGGCGGCAAAGAAAGCCGCTGCAATGCGGCGCGGGAAGATATTTCCCGTCGTTCCGCGGCGATTTGCCTGCAGCGAATGCAGCAAGGCGAAAAACCCGGCCGCGTGGCATTTTTACTACGTCATGAAAAGGCAGGGAAACCGGGCTTGTACCGGGGCGGGCGCTCAAAGCAAAGTGAATGAAATAAATAGAAATTTAACCATTCTCGCCAATTCTGGAAATTACGTTTTTACGGCTTTGGCTGTATTATGAGGTTCATTTCGGCACGATTTTGAGCTTTGGGCGTTTTCTTTTCAACAGGCCGTTGATCGGCTAGACAGGCATGAAACTAATGCCCGCCGTTTTTGCCGGTGGTGCTGGGTGCTACGAGGATCAAATTGCAAGTCACATCTGGAAAATCATCGGCAGCACTGGTGCTGGCTCTCGGTCTTTCCGTTTCCACCGCTCTTCCCGGCAGCGCCGGTGCGGTGACCCTGATGGACCTCCTGCGCGGCGGGCCCGGCAAGATCGCGCGGGATCGCGGCGAGTTGCCGCCGGCCGGCATCGTCACCTCGCCATCCGGCTCCGGATCGGGTGCCGGTCAGAGTGCTGATGCTTCCGATCCCGAGCCTTTGCCCCGCGTTTCCGGCCCACGCTATTATGATTACAAGGCGGATACAGCCCGGGCGGTGAACACCGCGAATTTCGGCGAAGGCCTTGCCAATCTCAAGTTCAGCGCCACGCCCGAGATCGCCAAGGCGCTTGAGGCTTATTACGGCGCTGGCGGCAAGACGTTGTGGGTATCCGGTGGCGAACTGACCGAGCGCGCCAACGCCGCCATCGCTTTCCTGGAGACGGTTGGCGAAAGCGGTCTCGATCCCGCCGATTACAGCATTTCCGCACCGGCCAAGGATGTGACTGCGAGTATCAGCAGCAATGTTGCCGGCACCACATCGAACGGCACACCGGTCGAGACGGCTTCGGCGCCTGTTTCCGATGCCTATCAGCGGGCGCAGATGCAGTTCGAGCTGGCGCTGTCCGCCAAGGTTCTCGCCTATGTGCAGGATACGACCCGTGGCCGCGTCGATCCGAACCGGCTGTCCGGTTACCATGATTTCAAGCGCAAGACGGTGAACCTCGCTCCCGTGCTGAAGCTTGCTGGCCTTAGCCCAGATGTGGCCGCTTATCTGCGCAGCCGCGAGCCCTCCAGCGCCGAGTATCAGGCGCTGAAGGCAGAGCTTGCCCGCCTGCGTGGCGAGGGCGATGCCGCCCATGTCGTTCGTGTTCCCGCCGATCTTGTGCTGAAGCCCGGCAACAGCAGCGCTGACATGGCGAGTGTCGTCAAGGCTATCGAACATCGGGCTTCTCCCGCCTTCAAGGCGGAACATGCCGCAACGATCTCCGCTTACCAGCAGACGCCGGATTACACGCCCGATCTCGTCGATCTGGTGAAGGCGTTCCAGAGCGAAAATGGCCTGAAGGCGGATGGCGTCATCGGTCGTGCGACCGTGCGCGCCATGGTCGGCGAAAGCAACGACGCGAAGATCGCCAAGGTGCAGGTGGCCATGGAGCAGATCCGCTGGCTGCCGGCCGATCTCGGCCAGCGTTACGTCTTCATCAACCAGCCCGCCTTCATGGCCTATTACCACAATGATGGCGTCGAACAGTTCGGCATGAAGGTCGTGGTCGGCTCCAAGGCCAACCAGACCTATTTCTTCCAGGACGAGATTCAGACCGTCGAGTTCAACCCCTATTGGGGCGGTACCGCAGTCGATCATCATCAACGAAATGCTGCCGAAGCTGCGCCGTGACCCATCATACCTCGATCGCCTGGGTTACGAAGTGCAGGTGAATGGGCGCGCCGTGTCGTCCTCCAGCGTCAACTGGTATGGCTCGACCAACGCCGTTTCCGTGCGCCAGCCGCCGAGCAGCGACAATGCGCTGGGCGACCTGAAAATCCTCTTCCCCAACGCACATGCCATCTACATGCATGACACGCCGGCCAAAAGCTTCTTCAACCGCGACATGCGGGCGCTGAGCCATGGCTGTATTCGCCTGGTCGACCCGCGCCGCATGGCGGCTGCCGTTCTTGGCACCAGCGTTGACAAGGTTGGCGAGCAGATTGCGTCAGGCAAGAACCGCGCCGTGCAGGTGCCGGAAAAGATTCCGGTTTATGTGGCCTATTTCACCGCCTGGCCGGATAAGGACGGCAAGGTCCAGTTCTTCGATGATGTCTATGATCGCGACAGCTACGTGCAGAAGGCCTTTGCGGTGACGACGAAGGCAAGGGCTGCTTCGATCTGATAGGTCGCACCTAGAAAAAGCGCCGGAAACGGCGCTTTTTTGTTCCGGCGATTGCGGTTCTGGCTACTGCTTGAAAAGTGCGAATGCGAGGTCGCCATCGTCATCGATCGTTGCAGCGAGGCTAAGCGCGTCTTCAAGCGATGATTTGCCGACTAGCAGTTCGTAAAACAACATATGGACGAAAAGTGGCGTCGCCGCACCGTCCGGGTAACCCGCCGAAGCAATGTAGGCTTTCGCGCCGCCTTCAATAAAGGCCTTCCCGAAAGCATCGTAGCCCGTGCAGCACGCCGTGCTGAAAATTACAGTGCCCGACAGGTGGACTTTTCCCAGAATTGCTTCAACAGGCAGGCTGCCCTCGCGCAATTTCAATTGGGTCACGTCGGGATTGATGTCTCCGATCACGAGGCCATTTTGATCGCCATGGCCGCTGATGATGAGATAGGGCGGCGGGTTATCAGGTTGATTCAGGCACGCCAGAATATCTTCCGGCGTTCCCGGGAGGTGCAGGCGAACCGCGGCTCCCAGGCTCTCCAATATAGCGCGCAAAAGTAGAGCTTCGCCTGTGTCGCCCACCGCGATGATGCTTACAGCCTTGCGCGGGAAAAAGAACTTTTCGTCGACCATCCCGATTTCGTCAGCACGCAGCACTCAAGCCGCAGCAGCGCCTCTTTCAATCAGCTTCGCGAACAAATCAGGTGTCAGGGCTTCGAAATCATCGATGACGACATCTGGCTCGAGCTCGGCCATCGGTATATCCGTGTAACCGAAGGTGACGCCGATGGAGGGGACGTTTGCATTCCGGGCGGCGAGGATATCGTTGATGCTGTCGCCGACCATGACCGTGCGCCTGATATCGCCGCCGGCCTTTTCGATGGTGCCGAGAATATGGCGTGCATCCGGCTTGCGGAATTCGAAAGTGTCACCGCAGGTGATGGCGGCGAAATAGTGGGTCAGGCCGAGTTTTTCGAGCAGCGGTACAGCGAGGACTGCGGTCTTGTTGGTGCAGACGGCAAGCGTTATGCCGGATTGCGAAAGCGCATCCAGCGTTTTGACGATGCCGGGGTAGGGGCGGCTTTCGCCGGGCATTTCAGCGCGATAGTGCGTGATGAAGCGTTCGTAGAGCGGATCGACGTCGGCTTCCGGCAGTTCCGTTTCGCGCAGTGCAAAGGCGCGCTTGATCATGACCCGCGCGCCCTGGCCGACGAGATGCGTCAGGTCGTCATAGGTGACGGGCGCAAGCCCGGCGGCGGCAATGGTATGGTTGAGGCTCGAGACGAGATCAGCGGCGGTATCGACCAGCGTACCGTCTAGATCGAAAATGGCGAGCGGGGAGAGCGGGCGGGATGTCACGGAAACTGCCTCTTGTAGAATGCGGGGCTGAGCTATTCATGCTTTCATTCGCGCCAAGCCTAGGCAAAGCCTCCTGTCTTTGCAACCGCATCACAACGTTCTGTTCGTTGCCTTGAAAAAGGCTTTCGTTTGGCTTTCGACCCGTGTAAACAGCACGGCGACGACAAAGCTACCGGAGTTTCAGGCACATGGATGCCCGCCAGATGAAAATCAAGGCCGCCGAGGCCGCATTGTCCCATGTACAGGATGGGATGCGGCTCGGTATCGGCACGGGTTCGACGGCCGAGGAATTCGTCCGGCTTCTGGCCGAGAAGGTCGCCGCCGGCCTCAAGGTCGAGGGCGTGCCGACATCCGAGCGCACCGCGCGTCTGTGCGTCGAGCTTGGCGTGCCGCTGAAATCTCTCGATGAATTGCCGGAACTGGATCTGACCATTGACGGTGCGGATGAGGTTGACCACGCGTTGCGGCTCGTCAAGGGCGGCGGCGGTGCACTGCTGCGCGAGAAGATCGTCGCGGCGGCATCCGCACGCGTGATCGTCATCGCCGACCAGAGCAAGGTTGTGGAGACGCTGGGCGCCTTTCCTCTGCCCATCGAGATCAATCCGTTTGGCCAGGTTGCGACCCGCATCGCCATCGAAAAGCTGGCATCGCGGTCCGGCCTGTCGGGTGAGTTGAAGCTTCGCTCTTCCGGTGACGGCGTCTTCATGACGGATGGCGGACACCTTATTCTCGACGCATCTTTTGGCCGTATTCCTGATGCAGAAGCGCTAGCACGCGAGCTGAACACGATTCCCGGTGTCGTCGAGCACGGACTTTTCATAAATTTGGCATCGCTTGCCATTATCGCTGGCCCTGAAGGCGCCCGCGTGATGCAGGCAGTATAACAGGAGCGAGATTTTCATGATCAAACTAGCGGGACTGGGCAAAGCTGCCGCTGCTTCGATCCTCATTTCCGGCATCGTGTTCGGTACTGCCGCACGCGCCCAGGAAATTTCCGAAGCGCATGTTGCTGCCGCGCGGCAGGCGATCGCCTCTCTTGGCGTTACCGACCGTTTCGACGACATTCTGCCGGGACTGGCCGAACGTCTGAAGGCAGAACTTATTCAGGCTTCGCCGAATGTTCAGGATGCGATCACCGCGACGGTTGACGCCAAGGCGCTTGAGCTTGCACCGCGCCGCGCCGATCTCGAGCGTGAGGCCGCGCTGACCTATGCACGTGCTTTTTCGGTCGAGGAACTGAACGCCATCTCCACCTTCTACAGCAGCGAAGCTGGCAAGAAGCTGTTGAAGGACGGCCCGATTGCGACCCGCGAACTGATGAAGGCTGCCGATATCTGGGCCGCCGGTATCAACCGCGATCTCAACGCTGCCAGCATGACCGAACTGCAGAAGGTCGCCGGCGCTGATCTGAAGCCGCTTCCGGCGGATCACAATGCCACGGGTGGCGCTCCGGCTGCCAAGCCATAAGGCGCTTTTCCAGGTTCAGAAATATTCAAAGCCCGGCCGCAAGACCGGGCTTTTCATTTGTGCGCCGCAGCACCTATATGTGGGCGTGAATGCACCGCTGCCCGTTTGCGGCTGATGGCGGTTTTGATCAGGGGTTTTGACTATGACAGCTTATGACTACGATCTCTTCGTCATCGGTGGCGGTTCCGGCGGCGTGCGCAGCGGCCGTGTAGCTGCCTCGCTCGGCAAGCGCGTTGCGATCGCCGAGGAATACCGCTATGGCGGCACCTGCGTCATCCGCGGCTGCGTGCCGAAGAAGCTGTTCGTCTACGCCTCGCAGTTCCCCGAGCATTTCGAGGATTCCGAAGGTTTCGGCTGGAGCGTCGGCGAGCGCAGCTTCGACTGGAAAAAGCTGATCGCGGCGAAGGACAAGGAAATCACCCGTCTCGAAGGGCTCTACCGTAAGGGTCTGGAAAACGCCAAGGCCGATATTTTCGACAGCCGGGCGGAGCTCGTGGATGCCCATACCGTCAAGCTGACGAAAACCGGAGAAACCTTCACCGCCGAGCGCATCGTCATCGCTGTCGGCGGCACGCCGAACGAACACAAGGCGCTGCCCGGCCACGAGTTGACGATTTCGTCCAACGAGGCTTTCGATCTCGAGGAGCTGCCGAAATCGATCCTGATTGCCGGCGGCGGTTATATCGCGGTGGAATTCGCCAATATCTTCCACGGGCTCGGCGTTGAAACGACATTGATCTATCGCGGCAAGGAAATCCTGTCGCGCTTCGATCAGGATATGCGCAAGGGCCTGCATGAGGCGATGGAGGCCAAGGGCATCCGCATCATTCTGGAAGACATCATCGAGGAAGTCAGCAAGGACGGCGCCGGCGGTTTCGTGGCCCGCACCAAGCAGGGCGCTTCGCTCCATGTGGGCCTGGTGATGCTGGCGCTTGGCCGCGATCCGAATACCAAGGGGCTCGGTCTCGAAAATGCCGGTGTGGAGGTGGACGCCCGCGGCGCGATCGTCGTTGACGATTATTCGCGCACGAACGTGCCCAGCATCTTCGCACTTGGCGACGTCACCGACCGGGTACAACTGACGCCGGTGGCGATCCACGAGGCGATGTGCTTCATCGAGACGGAATACAAGAACAACCCGACCAAGCCGGATCACGAGCTGATTGCGACGGCGGTATTCTCGCAGCCGGAAATCGGCACTGTCGGCCTTTCGGAAGAGGAAGCCGGCAAGAAATATCCGGAACTGGAAGTCTATCGCGCCCAGTTCCGTCCGATGAAGGCGACGCTATCTGGCCGTCAGGAGAAAACGATCATGAAGCTGATCGTCAATGCCGCTGACCGCAAGGTCGTCGGCGTGCATATCCTCGGCCATGAGGCCGGCGAGATGGCGCAGCTTCTCGGCATCACGCTGAAAGCCGGCTGCACGAAGGATGACTTCGACCGCACCATGGCCGTTCACCCAACGGCGGCAGAGGAACTGGTGACAATGTATTCGCCGAGCTATCGCGTCGTAAACGGCGAGCGGGTCTAGCTCATCTTCCGCTCCGGCTTCCAGCTCGTCTCTGCCTGATAATGGCGGCTGCCATCGAATAACGCCTCGTTGCCCTTCAGGAGAGCGACGAGGCGATCTATGGCGAGCCGCATTTCCGGGGCGTGCCGGTCGTCGTCGTTGACGATGATCCAGAGCGGATGGGACAGTTCCTCGATGATCTCGCCGTCGCGGACGAGGCCGGGGACGTTGTCACCAATAAAGCAGGGCAGGACGCCTTTTCCGGCCCCGCTCTGGATGAGGCTCGGCAAAAGGACAGGGGCATTCGTCCAGGTGTGGATCAGCGGTTCCCGATGCCGGAACACCCATTTTTCGGCCTCGGATTTCGCGACCTCGGTGCCGATCGAAATCCATTGCTCAACATTCTTGCCTGAGCTGTCGCGCGCGCGATAGGCGCAATAGGCAACGTCGACCGATTTCCGGACGGCGAAATTCCCGGCGGCTGGCCTGACGTGCCTGATCGCGATCATGCCGCGCCTATAGGTCAACTCGTCGTCATTCTCACATTGCTTGCAGCACAGGCGGAAAGCGTCCGACGGGCCGCGAATGGCCGCCGCATTGGTGGCTATGAATCCGGCAATCCAGATGTCACTCGACAGAGAAACGATCGGTAGCGAAAAAGCGTCGCTATGCCATTGAGTGATTTCCGCCGCGCTGTTGCGCATGGACCTTACCTTCTCGAACAGGACCTGGCCGTCCGGTGCGAGCCGGTATCCGTTCTGACTCCGAATAAAGAGCGTTCGCCCCATTTTGCGTTCAAGAAGCATCATCTTTCGGCCAATCGTCGGCGCACTGAGCCCGGCTTTACCCGCCGCGCCGGCGAGACCGCCCTCTGTGGCGACAATGTCGAAAAGCCTCAACTCGTCCCAGTCCACTTCTGTCACGGCATCCTCTCCACATCATGGCAGCATCTTAGCCGCATCAGGGCCTGTCTTCTCCGTTCAGATATGAAACGGGTCTTTCAGTCCTGCCTCTATGCTTGCTGCAGGGCGCAACCTAACTCGTCTCCAACAAAGGAGACAGACATGTTACCCGAAACGATGTTCCTTATGGAGAAGATTAGACACATGGAAATCCGCCGCGGAAGAGGCGGGTGTGTTTCCGAATGGGAGAACTGGCCTTGCTCGCCACTGGACCGGCTTGTGGTGTTTCTCTTGCATCTGCCCCATTCCCTGCGCCGATATCTCTGCATCAAGCCCGGAAGTCGGTGACTTCGGAGGGATGGGCAACCATCCACGGAAACTATTTAAATCGTTTGAAATCATTTTTCTCCTTCATGGCGGATCAAAACGGTCCGAAAGAGGGCGGGCGGCGCGCGGATGTCTATGCAAAGCCTGTGCTTGGAGCTATAAGCCGCTCAAATTTCCGAGGCGGTCGCGCGGCGGTTGCGCGGTCGAAAGAAGGGTAAGAACATGGCACAGAATTGGACCCCCGGCAGCTGGCGGCAGAAACCGATCCAGCAGGTTCCCGAATATCCTGATGCGGCAGCGCTTGCGGCAACGGAAGCCACGCTTGCAACCTATCCGCCGCTGGTATTTGCCGGTGAGGCCCGCCGCCTGAAGAAGCAGCTTGCCAATGTGGCGGAAGGCAACGCCTTCCTGCTGCAGGGCGGCGATTGCGCCGAGAGCTTCCTCGAGCACGGCGCGGACAATATCCGTGACTTCTTCCGTGCCTTCCTGCAGATGGCCGTGGTGCTGACCTATGGCGCACAGCTGCCAGTCGTAAAGGTGGGACGTATTGCCGGCCAGTTCGCCAAGCCGCGCTCTTCCAACGTGGAAGTGCAGGATGGCGTGACGCTGCCGTCCTACCGCGGTGACATCATCAACGGCATCGAATTCAACGAAGCCTCGCGCATTCCGAGCCCGGAGCGCCAGCTCGACGCCTATCGCCAGTCGGCGGCGACGCTGAACCTGCTGCGCGCTTTCGCAATGGGCGGTTATGCCAACCTCGAAAACGTTCACCAGTGGATGCTCGGCTTCATCAAGGACAGCCCGCAGGCCGACCGTTACCGCAAGCTGGCCGACCGAATCTCCGAAACCATGGACTTCATGAAGGCCATCGGCATCAGCGCGGACAGCAATCCGAGCCTGCGCGAGACCGACTTCTTCACCAGCCATGAGGCGTTGCTGCTTGGTTACGAAGAAGCCTTGACCCGTATCGATTCCACCTCTGGTGACTGGTACGCCACGTCGGGCCACATGATCTGGATCGGTGACCGCACGCGTCAGCTCGACCATGCGCATGTGGAATATTTCCGCGGCATCAAGAACCCGATCGGCCTGAAATGTGGTCCGTCGCTGACGCCCGACAATCTGATCGAGCTGATCGACGCGCTGAACCCGGCAAACGAGGCCGGCCGTCTGACGCTGATTTGCCGTTTCGGCCATGACAAGGTGGCGGACAGCCTGCCGAAGCTCATCCGTGCTGTCGAGAAGGAAGGCCGCAAGGTCGTCTGGTCCTGTGATCCGATGCATGGCAACACGATCACGCTCAACCACTACAAGACGCGCCCGTTCGAGCGTATCCTGTCGGAGGTCGAAAGCTTCTTCCAGATCCACCGCGCCGAAGGCACGCATCCGGGCGGCATCCATATCGAGATGACCGGCAAGGACGTGACGGAGTGCACGGGTGGCGCGCGCGCCGTGACGGCGGATTCGCTGTCCGACCGTTACCACACCCATTGCGACCCGCGCCTCAATGCCGATCAGGCACTGGAACTGGCGTTCCTGCTGTCAGAGCGCATGAAAAGCGGGCGCGACGAGAAGCGCCTGGCAATCGCCAGCGCTTGATGGAAGAGCTGAAAGTCTCTCTGCGCTTGCGCGAGGTCTGATCGTGCCGGACTGAAGATCTGGTCCGGCTTCGGGAGTGTGAGGCTCCCGCTCGCGGACGCTTCAGCCTCTGGTAATGATAAAGCCGCCGGATTTCCGGCGGCTACTTTTATCTGTGGCTATAGGCTTACTGTACCAGAGCCGGCTGCTGGCAGCGGACATCGGTAACACGAACATCGGCTTCGCCGATCTTGACGCCGAGAACCAGAAGCGTGTTGTAAAGCAGCGTATCGACCGGTGCGGTGACGAGGGACAGCGTGTTGGCGAGCGCCGTCTGGATGACGCCGAGGCCGCCAAGGTTGAGGAAGAGAATCCTGATGTCGAGATCAAGGTTCTTCAGCAGCGAGCTGACGAGCGTCGTGACGGTATCCTTCGTGGAGACGCTCTTGATCTTGCCCTGGGCAATATCCAGCTGCGTGAAGGTCAGCTTGGTCTTCGTCATGTTGGTGGCGTTGATGAGGGCGCTGCCGTTGACGGCAAGCAGGGCAGAATCCACGATTGCCGCCTTTGTCACCCGCGGGTCCCGTCCGAAATTGGCGAAGGCCGTAGTATCGACATTGCCAAGTGCAATTTCTGCAACGCCTGGAACAACTTCGACATCCACGGTTCCCTGTCCGCCGCCCGTGCAGCGAATGTCCGCAAGCCGGGCTTCCGCGTGGGCGACTTCCACATAAAGCGGGACATTGACCTTGAGGCCGGCGATTGCCTGGAGCCCATCCACCACGACATTGACCGCGAGGCGGGTCTGGGCGGTACGGACCACGGTGCCCTGGCCGCCAACGGCGAGCGAAGGCGTTTCGACCGGCGGCTGGCCGATGGCGAGTGTCACCTTGGCCGAGGCGAGGCCGAGAACATTAGCGCCGAGATCAAGCGCCAGCTGGTTGCCGCCATTACCGGCAACGGCTGCGGCATTGAGAAGGTCGAAGACGCTGGCATTGACCTTGAGATTTTCCCCGCTGCCAATGAGCTTTTCGGTGAAGGGGCCGAGATTGACGATTTCTTCTAGCTTGAGCTTGATGTTGCTCTTGCCGGCGGTTTTTTCCAATGTCTTCAGAACGGTGACGACGGCTGGCTGCAGGCCCGTCGTTTTCGTCAGCGCGTTCAGGAACTTGCCGTAGGTAATCTCAGTCTGCAGCACGTCCTTGTAGGTGCCGGCGGTGAGGCCAAGATCGATCGCGAGAGCTTCGACGACATGCAGCGCGTTGACATCGGCATCGACGAGGGCCTGATAGTCCATGAGCTTGAGCGAGACCGTGGTGCCGAGCAGACCGCCGAGCAGGCTGTTCAGGAGGCCGTCATTGAGGCTGGCAAGCCGCGATCCCACCGAGAATGCGGCGACTTTCTGAGACGAGGCGGTTCCGGCGGCCGAAATCCTTGGCGGCGTTGTAAAGGCCGAAGCGAAGAAGATCTGGCCCTTTTCGAAGATGTTTACTTTCACCGCATTGGTCGGCTGGGCGTTTTCGACGAACCGCTGTCCGACCGGGAGGCTGGCATCCGGTTCATAATGGCCTTTGACAACCTCGGCGTAGCCGTGGGTTTTGGCAAACTCATTCCGGGGATCGAAAGGCTGCAGCCCGGTTGGCGTTAGCAGCCCCTGCGCCGTCCTGACGCCGAGGTCCAGGCCGTTGAGTGCAAAATATTGCTGCACCGTCTTTTCGGCGTCGGTGACGTTGGCTGCTGCCGAAATGGCCGCGAGATCGGCGGTCTGCTGCAATTGCCGCTTCTGCAGGGTCAGATAACCGTAATCGACGCCAATCGCCAGGATGCCGATAAAAAGCGGCGCCGTCAGGCCGGCGGAGATGGCGATGTTGCCGGCGCGATCCCTCAGGAAACCGGAGAGCAGGGAATGGATGGTCCTCATGTCATGCTCCTCCGATCCGGATGGTGGAAAAACGCCGGATGACCGGCTCGGGCAGGGTGTAGCTGTAGAGGCTCCAGATCGGCAGATCACGGGCGTCATATTCGACTTTCACGGTGAACTGGTTGGCATTGGCGGGATCAGTGGCGACGTCGACCGTGAAGTGTCTTTTATCCAGGAAGGCGTAACCGAGATCGCTCTTGGCGACGAAATCCCGGGCGAGCTGCTGGCGCTCGGTGGTGTTAAGGCCGGCGACCGCCGTTCTTGCCGCGTCGGCGGCGATCTGCTGCACCGAATAGGCCGCCATCAGATAAATGCCGTAGGCAATCATGGTCAGGAGGACAAGAAAGAAGATTGGCGCGACAATGGCGAACTCGACAGCGTTCGAGCCGGACCGATCGCGAAGGAAACGCACTGCATTACGCATAAAGCACCCCCGTTCCTTAAGGCACCAAGGTTCGATGCCTTGATTTATTATTTTCGGAAATGCTAATTTATAGGTGTTAATTTTGTGTTGACGTGCGCTTATGGGTTGCAGGCCTGTGTAAACCTTCGCGTCTGCTTCAGATCAGGCGCAGGCCCTTGAAGCTGGCGTGGCCATCCTTGCCGATGATGATATGGTCGTGGACGGCGATACCGAGCGGCTTTGCCGTATCGATGATGGTCTTGGTCATCTCGATATTAGCACGCGAAGGTGTCGGGTCGCCGCTCGGGTGATTATGGATCAAAATCAAGGCTGTAGCGGATAGTTCGAGAGCGCGGCGCACCACTTCGCGGGGATAGACCGGTGTATGGTCCACGGTCCCGTGCCCCTGCACTTCGTCGGCGATGAGGACATTGCGCTTATCGAGGAACAGGATGCGGAACTGTTCGCGCGTTTCATGGGCCATGGCGGCGTGGCAATAATCGATGACCGAGGACCAGGAACTCAGAACCTGCTTGTTGCGGATTTCGCTTTTCAGCATGCGCTGGGAAACGGAGGCGACGAGTTTCAGGTCGAACGCCACGGCTTCGCCCACGCCCTTCACCTCCTGCAACAGCGGCAGAGGTGCGCCGAGTACACCGCCCAGCGTGCCGAAACGGGCAAGGAGCGCCTTGGCGATAGGCTTTGTGTCGCGCCGCGGTATCAGCCGGAACAGTAAAAGCTCCAGCAACTCATAATCGGCAAGCGCCGCGTCGCCGCTATCGCGATACCGCGCCCGCAGCCGGTCCCGGTGACCATGATAATGGGCGGCATCCGCCGGCGGCTCGATGACAGGCACCGGCTTCTTCACCGCATTTCGCGGCTCGGCGAAAAAACCGCGCTCGTCCGCCCCTTCGAAGAGATCGCCTTCGCCCGCCTGAAAGCCGGACGTCGTGGAAAGCTCGGCGGGAGGCGGGGCGGGGCGTCTTGCCATGGGCGGTCTGGCCTTATGAAGGGGTAAGCGGCGGCAGGCCCGGACGGTCGAAGCCGCCGGGCGACAGCGTGAAGATTTCGCAGCCGGTGGCCGTGACGCCAACGGCGTGTTCATATTGGGCGGACAGCGAACGGTCGCGCGTCACCGCCGTCCAGCCGTCGGAAAGCACTTTCACATGCGGTTTGCCAAGATTGATCATGGGCTCGATGGTGAAGATCATGCCTTCCCGGATTTCCGGACCTTCGTCCGGACGGCCGTAATGCAGGATGTTTGGCGTATCGTGGAACAGCCGCCCAACGCCGTGCCCGCAGAAATCGCGCACCACCGAGCAACGTTCGGCTTCCGCATAGGTCTGGATCGCCGCGCCGATCGCGCCGGTGCGCACACCGGGCTTTACAGCCGCGATACCACGCAGCAGGCATTCATAGGTCACTTCCATCAGCCGCTCGGCAGCGCGCTTGATCTGGCCGACCGGATACATGCGGCTTGAATCGCCATGCCAGCCATCGAGCACATAGGTAACATCGATGTTGACGATATCGCCTTCCCGCAGCGGCTTCTCATCGGGAATGCCGTGGCAGACCACATGGTTGATCGAAGTGCAGACGGATTTGGTATAACCACGATAATTGAGCGTTGCCGGCAGCGCGCCGTGATCGGCGCCGAATTCGAAGACGAAACGGTCAATGGCGTCCGTTGTCACACCCGGCTTGACGATTGCGGCGAGTTCATCGAGACAACGCGCCGTCAGCTGGCACGCCTTGCGCATGCCGTCGAAATCCTCAGGGGTGTAGAGGCGGATGACGCCTGTATTCTTGAGGGGGGCGGATGCGGCGTCGATATAGGTGACCATCATAGTACTTTCTGTCTCTTTACGTCCCTGTTCATAAAACAGCCGGACGCCACTCGTCCATCTTAACCGTTCCGTTGACTGAAATTTGTGCCGGGGTGACCGCGCATTTCACGGCATAGGCCTCCACGCCCCTCGCCATTGCCCGTTGGAAAGCCAGCGCATAGACCGGATCGAGATCGTCGCAGATGCGCATCCGGTCGCAATCGCCGCGCTGGATGAGATAAAGCATCACCGCCCGGTGACCGGCTTCCGCTGCATCGCCCAGTTCCTCGAGATGCTTTGCGCCGCGTTTGGTGGCGGTATCGGGGAATTCTGCAAGGCCCTTCTCGCGCATGAAATGCACGTTCTTGAGTTCCACATAGGCGTCCGGCCGACCGGGTTCGGATAGCAGGAAATCGATGCGGGAATTGCGCCCGTATTTCTGTTCTCGGCGGATTATCGAATAGCCGGCGAGTTCCGGGATACGGCCGTTCAGGATCGCCTCTTCCGCCAGCCGGTTCGGCATGCCGGTATTGATGCCGACGACGGTGCCATCGGCCTCGACCATTTCCAGCATATGACGGTATTTGCGGGTGGGGCTGTCATGTTGCGACAGCCAGATGCGGGAACCCGGCGTCGTCAGCCCACGCATGGAGCCGGTGTTGGGGCAGGACCCGGTTATCGCCGTGCCGTCTTCCAGAACTGCGTCGAAGAGGAAACGTTTGTAGCGGGAGATCAGCGTTGCGGGAACGAGCGGGGGCGTGAAGAACATGATGCCTTGAGGTAAGCTTGTGTGTTTGCAGGGTCTTTTTATCCCTCATCCCTGTGCTTGTCACAGAGAACCAGCCAGCCCAAGTCCTTGGGCTGAAGCAAGTCTTTCGCCGCGTAGACCGGCGCCTACTGGATTCCTGTGACAAGCACAGGGATGAGGGTGACGGGGAACGCCTGTGGAAGAGGCCTTTCTGCCGTGTACTGGTCATCTTTTTCACAGATATTCTACAAAAGAACATAGGTTCCCGGCGCATCGCCGAGCACCGGGCGCTTGCCGTCCTCCGGTTTCCGCGCCTTTACCTTCTCGGCGTTCTGGCTTTCGATCCAGTTCTGCCAGTGCACCCACCACGAACCCTTGTGAGGTGTGGCGGCGGCCTGCCAGGCGTCGAAGTCTCCGGCTGGTGATGGCCCCGTCCAATATTGGTACTTCTCGAGCCGCGGCGGGTTCACGACGCCGGCAATGTGGCCGGAAGCGCCGAGCACGAATTCCACCGGTCCGCCAAACAGGGCAGCACCCGTGAACACCGATTTCGCGGGCGCGATATGGTCATCGCGGGTGGCGAGATCGTAGACGGGTATGTTGATGTCGCCGAGATTGATGCGCTTGCCGGCAACGCGCATCAGACCGCGGGCGAGATTGTTCTCGAGGTAACAGTTGCGCAGATAGTACGAGTGGCTGGCGGCCGTCACCCGGGTGGAATCGGAGTTCCAGTAGAGCAGGTCGAATGGCAGGGGTTCGGTGCCGCGCAGGTAATTATCGACCACATAGGGCCAGATAAGATCGGAGGCGCGCAGCATGTTGAAGACGGTGGCCATGATCGAACCGTCAAGATAACCGACGGCCTGCATGTGTCTGTCGAGCGCGGCCAGCTGACCTTCGTCCACGAAGACCTTGAGGTCTCCGGCATGGATGAAATCGGTCTGCGCGGCGAGCAGCGTGGCGCTGCGGATGCGCTCATTGTCCTGCTGTGCATGCAGCGCCAGCGCCGAGGCCAAAAGCGTGCCGCCGACACAATAACCGACGGCGTTGATCTCCTTTTCGCCAGTCCGTTCCTCGATGGTATCAAGCGCAAAGTCGATGCCTTCGCTGATATAATCGTCCCAGCCTTTTTCGGCCAGACCGGCATCCGGGTTGATCCAGGATACCATGAAGACGCTGTGGCCCTGTTCGAGGCACCAGCCGACGAAGGATTTCTGCGGGTTGAGATCGAGAATGTAGAACTTGTTGATCCAGGGCGGCACGATCAGCAGCGGCCGTTTGAAGACCTTTTCCGTCGTCGGCTCGTAATGGATGATTTCGCAAAGCGCGCTTTTCGCAACGACCTTGCCTGGTGTGACGGCAATGTTCTGGCCAATGACGAATTTGCTGTAATCGGTCTGGCGAAGCTTCAGATGGCCGTTTCCGGCCGCGACATCCTCCGCCAGCTGCGCCATGCCCTTGACGAGATTGGCGCCGCTGGAGGCTACCGTCTCGCGGAAGACCTGCGGATTGGTGAAGACGAAATTGGCCGGAGAAAGCGCCTCTGTCACCTGCCGCATGTAAAACAGCGCCTTGGTGCGGGTGTGCTCATCCAGCCCCTCCGCCTCCGTCACCATCCGGTCTGCAAAACCGACGGTCGTCTGATAGGCCTTGAGAAGAAAATCGAAGAACGGGTTGGCCTGCCAGTCGGCATCGGCAAAACGTTTGCTTCTGCGCTGTGCGGGGCCGCTTTCGGCCGTTTTCTCCGAGGTCGAATCGGAGGCTCCGGAAAATTGCGCCACCGATTTCGACCACAGATCGTAATAGCTCGACAGCAGATGGGTCTGCGCTTCCAGTGACCGCTTCGGCTCGGCCATCCAATATTCGGCGACATCGGAGAGCGTCTTGACCAGATCGGTCACGGGATCGGCGCTCGTCTGCGGAATTTCGCCGCGTTCGCGTGGCGCCAGCCATTCACCGGCAGCCTTGCCGAGGTTTTCGAGCGCGCGTGCGATGTTGATCGCGAAGGTTTCGGGGTCGCGGATCAGGTAGGCCTCGGCGGAACTGGCGTCGAAGCCGGGCGTTTTGTCACCCTTTTTCGTGCCCCCGCCGTCAACACCTGCCATGCACCATCCTCCACCAAATTTGTGTTTGCACATTCTGCATGAAAACGAATACAAGTTCCACCAGCAAGGGGAGGCCGCAAAGGGCCGAACCGCGGTCGAATTCGATATCGGCAGATATCCTTACAGGCGGAACATGACGATGGGCAAGCACATGGGCAAATGCGGCACATGGGGAACATATTCGGAAAGCGCCGCAAGAATCGCGTTCCTCTCGCTCTCCGGCGCCATGCTCGTCACCACGCTTGCCGCCTGCAAGGCGCCCGAGCCGATTGTCGCGCCCGCCCATATGCGCCGTCCGACGGCTGAAATCGTCGGACCTCGTCCGGTCAGCGACACCGCGGTAAGCCAGAAGCGCGACACCGGGACCTATCCGACGTTCTCGCAGCCGCTGACGGCCGCTGGCACGCAGATGGGCGACGACGAAGCCTCAACCATGGAATCGAGCCTGTCTCGCCTCGGCGCGGCACGGCGCAACGGCCAGATATCGGAAGCCGAATATAAGCGCCGGGTGGCCGAGCTGCGGGCGCTGGCAGAAAATCAGAAGCCGGTTGCAACGCCTGCATCGCAGTGACGAGCTGGGCGAGTGCATGCCACTTGTTTCTTCTCCCATAGGGGAGAAGTCCGCGGCAGCGGGATGAGGGGCGAGCTCTCCGCATATCTCCGCGTTTGCCCCTTCATCCGGCCCGTCGGGCCACCTTCTCCCCGCCGGGGAGAAGAAACAAGCGGGGATGCCGAACATCCTACAGCGACAATCACGGCTGAAGGTCCTGTCGGCCCGGCAATCATAACTCCTTCTTTACCCTGCATTTGAACCTTCCGCTTACCGAAGATGTTAAGCGGATGGATGCGGTTTGCAGCTTATGGTGCAGCCATAACAAACAGGCCGCTGAAAAAGCGGCGCACAGGGTGAAATATCATGAAATGCATCGCCGCTTTGCTGGTCCTTGCCGGTTTTGCGCTCGCACCAGCTCAGGCGCGGGCGCCGCACATCAATTTCGGAACGTCCGCACTTCAGGGGCGATGATCTAGGGGGCGGCTGTCAGTCGTTGCCTGCCGCTTCACTCAGCGCATCGAGATCGGGCACGGTGATGTGACGGTTGTTCTCGATGCGGATAATGCCTTCCTTTCGCAGCTTTGTCATTTGCCGGCTAACGGTCTCGATGGTGAGACCGAGGAAATCGGCAATGTCGGCACGCGAGAGCGGCAGGTCGAAGCATGACTTGTCGTCGTTTTCCGGATCGATATGGGTGGCGATCATATAAAGGAAGCTGGCAACCTTTTCCTGCGCCGATTTGCGCCCCAGTGTCAGCATCCAGTCACGTGCCTCGTCCAGTTCCTTGAGTGACTGGCTGTGCAGCTTGCGTTCCATATCAGGCACTTCGGAGACCATGCGGTCGACGACGCGGCGCGGAAAGAGGCATATTTCCACATCGGTTGCGGCTTCCGCCGTCATCTTGCTTTCCGCCATGAACGGACGGCCAAGAAAATCCGGTGCGAATTGCAGGCCGACGATCTGCTGGCGGCCATCCGACATCATTTTCGACAGCTTTACCACGCCATTCAGGATATTGCCGTAGGAGGTGACGAGCTCGCCCTGGCCGAGAAGCTCATTGCCCGCCTCCAGCTTTTTGCGGCTGGAATGGCGGTTCAGATCGCAAAGCTGCTGCGGTGTCAGCGTGCTGCAAAGACCGCCGTGACGCGCCTCGCAGGAGCGGCAAACAACCGGCTCTTCCGAATTGTGGATGGTCTTCTGCAGCGTGTCCATAAGCCTTTTCCAATGCTGGCTTTGCGGGACGATTGCGACCCTGGATATCAAATCCGGTCTCTTTAAAGGCGTGTGCGCTGTAGCCGTCGTCCCCGCGTCTACTTTAGCAAGAACTTATGGCTCAATTTGATTGAAGTCAAAGTTGCAAACTGTCGCAGCCGCTACTGAAAGAGGGGAAATCGACATTTTCTTGATAAAAGGCAAATCGGGTGATGAATATCGACCTTCTTCACAAATATTCCGGGGCAGTCCCGCGTTACACGAGCTATCCGACCGCGCCGCATTTCCACGAGGGAATCGATAATACGACCTATCGCGGCTGGCTCGGCGCACTCGGTCACAGGAATCGCCTGTCGCTTTACGTGCATATTCCCTATTGCGACCGGCTTTGCTGGTTCTGTGCCTGCCATACCAAGCACACGCTGAAATACGAGCCGATTGCTATTTATCTTGAAGCACTTAAGCAGGAAATTGCTGCGGTCGGCGCACTTGTTTCGCCTGACGCCGTGGTGAGTGCCGTGCATTTCGGCGGCGGCTCGCCGACCATGCTTGACCCGCAGGACATGCAGGACCTGATGGACTGTCTGCGGCGTCACTTCACCTTCGGTCTTGCACCCGAGATCAGCGTCGAGATGGACCCCAACGATCTGGATGACAGCCGCTATGACGCGCTTGCCGCCATCGGCATGTCGCGGGCGAGCCTCGGGGTGCAGGATTTTGATGACAAAGTGCAAAAAACCATCAACCGCATCCAGTCTTTCGAGCAGACGAAATCCGTGGTGGACGCCGTGCGGGCGAGGGGCGTTCACTCAGTCAATTGCGACATTCTTTACGGGCTGCCGTTCCAGACATGCGAGACACTGAAAACAACGGTCGATCAGATCGTATCGCTTGACCCTGATCGCATCGCGCTTTTTGGCTATGCCCATGTTC
The DNA here is from genome assembly GCF_031453135.1 of Agrobacterium sp. SORGH_AS_0440. NCBI lineage: Bacteria > Pseudomonadati > Pseudomonadota > Alphaproteobacteria > Hyphomicrobiales > Rhizobiaceae > Agrobacterium > Agrobacterium sp. SORGH_AS_0440. The sequence continues at coordinate 1,493,589 of NZ_JAVIYR010000002.1, read as the reverse complement.
CCTGGATGAAAAAACACCAGTCGCTGATCCCCGAACATGCGCTGCCCGATGTTACCGAACGCTACCGCCAGATGACGATGGCGGGGGAGATGCTGAGGCAGGCCGGATACAGCCAGATCGGCATCGATCATTTTGCCCGGGCGACCGACACATTATCCCAGGCCGCCCAGGCGGGTGCCCTGCGCCGCAATTTTCAGGGCTACACGACCGATAATGCCGATGCGCTGATCGGGCTTGGCGCATCATCCATCGGCCGGCTGCCGCAGGGCTATGTGCAGAACATGGTGGCAACCGGTGAATATCAGCGCATGGTGGGTGAGGGCGGTCTTGCCGCTGTGAAGGGCATTGAGTTGTCGCAGGACGATCATCTGCGCTCGCATGTGATCGAAAGGTTGATGTGCGATTTCTCTATCGATCTTTCGGACTTGCAGCACCGTTTCGGTAAGGTGAGCCATTCCGTGAGGGACCAGGCGCAGCAGTTTGCCGCAGGCGACAGGGACGGTCTGGTGCGGCTGGATGCCGATATTTTTGCCGTGACGGAGGTGGGAAGGCCGTTTGTACGTAATATTGCGGCAATCTTCGATACCTATCTCGGCAATGGGCGCGGCCGTCATTCGGTTGCTGTTTAGGCAACAGTTTTGGGGCAAATTTCAAAGTTACGTCACGAAACCATTGGCTTTTTTGTGCGACTTGCCTATGTGGTGCGTCAGAAAGAATAATTCATACGAACGACAATAAGGATTATGGGCGTGACAGCTACATTCGACAAGGTTGCCGACATTATCGCCGAAACCAGCGAAATCGACCGCGAAACCATTACGCCGGAGAGCCACACGATCGACGATCTGGGCATCGACAGCCTCGACTTTCTTGATATCGTTTTCGCGATCGACAAGGAATTCGGCATCAAGATTCCACTCGAGCAGTGGACGCAGGAAGTCAATGAAGGCAAGGTTTCCACGGAAGAATACTTCGTGCTGAAGAACCTTTGCGCCAAGATTGACGAATTGCGCGCGGCCAAGGGCTGACGTGACGGTGCCCGCTTCCGGCGGGCATTTTCTTTTGATGCCGCCTGCGGGCAAACCATGACTAACCGACCAGAGACGGGCCGGACGGATGCTGCTTGAATATTTCCAGATGATCGACAAGGTCGAGGCCGTGGACATGACGGCGCGCACGTTGAAGGCGCGGTCCGTTGTTCCCGATAAAAGCCCTGTTTTCGAAGGCCATTTCCCCGGCATGCCGCTGGTTCCGGGTGTGCTTCTGATCGAGACAATGGCGCAGGCCTCCGGCATGCTGGTTCTGGCATTTTCCGATTTCGCGTCCATGCCGTTCCTGATGTCGGTCGATGGCGCCAAGATGCGGACTTTCGTGGAGCCGGGTGCTGTTCTCGACATCGAGGCAGTGCTTGAGCATGACGGTTCGGGCTTTGCGGTTACCAAGGCAAAGATCACCTCCGATGGCAAGAAGGTCTGCGACGCGCAGCTGAAACTGCGCACCATGCCCTTCAGCGAGATCCCGCTTGGGCCTATCGTCAAGAAGCGGGCGGAAGAAGTTGGCCTGATGGCGGCGATTGCCGCCGATGCACGGAAATAAGCTTTTTCATTCGTTTCGGAGAAGACAGTTTTTCCTGTCGGCCCGGTTTTGATGCACGAAAATCGTGGGCTCGCGACGGTGGATCGGGTCTTCGCCATTGCCAATCCGCACCGCGCGCTTTATTCCGCAACGCATGAAGTGGTTGTTCGCAACCGCTGTTGGATAGCCGTGACCGTTTCGGCGGGGCCGGCTGCAAAGGATGACAGACGATGAAATCTGACAATGATGTGGTGATAACAGGGGTCGGCATCGTGACCTGTCACGGCGTTGGCAGCCAGGCGCATGTGGCGCTTCTTTCGGGAACCGCCGCGCCGGCGACGATTGTCGAGACGGAAAAATTCAAGCCATATCCGGTTCATCCCATGCCCGAGATCGACTGGTCGGCACAGATCGCCAAGCGCGGCGACCAGCGCCAGATGGAAAACTGGCAGCGTCTCGGCGTTTTTGCCGCCGGTCTTGCACTTGATGATGCCGGCTTGAAGGAAAATGCCGAAGCCTGCGCCACCATGGATATGATCGTTGCTGCCGGCGGCGGCGAGCGCGACATCAATGTCGATACGCTGATCGTTGACGAGGCTTTGAAGCGCAACGACCGCGAAAAGCTGCTGAATGAAAAGCTGACGACGGAACTGCGCCCGACGCTGTTTCTCGCCCAGCTTTCCAACCTGATGGCCGGCAATATCTCCATCGTGCACAAGGTCACCGGCTCTTCCCGGACCTTCATGGGCGAAGAAGCGGCCGGCATTTCCGCCGTCGAAACCGCGTTCCATCGCATTCGTTCGGGCGAATCGAGCCACGCCCTCGTGGGCGGCGCCTTCTCTGCCGAACGTCCAGACATGATCCTGCTGTTCGAAGCCATCGGCGCGCATGCGCAGGGCGAATGGCAGCCCCTGTGGTCGCGCGAAGGCCAGGAAGGCGGCGGCATGGTTTCCGGCTCGCTCGGAGCCTTCCTCGTGCTGGAATCACGCAAGCATGCCAGCGAGCGCGGCGCGCGCATCTATGCCCGCATCGACGCCATCGAAGGTGATCGCGGCAGCCGCGACGACGGCAAAATGGAAAAGCGCATGGAGCGTCTGCTGGCCCCGGCAACGGACAGCGCCGCGACCGTCGTCTTCTCCGGCGCCAGCGGTTATGACGGCGTTACGGCCCGTGAGAAGGATATTCTCGAAAAGACCTTGCCGAAGGCTGCCATCCGCGGTTTCGGCGGTGTCACGGGCCATGGACTTGAGGCGCAGTTTCCGCTCGGGCTCGCTCTGGCGGCGCTGACGCTTGAAAGCGGTGCCAAGGTTCCTACCTTCGACGCGAATGCGGAAAAGCCAATGGGCGAGGCGGCGACCGAGGCTGTCGTCACCACTGTTGGCCATGTCCGCGGCGAAGGTGTCGCCGTTCTGTCCCGTGACGTGTGAGGAGAAAGACCATGACCAATTTTAAGGATCATCTCGGTCGCCCGATCGTCGCCGTCACCGGCATGGGCATCATTACCTCGCTCGGTCAGGGGCTTGCCGATAACTGGGCGGCGCTGACCTCGGGTAAGTCAGGCATTCACAAAATCACCCGTTTCCCGACTGAAGGGCTTTCGACCCGGATCAGCGGCACGGTGGATTTCATCGATATTCCGGTTCCGAATTCCGTCGAACGTTCCTATGCCTTCGCGCGCGAAACCACCATCGAGGCGCTGGCGCAGGCCGGCATTTCCGGTGACTTTGACGGCCCGCTGTTTCTCGCAGCGCCGCCGATCGAACCGGAATGGAGTGCCCGTTTCGAGCTTGCCGACCGCTCTCCGCCAGCCGCCCAGCCGGGTGATGCCTATGAGCGGTTCCTGACGGCCTTCCGTCAGCGTCCCGATCCGGCATTCCAGGAAGCAGCGCTGTTTGGTGCCATCTCCGAGCGTCTGTCTGACCGTTTCGGTACGCGCGGTCTGCCGGTTACCCTGTCGACCGCCTGTGCATCCGGCGCGACCGCGATCCAGCTGGGCGTCGAGGCCATCCGACAGGGCCGCGCCGAACGGGCTTTGACGGTCGCGACCGATGGTTCTGTCAGTGCCGAGGCGTTGATCCGCTTTTCGCTACTGTCTGCCCTTTCGACCCAGAACGACCCGCCGGAAAAGGCTTCCAAGCCGTTCAGCAAGGACCGCGATGGTTTCGTGATCGCCGAAGGTGCCGCAACGCTGGTGCTGGAATCGCTCGAAGCCGCCGTCGCTCGCGGCGCCAAGGTGCTGGGCATCATCAAGGGTGCAGGGGAAAAGGCTGACAGCTTCCACCGTACACGCTCTTCGCCCGATGGCGGCCCGGCGATTGCGACGATCCGTGCGGCACTGGCCGATGCGGGCGTGGCCGAAAGCGATATCGGTTATATCAACGCCCACGGCACCTCGACGCCTGAGAACGACAAGATGGAATATGGCTCGATGCTTGCGGTCTTCGGTGAAGGCCTGAAGAACATTCCGCTGTCGTCCAACAAGTCGATGATCGGCCATACGCTGACCGCCGCAGGTGCTGTGGAAGCGGTGTTCTCGCTGCAGACCATGCTGACCGGCACGCTGCCACCAACAATCAATTATAACAATCCCGATCCGACCATCACGCTCGACGTGGTGCCGAATGTGAAGCGGGATGCCGAGGTGGGTGCGGTTCTGTCGAATTCCTTCGGGTTCGGCGGGCAGAATGCAAGCCTTGTCATGACGCGGGAACCGGCTTAACCGGTTCGTTACAACAGGGGCGTTTCCGAATGACTTGCGGAAACGCGCCCGTTTCTTTGATTTCGCATTCCAGCCGCAAAACCGTTACAGAGTTTTGCTGGAATGATTTTAGATAACGCCTTCGGGCGAAGGACTGATATATGCGCGCTCTTCAACTCGTCGACGACCGGAAGCTCGAAAAAGTGGATCTGCCCGAACCGGATGCGCCGGCGCCGGGCGAGGTAACGCTGCGCGTCAAGGCCGTGGCGCTCAACCACATCGATGTTTGGGGCTGGCGCGGCATGGCTTTCGCCAAGCGCAAGATGCCGCTCACAATCGGTGCGGAAGCCTCGGGTGTGGTGGAAGCCATCGGTCCGGGCGTATCCAACGTGCTGCCCGGCCAGCTGGTCGCGATCTATGGCGCGCGCACCTGCGGGCTGTGCAAACCCTGCCGCGAAGGCCGTGACAATCTGTGCGAACATGTCCAGGGCGTGCACGGTTTCCATCTCGACGGTTTCGCGCAGGAAAAGATCAACATTCCCGCCCGCCAGCTCGTGCCTGCGCCGCATGGCGTCGACGCCGTCGGTGCTGCTCTTGCGCCGGTGACGTTCGGCACGGTCGAGCACATGCTGTTCGACAATGCCAAGCTGGAGTCCGGCGAAACCATCCTCATTCACGCCGGCGGTTCGGGCATCGGCACGGCGGCAATCCAGCTTGCGAAGAAGATGGGGTGCACCGTCATCACGACAGTCGGTTCCGATGATAAGATCGAACGGGCGAAGGCGCTCGGGGCCGATCATGTGATCAACTATCGCACAGACCGTTTCGAAGGCGTCGTGCGCAAGCTGACGAAAAAGAAGGGCGTCGACGTCGTGTTCGAGCATGTCGGCAAGGATACCTGGGCGGGTTCGATGTTCTCGCTGAAGCGCGGCGGTCGTCTCGTCACCTGCGGTTCCACATCCGGTGTTTCCACCGACATCAACCTGATGATGCTGTTCCAGCAGCAGCTGAAACTGCTCGGCTCCTTCGGCTGCCGTATGGAGAACATGGCCAACGCCATGCAGAAGATGGCGCGTGGCATCGTGCATCCGGTCATCGACACCGAAGTGACCTTTGACGATATCGACCGGGCGCTGGAGCGCATGGAGACGCGTCAGGTGTTCGGCAAGATCGTGCTGCGGATGGACTGAGCATCTTGAAGCTGTTCCTGACACGGATCGTCCTGAAACTGGACCACTTCCGGCAGTGGCTGATTGCGACATTCGCCTTCGGCCTTCTCAACCTGCTGAAGCTCTTTCCCGCCGATGCGGGCATTCGCGCCGCTGACAGACTGGCACGTTTCGTGGGGCCGAAAACCGGCCGCCACAAGCTGATGCTCCATAATCTGGCGCGCGCCTTTCCGGAGAAGTCCGAACAAGAGCGGCTCGAGATCGCCATGGACAGCTGGGCCAATATGGGTCGGCTGGCGGCGGAATATGTCTTTCTCGACCGGCTGTTCGATTTCGATCCGGAAAAGAACGAGCCGGGACGCATCGAGGTCCAGGGCATCCCGACCTTCCTCGAGCTGCGCGACAATCCGCGGCCTTTCATCGTCTTTACCGCCCATAGCGGCAATTTCGAACTGCTGCCGGTTGCCGGCTCGGCTTTCGGTCTCGATGTGACGGTGCTGTTCCGGCCACCGAACAATCCCTTTGTGGCCGAGAAAGTGTTCAGTTTCCGCAAGGAGCGCATGGGCAATCTTGTGCCCTCGCATGCCGGCTCCTCCTTCGCGCTGGCGCGGCAGCTGGAAAAGGGCGGTGGTGTCGGTGTGCTCGTCGACCAGAAATTCGGCAAGGGACTGACGACGAAGTTCTTCGGACTTGAGGTTCGCACCAATCCGCTTCTCGCCAAGCTGGTGCGGCAGTTCAATTGCGATGTCTATCCTGCCCGTTGCGTGCGCCTGCCCGATAATCGCTACCGGCTGGAAATCGAACCAAAGGTTGAGATACCGCGCGATGACAAGGGCAATGTCGACATTCAGGCGACGGCGCAGCTTCTGAACGACAAGGTGGAGAGCTGGGTGCGCGAATATCCCGGCCAATGGCTGTGGTATCACGACCGGTGGGACGTTAAGCACCAGATTTGAGGATGCCGGCTGGCTCGTGCTTTCAGAGCAATTTTCACAAAATCAGGCGCAGGAACTGTGCTTTTCGAAATTTTTCCATAGTAGTGGAACCTCATTTTTCGTTCATGGATTATCGAAATTGAAAAAATAGCAGCGGCTGTGATATTTTGAACAACAGTCCCCGCCGTGTTTTCGTGCTTCGTTACGTCATTTTTAAGCGCGGAGACGCTATTATCAGGGATAATTGGTCTATCCTTTCGGATTAGGATCGGGATGTTTGCCCGTTCAGGGAGAGTTGGGTTGAAAGATTTGATTGAGCTGTTCTGGCTGCGTTATACGGAACTGCAATCTGCTGTTGGTAAAAACGAGGCCGACAAGATCGCAGTGCTGGAGCGTGAACTGGAGCAGCTTCTCGAGCGCGTCGTCGGACGCAAGACCGAAAGCTCCGAAGACATTCGCGAGCAGTTCCGTTTTGCTATCGATCTCCTCAACCACGAGGCGGAAGACCTTGGCTGCGTGCAGCGCAATTCCGAACTTCTGCGAACGCTCGTCGACCGTTACGTCGGCATGCCGCTCAAGGCGAAAGTGATCGGTGACGAAGATGCAGACAGCCTCGAATGGCACCACCGCCATCTGATCCTCGATGAAGATATGCTCAACGATCTCGATGAGCCTGTCGTCATCGTGTCCCCCGGTTACCGCGTGTCCTTTGCCAATGCGCTCGACGCCTTCCAGCGTAATGCGCCGGAAGGGCTCGTCGGCTGCCACATCGCCGAACTCGTCGGTGTCCACCGTTTCCAGAACGCACTCAGGGAAAAGCTCGATAATTGCTTCAAAGGCGATACGTCGAAATATACCTATGCGGAAGACCAGAACGGTCGCACAATCGTCAAGTCGCTCGAAATGTCGCCTTGTTACTCTTCCGCCTACAAGCTCGTGGGTGCCATGGTGGTCATCCGCGAAATTGCCGATCGCAGGCGCCGCGCTGCGGGTTGACCCCAAGCTCCCCCGATATCCGAAGGACGGGCTGAACGCGCCCGATCAGTCCCTCATTTCGGGAAGACGGTTTCCCAGATCGTGGCGATGGACCAGGCGGACGAGGCGTCAATCAGAAGCTTCGTCGCCATGGCCAGACACGACAGAACCAGAAGCGGGCGGATGATCTTCGCGCCGTTTTTCATGGCGAAACGCGACCCGATCTGCGCCCCGATGAATTGGCCGAACCCCATTGCCAGTCCAAGCTTCCACAAAACCGCGCCGCCCATCGCGAAGACGACGAACCCGCCGAAATTGGAGCCCAGATTGAGAAGCTTGGTATGGGCTGTCGCCTTCAGCATGCCAAAACCGGCAAGTGCCACGAAGGCGAGCATGTAAAAGGAACCGGCGCCCGGACCGAAGACGCCGTCATAAAAGCCGATCAGCGGCGCGGCGGTAAATCCGAACACCAGCGGTGTGATGCGGCGATGGCTGTCTACATCGCTGAGCTGTGGCTTGAAGGCGAAATAGATCGCTATGGCGATCAGCAGGAAGGGCATGATGGTGCGCAGAAGATCGGCAGGCACGAAGGCGGCCGTCAGCGCCCCCAGCATTCCGCCGGCCATCGCCATCAACCCCATCGGCAATTGCTCTTTCAGATTGACATGGCCACGTCTTGCGTAAGCGAGAGTAGCGGAGGCCGAACCGAACTGTGCCTGCAGCTTGTTCGTGCCAAGCGTATCGAGTGGCGGTATTCCCATGATCATCATTGCCGGAATGGTGATGAGGCCACCGCCGCCGGCAATGGAATCGATAAAGCCGGCGAAAATGGCGACGCAGAAGAGGACGAGGAAAACGTTGAGGGCGATGTCTTGCACTTGATATGTCCGGGCGGGCGGAAGGAGAGGGCTTCTTCTTTCACCGAAAGGGCCATGGCGCAATCTCTTTCTCTGCATCCCGCAACGGGCAGGGGATTGCGGTGTGGCCGCTTATCGTTATGTTTCCGTGGCGCGTCGCCGGAACGACGGATGGCGCCTGACACATGTGGATGAGGGCATTATGCATAAAGTGATATTCGATACGGACCCCGGTGTGGATGACGCCATGGCGCTTCTGTTCCTGCACCGCCACCCCGATATCGATCTGATCGGCGTCACCACCGTTTTCGGCAATGCGCCCATCGACATCACCACCCGCAATGCGCTTTTCCTCAAGCGGGAATGGCAGATGACCGCGCCGGTCGCGAAAGGGGCGGGCGTGACCTTCGATCCGGCCCGCAAGGAAGGCCACTGGCCGACCTTTATCCATGGTGAAAACGGCCTTGGCGATATCGACATTCCATCGGCCATTGACCTGCCGCTCGACCCGCGGCCCGCGCATCGCTTCATCATCGAGACGGTTAAGGCCAATCCCGGTGAAGTGACGCTTATTGCCGTTGGCCGCATGACCAATCTGGCGCTGGCTTTGCGCGAAGAACCTGATTTCGCGGCGCTGGTGAAGGAAGTCATCGTCATGGGCGGCGCCTTCGACATCAACGGCAATGTCTCGCCGGCGGCCGAGGCCAATATTCATGGCGATCCGGAAGCGGCCGATCTTGTCTTCACCGCGCCGTGGCGCGTGGTTGTTGTCGGTCTCGATGTCACGACAAAAACCGTGATGACCAGCGCCTTCATGGCTGAGATGGCAGAGGCGGGCGGCAAGCCGGTGCAGCTGCTTTCGGACCTGTCGCAATTCTACATCGATTTCTACAAGACCCGCACCGGTGACGGCATGGTGGTGCACGACAGCTGCGCCTGTGTTTATCTCGTCGCGCCGGAACTGTTTACCACCCGCAGCGGCCCGGTGCGCGTCGTCTGCGGCGGCCTTGCCGACGGCCAGACCATCCAGAAGCCGGACGGACGCGCCTTTCCGCCGGGCGACTGGGACGGGCATCCGAGCCAGCTGGTCTGCACGGATATCAAGCCGGAGCGCGTGCTTTCGGTCATCCGCGCGGCAATTGTGAAGGGCGAGCGCGGCTGAACGACAGGAATGGCCGTTCTTGAGCATGGCTTGCCTTGCATTTTCCCAGAATCTGGCGTTATGCAAGTTCCCTGATCATAGTGCGCGATCCGCCTTGCCGGAGGGCTTGAAAAGGCGGTGCCGGTAGGAAGGGCGGATCACCGCTAGGCGGCGTTGGCCCGAGAAAACCCTTGTGGGTTTTCCCGTGCTTTGCGCTACAATGAATAACGCCTGCCGGGTCGGTTCGTGTCGGCGGCGTTTAACAACAAAAACGAACCTTCGTTATGGACCGTAAGAACCGGTCCATTCCCATGAGGAAAGAGATGGAAGAGTTTCACAAGGTCCGGCGTCTGCCGCAATACGTCTTCGAACAGGTCAACCGTTTGAAAGCGAGCGCGCGAGCGGCCGGGGCCGATATCATCGATCTCGGCATGGGCAATCCCGACCTTCCGACCCCGAAGGCCATCGTCGACAAACTTTGCGAGGTCGTTCAGGACCCGCGTACCCATCGTTATTCCTCGTCCAAGGGCATTCCCGGTCTTCGCCGCGCGCAGGCGGCCTATTATGCCCGCCGCTTCGGCGTTAAGCTGAACCCCGACACGCAGGTCGTCGCCACGCTCGGCTCCAAGGAAGGTTTCGCCAACATGGCGCAGGCCATCACCGCGCCGGGTGACGTGATCCTGTGTCCGAACCCCACCTATCCGATCCATGCCTTCGGCTTCCTGATGGCGGGCGGCGTTATCCGCTCGATGAATGTCGAGCCTGACGACAGCTTCTTCGGGCCGCTGGAGCGCGCCGTGCGCCACTCCATTCCGAAGCCGCTGGCGCTGATCGTCAATTATCCTTCGAACCCGACGGCGCATGTCGCGTCGCTCGATTTCTACAAGGACGTCATCGCCTTTGCGAAGAAGCACGAGATCATCGTGCTTTCCGACCTTGCCTATTCGGAAATCTATTTCGACGAAAGCAATCCGCCGCCCTCCGTTCTCGAGGTTCCCGGTGCGATCGACGTTGCGGTGGAATTCACTTCCATGTCGAAGACGTTTTCCATGCCCGGCTGGCGCATGGGCTTTGCCGTTGGCAACGAGCGGCTGATCGCGGCGCTGACCCGCGTGAAGTCCTATCTCGATTACGGCGCCTTCACACCCATCCAGGTTGCTGCGACCCATGCACTGAACGGTGACGGCTCGGACATTGCCGAAGTGCGCAATGTCTATCGCCGCCGTCGCGATGTCATGGTCGACACCTTCGGCAAGGCGGGCTTCGAAGTACCGCCGCCGGCGGCCACCATGTTCGCCTGGGCGAAGATCCCGGAAAAATTCCGCCATCTCGGCAGCCTGGAATTCTCCAAGCTCCTGGTCGAGAAGGCCGATATTGCCGTTGCTCCCGGCATCGGCTTCGGCGAGATGGGCGATGATTACGTCCGTCTCGCGCTCGTGGAAAACGAGCATCGAATTCGTCAGGCAGCGCGCAATCTGAAGCGTTTCCTGTCGACAGCAGACGAGACGATGCACAACGTCGTTTCGCTCAACGCCCACAGATAAGGGCAAACCCAGGGCGGCCGGGTCTCGGCCGCCACCATCACCAGCAATCAGGAACATACCCATGGCAGATTCATTGAGAATCGGCATAGCGGGGCTCGGCACTGTCGGCGCTTCGCTCGTGCGCATCCTCCAGCAGAGAAGCAACGAACTTGCGATTACCTGCGGACGCGCAATTGAGATTATTGCCGTAAGCGCGCGCGATCGTTCGCGTGACCGCGGCATTGATCTCACGGGTATTACCTGGTTCGACACGCCTGAACAGATGGCGAGCGAAGCCGACATCGATGTGTTTGTCGAACTGGTCGGCGGTGCTTCCGGACAGGCCGAAAATGCGGTGCGGGCAGCGCTGTCGCGCGGTCTCCATGTGGTGACAGCCAACAAGGCGCTGCTGGCCAAGCATGGTGTCGAACTGGCGACCATTGCCGAAGACAAGGGCGCGCTTCTGAACTTCGAGGCGGCGGTCGCTGGCGGCATTCCCGTCATCAAGGCCCTGCGTGAATCGCTGACCGGCAATCACGTGACGCGCATCTACGGCATCATGAACGGCACCTGCAACTACATCCTCACAAAGATGGAGAAAGAAGGCCTGTCCTTCGAGGCCTGTCTGAAGGAAGCGCAGCGGCTGGGATATGCAGAGGCTGATCCCGCCTTCGATATCGAAGGTAACGACACCGCGCACAAGCTTTCCATTTTGACCACGCTTGCCTTCGGCAACAAGATCGCTGCCGACGACATTTATCTCGAAGGCATCACCAATATTTCGATCGAGGACATCCAGGCGGCTGCCGATCTAGGCTATCGCATCAAGCTTCTCGGCGTGGCGCAGGTCACCGAATCCGGTATCGAGCAGCGCGTCCATCCCACGATGGTGCCGCTCGATTCCGTCATCGCGCAGGTCGATGGCGTTACCAACGCCGTGGCGATCGAATCCGACATTCTCGGTGAATTGCTGATGGTCGGACCAGGCGCCGGCGGCAACGCCACGGCATCCGCCGTGCTTGGCGATATCGCCGATATCGCCAAGAGCCGTCCCGGTGCACAGCGTGTGCCGGTGCTCGGCCGTCCGGCGAAATCGCTGACGGACTATCGCCGCGCCAAGATGAAGAGCCACGAGGGCGGTTACTTCATCCGCCTGACGGTGAAGGATCAGGCCGGTGTGTTCGCCTCCATCGCCAGCCGCATGGCTGACAATAACATTTCGCTGGAATCCATCGTGCAGCGCCAGCGCGTGCACGTGGAAGGCGCGCCGCAGACAATCATCCTTGTTACGCACGCGACAATGGAAGATGCGATCCGCAAGGCGGTAAAAGCGATCAAGAACGAGAAATATCTCGTCAGCGAGCCCCAGGTCCTCCGCATCGAGCGGACCTGAAGCGCGACGCTACTGTCGTGAGATCAAAAACCGCGTTTCCATCCGGAAACGCGGTTTTTTGTTGCTTGGGGGACCGGCGCCTTCCTGCGGTCTGGCGGCCGCAAAATTTGAGGGGACGGTGCGTGAAGCGCTGGAAAGCAGGGCGATTCGGCCTTATGGTTAATCGTGTTCACCAAGCGAGGGAGGCGTGGCCGTGACATCGATCATCCTGTTCAAGGACAACAAGCGCCAGGGCGCTCCGGCGAGCCATCACAGGGCGCGGCCGCATAATGCCAATGACAATATTCGCAGCATGGAATTCGATATGGCCGAATATGAGCGTAACTGGTGTTCGCTCGCGGTATTTTCGCTGCTGCTGCTTGTCGCGGCCGTCTCGATTGTCAGCCCTTTTTTCTCGGTTTTCTCGACGTGATTTCGTCAAGGCGCGTTTTTGCTTGAAAAACGCAGCATCGCCATTTAGCCCGTTCTAACCATTAGAGCGCCTGTTGGCGCGAATGACAGGACGAATGGATGGTAATGATGGAGCCGGCCGATACCGTGGCCCGCGCATTTTTAAGCGTGGAGCGGTCGGCAACAGAACAGCGGTGGGTGTCTCGGCTGGATCAGGCCGGGCAGAACCGTGCGCTGGCCATGTCACAGGTCCACGGTATTCCGGAACTGATCGCCCGGGTGCTCGCCGGGCGCGGTGTGGGGGTGGATGATGCCCTGGCGTTCCTTGATCCCACCATTCGCTCCCTGATGCCCGACCCGCATGTGCTGACCGATTGCGAGAAGGCCGCCGAGCGGCTTGTGCGCGCCATTGAAGCGGGTGAGAAGGTGGCGATCTTCGGTGATTACGATGTCGATGGCGCTGCTTCCTCCGCGTTGATGTACCGGTTTCTTGCACATTTCGGGCTGACGCCCGAGATCTACATTCCCGACAGAATTTTCGAGGGTTACGGGCCTAACCCGGCGGCGATGCAGCAGCTGGCCGCCAATGGCGCGACGCTGATCGTGACGGTGGACTGCGGATCCACCAGCCATGAATCGCTCGAGGCGGCAAAAGAGGCAGGAACGGACGTTGTGGTCATCGACCACCATCAGGTGGGTACGGAACTGCCACCGGCGGTGGCGCTGGTCAATCCCAACCGGGAGGACGATCTGTCGGGGCAGGGGCATCTCTGTGCCGCTGGCGTGGTGTTCCTCGTGCTCGTCGCCACGCTTCGCGTTCTCAAGGACAGGCGGCACCGCCAGGCCTTCACGCTCGATCTGCTGTCATTGCTCGACATCGTTGCGCTTGCGACGGTCTGCGATGTGGTTCCCCTGAAAGGGCTGAACCGCGCCTATGTGGTGAAGGGCCTGATTGCCGCACGCCACATGAAAAACGCCGGCCTTGCCGCGCTGTTCAAGAAGGCGGGGCTGGGCGGACCTGTGACACCCTATCATTTCGGTTTCCTGATCGGGCCCCGCATCAACGCCGGGGGGCGTATTGGCGACGCTGCGCTCGGCAGCCGATTGTTGACGATCGATGATTCCTCGCAGGCCGAGGTGATTGCCGAGCGGCTGGACGAGCTGAACCGCGAGCGACAGGCGATGGAAGCGGCGATGCTGGCGGAGGCCGAAGCGGAGGCCCTGTTCGAATATGGCGACGGCTCGGGTGCCGGTGTTATCGTCACCGCGCGTGAAAACTGGCATCCCGGCATTGTCGGCTTGTTGGCCTCGCGCCTGAAGGATCGCTTCCGCCGCCCGGCTTTTGCCATTGCCTTCGATCCCTCCGGCAAGGGCACCGGCTCCGGCCGTTCGATCGCCGGCTTCGACATGGGGCGGATGGTGCGCGCTGCCGTGGAGGCCGGCCTGCTGGTCAAGGGCGGCGGTCCACGCCATGGCGGCAGGCCTGACGGTTGAGCGCGCCAATCTCGGCAAGCTCAGGACTTTTTTTGAGGAAGCCGCCGCAAAGACCGTAAACGAGCTGGTAGAGAGCAGCGTATTGAAGATTGATGGCGCCATCGGCGCTTCGGGGGCTACGTTGCAGCTTGTCGACCAGCTGGAACAGGCCGGTCCCTATGGTTCCGGTCATTCTCAGCCGATCTTTGCCGTTCCGGCGCATCGCCTGCGTGATGTGCGGCTGGTGGGCACATCCCACGTCAAGATCACGCTGGAGGCCATGGATGGCTCACGGCTGGACGGAATCGCGTTCCGCGCCGCCGAGGCGCCCCTGGGACAGATGCTCATGAATGCCCGCGGACGGAATATTCACGTCGCGGGTACTGTGGGCGCCGATCTCTGGCAGGGGCAAAGGCGGGTTCAACTGCGTGTTCTGGACGCCGCTTTCGCGCCCTGAGAGGGGCCACCAATCTATCTCGACTGTCACCGGTCAACGGTTGTCGCTGACCTATGCACTACAACAGAATATCTTTACGCGATGCGTGAAGAGTTTCGTTTATGCTGCTGATTTTAAGGAAGAAGCAAGTGGCACGCCCTAGGGGAGTCGAACCCCTCTTTTCAGAATGAAAATCTGACGTCCTAACCGATAGACGAAGGGCGCGTGCGCTTGTGGTGTGGCGCCCTTATAGTCAGGCTCCCGTTGCTCCGCAAGCGGAAAAACTGATTTTTTTCGCTTTGCGGCGAGTTTTTTTGGCAGGGCGGAACGGGCTGTGGAAAACTCGGTCGGACCGGCCCAAATCCTTGAATTACCGCTCCAATCTCGCGCGGCACGAGACGCGACGATGCGGTGCAAGTGGGCAAAGCCCAGCATCTTGGATGTTGAGTTGGCAACGCTCTGCCGAAGCTCGGGACTTCCTGATGATCTGGGAGAGGGGAAAGGCAAGCCGGGTGAATTGCGCGGCGGCATTTCGTCCGGCTTGCCTTCCATCGGGGGGACAGGCATCTAACGTGCCGACGGCAAATCGGTTCCGCAGCAATGATGAGATGCTGGAATTATTGCGATTTTATCGAATGATTTCGTCGTGTGGGAGGTAACCAGGGAAGCAAGTGGCACGCCCTAGGGGAGTCGAACCCCTCTTTTCAGAATGAAAATCTGACGTCCTAACCGATAGACGAAGGGCGCGTGCGCTTGTGGTGTGGCGCCCTTATAGTCAGGCTCCGGTTGCTCCGCAAGCGGAAAAACGCATGATTTGACAAAAAAATGACACGGGTGGCCAGAAGCCCTGAAAAACAAGGATTCTTGTTTCGTAACAAAAGGTTAAAGCGTGCTTGGTCCCGCGGTTTTGCGCTTCTAACGGAAGAGAATGATGTGGGGGAACGCGTTGGTGGGCAGTGATTCACTCAAGTGGCTCCGGGACGTGAGAAGCGCAGCGTCATGAGAAGCTCAACGATCACGCCAGATCTGGAGCTGGGTTGTCGTCATAAAGAAACGGGGCCCAAAGGCCCCGTCCGATGATGCTTGGTCTCAGTGCAGTATCTGGCTGAGGAACAGGCGGGTACGCTCGTGCTGCGGATTGTCGAAGAATTCGGCGGGCGAGTTCTGTTCGACGATCTGGCCCTGGTCCATGAAGATAACGCGGTTTGCGACCTGACGCGCAAAGCCCATTTCGTGGGTCACGCACAGCATGGTCATGCCGTCTTCTGCGAGGCTGACCATGGTATCAAGCACTTCCTTGACCATTTCCGGGTCGAGCGCCGAGGTCGGCTCATCGAAGAGCATGATCTTCGGCTTCATGCAGAGCGAGCGGGCAATCGCCACACGCTGCTGCTGACCGCCGGAGAGCTGGCCCGGATATTTATGCGCCTGCTCGGGAATCTTCACGCGCTTCAGATAGTGCATCGCCACTTCTTCGGCTTCCTTCTTGGGCATCTTGCGAACCCAGATCGGCGCCAGCGTGCAGTTTTCGAGGATCGTCAGATGCGGGAAGAGGTTGAAGTGCTGGAACACCATGCCAACTTCGCGGCGCACCTCGTCGATCTTCTTGAGGTCGTTGGTAAGCTCGATGCCATCAACGACGATGCTGCCCGACTGGTGCTCTTCCAGACGGTTGATGCAGCGGATCATGGTCGATTTGCCCGACCCGGAAGGACCGGCGATGACAATTCGCTCGCCCTTCATGACCTTCAGGTTGATATCACGCAGCACATGGAAATCGCCGTACCATTTGTTCATGCCGGTGATTTCGATTGCGACGTCCGTCGCCGAGACGGTCAGTTTTTTTGCCTGGGTTTCTGCCATTTTGAGCGTCCCTTATCGTTTATGCCCGGTGTCGAGGTGCCGTTCCATGAACAGCGAATATCGCGACATGCCGAAGCAGAATATCCAGAATACGAAGCCTGCGAAAATATAGCCAGTCATGGCGGTGACGGGCGTGGCCCAGTTCGCATCCGATTGGTTGAGTGTGACAATACCGAGCAGGTCGAACATGCCGATGATCGAGACCAGCGACGTGTCCTTGAAAAGCCCGATGAAGGTGTTGACGATGCCCGGAATGACGAGCTTCAGCGCCTGCGGCAGCACGATCAGCCTCGTCTTCTGCCAGTAATTCAGGCCGAGCGAGTCCGCACCTTCATATTGTCCCTTCGGAATGGCCTGCAGGCCGCCGCGGATCACTTCCGCCATATAGGCGGAGGAGAACAGCGACACGCCGACCAGCGCACGCAGGAACTTGTCGAAAGTCCAGCCGTCGGGCAGGAACAGCGGCAGCATGATGCTGGCGAAGAACAGGACGGTGATCAGCGGGATGCCTCTGATGACCTCGATGAAGAGAACGCAGAGCATCTTGATGACCGGCAGGTTCGAGCGTCTGCCGAGCGCCAGAAGAATGCCGAAGGGCAGCGACACCGTTATCCCGAAGAAGGACAGGATGAGCGTGACCATCAGGCCGCCCCAGAGCTGCGTTTCCACCTTTGGCAGGCCGAAGACGCCGCCGATGAGCAGGAAGAACGCAATGAAGGGCAGGATGATGAAGAGCGCCAGTGCATTGAGACGCTTGAACGGCGCCTTCGGTATGAGCATCGGGACCAACAGGATCGCGAACGTCACCATCACGAGGATGGGACGCCAGCGCTCGTCAATGGGGTAACGGCCGAAGACGAATTGTCCGAGCTTGGCCGAGACAAAGGCCCAGCAGGCGCCGGACTGTCCGTCCGGAAGCGCGCCGCCCTGTGAAGCGGTGAGACACGCAATACGGTCGCTGCCGGTCCAAACCGCGTCGATAAACAGCCACTCGATGATCGGCGGCACGATATAGACGAGGAGGGCAATAGCAAGGACGGTGAGCACCGTATCCTTGGGCGTGGCGAAGAGCTTGGTGCGCAGCCAGTGGGTTACGCCCACCGCGCTCGATGGCGCGGGGCGGGCTTCCTCAATGGTCTGGCGCACGAAGGCGTGGTTGCTGATCGTCATCGTCATCTCTCCACCAGAGCCATTTTCGCGTTGAACCAGTTCATGACGACGGCCGTGAGCAGGGACAGCGAGAGATAGATGACCAGCCAGATGGCAACGACTTCAACCGCCTGACCCGTCTGGTTCAGGATCGTACCGCCAACGGAGACGATGTCGGCAAAGCCGACGGCGACCGCAAGCGACGAGTTCTTGGTGAGGTTGAGGAACTGACTTGTCAGCGGCGGAATGATGATGCGCATGGCCTGCGGCACGACGATGAGACGTGTCGTGGTGCTGGAGCGAAGCCCAAGCGCGTCGGCAGCTTCCGTCTGCCCCTTCGCCACGGCCTTGATGCCGCCGCGAACGATCTCGGCGATGAAGGAGGCAGTGTAGAAGGACAGCGCCAGGAACAGCGACATGAATTCAGGCGCGACGACGGCGCCGCCCGAAAGGTTGAAGCGTCCGGCGATGGGGTAATCGAATGTCAGCGGCGCGCCGATTGCGAGGAACGTGGCGAGCGGCAATCCGATGACGAGCAGCGTTATCGTTATTCCGGTGCGGAATTGCTGTCCGGTTTTTTCCTGTCTGGCTTTCGCCCAGCGGTAAACAAGCACGCTGACGACGACGGCGACAAGAAAGGCCAGCGGCACGAGCCAGATTCCGTCACCCCAGAGCGGTTTCGGAAAGAAGAAGCCACGATTGTTAAGGTAGGTGCCGAGCGGCAGCTCGAGCGATTCGCGTGCCTGCGGCAGGACCGAGATAACGCCCTTGTACCAGAAGAAGATCACGAGCAGCGGCGGAATGTTGCGGAAGATTTCCACATAGGCCTGCGCGAGCTTCGAGATCAGCCAGTTGTTGGACAACCGGGCGATACCGACGATGAAGCCGATGATCGAGGCGGCGATGATGCCAAAAAACGCAACCTGGATCGTGTTGAGAATGCCGACGAGCAGCGCCCGGCCATAGGTCGCGTCGCTGGTATAAGCGATCAGCGACTGGCCGATGTCGAAGCCGGCGCGTCCGTTGAGGAACCCGAAGCCGGATGAAATGTTTGAACGTTGAAGATTGGTGATCGTATTCGTCACGATGACCCAGACGAAGGCGGCCAGGATGACGACCGTCAGGACCTGGTAAAAAATGCCGCGTATGCGTGGATCGTAGATAAGTGACGACGCGCTTTGCGCGCGCGATCGTTGCGAACTGACCGCGTTGCCTGCCATAGGCACCTTTCCCTTTTATATGCTCTTTGCGAGCTTATTTATATAATTTGAAGCGGAGGCCGGGTGTTGCCCAGCCTCCTTATGATCTAGCCGATGATGGGGCCGATCAACGGACCGGCGGTGCGTATTGCAGGCCGCCCTTGGTCCAGAGCGCGTTCTGGCCGCGCTCGATCTTCAGCGGCGAGCCGGCGCCGACGTTGCGGTCGAAGACTTCGCCGTAGTTGCCCACCAGCTTGATGATGTTGTAGGCCCAGTCATTGGTCACGCCGAGATCGGTACCGATCTTGGTGCCTTCTTCCGTGCCGAGCAGGCGCTTCACGTCCGGATTTGCGCTGTTCTTCTGCTCGTCGACGTTCTTGGAGGTGATGCCAAGTTCTTCGGCATTGACCATGGCGTAGTGAACCCAGCTGACGATGTCGAACCACTGGTCGTCACCCTGGCGAACGGCCGGACCAAGCGGCTCCTTGGAGATGACTTCAGGCAGAACGATGTTTTCTTCCGGGTTCTTCAGCTTCAGGCGGATCGCGTAAAGGCCCGACTGGTCAGTGGTGTAGACGTCGCAACGGCCGGCATCATAGGCAGAGGTCGCGTCGGCTTCCTTTTCGAAAACCACCGGGTTGTACTGCAGATTGTTGGTCTTGAAGTAGTCGGCGAGGTTGAGCTCCGTGGTCGTGCCGGTCTGTACGCAGACGGCGGCGCCGGAAAGCTCGAGAGCGGACTTCACGTTGAGGCTCTTCTTGGCGATGAAGCCCTGGCCGTCGTAGTAGTTGACGGTACGGAAGTTGAAGCCCAGCGACGTGTCGCGGCTGATCGTCCAGGTGGTGTTACGGGTCAGAACGTCGACTTCACCGGACTGGAGAGCCGGGAATCGGTCCTTGCTCGAAAGTGCGACGAACTTGGCCTTCGAAGGATCGCCGAAAACCGCTGTGGCAATACCACGGCAATAGTCCACGTCGATACCGGACCACTCGCCCTTGTCATCGGGATTGGAGAATCCCGGAATGCCGGCGCTGACGCCGCAGGTGACGAAACCCTTGCCCTTCACATCCTGAAGCGTCGCAGCCGAAGCGACCGAGGCTCCTCCCAAAACTGCTGCGCCGATGGCGGCCGACAGAATTGCCTTTTTCATTTTTCCCAACCTTTGTTTGTTATCATCACTTGGAAGAGGACCGGCATGTTTGTTCTGCCCCAGCTCCCCCTTCAGCGAGATCTTTTCGATCCGCTTTTTCTATCACAATCGCAATTGGCAGCGGGGTCAAGACGTGCGGGCAATAATTGTGCCTATAAAACGGAATTTTCCAAAGTTTGGTCGTGAAGTGTGCAAAGGGTGAAAATATAAGCATATTTTTGCGGAAATTTGCACTTGCACAGTATTTGTATACTTGTTGTATTCTGGCTGGCGATGGATCAATCCCGTCGGTTGTTGCGTCCCGGCGGGACTTGACCTTGCGGTTCGCTCTCAGCATTGTCGCACGCGTCAATGTTCCTTCGAAAGCTGATCTGAAATGACCAAGACAAATGACCTGCTTTCCGCCGCAGGTGTGAATACGCGCCTCACCCATGGCGGCAATGATCCCGCGGACTGTTTCGGTTTCGTCAATCCGCCAATCGTGCGCGGCTCGACGGTGCTTTTTCCCGACGCGGAGACGCTTTCGACCGAAAACCAGAAATATACCTATGGCACCCACGGCACGCCGACGACCGATGCGCTCTGCAATCTCGTCAATGAGCTGGAAGGGTCTGCCGGAACCATACTCGTGCCTTCGGGCCTTGCGGCCATCACGGTCCCGTTCCTTGCCTATCTCGGCGCTGGCGACCATGCGCTGATCGTCGATTCCGTTTATTTTCCGACACGTCGCTTCTGCAATATGATGCTGAAGAAGCTGGGTGTCGAAGTGGAATATTACGATCCGGCCATCGGGGAGGGCATAGAGGCTCTCATCCGGCCGAACACGAAGCTGGTGCATCTGGAAGCGCCGGGTTCCAACACCTTCGAAATTCAGGATGTCAGGCTGATCACCGATATCGCTCATCGGCATGATTGCGTTGTTACGATGGACAATACCTGGGCGACGCCGCTTTATTTCAAACCTTTGGATTTTGGCGTCGATGTTTCCATCCACGCTGCCACCAAATATCCCTCGGGCCATTCGGATGTGCTGATGGGCTTCGTCTCGGCCAATGAAAAGCACTGGAAGGCGCTTTATCAGGCCAATACCAATCTCGGGATCTGCGTCACTTCCGACGATGCCTATCAGATCCTGCGCGGCATGCGCACGATGGGAATCAGGCTGGCGCACCATCAGAAAAGCGCGCTCGACATCGCCACATGGCTGGAGAGCCGGGACGACGTCGTGCGCGTGCTGCATCCGGCGCTGCCGAGCTTTGCAGGGCATGATCTCTGGAAGCGCGATTTCAAGGGAGCAAGCGGCGTCTTCTCCTTCGTACTGAAGGCGGAAGAAGGCAGATACAAGCAGACGGCGGCCGCGTTCCTGAATGCGCTGACCTTTTTCGGGCTCGGTTACTCCTGGGGCGGCTACGAATCGCTTGCCGTTTCGGTCTCGCTTGTCGACAGGACCATCGCCAAGGGTCCCTCGGAGGGACCGGTCATCCGCCTGCAGATCGGGCTTGAGGATGTCGCCGATCTCAAGAAGGACCTCGAGGCCGGCTTTGCAGCCGCGGCCGCGGTTTGATCTCAGCCCTTGGCGCGATAGCCGTAGAGCCAGTCGAAGTCCTTCAGGAAGGCGTCGGTGGGACGCGTGGAAAACACGAAGTCCCGCGCGATACGCACCGGGCCTGTGGCGTGATAGGCAAAACGATTGAGAGAGGCCCGCTTGCGGGCCTTTTCTATGCGCGGCAGGCGCAGGGTCTCGAAGGCGGCAAGAGCCTGCGGCGCGGGAAGGGTGGCTGCAGCATCGCTGCCCACCATGGTTCCCGCGAGTTCAAACGCATCCTCGATCGCCATGGCTGCCCCCTGGGCGGCGAACGGCATCATGGCATGCGCTGCGTCGCCGATCAGCACCGTGTCCCGGCCATTGTGCCAGCGGCCGGGGCCGGCCTGATAAAGCGGCCAAAAGGTCGGGTTTTCGGACGAATCGAGCAACCGGACGATGTCAGGGCTGAAGCCGCGAAACTGTTCAAGAAGCAGGGCTTTCTGCCGCCCGCTCGATTCCGCCCGCCACGTCGCGCCGGGATCGGCGCCCAGCGCGATGGCGACGATGTTGAAACCGCCGACTTCTTTCAGCGGATAGGCGACGATATGGCCACCCGAGCCGAGATAGGCCGTGACGGCGCTTTTGTTGATGGCCGACGGCACGGCATTGGCGGCAACGGTGAAGCGCCAGGCGATATTGCCGGAGAAGGTGGCGGTGGGAGCGGCAGGAACGGCAAAGCGGGCCGCCGACCAGACACCGTCCGCGCCGACAATCAGATCATGGTCGCGGAATGTGGTTGCGGCAATCACATCGGCCGTCGCGTTTTCGATGCGTTTGCCGAGATGCAACCGGCATAGCGGATTATCTGTCACCGTCTGGAGAAGTGCGCTTTGCAGGGTGGAGCGGTGCAGCACGCCATAGGGTGCGCCCCAGCGTGTACGCGCCACCGCGCCCACAGGCAGAGAGAGCAGCGTTGCGAGCGATTTTCCGGAGGCGAGTTCGACACTGACGGGCTCGGTCCAGCGCGCCTCGATGGCAGGCAGCACGCCAAGCGTGGCGAGAATGCGGGCGGCATTGGGCGAAATCTGCAGGCCGGCGCCCACTTCCGTCAGTTCGCCGGCCTGTTCGATGATGTCGCAGTCTATACCGTGCCGGGCAAAAGAAAGGGCAGCGGTGAGACCGGCAATGCCGGCACCGATAATGGCTACGGATTTTATGGGCATGATGCGCCCCGATCAGGAAAAGTGGAGGTCAGGCAGCCTTCACGTGGAAAACGCAGCCCGGAGGATTGGTCTGCTCGGCCTTCAGCGACGGGTTATAGCGATAAAGGGTGGAGCAATAGGAACAGACCTTCTCATTGTCGTCGCCCATATCGATGAAGATATGCGGATGATCGTAAGGAACGGAAGCGCCGGTGCACATGAATTCCTTGACGCCGATCTCGATCATGCGGTGTCCGCCATCGTTCTGGAAGTGGGGAATGGTATGCCCGGCCATGTTCGTCTCCAAATGCAATATCGTTGTAGAGCCGCAATCCGTCTTCGCATGCCGGCTCGTCATTGCGGATATGTAGCCTCAAACGCATTGCATCTCCATAAAAATCGTCAGCAAAACATGTTCAACATTGCTAATTCCTGCCATATGGTCCGGCAAAAAGGATGTCCTTGATGAATCTCAACACGCCGCAGTTTTCCGATTTTTTCCATGACGGCCTTCGCCTCGCTTATTTTGACGAAGGCGATCCGGCGGGAGACCCGGTTTTGCTGATCCATGGCTTTGCATCCAGCGCCAACGTCAACTGGGTCCATCCTGGCTGGCTGAAGACGCTGGGAGATGCCGGCTACCGGGTGATCGCCATCGATAATCGCGGCCATGGCGCAAGCGACAAGCCGCATGATACGGAGGCCTATTATCCGTCCGTCATGGCCGAAGATGCGGTGGCGCTGCTCAACCATCTCGGCATCGCAGAGACGCATGTGATGGGTTACTCCATGGGTGCGCGCATTTCCGCCTTCCTGGCCATGGCGCATCCCGAGCGCGTGCGTTCTCTGGTCTTCGGCGGGCTCGGTATCGGCATGGTCGAAGGTGTGGGCGACTGGGACCCGATCGCAGAGGCGCTTCTCGCGCCTTCGCTCGATGTCGTGACCCATGAGCGCGGCCGCATGTTCCGAGCCTTTGCCGATCAGACGAAAAGCGACCGCCTGGCGCTTGCCGCCTGCATCGAGACATCGCGGGTTCTCGTCACACGCGACCAGGCGGCAAAGATAGATGCGCCGACGCTGATCGCGGTCGGAACGAAGGACGATATTGCCGGCTCCGGTGAAGAGCTCGCTGCCATCATGCCGCACGCGCGGGCGATCGACATTCCCGGCCGCGACCACATGCTGGCCGTCGGCGACCGCGTGTTCAAGGCGGCGGTGCTGGATTTCTACCGTTCGTTCTGAGTTGACGCATTTTCGAGGAAAAACGGGGCAGGCTTTCCGCGCAGAAGCGCGGCAAAGCGCAGTTCGGCAAGAAACGGTTTTTCAAGCTGCATGAAGAAAAACTGAAGCCGTGCCGCCTTTAAAGTCGTCATTCGAATCCCATTTCTAATGCACGTCTTTTTCTGTATAAAGAACGACCACTGCAAACGAGGAGACCGTTCATGGTCGCACGTACCGAGGCCCGTCAGCCTGAACAGCTGGCGATCGTCGACCCGATCTGGGGCAGCCTGCTGCATGAAGCGCGCAGCGCCGCTGCACAGGATCCACTGCTTTCAGCCTTTCTTTATTCGACGATCCTCAACCACCGGTCTCTCGAAGAATGTGTGATCTACCGTATCTGCGAACTTCTCGACCATCCGGACATACAGGCCGTGCTGTTGCGTCAGACCTTCCAGGATATGCTGGATGACTGGCCGGAATGGGGAAGCGTTCTCCGCGTCGACATCCAGGCCGTTTACGATCGCGATCCGGCCTGCACGCGCTTCATGGAACCGCTGCTTTATTTCAAGGGTTTCCAGGCCATCCAGACCCATAGGCTTGCCCACTGGCTGCTGCAGAAAGGCCGCAAGGATTTCGCACTTTATCTGCAGAGCCGGTCTTCGAGCATTTTCCAGACCGATATCAACCCCGCAGCACGCATCGGCAAGGGCATCTTCCTCGACCACGCCACCGGGCTGGTGGTCGGCGAGACGGCAGTCATCGGCGATAACGTCTCCATCCTGCATGGCGTCACTCTCGGCGGCACCGGCAAGGAAGGGGCGGACCGTCACCCGAAGATCGCCAACGGTGTGATGATCGGCGCGGGGGCGAAAATCCTCGGCAATATCGAAATCGGCAGTTGCTCGCGCATCGCCGCAGGATCTGTGGTGCTGAAGCCGGTTCCGCCGAAGACCACGGTTGCCGGAGTGCCGGCGCGGGTGGTGGGAGAAGCAGGGTGTTCTGAACCCTCGCGCCTGATGGACCAGCTCATCGGAGCCGATATCTGAGCGGCACTGTCGCGTTGACAGGTGGCCGGGTTTTTTGCCGTCGTCCGTGTGGAAGACACGGATGACCTGCCGCTTTCACTTTACTTTGGCCTTTGTCCCATGCCAAAAGCGGGCCAACGCGAACCGCACAGGAGAATAGTGGTGAAAGCCGACGAAATCAAAAAACTCGACGCCTACTTCAAGCGTACCTTCAACCCGACGATGGTGGTCAAGGCGCGTCCGCGCAAGGACGATTCCGCCGAAGTGTATCTTGGCGAAGAGTTTCTCGGCGTCGTTTACATCGATGACGAAGACGGCGACCGTTCCTACAATTTCTCGATGGCGATCCTCGACGTCGACCTGTGATCGTCACCGTTCGGTGACCCAGGGGGCCTCCATTCATCGCCCGCGGTGGTTCACGCCGCGGGCGATCTGTTTTTCCGTTGTACGATCCGCATCGTCAGGCGACTTTCCGGCCGCAATGTTACCCGCATCAGCGGTGCCGCAGTTGCCGTTGACCTGTTTTCCAGGTGAAGGCCTTGCAGAAGAACGGCCAGGATCGCGACGGCTTCCATCATCGCAAAAGCATTGCCGATGCAGATGCGGGGTCCCGCCCCGAATGGCATATAGGCATAGCGGTGGCGCGCCTTCGCCTTTTCCGGTTCGAAGCGCGACGGATCGAAGCGCTCGGGCTCGTCCCACAAGGCGGAGTGGCGGTGCACGGCATAGATGGGCACGTAAAGAACGGTGCCCGCCGGAATATCATGCCCGCCGAGCCTGAAGTCTTCAAGCGCCGTGCGTGTAATGACCGGAGCTGGCGGGTAAAGCCGCATCGCTTCCGAGAACACCTGTCGGGTGTAGGTCAGGCCGGCGATATGTTCCGCCGCGACCGGTTCACCGGCGGTGACGGTGTCGATTTCCTCGAGGATTTTTCTCTCCGTCTCCCGGTTCTTCGACAGAAGGTGAAACGTCCATGCGAGACCGAGCGCCGTCGTTTCGTGGCCGGCGGTGATGAATGTCAGGAGATTGTCGACGATTTCCGTGTCGGTCATCATGCGTCCGGTTTCAGGATCCCTGGCCTCCAGCAGCATCGAGACGAGGTCGTTCCTTTCGGATGGATTTTTCCGCCGTCCGGCAATCACCTTCGCAAGGCTTTCGCGCAGATAACCGACGGCGATCCGGGCCTTGCGCCGGCCAGGATGAGGTAGCCATTCCGGCGCCCCCCAGCATGGTGAGCGCGAAGGTCCAGCCTGTTGGTTATCGGTGATGCTCTGTTCGACCCGCGCAACATCAATTCCGTATCCACCGGACATCATCGTTTCGACGATGATGTCGAACGTGGTTCGCATCATTTCGTGGCCCACGTCGATGTCACCAATGGAAGGAGAGCGCCAGCGCGCTTCCGTGCGTCGTGCCGTCTCGATCATGACCGGAAGCAGATCCAACAGCTTTTCGTGGCGGAAAGCGCCCGCGACGGATTGCCGTTGCCATTTCCAATGGTCCCCGTCCGCGGTCAGAAGTCCCTGACCGAGGGCCGGGCCGAGGACGCGCCTCACATCTTCACCCTTGCCAAGCAGATGGGCGTTCTTGACCAGAGCCTCGTGGATCAAAACCGGGTCGGCGAGATGCACGCGCATCGTATCGCCAAGGCGAGTGAAAACCGCAGGTTCATGAAAGATTTCCGGCGGCAACGCCTTCAACGGATTGCGAATAATGGAGAGAGCGAGACGCGCGGTGGCGAGTTTCGATACGGTTTGTGTCCCGATCGCCTCGGGTGAGGGGGTGCGAAGGCCGGTGTCGGTCATCTGCGGGTCCTTTATGCGCGTTGAACAATGGCAACATGCTGTTAAGGTGTTTACCTTATACCGGTAATTTAAGGTGTACGCCTTAATTTTCAATGGTGGGGTGAAATTTCTATGATGAACGGCGCGAAACGGCCGGGGCGATCCCTGACACGTGAAAAAATTCTAGATGTTACGCTCGGTCTCTTCAACGAACGTGGCCCGGACCGTGTGACAACGGCCGAAATCGCCGGCGATGTGAAAATAAACGAGGGCAATCTCTATTATCATTTCCGCACCAAGGAATCGCTGGTCCTTGCCCTGTTCGCCCGCTTCGAAAACGATGCGCTGGCGCTCGTCGCGACTGTTGACGGAGCGGACGAGGCGGCTGCGGCGACTTATGCCGGCTTTTTGCGGCAGTGGTTCTCTCTCGTCTGGAACTACCGCTTCCTTTTTCGCGATCTTGTCGGTCTGGTGGCGTTGGCACCGGGGCTGGTGGAGCCCGTCCGAACCATAAGCGCCGCCATGCGTCTGGCGGTCGGCCACATCGTCACGCGGATGCAGAATGCGGAGCTGGTGGACATTCCCGAAGCGGAGCGCGAGGCGGTTTTGACGAATTTGTGGATCGTCTCGACCTATTGGGCGTCCTATCTTAATCTGCAGGAAGGTGTCAGCGAATTCGGGTCGCAGCAACTGGAGTGGGGGCTGCGGCAGGTATCCAGTCTGTTCAGGCCTTATCTTTCTTCCGAGGCAATGGCCGAGCTGGAGTCACTGGGAGAAGGCGAGAAATAGTGTCTCCGACAGGGGACATTTGCGCCAATGGAAAACCGCCCGTTTATAGCGGGCGGTTTCATTACACCGGTTTTCCGGTGCAGGCGTCAGGCCGCCTTGAGCAGGTCGCCATGCGGATCGAGCACGAACTTGGTGGCTGCGCCCTGATCGAAGCTCTCATAGCCCTGTACGGCATCGTCGAGCGCAATGATCCTGGCGTTGACGATGTCGGCAATCGGCAGGCGGTCGTGCAGGATCGCCTGCATGAGCTGGCGGTTATATTTCAGCACCGGTGTCTGGCCGGTGTGGAAGGATTGCGCCTTCGCCCAACCGAGGCCGAAACGCAGTGACAGGCTGCCCTGTTTGGCAGCATCATCCACCGCGCCCGGATCTTCGGTGACATAAAGGCCGGGAATGCCGATCGAGCCGGCGGCGCGGGTGATTTCCATCATCTGGTTGAGAACGATCGCCGGCTGTTCGCCGCCTGCGTGGCCGCGCGCTTCAAAGCCGACCGCGTCGATCGCGCTGTCCACCTCGTTGGTGCCGACAATCTCGGCGATCATGTCGCCCAGCCGGTCGCCCTTCGAGAGATCGACGGGTTCGAAGCCGACTTTCGCAGCGTGGGCAAGACGATCCTTGTTGAAATCGCCGATCATGACGACCGCAGCACCCCAGAATGCGGGCGGAGGCGGCAGCCGCGAGGCCTACCGGGCCGGCACCGGCGACATAAACAGTGGAGCCGACGCCGACACCGGCCTTCACTGCGCCGTGGAAGCCGGTTGGCAGAATGTCGGAGAGCATGGTGAGGTCGCGGATCTTCGACATCGCCTTGTCACGATCCGGGAATTTCAGCAGGTTGAAATCGGCATAGGGGATGGTGACATATTTCGCCTGACCACCGATCCAGCCGCCCATGTCGACGTAGCCATAAGCGCCGCCGGCGCGGGACGGGTTCACCGTGAGGCACACGCCGGTATCCTGCGACTTGCAGCAGCGGCAGCGGCCGCAGGCGACGTTGAACGGCACGGAGACGATGTCGCCAACCTGCAGCATCTCAACGTCGATGCCCTTCTCGATGACTTCGCCGGTGATTTCATGACCGAGAACGAGGCCCGGCATCGCCGTGGTGCGGCCGCGCACCATGTGCTGGTCGGAGCCGCAGATATTGGTGGAAATCACCTTGAGAATGACACCGTGCTCGATGCGGCGGCCATCCGGCGCCTCAAGCTTCGGGTCGTCGATGTCGCGGACTTCGACCTGACCCGGCCGCATGTAGACGACGCCTCTGTTCCTGCTCATATCCATCTCCTCCATGGTTGAACACCGTACCTGTCCGCTCCTCCGCGGGCAGATGACTTCATGGGTGCAGCAAACCATGAGAGGGGAGATGTGGCGTTCGGGAATACGACACGCGGTGTGGTCGTAACGACACCGCGTTTCGCCCGATGTCACGGTGGTGTTATCTGTCGAGCGGTTTCCTGAGGCGGCCGGCGGCGTCCTGAATATATTGCCAGGCGACACGGCCTGAGCGGCCGCCGCGGGTGGTTGCCCATTCCAACGCCTCGTGATGCAGTGTCTCGCGGTCGAGACCCAGATCGAAATGCGTGGCATAGCTGTCGATCATCGTCAGATAATCTTCCTGACCGCATTTGTGGAAACCGAGCCAGAGGCCGAAGCGATCGGAGAGCGACACCTTTTCCTCAACCGCTTCGGATGGGTTGATGGCAGTGGACTGCTCGTTTTCCATCATGTGACGCGGCAGAAGATGGCGACGGTTGGAGGTCGCATAAAACAGCACATTGTCAGGACGTCCCTCGATGCCGCCGTCGAGCGCTGCCTTCAGCGATTTATAGGCGGTGTCGTCATGGTCGAAGGAGAGGTCGTCGCAGAAAACGATGACGCGCTGGCCGGAGGCCTTGAGGATGTCGAGCAGGGCGGGCAGGGTGTGGATGTCCTCGCGGTGCACTTCCACCAGCTTGAGCGAAACACCGCTTGCAGCACGCACATCTTCGTGAACGGCCTTCACCAGCGATGACTTGCCCATGCCGCGCGCACCCCACAGCAGCACGTTGTTGGCGGCGAAACCTTCCGCGAAACGCAGCGTGTTTTCGTGGAGAATGTCGCGGACATGATCGACGCCGCGGATGAGTTTCAACGCGATGCGGTTGGGGCGGGCAACAGGCTGCAGGAAAGAGTTCAGCGGCGCCCAGACAAAACAATCTGCCGCATTCCAGTCGTTTACGGCGGGCGCCGGTCCCGCCAGCCGTTCGACGGCATCGGTGAGCCGGCGCAGTTCTGAAAGAAGCAGGGAGGCCGTTTCTTCTCGAATCATGGTGTTTCTTCCGCTTGTCTGATGTTCAAAAGTCTGTTTTGCGCCCGGCCTAGCATGGTGTTTGGCGCCCATAAAGGTTAAGAGGTCCGGAATCGGTACGGCGAGGGCCCTGCATCTGTTGCAATCCCGGCGTTCCCCACTATATTCCGGCGGCTTGAAAGCTGGGGCGGCATACGAGGTCGTGCCGTAATCGTTGAGGAGTTTTATATGTTCATTAGTCAAGCTTTTGCCCAGGATGCAGCGGGCGGCACGTCGGCGCTGGGTTCCGGCCTTGAAATGCTTTTCCTGTTTGCGCCGCTCATGGTGGTCTGGTATTTTTTCCTTATCCGTCCGCAGCGCGCACAGATGAAGAAGCGCCAGGAAACGCTGACCAATATTCGCCGCGGTGATCAGGTCGTTCTCGGCGGCGGCATCGTCGGCAAGGTGACCAAGGTCATCGATGACAGTGAACTCGAAGTCGAAATCGCCGAAGGCGTGAAAATCCGCGCTGCCCGTGCTTACATTGCCGAAGTGCGCGTGAAGGGCGAAGTGGTCAAGACGGAAGCCGCTTCCTGATCCTGCCGGACAACCGAATGCCCGATTGCGAATTTTGACGGGTTGCGCAGAGCGCGACCCCAACCCTGACCGAGATCGAAATGCTTCATTTTTCCCGTTGGAAAACAGTCTTCATCTGGCTGCTTGTGCTGGCAAGCGTCGTCATCGCCTCTCCCAATCTGTTTACGGACAAACAGCTGGAGGGCATGCCCGCCTGGTACAAGGACAACAAGGTAACGCTCGGTCTCGACCTTCAGGGCGGTTCCCACATCATGCTCAAGATCGAGCGTTCCGACATCGTCAAGGAACGGCTCGAAACCATCGTGGGTGATGTGCGAACGCAGCTTCGCGATGCCAACATCCGTTATTCGGGCTTGACCGGCAACGGCCAGCAGATTCAGGTCCGCATCAGCGATCCGGCGCAGCTGGAAGCCGCCAAGAACGCACTTCGCGACCTGACGCAGCCGGTATCCGCCGGTACGCTGGTCGGCGGCTCCATTACCGAAGTGACGATGAATGATGGTGGCGACAATCTGCTGCGTCTCAATCTCACGGATGAGGGCATCGATTACCGCCTGTCATCAGCCGTTTCGCAGTCCATCGAAGTCGTGCGCCGCCGCGTTGACGAAGTCGGTACGACCGAGCCGCTCATCCAGCGTCAGGGTTCCGACCGCATCATCGTGCAGGTGCCTGGTCTTCAGGATCCGCAGCGCCTGAAGTCACTTCTCAACCAGACGGCAAAGCTCTCCTTCCGCATGGTTGACACCACCAT
Source organism: Agrobacterium sp. SORGH_AS_0440 (assembly GCF_031453135.1). Taxonomy (NCBI): domain Bacteria; kingdom Pseudomonadati; phylum Pseudomonadota; class Alphaproteobacteria; order Hyphomicrobiales; family Rhizobiaceae; genus Agrobacterium; species Agrobacterium sp. SORGH_AS_0440. The sequence goes on along the minus strand of NZ_JAVIYR010000002.1, from coordinate 1,462,500 downwards.
GCCGGTGCAGGAAGCCATGAACGGCCGTCCGCCAGCGACGTCCGAGGTTCTCTATTCGCAGGACGATCCGCCGGTTCCCTATCTTGTGGAGCGCCGTGCGCTCGTTTCCGGCGACAATCTCGTCGACGCGCAGGCAAGCTTCAACCAGCAGACCAATGAACCCGTCGTCACCTTCCGCTTCGACAGCCGCGGCGCGCAGCGGTTTGCGCAGGCGACGCAGCAGAATGTCGGCAAGCCTTTCGCCATCGTGCTCGATAATCAGGTCATTTCCGCGCCTGTCATCCGTGAGCCGATCATTGGCGGTTCGGGCCAGATTTCAGGTAATTTCTCGGTGCAGGGCGCGAACGACCTTGCTGTGCTGCTGCGCGCCGGTGCGCTGCCGGCGACGCTGACGGTGGTTGAAGAGCGTACCGTCGGTCCGAGCCTCGGTAACGACTCCATTACCGCCGGTCTGACGGCAAGCGCCATTGGCGCCGTGGGCGTCCTCATCTTCATGTTCGTGTTCTATGGCTTCTTCGGCCTGCTGGCGAATATCGCTCTTGTGGTCAACGTCATCATGCTGCTGGCCGTCCTCAGCGTGATCGGATCGACGCTGACACTACCGGGTATCGCCGGTATCGTCCTGACCATCGGCATGGCTGTCGATTCCAACGTTCTGATCTACGAGCGAATACGCGAAGAGGTGAAAAGCGGCAAACCACTGATCCAGTCACTGGATAATGGCTTTACCCGCGCCTTTGCGACCATCATCGACGCCAACCTGACGACGCTGATCGTGGCGAGCGTGCTGTTCTACATGGGCACGGGTCCGGTCAAGGGCTTTGCGGTTACGCTGGCCGTCGGTATCATCACGACCGTCTTCACGGCCTATACACTGACGGCGTGGATGTTCGGTTACTGGGTTCGCCGCAGCCGTCCGAAGCATCTGCCGAAGGGCGTTCGTACCGCCATGTTCGATGGTCGCGACATCCCGTTCATGCGCTACCGTCGCGTGGTGTTCATGATCACCGGCGTCATCATGCTTGCCTGCGTTGGCGGTTTCATCGCCAAGGGCCTGAACCTCGGTATCGACTTCCAGGGCGGCTCCGTCATCGAAGTCCGTGCCAAGCAGGGTGAAGCCGATCTGGCCGATATCCGCGATCGTCTGAACCAGCTCAACCTGGGTGAAATCCAGGCTCAGAATTTCGGTACGCCGCAGGATGTTCTCATCCGCATTCAGGCGCAGGAAGGCGGCGAAAATGCCGAGCAATCCGCCATCACCATGGTGCGCGGCGAGCTTGAGGACAAATACGACTTCCGCCGCGTTGAAGTTGTCGGCCCCGCCGTTTCCGGTGACCTCACCTTCACCTCCACGATCGGCATCCTGCTCGCCATGACGGCGATCATGATTTACATCTGGGTTCGCTTCGAATGGCAGTTTGCGCTCGGCGCCGTCATTTCGATGGTGCACGACGTGGTCTTCACAATCGGCCTCTTCGTGTTCCTGGGGATAGAGTTCAACCTTACCAGTATCGCGGCGATCCTGACGATTATCGGTTATTCGCTGAATGACACCGTCGTCATCTATGACCGTATCCGCGAAAACCTGAGGCGCTATAAGAAGATGCCGCTGTCGATGATTATCGACGTGTCGCTGAACCAGACGCTGTCGCGCACCATCCTCACCGGCTTGACCGTGCTTCTGGCGCTGCTCGCGCTCTACCTCTTCGGTGGCGAGGTCATCCGCTCCTTCACCTTCGCCATGCTCTTCGGTGTCGGTATCGGCGTGTTCTCGTCGCTCTACATTGCCGCTCCGGTGCTGATCGCCTTCAAGCTTCGTCCTGATAGCAAGGACGCGGAAGACGAGAAGGATGAAAAGTCCGGCAACGCCATCGGCGGCAAGCCTGCCGTCTGATGGCCGGCGGGATCGAAATACGCCCGGCCCATTTTCCCGGCCGGGCGCCCATAGATGCTTATGGCAATGGCGGCTTCCGCTTTGCCGACATGTCGCATCGAGGCTCGCTTCTGCTCCTGCCTTCGGGCATTTACGGGTGGGAGCCCGTTGATGCCAAACAACTGAGCGTCGGGCATTTCGAAAAGGTTCTTGCGGAAGCGCAGGATATCGAAGTGCTGCTGATCGGCACGGGAGATGGTATGCGGGTTCTGCCGAAGGAGCTGCGCGCGGCTTTCAAGGAGGCGGGCATTTCCATTGATCCGATGAGCACGGGTGCCGCCGTACGCACCTACAATATCATGCTTTCGGAATCGCGCGCCGTGGCTGCGGCGTTGATTGCCGTCGAAGGCTGACGTAACGCTCCGCGCGGGGAACCATGGCACCCACAGAAAATCTCGACGTCTGCCTTGCGACGCTGCGCGATACGGATCGTGACCGCTATCTCGCGTGTCTTCTGTCTCCCGCGGACAGGCGCAATGCTCTTGCAGCGCTTTATGCCTTTAACGCCGAGATTGCGCGTATTCGCGATTCCGTGCGTGAAGCGCTGCCAGGTGAGGTGCGTATGCAATGGTGGCGCGATCTGCTCGAGGGAAGTCCCCATGGGGACAGCCAGTCGCACCCCGTTGCGTCGGCGCTTCTGGAAACGATCGAGCGTTACAGGCTGCCACGATCGGTGCTTTCCAACATGATCGAGGCGCGCATCTTCGATCTCTACGACGATCCTTTCGAGGATCGCAACGCGCTTGAAGGCTATGCAGGGGAAACCGCTTCGGCGCTGATCCAGCTTGCCAGCCTCGTTCTGTCTCCGGAAGAGGCCGCGGCAAGCGCGGAAGCGGCCGGACATGCGGGTGTGGCGCAAGCCATGGCCGGCATGCTGCTGCTCATGCCACTGCACCGTCGCCGTGGTCAGGTGTATATTCCAGCCGACATGCTCTCGGCCGCCGGGCTTGACCGGGAGACGTTCCTGGAAGGCACGGACCGACAGCGGATCGGCATAGCCATCGAACTGTTCGCGGCCCATGCACTGGATCATATCGAGAAGGCAAGACGCGCTCGCATTTCGGGCAACGTCTTTGCGGCCTATCTGCCCGTCGCCATTTCCGGACCGGTCATAACGGCCGCGCGAAAGGCTGGCGCGGGCGTGTTTGAAGGCGAAGTGCAATTATCGCAGCTTCGTCGGCAATGGCTGTTGGCAAAAGCCTCTTTCCTCAAGCGCTTCTGATCGTCGCTCCTGGCGCCGATGCGGGGAGCCATACTTCGCGCAAGCCTCGTTTCCTATCAAAGCGAACCGGGTTCGCTTCGTTTCGATTCGCGACCCATGATGTTTGGTTGCTGAGGGAGCGTTCCGGATGAATATGGCGATCTGGATTATCGTTTTCGTGCTGCTTTTGGTCTTTGCCGTTTATGCCTGGCGCATGTCGCGGGCGACGGATGAGGACAACAGCCATGATGTCGGGCAGGCGATCATGGATTTCGCCCGCGCCTTTCCCAATGAGGCGATCAGAAGCCTGCACATGACGGCAGATGGAGGCGCTGCCTTCGTGCGGCTGCACGACAACAAGGCCGGTTTCATGCGCAACATGGGTTCTCATTACGTTTGCGTGATGATCGATCCCGAGCGGATCCGGGTGGAGAGCCTGGAAAGCGGAGACGGTTTCGTCGTTACCTTCTTCGACATGCCGAAATATAGCGGTTCATACCGCTTCAAATCGGCAGGAGAGGCGGCCGAAGTCTCTCTCTGGCTGCTCGGCAGTCTCGTCGAGGCGCAGGATCATCACGATGAAGGGCCGCTGCCTTCCGGCACCTGATGGCTATCGCATGGCCCGTCACTGCCCGTCGAGCGGCGGCCGATTGGCCCCCGCCTGCTGGCGTTCGCGCCAGATGATGAACAGGCCGGATGCGACGATGATGAAAATACCGAGCCATTTCGACGGCGTCGGAAAATCCGAGAACAGCGCATAACCGAGGATCGTCGCCGAGATGATCTCGAAATACTGGAACGGCGCCAGCAGCGAGAGCGGGGCCAGCCTGAAAGCCCTGACGATCAGCAGATGCATGTAGCCGGATATCGATCCTAGCAACACGAGCAGAGCCAGGGCCAATCCCGATTGCGGCAGCGAGACGGCGAAATCCTTGTCGCCGAGCGCATCGCCGGCAAGAAGGGCCGCTCCCATGAATACCGTGCCGGCAATGCCCGACATGGTCTGCATCACAAGCGGGCTGTCGGCGTCGCCGATGGCTCGGTTCAGGAAGAGATAGAGCGTGTAGAGGAATGCGCAGGCCACCGGCAGCAGCGACGTCCAGCCGAAGATTTCGAAGCTCGGCTGAATGACGATCATCGCGCCGCCGAAGCCGACCACGATCGCCGTCCACCGCTTCCAGCCGACCCTGTCGCCGAGAAACAGAGCCGACATCATCGTCAGCATGAACGGTTCTACGAAATAGATCGCGAACACATCGGCAAGCGGCATGTATTTGACTGCGGCGAAGAACATCAGGCTGGCGGAAGCGTGCAATACGCCGCGCAGGCAGTTCATCCACGGACGCTTCGCGCTGAAAAGCGCGCTGGGTGAGACCATGAGCAGCAGCGGCAGGGTGCAGACCACCTGGAAGAAGAAGCGATAGAAGGTTACCTGCGCCGGTGACATGCCGCCAACCACGGCCATGTATTTGGCTATTGCGTCCATGACGGGCAGCACGAACATGCAGGTCGCCATGATCGTCATGCCCTTGGCGACATCGCTGAAACCGGTCTGGCTGGTCATGGTTCGAATAGCGCTTTCGACCGGAAGGTCCATTGAGAGAAGGGGGCGCTAAAGGCTGCCCCCTTCGCAGGTCAGGCGGCCTTCTGGCGCGGCAGGCTCTTCATATCAATGACGAAACGATAACGCACATCGCTTTTTATCATGCGTTCATAAGCATCGTTGATCTGATCGATATCGATCATCTCGATTTCGGCGGCGATGCCTTTTTCGGCGCAGAAATCCAGCATTTCCTGGGTCTCGGGAATGCCGCCGATCATCGAGCCGGCAAAGGTCTTGCGGCCCGGAATGAGACTGAACGCCATTACCGACAGCGGCTTTTCCGGCGCACCCACCTGTACCAGCGCGCCGTCTCGCTTCAGCAGGGCAAGATAAGCGTTGATGTCATGGTCGGCGGCGACGGCATCGATGATGAGGTCGAGGCTCGAAGCGGCCTTTTTCATCTGATCCGCATCGCGCGAGACGATCACCTCATGGGCGCCGAGTTTTTTTGCGTCTTCAGCCTTGCCGGGCGACGTCGTGATCATCACCACCGTCGCGCCCATGGCATTGGCGAGCTTCACCGCCATATGACCAAGGCCACCGAGACCGACAACGCCGACCCGCTTGCCAGGGCCTGCATTCCAGTGGCGCAGCGGGGAGTAGGTGGTAATGCCCGCGCAGAGCAGGGGTGCGGCAGCGGCCGGATCGAGACCTTCGGGTATGTTGAGAACGTAACGGTCATCGACCACCACATGAGCGGAGTAACCGCCAAGCGTATGGGCGTCGCCGCCCATCGCCTTGTCAGGCGAATTATAGGTGCCGGTCATGCCGTTTTCGCAATATTGCTCCAGCCCCTCGGCGCAGCTTGCGCATTGCCGGCAGCTATCCACGATGCAGCCGACGCCGACGCGGTCACCCGTCTTGAACCTGGTGACATCCGAACCCACGCGGCCGACACGGCCGATGATTTCGTGGCCGGGAACGCAGGGGTAAAGAGAGCCCGGCCATTCGCTGCGGGCCGTGTGGATATCGGAGTGGCAGACGCCACAGAATTCGATTTCGATTTCGACATCGCGCGGGCCGGGATCGCGACGCTTGATGGTCGCAAGCTTCATCGGTGAAGAACCGTCGTCGCAGGCGTAAGCGGATGTTGTGAACATGATCGTTCCTCCTCTTGTGTTGATCGATGCATCAAACACCGGCCTGCGGCAAGGGTTGCGGCGGTCAGCCGCCAGCGCCGGTTTCGGGGACTGCCGGGCCAAAAACCTCCTCGAAGGCCTCGCGCAGCAGGACGTCGACATCACCGATCATAACCGGCAATCCAAGATCGACAAGGCTGGTGACGCCATAGGCGCTGATGCCGCAGGGAACGATGCCGGTGAAGTGCGAGAGATCGGGATCGACATTGATCGCGAGCCCGTGAAAACTCACCCATTTGCGCAGACGGATACCCAGTGCGGCAATCTTGTCTTCTGCCATGCCGCCATCCGGCAGGAGAGGTTTTTCGGGGCGCCTGACCCAGACGCCGACACGATCTTCCCGCCGCTCGCCACGCACGTTCATCTTATCAAGCGTGCGGATGATGACGTCCTCGAGTGCCGCAACATAGGCGCGGACATCCTGGCGACGGCGTTTGAGATCAAGCATGACGTAAGCGACCCGCTGGCCAGGGCCGTGATAGGTATATTCGCCGCCGCGCCCCGTGGCGAAGACCGGGAAACGATCCGGTTCGATCAGATCGGCCACATCGGCGCTGGTGCCGGCCGTATAAAGCGGCGGATGCTCCAGAAGCCAGACGAGTTCGTCTGCCTCGCCAGCTGCGATGGCGCTAACCTCGCGCTCCATTTCCTCTACCGCCTGCTCGTAAGGCACGAGGCCATCGGAGATTCGCCAGCGAACGGGCGGCGAACCGGCGGCGGGGAGCATTTTTGTCTCGATATCCGTGCGTGTAAGCATGAAAAAGTCCTTTCCACAGCCTTCTCGCAAAATGGCGTCACGGCCGCAACCCCAGCATTTCCGGGCTTCCTGCATATAGGATGGTGCAGTGCGATTTTTAATTTCAAAAAACTGTCACGACGCTCTTGTGCACCCAAAATCCTTTTGCTACATGCACCCCCGTCGGCGCAAGTCGACGCCTACCACGATGCGGTCGTGGCGGAATTGGTAGACGCGCAGCGTTGAGGTCGCTGTGGGGCAACCCGTGGAAGTTCGAGTCTTCTCGACCGCACCAAAGAAACCCGCTTCGGCGGGTTTTTTCTTTTTTAGCCAATCGGTTAGCCCTGACCCCACAAGACGCCGGGCTGCCTCTGAGCCAATTCGGCTACTGTGTTTTATCTTGCCGTCAGCATTATAAAAATTACGGGCGGCAAATCATTGACCCAACGCCGCCCGAATTGAATGGCCGGACTGAACTAGCGTCGGTAACGCTGTCCGTCCCCGACACGGTAGGGGTCCCCATCCATTACCTGATCCATTCGCCACTCGTTTCCACGATATGGGCTATGCCACGTCTGGCATCCGGCCAGAAAGACGGTTGCGGTCAGCAATCCGAAAGTAAGGGCGGCTCGCATCATCTTGAACTCCTCGAAATGTCATCCCAGCCATGTAGGCGCCCGCCCGCATGTTTGCGATACCTCGTCGGAATTTGTCGTCCGTTTTAGAACGGCGCAACAATTTGGATTGCCGGAAAATTCCGGTGGATATTGATGCACGCTTTGGTAGCTCGTCTGCTCCCCCCACAAAACGAGGGGTGGAATATGAGAGGTCTGATGTTAGCTTTTGTCAGGAAATAATATCCGGGGGTTTTCGTGCAGGGGGACAAGACGGATTCAGACAATGCGCTCGGTTATTACATGTGGAGCATTTCCGACAACAGGCTGATCATGGATGCGATTACCGCGGAATGCCATGGATTTTCCGAACCGGTTGCATCACGCGGGGTAACGATCGAGGAGATTCTGGAAAGGATCGATATTGAGATGCGCGATCGGGTGGCACAGGCCATTTTCGACAGCATCACCACGGGCGTCTTTTTCGATCAGCGTTACAAGGTCAACCTGCCTGACGGCTCTAGCCGATGGATCGCGGCAAAGGGCAGGGCGATCTTCGATCCGGAGGGCACGCCTTTTCTCGGTATAGGCAGCGTCCGGGATATCACGCTGAAAAAACCTTACCAGTTTGAACCACGCCAGTAACGACAACAAAAAAGAGGCGGCTTTCGCCGCCTTTTTTCGTCTGCGCCTTGCCGGGACATCAGAACACGGCGAGATATTTCAACAACGAAATAATGCCGATAATAATGACGATCACCTGTGCGATCTGTTTGGCGCCGCCGCCAACGGGCAGTCGCGCGATGAGCCACAAGACAAGCACAATCACCAGGAAGGTGATCAGAATGCTGACGAGCGTAGATGTAACCATATGTCCCAGCTCCCTATTGAAATTCGATATTCAACGATGGTTCACCGTTGCGTGAGTAAAAAGGCGCCAGCCAGTATTTTGTTCCATGTGATCGATTGCGCGCGATTAAATTAGGATTTTCTGAATGACCGAGAGCGTGAGGATGAAATCGAGGCCGGTCGGCGCTTCCGTCAGCGTGGGGCGGCTTGGCCGTCCTCATGTGTCGTCGGTCACCGGTGGCGCTCTGGACATCGTCACGGGGATTTCGGAGCCAGGGTTTAACCCAATCGATCTTTTATACTCCTCGCTGGCCGCGTGCCTGGCGCTCAGCGTCCGCATCGCAGCCAGCGGCTTGGGACTGCTCGATCTGTTCGAGGGTGTTCGTGTTGATGTCTCCGGCGAGAAATCGGCTGATGAACCCTATCGCATCATCCGCTTCGACATTCGGATGGAGATCGCCGGAAGCTTCAACGCGGCGGAGCGACTGGCGCTTGCGCACAGGGCGGAGGATATCTGCACCGTCAGCAACACGCTGAAGGGCGATGCGGAATTTGTGCTGTCGATTACCAGCTGACGGTTACGGCTTCCTCGACTTTTCCCATTTCTTCACCAGCCGGTCGCGTTTCAGCTTCGAAAGCCGCTTCACCCAGAAAATGCCGTCAAGCTGGTCAATCTCGTGCTGAATGCAGATGGCGTGAAATCCCTCGACGGCCTGACGGTGCTCCGTGCCGTCGATGTCCTGAAACCTCACTTCGATCTTGGATGGCCGCTCCACTTCGTCCGTGAAGCCCGGCATCGAGACGCTGCCCTCCACATGTCGCATGGTCTGCGTGGCGCGGCCGATGATTTCGGGATTGACGTAGGTAAGGACGGTCCCCGGCGTCAGTTCCAACACAAAAACACGCTGCTTCACGCCGATATGGGCGGCGGTGATGCCGACACCCGGGGCGGCGCGCATCGTGTCGATCAGGTCGCTGACAAGATCCTGCAATTGCCCGTCAAACACCGTGACCGGCTCGCAGATTTCCGACAAGCCGGGATGCGGATAGGGCAGGATAGGCCTGGTTGCCAAGGAAATGCTCCGTTCGTTTCAAATCCGGGCGGCGGCGGCGAGCGCCTTTCCCTCCGCTGTCGCTTCCAGGAAGCTGCGCTGGGTGCGGGCATGGCGTCTCGTTATCTGCACGAAGCGCGGTGACAGACCGGCGATTTCGCGCAGAACGAGGGCATGTGCAAGACCCAGCCTGTTGGCAATGCCGCGGCTGTCGGTGGCTATATTGAGGTCGACCGCAATCAGTATCGCCGCGCCGGTGGATGTGAGCAAGGGCTGCGATCGCTCTTGAACCCGTGCCACCGCGGCCATGAAGGCATCAGCGGACTGTTCCTCATTCATCAGGAGGCATCCGGGCGCAGGCGGACGGACACGAGCACGGATTTAGACGTCGGTGTAAAACTGTCTTTGCCATAGCTCGACAGCGGCACCAGCACATTCAGTTCCGGATAATAACCGCCGATGCTGCCCCGCGGAATATTGTAGGGCACCAGCCGGAAATTCTGTGCGATGCGTTCGACCCCATCGCCATATTCGCCAACGACATCGACACGCTGGCGGGAATGGGCGCCGAGCGCTTGCATATCCGCCGGGTTCATGAAGATGACGTGGCGTTCGCCATAAACGCCACGATAGCGGTCGTCCATGCCGTAGATCGTGGTGTTGTATTGATCGTGGCTGCGGAAGGTCTGCAGGACGAAAAGGTTCTCGCGCGTGAGCGCCTGCTGGTGTTCGGTCTGCTCGGGCAGGGGGCCGCTGAAAAAGATCGCCTTTTTCGCCGGTGTGTTCCATTGCCGTTCCGCAGCCCTATTGGGCAGACGGAAGCCGCGCGGCACGCGAACGCGTTCGTTGAAATTCTCGAAGCCGGGAATGACCCGCTCGATCATGTCGCGGATAAGATCGTAATCATCAGCGAGCGCTTTCCAGTTCACAGGCCCGCTGCCCAGCGTCGCTTCTGCGATGCCGGCGATGATGGCGACTTCCGAGCGCAGCTCGTCCGACGCCGGGGGATTGATGCCGCCGGAGCCGTGCACCATGCTCATGGAATCCTCGACCGTGACGATCTGCGCCCGGCCTGCCGAATTGCGGTCGATCTCGGTTCGCCCCAGGCAAGGCAGCACGAACGAGGTTTCGCCCGGCACGAGATGCGAATGATTGAGCTTGGTGGCGATGTTGACGGTGAGCTTCTGATTTTCGAATGCCTTGATAATAAGCGGGCTATCGGGCGTGGCGCGCAGGAAATTACCCCCGAGCGCAATGAAGGCTTGCGCCTTGCCCTCAAGCATGGCCGCCACAGCCTCCACCGTATTGTGGCCGGGCTTGCGCGGCATGGTAACGCCGAGTTCCTTTTCCAGCGCATCGAGAAGTGCGGGCGGTGCTTTTTCATCGATGCCGACGGTGCGGTCGCCCTGAACGTTGGAATGACCGCGCACGGGGCAAAGGCCCGCACCGGGACGACCGACATTGCCGCGCAGCAACATGAAATTGGTGATCTCGCGCACGATGACGACCGAGTGACGATGCTGAGTGACGCCCATGGCCCATGTCGCGATGACGGAGCCGGCCTTCATGTAGATGTGGGCGGCTTCTTCGATCTCCTCGCGGGTGAGGCCGGACTGGTCGAGAATGGTCTCCCAGCTCGTCGCTTCGACGGCGGCACGGTAGGCCTCGAACTCCGCTGCATGTTCGGCGATGAAGTCGTAGTCGATGATGGCGGGTTCGCCCGCCGCCCTTGCGGCGTCGTCAGCGGCGAAGACCGCCTTGCTCATGCCGCGCACCGCCGCCATGTCGCCGCCCTGGCGCGGCTGGTAATAATTGGTGGCAATCTTCGTGCTGCCGCCACTGATCATCTCGATCTTGTCCTGCGGGTCTGCAAAGCGCTCCAGCCCCTTTTCGCGAATGGGATTGAAGACGGCGATCCGGGCGCCGCGCAGGGCAGCGCGGCGCAGGTCGCCCAGCATGCGCGGATGATTGGTGCCAGGGTTTTGCCCGATCACGAAAATCGCGTCGGCCTTTTCAAAGTCCTCGAGCAGCACCGTTCCTTTGCCGACACCGATCGATGCGTTCAATCCGACACCGCTTGCCTCGTGGCACATGTTGGAGCAGTCGGGGAAATTATTGGTGCCGTAAAGCCGCACCATTAGCTGATAAAGGAAAGCCGCCTCGTTGGAAGCGCGGCCGGACGTATAGAATTCAGCCCGGTTCGGGTTGTCGAGACCGTTGAGGATGCTGCCGATTTCGGTAAAGGCCTCGTCCCACGATACGGGCAGGTATTTGTCGCTCATCCGGTCATAGCGCATGGGATGGGTGAGACGCCCCTGTTTTTCCAACTCGTAATCGGACCAGCCGCGCAGTTCGGAGACGGTGTGGCTGGCGAAGAACGCCGGCGGCACGCGGGCTTCGGTCGCTTCCCAGGATACCGCCTTGACGCCGTTTTCACAGAACTCGAAAGAGGAGCCGTGTTCCGGATCGCCCCAGGCGCAACCGGGACAGTCAAAACCATCCGGCTGATTGGTCTTCAACAGGGTGCGGACGCCCGAGATCGGTGCCCCGGATTCCAGAAGGCGCTTGCCGACGCTTTTAAGTGCGCCCCAACCGCCTGCGGCGGACGATGCCTTGCCGATGAAACCCGTCTTGCTCATGGTTTGCCACCCCGAAACTGACTTTCCGCGTCCGGTCGGCGCGGTTTGTCCTTTGTCAAAAATATCTTCAGAAGCGCCCATCCGCATCGGCTGTCAACGCCTTTGTTGTGCGTTGCGGTAAAACCAGCGTCATGGCTCTCAACCTTGGCTGCGGAACGGCGTAAAGGGTGCGGGCGTTGTCGTAAAACAAGCGGCACGGATCGGCTATTCATGCTTATAAGCCGCACTCCGCCCGATCCTGCCGGAGAGGCGAAGAGGAATGACGAATGGAATTTTCGCGACACGCGCGAAGCTTAGGTATTTGCAGCTATCCGGTTGTTGACAATATGCTTTTTAACGCCATTCTGCCTTCGAATCCGAGCATTGCGGCATTTGAATACAAGGGGACGCCTGATGACAGACCGTGACGACGACGCTGTCGCGCCCGATGAATTGAAGCCGTCGGATGCCCCGTCGGATATTTATGCCGAAGATGGCTCGGTGCGTTCCGATTTTCTGACGATGGTGGGTGCGGCAATCGCCGATCGCGACCTCTTGTTCCTGCGCAAGAATGTGGCGCGACTGCATGAATCCGAACTCGGAGACCTGCTTGAATCCATTCTCCCGGAACAGCGCCACGCGCTTGTGCGGCTGCTCGGTTCCGATTTTGATATGACGGCGCTGACCGAGGTGGATGAAGGTATCCGCCTCGATATCGTCGATCAGATGTCGAACGAGCAGATCGCTGCCGGTATCGGCGAACTCGATTCGGACGACGCCGTCTACATTCTTGAAGACCTCGACGACGAGGATCGTAAGGACATTCTCTCGCAGCTGCCCTTCACCGAGCGCGTGCGGTTGATGCGGGCGCTGGACTATCCTGAGAGCTCGGCCGGTCGGCGCATGCAGACGGAATTCGTCGCCGTGCCGCCATTCTGGACTGTCGGGCAGACTATTGATTATCTGCGAGAGGAGGAGGAACTCCCGGATTCCTTCACCCAGATTTTTGTCATCGATCCCACTTTCAAGCTGGTCGGCGCGCTCGATCTCGACAAGGTGCTGCGGGCCAAGCGCCAGGTGAAGATCGAAACGATCATGCATGAGACAAACCATTCCATTCCAGCCGAAATGGACCAGGAAGAGGCAGCGCAGCTCTTCGAGCAATACGACCTTCTGTCCGCCGCCGTGGTGGACAATAACGGCCGGCTGGTCGGCGTGCTGACCATCGATGACGTGGTCGACGTCATCCAGGAGGAGGCCGAGGAAGACCTTCTGCGTCTCGGCGGTGTGGGTGACGAAGAGTTGTCGGACTCCATCGCCAGCACGTCGCGTTCCCGCGTTCCGTGGCTCGCCGTCAATCTCATCACTGCCTTTCTGTCCGCTTCCGTCATCAGCCTGTTCGATGCGACGATCCAGCAGATCGTCGCGCTGGCGATCCTGATGCCTGCGGTTGCCGGCATGGGCGGCAACGCCGGATCGCAGACCATGACGGTATCGGTGCGCGCGCTCGCCACCAAAAGCCTCGATATCAACAATGCCGCCCGCATCATCCGGCGCGAGGCGGGGGTGGGCATTCTGAACGGCATGCTGTTCGGCTGCGCCATCGGCGTTGTCGCGGCGCTATGGTTTCAGGACATCCATATTGGGGGCATCATCGCCACGGCCATGTGTCTCAACATGCTCGCGGCGGCCCTGGCGGGAATTCTCATTCCGCTCGTCCTCGACAAGTTCGGAGCTGACCCTGCCGTCTCATCCGCCGTCTTCGTAACGGCGGTGACGGACATTGTCGGGTTTTTTGCCTTCCTGGGAATAGCGACCTGGTGGTACGGAATTTCGGGATAGGCGAGGGCTGCCATAAAATTGACTTTTACGTGAAGGTCAAATAATAATGATCCGGTTAGGAATCGGATAGGCCCGTGAACAAATATTATAGCATAACCGAACTGACCCGAGAATTCGGTGTTTCCACCCGCACACTCAGATTTTATGAGGATGAAGGGTTGATCCATCCTGAGCGGCGCGGGCGCACCAGGCTTTTCCGTGCAGCGGACCGCCGCCTCATTCAGGAAATCCTGCGCGGTCGCCGTATCGGTTTCACGATAGCCGAAATCCGCGAGATCATTCAGGTCTACAAGGAGCCGCCGGGGGAATCGGGCCAGCTTGTGCTCCTGATGAAGAAGGTCGATGAAAAGCGCGCCGATCTTCGGCAGAAGCGCAAGGATATCGAGGAGACGCTGGCGGAGCTCGACAATGTCGAAGAAGCCTGTCTGACGCGTCTTGCCGAAATCGGCGTTGGGACCTGAGCACTGCTTTTTAGTGGTATCGGATATTCCGTTGACGTAACTGTCGTGAACGGCTCCAAGACTCTCCGCTTTACTTCATATGAAACGAGCGGGTTCGGCTTGCCCCGCCGACGAGAATGTCGCGGCAGCGGGATGTGGGACATGATCTCGATTTATCACCGACGTTCGCCCCCTGATCCGACCCTTCGGGCCACCTTCTCCCCGGAAAGGGGGAGGAAAGACGGCGACCGCTGACGCTCTGGCTGCCTGCGCTACTGCGCCTCAACAGTGCACTGCTGTGCCACTTCGCTGACCTTCGTCTGCTGATCCGCGGTCAGCTTGCCTTCCATCATGATGTCAAAAAGGCTTTCCGCCTGGAGCTTCTCCAGCGTGCAGCCGCAGAAGCGCTGGCACAGCTCCAGCCCGTTCGCCTGTTCGACGCAGCTTTTTTCGCAGCTTGATTTGTATAGTTCGACCTGATCGACAGGCGGGGGTGGGGCGACGAGCGACAGGGTGTAAACAAGCCCGATTAATACTGGCTGGTGGATGAGATAGAAGGCAAGGCTGTGACGGCCGGCGCTTGCAAGAAGGTTGCGAGGTGAACTCGGGCTTCGAAAGCGGTCGAGCCAGCCGCGCGGCGTGACGAATTGCGAGACCGCAAGCCCGGCGAGGAACGGCGCAAGCCAGGGCAGCAGCGGGACATAATCATTCGAACGGGGTGGCTGGGTGGAAAAGCCGATCCAGGCCAGCCATTTTGCATTGAACAGTTCGGATTGCAGATATTGCGGCAGTATAAAAGCAATCACAGCGAAAAGCAGTGTCACGGCTGCGGGTGCCCTGAGGAACAACAGTCCCACGAGGCTTGCGGCGGCAATATTATGCAGTATGCCGAAGAAGATGAAGCTGTCCGGAAAGGCAAAATAGGTGGCGATGGTGATGAGCAGCGCCGAACCGGCCACCATGGCGAAACGCTTGCCGAAGGATGGCCAGTTCACGCCCTTTCCGTGGGCGAGAAACAGGCTGAAACCCGCAAGGAACAGAAATGACGTGGCGATGCCGCGTGCGTAAAGCTTCCAGAGGCCCGTGGTTGCCGTGCCTGGCTCGAGATAACCGAAATATTCCAGATTCCACGTGAAGTGGTAGGACGCCATGGCGATGAGGGCCAGCCCGCGGAGCGTGTCGAGGCCGCCTATGCGGCCTTTACGGCGGTTTTCGTCGGCAACTGTGTTTGTGTCCATGGTTTCCGTTTTTCAGCTTTCGGTAAGGCCGGTGTCTTGCTCGGCTTGGCCCTTGAAGTGCGGCTATTTCAAGGCCTGTTTTCTTCCATGATGGCGCGTCGCGCCTCGGAAAAGAACTGGCGGCGCAAGAGCGCGACAATGATGATGACCGTGCTGGCGATGAAGACATAGGGGCTGATGAACCAGCCGAGATAACCGATGGACAGAAAGATGGTCCGCAGGCCGTCATTGAAGTTCTTGGCGGCGATGATGTTCATCTTGATGACGTTCTCGGCCGCGCGTTCCGCCGCCTCGCGGTCGGCGCCGACGTCGTGCACCATGGGAATGGCGCCGAAGAGGATGGTGCAGTAGTTGAACAGCCGGTAGGACCAGCCGAATTTGAAGAAGGAGTAACCGAAGAGACAGGTGAGCCCGATGACCTTCAGTTCAAAAGCCGTGCGACCGGCATAATGCACGAAAGGCATGTCGCGAAACACCGACTCGACCTGCTCGGTCGCCCCCAGAAGGGCAAAACATCCGCCGATGGCGAAGATGGAGGTGGAAGCGAAAAAGGCGGTTCCGTTCTGCAGGCCGGCCATGATCTGCGTGTCGATCATCTTCAGGTCGCGCTTCAGCGAATTCATGATCCAGTCGCGACGGCGCTCGGCCATGGCCTGGTTGAGGCTGGCGCGCGAAAACAGCCTCGTTCCCGTCGTCACATGGGTGTAGGCGGCCCATAGAAGGATGAAAACGACAATCGCGATATAGTCGATGACGGTCATTACGGGCAGGCCACCTTGCTGTTTGCGAATCTTCGAAACCATATTGATTTGAAGGCCATGGCAAGGCAATGGCGGCGGCTGACGTCGCTCCCATATTCTCTTTTGGCGTTGCGGTTTCATCATTCGGTTTAACGCTAACTTTCCGGTAACCAAGTCGCTTTATCAGTCCTGTCGCGGACGACAGGTCTGCCGGTTCCGGGTTAAGGTTTTGCGTACCGGTTCCGCCTGGTTTTTCACCAACGGCAGGGACGGATTGACAGGATGGACGTTCGCACCTAGCTTTTCTTCCGGACCGGTGTTTCCGGTATCCGGAGCATCAAGACTGATATGCCCTGCATCCTGCAGGCAGGTCTTGTTTTTTCCGGCCCGGTATCAGCGGCAGTCCGGCGTGAGCAACCGGGGGACGCCTTTTCTACGAATCGTTCCCTTCATGTCCGCCTGTCACTGGCTCGCGACCCGGCGAAGATGCCGGTCCGTTTATTCTCTCCCTTCAGGTTTCCCATGACAGATAATAACCGCTCCGTTTTCATTCTTGGCGGCGCGCGCTCCGGCAAATCGCGTTTTGCGGAAGAACTTGCCATAAAGGCGGGCGGAAACCTGCATTATCTGGCCACCGGCCGGGCTTGGGATGACGAGATGCGTGACCGGATCGCCCATCATCAGGCGCGGCGTGGCGGCGAATGGACCACCCATGAAGCGCCCGTCGATATCGTCGCCATGCTGGAGCGGCTGGACCGGCCGGACAATGTCGTTCTCGTCGATTGCCTCACTTTGTGGCTTACCAATCTGATGATGGAAAATGCGGATTTCGATGCTGCCTTCGCGGCACTTGAGGCGGCGATCCTGTCGGCTCGGGCGAAGCTGATTTTCGTTTCCAATGAAGTCGGTCTCGGCATCGTGCCGGAAAATCGCATGGCGCGGGAATTCCGGGATCATGCGGGGCGGCTGCATCAGCGAATCGCCGCCATTGCCGGTGAGGTCTTTTTCGTCGCCGCCGGGTTGCCCCTGAAAATGAAGGGCTGAAGCGGCACCCGCGAAAGTGCGGTCGACATCGCCGTATCCTTGTTTATAGGCAAATTTCCCCTGCAAATGCGAGCCGCATTTTGGCGAGGCTGCGGCAGCTTTGCTTTCTTGATCTGGATCAAGGTCGCTTCCCATTCCCGGTGGCAATGCTCCAACCGACGCAAAGGCGCACGTCCGCTCTCCCAGGCGCATGCAGTGCCTTTCGTCGGTCGGCTTGCACGTTGGGGGAAACCAACAATGAACTACACACTGGAAACCGCGATCGTGGCCCTTGGGGCCTTTCTCGCGTTGCTCGGGGCGGCATTCGCCCATGACAGTCTTTTCGCCGCCCATATGTGGGTGCTGTTCTTTACGCTGCTGGTCAGCACGGTGCTTCTGTTGCGCCGTGTCTCCTTTGCGCCCGTCGATCCGGCCGCGCGGGCCCGGCGCAAGTCGGAATATTTCGACGGAGTCGTACGATACGGTGTCATCGCCACCGTCTTCTGGGGCGTCGTCGGCTTCCTGGTCGGCGTCGTGGTGGCGCTGCAGCTTGCTTTTCCGGATCTCAACATCGCACCCTATTTCAATTTCGGCCGTGTAAGGCCGCTGCACACGTCGGCGGTGATCTTCGCTTTCGGGGGAAATGCGCTGATTGCCACCTCATTCTACGTGGTGCAGAGAACCTGTCGGGCGCGCCTGTTCGGCGGCGATCTCGGCTGGTTCGTGTTCTGGGGCTACAACCTCTTCATCGTCATGGCCGCCACCGGCTATCTGCTCGGCATAACGCAGGGACGCGAATATGCGGAGCCGGAATGGTATGTCGATATCTGGCTGACGATCGTCTGGGTTGCCTATCTCATCACGTTCCTCGGCACGATCCTGACACGCAAGGAGCCACATATCTATGTGGCGAACTGGTTCTACCTGAGCTTCATCGTGACGATTGCCATGCTGCACATCGTCAACAACCTCGCCATTCCCGTCTCTTTTCTCGGCGTCAAGAGCTACTCCGCCTTTTCGGGCGTACAGGACGCGTTGACGCAATGGTGGTATGGCCATAACGCCGTCGGCTTCTTCCTGACGGCCGGCTTCCTCGGCATGATGTATTACTTCATTCCGAAGCAGGTGAACCGCCCGGTCTATTCCTACCGCCTGTCGATCATCCACTTCTGGGCGCTGATCTTCATGTATATCTGGGCAGGCCCGCACCACCTGCATTACACGGCACTTCCGGACTGGGCGCAGACGCTTGGCATGGTGTTCTCGATCATGCTGTGGATGCCATCTTGGGGCGGCATGATCAACGGCCTGATGACGCTTTCGGGCGCCTGGGACAAGATCCGTACCGATCCCATCGTGCGCATGATGGTGATGGCGGTTGCCTTCTATGGCATGGCCACCTTCGAAGGCCCGATGATGTCGATCAAGGCCGTCAACTCGCTCAGCCACTATACCGACTGGACCATCGGCCATGTGCATTCGGGCGCGCTCGGCTGGAACGGCATGATCACCTTCGGCGCGATCTATTATCTGACGCCCAAGCTGTGGGGCAGGGACCGTCTTTACAGCCTGCAACTCGTGAACTGGCACTTCTGGCTCGCCACGCTCGGCATCGTCATCTACGCCGCCGTCATGTGGGTGGCCGGCATCCAGCAGGCGCTGATGTGGCGCGAATATGATAGCCAGGGCTTCCTTGTCTATTCCTTCGCGGAATCGGTGGCAGCGCTGTTCCCCTATTATGTGATGCGTGCACTGGGCGGCCTGATGTTCCTCAGCGGCGCGCTGATCATGGCCTACAACGTCACCATGACCATCCTCGGTCATCAACGCGAGGAGGGCGCCAGCAAAGGCGCGGCTCCTTCGCTGCAGCCTGCTGAATAGGAGGGGCCGATGTCCATACTCGACAAACACGGCGTCATCGAACGTAACGCCACCCTGCTTCTGGTCGGCTCGCTGCTGGTGGTCTCGATCGGCGGTATCGTGGAAATCGCACCGCTCTTCTACCTCGAAAACACCATCGAGAAGGTGGAAGGCATGCGGCCCTACACGCCGCTGGAGCTGGCCGGGCGCAACATCTACATTCGCGAGGGATGTTATGTCTGCCACAGCCAGATGATCCGTCCGTTCCGCGACGAGGTGGAACGTTACGGGCATTACAGCCTGGCGGCGGAATCCATGTACGACCATCCTTTTCAGTGGGGTTCCAAGCGCACCGGGCCGGACCTGGCGCGCGTGGGTGACCGTTACTCGAACGAATGGCATGTGCAGCATCTGGCCGATCCACGCTCGGTGGTGCCGGAATCGATCATGCCGTCCTACGCTTTCCTCAAGACGACGGCACTCAAGGTGACGGATGTCGACATGGAACTGAAGGCAAACCGGGCGGTCGGCGTTCCCTATAGCGACGAGATGATCGAAAAGGCCAGTGCGGACATGAAGGCGCAGGCTGACCCGAATGCCGATACGAGCGAGCTTTTGGCGCGCTATCCCAAGGCCAAGGTCGGCGACTTCGATGGCGATCCGGCGAAGCTTACCGAAATGGATGCGCTGGTCGCTTATCTCCAGATGCTCGGCACGCTGGTCGATTTCTCGACCTATGACGATGCCGCCGGTTACCGGTGAGGAGGCGGAACGATGGAAACCTACACGGCCATGCGCCACTTCGCCGATAGCTGGGGCCTGCTTGCCATGACCCTGTTCTTCGCCGGCGTCGTCATCTTCACGCTTCGCCCAGGCTCGAAAAGGGCCGCGGACGATGCGGCCAGCATTCCGCTCAGGGAGGACTGAACATGTCCGAAAAACACATCGATAAAATCAGTGGCGTCGAAACCACCGGCCACGAGTGGGACGGTATTCGCGAATTGAACAACCCCATGCCTCGCTGGTGGGTGTGGACATTCTACGCCACGATTGTCTGGGCCATCGGCTACACCATCGCTTTTCCGGCATGGCCGCTGATTTCAGGTGCAACCCAGGGCGTCCTCGGCTGGAACAGCCGTGCCGAAATCGCCGCGGACCTGGCCGATGCCAGACAGTCTCAGAGCATCTATGTCGACAAGATCGCCAATTCGTCGCTTGCCGACATCCAGGCGGACCCGACGCTGATGCAATTTGCCCTTTCGGGCGGTGCTGCCGCTTTCAAGGTCAATTGCATTCAGTGTCACGGTTCTGGCGCGGAGGGCGGGCAGGGTTATCCCAACCTCAATGACGACGACTGGATGTGGGGCGGCAGCGTCGATGACATCTATACGACGGTGAAGCACGGCATCCGCTTTCAGGATGATCCAGACACACGTGCTTCGGAAATGCCGGCCTTTGGCGATATACTGCAGCCGGATGAAATTCGTCAGGTTGCCGCTTATGTGTTCAGCCTCACGGGAACGCCTTCCAACCCGGTGCTGGTGGAACCCGGAAGGCAGCTGTTTGCCGACAATTGTGCCTCTTGCCATGGGGAAGATGCCAAGGGCAACCGCGAATTCGGTGCACCCAATCTTGCCGACGCCATCTGGCTGAAATCTCATGGCGAGGAGGGGATCGTTTCGCAGATACGCTCTCCCAAGCATGGCGTCATGCCCGCCTGGGGTGAGCGCCTCGGTGACACGACGGTCAAGCAGCTTGCGATCTTCGTGCACTCGCTGGGCGGCGGCGAATAAGAGCGTCTGAGCAAAAGCAGGGGCCGCATCATGCGGCCCTCGACTGTTTCCATTCTTCTTCGATGATGCAGCTCGGCTGCGGGCAGAGAAAACCGGCGCTCGAGCCGCGAGGCGTCCTGCCGCTCAGGACGTGACCTTATCGAGCGAGCGTTCGATGCGCTTTGCCGCTTGCCAGAGGTCTTCCATCCTCTCGAGGCTTGCTTCCTCCAGCGTCTCGCCATTTTCGCCGAGCGACTTTTCGATGTGGTTGAAGCGCCTGCGAAATTTCGTGTTGGTGCCGCGCAGCGCGTTTTCCGGATCGGCCTTGACGTGACGGCCGATATTGACGAGGGCGAAGATCAGGTCGCCCAGTTCGTCTGAGACCTTTTCAGGCCTTCCTTCCTCCAGCGCTTCGCGCAGTTCGGCGATTTCTTCTTCGATCTTGTCGAGAATGGAGGCGGGGTCCGACCAGTCGAAACCGACACGCGCCGCCTGTTCCTGCAGTTTGAGCGCTTCGGTCAGCGCCGGCTGGCTGCGTTGCACTCCGCCGAGAAAGCCGGCCTTGAAGTCCTCCGTGATGCCCCGGCGCGCACGGCGCGCTGCGCGCTCGCGTTTTTCCTCGGCCTTGATCCGGTCCCACTGCAGCTTGACGCTGTCGGGCGTATCGGCCTCGGAGGCGGCAAAGACATGCGGGTGTCGGCGGATCATTTTCGAGGTGACGGCATGCACCACATCGCCGAAGGCAAACTCACCGCGCTCTTCGGCGATACGTGCATGAAAGACGACCTGCAACAGAAGATCGCCCAGTTCTTCGCAAAGATCGTCCATGTCCCTGCGCTCGATGGCGTCGGCGACTTCATAAGCCTCTTCAATCGTATAGGGCTTGATCGTCTCGAAGGTCTGGACGACATCCCACGGGCAACCGGTTTCCGGCTGGCGCAGGGCTTCCATGATCTCGATCAGGCGGGAAATGTCCTTCGAGGCTTCCATATGCTCAAACCTTCGCTTGTGTTTATGCCGGTCCGGCCGTCCAGCTCCGCGCTTAATTCAGAGGAATATCGTTGCCGCCCTTCGACGACTGATAGCTGGTGGACAGATCGTCATAGGCCGCCTTGATGCGGGCGGTCTGCGCCTTCAACGTGCTTTTCAGCGGATCCTCCTCGACTTCCACCAGATCGGTGATGAAATACGAGTTCCAGAAAGCGTTGTTGCGGCGATAGCCGCCCGGCTCCAACCCGAAGACTTCCTTCAGGATTTTCAGATCATGCGGGATAGCGAAAGCGTCGCGCGAATCCTCGTGGCTGAAGAAGGAGTAGAAATTGTCGAAACCGGCCCAGGTGATGGCGGACATGCACATGGTGCAGGGTTCGTGGGTGGAGAGGAAAATCAGGTCCTTCGTATTTGGCTTTTCGCCCAGTTCGTAAAACCGCTTCAGCGTATGCACCTCGCCGTGCCAGAGCGGATTTTCCAGCTCGTTGTTGGTTTCCGCAACCACCAGCGACAGGTCGGACTTACGCAGGATTGCCGCGCCAAAAACCTTGTTGCCAAGGCTGACACCGCGGGCTGTCAACGGCAGGATATCGTGTTCGATGACATCAAGAAGGCGGGCGGAAAGTGGCTGGCTGGTCAAGGGGGCGGTCCTTCTTGCCGCTTGTATAAAGCGGTCTTCGCATGGAAAACAGATGGCAAATTGTCTTCCCTTGTTCGGCGCGGGGGCCGGGTTTGTCAAGGGATTCGCGCTGCGCTTGGAAGCCTCCAGGCGTGCGGGAAACAGAGTCCGGTTTGTTTTCCTCCAAAACCGGGGTGTTCGAGAAATAAAAATCCAGGTGCCGGAAAGGCTTGAATTTCTGTTTCTTCAATCTTGCGCCGCGATGCGGGATATATGTCCAATGCACAACGAACATGATTTTTCCGCTGCCAGCGATCGCCTTTCAACCTTCCCCGCATTCTTCCGGGTCGAGGGCAGGCAGGTTGCCGTCTTCGGAAATGGCGATGAGGCCTTCGCAAAGGTTAGGCTTCTTGCCAATACCAATGCGCATATCATTGCCTATGCCGACGAGCCGGAGGCTGATTACGCAGTTTATCTCCACGAACACGGCATCGATCATCGGCCTCATGCTTTTGCCAGCCATCTGGTCGATGGTGCGACCCTGGTTTTTGCTGCAACTGGTGAGGCTGTTCTGGACAGGGACATCGTTGCAGCCGCGCGTTCCCGGAAAATCCCCGCCAATGCGGTGGACCAGCCGGAATTCTGCGATTTCTTCACGCCGGCGCTCGTGTCCCGGGCACCCGTCGCGGTGGCTATTGGCACCGAAGGGGCAGGGCCGGTGCTCGCGCAGATGATCCGCGCGCGCATAGACCAGATGCTGCCGCCGTCACTTGGCAAGCTGGCACATCTCGCCGTGCAGTACCGCGGTGCAGCGGAACAAACCGTACCGAAGGGCGCGTTGCGGCGCAATTTCTGGCGGCGATTTTTCTCCGGTGCAGTTGCGGATGCCGTCGCCGTCGGCGACGCCCCGGCCGCCCATCAGGCTGTCGACCGTCTTCTGCGGTCGCCCGAACGCAGCGAAGGCCGCGTATGGCTTGTCGGCGCCGGACCCGGTGCGGAAGATCTTCTGACGCTGCGCGCGCAGCGCGTGCTGATGGAAGCCGACGTCATCGTTTACGATGCGCTAGTGCCGCAGGCGATCATCGATATGGGCCGTCGCGACGCCGAGAGGCTATCGGTCGGCAAGCGAAAGGGCTGCCATAGCAAGTCGCAGGACGAGATCAACCGCCTGCTGGTGCGTCTCGGCAAGGACGGCAAGCGCGTCGTACGCCTCAAATCCGGCGATCCCCTGGTTTATGGCCGTGCGGGCGAGGAGATGGCAGCGCTGCGCGATGCTGGCATCGCTTACGAGATCGTGCCTGGCATCACGTCGGCCTTCGCCGCCGCTGCGGATTTCGAACTGCCGCTGACGCTGCGTGGTGTCGCCTCGTCGCTGATTTTCACCACCGGTCACGATCTGACAGGCGATGTTCTGCCCGACTGGGCCCGGCTTGCCGTTTCCGGTGCGACCATTGCCGTCTATATGGGCCGCAGCGTCGCTGCCTCGGTGGCCACAAGGCTTATCGAAGCGGGGCTCGGTGTGGAAACCACCGTCGCCGTTATCGAAAACGCCAGCCGCGCGGATCGCCGCCTGCTGCACGGAACATTAAACGATCTGCCCGACCTTGAACATCGCGATGAACTGACCGGTCCTGTCATGGTCATCATCGGCGATGCGGTGGCGGGCGCCAATTTCGACAGGTCCGAGGCGCTTGCGCTTGCCGGAAGGCCGGCGGACCTCAAACGGGAGTATGTAAATGGCTGACAAGGTTTTGACCGCCAACCGCCTGAGCGATGGCATTGCCGTCTGGCTCGACGCCAACGGCGAATGGACGGAAAACCTGCAGGGCGCAATCGTCGCCCGCCATGCGGAAGCGGTCGCCTCGTTCGAGGAGATCGGCAAACGGGATTTTTCCGCCAACAAGGTCGTTGACGTTAATATCGTTGACGTTGTGGAAGAGAACGGCAAGCTCTGGCCGACGCGCCTGCGCGAGCGCATTCGCGCCGCCGGCCCGACCGTGCACTATGCGACCGGCTACAAGCCGGCCGATGCAGCATTTATCGCAGTCTGAGGAAGAATATGTACCGTTACGACGAGTTCGATCACGCATTTGTTGAAGGCCGCGTGGCGCAGTTTCGCGATCAGGTTGAGCGCCGGCTATCCGGTGAGCTGGCCGAGGACGCATTCAAGCCATTGCGCCTGATGAATGGTGTCTATCTTCAGCTGCACGCCTATATGCTGCGCGTCGCCATTCCCTACGGTACACTGAATTCCAAGCAGATGCGGATGCTGGCGCATATTGCCCGTAAATACGACCGGGGTTACGGCCATTTCACCACCCGTCAGAACATCCAGTATAACTGGCCGCGCCTCTCTGACACCCCGGATATCCTCTCCGAACTGGCAAGCGTGGAAATGCACGCGCTGCAGACCTCTGGCAACTGCATTCGCAACGTCACGGCGGATCATTTCGCTGGCGCTGCGGCCGACGAGGTTGCTGATCCGCGTCCTTATGCCGAGATCCTGCGCCAATGGTCTTCCGTGCATCCGGAATTTTCGTTCCTGCCGCGCAAGTTCAAGATTGCAGTGACGGGTGCCGAACGCGATCGTGCGGCCATTCAGGTTCACGATATTGGCCTGCATCTGAAAAAGAACGACAAGGGCGAGATTGGCTTTGCCGTTTATGTCGGTGGTGGACAGGGGCGCACGCCGATGATCGCCAAGAAGATCCGCGACTTCCTGCCGGAAGAAGATCTCCTGTCCTATACCACGGCCGTGATGCGGGGTTTATAACCTGCATGGCCGTCGCGACAACAAATACAAGGCGCGCATCAAGATCCTCGTGCATGAGACGGGTGCGGAAGAACTGGCCCGTCAGGTCGAGGTCGAATTTGCGGAACTCAAGAACTCCGAATTGAAGCTGCCGGATGCCGATATCGCCGCCATCACCGCCTATTTCGCGCCGCCGGCGCTGAAGGACCGGCCGGAAGGCTGGGAAAGCCTGGCGCGCTGGAAGCGGGCCGACGAGGGCTTTGCCCGTTTTGTCGAGCAGAACGTCGCCCCGCACAAGCATCCGGACTACGGCATGGTAACGATCTCGCTGAAGCCGATCGGTGGCATTCCGGGCGACGCGACGGATGAGCAGATGGAGCTGGTCGCCGATATTGCCGCGGAATATGCCTTCGACGAAATCCGCATCAGCCATGAGCAGAACATCATCCTGCCGCATGTGGCGCTGGCTGACCTCGAGCCGGTTTATCGTGCACTTGCAGGCGCGGGTCTTGCGACCGCCAATGCCGGGCTCATCACCGATATCATTGCCTGTCCCGGGCTGGATTATTGCGCGCTTGCCAATGCGCGCTCCATTCCGGTGGCGCAGGAAATTTCCACCCGCTTCGGTTCGCCGGAGCGTCAGGCGGAAATTGGTGAGCTGAAGATCAAGATTTCCGGCTGTATCAACGCCTGCGGCCACCACCATGTCGGTCATATCGGGCTGCTGGGCGTGGAAAAGAAGGGTGCGGAACTCTACCAGATCACGCTTGGCGGATCGGGTGACGAAAACACCTCGATCGGTGAGATCATCGGTCGCGGCTTCGAACCGGAAAAGGTGACCGACGCGGTTGAGACCATCGTCGACACCTATCTCGGGCTTCGTCTTTCAAAGGAAGAAAATTTCCTTGAAGCCTATCGCCGCGTCGGGCCGCAACCGTTCAAGGATGCGCTCTACGGTTCCGCCGCCGAAGCCGCCTGAGGAGAATGTCATGACGAAAATCTGGACCCGCGACGGCTTCGTGGAGAACGATCCCTGGGTGATCGAAACGGAAGAATTAAAAGCGGTGGCTGAGCAGAAGCCCGTGCTGCCGCTTGCCGATTTTCTGGTTCGTGCGGCCGAAAGCAACGATATCGGTCTCGGGGTGCTGATTGCGCCGGCCGATGATGTGACCCGGCTGGAACCTTATCTCGACCGTATCGAGCTTGTCGCCGTGAGTTTCCCGGCCTTCAATGACGGCCGTGGTTTCAGCCACGCGTCGCTGCTGCGCAGCCGCCTCGGTTTCACAGGCGAGGTGAGGGCGATTGGCGACGTGCTGATCGATCAGGTGCCGCTCATGCTGCGTACCGGCTTCACAAGCTTTGCGGTGACGAATGGTACGGCGATCCGCCGCCTGTCCGAAAATCGCCTGCCGGAAATTCCGGTCTATTACCAGCCGACGGCCAGGCCTGCGAGCGACGGCGAGGCTTATAGCTGGCGTCGGCGTGCGTCTCTGTGACACGTTGCACGGAAATATGAGTTTCTGATACATATTTCCTACGCACATGGCAGTATTGACATTCTCATGCCTTCAAACCGGAGCAGAAATGGTATAATTGCCCGGTCGGAGAATGTCGCTCATCGAATAGAATGGACGGAACCTAAATGAACGCGCCAGCCAAGACGGAAGATTTCGCGATCAAGATACCCGATGGTGTTTATGCCGAGACGGTTTTGTCGGTGGAACATTATACGGATCATCTGTTCCGTTTCCGCATGACGCGTCCGGCCGGCTTCCGTTTTCGTTCCGGCGAATTCGCCATGATCGGCCTGATGGTCGGCGACAAGCCGATCTATCGCGCCTATTCCATCGCCAGCCCCGCCTGGGACGAGGAGTTGGAATTTTTCTCGATCAAGGTCCCGGATGGTCCGCTGACCTCCCATCTTCAGGCGATAAAGCCTGGCGATACCGTTTTGATGCGCAAGAAGCCGACAGGCACGCTGGTTCTCGATGCGCTAACGCCCGGCAGACGGCTTTACATGTTCTCCACCGGCACCGGCATTGCGCCTTTCGCGAGCCTGATCCGCGATCCCGAGACCTATGAGAAGTTCGAAGAGGTCATCCTCACCCATACCTGCCGCGATGTGGCCGAGCTGAAATACGGTTTCGATCTGGTCGAAGAAATCAAGAACCACGAGTTCCTCAGCGAGATTGTCGGCGACAAGCTAAAGCATTATGCGACGGTGACCCGCGAAGATTATCCTTTCAAGGGCCGCATCACCACGCTGATCGAAAACGGCAAGCTGTTTTCCGATCTCGGCGTACCCGCGCTCGATCCGGCCATTGACCGCGGCATGATCTGCGGTTCCTCGGCGATGCTCAAGGATACCAAGGAACTGCTTGAGAATGCCGGTCTTACCGAAGGCGCCAACAACAAGCCTGCCGAATTCGTGATCGAACGCGCTTTCGTCGGCTGACGGAACACGGTCTACGACATGTAAGGAGGCCAGATGGCCTCCTTTTCTTTGCGCCGTTACTGCCTTCCTTGAGACAGGCCATCATTATTCTGTTTAGGCGCTATCTCGTTACGATAGAGCAGGAAAAGCCCGATGGCGATTGCCGCAATGCCGCCGCCGACAAGGTGCGACAGTGAATAACCGCCCTTCGTCACCAGCCAACCTGCGACGACATTGCTGAATGACGCGCCGATGCCTTGAACCATCATGACGCTGGCAAGACCGACATTAAAGCGGCCCGTGCCCTTCAAAATTCTCTCCACCGCAACCGGCGTGACTATACCGAGCAGCCCCGCTCCGACACCGTCCAGAAACTGGACGGGGAAAATGACCCAGAAGTCCGTAAAGGCGGAAGCGAGAACGCCGCGGATCGGCAGTGCGACGAGCGCGATGATAAAGACGGTTGAGAGACCGAAACGTCGTATCAGCCAAGGGGCCATGGCGGCGACGAAAATCATTGCAAATTGCGCGACGCCGGTAATGATCGCAGTGGTGCGGAAGGGTGTCTGAAGTTCGATGGCGAAATCCTGCGCGATCAACCGGCCCATCGGCGCGTTGCCGAAGTGGAAGACGAGCAGGATGATGGCCAGAAAGATAAGTCCGCGTTCCTGCAGCAAGACCGCGATGCCGGATGGACCGGGTTCGCCCCTGTCTTCGCCAAGGCCGCGCGCCACCTTGTGGTCGATGCGTTCGGGGTCGATGGCCGCCGTCGCGACCAGAGCACCCGCAGCGGTCAGCAGCATCAGGCCGATGATGCCGTCCATGCCGAAGAAAGTGACGACGACATAAGTCGCGAAGAGCGATGCGAAATTGCCGCCGTGGTTCCAGAACTCGTTGCGCGAAATCTGATGGGAAAACAGGCGCTCGCCGACAAGGCCGAGCGTGAGGCCGGCAAGCGCCGGGCCGACCACGGCGCCGACGACGGCCGTCATGATCTGGCCGGTCCAGACGATCCAAACATCGGGAAAGATCAAGGTGATCAGCGCGCCGATGGTCACGAGGACGACGGGTATGGCAATCAGCGTCCTTTTCCACGTCGTTCCATCTACCAGGGCGCCACAAAGCGGCGTGGCGAGCAGACCCACAAGGCCGCCGACCGTGGCGATCATGCCCAGCGAGATCGAAGACCAGCCCCGTGTCGCCAGAAATGCATCCAGAAACGGCCCGAGACCGTCGCGGGCGTCGGCGAGAAAGAAATTCAGTGCAGCGAGGGCAAAAAGCGTGCGATCCGAGATGCCACCGCTATGCGGCAGGCCGCCGGAAGGAAGGCGGCCGTGTGGTGCCGCAACGCCTACAGTCGTCATGAAAATACTCCGAGAAATATGCAGGGAATCGAAAAATTGATCGAGGCTGGCGAGAAACATCTGTGCCCGCATTTGGTTGCATTGGCACGACATCAGCAGGGTTGTTCCGATATTTTTGCCCGTTGCGGGATTCGCTGGAGGAACGTTTAACGGCATTTGTGAGTTAGGCTTCGTGGAAAAACGGATAATCGCCATGAAGATCAAGGCTCTTGCAGTTTTATTTTCGGTCGGATTGCTCGCGACCCAGCCTGCTTACGCGGACGAGGGCGCTTTTCTCTCCTCGCTGAAGGGCACGTGGGCGGGAAAGGGAACCGTAATTACCCGGATCGGCACACCGCCCATTAACGTCAGCTGCACGCTGAATTCCAACGCGGGATCATCGTCACTCAACATGTCCGGCACTTGCCGCGGTCTTCTGGTGGTAAGGCGCGCGATCGCAGCCGATCTCTCGGAGAAGGGCGGGCGCTATAGCGGCGCCTATACGGGCCCTTCCGGTCGGCCGTCCGCACTATCGGGCACAAGAAAAGGAAACGCCATCAATCTGACGGTGCGATGGAACCGCGATATCAACGGCGACCGCGTTGCCGCCATGACCATCGAAAAGGTCGGTGCCAACGGCTTGCGGCTGCGCACGACCGATAAGGACGGCAGGACCGGCAAGACAGTGGTGACGAGCGACATCCAGTTGGTGCGTTGAAGAGCTTAGGCATAGCATCTCCACTTCTTCAGCTGAATTCAAGCAGCAACGGGCAATGATCCGAGACTTCGGGCTGCATAACGACGTCGAAATGATCAACTTTCACAGCCGGATTGACCAGCAGGTAGTCGGCATATCTGTTCTGCTTGGCGTAATGTGAGGTTCTGGTATCTGTGAAACCGCGGGTCGTGACGAGCTCGACAAGATTGAGTTCATTCAACACGGTAAAGGTTTCGCTGTCGGGCAGGACATTAAAATCGCCGCAAACGATGACCCGGTCGCCATCCTCCGCAATGTTCTTGACGAGGTTCACAAGTCGTTTTGCCTGCGCCAGGCGGGCGGCGGTATCGTGTTTGCCGTCGAGGTCGCGTAACCCGTGCATATGGGCAATGACAGCCGGCTGTCCGGTGGCAAAGTCGAAAACCCTGATGGCATGGCCGGTGCGTGACCGTGGATGATCGCCATATCCGTCCGCAGAAAAGGTCCCATGGACGAAGCCCTGCGCCTGGGCAACGATGGCGATGGACTTGCGAACGAATGTGGCCAGTCCCCATTGGGAAAAATATCTAGTCGTACCGTGCCAGAGATCACCCTGCGCCGCGGGGCAGAATATCGCGACATGATCCGGCAGGGCATCGGCGACATCGCGGAGGAAATTCGCTCTCTGCGGAAGCTCGATGCCGTGATCACGATAGGTCAACCAATCCTCTTGGGCAGCGGGCGTATGCACCACTTCCTGCAGGCACAAGATATCCGGGTCGGACAGGGAGATATAAGGTAAGAGTTCGTCGTGGAGCTTTCCGCCCCAACCGTTCAGGCAGATAAGGCGCATGCACACTCCATCGCTTGATTGTGTGATCCGATTTAGCATGGAAGCGATGAAGATCAATCACACCCCGTTCTTTTTCACGGTCGGGATTACGCCCACCTGAATGAGGAAGGCCCGAATTGCTTCGGGCCTTAGTCGTTCGAGCCCAGATTGGCGCTGCGGCGCTGCCTTACATTTTCGGCAGCAGCACCTTGTCTATGACATGTATGACGCCGTTGGATTGTTTAACATCAGCGATGGTGACATGGGCGACCGTGCCATTCTCATCGGTAAGTGTGATTTTTCCCATGCTTTCTTTTGCCTTGAGTACGCAGCCGCCGACCGTCTTCACGTCGTGCTCGCCCTTGTCATCCTTGATCATTTTTTCGATGGCGGATGACAGTGCATTGGCTGCAACGACGTGGCAGGTGAGAACCTTGACCAGCTTCTGCTTGTTCTCTGGCTTCAGAAGATCGTCGACCGCGCCTTTCGGAAGGGCCGCGAAAGCCTCGTCGGTGGGTGCAAAAACCGTAAACGGTCCTTTGCCCTGAAGTGTTTCCACAAGTCCGGCGGCCTTTACCGCGGCGACGAGGGTCGTGTGGTCTTTCGAGTTCACCGCATTTTCAACGATGTTCTTGTCCTCGAACATCGCCGCGCCGCCCACCTTGGGGTTCGCGGCATAGGCCGAAACCGTGCCGATGGAAAGAGCTGCAGCCAGCGTCAGGGCGCGAACGGAAAGCTTGTACATCATTATTCCTCCTTGTGACATCCAAGGCCCCGAAAGGTGGCTCTTCCAGCGGCCGCTATCGGTTATCCGTAGCGACACAAGAGACGGAAGCCGGTCTCGCAAAGTTTCAGGCGAGCCGGAAAAAAAGATAAATGGCTGATTTAAAACATGGTCCCGGCGCGCAAACGCCGAGGGTTCGTCCTGCGACGGGACGGAAAACGAAAAAGCCCGGATCGCTCCGGGCTTTCTGGCTCGAACGAAGGACAGCTTATTCGGCCGCCTCGGCATAGGCCTCCATCGGCGGGCAGGTGCAGATGAGGTTGCGGTCGCCATAGACATTGTCGATGCGGTTGACCGGCGACCAGTATTTGTCGATGCGGAATGCGCCGGGCGGGAAGCATCCCTTTTCGCGGCTATAAGGACGGTCCCAATCGCCGACGAGGTCCTCGACCGTATGGGGCGCGTTCTTGAGCGGATTGTTCGTCTTGTCCGCGCGGCCTTCCTCGATGTCGCGGGCTTCCTCGCGGATGGCCAGCATGGCATCGCAGAACCGGTCGAGTTCCGCCTTGGTCTCGGATTCCGTCGGCTCGATCATCAGCGTGCCGGCAACCGGCCAGCTCATGGTCGGCGCGTGGAAACCGCAGTCGATCAGGCGCTTGGCCACGTCATCGACAGTCACGCCGCAGCTGTCTGCCAGCGGGCGGGTGTCGATAATGCATTCATGTGCCACGCGTCCCGTTTCGGATTTGTAGAGCACGTCATAAGCACCCTTCAGCCGCTCGGCGATGTAGTTGGCGTTGAGGATCGCAACCTTGGTTGCCTGCGTCAGCCCTTCGCCGCCCATCATCAGGCAGTAGCTCCAGGAAATGGGCAGGATGGACGGCGAACCGAACGGGGCGGCAGACACCGCACCCTCGCGGCCATCGGTCGCCGGATGGCCGGGCAGGTAAGGGGCAAGATGCGCCTTGACGCCGATCGGCCCCATGCCCGGACCACCGCCACCGTGCGGAATGCAGAAGGTCTTGTGCAGGTTAAGGTGCGAAACGTCGGAGCCGATATCGCCGGGACGGGCAAGGCCCACCATGGCGTTCATGTTCGCGCCATCAAGATACACCTGACCGCCATGCTTGTGGGTGATCTCGCAGATCTCGCGAACCGTCTCCTCGAACACGCCGTGAGTGGACGGATAGGTGATCATGCAGCATGAGAGGTTTTCGGCGTACTGCTCTGCTTTCGCACGGAAATCATCAATATCGATATCACCGTTGTCCCGCACTTTCACCGGCACCACCTTCATGCCCACCATCTGCGCCGAGGCAGGATTGGTGCCATGCGCCGAGGTCGGAATGAGGCAGACATCACGGTGTGTCCCGCCATTGGCGAGGTGATAATTGCGGATGGTCAAAAGCCCAGCATACTCGCCTTGCGCACCGGAATTCGGCTGCATGGAGAAGGCGTCGTAACCTGTGACCGAGCACAGCTTTTCGGAGAGATCGTCGATCATCTCCTTGTAACCGAGTGCCTGATTGGCCGGTACGAAGGGATGGATGTCGGAAAATTCCGGCCAGGTGATCGGCAGCATCTCTGCCGTTGCATTGAGTTTCATGGTGCAGGAACCGAGCGGGATCATCGAGCGGT
The DNA here is from genome assembly GCF_031453135.1 of Agrobacterium sp. SORGH_AS_0440. Classification (NCBI taxonomy): domain Bacteria; kingdom Pseudomonadati; phylum Pseudomonadota; class Alphaproteobacteria; order Hyphomicrobiales; family Rhizobiaceae; genus Agrobacterium; species Agrobacterium sp. SORGH_AS_0440. The sequence goes on along the minus strand of NZ_JAVIYR010000002.1, from coordinate 1,429,811 downwards.
CGAGCGCCAGATCGCGGTCCGAAAGACGGCGGATGTAGCGCGTCATCTCGCTTTCGGCACGGTTCATGTGGAAGATCGGATGCGTCATGTACTGGCTGGTACGCAGCAGCTCCTTCGGCAGGCGATAGTCCGGCGTGAAATCCGAGACCGAGAAATTGCCGCCGAAAGCGCGCCAGACGGCTTCCAGCGTTGCCGGGCGCGTACGCTCGTCAAGGCTCATGCCGATCTTGGTGGCGCCGACCTTGCGCAGGTTCACCCCTTCCGCGACGGCCGAACGCAGGATAACGCCCTGCATATGGCCGACTTCGACGGTGATCGTGTCGAAGAAGGTCTCCGGCTCGATGGTGTAACCGAGCTTTTCCAGTCCCTTGGCCATCAGCACGGCCTTCTGGTGGGTCTGCTGGGCAATCGCCTTGATGCCCTGCGGGCCATGGAAGACGCCGTACATCGAAGCCATGACTGCCAGCAGCACCTGCGCCGTGCAGATGTTGGAGGTGGCCTTCTCACGGCGAATATGCTGCTCGCGGGTCTGCAGCGACAGGCGATAGGCGCGGTTGCCGCGCGCATCGACCGAGACGCCGACGAGACGGCCCGGCATGGAGCGCTTATGCGCATCCTTGACGGCCATGTAAGCGGCATGCGGACCGCCGTAGCCGACCGGAACGCCAAAGCGCTGCGAGGTGCCGATGGCGATGTCAGCGCCCATTTCGCCGGGAGATTTCAGCAGCGTCAGGGCCAGAAGATCGGCGGCGACGGCGGCAATCGCGCCCGTCTGATGCAGGCGGGAAATCAGGCCGGAGAAATCGCTGACATGTCCGTGCGTGCCGGGATACTGGAAGATCGCGCCAAACACGTCGACCGGATCGAGATCGGTGAAGGGGTTGCCGACAATCACCTTCCAGCCGAGCGGGGCCGCACGGGTCTCGATCAGCGCGATGGTCTGCGGATGGCAATTGGCATCCACGAAGAAGGCGGTCGCCTTGGATTTCGCGACGCGCTGGCACATGGCCATGGCTTCGGCGGCCGCAGTCGCTTCATCGAGCAGCGAGGCGTTGGCGACGTCAAGGCCGGTCAGATCGCAGACCATGGTCTGGTAGTTCAGCAGCGCCTCAAGTCGGCCCTGGCTGATTTCCGGCTGGTATGGCGTATAGGCCGTGTACCAGGCCGGGTTTTCCAGAATGTTGCGCTGGATGACCGGCGGCGTGATGGTGCCGTAATAGCCCTGACCTATCAGCGAGGTCAGGACCTGGTTCTTGTTGGCCGTCTCGCGAAGACGATCCAGCGCCTCACGTTCGGTCAAGGCCGCACCCCAGGTGAGAGGCACTTTTTGACGGATGGAGGAGGGAACGGTGGCGTCGATGAGCGCGTCGAGGCTCTTATAGCCGACGACCTTCAGCATCTCGGCCATTTCCGACGGCGACGGCCCGATGTGACGCCGGTTGGCGAAGTCATAGGGCTGATAGTCGGTGAAATGGAATTCGGTGGGCGTCGTCATTACGCGATCAGCTCCTTGTAGGCTGCCTCGTCGAGCAGCGTATCGGCATCTGCAACGTTGGAAAGCTTGAGCTTGAAGAACCAGCCGGCGCCTTGAGGATCGGAATTGACCAGCGAGGGGTCGTCGACGATGGCCTGGTTGATCTCGACCACTTCGCCATCCAGCGGACAATAGACATCGGAAGCCGCCTTGACGGATTCAACGGTTGCGGCTTCTCCATCCTTGGAGAAGGTGGCACCCACTTCCGGCAATTCGACGAAAACGAGATCGCCGAGCTGTTCAGCGGCGTGGCTGGTAATGCCAACGGTGGCGACATCGCCTTCGAACTTCAGCCATTCGTGTTCTGCAGTAAATTTCAGCATCGTGTTCTCTCCGGAGATGGGATGAAATTATCGTTTGTAGGTGGGCTTGATGAAGGGCAGGGCGGCGACGGTGACGGGCAGATATTTGCCGCGCACTTCCGCGAAGATCGCAGTGCCGGGAGCGGCGTAAGAAACAGGCACGTAACCCATGGCGACGGGGCCTTCGACCGAAGGACCGAAACCACCCGAGGTGACTTCGCCGATTTCCGTCTTGCCTTCAGCATCCGCAAAAAGCTTCGAATGGCCACGAACCGGTGCCTTGCCCTCGGGCTTCAGGCCGACGCGGCGGCGCGATGTACCGTCCTTCAGTTCACCAAGAATGCGTTCCGCGCCCGGGAAACCGCCTTCGCGATCACCGCCGGCACGGCGCGCCTTCTGGATCGCCCATTCCAGCGATGCTTCGATGGGGGAGGTCGTGGTGTCGATGTCATTACCGTAAAGGCAAAGGCCTGCTTCCAGGCGCAGGCTGTCACGCGCGCCAAGTCCGATGGCTTCGCAATCGGGATGTTCGAGCAAGGCCCTGGCGATCTCTTCTGCCTTGTCTGCCGGCACGGAAATTTCAAAGCCGTCTTCACCGGAGTAACCGGAGCGGGAGACGATGCAGGCAACATCGTGCAGCGGCACCTCCTGCACGTCCATGAATTTCATCTCGGAAACGCTCGTCCAGAGTTCGGCCAGTACCTCCTCGGCGCGGGGGCCCTGCAGCGCGATCAAGGCGCGGTCCTCGAGAAGGGTGATTTCGCAGCTGTCTGAAAGATGCGCCTTCATATGGGCGACGTCGGCATCCTTGCAGGCCGCGTTGACGACGACGAAAAGGTGATCGCCGCGATTGGTGATCATCAGATCATCAAGAATGCAGCCCTTGTCGTCGGTGAAGAAACCGTAGCGCTGGCGGCCTTCCTTGAGGCCGAGAATATCCACCGGCACCAGCTTTTCCAGTGCCTGTGCGGCATCTGAGTTGTTGCCGGACTTTGCCTTCACAATCACCTGACCCATATGGGAGACGTCAAAGAGGCCGGCTGAGGTGCGGGTTTGAAGATGCTCCTTTAAAACGCCGGCCGGATATTGCACGGGCATGTCGTAACCGGCGAATGGCACCATGCGGGCGCCAAGCGACAGGTGCAGGGAATGAAGCGGCGTGGTTTTCAGCGCGGCGGTATCGTCCAAGGACGCCTCCAGGGTTGCGCGAGCAATCGCGCGGGCTCAGGTCGTGGCGCAGATGCGCCGGTTCAAGAGCCCCCTCTGTCCTTGTCGCCTGAGATTGTTATCCCTTCGGCGAGCCGTCCTTATGAAAGGTGGCTTCTCTCCAGAGTTCCGTCGTCATCGCTGGTCCTTTTGCCTGAGAGTTTCCGGGGCGGTTGCTCCTTCGGCACCGCATTGAAGCGGTTTCTCCCAACGATGATGCGACGCTCATTATCTTCGAAGACCCGCTATTGGCAAGGACCAAATGACGCATCTGAACAGATTCTTGCTCCATCTGCGCCATCATCCCTCATCTCTCTCGCAACGACGTTTTGATATTGTCGTTCCGTCATCATTCCAACGAATGGGAATGGCGGTGGAAAGACGCCGTCATTCCGATTTTTTTGCCGGCAGACCCTTGCGTTTCGTTGAGGCAAAATCCTCAAGTTCCTTTTCCGTCATGGACTTCTCCATGCTTTTTGAAGCACCTTTTAAACTGGATTTCTTCGTTTCGCCCCTTTTGGCGGCGAGTGCTGCACCCGCAGCTTTCTGCTGGGCTTTCGATTTGGCAGGCATGTCATGTCTCCCTTAAACGATCCGTGTTGCAGGAAAATGCCGCCTTGCGGCGATTGTTCCTCATACACGTCAAGCCTGCGGCAAAATTCCCCTTTGAAATCGAAGGGAAGCGCTATATCGCATGAGATCATGGGCGCACATCGAAAAAGACGGCTGACGGGGATCGAGAAAATGCTTCGCATTTTCTGTGCAACCCTGATGCTGTCGCTCGGTTTTGCCCACAGGCCGGCGCTTGCCGCAGCCCCCGCAGTCGCGCTCGATGAGAGCTACCGGCTGCCTGATGGCACCTTTGCGGAGATCTGCCTCGGGCATGGCGGCGGGGTGAATGCCTCGCATGCCAAGGAGGGGCCCGCCCATTCGGGCGACGCGATCCTGTTTTGCGAGGCCTGCCTGCTGGCCTCGTCCATTCTTCTGCCGGTCCCCGACACGGAAAGCTGGCTGAAGACCGAATTTGCCTGGCTTGAGAACCGCCCGTCCACCGATTGGCGTTTCCATCCCGTCCCGACGATCCGCAAACCGGTCGCACGCGGCCCGCCAGCCTTGTCCGCCTGATTTTTCATCTTACAGGATCATCGCCGCCGAACCGGTGGCAAGAAACGGCTGCTTGAACCCGAAAGGCTGGCAGTCGCAGGGACAGACAAATGAAAACCACCAAGATCATCACATCGACCCTTTTTATCGCCGCGGTTTCCACCGCGCAGGCTTTTGCCCACGCCACCTTCGTTGACGGCTCGGCCGAACAGGAAAGCACTGTCGTCGCCGCTCTTCAGGTGCCGCACGGTTGCGAAGGCGGGCTTGCCACGACGGAAGTGCAGATCAAGCTGCCGGAGGGCTTCATTTCCGCCAAGCCGCAGCCGAAGGCCGGCTGGGAGCTGGAGGTCATCAAGGGCGATTACCGGAAGGCCTATAAAAATCACGGCAAGGAGATCAAAAGCGGGCCAGTCGAAATTCGCTGGAAGGGCGGCAATCTTCCGGACGAATTCTACGATACCTTTGCCGTGCAGGGGAAGGTTTCCGGCGTCGAGGTGGGGCAGGAACTACCCTTCAAGGTGACACAGCTTTGCGGCGACAAGGGCAAGGTTTCCTGGGATGAAGTGGCTGCAGCTGGTGTCGATCCCCACTCGCTGAAAAATCCGGCGCCGACCATCAAGGTCACCGCCAAAGCCCATGCGGGCGGCCACGATCACGCGGGTATGAGCATGGATATGGATGTCGTGAAGGCTGGCAATCTCGAAGTGTCTGGCGGCGCGACGAAGGCCATGTTGCCGGGCCAGCCCGTCGGTGGCGGTTATGTGACGATCAAGAATGGCGGCGATAGCGACGACAAGCTGATCGGAGTCGAATCGTCTGCCGCCGGACGCGCTGAAATCCATGAAATGGCCATGGTCAATGACGTGATGAAGATGCGCAAGCTGGATGAGGGCATCGTCATCCCCGCCGGTCAGACCGTGGAATTGAAACCCGGCGGCCTGCACATGATGTTCTTCGACGTGAAGAAGCCCTTTGCCGAAGGAGACAAAGTGCCGGTAACGCTGATCTTCGAAAAAGCCGGGAAGGTCGACGTCATACTGTCTGCGGGAGCTGCCAAGGGCGGCGGCGACCATCAACATAATTGACCAATGAAAAGCGGCTACCGGAACGCGTGACAGGTCCGGTAGCCGCAAGATTTCTCATTTGTCCGGTCTATTGTTTCGGCGCCGCGGCGGAAAACGGATGACGCTCGCTTTTGGTGATTTCCGGAAGCCGGGTGTAGATATCTAGAAACTCAACCTGACACCAAGCTGAATGCCACTCCCGCAACGACAGGGTTGAAATCTAACAAGCGACATCAGGATGTCTGTCTATCATCCTGATTCAAAAGAATATCATCTGCTTTTTGGGGGAGGTTGTTTTCCTCGTATGCCTCCACGGCCTGCTCAAGCGTCGCCTGCGGTTCCTGATGCTGGCTGGCGACGGTCAGGAAATAGAGGGTGAGGGCTGGTGGCTTGATCACAGTCATCATGCCGCGAAGCTGGAAGTCGTCGCTGTTCTCGGCCTTGCGCGCGAGTTCGTGAATGGCCTCTTCGACCTCGCTCCGGCGCGGCACGCGCTGTGACGGTTTTACAGCCTCCAGCGCATAGGCTGCCGTGTTCGCAGAAACGGAAAGAACCTGTGTCATCCAACCTCCGGCCATCGTTGCCGACCTTCAAAAACCGCAGGTTAGCATCTGCGTGTTGTTGGAAGGCTAAATCGCGGAGGCGCAATTTAATCGTATTTTAACAGCTGGCAGTGCCCGGCCAAGGGTTTCGCAGGCGGTTTACGTGGTCTAGAAATCTAAGCGGACCGTGAGGTCCGGCCGTTCCCTCCGGAGATAAATGCATGATCAATATAGTCCTCGTCGCAGCGGGCGGCGCAATCGGTTCCGTCTTCCGTTATCTGGTCGGCGTCTGGAGCGTCCGGCTGGCGGGGGTGAATTTCCCCTGGGGAACGCTTACGGTCAACGTGGTGGGTTCTTTTCTGATCGGTCTCCTGGTGGAGCTCGTGGCGCGACGTCTGAATGCCTCGATGGAAATGCGTCTTTTTCTCGTGACCGGCGTGCTCGGCGGTTTCACGACGTTTTCATCTTTTTCGCTCGATGCTGTCTCGCTTTTTGAACGCGGCGCGCTCGGCCTTTCTGCCGTTTACGTTCTTGCGAGCCTTTCGGTTTCCATCGCTGCGGTTTTCGCCGGGCTGGCCTTGGGCCGCAACTTGTTCTAAAGGCTTGATCCAAACGGCGCGCCGAAGAAACGGCTGCGCGATCAGGACAGAGAGACTGGAAAATTTATGGCAGGTATCGAGCATATCAAGGTCGAGGCCGACGAGGCCGGTATGCGCCTCGATCGCTGGTTCAAGATTCACTATCCGGGGCTTGGGTTCGGGCAGTTGCAGAAGCTGCTGCGATCCGGCCAGGTGCGTGTGGATGGCGGCCGGGTGAAGACGGACGCGCGGGTGCAGCCGGGACAGATGGTGCGCGTGCCGCCGGTCGATTCCGATATGAAGACCAAGAGCGGTCCGATCGGCTCGAAGGACCTCAAACATTCCGCCGATGGCGAGCTGTTGGCACGAATGCTGCTGCATGAAGACGACAAGGTGTTCGTTTTCAATAAGCCTGCTGGCATCGCCGTTCAGGGCGGTTCGGGGGTGACCCGGCACATTGACGGCTTGCTGGAAGCCTGGACCAACCAGAAGGGCGAAAAGCCGCGTCTCGTGCACCGGCTGGATCGTGATACGTCGGGTGTGCTGGTGGTTGCCCGTACCAGAGGTGCCGCGCAAAAACTGACCGCCGCCTTCCGCGAACGCGACACCAAGAAAACCTATTGGGCGCTCGTCAAAGGCGTGCCGCGGAAGCACCAGGACAAGATTTCCACCTGGCTGGTCAAGGAACAGACGATCGACGGAGACCGCATGCGCATCGCCAAGCATGGCGAGGAGGGCGCCGATCACGCCGTGTCCTATTACCGCGTCATCGATACCGCCGCGCAGAACCTCGCCTGGCTGGAAATGGAGCCCTATACCGGCCGCACCCATCAGCTTCGCGTGCACGCGCTGCATATGGGGCACCCGATCATCGGCGATCCCAAATATTACATCGACGATCCAAACTGGGATTTTCCCGGCGGCATCCAGAAGCGCCTGCATCTGCATGCGCGCCATATCGACATTCCGCATCCGAATGGCGGCCGGCTTCGGGTCAGCGCACCCCTGCCGCCACATATGGTACAGACCTGGAACCTGCTCGGTCTCGACGTGGCCGATGGCGATAGGGAAGACTGACGGCAGATGAAACTGGTTCTTTTCGATTGCGACGGAACGCTGGTGGACAGCGCGGGCCTGATCCATGCGGTCATGGCCGATACGTTCGCCGATTTTGGCAAGCCGCGCCCCGATATCTCCGAAACCAAGGCGATCATCGGTCTGACGCTGGATATCGCCATCGCCCGCATGCTCGGCAAGGCGCATGTGGATGACGAGGTTCAGGCGATGACCCAGCGTTATAAGGAAATCTACCATCCGATCCGTGCACGTCCGGGGATGATCGAGCCGCTTTTCGAGGGCATCGCCCCGCTGATCGACACCCTTTCAAGGCGAGATGACGTGCTGATCGGTGCGGTGACGGGCAAGGGGAGGCGCGGGCTGACCCACATTCTCGAAACCCATGGATTTGCCAGGCACTTCATTGTCTCGCGCACGGCGGATGATTGCCCTTCCAAGCCGCATCCGGCCATGGTGAGGGAATGCTGCCATGAAACCGGCATGGTTCCGGCCGATACTGTCGTTATCGGCGACGCGGTCTATGATATGCAGATGGCAAAAGCTGCGGGCGCAAAAGCGATCGGCGTCGCCTGGGGTTATGCGTCCGTCGACGAACTCTGGACGGCGGGCGCCGATGCGGTCGTCAGCCACCCGCGTGAAATCCCGGTCTATGTTCCGACCGATAATCCTTAATTATCCTTTCTACCGACCGATGAGGATGTGCCATGCGTGATCTCCTGAACGACCTTTCGGAAGGCCTGAGCCACCCCGATCCGATCTTGCGCGCGCAGATCCAGATGCAGAAACCGCTGCCCAAGCGGTTCTACAAGGATGTGACGGTCGGCGAGGCGGCGGAGGAAGGCTTCACCATCCTTCTCGACGGTAAGCCGTTGCGCACCCCCGCCAAGAAGCCGTTGGTCGTGCCGTCGAGGTCGCTCGCGGAATTGCTTCGCGATGAATGGGACGCCCAGACCGAGGTCGTCAATCCGGTTGTCATGCCGGTGTCGCGCCACGTGAACACGGCCATCGACGGCGTCGCCATTGATACGCAGGCGGTTTTCGAGGATATATTGCGGTTTTCCTCCTCCGATCTCCTCTGCTACCGCGCTGGTGAACCGGAAGCGTTGGTCGCGCGCCAGACGGACCATTGGGATCCCGTGCTCGACTGGGCGGCCAATGTACTTGGCGCGCGCTTCATTCTGGTGGAGGGCGTCATGCATCGCGACCAGCCGCGGGAGGCCATCGCCGCCTTTGCAGTGACGCTGAAAAAATACGATACATCGATCGCGCTCGCGGCACTCCATACCATGACGTCGCTGACAGGGTCTGCCATTCTGGCGCTGGCGCTGGCGGAAGGAGAGCTGAGGCTTGAGGAAGCCTGGGCGCTTGCCCATCTGGATGAAGACTGGACTGCGGAACAATGGGGTGAGGATGAGGAGGCGCTGGAGCGCCGGGCCGTCCGTCTCATCGACATGCGTGCCGCGGTCAATGTTCTGGAGTCTCTGACGAGCGCATCTTAACGCTTTTCTAACCCTGATCGACGATCATCAGGCTACCTCACGTAAGGGGAGCCACAGATCATGACAACCATGCTGAAACGCCTTGGCATCATTGTGCTGGCGTGTTTCATGCTCATGTCTTTCAGGCTTGAACCGGAAGCGACCAGTGCGGATCGGCTGCTTTACGACGTGCGCGGCGCGTTTGTTGCAGCACGACCGGATGTGGCGCCGGCGCTGATGCAGTCCATTCATGCGCAGGTTCAGAATGCGATTAAGACCACAGCACGGGGAGAGACCCGACCGCGCGTGGTGCTGACCATCCGCCTTGCATCCGTCACACGCGGTCCCTTCCTTTTCGGTGAAAAGGCCTCCGCCAAGGTCATCGTGCGGGCCGCCGCCGTGGCCACGGGCGAGGTGATCGCCGAAGCCAAATTCACCGCCACCGTCGTAAGCTTCGATGACGAGGCTTTAGAACAGGAGCTTGCTTATGGCGTTGCCGAGCGGGTGATCCGCGAATTCAGATTGAACCGGCCGGGTCCGACCACGCTGGCGACGGCGCTGTTTCCATAGATTGGACCAAAGGCGTGAGCGGGACTGCGGCAGTCATCCGCGCGCCATCGCCGGAAACCATCTTCTGCTTTGACAAAGTGCGTCTCGATATTGACATACGTCACGTATCTCAATTGACATGCGTCGTGTAGGTTACTATCTCACATACGCAACGTATGTGAATTGGGCGTCCGGAGTTCTTCTTCCGACGCCACTCAGCCAAAAAGAGAGATGCAAGATGAGCAAACGCGAGGCAATTTTTCCCGCAGACAGGCACGCGCTTTACGAACAGCACGGTTACTCCGCGGCAATTCGGTCGGGTGACCTTCTTTTCGTTTCCGGTCAGGTCGGCAGCCGTGCCGACGGAACGCCCGAACCCGACTTTGAGCGTCAGGTTCGGCTTGCTTTCGAAAATCTCGCGGCCACGCTCAAGGCCGCGGGATGCACGTTCGACGACATTGTCGACGTGACGACGTTCCATACCGACCCGCAGAACCAGTTCGGAACGATCATGGCCGTTAAGCAGGAGATTTTCAGCAAACAGCCTTATCCGAACTGGACCGCCGTCGGCGTCAACTGGCTTGCGGGCTTCGATTTCGAGATCAAGGTGATCGCCCGCATCCCGTAAGGTGCGGTCGGCCTAAAGGGGCGGCGTTCGCAGGCGCCGCCCGCTTTGTATTCGCGGCTTATCCGAGCCGTTCGGCATGCCATTTCAGATGATCGTCCATGAAGGTGGAGATGAAATAATAGGAGTGATCGTAGCGGTCGTGCAGGCGCAGCGTCAGGCCGATATCCGTGCCTCTGATTGCCTCTTCGAACAGCCATGGCCGCAGGCCCTTTTCCAGGAAACTATCGGCCTTGCCCTGATCGATCAGGAATTCGGGAAAACGCGCACCGTCCTCCACCAGTGAGCAGGCGTCGTATTGACGCCATGCCGCCCGGTCCGGTCCCAGATATTTTTCCAGCGCCGGTTCCGACCAGTCAGCGGAAGAGGGAGCCACGATCGGCGCGAAAGCGGAGCAGCTTTTGAACCGTTCGGGGTTTTTCAGGGCGATGGTCATCGCGCCGTGGCCGCCCATGGAGTGGCCGAAAATGCCCTGACGGCTCATATCGGCGCGGAAATGCTGGCCTACCAGTGCAGGCAACTCCTCCGTCACGTAGCTGTACATCCGGTAGTGCTCCGACCAAGGTTCCTCGGTCGCGTCGATGTAAAATCCCGCGCCTTTGCCCATCTGCCAGTTGGTCAGTTCATCCGGTACGTCATTGCCGCGCGGACTGGTGTCGGGGCACACGACGATAAGACCAAGTTCGGAAGCCATGCGGCGATATTCGCCCTTCTCCATGACATTGGCGTGGGTGCAGGTGAGGCCGGAGAGATACCACAGGACGGGGCATGGCTCGTGGATTGCCTTCGGCGGTACGTAAACCGCAAAGGTCATCTCGCATTTCAGGGTCTCGGATACATGGGAAAATACGCCCTGCATGCCACCAAAGGCCGTATTTTGCGAAATAATGTTCATGAAGCCATTCCTTTGAAAAAATCCCGGTTCAACCGGCAAGCGAGACTGCGGCATTGACGGCTGCCGCTACCAGAACCGTGTTGAAGAAGAAAGAGACGATGGAGTGCAGCAACGTGACCTTGCGCATGGCGGTCGTGGTCACACCCACGTCCGAGGTCTGCGCCGTCATGCCGATCACCACGGCGAAATAGAGAAAGTCGTAACCGCAGGGCTCTTTGGTCGCGGGGAAGTCCATGCCGCCGCGATGCTGGCGCTTGCCGTCGACCGTGTGCGGACGCCAGTAAAGATGCGCGTAGTGCAGGGCCGTCATGGTGTGGATGGTCAACCAGCCGAAAATCACCGAGGCGAAAGCGATGACCAGCGTCCAGACGGTTTCACCGGTATGGTTTAGCGCCTGAAAAAGGGACGCCACGGCGACGGTCACTGCCAGCAGCGTCACGGCGATGATGGCAATTGCGGGGAGATCGTCGCTGTCGGCATGGGCTTTCAGATGCTGCGCCGTCAATTTGGAAAGACGAAAGGCAACCAGCGTCAGATAGGTCAGGAAGAAAGAAACTGCCGCGATTTCTATTGCCACGGAAGGCGCGAGAGCCAATGCAATACCGAGGCCGGAAGCCCCGACAAGAACGGCGATGAAAAAAGGTTGATGGCGGCGATAGGTATTGCTGTTGGAGCTGGCCGGGGTCATGGGTTGGGCCTTTCTGCTTGCGGCATCACTTTTTGACACGGCGGCAGAAACGGTCAAGGGTCTCCAGAAAAGCGGATCGATCGCGTGGCGAAAAAGCGGCATTATAGCCCTTGCTTTCACCGGTTTCGCGCAGATGTGCACCAAGGTCTCGCATCGCCGTTGCCATGCCGATATTCGACTGGTCGAAAACGCGGCCCGTCGGACCCGTCACCAGTGCGCCTTTGGCGACACAGCGTCCGGCCAGCGGCACATCGGCGGTAACGACGATATCGTTCTCGCCGGCATGATCGGCAATCCAGTCGTCCGCCGCGTCGAAACCGGCGGAAACAATGACATTTCTGACCATGGGGTCGCGGGACGGGCGCAGACCGGAATTGGCAACAAAGGTTACCTCCAGCCCATGCCGCTCCGCGACCCTGAGGATTTCCGGCTTCACTGGACAGGCATCGGCATCGACGTAAATTTGCGGATTTTGCTGCATGGACACTCTTTTGGATCGTTCTGCCACGCTTCTAAGCGCAAATGCTGCGATTACCAAGCCCGCGATTGGTAAATTGCGGGCGAGGCAAGGGCAGGGCGTGGCGCTTGCGAAGGATCCGGAAATGAATTATGTTCCCTTTATGTTCTTTCCCAAGAGGGTTCCATGCTGGAAGAGTTCATAGTGAGGGCCAAGTCCGCCACATATGTTGGCGGGGGCAACAAATCCGCCACGCCCACTCGCACGGGATCGCATGATCTTGGCTATCGCGACGGAGACTGGCACTATATCGACAGCTATTTCGGCGGAACCGATTTCATCGGTCAAGAGGTCGTCTGGCACCGGGGGACAGCCATGTGGGCGATGAACTATCACGGCCGCATCCTACGGCCCGATATGATCGACGCCACAACGGCCGGCATGGTCATTCAACGTTCGCTTTCCACGCTCTATCGGGAAGGGCGGTTTCTGGGCGGCTTCACGCACCCGGTGGAGAATTTGGTCTATGTCGACACGAATGCAGGCGAATTCCAGTCGTTCACCGGCGTCGAGCGCATTTATCTCGGACATTTCGAGGCGTACCGGCTCGACTATCATGGCGGGATCATAAAGCCATGAAAATTGCGATGATGGGGCGATGATGTTTCGCCGCCCCATCAGGCTTCAAATTAGCCCGGCTGCTTCGTCTTGCGCAGATAGGGAAGAACCGTGTCATAGGAACCAAAACGCGCAATCGCATCCTCATTGGAGACGGCGGCGGTAATGATGACGTCTTCGCCTTGCTTCCAGTTGGCTGGCGTCGCCACCTGGTGTTTCGAGGTCAGCTGGATGGAATCGATGGCGCGGAGAATCTCCTCGAAGTTGCGGCCGGTGGTCATGGGGTAGGTGAGGACCAGCTTGATCTTCTTGTCAGGACCGATGACGAAGACCGAGCGTACGGTGGCGTTATCGGCCGGTGTGCGGCCTTCCGAGCTGTCGCCGGCGCCGGCCGGCAGCATGTCGTAAAGCTTCGCGACCTTCAGGTCCTTGTCGCCGATCAGTGGATAATCGACATTGAAGCCAGTGGCGGTGCGGATGTCGTTCTTCCATTTTTCATGGCTTTCGACGGGATCGACCGAGATACCGATGATCTTCACACCGCGCTTTTCGAATTCCGGCTGCAGGCCGCCCATGGCGCCGAGTTCGGTGGTGCAGACCGGCGTAAAATTCTTCGGATGCGAAAACAGGACCGCCCAGCCGTCGCCGATCCAGTCGTGAAAGCTTATCGGACCATGGGTGGTCTCGGCGGTGAAGTCGGGCGCTATATCGTTGATACGCAGGCTCATCTGGTGCTTTCTCCCTAATCATTTGAACTGAAAACTGATGGTGCGGCAATCCGTCTCCAGCGCAGGAGCTTAGAGTTTTTGCGTGAAATGGCCAGCCCTTTAGGGTGTGCCGACAACACGATGCGTTGTTTTCGCTCATTCCGGCGCCTATTGTGACACCACGCCGGGCGACAGAATTGCGGGGGCAATTTTGCATGGGGGAGTGATGGAGAACAGCAATGACAATCACCATTACCGCCTTTGAACGCTCGCCCGATGGCGGCAAGGGTCTTGCCCGCGACATGCGTGTCCGCTGGGCACTGGAGGAAGTGGGGCAACCGTACGAGGTTCGCCTTCTTTCCTTCAAGGCGATGCGGGAGCAAGGGCATCTTGCACTTCAGCCCTTCGGGCAGATCCCGACCTATGAGGAGGGCGATCTCGTCCTGTTCGAATCCGGTGCGATAATATTCCACATAGCCGAGCGCCACGCCGGCCTGTTGCCGCGGGAAGCGAACGCGCGGGCGCGCGCGATCATGTGGATGTTTGCGGCGCTCAGCACCGTGGAACCGCCGATAGTCGAGCATTTTGTCGCCGGTTTTGTCGAAAGGGACAAGAGCTGGCATCGTGAACGCCTGGAGATCGTCGATGGACGTATTCGCAAGCGACTTGGCGAACTGTCCCAGCGACTGGGTGAGGGCGAGTGGCTCGACGGCGCGTTCAGCGCCGGCGACCTGTTGATGATATCGGTGCTGCAACGGATAAAAAGCTCTGGCATTCTCGATGAATATGCGAAGCTTGCAGCTTATGTGCGAGAGGCGAGGCGCGTCCCGCCTACCGACGCGCATTTGCCGATCAGCTGGCGGTTTTCAAAGCCGCATCGAACTGATTGATGCGCATCGCGAGGGCCCGAACTTCAGGCCCTCGCTGTGCGCTAGCACTCCGCCGTGACAGATTTCCACAAACATGCCGGATCGAGGCCATCGCACCGCTCGATCACGATCCGCGTGCCGTTTTTCACCTGGCGTCGCCATGGATCGGAGGCGTCGCCGTGCGTGCGAATCCGGCCGCCGCGTTGAAGCCTTTGTAGAAGCGACCGCGAGAGCCCGAACTCAGACGCCAGCAGGCGGTCGAGGCGTATACCGGTCTGGAACGGAACGATGAGATCAATTTCCGCCACGGCCCAATCGGGAGGTTCATCCCGTATCTGTTTCACGATATCGAATTCGGGAAACTCGTCGACGCGCGGCGATCTGCGTCTCAACGCCTCGAGATTGAACGTTTCCAACCTTATCCATTGCGGGTCATTGTTCTGCAGCGCCTCGAGAACAGAGGGGCTGATGTCGCGAATAGTCCGCCGCTCAAAGATCGGCCGGTTCCAGCTCCTGTCGCATATCCGGCATCTGTATATGAGCCAGGCATCCAGCTTGCGGCCATTGGCATTGAGGCGGATCTTGCCGCTCGGCTGAAATGGCCTCGCTTCTCCGCATCCGCTGCAGGCAATCCAGGGCTGCGGCGCGGTTCTGGGTGTAACGGTCCACTGGACCCGAAATATATTGCACATAGTCGGTTGGTCTTCCATTCGGAAGTCCACCAAGATGGTGCAGGAGAAAACCCATGCGGGAACGGCGTGGCGGTGTTCTGGAGTGGTGAAGAGCTGAAACAGCATAGCTGCGCAGGGCACATTGTAACGATGCCAGACCGGTCTCTTGCCACCACCCGATGAACATGATCATGCGGCGACAGCCGGTGGCTATCCGCACAGGGTGAAACTGGATTGAGACCGGTATTTACTTAGGCAAAGTCTACCTCGATGCGCCAATGCTCTTCTCTAGGAGCAATAACAGATAAACGGCGGCAGATGGAGTCCCTCATAGAAAAGACGACCAAGTTCTTATCTTTGAAAGATTTATAATAAATACAATGGCTTGTCTGCTAATATTAAACTCATACAAGAATTGCATTTTACGGGGAGAGGGGAAGGTCTGGCTCAAGCCCAATCTGGACATCGACAGACAGCTGTGCGCATCGTGGATCATGTCACTGATGCAAGACCTCGAGAAAATTCTGGACACTGTCCTGCCAGTCGATCCCAGCTTTCGGCGCATCGAACCGGCGATGATAGATCGCTGCATTTATGATACCCGACGATACGCTTTGGAGGGCTCCAAAGAGGCCTTTCTGTTTTCCGCGATGCGCCTGCTTGCGCTTCCCGACAACGGACACACACGGTTGATCCCGAACGATTCCATTTCGGTGCTCCCGCTGAGGTTTGTAAGCGTTGGAACGGCGGTGCAGTTAACTGACACGGCACTGGAAACAACTGTGCCAAGAGGGGAGCTGATAGCAGTCAACGGCACACCCCTTAGCCAGATTGAAGCCGCCGCAGGGAAATTTCTGGCGGGAACGCGCCAGCGGAAACGGGTGATCGGACCGATTCTCCTCGCATGGCCATATGCATTGGCCCATCTCGGGTTTTCTTCAAAAGAGAGTAGCACTGAATATCGCCTGAAAGGCCAGAATGGGCAGATCACCGACCTGAAAGTGGAGAACCGGCTTACCGTTCCGGCATCGATGCTCTACCCGAGAAACGAGCATGGCAAGGCTGACCCGGCCTGGAAACCTCGGACATTTGTGGAGATTGAGGACCGGCAGGAGTTTGGGCTTTCAATATTATTGCCGAGTTTCTTCGACCCAAGCGAAAGTGCGCTGCCGAAAGCCATCTCCGCTGCGGCGGAGCGCGTGAGAACCTGCGGGAACAACAAACTCTTGATTGATGTTCGCGGAAACACCGGTGGCGATTTTCTTCAAACTATGCCCTTGATCGACGCCATCTCCGAAAACGCAGGCAGGCAGGTTGTTGTGCTTGTCGATAAGTTTACGTTTTCTGCAGCGATAGTATTTGTGGCCATTCTTAAACATCGTCTGGGACGTAGGCTCAAGCTCGTCGGGGAAGAAATGGGCGACGGCTTGACGTTTTTTTGCCGAGGGAGGGTTGCTCGATTTGCCGACCAGTGGAGCGGTCGTTCGATACTCATCAGCCTTTCACGACTGGGAGAACGGAACCAGCGACGAAACCACACCGGCTGAGATCGCACAGCAAATGGTTCCTGCAGGAAAACTGCATCTCGATTTGGAATGGATCGAAGGGCCTGCCGCTGAGGTTTCACAAGAAGCGTTCCATCAGCGAGTTTTAAAGGTTCTGTGTGATTAGACGAGGGGCCATTTATGCCAGCGAGCGATCTGGCTTCTCTCATCCATGCCGATATTGGGACAGGCGTGTTTCACTGAATGTGCCTTGCAGGACAACCCATAGGAACATTTGCAGGTTGACGTCATTCCCGAACCCGCCAGCACGCATACAATGTGGCAGCAGAGTTGAATTGTCGCGGATTGCGCAAAGTTAAAATGTCATCTGTCGCTCTACCGGCCGGTTAGAAATGCGACACTGACCGCCTCCTTGCTCTGACGGTCAGCCCCCGACCGGACCGGCTGGGCCGGGTTGCAAGGGTAGGGAGGGGGCGGGTGATAACGCTCCCTTTTGGCTTTAGCTTCCTTCGATCGTCACCCCAGAGGGAGACAATAGAGGAAGTAACCACGCTGCCGTATAAGGCATAGACTTGCGCGATCTTTTTGACAAACCGTGCTTTTCTATCTGAGAACTCGCACCGCCATTTAACGGTCCACGACCGCTCGGAACGTGATCTCAACGAGCTGTTGGGGAAAGGCGAGGCGCGTCACACCAATGATGTTGCTAGCCAGCTGAGGGAGTTCGGAACCGTAGACTTTTTTCCGGATTTCAGAGGCGGGGCCGAAGGCTGCATCGACGTCCAGTACGTAAAGTGTCTCTTCAACGACGTCATCGAAAGTTGCGCCGAATTGTTGTAGGAGGACGCGGGCATTCTCATAAGTTTGGCGAATCTGAGCTTCCATGGTGTCGAACGAAACTGGCTTTCCAGTGGCATCGATTTCGGCAGGTGCGACCAAATTCCCTTGGCTATCGTGGCTCAGCTGACCGGAAACATAGATCGTATCCTTAACCTTGACCGCTTGTGCGTAGCCAAATGCTTTTTCCCAGGCAACACCGTGGTTTGCAGATTCAACGCGTGGTGTGTTTGCTTTGTTCGTCATCGTTGGCTCCTTCGAGAAATGTTTAGAACCCGAAACTGAACGAGTTTGACCGTCTCGTAAATTGCAATAAATCTGACGAGTGTATTGCGTTTGACGCAATGAACGGAGCCGTCTTTGTTGACCACACGATATGGTGGGCGATGCGCTATTCCTGCGGATTGCTCGTCCGGCCACATATGATGGTCTCTCCAACAATCTTGATTACGACGTCTTATGACAGCAATGGGCCAGCTGCAGTCGTCCGCTTTTGGCCGGAAGTGGATCATTCAGCCGCATCTATTTGAGCAAGAGCCTTTTGCCGTCTCGCAATGACGTCCGGATCATTCATGAAATCCGTGCGCGGACCGGGTTTGCGGCCTCTCGGCTTGTAGCCGATCTTCTCACTGTTGGTCTTTGGCGCAGGTGCGTGGTCTCGATCTTGCTGCTCTTTGATATAGGCCAGCACTTCGCCGAGACGCTTGTTCTCGACCACAGCCGCATGGGTCACGCGCTGGTCCTTATCGAATATCTTGTAAGGCAACGAGTGACCTTTCCATCGAATATCCAGTCGACCATCAGCGTAAGCGTATGTCTCGACATACTTTCCAACTAGGCCGCGCGTGACGTCGTTCTCCTCAAGCATGATGCGTTTGCGCTCATAGGAGAATGAAAGCTGTGCGCCGACGTGTCTTTGCTCGCGTTTGCAAAGCACGTCATTCAGCCTGCTTGGCGCCAGATTGACAGGCCGATGGAGGTTGTCGGGGCGGGTAGGGGTCACCGCAAAGCGGTCATTGTATCGCTCGATGAAGGCTGGCAGAAACGCATTGCCGGTCTCCATGTCACTGATATTGGCAAGCCTCAATTCCTTGACCAGCCGATCCTGCAATGTCCTGTTCATACGCTCGACGCGTCCCTTGGCCTGGCTGGAATTGGCACAAAGGATCTCGATGTGCAGCTCCGATAGCGCGCGACCAAACTGCGTCATGCCTTGCCCGCCCTTGGCGTCTTTCTTTGCCACCCGAAAGACCGAATGCTTGTCGGAATAGAAGGCAATCGGTGCGCCATGCTCTTTGAGGTAAAGCGCCAATGCCTCGAAGTAGGTAAAGGCGCTCTCAGATCGAACAAACCGAAGCTGCATCAGCTTACCGGTAGCGTCGTCAACGAATACCAGTAGAGAGCAGGCCGGACCACGATCCTCGAACCAGCGATGCTCCGACCCGTCGATCTGCACCAACTCGCCATAGGCCTCACGCCGCAACCGCGGCTGATGAAACGTTCGCCGCTGCTTTCTCGAAAGCCATATGCCGGCATCCTGCATCCATTTGCGCAGCGTCTCACGCGAGACTGTGACGCCATGCTCTTCCTGAAGCTTCTCGGCCGCGAACGTAGGTCCGAAATCAAGGTAGCGTTCACGCACCAGCATCAAAACGTAATCACGGACGCCGCTGGCAATTTTATTGTTGGACGGTCGACCGATCGCTTTATGTCTGATCGAGCCAGCGCCGGTATGCTCAATTCGATCGACCAACCTTTGGACGTGGCGCGTGCTGATCGCCAGTACATGGGCTGCTGCAACAATGCTCATGCGGCCATCCACGACTTTGGACAGCACCTCGATTCTTTGCAGGTCGCGCTCGCTCATCGTAATCAATCCCATCCGCAATCTCCCAGATGCCAATCAGACCTGGGGAGTGTGACATTCCAACTTTGCAGAAACAGGACACTTTAACTTTGCGGTGGAGAATCTAACCGAAGTGCATCATGCCTGTTTTTGAGGGTAGGGGATCAGGTCTCTCCTTGCAAATGTTCCATGAACGCTTCGGTTGGCGTCTTGTAGCCTAGGCACTTTCTGGGTTGGTTGTTGAGTATGCGTGTGATCTGGTTCAGCATCGCTTGTGACATCTGGCTGAGGTCCGTGTTCGATGGCAAGAATCGGCGGATGCGCTTGTTAGCGTTTTCCACCGCACCTTTTTGCCAGGGCGCGCTTGGATCACAGAACCAGCTTCGTGCGCCGATCCCATCTTCCAAAGCCCGAAATGCTGCAAACTCTGTGCCGCGATCGAACGTAAAGCTCTGACGTGCGAAAGCGGGCAAGGAGGAGAAGGCACGCACGATCTTGTCCATGATCGGTCGCGAATGTCGGCTCGGGTTTTTGATTAACACCGTGTAGCGGCTCTTGCGCTCAACAAGTGACGTTACATTGGCATGCCCAAACGGACGCTCGAAGATGATGAGGTCACCCTCCCAGTGCCCAAACCGCGATCTGTTTCCAATAAAATCAGGCCTTTGCGAGATGCGATGGCTCGCCGGGAATACACCGTCGCGAGGCTTCCTTGAACCCAATGGGCGACGTTTGCGGCGCGCTTCCGGCAGGTATCTATAGAGGCCGAGTTCGTAATCTTCCTTGCTGTAGATGAACCGGTAGATCGTTTCGGCAGACACGCGAACGGGGCTTATTCTTTCCGACAGTAGACGTCCGGCGATCTGCTCTGGAGACCACCGAGCCTCCAGTTGACTGATAACTTCAGCACGAAGATCTGGATGGCGTCGTAGCTTTCGCAGACGCCGCCGACGTTCGCGAGTAATCTCATCAGCAATGGTCGGAAAGTAGCCGCTGTATTCAGGAAGTTCCTGATCGCGGAACGTGTTTCGACGGATCTCCCGATAGATCGTCGATCGGTGGCGTCCTAGCCGACGGGCCATTTCGTTGACAGCAAGTTTCTGCTCTACGAAGCGATGAAGAAGACGACGATCGGCGAGGGTCAGTTGCTGATAACATTCAGACATGCCAAAATCTCCAAGTGAAGCCATTGAAATTATTGGCATGTCGCACTTGGAAATAGAATGTACCCGGCTACATACAATGTGGCAGCAGAGTTGAATTGTCGCGGATTGCGCAAAGTTAAAATGTCATCTGTCGCTCTACCGGCCGGTTAGAAATGCGACACTGACCGCCTCCTTGCTCTGACGGTCAGCCCCCGACCGGACCGGCTGGGCCGGGTTGCAAGGGTAGGGAGGGGGCGGGTGATAACGCTCCCTTTTGGCTTTAGCTTCCTTCGATCGTCACCCCAGAGGGAGACAATAGAGGAAGTAACCACGCTGCCGTATAAGGCATAGACTTGCGCGATCTTTTTGACAAACCGTGCTTTTCTATCTGAGAACTCGCACCGCCATTTAACGGTCCACGACCGCTCGGAACGTGATCTCAACGAGCTGTTGGGGAAAGGCGAGGCGCGTCACACCAATGATGTTGCTAGCCAGCTGAGGGAGTTCGGAACCGTAGACTTTTTTCCGGATTTCAGAGGCGGGGCCGAAGGCTGCATCGACGTCCAGTACGTAAAGTGTCTCTTCAACGACGTCATCGAAAGTTGCGCCGAATTGTTGTAGGAGGACGCGGGCATTCTCATAAGTTTGGCGAATCTGAGCTTCCATGGTGTCGAACGAAACTGGCTTTCCAGTGGCATCGATTTCGGCAGGTGCGACCAAATTCCCTTGGCTATCGTGGCTCAGCTGACCGGAAACATAGATCGTATCCTTAACCTTGACCGCTTGTGCGTAGCCAAATGCTTTTTCCCAGGCAACACCGTGGTTTGCAGATTCAACGCGTGGTGTGTTTGCTTTGTTCGTCATCGTTGGCTCCTTCGAGAAATGTTTAGAACCCGAAACTGAACGAGTTTGACCGTCTCGTAAATTGCAATAAATCTGACGAGTGTATTGCGTTTGACGCAATGAACGGAGCCGTCTTTGTTGACCACACGATATGGTGGGCGATGCGCTATTCCTGCGGATTGCTCGTCCGGCCACATATGATGGTCTCTCCAACAATCTTGATTACGACGTCTTATGACAGCAATGGGCCAGCTGCAGTCGTCCGCTTTTGGCCGGAAGTGGATCATTCAGCCGCATCTATTTGAGCAAGAGCCTTTTGCCGTCTCGCAATGACGTCCGGATCATTCATGAAATCCGTGCGCGGACCGGGTTTGCGGCCTCTCGGCTTGTAGCCGATCTTCTCACTGTTGGTCTTTGGCGCAGGTGCGTGGTCTCGATCTTGCTGCTCTTTGATATAGGCCAGCACTTCGCCGAGACGCTTGTTCTCGACCACAGCCGCATGGGTCACGCGCTGGTCCTTATCGAATATCTTGTAAGGCAACGAGTGACCTTTCCATCGAATATCCAGTCGACCATCAGCGTAAGCGTATGTCTCGACATACTTTCCAACTAGGCCGCGCGTGACGTCGTTCTCCTCAAGCATGATGCGTTTGCGCTCATAGGAGAATGAAAGCTGTGCGCCGACGTGTCTTTGCTCGCGTTTGCAAAGCACGTCATTCAGCCTGCTTGGCGCCAGATTGACAGGCCGATGGAGGTTGTCGGGGCGGGTAGGGGTCACCGCAAAGCGGTCATTGTATCGCTCGATGAAGGCTGGCAGAAACGCATTGCCGGTCTCCATGTCACTGATATTGGCAAGCCTCAATTCCTTGACCAGCCGATCCTGCAATGTCCTGTTCATACGCTCGACGCGTCCCTTGGCCTGGCTGGAATTGGCACAAAGGATCTCGATGTGCAGCTCCGATAGCGCGCGACCAAACTGCGTCATGCCTTGCCCGCCCTTGGCGTCTTTCTTTGCCACCCGAAAGACCGAATGCTTGTCGGAATAGAAGGCAATCGGTGCGCCATGCTCTTTGAGGTAAAGCGCCAATGCCTCGAAGTAGGTAAAGGCGCTCTCAGATCGAACAAACCGAAGCTGCATCAGCTTACCGGTAGCGTCGTCAACGAATACCAGTAGAGAGCAGGCCGGACCACGATCCTCGAACCAGCGATGCTCCGACCCGTCGATCTGCACCAACTCGCCATAGGCCTCACGCCGCAACCGCGGCTGATGAAACGTTCGCCGCTGCTTTCTCGAAAGCCATATGCCGGCATCCTGCATCCATTTGCGCAGCGTCTCACGCGAGACTGTGACGCCATGCTCTTCCTGAAGCTTCTCGGCCGCGAACGTAGGTCCGAAATCAAGGTAGCGTTCACGCACCAGCATCAAAACGTAATCACGGACGCCGCTGGCAATTTTATTGTTGGACGGTCGACCGATCGCTTTATGTCTGATCGAGCCAGCGCCGGTATGCTCAATTCGATCGACCAACCTTTGGACGTGGCGCGTGCTGATCGCCAGTACATGGGCTGCTGCAACAATGCTCATGCGGCCATCCACGACTTTGGACAGCACCTCGATTCTTTGCAGGTCGCGCTCGCTCATCGTAATCAATCCCATCCGCAATCTCCCAGATGCCAATCAGACCTGGGGAGTGTGACATTCCAACTTTGCAGAAACAGGACACTTTAACTTTGCGGCTACATACAACAATCGCATAAGATAGATTATGGAACTTTTCGTGCTTAGTTACCGGGAAAACCGTAAGCTGTCAGATCGCAGCGCCGTCGCTGTCATAATTGAAAAGCGCCGCTTGTCGCATTGAAAGATCCATATCCAGGTCGATCATAATTCTCCTGATGCCTCTCGGCGTCGCAGATCGAGCTCTTCACTGTAGCGTCTCAGCGTGTGACTTTCGGTAAGCAGGCCAACGGGACGATTTTCGATCTTGTCGTTGACGACGACGAGTGCTTCGCTTTCCGCCGCGTCAAAGGCTGCCGCCGCTTGCCGTGCATTCATGGTCGGCAGCAATACGTCGTTCTTGTAGTGCAGATAGGTCTCGAGGCTGATCTTGCTTGGGTCGCGATCCATCGGATCGGCATAGATTTCCGGCACGAGAACGATCCCGGCATAACGCCCGTCATCGTGGGTCATGATGACCCGCTGCGTCGAACCGAGCGGGAACTTCTCCTTGAAGGCCGGAAGCCCCATGCTGACATTGGCCTTGCGGATGTCAGCGCGCATCATCTTGCCCACCGTCAGGTCGCGGATCCAGCCGATGTCATGGGCGCTGCGAATGCTCTCACCGCGCAGGTGAAAACGCCAGGTGGCGAAGGAGTAGCCGAAGGTGGTGCGCACCACCAGCGATGTGGTGATGACGGCGGCAAGCACGAGCGCCGTAATCTGGAAGTCGCCGGTCAGTTCCAGCGCCAGAAATGTCATTGTCAGCGGACCACCGATGATGGCGGCGGCAAAGGCGCTCATGCCGATCACGGCGTAGACGATCGGGGCCGTCGAGCCATAGCCGATATAGGGCGCGCAGAGTACGAAAATCTTGCCGAGCAGCGATCCCATGAACAGCGAGGCGAAAAACAGGCCGCCGCGGAAATTCGAACCTATCGAGATCGCGCTGGCCGCCGCCTTCAACAGGAACAATCCTGCAAGCCCGTAGATCGTCAGGTCGGCATCGATGTTGAGATGCAATGCTCCATGGCCGCTCGAGAGAACCTGCGGTGAAATCAACGCCAGCCCACCGACAACGATGCCACCAAGCGTAGGACGCAGCCAGCCAGGAATAGCGCTTTTGCGCGCCGTCTCCTCAATGAAGGACACCGCCTGCATGAGCACGATACCGATTGCCGCGCACACAACCCCAAGGAAAATAGCCGGCACGTAATCGGCGGGGGTCACGCGGCTGGCATCGACGATATCGATGGAAAGGCCATGGCCGCCAATCAGGCCGATAACGGTT
Organism: Agrobacterium sp. SORGH_AS_0440; assembly: GCF_031453135.1. Classification (NCBI taxonomy): domain Bacteria; kingdom Pseudomonadati; phylum Pseudomonadota; class Alphaproteobacteria; order Hyphomicrobiales; family Rhizobiaceae; genus Agrobacterium; species Agrobacterium sp. SORGH_AS_0440. The sequence continues at coordinate 1,405,663 of NZ_JAVIYR010000002.1, read as the reverse complement.
GTCGCCACCAGCGCCGAAACGATCAGCGGGGCGAGCGTGACGACTGTATAGGTGCCGATGATGAGTTCGATGGCGTAAAATGCGCCAGTCAGAGGCGCGTTGAAGGCGGCCGCGATGGCGCCCGCGGCGCCGCAGCCAACGAGGATGCGCATGTCCCCTCGCCTCAGTTTCAGCTTGATGCCGATCTTCGATGCGACGCCGCTGGCAATCTGCGTGTAGCCCGCCTCAAGCCCGACAGATGCGCCAAAACCGTTGGAAACGATGTTCTGCACGCAGACAATGATGCTGTCCGTGAGCGACAGGCGGCCACCATGCAGCGCATTTGCCTCGATGGGGTCGACCATCGGCTTTTTGCGGGTTTTGGAGAGGATGAAGATGATCAACCCGAGCAGGACACCGCCCATGATCGGCCCCACCAGCACGATCTGTCCGGAAAGATCGCTGCTGCTCAGACGTTCGACGCCAAAGACGAGCACATGCAATGCCGTGCTCAAAGCGCCGATCAACGCCACAAGCAGGCCGGCTGCGATGCCGATGAGCACGGCAAGCGCGACGAGGCTGAGTTCGCCGCGTCGGAACATGGCGCGCAGGCGGCTGGCGCGCAGATTGTCGAAGAAGCTCGCCATACTCGGTGCACGGAAAGGCTTAGTCGACATGCTGTTCCTTTTCAGGCGGCGTCAGGCGGCTTCGAGATCGATCTCAATTTCGAAACGCATCTGATCATAAGCCGGTTCAACATGATCAGGCGTTTCCTGCATCACCGTCTCATAATCGAGCGGAATATGCATGTGGGTCAAGATCGCCCTTTTGGGTGCCAGTGTTTCGATCCACCCGAGCGCCTGTTCGAGTGATAGATGGCTGGGGTGATAGCGATATTGCAGGGCGTCGATGATGAGCACCTCAAGTCCGGCGAGTTTCGGCAGGCTTTCGGCCGGAAAATCGCTGACATCGGTGCAATAGGCCACGTCACCAATGCGGAAACCCAAAGAATGGACGTCCCCATGCTGTTGCATATGCACCCCAAAGGCGATTGGTCCTCCTGCTCCATCAATAACAACCGGCGCGTTGATATCGGCAATCAGATAAGGCCGGACAATCGGTGGATAATTGCTGCCCGCCGGCGTCTCGAGACAATAGGCAAAACCATCGCGGATGCGCGCCATGGTAATGGGATCGGCATAGATCGGAACTCGGCTTTTCTGAAGTGCGAAATAGATGCGCAGATCGTCAATGCCATGCAGATGGTCGGCATGAGCATGGGTGTAGAGAACGGCATCGATAGCCTCCACCTTCGCGGCGATCATCTGCTCGCGAAAATCAGGGCCAGTATCGATCACAACGGTCGTTTTGCCGCCATCCGGACCGATCTGTTCCACCATGAAGGCCGCACGCGTGCGCCGGTTCTTCGGATTATCGGGGTCGCAGGCGCCCCAGTCGCCGTTAATGCGCGGCACGCCGGGTGACGAGGCGCATCCGAGAACCGTGAAGCGGCGACGGTAGATTGCCACGCCTACACCCTTGTCATCTTGGAAAAGCAGCGGAAGGCGTTTTCGGTGGTGATCTCGGCCATCCGCTCGAAGGAGATGCCATGCACCTCGGCCAGAACCTCCGCGGTATTGACGACGTAGGAAGGCTCGTTGCGTTTGCCACGCCAGCGCTTCGGCGCAAGATAGGGTGCGTCCGTTTCTACAAGCAGCCGGTCAAGAGGCACGGTTGCAGCGATATCGCGAATATCCTGCGACTTTGGGAAGGTCAGAATGCCCGAGAAAGACACATATCCGCCAAGCTCGACACCCGTTTTTGCGAGCTCGGGACCAGCGGAAAAGCAGTGCAGAATGAACGGAAATGCGCCCTTCCCGCTTTCGGAGCGCAGGATGGCGGCCATGTCGTCATCGGCACTGCGGCTGTGAATGACAAGCGGCAGCTTCGTTCGTCTCGCCGCCTCGATATGGCGAAGAAGGCCGGTCTTCTGGTCTTCGGGCTTCTGCGTGTCGTAGAAGTAATCCAGACCCGCCTCTCCGATCGCTACGATCTTCTCATGACTTTCGGCAAGCTGCACCAGCTCATCGGCGGAGATATCCAGTTCCTCATCGGCATTGTTCGGATGGGTGCCGACCGAGCAAAAGACTGACGGATATTTTTCCGTGATCTTCAACAGCTCCGGCAGACGACGCACCCGGGTCGAGATCGTCACCATCTGGCTCACGCCGGAGGCATGGGCGCGAGCGATGATGTCGTCGCGCTCCGCCTCAAAATCAGGAAAATCCAGATGGCAATGGGTATCGATCAGCATCGTGGTCGCCTTCACGCTTCCGGCGCGACATAACGCGGAAAGACTGGCTTCGGAGCTTCCAGTGGTGTCCCCGGCACCAGACGACCGGCTTCGCCCAACGCCGCGAAGTCGCGCTTGTCGGCTGGCGCCGCAACGAGATCGAGCAGCTTTTCGCAGGAACCCGGCATGATGGGCTGCAGGAGAATGCCGATCTGGCGCACGACTTCCGCCGTGACGTAAAGCACGGTGCCCATCCGCTCAGGGTCGGTCTTTTTCAGCGCCCAAGGCTCCTGAGAGGCGAAATAGCGGTCGGTCTCGGAAACGACGGCAATGATGGCGGCTACCGCGCGGTGGATGAGTTGCTTGCCCATCTCCTCGCGGCAAATGGCAAGCAGACCGTCTGCAGACGCCAGCATCGCCTTGTCTTCGTCGGTGAACGGACCAGGCGTCGGGATCTTGCCGTCGCAATTCTTGACGATCATCGACAGCGAACGGCTGGCGAGATTGCCGATGCCATTGGCAAGATCGGCATTGATGCGGGTGGCAATGCCCTCTTCGCTATAGCTGCCGTCCTGGCCGAAGGAGACTTCGCGCATGAAGAAATAGCGGACCTGATCAAGGCCGAAATGGTTCACCAGATTGGCGGGATCAACGACATTGCCGAGCGACTTCGACATCTTCTCGCCCTTGTTGAGCAGGAAGCCATGTGCATAAACGCGCTTCGGCAGCGGCAGCTTTGCGCTCATCAGGAAGGCTGGCCAGTAGACGGCGTGAAAACGAATGATGTCCTTGCCGATGATATGCACGTCGGCCGGCCAATACTTCGCCCGCGGACCGTTCCTGTCTTCGAGGTAACCCGTTGCGGTGATGTAGTTGGTCAGTGCATCGACCCAGACATACATCACGTGCTTCGGATCATTGGGAACCTTGATGCCCCAGTCGAAGGTGGTGCGGGAAATCGACAGGTCCTTCAGACCGGATTTCACGAAGGAGATGATTTCGTTACGGCGTTCTGCCGGACCGATGAAGTCGGGGTTTTCTTCATAGAGCTTCAGTAGCTTGTCCTGGTACTCGGAGAGCTTGAAGAAATAGCTTTCCTCCTCCACCCATTCCACCGGCGTGCCCTGCGGGCCGTAACGGACGCCATCGGCGCGCACTTCCGTCTCGTCCTCGGCGTAATAGGCCTCGTCACGAACGGAATACCAGCCGGCATAGCTATCCTTGTAGATGTCGCCGCTCTCGGCCATCAGGTTCCAGATATTGCGCGAGGTCTCGTGATGACGTTCTTCCGTCGTGCGGATGAAATCGTCGTTCGAGGCGTTGAGCAGCTTGCCCATCTCGAGAAACTGATTGGAATTTCGCTCCGCGAGTTCTTCCGGCGAAACGCCTTCCGCACGTGCCGTCTGCTGCATCTTCTGGCCGTGTTCGTCGGTGCCCGTCAGGAAGAACACATCCATTCCGTCCAGGCGCTGAAAGCGTGCCATGGCGTCCGTTGCGATCAGTTCATAGGCATGGCCGATATGCGGCTTGCCGTTGGGATAGGAGATCGCGGTGGTGATGTAGAATGGTGTCTTGTCTGTCATGACGGTCTATCGACTTTACGCGCTGTTTTTTGGATAGACCGCTCTTAAACCATTGTTCGCAGCAGCGAAAGAAAAAGCTACCGAATTGGTACACTGATATCAATATTGCCGACTATTCGTCATCCTCGGGCTCGAGCCGAGTATCCATTAATTTCAGCGGGTTGTGGATTCCCGTGTCAATCCCGGGGGTAATGCGGCTTAGAGTGGGCCAATCCGAAAAGGCAACTTCGGTCCTTACGATTTTTCGGCATTAGACGCCCCGGATATCCTCAAGAATGGAAATTACCATCTGTTTCTTGTCGAGATTATAGGCCTGCGCCACGGTGATGCGTTCGGAGAGCGCCGAAGAAAGCCGTGCCAGCCTTTCCGCAGCCGTGATATCGCCCGTCATGGCCGCCGCGCGCGCGCGCGCCATCAGATCTTCCGTCACATGTTCCATGAAAAAACCGAGGACGATGTCGCCATCCTTCTGGGCCAGGATCTCGGCGAGCTTGTGCATCTGTTTGCGGGCGCCCGGCCCGTCGGCATTCATGACTGCGGCAAGGGCCTCGACAATATCGGAGCCGCCGTAGTTCATCAGCTTCAGCGCCTGCGCAACGCTACCCTTGGAGGCGGCAAGCAGGGCATCGCGCTTTTCCTCCGAAAGACTTATGCCGAGATGATCGAGCGCCTGCACCATGGCCGAATCCGAAAGCGGTAGCAGCCTGAGCGGCATGCAGCGTGAGCGGATTGTCGGCAGCAATTTTCCCGGTGCGTGGGAGAGCACGAGAAACATCGCCCTTTTGGGCGGCTCTTCCAGTATTTTCAGGATCGCGTTCGCGGCATTGCGGTTGAGATCGTCGGCGGGATCGATGATGACGATGCGCCAGTTGCCGGTGCCCGAGGTCTGCGAGAAAAAATGCCCTGCCCGTCGCACCTCGTCCACCGTGATGGCAGATTTCACGCGGCCGGTCTTTTCATCCACGGGCCGGGTGAGATGCAGCAGGTTATGCGAGGCGCCGGCGGTGATCTGCCGGCTGACCAGCGACTGCGGATCGGGGTCTGGCAGAAACTCCGGCGCCGACAAAGGATCGGGATGGTTCAGCACATGATTGGCGAAACGGAAAGCGAGCGTCGCCTTGCCGATGCCCTCCGGCCCTTCGATGAGAATGGCATGATGGCCTTTGCCAGAGCGATAGGACTGCGCGAGAAACGCCTCCGCCTCCTCATGGCCAAAAAGCCTCGTGTTCTGCTGCGGCGCGATTGCACCGTCGAGAACGCCCTGGACCTCACTCATGGGCCCTGCCCGCCTCGGTCCCCAGCTGTTCGAGCAAGGGCCCGACGAAGGACATGACATCCTCCGCAACTTTTTCTTCCGGCTGATCGGCATTGACGATGCGGCAGCGACGCGGCTCGGCAAGCGCGATATCGAGATAGGCTTCCCGCCGCTTCTCGTGGGTTTCGATCTCCTCTTTCTCGAAGCGATCGGGCTTCGCGCCTTCATCCGCACGCTTTCTGGCGCGGGCAAGTCCTTTTTCGGCAGCGATATCGAAAATCAGTGTCAGCTCCGGAACGACGCCATCAATCGCGATGCGCTGCAGCGTCTCGATGAAATCCGGCTCCAGATTGCCGGTCGTGCCCTGATAGACGCGGGATGAATCGAGAAACCGGTCGCAGAGCACGATCTCGCCGCGCTCCAGCGCAGGGCGAATGACCTCTTCTACGTGATCGTTGCGCGCTGCGGCGAACAGGATGGCTTCCATCCGGACGCCAAAGGGCTCCGCCGCACCCGAAAGGAGAACATGTCTTACGGCCTCCGCACCCGGCGAACCGCCGGGCTCACGCGTTACGACCACCTTGAAGCCACGATCGCGAAGCGCCTCGGCAAGCGTGCGAATCTGCGTCGATTTGCCGGCGCCTTCGCCGCCTTCGAAGCTGATGAACAATCCGGTCTTTTCGGCCAATGTCACGTCCTGCAAGGAATTCACGTCAATGTTGAAATGCCTGTTTACAGCATCGGACCGAAATGTGTGAAGCGCTTTTCAGAAAAACCGGTGCCTGAACAAAAGCATAGGAGAAATGGCGCGTGCTGAACCGCACTTCACAGCCAGAACAGCAGAAGTTCTTTCAATGCTCCTGCGGCATTCTGGGTGAGCGAACCCTTGTTCACCCGGCTCTTCGTATAGAGCGGCACTTCGCGCAATAGACGCTCGCCCGAGAATATCTTCAGCGTTCCGGCATTCGCCCCGACATCGAGCGGCGCGTTCAGCGGCCAGCGATAGACGATACGTCCGGAGAGGCGTTCCGGATTGTTGACGGGCACCAGGACGCTGACATCGTCCTTCGGAGAAAGGTCGACATAGGAGGCATCGCCGCCATACACGCTGACGGAGCCAACCACTTCATCCTTGCTGAACAGGCGGCGTTTTTCGAAGGCGGTCAGGCCCCAGTCCACCACTCTGCGCGCTTCCTCCTGCCGCGTCTTGTCGTCTGCGATGCCGGCAAGCGCCAGATAGATGCGGCGCCCTTCCCGCTCCGCCGAAACCACGGCGGCAAAACCGCTGCCTTCTGCAAAACCGAGGCCAAGACCGTCTATACCGCTTCCCGGCATCAGCAACGTGTTCTTGTTGCGCTGGAAAATCCGGTTCCATTCGAAGTCCGGCTTCGTAAACAACGAGTAGCGGTCGGGATAGGTGTCATGCAGATGTTGGGCAAGGCGCACCATGTCCTTGGCAGTCGTCTGGTTTCCGGAATCGGGAAGTCCGGTGGAATTGGCAAACGTGCTGCGGTTCATGCCAAGTTCGCCGGCCCTTGCCGTCATGCGCTTGGCAAAGGCAGCGTCCGATCCCGCCATACCTTCGGCGATGATGATGCAGCCGTCATTGGCGTTCTGCACGATGATTCCGGTCAAAAGGTCATTGATGCCAACGGAGGATTTCAGGGCGGCGAACATGGTTGACGTTCGCGATGGGGCCCCGCCCGTGCGCCAGGCATATTCCGAAACGGGATAGACCGTTTCCGACGCCAGCTGTCCTTTCGACAGCGCATCCAGCACCACCTCCACCGTCATCAGCTTGGCAAGTGATGCGGGCGGAAAGGACTGATCCTCATTTTGGGCAAGAAGCACCGTACCGGTTTCGGCATCGATCATATAGGCCTGCTCGGCCTTGGCGATGAAGGGCGCTGTCTGCGATTGCGCCGCGCCTGCGCTCAAAAATGCAAAAGCGGCCGCCGCGACGGCCGACAGATAGGAGCGATGAAAGGTCTTGCGCATGAAACCGCCCAGTGCTGTCTGCCACAACCGGCCACCCGCCATGAGAACGGTGCGGCGGTGTCCTTAATCCGTCAGCGTGACTTCGCCTGCTGACGCTTCACATGGGCGAGGATCGACTCTTCGCTCAAGCCGTCACGATTGACGAGCACGGTGTCGAACACCTTTGCGGTTTTGGATACGGCGGCGGATTCTTCGGAATAGGCCGCTGCATATTTGGAAGACGGCGTGGGCACACGCAGATAATTGCCGCCTGGAGCCGCTGGTTCCCGCAGGAAGTTACCTTCGGGGCGCTCCGCCAGGATCGGGCCGATTTCCGGCAGGATCGCGAATTGTTCGAATGCGGGCTGTACACCGTTGACGAGTGGCATGGCCTGAAGCGCCGCATTCTTCTTGGAACCGACGAGCGCGGTCTGAGCCGAGCCGGCATAATTCGGGTTCGATGTCGGCGCCGGCACGAAATTCGGCGAGGCCGAAGCAACCATCACGCCGGTCGCGATCTGCCCTTCAGGCGCCACGCCCGGCGAACGCGATCCCTTCGGAATATAGGAAGCCATCAGGTAAGGCATGTCGTGGCCATCGAGCGGCGCACGGCCCGCATATTGAACCCGTACATTTGCCGTCCCCGTCGCCTTCATGTCCAGAAGATCTGCCGTCTTGCTGGAAACGTCGATCAGACGGCCCTCGTGGAACGGACCACGGTCGTTGACACGGACGAGCACCGACGCGCCATTATCCATATTGGTGATGCGCGCGTAGCTCGGCAGCGGAAATGTCGGATGTGCGGCAGAAAGATGTTCCTTGTCGTAAACCTCGCCATTGGCCGTGAGGCGTCCATGGAAGGCGGAGCCATACCAGGAAGCAAGGCCAACCTTGTTATAGCCCGGCTCTTCTTTCGGGAAGTAACGGCGGCCCTTGACGGTATAGGCGTTACCCAGCAGCTCGCGTCCGCCACCCTTCGGGATGTTCTTTCCATCGGCAACGCGCGGGCTGGCCTTCACGCCATATTCGGATTCGGAGAAATATTCCTTGCTGCGCTTGGGCTTAGGCTTTGTCTCGGAGGTGGTGGAACACGACGCCGTTGCAGCGCAAAGCACGGAAATTGCAAGCCACTTCACGCCCGACCTGGCGCTGATGCCTGTTTTCTTGACCGTAGAATTCAAATCGTCTGCCCCACGCTGCTATTGGCTCGGAGAACCGCACCCTCACTTGCCTCGATATTGCCCCTGCCATCGAAGCACCTAACAGTCGCTTAATCTTGTGCATAACGTGGCGAAAATGCGAACGACTTTTGCAAATTCGATAAAATTGTAACGAACGTGGTTAATGATTTCTATCTTTTCAGCGCGCCCGCCACGGCGGAATCCGCCCGCCGTCAGTCCTCCCCTCGCAGCCTCGCAAGGAACAAAGCAGCGGTAACCGCGTTTTCTCCGCGCAAACAAACGAGCTTCCGCCGGTTTCGGCTGAGGGAGGAAACATGATAAATTTTATGAAAACCACAGGTCTGGCGATTGGCATCGCCCTGGTATCCTTCGCCGCACCTATGCCAGCCGGCGCTCAGGATATGGAGCTCAGAATCGGCCCGGATGGCGTCCGTCCCGTCATCCGCGACCGTGATCGGGACATGGACCGCCGGGGTCCTCCACGCATGCGTGGCTGCAGCGAACGCGAAGCCCGCGCTGCGGCCCGTGAAGCAGGCCTTCGTGATCCCAAAGTCGTGCGCGTCACTCCGGGCCGCGTTGTTGTCGAAGGCTTCACGCGCCGGGGACCGGACCGGATCACCTTCGCAAATGAACGAGGCTGTCCGGAAATCTGATCCACAACCGCTGCCTGGAACCCGCCGAAAGGCGGGTTTCTTATTCGTACGGAATTTACGCGATGCCCAAACGCTGCGGGAACACGCCTCGTCGCGACATTGCAGGAATGATGTTGCGCTTGATGGCAGATGGGGTGGGATTCGAACCCACGGTACGCTCTCACGCACGCCGGTTTTCAAGACCGGTTCCTTAAACCACTCGGACACCCATCCATGGTGGTGAGGCTTTATAGCGGTTTGAAAAAGGGCGTCAATCCCGCTCCGACAAGCATCGTCTTCCTTCTCTCACAGTGGGCGGATCATTGCCCCGGGGTCGCTGCGGGCGGCAGCAGGGAGCCGTCACCTGAAGGTATCGAAGGGACCTGCTGAGCTGTATCGAACAGCGTAAGGCTCAAAACGATTGCAACAAGCACCAACAAAAGCGCCACAAAGAGGATTCCGGATTTATCCATGCGTCTGCTCATGTCACGTTACGTTAAAGGAGAATATGTGCAATTCGAGGCAAGCAAAGAATAAAGCGAAAGCCTGTCAAGTTGTCTTACAGATCCGTCAAATTCATCGTTCAAAAATCTGCGGATTAAGTGAAATTTGTGCATTGGCGTACTGTTTGGGACGGAAGTGGCCTATCGCGTCCGCACCATTGTCTCTTATATCCCACTCATCGCTCCCGGGCATTGCCCAACTTTCCCCGAGCGATCAACCTGCCCCGCCTCTTTGCGGGGCTTTTTTCTTTTATGGTCATGACATGATGTGCGGCCGGAGGATGGGCGACCTTACGGCGGGCGTCTCGCTCAAACGCCGATGCTGGGCCCGCCATGGCCGTGCCGGCCTTCCCCCCGGAGAATGTCCTCGAAGAGGTTCAGCAGCGCCGGCGGCAAGGTATCGGACAACTCGGCGATGATTTCGTTGGCGCGGTTATAGGAATAGATCGCGCAGAGCGTGAGCACCAGCAGAACGATCCAGGGCCAGATTGGTTTGCGCCTTTGCGGCGCTCCGTTGGGCTGTTGCGGTAAAGTCATGCCGGCACCTTCCGTTCAGGCCTTGACGCGCGGCTCGCCTCCCGGCGCATAGGCGGTTTTCTGCAGGAAGCGGAATATGTTGCCGCATTGGGCGCAGCGGATCATGAAGTCGGTTGGGTCGCCCGAAGGGCGTTCTGCGCGAAATCCCCGGGGCATTTCGTCAATGCGGAAATCAACGTCCCGGCGGGTTTTGTCATCCGACTCGGACGCCTCGGCAAAACCCTGATGGCCACATTTGGAACATTCGAGTTTCCGGGAATATCTGTCACGCGCTGCCATATGCCGTCCTTTGCTTGCGCTTATCAGGTAGCAGCGGCAAAACATCATTTCAATGGCGATCGCCGCGGGTTAAAGCTTTGCCTATTATTTCCGCGCCGAAAACCCGGCGGACAGAACGAGTTTGAAAGCTCATGCATAGCGACACAGGCTTCCTTTCCTCTTCTCTCATAAGACGCGTCATCGTCATATGCGGAGCCCTTGCCGCCCTTCTCACTGCGCTCAATTTCGGCATGAAATGGTATGGCGACAGAATTATTCAGGCGGGACACACCACGTCGACCGACGAAGTGGAGATCACCATCGGCAACGACCGGCTGAAACTCGCAAAAAACACCCTTCGGAATCCGTCTGATCGTGACAGTGGTGCACATGAGCGCGCCGACCTCTACCTCACCTGGCCCGACCTTGCGGGGTATCGAGATTCGAATCGTGCCCTTTTCGACGATCCGAAAAATGCAGTCGGGCTGATTTTCGTTCAGCTGTCGCAAAGCACCATGTCGCAGGACATGTCAGGACGTTTCGAGCCGATTTATACCAGACTTATAGAAGGTGAGCCGACGCCCCTGAAGCACGGTCTGCTGCTCCATCGGCTGCGCGCTGATTCCGGTTATGGCAAGGAAGTCATATTGACCGGCCGACGCGACGGCGAAAGCGTCTATGTGGTGCGCTGCCTGCTGCCGCAGACGCCTCAGGAAACAACGGGTAGCGATTGTCAGAGAGATATCCACGTCGGCCAGGACCTGAGCCTGTTCTACCGATTCTCGGCCAACCTGCTGCCGCAATGGCAGGCGCTAGACGCAGCCGTGACGCGCTATGTCGAGAAACGCCTCGTAAAAGACGAAAACCCGTGACACGGCACGAGACAGATCGCGTGTGAAAAGTCGCATTTTATGGAAGGCGGATACCTTTCATAAACCACTTGGTAACGCCATCCCGATAAAGTTTCTACCCGGAGCATTCGGGCGGGGCGTGTCCGAGCGGAACATAAATATGCGATTGAAGAGTTCAGCAGTGTTGAAAAGTCTATCTTGGGCACATTCGCGCAAAGCGGGTACAGGGTCTTTTGTAAGGTTTGTGGCGTTGACACTTGCGGCGGCGTTCATAACCGCAACATCCGTCCAGACCGCAAAGGCCGATCCGAAATATGCGGGCATCGTCATCGATGCGAAGACCGGCAAGGTGCTTTACGGCGAGGATCCCGACGGGCTGCGTTACCCGGCTTCGCTCACAAAGATGATGACGCTTTATCTGACGTTCGAAGCCCTCAGTGCCGGACGTATCTCTCTTGATTCCAAGGTGCCGGTTTCGGCGAATGCAGCCAAGGAGCCGCCGTCCAAACTCGGTGTGCGCGCTGGCGGCAGCATTACGGTCGAGCAGGCGATCCTTGCTCTCGTTACCCGGTCGGCCAACGACATGGCGACGGCGCTCGGCGAATATCTCGGCGGCTCAGAAGACCGTTTCGCCAGAATGATGACCGCAAAGGCCCGTGCCCTGGGCATGACGCGCACGACCTACCGCAATGCCAACGGGCTGCCCAATACAGCCCAGATGACCACGGCGCGCGACCAAGCCCGCCTCGGCATCGCGCTTCGCCAGCATTTTCCGCAATATTACGGTTACTTCTCCACCCGCACCTTTAATTTCGGCAAGCAGGTAATCGGCAATCACAATCGCCTCGTCGGAACCGTGAAGGGCGTCGACGGTATCAAGACCGGTTACACGCGTGCAGCCGGCAGCAATCTTGCCACCTCCGCGCAGCTCGACGGGCGCTCCATTGTCGCCGTCGTCCTCGGCGGTCGCTCCAGCGCCGCCCGTGACGCCACCATGCGCAAACTGGTTGCAACCTATCTGCCGCAGGCGTCGCGTGGCGGCAACAGCAACCTGATTGCACAGACGCGTTCCGCCCCGGTCGAAGAGCCGGTCGCTGTGGCCGCCGCCGTTCCCTCTGTCGCCGTCGCCGCGACGGATGCCGGCCTGCCCAATGCCGGACCCGTTCCGCAGACGCGTTACGAGGAAGCGCCGGTTACCGCCTTTGCTGGATCTTCTTCCAATGCAGCCGTCAAGGCAATGGAAGCGGCTACCTGGCAGAAGGGTAAAGACCCCATCCGTCAGGCGCCCTCCGCGCCCGATCGCAAGCTGATAACCAATTCCACCAAGGTCGATAATATCGTCACGGCTTCCACCTCGGCTTCCGCAGCCTCCGCACCTTCCGTTGCGGCAAGGTCTGACGCGCCGCAGGGCGGCTGGGTCATCCAGATTGGCGCATCGCCGGACGAAAATTCCGCGCGCGGCCTGCTGCAGAGCGCCCAGGAAAAAGGTGGTGCGGCGCTTCGTTCAGCCAAGCCCTTCACAGTGGCCTACAGCAAGGATGGCTCCCAGATATACCGCGCCCGTTTCGGCGGCTTCGATGGCCAGAACGCCGCGGTGAATGCATGCAATGCATTGAAAAAGAAAGGCGTCAGCTGCTGGGCATCCCTTCAGTGAAGACGTTCCCGCAGGCGGTGCTCTCTGTTTCGAACATCGCCTGTCTCCTCGAATTGTGTAATGAGTAGCGAGGCTTTCCAAGATGGCAGTCAACGAGAATTATTCGGACATTGCGTCTGGCAACGGGCATGGCAGCCTGTCGGTTCTGCATCCCATTCATGAGGCGGCGATGCGTATCGCCGATCTTGGTCTCAACCGTTCCAAGGCAAAAACGCGTGATCTCGTGGCGTTGCTGCTCTCGCATGGCGCCCGTGCCTGGCGCGCCAACCAGCCGGAAGCCAGCATTCACCTGCACGTCGCCCGTCGGTCGGGGCGCTCACCGGTTCATATACGTATTCGCTGAGAGACCGCACGAGACGGAAACCCAAAGAAAAACCCCGCGGCGCACAGGCACCGCGGGTTTTTTGTTGATCCTGATGTGAAAAACGAGGCGGCTTACGCCTCGCTTTCCGGTGCCTCCGGCGTGGTTGGCAGATTGTCATCCGCCTCCTCGCCATTGCCATTTTCAGTCTCGTCGTCGCCTTCAGGCTCGTTGATGCGCTCCACGGAAACCACCTTCTCATCCTTCGCGGTCGAGAAGATTGTCACACCCTTGGTCGCGCGGCTGGCGATGCGGATGCCGTTGACAGGCACACGGATGAGCTGTCCGCCATCGGAAACCAGCATGATCTGGTCGCCTTCTTCCACCGGGAAGGCCGCGACAAGTTCACCGATCTCCGACGTCTTCGCGGTATCGGTGGCGCGGATGCCCTTGCCGCCGCGGCCTGAAGTGCGGAAATCGTAAGAGGATGAACGCTTGCCGAAGCCCTTCACGGAAACCGTCAGCACGAATTCTTCGCGCGCCTTCAGTTCCTGGTAGCGCTCCTCACTGAGTTCGCCCTCTTCCGTTACTTCCTCACCGACGAGCGCGATATCGTCCTCATCCACGCCTGCGGCACGCCGTTCGGCAGCCGAGCGCTTGAGGTAAGCCGCACGCTCCCACGGCTCCGCTTCCACATGGCCCACAATGGTCATGGAGATGATGCGGTCGCCTTCGGCCAGGTTGATGCCGCGCACGCCGACGGAATTGCGGCCGGCAAAGACGCGTACATCGTCCACGGGGAAGCGGATGCACTGGCCGAGCGCGGTCGTCAGCAGCACATCGTCGCGGTCCGTACAGGTTTCGACGGAGAGGATTTCATCGCCCTCCTCGTCCAGCTTCATGGCGATCTTGCCGTTGCGGTTGACCTGTACGAAATCGCCGAGCTTGTTGCGGCGAACCGTGCCGCGCGTCGTCGAGAACATCACGTCAAGCGTTTCCCAGGTCGTTTCGTCCTCGGGCAACGGCATGATGGTGGTGATGCGCTCGCCGGGTTCCAGCGGCAACATGTTGATAAGGGCCTTGCCCTTGGACTGCGGCGTGCCGATCGGCAGACGCCAGACCTTTTCCTTGTAGACGATGCCACGCGAGGAGAAGAACAGGACCGGCGTGTGGGTGTTGGCGACGAACAGACGGTTGACGAAATCCTCATCGCGCGTTGCCATGCCGGAGCGACCCTTGCCGCCGCGACGCTGTGCACGATACGTCGTCAGCGGCACGCGCTTGATGTAACCGAGATGCGAAACGGTCACGACCATGTCTTCGCGGGCGATGAGGTCTTCATCGTCCATATCGGGACCGCCCTCGACAATCTCGGAGCGACGCGGCGTACCGAATTCGTCGCGGACGGCGGAAAGCTCGTCCTTGACGATCTGCATGATGCGCAGGCGCGATGACAGGATTTCCAGATATTCGCTGATCTCAGCGCCGATCTTGTTCAGCTCGTCGCCAATTTCATCCCGGCCGAGCGCCGTAAGGCGCGCAAGACGCAATTCGAGAATGGCGCGGGCCTGTTCCTCGGAAAGGTTGTAAGTCCCGTCTTCGTTGATGCGGTGGCGCGGATCATCGATGAGGCGGATCAGGCTTTCCACATCCTGTGCAGGCCAGCGACGCGTCATCAGTTCTTCTCGGGCCGAAGCCGGATCGGGAGCATGCCGAATGACGCGGATGACCTCATCGATATTGGCGACGGAAATCGCCAGACCGACCAACACATGCGCCCGCTCGCGCGCCTTGCGCAGCAGATATTTCGTGCGACGGCTGACGACATCTTCGCGGAAGGACACGAAAGCACGCAACATGTCGAGCAGCGTCATCTGCTCGGGCTTGCCGCCGTTCAGCGCCACCATGTTGCAGCCAAACGAGGTCTGCAGCGGTGTGTAGCGGTAAAGCTGGTTCAGGATGACGTCTGCATTGGCGTCGCGCTTCAATTCGATGACGACGCGATAACCTTGGCGGTCGGATTCGTCGCGCAGGTCGGAAATGCCCTCGATGCGCTTTTCCTTGACCAGTTCAGCCATTTTTTCGATCATCGACGCCTTGTTCACCTGATAGGGAACTTCGGTGATGATGATCTGCTCGCGGTCGCCACGCATCGGCTCGATTGTCGCGCGGCCACGCATGATGACCGATCCGCGGCCCGTTTCGTAAGCCGAGCGGATGCCGGAACGGCCCATGATCAGCGCACCGGTCGGGAAATCAGGGCCCGGAATGATCTGCATCAGTTCCGGCAGCTCGATCGCCGGATTGTCGATCAGGGCGATACAGCCATCGATAACCTCTGACAGGTTATGCGGCGGGATGTTCGTGGCCATGCCGACCGCGATGCCGCCTGCCCCGTTGACCAGCAGGTTCGGGAACTTGGCCGGAATGACGACCGGCTCCTGCAAGGTGCCGTCATAGTTGTCACGGAAGTCGACCGTTTCCTTGTCGAGATCGTCAAGCAGCGAATGCGCGGCCTTATCCAGACGGCATTCGGTATAACGTTCAGCGGCCGGCGGATCACCGTCGATGGAGCCGAAGTTGCCCTGGCCGTCGATCAGCGGCAGGCGGAGCGACCAGTCCTGCGCCATACGCGCCAGCGCGTCATAGATTGCCGAGTTGCCGTGCGGATGGAATTTACCCATCACGTCCCCGGTTACGCGGGCGCATTTGACGTATTTCTTGTTCCAGTCGATGCCGAGTTCGGACATGCCGTACAGAATACGGCGATGAACCGGCTTCAGGCCGTCTCGCACATCGGGAAGCGCGCGGGACACGATAACGCTCATGGCGTAATCGAGATACGACCGCTGCATTTCCTCCATGATGGAAATCGGTTCAATGCCTGGCGGAAGCTTTCCGCCGCCGGGGGGGCTCTGGTCAGTCAAAACGGATCACATTCTCTGTTAAGAATCGGATGGATTTTTATAGCGGAAACAGCCACGTTAAGCCAATTTCCCGGCGAGTTTTGAACAGGCTTTTGCGTCATTTGCAAGACGAACGCCGCTTTTCACGATTTAGCCGCCCAAATGCGTGGCGCTCTCTTTCAAAGTGCCCGCGACTTGCGTAGGCTCCGGCCTAAAAACAAAACCAACGGGGAAAGAATGGCCAGCAGCGAAACGCTCATCAATGCGCTTACCACACTTCTGGTCACACTCGATCCGCCTGGGCTTGCGCCCGTCTTTCTGGCGCTGACTGCCGGAATGACCCGTGACCAGCGCAGCCAGGTGGCGTTGCGCGGCTCCATCATCGCTTTCGGTATCCTTGCCGTCTTTGCCCTCTTCGGCCTCGCAATCCTCAATCTGCTCGGTATTTCGCTGGGCGCCTTCCGCATCGCCGGCGGCCTTCTGCTGTTCTGGATCGCCTTTGAAATGATTTTCGAAAAGCGCCAGGAGCGCAAGGAAAAGACCTCGGAAATCGCCATTACCAAGGACCATCTCCACAATCTCGCGGTCTTCCCGCTGGCCCTGCCGTTGATTGCCGGGCCGGGTGCTATTTCCGCCACCGTTCTGCTTGCCGGCTCAATGAAGACCACGGTCGAGATGGTGGTGCTCATCCTTATCCTCGCTTTCGCGATGGCTCTCGTTTACGCGGCCTTGATCGTCTCGGAACGGATGGACCGCTTTCTCGGCAATACCGGCCGCGCCATCCTTACCCGGCTTCTCGGCGTGCTGCTGGCTGCACTGTCGGTGCAATTCGTGGTCGACGGGATCAAATCCGCATTCGCTTTCTGAGCCGTCCCTGCGCGACACCAACGCAATAAATTCCTGCCACCGCTGAAATGCCGGAAAATCCTCCCTTAAATTCAGCTGGCGCTTCGGCTAAAAGACGCGTGTCATTTCGGATTCGAAAGTTATCTCCATGCGTTCCACGCTGCGCCGCATGATTCCCGATGCCGCACCCGTCAGCAACAGGGAAAGGCTCCGCTCCGCCACAGGCGCCTTCGTCGGCATACTGCTGACTGGCATTCTCGCCAGTTTCGCTCTTCGTTTCGATCCCACGCTGCCCGCCATGATCGCGCCGATGGGGGCTTCGGCCGTCCTGTTGTTCGCCGTACCCTCCAGCCCGCTGGCGCAGCCCTGGTCGATCCTGTGCGGGAATTTCGTCTCGGCTTTTGTCGGGGTGACGGTGGCGCTGCTGGTTCCGGATCCGTTCCTCGCAAGCGCGCTCGCCATCAGCCTGGCCATCGCCGCCATGATGGCGCTGCGCTGCCTGCATCCGCCGAGCGGTGCGGTGGCACTGACGGCCGTTCTGGGCGGCCCTGCCATACATGGCCTCGGCTATGGTTTCCTGTTGTGGCCGGTCGCCGGAAATTCGCTGATCCTTCTTGCCCTGGCCGTCGCTTACAACAATGCCACCGGCCGCGCCTATCCACACGGTCTGAAGCTTGGCAAGGCCGCGCACGGGACAGCCGATCCGACACCCATCCAGAAAATCGGCTTTTCCTCCACCGATCTCGACGACGTGCTGAAGGAATATGACGAGTTCATCGATATCGACCGCGACGCGCTGGAAACCATCCTGCGGAAGACAGAGTTGCGCTCCTACCGGCGTCGCGCGCTGCATCTCGATTGCGAAAGTGTCATGTCGCGGGATGTGGTCGGCGTCGCCCCTGATGACAGCCTGCGCCACGCGCATGCCCTGATGCAAAGCCATCATTTCAAGGCGTTGCCCGTCACCAATGACAGCGCCGAAATCGTCGGCATCGTCACCCAGACAGACTTTCTGGAAAAGGCGAGCTGGAGAAACGGTCGTCCCTCGATCGGTTTCCTGCAGCGGCTTCGCCTCATCCTGTCAGGCGCAAGTGCCCCCAACGATACGGTCAAGGACATCATGACATCGCCCGTTAAAACCGTGCGGCCGGAAACACCAATCGAGGAAGCAATCATCCGCTTTGCGGAGGAAGGATTGCATTATCTGCCTGTCATCGACGCCAGGGGTAAGATGGTCGGCATCGTGTCGCAATCCGATGTCATGGTGGCGATGCTGGCCGATAAAGTCGCGGCATAGACTGCCCCGGGCGTCGAAGTGTTCTTCTCTTAAAAAAAACGGCAAAGCCCGATGTCAGCGTCTCGCCTTCAAAAGGCGCTGCCACAGTGTGCCACCGAAGAACCGCCCGAGCACGACAAAATAGGCAATGATCAGCACAAAGGCGATAAAGGCGGGCGCACCGTTGAGGGCAAAACCTCCGGGCGTCCGCCCTCCCGCTACCGTCGCGACCAGAAATCCGGCGGCGAAAAACGCCGTCCAGAAGTCGAGAAAAAAAGCGAGGATGATGCGCCAGGTGGCGGGCTGTTTTGGCTGCAGGGTTTCGTCAGTCAAGCTCACCTCCTGTCACACGTTTCTTCGTCCCCGGTTCGATCAGAACGGGATATCGTCATCCATGTCGTTGGAGAATCCGCCCGAAGGCTGGTTGCCACCACGGGAAGAACCGCCGCGCGAGGAGGACTGCTGGTCGTAACCGCCGCCATAGCTGGAGCCGCCGCCGCTGCCATAATCATTACCGCCGCCGAAGTCGCCGCCGCCGCTACGGCCGCCGCCCTCACCGCGACCATCGAGCATGGTCAGCGTGGAGTTGAAGCCCTGCAGCACGATTTCGGTGGAGTAACGGTCGTTACCGGTCTGGTCCTGCCATTTGCGGGTCTGCAACTGGCCTTCGATATAGAGCTTGGCGCCCTTCTTCACATATTGCTCGACGACCTTGCACAGGCCTTCGTTAAACACGACGACCGTGTGCCACTCGGTCTTTTCCTTGCGCTCGCCGCTGTTGCGGTCCCGCCAGGTCTCCGAGGTGGCGATGCGCAGGTTGGCAATGGGTCGGCCATCCTGCGTCCGGCGGATTTCGGGATCAGCGCCCACGTTTCCGATCAGAATTACCTTGTTTACGCTACCAGCCATCTCGTCATCCTGTCCGCCGGCCATCATGACCGGCAATTGCATTTCAAAAAATTCGGCACACAATAGCTGCCGCCGCCCGCAAAGGGCACCGCAAGCATGGAACTATCCACAAAGAATAATCTTAAGCTGTGGGGGGCAGACATTCGCGCTTGCAATTCGTTCCTTTTTTGTTCTATTGAATTGCAGATTTCGAGTCAAGCATCGTGAAAAGCTGCGACCGATAGGGAATAGACCTCGACACGTCCGGCTGCGTCACTACATAAGGACGCGCCGCCATCCAGCCTGTTATTTTTGTCCGAGCCTTGTCATGAGTGAACTGAAGACGATTTCCATCCGTGGTGCCCGTGAACACAATCTCAAGGGTATCGATCTCGATCTGCCACGCAACAAGCTGATCGTCATGACCGGGCTTTCCGGTTCAGGCAAGTCGTCGCTCGCCTTCGATACGATCTACGCCGAAGGCCAACGCCGTTATGTCGAAAGCCTCTCGGCCTATGCGCGCCAGTTCCTGGAAATGATGCAGAAGCCGGATGTCGACCAGATCGAGGGCCTGTCGCCGGCAATCTCCATCGAACAGAAGACCACCTCGCGCAACCCGCGCTCCACGGTCGGCACGGTCACCGAGATCTACGACTATATGCGCCTGCTCTTCGCGCGTGTCGGTGTCCCCTATTCGCCGGCCACGGGCCTGCCGATTGAAAGCCAGACGGTCAGCCAGATGGTCGACCGCATCCTCGCTTTCGAGGAAGGCACGCGTCTTTACATCCTCGCGCCGATCGTGCGCGGCCGCAAAGGCGAGTACAAGAAAGAACTTGCCGAGCTGATGAAGAAGGGCTTCCAGCGCGTCAAGGTGGACGGCCAGTTCTACGAGATCGCCGACGTTCCTGCTCTCGACAAGAAGTACAAACACGACATTGACGTGGTGGTTGACCGCGCCGTCGTGCGCCCGGATATGGCCGCGCGTCTTGCCGACAGCCTTGAGACCTGCCTCAAGCTCGCGGACGGCCTGGCGATCGCGGAATTCGCCGACAAACCGCTGCCCGCAGAAGAAACGGCGGCCGGTGGTTCCGCCAACAAGTCTCTCAACGAGACCCATGAGCGGGTGCTGTTTTCGGAAAAATTCGCCTGCCCCGTTTCCGGTTTCACCATTCCGGAAATCGAACCGCGTCTGTTCTCCTTCAACAACCCCTTCGGCGCCTGCCCCAGCTGCGATGGCCTTGGCTCGCAGCAGAAGGTGGATGAGAACCTGATCGTACCGGAGCCGGCCCGTACCCTGCGTGACGGGGCCATTGCTCCCTGGGCAAAATCATCGTCGCCCTATTACAACCAGACGCTGGAAGCGCTCGGCAAAGCCTTCGGATTCAAGCTTTCGAGCAAGTGGTCCGATCTTTCGAAGGAGGCGCAGCACGCCATTCTTCAGGGCACTGACGACAAGATCGAGTTCAACTACCAGGACGGTGCCCGCTCCTACAAGACGGTCAAGAATTTCGAAGGCATCGTGCCCAATCTGGAGCGGCGCTGGAAAGAGACAGACAGCGCCTGGGCGCGCGAGGAAATCGAGCGCTATATGTCGGCAGCCCCCTGCCCAGCCTGCGCCGGTTACCGCCTGAAGCCGGAAGCGCTGGCGGTCAAGATCAACAAGCTGCATATCGGTGAAGTCACCGAAATGTCGATCCGCACGGCGCGCGACTGGTTCGAGGTGCTGCCGGAAAGCCTGAACGCGAAGCAGAATGAAATTGCCGTCCGTATCCTCAAGGAAATCCGCGAACGCCTGCGATTCCTCAACGATGTAGGGCTGGACTATCTCAGCCTGTCGCGCAATTCGGGCACCCTGTCGGGCGGGGAGAGCCAGCGTATCCGTCTGGCCTCGCAGATAGGCTCTGGCCTCACCGGCGTTCTCTACGTTCTCGATGAGCCCTCAATCGGCCTGCACCAGCGCGACAATGCGCGCCTGCTGGATACGCTGAAACATCTGCGCGATATCGGCAACACCGTCATCGTGGTAGAACATGATGAGGACGCCATTCTGACGGCGGATTATGTTGTCGATATCGGCCCGGCGGCCGGTATTCACGGCGGCCAGGTGATTGCCGAAGGATCCCCGCAGGAAGTGATGGCCAATCCGAAATCGCTGACCGGCAAATATCTCTCCGGTGAACTCGGTGTTGCCGTGCCGGCTGAGCGCCGCAAACCCAAGAAGGGCCGCGAGATCAAGGTTTTTGGCGCACGCGGCAACAACCTGAAGAATGTCACGGCCGCTGTGCCGCTCGGTGTTTTCACGGCCGTAACCGGGGTTTCGGGTGGCGGCAAATCCACCTTCCTGATCGAGACGCTCTATAAATCGGCGGCGCGCAGGGTCATGGGCGCGCGTGAAATCCCGGCCGAACACGACCGCATCGATGGTTTCGAATTCATCGACAAGGTGATCGATATCGACCAGTCGCCGATCGGACGCACGCCGCGTTCCAACCCGGCCACCTATACCGGCGCCTTTACGCCGATCCGTGACTGGTTCGCCGGCCTGCCGGAAGCCAAGGCTCGTGGTTACGCGCCCGGCCGCTTCTCCTTCAACGTCAAGGGTGGCCGCTGCGAGGCCTGCCAGGGCGACGGGGTGATCAAGATCGAGATGCACTTCCTGCCTGACGTCTACGTCACCTGCGATGTCTGCCACGGCAAGCGTTATAACCGCGAGACGCTGGACGTCACCTTCAAGGGCAAATCCATCGCCGACGTGCTGGATATGACGGTTGAGGAAGGCGTCGAATTTTTCGCCGCCGTTCCCGCCGTGCGCGACAAGCTGCAATCGCTCTTCGATGTCGGCCTCGGTTACATCAAGGTCGGACAGCAGGCCAATACGCTTTCAGGCGGCGAGGCGCAGCGCGTCAAGCTCGCCAAGGAACTGTCGAAGCGCTCGACGGGCCGCACGCTCTATATTCTCGACGAGCCGACGACGGGCCTGCATTTCCACGACGTCAACAAGCTGCTCGAGATGCTGCATGCGCTGGTGGAACAGGGCAATTCCGTGGTGGTGATCGAGCATAATCTCGAAGTCATCAAGACGGCGGACTGGATCATCGATATCGGGCCTGAAGGCGGTACGGGCGGCGGCGAAGTGGTGGCCACGGGCACGCCGGAAGACATCGTCAAGGTGGAGCGTTCCTATACCGGCCACTTCCTGAAGGAGCTTCTGGAGCGCCGGCCGGCCGGAAAACGGGAGGCTGCGGAGTAAGCCGCAGCTTTCGTCGCAAAGGTTCGAAAGGCCGAAGGCCGGAGGAGGAACTAGATATGTCGACATCAGGCACGATCCGCACCGGTATCGGCGGCTGGACCTTCGAGCCCTGGGAAGGCACTTTTTATCCCGAAAAACTGCCGAAAAAACGCCAGCTGGAACACGCCAGCCGGCAGCTCACGGCAATCGAGGTGAACGGCACCTATTACAGCAGCCAGAAACCGGAGACCTTTGCGAAATGGGCATCCGAAGTGCCCGAGGATTTCGTGTTTTCCCTAAAGGCAAGCCGCTTTGTCACCAACCGCAGGGTTCTGGCCGAGGCAGGTGAGTCGATCACGAAGTTCCTGACGCAGGGGTTGACGGAACTCGGGTCCCATCTCGGTCCCATCCTCTGGCAGTTTGCGCCCACGAAAAAATTCGACGCGGAGGATTTCGGTGCATTTCTGGCGCTGCTGCCCGAAAAGCAGGACGGGCTCACTCTTCGCCATGTCGTGGAGGTGCGCAACCCGACATTTCAGGTTCCGGAATTCATCGAACTTCTTGCCAGGCACAAGGTCGCCGTCGTCTGCGCTGACCATCACGATTATCCGATGCTGCCTGACGTAACGGCCGATTTCGTTTATTGCCGCCTGCAGAAGGGCGAGGACGACATCGAGACCTGCTATCCGAAAAAAGAGATCACGCACTGGGCTGAGCGGGTAAAGACCTATGCGAGGGGAGGTGTGCCGGACGATCTGCCGCTGATCGCGCCGGATCGGAAGGTTGAGAAGACCCCGCGCGATGTTTTCGCTTTCTTCATTACCGGCGGCAAGGTCAATGCGCCTAATGGTGCGCAGGAACTGCAAAAGGCGGTCTGAGCGCTTTCAGCCCGCCATGTCTTTCGTGGTGCTGACATCGATGCTGGCGAAAGCGGCCTCGATGACCTCCGGCCCTGCCCCGGGCCTCGTGGCATCGCTGGAGAGGATTTGCCGGAAACGGCGCGCGCCGGGCATGCCCTGAAACAGTCCGACCATATGGCGGGTGACGTGGTTGAGACGTCCGCCCGCGGCGATATAATCGGCGGCATAGGCCATCATCGCGTCACGCAGCGCCATCCAGTCCGGGTGGCGGGCTTCCTCGCCATAGATTCGATGGTCGACGTCGGCAAGGATGGAGGTGTTGTGATAGGCGGCCCGGCCGAGCATCACGCCATCCATATGCTGGAGATGTCCGCTCGCCTGATCGAGATCGGCGATGCCGCCGTTGATGCCGATAAAGACGTCAGGATTTTCCCGCTTCATGCGATAGACGAGGTCATAATCGAGCGGCGGCACTTCGCGGTTTTCCTTTGGCGAAAGCCCCTGCAGCCAGGCTTTGCGCGCGTGAACCCAGACCGCGTCCGCACCCGCCGCAACAACCCTCTTCAGAAAATCAGGAAGAACCGCTTCCGGCTCCTGCTCATCCACCCCGATCCGGCATTTCACGGTAACCGGCCCACTGGCGGCAGCCTTCATTGCGGCCACACATTGCGCCACCACATCAGGCTCGCGCATCAGGCAAGCGCCGAAGGTGCCGGATTGCACCCGATCCGAGGGACAGCCAACATTCAGATTGATTTCATCATAACCGTAGTCCCCGGCGATCCGCACCGCTTCGGCAAGCTTGGCCGGATCAGACCCGCCGAGCTGCAACGCGACGGGGTGTTCCTGAGGGTGATAACCGAGCAGCCTGTCACGCTGGCCATGGATGATGGCGTCGGCAACGATCATTTCGGTGTAAAGCAGCGCACGCTTCGACAATTGCCGGTGCAGAAACCTGCACCTCGTATCGGTCCAGTCGATCATGGGGGCCACGGCGAAGATTTTTTCGCCGCTTGCAAGCGCTTGTCTGTACATGGATTAACCTCTTTGCGCCGGCTTCTACAGCAAAGGACCGTAAAAAGCCAGTTTTGCAGGCGAGGCAATTTTGAACTGGAAATCGCGCCGGAATCGCGGGACAAGAATTGCACCCTATAAGACGACAGGAAATCCACATGGCCGCTACCGTCATCCCCGCCCCGAAGCCCGTTCTCCTGCCCGTCGAAGGCACGAGCGATCTGTTCCCTGTACGGCGGGTCTATTGTGTCGGCCGCAATTATGCCGATCACGCCATTGAGATGGGCCACGACCCCTCGCGCGAGCCGCCCTTCTATTTTCAGAAGAACCCGGACAACCTGCTGCCCGCAGGACAGGATTTTCCCTATCCGTCGCTCTCATCGAATGTGCATTACGAAGTTGAGTGCGTTGTGGTGCTGAAAAGCGGCGGAGCGGATATTCCGACGTCGGAAGCGCTGAACCATGTCTGGGGTTACGCCGTCGGTATCGACATGACACGCCGCGACCTGCAGGACGGGCTGAAGAAGATGGGACGTTCCTGGGAGGGCGCGAAGGCCTTCGAATATTCCGCGCCGGTGTCCCCCATCGTCCCAGCGGACAGGATCGGGCATCCCGCAACCGGCGCGATCTGGCTCGACGTCAATGGCGAACGCAAGCAGACGGGCGATCTCGCGCAGATGATCTGGAAGGTGCCGGAAGTGATTGCAGAGCTTTCCAAGCTGTTCACCCTTGCCGCTGGCGACATCATCATGACCGGCACGCCGGCTGGCGTTGGTCCAATCGTTCGCGGTGACCGCATAGAATGCGGCGTCGAGGGTGTCGGCACACTGTCGGTGACGGTCGTCTGACGCACGAACATAAGGGAGGACATCGACATGCCGCTTTACCGCCTTGCCGACCGTGTGCCGCAAACGCCTGCAGCGGATCGCTACTGGATCGCTCCCGACGCCAATGTCATTGGCTCAGTCACGCTCGGCGAAGACGTCGGCATCTGGTTCGGTGCAACGCTGCGTGGAGACAATGAGCCGATCATCGTCGGGCGCGGCACCAATATTCAGGAAGGCGTGATGGTTCACAGCGATCCCGGCTTTGCCGCAACGATCGGCGAAATGTGCACCATTGGCCACCACGCTATCGTGCATGGCTGTACCATCGGCGATAATTCGTTGATCGGCATGGGCGCGACGATCCTGAACGGCGCAAAGATCGGCCGAAACTGCCTCGTCGGCGCCAATGCTCTGGTGACGGAGGGGAAGGAATTTCCGGATAATTCCCTGATCGTCGGCTCGCCCGCGCGCGCTATCCGCACGCTTGATGACGACGCCGTGGCGGGGATTCGTCGCTCAGCGGAAAAATACGTCGAAAACTGGAAGCGTTTCTCGCAGGATCTGGCGATCATCGAAAGGTGATCGGGAGCGGGCAACAATACCCATTCCATCCATCGTCCGTCAGGCCGAGCAGGCGGCGCAAAGACCACGGATTTCGATGGTGGTCTTTTCCGCTTTGAACTTGCTGTCCTTCACCCAGCGCTCCAGCCGGTGATCGATCTCGTGATCGTGGAATTCCGTGACCTGCCCGCAGGACTCGCAGATGGCGAAGGCGACGGTGCCATGGTGACTGGAGCAGCACTCCGCCTGGGTATGGGTGCAGGCGACGAAGGCGTTAAGGCTCTCCAGCCGGTGCACAAGGCCATATTCCACCAGTTTTTCCAGCGCCCGATAGACCTGCAGCGGCGCGCGGAAACCATCATCGCGCAACTTGTCGAGGATCATATAGGCGCTGAGCGGCTGATGCGCGTTTGAAAGGGCGTTCATGACCAGCGACTGGTTCTTGGTGAGGTTCTGCTGGGTCTGCGCATTCATGACTTGCCTCCTTCATCCGCGGAGCGGGACAAACCCGGCGCCGGCAACAGGCTTACAACGAAGAGGATCACCGCGGCAACCACGATGGATGGACCGGATGGTGTATCGTAGGTGAGCGATCCGAAGAGGCCGCCAACAACGGCAACCGCACCGATCAGCGAGGCCACCACCGCCATTACCTCCGGTGTAGCGGAGAAACGTCTGGCGGTCGCAGCCGGTATGATGAGCAGCGATGTGATGAGCATGATACCGACCACCTTCATCGCGATGGCGATCACCAGCGCCATCAGCAAGGTGAAGATCAATTTCGCCCGTTCCGGTTTCAGCCCCTCGGCTTCCGCCAGCTCCGTATTGACGGTGGAGGCAAGCAGCGATCGCCACAGGAACACCATGGAGACGATGACAACCAGTCCGCCGCCCCAGATCAGTGCAATATCGCTGCGGGTGACGGCGAGAATGTCGCCGAACAGGAACGAGACGAGATCGATGCGGACCCAGCTCATGAAGGCAACGATGACAAGGCCGATCGCCAATGCGGAGTGGGACAGGATGCCCAGCAGCGCATCGGCGGACAGCGCCTGCCGCCGTTGCAGGAAAATCAAAAGGAGCGACACGGCCGACGCGACCAGAAACACGCTGACAATGAGGTTCAGCTGCAGCAGCAGAGACAGGGCAACACCCAGAAGCGCCGAATGGGCCATGGTATCGCCAAAATAGGCCATGCGCCGCCAGACGACAAAGCAGCCAAGCGGACCGGCTGTCAATGCAACCCCAATGCCGGCGACCATGGCGCGGACGAAGAAATCGTCAAACATGGCGTTCTCCCTGCCGCTGGTTAAGGTGGGCGTCGTCGTCACGTTCATGGCCGCAGCCGCATTCTCCATGATCATCGTGGCGGTGGCCGTGGTCATGATGGTCATGCCCGTGGTCATGATGAAGATCATGCCCGTGATGGTGACCATCCTCGGGGTGGCAATGGTCCGTCACCGTGCCATCCGCATGTTGCACCCGGCCGTCCGGCAAATGGGTGTGATCATGATGGTGACTGTAGACGGCCAGCCCCTTCGCCGCCGCGCCGCCGAACAGGCGCATATATTCCGGACTCTGGCTCACCGCCTGCGGTGTGCCGCGGCAGCAGACATGGCCGTTGAGGCATATCACCGTATCGGTTTCCGCCATCACTACATGCAGATCATGCGAGATTAACAGAATTCCGCAATTATTTGAATTCCTGATATTTTTTATCAGATCATAAAGCGCGATCTCGCCGGAGAAGTCCACCCCCTGCACGGGTTCGTCAAGAACCAGAAGGTCGGGCTTGCGGGCAATGGCGCGGGCAAGAAGCGCGCGTTGGAACTCGCCACCGGACAGATGCTGCACCTCGGCATTGGCAAGATGCGCGATACCGGTCGCATTCAGAGCGGCGTCTATTTCGCGGGCAGCGAGCGGTCCTGTCAGTGTCATCAGTCGGCGCACCGAAAGCGGCATTGTCCAGTCGACCGAAAGCTTCTGCGGCACATAGCCCACTTTCAGACCAGCCTTGCGGGTAACCACCCCCTCGGTTGGTTTGACGACACCAATCGCCATTTTCGCGCTCGTGGACTTGCCTGATCCGTTCGGCCCGATCAGTGTGACGATCTCGCCCTTGCTGACGGAAAACTCCACGCCGCGCACCAGCCAGCGGCCGTTGCGCTGGACGCCGGCATTGGCAAGGGAGACCAGTATCTCGTTACCCGAATGGGCGGAATGAAGCATGGGATTGTCCGTTTGGCGATGTTGCTTACCGCTATCGCATACGTTATAGAGTTACGCAATAAATGTAATAACATAACTAACGTTCTTCAAGTGGAGTGCATTTCATGAAATCGATCCTGATCCCGCTCGCGGCCTCCATGGCAATCGCGGTCGCCGCTTCCGGCGCCACCGCTGCACCCGAGGTCGTGGTGTCGATCAAGCCCGTCCACTCCCTCGTTGCGGCCATCATGCAAGGTGTCGGGGAACCACAGCTCATCGTCGATGGCGCGGCCTCGCCGCATACCTATAATCTCCGTCCGTCGAATGCACGCAAGCTCGAAACGGCGGATGTGGTTTTCTGGGTGGGTCCCGGACTGGAAGCATTTCTGGAGAAGCCGCTGGAAGCGCTGGCCGCCAAGGCGACTGTTGTGGAACTGGAAGATGCCAAGGGGCTAGAAAAGCTGCCCTTCCGTGAAGGGGGGCCCTTTGAAGCGCATGATCATGGCGAAGAAGGCCATGAGGCGAATGACGGTCATACCGAAAAGCCGGACGCGCACGAGCATGGTCACGAGCATGACGGAGGCGGTCACGCCGGTCACGACGGTGAGAGCCACGATGCCCATGAGCATGGCACCTATGACACACATCTCTGGCTTGACCCCGCCAATGCCAAGGCCATGGCCCAGGCAATCGAAACCGCGCTGATCGCGGCCGATCCCGGCAATGCCGCGATCTATCAGTCCAACACAAAGAAGC
This sequence comes from Agrobacterium sp. SORGH_AS_0440, assembly GCF_031453135.1. Lineage (NCBI taxonomy): Bacteria > Pseudomonadati > Pseudomonadota > Alphaproteobacteria > Hyphomicrobiales > Rhizobiaceae > Agrobacterium > Agrobacterium sp. SORGH_AS_0440. Next base: position 1,377,288 of record NZ_JAVIYR010000002.1, on the reverse strand, counting down.
TGATCGATGATCTCGATACACTTGACGCCGAACTGGCCAAAACGGTTCAGCCGGTGAAGGACAAGCCGTTCATTGTCTTCCACGACGCCTACCAATATTTCGAACATCGCTATGGCGTGAAGACGGCGGGGTCGATCACCGTCAGCCCCGAAACCCTGCCGGGCGCGGATCGCGTCAAACAGATGCAAGAAAAGGTTCGCCAGCTCGGCGCGACCTGCGTTTTTGCCGAACCGCAATTCGAGCCTAAGCTGGTCTCGGTCATCACCGAAGGTACGGCAGCGAAATCGGCTACGCTTGATCCGGAAGCGGCAACGCTGGAGCCAGGCCCGGAGCTTTACTTCAAGCTGATGCGCGGTATCGCCGGGTCGCTGAAGAATTGTTTGTCCTGATGGGCACCTCATCAAGCCTGGCATGGCCAATGCGCCATGCCGGCTCGTTCTTGCGTGTGCCTTAAGGCTTCGGCGCCATGGAGGACCAGACCGGGCGGCTGATGCTCTGCAGAGTTTCCGCGGGCGCGCCGTTGATGCGGGCCAAAAGGGCTTTCGCAAGCTCCCTGCCCGCCAGTTTGATATCTTCATTGACGGTATGGATCTGCGGCTTGATCCAGTTCAGGAATTCGGCGGACTGTTTCGAGACGATGTCGATGTCCTTTCCGATTTTCACGCCCGCGGCCTCGAACCCGGCCACCAGCGCGATGGTGCTACTGCCACTGATCGAAACGATGCCATCGGGACGATCATCGGACTGCATGAGCCTCTGACCGAAATCGCGGATTTTTTCCAGCGGCGTTTCGATTGTAACGGTGTCCAACGGAAATTCGGTAAGGCCGAAATCCCTGATTGCCCGATTAAACCCCTTGCGAGCGTGGTCGTGAAACGAAAAACGTGACGGCGGCACGATGACGGCGATCTTCCTGCGTCCGCATTGAGCCAATCGCTCGACCGCTTCGTAGGCATAGGCCTCATTGTCAAAATCATGAAAGGCATGGTCGATGCCCATGTCCGAACGTCCATGGGTGACGAAGGGCATCTTGCGCTCCGTCATGAAACGGACTCGCGGGTCGTTAGGTTCGATCTTCGAAATGATGACGCCATCCGCCGATCCCGTTTCGAGAATGTAGCGGATCGGCACCATGGAATCCTTGGCGTGGATATGGGGCGTTACGACCAGATGATATTGGGTCGAGGACAGAACCTCGGTGATGCCGAACACCATCTGGCTGGTAAAACCCATCAACTCTTCATCGACGCTGAGAACGAGGGCAATCACATTGGTCTTGCCGGTGCGAAGGCGCACGCCGGCGCGGTTTGGCTGATAGCCGATCTGGCGGGCAATCAGCCGCACGCGCTCCTTTGTCTCCGCGCCGATATCAGGCGCATCCTTGAGCGCGCGCGAAACGGTGGTGATGCCGAGGCCCGTCATGTAAGCGATGGTCTTTAGGGTCGGGCGCTCGCCCGTCGTCACGGGCGCTTCGCTCCCGCCGGATTTACCAGTATCGTTCATGTCATTTCGCCATGCTTGACCGAACGGTGATCATAGATAGCTTTTACGTCGTTGCAAAGGCAAAGGTCCTCAACCGGGATCCGCTTTCCGCGCGGGAGCCCCTGTTTGGGCTATAACGATGTAGCTCGAAAAAATGTCCGGTTCTTACTGCGCTTTTCTCTCGCCCGCCCGTGATGGCTGCGTAGCCAATATATGATTTAATCATAAACATTTAAAAATAATAATAAATTATTGATATAAAATAGAAAAATACAATAACATTTAGAACGATCCATCCGGCCGCAATTGATGCGCCGTTCCAGAAATTTTTCCTGACATATGTTGTACCTGAAAGACATGACGGAATGGAGGTTTTACGGTAACGTTGCCGAAGGGAGGGTATCATGAGACCGAGCAAGCGGGCGTTTAGCCACTTGCGGCGTCCATCCTCCCCAGATTCTGACACAAGCCTGCATCACAATGCCGGCTTCCTATTTGAATTCATAAATGCAGGGTCCCGTCATGATTTCTTCCTCCACGCCCGAAACCGTCATCGATCTGGCAGGGCTCTGGCGCCTGACATCAGTGGACAGAGATCATACGACCAAGCTTACCGTCCCTGGGGATATCCATACGGCACTCAAAGATGCGGGCATCATTCCAGATCCCTACCACGGAGCCAATGAAAAGGCCGTGCAATGGGTGGCCCAGCAGGACTGGGTTGTTGAGCGAACGTTCATCCTCGATGAGGCGGACGCAAGCTGGTATCTCGACATCGACTATCTCGACACCGTCGCGATTGTCTTCGTGAACGACGTTCCGGTGCTCAGCGCGGACAATTGCTTCCGTCGCTACCGCCCTGATGTTTCCCGTGCAGTGCGCCCCGGTGAAAACACCATTCGCATCCATTTTCACTCCAATATAACCGCCGGGGCGGAGCGGCAGGCGCGCCAGCCGTTTTATATACCCTATCACCCGGGGAATTCGCCTATCGCCAATGGCAATATGCTGCGCAAGCCGCAATGCCATTTCGGCTGGGACTGGAACATCGCGATTGCGCCACTCGGGCTTTACGGCAAAATCCTGCTGAAACGGCTCGATACGGCCCGGATCGAGCATGTCGTTACCTCACAGCGCCATATCGACGGCGGCGTCGAGCTGCATGTGGCCGTCACCCTCTTTGCCGAGGGACCGGCAAGCCTCCCGGTTTATCTGTCTCTCAACGATGAAAGGCTGAGGCTCGATTGCGGCGTCGGCGCAGGCGAAACCGTGGTGCGTCACGTCTTCTTCGTGGAAAATCCGGAGCTCTGGTGGCCTGCCGGCAGTGGCGAGCAGACGCTCTACACGCTGATGGTGGAGCTGCCCGATGAGACTGTGACCCGGCAGATCGGCTTCAGGACCATCGAGCTTCTGACCGATAAGGATGAGGCTGGCAGCCGCTTCGCGTTCCGCATCAACGGCCGGGAAATCTTCTGCCGCGGTGCCAACTGGATTCCCGCAGATGCGCTCCATTCGCTCACCAGCCGGGAAAAAACCGAAGACCTCCTCTGCTCCGCGGTCGAGGCTAACATGAACATGATCCGGGTCTGGGGCGGCGGATTTTACGAGGAAGACTGGTTCTACGATCTCTGCGACCGTCTTGGCCTGCTGGTGTGGCAGGACTTCATGTTCGCCTGCAATCTTTATCCCTGCAGCGAGGATTTTCTCGATAATGTCGAACATGAGGTTGATTATCAGGTGAAACGCCTCTCCTCGCATCCTTCCATCGCGCTATGGTGCGGCGATAACGAGCTGGTGGGTGCACTGACCTGGTTCGATGAGTCCCGCAACAATCGCGACCGATATCTTGTGGCTTATGACCGACTGAACCGCACCATTGAAAAGGCCCTGAAAAAGGCCGCTCCCGAAGCGCTGTGGTGGCCATCAAGCCCCGCCTCCGGTTATCTCGATTATGGCGATGCCTGGCACGCGGATGGTTCCGGCGACATGCATTACTGGTCCGTGTGGCACGAGAACAAGTCATTCGACAATTACCGTTCGGTGAAGCCGCGTTTCTGCTCGGAATTCGGTTTCCAGTCCTACACCTCCATGCCGGTCATCCGCACCTATGCGGAAGACAGGGATATGAACATCGCCTCCCCCGTCATCGAACTGCACCAGAAAAATGCTGGCGGCAACGAGCGGATCGCCGGTACGATGTTCCGCTACTTCCGCTTCCCAAAGGACTTCGAGAATTTCGTTTATCTGAGCCAGGTCCAGCAGGCATTGGCTATCCGCACGGCCGTCGATTACTGGCGCTCGCTGAAGCCGCATTGCATGGGAACGCTATACTGGCAGCTGAACGACACTTGGCCGGTCGCCTCGTGGTCAAGCCTCGATTATGGCGGCGGCTGGAAGGCGCTGCATTATGCCGCCCGCCGCTTCTTCCAGCCTGTCACGGTTTCGGCTATCCCTGCGGAGGATGGACGCCGAATAAACTTCTCCATGGTGAATGACACGGCGGAAGACGTCGAGATCGACATGAATATCGTTGCCCTGACCATGGACGGCAACCGAGTGCCGTTGAAATCCGCCAACGGCACCTGCACGACCGACAAGGCGGCTACGCTGACCGACATCGACATGAGCAGCCTGCCTGACGGCGCCATCCTTGCCTGGAGCTTCATCGCCTCCAACGGCATGACCGGCGAAGGCCACCATGTGCGCGACACCTATAAAGCGCTGGAACTTCTGCCCGCCGGTCTGACACTCACCACCAGCTCACTGAAAAACGGGCAGTTCGAAATAGATGTCACCGCAAGCGGGCTTGCGCTCTTCGTCATGCTGGAGGCAGATCAGCCCGGGCGTTATTCCGACAACCTTTTCGATCTCGCCGCCGGCGAAACGCGGCGTATCATCTTCACCCCGAAAGCGGGCGGCGGACAGCCGCACTTCCGTGTCTTCGATCTTCATGGCTGCCAGTCCCCGCATTGAAACGACGCGGAGAAAGGCATAACCATCCTGTTCGGGAAGACAGGCTTCGCGGCCTGCCCTCATCAGTTCAAATGGTTGCCGGGTTCTTCGGCAGCCGATCATCAGCAAGTGGAGGAAGACCCATGGTTTGGCAACCGGCCGAAAACCGTTACACGTCCATGAAATATAATCATTGCGGAAAGACCGGACTGAAACTGCCGGCGATCTCGCTTGGACTCTGGCATAATTTCGGCAACGATACGCCGCATCAGACGAAACAGGCCATCTGCCGCCGTGCCTTCGATCTCGGCATTACCCATTTCGATCTCGCCAACAATTATGGCCCGCCGCCCGGCAGCGCCGAGACCGCCTTCGGCGAAATCCTGAGGACGGATTTCCGGGGTTATCGTGACGAGATGATCATCTCCTCCAAGGCGGGTTACAACATGTGGCCAGGCCCTTACGGCGAATGGGGCAGCCGCAAATATCTTATCGCCTCCTGCGACCAGAGCCTGAAACGCATGGGGCTGGATTACGTCGACATCTTTTATTCTCACCGTTTCGATCCCAACACGCCGCTTGAGGAAACCTGTGGTGCGCTCGATCAGATCGTGCGTTCGGGCAAGGCGCTTTATGTCGGCATCTCTTCCTACAATTCGAAGCGCACCCGCGAGGCCGCCGCGATCCTGAAGCACCTCGGTACGCCCTGCATCATCCACCAGCCGAGCTATTCGATGATCAACCGCTGGATTGAAGAAGATGGTCTCGTTGATACGCTGGAGGAACTAGGCATTGGCTCCATCGTCTTCTCGCCGCTGGCGCAGGGCATGCTGACGACGAAATATCTCGGCGGCGTGCCTGATGGCAGCCGCGCATCGCAGAGCAAGTCGCTCAACCCGGCTTTCCTCAACGAACGTAATGTCGAGAATATCCGGGCGCTGAACGGCATCGCCGAGCGGCGTGGCCAGACACTGGCGCAGATGGCCATCGCCTGGGTGCTGCGCGGCGGTCGCATCACCTCGGCGCTGATCGGCGCCAGCCGCGTCGAGCAGGTTGAAGACTGTGTGAAAGCGCTGGACAAACCGGATTTCACGACCGAAGAACTCGCTGAAATCGACCGCTACGCCAAGGACGCTGATATCAACCTCTGGGCAAAATCTGCCCAACGCGTCTGACCGAGGAGAGACCGCCCGGTTATTCCGGGCGGTCCCACCGCGTCAAGAAACTTCAAAACAAAAGATTAACTCCTGCCTCTAAGCCTTAACAACCATTACATAATTGTAATTTTAAATTCAGTTTCCGTTCATTCGTTTGTTCGTAAGTTCTTCTCATTGAAACACGAGAGGAAACTTCCATGAAAAAGTTCGTCACCATTCTTCTGGCTGCAACCGTTCTCGCGGCCCCGATGGCTCAGGCGCAGGGCCGTCACGATGATCGCCACCGCGGCGTCACCGTCGAGCGTCATGTCACGAAAAAGGTCATCGTCAAGAAGCACCGTTGGGATCGTGGTCAGCGCCTCTCGCCAGCAGAGCGTCGTCATTTCGTCGATCGTCGCGATTATCGCCGTTACCGCCTGGCCGAACCGCGCCGCGACCAGCGCTGGGTGCGCGTCGACAACCAGTTCCTGCTCATCAACGCCGTCAGCGGCCTGATCGTCGGCCTTGCCGCCGCTCGCTAATTTCAAGCACCGGTGAAATGAAAAAGGCCCGCTTGCGCGGGCCTTTATCTTTATCCAATGGCCGATCAGAAAATATCGGCGCCGCTGCCCCACGGGCCATGCGGCTTGTCCACGCCGTCGGTGCGTTCGAAACCATGCGCGCCGAAGAAGTCGCGCTGCGCCTGGATGAGGTTGGCGCTGCCGCGGCCGCGACGATAGGCGTCGAAATAGCCGAGGGCGGAAGCCAGGGCCGAAACCGGCAGGCCCGACAGCGCAGCGTAAGAAACGACGCGGCGTAGCGGCGCATCGGTTTCCTTGACGATGGCGGAGAAAGCCGGCGTCACGATGAGGTTGGCCACATGCGGATCCTTGGTAAAGGCCGAGGTGATCTCATCGAGGAACTCCGAGCGGATGATGCACCCGGCGCGCCAGATGCGGGCAATCGTCGGCATCGGCAGGTTCCAATTGAACTCCTTCGAAGCGGCCGACATGATGGCGAAGCCCTGCGCATAGGCACCGACCTTGGCGGCCAGAAGCGCGCTTTCCAGATCGGCGATGAAGGCCTTCCTGTCGGCCGGTGCGGCTGCAAGGGCCGGAAGGCCGAAGATCTTCTCGGCAGCTTCGCGCTCATCCTTCTGCGAGGAGAGAATACGGGCAGCCACGGCCGCTTCGATGGCGGTTGCGGCGACGCCCATGTTCTGCGCCTCGATGACGGACCACTTGCCCGTGCCCTTCTGGCCGGCCTTGTCGAGGATCAGATCGACCATCGGTTTGCCGGTGATCGGATCGGCGGCGCGCAGAACCTTTTCGGTGATTTCGATCAGGTAGGAATTAAGACGGCCCTTGTTCCATTCACCGAACACATCGGCGATTTCGGCAGCGCTCATCTTCAGACCGTCACGCAGGATGCCGTAGATTTCCGCGATCATCTGCATGTCGGCATATTCGATGCCATTATGGATGGTCTTGACGAAGTGGCCAGCACCATCATTGCCGAGCCATGCCACGCACGGATCGTCATTATATTTGGCGGAGATGGAGGTGAGCACTTTCTCGACGCGCTTCCAGCTGTCCTCGGTGCCGCCAACCATGATGGACGGTCCATGACGCGCGCCCTCTTCGCCACCCGAAACGCCCATGCCGATAAAGGTGAGGCCGCTGTCCTTCAGATTGTCGAAACGGCGGATCGTGTCGCGGAAATTCGCATTGCCCGCGTCGATCATGATGTCGCCGTTCGAAAGATGCGGCTTCAGGATTTCCATCTGCTGGTCGACCGGATCGCCAGCCTTGATCATGATGATGATCGGGCGCGGAGGACGAATGGCGGCAACGAATTCCTCGATGGTTTCGCAAGGGATCAATTGTCCCTGCAACTCGCCGGCTTCAGCGTAGAATTTTCTCGTCGCTTCAGGGGTTCGGTTGAATACGGCGATCTTGTTGCCCTTTTCGGCGATGTTGAGCGCCAGGTTAGAGCCCATGACGCCGAGACCGATCAAACCGATTTCTGCCTGTTCCACGGATGTGCCTCCATCTTGCTTTTTGGTGGTCGTGTTGTGGCACTGTAATCACCAAACGGCAAGGCTGGGCGTGACTGAAACGATTAAATTTTGATGACGCAAATCAGCTTTGCATATTTGCGGCAGGTCATGGCCCATTCGAAATCGAGGATCGCGGCCGGTTATCACCATCGTCCAGCGCCCGCCAGGCGGCCCCATCCATGTCCTCATACTGGCCCGAACGCACGGACCAGAGGAAGGCAAAAAGTCCAAGTGCGCCTAATAGCAGCGCAACGGGAATGAGATAGATCAGCATGTTCATGCCAGTTGCGCCCCCTCGCCCGCAAACCCGGTCTCTGGTTCATTCCGACGACCGACGGATTCAACCGATCCGGCGAGGCGCAATGCGTTGGCGACGACGATCAGCGAGGATGTCGACATGGCGATGGCCGCGATCATCGGCGTCGCATAACCAGCAATCGCGATCGGCACGGCAATGATATTATAGCCGATGGCAAGCGCGAAGTTCTGCCGGATGAGCTTTCCGGCCTGCTGCGATGTCTCGATCGCGAAAGGCACGGCATCGAGGTCCTCCTGCATGAAAACAAAATCGGCGGCCTGCCGACCGATATCGGCCGCGGTGGCGGGCGCCATCGAAACATGTGCGGCGGCGAGCGCCGGCGCATCGTTGATACCGTCTCCCACCATCAGGACTTTGTGCCCTTCCCCGGTAAGCGAGGCGCAACGCGCCGCCTTGTCCTTCGGCGACAGGTCCGCGCTCCAGTTGGCGATCCCCAGCCGGTCGGCCATGGCGCTGACAGCTGCTGCCCGGTCACCCGAAACGATTTCCTGAGCCAAACCCCGCACCGACAGGCTGCGCAATGCCGCAGCCGCACCTGCGCGCGGATTGTCATCGAAACCGAAGCTCGCCAGAAGGCGGCCATCGAGTGACAACACCACCTCCGACCGCGCATTGCCGTTGTCGGCACCCTCATCATCCGGGCACGCGAAACGGCGGTTACCGAGCCGATAGGTTCCCACACCAGTCTTCGCCTCGACGCCCGAACCCGGGATTTCATGCACCGTCTCATACGCCGGCAAAGGGCCGCTGTAGGCGGCATGCAGAGCTTTTGAGAGGGGGTGGCGGGAATGGGCAGCAAGTCCTGCCGCAATTGCCATGGTGGCGGGCTTTACCTCGCCCGTCTCGACCAGTCGCGGCCTGCCGATGGTCAATGTGCCGGTCTTGTCGAACAGTACGGTATCGATCTCCGCCAGTCGCTCCATGGCCGACCCTTCCTTGACCATGATCCCGTGCCGGAAAAGCCTTCCCGCGGCCACCACCTGCACGACGGGAACGGCAAGGCCGAGCGCGCAGGGGCAGGTGATGATGAGAACCGCGATGGCGATCAGCATCGCCTGCTTCCAGTCGCCACCGAAGAAACCCCATCCGAGAAACGACACAAGCGCCAGAAGATGGACGACGGGCGAATAATAGCTTGCGGCCCGGTCGGCAATACGGCGGTAACGCGCTCGCCCACCTTCGGCCGCCTCCATCAGACTGATGACCTCCGACAGGAATGAATCCCTGGCCGAGGCGGTCACCCGGGCCACCAGCGAACCGGTAAGGTTCAGCGTACCCGCCTGCAGGCTGTCACCCGCCGCAACACGCCGTGGCGCGCTTTCACCATTGACGATCGACATGTCGAGATCGCTGCTGCCACTCTCGACCACCGCGTCCACCGCCACACGGTCTCCTGCCGCTATCGCAATCGACATTCCCGGCTCGATATCAGCAAGCGGGCGGTATTCGCGTGTTCCGTTCTCACCGAGGACGGTCGCGCCCCGTGGCGAAAGCCGGGCGAGCCCGGCAATCGCCGAACGAGCCTTGTCGCGCATGATATGATCGAGCGTGCGGCCGATCAGCAGGAAGAACAGCAGCGACACCGTCGCATCGAACCAGGCATGTTCACCGTGGTGGATCGTCTCCCACAGCGAAACGGCATAGGACAGCGTGATGGCCAGTGCGATCGGCACGTCCATGTTTGTGCGGCCGTGTTTCAGCGCGCTCCAGGCCGACTGATAAAAGAAACGCCCACCGTAGATCAGCGCCGGGGCGGCGATCATCGCCGAAATCCAGTGAAACATGTCGCGCGTCGCCGCATCCGCGCCGGACCAGACGGAAACGGACAACAGCATGATATTGGCCGAGGCAAAGCCGCATAGCGCAACCGCCCTGATCAGCTGCGAACGCAACGCGTCGGAAGCGTCCTGACCACTGGCGAAAAGATGCGTGCGGTATCCCGTCGCCAGAATGGTGCGGGCAAGGTCGGCGGGATCGGTCCTGACACCCTCGACCTCTTCTCTCCAGACAATCGCAATACGCTTGGACGAAAGGTTCAACCGCGCCCGCTCCACCTGCGGCAAGCGGCCGAGCGCGCTCTCCACGGTGGTGATGCAGGCGCCGCAATAAACATCCGGCACGCTGAGATCGGTCTGGCGGAGACCCTGCCCGAGATCACGGCTTGCCAGCATCAGCTCCTCTGACGACGGTGGATTGACCGGATCGGCAAGTTGCAGCGATCCTTCTGTCCCCGGTGCACAACAGCTCATTGGCGCCCCCTGACAACGGCGATCCGCGTGCCCTCGTGCACGATGATCCGGCCGTTCTTGACGGCTGTAATTTCTACGATCCACTGACCCGGCAGCATGTCATGCGGGCCGGTAAAGACCCCTTTGGCAACCGGGGTCAGCTCCATGTCGAAATTCTGGCGCTCCCCGACGGGCCGGCGAAAATGCGCGATCACCTGATCGGTATCGACCGGGCCGGTATCGGGATGAAAGACCTCGTAGCGGACCGTCCTTTCGTCCACCGCAAGTTTACCCTTGATGCCGGTCGCCGCCCTCGCCTTGGCTGCTTCCGCCTTCGCGTTGAACTGCTGGCTGGCTACATAGGTATTCGGCACGACAAGCCCGCTCCAGCTGTTGACCGCGTTCCAGGCCATCACCATGTTGACGGTGATGACGGTGCCGAAAAACAGCAGCATGACGCCCAGCATATGCCAGCCGGTAAAAGTGAAACCGGACGTGTGACGATTGTTCACGGTCATTTTGTCGCTCCCGGAGCGTTGAAAACAGCGTCATAGCGGGCCGTCTCATGGCCGCCCGTATCGCTGACGATAAACTCGAAATTTTCCGCGGCCCGAGCGACGCGCCCGCCCGGCCGGGTGACGAAGACCTTCAGCGTCGTCGCTTCATCCGGCTCCACCGTCACCTCAAGGGCACGCGCGGCCGCATCGGGCATACCGTTTATCTTCATCACTGCATCAGGAAGGCCATTGATGGTCAGGCTCATTGTGCGCGGCTGCGGCACCATGTTGAGGATGCGCACGGTGTAGCCGTTGCGGATGGATCCGTTCGATTCCAGCACATATTGCGGATTGCGGTCGTGAAGAACATTGAGAGCCAGCCGCTCGCGCGTCACCAGCGCAAACAGCATGCCAATGCCGACAGCCGCCCAGATGGCAGTATAAAGCAGTGTGCGCGGACGGAAGATAATGCGCCAGTTGAAGTGGCGCACGCGCTTGCTGAACTTGCCGTCTTCCTCACGCACGTTGGCTGGGCGGATTGCGTGCTGACCGTTGCCGGTCGCGAGCGCCATGTTGGATTGATACTCGGCAAGCGTGGCATAGGCGATCAGGCCACGCGGCTTGCCGATCTTGTCCATCACCCCGTCGCAGGCATCGATGCAGAGCGCGCAGGTGATGCATTCCAGCTGCTGCCCGTCCCTGATGTCGATGCCCATGGGACAGACCGCGACGCAAGCGTTGCAATCGACGCAATCGCCGACGCTCTCCCCCGCTGCGGCGGCCTTTTTGGCGTGCCGCGAGCGTGGCTCGCCGCGCCAGTCGTTATAGGTGACGACAAGCGAATTCTCATCCAGCATCGCCGCCTGAATGCGTGGCCAAGGGCACATGTAGGTGCAGACCTGTTCCCGCATCAACCCGCCAAAGACATAGGTCGTGGCGGTGAGGATGGCGACGGTCGAATAGGCAATCATGGGCGCCTGGCCGGTGACGAATTCCCGCGCCAGCGTCGGCGCATCGGCGAAGTAGAAAATCCAGGCGCCGCCGGTCAGGGCGCCAATCACCAGCCAGATCGCGTGCTTCAACACTCGCTTGCGGAGTTTGCCGACTGTAAGGGGCGCGGCGTCCAGCTTCATGCGTGCATTTCTGTCACCCTCGATCGCCCGTTCGACGACGAGAAACAGGTCCACCCACACTGTCTGGGGACAGGTGTAACCGCACCACGCACGTCCCACGGCGGACGTGACGAGAAACAGCCCCAACCCCGCCATGACCAGCAATCCCGCGACGAAGAAAAATTCCTGCGGCCAGATTTCGATGAAAAAGAAATAAAAGCGTCGATTGGCGATATCGATCAATACCGCCTGATCGGGCGCATAGGGGCCACGGTCCCAACGCAGGAACGGCGTGAGATAATAAATGCCGAGCGTGACGAGCATGACAAGCCATTTGAACCGCCGGAACCGACCTTCCGCGCGCTTGGGAAAAATCTTCCTGCGTGCTTCGTAAAGCGGTTTGCGCGTTTTTGCGGAATTGACGGCCTCCGCGTCCAGCCTTTCAACGGGCTGCTGCTGGCGTTCCTGTCCGGCGCGATAGATGTTCATGATAGGAGTCCGGTTTTTATCTCCTTGCTTTCTCCCATCTCTGCGGTGAAACATCCTTGACTTGCATCAAGTGACGACAAAGTGGCGCAGCAAGAGGAGCGTGCCGCAAGAGGAGGATGAAATGTCTGTCATGCAGTCGAGAATCATTCATCTGCCTATCGAGAAGCCGTGGAGTCACGTCTATGACTTCGTTTCCGATCCGAACAACATGGCTCGCTGGGCTGCCGGACTGGCAGGTGGCCTCAGGCCGGATGGCGAAGACTGGATCGCCGAAGGCGGACCACTCGGCGAGGTCAGGGTGAATTTTGCGCCAGCAAACGAATTCGGGGTCGTGGATCACGTCGTCACCTTGCCCGATGGCCTGAAGGTCTATAACGCGCTCAGGGTGACCCCGAACGGCAGTGGCGCCGAGGTCAGTTTCACGCTGCTTCGTCTTGAGGGGATGACGGACGAGGATTTCAACGGGGATGCGAGGGCTGTCACAGCCGATCTCGAAGCCTTGAAGGCGCTGCTCGAAGAGACGTGATGGAGTAAATGATGACGGAAAATGGCAACGACCGGCGAATCGACTATGTCGAATTCAACGTGAGCGATATTGAGCGCAGCAAAGCCTTTTACGGCGGCGCTTTCGGCTGGTCTTTCAAGGATTACGGTCCGCAATATTGCGAATTTTCCGACGGCCGTCTGACCGGCGGTTTTACCACCACGGCGCCGGTTTCCGCGAAGGGTGGACCGCTGGTTATTCTCTATGCGGCCGATATCGACGATGCCCAGCGGCAGGTGGTGGCGGCGGGTGGCGAGATAAGCGTCGCAATCTTCGCCTTTCCCGGCGGACGCCGGTTCCATTTTACCGATCCCGATGGATATGAACTGGCGGTCTGGTCTGCGGCGTAAGACGTTTCGGCAAACGTCAATTCTCGGCTTTGCGCGGAAGAATGACTTGGAATAAGGGGCGGCCGGGAGCGCTCAGCGTTCCCAGTCCTCCCGCTCGCGTGTGGTCGTCTTCCCGAGCTTGCGTTCCAGCTCTGCGGCCTGCGCTTCGGAAAGGCGAACATCGAGGGCAACCGAACCATCCTCGTGATCTTCCCGCCCGTCGACGATGGAATTGCTGTAGACCCAGGAAATCAGCGGCAATTGTTCAACGGACAGGACCACGGTCGTCTCCGTCAGAACACCGGAGAGGCGTTTCGAAATCTCGTCCATCAGGGCATCGACGCCCTCGCCGGTGATCGCAGAGACAGCACGAATATTGGCGCTGCCTTCGGCTCTTTGCATGATGGCGTCGTGGGCTTCCGGATCGAGGCGGTCAACCTTGTTCCAGACCTCGATGATACGGTGCTCGGCTTCCTTTTCGTCAATTCCGAGATCGCCGAGAATACGCAGCACATCCGCCGACTGCGCGGCATTGTCCGGATCGGACATATCGCGGACATGCAGGATGAGATCGGCTTCCAGCACTTCTTCCAGCGTCGCACGGAAAGCCGCGACCAGATGTGTCGGCAGATCCGAAATGAAGCCGACCGTATCGGACAGGATCACCGTGCGGCCGTGCGGCAGTTTCATGCGCCGCAATGTCGGATCGAGTGTGGCGAACAGCATGTCCTCGGCCAGAACGCCCGCACCGGTAATGCGGTTGAACAGCGTCGACTTGCCGGCATTTGTATACCCGACCAGCGCCACGATCGGATGCGGCACCTTGCGGCGCTTGGCGCGATGAAGCTGGCGGGTTCGCACCACCTGCTCCAGTTCCCGCTCGAGCTTGACGATGCGTTCCTGAAGCAGGCGCCGGTCAGCCTCGATCTGCGTTTCACCGGGGCCGCCCATGAAGCCTGCGCCACCGCGCTGGCGTTCAAGGTGGGTCCAGCTTCGAACGAGGCGACCCTTCTGATAGTTCAGATGCGCAAGATCGACCTGCAGCGTACCCTCCTTGGTGGAGGCTCGGCGCCCGAAGATTTCCAGGATCAGGCCCGTTCGGTCGATAACCTTGGCATTCCAATGCTTTTCGAGATTGCGCTGCTGTACCGGCGTCAGCGGATGGTCGACAATGACCAGGCCGGAATTGGTTTCATCCAGAAGATGACCGATTTCCTCGATCTTGCCGGTGCCGAACAATGTCGCCGGGCGTGGCTGGTTGACCGCGACGATGAGCCCCTGGGTCACCTCGAGATCGATGGCGAGCGCCAGCCCCTTCGCTTCCTCAAGCTTCGCCTCGACCGAGCGGCCAGCAGCGGCGGGCGTAGCAGCCGTGTCGCGGGTGTCGCGCTGCTTCAGGACCGGCACAAGAACCACGGCGCGCATGTCGTCGCGGTGTCTTTCCTGCTCGGGAATGATCGATTCGTTCGAGGTGTCGCGGGTCGAAATGGCAGTCCTCATCGGGAAAGGCGGTTGGAATTCGTCCGCGCCGGCGCGGACGTCAATAGGAAGCAACCGCCCAGCGGCAAATAAGTTCCCGGTGCGGTTGGTTCCATTAAGACGAGAAGGTCAGGACGCCTCGCGTGCAGCGCCTTCTTCGTTTTCGAACATCTGCATCGGCTGACCCGGCATGATGGTCGAAATAGCGTGCTTGTAGACAAGCTGTGCGTGATCGTCGCGACGCAGAAGCTCGCAGAAATTGTCGAAAGCCGTGACCACGCCCGTGAGCTTGACACCGTTGATCAGGAAGATCGTCAGCGCAATGTTCTTCTTGCGAACCGTGCTGAGGAACAGGTCCTGAAGGTTCTGCGAGCGGTCCGGACCTTCTTCGATTTCGAGTTCCAGCGGCTGTCCGGGCATGATGGTCGAGATCGCATGCTTGTAAACCAGCTGCGAATGACCGTCCCGGCGCAGCAGAACGCAGAAATTATCGAAGGACGTTATCACGCCCGTGAGCTTCACACCGTTGATCAGGAAGATCGTCAGTGAAATCTTTTTCTTGCGTACGGTGTTGAGGAAAAGATCTTGAAGGTTTTGAGAACGTTCCGCCATGGCGCCGCTTCTTTCTTTTTTGCCGGCAGGGATACCGGAAAATAATCAATCAATAATAAGCCGGCCAAATCTCGTCCCCCGTTTGGCCGACCTCAAACTCTGGTATCAAATCGTGTCTTGTTCGGCAACGGCGAAAACAGTCGAATGGGTACGAGTATTGACCCGTTTTCTGCCGTCGAAACAGTCAGAAATATTGTATCGAAACGCGGAAAAGCTGTTCCACGTCCCGCACCGCGTCGGCGGAGGCGAACAGTACGACACGGTCTTTCGCCTTGATCTTGGTGCTCCCGTCCGGCCGGATGACCACGCCATCGCGATATATCGCGCCGATACGGACGCCTTCGGGCATTTCAACGTCACGAAAGGACTGACCGACGAGCGGTGACGTTTCCAGCGCCTCCGCCTCGATCACCTCTGCCGAACCGCGCTGCACGGCATAGACGGAGCGAATACGACCCTTGCGCACATGCTGGAGAACGCGGGAGATGGTGACCGCCCTCGGATTGATATAGGCGTCAAGTCCGAGCGAGTCGGCAACCTCGTGAAAGGAGGAACTGTTCAAAAGCGCGAGGTTCGACTTGCAGCCGAGTTGCTTGGCCATGACCGCAGCCAGGATATTGGTCTGGTCGTTATTGGTAAGTGTGACGATCAGGTCCGCGTCCTGAATGTCGGCCTGCATGAGAATTTTCTGGTCCAGCGCTGAACCATGCATGACGATGGTGTGGCTGAGCTGTTCCGATGCGGCAACCGCCCTGTCGCGATCCGCTTCGATAATCTTCACCCGCGTCTTTGGCTGCAACTCCTCGATCTTGCTGGCAACGAAGTGGCCGATATTGCCCGCGCCCGCAATAACGATGCGCTGCGCCTCCTGCTCTTCGTGACCGAACAGGCTGAGCGTGCGGCGGGCGTGTTGCCGCTGGCAGATGACGTAGGCAAGGTCGCCGACCCGCAATTGTTCGGAAGAATGCGCCACCTTGAGGAAACCATCCCGGTAGACACCCACAACCGTCGCGATAAGGTCTGGAAAGAGGCTGGAGAGTTGCTGCAACGGCGTGTTGATGACCGGGCAGTCCTCCATACATTCGATGGCCAGCATGTAGACCGTGTCGTCCGCGAAACGCACCACGTCGGTCGCGCCCGGAAAGGCGATGCGCCGCAACACCATCTTGCCGACTTCAACTTCCGGCGAGATCGTCACGTCGATGGACATGTTTTCGCGGCTGAAGAGATCGGCATATTCAGGCTTAAGATAGCTCTGGTCGCGGATGCGGGCGATCTTGGTCGGCACGCTGAACAAGGCATGCGCAACCTCGCAGGCGACGATGTTGATTTCGTCATGCAGCGTCACGGCGATGATCATGTCCGCCTGGTCCGCTCCGGCCTTGGCCAGCATGTCCGGATGCGCGCCATGGCCGACGTAACCGCGGACATCAAGCGTCTCTGTGATGGCGGTTATCAAGGACGCGGCAGTATCGATGACGGATACTTCGTTGTCCTCGCGCGACAATTGTTCGGCGATGCCGTAACCCACCTGCCCTGCGCCGCAAATGATGACTCTCATGCTGTCTCTCTGACGGATAATCGGTTACGGCGACCTGGCCCTGGCCCCTTATACGCCGAGAGATTTCAGTTTGCGATGCAGTGCAGAGCGTTCCATGCCGACAAATTCCGCCGTTCGCGAAATATTGCCCCCGAATCGGTTGATCTGCGCCACCAGATAGTCTCGCTCGAACATTTCGCGAGCTTCGCGCAACGGCAGCGTCATGATGTGCTGATCGCCCTGAGCCGATATCTTCGGCAGCATGTCGCCGATATCGGACGGCAGCATGTCAGCAGAGATCGGGGCTTCACCGCCTTCGGGACGCGCCAGTATCATCAACCGCTCGATATTGTTGCGAAGCTGTCGGATGTTGCCCGGCCAGTCATGGGTCTGAAGAACGGCCATTGCGTCGTCGCCGATCTTGCGCGGGCGGATGCCAGCCTGTTCGGAAATCTGCCGCATGAACATGTCGACGAGGAAGGGAATATCCTCGCGTCGCTCGGAAAGCGCCGGTACCTTCACCGGCACGACGGCGAGACGGTGGTAGAGATCCTCGCGGAACTGGCCCTCAGCGATCAGGCTTTCGAGGTGATGAGCCGTCGACGAAATGATGCGCACATCCACCTTCACCCGCTTGCCGCCGCCCACACGCTCGAATTGCTGGTCGACAAGCACGCGGAGGATCTTGTTCTGGGTCTCGCGGGGCATCTCGCCCACTTCGTCGAGATAAAGAACGCCACGATGGGCTTCTTCCAGTGCGCCCACCTTCCGGGGCTGTCCAGGCAGGCCTTCGGTGCCGAAGAGTGCAATCTCCATGCGATCCGGCGTGATCGTCGCGGCGTTAAGGGCAACAAAGGGACCTGTCGCCCGAGACGACTTTTTGTGGATCATCCGCGCCACGAGTTCCTTGCCGGAACCTGACGGGCCGAGAATCATGATTCGGCTGTTGGTGGGCGCGACCCGGTCGATGGTCTGGCGCAGCTGCGATACCGCAAGTGACGCACCGACAAGTTCAACCGCATCCCCCGTGCGCTTCTTGAGCTCCTGAACCTCGCGCTTCAGCTTGGAGTTTTCCAGCGCGCGTTCGGCAATGAGAATCAGACGGTCCGCCTTGAACGGCTTTTCGATGAAGTCGAAGGCGCCGCGCTTGATGGCGTTGACGGCGGTTTCGATATTACCGTGACCCGAGATCATCACGACCGGAATTTCGGGATGGCGGCTCTTGATCTCATCGAGCAGCGCCAGACCGTCGAGCTTCGAACCCTGCATCCAGATGTCGAGAAAGATCAGGCGCGGCACGCGTTCCGAAATGGCGGCCAGCGCGCTGTCGCTGTCGAACGCCATACGCGTTTCATGCCCCTCATCGGAGAGAATGCCCGCCACGATTTCGCGAATGTCCGCCTCGTCATCCACGACCAGAATATCAGACGCCATATGCTGCTTCCTTGTTATTTTCGCCGCCGACCGCCTCGATATAGGGCAGCAGCACTCTGATCATGGCGCCGTGGCCATGATCGAACTCCGGCGGGGCATCATGGAGTTCCAGATACCCGCCATGCTCTTCGATGATCTTCTTGACGATGGCGAGGCCAAGGCCCGTGCCCTTATCCCTCATCGTCATATAGGGTTCGAGAATGCGGTGGCGATTTTCCACCGGCAGACCGCGGCCATTGTCAATGATGTCGGCCACAAAACGCGAGTTGGTCTCGTCGAAGGACGCGCGAACGAGGATTTTGCCCGGCCGCTTTTCGCCTTCCACCGCTTCGATGGCTTCCGTCGCATTCTTGATGAGGTTGCCAAAGGCCTGCCCCAGCATGCGGGCATCGAACATGCCCTCCAGCGGGGTGTCGCCCAGCTCCGTCGTGAACTTGGTGTCAGCGGCGCTGATTTCCCGGAGAAACGCTGCGTCCTTCAGGATCGCCCTCAGGTCCGACTTTTCCTTCGTTGGCTTCGGCATACGCGCAAAAGCGGAGAATTCATCTACCATGCGGCCGATATCGCCGACCTGCCGGACGATGGTGTCCGTACACTGGTCGAAGACGGCGCGGTCGCTTTCGTCGATCTGCTTGCCGAAACGGCGCTTGATGCGCTCGGCGGAAAGCTGGATCGGCGTCAGCGGGTTCTTGATTTCGTGCGCGATACGCCGCGCGACATCCGACCACGCCGTCGAGCGTTGCGCGATGACGAGATCGGTGATGTCGTCGAGCGTGATGACGTAGCTGTCACGGCTGTCGCGGGCGTCTTCGCGCGTTACCTGTACATTCAGCGTTCGTTCCTTGCCACGCCGCATAATGTTGATCTGCTTGCGGAAGTTGCCGCGCGACCAGCTGTTGGCCTCGTTGACGACCTGTTCGATCTCAGGCGCGATCTCGGAGAGTTGTGCGCCAATGAGCTGTTCCGACGTTTGTGCGAGGAACTCTTCGCCCGACGGATTGACGATGGTTATCCTGCGGTTTTCGTCAACGCCGATAACCGCGGCGGTCACGCCTGACAGCACGGCCTCGATGAAACGGCGGCGATCATCGATGTCGTCCTTGGCCTCGATGATCTGCTCCTGCTGGCTGCGCAGTTCCGACACCATCTTGTTGAAGGTGCGGGACAGGCGCCCGACGTCGCCATCGACAGCGCGAACTGGAACGAGGACATGCATGTTGCCGGTGGCAACGCTGTCTGCGGCGCTGATGAGAAGGCGGATCGGCCGCACGATACGGTCGGCCACCGCAATGGCCGTCCAGATTGCCGCGAGCAGCACGATCAGCGCAAAACCGAGATAGAGAATTGCGAAGGCGATCTGCAGCGGGGCGCGGCCCGCCTCCATGGCCTTGTATTCGGCGCGGTTCTCTTCCATCAACCGCATCGCGCCCATCACCTTGGGATCGACCGCACGCACCGTATAAAGGAATGTGCCGCTGATGCCTTCGAGCTTGATGATGGCGCCTACGAGGTTGGTAATACCGGGCGGGATCAGCGTCGGCTGGCCGGCGGCCGCCTTTTCGAGCGCGTCATGCGGTATCGCGGGAAGCGGCTTTTCCGTCTTGATGTCGGCCTGGGCGACGGCGTCGCCATCCTCCTGCACGAGAAACGCACCAAGAAGGCCGCGCCCTTTCGCCTGGCGGGTCATAAGATCAACGAATCCGGTGCGGTCGAGATAAAAAAGAGCGCGGTTGCGGTCGAGGTCGGTCGCCATCGACAGGGTCTGCCCCTGGAGGTAACCGGCATTCTCCATCATGTATGCCTGGGCGATATTACTTGATGAATCGACGATCGACTGGGTGCGCAGCGAAAACCAGCGATCGAGACCGACATTCAGCGTCAGGCTGGCGAAGATGGCGACGAGCACTGCGGGCGTGATCGCCACGATGGAGAAAAGGACGACAATGCGCACGTGCAGACGCGCCGCCGCCCTGCCCTTTTTGCGCGCTTTCAGCAGCCGGTTGATTTCGCGACCGATCAGGAAGATCAGGCCGATCACGAAGATCGAGTTGATGACGACGGAAGCGATGACCACATTCGATGTCGGCGCGATTGGCGTAACGCCCAGCAGAACGAAAAGCGTGATGATGGCGCACACGAGGGCCACGCCGGCGAGCACCAGCCCCGGCAGAGCGAAAGACATCCTGCGATCGGCGACCACCATGCCCGCTGCTTCGTCGGCAACGGCGTTTTCGGCGGCGGGTTTCCGCATGCACTACTCCCAATCGCTGGCCAGCCAGCGCCACAGTCATGAAGTCAGGCGAGGTTCGCACATGTGGGGCGAATCCCTGTCCTTCCTAGTGTTTTCCAAGCAACACAATGTGGCGAAAATGCAACGACAAATGCGGCCTTGTCAACATTCTCAGCTGGGGCGGGAGCTGCGATAGACGGAAACACCCAGCTCGCGGATTTTCTTGCGCAGGGTATTTCGGTTCAGACCGAGAAGATCGGCAGCCTTGATCTGGTTGCCGCGCGTGGCAGTCAACGCAGCCAGAATCAGCGGATACTCCAGTTCGCGCAGCACGCGGTCATAAAGGCCGGGCGGCGGAAGGCCATCGCCGAAGCTGGCGAAATAGTCCCGCATGTTCTCCTCGACCGCCTGCGAGATGGTGAGTGAACCGGTGCGGACCGCCATCTTGTCAAGCGGGCTGTCGGGAACATCCGATTGCAGTTCCTGCTCGATGATCTCGCGGGTGATGACTTCCTGCGGATAAAGCGCCATCAGGCGGCGGATCAGGTTTTCCAGTTCGCGCACGTTGCCCGGCCAGGCATAGGCCTTCATGACTTCAAGAGCTTCGGTCTCGAAACGCTTGCCTTCCAGGCCTTCCTTCTCGCCCGTCTGGATGAAATGGCGAACCAGATCGGGAATATCCTCGGCGCGGTCCCGCAGAGGTGGCAGGCGCAACGGCACCACGTTCAGGCGATAATAGAGGTCCTCGCGGAACAGGCCCTGATTGATCGACTGCTTCAGATCCTTGTTGGTTGCCGCGACGATACGGACATCGGTACGGATCGGCGTGCGTCCGCCGACCGTCGTATATTCACCCTGCTGCAATACGCGCAGCAGGCGCGTCTGGGCGTCCATCGGCATGTCGCCGATTTCATCGAGGAAGAGCGTGCCGCCCTCGGCCTGTTCGAAACGCCCGGTGGAGCGGTTCTGAGCGCCGGTAAAGGCACCCTTTTCATGGCCGAAGAGTTCGGATTCGATGAGATCGCGCGGGATGGCCGCCATATTGATGGCAACGAACGGACCGTTGCGGCGTTTGCCGTAATCATGCAGCGCGCGGGCCACCAGTTCCTTACCCGTACCGGATTCACCCGTGATCATCAGCGTCAGGTCGGTCTGCATCAGGCGGGCGAGAACCCGGTAGATTTCCTGCATTGCGGCGGAGCGACCGACGAGCGGCATGCCGTCCTGCATGTCGTCGTCCAGCTTCGCCGGCTTGCGCTTGGGCTCCGATAAAGCCCGGCCAATGATGGCGATCAGTTCTGTCAGGTCGAAGGGCTTGGGCAGGTAATCGTAGGCACCCTTTTCCGAGGCCTTGATGGCGGTCATGAAGGTGTTCTGAGCGCTCATGACAAGAACGGGAAGGTCCGGACGGGCTTTCTTGATGCGCGGCAGAAGGTCGAAGGCGTTTTCATCGGGCATGACGACATCGGTGACGACAAGGTCGCCCTCACCTGCCGAAACCCAGCGCCAGAGCGTTGCAGCATTGGAGGTGATGCGCACGTCATAACCGGCGCGGCTCAGCGCCTGGTTGAGCACCGTGCGGATTGCGGCATCATCATCGGCGACGAGGATCGTAGCTGTCATTGGTCATTCCCTGTCGTGTTCGGCAAAGTGCTGTCGTCGAGCGCCACTTCCGGCGAGACGGGCATCAATACGCGGAAAGTCGTGCGGTGGTTCTGGCTGTCGCATTCGACAATGCCGCCATGGGCGCCGATCAGCTTGGCGACAAGCGCCAGACCGAGGCCCGAACCATTCGTCTTGGTGGTGATGAACGGATCGAAAAGATGCGGCAAGAGATCGGCGGGTACGCCCGGGCCATTGTCATGCACGCAGAATTCCAGCGGAAGCGAGATGCGCTCCCGGCTGCCGGCAACCGATAGTCGGATCCCGGGACGATAGGCGGTCGTCAGCACGATCTCGCCATCCGACTGATTGGCCACCGCTTCGGCCGCATTCTTGACCAGGTTGAGGAAGACCTGCACCAGCTGGTCGCGGTTTGCGTAGACCGGCGGCAGCGACGGGTCGTAATTCTCCGATATCTTGATGTTACGGGCGAAACCGGCCTTGGCGATCGCCTTTACATGATCGAGAACCGAATGGATGTTGACCGGCACGCGATCCACCGGCCGCTCGTCGGAAAACACCTCCATGCGGTCGACCAGCGAAACGATGCGATCCGTCTCGTCACAGATCAGCCGGGTCAGCGCCCGGTCCTCATCCGCGACCGAGGTCTCCAGAAGCTGGGCCGCGCCGCGAATGCCCGAGAGAGGGTTCTTGATCTCATGCGCGAGCATGGAGGCAAGGCCGGTGACGGAGCGGGCAGCAGCGCGATGGGTCAGCTGCCGGTCGATCTTGTCGGCCATAGACCGTTCCTGAAAGACGACGACGACCGATCCAGGCTCGCTGACGACGGGCGCGACATAAAGATCGACCAGCTTGTCCTGGCCGAGACGCGGCGAGCTCAGATCAACGCGATATTCATTGACCGGCGCGCGGCGCTCCCGCACCTGATCGATCAGGGCAAGCAGCGGGCTGCCGAAGGGGATGAAAGTGGAAACCCTATAGCGCGCGAGGTGGGAGGCGCTGGCGCCGAAAAAGGCTTCGGCTTCCCAGTTGGCGAAGGCGATAAAACCTTCGGCATCCACCAGAATGACGGGATTCTGCACCGCGTTCAGAACCGCCATGGCGAGCGGGTTCGCATCTGCGGGGCTGTGTTTATCAGCGCTCATGCGGCCTTCCTTGCGGCATCTTCGCCCGCATTTTCGCAAAGGGCGGAACGCAGCAGGTCTGCCACCTCCCCCGTCTCGCGCGATGTCATGATTTTTGCCTTGTCAGTCGTGGCGATACCTGGCGCGAAACGGTCGAGATACCAGCCGAGATGTTTGCGGGCATGCCGGAGGCCGGCTTCCCTTCCGTAAAATTCCAGCATCATCTCATAATGTTCGACGGCGATGGCGGGGATATCCTCTCGATGCGGCGCTGCATGTCCCGCGAGCACCGCCGGCAACCACGGCTGCCCCTGCGCGCCGCGACCGACCATGACGGCGTCCGCACCCGACCGCCGCAGGATTTCGCGAGCATCTTCCGCCGTCTCGATGTCACCATTGGCGATCAGCGGCACGGAAATCACCTCACGCACGGCGCGGATGGCATCCCAATCCGCCCGCCCCTCGTAAAACTGCATGCGGGTGCGACCGTGAATGGTAATAAGGCGAACGCCTGCTGCTTCGGCGCGCCGAGCTATATCAGGTGCGTTAATGCTGTTTTCATCCCAGCCGAGCCGCATCTTCAAGGTCACCGGCACATCGACCGCTTTGACAGTCGCCTCGATCAGCGAAAGCGCGTGATCGGGATCGCGCATCAGCGCCGAGCCTGAATAACCGCCCGTCACCTTCTTGGCAGGACAGCCCATATTGATATCGATGATACCGGCGCCATTGCCAGCGGCGATCTTCGCCGCCTCGGCCATGAAATGCGCCTCGCGCCCCGCAAGCTGCACCATGTGCGGAACCATGCCTGCATTTTTCAGCCGCGCCCAGGATTCCCCGCGATTGGCGACAAGCTCCCGGCTTGCCACCATTTCTGTCACCACGAGGCCCGCTCCGTAACGCCAGGCGAGCTGTCGGAAAGGCAGATCCGTCACGCCCGACATGGGCGCCAGCACAGCCCGATTACGGATCGTAACTGACCCGATGCTGAACGGTTCTGACAACTCCGGAAGGGCCAAATGATGATCTTTCATGCAGAAGGGTTATTTGCATTATTTTTAGACAGTGTTTGCGCAGTTGCCAAGCACTTTTAGAAGGTTGCACCTTTTATTTGCTGAGCGGCTGCCTGCCTGTTTTGCTGTCGGCGGCAAATTGTGCAGCTTCGAAGGCGCAGCAACGTCATGTCCTGCGCTTTGCGGGGCTGATGCCCGCCTTATCGGGCTGGCCATCCGGGTTTTGAAACGCTAGAGCATGACTGTCAACCACGAAGGGTTGCACGCAAAGCATACGACCAATGCAGGAACGTACTATGAAACTCGGCATCGTCATCGTGGCCGCGGGACGCGGGGAAAGAGCCGGCTCTCCCGAGGAGGGTCCGAAACAATATCGTCCGATCGGCGGCAAGGCGGTGATCGAGCACACTCTGTCGACGTTCCTCCAGTGGAAGAACGCTTCCCATATCGTCGTCGTGCACCATGCGGACGATACGGCGCTGCTCACTCCGGTTCTCCAGCGACTTGATGCCGGGGAGCGCGTCACCACGGTTATTGGCGGCGTGACACGGCAGCAGTCTGTTCTGGCAGGGCTGGAGGCGCTTTCCCGCCATGGCCTGAGCCACGTAATGATCCACGACGCGGTGCGGCCTTTCGTTTCCGTCGATATGCTTGAACGTATTGTCACCCTGCACCGGGAGGGTGCGGGCGGTGTTCTACCCGCCCTGCCCGTCACTGACACGCTGAAACGCGGCGCGGGCAATCGTGTCACCGACACGGTTTCGAGACAGGGCCTTTATGCCGCACAGACCCCACAGAGTTTCGACTATGACGACATCCTCGCCGCGCATCGCGCTGCTGCCGCCTCGGGAAAATCGGATTTTACCGATGACGCGTCGATTGCCGAATGGGCGGGTCTGGCAGTAACATTGACCGAAGGTTCGGTCGATAATGTGAAACTCACTCTCAAGCGGGATATCGCCATGGCCGATGAAAAGCTCTCTCATGCAATGCCGGACGTGCGCACCGGGAACGGCTACGACGTACACCAGCTGGAGGCCGGCGAAGGCGTGACGCTGTGCGGCATATTCATCGAGCATGATCAGAAGCTCAAAGGTCATTCGGATGCGGACGTTGCGCTGCATGCGCTGACGGATGCCTTGCTGGCGACCTGCGGCGCCGGCGACATCGGTGACCATTTCCCTCCTTCCGATCCGCAATGGAAAGGAGCTCCTTCCCGCATATTTCTGGAGCACGCGGCGAAAGTGGTGCGCGACAATGGCGGCACGATCATGAATGCCGATGTCTCGCTGATCGCCGAAGCGCCGCGCATCGGGCCGCATCGGCAGGCCATGCGGGAAGCGCTCTCCGACATGCTCGGCATCTCGCTGGAGCGTTGCTCGGTGAAGGCGACGACCAATGAAACCATCGGCTTCGTTGGTCGCAGGGAGGGGATTGCAGCAATCGCCACCGCCACGGTCGTTTACAGGGGCAGACCGCTATGAGCCTGTTTCCAGCGGATATTGAAGGGCTCGCACGGCAGATCATTGCTGATTTTGCAGCAGACGGTCTCATGGTCTCGACCGCGGAAAGCTGCACGGGCGGCCTGATCGCGGGTGCGTTGACGGAGATTTCGGGCTCCTCGGCGGTGGTCGACCGCGGTTTTGTCACCTATACGAACGAGGCCAAGATGGACATGCTTGGCGTTGGCGCTGAAACGCTGACGGGCTTTGGCGCGGTCTCGCGGCAAACCGCACTGCAGATGGCGCACGGCGCCCTGTTCCGGTCACGCGCCGATTTCGCGGTTGCCGTTACCGGCATTGCCGGTCCGGGGGGTGGATCCGCTGAAAAGCCGGTGGGTCTCGTTCATCTGGCCGCCAAGGCCCGTCACGGCCGGAGCCTGCATCAGGAAATGCATTATGGCGAGATCGGCCGCACGGACATCCGTCTTGCAACGGTCAGGACGGCGCTCGAGATGCTGATCGCCCTCCGTCAGGCGGGATTGGTGTAGATCTTGTCGGCGCGGGTCTCGAAAGCTTCTGCGAACATGCGGAAGGCACGGTCGAACATGGACCCCATGACTGCGCCCAAGAGGCGGTTCTTGAACTCGTATTCGATGAAGAAATGCACGTTGGAGCCGCCCTCGGCAGCATCGAAACGCCAGCGATTGTCGAGATATTTGAACGGCCCGTCGATATATTTGACGTCGATGGCCCGTTCCGCGGGATTGAGCAGAACCTGCGTGGTGAAGGTCTCGCGAATGGCCTTGTAACCCACGGTCATATCCGCCACCAGCAGCGTCTTGCCATCGCGCTCCTTGCGGGAGCGCACGGTAAGTGCTTCGCATAAGGGCAGGAACTGCGGATACTTCTCCACATCGGCGACGAGGTCGTACATGCGGTCCGGCGAGTGTTTTACAAAACGATGCGTTTCGAACTTGGGCATGAGCGGCAGTTAATCCTCGATGTGCAGAAGATCAAGAAGGCGGCGGAGTTGTTTTCGGCTTTTCAGCTGCCATACCGGCACATCCGGCCCATAGAGATCGAAATTCTGCTCGAAAAGTGGTGCGTGTCGCCGCTCGAAATTCCAGATGTAGCACAGGAATTCGCGGTCCAGTCGCTCAGGGCAGCCCTGCGCCATTTCCGGTCGCGCCTTGCCGTAGCCTTTCACGATTCGGCTGGTGGCACCCCAGAGACAGAGCCAGCGCGGCATGCGAACCCAGATCACGATATCGGTTCTCGGCAGACGCAGATCAAACGACGAGGGATTGCTGCCATCCATCAACCACCGCTCGCCCGCAACGAAGTCCGCGATCCTTTCACGCTGTTCCGCACGCGGGCGCAGTTGCCAGCCCGGCAGCCAGAAAATCTCCCGGTCCATCGAGATATATTCCAGTCCAAAGCGCCGCACGAGCTTGCGCGAGAGCGTGGACTTGCCACCGCCGGAACAGCCGACGATCATGATGCGTTGCGCGCCAGCGATGATGGCGGCCGCATCATCCGCCTTTTCGAGGTAGTTCGGCATATTCTGAGCCCCATTCGAGCGCTGCGCGCCCCTCTCCCATCTGGCGATTGCTTTCAATCGATATCCGGGTGGCGCATGGCAGTTACGGAAAATTGACTATTGCAACCCCTTGCGGGGGATTGCTATTTATTTGCGACTAATATTACACCCATTGGATGCAACGGCGCTGGAAGCTCCCTATTTCGCCCAGCCTATTCATCCTTGGGTTCAGACCCGATACATAACCGCTTTGAGCCACTGAGTGAGCCGATGGACGATTTTTCCAACATCATCAACCTTCTCGAATCCGCCAAACAGCTTGCATCGATGAACGGCATGCCTGTGCTCGCCTATCTGATCGACGTCGCCAAATGCGAGGCGAGAGAAAACAAGCCGGTTCTGCGCAAGCGCAAGCGCGGCGAATCGACCGCCAAGGAAGACTGTTAATTGCCGGCGCCTGGCCGACCGATAAAGCCGGCTGGCCCAATCTTCAAGACAATGTCATAATCACCAATGAAACCGGCCGCTTTTCCAGGCGGCCGTTTCTTTGCCCAATGGAAACGACAGCGTCATGACAGCCGCATCAGCCGACATCAGAACCTACAGACAGGAAAGACCGAAGGAGCGACATGCATTCGTTCAGATCGTTCTGCCGGTCTCGGGCTGCCTGCGTATCGATGTGGCAGGACGGCAAGATGAGTTGTCCATCGGGCGCGGCGTCTTTATCCACCGCGATCTTCCGCATACCCAGGAAGCCACGGCCATCAATCATTCGCTGGTGGTGGATATCGATGAATGCGTGATTCCCGAACAGACGCTTGAAAAATTCGCTCACGCGCCCTTTCTCGATATTGCGCCTGAGACACGTCAATTGATCGCCTATATGCACAGCGTGTTTGGAACGGATGGACGCCGCGACGATATTGCCGCCATTTGGGCGCCGCTGCTGGTTGACAGTCTTGCCAACAAGAAGGGCGATGTGCGCCAGCGCCTGCGAAAGCTGAGCGGGGTCGTGAGGGCCGAGCCCTTCTTTCCGTGGACGATCGAGATGCTGGCCTCTTGCATGACGCTCAGCGACAGCCGCCTGCATGCGCTGTTTCTTGAAGAATTCGGTCTTCCGCCGCATCGGTGGCTTTCCGGGTTGCGCATGGAGAAGGTATGCGCCCTGCTCAGCAACTCCGTCATGCCGATTTCCGAAATCGCGCTCAGCGCCGGTTTTTCCGACCAGACGGCGCTGACACGGGCCATGCGCCTTGCGGTGGGAGAGACCCCCGCCGCGTATCGCCGCCGCCACGGCATTCATTAGAACCGCTCACATTCGTCAGGAGTTTTTGTCAAGACAGCCGCAACCGCCTGTGGCACATCGCTGACAAATGTGAATGCGGATGTGATGGACATGAACAGGACTGGTCTCGGTGTTTTTTACGGCATAATGGCGGGTGCGCTCTGGGGCGGGATATTTCTCGCTCCGAAACTCGTGCCGGATTTTTCCGCCCTGCAGCTTTCCACGGCGCGCTACCTGACCTATGGGCTGATTTCGCTGGTCATCATCGGGCCACGCCTCAAACAAGTGTCGGCGCGGTTTGGCGCGCGCGAATGGTTGGCGCTCGGCTGGCTGAGCATGATCGGCAACATCGCCTACTATGTTTTCATCTCGACCGCGGTGAAATTGAGCGGCGTCGCCTTCACCTCAATCATCATCGGCTTCCTGCCTGTTGCCGTTACCATCATCGGCAGTCGCGACCACGGTGCCGTATCGCTGAAGCGGCTGTGGCCGTCGCTTGCCTTCGGCGCGATAGGCATTCTCGGCATCTCATGGCAGTCGCTGACGGAAAACGATGCGGGTCTGGATATTTCTCGTGTCATCGGCCTCGCCTGCGCGCTCGGGGCGCTGGCTTCATGGACGGCTTTCGCCGTAGGCAATGCCCGCTGGCTGTCGCGCCTTCACGATGTGAGCGCCGATGACTGGAACATGATGACGGGTGTAGTGACCGGCGGGCTTGCGCTGGCGCTCGCCATCCCCGCCTTCGCACTGGGTGGAGAAAGCCACAGCACGGGCGACTGGCTGTATTTCGCCGCCATCGCCGCCGGGCTCGGCTTCACCGCGTCCATCCTCGGCAATGCCTTCTGGAACCGTATGAGCCGCATGCTGCCGCTTACCATGGTTGGGCAGATGATCCTGTTTGAAACGCTGTTTGCGCTGCTTTACGGCTTTCTCTGGGAAGGGCGTGGCCCGACGCTGGTCGAGGTCCTGGCGATCTGCTCGGTCGTGCTGAGCGTCGTGCTCTGCATGCGGGCGCACAGGCCTGAAAAGGTTGCGGCGTGATCGGCCTGAAGGCCAAAAACAGACGATTGCATTGATCCACGGCGCCGCGTCTCACGCACCGTCATCCTCGGGAATATCCCAAGGATCTAATCACCCATTGTCATTTCCATAGGTTGCAGATGCTCGGGGCAGGCCCGAGCATGACGATGGTGAGAACATGAAGACTTCAAATCTCAATGCCGTATTGGCGAACCTTTGCGTCGCTTACTCCGCAGCCGCCAGCAACTTCTTTTCGCGTGCCGCACGCAGGCGTTCGAAATCGTCACCGGCATGGTGAGAAGAACGGGTCAGCGGGCTTGACGAAACCATCAGGAAGCCCTTGGTGTAAGCAACCGTCTCGTAAGACTTGAATTCCTCCGGCGTCACGAAAGCCTCGACCTTGTGGTGCTTGCGGGTGGGCTGCAGGTACTGGCCGATGGTCAGGAAGTCGACGTCAGCGCTGCGCAGATCGTCCATCAGCTGCAGCACTTCATTGCGCTCTTCACCGAGGCCAACCATGATGCCCGACTTGGTGAACATGGTGGGATCGAGTTCCTTCACCCGTTGCAGAAGGCGCACCGAGTGGAAATAGCGCGCACCCGGGCGGACCGTGAGGTAGTTGCCCGGAACCGTTTCCAGATTATGGTTGAAGACGTCGGGCTTTGCGGCAACGACACGTTCCAGCGCGCCGGGCTTCTTCAGGAAGTCGGGCGTGAGGATTTCGATTGTGGTCGTGGGAGAGGCTGCGCGGATTGCCCAGATCACCTTTTCGAAATGTTCAGCACCGCCATCGGCGAGATCGTCACGGTCGACGGAGGTGATGACGACGTGGGAAAGTCCCATCTGCTTGACGGCCTTGGCGACATTTTCCGGCTCATTCATGTCGAGCGGATTGGGCTTGCCGGTCGCGACGTTGCAGAAGGCGCAGGCACGGGTGCATATTTCACCCATGATCATGAAGGTCGCGTGCTTCTTGTCCCAGCACTCGCCGATATTTGGACAGCCGGCTTCCTCGCACACGGTCACCAGCTTGTGGCTGCGCACCAGTTCGCGCGTCTCGTGGTAACCCTTGGAGGTCGGCGCCTTGACGCGGATCCATTCGGGCTTGCGCATCACCTCGGTATCAGGCTTGTGCGCCTTTTCCGGGTGGCGGATACGCTTTTCGTCAGACGACGTCCTGTCGAGAATAGTGACCATAAAAACCTGCTTCCATCGCCCTTGGCGATCCAGACATCTTTGGTGCGATGCTTTAGAACAATTCCAGAAAAAGCGTAAGCCCCTTCCGGTCACGACGCCTTGTCAGCGCCGCACGAGCTTAGCCACGAACAGCAACAGGCTTGCGCCGATGAAGGCGGTAACGAAATAACCGAGCCTGCTATCCTGCACGAAAACATCGAAGGTTCGCAGTACCGCAACAGCGACCACCGAACCGACAATGCCAAGGACAATGTTCATGAAAATGCCGAAACGCATGTCCATGAGCTTGCCGGCGAGCCAGCCGGCGAGACCGCCGATGATGATTGCTGCAATCCAGCCTACACTTTCCATTCCCACGCTCCCTGAAATAACAGCCCGCCTTAAGGCTGTATCGAGACATATGGGACACCCGGCATGGTTAGACAATGCCGGGCATCACGCGGCACTTATGCGTTAAGCACACGTCCATAGGCATCGAGCACGCTTTCCTTCATCGATTCCGAAATGGTCGGATGCGGGAAGATCGTGTGCATCAAATCTTCTTCTGTCGTCTCCAGATTCATAGCGACGACGAAGCCCTGGATGAGTTCGGTCACTTCCGCCCCGACCATATGCGCGCCGAGCAGCTCGCCGGTCTTCTTGTCGAAGATGGTCTTGACCATGCCCTGATCTTCACCCAGCGCGACAGCCTTGCCGTTCGCCGCAAAGGAGAAGCGGCCGACGCGG
This sequence comes from Agrobacterium sp. SORGH_AS_0440, assembly GCF_031453135.1. Taxonomy (NCBI): domain Bacteria; kingdom Pseudomonadati; phylum Pseudomonadota; class Alphaproteobacteria; order Hyphomicrobiales; family Rhizobiaceae; genus Agrobacterium; species Agrobacterium sp. SORGH_AS_0440. The sequence continues at coordinate 1,345,876 of NZ_JAVIYR010000002.1, read as the reverse complement.
ATATCGCGGCCCTGTTCCTTGGCCTTGGCTTCGGTGAGACCGACAGAAGCGACCTGCGGGTTGCAATAGGTGCAGCCGGGAATCTTCAGCTTGTCCATCGGGTGGACATTCGGCAGACCGGCGATCTTTTCGACGCAGATGACGGCCTCGTGCTCAGCCTTGTGGGCAAGCAGCGGCGGACCTGCGACATCGCCGATGGCGTAGATGCCGGGAACGTTGGTCTTGCCGTAGCCGTCGATGACGATAAAGCCGCGATCGGTCTTCACGCCGGCAGCTTCGAGGCCGATGCCTTCGATATTGGCAACGACCCCAACGGCAGAGATCATGCGATCAGCCGTGATCTTTTCGGAAGAACCGTCCTTCTTCTCCAGCGTCGCGGTGATGGAGTTTGCGCCCTTTTCCACCTTGGAAACCTTGGTTTCCAGATGGATCTTCATGCCCTGCTTTTCGAGTTGCTTCTTGGCGAAGGTGGAGATTTCCGCATCTTCGACAGGCATAACCTGGCTCATGATTTCGACAACGGTCACGTCCACGCCCATGGTGCGGTAGAAGCTGGCGAATTCGATGCCAATCGCGCCGGAGCCCATGACGAGCAGCGACTTCGGCATTTCTTCCGGCTTCATTGCCTCGAAATAGGTCCAGATCAGCTTGCCATCGGGCTCAATGCCGGGCAGCGCGCGCGGGCGGGCGCCCGTGGCGACGATGATGTGCTTGGCTGTATAAGTACCCTCGCCCAGCGTGTTCTTCGGAACCGGACCCTGCGGCTGCACCACCGGCTTGGTGGACTTGCCGACCACGATTTCGCCCGGCTTGGTGATCTTGGCTTCACCCCAGATGATATCGACCTTGTTCTTCTTGAACAGGAAACCGACGCCATTGTTCATGCGGGCTGCAATGCCGCGCGAGCGCGCCACGATTGCCTTGACGTCAGGCTTGATCGAGCCTTCCAGCGTCAGGCCGTAATCCTTGGCGTGGGTGGCGGTGTGCATGACATCGGCGGTGCGCAGCAGCGCCTTGGTGGGAATGCAGCCCCAGTTGGAGCAGATGCCGGCCAGATGCTCACGCTCCACGACGGCAACCTTCATGCCGAGCTGGGCTGCGCGGATCGCGGCAATGTAACCGCCCGGTCCCGAACCGATGATGATGACGTCATATGATTGAGCCATTGGAAATCCTGCCTTGTCCTATCGGGTCGCGAGCAGCGCCACGACCGGGAATTGTTCTTAAAGTCCGAGCATCATGCGGACGACGGGCTCCAGCCCCCGCCCGATGGCCCGCGTATTTTCAGCATCGAGATGAACGCCATCCACCGGCGTCGTTCGGGCGACGGAACCCGCATCGAAAAAGCCGCAATCAAGCTCGTCGGCAAGGTCCCGGTAAACGGACGCCAGCATCGCCGATTCATCGATCGCATCACGAAAGATCGCGCCCATGAACGGATTGGCCGTTTCACACAGCTGCGGCGGTGCGACGATCAGCACGTCAGGCGCTTCCCAGTCCGGCACCTGCCAGATGTGGTTGCGCGTGAGCTTCACCAGCCGTTCGACACCCTTCATGGCAACGATCGCCGATCCGTGGATTGACGGCTTCAGGTCGTTGGTGCCGAGCATGACAATCACCAGATCCAGCGGCGCATGGCTGTGCAACAACGTCGGAAGAACCCGCGCGCCGTTGCGGTCGCAATCGGCGGTGTTGTCGTCATAGGCGGTGGTGCGACCACCCAGACCTTCGTGAATCACATGCACGTCAGGACCGAGCGCCTTCTGCAAGACGCTCGGCCAAAGATCGTCATGGCTATGCCGGCCACCCGTTTCCGCATTTGATCCCCAGGTGAGGGAATCGCCAAAGCAGAGGACCGACTTCACCATCTTACTCTCCGATCAAACCAGCATGCCCATCGGGTTTTCGATGTAGCGCTTGAAGGCGCCGATCAGTTCGGCTCCGAGCGCGCCATCGACGCAACGGTGGTCGGTGGAGAGCGTAACCGTCATGACGTTGGCGATCTTGATCTCGCCATTCTTGACGACAGCGCGTTCTTCACCCGCGCCGACCGCAAGGATGGTGGCATGCGGCGGGTTGATGACGGCGGAGAAGCTCTTGACGCCCATCATGCCCATGTTGGACACGGCGGTCGTGCCGCCCTGATACTCCTCAGGCTTCAGCTTGCGCTCTTTTGCGCGCTTGCCGTAGTCCTTCATCTCGTTGGAGATGGTGGAGAGCGACTTCTGCTCGGCCTTGCGGATGATCGGCGTTATCAGGCCACCCGGAATGGAAACGGCAACGCCGACATCCGAATGCTTGTGCTTGACCATGGCGCTTTCCGTCCAGGAGACGTTGGCGTCAGGCACGTCACGAAGCGCCAGCGCCAGCGCCTTGATGACCATGTCGTTGACCGACAGCTTGTAGGCCGGCTTGCCGTCCTTTTCAGGGGCAGCGGCGTTGAGCTGGGCGCGTAGCGCCAGAAGCGTATCCAGTTCGCAATCGACCGAAACGTAGAAATGCGGAACGGTCTGCTTGGATTCGACCAGACGCTTGGCAATGACCTTGCGCATGCCGTCATGCGGCACGAGCTCATAGGAGCCTTCTTCGAACAGCTTGAGAACGGCTTCGTCCGACTGGCCCTTGGCAAGCGCCGGAGCTGGTGTGCCTGCGGATGCAGCAGCGGCGGGAGCAGCCTTTGCACCGCCGGAAGCCGCAGCTTTTTCGACGTCGGTCTTGACGATACGGCCATGCGGGCCGGAACCGGAAACGGCCGAAAGGTCGAGACCGGCTTCCTTGGCGAGACGACGTGCCAACGGCGAAGCGAAGATACGCTCGCCGGACTTTGCGACCGGCGCTGGCGTGGACGAGGCAGCGGGCTGGTCGGCAACCGGCTTTTCAGCCTTCGCCGGGGCAGCCTCTTCCTTCGGCGCTTCCGCCTTGACGGCGTCCTGCTTGGGGGCCTCCGTCTTTGCCTCAGCCTTGGCGGGAGCGGCATCGCCGCCCTTTGCCGCCTCGGCCACATCCTCGCCATCGGCGGCGAGGATTGCGATGAGGGCGTTGACCTTTACGGCTTCCGTGCCGGCCGGAACGACAAGCTTGGCGACGGTGCCTTCGTCGACGGCTTCCACTTCCATGGTCGCCTTATCGGTCTCGATCTCGGCGATCACGTCACCGGGTGCGACCTTGTCGCCTTCCTTGACCAGCCACTTGGCCAGATTGCCCTCTTCCATCGTCGGAGAAAGGGCAGGCATGGTGATGTTGATAGGCATCGAAACGCCTCCCCTTACTTGTAGCAGACGGTTTTGACGGCCTGGACGACTTCATCGACATTCGGAAGCGCCAGCTTCTCCAGATTGGCCGCATAAGGCATCGGAACGTCCTTGCCGGCAATCGTCAGGATCGGCGCGTCGAGATAATCGAAAGCAGCGCGCTGGACCTGGTTGGAGATGAAGTCACCGACCGATGACTGCGGGAAGCCTTCTTCGACAGTGACGAGACGGCCTGTCTTTTTCACCGATTCGATAACGGTCGGCAGGTCCATCGGGCGGATGGTCCGCAGGTCGATCAGTTCGACGTCGATGCCGAGCTTTTCGAGTTCCGCAACAGCCTTCACCGCATAGGTCATGCCGATGCCGAAGGAAACGATGGTTGCGTCCTTGCCCTTGCGATGAATGCGCGCCTTGCCGATCGGCAGCACGAAATCATCGAGCTTCGGCACTTCGAAGCTCTGGCCGTAGAGAATTTCGTTCTCGAGGAAGATGACCGGGTTCGGATCGCGGATGGCGGCCTTCAAAAGACCCTTCGCATCGGCAGCCGTATAGGGCATGACGACCTTGAGGCCCGGAATATGGCTGTACCATGCGGCGTAACATTGCGAGTGCTGGGCCGCAACGCGGGCAGCAGCACCCGAAGGACCACGGAACACCATCGGCGCGCCCATCTGGCCGCCCGACATGTACAGGGTCTTCGCTGCCGAGTTGACGATCTGGTCGATCGCCTGCATGGCGAAGTTGAAGGTCATGAATTCGACGATCGGCTTCAGGCCGGTCATGGCTGCGCCGACGCCGATGCCGGCAAAGCCGTGTTCGGTGATCGGGGTGTCGATGACGCGGCGCTCGCCGAATTCCTGCAGCAGGCCCTGGGTAATCTTGTAGGCGCCCTGATATTCGGCGACTTCTTCACCCATGATGAAGACTTTTTCATCGGCGCGCATTTCTTCGGCCATGGCGTCACGCAGCGCTTCACGCACCGTCGTCATCACCATTTCGGTGCCTTCCGGAATGTCCGGGTCAGCGGCAACGTCGATCTTGGGCGCTGCCGGAACCTTCGCGGCTTCCTTGGAAGCGCTCGGCTCTTCGGTCGCTTCGCGGGTTTTGCCGCCAGCGGCATCAGAACCGGAATTGGCAGCTTCGGCCTTCGGCTCTTCCTTCTTGGCAGAGGAAGAGATGTCGTCGGCGCTTTCGCCTTCCTGGATGAGCACGGCGATCGGGGTGTTGACCTTGACGCCTTCGGTGCCTGCATCGATCAGCAGCTTGCCGATGACGCCTTCATCCACGGCTTCCACTTCCATGGTCGCCTTGTCGGTTTCGATTTCCGCGATCACGTCGCCGGAGGTGACCTTGTCGCCTTCCTTTTTAAGCCATTTGGAAAGCGTGCCTTCCTCCATGGTCGGGGAAAGGGCGGGCATAAGAATTTCTACAGGCATGGGTTTCCCTTTCCCGATCAGAGCAGAATGTCGGTGTAGAGCTCGGACGCATCCGGCTCGGGGTCGTTCTGGGCGAAGTCGGCGCTGTCGGCAACGATATCACGGACATCCTTGTCGATGGCCTTGAGTTCGTCTTCGCTGGCCCAGCCCTGCTCCAGAAGACGTGCTTTCACCTGCTCGATCGGATCGTGTTCCGAACGCATCTTTTGCACTTCGTCCTTGGAACGGTATTTCGCCGGGTCGGACATGGAGTGACCGCGGTAGCGGTAGGTCAGCATTTCCAGAATGATCGGACCCTTGCCGGAACGGCAATGTTCAAGCGCCTGATCGGCTGCTGCCTTGACGGCGCGCACATCCATGCCATCCACCTGAATGCCGGGAATGCCGAAGGACTGGCCACGCAGCGAATAGTTCGACTGGGCGGTGGCGCGGGCGGTCGAGGTGCCCATGGCATAACGGTTGTTTTCAACGATGTAGATGATCGGCAGTTTCCAGAGAGCAGCCATGTTGAAGCTCTCATAGACCTGGCCCTGGTTGGCCGCGCCATCACCGAAATAGGTCACGGAGACGTTGTCGTTACCGCGATAGCGGTTTGCGAATGCGAGGCCGGTGCCGAGCGACACCTGGGCACCGACGATGCCGTGACCACCATAAAAATGCTTCTCTTTCGAGAACATGTGCATGGAGCCGCCCTTGCCTTTAGACAGACCGCCCTTGCGGCCGGTCAGTTCGGCCATGACGCCACGGGCGCTCATGCCGCAGGCGAGCATGTGACCATGGTCGCGATAGGCGGTGATGACCTGGTCGCCCTCTTTCTGAGCCATCTGCATGCCAACGACGACAGCTTCCTGGCCGATATAGAGGTGACAGAAACCACCGATGAAGCCCATGCCATAGAGCTGGCCGGCCTTTTCTTCAAAACGGCGGATCAGAAGCATTTCACGATAGGCGTGAAGCTCTTCTTCCTTCGAGAAGTCGGGGCTGTTCTTGCCGGTGAATTCGGTTGCGGACTTTGCCGTTGTCTTGCGGCCGGATACGGTCGCTGATTTTCGCGGCGCCATTCATCCCTCCCTGAGTTGCCGTTTGAATGGATAGAGTGGCGCGTACCATATGCAAGAAAGCGCCATGCAGCAATGCTTTAAACGCATGGCACATATTCACGCTAAGATGCTGTGAATAAATCAAAAATGTTGAATTAACTTAATTTCGGTTAATCAGAAATATGTGTTCATGATGACAATTTCGTCCGTTCGGGACATGTTCAGCTGGTACCGGGAAATCTCGTCGATCATGTCCCGTTCAAGCGAACCGTCACTCAACAGTTCCACCTGACGCTCCAGCGCCACGCGCGCCTGTGTCAGCTTTGCAAGCTCCGCCGTCCGGGTAATACGCTGCCGTTCCAGCCGCTCCGTTGCCTGAAGGCCGAAATCGCCATGGATCGAATGATAACCGAAGTAGGAAAGAAAAGCGATGGTAATGGCTGGAACGATCAGCCGACCGAATCGTCTCTTTTTATGATGCCTGGTCCACATGCCGGAGAGATGCCTCAAAACGCGTAACGTGAGTCTGAGACTAGAGCGGATTGTTTAACTATCCGTTGACCTTAAAATATGAGCGGCAATTGGGCATGAAAAAGCCCGCCGGAGGGCGGGCTGGATTGGCGGGAGACCCGCCCTCCCCATCGTCATCCTCGCCCTTGAGGCGAGGATCCAAAAACGTACCGTGGTGGATCCTCGGGTCAAGCCCGAGGATGACATCTCATATGTAGATGCGTTTTTCACCACCTATGCCCGCAAGACAGCGGGCCCAGAAACCCGAACGCAAATTAACCGCGCAGGATTGAACGGCCGGCGTAAGCAGCCTGAGGGCCGAGCATTTCCTCGATACGGATCAGCTGGTTGTACTTTGCGAGCCGGTCGGAACGGGCAAGCGAGCCGGTCTTGATCTGACCGCAGTTCGTGGCAACTGCGAGATCGGCGATGGTCGAATCTTCGGTCTCGCCCGAACGGTGCGACATGACGGCGGTGTAGCCTGCCTTGTGGGCGGTTTCGACCGCGTCCAGCGTCTCGGAAAGCGAACCGATCTGGTTGACCTTGACGAGGATGGAGTTCGCGACGCCCATCTTGATGCCGTCGCGAAGACGCGCGGAGTTGGTGACGAAGAGATCGTCGCCGACCAGCTGGCACTTATTGCCGATGAGATCGGTCAGCGCCTTCCAGCCATCCCAGTCGTCTTCAGCCATGCCGTCTTCGATGGAAATGATCGGGTACTTGGCAACGAGGTCAGCAAGGTATTCAGCCATGGCGCCCGATTCCAGCGTGCGGCCTTCGCCCTCGAAAACGTATTTGCCGTTTTTGAAGAATTCGGTCGATGCACAGTCGAGGCCGACATACATGTCTTCGCCCGGACGGTAACCGGCCTTTTCGATCGACTTCATGATGAAATCGAGCGCGGCAGGCGCGCTTTCGAGGCCGGGGGCGAAACCGCCTTCATCGCCGACATTGGTGTTGTGGCCCTGCGCGGAGAGCTCTTTTTTCAGCGTGTGGAACACTTCCGAACCCATGCGCACGGCTTCGCGGATGTTTTCTGCGCCAACCGGCAGGATCATGAATTCCTGGAAGTCGATCGGGTTGTCGGCGTGGGCGCCGCCGTTGATGATGTTCATCATCGGAACCGGCAGCAGATGCGCGTTCGGGCCGCCGACATAACGATAGAGCGGCAGGCCGGAGGCTTCGGCAGCAGCCTTGGCGATGGCGAGCGACACGCCGAGAATGGCGTTGGCGCCAATGCGCGACTTGTTCGGCGTGCCGTCCAGCGCGATCATCATCTGGTCGATCTGGATCTGGTTTTCAGCATCGAAGCCGCCGATGGCGTCGAAGATTTCGGTGTTGACGGCTTCAACGGCCTTTTCCACGCCCTTGCCGAGATAACGCTTGCCGCCATCACGCAGCTCAACCGCCTCATGCGCGCCGGTGGAGGCGCCCGAAGGAACGGCGGCACGGCCCATGGAGCCGTCTTCGAGGTACACATCGACTTCAACGGTCGGGTTGCCGCGGCTGTCGAGGATTTCGCGCGCGATGATATCGGTAATGGCAGTCATGGTCTCTCCCTTGGGAATGGAACAGATATTTTCCGTCGCCTGTCTTAGACGATGGCGAAGAAATTACAATGACGGCAGGCCGTAGAAAGGGAACCACCGCCATTTAAAATCGATTGGCACGCGCCGCGCCCGCCGCTCAGGCTTTCGCGATGGCGTCGAAGGCCAGCAGCTTTTCGAGCAGTTTCGGCATATCCTTCAGGTGAACCATGTTCGGGCCGTCAGAAGGCGCATTGTCCGGGTCCTCATGGGTCTCGATGAAGAGGCCTGCGACACCAACGGCGACAGCTGCGCGAGACAGCGTTTCGACAAATTCCCGCTGACCGCCGGTGGAACCGCCCTGCCCGCCCGGCTGCTGCACCGAGTGGGTGGCGTCGAAGACAACAGGTGCGCCGAGGGATGCCATGATCGGTAGAGAACGCATGTCGGCGATCAGCGTATTGTAGCCGAAGGACGCGCCGCGTTCGCACAGCAGCACATTGGGGTTGCCGCTTTCATTCAGTTTGGCGAGCACGTTCTTCATGTCCCATGGCGCCAGGAACTGGCCTTTCTTGACATTGATGACACGGCCGGTTTTTGCGGCGGCAATGAGAAGATCGGTCTGACGGCTGAGGAAGGCCGGGATCTGCAGCACATCCACCACTTCGGAAACGATGGCGCACTGTTCTTCGGTGTGAATGTCGGTCAGGACCGGAAAGCCGAATTCCCTCTTGAGATCGGCAAATATCTGCATGGCACTGTCCAGACCGATGCCACGCTTGCCGGAAAGCGAGGTGCGGTTCGCCTTGTCGAAGGATGATTTGTAAACGAGGCCGATTCCGAGCCCGTCACAAAGCTCCTTCAAGACACCCGCAATCATGAAGGCGTGCTCCCGGCTTTCCATCTGGCAGGGGCCGGCGATCAGTGAAAAACGCTCGCTATTGCAAAAGGAAACCTTGCTGGCGCCCTGACCGGCGGTGACTTTGAGATTGTTCGTGACGCTCATCTTTTTTCCTCGAAGGCGAAATCGACGCCCTGTCCGGGTGCTGCGGGCACCACCAGACGGCCGCCCGCTTCTGCGCTGGACACGCCATTAGCAGCAAGTAGCGTCGCTGTCACGGCAAGATCGTCAACGGAAAAGACGACGCCCATGCCGCGCAGGCCCTCACCGTTTTTTCCCGTGGCCTTCGGGTCGACGCCAGAAAGGGCGGGTCTTTCACTCAGCCTCACCCTTGCATTGCCGGTTTCGAAAACGACATCACCATCCGGAGACACAACGCCGTTGCAGCCGAAAACCGTTTCTATCAAGTGGGTGTCACTCCGCGTACCGGAACACAGCACGATCTCGCGAAGGCCCAGAACTCCGTTCTGGTGACGTTCCAGTGCAGCACGCTCCCCCGGCAGTGCCTGCAGGCGTTGACAACTGAAGAGGAAGAAATCCGCAGCCGATCCGCTTGCCGCGAAAGCAAGCCGGAACGCCGCCTCGCCTGACGATCCGTCCGGCATTTGCATGGGCCGCGAAAATTCGAAGACCTCGCCAGCCGATACGCCGGACGCCACGAATCTCCGGTGATCGGCACGAGCGTCAGCAGTGGAGGCCACAAGGGCAGAAAAACCTTCCTGTCCGTACGATCGCCGGAATGCCTGATCCCTGCCGGTGAAAACATCGCCTCTCTCGACCGACGCGATATAGCTGACCCGGTCAGCAATTGTCAGAGGCTCCAGATAGGTGCCATCCCTGAAGAACACACAGGCATTCTCCGTGCCGAACGGATGGAGAGCCTGTGGCGCGACCGTAAAGCCAAGGACCTTGAGCCGCGCGGCCGCTACCGCAAGGTCCCGAGCGGGCAGAACGAGATGATCGACGCGATGCCTGTCAGCCATAAATCTTGCCTTTTTGACGCGCCCGGCGCAGATGCCGGGTATTGAAGCTGACAAAAGCACGAAGAGCGCCGGGAATGCAAATGACCGGCCTGCGCGTCGATTCCGGTATCGGCAGTGGGCTGAGGTTACCGGGTTTCACCAGTCCTCCGGCTTCACCTGAATGCGGACGGTTTACCAGTTTTCATCCTCCTGCGGATTGTTGGCGAGATCGGCCGCGACCGTTTTTGGATGGCCAGTGACTTCAGGTGTGTAGCGCCGGTTAAAGGCGGAAAACGCAAGGTCGGCTGTTGGCCACTGTGCATCTGACCGATATCAGGCGTTTGTATTTTCGCGCGCCACCACACTTCACTATATTTACGACTTCAGCGGCAACATCATCGCGGAATATGACGGCAACGGCGCGCTGGGACGGGAGTGTATCTGGCTTGACGAGAGACCAGGTTCATACCGATCATCTCGAACGTCCCATCATGATGACCGACAGCGCAAGAAATGTGGTCTGGCGCGCGACCTACCTGCCTTATGGGGAGGCATATACGATCCTTGGATCCGCCACGTTCGACCAACGCCTTTCCGGGGCAATGGTTCCAACTGGAATCCGGTTTGCACTACAATTGGCATCGCCACTACGATCCGACGACCGGCCGCTATCTCCAGGCCGATCCTCTTGGGATGCCCGATGGACCAAATAGGTGGACCTATGTAACTAATTCACTTTAGATGGGCGTAGATCCGGACGGGCGCTAAAAAAAATCGAAACGTGGGGACCGATCCTATATTGCCCCGGTGTCTATGGCTATGAATGTGGAGCACGAGATCCTCCGGATATAAATCCAGAATATCCTAATGCCTGCTATCAATGCCTCTGCCGAATCGTAGAATGGCCACCTTCCAGATTAGCACCAACAATTCCTAATTGATTGAAATTAAAATGAAAGAGATCATTGGTCATGAATTGAGACTAATGCGAGAGGGGAAAAAACCCCTCTCAATGTTCTACTATATTGAGTCGGTAGGCGATAAGGACCTAATCCCCGTCGATAACTTCCAGCCATACGTTGATGAGGGATCGATCCTAATGGAAGAATTTACACTTCTAAATCCCGAGCACCCTCGCTTTAGCGTGACTTACATTTTCTACAGTCTTCCCGACGAAGCTTGGCGCATTCCTGCTTTAAAGACAGCCTTGGTTGCCCAACAGGACAATATTCAACGCCCTGATGAGGGTATTGATCGAATTATAGGATTACTACTTGGATACTCTAAAGAAGAAATTGACCAATGGGTAAGAAAAGGACTGGACTCTGCAACGTCATCGAACCACAATCTTTGAAAAAATTCGCTCAACCAGCTATTTCCGGGTAATATTTCCAAATAGAATCTGATTGCACTATAATTGGCATCGCCGCTACGATCCAAGGACAGGCCGCTATCTCCGGGCCGATCCTCTTGGGATGCCCGATGGGCCAAATAGATGGGCTTATGTTAAAGACAATCCTTTGATGTATACTGATCCGATGGGATTAGGTGCAGCGAGTAAAGGGCCTGTTTCGCCATGGCGTGGCCAGCCCGAACAATCGCCTCAACTATGCGCTTCGCTACCGGGCTGGGAAGACTGCCATCAGAAATGCCTAGCGGAAACACAAGGGAGTATACCCATCTTATGAGCGACCAGGACTTTACAGGAGATGTGTTCGCCAATGTTTGGGAATCGTTGGTGAAAACTACTAAATATCATAAAAAAAGGAGAATTTGATGGAAAAAGACACAGCAAAAAAGATAATAGAATTAGCAGTGTCTATTGATCATATCTTGGGTGACATGTTTTTATGTGTAAATCAAATACACGATGAAGATACAAAAAATGAATTTGATAAATCAGTCGGCGATCTTATGGGATATATTTCTAGAGATTTGATATTACCACTAGTAAATAGATATCCGGATTTAAATCCGGATATCTAATCAATCGGACCTAACAGCATCTTAGTCGCGGACTTCTGCAACTTGAGCAGCTGAGCTTGGTGCTTTGACGCGTAGAATGTCAACATTTTCTAGCGTTGAGCAAGGCAGTGAATAAAGATGGTGTCGCATCGATGATGCCAATCGCAATGTGAATACTGTTCATCCGAAATCTGACGACACAGCTGATATTATAGGACTTGCCTGGTGGGTGTCCTATTCACCCTTTGGGCCCAGGCGAGGTCCGCTGCATGGAAATGGGACAACGGATTGGCGCTCATATGATGATGATAAACAGATATGCTGGCAAGATCGTCTACGCTATCGGTATGGCTGTATCGACGCGATTCGCTTGCAGCACCTGCGCCATCAACGGCAGCTTCGGCCGCAACATGTTCGCCGTCATACAGGGCTCCTGAACGATGTTTCCGTTCCGCTGGCATCCTGTCGTCGTTCCCATACCCGACGACCCAGCGCATCGTAGCCATAGCTCACCGTCAACTCAGCTGTCGCCCCGGTTGAGGCCGAGGCCTGTCGACTTACCAGAACAAGCTCGTCGTAAGCGGAATAGCCATAACGCCAGGTCAATCCGCTCGCCCTGACGGTTTTGCGGATCAGGTTGCCGTTGACGTCATATTCGAACTCGTGCCGCAAACAAGTCAAACAACACCAGACAAACTTTCGACTATTTTAGAATAGTATTTCAATTCTTTTTTATGCGAGAGAAAATATCCGAAATGATTGTCAAGGGGGAACCGATGTCCAGGGTGAAAGTCGACGAATAATGTCCGCAAATCGATCCATCGTTCAAACAACAGGATTGTGCCAGCGTCTTTTCGCATGAATATCTCATTGAATATTTCCATTGCATGCACAAGAAGTAGTGGATCGCGCCGCCCACGTAAAAATTCCATCAAGTTCGTCAATTTCGACATTTCATATTCTGCTGCCGACGGAAACGTATCTTTAAGCTGAGAGAACACCATTAGAAAATCCTCTGAGCTGCAAATTCTCTCATGGACCAAAATCTTATCGATTTCGCGAGAAATATAAATTTCTAGTTTTTCCATTTTTTCGTTCATATTCGAAATGTCCAATACTGGCATGAGCGCTTCCTACCTTCGACCGAAACAGCCCCGGCCAAATATATCCATTTCGACGGCAGAATTGCTCACAGTATATGCACCTGCTTTGCCCCCATACACTCCCTTTTTGATCCACTAGCGATGTCATCATCGCATTGTTTCATCTGGGCGGCACACGGATAATCCCACGACTGGGGACGATCAGGTGATTTATCATACGGCGGATCATTTGGCGGGATCGATCGCGTTAAAACACAACAATTCTGATCTCAACATCTGCTTATCCGGTTGCATCGCTGTATTCAGCGCATCAGCAAGGAATAAAGGTACATACTATCGTTGCGCCAATCGTGCTCCCCCATCAGTCCGGCTGGGACAGCATATTTTCCTGCCGCCGCCATTCCACGATGACTTTGCCGATAGACGTTACGGACGTTTCGACACGCATGGAAAGAAGTTAGGCCGGTTGCCTCCCCAGCACTGGTTTTTCCTTTAGATTTCAGATCAGCCTTCGGTCACAATGGAAATTAGCCGCAGACTGGCCCATCACACACTTCAATATCTTATTGATTGACATACAAAATGCTCAACTTCTCCCGCTACCCGTATCAGAGCAAGGTCAGATTTTTCCCACTCAAATACCGGCAACTAGCCTTCATCCAACAAGTATTGAAGCTCGTTTATTTGTGATGGCAACCCTTTGAATAATAAGTTTCTCTGTCGACAAAACGAACTCCCAGTGCGATGGGTATTTTTTTCACCTTTCGCCGACCCCCTGCCCGGCACCCGATGTATAGCTTGCATGGGATGTTGCCGTGGCTAAGATTCTAACTATTATTTATTTTTCATCTTTATGTTTTAGTCGTCGATATATGGCGCCTCATGCCATACACCATCACCCTGCCGCTCGTACTGGTATCCAGCTCTAATTTTACCGACCGCCCGAACCGTAGGGGCAAAAATCAGTAGAGACTGGATACTAACGCCGCGAAATGATTGTTCATCATGGTCAATTTCACCACATAGATAACAAATATCACCACCCATGGTGAAGGTAATTAATTTAACCTCCCTTTGATTTTCCATAACGTGGTCGCAGCAAAATACTAGTCGATCCGGTTTCACATTGTCCTCACGAAGCCCTTTCCACCCTTCCCACGATTGCAGGCGCGGCATGATCCGGCGATATTGCCTGGCTCGTTGCCACCTCCAGCGTGATACGGATTCATATGATCGAGTTCCAGCGAGCAAACATAGCCAGATTTTTCAACCACAGAAGTTCCGCAATACTCACATCTCATGACTCCATCACGACCGGTAATTCGTTTGCGCGTTAAATCTCGAACCTTCGTCGGGATATATCTGCCATTATGGACCCATGCCTGAGCATCCCCAACGAAGTAGTTATTCGTGATTTCCCCTGCTCTGGACTCAACCTCGAGATTGTAGACGCGAGCGGTGCGATTTCCGCGGACAATTTCAGCAACCGTCAGCGAGCCGTTGTCATTGGCCGCTTTGAGCGTTTCACCACCCTTGACCACCGCGGTTTTTACCATTGAAGTAGACGTCGAGACAGAATCACCCTGCTTCAGGGCACCAGCCTTCACCCATTCCCCAAACGGCGTCTTGCCGCTGGATGGGAACAGACGGGCCGGCACGACCGTGGCCGCCGGAGCATCGCCATCCAGCGCAGCGACCAGCGTCTCGACCTTACCGTCCCAGCCCTGCGTATGGAACGGATGCTCCGGCGTCGTTTCGATGACCTCGCAACTACCCGCTGCGTCTTCCAGTGTCAGCGAAAGCGTTCCCGGCGCCTGACGGTTAAAGGTCGAAACAACCTTGCGGTAAACCTCCCCACCTGTCTTTTCATCGACCGATGCTACCAGATCGCCAACCCGAACGGCCTCGATCGGCCTGTAGCCTTCCTTGGTCAGAACCTTCGTTCCTTCAACGAACGAGTTCATGAAGCGTAGATTTGCCGGTGTGCCGCCGCTCGTTATGAACATGCTTGCGGCATCCTGGAGCTTGCAGCTCTTGGGAGCCTTCTTCGCCTTAACCTTTGCACCGCACTCCAGCGCCCATAATCCTGCCTCCACGGTATACATGGCGACATTCTCGACGGTGAAACCATCCTGTTGCGCGGTGTTAATCGCATCCAGCACCCCCCGGCGATACCGAAGAAGATACAGCTCACACGGTTGCCGACCAGCGCCATCGACGTCATCGACCGAGTTGCGATGCTCGCGGTCGCACCATACTCGGCCGAGGCACTCATTCCATTCGGATCGGTCCAGTTGGCGGGCGAGTTCCAGACATAGCGATAGACGTTAAGGTCACCGGCTTCGAACCAGATCGGATCTTCCTGAAGGAAGCGCCCGGGCCAGCACGATCGGGTCGCCGAAGCATTGATATCGGGCTCGGCGATCAGCGCGTCATAATTCGGCCGCGCTGAAATAAAGTATCAACTCATCATCCATTACATTCACATAATATGAATTAATATTGCGATATAAATATTCTTCAAATGAAATCGAGACTTCATCAAATACCTCATGGATTCCAATAAACAGTGTCGAAGAATTTTCTCTCATAAAATCAACGTTTTTAAATGTAACACCTTTGTGAAAAAATTCGACACCGTCATTGTTCATATAGAAGCCACCTAAGGAACCAGCGATGTTCGGTGTTTCAGCGCCGATCTTCCAGTTGGAGACCATTATATATTCATTCTTGGATGTTAATTTCTCAAAGAAAAACTCTCTTATCGAATCGTAAACGGAGTTCGACACCGGATAAATTTGCGGATACGAATATTCCGTAAGTTCCAAATTTGCCATCTTATCGTTCATGAAGGCAACACAATCAAACGATCGAAGACGAGTTACACTTACAACTGCGTCATAAACGATCCCCCAACCCTCTAGATACGATAGCGCGGCGTCTACTTCATTACGGGACAGTGATCGAAGGACATCTTGAGATGGTTGCTGTGTATCTCTCTGACTGTTCATTAATCACCGCTTTTTTTGGCAACCATTTATCGCCATAATTTTCCCAATGCGCCCCGTCAGGGTCAACCTAGCCAATATGGCGTCCTTTCCCTATAGGGTGATCTCTATGGTCGCGCCAATACTCGCCAGCTTCAGACCGATCACGCAGCCCAAGCCTTTATTTTGAAGTGTTACCTCCTTCACAACCTGCTGGAGAACGTATCGGGTGCCGCTCCAACGGCGAACCCATACCGCAACCTGAACCGAGCGATTGATCGTAAGCCCTTGCTGCACCCCAATGGCGATCGCCCCAAGACCGACGCGCTCGCTTGCTGCACTCATGCCAGACAGATCGGTCCAATTGGCGGGCGAGTTCCAGACATAGCGATAGACGTTGAGGTCACCGGCTTCGAACCAGATCGGATCTTCCTGAAGGAAGCGCCCGGTCGAGGGATCGTAGGCGCGTGAACGATAGTGGGATAGGCCCGTCTCGGGCTCGCACTCCCGCCCGGCGAGACCGACAAGAAAAGCTTGGGTTGCTATCGGTGTTCCAATAAGGTTCCTAATCACGACATCGCAGAGCATTCAATCGTAAGACGGGGCTCAATATATTCTGAGTAATCGGCTACTTAGCTGCTGCGCGAGAACGACGCATTATGGAGGTTTGCCAATACAGCGACTGGCGACGCCTAATTTTCGGAAAAAAGCCAATAAAAACAATGAAATCTTATGATTTTCATTCCAGCTTACCTACCGGGGTTCTTAACGTGCCATTCCCGTTTTGTTTTCTCGCCCCAAGTTCACGAAATTTTAGGGGATTGCGGAACACATATGGAACATATAGTGTTCGTTCTGTATTTGTTTCGCGACTTCAACGACGATTCTTAAGGGTGTTTTCCTCATGCTCACGCGCAAACAGCAGGAATTGCTTCTCTTCATTCATGAAAGAATGAAAGAGTCCGGCGTGCCGCCCTCCTTCGATGAAATGAAGGACGCACTCG
This sequence comes from Agrobacterium sp. SORGH_AS_0440, assembly GCF_031453135.1. NCBI lineage: Bacteria > Pseudomonadati > Pseudomonadota > Alphaproteobacteria > Hyphomicrobiales > Rhizobiaceae > Agrobacterium > Agrobacterium sp. SORGH_AS_0440. Next base: position 1,329,191 of record NZ_JAVIYR010000002.1, on the reverse strand, counting down.
ATCTTGCCTCCAAATCCGGCATCCACCGGCTGATCACCGCTCTGGAAGAGCGAGGGTTCATTCGCCGGCTACCTAACAGGGCGCGAGCGCTTGAAGTGATCAAGCTGCCGGAGGCCTATGTGCCCGGCTCGAGGCCGCAACGGGGCTTCTCGCCGAGCGTTATTGAAGGCAGCCTCGGCAAGCCCAAGATGCCTGAGCCCGCCCCTGCTCCCAAGGCGCCCGCGAACGACATAGCAGGCGCGGCAACCGTGCCCGTCATGGGCCGGATCGCTGCCGGTGTGCCGATCTCAGCCATTCAGAACAATACGCATGACGTGGCGGTTCCGGTGGACATGCTTGGCTCGGGCGAACATTACGCGCTCGAGGTCAAGGGCGATTCCATGATCGAGGCCGGCATCTTCGATGGCGATACCGTCATCATTCGCAACGGTAACACCGCCAATCCCGGCGATATCATCGTGGCGCTGGTCGATGACGAGGAAGCGACGCTGAAGCGCTTCCGTCGCAAAGGCGCCTCGATCGCACTTGAAGCCGCAAACCCTGCCTATGAAACCCGCATTTTCGGACCTGATCGGGTTAAAATCCAGGGCAAGCTGGTAGGGCTGATCCGCCGGTATCATTGATGCTGCTGCCGCTCCGGATAAGGCCGGAGCGGTCGATGAGCGATAAATCAGGCCTTCAAGATGAACGGCGCGTCATTCCACTCGAGTGATGCGCCTTTTCCTTTTATGGCGGCGAAGGCGGCTTTGCCAGAGGACGTCGGCAGGGATGGCGCCCCACCCATCAATTGGCGTTATGGGAGCGATGGATTCTTTGCGATATTCCGGGCCGGGCCGCTGGTATAAAAACCCGCTTCACAATCAGGAGACCCGCAATGTACGATCTTTATATCGCCAACAAGAATTACTCCTCCTGGTCGCTGAGGCCATGGGTCCTGATGCGCACGCTCGGTATCGCCTTCGAGGAGAAACTCGTCCCGTTTGGTGAAGGCGTATCATTCTCCACCTTTTCCCCAACTGGCAAGGTGCCTTGCCTCGTCGATGATGGCGTGACGATTTGGGAGTCACTCTCGATTGCCGAATATCTTGCCGAACGTCATCAAGGGGTATGGGCAAGCGACAAGCATGCGAGAGCCTGGTCGCGGTCGGCAGCAAGCGAAATGCATGCGGGATTTTCGTCCCTTCGCAATCTCTACCCCATGTCCGTTGGCGTTCGTGTCAGACCGAACGTCAGCGATGCCGGGCTTGCGGCGGATATAAAGCGTGTCGATGCGTTGTGGAGCGAGGGCCTGTCGAATTTCGGCGGTCCCTATCTCGCCGGTCAGAAGTTCACGGCGGTGGATGCCTTCTACTGCCCTGTGGCATTCCGTTTCCAGACGTATGGCACAGACCTTTCTCCTGCGGCAAAAGCCTATTGTGAGCGACTGCTCGCTCTGCCTTCCATGCGCGAATGGTATGAGGCGGGACTGAAGGAGACCTGGCGTGACGCGGCACATGAAGAGGAGATCGCCGGAATCGGCGAATTGACGACGGATCTACGCGCAAAGGCCTGACGATCCTTGCTGGTGGCGATCATTGCGACGCCGCCAGCAGACGGGTGATCGTTTCAGGCAATTCCCGGTCGAAACGTCCGGTTTTCCAGTCATAATATCGATGTTCACTCCACGGGCGGTTTGCGCCCGCGGTCGACGCCCGTAGCCGACCGACAACGCCGGGCTGATCGCTCCTCGCGAAGTCTATCTCCACGGAACCGATGCGCCGCAATATGTCGCGGTTGAGGAGTAACGCGCCCGAGCGACACTGTGCAAACGACGTTCTGCGGGAAACAATGACGATGTCGGCAATGTCACATGCCTTTCCGGCGAGGCGGCCGTCTTCCAGTACGATGATCCATTCGCCGCTTTCCGCACGCGCCACGCACCAGCGACCTGACTTGCATGTAAAAATTCCAGGCGCTGCATCCTTCAACGCAGCCGCCATGTCTCGTCCCACAGCCTTTATTTCGTCCCGCGTGAGCTTTGATTTCTTGGTGAGTGCGATGCCGGACGCGGTTGGAACGTCTTTTCTGAGGATAACGGGCGCGAGCGGTTTCTCCGGAAGCAGCAGCGCCCTTTGCCACTGGTCATAGATGAAGCCATGCGGCCGGGTTTTTGTGGCGTAAACCGTGTTCTCGTCCAGAAGCGCGACCAGAGAACCGTCTTCATGAACGAGGAGATCGGGCAGATCGCGCTGAGATGTCGCTGCCGAGAGGCCGAAGGCAAGCAGCAGAGGCGGGATGCCCAAAAGCGCAAGGCGGCTGCGCAGCAGGGTTAGCAGCAGGAATCCAGCCGAGGCGATGCCGATGAACCAGCCATGCGGACGTCCGGTCGCGGCGCTGCCACCCCAGGAGGCGACTTCGTCCGCGACCTCTATGACCAGCGCCATGCCATGGCCCATGACCTTCAGGAATGGCGCGTCGAGCCCGAACGGCATGAGCAGCATGGCAATCAGACCGAAGGGCATGACGATCAGCGACATGAGCGGCGTGGCGGCGAGATTGGCAAAAAGTCCATAGGTGGTGACACGCTGGAAATGTTCGGCAGAATAGATTGCTGTCGAAAGCCCACCGATCAGCGACGTTGTGATAACGCCGCCGATCACGGCACCCGCCGTTTGCGCTACCGTCACCCAAGCCGGTTTTCGCCCCCTAAAAAGACGCTCGCGGTCAATGCGCCATCGGCTCCAGGCCGCATAGGCAGAAACAAGCGCGATCGTTGCGGCAAATGACATCTGAAAGCTTGGCCCCATCACTTCGGACGGGGACAGCGCCAGTATCACGAGGGCGGAGAGCGCAACATTTCTCAGGCTGAGCGAGGGCTGATCGAAGAGTACCGCAATCAGCATCACCGACATCATCAGCCAGGCCCGCTCGGCGGAAACTGCGAAACCGGAAATCAGATAGTAGCAAAGTGTCATCAGGAGCGCTGCGAAGGCGGATATCTTCTTGACCGGCCATCGTTGGGCAAAGGCAGGGAACAGGCTGAATGCGAGCCTCATGCCGACAAAGAAGATGCCTGATGCCAAGGCCATGTTGAGCCCGGATATGGCAACGATATGAGCCAGCCCCGAGACCCGCAGCGCCTCCATGGTTTCCGGCGATATGGCTTGTCTCTCATCGGTGACGATGGATGCGGCGAAGGCACCCGCATCGCCGCCGATCGTCGTGCGAATGCGCTCGGCGATGGCGGCACGCAGGCGATAAAGCCACATGTCGGCCATCTCCAGCCAACCCTCGGCCCCAAGGTCCGCCGTCGCCACCGCCTGGGGCGGCTGATAAAAAAAGCCTGTCGCGCCGATGCCCCGGAAATAGGATGAAAAGGCAAAGTCGTTCAATCCCGGCAAAGCCGGTCCGGACGGTGGAGAGAGCCGTGCCTTGCCGCGTATGGTCGCGCCGATGGGCATGGCGTCGCCGCCACCGCGCGCAAGGAGCGACACCCTCCCCGGCAGACGCGTTAGTGACGGCGCTTCAGTGGAGTGGAGCTGCACCAGATACCGCCAGTCGCCCCGCGCATCCACCTCCCGGCGCACCACCTTGCCGGTGAGGGTGGTGGTGACCGGCGTGTCCAGAAGGATGGTCGCCGCACGGCGGGTTTCCAGTTCGGCAAAAAGCATGCCGAGCAACAAGAGGGCGACAAGGCTGCACGCCCTTCCCACCGTATCAAGGCGGTATCGGTTGAGAAGCGCCAGTGGGGCCGCGACTAAAAATGCGACGATCAGAAGGGGCAAGGAAGGCGCGGTGTCGAGAGAAAACCAGAGGATCGCTCCGCAACCGATGACAACGGGTACGAAAAGAAAATCGTGCCCGAATGCGCGTTCTTCCGTCAGCCAGACGGCAACTTTTCGAGAAACGGAAACGCCGGGTTCGGGCCTGTCGACCAGAGGCGGCAGAACAGGGATCGCGACGGCGCCGGTCCGCTGCAGCGGAAACAGGATATCCACCGTGCCGGGGGCGTTTCCCTGCATCGTTTCGGCATATCCGAAATGCTGTTTTTCCCCTTGACCAAGCATTCTGCGCCGCGCCCCTGCCGCACTGTAAACAGGTTTGCAGAGGGACGCCCGAGATTGCAATGCTTTCCTTTAACCGCGCGTTGACCGAGATTGAATTGCTTCGATCGACGAGGCCAAAAGCAACGCATTTGCGTTTGCCGCAATGCACAATTTGACCTTTGGATAGCTTGGCATCTGCGACAGGATCATATAGCTAATCGGTAGACGCTTAACCGCGGGGCGTGTCTCAACGCCCCCACCCGCATGTTTTCGGAGGATCAGTATGACGGAAAAAAGCGCTACAGTGACACTTGGCGACAAACAGGTCGAACTCCCTGTCAGGGAAGGCACGATCGGGCCGAGCGTCGTCGATATCGGCACGCTGTACAAACACACGGGCTCCTTCACTTACGACCCGGGTTTCACGTCGACGGCCTCCTGCGAATCCAAGATCACCTATATCGACGGTGACGAAGGTGTTCTCCTGCACCGTGGCTTCCCCATCGAACAGCTCGCCGAACAGGGCGACTTCCTGGAAACCTGCTATCTGCTGCTTTACGGCGAACTGCCGACGGCGGCACAGAAGAAAGATTTCGATACCCGCGTCACGCGCCACACCATGGTGCACGAGCAGATGAGCCGCTTCTTTACCGGCTACCGTCGCGACGCACATCCGATGGCCGTCATGTGCGGCACGGTCGGCGCTCTCTCGGCCTTTTACCACGACTCGACCGACATCACCGATCCGCATCAGCGCATGGTCGCATCGCTTCGCATGATCGCCAAGATGCCGACGATCGCCGCGATGGCCTACAAGTACCATATCGGCCAGCCCTTCGTTTACCCGAAGAACGATCTGGATTACGCCTCCAACTTCCTGCACATGTGCTTTGCCGTGCCGTGCGAGGAATACAAGGTCGATCCGGTTCTGGCCCGCGCCATGGACCGCATCTTCATTCTGCATGCCGATCACGAGCAGAATGCCTCCACCTCCACGGTGCGTCTTGCCGGTTCGTCGGGCGCCAACCCGTTCGCCTGTATTGCGGCCGGCATTGCCTGCCTCTGGGGTCCGGCACACGGCGGCGCCAACGAAGCGGCGCTCAACATGCTCAATGAAATCGGCTCGGTTGATCGCATTCCGGAATACATCGCCCGCGCCAAGGACAAGAACGACCCGTTCCGCCTGATGGGCTTTGGTCACCGCGTCTACAAGAACTACGACCCGCGCGCCAAGATCATGCAGAAGACGATGTATGAAGTGCTGGAAGCCACTGGCAATTCCGACGATCCGATCATGCAGGTCGCGCTGGAACTGGAAAAGATCGCCCTTTCCGACCCGTATTTTGTCGAAAAGAAGCTTTACCCGAATGTCGACTTCTATTCGGGCATCACGCTGAAGGCGCTCGGCTTCCCCACGACCATGTTTACCGTTCTCTTCGCTCTCGCCCGTACCGTTGGCTGGATCGCACAGTGGAACGAAATGATCGAAGATCCGCAGCAGCGCATCGGCCGTCCGCGCCAGCTTTACACGGGTGCCGGCAAACGCGACTACGTTCCGGTTTCCAAGCGTTAATCGGCAAACCACATCAAAGGCCGGCGGGTTTTACTCGCCGGCCTTTTTGCTTGCCATTGTGGATTGGGATACACGCGATGGGACCGGCAGCAACACAGACCCTGACACAGCCGGGGCTTCAACTTCACTGTCTGCGGGCGTTCACGACCTCAAGGAGAATAGCCGCGCCGGTTTCGCCGGGCGGGACATCCGTGCGCAGACGTTGCTGCACCAGAGCATAACCTTCGAGCATGGCCTTCCGCTCAATTGTATCGGATGACAGGCGTTCCGCCCAACGCAGCATCGATCCGGCCCTGACCACCTCGTTGAAATACTCCGGGACGACAGCATAATCGGCAATGAGATTGGGTAGCGCACCCGTCCAGGTCTTCACCCGCTTGCTCAGCATGGTGAAAATCCAGTCGGTCTTGTAGACAGATATGGTCGGCACGCCGGCAAGAGCCAACTCAAGAATGACCGTGCCTGACGCTGCGATAGCCGCATCGGCTTCCGCAAAGGAGTTCCACTTGAAAGCAGGATCGATGCCGATTTCGGGTCTGATTTCCTGCGGCCAAGACGCCGCCAGTTCGCGGATGCGATGTTCCTGACGTGGAACGGTGGGCAGCAGAAACCGCGTCGGACCATTCCGTTCCACGAAAGCCTTCGCCGCGTGCTGGAACGGCTCCATCAGCCTGGTGGTCTCGGTGGAACGCGACCCGGGCAGAAGAAGAATCGTCTTCGGCCGCCCCTCCGCTGGAAGTGGCCGTTCTGCCCGCTTCCGACGCACCGCGAGGACGTCCGGATCGACGCTGAGGCGATGGCCGACGAATGTGGTCGGCGGGCCTCCGAGACTGCGCATCGCCTCCGGCTCAAATGGCAGGAGAGCCAGGACATGGTCCACATAGGATAACATCGCCGTGGCGCGATGTTCTTTCCAGGCCCAGACGCTCGGGCAAACATAATTGACGACCGGCAGATGCGGCAGTTCCTTGCGGACTTTTTTTGCCACTCGATGGGTGAAATCCGGGCTGTCGATGATCAAAAGAACATCCGGTTTTTCCCGTATCACCGCCTCAGCCGCCCGGTTGATCAGGCCGATCAGTTTGGGCAGTTTCTTGAGGACCTGAGTGAACCCCATGATCGAGAGTTCGGAATAATCGAAAAGAGAAGTGAGCCCCTGCCCCTCGAGCGCCTCGCCGCCGACGCCGACAAGTTCGATCGAACCGGGATATCGGGCCTTGAGGGCCCGGATCAGATCCGCGCCGAGAAGATCGCCCGACACTTCGCCGGCGATGACCGCCACCTTCAATCTTTCCGTCATTCCATCATGTCTCCACGAAGTGACGTATCGATGCCACAGACGAATATGCCCGCCTGATCGGCAGCTTTCAACATCGCGTCACGATCAAGCACCAGTGCGCGTCCGGCTTCGACGGCAATGCCCGCAAGCCCGGCCTTTTGAGCATTTTCGACAGTTTCGATCCCGATTGTCGGCAGATCGGCGCGTATATCCTGCTGCGGTTTGCAGAGCTTGACCAGCACGCCCCGGCGGCGGGGCGAGATGCGTCCCTCCGCGCGCAATGCCGCGACGCGCAGTAACATTGCGTCCGTCCCTTCAACGCCCTCGAGCGCCACGATGCGGCCGCCGACGGAGACCGCACCCTGCCCGACATCAAGTTTGCCGAGCGCAAGCGCCGCCTCAGCTGCCTTGCGTATGTCCTTCAAATCGTCTTCGGCCGGTTTTTGCGTGCCGAAAGCGCCAGTCGTGGCCAAGAGGCCTGGAGCGATCTCATGCGCGCCGATGACTTTCGCACCGAGCGTGCCGATGATCTTTATGACCATCTGCAGAACGGCGTCATCGCCGCCCGACAACAGCGTTTTGACGATGGATGGAAGTTTTAGCAGGATGGCGACGGTGGGGCGGATTTCACGCCATTCCGGCCGTCGCGCCACGGCCCCGGAAAGCACGACACGATCCACCCGATTGTCACGCAGCAGCCGGCCAAGCCCGGCGACGTCACCAACCGAGATGACGGCGTTGTCGAAACCGCTCCAGTCGAAGCGGGAATCATCGCGCAGCCGCACGATGAAAGGATCCTCTCCCATCTCACGGGCGGCGTTCGCCACGTAAAGCGGCAACTGGCCGCTGCCGGCCACAATGGCGAGACGCCCGCAGCCTGTCACGGCTCACTTGCCCCGGTTGGGCGAAGAGATCGCGCGGTCGCTGTCCACTCCAATGAAATCGATGATTTCTAGCGCCTGCGGGCAATCCAGATATTCGCTGCGGTCGATCGCTGCCGCATTGCCGCGGATAGTGCCTTCTGCCTCGAAAATCTGCTTGAAGACGCGCCGGACCTTGTGGATATCTGCGCGCTCAATGCCGGCACGCGTCATGCCAACGACATTAAGGCCGCCGAGAATGCCGGGATTGCCATTCAGCATGCCATAGGGAATGACATCGTAATTGACCGCGGACAGCCCGCCGATGAAGGCCTGACGGCCAATGCGGGTGAACTGGTGAACAGCACAGCCGCCGCCGAGAATGGCGCGGTCCTCGATCGTCACATGGCCGGCCAGCATCACATTGTTGGACAGGATGATGTGGTCGCCAAGGCGGCAATCATGCGCCACATGTGAGTTGGCAAGGAACAGATTGTCGTTACCGACGATCGTCTTGCCGCTGCCATCAGAGCTGCCGGCGTTCATGGTGACGCCTTCGCGCATGATGCAGCGCTCGCCAATTTCGAGCGTGGTTTCAGAACCGTCGTGGCGAACCGCCTGCGGCGTTCCGCCGATGACCGCCATGGGGTGGACGACCGATCCACGGCCGATGACCGTCAGGCCGGATACAACGGCATGATTGTGCAGCCGGACATCATCATGCAGCGTGACTTTCGCGCCGACGTAGCTCAGCGCACCGATGACGACGTTTTCACCGATCACCGCGCCATCTTCGATCACGGCGGTGGGGTGAATTCTGGCCGAGGCGGCAATCGTGCTCATTGCTGGTCCTCGGGGATCATCATGGCGCCGACATCAGCCTCCGCCACCAGCGCACCATCCACCTTCGCCTCGCAATGGAATTTGAAGACATTGCCGCGCTGGCGCTGCTTGACGACGTGGATTTCCAGACGATCGCCGGGGATCACGGGTTTGCGGAAACGGGCGTTGTCGATTGTCATGAAGTAGACCAGATGGCCGCCCTCACCTTGACTGCGGGCGCATATTGCACCTGCCGTCTGGGCCATGGCTTCGACGATCAGAACACCCGGCATGATCGGCCGGTCCGGGAAGTGGCCGGTGAAATGCGGTTCGTTGACCGTCACGTTCTTGATGCCGGTCGCCGAATTGTTACCGTCAATATCGATGATCTTGTCGATCAGCAAGAATGGGTAACGATGCGGCAGAAGCTTCATGACTTCCAGAATGTCAGCCGCGCCGAGCGTCGTCTTCGTTTCTTCAGTCATTGTTTTTCTCTCCTGTTTTTTTATCACGCCCTTCAGCGCGTGCCAGAATTTCGGCCATGTCGCGCAGGAAATATTTCATCGGTCGCGCAGGCGTTCCGCCATAACGGGCGCCTGCCGGCACGTCCGCCACAACACCGCTCATGGCAGCGATCTGCACGCCGTCGCCAATGTTGATATGGCCATTGATGCCTGCCGCACCACCAATCATCACACCGTCGCCGATACGGGTGCTGCCCGCAATGCCGACCTTGCTGACGATGCCGCAATGGCGGCCGATGCGAACGTTGTGGCCAATCTGGACTTGATTGTCGATCTTGGTGCCTTCGCCGATCACCGTGTCATCCATGGTGCCGCGATCGATCGTGGTGTTCGCGCCGATCTCGACATTGTCCTGGATGATGACACGGCCAATCTGGACGATCTTCAGCATGCCGCGTGGACCGGGGGCATAACCGAAACCGTCTTGCCCGATGCGCGCACCATTGTGGATAATCACATTATTACCGATGAGCGCGGCAAGAACGCTTGCGCCGCCTGCAATGGTGCAATCGCGTCCGATCTGTACATCCTGCCCGATGACGACACCGGGCCCGATCCGCGTACCAGCACCGATATGAGCGCCGGCGCCGATCACTGCGAGCGCCTCGACAATGACGCCCGCTTCCAGCTTCGCGGAAGGATCGACATGCGCAGCATGAGAAATTTCGCTTTCCATCCGCGCGATCGGACCCGGACGCATCGCCGAGGGGTGCAGCAAAGCACCAACCTGGGCAAACAGCGTGTGTGGATTTTTCGATATCAGCGCGGGGATGTCGGACGGAAGCATGTCCACGAGGGCAGCGTCACAAATGACGGCGGCGGCTTCGCAGGTCTGCAGCTCATCGCGGTTCTTGCGCGAAAGGATATAGCAGAGCTGATCGGGTTTTGCCCGATAGACCGGAGAAACGGACCTGATAATCCGCTCTCCCGCCGCCTCATCAGACAGTTCCGCCCCAAAGCGGTCTGCGATGTCTTTCAATCGCAGTCCCTCGTGGGGCGGAAAAAACGCGTTGTATTCCATTAGCCGGAAACTCCAGAACGTTCAAAGTTGCAGTTCTGGACTGCCGATATCAGAAAGTGTTGGACATGCCAAACCGGAAACGCTGTTCCTCGTCGTAGTCTTCCTTGGCGATCGGAACCGCGTAGTCTACACGGATCGGACCGAAGGGCGACGCCCACATCACGCCAATACCGGCGGATGCGCGGATGGAATTGTCATCCTTTACACCGGCGCTGTTGGCGACCTTATTGCCGTAAAGCGTACCGGCATCGACGAAACCAGCAAGACGCAGACCGAAATCCTCGGGAACGCCAGGCATCGGAGCCGTGACTTCAGCAGAGGCGGCGAAATAGGTCGTGCCGCCGATGGAGTCGGAACCGATGCGCGGACCGATACCATCGTTCTTGAAGCCGCGCACCTGACGTCCGCCGAACTTGAACTGATCGAATACCAGCAGATTGTCGCCCGTCGGCATCACGTGACCGGCCTGACCGGTGAGCGAGCCGATGACGTCGTACTCATCCGACAGGGTATAGAAGAAGCGCGCCTTGGCGTAGATCTTGTAATATTCGGAATCGCCACCCAGACCGGCAAATTCGTTCGTCAAAGCAGCCTGCCAGCCTTCACGCGGCATGTTGCGGTCGTCGAGCGTATTGTAGTTCAGCGTGTTGGAGATGATGGACTGCGTCCAATCGCCACCGCGGATCAGGTCCTTATAAGGTGCAGCAAGGTTGCTACCGGTCTCCCAGTCGCCCTCACCATCATAGTTGAGCTGCTTGTAGGTATACTTGAACGTCGTCGAGAGGTCCTCGGTGATTGGCGCGGTCACGCGCAGCGAGAAGCCCTGCTCGTCGTAGTCGTAATAATCTTCGCTGCGGCTCTGGCTCTTGAACAGGTCGAAACCCGCAGCAAGGCGGTAGCCGAGGAAATAAGGCTCGGTAAAGGACAGCGTGTAGCTACGCGCATCGTCTTCACCCGCACCGGCAGCGAGACGGATATACTGACCGCGGCCGAGGAAGTTCTTTTCTTCGATGGAGGCTTCGAGCAGAACACCGTCGTTCTGCGAATAACCGGCGCCGATACCGAACGAACCGGTCGACTGATCTTCAACGTCAACCACGATCACGACGCGGTCAGGCGCGCTGCCGCCGGCGGTCGAGATATTGACCTTCGAGAAGTAACCCAGCGCTTCCAGACGACGCTTGGCAGCGGTGATAACCGTCTGGTTGAACGCATCGCCTTCAGAAATATCGAATTCGCGACGAATGACATAGTCACGCGTGCGGGTGTTGCCACGGATTTCGATACGCTCGACGTAAGCGCGCTCGCCCTGATCAACGATGTAGGTCACGCCAATGGTGTTGCCGGACATGTCGCGGTCGCCGCGCGGCGTTACACGGGCGAAAGGATAACCTTCACCGGCGACGCGCTTGGAAATCGCCTCCATGCTCTGCTGAACTTCCTTGGCGCTGTAGCTTGCGCCCTGGCGGGTCTCAACGAGGCCCTGAAGCTCCGAACCCTCAACACCCGGAACGGTCGATTCGACCGCGACGTTGCCGAAGTTGTAACGCTGACCTTCATCGACCGTGATGGTGATGTTGTATTCGTTTTTGGACTCATCAAGCACAGCCTCGGAACCAACGACCCGGAAGTCGGCGTAACCGCGGTTGTAATAGAACTGGCGCAGCGCCTCTTCGTCGGCGCGCAGCTTGTCCTCGTTGTAGACGTCCTTACGCGTCAGGAATGACAGCATGTTGGACTTCTTGGTATTGATGACAGCAGCCAGACGACCATCGCTGTAGGCATTGTTGCCCACGAAGTCGATGCGGCCGATCTTGGTACGCTCACCTTCATTGATGACGAAAGCGATGTTCACGCGACCCTGACCGACGGAAACCGTCTGGGTGGTGACTTCGACATCGCTGCGGCCGATAGCGGCATAGGCTTCCTTGATGCGGGCAATATCCGCCGTCACGATGGCCTGATTGAACGGGCCGAGCGACTGCGTCTGCACGATGCCGGCGAGCTTGTCGTCCTTGATCTTGCGGTTGCCGTTGAAGACTACCTGGTTAACGAGCTGGTTCTCGTTGACGGTCACGACAAGCGTGCTGCCCGAAACGCGCATGGAAACATTCGAGAAGTAACCGGTGGCGTAAAGACGCTTCACCGATTCATCGATGTCCGAATTGGAAAAGTTCTTGCCGGGCGCAATGGTGATGTTGGAACGAACCGAATCCGCACCCGATCTTTCGGCGCCGCGAACGTCGATTCTGCTGATGACGGCTGCGTGTGCAACGCCAGCAGAGGCAAGCACACCAAGGCCCGCAACCGAAGAAACACCGGCAGACAGAGCAACCGCCGACACAGCGTTCAAAAATCTTGAACCAGCCTTCATTTCAATTCTTACCTTTTTACGTTGTCCCTCAGCGGGCGGAACCCGACTCCGGCCATGTGCGTCGTTTTACCTGCTTTTCCCCTACAAGCAAGCGCGAACGTTAAATTCTGTTTACTTCGTGCTCCAGAGTGGCTCATTCGCCACTTTGGCATAAAAACAAGGTAAACAACCGACTAACAAAACCGTTAAAACACAATCCTCAGCCAATCAAGCTGCTGATATCATTCCATGTTGCAAAAACCATAAGACCCAAAATCATCGCCATGCCGATGCGGAAGGCAACCTCCTGCGCGCCCGCTCCCAGCGGCCTGCCGCGGATGGCCTCGATGGCGTAGAACACGAGATGTCCGCCGTCCAGAACCGGGACGGGCATCAGATTGAGGAGCCCGATCGATACCGACAAAACGGCTGCAAGTTGAATCACGGCGGAAATGCCAAGCGTCGCCATCTGGCCAGAAGCCTGCGCGACCCGCACCGGGCCGCCGAGCTGATCGGCATTCATGCGGCCGGTAACGAGATTGCCGATATAATTGAATGTGCCGGTGATGACGTGGCCTGTCTCGCGCACACCTTCCAGAAGCGCCTGCGACGGTGAATATTCGATGTGACGGAAATTACCGCTGGTCTGGTCGGTGACAATGCCGATGATACCCATTTCCAGCTTGTTGCCAAACTGGTCGGTGGTTTCGGTACGGGTCGGCACCATCGGCAGTTTGAGCTCCTCGCCTCCCCGCTCGACGGTGACCGTGATAGGCGTGCCGGGCCGGATGCCGACATAACGGCGGACATCTTCGAAGGTCACCACTTTTTCGCCGTCAATCGCCACCAGACGGTCGCCGGGGCGCACGCCCGCAGCGGCGGCGGCACTGTTTTCACGCACCTCTGCAACAACGGGATCGGCGATCATCCGGCCGTAAATGCCGAAGAGTACTGCGAAGATGAGAATCGCGAGGATGAAGTTTGCGATCGGGCCCGCAGCGACGGTCGCCGCCCTTTTCCACAGTTTTGCACCGGAAAGCGTCTGCGCCCTCTCCTCCAGCGTCATATGGGACAGGCCCGAGCTGTCTGGCTTGCTCGCTGCGTCTTCATCACCAAAGAATTTCACGTAGCCGCCCAGTGGTATGGCTGAGATCTTCCATCTCGTCCCGCGCTTATCGGTGAAACCGAGCAGCTCGGGGCCGAATCCGACGGAGAATGCCGTGGAACGGATGCCGCACCAGCGACCGACGAGATAATGCCCCATCTCGTGGACGAAAACGAGAAGGGAAAGCACCAGGATGAAGGGCACGATATAGCCGGTCAAAAAGCCGGTCGCCGCCATTACTGTGTTCATGACAATCTGCCCTTCATGTCGTGACCTTTCGTGCCGCTTAGAAACCCGGCAGCAGACCGCCGCCCGACCCGGGTACATCACCGGTTGCCGCCGCGTGCACGAAAGCTATGAGGAATACCGTAAAGCAGGCGAAAACAAGACCGTCAACACGGTCCATGAAGCCGCCATGGCCAGGAATGAGATGGCTTGAATCCTTGACCTGGAAACGCCGTTTCACGAAGGATTCGAAGAGATCGCCGATCTGGCTGAACACGGAAAGAAGGAGCGCAAGCCCCAGCACCAGAAAGCTGATGCGTCCGTGATAGGCCATGGAGACTGCCGCGCCGCCGATCACGGCCGCCGCCGCCCCGCCAATCGCGCCGGACCACGTCTTGCCGGGCGAAATAGAAGGCGCCAGCTTCGGCCCGCCGATGGCGCGACCGACGAAATAGGCAAGAATATCCGTTGACCAGACAACGGCGAAAATGAAAAGGATGGATACAAAGCCCGTCAGTTCGTCACCGCGGATGGCCGCCAGTGATATACCGCTGAGACCCGCATAAAAAATGCCGCCCACCAGCCACCAGTTTTTGCCGCGCAATACCGGAAACAGCGCCGCTGTCAGCGTGAAGCCTGACAAAAGCGGCAGGTCGAGCGAGGATTCGCCGAAAATCGTGTTGCCGGCAATGACGGCGACGGAAAACCAGCCCCAGGCGTTGCCGGTCGGATTGCTCTCCGACATCCGGGTAATCGTCGACCACTCATAATAGATGAGAATCGCCAGAAGGCCCGCAACGATGCGGAACAGAATGCCGCCATACCAGGTTGCGGCCAGAATGACCGCGGCCATGACGATCGCGGAAACAATCCGCAGTCTGAGTTCTCGGCTCATCAGGCGCCTGCCACGGCAACCTGCTCGGTGAGTGCACCGAAGCGGCGGTCACGCGTTGCATATTGCTCGATTGCGGAGAAGAAGAGCTGCCGGTCGAAGTCCGGCCAATATTCCGGAATGAACAGGAACTCGGAATAGGCCGCCTGCCAGAGCAGGAAGTTAGACAGGCGTTCCTCGCCGCTGGTGCGGATGATCAGGTCAGGATCAGGAATGCCCGAGGTGTCGAGCCGGGCCGAAATCATCTCGGGGGTGATGGAAGCGGCGTCTAGCCTGCCTGCGGCAACATCAAGGGCGATCGACGCCGTCGCGCGAGCGATCTCGTCACGGCTGCCGTAGTTGAAGGCGATCACCAGCGTCAGCTTGGTGTTGTCGGCCGTCATCTGCTCAGCCTCTTCCAGAAGCGAGCGAATATCGTTCTTCAGCCCCTGCCGGTCACCGATGATCCGCACGCGGACGTTCTCGCGGTGCAGTTCGGCAAGGTCGCGGCGGATGAAAGCCTTCAAAAGCCCCATCAGGTCGCTTACCTCGGATTCGGGCCTGCGCCAGTTTTCCGACGAGAAGGCGAAGAGAGTGAGATAGCGTATGCCGCAGTCACCGGCCGCGCGCACGGTCTCGCGCACGGCCTCCACACCGCGGCGATGCCCCATCACGCGCGGGAGGCCGCGCTGCTTTGCCCAGCGACCGTTGCCATCCATGATGATGGCGACGTGCTCGGGTATGGAGGAACGTGTCGTCGTCGGCATATCGATCCAGTAACAGGGCAGCGCGGAATTAAACGGAAAAGACAGGTCTATCGCAGGCGATATCAGACCTGCATGATTTCCTTTTCCTTCTCGGCAAGCAAGCGGTCAATTTCCGAAATCGTGTCGTCGGTCATTTTCTGCACCTTTTCCGACTGGCCACGGCTTTCGTCCTGACCGATGTCGCCATCCTTTTCGGCTTTTTTCAGACCGTCCATGCCATCACGACGGACATGGCGAATCGCCACCTTGGATTTTTCGGCATAGTCATGGGCGACCTTGACGAGCGACTTGCGGCGCTCTTCATTGAGTTCAGGCAACGGAATTCTGAGGTTCTGGCCGTCAACGATCGGGTTGAGGCCGAGGTTGGATTCGCGGATGGCGCGGTCGACAGCGTTGACCATCGACTTGTCCCAGATGTTGACGCCGAGCATGCGCGGCTCGGGAACGGTGATGTTGGCCACCTGGTTGAGCGGCACACGCGAACCGTAGGCGTCGACGGTCACTGGGTCCAGAATGTTGGCCGACGCGCGGCCGGTGCGCAGCGACGCGATATCGCTCTTGAACGCATTGATGGCGCCATCCATACGGCGCTTGATATCGTTGAGGTCAACACCACTCATCTTGATACTCCATCTTGTCGGCCAGCGGCCGTATTCGCCCCAGGGGCGGCATCGTTTTGGATTATTTGTCGTGCACGATGGTCTTGCGGCCGCCGCCGGTCAATATCTGTGCAAAACCACCCTTCTCATGGATCGAGAAAACAATGATCGGGATGTGGTTTTCGCGGGCAAGGGCGACAGCGGCGATATCCATGACCGCGAGCCCCTTGCCGAGCACTTCGCTATGGGTCAGCTCGTCAAAGCGGGTTGCCGTCGGGTCCTTCTTTGGGTCAGCGGAATAGATGCCGTCCACCTGGGTTCCCTTGAAGATCGCCTCTGCGCCCATTTCGGCGGCGCGCAGTGCAGCAGCGGAATCGGTGGTAAAGAACGGGTTGCCCGTACCGCCGGCGAAAATCACCACGCGGCCCTGGGCCAGATGATGAAGGGCGGCACGCTGGGAGAAGCTCTCACAGATCTCGGGCATGGCGATTGCCGAAAGAACGACAGTGTCGATGCTGAGCTTGCGGAGCGAGGTGGCAAGGGCCAGCGCGTTGATGACGGTTGCCAGCATGCCCATATGGTCGCCGGTGACGCGGTCGCCGCCCTTGGATGCCACGGCCACGCCGCGAAAGATATTGCCGCCGCCGACGACAACGCCGACTTCAACGCCCATCGCCCTTGCCTCGGCGATATCGGAGGCAATGCGGTCGGCCACCGCCACATCGATACCGAAACCCTGATCACCCATGAGGGCTTCGCCGGAAGCCTTGAGAAGAACGCGTTTGTAGATCGGCTTGGAAGACATCATGACTCCTCGGAAATGTAACCGAAACGCGGATACACGAAGGGCACCGCGTTGTCACGCGATGCCCTCCGGTTTTCCCAAGATTGGGTAAATATAATCAGCCCTTGGCGACGGCTGCGACTTCAGCTGCGAAATCGCTTTCTTCCTTTTCGACGCCTTCGCCGAGCAGCAGGCGAACCATGCCGGTAACTTCGATGGAAGCGCCAGCTTCCTTCTCGGCTTCCTTGACGGCAGCGCCGACGGTCAGGTCGGGGTTGATGACGAAAGCCTGCGACAGAAGGGCGACTTCTTCGAAGAACTTGCGCATGCGGCCATCAACCATCTTTTCGATGATGGCTTCAGGCTTGCCGGATTCGCGGGCCTGTTCGATGAAGACGTTGCGCTCGCGCTCAGCAACGGCAGCGTCTACTTCTTCAGCACGGATGGCGAGCGGGTTGGTTGCGGCGATGTGCATGGCAACCTGGCGGCCGATGGAGTTGAGAACTGCCTTGTCGCCTTCCGACTTCAGCGCAACGAGAACGCCGAGCTTGCCGATGCCGTCGCCGGCAGCGTTGTGGATGTAGGTCGCGACAACGCCGTGCGGCACTTCCAGCGCAGCGGAACGACGCAGCGTCATGTTCTCGCCGATCGTTGCGATCGCGTCCTTGATGCTGTCGGAAACGGACTTGCCGGTTGCCGGATAGGTGGCAGCGGAAACAGCGTCAACGGTGCCATCGGTGGAGAGGGCAACCTGGGCGATGCCGCGGATGAGGTCCTGGAAAGCGTCGTTACGGGCAACGAAGTCGGTTTCCGAGTTCAGCTCGACAACGACAGCCTTGTGACCCATGGTGGCAACGCCGACCAGACCTTCGGCAGCCGTGCGGCCGGACTTCTTGTCGGCCTTCGCGATGCCCTTGGCGCGCAGCCAGTCGATCGCCGCTTCCATGTCGCCATTGGTTTCAGCAAGAGCCTTCTTGCAGTCCATCATGCCTGCGCCAGACTTTTCGCGCAGTTCCTTCACCATTGCGGCTGTGATTTCGGTCATTGTGTGCCTCTTATCGGTTCGATCGGTCAGCCGGCGGAATTTGCCGTGCCGAAGTTCTGGGTGATGACTGTACCCGGCCGCACACCCTTTGAAACCCTGAGGTTCCGACAAGGGGCATGCGCATTCCCAAGTGCTGCGGCGTCGCCAAACATCGAAATGATGGGTGCCGCTCTAGTGTGACAGCGTTATGAAGACTGCCTGCCGTTCCAACCACCTCGGACGCCCGTGGTTTCCAGAAACCGTGGCGGAGCGGTTAGAAACGAACAAGGCCGTCAACCCATTGAAGGTCTTTGACGGCCTTGTCATATCCTGGTCGAGGAGACGGCGATACGGGATCGCCGCCAGACAGGGCCTATATCAGGCGCCAGCCTCGTCTTCGAGAGCGGGCTCGATCGGAGCTTCTTCAGAAGCGCCGATGTCGCGGCCGGAAGCGCCCTGCTGACGGGCAATACCGTCGATGGCAGCGCGGGCGATCAGGTCGCAGTAAAGCGAGATGGCGCGCGAAGCATCGTCGTTACCCGGGATCGGGTAGTCGATGTGATCCGGATCGCAGTTGCTGTCGATGATCGCAACGACCGGAATGCCAAGACGCTTGGCTTCTTCGATCGCGATCTTTTCCTTGTTGGTGTCGATGATGAACATCAGGTCCGGAACGCCGCCCATATCGCGGATACCGCCGAGAGCCTTTTCAAGCTTTTCGCGTTCGCGCTCAAGGTTCAGGCGTTCCTTCTTGGAGTAGCCGGAGCCTTCCGAGTTCAGGATCTCGTCAACCTTGCGCAGGCGCTGGATCGAGTTCGAGATGGTCTTCCAGTTGGTCATCATGCCGCCGAGCCAGCGGGAGTTGACGTAGTACTGGGCCGAACGCTTTGCGCTGTCGGCGATGATTTCGGACGCCTGGCGCTTGGTGCCAACGAACAGAACGCGGCCGCCACGGGCAACGGTGTCGGACACGACCTGAAGGGCGCGCGACAGCATCGGAACGGTCTGAGCCAGGTCGATGATGTGGATGTTGTTACGGTCGCCGAAGATGTACGGCTTCATCTTCGGGTTCCAGCGGTGCGTCTGGTGGCCGAAGTGAACACCAGCTTCCAGAAGCTGGCGCATAGAAAAATCGGGCAATGCCATGCCTTGTTACTCCTTTTCCGGTTTAACCCCCGCGAAGCGAACAGCGCCGATTTTCATCGACACCACCGGGCGGAACGGACCGGATTTCTCCCGGAACATCCCAAGCTTCGCGTGTGGAATGGTGAGCCGCATACAGTCGCCCGCTTAAAAATGCAAGCGATTATGCGAAAAAACCGCGCAAATGGCCCCGTTTCAGCGCACGGGCTTGTTTTCGCAGGTTTCGGGCTTGAGAATATCAAGCTTCGCAAGCTTTCCCGTCAGAACGAAATCGCCGTAATCCATGGTGAGATCGCGGGTGATTCCGTTTTCATAAAGCTTGAACGACATGCGGTAGATCGGCAAAGCGTCGGTGCCGGTCTTGTCGTTGTAATAGGCGATGGTCACCGGCCAGAAGGCGGCCTTGGCGAAATCGCCCGCCTTGCCGGCATCCGCGTCCCCGTCCTTCGGTGTCTGCGCCTTGCCGACCAGCGTCGAGGTGATCAGGCTTTCATCACCATCATCCGACCCATCGAAAATACGGGATTCGAAAATGCGCTTTCCCTGCTTCGCGTGCTCGATGACCTGAAACATGTGTTGTGTCGGGAATTCACTTGCGACCAGACTGACCTGGCGGGCATCCGGACGGGTCAGGTCGACCTTCACGCCATCGCTGCTGTCGGTTGCCGCCCCCTGCACTTCCTTGTCCAGCTTGTCATCGGTGTAGGACTTGGTCTCGAAGGTGAATTTCTTGGCGGCAATGTCTTCGAACGTCGTCGTCTGCTGATCCGTCATCCGCACGGCATCGCCCGTGTTGATCTGCGTTACGAAACGGAAATCCGTCTTGTAACCCTGGCAGGCGGAGCCGGTGAACTCATAGACCATGCGACCAGTCATGCCTTCGATGCCGGAGCGATCGGACGCATCCTTGAGTTCGAGGTCGTAGACGGCGCGATGTGCAATGAGATCGGGAACCGCGACGGGCAAGGCGCTGGCGGCGTTCGACAGGCCGGTCATAAGCCCTGTTGCGGCAACGAAACCAAGCGTCCTGACAAACATGCAATATCTCCTGTTGGACTCGCCGCTCATATTGTACAAGCAACCGCCCGGCTTTTGGATCAACATCTTCTGAATGCCGGATTCTTGAAGGATTTACAACAAAACCGGAGACGAAAATGTCGGACGTCATCGAAGGCCGCCTCAAGGAACTAGGCTTTACGCTTCCTGTTGCGGCAGCACCAGCCGCAAACTACGTTCCGTTCACCATCAGCGGCAATCTGCTTTATGTATCGGGTCAACTGCCGATGGAATCGGGCAAGATTGCGGTGACGGGCCTCGTTGGCCGCGATGTCGACGTGGCAGGCGCCCAGCGCGCAGCCGAACTTTGCGCCGTGAACATCCTCGCACAGGTCAAGGCCGCCTTGAATGGCGATCTGTCGAAAGTCCGCCGCGTCATCAAGCTGAACGGCTTTGTGGCTTCCGTTCCCGAGTTCGTTGAGCAACATCTCGTCATCAACGGTGCATCGAACCTCATCGCCAATGTTCTGGGCGAAGCCGGCAAACATGCCCGCGCCGCCGTCGGCATGGCCGCCCTGCCCTTCAATGCATCGGTCGAAATCGACGCCATCGTGGAAATCGACGTATGACACTGAAACTCTCCTGGCTGACGGCCCAGCCCGTCGCCCATCGCGGTTATCATGATCTCAACAAGACGGTCTGGGAAAACACGCTCTCCGCCTTTTCCCGCGCCGTCGAGGCCGGTTTTGCGATCGAATGCGACGTTCAGCTGGCGGCCGACAGTGTGCCGGTGGTTTTCCATGATCACGATCTGGAAAGGCTGACCGGCATCAAGGGCGATGTGCGTGAACGCACCTCGGCGGAGCTGGCAATGCTTTCCGTCGGCCAAACCAAGGATCGCGTTCCGAGCCTCAAGCAGCTTCTGGCTCTCGTGGCCGGCAAGGTGCCGCTGGTTATTGAGCTGAAGGGCCGCGAGGGCGAAGGCGTCGATGACGGCTTTGCCGAAGCGGTGCTGGAAGACCTCGAGGGCTATAACGGCCACGTGGCGCTGATGAGCTTCGACCACCATCTGCTCAAGGACCTGAAGGCTGCGGGCTCGCCCTGGCCGCTCGGGCTGACGGCCGAAGGCGATAGGCCGGAGGACTTCTTCAGACATGACGACGCCATGCAGCTGGGGCTCGATTTCATCTCCTATCATTGGGGTCACCTGCCCAACAGCTTCATCGAAGCGCAAAGAAAACTCGGGCTTCCGGTGATTACCTGGACGGTCAGGGATGAAAATGCGCGCGAGACGACCTATAAATATGCGGACCAGATGACATTCGAAGGTTTCGACCCGAGAGAGAACCCGTCCACCACGGCATGACAGAAGATTATTCCATCAGCATTGCGCAGTCCTTCGCGGACATCGATCCGGAGAGCTGGAAACGGCTTTCCGGAACATCGCGCGATGCATCAGGAAAATCTTACAACCCCTTCATATCGCATGAATTCCTGTCTTCCATGGAAGACTCCGGCTCGGCCACCGCCAAGACTGGCTGGCTGGGGCACCACCTGCTGCTGGAAAACGCTGCAGGCACCCTCATTGGCGCCGTACCTGCCTACCTGAAAAACCACAGCAAGGGCGAATACGTCTTCGATCACGGCTGGGCAGATGCCTTCGAGCGGGCTGGCGGGCATTATTATCCGAAATTGCAATGCTCAGTGCCCTTTACCCCGGCGACGGGCCCGCGGCTGCTGGTTGCCAACGGCGAAGATGTCGGACGATTCAAGCCGCTCCTTGCCTCCGGTCTTGCACAAGTGACCGAGAAGATCGGCGTTTCCTCGGCTCACGTCACGTTTCTGGAAGAGGATGACCTATCCGCTCTTCTGCCTGGCGATTTCCTGCATCGTACGGACCAGCAATTCCATTTCATCAATGACGGTTATCGCGATCACAACGATTTCCTCGATGCGCTGTCATCACGCAAGCGCAAGGGGCTCAAGAAGGAGCGCCGGTCAGCGCTGGAACCCGGCATCGAGATCGACTGGCTGACGGGGTCCGACCTGACGGAGGACATATGGGACCAGTTTTTCGCCTTCTACATGGATACCGGCAGCCGTAAATGGGGCCGGCCCTATCTGACCCGGGAATTTTATTCGCTGATCGGCGAGCGAATGGCCGATGACGTGCTGCTGGTCATGGCGAAACGCGAGGGGCGCTATATTGCCGGTGCGATCAACTTTATCGGCTCGGACGCGCTTTACGGCCGGCACTGGGGCTGCATCGAGGATCATCCTTTTCTGCATTTCGAGGTCTGCTACCATCAGGCGATCGATTTTGCGCTGTCCAAGGGTTTGAAACGGGTGGAAGCCGGTGCGCAGGGCGAACACAAGCTGGCGCGCGGCTACGTGCCCGTCACCACCCATTCGGCGCATTTCATCGTCCACCCGGGCCTGCGCCGCGCCATTGCCGATTATCTTCAGCGGGAGCGCGAAGAGGTCGAGCATATCGGCGATTACCTTGATGAACACACGCCTTTCCGCAAGGGCGAAAGACAGGAACCGGACGCATAGTCCGACATACGGAGAGAGCAGAATGACGGCCAGCGCCTATGACGACAACAATATCTTCGCAAAAATCCTGCGCGGCGAAATTCCGAGCCATAAGCTTTACGAGGACGAGCATACTCTGGCCTTCATGGATGTGATGCCGCAGGCCCCGGGCCATCTGCTCGTCGTTCCCAAGACCGGCTCCCGCAACCTGCTCGACGCCGATCCCGAAGTGCTGGCGAAAACCATTCCGGTGGTGCAAAAACTCGCAGTCGCGGCAAAGGAAGCCTTCGATGCGGACGGCGTTTTCATCGCCCAGTTCAACGAACCGGCCGCTGGCCAGACCGTTTTCCACCTGCACTTCCACGTCATTCCACGCAAGGAAGGCGAGCCGCTGAAGCAGCACTCGGGCGTGATGGCCGATGGTGACGTGCTGAAGGCTCACGCAGAGAAGATAAAGGCGGCGCTCGCCTCGTGACGGGCGCCAAGACATCTGCGCGTTTGTCGCGGCCTCCGCACGCCGTTGTGACAGACCCGATCCCTCCGGCTGGCGCGATCAAGTTCTCGATCGCGCTAGCTTTAAGGCGCAGAAGCGCCCTGGCTGCACGCGGCATCATCCTCTGGCCCGTTCGGGAACGCACACGGTGGCAATATTGTTTGCAGTCACGCCGGAGGGCGATAGGCATTTCTCTCCGGCCATGGCCAGCCTTCAAGCATCGTCGGATCCGGCCGGTAAATCTCTACCTGCAGCGGATAACAGGCCGCCGTATCGCTGGAATGCGTGGCGCTGCAATCGCCTCCCGGGCAGGCGGACAGCGCGCCGATGAGATCAATTTCCGCAAAGAACTCAAGATAATCGCCCGGGCGCACCGGACTTGCCTTCATGAAATACTGGTGGGTGTCGCGGGTGAACCCCGTGCACATGAAGACGTTCAACACATCATGAACATGCGGCTCCGCCTGCCGGAGCGAAAGGCCTTTGGCGGAAGCAAGCGCGTTCGTGAGGTTGGAATGGCAACAATGATGATAATCGCCGCCGCTGAGCAGCCTGTTCGTGTAGGGATCGCAGCGCGTGCCGATCACGTCATGCACACCGCCGCCGTCCTCGTCCCAGCCATACCATGACAGCGTGTCATGGGTGATGGTCGCCATCGGCCGAAGGGATGGCAGGTTGCTCCACAACCGGTTGCCGACAGAAACATGGGTGGCATGCAGCGCGCGGGTCTTGCCGCTGAAAAACCGTTCATTCAGATCATGCGCATTCCAGAGGTTCAAATCCCCCACCTGCGGGCCTTCGATACTGACGATGCGGAAAAAATGGCCCTTAGGAACGTTGAAGGTTCGGCCGTCACGCGGCGGCACGATAACCTCATCGATCTTTTCCATGCTCCCGCGTGCATTTTCCAAAAGCGCAAGGTCGGGAGTCTCAAGTGTGCCGTTCGGGTAAACGACGACAGGCGAAATGGCGCGGCGCGCGGCGGCGTCATCGGGTTCGGCAACAGGCGTTCGGGGCATGAAATCCTCTGAGCAATGTAATGTCGGAGGGAAATTGCGGTACGAATGCCCGGCTGACAAGATGGCTTCTTCTTGCGCTCAGACCAAGTTTTACTTACCCTTGTTTCTCATGATGTTGCCTCCGCTCGCCACTCTCCGCGCCTTCGAGGCGGCCGCCAGGAAAGGCAGTTTTGCCCTGGCCGCCCTTGAACTCGGCATGACGGCGACCGCCGTCAGCCAGCATATACGCAATCTCGAGGCATGGCTTGGTGTTGCACTCTTCGAACGGCATGCCAGGGGCGTAACGCTGACGCCGGCCGGGAAGGATTTCGGGGGCACGGTTTCCTCAAGCCTCAGGCAGATCGCTTCCGGCGCAGAACGCATACGCGGCCGTCGCGATCGCATCACGGTCCGCCTCGCCAGCCTGCCTTCAGTCATTGCGCATTTTCTGACGCCGCGGCTTCCGCGTTTCCGGGCGATGCATCCCGATATTCAAGTGTCCATCAGCTATCTCGGCGCCAGGCAGGCCGTGCCGGCCGATCTCACCATAGAGCATGGCGTGTCTGCCGGGCCAAATGCCGTGGCGCTTCTCAGCGCCGAGACACGCCCCACCTGCGCTCCCGGTTACGCCGACCAATTCGGTCCGTTCAGCGAGGTTGCCAGCCTGTTGCAGGCGGAATTGCTGCATGACGATAACGAAATGGCCTGGCGGGCCTGGTTCGCCGCCGCCGGCACGGTCCCGCCGAATAGCACCGGCCCGATTTTCGCGGATTTCAATCTTCTCGTAACAGCGCTGAAGGCCGGCCAGGGCGTCGGTCTCTGTCCGACAGCACTTCTGCGTGACGAGATTGCGAAAGGCGAACTGACCGTTCTCTTCGAGCGCGCCGCCGACAAGGACAAATATTACTGGCTGGTGGAAACGGCGGAAATGAGTACACCGGCGAGGCTTCTGGCGAACTGGCTGTTGGCAGAAGCACGCGAAGCCGGGACTATTCCGCCACCATGACCTGCCCGGCCGCCTCGGCCGTCCTTTCCATGCGCTCTTTTGCCGACAACCATTGGAGCAACCGACCCGAGACGGCGCAGATGATGGCAAAAGCGACGAGACCGCCAAAAACATCCGAGAGGTGGTGCCCGCCCTGCACGAGGACGGCAGGCAGCATCAACAGGTTAAGCGGCAGTATGACGAGCATCGCCCACCAGTGCCTTGGTGCGAACCAGACAGACATTGCCGCCATGAAGATGTGGAACGACGGAAAACCGATAAGTCCCAGGACGCTTTTAGGGGAAAGGTAGCCAACTCCCTGCGTCGCAAGACGGTTCAGTTCCTGCCCATACTCATTGCCCACCGCCAGAGGAATTGCCTGGGAGACCCATTGGGGCAGCTCCATATAGGCAGATGGTCCGAATGTCGGGAAAAATATCCAGAAAACAATGCTCGCAAAAGCGCCCAGCACCCCGGTAACGAGGAAATGATGCAGCACCCGGTTCTTGCCCGTAAAGCCCAGAGTGAGGACAATCAATAGAAGCTGGGGAAGTGATGTCGCATAAACGAAGAACAGGATTGTCCCGATCCACGGATGCGTTGCCGCCCAGATGACAATGTCCTTCCAACTATAGCCAAATGCCGCGTCCACAGCGAAGAGCACATGATCGATCGTCGGGAACGCAATTGGCAGGAACATATAGTTGAAGATGGAGGCCGCGAGCGTGAAGAGGATAAAGAGCCCTCCCGACATGAGGGCGGCGGCGATACGGTCATCGCGCCCGCTTCTGCGATAGAATTGACCGAGAAGAAAGACGCCGGCACCCGCGAATACACACAGGAAGTACCCGGCATAATCCACGCTGATGCCCCTTGCTGCAATCAAGGCTGCATCAACGACAAATAATAAAGCGATAAAGCCAACGACGAAACGTTCCGCTGCAAATAATCGCATGGCGCTGGATCCCTGTTTTGATCGCGCAGTCTAAACAGGGAGTTTTAATACCAGGTTAGAAACCCAGCGCGAAAAGTCCGCCTGCCAGGAGCACGATCGGCACCGCGACGCCGACGATGACGCGTTGGCCGGCGGCCAGAAAGGCAATAAAGCCGAGTGCAGCCGCGCCGATGCGCAGCCATAGGGGCGTGGTTTCCAGCGTTCCGGTCGGAAACACGATCAGCTTGGCGGTGACCGCCATGACGAGTGACGTGGCAACCGCCCTCACCCAATAAAGCGCCTCGGAATCCTCTTTCAACCGGTTACCGGCGAGAACACCGAGCCAGCGCCAGAGATCGGTCGCCAGCCAGCCTGCGATTGCGATGAAGAGATAGGGTGCCCACCAATGGTCGTTCATCATGGTTCACTCTCCGGTGAGGCCGGTTTCACCCTGCGGCGGAATATGAGGCGATCGATTGCATAAGCCACCGTGCCTCCACCGATACCGGCATAAAGGATGTCGAATTCGGGTGCGAGGACCGCAAAGGCCGGACCGGCGATGACGCCGATGACAAAGGCGACCTTGACGACGGAGTGGCGCGCCGAAGCCCAGATGGACGCGACGAAATAAACCGGCGTCAGGAAGAACAGGACACCAGCAACCAGCGGCGGAAACGCGGCGACGACACCGTAACACAAGCCAACGATGATGGCATTGACGACGGTGAGCGTGATGCCAAACCCGGCAAACCAGGCGGCGCGGGCCTCCCGCGGCACCTTTGAAAGGTTCTGTGTTGCAAAGACCCACGCCGTAATCGCAACGAAATGCGAAAGGAACAGCAAAATCCAGGTCGGCGTCTTCGCGCCGCGCATTTCGGGAACGATGGAGGCCACCATCGGCATCATACGTACCGATGACAATGTCACCGCCAGAAAACAGGCGGCAAGATTGGCGCCGCCGACCATGGAGCCGATCAGGATCATCTTGGCGGGCAATGCCCAGATGAACAGCGTCATGAACACGGCTTCACCGCGGGCTACGCCCGATTCCAGTGCAAAAGCGCTGAAACCGACGAAGGATGTCATGAGAATAAGGGACGGCAGCGAGAATATGCCCCGCATTCCCCTGAAAAACCAGCCGCGCAATGGGATGGTGTCGCTATCGGCATTTTGCATTGCGAACCCACTCGTGCATGTCGTCTGAAATGCCGTGGCATCGCGGCAACGTCATACAGACGGAGAAATGAAGACTTGCCGCCGATTCCATTAAAGAGCGGCACGCTTCATGCATAAAAATGCCGGGCTTTCGCCCGGCATCTGTTTATCGATCAAAGACCGCGGTCACTTCTTCTTCGGTACCTTCGGTACGGCGTTGGCCTTGCGCCGCGGCTTTTCGGCATCGTCGGACTTGTCAGCTTCGGCGACGAGGACATCCGCCTCTTCCTTCGCTTTAGCAGCCTTGGAAGATGTTTTCGCCTTTGCCTTGCCGGGGGACTTCGCCGCCTTGAGTTCGGCTTCCGGCTGCGGTTTGACGGGTGCGGTCTCCGGCAGAACCTCGAGTATGAGGCCATCGGCACCGTCATCCTTCTTGCCGACGGTGACGCTGACGACGCCGCCCTTTTTCAGCTTGCCAAAGAGAATTTCATTGGCGAGCGGCTTCTTGATGTTCTCCTGAATCACACGAGACAGAGGCCGAGCGCCCATCTTCTCGTCGTAACCCTTCTCCGCCAGCCAGGAGATCGCATCTTCATGCAGATCGAAGGTGACGTTGCGCTCCGAGAGCTGGGTTTCCAGCTGCATGACGAACTTCTGCACGACCTTGTGGATAACGGCGGTCGGCAGCGGCGAGAACGGAATGATCGCATCCAGACGGTTGCGGAACTCCGGCGTGAACAGGCGGTTGATCGCCTCTTCATCTTCACCCGTGCGGCGCGAAGAACCGAAACCGATGGCGGATTTCGCCATTTCGGAAGCGCCCGCATTCGTCGTCATGATGAGGATGACGTTGCGGAAGTCGATTTTCTTGCCGTTATGGTCGGTCAGCGAGCCGTGGTCCATCACCTGCAACAGGATGTTGTAGATGTCAGGATGCGCCTTTTCGATTTCGTCCAGCAGCACCACGGAATGCGGATGCTGATCGACGCCATCGGTCAGGAGACCTCCCTGGTCGAAGCCGACATAACCGGGAGGCGCACCAAGCAGGCGCGACACGGTATGACGTTCCATGTACTCCGACATATCGAAGCGCAGCATCTCGACGCCGAGCGAGGCGGCAAGCTGCTTGGCCACTTCCGTCTTGCCCACGCCTGTCGGGCCGGAGAAGACATAGGAGCCAATCGGCTTGTTCGGTTCGCGCAGACCGGCACGGGCCAGCTTGATGGCCGTGGCAAGCGCCTCAATGGCGATGTCCTGACCATAAACGACGGAGCGCAGTTCCTTTTCGAGGTTGGCGAGAACCATCTCGTCATCCTTGGAAACCGTCTTCGCGGGAATACGGGCCATCGTTGCGATGGTCGCCTCAATTTCCCGTTCGGTGATCAGCTTGCGACGCTTGGAAACGGGCAGCAGCATCTGCGCTGCACCGGTTTCGTCAATCACGTCGATCGCCTTGTCCGGCAACTTGCGGTCCGAGATATAGCGGGCCGACAGTTCAACGGCAGCCTTGATCGCCTCATTGGAATATCTGAGGTGATGGTAATCCTCGAAATAGGGCTTCAGGCCCTTCATGATCGCGATGGCGTCATCAATCGACGGCTCATTGACATCGATTTTCTGGAAACGACGCACGAGCGCACGATCTTTCTCGAAGAACTGGCGATATTCCTTGTAGGTGGTCGAACCGATGCAGCGTATCGCGCCAGAAGACAGCGCAGGCTTCAAGAGGTTAGACGCATCCATCGCGCCGCCGGAGGTCGCGCCCGCACCGATGACGGTGTGGATTTCATCGATGAACAGGACCGCGCCCGGGTACTCTTCGAGTTCCTTGACGACCTGCTTCAGACGCTCTTCGAAATCACCGCGATAACGGGTGCCGGCAAGCAGCGTGCCCATGTCGAGCGAGAAGATCGTGTCATTGGCGAGCGCCTCCGGCACCTTGCCTTCGACGATACGCTTGGCCAAGCCTTCGGCGATTGCCGTCTTGCCGACGCCCGGATCACCCACGTAAAGCGGATTGTTCTTGGAGCGGCGGCAGAGGATCTGGATGGTGCGGTTGACCTCGTCGTGACGGCCGATCAACGGGTCGATCTTACCGTTTTTCGCCTTTTCATTGAGGTTGACGCAATAGGCCTTCAACGCATCCTGCTGCTTCTTGGCGGACGATCCGTCCTCTTCGGGATTGCTGCGGTTCGGCTTGTTTTCGCTTTCCGGTTCGTCAGCGCCACGCGGCGTGCGCGTCTGGGACGTGCCGGGGCGCTTGCCGATACCGTGAGAGATATAGTTGACCGCATCGTAACGGGTCATTTCCTGTTCCTGCAGGAAATAGGCAGCATGGCTCTCGCGCTCGGCGAAAATCGCCACAAGCACGTTTGCGCCGGTCACTTCCTCGCGGCCGGATGACTGAACATGGATCACGGCGCGCTGAATGACGCGCTGGAAGCCGGATGTGGGTTTGGAATCCTCGTCGTAACCGGTGACGAGGTTGGTCAGTTCATTGTCGACGTAATCGCTGACAGTCTTGCGAAGGGCATCGAGATCGACGTTGCAGGCGCCCATGACGGCTGCGGCATCCGCGTCGTCGATCAGCGCCAGAAGGAGATGTTCGAGCGTCGCATATTCGTGGTGACGCTCATTTGCAAAGGTCAGTGCCTGGTGCAGCGCCTTCTCGAGACTCGGGGAAAAAGTTGGCACGTTGCGATCCTCATTTCTTTTCCATGACGCACTGCAGCGGATGCTGGTGCTGTCGGGCGAAATCCATGACCTGGCTTACTTTCGTCTCTGCGACCTCATATGTAAACACCCCGCATTCGCCTACGCCGTGCTGGTGCACGTGCAGCATGATGCGGGTTGCCGCTTCACGATCTTTCTGGAAAAACCGTTCCAGAATGTGAATGACGAATTCCATGGGAGTGTAGTCGTCATTCAGTAAAAGAACACGGTACAAATTCGGTCTTTTCGTCTTCGGCTTAACGCGGGTGATAACAGACGTTCCACGGTTGGTACCGCCCCCGTCTTCCCCTTCGCCCTCGCCCTGCATGTAGATCGGCTTAGCGATCATCTTTCATCATTCTCCAAACTGTTCTCAAACCGACAGCTGATTGCCAGGAGGGAGAACTTCGCCTCTCCATATTTAGGTCGTTAAGAAGCGATTTTAAGCCCCTTGCGCGACGGTGCAATCACTATTGCGTTTGCGAAGAGGCAAACCTCGCGAAAAGTGCGGGATATGACAGGTAACCGAAGTCCGAGAAGACATGCCTCGCCCGCATGGGCGCGCCTTCGCGCCAAATGCGGACGGCTGCGACAGGCGACGGCACCGCCGAGTTCGGTTCGACGGCGCCGGTCTCACTCCTTGTCGTCGAGCATTTCGCGCACGGCGATGGCAAGCTGCTTCAATGAGAAGGGTTTGGGCAGGAAACCGAACTTGGCATCAGCCGGCAGGTTTTTCGCGAAGGCATCCTCGGCATAACCTGAAACGAAGATGAATTTAAGGTCTGGATAGGACTTGCGCAGCTCTCTCAGCAGCGACGGGCCGTCCATCTCAGGCATCACGACGTCGGAAACGACGATATCCACTTTGCCTTCCAGTTCCTCCATCACCTCCAGCGCCTCTGTGCCGGAGCCTGCCTCGTGCACGGTGTAGCCGCGCGTTTCCAGCATGCGCTTGCCGCCACGCCGCACCGCCTCTTCGTCTTCCACCAGCAGCACGACGGCGGATTTGCCTGTCAGGTCCAGCGGCTCCTCCTTCACCGGCTCGGCCGCGGCGACCGGCGCAAGCGCCGCCTCGCCTGGCTGCTGTCCAGTGCCGGGAACCGCCTCCACCACGTGGCGCGGAAGGTAGATGCGGAAAGCCGTTCCCCTGCCCACTTCCGATTCGGGATAAATATAGCCGCCGGACTGTTTGACGATGCCGTAGACCATCGACAGCCCGAGGCCCGTGCCCTTGCCCACTTCCTTGGTGGTGAAGAACGGTTCGAAAATCTTGTCCATGATCTCCGGCGGGATGCCCGTGCCGTTATCGGCAACTTCCACCATCACCATGTCTTCGGCCGGGAATTCGGGACGGCCGAGCGCGGCGATCTCTTCTGCGTCGACGTTGCGTGTCCTGATGGTGATCTTGCCGCCATCGGGCATGGCGTCGCGTGCATTCACGCAGAGATTGATGAGCACCTGCTCGAACTGCGACAGGTCTGTTTTCACCGGCCACAGGTCCCGGCCATAATCGACCTCCAGCTTGACATTGGTGCCGGAAATCAGCCTGTCCACCAGCATGCGCAGATCGCCGATCACATCCGTCAGGTTGAGGATTGCCGGGCGCATCGTCTGCTTGCGCGAGAATGCCAGAAGCTGGCGCACCAGTACGGCGGCGCGGTTGGCGTTTCGCTTGATCTCCATCAGATCGGCGAAGCTAGGATCGGCCGGACGCGCCTGCAAGAGCAGATGGTCGGACGACAGCAGGATGGCGGTCAACACGTTGTTGAAATCGTGGGCGATGCCGCCTGCGAGCGTGCCCACCGCGTTCATCTTCTGCGTCTGCGCCATCTGGGTTTCGAGCGCCTTCTGCTCTGTCACCTCTATGGCATAGACGATTGCCACCTCCTCCGGCGCCTCGTCGTCCTGGTCGATGACGGCATTGACGTAGAAACGGAAATGCCTGGTCTCGTCGCTCGGATGGCGGGAATCGAAGGGCGCGATATCGCCCTGACGGTCCTTGGCCTCGGCGAGCGCCTGTTCAAGGCGCGGCTTTTCATTGTCGTGAAGGACTGTCTCGAGTGCCACGCCGCGATCAATATCGTCGCGCCCGACAACGCCGGAGAACAGCTTGAGGAAAGGCGCATTGATGCGCAGGATGCGTCCATCGCCGTCAAGCGAGGCAATCGCCATCGGCGTATTGTTGAAAAAGCGCGTGAAGCGCATGGCGGAGGAAGATTCGGTATCCTCCTGCCCCTTGGGCCGCATCAGGACGATGGTACGGCTCTCACCCGGCGCGCCGTCCTTTGCCGTGACCTGGTGGACGAGGCGGGCCGGCATGCTCTGGCCATTCACCCGGCGCATGTCGAGATCGAGGATTTCGGTGCGCTTTGCTGAACCCTGGGGCTGGACGGATTCGATCAGCGCCATACCCTCGCCGGCGACGATGTCCGAGACCGTCATCGAGCCTGGCGAAAACTGTGCGAGATCGATGCCGAGCCATTCCGACAGAGTGGCGTTCAGATAAACGATCTCACCCTTGCGACCGGCGGAAAAGAAACCGGCCGGCGCGTGGTCGAGGTAATCGATGGCATTCTGCAATTCGCGGAAAAAGCGCTCCTGATCTTCGCGCTCTGGCGTGATATCGGCAATCTGGAAGACATGCAGCCCCTCGCCGCCCGAATCCTTCAGCACCCTGCCCTTCAGCCTGTACCAGTGTGGCCCCGCATTGGAATCCTCGCCCAGCGGTTTCAGCAGGCGAAATTCTTCGTAGCCGTCGCGGCCTTCGCGCAGCATGTTGATGAGACGGTAAAGAGCCTCCGTCGCTTCCCGGCTGCGCGACAGCAATGTTTCAAGACTCTGGATATCGCTCGCCTTGGTGGTGCCGCTCATCCTGCAATAGGTGGCGTTGGCATAAACCATATGCCCCTTGGCATCTGTTATCAGCGTACCATCGGGGTGGGCAGAGAGAAACCGGCGTGCAAGCCCATCCGATTGCGATTGCGGCATCACCTCAATGAAACCGATGATCGACGACACCAGAAAGAAAATGCCCATCATGGCCAGCACACCAAGAATGCCGAGCACGATTTCGTTTTCGAGAGAATCCTTGAAATAGACAAAGGCGGCGGCAGCGGCGATCAGCACCAGCGCCAGCAGCAGAATGCGCAACACCGTGCCGGAACGGGCACGCCTGTCCACCAGCGGAAGGTCGTTGTCGCTTGTCTCGCGCACCCGTGTCATCTTGGCCTCGCAGTCGTGCAGGTCGTCATTCGAACAGTCCCGCACTCCGGACGGAATCGGGCAGCAGAATTTCTTGTAGCAACTCGCTCGACCCTCAAAAAGCTCCGCAGCGACACAAAGGCTTAAAACGCACAGCGAAAACGGCTTCAAAACCGCATATCAGCCTCAAAAGACTAATGGCGCGTGCAGGTGAGTTCCCTCACCTGGCATTGGATCCGCGGCGCGGAGCACTCAATCCTGCCGTCACTGACGGTGCAGACCGAACATCCATCGGTAAAGTCCACACACGATGGGTTGTCCCGAACGAACTCATCCATCGTGAAAACCTTGCCTGGCGCCTTATCATCCGCCGCTGCCGAACAGGAAATCAACAGGGCGGTAGTGCAGCGCCTCAGTACGGGTCCGAGGAGACGGGATCGAAACATGGCAAGCGCTCCCTTCTATTGGAAGAATTGCAACTTTCGCTCTCGCCCAGCATTGAAGGACGAGATGTAGCGCTTTGGTGGCGCCGTTGCCATCGATAAGGCGATGCCCGTGCTGAAATGAATAAACCTTGTGTTGCGCCTAAAAAAATCGTCTTTTCGTGCTTGATGTTCACATTATAAGAACCACGGCAATATTAATTGCCCAAGAAATTAAAAAGCCAAAAATCTGAAGGGATGATCTCCATGATGGAAGATTTTATCGGCACCTATGGAAACCGTCTCATCGTCGCCGTCGTCGGCGTGGGTGTGGCCCTCCTCGTTCTGGCGATTGCTCTGTGGATCCTGCGCAGACGAAGCGGTTCGGCGCCCTTTATCCGCGGCGGCCGCAACCGGCAGCCACGTTTGCAGGTGCTTGACGCCACAGCCGTCGATGCGCGGCGTCGGCTCGTGCTGGTGCGGCGCGACAATGTCGAGCATCTGGTCATGATCGGCGGCCCAACCGATATCGTCATCGAGAGCGGCATAGGCGCGATCCCGATCGTCAGGGACGTGCAGGAGCCGGAACTCAAGGCGCTCCCGCGTCAGGAAAGCGAGCCGAAAAGGACCGAGCCTTCCATCTCACCGGAACGCCGCGCCGTGCTGCCGCAGCAGCAACCGTCTCAAGCCCCTGCGCCCGCTTCGATAGCGGAGGAGCCGGTGAAGCAGCCGCAACGGCCGGAACCGCCCGCTCAAGCCCAACGTCCCGCGCCGACAGCAGCGGCAGCATCACCGTCGCCGCGCCCGGCAACGCCACCACCGCCTGCGTCCCCGCCTCCGACGGCGCGTGAATCCGCCGCGCCGGCAAGACCTGCACCTTCCGAGCGGGAGGCGGCCCGTCCTGCCCCGCCGCCAATACCGGTGACCGTAGCCGCCACGGGCGCGACCGTTCTGCCCGTCGCCGCCGCGTCACTCCCCATCACCCCGGAGCGGCCGGAGTTTAAGCGGGCCGAACCCTCGGCACCCGCCCCCGCACCGGTTGCGCCGCCGATCCCGGCCCAGGGACCTATAGAGGCAAAGACGGCAGAGGACGGGCCTGCGGACGTTGCGCCGCCCGTTTTCGCTGCGCGCGAGCCGGTGATCAATCAATCCATCGCAGCCGATTTTCTCGACGCTGCGCGGGAGCGGGTTCTTCCCGGTATGAGCCCGGCGGCGAGCGCACCGTCTGTCCCGTTCCCACCCAAGCCTGAGAATCCGGCTGTCGCCGCCAATGATACCGAGCCGAAATTCTCAGACGAGCTGGCCAGCGATTTCGAGAGCTTCCTCGAAGCTGAGATCGCCAAAAGCAAGGAAGGCGATAGTGACCCGGACGCTCTCCCCGTAGCGGAAAAGCAGGCAAAACCGCAGCCGGCCACGCCACCAGTCACCGGCGCATCGCCGGATGGTGACGTCCAGAAGGAGATGGCACGCATCTTCGGTGAGCTTTCGGTGACCCGCGACCGCTGAAGGGACGAATTTACCCGGCCGAGGTCATTGCATAAAAAAGGGCACGGAAGCGTTTCCGTGCCCTTGTTCTTTTATAGTGTCACCGGTCTGACGCGGCTTAGCCTTATTCGTCGCGGTAGACTTTTTCGCGACGCTCGTGGCGCTCCTGCGCTTCGATGGAGAGGGTCGCAATCGGGCGCGCGTCCAGACGCTTGAGGCCGATGGGCTCGCCTGTTTCCTCGCAATAACCGTAAGTGCCGTCTTCGATCCGCTGAAGGGCTGCATCGATCTTCGATATCAGCTTGCGCTGACGGTCGCGGGCGCGAAGCTCGATCGCCCGGTCTGTTTCGGAAGAGGCCCGATCCGCAAGATCGGGGTGGTTGGCGCTTTCTTCGGCGAGATGTCCGAGCGTCTCGCGCGCTTCTCTCAGGATATCGTTTTTCCAGGCTATGAGCTTCGCGCGAAAGTAGGCGCGCTGGCTGGCATTCATGAACTCATCGTCTTCCGAGAGCACATATTTGCTAAGATCGATCTTCTCACTCAACGCGATTCTCCTCGAAGAACATCTCAATGCGGCGGTGTATACTCCAATGATAGTGGCCGGTTCAAGTCTACAGATCAGTTTTCGGGCATTTTTAAAACTGACACAAAAATCATCTAAATGACTAATTTTTATTCTTTATTCGTATTGAAGCGATCTCTTCTTCAATCACTTCAATGCGACTTACCAACAGGAAAGAGGACTTGCGGTCCTGCAACCCAATCCTGTAGCATTCCGCCCGTGCCCTGACATTCGAACGCCGGTCCCCGCCCTTGACAGCATCTTCCCCGAGCCGAGTTTATCTTCTGCGCCACGCCAAGGCCGCCTGGGCGGCGCCGGGAGAACGGGATTTCGACCGGGGATTGAACGAGGCCGGCTTTGCCGAGGCGGAGGTCATTGCCGACCTCGCCGCCGACCGCCGCTACCGGCCCGAAGTTCTCCTGTCTTCCACGGCCGTGCGTTGCCGGCAGACAACGGAGGCCTGGCAACGGGCCTTCAATGAAGGCATAGACATCTTCTATGTCGATGAGATGTATAATGCGCGCAGCGAAACCTATCTCTCCCTTGTCGCCGCTCAGACGGAGGCGCAGTCAGTGATGCTGGTGGGCCATAACCCCACCATGGAGGCAACGCTGGAAGCGATGATAGGCGAGGACCTGCTGCATGCCGCCCTGCCCTCGGGTTTTCCGACATCGGGCCTCGCGGTTCTGGATCGCGACGGCGGTGCTGCCAACGGCAGAGACCGCTGGCGGCTGGTCGATTTCCTCGCACCGGGCAAATAATCGCTTCGGCGTGCATGAATTGTCGAAAGAAGGCGCGCTGAAAATCCGATGGCGCGCTTCTTTTTTGGGCAACCGTATCTTCCTATATTGCAGCCGTGACCGTTTAACGCAGCCGGGAAATTGCCATTGCCGCCTTCTCTTACGTCCCTGACAGACAGTGCGCTCATTGCGTTCGATAATCTGGCCGACCGCGCGAGTAACCTCACTCACCCCACATTGCGGCTTGGTGTCACCGGCCTTTCGCGGGCGGGCAAGACGGTTTTCATCTCTTCGCTGGTCCACAATCTTCTCAACGGCGGGCGGCTGCCGCTGTTTGAGGCCATGCGCTCCGGACGCGTCTCTAACGTGCGGCTGGAGCCGCAGCCGGACGACGCCATTCCCCGCTTTCAATATGAAGATCACATCCAGGCACTGGTGCGCGACCGGCTTTGGCCGGATTCGACGCGGGCGATCTCGGAACTCAGGATCACGCTGGATTACCAGAGCGCCAGCGGCTGGGGCCGCTGGTTCTCGGCCGGCAAGCTCTCCATCGATATCGTCGATTACCCCGGCGAATGGCTGCTCGACCTGCCGCTTCTGTCGCAGGATTACAGGCAATTCAGCGATACCACAGTCTCGCTGGCCGGAAGCGGGGTCCGCGCCGAGCTGGCACAGGAATGGCTGGCCATCGCCTCTTCGCTCGATATCAACGCGCCCGCCGACGAAATGACGGCCCGACGCTTGGCTGAAAGCTTCGCGGCCTATCTCAAGGCCTGCAAGTCCGACGAGAGATCGCTGTCCACCCTGCCGCCCGGCCGCTTCCTGATGCCCGGCGATCTGGAAGGGTCGCCCGCGCTGACCTTTGCGCCGCTTCCCGGCCTGACGGACGAAAAAGCGCCGAAAGGCTCCCTGCGCGCCATGATGGAGCGGCGCTACGACGCCTACAAGTCGATTGTCGTCAAACCCTTCTTCCGCGAGCATTTCGCCCGCCTCGACCGGCAGATCGTCCTGATCGACACGCTGCAGGCCGTCAATCGCGGTCCGGAAGCCGTTCAGGATCTGGAGCGGGCGCTGGGCGATGTTCTCGCCTGTTTCCGCCCCGGCACCAACAGCCTGCTGTCGTCGCTGATCGGCCGTCGCATCGACAAGGTGCTGATTGCGGCCACGAAGGCCGATCATCTCCATCACGAAAGCCATGACCGGCTGGAGCGCCTGACCCGGCGTCTGGTCGACCGCGCCATCACCACCATCGGCATGAATGGCGCCGGTATCGAAGTCATGGCGCTGGCTTCGGTTCGCGCCACGAGAGAGGCAAGCGTTCGACAGGATGGCCACGAACTGCCCGTCATCGTGGGCACGCCGATGGCCGGCGAAACCATCAATGGCGAGACATTTGACGGCAATCGCAAGACAGCGATCTTTCCGGGCGACCTGCCTGACGATCCGGAGCCATTGTTCCGCAGCATAGACCGGGATGGCGACAAGGCGACACTACCTGATGTCAATGTCGTGCGTTTTCGACCGCCCAACATTGACGAGCCGGGCAGCGGCGGCATTCGGCTTTCCGTTCCACATATCAGGCTCGACCGCGCCATGCAGTTCCTGTTCGGAGACAAGCTCGCATGAAAGCTCCCACACAAAACGATCCGCAGACGCGCCGCCCCGCCGCTTTCACGCTCGAAACGGAAGAGACGGCACGACCGTCCGCCACGCAGAAGCGAGCGCCGCGCAGTTTCGATGCGGAGATATCTTTGACGCCAGATGAAGACGATCCGTTTCTGGCACCTGAGGACATCGACGCTGCCGCTCTGCCCGTGGCGATACCGAAGAAAAGCCGCTTCTCCTTCGGCAAGCTGGCGCTTGGTGCCTTGGGTGTGCTGTTCTCGCTTGCCTTCGGGCTCTGGGCGGATCAGCTCATCCGCAATCTGTTTTCCCGCTCCGACTGGCTGGGCTACACGGCAACGATCGCCCTCATCGTGGCGCTTTTTGCGGTTCTCGCCCTCGTCGGCCGCGAAGTCTTCGGCATCATGCGGCTGAATGCCGTACAATCTCTCAAGGCGGATGCCGAGACGGCAAGCCTTCACAAGAGCTCGAAACCCGCCCGCGCCATCGTCACCCGCCTGAATGCCGTCCTTTCCCATCGGGCGGAAACGGCCAAGGGGCGCGCGGCGCTGAAGGAAACGGAAAGCGATGTCATCGACGGCCCGCATCTGATCGAGCTTGCCGAACGTGAACTGCTGGTGCCGCTCGACCGACAGGCGCGGGCGCTGATTCTCAATTCATCAAAACGGGTCTCGGTTGTCACCGCCGTCAGCCCACGCGCCGTCGTCGATCTCGCTTATGTGCTGTTCGAAGTGACGCGGCTGGTGCGCGCAATGGCAGAGCTTTACGGCGGCCGTCCCGGCACGCTCGGCATGCTGAAACTCCTGCGCGATGTTGTCGCCCATCTCGCCGTCACGGGCTCGATCGCCGTCGGTGACGGGCTCGCTCAACAGGTTCTCGGACACGGCCTTGCTTCGAAACTCTCCGCACGTCTCGGCGAAGGCGTCATCAACGGCCTGATGACGGCGCGAATCGGCATTGCCGCAATGGATCTTTGCCGCCCGCTGCCGTTCAGGGCTGTGAAACGGCCGGGAATCGGCGATTTCATGTCCGACCTGACGCCCGATTTAAGCAGTGGAAAAAGCGGCGAGAAAGCCTGATTGCTCGGCTTTGAGCGGTTCAAAAGGTTACGGATGACGCCGCAAATGAGAGTGAAATAAACCAAGCATTAACCATTCCGCCGGTAGATTGCAGCCTATCGAACAGGCTTCTTCGCCGGGGAAAGTATCATGTATTCGCGCTTCTTTTCGCTTGTGGGCGGACTTGCCGCCATATTGTCCGTCAGCGGCGGTTTCGGCATGTCTGACGTGCATGCCGCATCACGCGATCGCGACGACGTGTTTTTCCGCTCCGTTGCCGGCGTCTGGAAGGGTCCGGGCGAAATCGTCGCCGGCAAATACAAGGGCACGAAATTCACCTGCGACCTGACGGGCGAACCGCTTGACGACAAGCAGACCGGCATAAAGCTCGGCGGCACCTGCCGCGTCGGCGTCTTCAGCCAGCCTATGTCCGCCGTCATCAGCCAGAAGGGTAACAGCTACGAAGGCAGGTTCCTTGATGGCGCGGCCGGCAAGGGTCTGGACATCACCTCCGGACAGGTCAGCGGCGACAAGGTCGTCGTCGGCATCAACCGCGCCAAACTCAACGGTGCAATGGTTGCCCGCGTCTCCAACGACAATTCGATGAACATCACCATCTCGGTGAAGGTCGCCGATCAGATGATACCAGTCATCGGCGTCACGCTGGCGCGCGATATCGACCAGCTGGCTGTCGGCTCGATCAAGCCGTAAAGACTACAGTTTTTCAGCCATTGCCAGGCGGGAGTGTCCACCACTCCCGCTTTTCGTTTGCGCTGACAATGCCGCTCTTGTCCGCCTGCTGAAGCCATTCCCGGACGGACTTTCCCCTGACCTGGAGATCAGGCGCTATATCAGCAAGCGGCATCAGCACGAATGCGCGCTCCGTCATGCGCGGATGCGGCACTTCAATGCTTTCCGTAACGATAGACTGGTTCCCGAAGGTCAGCACATCGATATCGATGGTGCGCGGGCCCCAGCGTTCCGTCCGCACCCGTTTCATGCCTTTTTCGATATCGAGGCACAGTTCCAGCAGCGCGGGCGCCGAAAGCGCGGTCTCGACCAAAGCGCAGCAATTGAAAAAATCGGCCTGATCCGTCTTGCCCCAGGGAGGTGTGCGGTAAAGGTTGGAGACGGCCATCAGGCGGCAATCGCCATGCGCATCGAGTTCGCGCAGTGCCCTGGCCATGGCGGCGGCCGCATCGCCGATATTGCCGCCGAGACCCAAGGTAGCGACGGTCATCGTTTCAGGCTCGGTGTTCAACGCTCACCTGTGCATAATCCAGAATACCGGGAACCGGCGCCGAGGGCTTGCGCACCGTGATGCGCAGCCAGACGATTTGCGGATAACGGGCACGCAGCGCCTTGGCGATGTCGTTCGCAAGCGCCTCTATGAGATACCGGCGCTGGCCGACGACGATCTTTTCGATGACCGCGAAAGCCACGCCATAATCGACGGTGTTCTCAATATCGTCGGTTTCCAGCGCGTCGCCCGCCTCGACCTCCATCTCGGCGTCGACGAAAAAGCGCTGCCCCAACACCTCTTCCTGTTCAAGAAGACCATGACGGGCAAAGAAGGAACAGTTTTTCAGGATGATGGTATAGCGGCTCATCGCATCGCCTCCATGGCAGGACTGTTTCGCCGGAAAGCCGCACCCTCCTCGGGACATGACATTCCGGCACTCATTGATCTAGGCATCGGCCTTTGCCGACGCTTTGGCAAGAACCGCATCGGCGATTGCCAACGCATCACGCGTCGCGGCGACATTGTGCACACGAAAAATCGAAGCGCCGGCAAGCCTCAGGATCGCCGTCGTCGCAGCCGTTCCGATATCGCGTTCATCGGCCGCATCCCGGCCCGTCAGCGACCCGATAAAACGCTTGCGCGACGTGCCGGCAAGAACCGGCAGGCCAAAGGCGGCAAGCTCGCTGAAACGGGCCATCAACTCAACGTTTTCCCGTTCGTCCTTGGCAAAACCAAAACCGGGATCCAGCACGACGGCATCGCGGGCAACACCCGCGTCCTGGGCGATCTCGAGCGAATGATTGAGGAATTCGAACTGGTCGGCGATGACATCGGCGAGCTTCTGCCGGTCGCGGCCGGTATGCATGATGCAGACGCCCGCGCGGGTGGCGGCGACCACGCCCGCCATTTCGGCGTCTTTCTGCAAACCGAAAACGTCATTGACGATATGCGCCCCTGCCGCGATGGCGAGCCGAGCCGTCGAAGCGCGGTAGGTATCGACGGAAATCAATACATCCGTCTCGCGGCGCAATTTCTCGATGACGGGCAGCACCCGATCCTGCTCCTCGGTTTCCGTTACCGCGGCAGCCCCGGGCCTGGTGGACTCGCCGCCGATATCGATGATGTCGGCTCCTTCTTCCACGCAGGTCAGCGCATGGGAAAAAGCCGCATCGACGGCGAGATAACGACCGCCATCCGAAAAGGAATCGGGCGTTGCGTTGACGATGGCCATAATACGGCCACGCCCATCAAGTTTCAGGGAGCGGCCATGGGCCGCTTGCCACGCGTTGCTGCCGGCTGTTATCACGTAACACGTGCCTTTCGGAATAACGGAGTGTTATGCCAATTCTTATAAGTTCCGCTCCGCCTATGCAGCAAACGTTTTTCAAGTTCAACCGGAAGGCCGGGTCATGACCAAA
The DNA here is from genome assembly GCF_031453135.1 of Agrobacterium sp. SORGH_AS_0440. Lineage (NCBI taxonomy): Bacteria > Pseudomonadati > Pseudomonadota > Alphaproteobacteria > Hyphomicrobiales > Rhizobiaceae > Agrobacterium > Agrobacterium sp. SORGH_AS_0440. The sequence goes on along the minus strand of NZ_JAVIYR010000002.1, from coordinate 1,287,656 downwards.
TCATCACGTGCTCTTTGCGCCGCTTTGGCGGTCGCAGTCGCACTTTCCATCCCCGGACCGGCTTTTTCCGAAACCATCGTCCGCAAGACCTATTCCTATTTTTCGATCAGCGGCAAAACCGCCGCCGACCTCGACCAGCAGCTTTCCAGGCACGGCCCGCTGACCCGCAATACCGGCGCGCGCCATCCGGGCGCGACCGAAATCAAATTCGGTGGCGAACTCACCTATGTCGAGAAAAACGGCCTTTGCAGCGTCGGAACCGCCAAAGTGGTGCTGAATACCCGGATTCTCCTGCCGCAATGGAAAAACCGCCGCCGCACCACGGCGGAACTGGCCTTCATCTGGGATACGCTGCTTGCCGATATCAAGCGCCACGAGGAACGGCACGCCGAAATCGCCCGCACTCACGCCCGTTCGCTCGAAAGGCAGTTGACCGCGCTTCGCCCCCAGAAAAACTGTGAAACACTGCAGGAAATGGTTGGCAAGATCACCCAGACGGTGATGGACGAGCACGACAGGGACCAGATGCGGTTCGACGTGGTGGAATCGCGAAATTTCGATGCCCGCATGACACGGCTCCTGAAAAACCGGCTCGAACAGGGACAGAGCCGCCGCTGAGAGATCCGCGCCTTTCTTCCGACAAAGCTGAATGATTGGCCGACATGACGTAACGTGATGTCCGATCTCACCCGTGACTTCTGGTGATGGTGCGTCCGGTGAGACTCATTGTACGTTCTACGTACGGTTTCGGACCATACTGTCTCAAAAGCTTTGATGGTCGCAGCCGCCTCCGGTTCTCCCGGTGCGCACTTGAGGGCTCGCAGGTGTTTCCTCCCTCGCCTGCATGCTGCGTACCCGCCTCGCCCCGCTCCCCGCTACCTTGGTGAGCGGGGCTTTTTCTGCCGCAAAGCCGTTTCGTCTCAGCCCTGGCGCTCAGGAACGTGAACGACGAGACCGTCAAGGTCGTCGCTCATCTTGATCTGACAGGAAAGACGCGAAGTCGGCCGCACATCGAAAGCGAAATCCAGCATGTCTTCTTCCATCGGCTCCGGCCCGCCAACGCGCTCCGACCAGGCGTCGTCGACATAGACATGACAGGTAGCGCAGGCGCAGGCACCGCCACATTCCGCGTCGATGCCGGGGATGGAGTTGCGCACGGCATTCTCCATCACGGTGGAACCGTTGCTCACGTCGAGTTCATGGGGCGTGCCGTCAAAGGCAACGATTGTCAGTTTTGTCATGCCGAAATCCAGAATGTGATCTAAGAACTGTTCTAAACACATAGAAAGGCCGGTTCGCCTTGGCAACCCGCTTGGAGGGCGCCCAGGGCCTCAACCGGCCTTGCGAAACCGCAATTTTGATGAATTACGCCTCAGCGGCAAAGTTTCAGGATGAAATTTTCCGCCTCGACAATGGCGGCCGCAAGCTTTGCAATCGCGACGCTGTCATTGCCACCAGCCTCCACGGCGGCGGCAGCCACAGAAACATCAAAGGCACCGACAGCCTGTGCTGCGCCCTTCAGACGATGCGCGGTCGCCTTCACGTCCGTGTCGCCGGCGCCCGCCATTTCGTGCAGCGCGGCGCGCGCATTGCGGCTGAACAGTTGCAGCACCTCGATCTCAAGATCCTTGTCGCCCATCGTCTGACGGGCCAGATGATCGAAATCGATAGGCTTTTTTCCAGTGACCGGCGCGCCGCCGCAATTATCGGGCGCTTCGAAAGCGATACTGACTGCTGCCATGTCTCAAATTCCTGTCTTGCCGTTTCCTGTTTCGTGTCACATCTGTGTCGTATTCAGGCATCCTAACCGGTGCTATCGGCTTAAATTACGGCGTGACGCGGCTGAAAATCTTCTGCTATGGTTAATTTATGTTAAACTTATGCGAAACAAGGCGTTCAGCGTGAAACTCAGGTTTAAAAACTGTTAAAAAGCCGACACTTCGCCACCACCGCAAATCCGCATTAATTGTTTCGAACACCTAAATGTGTCACTACGGTACTGCTGTTGCTGCGAGGCCTAGGCACGAGCTTTGTTATTGCGGCACAGTGTTGTAATTTCGCCCGAAAGCTGGATCACCAGCATTCGGGATTTGGTAAGTGGCGGGATTGTTCTCTCATGGAGGGATATGTTCCGCTGGCATGATGGCGGCAGTCCGCCTGCATAGGCAGGCGGTCCAACGGCATGAAGCCGGGCGTATGTGTAACGAGGCGTAACCGCATGGCGAATAACAAGATCAGCGACTCTGTCGACGAGACTGCTTTCCAGGCATTGGAAGATGCCCTGCAGCTTGGCGCTTTCGAAGAAAAGCCGGAGACGCGGAAGACTGCAGCGCCGAAGCAGCCGGAGGCCAGAGTGAAGGAAGCCAGCAGACCGACCCCTGCTCCCGAAGTCGCGCGCACGCCTGTCGAACCGGCGCCGAAATCGCCCAATCTCGAAGCGGCCAATGACGGGTCCAAGCGCAGCCCGGCCATGATCCTCAAATCGCTGGAAGGCGGGTCCATCGGCGGCGCGCTTCGCAACGCCACGATCATGTCGGTTATATGGGCGCTCGGCGGCCTTGGCATCGCGCATCTTCTTTACGGCAATGCGCTCTGGAATATCGGTTCGCTTTCCGACCTCGCCGCGATCCCCGGCCTGATGGCGATCGTCGTCGGCATTCTGGTGCCGGTCATGTTATTCTTCGCCTTCGCCATCATGATGGCGCGTGCCCGCGATCTGCGCAACGCCGCCCGCTCCATGGCGGAAGTCGCGCTTCGTCTTGCCGAACCCGAAACCGTTGCCTCTGACCGCATCATGTCCGTTGGCCAGGCGGTTCGCCGTGAAGTCTCGGCCATGAATGACGGTATCGAGCGCACCATTGCGCGTGCGACCGAACTCGAAACCCTCGTCCATTCCGAAGTCAATGCGCTTGAGCGCAGCTATGCGGACAATGAGCTGCGCGTGCGCAGCCTCGTGCAGGAACTGACCGCCGAACGCGACGCCATCGTCAACCATGCCGAGCGCATCCGCTCCTCCATCGTCGGCGCGCAGGAACAGATCAAGGAAGAACTCTCCATCGTCGGCGAAGAGCTTTCGATGCGGATCGCCACGACCGGCGAGGCCTTTGCGTCGATGATCGACACACGTTCGGCGGCTCTCCTGGAAAAATCGCGCGCTTCGACGGAAGCAATGGGCAGCCTGATCGCTGCCAAGACCGAAAACCTGCTTCAGGCGCTGAACTCCTCCGGCACGACGATTTCCAACGAATTCGACATGCGGCTGCATAATCTCACCTCGACGCTGGACGAACGCGGTGAAGTGCTGCTCGAACGTTTCGCGATCCATGCCTCGACGCTCGACAGCGGCGTGGAAAGCCTCAACAGCGCACTTGAGGAACGCACCCGCCAACTCAACGAGACGCTTTCCAGCCGCACGCTCGAGCTCAACCGCAATATCGAACGCGGCCAGCAGATCATCGGCGGTTCGCTGGATACCGTGCTCGACAAGCTCTCCACGACGCTCGAGGAAAAAGGACTCTCCTTCCGCCAGAGCCTGCAGAGCACGGCCGACGACGCCATCATGGATCTCGATCTCCGCTCCGGCCTCTATGAGGAACGGATGCAGGCGACGGTGGGTCAGGTCAACTCGGCCTTCGATGAACACGTGGCGCAATTCGCCAGCGCCTTCGACCAGCGCGCCGGCAGCCTCGATAGCAAGCTGATGGAAAGCCTTGCCCGGATCAACGAAACCGTGGCGGGCGGTTCTGAAGCGCTAGACACCATGTTGAGCGCCGGTCTGGAACGCATCGGCACCACCATGACCGATCAGTCGCTGGCGCTCGCCACCGCGCTCGGCACGGGTCAGGAAATGCTGGAAAGCGCGCTTGAGGCCCGGACTCAGGCCTTCAGCGACGCGATCGGCCAGCGCACCGCCGAAATCACAGACGTCTTCGCCAATTCGCACGAGAAGATCGACGCCGTGCTGTCGGAACGCAGCAACGCCCTGTTCGGCGCGCTTTCGGCCAGCCAGAACCGTTTCGACGAAGCGCTCGCCAGCCGTTCCATGGCTATTACCGGCTCCGTCTCCGGCACGGCAGAACGCCTCGCTGCCATGCTCGACGAACGTGCAGCTGCGATCAACAACGTCGTCGCCGACGTGGAGCGTCGCCTTGCCGAAACGCTCGAAACGCGGGCCGCAGCCATTACCGGCGCAGTCTCCGGCATCGAGGACCGCATCTCCGACACGCTGGAAAGCCGCACGGCTGCCCTGCACGACGTCGTCTCCGGAGCCGAGAGCCGTATCGCCGAAACGCTTGATGGCCGCACGGCTGCGCTTTCCAGCACCATTTCCGGCGTCGAGGAACGCATCGCCGACACCATGGACAGCCGCACCCTGTCTCTCGACATGACCTTCGCCAATGTGGAGGAACGGCTTTCCGAGACGCTCGACAACCGCACCTCCGCCCTCACCGGCATCGTGGCGAGCGCCGAAGAGAAAATTGCCGGCGCGCTGGACAGCCGTACAGCCGCGCTCGGCGATGTGGTGGCGGGCGCCGAAACCCGGATTGCAGAAACGCTGGACGGCCGCACCGCAGCCCTCAACGCCGTGGTTTCGGGTGCGGAAGAACGCATCACGGATGCACTCGACAGCCGCACGATGGCGCTGGATATGGCCTTCTCCGGAGTCGAGGAAAAAATCACCGAAACGCTCGATACACGCACCGCGGCCCTCGGCGAGTTGGTGGCCAGCGCCGAAACCCGCATCGCCGGCGCGCTCGACAGCCGGACGGATTCGCTGAAGTCAGTCGTTTCCGGCGCGGAAGAGCGCATCACTGACGTCCTCGACAGCCGCACGATGGCGCTCGACATGAGCTTCTCGGGCGTGGAGGAAAAGATCGCGGATATTCTCGACGGCCGCACCGCCGCCCTGCACAGCGCCGTTTCCGGCGTGGAAGACCGCATTGCCAGCGCGCTGGACACCCGCACGGTGGCTCTTTCCGGTATCGTATCGGGTGCGGAAGAGCGCATCGCCGATGCGCTCGACAGCCGCACCATGGCGCTCGACATGACCATTTCGGGTGTCGAAGAACGGATCGCCGAAGCCATGGACGCCAGGGCGTCATCGCTTTCGCTTGCGGCGGCCGGCGTCGGCCAACGCCTGGAAGCCACTGCTTTCACGCTTGAAAATGCGCTTGCCAGCGGCCATGAGCGGCTCGAAACCATGCTCGGCTCGCAGGCCGAGCGTATTGCCGGATCGCTGGAACGCAACAGCGGTCTGATCGAGCAGAGCGTTTCGGGCGCGGCCAACCGCATTGAAAGCGTCGTTGAGGACGGCAGCACCCGGTTTGCGCAGACCGTCGAAGAAGGCGTCTCGCGCCTCGAAAGCAATCTTTCGCAATCGCACGAGGACATCCGCAGCACGCTTGAGCAGCGTCAGGCAGAAATTGCAGCCACGCTCAGCTCCGCCACGACCCAGATGGGTGACATGCTCTCCGAGCAGGCGATGATGATCGGCACCACGGTCGCCTCCAGCGCCAGCATGCTTGAACTGTCGCTCGAAACCCAGCAGGAAACGCTGCAGAAGGCGATTGACGGTAGTGCGGCAACGCTGGAAGAGCGTCTTCGCAACAGCGCCGGCGATATCGCCGTCAAGATCGGCGAAGCCGCACGCGAAATCGGCGGCGCGACGGACGCCCTCTCCTCGAAAATCGAGACCTCTATCGGCAACGTCACCACCCGTCTCGACGAAACCGGCACCCGCATCGAGACCTCTCTCGATACGCTTCAGGCACGCGTCGGCGGCGATCTCGCCAATGTGAACACGTCGATCGAGGATGCCGGCCGCCGCTTCGCCGAGGCGCTGGAAGACAAGACAGCCGTCTTTGCGCGCACCAGCGATGAGGCCGCCGAGCGGATCACCGGCATCCTGGACGAGCAGACGACCCGCGTTGCCGACACCTTCGAAAGCCGCACCAGCCGCCTGGCCGAAACCTTCGATACCGGCACGGCCCGCATCGATGAGCGCCTCGGCACGATGGACCGCGCACTGACGATCGGTCTCGAAAACGTCAATCGCACCATCGAAGGCAAGGCCACCGATCTTGCTGTCAGCCTGCGTGGCGCGGTTACCTCTGCCACGCAAAGCATCGGCGACGAAGCTGCCCGTTCCTCCGCCCTGCTCGCGAAGTCCGGCGCGGAGTTCGCCGAACAGGTGCAGGCACAGAACGAGGCCTTTACCAAGGCCATCGAGGAACGCTCGGGTGAAATCGTCAACCGTATTTCGGATGCACAGACGCGCCTCTCCGGCCAGGCTGCCGCCGTGGCGCAGACCTTCTCCGAGGCGGGCAACATCATCGTCAACAAGGTTGCCGAGGCTGAAGCCGTTGTCCGCTCACAGGTTGGTGTCATTTCCGAGACTTTGACGGGTGTTGAATCCGCCCTCGACGCGCGCGGCGAATCGATCCGTTCGGCACTGGACAACCGCACCCGCGAACTCAACTCGATGCTGGCCAGCCGCTCCGCGGAGCTGTCGCGTCTTATCGAGGAAAAGGCAAAGCCTGTCGTCGACGAATATGCCACCATTGGCCGCGAAGCCGCCGAAAAGATCGTGTCCGCTGCCCAGCAGAGCGCCGAGCTTCTGTCGCAGAGCAATAGCGGCATGGTCGGCATGGTGGAGCAGGCAATCAGCGATTATGCCGCCGCCGGAACGGATGCGGCAAGCAAGCTGGTTGCAGCCACTCGCCAGAGCACCGACATGTTGTCGGAAACCCATACTGCAATGGCGGACGCCGTCGAACAGGGTATCGACAAATATGCCCGCGCCGGCAGCGAAGCAGCCAACAAGCTGGTTGCCGCCACTCGTCAGAGCACGGATATGCTGTCGCAGACCCATAACAGCATGGCCGAAATCGTCGAACAGTCGGCAACCAACTTCAATTCGGCCGTTGAGCGCGCCGCTCAGGGCTTCGGTGCAGCGGATGAAGCGCTGAATGCGTCTGCAGCCCGTTTCTCGGAGTCCGCGTCGCAGGCCGCCGACATGGTGTCCAGTTCCAGCCGTCTGCTGGAAGGAAAGATCGACCGTCTGTCGAATATTTCCGGCCAGACGCTGGCGCAGGTCGCTGGCATCGTCAGCCGCTTCGAAGAACATTCCAAGGTGCTGAGCCAGGCATCCGAGCTGCTGAATGCCGCCCAGTCGAGCCTCGTCGGCACGCTGGAAGAACGCCAGGATGCGTTGCGCAGCCTGTCTGTTGGCCTCGTCAAGCGTTCCGAGGAAATCGAAAGCGCCATGCGCAATGTCATTGGTGTGGTGGAAACCACACTTAACGAGGCTGAAGAGCGTTCGCAGAACGTCGCCGGCAACCTGCGTGAAAATCTGCAGGCTTCCTTCTCCGATATCGGCCGCTCGCTTGATGAAACCGAACAGCGCGCCCGTTCGGCGGCACAGACCATGCGGGGCGCCCTGCTCGCCGCCGGTCAGGATGCCAGCCGCTCGATCGAGAGCACGCTCTCCGACGCGCAGAAATACTCCGACGAGCTGGTCAACCGCCTGCGCGGCGGTGTCGAATCCTCTCTCTCGGAAGTCGACAACCTTCTCGGCAGTGCTTCCGAAAAATCCAATGCGGCCGCAGCCAACCTCAAGGAAACGCTGCGCCAGGCTGTCGAGGAAGCGGTGAGCCGCTTCGCCGGCGCGACCGATGAAATCCGTCGCTCAAGCCACGATATCCGCCGCGAACTTGACGCGACCCGCGCCGAACTGAAGCGTGGTGCCTTCGACCTGCCGGAAGAAGCCAAGGAAAGTGCGGCCGCAATGCGCCGCGCCGTATCCGAGCAGATCAAGGCGCTGCAGGATATTTCCCAGCTCGTCGGCCGCTCGACGCAGCAGATGGAAGTGTCCGAGCCGGTTGCCCGCGCCATCGCCGCAACCCAGCCGGCTGTCGAGCGCCGCGTAGAGCCGCGCCCGCAGCCCGCAGCCCCCGCGCCGGTTCAACAGCAGCGCCCGGCGCAGCAGCAGCCAGCACCTGCCCTGCGCGGCACGTTGCCGCTCGAAAATCGCCAGGTCGAAAACCGGCAAGTCGAGAATCGTCAGGCACCCGCTCCGGCGCAGCCGGTCGCACCAAGCCAGGCGGGACGTCGCGAAGAAGGCGGCGGCTGGATCAGCGATCTGTTGCGCGGCGCCTCCCAGGAGACGCCCGCAGCCCCCGCACCGCGCGCCAGCACCGAGCAACAGCCGACCCGTGCAGCCGACACCCGTAATCCCCGCCACATGGTGGAATCGCTGAACTCGCTCTCCGTTGACATCGCCCGCGCCATCGATCACGATGCGTCGGTGGAACTGTGGCGCCGTTACCAGCGTGGCGAACGCGACGTCTTTACCCGTCGTCTCTACACGCTGAAAGGCCAGACGACCTTCGACGAGATCAAGCGCAAATATGAGCGTGAAGCGGAGTTCCGCACCGCCGTTGACCGCTATATCAACGATTTCGAGAAGCTGCTTGCCGATGTGGCCCGGACCGACCGCGACCGGACCGTGACACAATCCTACCTCACCTCCGATACCGGCAAGGTCTATACGATGCTTGCCCATGCGGCGGGTCGGTTTAATTAACGATATCAACGCAGATACAAGTACACCCCGGTCGGAAGACCGGGGTGTACTTTTGCAACCGCTTTGCTTTATCGTTTCTCAACGAGCTGATTTCAGTGACTGATGACCCCAATCTCAAAAAAAGCCACAGCTACGGCTTGATGACTGGCTCTCCGCGTTCCTGTTCGGACGAGGTTACCTTCACAAACAACGCGACGCGGATCATACATTTCGGCCAACACGCAGCAGATAATCTCGCTCGTTAAACGGATCAGGACCGGAGCGCCGACGCTGCGGCGGGGGATGGCGAGTTCGGGCATAGTGATCGAACGATGTTTCCATCATACCCATGCCGCCGGTTAGTCCCGGCACCTGCTGTTGAACGCTCTGGACAGCCGCTGACGCCAGTGTGCCTTCAAGGCTAACCACATTACCTGAAATCAATGAGTTACTTGTCGCTGCTCCTACTCTGGCTAATAAAGCAACCAGTCTCGGCATGGCGGTGGTGGGTGCCTCGATATGAAAGCGGTCAACAGGCTCGCAAACGAAGGTTTGCGCTTCTTTGAGTGCGCTCGCCAGCACCCACGGGGTCAGGTGCCGGAAGTCCGCCGCATTGGTGGATGGAGACGTGTGGCGCGCAGCCGTCACTGCGACGTGACAATCCTCCACCCGCCAGCCGAAGATTCCCTGTTTCAGCGTTTCGAACACGGTTTCCTCCACCGCACGATAGAAGCTCGCAGGCATCTGACCCAGCTCCACCTCCAGCGCAAAGCTGTTGCCGGTACCGTCTGGCCGTGAGTCGACACGGAGGCCCAACGTGGCGAGAAATGGATTGGGCTCCTTGAAAAGGAGTTGCAGCCCCTGCCCGCTGCCGCAAAGCCTTTCCACGCAAATAACGATGCTGTCTTCAAAATCGGCAGCGATACCGTAACCGGTAGACAACTCAGACTGGATGACCTCCTTTTGGACCTCGCCGTAGAGCGATACGAAAACGTCATTCGTCTCTTCGTTTCGCCGCAAGCTTATCAAAGGATCCTGTTCAGCCAACTGGTTGAGCGCAAGCCACAGGTTTGCATGTTCGGACGGTCGCCGGGAGATAATACGCGTTTCAAGCGTGGGCGGCGCAAAATGAAATTCGCCGCGCGCGATGGCGGTCGCGCCTACCAGATCGCCAACTCGGGCATCGGCGAGACCGTTAACACGTCCGATCTGACCGGCGCAAAGACGTGTCGCACTCTTAATCCGGCCGTCCTCAAACACCTGTATCCCCGTCACTTTCCCCGAGCCCCGAGGTAGAGGCAGATACTGGCGAAGCTGGATCGTTCCCGATGCAAGATACAGATAGGACAGCTTTTCGCCGCCCCATCCGCGTTCGATCTTGAAGATTTTTCCAACGACATCGCCAGCTGGGTCGGGGTTACGAGCAGGGAGCATGGCGGGAATTGCCGAGATCAGGTCCGATAGCCCAACACCCGTCATTGCAGCACCGGCAAAAACGGGATGCACCAGTCCACAGGCAGTCTGCTGCCTCAGGGAATGTGATAGCCTCTCGGAATCCACCAAATCGGGCCTTGCAAGATAGTCATGAAGCAGATTTTCATCATTTTCCGCGAGGATTTCGCTCAGGCTCGTAAAAAATGGATTGCTCACCGTCATATTTGTTGCCGCCACTCGTACTAGCTTTCCACCCTCATCAGTGACAGTCGACATTGCAATCGGGCACACCCGCAACTGATTGACGAGGTCGTTCACGACCCCGTCATAACGTGCCCCAACTCTGTCGACCTTATTGATGAAAAACAAGAAGGGTACGCCAAGGCGTTGCAGCGCTCGTACCAGTACGCGCGTCTGGGCCTGCACGCCCTCCACAGCGGAAACGACGACCACTGCGGCATCAAGCACACCCAGTACCCGCTCCACCTCCGCGATAAAATCCGGATGACCTGGCGTATCGATTAGATTGACGACGGTATCGCAGATTTTGAATGAAACGACAGCGGCTCTGATAGTAATACCGCGTTGCCGTTCGAGTTCGAGACTATCCGTCTGCGTGCTGCCGGCATCTACGCTGCCAAGCTTGTCGATCACACCGACATCGAAAAGAAGACGCTCCGTAAGACTAGTCTTGCCTGCGTCCACATGGGCGAGGATGCCCAGATTCAAAGTGCGCATGAACCCTCAACTTCTCAGAAACTCCAAGATGATTTTCTTGAGAAGGGACTCGGCGCAGGGACCTCTATGAGCTGAAACGACAAGTTATCGAGCAGATCTCCGCCAATTGCGGAAATACCTAATAATTTAGAACCCGTGTCGCGAAATATGTCAAGCCGGGTTCGATCGGCCCGGACACCATCGCGCACAGGATGGCTTCTTGATGAAACTTCATAATCTTGCTGGTGGTGCGCTGTCTTGTTGAGTTCAAATCTCGAACGTGCCTGATGCAACCCGCACCGCGTGGCCGCCGATGCGGGCGCGGCCGATTTCGCCGTCCTTGATGTCCATGCGCAGGTGGATGTGAGATGGTCTTTCCATCTCCACCCCCTGCTCGATCAAAAGTGGATAATGTCCGTCAGTCAGCCCGTCGAAATGGTGGATGGCGCCCGAAAGCGCGGCGGCGGCCGAGCCGGTTGCGGGGTCTTCGGCAATGCCCATATCCGGGGAGAACATACGGGCATGGAACTTTGCGGCGTGATTGACACCGCCGCGACAGTAAATATAGGCCGCCGTCAGCAGCCCCTCAACCAGCGGTGCGGTGCGCAGCCACAGACCGGCGTCGAAATCCATATCACGCACTGCGGCGATATTATGCATCGGCACCAGCAGGAAAGGCACGCCGGCCGTCCAGATCGATGGCACATGATTTTCAAAACCGAGATGGCCTTCGCTGACACCCAGCGCATCCGCCAGGGCGGCATGATCGAGGGGCAGGTCCACCCTTGAAGATCTGCGCGGCAGATCGAATTCCGCAAAGCTGACGGCGCCGGCGCGCATTTTCACCGCGCAGCGCACGGGCCCCACCTTCTCCTCGAGTACGCAGACCATATCGATGTCGTCATCGCCATCCCCTCGATTGCGCTCGGCAATCGCTACTGCGGCGCCGACGGTCGGATGTCCGGCGAAAGGTAATTCACCCGAGGGTGTGAATATGCGCAGGGAAGCCGCGTGCGCAGGGTTGCTGGAGCGATTGATGAAAACGGTCTCGGAGAGATTCATCTCCCGGGCGATGGCCTGCATCGTCCCCTGATCGAGGTCATCGGCATCATACATCACCGCCAGCGGGTTTCCCGCCATTTTCGTCTCGGTAAATACGTCATAGATATTGTAGTGCAGCGCCACACCCGTCTCCTGCCATTCGCCACCTCGTCTGCCTTGCGCAAACTGCATCAGGCCGCCTTACACCGCAACCCTTGTTGCGACAGGAAATCAAGAAGCTGTGGAACGGCGCGGTTCAATGGCATGGCCGGGAGAACGTCTCCCCGCCCGAAAGGCCTTGTCGCCGGCAGTCGTCTTCATGTACCAAGGGTGCGTCTTGCGGCTTGCGACCGGAGGTCTTGAACGACTTTCGAAGATTGCGAACCGCTTCAACAGGTTACATTGCGGTCGCAGGCCGGGTCCCGGTCTTCGCCGTTGTCGAGGGAAGCGGATGTCGCATTCTACCTATTCACTATCCTTCGTAGCCTCCGCGACTGCGGAGGCGCAGGCGGCGCTGGAAGAGCTGAAAAGCGCTTATGGCAATACGCCGTTTGACGAAGCGGACGTCATCGTGGCTCTCGGCGGTGACGGATTCATGCTGCAGATTCTCAACGAGACGATGAATTCCGGCAAGCGTGTCTACGGCATGAACCGGGGCTCGGTCGGCTTCCTGATGAACGATTACCGGGTGGAAGGCCTCATCGAACGCATTGCGGTGGCAAGCGGCAACGATTTCCACCCCCTGCGCATGACGACGACGGATTCCGATGGCGACGAGTTTACGGCGCTCGCCATGAACGAAGTCAGCCTGTTCCGCCAATCGCATCAGGCTGCCAAGCTTCGGGTCGAGGTGGACGGCAAGGTTCGACTGGAAGAGCTGATCTGCGACGGCATGATGGTGGCGACGCCAGCAGGGTCTACGGCGTATAATTTTTCCGCCCATGGACCGATTCTGCCGCTGGAATCGCCGCTGCTTGCACTGACGCCGGTCAGCGCTTTCCGTCCGCGGCGCTGGCGCGGCGCGCTTTTGCCGAATAAGGTCACGGTCGATATTCATGTTCTCGAACGCGACAAGCGCCCGGTGAACGCGGTGGCCGACCACACCGAGGTGAAATCCGTTCGTCATGTACGGATCGCACAATCGCAGGACAGGACGGCCAGAATTCTCTCCGATCCGGACCGTTCGTGGTCGGACCGGGTCCTCGCCGAACAGTTCAACAATTGAAGCCAACGATCGACAATGCCATGCAACTGACAACAACCATCATCGCAGCCTGCCTTTTCGCCGCCGCCGTGCTTCCGGCGCGGGCGCAGACGGAAGCGATTGACGCGCTGCCGGTTTCGGCGATCTTTGTCACCAGCAGCGGCATGTGGGAAGATCGCAATCTTGAGCCGGTGAAGGGGCCTGACGGGCAGCTGCGGCCCCCACCTGCCTCACCAACGCGCGGCTATTACAAGGTCATCGCCATACGCCAGGGCGATGGTACGGCGAAAATTTATCTGCAGCGCATCGCCTTTACCGCCGAGGGGCCGAATCTTCTCGAAAATATCGAGCTCGAGGAATTCAGTCAGATGAAGTCCTATGTCACGGATATTCGTCCCGAAAGCTCGAATGGAGCGCCCGCCTCGCCTGGCCTTTTCGTGACGGTTTATCTCAAGACCGATCCGATGAGCAAGGAAGCGGAAAACTGGACGATCCTGATCGACGAGCTGGGTGAGATGAAGGTCGAGAAGGCTTCGAACTAGCCCGTGATTGGCCGGTAGGCATTCGTCATGCGATAGTCTGGGTGTTCAACTCATGAGGGCCATCCAGAACTGCACCGAAATGATGCTTCCACAAGCGCGCGCCCAGTTCGCCGCTGCGGTCGAGACTCGAGCCGACCGTCAGCCACGGCAGAAGCGTGGGATGAAGTCCCGCATCGAAGAGCGCAAAACCGGCAGCCAGAACGCAGGTATCGGCCTGTATGCCGCAGACCAGCACGCGGTCGAGCTTCAGCGACAGAAGATAGTCGATGGCCTCCCGTGGCGGCGCATAGCCATGTTTAATGAAGATGCGATCGGCAACCACCAGCGACTCATCATCCCTGCCCGGCTTCCAGCCCAGTTGCCGTTCAAATGGCGTCACGCTTTCGTCATGGCGTTCGACAGTGGCGAGGCTGGGCATGGTCTGCGCGAGACTGGATATCTCGGCAACCAGCGTTGCCGGAGGATTGAAGCTCGGCTGGACGTCGACGATATAGAGCGCCTGTTTCATGCATCTCCTCCAATGAAAAACCCCTCGCAATGGGTTCGCGAGGGGTGATCTTTTTCAATCGACGCGCCTGGGACCTCAGTCGATATCCGCCACGTCTACATCCGCACCGCCGCTGATGCGGTGGGCGAGAGCGGCTTCCATGAATTCGTTCAGGTCGCCATCCAGCACGTTGCCTGGCGCCGTGCTTTCCACGCCGGTACGCAGATCCTTCACCAGCTGGTAAGGCTGCAGGACGTAGGAGCGAATCTGGTGGCCCCAGCCGATATCGGTCTTGGATGCCGCCTGCGCATTGGCCGCTTCTTCCCGCTTCTGCAGCTCCACCTCATAAAGGCGGGCGCGCAGCATGTCCCACGCCTTGGCGCGGTTCTTGTGCTGGGAGCGTTCCTGCTGGCAGGCGACGGCAATACCGGTTGGAATATGCGTGATACGCACGGCCGAGTCCGTGGTGTTGACGTGCTGACCACCCGCACCGGACGAACGATAGGTATCGATGCGGCAATCGCTTTCATTGATATCGATCTGGATCGAATCGTCGACGACGGGGTAAACCCAGACGGAAGAGAACGACGTGTGGCGACGCGCGTTGCTGTCATACGGCGAAATGCGGACGAGGCGATGCACGCCCGATTCCGTCTTCAGCCAGCCAAAGGCATTATGTCCCTTGACGAGGATCGTCGCGGACTTGATGCCGGCTTCTTCGCCATCGTGGACTTCCAGAACCTCGACCTTGAAACCTTCACGGTCGGCCCAGCGGGTATACATGCGCAGCAGCATGTTCGCCCAGTCCTGGCTTTCGGTGCCGCCAGCGCCGGAGTGCACTTCGAGATAGGTATCATTGCCGTCGGCCTCGCCTGAGAGCATGGCTTCCACCTGACGGCGGTTTGCCTCGCTCTTCAACGCCTTCAGCGCGTCTTCGGCGTCCTTGACGATTTCATCATCGCCCTCCATCTCGCCGAGTTCGATCAGCTCGATATTGTCCCGGAGCTGCTGCTCCAGCGCCTTGACGCCATTGATGCTGTCATCGAGCTGCTGGCGCTCGCGCATCAACTTCTGCGCCTCTGCTGCATCGTTCCAGAGGGTCGGATCCTCTGCCTTGTTGTTCAACCAGTCCAGTCGTCTTATCGCCTGGTCCCAGTCAAAGATGCCTCCTCAGCAGGCTTATGGCCTGCTTGATTTCGTCGACTACGTTCACGATTTCATTGCGCATTTCGCTGGTTCTTCACCTTCATTGAAACTCGTTGCTCAAATAAATGCGGGGGGCGCGGATGTAAAGACCCGCGCCCCCGCCAAACGTCATGGCTGATGTCAATAAAGGCCGCCGCCACCGCCGGTGATGGCCTGCTGCGCCTGTGGCGAGGTCTTCAGAATATCTTCCTGCGACATGTAGCCTTCAGCACCGATGACCGAGAAGCTATCGGCCGGGCCTGTGCCGGGCTTAAAGGCTTCCATGATCGTGTCCGGTTCGCCTTCCGCTGCCGCCATGCCGGTCTTGCGGTTGACGGCAACGAAGTTCATGCCTGCAGGCACGATGAACTTGCTCGGCTGGAGATGCTTGGCCGCATCGGCGATGAATTCACCGAAAATCGGCGCAGACAGCGAGCCGCCGGTACCACCGCGACCGAGCGGTGCGGGCGAGTCGAAACCAATGTACAGGCCGGCGACCATGTCCGGCGTGTAACCGACGAACCAGGCATCCTTTTCATCATTGGTGGTGCCCGTCTTGCCGGCAACCGGCAGATCGACCTTGATCTTGCCTGCGGCCGTACCGCGCTGCACGACACCTTCCAGCATGGAGGTGGTCTGATAAGCGGTCATCGGGTCCAGAACCTGTTCGCGGTTGTCGACGATCACAGGCTCATCCTGGTTCTGCCAGCTGGTAGCGTTGCAACCTTCGCAGGCGCGCTCCTCATGGCGGAATATCGTCTTGCCGTAACGGTCCTGAATGCGGTCAATCAGCGTCGGCTTGATCTGCTTGCCACCATTGGCGATGACCGAATAGGCCGAAACCATACGCATCACGGTGGTTTCACCCGAACCGAGCGACATGGAGAGAAGCGGCGGCATCTTGTCGTAGATGCCGAAGCGTTCGGCATATTCCGCCACCAGATTCATGCCCATGTCCTGCGCCAGACGCACGGTCATGAGGTTACGGGACTTTTCGATGCCGAGGCGCAGGGTCGAGGGACCTGCAGAACCGCCGCCGTAATTCTGCGGTTTCCAGACCTGGCCGCCCGACACCACCTCAATGGGCGCATCGAGAATAACCGATGCGGGCGTATAGCCATTGTCGAGCGCCGCTGCATAGATGAACGGCTTGAACGAGGAACCGGGCTGACGCATCGCCTGCGTCGAGCGGTTGAACTCCGATTGCGCATAGGAGAAACCGCCGACCATGGCCAGAACGCGGCCGGTATGCGGGTCCATCACCACCATGCCACCCTGCACCTTGGGCGGCTGCCGCAGGCGATATTCATTTCCGGAGCTGGAAAGCGGTTGTGCATAGATGACGTCACCGACTGTCAGGACGCCAACTGGAGACTTGGCGGTGGCTTTCTTGCCTGCCGCGTCACGATAGGCCCAGCGCATGTTCTCCGCAGAGATGTGACCGCGCGTGCGCTTGTCGCCATCTTCCGCATCGGGGTCGGCCTGGATGCCGATATCGACACCATCTGCGGCAACCGCAAGCACGACCGCGACCTTCCATTCCGGAACGTCTCTCAAGCCCTTGACCTTGGCAAGCGCAGCCGTCCAGTCGCCGGCCGTCTCGATCTTTTCGATGGGCCCACGGAAACCGCGACGCTCATCATACTGCACCAGACCATCCTGAAGCGCCTTGCGGGCCTCCATCTGAATCTGGGGATCGAAGGAAGTGCGAACGGAAAGGCCGCCTTCGAGAAGTGCTTCCTCGCCGTATTTCTCGACGATCTGGCGGCGGACTTCTTCGGCAAAGTAGTCGGACGCGAAGATATGCGCGCCACCGCGGCGCAGGTTCACTCCAAGCGGCTGTTTCTTGGCGTCTGCAGCATCGGAGGCCGTGATATAGCCGTTTTCGGCCATGCGGTCGATCACCCAGTCGCGACGCTCGAGAGCCGCCTTTTCGCGGCGGATCGGGTGGTAATTGGCCGGACCTTTCGGCAGCGATGCCAGATAGGCGGTTTCCGCAATGGTCAGTTCCGTCACCGACTTGTTGAAATAGGTGAGCGCCGCGCCGGCGATGCCGTAGGAATTCAGGCCGAAGAAGATCTCATTGAGATAAAGCTCAAGAATCTTGTCCTTGGAATAGGTCTGCTCTATGCGGAAGGAAAGAATGGCTTCCTTGAGCTTGCGATCGATGGTCTGGTCGTTTGTCAGCAGGAAGTTCTTCGCGACCTGCTGGGTGATGGTGGATGCGCCCACCGGACGGCGGCCGGAGCCAAAATTCTGGATATTGACGAGAATGGCACGGCCGAGGCCCCATACATCGACGCCGGGGTGATTGTAAAAATTCTTGTCTTCCGCGGACAGGAAGGCCGCCTTCACCCGGTCGGGAATCGCCTGGATCGGCAGGAACAGGCGCTTCTCATGGGCATATTCCGCCATAAGCGCCCCGTTGCCCGCATGCACGCGGGTCGTGACCGGCGGTTCATAGGTGCTCAGAACTGCGTAATCCGGCAGGTCCTTCGTCACGCCGTGCAAATAAATCGCACCGGCGGCGGCGGCGCACAGGAAGAGCACGCTGGCCAAGCCGAAAAAATATCCAATCAGTCTGATCATACCAAGCTACCGATAATTCGAATCGTAACCATCCACGCCCGAGGAAACGGGCGCATCTTTGCATATCGCGTGCCGTTTTGCACACCATACCTTCGATGACAAGCCGGATACGGCAGCATTCGCTGATATGTTACCGGGCCACCAGCCCGCAACTCCGCGCCAACGCTTTGCGAACCGCCACCGAATCCGAGTTCCGAGTAACGCGGCGAATGTGAGTAAAATAGGGCTCGGCCCCGTTATTCATCCGCAAGGTCCCGAATTGAACAGCATTTTTAGCGATCAATGGCAACGCGGCAACAGCTCGGCCGACGCAGCGCATTTCCCTTCAGCCACCGTTCGCCAGAGCCTTCGAACGGTACCGCCCGACGGCCGTTGCCAGCGTATCGGCCACCTTCTTGCGCCATTCCGCATCGAGAAGCAGCTTCTCGTCGTCAGGATTGGAAAGGAAACCAAGCTCGAGAAGCACCGATGGCACGTCATGGGCGCGCAACACCATGAAACCGGCGTAACGATGTGGATTGTTGATGAGGCCAACCTGCCCCTCGAAGGAAGAAACGATGTTTTCGGCGAGTGTCACCGAGAACGCCTGGGTTTCCCGGCGCGTGAAATCGAGGAGAATATCGGCGACTTCCGGCGGCTCGCTGGAAACGGCGACACCGGCGATCTGGTCGGACTTGTTTTCACGCTCCGCCAATTCCTGCGCCATACGGTCCGACGCGCGATCGGACAATGTATAGACGGTCGCGCCGCGTATGCCTTTCTGTTTCAGTGTATCGGCATGCAGGGAGATGAAAAGATTGGCGTTGTTCTGCCGCGCGATCGTCACGCGTTCGGACAAGGCAAGAAATGTATCGGAATCGCGCGTCAGGAAGGCCTTTATGCCGGGCTCGCGGTTCAGGCGCTCCGCGAGCTCCTTCGCGAACATCAAGGTGATGACCTTTTCCTCGGTGCCCGTCGTGCCACCTGAGGCGCCGGCATCGATGCCTCCATGACCGGCGTCGACCGCGATGACGAATTCCGCCGGGCGGGAAGTCTTGTCCGCGGGAGAAATCGCGGCGGTGGTAACGGGCGCAGGCGCCTGCCACTGCTGCTCCTTCACAAGTTCGGCGAACTTGCCCTTGGTGGTGATCTCCGTATCGAGGACGAAACGGAAGGATTGCCCGTCATCGGCCTTTTTCGTTTCAGCGACCGCCACCCGCACCGGCTTCTTCGCCGTCAGCACGATACGGGCGCTGTTTTCCCCCATTCCGCCGAAGCGAATATCGGAAAAAAGGCCGGTCGGCCTGAGATCGGATGCGGGAAAGCTGAAGTTCACCGCCGGGAAGTCCACGACGATGCGGGCGGGCGAATCGAGATAGTGAACGTCGAACTCCGGCTCCTCGGCGAAATCGAGAACGATGCGCGTGCGCGCCTCATCACCGATGATGCGGGCCTGATGCGCGACGAGCGGCTCCGTGGCCTGCACGGCCGGGCCGACGGAAACCGAGGCGACGGCAGACAATGTCACGACAGCCGCAAGCCGCGCGATTCGCGCGCCAATCCACCCTGCCCCACCTGATTTCGTTGCGCTGCGCGTGAAATTCATGGCCTTCAAGAAATTCCGTATTTCAGTCATTTTCGATAACCGGCGCGGTAAAACACCCGGAACGGTGCCGTTTCAACCACGCCGGACGACAATTTGCGCGTTTGCGCCTCACCATCGCAGGCCTTGGTGAACCAATTGTTAACCCGGAAATTCCACCAACAATATGGCATATTTAGCCAGCCTATTGCTATTATGACAGAGAAAACATACAACATGGATGAGGGTTAAAAGTGTTGACGGGATAGATGCCCGCCGGCTGCCAATCGAAAAAGACGCTGGCGCTGCAAATCGGGCAATCATCTGCCGTCGTTACATTTATCCTGAAACTCGATCAATTCCGGCCGTGGCCGGAGACCTACCCGGTGGCGCTGCCACCGCCGCTCTGAGGAGAGCAAATTCATCGGACCCCAAGGGGTCTATATATTATTGTCGTTCCGCCTGGCCAATGATGTCGCAGCAGTTTTCACATGAACCGGATACCAGGAGCAGGCCAAGCGCCTCGCCGTCGGTCCGGATGCTGCCAGTTTACAGACGCCCGGCAGGAGACTTCATTTCCGGCACATCCTTGCACTCATATGAAAGGCTCGTCCGTGTGGCGGGCCTGTTCTCGTATAAAACAAGGCTGCGCCGAGGAGCACAGCTTACATGGCAGACAAAATGCTTATCGACGCCTCCCACGAAGAGGAGACACGCGTAGTCGTTGTCCGTGGGAACCGGATCGAAGAATTCGATTTTGAATCGGAACACAAAAAACAGATCCGCGGCAATATCTACCTTGCCAAGGTCACCCGCGTTGAGCCCTCCCTCCAGGCGGCCTTCGTGGATTACGGTGGAAACCGTCACGGCTTTCTCGCTTTCGCGGAAATCCATCCGGATTATTACCAGATCCCGCTCGCTGATCGTCAGGCCCTGCTGAAAGCGGAAGCCGAGGATCATCGCCGCAGCGACGATTTCGAATCGGCCGATGCGCCTGAGCCCGCCGCCCCGATGATCGACCTTTCGCAGGTGGATCAGCCGGATGTCGGCATTGTTTCCGCAAGCGAAACCACTGAGACCGTTGTGACGGAAGAACCTGCACCCGTCGTGGAAGCGGTTTCCGAAGAAGCGGCCGTCGAAGTCGTCGCGGAAGAAGCGCCGGCTGAGGAAGAAAAGCCGAAGAAGCGCGTTCGCCGCCCCCGCGCTAAGAAGAAGACAGCCGAAGAAATCGCAGCCGAGGCGGCAGACGCGTCTTCCGAAGACGATGGCAGCACCGGCGGTGAAATGGCCGCGATGGTCGATACCGACACGATTTCCGAGGAAGTCGAAGGTCTTCGCCGCGGCAATGACGATGATGACGACGACGATGACGATCATCACGAAAAGGAAGTGATCGAATCCGTCGGCGCCGAAGACGCCATGGAAGAAGTTCCGGATCGCGTTGCCCGCAAGCCGCGCAAACAATACCGCATCCAGGAAGTCATCAAGCGCCGCCAGATCCTTCTCGTGCAGGTGGCCAAGGAAGAGCGCGGCAACAAGGGTGCTGCACTCACCACCTATCTGTCGCTGGCCGGCCGTTACTCCGTGCTGATGCCGAATACGGCGCGTGGCGGCGGTATTTCCCGCAAGATCACCCAGCCGACCGACCGCAAGCGCCTGAAAGAAATCGCGCGCGATCTGGAAGTGCCGCAGGGTATGGGCGTCATTCTGCGCACCGCAGGCGCCAACCGCACCCGCGTCGAAATCAAGCGCGACTTCGAATATCTGATGCGTCTTTGGGAAAACGTCCGCACGCTGACGCTGAATTCCACGGCTCCCTGCCTCGTTTACGAGGAAGGCTCGCTGATCAAGCGTTCGATCCGCGATCTCTATAACAAGGATATCAGCGAGATCATCGTTTCCGGCGAAGAAGGCTATCGTGAAGCGAAAGACTTCATGAAGATGCTGATGCCGAGCCACGCCAAGGTTGTTCAGCCTTACCGCGACATTCACCCGATCTTCTCGCGCTCCGGCATCGAAGCGCAGCTCGACCGCATGCTGCAGCCCCAGGTGACGCTGAAGTCCGGTGGCTACCTCATCATCAACCAGACCGAAGCGCTGGTCTCCATCGACGTCAACTCCGGCCGTTCGACACGCGAGCATTCCATCGAGGAAACCGCGCTGACGACCAACCTGGAAGCTGCGGAAGAAGTGGCACGCCAGCTGCGTCTGCGCGACCTTGCCGGTCTTGTCGTCATCGACTTCATCGACATGGAAGAAAAGCGCAACAACCGCGCCGTAGAGAAGAAGCTCAAGGACTGCCTGAAGAACGACCGTGCGCGCATCCAGGTCGGCCGCATCTCGCATTTCGGTCTTCTGGAAATGTCGCGCCAACGCATTCGCGCTTCGGTGCTGGAATCGACCACTCAGGTCTGCCAGCATTGCGGCGGCACGGGTCATGTGCGTTCGGAATCCTCCATCGCGCTGCATGTGCTGCGTGGCGTCGAGGAATATCTGCTGCGCAACACCACCCACAACATCACCGTGCGTTGCACGCCGGAAACGGCGCTCTATCTGCTCAACCACAAGCGCGGCACGATTGTCGATTATGAAGGCCGCTTTGGCGTGTCGATCATCATTGCCGCCGACTCCGGCGTCGGCGCCCAGCATTTCGCCATCGATCGCGGTGAAGCCGTCGAAAATCCCGTGAAGATCGAAAGCCTCATCCAGATGCTGCCGAACTTCGTGGAAGAAGAAGACGATTTTGTCGCCGAGGTGGAAGAGGACGAAGACGAGGAAGAAATCGTCAAGACCGAAAGCGCCCAGCCCCGCCAGCAGCAGCAGGGCGACAATGGCGAAGAAGGCAAGCGCAAGCGCAAGCGCCGTCGCCGCCGTCGTGGCAAGGGCGGTCAGAACGACCAGAACGGCTCGCTTGAGGCCGGTTCCGGCAACGACGCTGACGGCGACGATGCCGAGGGTGATGACGACGGGATCGACACCGATGACAATGGCGTTGAGACCGAAAACGGCACTGCGGAAGCTGTAACCTCCGAAGAGGAAAGCAAGCGCAAGCGCCGTCGCCGCGGGAAGCGTGGCGGTCGCCGCAATCGTGCAGAGGACGAAGCTCTCGACGCTTCCGGCGCTGAGGACGAAGGCGAAAGCGAAAGCGACGAAGCGCCTGTAACTGAGGCACCGGTAACCGAAGAGGCGACCGCAGCCGAAGTGGTGGAAGGTGTCGTTGCCGACGTCGTGGAAGAGGAAGCACCGAAGAAGCCACGCCGTACCCGCAAGGCGAAGGCCAAGACGGAAACCGAAGAAGCGCCGAAGGCCGAAGCGGTTGAAACGGTGGAGCCGGTGATAGTTGAGGAAACCGTCGTGGATGTCGCTGTTGAAGAAGCAGGCGAAGCGTCGGCCGATGTCGCTCCGCAGGCGGATGCACCGGCGAGCGAAGAAAAGGTCCGCGCGAACCGGGGCAGCAATGTTTCGACTTCGGAGCCGGTGGTTACGTCGTCGTCTCCCAATCCCGATGGCGATGAGCCGAAGCCGCGCAAGGGCGGCTGGTGGCAGCGCCGCGGCTTCTTCTGAGAGAAGCTACGTTCTGGATAAAAGACGCCCGCAACGATGTTGCGGGCGTTTTCTTTTATCGGTGCAAAGAACGGGCCCTTTTAGGGCCACTGACATTTCCTCATTCCATGCTTGTCACAGGAACGCAGTCAACGCATGCCCGCGGCGGGAGCGTCCTTTCAGCCCAAAGACCTGGGCTGGATCCCTTTAACAGGCACGGGATGAGGAGTGGGAGAGGCCAACCGTCAGACAGACCTCGTGAGACCACCATCCACGCGGATATTCTGGCCGGTAATATACCCTGCCCCCTCAGATGCGAGAAATGCCACTGTGGCGGCGATCTCTTCGCTCTTGCCGTAACGTTGCATCGGAACGCTTTCGCGGCGTTCTTCCGTCGCCGGCAGGCTGTCGATCCAGCCGGGAAGGACATTGTTCATGCGGACATTATCGGCTGCGTAGGTATCGGCAAAAATCTTGGTGTAGGAGGCAAGGCCGGCGCGGAACACGGCGGATGTGGGGAACATGCTGCTCGGTTCGAAAGCCCAGGCAGTCGAGATGTTGACGATCGCGCCCGCCCTCTGCCTTACCATGACCGGGGCGATGATGCGCGTCGGGCGAATGACGTTCATGAGGTAGACATCGAGCCCGGTATGCCATTGTTCGTCGGTAATATCGAGGATGGCGGCGCGCGGGCCATGGCCGGCGCTGTTCACCAGCACGTCGATACGGCCGAATCTCTCAAGCGCCAGATCCGTCAGCCGTTGCAGGTCTTCATTGGACTGGTTGGAACCGGTAACGCCGATGCCGCCCAACTCTTTCGCCAGCGCCTCTCCCTTGCCAGAAGACGACAGGATAGCGAGCTTGTAACCATCCGCGGCCAGGCGTTTCGCAACGGCAGCTCCCATGCCGCTACCGCCTGCCGTCACCACCGCCACTTTTTCTGCCGACATCGCTTTTCTCCCATTCCAAGTCTGACGGACAGCCCGTATGGCGGTCCTTCTTCAGCTTGAACTGTCTCATCTTTAACGGGTTTCCAAGACGAGTTCGAACCAGAAAGGCTTGTCGAGGCATGCAGAAAAATTGATGCTGATGCGTCAGCCCGGGCCGACACCCGTTGGGTGAGCAGACCGGCTATCCGCCGGTGCTTCCTCCCTCTCCTGCAAACCATAGTCACGCATCACATGCGCGATACGCAACCTGTAATCGGAGAAGACGCCAGTCCGGCCGAGCGACTGGGCGGCGCGATGAGGCAGGGTGTTACGCCACGCCTTCACCGCCTCCTCATCACGGAAGAACGACAAGGAGAGCATCTTGTCCGGATTGCCGATGCTCTGAAACCGCTCGACGGAGAGGAAACCGTCGATGGTTTCAAGTTCTGCCCGCAGGCCGGCGGCTATATCCAGATAATGTTGCTTCTCGCCTGCAGCTGGCCAGACCTCAAAAATCACGGCGATCATCGTCCGGCTCCCGCGTGGGGGGCGGATGCGAGGCGCAGAAACAGTCGGTCCTCGCGACGGATGAATTGTTCGCGGCGCGCGAATTCGTAATTTTCCTGCCCGGCCGGATCGGCGGCGAGCTGCGCCCTATAGGCTTCGTAAGCGGCGAGGTTTTCGATGTTGTAGACACCGTAGGCAATGGTGCTCGATCCCTCCTTGGGCGCGTAATAACCGATCAGATCAGCCCCGCAACGCGGGATCGCCTCTCCCCAGTTGCGGGCATAGCGCTCGAAGGCATCGACCTTGAAAGGATCGATCTCGTAGCGGATGAAACAGGTTAGCATCGTTTGTCTCCTCATGTTCTGCCTCTCCCTTCTACGCCATTGCCATGCCTCGATGCTTCGGTTACCATCGAAGCATGAAAGACGGACCCGTGATTGCCAATGTTGCCGCCCTTATCGGCGATCCTGCCCGCGCCAACATCTTGACGGCGCTGATGGACGGGCGCGCGCTGACCGCGAGCGAGCTCGCGGAAGCCGCGGGTGTGACCCTGCAAACTGCCAGCGGGCACCTGTCAAAGCTCTCGGACGCACAATTGCTGAAAGCGGAAAAACAGGGGCGACATCGATATTTCCGCCTCTCCGATGAGGATGTGGCGCAGGTTCTGGAAGCGTTGATGGGGCTTGCCCAACGCACTGGCGCGGTACGTGTGCGCACCGGGCCGAAGGACAAGGCGCTGCGTGAGGCGCGCATCTGCTACGATCATCTGGCCGGGGAAAGCGGCGTGGCACTGCTTGCCGCCATTACGGCAAAGGGGCTCGTGACGTTAGGTGATGATCCTGCCTTAACGGAGAGCGGACGCGACTTCTTCTCGAACTTCGGCATAGACCTTTCGCCGCTCGAAAAGGCCCGCCGCCCGGTCTGCCTGCATTGCCTGGACTGGAGCGAACGCCGGCATCACCTCGGCGGCGGGCTTGGCGCATCGCTTCTTGAAGCGATGCAGCAGCGCGACTGGTTGCGGCGCGGAAATGGCCGTGTACTGACCTTTACTGCCAAGGGTGAAAAGGCGTTCAACAGCACCTTTGGCTGCACGCCCGCCTGATCTCCCCAGTGTATGATACCCGGTTATTTCAGCCAGCCGGCTATACGCCCAACGGCCTCGGCAATGTCAGACACGGAACCCGCATAAGAAATGCGCAGCGCCCTGTGGCCTTCCTCCGGGTCGAAATCCATGCCTGGTGTCGCTGCCACGTCGATTTCTGCCAGCATACGCTTTGCGAAATCCATGCTGTCATTGGAAAAACGGCTGGTATCGACATAGGCATAAAACGCGCCATCCATGGGGGATGCCAGCGGCAGGCCTATTTCCGGCAGTCGCGCCATCAGGAAATCGCGATTGGTGCGATAGCTCTCCCGATAGACATCCAGCTCCTCTGCCGCCGAAAAGGCTGCGGTCGCCGCAAGCTGCGACAGTTCAGGCGGGGAAATATAAAGGCTCTGGGCCAGACACTCGACCGGACGGACGAGGTTTTCCGGCAAGACCATCCAACCGATGCGCCAACCCGTCATGCAATAATATTTGGAGAAGGAGTTGATGACCACCGCATTGTCGGTGATTTCGAGTGCGCTCGTCTCTTCGCCGACGAAGGTAAGGCCGTGGTAAATCTCATCGGAAATGAAGGCCATGTCGCGGCTTTCGCAATAGGTCGCAAGCCGCTTCAGCGCCTCGCGGCCTGTGACGGTGCCGGTCGGATTGGCCGGGCTTGCCAGCAGAACGCCCTTCAGCTTGCAGCCCGCTTTCGTTTCCGCACGCTCCAGGCTTGCCGGCGTCAGCGTGTAGCCGGTTTCAGCCGTGACCGGCACTTCCACGACGTTGAGGCCGAGAGCCTTCAGGATATTGCGATAGGCCGGATAACCGGGCCTCGCGATCGCGACATGATCGCCCGCGTCGAAAAGGCTGAGAAAGGCAAGATTGAAGGCCGCTGACGAGCCCGTTGTCACGGCGATGCGAGCCGGATCGATCGCGACCTGGTGACGCAACCGGTAATGGCCGGCAATCGCCTCCCGCAGTTCGCGCAGGCCGAGCGCATCGGTATAACCGATCCGCCCATGTTTCAGCGCCTCTTGAGCCGCTGCCAGCGACGCCTTCGGTGCGGGATGGGAGGGCTGGCCGACCGCCATGGAAATGACGGGGCGGCCCGCCTGCCTGCGCCTGTTCGCCTCCGCCAGAATATCCATGGCGTGAAAGGGTTCGACTGCGCTCCGCTTCGACATCGTAATCAAGGGCATGCTCTTTCCTGAACCGTATTTCAGAGACTTGCCGCAGAATCACAATCTTCACAATCATGCGACCATAATGCGGACAAGTATTTTTGCCGTATGGCATTTGGCTTAAAGTAAGGTAATTGCCTTCATAAGATTTCAAGAGGCTCCGGCCGCACAGAATGAGGACCGATATGGCGCATTTTCTCCGTTCCACCCTTCTTGCCAGCGTGACGGCCCTTTCAGCGGTATTCGCCTCCCTGCCCGCGCATGCGCTCGATGAGCAGCAGAAGAAGGAAATGGGCGAGTTCATCAAGCAGTATCTGATCGAGAACCCGGAGATCATGCTTGAGGTTCAGGATGCGCTTGAGCGCAAGCAATATGCGGCGCGCAACGCCAAGGCGGCAGAGGCGGTCGCCGACAACAAAAAGGCGATCTTCGAATCGAAATTCGATCTGGCACTCGGCAATCCCGATGGCGACGTCACACTCGTTGAGTTCTTCGATTACAACTGCGGTTATTGCAAACGCGCCATGGGAGACATGGACAACATCCTGAAGAGCGACAAGAAAATACGCGTCGTGCTCAAGGAATTCCCGATCCTCGGACCGGAATCGGTCGCCGCACATCGGGTCTCCAATGCCGTGAAGCTGCTGGCGCCGGCCAAATATCCGGAGTTCCAGCGCACGCTCCTCGGCGGCCGCGGACGGGCGAATGAGGACAGCGCCATGGAAGTCGCCACCTCGCTAGGCCTCAAGGAAGCCGATATCCGCAAGTCGATGGCGGAAAACCCCAATGATGCGCAGGTGCAGGAAACCTACAAGCTGGCAAACAGCCTCGGCATCACGGGAACGCCGTCTTATATCGTCGGCGACGAGGCGGTTTTCGGCGCCGTCGGTGCCGACCCGCTGAAGGAGAAAATCGCCAATATGCGCAGCTGCGGTAAAGCCACCTGCTCCTGATTGCTAAAAAAGCAAGTGCATTCCCTGTGAGATGCCGGCCTGGCGGCCGGTTTACGGCTTGCAGGGGCTTTTCCTTGGCGGCTGCGCAGTCTATAGGTGTCGCTGATTTTCGTATGGAAACGTGAATGAGCAACATCATCATCGTCATCAACGGCCCCAATCTCAACATGCTGGGAAAAAGGGAACCGGGTATCTATGGTGGCAAGACGCTGAAGGACATCGAGAATGATTGTCTTCAAGCCGGTGCCGATCTCGGTTTCGCAGTGGAATTCCGCCAGTCCAACCACGAAGGCGTGCTCGTGGACTGGTTGCATGAGGCGGGAGAAAGGGCGGCGGGTGTCGTCATCAATCCCGGCGCTTACAGCCACACCTCTATCGCGTTGCACGACGCCATTCGCGCGATTTCCACGCCCGTCGTGGAAGTGCACATTTCCAACATCCACGCCCGGGAAGAGTTCCGCCACAAATCGATGGTCTCACCGGCAGCGAAGGGCATGGTCTGTGGTTTCGGACCATATGGATACGTCATGGCGCTTCACGCGCTGAAAAACATCACGGCATAAAAAGAAACAAAGAATAGGGTTTGTCATGTCTGAAAAGAAACAGGGTATCGACAAGGAACTGATCCGCGAACTCGCGAATATCCTCAACGATACCGACCTTTCGGAAATCGAAGTGGAGCAGGATGACCTGCGCATCCGCGTTTCGCGCGCCGCTCCCGCAGCCACGGTTTATGCCGCAGCACCGCCCGCTTATGCACCGGCGCCCGCAGCAGCGCCCGCCGCGCCGGCAATCGCGGCCCCTGCTGCACCGGCAGCAGCCGCTGCACCGGCACGCAACCCGGCAAACACCGTGTCTTCGCCCATGGTTGGCACAGTCTATCTCTCGCCAGCCCCTGGCGCCCGCCCCTTCATCGAAGTCGGCGCAACCGTCAAGGAAGGCCAGACACTTCTCATCGTCGAGGCCATGAAGACCATGAACCAGATCCCGGCTCCGAAGTCCGGCAAGGTCGTGGAAATCATCGTCAACGACGCACAGCCCGTGGAGTATGGCGAAGCCCTCGTGGTCATCGAATAAAGGCGGTTCAGCATGGTTTCGAAGATCCTCATAGCCAACCGCGGCGAAATTGCGCTGCGCGTCCTGCGCGCCGCCAAGGAGCTTGGCATTCCCACCGTCGCCGTGCATTCCACGGCGGACGCGGACGCCATGCATGTGCGCCTCGCCGACGAAAGCGTATGCATCGGCCCGCCGCCTTCGCGTGACAGCTACCTCAATATCCACCAGATCGTTGCGGCCTGCGAAATAACAGGTGCGGACGCCGTTCACCCCGGCTACGGCTTCCTGTCGGAAAACGCCAAATTTGCCGATATCCTTGACGCGCACGGTATCACCTTCATCGGGCCGACCGCCGAGCATATCCGCATCATGGGCGACAAGATCACCGCCAAGCAGACGGCGCAGGAACTTGGCATTCCCGTGGTTCCCGGCTCCGATGGCGAAGTGAAGCCTGAGAACGCGCTGGAAATCGCACGCACGATCGGCTTTCCGGTCCTCATCAAGGCAACCGCCGGCGGCGGTGGTCGCGGCATGAAGGTGGCGAAGACCGAGGCCGATCTGGAAGAGGCGGTTGCGACTGCCCGCTCCGAAGCGGCAGCAGCATTTGGCAACGACGCCGTCTACATGGAAAAGTACCTCGGCAAGCCACGCCATATCGAAGTGCAGGTGTTCGGCGACGGTGAAGGCAACGCCATTCATCTCGGAGAGCGCGATTGCTCGTTGCAGCGTCGCCACCAGAAGGTGCTGGAAGAAGCCAACTCTCCGGCTCTGACGGTTGAACAGCGCATGAAGATCGGCGAGATTTGCGCGAGCGCCATGCGCAAGCTGAAATATCGCGGTGCCGGCACCATCGAGTTCCTTTATGAAAACGGCGAGTTCTATTTCATCGAAATGAACACGCGTCTGCAGGTGGAGCATCCGGTCACGGAAGCGATTACCGGCATGGATCTCGTGCAGGAACAGATCCGCGTCGCATCGGGTCAGGGCCTCTCGGTCACGCAGGCCGATATCGAATTCCATGGCCACGCCATCGAATGCCGTATCAATGCCGAGGACCCGCGCACCTTCGTTCCCTCGCCTGGCACGCTGACCTATTTCCACACGCCGGGCGGCCTTGGTGTGCGCGTCGATTCGGGCGCCTATCAGGGCTACAAGATCCCGCCCTATTACGACAGCATGATCGGCAAGCTCATAGTTCACGGCCGCGACCGTGACGAATGCATTCGCCGCCTGCGTCGGGCGCTCGACGAATTCGTCGTCGACGGCATCAAGACCACGCTGCCGCTTTTCCAGGATCTTCTTCAGAATGAGGATATCCTGAAGGGCGATTATGATATTCACTGGCTGGAAAAATATCTGGCCGGTGACGCGTCTCACTAAGACGATATGGCTGGGCGGCGCAGCAGAAATAACGACATAACGGTCGATATCCTGCTGCGCGCCTATTCCGCCGGCCTGTTCCCGATGGCCGATTCGGCTGACGATCCCGAGCTTTTCTGGGTCGAGCCGGAAGTGCGCGGTATCATTCCGCTCAATTCCTTCCACATTTCCAAAAGCCTCGCCAAAGCGATGCGCAAGAAGCCATTCGACATACGCTTCAACACCGCTTTCGAGGCTGTCATGGCGGGCTGCGCCGCAGAGGCCCCGGACAGGCCAAGTACCTGGATCAACGCCACCATTCGCAGGCTTTATAGCGAACTGCATCAGATCGGCCATGCCCATAGCGTCGAGGCCTGGGAAGGCAAGGAGCTTGTCGGCGGACTCTACGGCGTTTCGCTGGGAGCGGCATTCTTCGGCGAAAGCATGTTCTCCCGTCGCACCAATGCATCGAAGATTTGCCTCGTGCATCTGGTGGAGAGATTAAAAGCAAGCGGCTTCGTGCTGCTCGACACTCAATTCACGACGGAGCATTTGAAAACGTTCGGCGCCATCGATGTGCCGAAGCTTGAATATGCGAAAATGCTCGACGTCGCCGTCAATCGGCCGAGTCTGCAATTCTAGCCGTTACCTTGGGTTATTTGCTTGCCGTAGAGGGAGCAGGCACTTCCGAGTCCTGTTTGCAACCCGTCAGCCATACGTCATAGATCGGGTGTTCCACGGCGTTGAGGCCGGGGCTGTCGGCGAACATCCAGCCGGTGAAGATGCGACGGATTTTACGGTCGAGGGTGATTTCATCCACTTCGACAAATGCGTCGATCTTCTGCGCTTCCGTCTGGTCGCGCGAATAACAGACCTTCGGCGTGACCTGAAGCGCGCCGAACTGCACCGTCTCATCGATATAGACATCGAAGGACGTGATGCGGCCCGTGATCTTGTCGATGCCGGAAAAGACCGCTACGCGGTTTTCAAGCCGGGCGGCGGAGACGGGCGAGATGAGGAAGGCAGCAGAAACCGCCGCGAACAGCGTCACCGTCAGCGCACGCAAAGAACGGTCCCGCGTGATTTTCCTCATACGATGTGTCTCCAAAATTTGCCTGTGTCGGGACGCCGACCGGATCAACGCCTAAGGGCGGAATGTGGCAAAAACCGGTGAGGCCGGATGCATGCGCGGCGTTTTGCACAACACCGCGCATCGCGATAGCTCAGTTGCCGGGTGTCCAGGCGTCGTAGTCGCCGGTCACACGCGGGCGCTCCCCGGCCACAGCCAGCGAGCCCTGAGGGCGATAGGCCTTGTACGAGCCTGTGAGGTTTGGCTGATGCGGCTTCTGCCACTCGCGCGCAACGTAGCTTTCCTGGCTCGGCGGAACGTCGGTGCGATAGTGCATCCAGCCATGCCAGCCGGGCGGAATGGCAGAGGCCTCAGCGTAGCCGTTATAGATCACCCAGCGGCGCGGCATGCCCCAGGAGGTGGTGCCGCCTTCGTAATAGGTGTTGCCCAGCTCGTCCTGTCCTACCTTCTTGCCGAAACGCCAGGTGTGAAACCGCGTTCCGATCGTCTGGCCATTCCACCAGGTGAAGATTTGCGTCAGGAGAGTCTTCATTCTACGTTCCTCAGGCTTGAATGCGCCGCAGCGATTTTCCGTGCACGGCACAAGACATGCTTATGCCGCCCCTCACGCCAATTGTCCAGCATTTCAAGATATATCCGTGCTATTTCAGCTTCATCCTGAAGCCCAGATGCCGCTTCTCGAAACCCAGCCGCTCGTAGAAGCGGTGGGCGTCCAGCCGGGCCATGTTGGAGGTGAGCTGCGCGGCTTTCAGGCCCTGACAGCGGGCTTCATCAAGACAATAATTGATCATTACCGCGCCGATGCCGCGACCGCGCATGTCGGCCCGTGTCTGCACCGCTTCGATGACCATAGACCTGGCCCCTCGCCCGACGAGCTTGGTGAGGATCGCCGTCTGAAAGGTGCCGACCACCTCGCCATCCAGTTCGGCGACGTAAAGCGTTTCGCTCGGCGACGCCTCGATTGCCCGGAAGGCGGCAAGATAATCGGGCTGTGCCGATTCGTCCGCCGTATCGCCGTGGCCGCCGATCTCGTCAGCGGCAAAAATGGCGGCGAGCGCCGGCAGATCGTCTTCACGGGCCGTTCGAATTATCAGATTTTCCAGGGTCGCGTTCATCGGGTCAGGCTCTTTTCCATCACGATGCCGGGCAGCCCCTCGATACCCGCCATGCGCTCGATTCGGTCCACCTCGACAAATCCGACGCCTTCATAGAAGTTGATTGCGACAGTATTTTTGGGCTCGACCTCAAGCCGCATGATTTCCGCGTCGGGAAAGCAGGTTTCTAGCTCTGCGAAGAGATCGCGGCCAACGCCCTGCCGCTGAAGATCGGGCGCCACGTAGAGCTGATGCAGCAGCGCCGTCTTCGCCATCTTGGTCGACATGGAGCCGTAAGCCATGCCGCCGATCCGCTTGCCGTCATCGGCGACAAGGAACTCGCCGCCCTTCTTTTCGACGCGGTCTTTCATGGCCTGCGGCGAATGCCAGGCTGCGATCAGCTCGTTGACCTTATCCGCGCCGTAGATTGCGTCATAGGTCGCGTGCCATGTCGTCGCGAGCAGCGCCCGGACTGGCTCGATGTCACGCAGGCTGGCTGTGCGGATGAAAAACATGATCTGGCTCCGTCTTGATACAGAAATGCCGGGCGTTGATCCCGGCAGAAGTGATGTCAGTCGCCCTTGCTGGACGTCATCCTCTGGTTTGCCCCACCGTGTGGCTTAATCGGAATAATCCGGACTAAAACCATTACTTCCGTCATGCCGGTCCCTGGAACAAGCCCGAGGATGATCCGGCATCCAGCCGACGCGCGTCTGCGCGGTGAAAAGACCCTTCACCCAAGGACTTGGGCTGGCTGGATCCCGGCTCAAGGCCGGGATGACGGAGACCCTCTGCCGTTACTCGAGCGGGAGGCAGCCGTCGCTTACTCTTCCTCGATTCCGAGCTTCGCTTTCACCAGCGCCTGAACCGCCTGCGGGTTGGCCTTGCCGCCCGTCGCCTTCATGACCTGGCCGACAAACCAGCCGGCGAGCGTTGGCTTCGCCTTGACCTTCTCGACCTGATCCGGGTTGGCGGCGATGATCTCGTCGACAGCCTTTTCGATGGCGCCGGTATCGGTTACCTGCTTCATGCCGCGGGCTTCAACGATCTCGGCCGGATTGCCGCCCTCGTTCCAGACGATTTCAAACAGATCCTTGGCGATCTTGCCAGAGATGGTCTCGGCCTTGATCAGATCGATGATGCCGCCGAGCTGTTCGGGCGACACCGGCGTCGTCTCGATGTCCTTGCCCGACTTGTTCAGCGCGCCGAGCAGGTCGTTGATGACCCAGTTGGCGGCAGCCTTTGGATCGCGTCCGGCGGCGACGGCTTCGTAATAATCGGCAATCGCTTTTTCTGAGACCAGAATCGAGGCGTCATAGACCGACAGGCCGAGATCGGCGACGAAACGGGCCTTTTTGTCATCAGGCAGTTCCGGCAGATCGACCTTCAGTGCCTCGACGAAAGCATCATCGAATTCGAGCGGCAGCAGGTCCGGATCGGGGAAATAGCGATAATCATGCGCATCTTCCTTGGAGCGCATGGAGCGCGTCTCGCCCTTGCCGGGATCGAACAGGCGGGTTTCCTGATCGATGACGCCGCCATCTTCCAGAATGGCGATCTGGCGACGCGCCTCATATTCGATGGCCTGACCGACGAAGCGGATGGAGTTGACGTTCTTGATCTCGCAGCGCGTGCCGAAGCCTTCGCCCGGACGGCGCACGGAGACGTTGACGTCGGCGCGCATGGAGCCTTCGTCCATATTGCCGTCGCAGGTGCCAAGGTAACGCACGATGGAGCGCAGCTTGGTGAGATAGGCCTTCGCCTCATCCGACGAACGCATGTCCGGCTTGGAGACGATTTCCATCAGCGCCACGCCCGAACGGTTCAGGTCCACGAAGGACATGGTCGGGTGCTGGTCGTGCATCGACTTGCCGGCGTCCTGCTCCAGATGCAGGCGCTCGATGCCAATCTCGATATCCTCGAAATTGCCCTGACGGTCGGGACCAAGCGAAATGGTGATGGTGCCTTCGCCTACGATCGGATCCTTGAACTGCGAAATCTGATAGCCCTGCGGCAAATCGGGATAGAAGTAGTTCTTGCGGTCGAAGATCGAGCGATTGTTGATCTTGGCCTTGAGGCCGAGACCGGTGCGCACCGCCTGCTTCACGCATTCCTCGTTGATAACAGGCAGCATGCCGGGCATGGCCGCATCCACCAGCGACACGTTGGAATTCGGCGCGTTGCCGAAGGTGGTGGAGGCGCCGGAGAACAGCTTGGAATTGGAGAGAACCTGCGCATGCACCTCCATGCCGATCACGATTTCCCAATCGCCGGTGGCGCCGGGAATGAAGCGTTTCGGGTCGGGGGTGCGCACGTCTACAAGGGTCATCTGAAGCTCACGATATACGGGTTCTTTGGCCTTGGTGGGTAGAACAAATGAAGCGCTGGCGCAAGACATCTTGCACCCCGTCGCGCGACGGCCGGAATTTTCGAAGACATCGGATACGCGTTTTTTACCCTTATAGGTTTCAATTCACGCCATGCAAACGATCGCTCTCTGCTTTCTGGCTTATATCGCCTTCAATCTCTTCGTCTTTCTTGTCTATTGGTGGGACAAGGAAGCGGCGAGGAATGGAGGATGGCGTATCCGGGAAAGCACGCTGCTTTTGCTCGCGCTCGTGGGTGGCAGTGCGGGCGCGATCTCGGCGCAAAGGTTGCTGCGGCACAAAACCCGCAAAGAACCGTTTCGCAGCAAGCTGATATCGATCGTCATCTTGCAGGCGGGCCTCGTCGCATCGCTCCTCATCACGCCGGACTGGCCGATGCGGCTGATGGCCACTCTACAAACCCTGTTTCAGAACGCCGGCCCGTAAAGACCACTCTCGACCTCAGCCAGTTGCTTCTGCAGGCCCACCGATTGCACCTCGCGGTCCAGCTTCGGCGCATAGGAAACCGAGAGCCAGCGAATGCTGTAGCCATGATAACGGAAAAAGGCGACGGCCGGTTCATTCTGGGCATGGGTTTCAAGCCGTATGGTCTCGAAGCCCTTTTCCTCTATCAGTCGTTCGATGTCGCCCAGCAGGCGGCTGCCGACGCCCCTCCGCTGAAACTCCGGATCGATCCAGAAGTCGGAAATCGCCTCGTTAAAATACTCCCGCGCGGCCCAACCCGCAACCGAGCCGCCCAGTTCCGCGACGCGGATGGCAAGCCACGATGAGCGGGTGAAATTGGAAAAGGCGCTCGCCGCATTGTCGTAAAGCGTCGGTGTGATGCCGAGAGCCGCGGTTGCCTGCCGCCACGCCCTGAGGCCGATGGCCGCCAGAACCTCCGCTTCCTGCTCATACGCGTTGCGAATGACGATCAAGCCGCGCCCTCCTTGGCCGTTTGAAGTAAACCATTGCGGGTGCGATTCGACCAGCGTGGTTTTCCCGCTCCCTGCGGGACTTGACCGCGCCGGTTTGGCCCATTACCCAAAAGGAGCAAGAACGGAGTTTTTATGTTCGCTCAATCGGAGTCCCGGTAAAGGCCCGGCCCGCAAGTTTCTTGCGCGCCGGGCCAAATGAAACCGAGCCGGATGCCCTAACGGCACCCGGGTTTGCTTTCACGCGTCTAGAAGACGCCGACCGGACTTCAAACAATGGACATTTCCCGCGCCGAACAGCGCATTCTTCACCTGCTCGCCCAGGGCGGCAGAATTGAACTCGTTCGAGACGACGCCCGCAAAATTGAAAAACTTTCGCTCTTCACGCGCGAAGGATGGATTTTCAGCGGCCTCGATCTCCTCACCTTCCGCAAGCTGAAACGGAAGCGAGCCATCGCCTCCTCCGGTGGCAAGCCCTACCGCATTACCACGCGCGGGCTGGAACTTGTGAGGGGTGAGCTGGACAACCGATAAACTGACCGGGCGGCGGCAATGCCGTCGCCCGGCATTTCGCCACGCGGCATCGACGGTCACAAATTATAAGAGAGCATTTGCTCCAGCTTCACCTTCTCAAGTTCGACTTTCATGATGTCGGACCATTCCATGCCGCGCCAGACGATCTGAAAGCCGCAACGCTGGTAAAGGCCTATGGCGGCACGATTTCTCGCGTGGGTGTCGATGGTGGCAAGCGGCAGGCCCGCAGCCCGCATCCTGTCGAGAAAGTGGAGGATCAGCGCTTTGCCAATCCCCTTGCCCTGCCAGTTCGGGTCCACCCACAGATCGGAAATATGATGAGGCTTGGCATCGCAAGCGCCCCAACCGGCGACAACACCGTCGATTTCGGCCACAACGACATCACCAGTCGGAGACTTGGCGAAGCTTTCGAATTCGCCCCTCACCCGCTCGATGACATGGGAATCGAGATAGGCGGCGTCGAAGGCTTCACCGGCACGCCATGCGGCAAAACCGACAAAGCCGACCGCATCGCGATCGGCTTCGTTCATCTGTCTGAGCTTGAGACTGCTTACCACCACTTGGCAGGCGTGAACTTGCCCGCTGCCTGCTCGATGGCGTGGGCCGTCTTGAACAGCGTTTCTTCTTCGAACGGCTTGCCGATGAGCTGCAGGCCAAGCGGCAGGCCCTTGCCATCAAGACCGGCAGGCACCGAAAGGCCGGGAAGACCGGCCATGTTGACGGTGATGGTGAAGACGTCCTGCAGGTACAT
Organism: Agrobacterium sp. SORGH_AS_0440; assembly: GCF_031453135.1. Taxonomy (NCBI): domain Bacteria; kingdom Pseudomonadati; phylum Pseudomonadota; class Alphaproteobacteria; order Hyphomicrobiales; family Rhizobiaceae; genus Agrobacterium; species Agrobacterium sp. SORGH_AS_0440. Next base: position 1,250,945 of record NZ_JAVIYR010000002.1, on the reverse strand, counting down.
CTTGACGGGATCGGAGGCGAGCTCCTCATCACCGACCGCGAAGGCGGAAGACGGCGTGATCGGCGCCAGAATGGCGTCCACACCCTCGTGGAAGACGTTTTCGAAGTCGCGCTTGATGAGCGTGCGGACCTTCTGCGCCTTGAGATAATAGGCGTCGTAATAACCGGCCGAAAGTACATAGGTGCCGACCATGATGCGACGCTGCACTTCCTTGCCGAAACCGGCGGCGCGGCTCTTTTCGTACATGTCGGCAATGTCCTTGCCGTCGACGCGCAGGCCGTATCGGACGCCGTCATAACGGGCAAGGTTGGACGAGGCTTCTGCCGGTGCGACGATGTAATAGGCGGGAAGCGCGTATTTGGTGTGCGGCAGTGAGATGTCGACCACCTCTGCACCGGCGTCACGCAGCCATTCGACGCCCTTGGCCCAAAGCTTTTCGATTTCGTCAGGCATGCCGTCAACGCGGTATTCCCGGGGGATACCGATCTTCAGGCCCTTCAGCGACTGGCCGATGGCCTTTTCATAATCCGGCACAGGAAGGTCAATCGAGGTCGTGTCCTTGTCGTCGACGCTTGCCATGGTCTTCAGCAGGATGGCCGCGTCGCGCACGTCGCGGGCAATCGGGCCAGCCTGATCGAGCGATGAGGCGTAAGCGACGATGCCGAAGCGCGAGCAGCGGCCGTAAGTGGGCTTGATGCCGACGGTGCCGGTGAAAGCCGCCGGCTGGCGGATGGAACCGCCGGTATCGGTTGCGGTTGCGCCGGCGCAAAGATGCGCGGCAACGGCTGCGGCCGAACCACCGGAGGAGCCGCCGGGCACCAGCTTCTGTTCGGAACCATTGGCGCGCCATGGGTTGATGGCCGGGCCGTACCAGGAGCTTTCATTGGACGAGCCCATGGCGAATTCGTCCATGTTGAGCTTGCCGAGCATGACGGCGCCCTGATCCCAGAGGTTCTGGGTGACGGTGGATTCGTATTTCGGCTTGAAGCCATCGAGGATGTGCGAGCAGGCCTGGGTATGAATGTCACGCGTTGCGAAAAGGTCCTTCACGCCGAGCGGAATACCTTCCAGCTCACCCGCGGAACCGGCAGCAATACGGCCGTCGGAGGCTTTCGCCATCTCGCGCGCCTTTTCGGGCGTCGTCGCCACATAGGCGTTCAGCGCACCGTTGGCGGTGTCGATGGCGGAGAGATAGGCGTCGGTGAGCTCAAGGGCGGAAAATTCTTTCGCCTTCAGCTTCTCGCGGGCTTCGGCAATGGTCAGGCTCGTCAGGTCGGTCATGGTCGGCAACGGCTTTCGAAAATCTCGGAAAAATCGGGCGGCAAGATGGATCGATTACTCGACCACTTTCGGCACCATGAAGAAATTGCGATCGGTCGCGGGCGCGTTGGCGACGATGTCGTCCGCCTTGTCGCCATCGGTCACCTCGTCGGCGCGCTTCTTCATCGCCACCGGCGTCACCGACGTCATCGGCTCGACGCCATCCACATTCACTTCCGAAAGCTGCTCCACGAAACCGAGTATGCCATTCAGCTGGCCGAGCATGTTCTGTGCTTCGTCTTCAGTGACAGCGATACGGGCAAGGCGCGCAACACGCTTTACGGTGGCGAGATCGACGGACATGGTTTTACTCCGATGGGATATTTCCCATTCGCTATAATGACCATGTCCGTCCTTCGCAACGGTAGAAAGCATGTCGCGGCTAACTCGGCGGCGGTTTTGCGCTCACGACATGCGGCGTTGACGCTTAGAAGGACAGCACGTCGCCCGCCCTGGGTGTATGGACGCGCGCTTCGGCGCCTTCCATGCCGGCCACGAATTTCTCCGGCGTCTGGTCGATTATCGGGAAGGAGCCGTAATGGCAGGGAAGCACGTGCTGGAACTTGAAGAAGCGCTGGCAGGCAAGCGCCGCCACAGCTCCGCCCATGGTAAAGCGGTCACCGATCGGCACGAGACCGATATCAGGCTGATGCAGTTCATTGATGAGCTTCATGTCGGAGAAGATATCCGTATCGCCCATATGGTAGACGGCTGGACCGTCCTCGAAATGCAGCATCAGGCCGTTGGCATTGCCGAGCGAATGGGAAACGCCATCCTCGGTGATCTGGGCGGAGGAATGCAGCGCATTGGTGAAGGTAACCGAGAAACCGTCAAAATGAACGGTGCCGCCGGTATTGCCCATATCGACCTTCGCAACGCCCTTGGCGGAAAGCCACGCGGCTAGATCGGCATTCGCCAGCACGGTCGCACCCGTCTCGCGGGCAAGCTGCACGGTATCTCCGACATGGTCGCCATGGCCGTGGGTCAGCAGAATATGGGTGACGCCTTCGGCTGCAGACTTGCCATCCTGCCCTGCAAAACCGGGGTTGCCGGTGAAAAACGGATCGATGAGAATCTTCGCGCTGCCGTTTTCCAGACGGAAGGCGGAATGGCCGAGCCAGGTGATTTTCATGGGAAGTTCTCCTTTGTATTGCCGGTATAATATGACATAGGACGGCCGGAACAACCGCACTACCTGTATTTAAGAGGGGCGACAATGGCCGCTGACAATGACGATTATGTGTACGACGAAGCGACCGGCGAGTGGCGCCCTGCCTCCGAACTGGCCGCAGAAGCGGCACGCGCGAAGGAAGTGCGCGATGCAGCAGGCAATGTGCTCGCCGATGGCGATTCCGTGACCTTGATCAAGGATCTGAAGGTCAAGGGCACCAGCACCGTCATCAAGCAGGGCACGGTCATCAAATCGATCCGACTGACCGATAATCCGGAAGAAATCGATTGCAGGCATGATGCGGTGAAGGGTCTGGTGCTGCGCACCGAATTCGTCCGCAAGCGATAAGGACAGCACGCGACATGGCAACACTCACCATCGAGGAACTGGCGGCAACGCTTCAGCCCGCGCAGGCAATTGCCGGCCTCGACCTTGGTACGAAAACCATCGGGCTCGCCATGTCGGATCTGTCGCGGCGTTTTGCGACACCGCGCCCCGTTATCAAGCGCGTGAAATTCACGCTGGATGCGGAAGTGCTGCTGGCCTTCGCTGAAAAGGAAAAGGTCGCCGCCTTCATTATTGGCCTTCCGATGAACATGGACGGCTCCGCCGGGCCCCGCGTGCAGGCGACCCGCGCCTTCGTGCGCACCATGGGCGAAAAAACCCCCCTGCCCTTTGTTTACTGGGATGAGCGGCTTTCGACCGTTGCGGCAGAGCGCGCGCTTCTCGAAATGGATGTGTCTCGCGCCAAGCGGGCCGAACGCATCGATTCGGCAGCGGCTAGCTTCATTCTTCAGGGTGCGCTGGACAGGCTTTCTGCACTGACCCGCGCGGCCGACTGACGGCCCTGCCACCAGGCGTAAATCTGCCTGCGTTTGCGGAAACCGAGAATCGCAAAGACGATCAGGCTGTCGACCGCAATGGCACGCGCCACCAGCGGCGGCAGGCTTTCCGGCGGAAGTCCGAGAATATTCCCGTATATCTCGAAGACGAGATCGTGGGTCTGACGTGTGAGCATGTAGAAGCCGAAGCTCATGTCGTAATAGGAAAGCCAGTACCAGCTGCCCAGCAGCGCGACAGGACCGGCCCACAGGATCAGAAACCACTTCATGCCGCCTGCCCTCGCACAAACAATGTATCGGGGATGCCAGCAAGCACCGCCCAGCGCGCCACGGCCATCAGGCAGAGGTTCAGCGCCGGCACGTCGATATCCAACGGCAGCATAGCAAAAAACGTCATCATGACGCCCAAAGCTGTCCAGCGGCTCACTTGCGGCTCCCTTATGCGCAGTCATTGCGCATGGTTAACATTTCGTTAATCCACACTGGACCGGCCGGGATGGAGAGGCAAATGAAAGCTGTGATTATGGTTAACGACGGGCGGCCGGCATGTGGAAAACAACGTGACCTCCTGAACGGACGGACGCGCCGAGCGGTTGCCGGCCCAGTAAGAACATGGCTGATTTTTCTTTAATGCCCAGCTTCCAGCGCGGCTGCCTGGGCCCGTGTCTGAGACCGGTTCAGCCGTAAACGCCCCGCACCAGCCTTTTTACGGCAGTGGCGATCTTGTCCCAATCCCGATCCGATTTGAGCGCAACACCGGCAAACTGGCCGCTGGTGGCGGCGGAAATCACGAGGTGCTGGATGGCGGCGAACAGCACGGCATTGACGGCGGCGGTATCAACACCCTTCGGCGCCGCCAGCGAACCGCGCATGCGCTCCAGCCATTTGCCAAGCGACTTGGCACGGGCTTCCGCCAGCTGGCGCACCTGCGGCGAGCCGTCGGAAACTTCCCAGGCGATGATCTTGCAGACAAGAGGATCGCTCCGCAGCGCATCCATGAAGTAGAGCGCCAGCTTTTCCATCAGATCACCATAGGTCAAAAGGAACATTCCGCCGGTATCTTCCGGAATGCGATCCTTAACCCAGGATCCAAGATCCTCACCGATCGCCTCAATCAGACCATCGAGGCCACCGAAATAACGGTAGATCAGCTGCTTGTCGCAGCCGGCACGGCGAGCAACGGCATTGATCCCGAAGCCCTGAAATCCCTCTTCGGCAAGCAGCGACCGCGCCGCATTAAAAATCGCCTTCTCGGTCTGAGCGCGATCCTTGATGCGCTTTTCCGGTCTGTCGGCTGAAATCGCCTCTGCGGTCGCCAGCATGATTCCCTACCCGTTTTCTGAAAGGCCTGACTACAGGGGTTAACAAAGCATGAAGGCAAGGACAATGTGATGGGAAGATTGGACGGAAGGTTCCTGTGGATGAAGCAGCGGGGCCAACAATATCGCCCCGCATCCTCAGAGTGAGCCGCTCACTCCAACCCCATGCCAAACCAAACGCTGCCGGGGGTTTCGTGGCTGTCCAGACGCTTGAAACCTCGGGTTTCCCAGAAACGCATTCCAGCCAGGTTGCGTTCGCTGGCGCCGAGATGGATGCCGTAGACGTTGTTCTGTCGGGCCATATCCAGCCAGCGCGACAGGAGCCGGGTGCCGCCGCCCTTACCCTGCGTGCGTGGCAAAAGGTTCATGTGTATGTGGGCGGGGAACGGATCTGTGAGCCAGGCCGGGGTGCGGCGTGGGTGGTGAATGAAATGGGCGCGGCGCTGGTCGGCGTCCCATGTCTGCTGGTCGCCCCCAGGATCGGCATAGATGGCGCGCAGATGCGGCCACCATTCCCGCTCCAGTCGCTCTTCATGCAGGGCCGTATCCAGCGCGCCGACGATGTAACCGCAGACGCCTTCCTCATCCTCGGCAACGAATACAGCATCCGGCCACAGATGCAGATAGGGCACGGAATAGATATGCCCCACCATGCGGCCATCGTTGTAAAGTGGCGTGGCATCCTGCCCGGCATCGCCGGTGGCGAGGCTTATGGCATAGAGCGCGTCTTCATCCTCGGAACGAGCGGAGCGAAAAGTCAGCATCGGCCGCCATCCTCCATTGCCGCGCCTCGATGTGCGAAGCTATCGTGACAGACAAGAATACGTCCTAGGCCATTGCTGTTTTTCAAATCCGAGACCCCTCCCGCCGGAACTGTAAATCCTTCATCCGCATCCATCGCTCAAGCTGCAGGCGGATAAAGAAGATCGATTATATAGGTCGGATCGAAGCGGGAATCGAGCATGCCGTAAGTATGCCGCCAGCCACCGGCAAGCCGGGTTTCGAGGAAGGCATCGGCAATCTTGCCGGCGCCGAGGCGGCAAAGCTCGGCGGCAGCGGCCGCAAGCGCGAACTGCTCCACCAAAAGGCGAGCTGCCCCCTCATCACGTTCGGCAAGTGCGATTGCGGCGCGCAGCACGTCCGTTGTCTTCTTCCCGGCGGGTCCGAGGTCACGCTCCAGCGTCTGGAAGACAAGATCGAACAGGTCCTTGCCGCGCTGAAGAACCCGCAGGACATCCAGCGCCATGACGTTGCCGGAGCCTTCCCAGATGGCATTGACGGGCGCTTCGCGATAGTGGCGGGCGATCGGCCGCTCTTCCACGTAACCGTTGCCGCCAAGGCATTCCATGGCTTCGTAGATAAGCGCCGGCGCAATCTTGCAGCACCAGTATTTCACGATCGGCGTCATCACCCGCGCATAGGCGGCCTCGGCCGGATTGTTGCGGGCGGCATCAAAAGCACTCGCCAACCTAAAGGACAAGGCGGTCGCCGCAGCGACGTCCAGCGCCATGTCGGCAAGCACGCGCGTCATGATCGGCTGGGTGACCAGCATCTTGCCGAAAACGGAGCGACCGCGGGCGTAGTGCACGGCTTCGGCGAGCGAGGCGCGCATCATGCCGGCCGACGCCAGCGCGCAATCGAGCCGCGTCAGCGTCACCATGTCGAGAATCGTGCGAATGCCGCTGCCGGGATCGCCGAGCAGATAACCGAAGGCATCGGTGAATTCGACTTCGGCGGATGCATTGGATCGATTGCCCAGCTTGTCCTTCAAACGCTGGAAGTGCAGGCCATTTTTCGAACCGTCCTCGAGATAACGCGGCACGAGGAAACAGCCCATGCCGTCACCCATCTGGGCCAGCATGACAAAACCGTCGCTCATCGGCGCAGACAGGAACCACTTGTGGCCTGAGAGACGGTAGATGCCCTCGCCCACCCGCTCTGCCGTGGTGCGGTTGGCGCGCACATCCGTGCCGCCCTGCTTTTCTGTCATGCCCATGCCGATGGTAACGGCAGTTTTCTGCAAGGCCGGCTTCTGTGCGGAATCATATTTGCGCGAGAGGATCTTCGGCGCCCATTCCTTCTGCACACGCGGAGACGCCATGATGGCGGCAACGGAGGCGCTGGTCATGGTCAGCGGGCAGAGATGACCGGCTTCCAGCTGCGAGGTCAGGTAGAACTTCGTGGCGCGGGCCTTGTGCTCGTTACCGCGCGTGTCGGGCGAGTTTTCCCACACGCTGGAATGCAGGCCCGAGGACATGGAACGGCGCATCAGCGCGTGCCAGGCCGGGTGGAATTCCACCTGGTCCAGACGCTCGCCCCGCGGGCCGTGTGTGTGCAGCTGCGGCACGCCCTGGTTCGCCATACGCGCCAGTTCCTGCGCCTCATGCGAGGTGACATAGCGGCCGATCTGATCGAACTCGTCCCTCAGATTGCGTGACAGGCCGGAGGTCAGATCGACGATCAGCGGATCGGAACGATAGGCGTTGATACCGGACCAGAGGCTGGGCTGGTTCAGTTCGGCGAGCTGTTCTTCTGTCCGGTTCATGCCTGTCATTCGCATCCTTCTATCGGGATTCGTGCTTTATTGCGTGTATATGCCAAAACCCGGCTTATCGCATGCTTGCCCGCAACGCCACCTGTCTTTATAGACCCGTTGACTATTGCGACCCGGAGGACAATTTCCATGGTCTTTTTTCCCCATCGCCATCTCCTCGGCATCAAGGGGCTTTCCCATCAGGATATTACCCTGCTTCTCGACAAGGCTGATGAGGCGGTGAAAATCAGCCGCCAGCGCGAGAAAAAGACCTCGACGCTTCGGGGCCTGACACAGATCAATCTCTTCTTCGAAGCTTCGACGCGGACGCAATCCTCCTTCGAACTTGCCGGAAAGAGGCTTGGTGCAGATGTGATGAACATGTCGGTCGGCAACTCCTCGGTGAAGAAGGGCGAAACGCTGATCGACACGGCGATGACGCTGAATGCCATGCGCCCGGATGTGCTTGTCGTGCGCCACTCCTCGGCCGGTGCCGCAGCGCTTCTCGCCCAAAAGGTCGCCTGCTCCGTGGTCAATGCCGGCGACGGCCAGCACGAGCACCCGACGCAGGCGCTGCTCGACGCGCTGACCATCCGCCGCGCCAAGGGCGAGCTTTCAGGTATCACCGTAGCGATCTGCGGCGACGTACTGCACTCGCGCGTTGCCCGCTCCAATATCATCCTTCTCAACCAGATGGGCGCGCGCGTTCGTGTCGTCGCCCCGGCCACGCTTCTTCCTTCGGGCATTCGCGACATGAGCGTGGAAGTCTTTCACGACATGAAGGAAGGGTTGAAGAATGCCGATGTGGTGATGATGCTGCGCCTCCAGCGTGAGCGCATGTCCGGCTCCTTCGTGCCTTCAGTGCGCGAATATTTCCATTATTACGGTCTGGATGCCGAAAAGCTGAAGGCGGCCAAGGAAGATGCGCTTGTCATGCATCCCGGCCCGATGAACCGCGGCGTGGAAATCGCCTCCGAAGTGGCCGATGGCCCGCAGAGCGTCATCGAAAGCCAGGTTGAAATGGGGGTCGCCGTGCGCATGGCCGTCATGGAAACCCTGCTTGTCTCGCAAAATCAGGGTGAGCGCGTATGAGTGCCGTTACCGTTCTCAAGAACCTCCGCATCGTCGATCCCTCCCGTAATCTCGACGAGAACGGCAGCATCGTCATCGGCGCCGATGGTACCATTCTTGCTTCAGGAAAAGACGCTCACAATCAGGGTGCGCCCGACGGTGCGACGGTGCGCGACTGCAAGGGTGTCGTGGCCGTTCCGGGTCTGGTGGATGCCCGCGTCTTCGTGGGTGAACCCGGTGCCGAACACCGCGAAACCATCGAATCCGCATCGCGTGCGGCAGCGGCCGGCGGCGTCACCAGCATCATCATGATGCCTGATACGGATCCCGTGATCGATGACATCGCCCTTGTCGAATATGTGAAAAAGACGGCGCGTGACAAGGCAATCGTCAATGTGCATCCGGCAGCCGCCCTGACCAAGGGTCTGCGGGGCGAGGAAATGACCGAATTCGGCATGCTGAAGGAAGCCGGTGCGGTGGCCTTCACCAACGGCCGCAAGGCGCTGTCCGATACGCTGGTGCTGCGCCGCGCCATGACCTATGCCCGTGAACTCGGCGCTGTCATCGCGCTCGAAACCCGCGACAAATATATCGGCGGCGGCGACATGAACGAGGGGCTTTTCGCGAGCTGGCTCGGCCTGTCAGGCGTTCCCAAGGAAGCCGAGATCATTCCGCTGGAGCGTGACCTGCGCATTGCCGGCCTGACGCAGGCGATCTACCACGCCGCCAAGATTTCCGTGCCGGAATCGGCAGAGGCGATCCGGGTTGCGCGGCAGCGGGGCGTGAAGGCCACCTGCGGCATTTCGATCAATCACCTGACGCTCAATGAAAACGATATCGGCGAATATCGCACTTTCTTCAAGCTCTCCCCGCCGCTGCGCGCCGAAGACGACCGCAAGGCAATGGTGGAAGCGCTGAAGGACGGCACGATCGATATCATCGTCTCTTCGCACGACCCGCAGGATGTCGATACCAAGCGCCTGCCGTTTTCGGATGCTGCGAGCGGTGCGGTCGGGCTCGAAACCATGCTGGCGGCGGCGCTGCGCCTCCACCACAGTGGTGAAGTTCCGCTGATGCGGCTTATAGATGCGCTCTCCACCCGCCCGGCCAAGATTTTCGGTCTCGATGCAGGAACGCTGAAAGCGGGTGCCCAGGCCGATATCACCCTGATCGACCTCGACGAACCGTGGCTCGTGGCCAAGGAACAGCTGGTCTCGAAATCCAAGAACACGCCGTTCGAGGATGCCCGGTTCAGCGGTCGCGCCATCGCCACTTATGTGGCTGGCAAAGCCGTTCATTCCTTGGCATAAGATCATCAACAGATCACGCGGCAGGCGGGACAGAGGGGATATTGAATGAGTGCTTTGACTGACTGGCAGACCGCGCCTGCCCTTCTCGCGCTTTCGGCGCTGATCGGCTATCTGTTGGGCTCCATTCCCTTCGGCCTCCTCCTGACCCGCATGGCCGGGCTGGGCGACGTGCGCAAGATCGGCTCCGGCAATATCGGCGCGACCAACGTGCTGCGCACCGGCAACAAGAAGCTCGCCGCCGCGACCCTGTTGCTGGACGCACTCAAGGGCACGGCGGCAGTTCTGGTCGCCAATGCGCTCTGGGGTTATGAGGCCTCCCTCGTAGCCGGTTTCTTCGCCTTTCTCGGCCATCTCTTTCCAGTCTGGCTGGGCTTCAAGGGCGGCAAGGGCGTGGCGACTTATATCGGGGTGCTGCTGGGCGCCGCTCCGCTAATGATGCTGGCCTTCGCGCTGATCTGGCTCGCGACCGCCTTCATCACCCGCTATTCGTCGCTCTCTGCGCTCGTGGCAATGCTGGTCATCCCCGTTGCCCTCTGGGTCCTCGGACCAGAAAAAACAGCGCTGCTCGTGACGCTGCTCAGCGTGATTTCCTGGTGGAAACATCGCGAGAACATTGCCCGGCTGCTGGCGGGCACCGAAAGCAGGATCGGTCAAAAGGGCTGAGGCCGTCTCGGGGATATGCCATGCCGCATGAGGAAACGACACGGCAGGGCATAGAGCTTTCCGCGCGGCAGCGGGTGGCGTGGCTACGGTTGATCCGCAGCGATAATATCGGTCCCGTCACCTTTCGCGAACTTATCAATCATTTCGGCAGCGCTGAAAAAGCGCTGGATGCGCTGCCCGAACTGTCGCGCCGTGGCGGTTCGTCGCGCAGTCCGCGCATCGCAACACAGGCAGAGGCGGAACGGGAGCTTGAGGCGGCCGAGAATTTCGGCGCGCGTTTCGTCGGCATCGGCGAACCGGATTATCCGCCGGCCCTGCGGCATGTGGACGGCGCGCCGCCGTTGATCGCCATGAAAGGATCGGCGGATACGGCGACGAGAGCCTGCGTCGGCATCGTCGGTTCGCGCAACGCTTCGATCAACGGCGCAAAATTCGCCGCCATGCTTGCGCGCGACTGTGGCCGCGCCGGTTATACGATCGCCTCGGGGCTGGCGCGCGGCATCGATGCGGCGGCCCACAGAGCGAGCCTTTCAACGGGCACTGTAGCAATGCTGGCAGGCGGTCTCGACCGCCCCTACCCGCAGGAAAATTTCGGACTTTTGCAGGAGATATACGGTCAGGGCGGCGCGACTATCAGCGAAATGCCTTTCGGCTGGGAGCCGCGCGCCCGGGATTTCCCGCGGCGCAACCGGTTGATCGCGGGCGTGTCACTCGGCGTCGTCATCGTCGAGGCGGCGGAGCGTTCGGGCTCGCTGATCACGGCGCGGCTTGCCGGTGAAGCGGGACGACTGGTGTTCGCCGTGCCCGGCTCGCCGCTCGACTTGCGCTGCGAAGGCACGAACCGGCTGATCAAGGAAGGTGCCATGCTGACTACGGGAGCGGCCGATATTCTTGATGCACTGCGACCATTGATGGAGCCGCAATTGCCCAATGACCGGAAGATCGAGGAACCGCAGCAGGACGCTGAAATGTCACCACCGGGAGACGACGAGCGCAGCATCATCGCCGCTGCTCTCGGTCCCTCGCCTGTGGAGATCGACGACATCATCAGACACACGGGTTTCTCCGCCGCCACCGTTCATCTGGTGCTGCTGGAGCTCGATATTGCCGGGCGTCTAAACCGGCATGCCGGGGGGCGCGTGTCGCTCTTCATCGCGGATTGAGAGTTTGCGCCTTCCGCTCTGGATATCACCGACTTCGACATAGGCCATCTCGATGAGATAGCACAGCATATCGGCACCTTCCCGGTGGGCCACCTGCCGCAGCTCCGCCAGCATCTGGCGGATGTAAGCCAAGTTCTCCCGGGTCCCCTCATTATCGGCATTATTGTTTGTTGCGTTCGGGACCATATATTTATCCTGAGAATGCCGGACTGAAACGAAGAGCGTCAAGTAGATTCAAATGATGTTGCCCATCATAACCAATTTACCAAAGATTGCAATACAACGATAGATTATCCATAGGTTGCAGTCGTCTCAAAGCGAGAAAATCGGGCTTGCCTCTTGACCAGCGGGCATTACCTGTCCATGTCGAATTATAAAGAAGGCCAATTGCGGCACCACGCTGCAACCGGGGCCACGTTAACGGACCAGTTCCAGAGAAGAACAATATGAATGTCGTCGTCGTAGAATCTCCTGCCAAAGCCAAGACGATCAACAAGTATCTTGGCTCGGGCTATAAGGTTCTTGCATCCTTTGGCCACGTCAGGGACCTTCCTGCCAAGGACGGATCGGTGTTGCCTGACCAGGATTTCGAAATGTCCTGGGAAGTTGACAGCGCCTCCGCCAAGCGCATGAAGGATATTGCCGATGCGGTAAAATCCTCCGACGGCCTCTTTCTGGCAACCGACCCGGATCGCGAAGGGGAAGCCATTTCCTGGCACGTTCTCGATCTTTTGAAGAAGAAGCGGGTTCTCGGCGACAAGCCGGTGAAGCGCGTCGTCTTCAACGCCATCACCAAGAAAGCGGTGCTGGACGCGATGGCGAACCCGCGCGACATCGATGTGCCGCTGGTGGACGCCTATCTCGCCCGCCGAGCGCTCGACTATCTCGTCGGCTTCAACCTCTCTCCGGTTCTGTGGCGCAAGCTGCCGGGTGCGCGTTCGGCCGGCCGGGTGCAGTCCGTGGCGCTGCGTCTCGTCTGCGATCGCGAATCCGAAATCGAGCGTTTCGTTTCCGAAGAATACTGGAACATCAGCGCACTTTTGAAGACACCGCGCGGTGACGAGTTCGAGGCTAGGCTGGTTTCGGCCGATGGCAAGCGATTGCAGAACCGCGCCATCAAGACCGGAGACGATGCGAACCGGCTGAAAGCGCTGCTCGAAGGCGCGACCTATGTGGTGGATAGCGTCGAGGCGAAACCCGTCAAACGCAATCCCAGCCCTCCCTTTACGACCTCGACGCTGCAGCAGGCGGCTTCTTCGCGGATGGGCTTCGGCGCCTCGCGCACCATGCAGGTGGCGCAGAAGCTTTATGAAGGCATTGATATCGGCGGCGAGACCGTTGGTCTGATTACCTATATGCGTACCGACGGCGTGCAGATGGCCCCGGAAGCGATCGATGCTGCGCGTAAGGCTATTGGCGAGCAGTTCGGTGACCGTTACGTGCCGGAAAAGGCGCGCTTTTACTCTACCAAGGCCAAAAACGCCCAGGAAGCGCACGAGGCGATCCGCCCGACCGATTTCAACCGCACACCGGATCAGGTGAAGCGTTACCTCGATGCCGACCAGCTGCGCCTTTACGAGCTGATCTGGAAACGCGGTATTGCGAGCCAGATGGCGTCAGCCGAAATCGAGCGCACAACGGTTGAAATTCTCGCCAGCAACGGCGGCGAGAAGGCTGGCCTGCGCGCCGTTGGCTCCGTCATCCGCTTCGACGGCTTTATCGCCGCTTATACCGACCAGAAGGAAGATGGCGAGCAGAGCGACGATGGTGACGACGAAGGCCGTCTGCCGCCGATCAATGAGCGCGAGAACCTCGCCAAGCAGAAGATCAATGCCAGCCAGCACTTCACCGAGCCGCCGCCGCGTTATTCGGAAGCGTCCCTGATCAAGAAGATGGAAGAACTCGGCATCGGCCGTCCTTCCACCTATGCGGCGACGCTGAAGACGCTGAGCGACCGCGAATATATCGTCATCGACAAGCGCAAGCTGGTGCCGCATTCGCGTGGCCGGCTGGTGACGGCTTTCCTCGAAAGCTTCTTCACCAAATACGTCGAGTATGATTTCACCGCCGCCCTTGAAGAAAAGCTCGACCGCATTTCCGCCGGCGAACTGGACTGGAAGCAGGTTCTTCGCGATTTCTGGAAGGATTTCTTTGCGCAGATCGAAGATACCAAGGAACTGCGCGTCACCAACGTGCTGGATGCGCTGAACGAGGTTCTGGCGCCGCTGGTGTTCCCGAAGCGCGAGGATGGTTCCGATCCGCGCATCTGTCAGGTTTGCGGCACCGGTAATCTGTCGCTGAAGCTCGGCAAATACGGTGCCTTTGTGGGTTGCTCGAACTACCCTGAGTGCAACTATACCCGCCAGCTGACCTCCGATGGCGCGGAAGCTGAAGCCGCTGCTCTCAACGAGCCGAAGGCGCTGGGCGCTGATCCCATGACCGGCGAGGAGCTGACGCTTCGCTCCGGCCGTTTCGGGCCCTATATCCAGCGCGGTGACGGCAAGGAAGCCAAGCGCTCCTCGCTGCCGAAGGGCTGGAAGCCTGAGGATATCGATCACGAAAAGGCGTTGGCGCTCATCAACCTGCCGCGCGATATCGGCAAGCACCCGGAAACCGGCAAGATGATCTCGGCTGGTCTCGGCCGTTACGGACCTTTCCTGCTGCATGATGGTTCCTATGCGAACTTGGAGAGTATCGAGGACGTGTTCTCGATCGGCCTCAACCGCGCCGTGACCGTGATTGCTGAAAAGCAGAGCAAGGGTCCGGGACGCGGCCGTAGCGGCACGCCCGCTGCTCTCAAAGAGTTGGGCGACCACCCTGATGGCGGCCCGATCACCGTTCGTGACGGGCGCTACGGCGCCTATGTGAACTGGGGCAAGGTCAACGCCACCATTCCCAAGGGGCAGGATCCGGCATCCGTGACGCTGGACGAGGCGCTCGTGTTGATCGCCGAGCGCATTGCCAAGACCGGCACCGGCGGCAAGCCCGCCAAGGCCAAGAAAACAACCGCCAAGAAGGCCGATGGTGACGCCGCTGCAAAGCCGAAGGCGACCAAGGCCAAGGCAGCGACAAAGAGCAAGACGGCCGCCAAGCCGAAGGCAGCGGCCAAACCCAAGAAGGCAGCAGAGTGAGCAAAGCGCCGCGTCAGAGACAGGGTTCCGCCAGCGACGGTTTCGGACGCACCGGGCGCGGCAAGCGGGTGAGCGAAGGTGAAGGCATCATCCACGGCGAGGTGCCTTCGCGCGAAGTGCTGCTGAAATTCATCGCAGATCATCCGCAACAGGCTTCCAAACGCGAAATTGCCAAGGCTTTCGGGCTGAAGGGTGAGAACCGCGTTGTCCTCAAGGCGCTGCTGAAGGAACTTGAAGTCGACGGCATGGTGCACAAGAGCCGCAAGTCGCTTACGCGACCGGGCGGCCTGCCGCCCGTGACGGTTCTCGACATCACGACCCGCGACAAGGACGGCGAGCTGATCGGCCGCCCGGCGGAATGGCCTGAGGATTTGGGCGCAGCGCCGGCTGTGCTGATCCGCCAGTCCTCGCAGGACCGTGGCAAGAAGGCCCCGGCCGCCGGTCTCGGCGACCGTATTCTCGCGAAAATCTTCCCCTCGAAGGAAAGCACCGGTCCCGCCTACACCGCCCGCGTCGTCAAGCTGATCGACCGCCGCCAGAATGCACTGCTCGGCGTGTTCAAGGAGACGCCCGGCGGCGGCGGACGGCTGATGCCAATCGATCGCCGCGGCGAGGAAATGGTCATCGATCCTGATGGCGTCGGCGATGCCAAGGATGGCGATCTGATCGAGGTCGAAACCTCGCGCAACAGCGGTCGTTACGGCCTGACGCGTGCCAAGGTTCTCTCGGTCATCGGCTCCGTCGCCTCGGAAAAGGCGATCTCCATGATCGCAATCCACGCCCACGGCATCCCGCATATATTCCCGCAGAATGTTCTTGCCGAAGCGGATGCGGCCAAGGCAGCGACGATGTCCCATCGCGAGGACTGGCGCGACCTGCCGCTCATCACGATCGATCCGGCCGACGCCAAGGATCACGACGATGCGGTCTATGCCGAACCGGACACATCGCCCGACAATCCCGATGGTGTCATCGTCACCGTCGCCATTGCCGATGTCTCCTGGTATGTTCGATCAGGTTCGCCGCTGGACCGTGAGGCGCTGAAACGCGGCAACTCCGTTTATTTCCCGGATCGCGTCGTACCGATGCTGCCGGAGCGTATTTCCAATGATCTCTGCTCGCTGAAGGAAGGGGTCGACCGCCCTGCCCTTGCCGTGCGCATGACCTTCTCGAAGGAAGGCCGCAAGGCCGGCCATACCTTCCATCGGATCATGATGAAGAGCGCCGCCAAGCTCTCCTACCAGCAGGCACAGGCGGCGATCGACGGCAAGCCCGACGACAAGACCGGACCGCTGCTGGAGCCGATCCTCAAGCCCCTGTGGCACGCCTATGAGGTGATGAAGCGAGGCCGTGACCGGCGCCAGCCGCTGGAACTCGACATGCCCGAGCGGAAGATCAAGCTTCGCCCTGACGGCACGGTCGACTCCGTGGTCATTCCCGAACGTCTCGATGCGCATAAGCTGATCGAAGAAATGATGATCCAGGCAAATGTCGCCGCCGCCGAGACGCTGGAAAAAAAGAAACAGCCGCTGGTTTACCGTGTCCACGATGCGCCCACGCTTTCCAAGCAGGAGGTGCTGCGCGAATTTCTCGGCACGATCGGCATCTCCATGGCCAAGGGTGCGGCCATGCGCGCCAATTCCTTCAACGGCATTCTGGCACGCGCTCTCGACACGCCGCACCAGATCATGGTCAACGAGATGGTGCTGCGCAGCCAGAGCCAGGCTATTTACAGCCCCGAAAATATCGGCCATTTCGGCCTGAACCTCATGAAATATGCCCATTTCACCTCGCCGATCCGCCGGTATGCCGACCTCATCGTGCATCGGGCGCTGGTGGGCTCTCTGGGGCTCGGTGAAGGCGGCATCACGCCACAGGAAGAAGCGACACTCGACGATATCGCCGCTGAAATCTCGACCTTCGAGCGCCGCGCCATGGCAGCAGAGCGCGACACCGTCAACCGACTGATCGCGCATCATCTTTCCGAGCGGGTCGGCGAGGAATTCGAGGGCCGGGTCGGCGGTGTCACCAAGGCGGGACTATTTGTCGCGCTTCCGCAGTTTGGCGCTGATGGTTTCGTTCCTATATCTACACTCGGAACGGATTATTTCCTGTATGACGAAGCCCATCAGGCTCTCACGGGGGAAAAGACCGGTCTTGGTTATCAGCTTGGCGACACAGTGCAGGTAAGGCTCGCGGAAGCGGTGCCGCTGGCGGGTGCGCTCAGATTCGATATGCTGAGTCCCGGGCGGAAGATGCCGGTGGGCGTGCGCTCGTTCCACAAGGCCGGACGGCGGACAGCACGGGCTGCCGCCAAGCCCGGAACACGGCCGCCGAGAAGGCGACGATAACAAAGCCGCCTCAGCGGTTGAACGGACGGGAAGGACTTAAGGATGAGTGCACATCAGGGCTCGGAGACAGTTACCTTCGGAGACGATAGCGCCGAGCGGCCGCTTGGCCGGTCCATCATGCGCGGCATGGCCAATCGCTGCCCGGCCTGTGGCAGCGGCCGCCTCTTCCGCGCCTGGCTGAAGCCGGTGGACGCCTGCGCGGCCTGCGGCGAGGAAATGCACCATCATCGATCGGACGACCTGCCACCCTATATCTCCATCGTCATCATCGGCCACATCGCGGTCGGCGGCTTCATGATGACGGACATGGTTCTAAACATTCCCATGTGGGCTCATTTCGCCATCTGGGTACCAATCACAATTCTGGCCGCGCTTCTGACGCTGCAGCCCATCAAGGGCGGCGTCATCGGTCTGCAATGGGCGCTGCGCATGCATGGCTTCGACGGGAAAAAACCGCAGATACAGATAGACGGCTCCTCGCACTGACGCGCGCGGGTCTTGTACATGCCCCGGCATTCCACCAAGGCGGAAGCGGCAAGCGCCCCATTGCGGCCGCGCGATGCCGCCTCCCTCATTCTGTTCGACCGATCCGGCCCGACGACACGGGTGCTGATGGGTCAGCGCAGCAGCGCCCACGTCTTCATGCCCGGCACTTATGTCTTTCCAGGCGGCAAACGCGATCCGCGCGACCATGCGCTGCCCTTTTCCGGCGATCTGCATCCCGCTGTCCTTGACAGCCTGACGGCGTCGGCTTCGCGGCGCCTGAGCGTCGCCGGGGCAAGGGCGCTGGCGCTTGCCGCCGCGCGCGAACTTGTGGAGGAAACCGGGGTCGAGCTTGGGCCGGCCACTGAAGGTCCGGACCTCTCCTGTTTCCGCTATGTGGCGCGCGCCATCACACCGCCCGGCAATGTCAGGCGTTACGACACGCGATTCTTTTGCTGTTATGCCGACGAATTGCGGCTGGATATCCGGCTAACCCGGGATTCCGAAGAGCTTCACAACGTGCAATGGCTTGACATGACAGACCTTTCCGGTCTGAACATGCCGAAAATCACGCGTACGGTTCTCGAAGATGTCACAAATTTCATGATAGGTGATCCCTCACTGCCCTATGAAAGCCCCGCGCGGCTTTATGTCACGCGCCACGGCCGGTTCATTCGAGACTTTGTATAAAGGCCGTCATGTCACAAATGAAATGCGAAGAAGCGGATGCCATTCACTGGCCCTCACTGATCGCCGCCATTTCCGCCATCAGTGCGGTCGGCGTCGCCATAGGCCTTGGCCTGCCGCTCCTGTCGATCATCCTTGAGAAACGTGGCATCTCCTCCACCATGATCGGGGTGAACTCGGCCATGGCCGGCGTCGCGGCCATGATGGCGGCCCCGGTGACCACCAAGATCGCGCATGATTTTGGCGTGGCCCGCACCATGTTGTTTGCGGTTTTCATCTCCGCGCTGAGCGCGCTCGGCTTTTATTTCGCCGATGCTTTCTGGATGTGGTTTCCGCTGCGAATCGTCTTCCATGGCGCAACCACCACGCTCTTCATCCTCTCCGAATACTGGATCAACATGACGGCGCCGCCGAAGAAGCGCGGTATGGTTCTCGGCATCTACGCCACCGGCCTTGCGGTCGGTTTTGCCGTTGGTCCGCTTCTGTTTTCGGCGGTTGGCAGCGAAGGCATCCTGCCTTTCCTCGTCGGGGCGGCAATCATATTGCTCGCGGCAATTCCCATCTTCATGGCGCGTGGTGAGAGTCCGGAACTGGACGAGCGGCCCAACCACCATTTCGTCCGTTATGTCTGGCTGGTGCCGATGGCATCAGCCGCCGCTTTCGTCTTCGGCTCGGTACAGGCGGGCGGCCTTTCGCTGTTTCCGATCTATGCCACCAGGGAAGGCTTCAACGAATCGCAGGCGGCCCTTCTCCTTACCGTGATGGGCATTGGCAACATGGTCTTCCAGATACCGATCGGCCTGCTTTCTGACAGGATGAAAGACCGGCGGACGATGCTGGGCCTGATGGCCCTTGCCGGTGTCTGCGGCACGCTGGCCCTGCCGTTCCTGGTGGAAAGCTGGATCCTGGTGGCGGCACTGCTGCTGTTCTGGGGCGGCCTCGTTTCCGGCATGTATACGGTCGGCCTTACCCATCTCGGGTCGCGTCTGAAGGGTGCCGACCTGGTGGCCGCAAATGCCGCCTTCATCTTCTGTTACGCCATTGGTACGATCGCGGGGCCGCAGGCCGTGGGCATTTCCATGGACGTCGCCGGAACCGACGGCTTCGCCTGGTCGCTGGCGGTATTTTTCGGGCTCTACGTGGTCCTTTATGCCGTCCGTTTTGTTTTCCGGGCAAAACAGGCTTGACTTTTCAGGCGCGATACGTAGTTTCGCGCCAGATTTAGCCGAGGTGAGAAGCGCCTGCGGCTTCTCTTTTGTTTAAAGGCAGGACGACCATGGCGAAAGCTACAACAATCAAGATCAAGCTGCTGTCGACAGCCGACACCGGTACTTTCTACGTCACCACCAAGAACAGCCGTACGTTCACGGACAAGATGACGAAGACGAAGTACGACCCGGTTGTACGCAAGCACGTCGAATTCAAGGAAACCAAGATCAAGTAATTTCTTGATCGGTGTTCCGGCAAAAGCGCGCCCCCACGGGCGCGTTTTTTGTTTATGCGGATACAGGCCATTCGCTCAGCAGAACGCCCTGTCGACACGGCTTCACGCCTGGCCGGCTGCCCCACCTGATTTTCTCCGCCGCGCCGGCGACAACATATGTTGCAGGTTTGATACCACTGCCCCCCGTCAGCGGCCACAGGCCGTCCGATTGCCCGGCGGGGCAACGGAAAACGCCGACGGCTACCCCTACGATGTGGACCGTGATTGTAAGAGAAAGCGACGGCGTGTCGACTTCACGGCGTTGGGAATCCCGCCGATCTTTTCAAAGCGAGCGATGCTCCAACGCATCAAGCAGGGAGTAAGGCGGCCGGCCAACGATGCGTTACGGCACGAGGAACCGAATCGAACATCGTCAGCCGACCGACCCCACGATTCAGGAGATGCGGCGGACCTGAGCATCATGGGGCATTCAAACTACGCAATACCAGCCCCTGACAAGCGAAACCGCAGCGGCACACGCCGCTCTCATTCCATCATCAAAAGACGGAAGAACCGCCGGAAGAACTGTTACTCTCAACAAGGAGTGTGCGCAGAAGTAAAATAAAAATCAACAAATTCTTAAGCCAGCGACAAGTCACCTGAAAAACATGGTTAAATATACAACGCTGGCACACTATAGTTTTTCACGAGATTGAATTCAATATATTTTTCAACTTGAAATCTAGTTGCCTCGCGCGATTTCGCCTTTTCATTGCATGAAGTTAAAATACAGGCGAAGTCAGGGACTTGGCTCCTAAAGGCCGGGCTTTCCTTTACCGTTTTCTTGAGACGTCCGAAATTATTTTGGACGGCGGTGCAATTCTCCCGCACCGCTACTTCGCAAAGCCGTTCAGGCGGCCGCCGATACGACGCGGTTTCGGCCGGCGTGTTTAGCCTCGTAAAGCGCCCTGTCAGCCTGCCTCAGCAGTTCGTCCGGCGTTCCAAAGGCGCCGCTGCCGGATGCTATGCCGAGCGATGCCGTGATGCTCAGTTCACGATCGATGGAACGGACGTAGAAAGGCTTGTCTTCCACGATCGTCCGCAGGCGTTCGGCAACGCTCGCAGCAAGCTCTATCGGCGTGTCCGGCATGACGACGACAAATTCCTCGCCGCCGTAGCGGCAGGCGAGATCGGCGCCGCGGACCGTGCTGCGGATGCGTGCCGCAAATTCCCGCAGGACTTCGTCACCCACATCATGACCATAGGTATCATTGACCAGCTTGAAGCGATCTATATCGGTCATGCAGATGGAGATCGGGCGGCCGCGGACAGCGGCGCGGTCGAAGAGTATCTTGAGATGATTGTCGAGATAACGACGATTGTTGAGGCCGGTCAGGCCGTCAACGATGGCGAGCTCCATGGTGTGCTGGAGATTGAGCCGCAGATGTTCATTGTAGCGTTTGCGCCTGATCTGCGTCAGCGATCGGGCAACGAGTTCGTTGGGATCGATCGGACGAAGGATGTAATCGTTGACGCCGAGATCCAGCGCGCGCGCCACCATGTCGTCGGCCCCCTGCTCCGCCACGAGGAGCAACGGAAGGAAACGGGTCCGCTCCAGCGAGCGAAGCTGCGAGCACAGTCTCAGCGGATCGTAATCTTCGAAATTCGAATTGACGATGACAAGCTCGAAGGGATTGCCTGTTGCCTTGAGCAGGGCCGCCTGCGGCTCCGTGACGGCATCCACCTCTGCGACCGGCTTCAGCGCCCGAACGATGCGCTCCTGCGAGCTGGCGCGGCCATCCGCAACCAGAATCCGGCCCGGCGTCTGCATCAGCCCATCGCTGCGCAGCATCTCTTCGATGCCAATCTGACGGGCCGCTTCGGCGCGCACGCGCAATTCGTCGCTAACGGCCTTCAGGCGCACCAGGCTTTTGACGCGGGCGATCAACTGCAGGTCATTAACCGGCTTGGTCAGGAAATCATCGGCGCCAGCCTTCAGACCCCGCACGCGATCCGAGGGCTGATCCAGCGCCGTGACCATCACAACGGGGATATGCGCCGTATCCGGATTGGCTTTCAGCCTTTCGCAGACTTCGAAACCATCCATCCCCGGCATCATGATATCGAGGAGGATGATATCGACCTGCTCTTTATCGCAGATGGCAAGCGCCTTGAAGCCATCCTCGGCGGTAACGACATCGAAATACTCCGCCACCAGCCGGGCTTCGAGAAGCTTCACATTGGCCGGAATATCGTCAACAACCAGAACTCTCGCCGTCATAACCGTTCCCCAGTCGCCTCACGCATCGCCCAGATAAGTCTTGATGACTTCAATGAACTTCGGGACGGAAATCGGCTTCGACACATAGGCCTCACATCCGCCCTGGCGAATGCGCTCCTCGTCTCCCTTCATGGCGAAAGCGGTGACCGCGATGACCGGAATGACATGCAACTCGTCATCTTCCTTCAGCCACTTCGTCACCTCCAGCCCCGAAACCTCCGGCAGCTGGATATCCATGAGGATCAGATCCGGCCGGTGCTTGCGGGCGAGATCGAGCGCTTCCATGCCGTTGCGTGTCTGGATCGTCGTATAACCAGACGCCTCGATCAGGTCGCGAAAGAGCTTCATGTTCAGCTCATTGTCTTCGACTATCATGACCTGCTTGGGCATGGTGAGCAGTCCCCGTTTCGCTTTGAAACCTTCACCCAGACATATAAGTTGGCTGAGAACCGATTCCATCGTCCATTTGTTGCGCAAGGCTAGAGGGATTTGGTTTCAAAATAGGTAACTTCAGGTGAGAAATGCTGCGCGATACAAAAAACAAAGGCAATGCCAGCCAGGATCCGCAAGAAACGGCGGCCGCCATACTTGGCTGGCTGGCAAACGAGCCGGAAATGCTGGGACGCTTTCTGGCGTTGAGCGGATTACAGGCCAATATGCTGCGCCAGGCCGTCAGCGATCCAGGTTTTGTGGCGGGACTCACCGATTTCCTGATGAGCCACGAACCCGATCTCATGGCGTTCTGCGCCGCGACTGACACGTCGCCCGAAACGGTGGCTGCGGCCTGGCACCACTTTTCCGGACCCGGGCTGGATTCGGGTGTGTATTAAGGGAAGAGCCCTTGAGCCGTTGTTACAACCGGAGTATGGTCGGCGACGTTCTGGTTTTGTTTTCGGCCCATGTCCACGTCGTATCCTTATGATCCCGGTTTTTGCCGCGACTGTCTGGTCGGCCAGCCAGAGGGGCTTAGACGTTGCCGTGCCTGCGGGAGCCCGCGGCTTGTCTATCACGCCGAACTCTACGGTCTGAGCATCGCCCATATCGATTGCGATGCCTTTTATGCCTCCGTTGAAAAGCGGGATAATCCGGAACTGGCCGATAAACCTGTCATCATTGGCGGCGGCAAGCGCGGGGTGGTTTCCACGGCCTGTTATATTGCCCGTATTCAGGGCGTGCGCTCTGCTATGCCCATGTTCAAGGCGCTTGAAGCCTGTCCAGACGCCGTGGTCATCAAACCTGACATGGAGAAATACAGTCGTGTCGGGCGCGAAATCAGGGCGATGATGCAGGAGTTGACGCCGCTGGTGCAGCCGCTTTCCATAGACGAGGCGTTTCTCGATCTTTCAGGCACCGAGAAGTTGCATCACGATCCACCTGCGCGCGTGCTGGCGAAATTTGTCCGGCGCGTGGAAAAGGAAGTGGGGGTGACGGTTTCAGCCGGGCTTTCCTACTGTAAATTTCTCGCCAAGGTCGCGTCCGACCTGCAAAAGCCCCGCGGCTTTTCCGTGATTGGCGAAGCGGAAGCGCTGTCGTTTCTTGCGGCGCGGCCGGTCACGACCATCTGGGGCGTGGGCAAGGCCTTCGCGGCGACGCTGGAGGCCGACGGCATCCGCATGATCGCACAGCTGCAGGAGATGCAGGAAAGCGAGCTGATGCGCCGTTATGGCGTGATGGGCCAGCGGCTCTTCCGGCTGTCGCGCGGCATTGACGAGCGGCATGTACACAATAACGACCCTGCCAAAAGCGTCTCCTCCGAAACCACCTTCTTCAACGATATTTCCCGCCATGAGGACCTTGTGCCGATCCTGCGGTCGCTCTCGGAAAAAGTCGCCTGGAGGCTCAAGAAAAATGGCATTGCCGGCCATACGGTTGTCTTGAAAATGAAGACGGCCGACTTCAGGATTCGCACCCGTAATCGCAAGCTGGACGACCCCACGCAGCTAGCCGACCGAATTTTCCGTACCGGCCTCTCATTGCTCGAAAAGGAAACCGACGGCACGAGATTTCGCCTCCTCGGCATCGGCGTCAGCGATCTGCGCGATGCCGGCCTTGCCGATCCTCCCGATCTCGTCGACAGACAGGCGGGGCGCCGGGCCGCGGCGGAAGCGGCAATGGACAAGCTGCGCGACAAGTTCGGCAAGGGCAGCGTCGAGACCGGCTATACGTTTGGCTCGCGGAAATAACCGAACCCGTTAAGCCCTTCGGCCGACATATCGGCGCATCGATCTCCCGAACTATTTATTTTAGATTTTACACAAATTAGTGATAGCGCGGCAGCGCCGCCCTTAAACTTCATTAAACTTAGCGTGGTTGAGTGAGGGAAGTTTTGTGCATGTGGTGTATTGCGTCATGTCCCTTCGCCTCCGTCTTATGGCCGGCATGCTGTCGGCCAGCATTCTTGCCTTTCCGGCGCTCGCCGCTGACAGCAGGTCCCTGCAGATACTTGTATCGAAAAGTGACCAGTCGCTCGCGCTTTATGAAAATGGTGAAATCATCGCCACCTCCAAAGTCTCGACCGGCAAGGCCGGGCATGAGACACCGAGCGGCATATTCTCCATTCTAGAGAAGCGGAAATACCACGAGTCGAATATCTATTCGGCCGCCCCCATGCCGTTCATGCAGCGACTGACCTGGTCCGGCATCGCGCTGCACGAGGGTAAGGTGCCGAACTATCCGGCGTTCCCACGGCTGTGTGCGTCTGCCTTCCAAATTCGCGAAGTCACTCTTCGGTGATACGCGTACCGGGGTGCATGTCATCATCACCGACCGCCCGGTCTCGCTGCGCTTTGTGCAACATCCGGCGCTGTTTTCGCCGCGTGACGACGCAGATGACGGCAAGCTGCTTCTGTCGGATGTAGAGTTGCGGCCCGCGAGCTTCGATGCGGCTCTGGGCGCGGTCGAAGTCGCCGTCAATGAAAAAACCCAGGCCATCAAATCGACGGGGAAGGCGAGAGAGCCTTCACCGCTGCGCATTCTCATCACAAGGCGTGGCGAGCGGGAAAGGGTAATGGATATTCAGACCGTGCTGACCCGTCTCGGCTTCGATGCCGGTTCGGCCGACGGTTATGCCGGGGAGATGACGATCAGCGCTATCAACGGTTTCAAGCGGTGGAAGGGGCTGAAAACGTCAGGGCCCCTTCTGACCGACGCTTTCGTGGCGGCGCTTTATGCCTCCGCCGGTGAAGACCACCCGCCAACCGGGCAGATCATGGTGCGGCAGGACTTCAAGCCGCTTTTTGAGGCCGCCATCGACATCAAGGACCCGGAAGTCGCGCTCGGAACCCATTTTTTCGAGGCGGTGTCCGTGGATCGCGCTGCCGGAACCGCCGAATGGAACGGCGTAACGCTCGACAATCATCTGCCAGCCGCTGCCCGCAAGCGGCTCGGCATCACCGTTACCGAAGCGCCCGGCGGTTTCGACCAGTTAAGTGCCGTGCTCAGCCGTCTCGACATTCCGCAGGACATACGCGCCCGGATTGAGCAGGAACTCTCAAGCGGAAGCTCCATCACCGTTTCCGACCTCAGTCACCAGATGGAGACAGGATCGGGAACGGACTTCATCACCGTGACGAAGGAAGGGCCGGTCTGAGCGAGGCGCGAAGGCGCTGCGCCTCACACCAGTTCCACATCAACGACACCGGGGGCCGACCGAAGAGCAGCGGCTATTTCAGGCGAGATACGGTATTTCTCCGTCAGTTCGACCTCGATCTCGCGGCTACCCTCATCCTTGATAACGATGAAATAGACCGAGCCGTCACCCCTGGTGTTGAGGTGGCGGGCAACCGTTTTCAGCGGGCCGGAATCACGCACATAAACACGCAGTGCTTTCTGCATCTGCACGGATTTTTCTTCCAGCGACTGCGCCGTCTGGATGCGCAGACCGATACCTTCAGGGCGCTCTTCCGCCTGCACCGTGATCACCAACGACTTGCCGACCTCAAGCAGGTCGCGGTACTGGCCGAGACCTTCGGAAAACAACACCGCCTCATATTGCCCTGAAGCATCCGAGAAGGTGACGATACCCATCTTGTTGCCGGTGCGCGTCTTTCGCTCCTGTTTGCCGGTAACGGTGCCGGCAAGACGCCCGGCAGTCGCTCCCTGTTTCACAGCAGCGGAAAAATCGGCGAAATTCTGCACGCGCAATTTTTCCAGTACGGGGCGATAGGTATCCAGCGGGTGGGCCGTGAGGTAGAAACCGAGAACCTGATATTCGCGCAGCAGCTTTTCCGAGGCAAGCCAGGGCTGGAAGGCAGGAAGCACCAGCTTTTCCGGGCCATTGCCGCCGCCCGAGCCGAACATGTCCGACTGGCCGATGGTGCGGTTGTTCTGCGCCATCTGGGCATAACCGATGATACGGTCCAGCCCGCCGATCAACTCTGCGCGGTCGCGGCCGAAACAATCGAAAGCACCGGCATTGATGAGACTCTCGAGCACACGACGGTTGATCTGTTTGGGGTCGATGCGCAGGCAGAAATCCTCGAGGCTCGTGAACGGCTTGTCGCCGCGGATCGCGACGATATGTTCGACCGCTCCTTCGCCAACACCCTTGATGGCAGCCAACGAATAATAAATGCGGTTCTCGCCCGTTTCGAACTGGCGGAACGAGGTCTGGACGGACGGCGCGACGATTTCAATGCCGAGACGACCGGCGTCCTGACGGAAATCGTTGAGCTTTTCCGTATTGGCCATATCGAGCGTCATGGAGGCCGCCAGGAACTCCACCGGATAATGCGCCTTCATATAGGCCGTCTGGTAGGAGACGATGGCATAGGCCGCGGCATGGCTCTTGTTGAAGCCGTAATTGGCAAATTTTGCGAGAAGATCGAAGATGGTGTCGGCCTGCGGTTTCGAGACACCGTTCTTGATGGCGCCATCAACGAAGCGCTCGCGCTGCTTGTCCATTTCCTCCTTGATCTTCTTACCCATGGCGCGGCGCAGAAGATCGGCTTCGCCAAGCGAATAACCCGACAGAACCTGGGCGATCTGCATCACCTGTTCCTGATAAACGATAACGCCCTGTGTTTCCTTCAGCAGATGGTCGATGGTCGGGTGGATCGACTCCAGCTCTTCTTCGCCATGTTTGCGGGCGTTATAAACGGGGATGTTTTCCATCGGGCCGGGACGATATAGTGCCACCAGAGCAATGATATCCTCGATGCAGTCCGGCCGCATGCCGATCAGCGCCTTGCGCATGCCGGCACTTTCCACCTGGAACACGCCGATGGTCTCACCGCGCGACAGCATTTCATACGTCTTGGCGTCATCGAGCGGGATGGCGGCGAGATCCACCTTGATGCCGCGCTTGGCGACAAAATCGACAGCCACCTTCAGCACCGTCAGCGTTTTCAGGCCAAGAAAGTCGAATTTGACGAGGCCGGCGCTTTCTACCCACTTCATGTTGAACTGGGTGACCGGCATATCGGACCGCGGATCGCGATACATCGGCACCAGCTTCGACAGCGGGCGGTCGCCGATGACGATACCGGCAGCATGGGTTGAGGCGTGGCGATAAAGCCCCTCGATCTTCTGGGCGATATCCAGCAGGCGCGCGACAACAGGCTCCCTGTCCGCTTCTTCCTGCAGGCGCGGCTCCTCCTCGATCGCCTTCGAAAGCGGCGTCGGGTTGGCCGGGTTGTTGGGCACCAGCTTGCAGATCTTGTCCACCTGCCCGTAGGGCATTTCCAGCACGCGGCCGACGTCGCGCAGGGCCGCGCGCGCCTGGAGCGAACCGAAGGTGATAATCTGCGCCACCTGCTCGCGGCCGTATTTGGCCTGAACGTAGCGGATCACTTCTTCGCGACGATCCTGGCAGAAATCGATGTCGAAGTCGGGCATCGACACGCGTTCAGGATTAAGGAAGCGTTCGAACAGCAGTGAGAAACGCAGCGGATCGACATCGGTAATCGTCAGCGCATAAGCGACGAGCGAACCCGCGCCCGAACCACGGCCCGGTCCGACCGGGATATCGTGCTGCTTGGCCCATTTGATGAAGTCGGCAACGATCAGGAAATAACCGGGGAACTTCATGCGCGAGATGACGCCGAGTTCGAAATCGAGCCGCTCGCGATAATCCTGTTCCGTATAACCGGGCGCCATACCGAGCGCGGCAAGGCGCTGATCCAGCCCCTCCACCGCCTGACGCCGAAGCTCTTCCGCTTCGGCGCGTTCCGCCGCCTCAGGATCATCGCTGGCGCCGGTGAAACGTGGCAGGATCGGCCCGCGCTTCTTCAGCACATAAGAACAGCGCAACGCAATCTCGACGGTATTGTCCAGCGCCTCCGGCAGGTCTGCAAACAACGCCGTCATTTCCTCCCGACTTTTGAGGTAATGGTCGGGCGTCAGGCGAAAGCGGCTGTCGTCCGAAACAATGGCATTATGCGCCACCGCCATCAACGCATCATGCGCTTCGTAGTCGGCCTTTGACGGGAAGAACGCCTCGTTTGTGGCAACCAGCGGAATATCATGGTCATAAGCGAGGCCGATCATACGCCGCTCATGCGAACGGTCATACCCGGACTGACGCTGCAATTCGATATAAAGCCGGTCACCGAAGAGTGACTTCAGTGTCAGCAGCCGTTCCTTCGCCTGGGCGGCATGACCTTCCCTCAAGGCCATATCCACCGGGCCGCCGGAAGCGCCGGTCAGCGCGATCAGGCCCGCATTTGAGTCCTCTTCCAGCCATGCGCGGGTAATGTGCACGGAATGGCCACTGCCCTCGCCCTCAAGATAGGCACGGCTCACAAGATCCACCAGCCGCTCATACCCTTCGGCATCGGCGGCGAGAAGAACGATAGCGGGAAGTTTCTGAAGGTGGCTGTTGTGGTTGCGGCGATCCTCCGCCGCATCCTGCATGTCGATCGACAGCTGGCAGCCGATGATGGGCTGCAAACCCTCATCCCGCGCCTTTTCGGAAAACTCCAGCGCAACGAAGAGGTTGTTGGTATCTGTAATGGCAATGGCCGGCTGGCCGTCTGAAACGGCCTTGGACATGATTTTCTTGAGGGGCAGAGCCCCTTCAAGCAGGGAGTAAGCGGAATGAACCCGAAGATGAACGAAACCCGGGGTGTTCAGGTTTTCGTCAGAGGTTTCTGCCCGCACAACCGTATCGCCCATATCATCATCCTGTCATTCTGAATCACGGGGGCGATTTTCCGATTTCCGGCGCTTGATGTCCACCGCTTTGCGATGTCCATACAGGCTTCTGCGCCGGTATCTTCTTCACAGCGCGGTGAGGATTACCGAAAAGCTGGCAACGAAGACAGCAATGGAGGTAAAAGCGGCAACGTCACGGATGAAATCAGTCATTGGTCTCTCCTTACTCGTTATGTTCCAACTTTGTTCTCATTTCGTTCGATTGTCAACAGGGTTCTGCTGATGTTCTCCTTGCCAACGTGGCAGAATCGCTTTCGGTTCCCGCTTCGAAGACCGCAAGCCGCTGACTCCAAAGCGAAAAACCCGGAAGAAAAATCCTCCGGGTTCAAAAAATGAAACTTGGAAAATCCCTGCTCGCGGCAGCCAAGCGGCTAGCCTCCGTCAAGGGCGCATCCGATCCCTCGCCTCACCCGCTGTTCGGCGTCGGTGGAAGGCGGGACAGGCTCGGTCAGGTCAAAAATCGACGATCTTGCCCTCGGCGAGCGTTACGCGGCGATCCATCCGGCCGGCGAGCTCGTGGTTATGCGTCGCGATCAGCGCTGCGAGGCCAGACTGGCGAACCAACGCCTCCAGTGCGTCGAAGACATAAGAGGCGGTCTCCGGATCGAGATTGCCGGTCGGCTCATCCGCCAGCAGCAGGAGCGGTGCATTGGCGACGGCGCGGGCAATGGCAACGCGCTGCTGTTCACCCCCGGAGAGCTCGGCCGGACGGTGCTCGCCACGATGCCCCACCCGCATGTAATCCAGAAGCGCGCTCGCGCGTTTACGCGCCTCCGCCTGTGACAGGCCGGCGATGAGCTGCGGCATCATCACGTTCTCAACTGCCGAAAACTCGGGCAGCAGATGGTGGAACTGATAAACGAAGCCTATGTCGCTGCGGCGGATCGCCGTGCGGGTCTCATCCGGCAGGCCGTTGCAGGGCGCATCGTTGATATAGACTTCGCCGGCGTCTGGATGTTCGAGAAGCCCGGCGAGATGCAACAGGGTGGATTTGCCGGTACCGGAGGGGGCAACCAGCGCCACCATCTCACCGCTCTTCAACTGGAAATCCGCCTTGCGCAGAATGGAAAGCGACGTCTCGCCCTGACCATAGGTTCTCTCGACGCCGGTAAGCCGCAGCACTGTTTTTTTTGCCATATTGCGAAGCGGTCCTTATTCGTAACGCAGGGCCTGCACCGGATCGAGCTTGGAAGCACGCCAGGCCGGGAAGATCGTTGCCAGGAAAGAGAGCGTCAGGGCCATGATGACGACGGTGATGGTTTCACCAACATCCATTTCGGCCGGAAGCTGGCTGAGGAAATAGAGCTGCGGATCAAACAGCACCGTTCCTGATATCCAGGAGAAGAACTGGCGGATGGATTCGACATTGAGGCAGACGATGACGCCAAGCGCCACGCCAGCGAAGGTGCCGACCGTGCCGATCGCCGCGCCGGTCATGAAAAAGATGCGCATGACGGCACCTGAGCTTGCGCCCATGGTGCGCAGAATGGCGATATCGCTGCCCTTGTCCTTTACCAGCATGATCAGGCCGGAAATGATGTTGAGCGCCGCCACAAGAACGATGAGGGTCAGGATCATGAACATCACGTTCCGCTCCACCTGCAGGGCGGAAAAGAAGGTCTGGTTCCGTTGCCGCCAGTCGACGATGTAAATCTGCCGTTCCGCCGCCTGCTCCACCAGCGGGCGGATGCCATCGACGTCGTCCGGGCGGCTGACATAAAGCTCAATGGACCCGACACGCCCTTCCGTATTGAAATAGAGCTGCGCCTCGGAGAGCGGCATGTAGATCATAGAGGCGTCATATTCGGACATGCCGATCTCAAACACGCCGGAAATCTTGTAGGATTTCACGCGGGGATTGACACCCATCGGCGTCACATCACCTTCCGGTGATATGAGGGTGATATCGTCACCAGCCGTTACACCCAGTTGCGATGCGAGCCTGGAACCGACGAGGACGCCGTCTCCGGCCATAAAGCCAACGAGATCGCCGGTCTTGATGTTGGTCGCTACTTCCTTGACCTTGTCGATGTCCTCCTGGCGCACGCCGCGCACCAGCGCGCCGGAGCCCGCGCCACCGCGGCCGGAGGCAAGCGTCTGGCCTTCCACCAGCGGCAAGGCCATGGTAACGCCGGGGACGGCTGCGAACTTCTTCGCCAGTTCATCGTAATTATTCAAGGGCTGGTCGATCGCATTAACGATCATGTGGCCGTTGATGCCAAGAATGCGGGAGATCAGTTCCGTGCGGAAACCGTTCATGACGGCCATGACGATGATGAGCGTCGCTACGCCCAGCATAATGCCGACAAAGGAAAAACCGGCAATGACGGAAATGAAGGCTTCCTTGCGCCGTGAGCGCAGGTAACGCCAGGCCACCATACGTTCAAAAGCGGAAAACGGCCGGGCGGTCTTTGCCCCGGCGGAAACAGCCGCACCCTTTTCAGCTTCGGCTTGTGCCATGTCGTCTCCCTGATCTCAAACTGCGAGGCCGGTCTTTTCCGAAAACCGGCCCAAATTTCTGCGGCATCCACGCCACGAAACGAGAGTGGACTTCAGGTGAAGCCGCCCCAATTCCGCTCGCGCTTAACCCAGCACCCTGTTCATCGCCGCCTCGATCGTCACGGTTTCCCGCTCGCCGGTCTTGCGCTCCTTGACCTCGACTTCGCCATTCGCGACGGAGCGCGGGCCGACGATGATCTGCAGCGGCACACCGATGAGGTCGGCGGTGGCGAATTTCTGGCCTGCACGGTCGTCCGTATCGTCGTAGAGAACATCCTTGCCGGCGTTGGAGAGCGAATAATACAGCTTTTCGCAAGCAGCATCGCAGGCCGCGTCTCCAGCCTTCATGTTGATGATCACGACGTCGAAAGGAGCGACCGAAGCCGGCCAGATGATTCCGTTCTCGTCATGCGATGCTTCAATGATGGCGGGAACAAGGCGTGTCGGGCCGATGCCATAGGAACCCATGTGGACAGGGTGTTCCTTGCCATCCTTGCCCTGCACTTTCGCGCCCATCGGTTCGGAATATTTGGTGCCGAAATAGAAGATGTGGCCGACTTCGATGCCGCGTGCCGAAAGGCGCTCGCCCTCGGGAATGGCGTCATAGGCGGCCTCGTCATGCATCTCGGAGGTGGCGGCGTAATCGGCTGTCCATTCGTCAAACACGCCCTGCAACGCTGCAACATCATCGAAATCGGTGTTTTCGGCGGGAATGGCGCGGTCCAGGAAGCTCTTGTGGCAGAAGACTTCGGATTCGCCGGTATCAGCGAGAATGATGAATTCATGGCTGTGGTTGCCGCCGATCGGACCTGTATCGGCACGCATGGGAATAGCGCGAAGGCCGAGACGTTCGAACGTGCGCAGGTAAGCCACGAACATCTTGTTATAGGAATGGATCGCATCTTCCTTGGTCAGGTCAAAGGAATAGGCGTCCTTCATCAGGAATTCGCGCGAGCGCATCGTGCCGAAGCGTGGACGCACCTCGTCGCGGAACTTTAACTGAATATGATAGAGGTTCAGCGGCAGGTTCTTGTAGGACTTCACATAGGAACGGAAGATGTCGGTGATCATCTCCTCGTTGGTGGGGCCGTAGAGCATCTGGCGATCCTGGCGGTCCTTGATGCGCAGCATCTCCTTGCCGTAGTCGTCGTAACGGCCGCTTTCCTGCCACAGTTCCGCGGACTGTAGGGTCGGCATCAGAAGCTCGATGGCGCCGGAGCGGTTCTGCTCCTCGCGGATAATCTTGTTGACCTTGTCCAGCACACGCTTGCCCAGCGGCAGCCAGGAATAAATGCCAGCCGACTGCTGCCGGATCATGCCGGCGCGCAGCATGAGACGGTGAGAAACGATTTCCGCTTCCTTGGGGTTTTCCTTCAGGATGGGCATGAAATAACGGCTGAGACGCATGACGGCTTCCATTGATGCGGACGATAGCGCGCGAAGCTGCGGGAATCGCCCCGAATAGAGGGATATTGGCGCCGGATATAGCCGTTTCCGGGGCGGATGAAAACCCGCCATGAAAAGAGCGTTTAATGGGCATTTCGTTGTATTTTCGCGATAGCTAATTCGCGCCAAAACGCTTTGGCCGAAATATTATTCTTGATCGGGTGCGACAAAATGCACCACAGGGAATTTTTTGCCGACTGTAACAAATATGCAAAAAATGAGATGACAAGGCTGGGGGTTTGAGCTAGCTTTAGCTTACAAAAGAGGCAGGAAGTTTAAATTCTTGTCATTTTCGCGGTCAGTCTTGGGAGGATCAGATCTTAGGCGCGCTCGTTCGCAGCCCCGGTAACGGTTACAGATCACGCGAAAACTGGAAAACAAGGCTGAAAGGCCTTGTTTTTTTTTGCCCTGGCAAATTGCCCCGCTCGCTTCGGCATTCCGCAGAGTTCCGCGATGAATCGAGATCAGCAAGCTCCTGCTGTGTGCACGATAGATATGACATCCATATGACAGTGTTTGGCCGGATTGATGGCGGACTGCCCGATGCTTAGGCAGTTCCGGGGTTCGTTCTCGGGCCACCCCGTCAAGACGCGACTGGGGCGGATACCGCCCCGCTGTCTTTAGTCGAAAACGGGAATAATTCTCGGCAGATCATCAAGGCTGACACCGAACCACCAGGTTCCGCCATACCATAGGCCACAGATCAAAGCCGAGATCAGGGTCGTCCACAAAACGATCCGCCCGCCCTTGAAGCGGGAGGGTGCGCTGGCGACCGTGCCCAGTGCGACATCTCCGTCTTCATCCTGGGTGCGCAGGCCAATCGGCAACACGATGAAAAGCACCGTCCACCAGACGATGAAATAAACGGCGAAGGCCGAAAGAAGCGGCATGTGATCCTCCTGCGCAATGGGCTTCTTGTAACGCATTCATCTGCAGATCGGAATCACTTCTCCGCAAGAAATCCTAAAAGAAAAAGAGAAGAGCCGCGCTTTGCAGCGCGGCTCAGAAATCAGCGAGGAAGAGACAGGCGGGTGGCCAATCGGCCGGACG
Organism: Agrobacterium sp. SORGH_AS_0440; assembly: GCF_031453135.1. Classification (NCBI taxonomy): domain Bacteria; kingdom Pseudomonadati; phylum Pseudomonadota; class Alphaproteobacteria; order Hyphomicrobiales; family Rhizobiaceae; genus Agrobacterium; species Agrobacterium sp. SORGH_AS_0440. The sequence continues at coordinate 1,217,050 of NZ_JAVIYR010000002.1, read as the reverse complement.
GCCGGCTCAGACCTTGGTTACGAAAACCGTCACGATCGGCTTCTTGCCCCAGCTCTGGTTGGCGGCGGCGCGTACGGCGCGACGCACGGCTTCACGCAGCAGTTCCAGATCCTTGCGGCGGGCGCGCGGAATGCTCTCGACGGCGCCGAGCACGGCGTCATAAAGCGTGTCCTCCATCGCCTCATCTTCATCATCGAATTCCGGCAGGCCGAAAGGCACGACATCGGGATCGCCGAGGAAGTCGTAACGGCTGTCCAGCACGACATTGACGGCGACGTGGCCGGCGAAGGAGAGCTTGCGGCGATTGCTGATGCCCATCTCGTCCATGTCACCGACGAGATTGCCGTCCTTGAAGACGCGGCCATGCGGCACGTCATCGATCACTTCCGCCGGGCCGGGTGCGAGGCGCAGAACGTTGCCGTTGCGCACCTTCGGCACCTGCGAAATGCCGGCCTGTTCGGCCAGTTCCTTCTGCGCCACCAGATGCGCCGCTTCGCCGTGCACGGGCACGACGATCTGCGGCTTCGTCCATTCATACATCTTCAGAAGCTCGTTACGGCGCGGATGGCCGGAGACGTGAACGAGCGCCTCATTGTCGGTGACGATGTGGACGCCCTGTTCGATCAGGCCGTTCTTGATATCGATGATCGCCTTTTCGTTGCCTGGGATTGCGCGTGACGAAAAGACGACCGTATCGCCGGAGGCGAGCGCCACATTGCGCATCTCATCACGGGAAAGCTTGGCGAGTGCTGCGCGCGGTTCCCCCTGCGAACCCGTCAGGATCAGCACCACACGATCACGCGGAATATAACCGAATTCATCTTCAGCGAGGAACGGCTTGATGCCTTCCATAATGCCGAGGTCCTGCGACACGTTGACGACACGCTTCAGCGACGAGCCGAGCAGCAGCACTTCACGACCGGCAGCCTCAGCCGCCTGCGCGATCGAGCGGATGCGCCCGACATTGGAGGAGAAGGTGGTAACGGCCACGCGGCCTTCGGCATTTTCGATGATCTGGCGCAGACCTTCCGAAACCTCATGCTCGGAAGGCGATACACCATCACGCACGGAGTTCGTGCTGTCGCACATCAGCGCCAGCACGCCCTCTTCACCGATGGCGCGGAAGCGGGCTTCATCCGTCAACGGCCCAAGTGAAGGCGCCTCATCGATCTTCCAGTCACCGGTATGGATGACATTACCGAGCGGTGTGCGGATGACCAGCGACATCGGTTCGGGAATGGAGTGATTGACGCCAACCGCTTCGATTTCGAAGGGGCCAACATTGATGCGGTCACCCGCCTTGAACGGCGTGATCGGAATTTCCGCGCGGCTGCCCTCATAAGCGCGCTTCGCCTCCAGCATGCCGGCGGTGAAGGCAGACGCATAGACCGGCACGTTGAGGCCGGGCCAGAGATCGTTCAGCGCACCATAGTGATCTTCATGCGCGTGGGTGATGATGATGCCCTTGAGGTTCTTTTTCTGCGCCTCGATATAGCTGATATCGGGCAGCACGAGATCGACACCAGGCAGATCGAGACCGGCAAAGGTTACGCCGCAATCCACCATGATCCACTGGCGCTTGCTCGCCGGCCCGTAGCCGTAAAGCGCCAGATTCATGCCAATTTCACCCACGCCGCCAAGCGGCACAAAAACCAGTTCGTCCTGTTGAGCCATTGTTTTTCTTATCCATTCAAAAAAGCGCGCAGGACGGCATCACGCCGCGCCATGCCGCTGCTATCAGCATCGGACCTGTTGAACCATCTGATCGACCGGGCCGATGCGGAGCCGGTTTGTCACCCTGCATTTCATGAGCTGCAGGAAAGCTCCAGCCTATGGGATCCAGTTCGGCGCGGTTTTTTTACCCGCACCGTGCACCTCATCCGAAAAACACGTCGCCAGCGGCAATGGAGCGTCTTGCGCCCTCGTCCTCATCCAGCAGCAGATAACCATTATCATCAATTCCGACAAAACGCCCGCCGATCGAACGATCCGGGAAATTGACGGTGATATGTTCGCCAATGCCGCAGGCCGCTGCCCGCCAGCTGGCAATGATGGCGGATACGCCCCTGCCCTCATCCCATTCGCGCAGAACCTCGGCCGTTTCACGGAAGAGATGGGCAAACAGTTCCTCGGGCGAGCAAGACGCACCATGTTCCGACAGCATCGTAACGGGATAAAGCGGATTATCAGGTTTATGGGCGATATTGATACCAATGCCGATGACGATGGCGCGCCGGCCGTCAGGCAAAAGCTCGGCTTCCATCAGAATGCCGCAGGTCTTGCGGCGGCCGATCAGCACGTCATTTGGCCATTTGATTTCAAGCGCCTCACCGCCCGGCGGCAAAACCGCGCGAATGGCGCGATAGACCGCGAGCGCAAAAGCGAGCGGCAGGGAGCCGATGCGCTCCATCGGCGCAGGATCGATCAGAAGAAGGGAAGCGTAGAGATTGCCGGGCTCCGACACCCAGGGCCGCCCACGGCGGCCCCGGCCGCCGGTCTGGCGGATGGCGGTAACCCACAGGTTGCCGCCATCACCCGCCCGTGCCCGGGCGAAACATTCCAGATTGGTCGATGGCGTTTCCGCCATCGCCTCGTGCCTGATATCGTCGATGGACATCCGGCCCGTATTCCTTCGTGTACTGCTCAAAAGAAGGTCTTCGCCGCAGCAGTGACCGCGTTGCCAAGTGCACCGCCGAAGACGATGAAGGCGACGGTGAAGAAGGCCGACAGCGCATAAACCACTTTGAGTTCACCCGACGGACGCTCGAACTTGTCCTTGGCTTCATCAAACCACATGACCTTGACGACGCGAATGTAATAATAGGCGCCGACAACCGAGCCGATCACACCGATAATGGCGAGCGGATAAAGCTTCGCTTCGATGGCGGCCAGGAACACGTAGTACTTGCCGAAGAAGCCGGCGAGCGGCGGAATGCCGGCAAGCGAGAACATCAGGATCGTCAGCACAACCGCCATGAAGGGATTGGAAGACGAAAGACCGGCGAGATCTTCGACATTCTCGACATTGCCGATTTCCTTGCGGCGCATGGCGAGGATGCAGGCGAAGGTGCCAAGCGTCATGACCATGTAGACGGCCATGTAAAGGATAACGCCAGCAACACCAGCCTGCGTGCCAGCAGCAAGACCGACCAGCGCATAACCCATGTGACCGATGGAGGAATAGGCCATCAGGCGCTTGATGTTCTTCTGGCCGATTGCGGCGAAGGAACCGAGCAGCATGGACGCAATGGAGATGAAGACGACGATCTGCTGCCAGTCGGCAAAGACCGGCTGGAACGCCTCGATGACGATGCGAACGAGGATCGCCATGGCGCCGATCTTCGGTGCTGCCGAGAGGAAGGCCGTAACCGGGGTCGGCGCGCCTTCATAAACGTCCGGCGTCCACATGTGGAACGGAACGGCCGAAATCTTGAAGGCGAGACCAGCGAGAACGAAGACCAGGCCGAAGACCAGACCGAGCGAACGGGTTTCCGAGGCCAGAACCTGGGCAATTTCCGTGAAGCCGGTATTGCCGGTGAAGCCGTAGACCAGCGACATGCCGTAAAGCAGCATGCCGGAAGAGAGCGCACCGAGAACGAAGTATTTCAGGCCCGCTTCCGTAGAACGCAGGCTCTCGCGGTTGATGGCGCAGACGACGTAAAGCGCCAGCGACTGCAGTTCCAGCGCCATGTAGAGCGAGATCAGGTTATTGGCCGAGATCATCAGCAGGATGCCGAGCGTCGCGAGAACCAGCAGCACCGGATATTCGAAACGGCCGATCGGTTCGAAGCGTCCCTGGCCAACGGCCAGGATCATGGCGGTGATGGAGCCGATCAGCGCCAGCACCTTCATGAAATTACCGAAGGCATCGGCGATGTAGACACCGCCGAAAGCAACACCCGATGCGGGGGCAAAGATGATCCAGAGACCGACGACGAGCAGGAGGGCAACGGCAAGGCCGGTGACCGTCGTTGTCGACTTGTCGCCCGAGAAGACGCCAATCATGAGCAGCGCCAGCGCGCCGATCGCGAGGATCAGCTCGGGCGTCGCAATGTGCAGACTGGCAAAAAGGATTTCAGCGGTCATGTCCAACGGGTCCTGTCGTCAATTCATAGTGAGCGCAACATTTTGCGCCGCCTGCAATGCAGCCGTATAGTTGTTTACCAGAAGATCGACCGATGCGGCTGTCGCATCGAACACCGGAGCCGGATAGACGCCGAAGAAGATGGTCAGCACAACCAGCGGATAAAGGATGACCTTTTCGCGGGTCGAGAGATCAAGCAGGCTCTTCAGGCTTTCCTTCTCCAGCGCACCGAAGATCACGCGGCGATAAAGCCACAGCGCATAAGCGGCCGAGAGAATGACACCGGTTGCGGCAAACAGCGCAACCAGCGTGTTGGCGCGGAAGACACCGACCAGCGTCAGGAATTCACCGATGAAGCCGGATGTGCCGGGCAGACCGACATTGGCCATGGTGAAGATCATGAAGGCGACCGCATATTTCGGCATGTTGTTGACGAGACCGCCATAGGCCGCGATTTCGCGGGTATGCAGACGGTCATAAACAACGCCGACGCAGAGGAAGAGCGCGCCCGAGACGATACCGTGCGACAGCATCTGGAAGATAGCGCCCTGCACGCCCTGAACGTTGGCGGCGAAGATACCCATCGTGACGTAACCCATGTGGGCAACAGACGAGTAGGCAATCAGCTTCTTGATGTCGTCCTGCATCATCGCCACCAGCGAGGTGTAGATGATGGCGAGAACCGACAGCGTAAAGACGAAAGGTGCGAAATAGTCCGACGCCAGCGGGAACATCGACAGCGAGAAGCGGATGAAACCGTAACCGCCGAGCTTCAGCATGACGCCAGCCAGAATGACCGAACCTGCGGTCGGGGCCTGAACGTGGGCATCCGGCAGCCAGGTGTGCACCGGCCACATCGGCATCTTGACCGAGAAGGCGGCAAAACAGGCGAGCCACAGCCAGGTCTGCATGCCGGCCGGGAAGCCGTATTTCAGCAATTCCGTCATATCGGTCGTGCCGGCCTGCCAGTACATGGCCATGATCGCGAGCATGGTCAAGACCGAGCCGAGCAGCGTGTAGAGGAAGAACTTGTAGGAGGCGTAAACGCGATCCTTGCCGCCCCACACGCCGATGATGATGAACATCGGGATCAGCGTCGCTTCGAAGAAGACGTAGAAGAGAACGGTATCCAGCGCCACGAAGACGCCGATCATGACAACTTCCAGCAGCAGGAAGGCGATCATGTATTCCTTGATGCGCTTCTCGACCGAATCCCAGCTTGCCAGCACACAGAAAGGCATGAGGAAAGTGGTGAGGATAACGAAGAGCATGGAGATGCCATCGACGCCGAGATGATAGGCGGCGATGTTGCCGAACCATTCATGCTTCTCGACCATCTGGAAGCCGGGGTTCGAATTGTCGAAACCGATCCAGATGAACAGCGACACGATGAAAGTGAAAACGGTCGTCAGCAGCGAGACATTGAGAATGTTGCGGCGACCATAGGGGCCGTTCTCATTCGTCAGAAGCAGGAGCACCACGCCGACGAGCGGCAGAAAGGTGACCGTTGAAAGAATGGGCCAATCGGTCATCAGAGGGCACTCCCGAGCATCATCCAGGTGACAAGCGCCGCGATGCCGATCAGCATCGCAAAGGCATAATGATAGAGGTAACCGGATTGCAGGCGGACCATGCGGTTGGTCACGTCAACCACACGCGCTGCAATGCCGTTGGGTCCATAGTGGTCGATGACGGCGACGTCGCCCTTCTTCCACAGGAAGCGGCCGAGCGCCTTCGCGGAACGAACGAAGAGGAAGTCATAGAGTTCGTCGAAATACCACTTGTTGAGAAGGAACTGGTAGAGGCCACGATGGGTCTCGGCCAGACGCTTCGGCGTCTCCGGCGACTTGATGTACATGTACCAGGCGGTCACGAAACCAAGGGCCATGGCAAAGAACGGGCTCCACTTCACCCACAGCGGAACGTGGTGGAACTCTTCAAGGATTTCGTTTTCCGGGAGCGTAAAGAGAGCGCCCTTCCAGAATTCGGCATATTCGTGGCCGAAGAAGTAACCTTCGAAGGCAACACCGGCGAAGATCGCGCCAACGGTGAGGATGAAGAGCGGGATCAGCATGACCATCGGCGATTCATGCACATGGTGCATGACGTCGGCAGACGCACGCGGCTTGCCGAAGAAGGTCATGAAGGCCAGACGCCAGGAATAGAAGCTGGTGAACAGCGCGGCGATGACCAGCAGCGTGAAGGCGAAACCGGACAGAACCGAATGCGAGGCATAAGCGGATTCGATGATGACGTCCTTCGAAAAGAAGCCGGCAAAACCGATCATCGTTCCCGGGATACCAACGCCGGTCAGCGCCAGCGTGCCGACAGTCATGGTCCAGAAGGTGATGGGGATATGCTTGCGCAGACCGCCCATGTAACGCATGTCCTGCTCGCCATCGACGGCATGGATAACAGAGCCGGCGCACAAGAACAGCAGGGCCTTGAAGAAGGCGTGCGTGAAGAGGTGGAACACGGCAGCACCGTAAGCACCGACGCCGAGCGCCACGAACATGTAACCGAGCTGCGAGCAGGTCGAATAGGCGATAACGCGCTTGATGTCGTTCTGCACCAGACCGACGGTCGCCGCGAAGAAGGCGGTGATCGCGCCGATCAGCGTCACGACGGTCAAGGCATCATGCGAGAGTTCAAACAGCGGCGACATGCGGGCGACGAGGAAGACACCGGCAGTAACCATGGTTGCGGCATGAATGAGCGCCGAAACCGGGGTTGGGCCTTCCATCGCGTCCGGTAGCCAGGTGTGCAGCAGGAACTGCGCCGATTTACCCATGGCGCCCATGAAGAGCAGCAGGCAGACGCCCGTCATCGCATTGGCCTTGTCCAGCTGCATGCCGAACAGGTTGATGACGGTTTCGGTCGAGGCAGCGCCCTCAGCCGGCAGATAAGTGCCGGCGGCAGCAAAGATGGTTTCGAAGTTGATCGAGCCGAACAGCACGAGGACGCCGGAGATGCCGAGGATGAAGCCGAAGTCACCGACGCGGTTGACGATGAAGGCCTTCATCGCGGCAGCCGATGCGGACGGCTTCTTGAACCAGAAGCCGATCAGCAGATAGGACGCCAGACCCACGCCTTCCCAGCCGAAGAACATCTGCAGCAGGTTGTCGGAAGTCACCAGCATCAGCATTGCGAAGGTGAAAAGCGAGAGATAGGCGAAGAAGCGCGGACGATGCGGATCGTGGTGCATGTATCCGATCGAATAGAGGTGCACCAGCGTCGAGACGGTGTTGACCACGACGAACATGACGGCCGTCAGCGTGTCGATGCGGAACGCCCATTCGACGTCGATACCGCCCGACTGGATCCAGCGCAGCACGGTGACCTTGATCACCTCGCCCGGCTCGCCATGGGCGAGTGCGACATTGAAGAACACGATCCAGGACAGGATGGCAACCACGATCATCAGACCGGTGGTGACATATTCCGATGCCTTGGCGCCGATGGAGCGGCCGAAGAGGCCCGCAATCAGGAAGCCGATCAGTGGAAGAAAGACGATAGCCTTGTAGATCATAGCTTTATCAGCCCTTCATCATATTGACGTCTTCCACGGCGATCGATCCGCGGTTGCGGTAGAAGACAACGAGTATTGCAAGACCGATCGCCGCTTCAGCGGCTGCAACGGTCAGAATGAACAGGGCGAAGACCTGGCCGACGATATCGTTCAGGAATGCCGAGAAGGCCACCATGTTGATGTTGACCGCGAGCAAAATGAGTTCGATCGACATCAGGATGACGATGACGTTCTTCCGGTTGAGGAAGATGCCGAAGACGCCGATCGTGAAGAGGATCGCGCTGACCGTCAGGTAGTGGGAAAGACCGATTTCCATATTCTGTTTCCTTGGATCCGTTCGCGCCTCAGATGCCCTGGCCCGGCTTGACCTTGACCGTGGTAACCGCGGTCTTGGGGTCACGGCCGACCTGCGTGGCAATGTCCTGCCGCTTGATGTCGGTGCGATGACGCAGCGTCAGCACGATGGCGCCGATCATGGCCACAAGCAGCACGAGGCCGGCGAGCTGGAAGAAGTAGACGTAATTGGTATAAAGCACGTCGCCGAGCGCGGCCGTATTGGTGCGTTCGGCAACCGGCGGGATCGGCATGGTGATGGACTTGGCCGCCTGCGGGTTGAGCACGCTGCCGCCCACGACGACGATCAGCTCAGCCGCAAGAATGACGCCGATCAGCGCGCCAACAGGCGCATATTGCAGCACGCCGGAGCGAAGCTCGGCGAAATCCACATCCAGCATCATGACGACGAAGAGGAAGAGCACCGCCACGGCGCCGACATAAACCACCAGCAGGATCATGCCGAGGAATTCGGCTCCCGTCAGCAGGAACAGCGCAGCTGCGTTGAAGAAGGTCAGGATCAGAAACAGCACCGAATGAACAGGGTTCTTCGATGCGATGACCATGAACGCAGACGCCACGGCGACGAAAGCGAATATATAAAAGAATACAGCGTGCAGACCCATTTTGGTGCCTTCTTGTCCTCATCGGGAGAAATGGCCGGAAGCCCCCTCGCCCGTTTCGTCCCCGCCGGCGAAAACCGCGCAGGCATTTTACTTTTCATCGCTCTCCGGGGTTGCTCCCCGGAAAGACGGTTGCACCTTAACGGTAAGGTGCATCCAGTGCGAGGTTGCGCGCGATTTCACGCTCCCAGCGGTCGCCATTGTCGAGAAGCTTCTGCTTGTCGAAATAAAGCTCTTCGCGGGTTTCCGTCGCGAATTCGAAGTTCGGGCCTTCAACGATGGCGTCCACCGGGCAGGCTTCCTGGCAGAAGCCGCAATAGATGCACTTCACCATGTCGATATCGTAACGCACCGTGCGGCGGGTGCCGTCGTTGCGACGCGGGCCGGCTTCGATGGTGATTGCCTGAGCAGGACAGATCGCTTCACACAGCTTGCAGGCGATGCAGCGTTCTTCACCGTTCGGATAACGGCGCAGCGCATGTTCACCACGGAAGCGCGGCGACACCGGACCCTTCTCGAAAGGATAGTTGATCGTCGCCTTCTGCTTGAAGAAGTGACGCATGGTCAGGAAGATCGCGCCGACGAATTCCTTGAGGAACAGCGAGTTGACGGCTTGGGAGAGGCTTGCCATCTCAGTCTCCAGATCTTTGAGCGAGGAGTTCAGACATCAACCGGCCCACCCCGTCAGCTTCAATACGAATGCAACAATAACGACCATGGCGAGCGACAGCGGCAGGAACACCTTCCAGCCAAGGCGCATGAGCTGGTCATAGCGGTAACGCGGAACGAAGGCCTTCACCAGAGCGAACATGAAGAAGACCATGCAGCCCTTGATGGCGAACCAGACGATGCCCGGCACCCAGTTCAGGAACCATACATCGACGATCGGCAGCCAGCCGCCAAGGAACAGGATGGTCGTCAGGCAGCAGATCAGAACGATCGCAGCATATTCACCGAGCATGAACATCATGTACGGCGTGGAGCCATATTCCACCATGTGACCGGCAACCAGTTCCGATTCCGCTTCCGGAAGGTCGAAGGGCGGACGGTTGGTTTCGGCGAGACCCGAAATGAAGAACACGATGAACATCGGGAACAGCGACAGCCAGTGCCAGTCAAGGAACGATGCCGGCAGGCCAAGCATGGTGCCGAGGCCGGTACGCTGCGCCAGAACGATATCCGTGAGGTTCAGCGAACCAACGCAAAGCAGAACGGTGACGATGACGAGACCGATCGAGACTTCGTAGGACACCATCTGTGCCGCCGAACGCAGCGCGCCGAGGAACGGATATTTCGAGTTCGAAGCCCAGCCGCCCATGATGATGCCGTACACTTCAAGCGACGAGATCGCGAAGATGTAGAGAATGCCGACATTGATATTGGCGACGACCCAGCCTTCATTGAAGGGAATGACGGCATAGGTGGCGAGAGCCAGCGTCACGGCAACCAGCGGCGCCAGCAGGAAGACCGCCTTGTTCGCGCCGGCCGGAATAACGGGCTCCTTCAGGATGAATTTCAAGAGGTCAGCGAAGGACTGGAAAAGACCGAAGGGACCAACGACGTTCGGACCACGGCGCAGCTGTACGGCCGCCCAGACCTTGCGGTCAGCAAGCAGCAGGAAGGCGATGGCCACCAGAAGGCAAACGAGAAGCAGCAGGGACTGGCCGACCATGATCAGCGCGGGCCAGACGTAGCTCCAGAAAAACGATTCCATAATCCCCTACCCTTACTCTGCCGCAGCCTGGAAATTGTTGCGGGCCAATGCGGAGCACTCGGCCATGACGGCAGAGGCGCGCGCAATCGGGTTCGTCAAATAAAAGTCTTTTACCGGCGAAGCAAACGCCGACTTCACGAGCGGGCCGGTTTTGGCAGCCAGAGCCTCGATATCCGAAGCCTTGCCGGCAACGATCTCATCGGTCTCAGCGAGATGCGGATGCGCGACGTAGAGCTGGCCGCGCAGGGCAGACAGCGAATCGAACGGCAGCTTCTTGCCGAGGACGTCGGACAGCGCACGCAGGATCGCCCAGTCTTCGCGGGCCTCGCCCGGTGCGAAACCGGCACGGTTGCCAAGCTGGACGCGGCCTTCGGTGTTGACCCAGATACCGGACTTCTCCGTATAGGCCGCACCCGGAAGGATGACGTCGGCGTTCATTGCACCCTGATCGCCATGGCTGCCAATATAGACGGTGAACTTCGCGCCCTTGTTCGACAGGTCGAGTTCATCGGCGCCGAGCAGGAAGAGAACATCCATCGAGGCGACCATGTCGGCTGCAGCAACACCGCCCTCACCCGGCACGAAGCCGATATCGAGACCACCAACGCGGGCAGCGGCAGTGTGCAGGACCGAGAAGCCATTCCACTCTTCGGTGACAGCGCCGACGGAGGTGGCGAGCTTGGCAGCGGCGGCAAGAACGGCAGCGCCATCAGCACGGGACAATGCGCCCTGACCGATGATGATCAGCGGATTCTTGGCGGACTTCAGCTTGTCAACGAAGCTGTGCGAACCATTGGCGAGATCGGACAGTGTTTCAGCGCCCGAGCCGAGATATTCGTAATTGTAACGCAGCTCACCGGCTTCACCGATCACACCGATCGGGAAACCGCCGCGACGCCAGCGCTTGCGGATGCGGGCGTTGAGGACAGCTGCTTCGTAACGCGGGTTGGAGCCGACGATCAGCAGGGCGTCCGCCTGTTCGATACCTTCGATGGTGGAATTGAACAGGTAGCTGGCGCGGCCGAGAGACGGGTCAAGCGCTGCGCCATCCTGGCGGCAATCAACATTGGCCGAGCCGAGCGACGCGAGAAGCGACTTCAGCGCGAACATTTCTTCGACAGACGACAGATCGCCGGCAATCGCGCCGATCTTGTTGCCTGAGGTCGCAGCCACAGCCTGCTTGATCGCACCGAAGGCTTCGCCCCAGGTTGCGGGCTGCAGGCGGCCATCCTTGCGGACGTAAGGCCGGTCGAGGCGCTGAGTCTTCAGGCCATCCCAGATGAAGCGGCTCTTGTCGGAAATCCACTCTTCGTTGATGGCCTCGTTGACACGCGGCATGACACGCATGACTTCGCGGCCGCGGGTATCGACGCGGATGGCCGAACCGAGCGCATCCATCACGTCGATGGTTTCGGTCTTGTTCAGTTCCCACGGACGGGCCGTGAAGGCGAAAGGCTTGGAGGTGAGCGCGCCGACGGGGCAAAGGTCAACGACGTTGCCCTGCAGCTCCGAGGTCATCGCCTGCTCGAGATAGGTGGTGATTTCGGCATCTTCGCCACGGCCAATGAGGCCGAGTTCGGCAATGCCGGCCACTTCCGTGGTGAAACGGACGCAGCGCGTGCAGTGGATGCAGCGGTTCATGACCGTCTTGACGAGCGGTCCGATGTATTTGTCTTCAACCGCGCGCTTGTTTTCCGCGTAACGCGAACCGGCGATACCGAAGGCCATGGCCTGGTCCTGCAGGTCGCATTCGCCGCCCTGGTCGCAGATCGGGCAATCCAGCGGATGGTTGATGAGCAGGAACTCCATCACGCCTTCGCGGGCCTTCTTGACCATCGGCGTGTTGGTGAAAACCTCAGGCAATTCGCCGTTCGGGCCGCCGCGAACGTCGCGCACGCCCATGGCGCAGGAAGCGGCCGGCTTCGGCGGTCCGCCCTTTACCTCGATGAGACACATGCGGCAGTTACCCGCGACCGACAAGCGCTCATGAAAACAAAAGCGCGGAACTTCGGCGCCAGCCTCCTCGCACGCCTGCAACAGCGTGAAATGATCCGGAACCTCGATCTCTTTACCGTCAACCTTGAGCTTTGCCATGGTTCTACTTACGTCCTGTTGCCTGTTCGTCCCATGTCTCACACGGTCCGCAACAAATCCTTAATCACGCCCGGCACTCTTAATCATCTGCCAGGCGCTTCATGGTGTCGCGAGGCCGGAAATTCCGGCTCCGCTCGAAGCCTCAACGCTTATTCAGCGGCTTCCAGAACAGCGCCATCATCCATGGCCCTGTAGGTATATTGGTCGATACGCTTTTCGATTTCCGGACGGAAATTGCGGATCAGCGCCTGTACCGGCCATGCTGCGGCGTCGCCGAGCGCACAGATGGTGTGGCCTTCGATCTGCTTCGTCACTTCGAACAGCATGTCGATTTCGCGCTTCTGCGCATTGCCCTTGACCATGCGCTCCAGCACGCGCCACATCCAGCCCGTGCCTTCACGGCACGGCGTGCACTGGCCGCAGCTTTCGTGCTTGAAGAAGGCCGCGATGCGAGCGATCGCCTTGATGACGTCGGTGGACTTGTCCATGACGATCATGCCGCCGGTGCCGAAGGAGGATTTCACTTCGCGCATGCCGTCGAAATCCATGATGGCGTCCTTCATGTCCTCACCGCGAACGATGGGGCAGGAAGCGCCGCCGGGGATGACGCCGAGCAGATTGTCCCAGCCGCCACGAATGCCACCGCAATGGTGTTCGATCAGTTCGCGGAAGGACAGGCCGAGCGCGTCTTCGAAGGTGCACGGACGTTCGACATGGCCGGAGACCATGAACAGCTTGGTGCCGACGTTGTTGGGACGGCCGATGGACGAGAACCAGGCAGCGCCGCGGCGCAGAATGGTCGGGGCAACCGCGATCGATTCAACGTTGTTGACGGTCGTCGGGCAGCCGTAAAGACCCATATTGGCCGGGAACGGCGGCTTCAGACGCGGCTGGCCCTTTTTGCCTTCAAGGCTTTCGAGCAGTGCCGTCTCTTCGCCGCAGATATAAGCGCCCGCGCCGTGATGCACGTAGATGTCGAAATCCCAGCCATTCTTGTTGTTACCGCCGAGCAGACCGGCATCGTAACATTCGTCGATGGCCGCCTGAAGAGCCTCACGTTCGCGCATATATTCGCCGCGAACATAGATGTAAGCGGTGTGCGCGCCCATGGCGAAACCGGCGATCACGCAGCCTTCGATCAGCGTGTGCGGATCGTTGCGCAGGATTTCGCGGTCCTTGCAGGTGCCGGGCTCGGATTCATCGGCGTTAACGACGAGATAATGCGGACGGCCGTCATTTTCCTTCGGCATGAAGGACCATTTGAGACCCGTCGGGAAGCCAGCGCCGCCGCGACCGCGAAGGCCCGAAGCCTTCATCTCGTTGATGATCCAGTCACGGCCCTTTTCGATGATCTGCTTGGTGCCGTCCCAGTGGCCGCGCGCCAGCACGCCTTTCAGGGACTTGTCCTTGAGGCCGTAGAGATTGGTAAAGATGCGATCCTGATCTTTTAACATGCTTCACCTCTTACCGCGGCTTCTTGCCGAAGACCCTGATATACTCGGCTTCGCCACCCTTGGCGAGCGCCTCGGCCTGCTTGACCCAGTCATCACGGCCGATACGGCCCTTGAAATTCAGATATCCATCGACCCAGTCGCATTCGGCCTGCTTCCAGCCGGCGATCTGCGCATAGGTGAAGATGCCGAGCTCGTTCAGCGTACCCTCAATCTTGGGGCCGACGCCGGAAATGAGCTTCAGGTCATCAGGGGCAGCTGGCTTTTCGATGCCTGCCGGACGATCCGCGGAATCCAGCGACGGCTTTGATGCTGCCGCTTCCTTGCCGACCGATTCCTTTTCGCCAGCCTTTGCGTTTTCAGCAGCAGCCTTGGGCTCGTTGGCCGGCGTCTTCAGCTTCGGATCGGTTTCCGGCGCATCCGTCTTCGGCTTGGCGGCGTTGGACGGGGGAACCTGTGCGGCATCCGCTGGCACTTCAGCCGGCTTGTCGAGATTGGAACGGTCAGGCTTGATCTCTTCCGTCAGGGTCGTCAGGCCGCCAACGGGGACGGACTGGTGACGGTCGATCTGGGGGCCGGTCTTGACGGTGTCGCCCTTGCCTGCCTCGAAAGCATCGATGATCTCTTCCAGACGCTCGGGCGTCAGGTCTTCATAGGCATCCTTGAAGATGATGACCATCGGCGCGTTGACGCAGGCGCCCTGACATTCCACCTCTTCCCAGGAAAGCGTGCCGCTCTCATTGGTGTGCAGCGGATCGTGATGGATCTTCTTGCGGCAGACATCCATCAGCGCTTCGGAGCCGCGCAGCATGCAGGGCGTGGTGCCGCAGACCTGAACGTGGGCACGCGTGCCGACCGGCTTCAGCTGGAACTGCGTATAGAAGGTCGCAACTTCAAGAACACGGATATAGGCCATGTCCAGCATGTCTGCGACTTTTTCGATGGCGGCGCGGGTAACCCAGCCATCCTGCTCCTGCGCACGCATGAGCAGCGGGATGACCGCTGATTGCTGGCGTCCCTCGGGGTATTTTTTGATCGTCTTTTCAGCCCATGCGGTATTTTCCGCGTTGAAGGCAAATGCCACGGGCTGGAACTGATCTTCGGCTAGTCGACGAACGGACATACTTCCTCACGCCTTTTCAGTTTAACGTCTCACACCGCGATCTCGCCACCGTGACGAATTCGCAGGCATAAGCCGCCTTGTCTTTTTGCATGAACACAATGAACTTGCTGCCATTGGGAACCGAGGCCTTTATCTCGTATCCCGACGACAGAAGCTGCTTGATGGTCGAGGAGCCGCCGCTCGCCAACGATACACCGCCCTCGTCCGTCGCCGTCTGGGCGAAAACGGGGGTGGACATCGCTGCGAGAAAAGCCGGAATGGCCAGCGGCAGACGCATCAGCGGTCGACCTCCCCGAACACGATGTCGAGAGAGCCGAGCACGGCTGTAACGTCGGCAAGCTGATGGCCCTTGCACAGGAAATCCATCGCCTGCAGATGGGCATAGCCCGGAGCGCGGATCTTGCAGCGGTAAGGCTTGTTGGAACCATCGGCAACCACATAGACGCCAAACTCGCCCTTTGGCGCTTCGACGGCGGCGTAAACTTCGCCAGCGGGAACGTGGTAACCTTCGGTGTAGAGCTTGAAGTGGTGGATCAGCGCTTCCATCGAACGCTTCATCTCACCGCGCTTGGGCGGAACCACCTTGCCATCCAGCGAGGAGACCGGGCCGATGCGGTGCTTGCCGGACAAAAGCTCGACGCACTGCTTCATGATCTTCACGGATTCGCGCATTTCCTGCATGCGGATCAGGTAACGATCATAGCAGTCGCCGTTCTTGCCAACAGGAATGTCGAATTCCAGATCGGAATAGCACTCATAAGGCTGCGAACGACGCAAATCCCAGGCAGCGCCGGAACCACGCACCATCACGCCCGTAAAGCCCCAGGCAAAGGCATCTTCCAGCGAGACGACGCCGATATCGACGTTACGCTGCTTATAGATGCGGTTATCCGTCAGGAGGCCCTCGATATTGTCGAGGACGGTGATGAAGGGATCGCACCACTTGCCGATATCGTCAACCAGTTCCGGCGGCAGGTCCTGGTGAACGCCGCCCGGACGGAAATAGGCCGAGTGCATGCGCGCGCCACAGGCGCGCTCATAAAACACCATCAGCTTTTCGCGCTCTTCGAAGCCCCAGACCGGCGGCGTCATCGCGCCCACGTCCATGGCCTGCGTGGTCACGTTCATGATGTGCGAGAGGATGCGGCCGATTTCCGAATAGAGAACGCGGATCAGCTGGCCGCGCATCGGGATTTCGAGGCCGAGCAGCTTTTCGACGGCGAGCGCGAAAGCGTGCTCCTGGTTCATCGGCGCGACGTAGTCGAGACGATCGAAGTAAGGAACGGCCTGCAGATAGGTCTTCGTCTCGATCAGCTTTTCGGTTCCGCGATGCAGAAGACCGATATGCGGATCAACGCGCTCGACGATTTCGCCGTCCAGTTCCAGAACCAGACGCAGCACGCCGTGCGCGGAGGGATGTTCCGGACCGAAGTTGATCGTGAAGTTGCGGACGTTATGCTCAGTCATTCTAGTGCTCCGCCGAGGTGATCATGGCGATGAATTCGGGGCCGGTCATGTTCTGCGTGATCTCAGCGAAGGAATAGCTCGAAGGCTTTTCATCCGTGAAAATCTGCGACGCGAACCTGAAACTGGAAGGGTTGTCAAAAGCCTGCAGCGACACGGCAAAATGCTTGCCATCCTTGGAACGCCACATCAGCGTGCTGCCGCAATTCTTGCAGAAGCAGCGCTCGCCCCACTCCGACGAGGAATAGACGCCGAGGCTCTCTTCGTTTTCGACGGAGATATCAGCGCATTCGACAGCCAGAAACGCGCCGCCGGACCAGCGGCGGCACATGGAGCAATGGCAAACGCCGAATTCGCGGGCGCCGATGACGGCCTCAAGGCCGACGGCGCCGCAAAGACATTGCCCATGCTCTGTCGCGGAGACCTGGCTCATTGCTTGGCCTTTTCGTCGCCAGGAAGAACGTAATCGGTCCCTTCCCAAGGGGAAAGGAAGTCGAAGTTACGGAATTCCTGCTTCAGCTCGACCGGCTCATAAAGCACGCGCTTCAGAACGTCATCGTAACGCACTTCAACAAACCCGGTAACCGGGAAATCCTTGCGCAGCGGGTGGCCTTCGAAACCGTAATCGGTGAGGATGCGGCGAAGGTCCGCATGGCCCTCAAACGGAATGCCATACATGTCCCAGGCTTCACGCTCGAACCACTCCGCACCCATGTAGACGGAGGTCGCAGAAGGAACGCCCTCGTCCTCCTCCACCTGCAGCTTGACGCGGACGCGCAGATTCTGGCGCGGCGACAGCAGATGATAGACGACATCGAAACGCTTTTCGCGCTGCGGCCAGTCAACGCCGCAGATATCGATGATATTGACGAATCCGCACTGCACATCGTCGCGCAGGAAGGTCAGAAGCGCGATTACGCTTTCAGGCGTCGTGTTCAGCGTCAGCTCGCCATAGGCGATATCGGCCGACACCACGAGTGAACCGCGCGCTTCCTTAACGTAAGCAGCAAGATCGTTGAGAGCTTCGCTCATTCTAAATCCGTCCTTTGCCCTTAGCGCTCGATCGTACCGGTACGCCGGATCTTTTTCTGCAGCAGAAGCACGCCGTAAAGCAGCGCTTCGGCCGTGGGGGGACAGCCCGGAACGTAGATATCCACCGGCACGACGCGATCGCAGCCGCGCACGACGGCGTAGGAATAATGGTAATAACCGCCGCCATTGGCGCAGGAACCCATGGAGATGACGTAACGCGGCTCAGGCATCTGGTCATAGACCTTACGCAGAGCCGGAGCCATCTTGTTGGTCAGCGTGCCGGCGACGATCATCACGTCCGACTGGCGCGGCGAGGCGCGCGGGGCGACACCGAAGCGCTCCATGTCGTAACGCGGACCGGAAGCCTGCATCAGGCCTTCGACGGCGCAGCAGGCGAGACCGAACTGCATCCACATCAGCGAGCCGGTACGGGCCCAGGTGATCAGTTCGTCAGTCGAGGTGACGAGGAAGCCCTTGTCGGCCAGCTCGTCGTTGATTTCCGTGAAGTAGGCATCGTTGCTGCCAACCGGCTTGCCGGTGGAGGGATCGATGATCCCCTTCGGCTGCGGCGCGACGAGCGTGCTGTTGTTCTGGCTCATGCCCATTCCAGCGCTCCCTTCTTCCACTCATAGATAAAGCCGATGGTGAGAACGAGGAGGAACACCATCATCGACCAGAAACCGAACCAGCCCATCTCACCGAAAGACACCGCCCATGGGAACAGGAACGCGACTTCGAGGTCAAAGATGATGAACAGAATCGACACCAGATAAAAGCGGATATCGAACTTCATGCGGGCATCGTCGAAGGCGTTGAAACCGCACTCGAAAGCAGAGAGCTTTTCCGGGTCCGGCGCCTTGTAAGCGACAGCGAAAGGCGCGATCAGAAGCGCCAGGCCGATGACAAGAGCGATACCGATGAATATTGCGATCGGAATGTAGGAACTGAGGAGTTCAGTCATGGTCTCTTCCCTGCCCGGCCGGGTGCCGGGCCTGCCTTTGTGACCTTAGTCTCAAAGAGCGGACAAATATGTTGCAACGCCAAAGTGGTTAGCGCAGCCGCGCCCTCTCTGCAAGAGTTTAGGCACCATTTCAAGACACCTGCCGCATTGATTGGCAACAATATTGCCGGAATTGACGCAAATTTGGGCCACATTTCCGACCTAAGCCCCTCAAATACAATAATAATCGATTGAAGGACGCAACCGCAAAAAAGACACACGATTTTTACGCCCAAACGTTGGCGAAGTGACGATATCGGGAAATCGAAACTTGACTAATAAAAGCAGGAAAAATCCCGCGGGAAACGGCCGGAATCAGAGATCTGAATCGCTGAAGACGAAGCCGCGCAGACCGCGCATCGATTGTTCAGATGGAGACATTTCAAGAAGGAGAAATGGCGCGAGTGACGGGGCTCGAACCCGCGACCTCCGGCGTGACAGGCCGGCACTCTAACCGACTGAGCTACACCCGCGCTCCACAGACATTCATCTGCGTTTTTTCCGAGGAACAGGATGGCGCGAGTGACGGGGCTCGAACCCGCGACCTCCGGCGTGACAGGCCGGCACTCTAACCAACTGAGCTACACCCGCTTATCCTGACCGACAGAACCTTGGTTCCGCCGTACGAACCAGCCTCGGCTGTTCGTTGAGCGGCTAACTACGGCGTTCGTGCGGGGGTGTCAAGCAGGTTTCACGACAAAAGAATAAGCTTTTTCATTTTGATCAGGAAAAACCCTGGGGCCTTTTATCGACGCTCCAGCAAATGCCCTGTTTTGCGGGCTTTTCCCAACGAAAACAAAAAACTTGTCCACAGCCAGCCGCTTTATCAACGTCATTTCTACGGGGCCGTCATGACGTCATTGGTTTCTGAATTTACCAAAAAGCCCGCAGTTCCCGGCTTTTTACCCCTCCCCTTCGGCGGAGGGAAAAACCTCCCCGAAAAAAAACAAAAAAACTTCACAAAAGCCCTTGCGGTTTTTTTCCGATCCGAATACATCACGGCCACCGACGCGGCGGACATGATCCGCAAGACGCGAAGGGCGATTAGCTCAGTTGGTAGAGCGCCTCGTTTACACCGAGGATGTCGGGAGTTCGAGTCTCTCATCGCCCACCATTCCTTCTCACAGTGATTTAAAGAACCCTTGCCGATTGCGGTTTGAACCGTAGGCGGTTGCGCTTCACCATGTATGCTTGGCTTCGATGCGCAGCCCCTGCCCTCGGTGGCATGGAAGGGGCAATGGTCGCGCGCTACTGCGGTGTAGAATCACATTTCCCAGCTGCCGCGCCGTGCCAAACCGGGACTTTCGTTTCATATTCGCACAGCCGCAGCCATCCCTGTTTCACCCCGCAACATACCGAAAAATAAGCAGATTTAGAATTTTTAAAGAGATTTCGGGCATTGTTTTCAGGCCGTTTCATGATGAGCGGTGGAACTGATGGATGAAACCATGTCACTCGACGCGTTTGTTACACTCGCGCTTATTGCGCTGCCTGTTTACATTTTTTTCCGCTGGGTCCAGCAGGATTCGGAGAAACCAGATATTTCCAAAAACAAGAATTCCATGGGGCGGTGATCCGGGCGCTGGGATCGCACCATTATCCCGGACGACCTCCGGAGAGAACTTTCGATCACCGATGCGAAGCGGCAATGCCTTTTGAGGGCTTGCATATGACGTATCGTATAAACGCCCGGCATTCAGACCCATACCGCATTAAAAAAGCCGGGCTATGCCCGGCTTTTTCCGTTGCGGCGCTATCGTGCGCAATCAGTTGATCGCCTTCATCTCGACCTTGAAGAACAGCGTCTCGCCGGAAGAATCATCGACGCCGTCATTATCTGTCACGGCATAGGCCGTTCCCGCCTTGTCGAAGGTGAAGCCTTCCAGCTTGTCGACGACATAGCCGTTGGTCTGGGCCTTGAGGTCGGGCAGGAAGTCATGAGCTTCCTGCTTGGTGACCAGCGGCAATTCGCCACCGATCTTGCCCGGCTTCAGGTCAGCAATCGCCACGCGGTAGAGCTTCTTGATCTTGGCCTTGTCACCGATCTGGTTGTCGCGCTCGACGATATAGACATTGTCGCCCTGTGCGGTGATTTCGGACAGGCCGACCCAACCGGCTTCAGTCTTATCGAGCGGGTAGCGCACGGCGCCCCATTCCTTGGACTTCGGATTATAGGAGACGAGCTTGACGAAGCCCTTCTCGTCGGTGCCCCATTCGCGCTGCACGGCCATCCACAGCGTCGCGTCATCGCCCTTGCCGATCATGGTAACGCCTTCGAAACCGAAGCGGGTATCGCCGGCGAGCAGTTCCTTTGGCAAGGCGATTTCGGCCTTGATTTCGCCCTTGGCATTGACGTTGTAGAGCGCATGCGGAACAAGCTTGGCGCTGTCGCCTTCGGAGGCCAGCCAGAACCCGCCCTTGCCATCCAGCGTGATGCCTTCGATGTCAAGCTTCTGCGCCGCAATGCCGTCGCGCTTGACACGCAGCACGTTGGTGATGGTGGCGGGCTTCTTGGTCGCGTCGATGGTGTAGATCGACGGCTGGTTACCATAGACCGAGTCGGACACGGCATAGAGGATGCCAGGCTTCTCGGCATCGCCTACCAGACCCGAAAGAGCGCCCCAGCCGATAGGCGCACCATTGACAGTGGCGGATACCAGCTGCGGATAGGCCAGCTCGCCCTCGGCGCGTTCATAGATCATGACATGCGAGCGGGCGCCGCCGTCTTCCACCAGATCAGCCTCATTGGCCGTGACGAGGAGGTTGCGCGCGGGGATGGCGACAGCGCCTTCCGGCGAAATGCCTGAAGGCAGGAGCTGCGTTAGCTGCGGCTCTGCGCCGGTATCCTTGTAAACAGCGGCAATGGAAGCGCGCTCGGCAAGCACGAAGAAGTACTTCTGACCATCGAAGGTCGCCGTTTCCAGACCCTCCGGCTCTATGCCCTTTGCCTTGGAGCGCTTTTCCGGATAGTGGCCAATGGCCGCTACCGCGTGCTCGAGCGAAGCGCCGGCCTCATAAAGAAGCTTGCCGGTCTTGTCGAAAATGGTGAAGCCGCGTGCACCGCCCTGCCAGTCGCCTTCATTGGCGATGACGATACGGTCGTTGTCCAGCCACTTGACGGCGTCAGGCTCGCGCTTGCGGCCTTCCTGCTTGTCGGCGAATTTCAGCTGGCCATCAGTCTTGGTGTCGATGCCTTCCAGATTGACGGTGCCGGCAGAGAAATGCGTCTTCACCGTGCCGGTCTTGCCGTCGATGATGACGATATGGTTGTTTTCCTGAAGCGTCAGCGCGATCTCGCCATTGGCATTGATCGAGACGAATTCCGGCTCCGGATCTTCAGGGGAAATCTCAGCGAGACCGGTAACGTCGATCTTCTTCAGCGTCGCGCAGTCGGCAACGCCGTCCTTCAGGCCGACAGTGACGAGATAACCGGCTGGCATCTGCGGCAGGGCGCCTTCGTTCACCTCTTCATCACGTTCGTTTTCGATAGCGATGGCGGCAAAGGTTTTATCCGGAGACACCGCGACTGAATCCGGTTGACCGCCGAGATCACAGCTCGCCTCGATCTTCTTGGCAGCGATATCGACAGTCACGAGCTTGCCGGAGGGCTTGGCGCGGTTTTCCGAGGTATTGACGCCGGCGAGAACCTTGAGACCGGCCACGGCAACGGAGGTCGGCTCACCTTCCAGCAGCAATGCGCCGCCGGCCTTGGGAGCCTTGGCATCGGTGATGTCGATGAAGCCAATGCCCCCGAGCGGGCTGTCCGAATAGATCAGCGTCTTGCCGTCTTCGCTGGCGGTGATGATTTCAGCCGAGGTCACGGACTTGGCGTCCTTGTCCGCGGGCAGGTTCTTCGCTACCGGGAAAGAAGCAATGCGGTTAAAAACCGGCTCTGCGGCCGCCGGAAAGGCTGCAGATGTAAGCAGAGCCGCGGTCAAGGCCATCTGAGAAAATCGGAACGCCATTTTATCCCCCTTGGGTTCAGAAATATCCCAAGGCTTCTGCGTCACGGACATGACAGTGGCATGACACTTCATGGCCCGGAATCAAAAAGCCCGGCCGCAAAGGCCGGGCTTTCGTGTTTATGCGCATATTCCGTATATCGAAACGCCGTGTGTCCGGATGGAGGCTACACAGGCACGCCCGACTTTCATTCCATACCATTCGGCATAAACGGCGCCGCTCGAAAGAACTTTCGAAAGGCACGCTCCTTAGACCGGTTGATGGCCTGAGCGCGTCAAAACATGCTTCCTCGTGAACCTGAAAAGCCGCCGCCCGCCGCGGGCGTTACGGCTTTTCGGAAACCTTACGAGTTGACGGCGTCCTTCAGGCCCTTGCCTGCGGAGAACTTCGGCACGTTGCGAGCCGGGATATCGACTTCAGCACCCGTGGAAGGGTTACGGCCCTTGGAGGCTTCACGACGGCTGACGGAGAAGCTGCCAAAGCCGGCGAGGCGGATATCGCCACCGTTCTTCAGTTCGCTCTGTACGGTTTCGAATACGGCATCAACAGCGGAAGCAGCATCTGCCTTCGTGAGACCAGCCTTTTCGGCAACAGCAGAGACGAGCTCGTTCTTGTTCATGTTTCCACCCCTTTCAATGGTTTGAAACGACTCAAATTAAGCCGGCGCAGAATACGTTCGTATCCGCGCGCAGCAACTCAAAAGCGCTGGAATCGCCTGAAAAACAAGGGGTCTGCGGTTTTTTTCACAAAAAAGGCCGACATTTCTGCCGGCCTTCCCCATAATCGTGCCAATTTCGCATCACTTGCGCCGACCTGAAGCCGTACCTTCGTCGTGAAGCCTAACGCATTGAATCTACGCAGGACCTGTCGCGAGCACCGATTCCGGCCCTCGCGACGACGCGTCTCAATGCGCGATGGTCTGGCTGCCGTCATCAACGCCTTCGACCGTTGCGATCACCGGCGTCTCGATGCTGCCATCCCACTCGATGGGCTCCGGCTGGCGGATGAGGGCGTGCTTGATAACCTCGCCCATGCGCGACACCGGAATGATTTCCATCTCGTTCTTCACATTGTCCGGAATCTCCGCCAGATCCTTGGCGTTTTCTTCCGGGATCAGCACCTTCTTGATGCCGCCGCGAAGCGCTGCAAGCAGCTTTTCCTTCAGGCCACCGATCGGCAGAACGCGACCACGAAGCGTGATCTCGCCTGTCATCGCCACGTCCTTCGAGACCGGAATACCGGTCATGATGGAGACGATCGCGGTTGCCATGGCAACACCGGCGGACGGACCGTCCTTCGGGGTTGCCCCTTCCGGAACGTGCACGTGGATGTCGCTCTTGTCGAAGCGCGGCGGCTCGATGCCGAAGTCCACTGCGCGCGAACGGACATAGGATGCCGCCGCCGAAATGGATTCCTTCATCACTTCCTTGAGGTTGCCGGTAACCGTCATGCGGCCCTTGCCCGGCATCATCACGCCTTCGATGGTGAGCAGCTCACCGCCGACTTCCGTCCAGGCCAGACCCGTGACGACACCGACCTGATCCTCGCGCTCGGCCTCGCCGTGGCGGAACCGCGGAACGCCCAGATAATCCGGAACGTTTGCTGCGGTAACCTCAACGGACTTGACCTTGCCCTTGATGATCTCGGTGACAGCCTTCCGCGCCAGCTTCATCAGCTCGCGTTCGAAGCTGCGCACGCCCGCCTCGCGGGTGTACTGCTGGATGACAACCATCAGGGCATCATCGGTGACCGAGAATTCTTCCGGACGCAGGGCATGTTCCTTGATCGCCTTGGGCAGCAGGTGACGCTTTGCGATTTCGCGCTTTTCGTCTTCCGTGTAACCGGCGATGCGGATCACTTCCATACGGTCCATCAGCGGGCCGGGAATGTTCAGCGTGTTGGCCGTGGTCACGAACATCACGTCGGACAGGTCGTATTCCACTTCCAGGTAGTGATCCATGAAGGTGGAGTTCTGTTCCGGATCGAGAACCTCGAGCAGTGCCGACGACGGATCGCCACGGAAATCCATGCCCATCTTGTCGATTTCGTCGAGCAGGAAGAGCGGGTTTGCCTTCTTGGCCTTCTTCATCGACTGGACGATCTTGCCCGGCATGGAGCCGATATAGGTGCGGCGGTGACCGCGGATTTCCGCTTCGTCACGAACGCCACCCAGCGCCATGCGCACATATTCGCGGCCGGTCGCCTTGGCGATCGACTTGGCGAGCGAGGTCTTGCCGACGCCGGGCGGGCCGACGAGGCACAGGATCGGGCCACGGATCTTCGTCGCACGGGCCTGCACGGCCAGATACTCGACGATACGCTCCTTGACCTTGTCCAGACCGAAATGGTCCTGATCCAGGATCTTCTCGGCATTGTTGAGGTCCGCCTTGATCTTGGACTTCTTGCCCCAGGGCAGACCAAGCAGCCAGTCCAGATAGTTGCGCACGACAGTCGCTTCCGCGGACATCGGGCTCATCTGGCGCAGCTTCTTCATTTCCGCTTCGGCCTTTTCCTTGGCCTCCTTGGAAAGCTTTGTCTTGGCGATGCGCTCTTCCAGCTCGGCCATCTCGTCACGGCCGTCCTCGCCGTCGCCGAGCTCCTTCTGGATCGCCTTCATCTGCTCGTTCAGGTAATATTCGCGCTGGGTCTTCTCCATCTGGCGCTTGACGCGCGAGCGGATGCGCTTTTCGACCTGAAGAACGGAAATCTCGCCTTCCATGAAGCCAAGCGCCTTTTCGAGCCGCTGCTTCACGCTGACGGTTTCCAGCATTTCCTGCTTTTCGGTGATCTTGATCGACAGGTGCGAAGCGACCGTGTCGGCGAGCTTCGAGTAATCATCGATCTGACCGGCAGCGCCGACAACCTCGGGCGAAATCTTCTTGTTGAGCTTCACATAGCTCTCGAATTCCGAAACGACCGAACGCGAGAGCGCCTCGATCTCGACCGGATCTTCGGCAGGCTCCTGCAAAGGCGTCGCCGACGCTTCGTAGAAATCCTCGCGACCGGTGTAGCTGTCGATCTGGGCGCGGCCCTTGCCTTCCACCAGCACCTTCACGGTGCCGTCGGGAAGCTTCAGAAGCTGCAGGACATTGGCGACCGTGCCGACCTTGTGGATGGCTTCAGGCGCCGGATCGTCGTCGCTGGCGTTGATCTGGGTAACAAGCATGATCTGCTTGTCGGAGCCCATGACTTCCTCGAGCGCACGGATGGATTTTTCCCGCCCGACGAACAGGGGAACGATCATATGCGGGAAAACGACAATGTCGCGCAGGGGAAGTACCGGATAGGTACCGCCAGATGCCGCAGACGTGATGTTCGTCATATCATTTCCTTTCCATGGTCCCTTTCGGGACACTTTGCCGAACGTCTTGGGGGCGTCCGGCATATTCATTTCTCGAGACTGAAAGTGGAGTTTCGAAACACCGATTTCAAGTCGTCGGAGCAGACGGCCTTACGCGACGGCAGGACCGTGAAATTCAACAAAACTCAGCGCTGGCTAATACTACCGACATTTCCGGTTATCCTCGAAGGCTCAGGAACCGGGTCGCCGACGAAATTCACATTTCCGTCATATCGCGCTGCAAATCAGTTGTAAGACTTTATCAGCAAAGCGCAATCCGCTCCAAACGCAAAATCGGGCTTCGTCAAGTTAGCCGCAAGTTTCGTAAGGCCCATCTAATAGAAAAGGCCCGCACGGATGCGGGCCTCTGATTTCATCAAACATCACAGCAGCCGATTACGCCGAGACGTTGGTCTTTTCTTCCTGACGGTCCGCATAGATGTAGAGCGGACGCGCAACGCCGCTGACGACGTCGTTGGAAATGACCACTTCGCGCACGCCCTCCAGCGTCGGCAGTTCGAACATGGTATCCAGCAGGATCTTTTCCATGATCGAGCGCAGGCCACGGGCACCGGTCTTGCGGGTGATCGCCTTGCGGGCGATTTCGCGCAGCGCGTCCTCGTGGAAGGTCAGCTCGACGTCTTCCATCTCGAACAGGCGCTGGTACTGCTTGACCAGAGCGTTCTTCGGCTCGGACAGGATCTGGATCAGCGCATCTTCATCCAGGTCTTCCAGCGTCGCCAGGACGGGCAGACGGCCGATGAATTCCGGAATGAGGCCGAACTTCACCAGATCTTCCGGCTCCAGCTCGCGCAGCACTTCGCCCACACGACGGTCGTCTTCCGCCTTGACGGTCGCACCGAAGCCGATCGAGGTCTTTTCGCCACGGGCCGAGATGATCTTGTCGAGGCCGGCAAAAGCACCGCCGCAGATGAACAGGATGTTGGTCGTGTCCACCTGCAGGAACTCCTGCTGCGGATGCTTGCGGCCGCCCTGCGGCGGTACGGAAGCGACCGTGCCTTCCATGATCTTCAGAAGCGCCTGCTGAACGCCCTCGCCCGATACGTCGCGCGTGATGGACGGGTTGTCCGACTTGCGGGAAATCTTGTCGACTTCGTCGATATAGACGATGCCGCGCTGGGCGCGCTCGACATTGTAATCCGCAGCCTGCAACAGCTTCAGGATGATGTTTTCCACGTCCTCGCCGACATAACCGGCTTCGGTCAGCGTCGTTGCGTCCGCCATGGTGAAGGGAACGTCGATGATGCGGGCGAGCGTCTGGGCAAGATAGGTCTTGCCGCAGCCCGTCGGGCCGACGAGCATGATGTTCGACTTCGCCAGCTCGACATCGCCATTCTTGGAGGCGTGCGCGAGGCGCTTGTAGTGGTTGTGAACGGCCACGGACAGGATTTTCTTCGCCTGCTTCTGGCCGATGACGTATTCGTCGAGGATCTTGATGATGTCCTGCGGGGTGGGTACACCCTCGCGCGACTTCACCATAGACGTCTTGTTCTCCTCGCGGATGATGTCCATGCACAATTCGACGCATTCATCGCAGATGAATACCGTCGGTCCGGCAATGAGTTTCCGGACTTCGTGCTGGCTCTTGCCGCAGAATGAACAATAGAGTGTATTCTTAGAGTCGCCGCCGTTGCTGCCGCTGACTTTGCTCATATCTCTTTCCTTCCAGCACGCCGCAGGTCCGTCAAACGGATCGCGGTCAACTTACCGCCCGCAGATACGGCCGCCCTTGGGGTGCATTGCCGTATCCGCCTCGTTTCCCGGGGTACTAACCGTATCAGATACAGGAGCTGATAACCGGCGGCAACGAATTCCCCATTAAACCAAAGGCCGCGTCATAAAAAATCAACATAGCCTTTATAAATACTAATATCGCTTTCTGTTCCGGTTGAAAGCCCCGAAATTACTTTTGCGGGGTCAAACAAACGTCAAAAAGCGTCGCGCCTCAATTCGCGACGGCGCCTTCGATTTCCTGGCGCGAGGTCAGGATCTTGTCGATCACGCCCCAGTCCTTCGCCTCGTCTGCATCCATGAAATGGTCGCGATCAAGGGTTTTTTCAACCTCTTCGAGCGTGCGGCCGGTATGCTTCACGTAGACTTCATTGAGGCGGCGCTTCATCTTGATGATGTCGCGGGCGTGGCGTTCGATATCCGAAGCCTGACCCTGGAAGCCGCCCGATGGCTGGTGCACCATGATGCGTGCGTTGGGGGTGGCGAAACGCATTCCCTTTTCACCGGCAGCGAGAAGCAGCGAACCCATGGAGGCAGCCTGGCCGACGCAGAGCGTGGAGACCGCAGGGCGGATAAACTGCATCGTATCGTAGATCGCCATGCCGGCGGTCACGACGCCACCTGGCGAATTGATGTAGAGCGCAATTTCCTTCTTCGGGTTCTCGGCCTCGAGGAACAGCAGCTGCGCGCAGACGAGCGACGCCATCTGGTCTTCCACCGGGCCGGTGAGGAAAATGATGCGTTCCTTGAGAAGACGGGAAAATATGTCGTAGGAGCGTTCGCCGCGATTGGTCTGCTCAACGACCATCGGCACCAGAGCCATGGCGGTATCAACTGGATTTTTCATGTCCGTCCTTTGTCAACTCTGCCCGTTGCGGAAACCGCCCCGGAATCACTTCTAACCTTCATACTCCCTACATAGAGTGTCCCTGCCCCGTACTTCAAGACACGAAGCCGCATATCCTTAACGGCTCAACAGCGTTTGCAGGGCTTCGGAGGCCGGCCGCGGCGGGCTTTTGCACCCGTTCGTCCCGGCCGCAGCCATTTGTCTCCCCGCCATCAATTTTTTACCAAGACTGGCGAGGACCAAAAAAATGTACTTCATGCACAGATATAACTTCTAACCAGCAAGAACTCGTTAGTATTTGCTGCTGATACTGAAAAACGAATTTCGGTTCCCATCGGCGAACAGCCCTATCCGGGCGAAATGGCAGCTCAACAATTCAGCGGGAATAACGCACGTCGTGCGAGCTTCTCCGCTTTTGCCGCATGATGGCGCAGATAGGATTTTGCAATGCTGGATGCAAAGACGAGCACGCTACTATGGGCGGCGGAGACGTTCACCCTTGCCGTGCTTTTGGGAACGCTGTGGCTGCACCGCCCTTCCCGCCGGCACAATCTCTATTTCGCCGCCGGCTTTCTCGCCACCGGCTTCGGCACCGTCATGGTGGCGTTTCGCGGAGATATTTCCAGTTTCCTGTCCATTCAGGTCGGCAACGCGCTGGCGCTTTCCGCCTTCGGCTTCTGGCTCGCGGGCCTCTTGTCCCTGGAGAAGCGCAAGCTCGCTGGCTGGATTGCCATTCCGGTCCTCCTGTGGATCGCCGGAATGTTCGTCCCACCCGTGCGAGAAAACATGGTGGCCCGGATCCTGCTTTATCACGCCAGTGCGGCCACGGGCTATTTCATGCTCGCCGGTGTGCTTCTGGCAAATGGCGAGCGCAGGTCGCGCAGCAGAAAAGTTCTGGCGACGATTCTGATCCTGCAGGCTTTTGCCGGCGCCGTCGTCGCCTCCATTGTCATCCCGGCCAATGCGGCTGCGCCCAACGCCATTCCGCTGACATCGGCGCTCGCTTTTTCCGGCATGCTCGGCTTCACGGCCATCATCATGATCAGCGCCAAGATCATCATGGAGGATACGGAGCTTCGTCTCCACCGGCTCGCCATGACCGATCACCTCACCGGTGTCCTTAACCGGCGTGGTCTGCTGGAGGAGTTCGACCGCATCAAGAAGCGCTCACACGGCTCCAGCCGATATGTGGCGCTTGTTCTCTTCGACATCGACCATTTCAAGAAGATCAATGACAGATACGGCCACCAGTCCGGCGACGCTGTACTCGTGCATTTCTGTCAAATCGCGCAACGCGCGATCGGCGACCGCGGCCTTTTCGTGAGGATGGGCGGCGAGGAGTTCGCGCTGGTGGCGGAGGTCGAAAGCCCCTCCAGCACCGTCACGCTTGCCGAATCCATCCGTAACAATCTGCTTCTTTCGAAAATCACCTCACGCGGCGAACCCATCAAGGTGACGACCAGCGTCGGCATATCCGAGGCGATGATCAAGGACGCCGAGCTGAATGTGATGATGACCGAGGCCGACCGAGCGCTGTATGCCGCAAAGAAAGCCGGGCGCAATCGGACCGTAATCCACGTAAATTCGGCCAATGTCGTCGTGCCCGCCTCGGACCGTGACGAAAACCCTATGGATAACAATGCCGACCGGCAGGTCGCGGCGCTGAACCGGATATCCGCAATTGCCAGCCGGTGAAGGTGTAACCATTTGGTGACATATGAAGGAGCGCCTGCCGCCCTTCCCAAAGCGCCAGGCGCGGAATAAACCATCAGCATGACAGCGACGTTTCCCTTTCTCAAAATCGATTCCGCCACCCGCCACGTTTCACTCGATGCGCGCGACCCGGCTTTTTACAACGATCCCAACCCCGTCTACGCCGCCCTGCACGCGCAATGTCCCACTTTCTACTGGGAAGAGCAGCGGCAATGGTTTTTCACCTCTTATGACCATGTCAGCTCGCTGCTGCGCGACCGCCGGTTTGGACGACAGATCCTGCATGTGGCAAGTCGTGAAGAGATCGGCCTGCCAGAGCCGCTTGAGCATGTGAAGCATTTCGACCTTGCCGAGCAGCATTCGCTTCTGGAACTGGAGCCGCCGGAGCATACGCGGCTGCGCACGCTGATCAACCGCGCCTTCGTGTCACGGCATGTCGACAAGATGAAGCCGGAAATAGAGGAACTCGCCAACCGGCTGATTGACGCTTTCGAAGAGAAGGGCGAGACGGAACTGCTTTCCTCCTACGCCGATATCATCCCGGTAACGATGATCGCCCGGATGATCGGCATTCCCGAGGAAATGGGGCCGCAGCTGCTGAAGTGGTCGCATGCCTATGTCGGCATGTACATGTTCAAGCGCACACCGGAAGACGAGCTTCTGGCCGACAGGGCTGCGAAGGAATTTTCGGATTATGTGCGCAGCGTGATCGCCGAGCGGCGGGCCAAGCCCGAGGACGACCTGCTGAGCCACATGATCCATACCGAGCACAAGGGTCAATATCTGACCGACGACGAGCTGGTGTCCACCACCATCGTCCTGCTCAACGCGGGCCATGAAGCGACCGTTCATCAGATCGGCAATTCCGTGCGTATCATTCTGGAGAGCGGAATAGCGCCGCAGACCTTGTTCAGCGACGAGGCCGCCACGGAACGCACGGTGGAGGAAACCCTGCGGATCTGCGCGCCGGTGCACATCTTCCAGCGATGGGTTCTGGAGCCGGTCGAGATTGACGGCGTGCAGTTCAAGCGCGGCGACAAGGTGAGCCTGATCCTGGCTGCGGCCAACCTCGATCCGTCAAAATTCCCTGATCCACTGACCTTCCGGCCGGAGCGCAACGAAGGCGCCAATGTCTCCTTCGGCGCCGGCATTCATTTCTGTATCGGCGCGCCATTGGCAAGACTGGAACTGAACCTTGCCCTGCCACTGCTTTTCAAGCGCCTGCCGCGCCTGAAAATTGCCGAGCCGCCCAAGGTCAAGGATGTCTATCATTTCCATGGGCTGGAGCGGCTCGATCTCAGCTGGTAGCGTGTGCAGGCCTTAAATCTGGGCCAGACCGCCATCGACCGAAAGCTCGACGCCGGTGATGTAACTGGCCTTTGAAGAGGCCAGAAACAGAACGGCCTCAGCGATCTCGTCGGGGTCGGCCATCCGGCCGATCGGCGCGGCATCCTTCAGATAGGCCTCGAAACCGGCGATCTTTTCTTCATCGAGCTTCAGGCCGTTTTCCATGATCGGCGTGCGGGTCACGCCCGGGCTAACCGTATTGACGCGGATGCCCCGCGCCTTGAGGTCGTTGGCAAAACTGCGGGCGAATGAGCGAACGGCCGCCTTGGAAGCATTATAGGCGCTCAACCTCTCCAGGCCCTTGTTGCCGACGATCGACCCGGTGAGCACGATCGAGCCGCCATCGCGCAGGACCGGCAGCAATGTCTGCACGGTGTAGAATACGCCCTTGACGTTGATGTCGAAAATCCGGTCGTACAGCGCCTCGTGGGTATCACCGAGGTCATTGTTCTCGGCGATGCCGGCATTGGCGACCAGCACGTCCACCTTCCGGCCATCGGCTTCAATGCGCGCCTTGAGCCGTTCCAGATCGGAGAGCTTGGCAACATCGGACGCGAAGCCGATCGCCCCCTGCCCGAGCCTGGCGACCGCTGCCTCGAGATTGGCGGTATTGCGGCCCGTCACGTAAACGGCGGAGGCTCCGCCTTCCAGAGCCAATCTCGCGACGGAAAAGCCGATGCCAGTCGATCCACCGGTGACGACCACGACCTGCCCACTGAATAATCCAGACATTGCAAACTCCATGAATGTCGCAATTTCCGAATAACCATAATTCGGTATTTCGGTTTTATTGAAATATTGAAGCTTGTCAATCCATGTGCTAGAGGCGGTCCATGGCTCAGTTTTTTCATCCCGCACGCGAAGACATTTCGCTCACGGCCGTGCTCGCCGCTCTTGGCGAACCGGCACGCATGGGCATCATCCGAAAATTATGGGGCTCCGAGACCGGACAGAATTGTGGTGCCGCAGCACCCTGCCAGGACATGCCGCGTTCAACCCTGTCCAGCCATATGCGGATCCTGCGGGAGGCAGGCTTGATTCGAACCCACAAACAGGGTGTCGAGAATATCAGCGTCGTTCGTGTCGACGATTTGGAAGCCCGTTTTCCCGGGCTCCTTCAATCCATCATCTCGTTCGACCAGCAATAGCGTGACCGAGCGGATTTCCGCCGTCATAGCCTGATGACATAGTCTTTTCGTGTTGTCTCCACGACTTCCCAGGTGCCGGTAAAGCCGGGCCGCAGCACAAGCCTGTCGCCCGGTCTGAGGTCACGCGGGGGCCCGCCATCCTCGGTCAGGATGGAATGGCCCTCGAGGATGCTGAAATATTCCCATTCGTCATAGACGACACGCCATTTTCCGGGTGTGGATTGCCAGATGCCGGCATAAATTCCGCCCGGCGCTTCCTCCAGATTCCATGTGGTGAATTTGGGGTCGCCGGAGATCAATCGCTCCGGCGCTGGCGCACCATGCTCTGCTTCGAGGGGAGCATCTTCGAATGTCAGTAGGTTGCTCATCGCGACGCCGGCCTCTCAGACTTTTGCAAGCGATTGTTCAAGATCGGCAATGATGTCGTTAACATCCTCGATTCCGACGGACAGACGCACCACATCCGGACCGGCGCCAGCCGCCGTCTGCTGTTCCGGCGTCAGCTGGGCATGGGTGGTGGAAGCCGGGTGGATGACGAGCGAGCGCGTGTCACCGATATTGGCGAGATGGGAGAATAGCTGCAGCCCTTCGACCAGCGCCTTGCCGGCCGCATAACCGCCCTTGACGCCAAATGTGAAGACCGAACCCGCGCCCTTCGGCGAGTAACGCTGCTGGAGGGCGTGATTGTCGCTTTCCTCCAGGCCGGCATAATTCACCCAGCCGACCTTGGGATGTGCCTTAAGCCATTTGGCGACGGCAAGCGCATTGTCTGAATGGCGTTGAACGCGCAGCGGCAGGGTCTCAATTCCCGTGAGAATGAGGAAGGCGTTGAAGGGCGAAATCGCCGGGCCGAGATCGCGCAGGCCAAGCACGCGGCAGGCGATGGCAAAGGCGAAATTGCCGAAAGTCTGGTGGAGCACGACGCCGGAATATTCGGGCCGGGGCTGTGACAGGGCCGGAAACCGGTCAGTTGCCGACCAGTCGAAGGTTCCGCCGTCAACGATGATGCCGCCCATGGAATTACCGTGGCCGCCGAGGAATTTCGTCAGCGAATGCAGTACGATGTCTGCACCGTGTTCCAGCGGTCGCAGCAGATATGGGCTTGCCATCGTGTTGTCGACGATCAGCGGCAGGCCGTGCCGATGGGCAACTTCGGCAATTGCGGCGATATCCACAAAGATGCCGCCTGGATTTGCAAGGCTTTCTATGAAGACGGCGCGTGTGCGCTCATCGATCTGCTGTTCGAAACTGGCGGGATCGGTGGCGTCGGCCCAGCGAACCTGCCAGTCGAAACCTTTGAAGGCGTGGCCGAACTGGTTGATCGATCCGCCGTAAAGCTGACGGGCGGCGATGAAATTGTCGCCGGACTGCAGCAGCGTATGAAAAACCAGCAATTGTGCGGCGTGGCCGGAGGCGACGGCAAGCGCTGCGGTACCACCCTCAAGCGCGGCCACACGCTCTTCCAGAACCGCCTGAGTGGGGTTCATGATGCGGGTGTAGATATTGCCGAACTCTTTCAGCCCAAACAGGGCGGCGGCATGATCCGCATCACGGAAAGCGTAGGCCGTCGTCTGATAGATGGGTGTCGCCCGTGCGCCGGTCGTAGGATCAGGCTGTGCGCCCGCATGGATGGCCAGCGTTGAAAAACCGGGATTGCTGCTCGGCATGATGTTTCCTCCAATGGAATTCTGGAGGGATCATAATGCCTTGACGCCAAATGATAAGCCCAATCCGTACCAACTATCGTGCGATATTGAGACGCGGATACTCAATTGCCGGGCAACGGTTCATCACCACGTCAATGCCATAAGCCTCGGCCTTGGCGGCGGCATTATCGTCCCGCACGGATAGCTGACCCCAGATCACCTTTGGGCGTTGCGGCAGCAAGTTCGCCTCGTCGACAATCGCGGAAAGATATTCCGGCGCACGAAACACATCGATCATATCAACAGCCTCGGGAATATCGGCCAGCCGGGCATAGACCGCTTGTCCCAGTATCTCCTTGCCCGCCTGACCCGGATTGACCGGAAACACGCGATAGCCCTTGGACAGCAGGAAGCGCATGACGCCATGGCTCGGCCGATCCGGATTGGGCGAAGCTCCCAGCAGGGCGATGGTTTTGACATTCGTCAGGATTTTCCTGAGGTAATCCGCTTCGTAAGTATCATGCTGCATGTCAACTTATTCCTTTGGCATACCACCTGATCCAGAGAGGCGCAGGCGTCTGGAGCGTTGCTTTAATGCCCACCAGCCTCTCCTCTCCCGCATGGTTCCAGCGCCGGCAACCTTCACGCCGTTTCATGCGATGCCATTCTCATCTGGGACGCTCCGGTCGTCTCCGGAACCCCGAAAGCGCAAAAATTAATATCTCCGCCGGATCGGCACTCTGCAACCCCGTTTTCATCGACGCAAAATGATTTCACAAAATCGCGCACACACCGGATGTATTGAGTATTTTCATCCACTTTTCAAAAATTGCGCCGAACGGCCATCGAAACAGGCGGAAACAACATTAGCGTGCATTTCATGCGCTCTTCGTCTCCTGTTTGTTTTCATTCCGTTCACCGGTTATTTAGCCGCGACTAATTTTCAAAAAGTTATTTCGTAAACCAACCATTCTATAAGTCTGCAACGTTATAGTGGAGTTTCG
This sequence comes from Agrobacterium sp. SORGH_AS_0440, assembly GCF_031453135.1. Lineage (NCBI taxonomy): Bacteria > Pseudomonadati > Pseudomonadota > Alphaproteobacteria > Hyphomicrobiales > Rhizobiaceae > Agrobacterium > Agrobacterium sp. SORGH_AS_0440. The sequence goes on along the minus strand of NZ_JAVIYR010000002.1, from coordinate 1,181,843 downwards.
ATGGGGATTCTGAAATTTATTTTCATTGGTGATCATACGATTCTAGTCGCCCGCACGCTCATTTGAAACGCCAGACGCAATACCAACAACTGGGATAAATGGTGTGCTCGGTCATTTTTCAAGGAAATTCGCAGCGCGAGGCAGAGCCGAAAGCCGTGCATCAGGCGTTATTTTCCGGATTAAATCAGAAGCAGGAAAGCGTTTCTCATGCGCGATATTGGATCTCGTTTTTTCATGACGCATAGAAATAAAAAATTTGACGCGTGTCATAATCCATAAAAACAAAGCCCGTAGGCACCGGATTGGGGACGGCCTCGGCGAGGCGATTGAAAGCGTACACCTGCCCGTCCGGAAAATGACTTCCAGTTTCTGAGGCCAATGCTGTAGATTGCCCAAAAAGCCCGCGAGCGAGTCTCTGACTGTGACATTCGACATTCTTATTCTGGTGCTTCTGGGCGCTATGCTGCATGCCGGATGGAATGCGCTGGTCAAATCCGGTTCCGATAAATCGTTGGACGCCTCGTTGATTGCGGCGGGAGCTGCAGCCTGTTCGCTGCCGTTTCTGCCTTTCCTGCCGTTTCCCTCGCCATTCGCCATTCCCTTCCTGATCGCCTCAGCCGTCCTGCAATTCGCTTATTTCCGCCTTGTCGCCGCCGCCTATACGATCGGCGACATCGGCCTTGTCTATCCCGTCATGCGCGGCGTGGCACCCTTGATTGTGGCGGCGACGAGCAGCCTGTTCCTGAGCGAGATTTTGAGCCCGCTGGCGATTGCGGGCATCGGCGTTATCTCCGCGGGGATCCTGACGCTTGCTTTCGAGGCAAGGCGCGGGGGCGGAAAGGCGATCATGGTCGCCCTGCTCAACGCTTTCGTGATTGCGTCCTACACCTTCGTCGACGGTGTCGGCGCAAGGCTTTCCGGCAACGCCATCTCATACACGCTCTGGATGTCTCTGCTGCCACCCGTGCTGCTGTTCGGTTTCGCGTTTTACCAGCGGGGCGCTGGCCCCGTCGTCCAGCATGTCCGGCGCAACTGGTGGCGTGGCCTTATCGGTGGCGGCGGCTCCATACTCTCCTATGGGCTGGCGCTCTACGCCATGACCAAAGCGCCTGTTGCCGTCGTCGCAGCACTCCGGGAAACCTCCATTCTTTTCGCGCTGGTGATATCAGTGGTGATCCTGAAAGAACGCGCCAGCATCTGGCGCTACCTTGCCGGAGGCATCATTGCAGCGGGCGTTCTGGTGATGCGGCTGGGGTAAAACGAGGTCAGATGATGGGGTAAAATAATACCCCATAACCAACCGTTTGTTTTTACTTGATTATTTTTGAGACCTCCAAAATCGATCATATTGACGCTTTCGTTCGCGCACCGTATAAGCGCGCCAGATCGGATTCCAGCCGGAATAGGGTCATTTGCGGTAGCCCTTATCGGCAACCAAACCAAGCAACAAGAAACGCCCGTATGCTCTTCATGAAGAGGATGACGGGTCCACGTTAGAAAGTGAAATTCATGTCTACTTTCGTTCAGAAGCCCGCTGAGGTGGAGAAGAAGTGGGTCATCATCGACGCCGAAGGCCTCGTTGTTGGTCGCCTCGCCACCATCGTTGCAACCCGCCTGCGCGGCAAGCACAAGGCTACCTACACCCCCCACGTTGATGATGGCGACAACGTCATCGTTATCAATGCGGAAAAGGTTGCCCTCACCGGCAAGAAGTATTCCGACAAGAAGTACTACTGGCACACCGGTCACCCGGGTGGCATCAAGGAGCGTACGGCTCGCCAGATCATCGAAGGCCGCTTCCCGGAGCGCGTCGTTGAAAAGGCCGTCGAGCGCATGATCCCGCGCGGTCCGCTCGGCCGTCGTCAGATGAAGAACCTGCGCGTTTACGCCGGTTCCAACCACCCGCACGAAGCACAGCAGCCGGTCGTTCTCGACGTTGCCGCGCTCAACAAGAAGAACGTAAGGAGCGCCTGATAATGGCCGATCTTTCCTCTCTGAAAGACCTCGCCCCGGCTTCGGAAGCTTCGGCTCCCGTGCATGTCCGCAAGGTTGATACCCTCGGCCGCTCCTACGCGACCGGCAAGCGCAAGAACGCCGTAGCCCGCGTATGGGTCAAGGCCGGTTCTGGCAAGATCATCATCAACGGCCGCGATTTCACCACGTATTTCGCACGTCCGGTTCTGCAGATGATCCTCCAGCAGCCGATCGTTGCCGCTGCCCGCACGGGTCAGTTCGACATCATCGCTACCGTTGCCGGTGGTGGTCTGTCCGGTCAGGCCGGCGCCGTTCGTCACGGTCTGTCCAAGGCCCTCACCTACTTCGAACCGGGCCTGCGCTCCGTTCTGAAGAAGGGTGGCTTCCTGACCCGCGACAGCCGCGTTGTCGAGCGTAAGAAGTACGGTAAGGCCAAGGCCCGCCGTTCGTTCCAGTTCTCGAAGCGCTAATCGCTTCCAGGAACGGTTCGTTCAGAACTTCGAAAGGCGGGGCTTCGGCTCCGCCTTTTTTCATGGCCTCCTCCCTTGTTTTTTCATCAGGAAGACAGCAACCTCGGCGCAAATCGCAATGGGGTGATCAATGCCGGCCAAAACCATCGACCATGCCTTCACCGCAATGTCCCTGACATCGTCTGCTACGGACCCGACCCATGCCGGTGTCCTCTCCTTCATGCGGCGCAAATATACCAAGAACCTCAAAGGCGTTTCGACGGCCGTCTGGGGCATTCCCTTCGACGCGGCGACCTCCAACCGTCCCGGCGCACGTTTCGGCCCCCAGGCGATCCGCCGCGCTTCGGCGATTTTCGATAATGATCCGCAATATCCTTTCGCGCGCGATCTCTTCGTCCATATGCCGACCATTGATTATGGCGACTGCCTGCTTGACTACGGCAACCACTGGAAAACGCCTGACACGATCGAAAAGGAAGCGCGCAGGATCATCTCCAAGACGGATTACCTGCTGACGCTCGGCGGCGATCATTTCATCACCTGGCCATTGCTGAAAGCGCATGTGGCCAAGCACGGCCCACTCGCGCTGGTGCAGTTCGACGCGCATCAGGATACATGGTTCGACGATGGCAAGCGCATCGACCACGGCTCCTTCGTGGCCCGCGCCGTGCGCGACGGGCTGATCGATGCCGACCGCTCGATCCAGATCGGCATCCGCACCCACGCGCCTGACGATTTCGGCATCCGGATTCTCCACGGTTACGAGGTGGAGGACATGCGGGCCAGCGATATCGCGTCGCTGATCGTCAAGCACACGGGCGGTATGCCCACCTATCTCACCTTCGATATTGATTGCCTCGATCCCGCCTTCGCGCCGGGAACCGGCACACCCGTCGCCGGCGGGCCGACCAGCGCGAAAATTCTCTCCGTTTTGCGTGGGCTTGGCCAGCTCGATATTCGCGGCTCCGACGTCGTGGAGGTGGCACCCGCCTACGATCATGCGGATATTACCGCCATTGCCGGAGCGACCGTTGCAATGTATATGCTTGGCCTGCGTGCCGAACGGCTGGCCAAGGCTGGCTGACAAAGACGACGGCACTTGCCAAACTGATTCCGACTACCCTCGCAACCCTCTGAAAAGTCAGGACAAGGACATGACAGCGAAGATCTTCATCGATGGCGAACACGGCACCACGGGTCTGCAGATCCGCACGCGCCTTGCCGGTCGCCGCGATATCGAGCTGCTGTCCATTCCGGAAGCCGAGCGCCGCAATGCGGCGATGCGCGAGGATATGCTCAATAGCGCCGACATTTCGATCCTCTGCCTGCCGGACGACGCGTCCCGGGAAGCGGTTTCCATGGTGGCTGGCAACAATAATGTCCGCATCATCGATACCTCCACCGCTTATCGCGTTCATCAGGACTGGGCTTACGGTTTTGCCGAAATGGATAAGGACCAGGGCGAGAAGGTTCGCTCTGCCCGCCTCGTCGCCAATCCCGGCTGCTATCCGACCGGTGCTATCGCCCTTATTCGCCCGCTGCGGGCCGCTGGCCTCCTGCCGGACGGTTATCCTGTCAGCGTCAATGCGGTCTCCGGCTATACTGGCGGCGGCAAGCAGATGATTGCGCAAATGGAAGACCAGAGCCGCGACGACGCCATCAGCGCCAATAATTTCCTTTACGGCCTGACGCTCAAGCACAAGCACGTGCCTGAAATGACCATTCACGGCCAGCTTGACCGCGCGCCGCTGTTTTCGCCCTCCGTAGGTCGCTTCCCGCAGGGCATGATCGTCCAGGTGCCGCTGTTCGCCGCCGACCTTAAGGAAGGCACTGATATCGAAACGATCCATGCGGCACTCACCGCCCATTACGCTGGACAGGATATCGTCAGCGTCGTGCCTCTGGCCGAGAGCAAGGGGTTGGCGCGTATCGATGCCGAGGAATTGGCTGGCAAGGATACGATGAAGCTCTTCGTCTTCGGCACCGAGGGCGGCGAGCATATCAACCTCGTCGCGTTGCTCGACAATCTCGGCAAGGGTGCCTCCGGTGCTGCCGTGCAGAACATGGAACTGATGCTCTCTGCATGAGACGTTGCTCATGACCATGACCACGCCCTCTTTTCCGGCCTCGTGGAATATCGAGGCCGTAAAGCAGATTGCGGATACGCCTGCCGGGGTGGTCTACGAGCTTGTGCGCGATGACGGTTCCCTTGCGGTCGCCAAGGTTCTGAAGAAGAAAGTATTGACGGACAGCCTTCGCGGCGCGGATTTCATCGAATGGCGCGCCGGGATCGGCTGCGTGGAGTTGCTTGACCGCTCCGATGATATTCTTCTGATGGAACATGCCGGCACGGAGACCCTGCGCGACGTGCTGTTCCGCGACGGTGACGACGATTCCACCACGGAAATCGCAGCGGAGGTCCTGTTTCGATATCACCAGCCGTCCGAGCAGCCGCCGCCCTCAAGTCTGCTGACGCTGCCTCTCTATTTCGAAAGTCTGTTCCGCAAGGCCGAACAGGATCGTTCCGACGGCATCGACAGCGCCTATATCGAGGCCGCCGCGCTTGCGCAGGAACTGATCGGCCAGCAGCGGGATATCAAGCCGCTGCATGGCGATCTGCACCATGAGAATATCATGCGCAGCGATCGCGGCTGGATCATCATCGATCCGGCTGGCCTGATCGGCGATGCGGCGCTCGATGTCGCCAACATGTTCTCCAATCCGCTCGACCGTTTTGACCTCACCCGCAGCGAAGCGCGCATCGCCTCCATGGCGGCGATTTTTGCGAAGGCTCTCCAACGGGACGAACGGCTATTGCTGCAATATGCCTTTGCCTATGGCTGCCTTTCTGCCGCGTGGCATGAAGAGGACGAAAATGCGGAAGAACGCGACAACGAACTCGCTGTCGCGGCAACCATTAAGGCCGTCCTGAAACAGTTCTGAGCGAGTTCAGTCCCTGACTTCAACCGCAACTGGCGGCGGATATTCTCCAATGAATCCGCGCCAGTGGGCAACCGCAAAACCGAGCACGACCAGCGCCATGCCCTGATGGGCGAGCGCGACATGAATATCCACATGCATGAGCAGCGTGGTTACTCCCAGCGCCGCCTGAATGCAGACGAGCACGAAGAACAGCACCGCGCGGCGGGCGTGCGGCGTGCCGGGCAAGGCGCGCGCCATCGATGCCATATGCCACAGCGTGGCGGCAAACAGCGTATAGGCGCCCAGGCGGTGAATGAACTGCACCGTCTTGGGGTTTTCGAAGAGGTTGATCCACCAGGGCTGCTGCAGGAAGAGATCGCCCGGCACCAGCGAACCATCCATCAGCGGCCACGTATTATAGGACAGGCCGGCATTCAACCCCGCCACCAATGCGCCGAGATAGATCTGGAAGAGACAGAGCACCGTCAACAGCGCGGCAAAGCCCCTGCCCGTCTTTTCGTCGGTGGCCTCGGGGGAATGATGGGACAGGCCGCGCAAAATCCACATGCAGCCCGCAAAGATGAGGCAGGCGATGGTCAGATGTGTGGCAAGACGATATTGCGAGACATCCGTGCGGTTGACGAGGCCCGAAGAGACCATCCACCAGCCGATGAAGCCCTGGAAGCCGCCAAGCGCCAGTAGACCGACCAGTGGTAGCCGGAGGCGCTTTTCGACGCGGCCTGTCAGCCAGAAGAAGGCGAGCGGCAAAGCAAAGATGAGGCCGATGGCGCGGGCAAGCAGGCGATGCGCCCATTCCCACCAGAAGATCGTCTTGAACTCGTCGAGCGACATGCCCTTGTTGATTTCCTGATATTGCGGAATGCGCTTGTAGAGCTGGAACTCCTCTTCCCATTCCGCAACGGAGAGCGGCGGTATCGCGCCATGGATCGGTTTCCATTCGGTAATCGACAGGCCGGATTCGGTCAGGCGGGTTGCGCCACCAACGAGCACCAGACAGAAGAGTGTGAAAAGCACGAGGCGCAGCCAGACGCGCAGCAGGCGGCGGTCCTTCTCCTGCTTCTGCAGGGCAGCCTGCACCACCATTTCCGCGGAACCATTGGCCATCGTCATGCCGCTCGAACTCATCTTTCAGTCTCCTTCATACAGCCATGTTGATTAGCCCCAACCGGCACCACAAAACAAGGCCTCAGGGTTTGCGGCATCCGGTCGCGGCGCTATAGTCATGCACCTGTTCAATCACGGAAGATTTCATGCACCCTCGCCTCAGATCGCTTATCGGCACCATCGTCATCATCTGCCTCGTCGTCGTTTACGCCGTGGTGGCGACGGCCATTGCATCGGCGGCGCTGGCGCAATCGCCCTGGTGGGTGCATCTCGCTTACTTCGTGCTGACAGGAGTTTTGTGGATTTTGCCGGCGATGCTGATCATCAAATGGATGGCCGGGCCAAAAAAACAGGGCTAATGCGGGACCACCGCGTGACACCTCAAGGTCGCAATTTTATAAACCGATTGTTTGCCGCTCAAAGATATAGTCCGACCGAAACAACCGGAGAGAGTGGATGGCGGCTGAGGGGCCGGTCTTTACCAGCGACGAGCAAGCGCTGACCGCCGTGCAAAACGAGCGGCGGGGCGCTGACCGTCTGTCGGTCGATCTCGTCGATGACGCTTCCACCATCCATGTCGATTGGAAGCGGCTGGAAAACGATCCGCTCAATTCCCTGCATCAGGGTTTTGGGTGGTGCTCCATCTGGGCACAAACGCAGGACAGCGCGCTCCTGACGCTTCGCGGCCGGCAGGGCGGCAAGACGATCTTCCTGCTTCCGCTTGAAATCGTGCTAGAGGGCGGCATTCGCAAGGCGCGTTTCCCCGGCGGCCGTTTCAACAATATCAATACCGGGCTTTTCGACCCCTCCTTTGCCGAACAGGCCGGAGAGGAAATCGCGGCGGCGATTGCCCGCGAGGCGCGGAAGCTGCTGCACGGCCGGGCCGACATTCTGGCTTTGCAGAACATACCGCTGACGTGGCGCGGCAGGACCAACCCCCTGTCGCATCTAGCTTCGGTCGAAAACCAGAATCCGGCCTTCCAGCTTCCGTTGCTCGAAAGTTTCGAGGCCACGCTCCGGCAGGTCAATGCCAAGAGACGGCGGAAGAAATTCCGGATCCAGAGCCGGAGAGCCGAGGAAATGGGCGGTTACAGCCATGTGATCGCGTATTCGCCACAGGAAAGATGTGAATTATTGCAGGCCTTCTTCCGGCAGAAAGCCGCCCGTTTTGCATCGCAGGGCATTCCGGATGTCTTTCGCGACCAATCGGTAAAGGATTTCTTTTACGACCTGGCCAATTTTCCCGAGACGGGCACAGACAGTCTGCTGGAGCTGCATGCCATTCGCCTGCACGGCGAGAACGAGGGCGTCATCGCCGCAATAGCCGGTCTTTCGCGCAAGCAGGACCACATCATCTGCCAGTTCGGTTCGATCGATGAATCCGTTTCAGAACTCAGCCCCGGGGAATTGCTGTTCTGGCTGATGATTGAAAGGGCGTGCCACCAAAAGGCTGCGATCTTCGATTTCGGGGTCGGCGACCAGCTCTACAAGCGCAGCTGGTGCCCGCTTTTCACCGTGCAGCACGATATATTCCTGCCGATAACGGTGAAAGGTCGCGTCGCCGCAGCAGCCTATGTCGCGATCGCCCGAACGAAAAGCCTGATCAAATCCAATCCGGCTCTCTATGCGCTCATTCAGCGTTTCCGCGCCGGCCGGACGGCAGCAGCCTCGACAAGGGGTCTCGACTGAACAGCCGGTCAGGCCGCGCTCAGGTGGTCCGGCTTTCGCATGCCGGTCATCGGCAGAGCCTGCTCGTAGCCATGAGCAACCAGTTCTCCGAGCGTTTTCTCCAGCATCTCCCCGTCCTTGCCTGGAACCGAGACGATGATTTCTGCCGGCAGATTGCGCAGCATTTTTTCGAGGCTCGAAATCTGCACCGCTCCACACTCCACAAGCACCGTGTCGTAAGCGTCGGAAAGCGCACCGAGGATCATCGTCAGGCGGTCCAGAGCACGCATCGCCTCGCGGGGCTGCGCATTGCCGCGTGGAACGATATGCGCATCTGACAGACGGTCGCCGTGAATGGTTTCACCGAAGGCGGCCGCTCCTGCCAGAAGGTCCATGACACCGGGAAGTCCGGCTTCGGGCGACATCAGCCGCGTCGGGCAGGCGGATGCCGTCATGTCGACGAGAACAACCGAACGCCCCATTTCAGACAGTGCGCGCGCCAGCATGACGCTCGTGGTCGAACCGCTGTCACCGGCCGGAGATACAATGGCGGCGACGGGTTTGGCGAGCCTTGTGGACAGAAATCCCGCCACGGCGTCGATCGAAAAGTCACTGGCGGCATCGGCATCCTCATCCACCACCGCCTCTTTCGCAGTCGGGACATCTTCTGCCGCCAATGCTGGCGGCATGGCCGTGGCTGCGGGCGGGTCACGCCGTTTCTCTTCTACGGCGACGGGCTGTTGTGCCGCAACCGGCATGGCGCGGACGCCCGGCGCCACATTTTCAGCAGGTGCCGACGCCGGCTGCTCAGGCGCATCCGTCGTCTCATCCGCTTCAACCGGCCCGCGTGCAGGTGGTGGCGGATCGGAAAGTGGTGGAACCTGACTTCTTCCGACCGGTTTCAGCGCCCTACCCGTAAAGAGTTCCACCAGCATGACGACAATGCAGGACAGCAGAAATGCTGCGAGCGTGACAACGATGGTGATGGCACCGGTTTTCGGGAAATAGGGTTCGCGTGGCTCAACTGCCGTCGAAATCACACGCGCATCGGCCGGCGTGGAATCCGCAGAGCCAGCCCTCGATGTCGCCTCGCGATAGCGGGCGAGATAGGTTTCCAGAAGCTGCCTCTGCGCGGATGCTTCCCGCTCCAGGTCGTTAAGGCCCACCTGCTGCTCACCGGCACGCACGCTTTCCGATTTCAGCACGTTCAGTTGCTGCACCAGTTGCCGCTCCCGAAGGCGTGAGACATTGGCCTCGTTTTCGAGACTTGCCAGCACCTTGCGGGTTTCTTCCTGAATTTGCCTTTCGATGCCATCGAGCTGGTTGCGCAGCGCCCTTATGCGGGGGTGGCCTTCCAGCAGCGAAGACGAAAGATCGGAAATCTGGCTGCGGATGTTGGTTTCGTTTTCCTTCAGCCTCTGGATGGTGGGAGAAGCGACGACATCGGGAAAGGTATCGAGAGGACGACCGCTGGCAAGCGCGTTGCGCACGCCTTCTGCGCGCGCCTCCGCATTGGCGCGCTCGCCGCGGATACGGCCGAGTTCCGTGGAGATGTCGCTCAGCTGACGTGTGGCGAGCGTTTCGCCCTGCCCGGCCGACAAAAGATCGGAGGAGGCACGATAATCCGCGACCTTTTTGTCCGCCTCCCGCACCTTTTCCCGCAGCGTGGCTATTTCCGGCTCAAGCCAGCGCGCTGCTTCCGTGCTGGTATCGAGCTTCGCGCCGCTTTGCAGCGCGAGATAGGCCTTCATCATCTCGTTCGGGATGGCCGCAGCGAGCTTCGGGTCCTCTGAAGAAAACTCGACCGTGATGACACGAGAACTCTCGACCTGATAGACCTGCAATTTCTCGCGGAACGCCTTCAGCACCCGCTCTTCGGGCAGAACCTGGAGTGGATCCTTCTTGACGCCGACGGCAACCAGCAGGCTCGAAACCAGCGAAGGATGCGCCTCCGGATCGAATTCCTCGAGTTCATAGAGCTTCATGTCCCTGGCGACCTGCTTGATGAGGTCGACGGACTGCAGAATCTGCACCTGGCTGGATACTGTCAGTTCGTCCAGCACTGGCTCGGCCGGCGCGTTGGACTGCTGGGAAGCGCCAAAGGAAGCAGCACGGGATTCAATGAGCACGCGCGCCTCGCCCTTATAGGCGGGCGACATCATGCTGGAAAAGACAAAGGCGGCGCCGCTGGCCAGCAGCGTTATGGCCGCGATTCTTCCCCGACGCCGCCATATGGCCGCGACGAGTTGCGCAAGATCAATATCCACATCCCTGTCGTCAATGCGATCGCCGTTCATACGGGCTCCGTAACCGAGATAAACCTCGGGCGCTCAAATAAAGATGGTCAATTTTCGCGAAGTTTAAGTCTTGCGGGTAACACAACCGTTAATCACCGAGACTCCGACGAAATAAAGCCGATATTACCAGGCCTGACGCTGCGCGTTTACCGTGCATTAACCCTAACAGAACGATAAGAATGATCAAAGTTCGACTCGGAGCCAGATGAGATGCCGCTCGCCGGATCACGACATGTCACCGCACTGACGTTTGCCGTTCTGACGGCCCTTTCCGGCTGTTCGGCCTATCAGCCTGCGCCACGGTCATTCAATGAGGCCGCACTGCAACCCTATCACGTCGACAGCGGCGACAGACTGCGTATCAACGTGTTCGAACAGGCCGGGCTGACAAATACCTATACGGTCGATCAGGCGGGCTATGTCGCCTTCCCTCTCGTCGGCCAGGTGCCCGCGCGGGGCAAGACGCTGCCGCAGCTGGAAGCCGCGATCGCGGCCAAGCTTCGGCAGGGATATCTGCGCGATCCCGATGTCACGATCGAGATAGATCGTTATCGCCCCGTCTTCATCATGGGCGAAGTGGGCCGTCCTGGCCAATATTCCTATGTGCCGGGCATGACGGTGCAGAACGCCATCGCCATTGCCGGCGGCTTCAGCCCGCGCGCCAATCAGGCAGATGTCGACGTCACCCGCAAGATAAACGCGGAAGTGATGACGGGCCGGATCGGTATCACCGCACCCATTCTTGCGGGTGATACCGTCTATGTGCGTGAACGATTCTTCTGAAAGGGGCGCGGCGAACGTGTCGGACGACGGCCCTCCCCTGCGCATCATTCACTGTTTTCGCTCGCCGGTGGGCGGCGTTTTCCGCCATGTGCGTGATCTTATCGAAGAACATGTCAGGCAGGGCCACAAGGTTGGCATCGTCTGCGACAGTTCCACCGGCGGCGCGCATGAGGAGAGGCTTTTCGCGCAGATTGCGCCGATGCTGGAGCTCGGCCTGACGCGCCTGCCCATCCGGCGCTCCATTACCCCGGGCGATCTGCTGGCGCTTTGGAAATCCTACAAACACATCAAAAGTTTGCGGCCGGACATTCTGCACGGGCACAGCGCCAAGGGTGGCGCTTTGGCCCGGCTGATCGGCTCATTGCTGCGGGCGAACAGGTATCGCGTAGCCCGCCTCTATTCACCGCACGGCGGAAGCCTGCATTATGCCCGCAACACCCTGAAGGGACAGCTCTTCCTGCGGCTGGAGCGGTTTCAGGAACGGTTCACCGATGCGCTCTGTTTCGTCTGCAAGTTCGAGCAGGCGGCCTATGAAGCCAAGGTTGGCAAACCGCGCACCCGTACCGCGATGATCTATAACGGCGTACAGGAAAACGAGTTCGAACCCGTCCCCGCGCAAGAGGGCGCGGCGCATTTCCTCTATATCGGCATGCTCCGCGACCTTAAGGGGCCTGACCTCTTCATCAAGGCCTTCGCGGAAATGGAGCGCGGCATCGGCCGGCCGATGTCCGGTGTCATCGTCGGCGATGGACCGGACAGGGACAAATACGCGGCGATGATCGACAAGGCCGGTCTTTCCCGGCGCATTTCCATGCATGCCGCCATGCCCGCCAGACAGGCCTTCGCCCTGGCCACGACGGTGGTGGTCCCCTCGCGCGCGGAGGCCATGCCCTATATCGTGCTGGAGGCACTTGCAGCGGGAAAAACGGTCATCGCCTCCCATGTCGGCGGGATTCCCGAAGTCTTGGGAGAAGAAAGCGACGCGCTCGTCCCGGCCGGCGACGTCGAGGCGCTGGCGAGGGCCATGGCCAGGGATGCCGAAGATGCCGGTTGGGCGAAACGGATCATGCCCCACCCCGACAGCTTCAGGGCGAAGTTTTCGACGCCGGTCATGGCGGATGACATGATGAAGCTCTATCGCGACCTGCTGTTGCTCTAAAATCATTTCAAAAGCACGATTTTTGATTGTATATTCCGTCATCCTCAAGAAACCCATCATAAACGTTTCTTAGCATGTTTCGGCTAGTTTCCAGATCGTGGAGCGCCGTGCGTCCGTCCGGATGCATCAGGCCCGCTCCACCACTTTGAAGTTGCGTATCGTCCGGTCGGAAATCGATGCCGATTTTCGCGCCGATGCGCTGGAGGGTGCGGACCAGGCAATGACCAAGGCTGACAAGGATAGACTGCAATTCGATCTGGCGTCGTTGCGCAAACAGATTTCCGAGCAAGAGGCCAACGGGCCTTCGACATCGGAAGCCGTCGTTCTCAACCCCCTCGCACGGCAGATTGCCAACCAGCTTCGCGGCGGCAATCACTCCCCGAACATGGTGATAGGCCAGTTGCGGCTTCTGGAATTCACCATGCTCGTGGTGATCGCCGCCATCATCAACGGCGTCGCCGCCGATCGGGGTATTGAGACCTTCTTGGCGGTTTTTGGCGGCGGCGTACTGGGGGCCGCGCTCTGCGTCTTTCTTCTTCAGGCCGGCGACTGTTATCAGTTGCCGACGCTACGCACGCCACTGTCGATGTTCGCTCGCATTCAGGGCGCGGTCTGCCTGTCTTTCGTTGGCACAGCCTGTTTCCTTCTGCTCTTTTTTCCGGATGCGCTGCATTCCTGGCAAGCCTTTGGCATCTGGTATGCAATTGCCGCGATCGCCATTTTCACCGGACGACTGATCCTTGGCTTCGCCATCCGCCACTGGGGCCGCAATGGCGTCATGGAACGCCGGGCGGTCATCGTCGGCGGTGGTGATGCTGCCAAGGATCTCATTCGCTCGCTCGAGCAGCAATCCGACAACGACATCCGCATCTGCGGCATCTTCGATGACCGGCAAAGCGCGCGCTCTCCCGACGTCGTCGCGGGTTATCCCAAGCTCGGCACTTTCGCCGAACTGGTGGAATTCGCCCGCCTGACCAAACTGGATATGCTGATCATTGCCCTGCCGTTAAGCGCCGAGGCACGCATTCTCCAGCTTTTGCGAAAGCTTTGGGTGCTCCCGGTCGATATCCGCATTGCGGCGCATGCCAACAAGCTGCGCTTTCGCCCGCGTGCCTATTCCCACGTCGGCAAGGTGCCGATGCTTGACGTTTTCGACAAACCGATCCGGGACTGGGATTCCGTCGCGAAGCGGCTGTTCGACATCACCTTCAGCCTCATCGGCATCGCCCTTCTGTGGCCGGTCATGGTGGGCGCGGCAATCGCCGTCAAAACGACGTCCAAGGGGCCCATCCTCTTCAAGCAGAAGCGCCATGGCTTCAACAATGAAACCATCAACGTCTGGAAGTTCCGGTCCATGTATACGGAACTCAGCGATCCGACCGCAAAAAAGGCCGTCACCAAGAACGATCCGCGCGTAACGCCCGTTGGCCGCTTTCTGCGCAAGTCCTCGATGGACGAGCTGCCGCAGCTTTTCAACGTTCTTCATGGCGACCTATCGCTGGTCGGGCCCCGCCCGCACGCGGTTCATGCCCAGACCGGCGACCTGAAATATACCGAAGTGGTGGAGCATTATTTCGCAAGACACAAGGTCAAGCCCGGCGTAACCGGCTGGGCCCAGATCAATGGCTGGCGCGGAGAAATCGACCATGGCGACAAGATCAAGTTCCGCACCGAATATGATCTCTATTACATCGAGAACTGGTCGCTGTTTCTCGATCTCAAGATCCTGTTCCTGACGCCGATCCGGCTGCTCAAATCGGAAAACGCCTATTGACCCACACCGGTTACCAGCACGCCCCGGATTTCGATGCGCCTTTGGCTGCCATGCGGCTCATCGGTTCGTTCTTCATTGCCTTCGGCGTGTTTCTTTCCGGCTTCGTTATCTCCGAGCCAGCGCCCTATGAGCTGATGATGGTCGGGCAAGTGGCCCTGTGGTTTCTGCTTGGCCTGCGACTTTCACGCACCGTCGTCCTGCTGCTGTGCCTGTTGCTCGCCTTCAATATCGGCGGATATCTCTCGCTCACCACCATGGCCGACCTGGATGAGGGGCCGCTTTATCTCGCCGTTTCGACATTTCTGGCGCTGACTTCGGTGTTTTACGCGGCAATCATCGAGGACCGATACCAGCGGCTGCTTTTGATTTTCCGGGCGTGGCTGGCGGCGGCGGTGATCACCTCCCTGCTCGGCATCATCGGCTATTTTCATGCCATTCCGGGCTTCGAAGTCTTCACCCTTTACGATCGCGCCAAGGGAGCCTTTCAGGATCCGAACGTCTTCGGTCCCTTTCTGGTGACACCATCGCTTTATCTCATCTACGGCCTGCTGACCGGCAAGACGATGCACGCACCCTGGCGAATCCTCGGCCTGCTGATCCTGTCGCTTGGCGTGTTCCTGTCGTTTTCGCGTGCGGCCTGGGGGCTGTTTCTGTTTGCCACCGTACTGCTCGTCTTCGTCATGATGCTGAAGGAACGTACGGCGGCGTTTCGCCTGAAAATCCTCGTGCTGTTTCTCATCGCCGCCGGACTGATGGTAGCGGCTGTCCTCATCGCGCTGCAGTTCAAACAGGTGGCCGATTTGTTCTCCAGCCGCGCCTCGGCCGTGCAATCTTATGATGGCGGCCATCTGGGACGGTTCGCCCGCCATTATCTCGGTTTCCTGCTGGCGATGGAACATCCGCTCGGTATCGGCCCGATGGTGTTCGACAATATCTTTCCCGCAGCCGAGCACAATATCTGGCTGAAAAGCCTGACGACACATGGCTGGTTCGGCTTCGTCATCTATCTCGTCCTGATCTGCTGGACCATCGCCGCCGGTTTCAGACATCTCTTGCGCCCGCGCCCGTGGCAGGCCTTCCTGATCATTTCGTGGGTGGCTTTCGTCGGGCATGTGATGATCGGTGCTGTCATCGATACCGACCACTGGCGACACTTCTTCCTGCTGCTCGGCATATTGTGGGGTTGCATGGCACTGGAAAAACGCGAAGGCCTGCGCCGGCGTGCGGTTGGCGCATAAACAGCTGACCTTACGGAACCTTCCACGATTTCATGCGTTTAGCCCCCGATTCTGATTGTCAAACGGGGAGACATCTTATGACGCAGACCAATAATCTCTATCTCATCATCGGCGCGCTGATTGTCGTCATCGCAGGCCTTGGCATTTACGTCTGGCATGAAGAAAGCAAGCCCAAGGGGATCGAGATGAATATCGGCCCGAATGGTGTTTCCGTTCAGGAAAACTGAGCCGCAAGCGTCGCGCAAAGTCCGACCATTAAACCGGGTGCGTTCCAGCCAAAAAACGGCCGGAACGCACCCGGTCTTCTTATGAAAGAGGACAAATGGCAGGAATCGCAGATTCACGCCGCGCCGGCCCGGTACGGATGATGCGTATCTGGTCCGATCATGGACATCCCGCGCAATGGTCTCCTCCATCGACCTTTCCACACGTCTCACCGCCACCAAACTGGCCCTCAAGGCCATCAGGGAACAGGAAGACAACTCCGCTGCGACTTCCACATCATCACGGACGACGCTCCTCAATTCCTATGGCATCGACACCACCACCTCCACCTCTTCCAGCAATACGCGGCTGACGCAGCTTCTGGCGCAATATGCGCAAACCTCGGGCAATGAGGCGGAGAGCGGTGATACGGACAAGACGGCCGCTTCCGGCGACATCACCCAGGCGGACTTCATGAAGGATCTGAAAGCGACGCTCGAAGAACTTTCCGGGGATCCCGCCAAGGCGGCGCAGGCCAAGTCGATGCTGGAAGCATTGGCTGCCGGCACGCTGACGGTGTCCAACCCGGCGGACGGCGTAAAGATCAAAGCGTGGGATGTGACAGACGACCCCAAGACCGCCTCGAAACCCGCCACAGCGATCGCAACGGCGGGCTGGAGCGACTTCCTGAAGGATCATCTGAAACGCGATGGAGCGGCCTATGCAAAGGGCGCCAACGGGGCTTATATCGATGGCATTTCCGGCGACAACGCGTTTTTTGGCAGTGTCGGCAGCCGTTATTATTATCTCACCTGGCCGCAGGCTAAGGACGGCACACTCACCGTTTGACAGCAACGGCTGACGCAGAAGCGCTGCGACATCGATGATGCCGCAGCGTTGCTTTTATCCGTTTCAGGCAACCGGTGTAGCAGGCTGATGGCTCCCGCCCGAAAGTGCTTTCTGTAGTTCGGCTTCCTGCTCCGGCGAGAGCGATGTTTTGATAACCCTGCCGCGCAGCCCTTCCAGTTCCGCCAGAACCTTTTCCGGCTGCACCTTTCGGATCAATACGAAAAGAGCCGACGACCCGTTTGGAATGGTCTCGCCCAGGGATTTGATGAAATCGTCATCGATGCCGTAATCCGTCAGCGAGCCCGCAAGCGCGCCCGTTCCCGCGCCAATGGCACCGCCGATCGCAAATCCCGCCAGCGGGTTGAGGAACAGCAGGCCGACGAGGCCGCCCCACAGGCCACCGGACAGAAATCCGGAACTTGCACCGATCGCTGTCAGGTTGACGCTCTGCTTCAGATGAACCTTGCCATTTTCATCGCGAACCACGACAACGGCATCTTCCAGATCGACCAGATACTCCTTCTTCAGGCTCGCAAGCTTCAGAAGGACCCGGTCGGCCTCTTCCGTTCCGTCAAAACCGACAACGACAAGTTCGGACATTGTTTGTCTCCCTGAGTTTCAATTCCGCTGCGAATGAACGTTAGAGATCGCGGCAGGTTCCGGCCATGATGAAAAGATGATGTGTCAGGTGTTTGACAGCCACGCAGCCGGCAAAACGCGGTGCTCCATTGATCCCATTCCCGCAGTCCACATCCTTTGTTCGTTTTTTTTAGAAAAGGCCATTTTCCGCTTGCGCCCTAACAGGCTTCTATATAAACGGCTTTCAGGTTCGGAGCGTAGCGCAGCCCGGTAGCGCACTTGACTGGGGGTCAAGGGGTCGTGGGTTCGAATCCCGCCGCTCCGACCATTAAATCAGATAGATAGCCAGTTCCCCCAGAGCTGGCTATATTTGTTTTAGCGCTCCAGTAGCGAGCGTTATGCGCAAGTTTCAAACATCCCGTTCGGGTGTGCATTTATTCAAGCCTTGAGAACGAAGTGTGCTGAGATGGCAAAAAAAACGAAAATAGAACACTCGGAATTTTCAGGCGAGTTTGAAGACGAGGGTATCACTGTCCTTGTTGACATCTACCGGCCCGCGGGCACCCAGCAAGACTGGACCCTGGAAGTTATCAGCGAGCACGACGATGTCACCACCTGGGACGAACCTTTCGCAACCGACAAAGACGCATGGGAAGAATTCCTGGCTACCTGCGAAAAAGACGGGATTCGCAGCTTTCTGGATAGCGAGGATCCTTCGGTCCATTAACCCATCGGGCGACGCCGCGCTTGGGTTGGGTTAAAGCTCCTGTAGGACCCCAGGCTCACCGGCCCATTTTGCTTAGGTGCTCACCGGCAAATTCTACAAAAAAAAGCGGGCGCGATATGCCGTCGCCCTCCGTAAAACGACGATGTGCATTGCCGTGTTGACTCTCTGCTAAAATTAGAACATTTAGTGAACAAAAGAGAGGTCACCTACCATGTCCGACGCTAAAAAGATCACTCCCATACGGCCTGACGACATAGCGGGATACGTCATCCAGTGTCATGACGGTGATGCAAGGGCGGCCGTTGAGGCGCTACTCGGCGAAATCGAGCATTTGCAGGAGCAGCTGTCCCTTGCCGTCGCCATCATGGGAAAAGGATATACGCGCGGGTGGACGCCGGACATGGATCGCGACTAGAAATCGCCTTATCCACAGCTGGTCTCCGATACCCATGACGCGGTCAAGTCGCACAGATTCCACGCTCCGATAAGAGCTTCCCCTGCCGACAGAGAGCCGAAGCGCGGGTGGACAATTCACAGAAGCATTACAGCCAATGGCGCTTCAGAAACGGAGCGTTATCAGTTGCTTCCCGACCGGTCGAAGCCTTGCTCAATATTCATTGGAAGCGATGGCAAAGTCGTCAGTGATCGGCATATCCTCCACATTTTCCCAGGTCCGGTCCATGGCATAGGTTTGCGAGAGATAGGGAATGCCGATGTGGCCATAGCGAACCGAGAGCTGACTTTCTGCTTCCTTTTCTCCAAGACGCGCGACGCGACTGAGATAAAGCGCGGTCGCGAGGCCCGTCCTGTCCGCACCCGCCTTACAATGAATGAGAATCGGTTTCGGCGCGTCGCGCATGATCGCGACCAGCTCGTTTACCTGGCTCATGTTGAGCTCCTGGCTCGCGGACATGCCAAAATCAATATGATTCAATCCGAGTTTGCGCGAGGTCTCGACCTCATCCCGGTACCACGCCTGGGATTCATTTGACCCGCGCAGATTGATCACAGTCCTTATTCCGTGATCCTTGGTGTAGCGAACAAGTTGCTCGCTGCTCGGCTGGTTGGAGCGATAAAGCTGCCCGGCCATCACCTCGTGGAAGTTGCCGAGGAGTTGAATGGCATAGAGATATCCGCCTGCCGCAAGCACGACGAGGCCCATGCCCCCAAAGGAGCACTTCCAGAATCTTCGCATAATAAAACGGTTCCCTGATTGGACAGGGGAACCGATACAGGTGGATTCTGACAGTAGGCTGAAAGTTATGCGACAGTATTGTAAGAGTAGAAAAATTGCTTTCGATCAACGCACGAAAACGTAAACCGCGTAGATGGCGATAAGTGCCGCCGCCGCCGCGGCCGTGATGGCGCCGAGGCGTTTTTCGATGAAATGGCGGACCGATTCACCGTATCTTTGCAGCAAACCGGCAAGGATGAAAAAGCGCGCGCCGCGCGTGACGACCGCCGACAGAATGAACAGGCCAAGGCTGATATTGGCCGCGCCCGACAAAATGGTAACCACCTTGATTGGCGGCAGGTGCGCAAGGCCCGATGTCACCAGCAGAAGAACGATGGTTTCATAATCCACCGAGTTCTTCAGATGCTCGAAGCTGTCGAGCTTGCCGTAAAATTCAAGAATCGGCCGGGCAATGCTCTCAAATGCGTAATGACCGAGGAACCAGCCCGCTATGCCGCCCAGAACCGAGGCGACCGTGGCCACGAGCGCGTAAAACATCGCTTTTTTCGGCTTCGCCAATACCATGGGCAAAAAAAGCACGTCGGCAGGAACAACGAAAACGGAGCTTTCCACGAAAGCCACGATTGCCAGCCACCACACGGCGGTTTTGCGCGCGGCGAGCGCCATCGTCCAGGCATAGATGTTTTTCAGCATTTTCATGTCCCCGGGGAAGAATGGTCAGGAGGCAGACGGAGGCAAGACACAGGCGGAATTTCACCCGGTCAATCAACGGCAGGCGGCGGGTCCGGAAACCCGTCACGAAGCAGGATTAGAGACAACTCAAGAGAATGGCAAATGTTGGAAGATTTATTTTTGCATCGCGGAAAATGAAAAAGTCCCACGATTCCAATCCATACCGGAGATTGGTTGCTGCGATGCGAAATTTCATCTCTAGGTAGATGAACTCGCCTTTTTGCTGTAGAATAAGAGGTGGCGGGAAGAGGAGGAAGTTATCATGGACTATGTCAACTTCGTTACATCAATAAATCCGGTCATACTTGTCATTCTGCTCGTGGTTCTTCTTGCAGGGGCCTATAGCAACTGGGTTTCGCATTAAATCTTTCGGACGGCATGACCAAATGTGAAGAGGCGCGTTTCCATCTGTGATAGGCATCGGGCCAGAGGAATGGTATCAATCCTGGAGTTGAACAACTTCCGGGAAGCGGCATGTCGAACGAATTCGCATTCACTGATACGTCTGAAGAGCTCAGCACCACGCTTGAAAAGCTGATAGGAAAACTACAGGGCCAGACGATCACATTGCGCGAATTGATGGAAGCGATCGGTGAACAGGGCCTGCTGCTCATCTGTGCCATAGCCTCCCTGCCATTTCTGATCCCGGTTTCCATTCCCGGAGTCAGCACCGTTTTCGGCGCCGCAATCATTCTCGTCAGTCTCGCGATCACGCTGAACCGCCTGCCATGGCTGCCGGCGAAAATTCTTGACCGGCAGATGGAAACGGCAAAGCTGGTCCCGGCGCTGCAGAAGGGTGTGGCGATCGTATCGAGACTGGACCGCTTTATCCGTCCACGCATTCCGGCGCTGACGACGGGCGTCATCGCCAACAGGATAAATGGCCTCGCCCTGATGACGGCGGGCGTGCTTCTGATGATGCCGCTCGGCTTCATTCCCTTTTCCAACACCCTGCCGGGCATTGCGATCCTGCTTTTCTCAGCGGGCATGATCCAGCGGGACGGCGTCACGGTGCTGGGCGGTTACCTCTTTCTGGGGCTGACGACGATTTATTTCGCTGCACTCGCCTATGCCGCCTTCTGGGCAGGCCAGGGTATCAGCAGCTCCATCGGGGCGTAGCAGGATTACTGTCGGTCCGGGTCGCGGGGCTCCCGCCGGTTCCGCCGCGATGCCCACCAGATCACCAGCCTTCGCCGTTGGCGACGAACAGCCGGCAGGTCGTGGGAAAGCACGACAAGGCCGACGGGAACCATCCAGAAACCCAGAATGGGCAAAAAGCCCAGCGTACCGCCCACGACCAGCGCCGAACCCGTTGCGATCCTGCCGACGCGCGAACGTGGCATGGCAAGGCTCCATTTTCCGAGATTGAGACGACCCGTTCTGTGGTCGATTCCGAATTTCATTCCAATCCGCCCTTCAGCATCTGGCCTGTGGATAATTTTTTCAGCGTCGATAAGCCCGGAAAATCGGGACTCCGGAGGGATAAAACAAGAGGAATGCGTTTTTTTTGAAAAAAGCGCTTGGCAAATCGGAAAAGCATTTGTATTACCCCGCTCACACCGCGCCAAGCAGCGCACGTTCCCTGGTAGCTCAGCGGTAGAGCATTCGACTGTTAATCGACAGGTCGCCGGTTCGAATCCGGCCCGGGGAGCCATTTTTCTCAAAAGCGTGTCAGCCGAGCGAAGTGCAGCTGCAATTCGCCCGGCGTGAACTGGAAGTTTTCGTGACTTCCTGCTGTGCGGCCGTCAAGCCATCAGCTTTTCTTGACCGCCCGTTTTGTTGCCTTCGTGGCGTTGGTCAATGCCGGTGGATCGCTGGCCGGAAAACTCTCCTCAAGGCTTTCGGTCAAATCGTCTTCCTTGTTCTTGTCCGTGGATTTCTGCTCTTTCTCCAGCGATTTTACCGCAGGAGATTTTGCCTTTGTCGAATTGGCTTTTTTCGTGGGCGACTTTTTTGCAGGCCCCTTCTCCCCTGACGCGGTGGCGGAAGCGGACTTCTTCACGCCATTTCCGCTTTTGGGTTTTGCCGGTTCCGCCTCCGCGGAGATTTCCCGTTCCGCCTCGATCCAGTGTCTTTCATGATGCCCGTCGGGTCTTCCTTCCCTCTCCCATATTGCGCGCGCTTTTTCACGGATTGCGGCTTCGCGGTCGTGGCTCATAACGGACCTCCCTCTTTGCGTTGCACCAGCTTCAATTGTGCCATTGAAAAAACAAAAAAAGCCAGAGTTAGTTCCGCATCGACCTGCGACGAATGAGCATTTTGGCGAGAAAGGGAACCGGCATCGGCTGCCGAGCGTTTGGCCTGCAGAAACCAGCAGGAGATCGCTTCATGAACACCCCGCAGAAGCCGAAACCCGAACCGCTTGATATTGAAGACGACGACGTTGCGCGTTTCGAGACAGACAGCGAGTTGAAAGACAAGGAAGGCGAGATTTATCCGGACGAGAGCATGAACCTGCGTGCACGCCGGCAGGCTGCAAGGCAGCACGAGGATGCTTTCATTGTCGCCACCGATCTGGAGGACGACGACCAGCGCGAGGCGGCGCCAGGCACGAGAGAACAGCCTTAAAAGGAAAAGGCGGGTCGAGGCCCGCCTTTATCAAGGGAATGCAGGGAATTTATCGCCGAACCGAAACGATGGCCTTGCGGTTGAAATTCGAGACCTGCACCCTGCCCGATTGGTTGCCGCCCAGGATTTGTGCGGTCTTGCCGCTCATGCTCTTTAGAATACCAGCATGATATCCCCGGCCGTTGCGGATGACGACGACATCACCGGGCTTTGCCTGGCCAACCGGGACGGCATAACCGAAGGAACTCCAGGATTTCGCAAATCCGTAGGATTTGGGTGATTGCCGGCCGGCCTTGCTGGCTACGGCATGCAGGAAAAGGCCGCACCACGGCGTACTTCTCGGATTTGCCCCAAGAATGTTCTTGAGGCTCTTGTTGTTCTTGGACTCATGCAGCCCGGTGTATTTCTCAGCCTGGTTCAGCATGCCAGCCGAGGCCGGTGCCACGACTGTAAAAGACAAGGCAACGGATAGAATTAACGCGGATACTCTCAAACGTCTCGCCCTTATGTTAGCGGGCGTTCGTGTATTGTGACAATTTAGCGACAATTTGACGAGAAATGGGCAGAAATCAGACGCCTATTCATGCGGGCTGATCTGTCATTGCTTCAGAACAGGCTGCCCTGCGCATCATCCGCACGGCTACGGCCGGCATTTTCAAGGTCCAGCATCCGCAATTTGGTAGTGGTTCCGCCCGGTGCGGAGAAGCCGCCAATCCTGCCACCTGCGGCAAGGACCCGGTGACACGGAATGATCAGCGGCACCGGATTTTTCGCCATTGCCTGGCCGACGTCGCGTGCTCTCTCCATGCCAAGACCGAGTGTCTTCACGATGCCGCCATACGTCGTCGTGTTGCCCCAGCCGACCTGTCGCGCGACGGCATAGACGTCGAGAAAAAATCGTTCCTGCCCGGCGAGATCAAGGTCCACGGCCTTAAAATCGATTGCCTCACCGCCGAAATAACGGGTGATCATCGCAATCACCTCACGTGTCCGCGTCTCGGGAACGGCGATGGAGGCGGACGGCAGGCGCTTCTGAAGGAGCTTTTCCGTTTCGCCGGCGTCCGCTCCCGGCAATTGCAGACGCACGATACCTCGCCCCGCCCATGCGAGGCCGCAATGGCCAAGCGCCGTTGGAAAAACAATATAGCCGTAGTGGCTGCCCATCACCGTCACTCATTCGCCTTTACGCCTGCACGATGCCATATCCCGCATTCGAAACAACCCGTTTCCTGCCACACAACAAAAAAGGCCACCCGTTTTGGGCGGGTGGCCTTTCACACGTCAGTTCCAAAATCGGCTCAGGATGCGATTTTTTCCGGCTCCTCAACGAGGCAACGCGCCTGCCGGCTGGCGGCGACGAAGGCCGTGCGGGCTATCTCTCCCCCCACATCGCCCATGAGCGAGGCGCGGCACAGGCGAAGCGCCTGTTCGTGCGCCTTGTCTCCCCGCTCGGGCCACTCATGCTGGAGAAAATCGAAGGCTTCGTAAACGCCTGTGAAAATTCGAGGGGCACCGTTTTCAAGGGAGATGGTAACGGGCTTTTCCCACTTAACGTCATTCAGCAACATTGATTGCACTTCCATGCTCTATTAACCCGCGACAAACGCCGGCTCCTCCAGTTGGTTCCCTTCACCTGCGGTTTCAAGAGCGAAAAAATAACCCTCGAGAAACCATGTGCCCCATCTTTCCATTCTAGCCGATTTGCGGAACAAAGCGTTTCAACACTCGTTCAAACGGAAGTGAACCGGGCCCTCCCATGCAGACAAAAGCCTCTCCCGTCATCGTGTGGTTCCGCAAGGATCTGCGCCTTTCGGACAACCTCGCTTTGCTTGCGGCGGCCGACCATAAAGGTCCCGTCATCCCCGTCTATATCAGGGAAAAATGTTGCGGCGCGCTGGGGCGTGCGCAGAAATGGTGGCTTCACCACTCGCTCACTGCGCTTCATGCCGCGCTCAAGAAAACAGGCAGCCGCCTCGTGCTTGCCAGCGGCGACGCCGAGGAGGTTTTGCGCAGGCTGATCGCGGAAACCGGCGCAGACACCGTATTCTGGAACCGCCGCTATGATCCTGAAGGTATTTCGACCGACAAGACCCTAAAACGCGCGCTCCGGGATAAAGGCCTGACGGTACGAAGCTTTTCCGGGCATCTGCTGCATGAGCCATCGAAGCTGCAGACCAAATCCGGTGGTCCCTACCGGGTCTATACACCGTTCTGGCGCGCTCTGGAGGGCGGCGAAGAGCCCCACGCGCCTGCGGATGCGCCAGACAGACTCAACGCGCCCAGGAACTGGCCAAGATCGGAAACGCTCGACGAATGGCAGCTGCTGCCCAAAAGGCCTGACTGGGCAAGGGAGTTTAGCGATATCTGGACGCCTGGCGAAGACGGGGCCCGGGAGAAGCTCTCCGATTTCATTGACGGCGCACTGAAAGGTTATGAAGAGGGCCGTGACCTGCCGGCGAAGGACGCGACTTCCCGGCTTTCACCGCACCTCGCATTAGGAGAAATCTCACCCGCCACCGTCTGGCATGCGACGAAGGGACTTTCCCGCCACATCGCCTCAAACGATATCAGCCGTTTTCGCAAGGAAATCGTCTGGCGGGAATTCTGCTATCACCTCCTGTTTCATTTTCCCGAGCTGGACGAAAAGAACTGGAACGACAGTTTCGACGCCTTCAGCTGGCGGGACGATGACAAGTCCTTCATGGCCTGGACGCGCGGCATGACCGGCTATCCGATCGTGGATGCCGGGATGCGGCAACTATGGCGCCACGGCACGATGCATAACCGCGTCCGCATGATCGTGGCGTCCTTCCTCATCAAGCATCTGCTGATCGATTGGCGCAAGGGTGAGAAATGGTTCCGCGATACGCTCGTGGACGCCGATCCGGCCTCCAATGCCGCCAACTGGCAGTGGGTGGCGGGTTCGGGAGCGGATGCCTCGCCATTTTTCCGCATCTTCAACCCTATCCTGCAAGGCGAAAAATTCGATGGGGACGGCGATTATGTCCGCCGTTTCGTACCGGAGCTTGCAAGGCTAGAGCGCAAATATATTCACAAACCATTCGAGGCCCCGAAAGAGGTGCTGACCAAAGCGGGCATCACGCTCGGGGAAACCTACCCGAACCCCATTGTCGACCATGGCAGGGCGCGGGAGAGAGCACTTGCTGCCTATGCCAGAGTGAAGAAGAAGACATAAAACTGGGTATCGGCAAAATTTTGCGTGGCGAAGCCGAAGCCGGGAAGATAATTTCTTGCCTTGAAGCGGTTGTAACGGGACATAACGGCACCTAATTTCCGCTCAGACAAGAAGGCTCAATCATGACCATTCACCCCTCTGCGCTCAGTGCCATCGGCAATACGCCGCTCATCCGTCTGAAAGCTGCTTCTGAAGCGACGGGGTGCGAAATCCTCGGCAAGGCGGAATTCCTCAATCCTGGCCAGTCCGTAAAGGATCGCGCCGCGCTCTACATCATCCGCGACGCCGAAAGGCGCGGACAATTGCGCCGGGGCGGCACCATCGTGGAAGGCACGGCGGGCAATACCGGCATCGGCCTTTCGCTGGTCGCCAATGCGCTCGGTTACAGGACGGTCATCGTCATTCCCGAAACGCAGAGCCATGAAAAGAAGGACGCGCTGAAGCTTCTCGGCGCAAAGCTGGTCGAAGTCCCGGCAGCTCCCTACTCCAACCCGAACAATTACGTGAAAGTATCCGGCCGGCTAGCGAGACAGCTTGCGGCGACGGATGAGAACGGCGCGATCTGGGCTAACCAGTTCGACAATATCGCCAACAGACAGGCTCATATCGAGACCACTGCTCCCGAAATATGGGACCAGACGGATGGCAAGGTCGACGGTTTCATCTGCGCGGTCGGCTCCGGCGGAACGCTGGCGGGTGTGGCGGACGGCCTTCGCGATTTCAATCCCGACATCAAGATCGGCCTTGCCGATCCCGAGGGAGCGGCCCTCTACGAATTCTATAAGAATGGCGTCCTGAAATCGGAAGGCACCTCCATCACGGAAGGCATCGGGCAAGGGCGCATCACCGCCAATCTCGAGGGTTTCACACCGGATTTCTCCTATCGCATTCCGGATGCGGAAGCGTTGCCCATCCTTTTCGATCTGGTAACGAAGGAAGGCCTGTGCCTCGGCGGCTCCACCGGCATAAATATCGCCGGCGCAATCCGGCTTGCCCATGAGCTTGGTCCGGGGCATACAATCGTGACGATACTTTGCGACTACGGCAATCGTTATCAGTCGAAGCTCTTCAATCCAGAGTTCCTGCGGTCCAAGGGCCTTCCCGTTCCGCAGTGGCTGGCAACGAAAACCGATATTTCGGTTCCGTACGAAACCGTTTGAGGACATGCCGAAATGCCTGTGAATGCCCTGTTCCGTGACGATTTTTATCTTTCCACCGCAGAAGCGATCGTCACGGCGGTGCATGAGGACGGCGGCATCGAGTTCGACCAGACCTGTTTTTACGCCACCTCGGGCGGCCAGCCTGGCGATACCGGCTTTCTCGAGCGCGCTGATGGTTCGCGCATCGCGCTCGGCATTACAAAGCATGGCACCGACAAGAGCGTCATCATCCATGTCCCGCTTGAGGATCAGCCGTCTCCTGAAGTCGGGGAAAAGCTGACGCTGCATGTGGACTGGCCGCGTCGTTACAAGTTGATGCGCATGCACACGGCCTGCCATCTGCTCTCCGTCGTCTGCCAATGGCCGATCACGGGAGCAGCCGTTGGTGAGGACGAGTCGCGTGTCGATTTCGACATGTCGGAGACTATTGACAAAGACGACGTAACCGCCAGGCTGATGGAACTGGTGAGAGCCAATCATCCCGTTTTCCTGCAATGGATCACGGACGAGGAGCTTCAGGCCAATCCCGGCATTGTCAAATCCAAGAATGTGCGTCCGCCAATGGGCCTCGGTCGGGTCAGCCTCGTCTGCATCGGCGCAAATTCCAGCATAGACAGCCAGCCCTGCGGCGGCACCCATGTATCCGAAACGCAGGAAGTGGGCGATATTCACATTGCCAAGATAGAAAAGAAGGGCAAGGAGAACAGGCGGTTCCGCATTCGTTTCGGCGCGCCTGAAGCTGTTGCCTGAGATCGGGAGAGACATCGTGAGCACGGATAAGAGCCGTTTCGTCGTTTCGGCGGACTGGGTTGAGAAACAGCTCGGCACGCCCGGGTTTCGCATCGTCGATGCCTCCTGGTATCTGCCGGCGCATAAGCGCAACGGCGCAGAAGAATATGCGGCAGGTCACCTTCCTGGCGCCGTGTTCTTCGATCAGGATAAAATCGCCGATCACACAACCGGCCTGCCGCACTCCCTGCCCTCGCCTGAATTTTTCGCGGAACAGGCCGGCGCGCTCGGCCTCAGCGAGACCGATACGATCGTGGTCTATGATGGTCCGGGCTTCTTTTCCGCACCCCGCGTCTGGTGGATGCTGCGGGTAATGGGCGTGCGCAAGGCCTATGTGCTGGATGGCGGGCTGGACGGCTGGAAGCGCGAAGGCCGGCCGCTGGAAACCGGCGCGCCGCAAATTGAGCCCACAACCTTCACACCCGATTTCAACGAAAAGCGTGTGACCTCGCTTGGCACCATGCGCGGTATTGTCGACAGCGGCGAAAAGCAGATTGCAGATGCCCGCGGTGCCGGCCGCTTTACCGGCGAGGAGGCCGAGCCGCGTGCGGGCATGCGTTCGGGCCATATGCCCGGTGCACGCAGCCTGCCGGCGACAGCCTTTTCCGAAAACGGCCACTTCAAGGACCTTACGGCAATCCGCAAAATGGTGACCGATGCCGGCATCGATCTTACGAAGCCCGTCGTGACGAGCTGCGGTTCGGGTGTGACGGCAGCCGTCATTACCCTGGCGCTGGAATCGCTCGGTCATCAGGACAATTCTCTCTATGACGGCTCATGGTCGGAATGGGGCGGATTACAGGACACGCCGGTGGTTACCGGTCCGGCGGATGCGATCCCCACGCTGTCGCACGGCCCATTGAAGGCGCACGTGACGCAGCTCGAAATGACGGCACCGCCGAAGGTCAGCCTGCCGATCCCCGTCAACATCCAGACGGCGCTGATGCGGGTCAACAATATTCCCCTGCATTTTTACCGCTATCTGTACTGGCGGGTTGGAAAGCGATGGCATTGGCAAAAGCGCATGCGCATGAGCGATGCTGAACTTTCCGCCATCCTACGCGATCCGAAAAACAGCGTTACGGTTCTTTATATGAACGGTGCGCCCGCCGGTTTCTTCGAGCTGAACAAGACAAGCGACGAGGTGACAGAGCTTTCTTATTTCGGGCTGCTCGAAGAAGCGATCGGCGCTGGTGTCGGCAAGTGGTTCCTGTTGCAGGCGCTTTACGCCGCCTGGCAGGACAATCCGCAGCGGGTGACGGTGACGACCAACACGCTCGACCATCCGCGCGCCTTGCAGCTCTACCAGATGATGGGCTTTTCGCCCGTGGGCACCTATGAGGCCTGGGTGGAGCCGTTGGCCGATACGGAGCTCCTGGAGATATCGCTACGCAATTGAGGGGTAGCGGTTTACGCGCCTTATCATCCCGTGTCGTTCACGGGAGGGATGGTAAAAAGGGACGCGGCGCTCACGCTTTGTCGATAATCAGATGTGTCGCGCCCTCGCCCGCCACCGTTCCCGTGCAGCGGTAACCGAGGGCGGGCCAATCCATGCCTTCGAATAATTGCTCGCCGCGACCGAGAAAAACCGGCGCCAGCGCCAGATGCAGCTCATCTATCAGGCGCGCCGCTATATATTGCCGGATAGTGGAAACCCCGCCGCCGATGCGGACATCCCTGCCATTTGCCGCCGCCAGCGCCATGTCGAGCGCCGCCTCGATGCCGTCGGTCACGAAATGGAAGACAGTACCGCCCTGCATCGTGAAGGACGGTCGCGCGTGATGCGTCAGGACGAAGACTGGAACATGATAAGGCGGCTCGTCGCCCCACCAGCCTTTCCAGTTTTCATCCGGCCATGCGCCGCGCACCGGCCCGAACATGTTGCGGCCTAAAATCCATGCTCCGATATTTTCAAAGCTCTTTTCGGAAAAATCCTCGTCGGTGCCGGTCGAGCCGCCGCCTTTACCGAACATGCGGTGAAAGGTGCGGGTCTTGAAGGCCCATTGGTGCAACTCTTCACCCTTCACACCCAGCGGGTTCTGCAGACTTTGATCTGGTCCTGCCCCATATCCGTCAAGCGAGATGGCGAAATTGCGAACGACAACCTTCGGCACGGCACTCTCCTCCATCATGAGGAGGCCAGGCTATCGGCGACTGCAACCCTGGCCTCAGATTTCCCGTTCCAGATTAACCGCGGCAGTCGGGATCTGCCCGCCGGCTGCGCCCTTGTCTTCGGTGACCGTGTTCAATAGATGATCGGCAATGAGTTCCGCCTGGAACTTGCCGAGTTCATAACAATAGGTGATCTCGCGCTTTTCCGCCGACCAGTAGACATCGGGGCGACCGCATGACTTGGCCGTCAGCTTCACGTCCCCTTTCAGGCCATAACCGCCAAAGCTGCGGCTGATGAGATCGAGGACCTTCGATTCCTTGATCATGATGGCATAGGGTTCAAGTTCCGGATCGCGCGGCGGCACGTAGCTGACGGAGAACCTGGAAGGCGTCTGACTACGGTGGGGCGCGAGAAAATTCTCCCAGGCCGAAGCGACCGCCGGATAGGCCGCGGCGCATTTGTCAAATTCGGCATTGGGAAGCCCCATCATGGCGGCGAGATCGCCATAACCGTCCTTGTCGCGGCCCACCATCAGGCAGGCCATGTTGCGGTCGCGGCTCCTGTCGGGCACCAACGCGGAGAAGACAGGGGCTTCGTGCTCAGGAAGCGTCTCCGCCTCACGTGCAAGATACCAGCTGTCGGTGGCGTTCACGAGCGCGGTGTCAAGCCATTCTTCATTGGCCTGCAGGATCAGCGTTCCTGCCAGTTGGTCGGCCGGGGCCTGTACACTTCCCGTGTCCGCCGTGCCGAAATCCGAGATCAGCATGCGCGCGCCCTCATGGTAGAGCGAAAAAATCGCGTTGCCGATGACGAAATTGACCGCCTGCTGGAGCTGATCGTCGGACAGGCCGTCGAGACCGGAGGCGACCTGCGCCTCGGCATCAATCGGAGCCGTCAACGATACGAAAGCCAGCGGAACGGCGGCCAGAAAACGACGGAACATAAAATCAGACCTTCCGGGAACGAGGAGCGTCACTGATTCCCGAACCTA
Organism: Agrobacterium sp. SORGH_AS_0440; assembly: GCF_031453135.1. NCBI lineage: Bacteria > Pseudomonadati > Pseudomonadota > Alphaproteobacteria > Hyphomicrobiales > Rhizobiaceae > Agrobacterium > Agrobacterium sp. SORGH_AS_0440. The sequence continues at coordinate 1,151,330 of NZ_JAVIYR010000002.1, read as the reverse complement.
ACGAGTCACGCAATGGGCTGGTTGCATCAGCTGTCAAGAATCGGGTGGATAGCAGCGCGTTTCGGGACCATAGCTGCAAAGAAGCAACGCCGATCCCAGCCAGAAGAGGCCGCCATGACCAATATCGTTTTCACCGCAATGCCGGCTAAGGACGCCGAGGATTTCCGCGCGGGCGCCGCCGATGCCTATGGCAATCGACCGGAAACAGCCGTTTCTCCCGGCGGCATGCCGTGTCGCCACTGCCTCGACCAGATCGGCGCGGGTGAAGCCATGCTCGTACTCGCCTACCGGCCGTTTCCCTCGCTGCAGCCCTACGCCGAGACGGGGCCGGTCTTCCTGCATGCCGAAGCCTGCGATCGTTATCCACTGACAGATATCCTTCCGCCGATGCTGGACAGCCCCGACTATATCGTGCGCGGATATGGCGACGATGACCGTATTGTCTATGGCACGGGTGCGGTAACGGCCACCGGCGAGATCGTCTCGCGGGCGCGGGCACTTCTGGGGCGCGAAGACGTCGCCTATGTCCACGTCCGTTCCGCACGAAACAATTGTTACCAATGCCGTATCGCCAAAGCATAATCACAGCATTGTCTAGAATTTTAACCGAACGGCTAAACGGGTTTCAAACTTTTACAGGTTAATCTGCACGCATCGGAAACAATTGATTTGAGTAGCAAAATGACAAACAACCTCAATATGGCGACCCGGACCGCGCCTCGCAGCAAGACAAGGATCTTTGCGACTGTGCATTATTTCAGCCAGTCGACCAGAGGACGTGTCGTCGATCTGTCGGCAACCGGAATGGCGCTCGAGCTGGACGGGCCTTTCGCTGCCGCCAAGGGTAGCCGGGTCAAGGTGCAGAGTGAGGATCTGGGCTTCATCGAGGGCGTCGTGCAGTGGCAGCACATGAACCGTCTTGGCCTGCAGCTCAAGCTTTCCACCAACACGCTGGCGCAGCTCTCTTCCTATTTCCGTTTCTTCCACGAAGACGTGAAACCGACACTGGCCCGCTGATCCGGAGCATTACAATGCGCGGAACAAATGACGCGCATTTTCCAGTGCGGCGGGACCTGCGCCGCACGTCACTGACAAAAAATTTATCAAACGGTTGAAAACCGGCCCATCTGTCATGGGCCTGTCATTTTGGTGATGGACTCCTCTGCGATTGCTTCTACCCTGTCGTCTTTAAAGACAGAGCAAGCTTCATCCGAAGGAGTTCCCATGTCGTCGCTTCTCGCCCTCCACCCCATTACCCGGCGCTCACTTCTGGGTGGCATTGCAGCCACTTCGGCGCTCGTGATGTTGCACCCTTTTGCTGCGCGTGCGGCGGCCAACCAGGCGCATCTGCGCATCATGGAAACGACCGACATCCATGTTCACGTCTTTCCCTATGATTATTACGCCGACAAACCGAACGACACGATGGGTCTGGCGCGCACCGCCTCGATCATAGACACCATCCGCGCCGAAGCCGGGAACTCGATGCTGGTGGATAACGGCGACTTCCTGCAGGGCAACCCGCTCGGCGACTATATCGCCTATGAGCGCGGCATGAAGGCCGGCGACAAGCACCCTGTCATCAATGCCATGAACGTCTTGGGCTACGATTGCGGCACGCTCGGCAACCACGAATTCAATTACGGTCTCGACTATATGTCGAACACGCTGGCGGGCGCCGGTTTCCCCTATGTGTGCGCCAACCTCACCAAGGGGCAGCTGGCTTCCGATCCGAAGAACGACGAGCTGTTCTTCAAGCCCTATGTCATTCTGGAAAAACAGATCCGCGATGGCGGCGGCGTCACCAGCCCGGTCAAGGTCGGCATCATCGGTTTCGTGCCGCCTCAGATCATGATGTGGGATTCCAAGAATCTCGAGGGCAAGGCGCAGACGCGTGACATCGTCGAGGCGGCGAAAGCCTGGGTGCCTGTCATGAAGGAGGAAGGCGCGGATATCATCATCGCCCTTTCCCATTCCGGCATCGACGGCAAGGGCCAGACCGAGCGCATGGAAAACGCATCGCTATATCTCGCAGCTGTTGAAGGCATTGATGCGATCTTCACCGGCCACCAGCACCTTGTTTTCCCCGGTCCGAAGACCTGGGACGGCATCGAGGGTGCGGATGCGGTCAAGGGCACGCTGATGGGCAAGCCGGCTGTCATGGCCGGCTTCTGGGGCTCCCATATGGGCCTTATCGACCTGCTGCTTGAAAAGGATGGCAAGAGCTGGAAGATCGTCGACTTCACCTCAGAAGCCCGCCCGATCTACCATCGCGATGAAAATCGCAAGGTCGTTGCTGACTATACTGACAAGCCGGAGGTTCTCGCCGCAGCCAAGGTGGATCACGAAGCGGCCCTTGCCTATGTGCGCCGCCCGGTCGGCAAGACATCCGCGCCGCTCTATTCCTATTTCGCGCTGGTGGCAGACGATCCGTCCGTGCAGATCGTCTCCAACGCCCAGACCTGGTACATCAAGGACATGCTGAAGGAAGGGCAGTATAAGGATCTGCCCGTACTTTCGGCAGCAGCACCGTTCAAATCGGGCGGTCGTGGCGGCGCGGATTATTACACCGATGTCCCCGCCGGTGACATCGCCATCAAGAACGTCGCCGATCTCTATCTTTACCCCAACACGGTGCAGGCAGTGTTGATCAACGGGGCGCAGGTGAAGAACTGGCTGGAAATGTCCGCCGGCATGTTCAATACGGTTGAGGCCGGTGCCAAGGATGCGCCACTGCTCAACCCAGACTTCCCGTCCTATAATTTCGACGTGATCGATGGCGTGACTTATCAGATCGACATTTCCAAACCGGCGAAATTCGACAAGGACGGCAAGGCGGTCAACCCGGACAGCAACCGCATCGTCAATCTGCAGTTCAATGGCAAGCCGATCGATCCCGAACAGAAATTCGTGGTTGCGACCAATAACTACCGTGCAAGCGGCGGCGGCAAATTCCCCGATATCGCCGGCGACAAGGTGATCTTCGTCGCGCCCGATACAAACCGCGACGTGATCGTGCGCTATATCATCGATCAGGGCACCATCAACCCGTCCGCGGATGCCAACTGGTCCTTTGCACCGGTGGAAAACACCACCGCCGTCTTCGAGACCGGGCCCAAGGGACGCCATTACGCAGCCGACATCAAGGGCGCCAGGATCGAGGATGCCGGCGACGGCGCGGAAGGTTTCGCGAAGTTCCGCCTGATTCTTTAACGACAGTGCCCTCCCGGCGACCTGTCGCCGGGAGGTATTTTCCTAGTCGCGCCCAGCCAACGCGCGTAGCAGCATCGGCAGTTCCTGCGGCGGCTTCTGTTCGATACGCCGATAGTCGCTGCCGTCACGGTTACGGCGGATGAGTCTCAGGCCAACCATGTCGCGCCTCAGCATGGCCGCATCCCCGAACAGGTGCAGGCTATCCAGAAAGCTGCTGAATTCTCGCTCGGAAAAACTCTGCCCGGCGGGAATTTTTGCCCAGAGATACCAGAGGCACAGTTCCTGATGCGACCGGCGGGCCGGCCATTGCATCAGCCGGCCGGCGGCATCAAAGACACGAACGGTCTTGAGCACCCTGTCCTCATTGACGGCTGGCAGCAGCTCAGGCTGAGCGGTTGTGCTTTCGGCGGAAGAGATGCGGTCAGCGCGCAGATGCTGGAAATTTCGAAAACCGGCGGCCCGGCTCAGAAGATTGAGCATCTCCACATGGCTCGGCTGGCGGTCCAGCCTGCCGATCTGCTCGCGCACGGATTTGGCAAAGGTCGAGAGATCGGCGATATCAATGGAAAGGATCGAACGTGGCATGACTTACCCTCAAGTGCCATTCCGAAAAGGTGTCGCTGATCGCCGGCTTCCGACAAGGCACGGGATAAGTGCTGTCAAACCATAAATATGCAGGTTTAGCTTCCCATGCGGGACGGCGATGCCTCGGTGAACTGCAGACCGTGATTAGGTATAGGCAGGCGATCCGCCCACGTCAATTGGCCTCTGCGGCATAGCGCCTAGGTTGCCGCGCGTTTCCTCTCCCAGCCGGGGCGAAGAAGCAGGCCCGGCCGGTCCACATATAATTAGCCAATATCACTCAGCGGCGACAGCAATGGACCTCTGTTTGCTGGCAGCAAGCATACCACTGAAATCCTTATGGTTCGGGCAGGCGGACAGGCGCTGCTGAAAAGCCTCGGCGAGCCATTGCCCCGCCGGACCCGCAGGCGAATCCACCCGTCGCAGTGCAAACAGCGGATATTCCCCCTGCTCATAGGCCTCGAGTTCGAGCGCCTTGAGGCTGCCATTGGTAAGATCGTTGCGGACGATCGATGCGGGCAGACCGCCCCAGCCGAGACCGCCCTTGATAAGCTGGTATTTGGTGGCGATGTCGCTGACCCGCCAAGTCTTGTAGGAGAGAACATTGAAATCGCGGCCCTTGGTCAGGCCGGAGGCATCGGTGACGACAAGCTGAACCTCCTCGCGCACGTCGGCGAGAACAAGCGGGCGTTCGATCTGCGCCAGCGGGTGATCCGACGCGACGACCGGCAGCATGAAGGAATGGCCCACCTTTTCGACGACGAGCTCATCATCCTGGCGCAGCATCGCCCCGCCAATGCCGATGCCTGCCTTGCGGGAGAGCACCATGTCCATGACCATGCCCAGCTCGCCAACATTGAGGCTGAGGGCTACGGTTGGGAACTGCGTACGAAAATCCCGCAACACAGCCACCACGGCCTCCGCCGGCACCATGGTGCTGATAGCTACGGAAAGTTCCGCTTCCAGCCCCTGTTTCAGCCCCTTGGCGCGGGCACGCATTTCCTGCAGGCCAGCGACGATGCGCCTTGCATCCTCCAGCATGGCGCGCCCTTCGTCCGTCAGCTTCGGCTGGCGCACCCCGTTGCGCTCGAAAAGCGTAACCTCAAGCTGCGCTTCGAGATTGGCGATGGTGTAACTGACCACCGACTGGGCACGATTGAGCGCCCGCGATGCGGCGGAAAAACTGCCGGTCTCGGCAACCGTCAAGAATACCTGCAATTGATCGAGCGTTGGGTTCGCGTCCATGTCCCATCCATTTCATCGATAGATTGCTTCCACATTATCACAGTTTTCTTGATGGCAGTAATTTTTCATATAGAGCGCAAAGGCAGGGCATCGTGCTCTCCCGCCCTCCCAAGGCGCCCGTCAATTCATCGCATATGCAAGGAAAAGACCATGTCCAACATTCTTCTCATCACCTCCAGCCCGCGCGGCGAGGAATCGGTTTCGAACAAGTTCGCCGGTGAGCTCGCCAGCAAGCTGAAGGCCAAGTCGGCTTCCAACACCCTTGTCCACCGCGATCTCGCAGCTGACCCGATCCCGCATCTCGACACCGTCAAGACAGCCGCAATCCGCAAGGCACCCGATCAGCGCACGGCTGAAGAAGCGGTTGCAGCCGATTATTCCGACAAGCTCGTTGCAGAGCTTCTGGCCGCCGACACCGTCGTCATCGGCACCGGCCTCATCAACTTCAACATCTATTCCGGCCTGAAGTCGTGGATCGACAACGTCGCCCGCGCTGGCCAGACCTTCAAATACACCGAAACCGGCCCGGTCGGTCTCGCCACTGGCAAGAAGGTGTACATCGTCCTGGCGGCTGCCGGCGTTTACTCCGAAGGCCCGGCCGTTTCGATGAACCATGCCGTTCCCTATCTGAAGACCGTTCTCGGCTTCATGGGCATGACCGATGTGGAAGTGATCTACGTCGAGGGTCTGGCTTTCGGCCCCGAAGCAGTCGAAAAGGCTGTAGCGGCTGCCGAAGCCAAGGTGGAAGAACTGGCACAGGCCGCCTGAGGCATTCATTCAAAGGCAATCCCGGCATGACCGCCGGGTATTGACCGAACTCCGTACCGTAACGGCCGTGGACCCTGTCCCGGCCGTTATTCTTTGCCGCGTAGGCCACGCACCTGATTCAGATAACAAAGCATAGAAATGCTGCCGTCCCTGAAGGCCGCATCGTTCAGGCACTCAATGCAGCCGTCATCATTTTCCCGGGAAGAGAGATGAGCCGTTCTGATCGATAATCAGCTTCGCCTTGCGGATGGTGAACTCCACCGCATCATCGAGGCTGGTGAAGACGTCGGCCCGCACGAATTCATGCACCAGCACCTCGTCACCGGCCTTTTTTTCAATACGGCCAGCCAGGCGGAACTGGCCACCTTCCTTGATCGGGGTCGCATAGATCAGATAGTCGCCATGCGCATGCGGTTCTACCTGCGCCGTCTTCTGCGGGGCGTCGGAAGACGGCTGGCCGGAGCCGAAGGCCGAGAGGATTTTGGAAAAAAACGATGCCATGGCTTGCACTCCCTCAATTCGTGTCACGTTTGAAGGGCGGATGACACCCGCCCTTCCCTGCCTCCTCCGATCAGATGATCAGGTTTGACAGGATGTCATTTTCGGTGATGTCCTCATAACCGAGGCCGGCCGCTTCGAAGCGCTCCAGCAGGCCGGCGAAGTTCTCCTTCGCGCTGGTTTCGATGCCGATAAGGATCGAGCCGAAGTTGCGGGCTGATTTCTTCAGATATTCGAAACGGGCGATATCATCATCCGGACCAAGCAGGTTGAGGAAATCGCGAAGCGCACCGGGACGCTGCGGCAGGCGCAGGATGAAGTATTTCTTCACGCCCGTGTAACGCATGGCGCGCTCCTTCACATCCGGCAGGCGCTCGAAATCGAAATTGCCGCCGGAAACCACGGCGACGACCGTTTTGCCTTCCAGCTTTTCGCGGCCGAGCTTTTCCAGCGCGGCGATCGAGAGCGCGCCTGCGGGCTCCAGCACCACGCCTTCGAGATTCAGCATCTCGATGATCGTCACGCAGATGGCATTTTCCGGGATGAGCTGGACCTGATCGGCCGGGAAATCCTTCAGCGCCTTGAAGTTGAGGTCGCCGATGCGGGCGACGGCGGCGCCATCGACAAAATTATCGATCTTGTTCAGCGTCACCGGTTCGCCACGTTCGAGGCTTTTCTTCAGGCTCGGTGCGCCTTCCGGCTCGCAGAACACGAAGTTTTCCTTGCGGACCGTCCCGGCCAAAAATCCGGACAGGCCAGCCGAAAGACCGCCACCGCCGACAGGCATCACGACGATGTCAGGCTTAGTGCCATCCGGGAGCTGGTCCATGATCTCGGCAGCGACAGTTGCCTGGCCCTCGATGATATCCTCATGGTCGAACGGCGGCACCATGTAGCCGTCATTGTCCTGCACGTGCTGGCGGGCAGCAGCGTAACACTGGTCGAATATATCGCCCACCAGACGGATGGAGATGAACTCGCCGCCGAAGATGCGGGTCTTTTCGATCTTCTGCTGCGGTGTGGTCACCGGCATGAAAACAACGCCATGAACGCCGAAATGGCGGCAGGCGAAAGCAAAACCCTGGGCGTGGTTTCCAGCCGAAGCGCAGACGAAAATCTTGCCCTTGCCGGCCTTGGCCACCGCCTTGCGCAGAAAATTGAATGCGCCTCTAATCTTGTAGGAACGAACCGGGGACAGATCCTCACGCTTCAGCCAAATCGACGCGCCATACCGACGGCTGAGATGTTCATTCAACTGCAGCGGCGTTTCCGGGAATATTTCCCGCACTTCCCGCCGCGCTGCTTCCACAAGCTGCTTGTCCACGATAGTCAATCCATTGAAATTCATAATGGCACCCGCTATGCCATAGGAAGGCGTCCGAGACAAAGACTCATTTCAGCGCGGCCACGAACTCCGGGTTTCATTTCTTGAACAGTAACCTTCTGCGCTCGGTCATATATGTAGCGTCCATCTTCGGGCTCTATCTCGCCACGGCCATGTTCCTGCCCGCACTGACGGATCTTTATTACGGCAATGACGACTGGATGGTGTTCGCGCTTTCCGGCTTCATGTGTGGTGGGTTCGCGCTTGCCTGCGCGCTCGCCACGCGCGGGCCGATCGCTTCGTTCAACAAACGTTTCGGCTTTTTGCTCGTCAACCTGCTCTGGCTGGTGTTTTCCATCGTCGGTGCAGTGCCGCTTTATCTGTCCGAACTCGACCTGACGCCGGGCCAGGCGCTTTTCGAGTCCGTCTCAGCCATCACGACGACCGGATCCACCGCCATTTCGGGTCTAGACAATGCGCCGCAGGGTATTCTCCTGTGGCGGTCGCTGCTGTGCTGGCTCGGCGGCATCGGTATTGTCGCACTCGGCCTCTTCATCCTGCCGCTGCTGCGCGTCGGCGGCATGACCTTCTTCCGCATGGAATCCTCCGACACCGGCAACGACCGCCCCTTCGCCCGGCTGGCAAGCTTCACCCGGGCTTTCGTGGCGATCTACATCGTCATGACGCTCGCCTGTACCATCGCTTATGATTTTGCCGGCATGTCGCATTTCGATGCGCTGAACCATGCCATGTCGACGGTTGCGACGGGCGGCTTCTCCACCCATGACGCGTCCTTCGCCTATTTCAACAATACGGCGCTGCTGTGGATCGCCACCATCTTCCTCATCTTCGGCAGCCTGCCGTTCTCGGTCATGATCCTGCTCGCCGTGCGGCGCCGGCTGGAGACGCTGCGCGACCCGCAGATCGCCGTCTTCCTCGGCTACCTCTGTGCGATCTCGGTTGCCGTTGGTGTCTACCACCATTTCAGGAACGGCGTGCCGCTGGATGATGCGCTCAGCCATTCCTTCTTCAACATGACTTCCATCCTGTCGACCGGCGGCTTTGCCAGCGATGACTACACGCTGTGGGGGCCCTTCGTCGTCGTCGTTGCCTTTTTCGCCACTTTCATGGGCGGCTGCTCGGGCTCGACGGCCGGCGGCATCAAGGCCTATCGTTTTCTCATCATCTTCAACGTGGCGCGGGCCGGGCTCAAGAAGCTGATCTATCCGAACGCCGTCTATTCCGTGCGCTACGGCCAGCAGGTGGTCGATCCGGAAACCATCCGCACCATCTTTCTCTTCATCAGCTGTTTCATCGCACTTTGGATTGCCGGCAGTCTGGCCATGAGCCTGATGGGCTATGATTTCCTCACCGCCACCTCGGCTGTGGCGACCTCGCTTGCCAATGTCGGCCCCGGCATCGGCCCGATCATCGGCCCGGCAGGCAATTTCTCCACGATCAGCGAACCGGCGCTCTATCTCCTGTCGATCCTGATGCTGCTGGGGCGTCTGGAAATCCTGACGGTTCTGGTGCTACTGATGCCGATTTTCTGGAAGAGCTGAAATCACTGGCTTTTGGCGAATAAAGCGCTTGACCTTCCCACGTTGGAATAGTCCACGCTCTCCCTGTTACGAATTCCCAATCACGGAGAACCGCCTATGTGCACCGCTCACCAGCATCACCCGGAAACCACTGCCGCACCCGTCAATGCCGACCTTTCTTTCCACGTTGAAGACATGACCTGCGGGCACTGCGCCGGTGTGATCAAGGGTGCGATCGAGAAGACCGTTCCCGGCGCTGCCGTACATGCCGATCCGGCAAGCCGCACAGTCGTGGTTGGCGGCATCTCCGATGCGGCACGTATCGCAGAAATCATCACCGCGGCTGGGTACACGCCGGAAGCACGCGCCTGATCAGACGAGATACCGGCGGCGCTTTCATACAGCCGCCGCCGGATCGCACTGCCTGCCCCGCTTCGCGCTGAATTGTGTGACGGGTTTGGACGGCATCCATCCCTCTCTCCTCCCGGACGGCAAACGCCCTCTCCCTTTCAATCAAGGGTGACGGAGGAGGTTTTCCCTGTTTAATGAAACGAATCTGCCCTCCTCCGTCGTTCCGGCCCTGAGCCGGAATCAAGCTGACGTGCGTCTGCACGGCGGGAAGACTCCTTTAAGTCCAAGGACCTGGGCTGGCTGGATTCCGGCACAGTGCCGGAATGACGGCGGAGAGGTTCAGGGGCCTTCTCATAAAAGAGACCCGGCTCTTGCGAACCGGGCCACACCTCGTCAGCAATGTCACATTGGCTTATTTCACCGCCAGATCCTTGGTCATGATGAAGTAGTTGATCGGATGCGGCCTGAAGTTCTCGACCTTGTCCGAATAGGCGTCGAAAGCCGTCTCGTGGATGAGGTAGACGGTGACCGCTTCATCGTAAACCCTCTTCGCCGCCTCGGCATAGATGGCGTAACGCTTGGCCGGCTCGGCCACCGCATAGGCCGATTTGATCAGCTTGTCCGTCTCTTCGCTGCAATAATGCGAGATGTTGTAACCGCCTGTGCAGGTGTAGTCGGCGTTCAGGAAACCGATCGGCTCTGCAACGTCAGTGGCGTAACCGCGCGACAGAAGAACCATGTCGAAGTTGCCGGACAGGAGATCGGGCTCGATCGCTGTGTAATCGGCAACGCGAACATCGACCTTGATGCCGATTTCCTGCAACTGGGCCTGGATAACGGCGGCAACATCCTTGAGTTCGGTTCTTTCCGTGTAGGCGAGAAGCGTCAACTTCAGGCTGCCGGGAGCAACTCCGGCCTCTTTCAGCAGAGCCTTTGCCTTCTCCAGGTCATAAGCGGGTGTGACGTCTTGCGGCGCCCACGGCTCACCCGGTGCGAAGGGCATCGTTGCGGGCTTCACCACGCCTTCATAGATGCTGTCCGCAATACCGGCGGTATCGATGGCAGCCCGGATCGCCTGCCGAACCTTGATGTCCTTGAAAGGCGCCTTTGAATTATTGAGCAGCATTTCGGTGATCCGCGGCACGGTGATCGGCGCAACCTTGACGCCCTTGGCCGCTTCAACGGTCTTCACTGTCCAAGGCGGGATCATGCGCGAAATCTGCACTTCACCGCTTCTTATCTGGGTGGCGCGCGTATCGGCGTCCGGAATAAAGTTCACGCGGCCGCCCGAAAGCTTCGGCATACCGGCCCAATAGTCATGGTTTGCGGTCAGCTCCATATATTGGTTGGCATCGACCTTGGTAATCTTGAAGGGTCCGGTGCAGGTTCCGATCGGATCGACCTTGCCATCCTTATAGGCTGAAGGCGCGAGGATCGACGTTGCCGGACTTCCCATTTGCGCTGGCAGCAGCACCGATGGCTCGATGGTCGTGATCTTTACGATATCGTCACCATCGGCATCAACAGCGGCGATCAGCTTGGGCGAGAAGGCGCGCGCCGGAACAGGCGCTTTCAGAAGATTGGCGAGTGCATTGACCGCGGCTGCGGCATTGAGCGGCTCACCATTCTGGAATTTCACACCCTTGCGCAGCTTGAATTCCCAGATCTTCGGCGCGGTCTGCGTCCAGGATTCGGCAAGGCCAGGCTCCAGTGTCGCGTCATAACCGACACGAACCAAACTTTCGAAACATCCCGCCCGCGAGCCGAGATAGGCATCGTCGGAAGCCATCTGCCAGCCGGTCTTGACGCCGGTATAATCGTCATAGGTGATCGTTCCGGCTGTCGCCGCATGTGCCCCGAATGAGACAACAACGGCGCACGTCGCCAAAAGTGCGTGCTTCATCATAGAAGATTCCCCTTTTATTTTTGATGACAACGCTCACATCTCTTACATTTTCTCGAAAATTCGCTTATTCCATAAAATTACAACAATAATACCCTATGGATATCTTTCGATTATCCATTCGAATATCATCTATTTTACGTTTTATACTCGGAATTTTATTCCGATATTAAGCTTCAAACACACAATTCATCTGTTTTCGCAGCACCAGAGAACTGTAGCTGCGTCGTCCTTCAACCCAGTTCCTGCCAGCGGTGGCAACGCGCGAAATGCTCGCCGGAAACGCCTTCCAGAACGGGTTCTACCTCTCCGCATATTGCGGTCGCGTATTTGCAGCGCGTGTGGAATTTGCATCCGTCGGGAGGATTGAGAGGGCTCGGCAGATCACCGTCTAGGAGCATTTCCGGTGCGTACAACCCCGTCTCGTCCAGCATCGACGATGCAATGAGGGCCTTGGTGTAGGGATGCTTCGGCGCCCGGAAAAGCTCTTCACGGTCGGCGATTTCAACGACGCGCCCGAGATACATTACCGCGATGCGATCGCACAGATAACGCACCACACGCAGGTCATGGGAAATCATCAGAACCGTCAAACCGTGGCGACGCTTCATGTCCATCAGGAGGTTCAGTATCTGCGTGCGCATGGAGGCGTCGAGCGCCGATGTCGGCTCATCGCAAACGAGGAAACTCGGATTGAGAAGAAGTGCGCGCCCTATGACGACGCGCTGCAATTGCCCGCCGGAACACTGGCTGGGATAACGATCGTAAAATGAGGCATCAAGACCGACCTCCTCCAGCATCCGGAAAACCCGCGTTGCGCGTTCCTCGCGAGAGCCGATGCCGTGCTGGGCAAGCGGTGCTTCCATGCTTTGCCCGATGCGCATACGGGGATCGAGTGCCGAATAGGGATCCTGAAACACCAGTTGCACGACCCGACGCATCCGCCGAAGCTCTTCGCCCTGGATTTGCAGTATATTATGATTACCGATGCTGACCTCGCCTTTCGTCGCGTTCGTCAGCCGCGTTATCAATCCGGCGACGGTGCTTTTGCCGCAGCCGGATTCGCCGACGAGGCCCAGAACCTCGCCTTCGCCGATCGTCAGCGACACGTCGTCAACGGATTTCACCACCCGGTGACCAAAGCCCGATATGGGGTAATATTTGCAAAGATTTTTGGCAATCACATAGGGTCGGCTGTCGCTGCCGGCCGATGGCGTGGCCTGTTTCATCGTTGGCGATAACATCGTCACCTCCTTCAGCACATTGCGTGGCCAGCATGATCATGGTTGACCTGCTCGTCACCGACTGCCCAGCACCGGGCCTTGCGTCCTTCCGGCAGGGCATTCAGATTCGGTTCGGCTGCCATGCAGCGGCTGCCCATGCCGGCGGATTTGGCGAGCGCGCAGCGCGGGTGAAACCGGCAGCCGCAGGACATGTCGTGGGCCTGCGAACTGGAGCCGGGGATTGTCAGCAACTGCCCCTCGCCGTCAGTGGTCAGAAGCGAGCAGCTGATGAGCGCCTTGGTATAGGGATGCTGCGGCGCCTTGAGGATCGCCTGGGTGGGCCCTTCCTCCACGATGCGGCCGGCATACATGACCGCGATCCGGTCCGCGAATGCGGCGACAACCGAAAGATCATGGGTGATGAGCAGCGTGGCCAGCCGGCGCTTGCGGCGCTCGTCATCGAGCAGGCGCAATATCTGTGCCTGAACGGTGACATCGAGCGCTGTCGTCGGCTCGTCGGCGATCAGCAGTTGCGGATTGCCCGAGAGTGCTGCGGCGATCATGACACGTTGCGCCATGCCGCCGGAAAGTTCGTGCGCGAAGCATTGCGCCCGTGCAGACGGATCGGGAATACCGACATCGGACAGAAGGCCGACGACCCGATTGAGAGCGGCGTGCCGGCTCATCTTGCGATGGACCCATAGCGGTTCGGCAACCTGCGTCCTCACCCGGCTGGTGGGATCCAGCATGGCCTGTGGCTGCTGAAACAGCATGCCGATATCTGCGCCGCGCAACGCGTCGAGTTCGGCGGATGACAGGGCGAGAATATCACGCCCGGCAAAGGAAATTCGGCCGGAGTTGATTTCCGCACCCTGTGGCAGGAGCCGCATCAGCGATAGCGCCGTCATGCTCTTGCCGGATCCGGACTCGCCGACGAGAGCGACAACTTCCCCGGCATTGACGGAAAGCGTCAGCCCGGAGATGACGAATTTCCGGCCATGTTGCGCCGGCACCGAAACGTGCAGGTCCTCAATTTCCAGAAGCGGTGCGCATTCGGAAGACATGGCCGTGCTGGCATGCGTGTGTCCTTCGATATTCATAAGAGTTCCCCTTATTTTTATTGAATCGGAGGCATTTACGGATTTTCATGCGGCTTCAGACGATATTACTCTCCTTCATTGTCCGTGGCGTCATCTATGTTTGACGGCAGTCAAATCGACCATTGCCCCTTCGCGGGCGTCAATGACCGCTCGTTTTCTTGGTTTCAAGGTTGAGGCCATGGCCGATCCAGGTCACGCTGAGCGCCGCCAGGAAAATCGCCAGACCCGGTGCGATAACCAGAACGGGCATGCGTTCGGCGTAGGCCTGCGCATCGGACAACATCAGCGCCCAGTCGGCGGCCGGCGGTTGTACGCCGAGCCCCAGAAATGACAGTCCGCCCACCGTGATCAGCTTGTGGCCGAACCGCAGGAACGCGACAGCGGCAATGGGCCAGATCGTGTTGGGAATAATATGCCGGAAGATGATGAAGCTCCGCGTACATCCAAGCACCTCTGCCGCGCGGATATATTCACGGGAATTGATCGAAAGCGTCAGTCCCCGTGCCAGCCGTGCGAAAGGCGTCCAGCCAACGATGGTCAGCGAGGCGATCAGTGTGCCGTATCCGGGCCCGAAGATGGCGACGAGGAAAATTGCGATCACGACATCGGGTATGGCTATGAGCAGGTCCACGATGCGCATCAAAATCTGATCGACTATGCCGCGGCTGCGGCCGCTGACGATGCCGATCAAGGCTCCTATCACGACCGAGAGAATGACGGTGATCGCGGCGATGGTGACCGTGAAACGGCCGCCTATGAGCAGACGGCTGAGCACATCACGCCCCAGATGGTCCGTTCCGAGCCAATGGGCGGCGCTCGGCGCGTTCAGCCGCAGGCGAAGGTTCTGCTGCGCCGGATTATAAGGCGAAATCCACGGCGCAATGATGAGCAGCAGGATGATGGCGAGAAAGATCGCCGATCCCGCATAGAAGGTCCAGTGCCGCCGGCGAATGAAATCCGTGAACCGGTTGAGTGTCGAGGGGCGTCTGGGCGCGGTCATCGTCATGGCGGCAGCCTGTGGAAAGTGACTAATGGTCATGGCGACCTCGCATTGCCGGATTGATCAGGACATAGAAGCTGTCGGCCAGGGTATTGATCAGGATGGAAAGCGCGACGATGCAGATGAAGCCGCCCTGCAGCATCGGGATGTCGCGGTTGACCACCGCATCGTAGAGAAGCCGACCCATTCCGGGGATGGCGAAGATCACCTCCACCACCACCGATCCGCCCAGCAGCCCCGCAAGCCACAGGGCAAAAAACGTGACTACCGGAAGCGAGCCGTTGCGGATGCCGTGCCGCATGACCGTGCCATGCATGCCCAGCCCGCGGCTGCGCGCCGCCGTGATATAAGGGGCGCGTAAAACTTCGGCCATCGCCGCGCGCGTCACCTGCGTGAAATAGGCGAGCGGTCGCAGGGTCAGCGTCAGCGCAGGAAGGACCAGCGAACGCCAGCTGTCCCATCCCGCGGAGGGCAGCCAGCCAAGATAGAGGGCAAAGACGAGCGCAGACATGGGCGCGAACCAGTATTCGGGCGTGGCGACGAAGGTCTGGATCATCAGCGTCGCGAAATTGTCCAGCCGTCCGCCGGGACGCATTGCGGCCAGCGTGCCGAGCGGCAGGGCAACGGCCACCGCTATTGCCAGCGCCGTCAGCGCCAGTGTCACCGACACGCCGAGGGAACGCAAAAGCTCACCGGCGACGGGTTGGCTGCTGGTGAAGGAGAAGCCAAGGTCACCGCGTAACGCGTTCGACAGCCAGGCGAAATATTGCACATAGAGCGGACGGTCGAGCCCGAGGCTGGTTCTCAGCGCTTCAACGGCGTGTGGATCAAGCGCCGTATCGCGCATGCGCGAAAACAGGATGGTACGGGCCGGATCGCCACCGGCCATATAGGGCAAAAGAAACGCGATGACGGAGACGATCGCCAACATCAGGCACAGGATAAGGAACCGCTGTAATATCTGTATCCACATGGCTGATCTCCTTCACCGCATTGGCATTTTTACCGCAATCGACGACGTCCACGATTGGAACGGCCGCTCATTTCGCAAGGCGCTGTAGTTCCGCTACCGGGCCGGACGTGCCCTTCAACATGCCCGACCGTTTCGGCACCACCGCCGCCGGGATGAAATCGGGATCTTCCGATTGTGCCAGATCCTGAATGATCGGACACTCCGGCTCGCCATTATCCGGGCAATAGGTCGCCAGATGGCGGAGCGTATCGGCCATGTCGCGAAGCGTTTGCATCTTGGCTTCGAGATCGACGACGTGTTCCATGACGATGCGTTTGACGTCGCAGGAGGCGCCGCCGGGATCACGCCACAAGGTCATGAGCTGCCTTATCTTTTCGATTGAAAAACCGAGGTCGCGGCCGCGCCTTATAAAGCGCAGTGTTTCCAGATCATTGGCCGTATAGACCCGGTAGCCGGAATCGGTGCGGGTCGCCGATTTGATCAGGCCGATCGTCTCGTAATGTCTGATCATCTTTGCAGAAACGCCGGATGCGGTAGCGGCTGTGCCGATGTTCATGGATCCTGCTCCTATCTTTCCGGGGTGGACAACAGATCTGCATCACTGTCGGAGAACGCGTCAGCGCCATTCAGCCAGCCGATCACCACGTCGCTTAATGGTATGGCTCGGCATGCAAGCGTCAGGCCATCTGCTTTCTCTTCCTCAGTCAGCGAAAAAGGCGTGTGCTTGAGAAGGTCGACCTCACCGGAGATCAGCCTCGACTTGCAGGCCCCACAGCGGCCCATGCGACAGCCGTGCGGGTAAGCGATGCCTGCTGCCAGGGCGGCCTGAAGGACAGTCTCGCCCTCCGCCACCGCGATGCTGCGATCAATCTGCGGCAAGTGGATGGACCGGGGGAGCGCCATTGTGTCCCCTCCTATTCCGCTGCTGCGAGCTGCAAGCCCGCGGGTCTGTCCGTGAGCGGCGCACGGAAGCTTTTCAGGCGCAGCGCGTTCGTCAGGACGAAGACGCTGGAAAGTGCCATTGCGCCGGCAGCAAGGACGGGTGACAGCAACACGCCGTTGACAGGATACAATATTCCGGCCGCCACGGGAACGAGCGCGGCGTTGTAAGCGAAGGCCCAGAACAGGTTCTGGCCGATATTGCGGATCGTGGCCTTGGACAGGGCGATGGCATTGGCCACACCGCGCAGATCGCCCGACATCAGCACCACATCGGCGCTCTCAATCGCGACATCCGTGCCCGTTCCGATGGCGAGACCGACATCGGCTGCCGCAAGCGCCGGTGCATCGTTGATGCCATCGCCTACGAAGGCGACCCGGCGCCCACCGGTGGCAAGCCTTTTGACGGCTTCCACCTTGCCGTCCGGCAGCACTTCCGCCACCACCTCGTCAATGCCGAGGCGACGGGCGATGGCCTCTGCGGTGCGGCGATTGTCACCCGTGATCATCGTGACCTTGAGGCCGAGCGCATGCAGCGCCGCGATCGCCTCCGGGGTCGTCTGCTTCACCGGATCGGCCACTGCGATAATCGCGGCCAGCCTGCCGTCGACTGCAGCATAAAGCGGTGACTGCCCTTCCCTGCCCAGCCGGTCTGCTTCATGCGCAAACATCGCAGTATCGTAACCGAGCTTCGCCATGAACCGGTCCGCGCCCGCTTCAACCCTGCGCCCTTCAACCACCGCCGCCACGCCAAAACCCGGCGTTGCCTCGAAACCTTCCGCATCGGCAAGCGCCAGGCCGCCATGTTTCGCGGCTTCGACGATCGCCTCCGCAATCGGGTGTTCGGATCGGGTTTCGAGGGATGCGACAAGGCGCAGCACCTCATCGGCACCGAAGCCCTCGGTCGTTGTAAAATGCACCAGTTTCGGCCTGCCGAGCGTCAACGTGCCGGTCTTGTCGACGGCGATCACCTCGGCATCACGGAGCGTCTGGAGCGCATCGCCGCGCCGGAACAGCACGCCCATCTCGGCGGCGCGGCCAGTGCCGACCATGATCGAGGTAGGCGTGGCAAGGCCCATGGCACAGGGACAGGCGATGATGAGAACCGCAACCGCATTGACGAGCGCGAAGGTCAGAGCCGGATCCGGCCCGAAGAAGAACCACACGAGGAAAGTGGCGGCTGCAGCCAGCATCACCGCCGGCACGAACCAGTTGGTGACCTTGTCGACCAGCGCCTGAATGGGCAGCTTGTCGGCCTGTGCTTCCTCGACCATGCGGATGATCTGGGCGATCAGCGTATCGGCGCCCACCTTGGTGGCGCGGAAGGTGAAAGAGCCGTTGCGGTTCACCGTACCGCCCACGACCTCGGAACCCGCCGTTTTCGTAACCGGCACGGGTTCGCCGGTTATCATCGATTCATCGACATAGGACGAGCCACTGAGGATCACGCCATCGACCGGCACTTTCTCGCCAGGACGGACAATGATCACATCACCGGCGCGCACATCCTGCAACGGCACATCCACGGTTTCGCCGTCGCGTAACACCCGCGCCGACTTGGCCTGCAACCCGAGCAATCGCTTTATCGCCTCGCTGGTGCGGCCTTTGGCGCGCGCTTCAAGGAACCGGCCAAGGAGGATGAGCGTGACGATGACAGCAGCGGCCTCGTAATAGACATTCGCCGTGCCGCGCGGCAATATTTCGGGCAGGAAGGTTGCGACAACCGAAAATCCCCAGGCGGCGGCGGTGCCCAACACGACAAGCGAGTTCATATCCGGCGCGAGCCGCAGAAGTGCGGGTACGCCTTTTTTGAAGAAACGCAGACCCGGTCCAAAGAGTACCAGCGTCGTCAGAACGAATTGCAGATACCAGCTTTCCCGCATGCCAACCGTTTCCATCACGATGTCGTGGATCGCGGGGACAAGATGCGAGCCCATTTCCAGAACGAAGACTGGCAGGGTCAAAGCAGCGGCCACGGCCAGGTTGATTTTCAGGCTGCGCAACTCCACGGCGCGTCGGTCCTGTTCCACGTCGCCGGCCCTGTCGGCGACGATTTCCTTCGCCGTGTAACCCGCCCGTCTGATCGCCTCGCCCAAGGTGGCGGTAGAGGCGGCATTGCCGGCGACGCGGATGGTGGCGCGCTCGCTCGCCAGGTTGACGCTCGCTTCCGAAACACCGGAAACAGCCTTCAGGGCCTTTTCAACACGGCCCACACAGGAGGCGCATGTCATACCCTCAATATCAAGCTCTATCGTTCTTTCTTCGACCCCATAGCCGGCATTCCGCACCGCCGCGATCACGGCCGGCACGTCAGGTGATCCGGAAAAAGAGATGTCAGCGCGTTCCGTCGCAAGATTGACCGAAGCCTTGAGAACCCCGGGCACCCTGGCGATCGCCTTTTCAACGCGGCCGACGCAGGAGGCACATGTCATGCCATCGATCGCAATCTGGTGGCTCGCCCGGATCTCCATTTGTGACATGCGTATGACCCCTCTTTTCTCATTTAAAAAAAAGATAGGGCTTCCCATCGTGGCAAGGTCAATAGGTTCTTTCGGGTGATTTCAACGGAAAAATGCCGCCTGCGTGATCAAGCACACTTTTAAGGCAATCCTGCGGATCTCAGCGCCGCCCGTGCTGAAAACCTGGAAAATTCGGCATAAAATCCTCCAGACGCCGGGAAACCGCAGGGAAGCAAAAAAGAAAATTTAATCGGGGGTATGGTGCGGACGGCGGGACTTGAACCCGCAAGACCAATGGTCGGCAGATTTTAAGTCTGCTGCGTCTACCGATTTCGCCACGTCCGCATTGCGGCGCCATGAACCGCTCGGGGTCAAGTCGCTGCAAAAATGCTGTCATCGTTCAGGTGGCCGGCGCAAAGGCCGACCTTAAACACGACCGCGCCCCATCTACACAGTCCGGGCCGTTTCGGTCAACGGGGCCTCAGCCACACCAGGACTGATTTTTTCCCGAGAGCGGATGGGCCAGACCTTCGCGCACAAGCTGATCGGCGAAGGAGACGCCTGAACGCGAAAGGCGTGTCCGTTCCGCAGCTTGCCCGCCCGCAGCACCGGTAGATGCGACATCGAAGGCGCCGGCGTTCAGCATTTCGCGAAGCCTGACTTTCGCAATGAAACCGCGCTGGCGTTCTTCCATGCAGCGCGCCCGGTCGATCTGCGGAACCTCGATGCCGGCGAGCTGCATTTTCACGCCCTTCATCCAGAAGGTGTTGCCATCGGCCACACAATTGTTGAGGCCGGAGCGGCCGCAAAAGGCAAAAGTTCCGCTTTTTTCGCCGAGTGAGACCTTCTCGACTGACGGGCGGGTTTCCGGCAGGATAGCTGCGACCTTGTTCTGAGAGGCCGTAGGCGGCATGGCGATGGGGCGTGGCGGAACCGGTGCGTTGCCGGGCAGGACGGGGGCAGCAGGGCGCATGGCCGCGACTTTCTCGGAGGTAACCGCCTCGCGCTTGGCCGCCGTCGTGACTTTAGGAGCGTTGGCTGCCGAAGACGTCGCCTTAGCAACAGCCCGCTGCGGCAAAAGACTATCGCGATGTTCGTAGGCCTGAATGCCGCCGGCAACCACACCCAGCATCAGCACCCAGGGCCAAACGCTACCGCCACTCGATTTCTTCGCCGTGCGGCGTCGCGCTGTCGATTTTCGGTTGCTCACGGTCGGACTCCTTTTTACGGAGCCGCATTATCGGCCAAAGGGGTTTCTGAAAGGTTGGCGTCCCGAAACAGCTGTGGAAAAGGTTTAGCGAACCTGATCCAGCAGGCGCTTGCATTCGAGCAGATCAAACAGGGCCTCCTGCAAAAGCGCCTGGTCATCCTTGCCAATGCCGGACTTGCCCACCGATATTTCAGCGTCGCTGCCGCCACCGCCAAAACCGAAAAACCGGCCGCTTGGCTTCGCCTTCGGACGGCCGACGACCTCATCGCCATCGGTATCGATAACCCGCGGCTCGTTGACTTCCTTTTCGCCGCTCGCCGCCATGATGGCTTCCATGGTCGCGAGATCACCGGAGGCAATGGCAGCCACGAAGCGGTTGCCATTGGCTTTCAGAAGCTTCTGCACGCCCTTGATAGTGTAGCCATGGTCATAAAGAAGATGGCGTATGCCTTTCAGCAGGTCGATGTCATCAGGGCGGTAATAACGGCGGCCCCCGCCCCGTTTCATCGGCTTGATCTGCGGAAAGCGCGTTTCCCAGAAACGCAGCACATGCTGCGGCAGGTTCAGCTCATCCGCCACTTCACTGATCGTCCGAAACGCGTCGGGGCTTTTATCCAAATTTCCACTCCCATCCGAACCGGAGCGCCATGCATCCGGCCGGACACTGAACGAGAACGCTTTTCACCCGCCGGCCCGCATATCACGCAAGGTCAGGTCCGACCTTCGCGCCAACACCGGTTGCGGCAGGATACAAATCACTAAAATTGATTATGATGTGAGTCGACCGGATTTCAACGGCTTGCGCGTTGAAATTCAAGCATGTTCACAGGAAGAATGGGAAAAAGGGCTTACGGAGGCGCAAAACCGCGCCATGGCGCTGCTTCGCGCGCAGGCTTAGGTACCGGACTTCTGACCCTTCTGCTTGGCTTTACGAGCGGTATGCGCTTTCAGAATGCGCTGCTTCAATACATTCGAAGCCTTGAAGGTCATGACGCGACGTGGGGAAATCGGAACTTCCTCCCCCGTCTTCGGGTTGCGGCCAATGCGCTCGTTCTTTTCCCTGATCTGAAACGTCGCGAAAGAGGAGAGCTTGACGACTTCGCCGCGGGTGATCGCGTTGCATATTTCGTCGATAATCGTTTCGACCAGCTCAGCGGATTCGGTGCGGGACAGCCCGACTTTACGAAACACAGATTCTGCAAGATCTGCGCGTGTCACTGTCTTCCCGGCCATTTTTCCCCACAAACCGTGTCTGAATTCTTCTCTAGGAGACGCCGAGATTATTTCCCTTGTGGCGGCCGGTCAAGGGACTGTTCCAGATTCATTTGCGGCTTTCGGCAATCGCTGCAAGGGCTTAGAGCAACTGATACGGTTTTGACACAGGCCGAGCCGTCAAGACGCGCCTTATCGGGGCGTGAGCGCGAAAATCACAGCGGATTTCGCTTCACCGCCCCGGCAAACGCTGAAATCGCGCCTTTACCAGCGCAGCAACACCGCACCCCAGGTGAAACCGCCGCCCATGGCCTCCAGCATGACAAGATCGCCCTTCTTGATGCGGCCATCGCCTGCGGCAACGGCAAGCGCCAGCGGAATGGAGGCCGCGGAGGTATTGCCATGCTGATCGACGGTAATGACGACCTTTTCCGGGTCGATGTTGAGCTTTTTCGCCGATCCGTCGATGATACGCTTGTTGGCCTGATGCGGAACGAGCCAGTCCAGATCGTCTGCCGTGGTGCCCGTGGCTTCGAATGCCTGTTCAATCACGTCGGTGATCATGCCGACGGCGTGTTTGAACACTTCACGGCCTTCCATGCGCAGATGACCGACCGTGCCCGTTGTTGAGGGCCCGCCATCGACATAGAGCTTTTCCTTGTGCGAACCGTCGGAACGCAGCTGCGCCGTCAGGATACCGCGATCGGCAGAGGTACCCTCGCCTTCCCCAGCTTCCAGAACAAGCGCGCCGGCGCCATCGCCGAAGAGAACGCAGGTGGTGCGGTCCTTCCAGTCAAGAATGCGCGAAAAGGTCTCGGAGCCGATTACAAGAACGCGCTTGGCCATGCCGCCGCGAATATAGAGGTCGGCGGTAGAGACGGCATAGACAAAGCCGGAGCAGACAGCCTGCATGTCGAAGGCGAAGCCGTGGGTCATGCCGAGGCGGTTCTGGATGTTTACTGCCGTCGCGGGGAAGGTGTTATCCGGCGTCGAGGTGGCCAGGATGATGAGATCGATATCGTCGGGCGTCAGACCGGCATTGTCGAGAGCCGCACGCGCCGCCGCTTCGCCGAGAGACGCGGTGGTTTCACCTTCGCCGGCGATGTAGCGCTGCTTGATGCCGGTTCGCTGCACGATCCATTCGTCGGACGTCTCCACGACGCCTTCGATTTCACTGTTGGTCATCACACGCTTCGGCAGCGCTGCCCCGAAACCACGAACTATAGAGCGGATCATTCCGTTATTCCTCGTCAGCCACGAGTGCTTCGGGCGCCGGGGGCGGAAGCCGTCTTGCGTGGTAAATCTTGAGATCGTTTTCTATCTTGGCCGTCAGGCCGTTATGAACCATGTCGTAGCCGACATCGACGGCGGAAGCAAAACCGATGGCATCCGTACCACCATGGCTCTTGATGACAATGCCGTTCAGGCCGAGAAACACGCCGCCATTGACCTTGCGCGGATCCATCTTTTCACGCAGCACGTCGAAGGCGCTCTTTGCGAGAACATAACCGATCTTGGCGAAGAAGCTGCGGGAGATCGCCTCACGCAGCAACGTGCTGATCTGGCGGGCGGTGCCTTCGGCCGCCTTCAGCGCGATATTGCCGGTGAAACCTTCGGTCACCACGACATCCACCGTGCCCTTGCCGATATCGTCACCTTCGACGAAACCGCGATAATCGATGGTGCCGAGATCTGCCTCGCGGATCAGCCGTCCGGCCTCGCGAACCTCTTCCTGACCCTTCACCTCCTCGACGCCGACATTGAGCAGGCCGACCGTCGGACGGTCGATATCGAAGAGCGCGCGCGCCATGGCGCCGCCCATCAGGGCGAAATCCAGAAGCTGCTGGGAGTCGGCGCCGATCGTCGCGCCTATGTCGAGCACGATGCTTTCGCCCTTCAGTGTCGGCCAGATACCGGCGATTGCCGGGCGCTCCACCCGCGCCATGGTGCGCAGACAGAATTTCGCCATGGCCATCAGCGCACCGGTATTGCCGGCGGAAACGGCGACGTCAGCCTCGCCGAGTTTCACGGCCTCGATGGCGCGCCACATGCTGGAGACGTAGCGGCCGCGGCGCAGCGCCTGGCTGGGCTTCTCGTCCATGCTGACAGAGACTTCACAATCGTGAAAGACCGACTTTTCCCGAAGTGCGGGATATTGTGCCAGAATGGGGTCGCATTTGCTCTTCTGCCCGTAGAGCAGAAAAGTTACATCGTTGTGCCGTTCGAGCGCCTTGGCGGCACCCGGGATGGCAACATCTGGGCCGAAATCGCCGCCCATGACGTCAATTGCAATTCTGATCACTCGTCCCTTATCCTTACTTGCCGCCAATCAAGCGGATTTTGCGCGAAAATACCTTTTCCGGCCTTCGTTACAATAAAATTATTTCAGCCCGGCTGGGCCATTCAGTCTTTTTTCCAATCTTTCAGCACGGCAAAGGGCGATGGCCGCTTCTCTTCTTCAGGTTCTTTTTCGGCCGTTTCGGGGAACGCCGCATCCGGTTTGCGCGGATAGGGATCGATGGCAAGGGCGGCAAATTCGGCAACGACAGCGCCGACATCGATGCTGTCGCCGGTGAACTGATCGGGAATGTCGGGACCATCGGGATCGAGCACGATTTCGCCTTCTTCGTTCGTGACCATCCGCGCCAGTTTCGAACCTTCCGGCACGAAAATCTGCTCGACAGTCTCATCGATCTTGCTCGACACCGGCTCCAGCGTCACGACGCAGGACTGGGTCACGGCCGCATGCACCTCGCCTTTTACCTTCACGCCATCCTTCTTCCAGCGGGATACCTGCAGCTCTGCCTTCAGATATTCGACGGAAACCACGTCCCAGAATTTCGCCAGCGCCTTGAGTTCCTCGGCATCGGCTTCGAGACCAATCCTGACGGGATTGGCGGAAATATGGCCTACCTTCACGGGATAGGAGAAAGGCAGGTCGTCATTTGCGGCGTGTCGCGCGTTCATGTGAACCTCATCGTCCAGGCAAGGGCAGCGTCAGGCTTCCGGTTGCGATTGTTTCTTCGGAACAGGCGGCAAGGACGGAAGAAGCCTCCATCATCCAGCCCGCCAGCCCATCCAGCGCCGGCGCGTTCTCGTCTGCCTGCGGATATATATTGCGCCGGAGTGCCGCGGCAAGGGCCGCAAGGTCGGACGTATCCAGCGCCGCCGCGTAGGATTCGAGACGGCCATAAAACATGCCGGCGAATTTCTTCATGCGTTTTGGCACGCCCTGATCGCCAATGCCAAGCTCACGGATGGAGTGATCAAGGTCCTGAAAGAAGGCGTCGACAATCTCCTGGGCAATCTCCTGCCCGCTGACACCGGAGGATTTGGTGCGGCGGAAATAGAGAATCATCATGACCGACAGCATCTCGAAACGGCCCATTACAGTGTCGGGGACCCCGAGATCGAGATAAAATTCGGGTGTGCGGGCTGCTGCCGTCAAGGTCGCATATTGCCTGTCAACTATGGCGCGATTGTTGTTTTTCTTCTTGAACAGCCCGAATATCATCGTTTTTTTTCCGAACGGGACGGGTGAATGCGCTTACCGCCCATCGCACTTGTTGCATGATCGTCAAAGCTGGTTTACCGAAGCATCCACGAATTGCAATGCTGTCGCGGTCACGTTCGTCTTTGCGCTGAAACAGTCGAAGAGAACCGGAGGAGTTCCAAAAGGCCGGGAAAGCATTGAATTTGGGGGGTGATCGGGATTTTCCGTCCCCGGATTGACACAATCATGTGCACAGACACTGTGCACCACGCAATGCCGGAAGGTGCCATTCATGATCGCAGTCGGGGAAAAGCAGTTGAGCAAGCAGAAATCCGCAAGTCACGGCAAAATTCTGAGCAAGACCGCCATCGCAATCGTGCTCGCATCCAGCCTGCTTTCCGCCTGCACCAGCACGACAGATGTATTCCATAACGGCTATGTCATGGACGAGCAGTCGCTCCAGCTGATCCCGGAAGGCTCGAGCCGTGAGCAGGTTCTCCTGACCATGGGCACGCCCTCCACGACCGCGACCTTCGGCAATGAAGTGTTCTATTACATCTCGCAGAAGCGTGTGCGCCGTGCGGCCTTCATGAAGCCGTCGCTGGTCGAACAGAACATTCTCGCCATTTATTTCAACAAGGACGGCGTCATCGAGCGCAAGGCCAACTACACGCTGCAGGACGGCAAGGTCTTCGACACGATTTCGCGCACCACGCCGACAGGCGGCAAGGACCTCACCTTCCTGCAGCAGCTGCTTTCCGGCGGCACCTCGGGCGCCAATATCGCCAAGAGCATTCTCGGCCAGGGCGGCAATACGCCCTGACCTCAGCAGGAACGGAAAATTCAAAGGCCCGGGGATCGCTCCCCGGGCCTTTTCAATTTGTCGAAACGGTAGCCTTCAGTGGGCGAGAACCGCCAGCAGCAGCAGCGCCACGATATTGGTAATCTTGATGGCCGGGTTGACCGCCGGACCCGCGGTATCCTTATAGGGATCGCCAACGGTATCACCCGTCACCGATGCCTTGTGCGCCTCCGAACCCTTGACGTGGCGCACGCCATCCTTGTCGACGAAACCGTCTTCGAAGCTCTTCTTGGCGTTATCCCACGCACCACCACCAGACGTCATGGAAATCGCCACGAAGAGGCCGTTGATGATGACACCGAGCAGTGATGCGCCAAGTGCGGCAAAGGCCGAGGCCTTGGAACCGGAAATCAGCAGCACACCGAAATAGACCACGAGAGGCGCCAGAACCGGCAGAAGCGACGGGATGACCATTTCCCTGATCGCCGCCCTGGTGAGCAGGTCCACGGCCTTGCCGTAGTCAGGCTTTTCCGTGCCGGCCATGATGCCGGGTTTTTCGCGGAACTGGCGACGGACTTCCTCAACGATGGCGCCTGCCGCCTTGCCCACCGCCGTCATGGCAATGCCGCCAAAGAGATAAGGAATGAGGCCGCCGAACAGCAGGCCGGCAACCACGTAAGGGTTGGCGAGGCTGAAGGAAATCTCGCCTATATCCTTGAAGTAGGGATAGGTGTCGCCGTTGGCTGCGAAATAGGAAAGGTCGTTGGCATAGGCGGCAAACAGAACCAGCGCGCCGAGACCGGCTGAGCCGATGGCATAACCCTTGGTCACGGCTTTCGTGGTATTGCCGACGGCATCCAGCGCGTCTGTCGCCTTGCGAACGTCTGGATCAAGACCAGCCATTTCAGCAATGCCGCCGGCATTGTCCGTGACCGGGCCGAAAGCGTCGAGCGCGACGATCATGCCGGCGAGACCAAGCATGGCGGTAACGGCAATACCGGTGCCGAACAGGCCACCGAGCTGGTAGGTGCCGATGATGCCGCCGACGATGACGATGGCCGGCAACGCGGTCGATTCGAGCGAAACGGCAAGCCCCTGGATGACGTTGGTGCCGTGGCCCGTCACCGAGGCCTGGGCGATGGAATTGACCGGGCGCTTGTTGGTGCCGGTATAATATTCGGTAATGACGACGATCAGCGCCGTCACGACGAGACCGACAAGGCCGCACAGGAAGAGATTGGTGCCGGTGATTTCCGTGCCGGCCACCGTGCCCACCGTCCCCCAGCCGATCGTCGCATAAGTGGCGACGGCAAGACCCGCGACGGAGAAGATGCCGGTGGCGATCAGGCCCTTGTAGAGCGCGCCCATGATGGAATTGTTGGTGCCGAGCTTCACGAAGAAGGTGCCGGCAATCGAGGTCAGGATGCAGGCGCCGCAGATCGCCAGCGGATAGACCATTGCGCTTTCGAGTATCGGCGTTCCCGCAAAGAAGATCGCGGCGAGAACCATGGTGGCCACCACCGAAACGGCATAAGTCTCGAAAAGATCGGCCGCCATGCCGGCGCAGTCACCGACGTTGTCGCCGACATTGTCGGCGATGGTTGCGGGGTTGCGCGGGTCATCCTCAGGAATGCCCGCCTCGACCTTGCCGACGAGATCGCCGCCGACATCGGCGCCCTTTGTGAAGATGCCGCCGCCGAGACGCGCGAAGATGGAGATCAGCGAAGCGCCGAATCCGAGCGACACCAGCGCATCGATCACTTCCCGCGAGCCGGGCGCATGGCCCATCACCGAGGTGAGGATGAAATAATAGATGGATACGCCGAGCAGCGCGAGGCCCGCCACCAGCATGCCGGTAATGGCGCCTGATTTGAACGCGATGTCGAGTCCGGCGGACAGGCTGTGCGACGCGGCCTGCGCCGTACGCAGATTGGCCCTGACGGACACATGCATGCCGACGAAACCGGCAACACCCTGAAAGGACAGCGCCGATGATGAAACCGATCGCGGCCATGGATGACAGGAGATACCAGGCCAGAACGGCGACGATCAGGCCGACGATGGCGATGGTGAGATATTGGCGGGTGAGATAAGCTTGCGCACCTTCACGGATATAACCTGCTATTTCACGCATGCGGTCGTTGCCCTGATCGGCATCGAGGACGCTCTTGGTTGCCCATACCGCGTAAACCACGGACAGGACACCGCATAAAATGACTATGGGTATTACGGTCATGCGCACTTACCTCCCAAAAGGCCGGGCCTCACTCCCACCCCGGCGTGGCGAAACCATGTGCAGCGGGACGCGGACGGCCTGTCCGAAGTCCCCTATTGGGCATTTGTTCCCCTCCCAAGGAAAAATGTCCTCGACGGGAGATTGCGTTGGCGCGACGTCTCGCGTCAAGCCCACAAATTTGCCTGAAACTTGAAAGGCGTAGCGCCGGCTATGCGACTGAGGCCGCTTTTCTGCGTGCGGTGAAGATGAGCGACAGCACCAGCAGGAGGCAAAGCCCTGAAACGGGCCAGATGACGAGGTTCATGACCGACCAGCCCCATGCCGTGAAGACCTTGCCGGAGGAGAAGGATGACAGGGCAACCGTGCCGAACAGCACGATATCGTGAAATCCCTGCACCTTGTCCGCTTCATGCGGGCGGTAACTTGACGTGATGATGGCGGTCGCGCCTATGAAACCGAAATTCCAGCCAAGCCCGAGCAGAATCAGCGCCGTCCAGAAATTCCACAATTCGATGCCCATGTGGGCGACGATGGCACAGGCCATCAGCACGATGAGGCCGGAAGCGACAATCTTTTCCGCGCCGAACCGGGAAATCAGCATCCCGGTGAAGAAACTCGGGCCGAACATGGCAAGGACGTGCCACTGGATGCCGAGCGTGGCGAGTTCGGTCGGGAAACCGCAGCCGACCACCATGGCGAGCGGTGCGCCGGTCATCATGAAGGTCATCAGCGCATAAGAGCCGATGCCGCAGATCATGCCGGTGACGAAACGCTGCGTGCGGACGATTTCAGAAAGCGGCCTTGCCGATTCGACATGGGTGGCGGCCTTGGGATCGGGCAACTTCAAAAACGCCAAAATGGCGATCGAAACGAGCCCCAATGGCACGAGCGCCATGAAAGCGCCGGCAAAGGTGACCGGCGCCAGCAGGTCCTTGCCGAAGATGGCGAGCTGCGGTCCGACAATGGCGGAGATGATACCGCCCGCAAGTATCCAGGAGATAGCCTTGGGTTTGTAGAAGGACGGCGATGCGTCGGCTGCGGCAAATCGGATCTTCTGCGTAAAGCCGCCGGAAATGCCGATCAGCAGCAGGCCGACGGCAAAAAGCCAGAAATCCGACCGGAAGAGCGCGACCGCAGCAACTCCGCCGCCGATCGAGCACATCAGTGCGCCGACCATGAAGCCAGCCTTGCGGCCGAGGAAACGGGATGCGGCCGCCACGCAGATCGCGCCAAGCGCCACACCGATATTAAACCCGGTAAGCGGTGCGGTCGCCAGCGACTTGTCGGCGCCAAGCAGTTGGTACCCTGCGAGCGCTCCGACGGAAAAGCTCATGGGTGCGGCCGATCCCATGATCGCCTGCGCCATGGTGAGGAGGAAGACGTTGCGCTTCGCCTCGTCCAGTTGACCTTCAAGTCCGGGGACGGAAACGGCGCTCATCTCTTCCTCATCTGCTCTTAGTTCAGCGTTTTGCCTCGCCGCGCACCTGCTTGGCAATGCGGTCAAGCACCGCATTCACCAGCTTCGGCTCGTCATGCTCGAAGAAAGCGCGGGCGATTTCAACATATTCCGTGACAATGACGGCGACCGGCACGTCCTTGCGCTCGAGAATCTCGAAAGTTCCTGCACGCAGGATAGCGCGGACGGTGGCATCGAGTCGCGACAGCGGCCAGTCTTCGAGAAGGGCGGAGCGCACCAGCGGGTCGATCTTCGTCTGGTCGCGGACGACGCCCGAGACGATCGAACGGAACCACGACGGGTCGGCCTTGAGATAGGTATCGCCATCGACTTCCTGGCCGAGACGATGCGCTTCGTATTCAGCGACGACTTCCATAACGCCGGTTCCGCCGACATCCATCTGGTAAAGCGCCTGCACGGCCGCAAGGCGGGCTGCGCCGCGCTGATTGGCGGGCTTTACCGAAGGCTGGCGCGGTTCACCGCCATTTTCCACATTAGACATGCGTTCAGCCACCCAGTTTTTTCTTCAACTCGATCATCGTGAGCGCCGCACGGGCAGCGAAACCACCCTTGTCCTTGTCGGAGCGGCGCACGCGCGCCCAGGCCTGCTCGTCGTTCTCGACGGTGAGGATGCCGTTGCCGATCGGCAGCGATTCGCTGACGGCCAGATCCATCAGGGCGCGGGAAGATTCGTTGGCGACGATATCGAAGTGATAGGTCTCACCACGAATGACCATGCCGAGTGCGACAAAACCGTCATATTCGGTGCCGTCATTGTCGGCGCCATCCAGCGCCATGGCGATGGCGGCCGGGATTTCGAGCGCGCCGGGAACGGTGATGACGTCATAGGTGGCGCCGGCTTCATCAAGCGCGAACTTCGCGCCTTCGAGAAGAGCGTCGGCCATATCATCGTAAAAACGTGCTTCCACGATAAGAAGATGGGGTTTGGACATGTGAGGGTTCCTGGGGATTTTCCCGAAAAGCTTGACGCCGGATCATACCGGCATTTGCGGCGGTCAAACCACGGCTGGCCGTTTTTGGCAAGTAATTTCATGTGTCGGCGGCGCAAGCGGCCGCGTTTGCAGGGCATTTGGCCGGGTTTTGCGCTCCCGGCGCGGCTCCCCGTGAATCAGGTTTTCTGGAAAGCGAGATGGACGCCGAGCCCCATCAGCACCGTTCCGGCAGCGCGGCGGGCAAACACCTGCACCGCGCTGGAACGCTTCAAGCGCCCGATCATCGCGCCCGCAAGAAGCACGCCGACGAGATCGGCGGAGGAGAAAATGAAATTGACGGCGATGCCAAGGATCAGGAACTGCAGCCAGACGGGAAAGGCGGCGGCCGGATCGACGAATTGCGGCAGGAAAGCCAGAAAGAACAGCGCTGTCTTCGGGTTGAGTACATCAACGATGATGCTGTCGATGAAGGCGCGGCGTGCCGATTTCGGCTCGATGGTCAGATTGACCGCCTCGCCTTCCATCTTGCTGCGCAGCATCGAAAAACCGAGCCAGACCAGATAAAGCGCGCCGCAGAGCTTTACCGCTAGATAAAGCCATGGCACCGCCTGAAACAGCATCGAGAGACCGGCCGCAGAGGCGAAGATGTGGACATAGCAGCCGACATGGATGCCGAGCACTGCCATCAACCCGGCAAACCGGCCCCGCGCCATGGTCTGCGCCGCCGCATACAGCATGGCGGGGCCGGGGATATAGGCAAACAGGGCTGTGGTGACGAAAAAGGCACTCAACAGTTCAAACGACGGCATGATGTATTCCCCTACCCCGTTTGGCTCGCGGTCGATTTCAAACGGCCAAAAAGTCCTATAGCGTTTCCAGCTTCATCGGAAGCGGGTGCTTGAGAACAATTGCTATAGGCCGCGATTTCAGGTGTTGACCACTCCCCTTTCCGTCATTCCGGCCTTGAGCCGGAATCCAGTCGACGCGCGTCTGCGCGGCGGGAAAAGTTCTTTCAGCCCAAAGACTTGAGCTGACTGGATTCCGGCTCGAGGCCGGAATGACGGAGGAGGCGTCGGTGCGTCCTCCTCTCCAAAGCATCGTCACATTACGCCGAGGGGAATTCCGCAAGCCGCGCGGCGTAACGGGCCATGGTGTCGACCTCGAAATTGACGAAATCGCCCGGCTGGCGCTCACCCCAGGTGGTGACGGAAAGCGTGTGCCGGATCAGGAGAACGTCGAAATCGGTGCCATCAACGGCGTTCACGGTGAGCGATGTGCCGTCGAGCGCCACGGAGCCCTTGGGGGCAACGAATTTCGCCAGATGTTCCGGCGCGCGCAGGCGGATACGCACCGCCTCGCCTTCCGGCTCGACCGACAGGATTTCCGCCTTGCCGTCCACATGGCCGGAGACGATATGACCGCCAAGCTCATCGCCGAT
Source organism: Agrobacterium sp. SORGH_AS_0440 (assembly GCF_031453135.1). Classification (NCBI taxonomy): domain Bacteria; kingdom Pseudomonadati; phylum Pseudomonadota; class Alphaproteobacteria; order Hyphomicrobiales; family Rhizobiaceae; genus Agrobacterium; species Agrobacterium sp. SORGH_AS_0440. The sequence goes on along the minus strand of NZ_JAVIYR010000002.1, from coordinate 1,119,411 downwards.
CTTGAGCGCCCGCTCCAGGTTGACGTGCGTGCCCTTCTGCCAGCTGGCGATCGTCGTCAGGCGCAAGGCCTCTTCCCATGCTTCGACCTCGTACCAGCGCTCATTGCTGCCATCATCAGGCAGTCTCGTCACCGTCAGGCAGACGCCGCCATGGGAGATGGACGCGCCCATATCGATGGTCTTGGGATCGTAATTGGTCGCCACGCGCAGGCGGACACCCTCGGCCAAGGCCTCCAGTTCGGAAACGGTTCCGACATCGGTGACAATTCCGGTAAACATCAAATCGGCCTTTCATAATTGAAGCAGCGATCCGGCCCGTAGGCGGTTTCACTGATCAGAGCATAGTCGCCCTTGATGTCGGCACGGCTGAGCGGCGTTTCAATGCCGCCCTTGCCGATCATGACGGGGCTTTCAAACAGCATGATACGATCCACCAATCCAGCTTCAAGGAATGATTTTGCGGCAAAGGCGCCGCCTTCGACCAGAAGTTCCGACATGCCGCTTTCGGCAAGGATGTGGAGGAGGTTTTCGAGCGTAGGGGCTTCGAGGATTTCGACGCCGGCGTTGGTCAGGAGTTGGCGGCGGAGGTCGAGGTTACCCCCCTCTGCCCTGCCGGGCATCTCCCCCTCAAGGGGGGAGATTGGCAAGGGGCTGTCCGCACGGTCAAATTGCGCCCTAGACGCACCCTCTCCAGCCGTCGATGCAGGGCGGAGCAGCGCTCCATCGATCTCCCCCCTTGAGGGGGAGATGCCCGGCAGGGCAGAGGGGGGTAAGGCGGCAACCACCACCGGAACTTCCCGCGCACTCCGCACCAGTTTCGACGTCAATGGCAATTCAAATTGCCGATCCAGCACGATCCGCACAGGCGAGCGGTTTTCCAGACCGGCAATGCGCACGGTCAGCTCAGGATCATCCGCGATAGCGGTCCTGATACCAACGAGAATGCAGTCGCAGCGCGCCCGAAGTTGGTGCACTGCATGGCGTGACTCAGGGCCGGTAATGGCAATCTGCCCCTCACCTTGCCTGCCGATCATTCCGTCAGCAGAAACCGCAAGCTTCAGAATCACATGCGGGCGTTTTTTCACCTGTCTTGTGAGGTAACCGGCGAGCGCCCGTTGGGCTTCGGCACGCAGCAGACCGGTTTCCACCACGATACCAGCATCACGCAATATCTGATAACCACGGCCGGAGACGCGCTCGTCCGGATCGTCCACCGCGACCACGACACGGGCAACGCCATATTCCACCAGCGCGTTGGCGCAGGGCGGGGTTTTGCCCCAGTGTGAACAGGGTTCGAGCGTGACATAGGCCGTTGCGCCGCGTGCCGCCTCGCCGGCCAGTTCCAGCGCCTGGCGTTCGGCATGGGGGCGTCCGCCGATGGCGGTCACGGCTTCGGCGATGATTTGTCCGTCCTTGACGAGAACACAGCCGACCGAGGGGTTGGTCAGCGTCTGGCCCTGGTGGCGAAGCGAAACCTCGATGGCCCGCGCCATGAACCTTTCGTCATCGGCACGGCTCATCACGTCTATGCTCCAGCGTCGGTATCGCGCGCGATCTTGGCGTTGATTTCGGCAATCACGTTCTCGAAATCCTCGGCATGGCTGAAATCGCGATAGACCGAAGCATAACGAACGAAGGCGACGTCATCGAGGCTTTTCAGTGCTTCCAAAACCTGAAGACCGATTTCTTCCGAGGGAATTTCCGTCTCGCCGGAGCTTTCGAGGCGACGGGCTATACCTGATACGGCCCGTTCGATCCGGTCACGATCGACCGGTCGCTTGCGCAGCGCGATCTCGAAGGACCGCACCAGCTTTTCGCGGTCGAAAGGAAGCTTGCGGCCGCTTTTCTTGATGACCATCAGTTCGCGCAGTTGCACGCGCTCATAGGTCGTAAAGCGGCCGCCGCAATCCGGGCAGATGCGCCGCCGGCGGATGGAGGTGTTGTCCTCCGCCGGACGCGAGTCCTTGACCTGTGTGTCTTCGGAACCGCAGAATGGGCAGCGCATCGTCTTCTTTCCTTACATGTACGGATACATCGGGAAACGGTCCGTCAGGCCGACGACCTTTTCACGCACCGCAGCCTCGACGGAGGCATTGCCTTCATCCGAATTGGCGACCTTCAAACCATCGAGAACCTCAACGATCAGCTTGCCGATTTCGCGGAATTCCGCTTCCTTGAAACCGCGCGTCGTGCCGGCCGGCGTGCCGAGACGGACACCAGAGGTAACGAAGGGCTTTTCCGGGTCGAAGGGAATGCCGTTCTTGTTGCAGGTGATGTAGGCGCGACCAAGGGCTGCCTCCGCACGCTTGCCGGTGGCGTTCTTCTTGCGAAGGTCGACCAGCATCAGGTGGTTGTCGGTGCCGCCGGAAACGACATCTAGACCGCCTTCGATCAGGGTTTCGGCCAGCGCCTTGGCGTTCTTCACGACCTGTGCGGCATAATCCTTGAACTCGGGCTTCAGCGCTTCACCGAAGGCAACAGCCTTGGCGGCGATGACGTGCATCAGCGGGCCGCCCTGCAGGCCGGGGAAGACGGCGGAGTTGAACTTTTTCGCCAGATCCTCGTCGTTGGTGAGGATCATGCCGCCGCGCGGGCCGCGCAGGGACTTGTGCGTGGTCGTGGTCGCGACGTGGCAGTGCGGGAATGGCGACGGGTGCTGGTCACCAGCCACGAGACCGGCGATGTGAGCCATGTCGACCATGAGGTAAGCGCCGACTTCGTCAGCGATTTCGCGGAAGCGCTTCCAGTCCCACACGCGCGAATAGGCGGTGCCGCCGGCGAGAATGAGCTTCGGCTTATGTTCCTTGGCCTTGCGCTCCACTTCGTCCATGTCGAGCAGGTTATCGCCTTCGCGCACACCGTAGGACACGACGTTGAACCACTTGCCGGACATGTTGACCGGGGAACCATGCGTCAGGTGACCTCCCGAGTTCAGATCGAGACCCATGAAGGTGTCGCCCGGCTGCAGCAGCGCGAGGAACACGGCCTGGTTCATCTGCGAGCCGGAATTCGGCTGAACGTTGGCGAAGTTGACGCCGAACAGCTTCTTGGCGCGTTCGATGGCGAGTTCTTCAGCAATGTCGACGAACTGGCAGCCGCCGTAATAACGCTTGCCCGGATAACCTTCCGCATATTTGTTCGTCATGATCGAACCCTGTGCTTCGAGCACGGCACGGGAAACGATGTTTTCCGAGGCAATCAGTTCGATCTCGTGGCGCTGGCGGCCCAGTTCCTTCTCGATCGCGCCGAAAATTTCCGGGTCGACATCGGCAAGCGGACTGGAGAAGAAAGCATCTGTGTTCGACATGGTGAAGGCTCCTGAAACAGTAATGCGATGGCGTCTTAGCGCCCTGCCCGAACAAGAGCAATACGGAGAGCGAGATTTGCCCATCAAACTGCGACGTCGCGACGAAAAGTGGCAGTTGTTTTCAGGAAAAGCAGAGCGCGACGGAAACTTAAAGGCGGCGCTGCGATGATGCGCGGCCAAGCCGCGCACCTGCGTCATCCTCGGGATGGCCCCGAGGATCTGCAATGCTCTATTTTACGATAGGTGATTGGGTCCTCGGGACAAGCCCGAGGATGACGGCGGAGGGACTGGCCGGTTTCCGGCGATCACCTCTCCCCTCGCTCACAATTCAAAGCTTATTGCAAAAGCCCGATCAGTTGCGCGGCAGCAGATCGTCGTCCACGGCACCGGCCGGCTGTTCCATGCCCGCCGTCGTGTTCAGCGCCAGTTCGGCATTGCCGTCCTTGCCGTAGATATCGTCGCGGAACTGAACCACGCCGTCCTTCGCCGACCATGCGGTGATGTAGACGAAGTAGACGGGCACTTCCTGTGCGAGCTTGATCGGCGTGTTGACGCGCGAGGCAATGACGCGTTCCATTTCCTGGCGCGACCAGCCGGGCGTATCGCGCAGCAGCCACGACGTCAGGTCGCGCACGTTCTGCACGCGGACGCAACCGGAGGACTCGAAGCGCATCAGCTTGTTGAACAGGCCCTGCTGCGGCGTGTCGTGCATGTATTCGTTGTTCGGATTGTGGAAGTTGATCTTCGTCGAGGACATGGCGTTGATCTTGCCGGGGTCCTGGCGGAACATCAGGTTCGGCGCTTTCGGCGCGAACCAGTCGACCGTGGTCGGCGAGACTTCCTGTCCCTTGCCGTCGATAAGGCGGATGTTGTTCCGCTCCAGATAGGTCGGATCCTTCTGCATCAGCGGCACGATGTCCTTCTCGACGATCGAGCGCGGTGCGGTCCAATAGGGGTTGAGGATGACTTCGTAAATCTTCGAATTGATAACGTGCGTCGGACGGCTGGCGCGGCCGACAACGGCAGTGTTGCGCAGCACGACGCGTTCGTTTTCAACGGCTTCAATGGCGGCGGCCGGAATGTTCACCATCAGGTGACGCTGACCGAGATCGCCGGACATGGACTGGATGCGCACGAGGTTGGTCTGCAGCTGCGCGAGACGAATCTGCGCGGACACATTGAGAGCCTTGGTGGTGTATTCGCCGCTGACGCCGTCAGCCGGAAGGCCATGACGGGCCTGGAAACGCTTCAGCGCGCCATCGACATAGGAGTCGAAGGCGCTGGAAATGCCGGCTTCACGCGGCAGGTCGCCCGATACCATCAGTCGCTGGCGCAGTGCCTGAACGGAGGGATCGGAGACGCCGATCTGCAGACGCTGCTGCGACGCCGGAACTTCCGGCCAGCCGCCGTTCTGCACGATCTGCTGATATTGCATGATCGCCTGCTGCATATAGACGGGGGCTTCGCGGCCGAGGACCGGATTGTTGGAAACGACGCCCACAGCCGAACGCGACGTATTGGCGTCGAACTGGTCATCCCAGTTGCCGCGGCGCGAGGAACCCATGAGATCGTTAAGCGCGTCCTGCGCCAAGGCCGGCGCAGCGAGCGCGGCGACACCAGCGGAAACGGCCGAGCGCAGAAGCGTGCGGCGCGATACGGAATTGGAAACGGATGTCTTTGTCATTCTACCTACCAGCCACTCTATTCGGCATTCTCTATAATGCCTAAATCAATATGATTAACAAACACGTACAACGTGCCTGCCGGCCTGGAATACTCGACACCCATCGCCTGGGCGCTATTGTCTGGCAGAACGGTCGGGACTTGCCGCGACAGCAGGAGAAACAGCCGGCTCCTCAAGCTTTGCGGGTCCCATATCAATATGGCCAATTCGTGTCACGGGCCATTTCTCACGAAGCTGTGTATGCCCCACAAAACAGGGCTCCTACGAGCTTTGCAGGTTGGGCTTGACATGAAAAACGGCAGAGATGTAGCCGCCGAATCCGCAGGCCGGGAGCAAGAATGCCCCCGGCCTAAACAGTGAAACCGTCGCGGTATTACAGGCGGTAAGCGATCGAGTCGTTCCAGAAGCGATCGAGGCGCTGCAGCAGCTTGTTCATTTCGGAGAACTCGCCGGTGCCGATGCCGCCGACCTTTTCGATCGAGCCGACGTGGCGTTCATAAAGGCGGGCAACCGTTTCGGCGATTTCCTGGCCCTTTTCGGTCAGGCTGATGCGAACCGAGCGGCGATCGACGCGAGAGCGCTGGTGGTTGATGAGACCAAGGTCGACCAGCTTCTTGACGTTGTAGGAAACGTTCGAGCCGAGATAATAACCACGCGAACGAAGCTCGCCGGCGGTCAGTTCGGAATTGCCGATGTTGAACAGCAGCAAGGCCTGAACGGCGTTGACGTCATCGCGACCCTGACGGTCGAACTCATCCTTGATGACATCGAGGAGACGGCGGTGGAGACGTTCCACCAGATGCAGCGACTCCATGTAGAGCGAGCGGATGGTATCTTCATGTGCATCGGCAACAACGGCCTGGGGCTTAACTTTGCTATTGATCATGACTGCCTCACTGTTTTGTTTGGCGGTGTGTTTGTTTGTCTCCCGCCTTGAGTGAGAACCTAATCAATGCGCATAAAATTCTACTTAAAAGCTACGATTAACAAATGGTTACCTGCATTTTGCCTGGAGGCCCCAACTTGTGGCGAAGCGGGAATGCCTGACAGGCGATCGTTATAAATCAATGGGTTAGATATGAAATTCGGTCGCAGATCAGGCCGAATTGCTTTATTCTTATGGTAAATCAATTCTTGCGCGTTCTTCATTCTGGCGCTGATCCAGCCAGAAAGCGACCAGGAATAGTATATAAATGGTTGCCACCAGACCGTGCATGACGGGCACCAGCGTGTTAGCGCCGAAGATGTGGGGCCACACCTTGTACATCGCGATCTGCGTGCCCGCGCCCATCACCCACATGACAGCGCCCCAGGAGGCGCCGAGCCAAAGGCCTAGGGCCGCGACCGGGAAAATGACGGCAAGCGCGCTGCCGGCCACACGCCAGGGCAGGTTCAGCATATCGAACCTGCCGTGACCGCCCAGAGAATAGCCCGTCAGCATTGCCCAATATTGCAGCCCGAACCAGAAACACGAAACCGCGACCAGCCTCATGAAGACCAGAAACAGGATTTCAGTGAGCGGGCGCTTCGGCAGAGGTTGAGAATCAGGTTCCATGGCCGGAAGATACGGTCTCGACGAACGGGCGACCAGCCCATATTGAATTCCGCCGCCTGCCTTGTCAAAGCATCATCGTCATTGCCGGACGGCAATGAGGGAAGATTGTCGCATTCGCATGCGCCGCGCTTCATGGTATGCAGCCTTCCAAATTTGATCGAAGGACATTCTGACATGCAGGACAAAACCCACCTGGTCGACGAGATCACCGGCCATCGCCGCATGCGTCGCAATCGTAAGGCGGATTGGACGCGCCGTCTGGTACAGGAAAGCCGCCTCACTGTGGACGACCTGATCTGGCCGGTCTTCATCGTGCCGGGCAGCAATATTCTGGAGCCCATTCCGGCGATGCCTGGCGTCAACCGCATGAGCGTCGACAGACTGGTCGAAGCGGCGAAGGAAGCCGCCGATCTCGGCATTCCGGCAATCGCCACCTTCCCGAATGTCGAGATGGAATTGCGGGACGAGACCGGCTCGAACGCGCTTGAGGCCAATAACCTCATCAATCAGGCGACTGCCGCCGTCAAGAAAGCCGTTCCCAATATTGGCATGATCACCGACGTGGCGCTCGACCCATTCACCAGCCACGGGCATGACGGCATTCTGCGCGGCAACGAGATCGTCAACGATGAGACCGTGGAACAGGTCGTCAAGGCGGCGATCCTGCAAGCGGAAGCCGGATCGGACATTATTTCTCCTTCTGAGATGATGGACGGCCGTATCGGCGCCATCCGCCGCGGCCTTGATGCGGCCGGGCACCAGAATGTCGGGATCATGGCCTATGCGACAAAGTTCTCATCCGGCTATTACGGCCCCTATCGCGAGGCGATTTCCACAGCCGGCCTGCTGAAGGGCGACAAGGCAAGCTATTACATTAGCCCTGCCAACGGCATGGAGGCCATCCGCGACGCGGCGCTCGATGTGGAAGAAGGCGCGGACATGCTGATGGTCAAGCCCGGCCTGCCCTATCTCGACATCTGCTGGCGGCTGAAGGAGAATTTCGGCCTGCCGACCTTCGCCTATCAGGTCTCCGGCGAATATACGCAGATCAAGGCTGCGGCGATGAACGGCTGGATCGACGGCGAGCGGGTGATGATGGAAACGCTTCTCTGTTTCAAGCGTGCAGGTTGCGACGGCATTCTGACTTATTTCGCCATCGAAGCCGCACGCAAACTCAACAGGGGCTAAGGCCAGCGCTTATTGTATTCGGTGGTTCCTTACCCATATTGTTGCTGACACGGCACTCATGCCGAGCTGTCAGTTCTTTCAGGAGAAAACGACCGATGAGCCTCGACCAGAACCCCACCTATGCCGCACCGGATGACTGGCGCGCCTATAGCGGCGTCCTGAGCCGGCGGGTCTTCGCGTTCCTGATCGATTACGCAATCGTTCTCCTCCTGTGCATCCCGGCCGCCGTGATTGTCTTCTTTCTTGGCGTGATCACGCTGGGTCTCGGCCTCTTCCTCTACCCGGCGCTGTTCGTCATTGTGGCGGTACTCTATTTCGGCATGACGCTCGGAGGCCCGTCGCAGGCCACCCCCGGTATGCGGGCGATGGGTATTGCGATGGCGCGCATGGACGGGCGGCGAATCGATTTCCTGCTGTCCACCGTTCACATCGTGCTTTTCTGGATCATCAACTCGGTTTTGACGCCGCTGATCCTGCTTGCCGGCCTGTTTACGGAGCGCTCGCGCCTCGTTCACGACTTCCTGCTCGGCACCGTCATCGTCAGAACACGCTAATATTACGGAAAGCCACGGAAACGTGGCTTTCACCCCGCCAAATACCTCATCCCGCAGTTGACGTTTTCCGTCATTTTGCCATTCTGTGACATTATGCATGTCGCTTGAAGCGCCGCCGTCAGCCCCGTGAAATCGCGGCGCGCTTTATAACAGACGCAGGAGGCGATCACGGTTCGATGAACACGCAGGCGACGCCCTCTCCACAATTCTATCTTACGGCGCCGGCCACCTGCCCCTATCTGCCGAACCAGATGGAGCGGAAGGTCTTCACCCATCTGGTTGGCCCGCGCGCCTCGGAAATGAACGACCTTCTGACCCAGGGCGGTTTCAGGCGCTCGCAGAACATCGCTTATCGTCCGGCCTGCGAAAACTGCCGCGCCTGTGTTTCCGTGCGGATCCTGACCGAGCAGTTTCAACCCACGAAATCGATGCGACGCGTTCTTGCCGCCAACAAGGATGTCGTCGCCACGGTGCATGCGGCCGAGCCTTCCACCGAACAGTTTGCCCTGTTTCGCCGCTACCTCGACCACCGCCACCAGTCTGGCGGCATGTCCGACATGTCGGCGCTGGATTATGCGATCATGGTGGAAGACACACATGTGAACACCCGCATCATCGAATACCGCGTCCGCGAGCCCGGCTCCGGCATCGATTCCAGCAAACGCGGCGAGCTTCTCGCCGTGGCGCTCAGCGACGTGATGAGCGACGGCCTGTCGATGGTCTATTCCTTCTTCAACCCGGAACTCGAGAAGCGCTCGCTTGGCACCTACATGATCATCGATCATATCACCCGCACCCGTGCGCTCGGCCTGCCACATGTCTATCTCGGCTATTGGGTCGATGGCTCTGAAAAGATGGGCTATAAGACCCGCTACCACCCGCAGGAGCATCTGACGCCGCGCGGGTGGGAGGTTTATACGCCGGAAGATAAGTAACCCGCGTTTGGAAGTGTCATACCGAGAACCTCCGGAAATCGTACATTGTGTACGAATTTCAGCCATGTTATAACCACTGTTATAACAGGAGTTACTACCATGAACATTACGATCCGCAAAATCGGCAATTCCGAAGGCATCCTCATTCCGAAGGAAGTTCTGGATCGCATGGGTCTCAAGGCCGGCGACGCGCTGGAACTCAGAGAAACTGCCGGCAATATCGAACTCATTCCCGAGCATGCGGAAATGAAAGAACAGCTTGAAGCCGCCCGGCGTGGTATGAAAAAATACCATAAAGCTCTGAGAGAACTCGCTAAGTGAGCAATATAAAGTGGCTCTCCCGTGTCGCCATCGAAGTTATACATCAAGAGCAATTAGCCGAACATGGTGGCTTGCCGGGCCTTAAGGATGAAAACGCACTCGAGGCAGCTTTGGCGCGTCCATTGCACAAAGCTGCCTATGGAGAAGAGGAACCGCTGAAACTCGCCGCCGCTTATCTTTACGGTATAGCGCGCAACCATCCCTTTTCCGACGGTAACAAACGGACCGCTTTTCTTGCCGCCTACACCTTCCTTTTTATCAACCGACTTGAAGTCGTTGCCGAACAAGCGGAGATCGTGGCTTTTGTTCTTGATGTCGCGGCAGGTGAGATCGATGAGGACGGCGCATATCTGTTCCTCAAGGACCACGTCATCCCACTCGAATAGACAGAAACGCCGCACATCTTTCCGATGCGCGGCGCTTCATCGATAACCTGTCAATACCAGGCGGCTTTACCCACCAAATTTCCCGCTGCGCGGAAAGCCCTTCGGCACGGTGCGGCCGGCGGTGGCGCGGTCGGCAAGCCATTCGCGCAGTTCTTCACCCACCTTGTTGAAGAGACGCCCGGCCGTGTCGGACCAGCTAAGGCCGTCGGCCAGCGCGAAACATTTCACATCCACGACGCCGCCATCCTTGTAACGCTGCAGGCGCACGCCCTTGCCGCGCGACATTTCCGGGATCTGCGCCAGCGGGAACGCCAGGAGCTTGCGGTTTTCGCCGACGACAGCGACGTGGTCGCCGGTAACGGGAACCGCAAGCTTGGCCTCATCGGGCATGGATACGTTCATGATCTGCTTGCCCTTGCGGGTATTCGCGACCATTTCGCTTTCCGCCACGACGAAGCCGTTCCCGGCCGTCGAAACGAGCAGCAGCTTGCGCGACGGATCATGCACGAAGGCGGTGAGGACATCCTGATCGTTTTCCATATCGACCATGATGCGGATCGGCTCGCCATGGCCGCGTCCGCCCGGCAGCTTGTCGGCGCCAAGCGTATAGGCCTTGCCGCCCGTCGTCAGCAGCAGCAGCTTGTCGGTCGTCTGCGCCGGGAAGGCAAGCTTTGGACCGTCGCCTTCCTTGAAGGTCAGGGTCGAGGTGTCGGACATGTGACCCTTCAGCGCCCGGATCCAGCCCTTCTGCGAGATAACGATGGTGACCGGTTCCTTCTCGATCATCGCCTGCTGAATGGCCTCGATATCGGCATCCGGAGCGTCGGCAAACTGCGTGCGACGGCGGCCGAGTTCGGTCGCCTTGGCATATTTCTTTTTGACCTCGCCGATTTCCCAGGCGATTGTCTGCCACTGTTTGTCATCAGAGGCGATCAGCGCTTCGATCTCGGCCTTCTCATTCGTCAGTTCGTCGAATTCCTTGCGGATTTCGAATTCCTCGAGCTTGCGCAGGTTGCGCAGCCGCATGTTGAGGATGGATTCGGCCTGCAGGTCCGTCAGCGACCATTTCGCCATCATCACCTGTTTCGGCTCATCCTCCTCGCGGATGATGCGGATCACCTCATCAAGATTAAGATAAGCGACGAGCAGGCCGCCCAGAATTTCCAGTCTGCGATCAATTGCCGCCAGACGATGGCGCGAGCGGCGGACCAGCACGTCTTTGCGGTGCGCCAGCCACTCCGTCAGCACCTCGTTCAGCGCCATCACCTTCGGCACCTTGCCGAGCGACAGCACGTTCATGTTGAGCGGCAGGCGGCTCTCAAGATCGGAGAGACGGAAGAGCGATTCCATCAACAGCGTCGCATCGACGGTGCGGCTCTTCGGCACCAGAACGATACGCACATCCTCGGCGGATTCGTCTCTGACATCCTCCAGAAGCGGCAACTTGCGCGCGATCAGCAGCTCGGCGATCTTTTCGATCAGCCGCGATTTCTGCACCTGGAACGGAATTTCGGTAATGACGATCTGATAACCGCCACGGCCCAAATCTTCCGTTTCCCACTTGGCGCGCACGCGGAAACCGCCACGTCCCGTCTTGTAGGCATCAAGAATATTCTCGCGGCTTTCAACAATCACGCCGCCGGTCGGCAGGTCGGGACCGGGAATGAATTCCACCAGCTTTTCAACGGTCGCATCGGGATGCTTGATGAGGTAAAGCGCCGCGTCACACAGTTCATGCGCATTGTGCGGCGGGATCGACGTCGCCATGCCCACAGCGATGCCGGAAGCACCGTTCGCCAGCAGATTGGGGAAAGCGCCGGGCAATACCACGGGCTCGGAATTGGATTCGTCATAGGTGTCGCGGAAATCGACCGCGTCTTCCCCGATACCTTCCAGCAGAAGCTCGGCCACCGCCGTCATCTTGCTTTCGGTGTAACGCATGGCGGCGGGGCTATCACCGTCAATGTTACCGAAGTTGCCCTGCCCGTCGACCAGCGGATAACGCAGCGAGAAATCCTGCGCCAGACGCGCCAGCGCATCATAGATCGCCTGGTCGCCGTGGGGGTGATAGTTACCCATCACCTCACCGACAATCTTGGCACATTTGCGGAAGGCGGAATTGGGTCTCAGGCCCATTTCGCTCATCGCATAGACAATGCGGCGATGGACCGGCTTCAGGCCGTCGCGAACATCCGGCAGCGCACGATGCATGATCGTGGACAAGGCGTAAGCGAGGTAGCGCTCTTCGAGCGCCGCCTTCAAATCGACCGGATGAATATTATCGTCTCCGCCGGACGGAGGTACAAGATTTTTTCCCATGGTGCTTGACTAGCGGAAATGGCGATTCCCGGCAAGAAACACAGGGGTCGCGGCTGTGGATGAAACCAGCCCTTCCATGCGGTTTTTTGTTAACCGCGCTGCAAATGCCGCAATGCCGCCGTCATGGGAATCGATCTAAATACCCTAGACCTTTGATTATCAGCGAATATAAGTATCACCATTAGCATTAAGGCTCGGTTTGCAGCCGTACGTTGAGGGAAGAAACATCATGAGACTGAAATCCACCCGGCAGGTTCTTTTTGCGAGCGCCGCGCTTCTTGCCCTTTCCGCGCCGGCTTTCGCGCTGGATGGTGGGGATGTGCTGAAGAAGATCAATGCGGCCTATGCCGCGCAGGGCGGTCAAATTGATGCAGGCTCCGTCGCCGTCAACGGCTCGACGGTGACGCTGAACGACGTGACCCTCAGTGCCGCTGCCGACCCGGCCAAGAAAATCCCGGTTGGCAATATCACGCTTGATGGCGTCGAGGAAAACAACGGCGGCTACAAGATCAAGAACGCCCGCTTCGACAATATCGACTACAAGCAGGACAAGGTCGAGATCAAGGCCAGCGACATCTACATGTCCGGCCTCGTCATCCCCGCTGATGCCACCACCGGCACGGTCGATGCGCTGATGCTCTACGACGAAGCCCATAGCGGCCCGATTTCCGTGTCCGTCGACGGCAAGCAGGCTTTCTCGCTCGAGGAAACCAGTGCGACGATGTCGGTGAGCGACGACAAGAATTCGATCGGCTTTGACCTTGACGCCTCCGGCTTCAAGGCCGACCTCAGCGACGTCACCGACCCCGCCACCAAGGATGCAATCGAAAAACTGAAGCTGCAGGCGCTTTCCGGCGACATGACCATGAGCGGCAGCTGGGAAGTGGCTTCCGGGACTGTCGATGTCGAGGAATACGCGATCGACCTCGATGATGTCGGCCGCCTGAACATGTCGTTCGGTTTCTCCGGCTACACGCTCGCCTTCATCAAGTCGATGCAGGAAACGGTGAAGGCGCAGGCCGCCAACCCGAACAAGGAACAGGCAGACCAGGCCGCGAGCCTTGCCATGCTCGGCCTGATGCAGCAACTCTCCTTCGTCAACGCCGAGATCAGCTTCGAAGACGCCAGCATCACCAAGCGCGCGATCGATTATGCAGCGAGCCAGCAGGGTATGACGGGCGACCAGCTTGCACAGACCATCAAGGGCATGGCGCCGATCATGATGGCCTCGCTCAACGTTCCCGAATTGCAGAACATGGTGTCGGCGGCGATCAACACCTATATCGACGATCCGAAGAACTTCTCGATCACGGCAGCGCCGGAAAAGCCGGTCCCTTTCCCCATGATCATGGGCGCTGCCATGGGCGCGCCGAACACCCTGCCGAAAATGCTCGGCGTCACGGTGACGGCAAACGAATAAGACGAAAGAGCCCCGGTCCATTGCACCGGGGCTTTCCTTTTGTGCTCAATTAACATCCGGGAATGTCGTCAGCTCCCGATAACTTATCTCACGATCAACGCCAAAAGTGGGTCGCAGCTTGCGTCCCGCTTTTGGGGGCGGCAGTGGCGCTCAGGCCGTTTCGCCCTGTGCGATTATCCTGCCCTCACCTGCAGTGCCCGCTCCCGACCAGTCAACGCGGCGCGTCGCAAACATTGTGGCGGCTATGGCGATGAACGAGATTACCGCGCCGGCCAACAGCGCATATTCATCTTCATTCAGCACCAGATACATGACGCTGTAGGCGAGTGAGAGCACGCCGAACAGGGCAATGCCGTTCCTTCGGCTACGGGTTGCGCTGCCGAGATAAAAGGAGATCAGGACCGCTGTTGAAAGTGCGGCGGCGACATAAGCAATGGTGAATCCCGTGTGCTCCGAAAGCGCCAGGAGAAGTACATAAAAAACGATCAGCGCCAGCCCTGTCAGCACATATTGTAGCCAGTGCACGATGGTGCCGCCCTTGAGTTCGACGATAAAGACGGCAAGGAAAACGAGAGAGATGAACCCGATCGAATATTTCAGTGTCCGCGCGATGATCTGGTAAAATTTCACTGGCTCTACGAGATTGATTGTCATCAGACTGTTGGAGAGCGGCAATCGCGGGCCTTCAACAACCCGATCCAAGCCCCGTGCGAGATACGGAATTGGTCCAACTGGCACTGAACTCCGTGGCGGTGATCGTTTTTTCCTCCGGCAAAAACAGGCCTTCGAAACCCGGATGTGGCCAATTGGCTTTTGCGGCAAAACTCGTCGTCTGACCTGCCGGCGCGACGGCGAAACTGCCCGACCCGTTCAGTGAAAAGGCAATATCGAAGGCAAAGCCGGTTTCAATGAGGCCTCTGTCAATCTGCCTATGCACTCCGGCATCGGACATCATTCGCGCCTGCGGGTCGCCATGCGTTGCCGTTGCGGACATGTCCCGCATGCCGGGATCAAATGGCAGAACGGGCCCGCCGTCTATCCGGACGCCTGCGCTGGACCGGATGCCTGTCATGTCAGCGATATTGAGAACCAGGACGGCGTTATCGAGACGGGGCGCGCCAGCAAAACGGGCGAGATCCGTCAGGATGCCGGAACCAAAGCGACCGGCAAGCGCGAGATCGCCTTTATAAACGGGCAAGCTATAGATCGACAGCTGCTTTTCCTCGGCCTTGAGATCAGCCGTGACCTTTAGTGTTTCCGGCATGACAAGCACCCATTCCGTCACACGATCAACGACGCTTTGGCCATTGACCTCGCGGCGGCGTTCCACATCGAAGGGCACGGCAAGATAAGGTCCATTCACCACCTGATCGCCACCCCATCCATGGGCGATCCGTCCGGATACCTCTTGTGCACGAGAGGCGCGTTCTTCCGTCAATGCCCAGACCAGCAGGAGCGGCACCAGCAAGACCATCGAAATGAAGCCGATCATGACAAATTTCGCGCCCGGCGAGCGCAGCCCGGCCGCGAAATGAGTGCGGTGCGTGGCCGGATGCATATGCCCGGCCGCGATGGCAGGGTCTTTTTCCGTTTGATGAACCATTCTGAAATCCTTACCAATATTATCGCGCGAACCGGATTCAACGTTCGGTCGCCGCCGTCCCAAGTTTAAAATCTGCGTTAGACTTGCATCCTCCTGGTGGACGCAGGGCTATACTGGGATCGGATTTCGGCTGATTATGTGCGGAAGTGGGTTCGACTCGCGGTAAAATTGTGTCTTTGCCGCGTTCGCGAGAAAAAGACGGAAAATTCCTCATCCACCAGTGGTGACGGCTAGAGTTTCAGCCGCTCGCGAAAGAAGACCAGCGCTACGGTGACACCGGTCGCGACACCCACGATCACGTCGATGAAGCGGACAAGGCCGGCAACCTGCGGCCCCATGAGGAGCACGAGCATGGCGGAAGCACCAGCCTGTATCGGTACGACTGGCGGCAGGCCGAACATGGAGGCGAGGATCATGGCGATGAAGGTCGCCGAGGCCAGCCTGATTTCGGCGAAATCATGCGGAACCAGGAGGGCTATTTCCCCGACGAGAATGCCGACGGTGACGCCCACCATCAAGCCGAGGCCCTGACGAACATGGCTTGGAATTCCCGGCGCCAAACAGATGAGCGCGCTGATCGCCGCGAAGACGGGTTGCGGATGGCCTAGCCAGCGATGCGCGACCCAGAACGCAAAAGCGGCCGCAAGTGCGGCCGCCAATGCACGGGTGAAGGCTGCGCGAACACGGTCGAGCAGCGTCTTCAACACGATCAGTCTTTCTTGGATGGAACGACGCGCAGCGCCAGTTCGCGAAGCTGCGTCGGCGTTGCCGGCGACGGCGCGTTCATCAGGAGGTCCTGCGCCTGCTGGTTCATCGGGAACAGCGTGATTTCGCGCAGGTTCTTCGCACCGACCAGCAGCATGACCACACGGTCGATACCGAAAGCGCAACCGCCATGCGGAGGCGCGCCATACTGGAAGGCGCGGTAGAGACCGCCGAAGCGCTCTTCAACGTCGGTCTGCGACAGGCCAACCTTTTCGAAAGCCTTGACCATCAACTCGGGCGACTGGTTACGGATCGAACCGGAGGCGATTTCGAAGCCGTTGCAGACGGCGTCGTACTGGAAGGCCTTGATGGAGAGCGGGTCCTGCCCTTCCAGCGCTTCCAGACCACCCTGCGGCATGGAGAAGGGGTTGTGGGCGAAGTCGATCTTCTTTTCTTCTTCGTTGTATTCGAAGAAGGGGAAGTCGACGATCCAGCACATTTCGAAGCGGTCGCGATCGATCAGGTTCAGTTCATCGGCGGCGCGGGTGCGCGCCTCACCGGCAAACTTGTAGAACTTGGCGGGATCTCCGGCGACGAAGAAGCAGGCATCACCTGCCTCGAGGCCGAGCTGCTGGCGCAGCGCCTCGGTGCGTTCCTCGCCAATGTTCTTGGCGAGCGGACCGGAACCGCCGACCTTGCCGTCCTCTTCCTTCCAGAAGATGTAACCGAGGCCGGGCTGACCCTGAGACTGCGCCCAGGCGTTCATGCGGTCGCAGAATGCGCGCGAACCGCCGGTCTTGGCCGGAATTGCCCAGACCTGAACCTTCGGGTTGGAGGCGATCATGTTCGCGAAGACCTTGAAGCCCGAACCATCGAAATGCTCGGTCACGGCCTGCATGACGATCGGGTTGCGCAAGTCCGGCTTGTCGGAGCCGTATTTGCGGATCGCTTCATCATAGGGAATGCGCGGCCACTCTTTGGTGACTGGCTTGCCTTCGGCAAACTTTTCGAAGACGGCAGTCATCATCGGCTCCATCGTGGTCCAGACATCTTCCTGGGTCACGAAGCTCATTTCGACGTCGAGCTGGTAGAATTCGCCCGGCAGGCGGTCGGCGCGCGGGTCTTCATCGCGGAAGCACGGCGCGATCTGGAAGTAACGGTCGAAACCCGCCACCATCAGAAGCTGCTTGTACTGCTGCGGCGCCTGCGGCAGCGCGAAGAACTTGCCCTCATGAATACGCGACGGCACGAGGAAGTCGCGTGCACCTTCCGGCGAGGAGGCCGTGAGGATCGGCGTCGTATATTCGGCAAAGCCGGCATCGGCCATGCCGGTGCGCATGGCGGAGATGATCTGCGTGCGCTTGACAATGTTCTTGTGCAGCGTTTCGCGGCGCAGGTCGAGGAAGCGGTACTTCAGGCGAACGTCTTCCGGATAGTCAGGCTCACCGAAGACCGGCAGCGGCAGTTCCTTGGCGACGCCGAGAACCTCGATCTCCTGAGCGTAAAGTTCGATCTCGCCGGTCGCCATGCCCTTGTTGACGGTGTCTTCCGAACGCGCCTTGACGAGGCCGTCGATGCGGATGACCCATTCGCCGCGCACGGTTTCCGCAACCTTGAAAGCCGGGCTGTCAGGATCGGCAACCACCTGGGTGATGCCGTAATGGTCGCGAAGGTCGATGAAGAGAACGCCGCCATGATCTCGCACGCGATGAACCCAACCGGAAAGGCGAACGGTTTCGCCGACGTCGGACTTGCGGAGAGCGGCACAGGTGTGGCTGCGGTAACGATGCATTTTTTTATCCTGGAACGTGTCGTGGGCCCGTTGGAGGCCAGATGGGCGGCACTGTCGAAATTTGCCGGAAAAGCGCATGGCCAGCCCGATTTGTCAAGGCAAAGCGCAACAATGTCGCCTTCAGCCTGTCCTTTCCCCCGCCTTGGCTTTAGATAGTGCATATTCAGCCCGCCAAACCGAGTCGGCCCGCAATGAGCCAGATCAGACCCCTCATCCCGCTTCTCGTCACCGCCGGCATCCTGATCGGCGGCAACGGCCTGCAGGGAACCTATATTGCCCTGCGCGGCATCTCCGAAGGTTTTTCCGCCAGCACCATCGGCGTCATCAGCGCCGCCTACAGCATCGGATTCGCACTCGGCTGCATTTCGGTGACGCGGCTTCTGCGAAAGATCGGCCATATCAGAACCTTCGCGACCATGGCAGCGGTCGCCTCGGCCGCTTCGATCGCCATGCCGCTCATCATCCACCCGCTATTCTGGATGCTGATGCGTTTCGTCATCGGCATTGCCGTCGCCTGTCTTTTTGCGGCCATCGAAAGCTGGATCAATGCCCAGGTGACGAATTCCAATCGCGCGCGCACGCTTTCCATCTATCGTTTCGTTGATCTCGGCTCCGTGACGCTGGCGCAATATGTCATTGCCGTGATGGGTGTCGAAGGCCCGGTGGTGTTTTCGCTGATCGCGATAGCGCTGGTGCTGTCTCTGGTGCCGATCTCGCTTGCCGACAAATCCAACCCTGCCCCGCCGAAGCAGATTCCCTTCAACCTTTTCGCCGTCTGGCGAATCTCCCCGCTTGCTGTCGTCGGTTGCGTGGCGGTCGGCCTCAGCATGGCGGCCTTCCGCAACATTGGCCCGATCTATGCCGAACAGATCGGCTTTTCCGTCACCGCCATCGCCACCTTCATGAGTGCGGGCATTATTGGCGGTGTGGTGCTGCAATATCCGCTCGGCGTTTACTCCGATCGGTATGACCGGCGCATCATCATTCTCGCCACCACGGCCGCCTCTGTCATCGTCGGGCTGTTTCTCGCTTTCTTCGCCGGTACTGATGAATGGAGCAATATCATCGGCGTCTTCATCTTCGGCGCCTTCGCCCTGCCGCTTTATTCGCTGAGTTCGGCGCATGGCAACGACCACGCCAGGGAAGGCGAACATGCGATGATGTCAGCCGGACTGCTGTTCTTCTGGTCTGTCGGGGCGACGGTCGGGCCGCTTCTCGCCTCCGTCCTCATCGATCATTTCGGGCCGAAAGCGCTGTTCAGCTATACCGCCGCGATCCAGATCGTTTTCATCGCCTACACCATATATCGGCTGCAGGTGCGCGAGGGCGTTCCGCTTGAGGAGAGGAACTGGCGTTTCAGTTCGCTGTTGCGCACCTCGGCCTATTTCCAGAAGCTCGCCGCACCCGCACCACCTAAAAAGAATGGGTCGGAGCCCAATCCGCCGGAGAAAAACGATCGTTAGGCCTTCAAAAACGGGCTTTGTATTGACATGCGCCCGGCAAAGGGAAAGTAAGACGGATAATTTTCACGAGTGGCCATTTGCAATGATTGAAACGACTGCCGCCCTCGCCGAGGCCTGCACGGAACTGGCGAAATCGGAATTCATCACCATCGACACCGAATTTTTGCGGGAAACCACCTTCTGGCCGGAACTCTGCCTCGTGCAGATGGCAAGCCCGACTCTCGAGGTGCTGGTCGATCCGCTGGCGAAGGGCCTCGATCTTACGCCGCTTTTCGAGTTGATGGCCAATCCCGACGTCGTGAAGGTTTTCCACGCGGCGCGACAGGACATCGAAATCATCTACCATCTCGGCGGGCTTATTCCGCATCCGATCTTCGACACGCAGGTCGCCGCCATGGTCTGCGGTTTCGGCGATTCGATCTCATACGACCAGCTGGTTCAGAAGATCAAAAACGTGCAGATCGACAAATCCTCGCGTTTCACCGACTGGAGCCGCCGCCCGCTGACCGAAAAGCAGCTGGATTACGCGCTGGCCGACGTGACCCATCTGCGGGATGTCTATCTCTCGCTGAAAGCCCAGCTCGAGCGTGAAGGCCGCTCGCTGTGGCTGACCGAAGAGATGGATATTCTCGAGTCTCGCGACACGTATGACATGCATCCCGACGATGCCTGGCTGCGGCTGAAATCGCGCCTGCGCAAGCCGACCGAGCTTGCCATCCTGAAATTCGTCGCCGCCTGGCGCGAGCGGGAGGCGCGCTCCCGCAACGTGCCTCGCTCGCGCGTGCTGAAGGACGATGCGATCTTCGAAATCGCCCAGCAGCAGCCGAAGGATGCCGAGGCGCTGTCGCGGCTTCGCACCATTCCCAAGGGCTGGGAACGGTCCGCCTCAGGCACCGCCATCGTCGAGACGGTGAATGCGGCGCTGGCGCTGCCGAAAGAAGAAATGCCGAAGGCACCGCGTCACAGCCACGCGCCGGAAGGCTCGGGCGCTGCCGTGGAACTGTTGAAGGTTCTGCTGAAGCTGACGGCTGACAAGCACGGCGTCGCCGCCAAGGTCATCGCCAATAGCGACGATCTGGACAAGATCGCCGCCGAGGGCGAAAAGGCAACGGTGGCAGCACTGACCGGTTGGCGGCGGGAGCTTTTCGGCAATGTGGCGCTGAAGCTCATCAATGGTGAGGTCGCCCTGCGTTTTGCCGGCAAGAAGGTCGAGGCGGTAGAGGTTGCGGCGAACGAGTCGTAACGCTCGCTCCTTCCGCGACCTTCTCATACAGTGTATCGCCTCATTCGCTAGCGCTGCATCTGAATGGCGCTGGCCGAACACCCGAATCGCCCGACAGCGCGTCGGGCGACAAAATAGGGTGAAGCCATCGATTATACGATATCAACTTAGGCGGGGTGCGGGCCCCGCCCGTTGCGGCAACCGGGCAACAGGCTTTCCGATCCTTTATGCAACCTTACCGATTGCTCACTTTTTCCAGCGCTTTTTCCACATTAATGTCGCATATGACCTGAACAGAAGCTTTGCCCGCAAGGAGCGACGGGCCTGCCCTTCCCGAGATCAAGAATCGACATGAGAAAATTGCTGCCCATTCTGGATTACGTGGTGCTCTTCGTTGCCGTGGCCGGCAGCGGCGTGGCCTACGCCTTCCTGGAATATGGCGGTGGCGCGCTCATCGGCGCGACCTATGCGCTGTTTGCCTGCGCGCCAATCCTCGCCTTCGAGCGCGGTTACATCATGCCCGGCCTGTCGCGGCAGGTCAGCGCCCTGCCGACACCGGTTTACATTGCCGTCGGTCTTGTCATCTATGCCGTTCTCGTCTTCTGCGGCTTCGGGCTGGGCGGCACGATCCTGTGGCTGAGCGGCATCTTTCCCGGCACCTGGAAACGCGCCGTTCATGCCGAAGTACAGACGCTGGTCTTCACGCTCATCGTCTGCGGCATCATCGTCTTCATCATGCGTGTGCGTGAACTTCTTGGCCGCGATATCTTCATCGACCTCATTCTCGGGCGCTATCGCAGACCGGTGAGCGAAGACCGCGTCTTCATCTTCATAGACCTTGTCGGTTCCACCTCCTTCGCCGAAACCCATGGCGACCTGAAGGCACAGGAATTTCTGGGCGAAATCTTCGCGAGCTATGCCGCACCGGTCAGGAAACACGGCGGCGTCATCGACGATTACATCGGCGACGCCGCGATCATCACCTGGCCATACCATAGGGCGATACGGCGCGCGGCCTGCGTGCGCTGCGTTTTCGATATTCAGGCGACCATCGAGGAAAAGCGCGACATGTGGCTTTCCCGCTTCGGTGAAGTGCCGCGCCTGCGCTTCGCCATCCATGGCGGACCTGTCATCACTGCGGAAATCGGCGTCGACCATCACAAGATCACCTATTTCGGCGATACGGTGAACACGACCTCCAGACTCGAATCGCTGAGCAAGATGCTTGGCCATCCCGTGCTGATTTCCGCCGACCTCGCCCATCAGCTGGTGCTTCCCAAGGGCGTGCGCAGCGAATATCTCGGCGAGCACGCGGTCAAGGGTCGTGGTCAGACGCTCGGTGTCTGCACGCTCAGCCAGTATCAGGCCCCCGCCGCTTAGGGCGGAGCAACGTCGCCGTCACCTTTGCCAGCGGCCGCCGTCATCAAAATTCATCAAAGGCTTCAAACGGCAATCACCTCTCTGTCATGTGCTGCCCCTATCGCGTCAATCCTGTCTTCAACAGGTACTGAGAGGGGTCTCAACATGAAGCACGTTCTTTTCGCCTCTTGCGCGGTTCTCGCGCTCGCTTCCGCATCGCAGGCAGCGGAAAAGGAGTTTCCGGCAAAGCTGGTTTCACATGCCATTCTGCCGGCCAACACCATCATCGCCGCGCCTGCCGATGCGCCGGCACATCTCAAGACCTCCGCCAAGTTCACCACAGCCGACCGCAAGCGCGCCGAAGGCCTCGGCACCGTGCCCGGCAAGGACGGCGTGCGCCTGACAGGCCTTTCCATGCCGTTCAACGGCCAGCCCATGCAGGGCTTTTCCGGCATCAAGGCCATGCCGGACGGCAGCTTCTGGAGCCTTTCCGACAACGGTTTCGGCTCCAAGCTCAATTCGAGCGACGCCATGCTGATGCTTCACCATCTGAAGTTCGACTGGGAAGCCGGCAAGGTCAATGCGCTTGAAACCGTGTTTCTCTCCGACCCCGACATGAAATCGCCCTTCCCCATCGTTCTGGAAGGCACGGAAAAGCGCTACCTGACGGGCGCCGATTTCGATGTCGAATCCATTCAGCCTGTTGCCGACGGTTTCTGGGTGGGTGAGGAATTCGGTCCTTATATCCTGAAATTCACCCGCGACGGCAAGCTGACCGATGTGATCTCCACCAAGGCCGGCGATATCGAGGTGAAGTCTCCCGACCATCCGGCTCTCACACTGCCTGGCAACCCGACTCAGAAAATGCCCGCTTTCAACCTGAAACGCTCCGGCGGTTATGAAGGCATGGCGCTCTCCAAGGACGGCTCAAAGCTCTACGGCCTTCTCGAAGGACCGCTCTATATGGCGGACGGGCAAGTAGAAAAGACCGAAGACGGCGCGACCGCGCTGCGCATCATCGAACTGGACACCGCCAAGAAAGAGTGGACCGGTCGCAGCTGGCTTTATCCGCTGGCGGAAGGCGGCGAGGCGATCGGTGACTTCAACATGCTGGACGAGACCACTGCCCTCGTCATCGAACGCGACAACGGCGCCGGCACGGCCGACAAGGCCTGCGCCGACCCGAAGGCTCCCACCGCGGACTGCTTCGCCCGCCCAGCCAAGGTCAAGCGCATCTACAAGATCGAATTCAACGACGCCAATGTCGGCAAGGCCGCCCGCAAGATCGGCTATATCGACCTGATGAAGATCTCCGACCCTGATAACAAGAAGCGCCAGGGCGGCGGCAACGGTTTCTACGACATGCCTTTCGTCACCATCGAGAATGTCGACCGCGTCGATGCCACGCATATCATCGTCGGCAATGACAACAACCTGCCTTTCTCTGCCGGGCGGGCGCTGGACAAGGCTGATGACAACGAATTCGTTCTGCTTGAGGTCAAGGACCTGCTCGAGGCGAAGTGAGGCCACGGCTGCCGTCATTTGCACTGACGGTCACCAATGATCCGGACGGAGCGCTGGCAGACACGAACGTCTGCGCGGCGCTCCTCCCGATTTTCCGGCCGCGACAGAAACATGCTTGCGGAAAAGAAGACGTTTCATGCAGGACCATGCCGAAAGACTGTACTACGCCCTGAAGAGAAGCTGGTCGGGCGAGACCAGCGGCCTCTGGTCGCGCGAAAATCCAGCCAGGGGGCAAGGAAGCGTCACTGCCCTGGTGGTTCAGGACATTTTCGGTGGCGAAATTGCGAAAACCGCTGTCAGCGGCGCGCAACACTTCTACAATATCATTGATGGCGTCCGCTGGGATTTCACCTTCACCCAATTCGATCTGCCGGTGGGTTATCAGGATCATCCCGCCAATCGGACCGAAGTCATGGCGACGATAACGCCGCTGCAATATGCCTATCTCAGCGCCTGCATTCGAAAGGCACTCGGCCACGGCTGAACGGCTTGCAAAAAGGACAGCCCATTGCTGTTCGATCCGCACGGCATGGAGGTCAACCGGCGCGCTACACTTCAAGACCAAGATTTATGTTTCCCGCAAAGCGGACACAATCCACGCGATAATATTGCTTGGCGAAATGGTTGTACCCACAGGAGAGACATTTAATGAGCGAGAGTTGTCCGGTTCTGACACCGGCAGAACGGCAGGTTCAGGATATATTGGAACGCAACGAAGCGGCGATGATGGCGAGTGTTCATGCAGCGGTTGAGCGCGCCAGCAAAGAAGTCGCCGAAGCATTCGAGGCGACCGGGTCAGACATGCAGCCACCACCCCGGGATTATTTTGCCGCGGTCGCGCATCAACAGCTCTTTTTGTTGTTATGCGGGGCCGATCCGCAGACCTTTGAGGGCGGCGACCCAGAAATCGCCGGTCATATCATTCGGAATGCTCAAAACATAACGGAGCACTATTGGAAACGATAATGCGCCCGAATGTCGCCGGCAGGTGACGCCGATCTGTAAGGAGAGAATGTCACACGAAGCAGAGACGTGGTCTGAACTTGAGAGGGTATGCCGGTCACGGACGGACTGCTCCGCCGTCTCACGTCATAGGGCCTTCATCATGCCCGGTTAAGCATGCGCAGAATCGGGAGACTGCAATGGATTCGACCGCACAGATCAAGCGCCCTAAGCTCGCAGAGACCGTCATTCATGCAACAGCCAGCGTAAGAGACTCGAGCATCGGCAGATGCTGCGAGATTCTGGCCGATACCTCGCTGCATAATGTTGAGCTCGGAGACTACTCTTATCTTGGTCCCCGCTGCATGGTGGGGGATGCGATCATCGGGAAGTTCTGCGCCATCGCCGCGGAGGTCAGGATAGGCGCTCCCAACCATCCGATGGACCGGCCATCCATGCACCGTTTCAGCTACTGCCCGGAATATTACTCTGCCGATGCGGTGCGCGACGATGCCTTTTTCGCGCAGCGGAAGCAGGATCGCGCCGTCATCGGTCACGATGTCTGGATCGGGCACGGGGTCATCGTACTGCCGGGCGTCAAGGTGGGACACGGCGCGGTGCTGGCCGCCGGCGCCGTGGTGACCAGGGACGTACCGCCCTATACCATCGTCGGCGGCGTACCCGCAAAAATCATTCGCGAGCGCTTTTCACGATCGATTGCGCAGAAGCTTACCGCTATTGCCTGGTGGGACTGGCCCTTCGAGACGATCATGGCTCGGCTTGGCGACTTTCAGTCAAACGATATCGAAGCGTTCTGCGAGCGCTGGTCCTAGCACGGGGCCAATGTCGTTTCTGTCGTGAACGGAGACTCCGCCGCTCCTTATTCGAACACGAAGGCCAGCCGCTTGCCCGTCAGCTTCGCCAGTTGCTGCAAACGTCCGTCCAGCCGCTCGCCGGCAAAATCGCAATAATCATGCGGCACCACAAATTCCAGATCGAGATCCGGATTATCTGTCTTGCGGAATTTCAGGTGATCCACGACACCCGGCATGGAGGCTGAAAAAAGATATACGACGCGCAGCAGGCCGCCCAGCAGTTTGGCGAGTTCCTGCAGACGCTCCCCCGCCATGGCGGCAAGCGGCTCGGTGGTGCCGTTGTCGTTCAGGCCTTCAAAGCGGTAATAATTGGCAAGTGCAATATAGGCGCGCCCGGGATGGGTGATCGCCACGAAGGACGAGTGGGCGATGATATTGAGCGCCTGCAGACCGCGGTAATCGGGATGCGCGCGCCAGCTGATGTCGGCCAGCAGGCAGGCGGCCTGCCGATAGCGGCTTTCCTCTTCCGTCTCGTCTATGCCGAAAACCGGGAAGGTGCGACCGCTCCAGTCCGCCAGTTCTCGCGCATGCTCCGGAGAACGGGCGCGCAAAATGGCAAGTTCGTCGGCGGCAACCAGCAGCGGATCGGATTCGCGCTCCGCCTCCGTCAGCAGCGAATAAAGGTAACCCTCGCGTACGCCCTGTGCGGAAAAAGCGATCCTGGCCGGCTTCATCATCTTCAGAACTTCGCGCATGGCGATGGCACCGAATGGCAGGAGCGAGCGGCGGTTCTTGGAGACCGCCTGCCAGGCGGGATCCTTGCTATCCCGGGAGACGATGACCTCCTCGAGGAAATTCAGCATTTCCTCCAGCGGCAATTCATAACCCTGCATCATGTGCAGGGGATAACCGGATATCTCCATGTGCAGCTTGGCGATATTTCGCCAGGTGCCGCCGACGGCGTAAAAGGTGCGCCCCTCACCCGCCGCCAGAAGTTTGGCGAAGGATTTGACGTGCTTTCTGGCAATGGTCGCCGCTTTTTCCAGCGAGCCGTCCGATTGCTCCGAAAGCCGCAAACCGCCAAGCGGCAGGGTGATGCCTTCGCCGCAGCTCTTGCCCTTGATGTCGATCAGTTCCAGCGAGCCGCCCCCGAGGTCGCCGGCGATGCCATCAGGATCATGGAAACCGCTGATCACGCCATAGGCCGAATAAAGCGCTTCCTTCTCACCCGACAGAACCTCGATCTCGCAGCCGAGGATGGCTTCGGCCTCACGAATGAAATCGGGACCATTTTCCGCTTCTCGGGCCGCGGCCGTGGCCAGCACATAAAGCTGCTGCGCCTGCGCCTGCTCGGAGAGGGCGTGAAAACGCCTGAGCGCCAGGAGCGCGCGGCTTACACCTTCCTCATGCATGCGCCCCGTCAGCGCCAAACCTTTGCCAAGCCCGCAAAGCACCTTTTCGTTGAACAGCACCGCAGGCGCGCGGGAAAGACCTTCATATACGACAAGACGAACGGAGTTCGAGCCAATATCTATGACGGAAACGGGGGCAAGGCCGGTCAGCCGCCCCTGTGCTTCTGATCGAGTCATTCAGCCTGTTTCTTGCGGGACGAAATCAACCCGGCAATCAATTTGGGCGCACTGGATTTCAGGGCTTCACCACGTCCGGAAAGGCTGGGATTGGTCATGAAATAGTGCTGCGCGTTGAACGGTTCTTCGCCTTTACGCACCTCGATGCGCCTCGACGTTCCGTCCGCAAGTATCTCGTAGCTCTGCTGGTTGTCAATGAGATTGCCCAGCATAATCTGTGAAAGAACCTGCTCATGCACGGTGGGATTGGTCAGCGGCACCAGCGTCTCCACGCGGCGGTCGAGATTGCGCGGCATCATGTCGGCGGAGCCGATATAGACCAGCGCCTTGTCCGACGGCAGGCCGAAACCATTGCCGAAGCAGAAAATGCGGCTGTGCTCCAGGAAGCGGCCGACGATGGATTTGACGCGGATATTGTCCGACAGGCCGGGCACCTGCGGGCGCAGGCAGCAGATGCCGCGCACGACGAGGTCCACCTCAACACCGGCGGCGCTGGCATGGTAGAGCGCATCGATGATCTCTGGATCGACAAGCGAATTCATCTTCATCCAGATCGCCGCCGGCGCGCCGCGCTTGGCGTGCTCGATTTCCTCGTGAATATGCTTGAGGATGCGCGCGCGTAACGTATAGGGCGAGACGGCCAGCTTCATGCCCTCCTCCGGTTCGCCGTAACCCGTGATGAAGTTGAAGATATTCGCCATGTCGTGGGCGATCTTCGGGTTGCAGGTGAAGAAGGACAGGTCGGTATAGATCTTCGCCGTGATCGGGTGATAGTTGCCCGTGCCAAGGTGGCAGTAGGTCCTGAGCTTGCCATCCTCGCGGCGCACCACCATCGACATCTTGGCGTGGGTCTTGAGTTCGATGAAGCCGAACACGACCTGCACGCCGGCGCGCTCCAGATCGCGCGCCCAGCGGATGTTTGCTTCCTCGTCGAAACGCGCTTTGAGCTCGACCAGCGCGGTGACGGATTTACCTGCTTCCGCGGCGTCGATCAGCGCGCGAACGATCGGGCTGTCGTTAGAGGTCCGGTAAAGCGTCTGCTTGATGGCGAGTACTTCGGGATCGCGCGCAGCCTGCAGGAGGAACTGCACCACCACGTCGAAGCTTTCATAGGGATGGTGAACCACCATGTCCTTTTCGCGGATAGCAGCGAGGCAATCGCCGGCATGTTCACGAACGCGCTCCGGGAAACGGGCATTGTAGGGCTCGAATTTCAGGTCGTCGCGCGGGGCACGCACGATTTCCGAGATAGTGTTGAGCGCGAGAAGACCGGGCAGAACCGCGACGCGATTATCCGGCACACCGAGTTCATGCACCACGAACTGCCTGAGCGACTGCGGCATTTCACTGTCGGTCTCGATGCGGATGACGGAACCGCGGCGGCGGCGTTTCAGCGCGCTTTCAAAGAAACGCACCAGATCTTCGGCCTCTTCCTCCACCTCGATATCGCTATCGCGGATGATGCGGAACGTGCCGGAACCGCGAACGGTATAGCCGGGATAGAGCCGGTGAATGAACAGACCGACCACATCCTCGAGCGTGATGTAGCGGATGGCGTTCTTTTCATCCGGCAGCCGCACGAAGCGGTCGAGCGCCGGCGGCAGGCGCAAAAGCGCCGTCATCGGCTCGCGGCCGTTGACGCTGTCCAGCTGCAGCCCCATGGAAAAGCCGAGATTGGGAATGAAGGGGAACGGGTGCGCCGGATCGATGGAGAGCGGCGTCAGCACCGGGAACATGCGTTCCTCAAACTCGGTTTCCAGCCAGTTGCGATCCTCATCCGAAAGCGCAGCCGGGCGTACGATGTAGATTTCTTCCTTGGCAAGATATTGCTGCAGAACGGCAAGCGAGGCCTGCTGCTCCATCTGCAGGTTGTCGATTTCCTTCAGAATATCTTCGAGCTGTTCTGCCGGGGTCTTGCCGTCCGGGGTCCTGACGGTGATCTTCTGGCGCACCTGGCCTTCGAGGCCGGCGACGCGAACCATGAAGAACTCATCGAGATTGGCCGCCGAGATGGACAGGAAACGTAGCCGCTCCAGCAGCGGGTGATCGGTGTTCAGCGTTTCCTCAAGGACACGGCGGTTGAACTGGAGCCAGGAGAATTCGCGGTTGATGAAACGCGCGGGGCTATCCCAGAGGTTCTCGCCCTCGGTCTGCGGCTGAACCTTGTTGAAATCTTCCTGCGCGACAGCGTCCATGCCCTGTTCCATCCCCTGACCAATTTCCAATCCGTGATCCTGCTGCATCCCGCGATCGTCCTTCTTGCCCGTATAACAGTTTGACGACGGAACTGTGACAGTCAATCGTCGTCCGGTCCGTTATGTCTCTCGGCATTGTCCATCGCGTTGAGGACTTCCGCCACCAGTGGGCGGGTGATCCTCGTTCCGCGCGAAAGCGCCAGCCTGTCGATCCGCTCTACGATCGTCTGCGCCGTATCGAGCGAACGTTCCATTCTGTTGACGATGTAGCCTATGAGTTTGTCATCCATGTAAAGCTGCCGGTCAGCGAAGAGCTTCACCAGCACCTGCGCCAGCAACGCCTCGTCCGGTTCACCCGTTTCCACTACCGTCACGGCCTTGAGGCGCGAGCGCAGATCCGGCAGCGTGACGGGCCAGGCCGACGGCCATTGCCGGCTGGTCATCAGAAGCGTTGTGCCATTCTGGCGTACGCTGTTGATGACATGGAAGAGTTCGGTATCGTCAAAACCACGCCGATCAGCGTCCTCGAACAGCACCGCCCCCCTTTCGGCCGCGCGCGCGGCATCCGCGCCCGCTTGCGGATGAATCTCGCGGGCCTCGCTGATATTTTTCCAGATATTGGCAAGGTGCGATTTTCCGGAACCGGGCGGCCCTGCCAGCACGACCACCGGCGAGGGCCAGTGCGGCCATGCGTCAACGAGGCTGACGGCGGCCTCCAGCGAAGCCGACACGAGGAGATCGTCCCGGCCGGAGGCGGACGGATGCGAAAATGCGAGCGGCAGCTGCTCGGCCTTCGACCGGGCGTTGTCGGTTTTGATTGGGTCAGTCATTGTCAGCTCTGAGAGTCAACCTTGCCGGAGGACGTTTCCCTTTCTTCCAGGGTGAGGTTGGCTTCCCAGGGAAGGTTGGCGGCGTGCCCGTGGTAAAGATCGCTTTCAAGATACCGTGACAAGGCGAAGCGGACAAGCACGCCGACCGCCGCCGCAGCCGGCACCGCGACGAGAAGCCCGACGAAGCCGAAAAGCGCGCCGAAAGCGAAGAGGGCAAACATCAGCCAGACAGGATGCAGGCCGACGCTGCTGCCGACAAGTTTCGGCTGCAGGATGTTGCCTTCGATGAACTGGCCGGAAAAGAACACGACCAGGGTCAGTACGACATAGAGATAATCCGGCCAGAACTGCACGATGGCGACGCCAACCGCCAGGATCAGGCCGACCATGGAGCCGATATAGGGAATGAAGCTGATGAGGCCCGAAAAAAGGCCGATCAAAAGGCCGAAATTAAGCCCGACCAGCGACAGGCCGACGGCGTAATAAACCCCGAGAATGAGGCAGAGCGAGCCCTGCCCACGCACGAAACCGGCAATGGTCTTGTCCATGTCGCGGGCGATCTGGCGCACCGTGTGCACGTAATCGCGCGGTATCCAGCTGTCGACCTTGTCGATCATCCGGTCCCAGTCAAGCAACAGGTAAAAGGCGACGACGGGGGTGACCACCAGGAGCGACACGACATCGACCAGCGATTTGCCGGAATTCCATATCTGCGTCAGCAATGTGCCGATGAAACCTGCACCTTCGGTGAGGAGTTTCGAGAAGTTCTCCTTTACCGCATCGATCTGGCTGCTCACCCAGTCCGGCAGGAGATTGGTATCCGCGCCGGCGATCAGCTGCTGCAGCGATGAGATATATTGCGGGATGCGCGTGATGAATTCCGAGGCCTGGGCGGCAATGAGCGGAATGATGATGATGAGCGACAGCGCGAAGACCAGCACGAAGGAGATGAGAATGACGACCGTGGCCATCAGCCGGCTGAGGCCGCGCCTCTCCAGCCAGTCGGCCACCGGATCGAGAAAATACGCAAGCGCCATGCCAGCCACGAAAGGCAGGAGAATGGAGCTGAAGACCATCAGGAAGAGGATAAAGACGGCAAGCACGCCGATCCAGAAAAACACCTGCCGGCGCAGGCTGGTACCGCTTACATGGGGTTGCATCCGTTCATCCTTCTGTCACCGCATCGTCATCCCGCATCATGGAGATAGGATGGGCGTGGGCACATGGTCAAGACTGCGTCGGCAAAGGGATAAGGGGGGCTGAAAAAGCCGACAACGCAGAATATCCGGTCCCACCTTCGCCGCATTGCGGCAAATGCTGCCGAGAGCGGCCATCGCGGAACGTCAAAGCCGGTAAAAACCGGAGGTTTTGCCACTCAAACCCTTGCATCAGGCCCCGTCCCGTGCGAATGGCGACGCCAAAGGAACCAGCGGAGACGAGAGCCATGAGCCAGTCGGGCAAGAACGGTCTTACCTATAGTGACGCAGGGGTGGATATCGACGCCGGCAATCTGATGGTCGAGAAGATCAAACCGGCGGTGCGTTCCACGCGACGTCCCGGCGCGGACGGCGAAATCGGCGGCTTCGGCGGCCTGTTCGATCTGAAAGCCGCTGGCTTCACCGACCCGGTTCTGGTGGCCGCCAATGACGGCGTCGGCACCAAGCTGAAGATCGCCATCGACGCAAACTATCACGACACCGTCGGTATCGATCTCGTCGCCATGTGCGTCAACGATCTCGTGGTTCAGGGTGCAGAACCGCTGTTCTTCCTCGATTATTTTGCCACCGGCAAGCTCGATCCCGACCAGGGCGCTGCGATCGTTTCCGGCATCGCCGCCGGCTGCCGCGAATCCGGTTGTGCGCTGATCGGCGGCGAAACCGCTGAAATGCCGGGAATGTACTCAGATGGCGATTACGACCTCGCGGGCTTTGCCGTGGGCGCGGCCGAACGCGGCCAGCTTCTGCCCGCCGGCGACATTTCCGAGGGCGACGTCATTCTTGGCCTGTCCTCATCCGGCGTCCACTCCAACGGCTTCTCGCTGGTGCGCAAGATCGTATCGATCTCCGGACTCGACTGGGATGCACCTGCTCCCTTCGCCGATGGCAAGAAGCTGGGCGAAGCGCTGCTGACTCCAACCCGCATCTATGTGAAGCCGCTCCTGAAGGCGATCCGCGAGACCGGCGCGCTGAAGGCACTGGCGCATATTACCGGCGGCGGTTTCCCGGAGAATATTCCGCGCGTTCTGCCCAAACATCTCGCCGCCGAGATCGACCTCGAAGCGATAGAGGTTCCTGCCGTCTTCTCCTGGCTTGCGAAAACCGGTGGTGTCGAAGCAAAGGAAATGCTGCGCACCTTCAATTGCGGCGTCGGCATGATCGTCGTGGTTTCGGCTGAAAATGCCGAAAAGGTCACCGAAGTTCTGACGGCCCAAGGCGAGACCGTCTTCCCGCTCGGCCGCATGGTCGCCCGTGAAGAAGGCGCGCATGGCACCATCTACAAGGGCGCCCTCGCCCTATGATGCCCGCCGCCCTGTCGTCCGGCCGCAAACGTGTCGTCGTTTTCATCTCCGGCAGCGGCTCCAACATGGTGTCGCTGGTAAAGGCCTGCCAGACGGCGGATTTTCCGGCGGAAATCGCCTGCGTGATCTCGGACAAGGCAACTGCCGGCGGGCTGGAAAAGGCACGGGGTTTCGGCATTCCGACCCTCGTCTTCGAACGCAGGACCTATGCGAGCAAGACGGAACATGAGGGCGCCATTCTGGCCGCTCTTGGGGAGATTGCGCCTGACATCGTCTGTCTCGCCGGCTATATGCGGCTGATCTCGGGGGATTTCATTGCCCCCTATGAAGGCCGCATCATCAATATCCACCCTTCCCTGCTGCCGCTTTTCCCCGGTTTGCATACGCATGAGCGTGCCATCGACAGCGGCATGAAGATTTCCGGCTGCACGGTCCATTTCGTCACCGAAGGCATGGATGAGGGCCCGACGATTGCGCAGGGGGCTGTGCCGGTTCTTTCCGACGACACGGCCGATACCCTGGCTGCGCGGATCCTCACCGTCGAGCACCAGCTCTATCCACTGGCGCTGAAATTACTCGCCGAAGGCAAGGTACGGATGGAAGGCGGAAAAGCCGTTTTCGACAAGAGCGAAAGTAAAACCGAGTATTCCATCCTTGTCTCTGCCTCGTGATGTAGCTATTCCTAAAGTACATAGATAAATCAGAATTGGTATCTTCGGTGAAATAAACCGATCATTTACCATAATCGTCTTTAATGACCGCAACGGCCTCTACTTCAGGCCCTCCGGACGTTCAGGAGCGATTATGCGATTTTCGAGATTTCCCCTGCCGCTTTCTGCGGCTTTACTGATGGGTACCTGCCTGCCACTCGCCGCCGAACAAAACGGCATTACGGCTTCACTGGATGCCGGCGTTCTCAATCTCCGGGCGACGGAAACTGTTCATCTCGGTGGCCGCAAGGTGAGCGAACTGGAATGGGAAACGAAAAACGCCGTGGCGTTGCGCGGCTCGCTCGGGCTTGAACTAGCGCCCGGCTGGCGCGTCAAGGCGGAAGGCCGCATCGGTTTTGAAGGCGATGGCTACATGACCGACTACGACTGGGTATGGCCTTTTTCGAAAGACAGCTCCAAGGAGAATTGGAGCGATCGCTCCCAGCATGATGACACACGGCTCGACCATTATTTTTCGGGAGGCCTCGAACTCAATCGCACATTGCTGGAGGATCCGCAGCAATATCTCAGCGCGGGCGTCGGTTTTCGCTACACCGATGTGCAATGGTCGGCCTATGGTGGCAACGCCGTTTACAGTGTTTTCTCCCGCCGCGATTTCTCGGGCAAATTCAAGGATGGCCTCAAGGGAATAACCTATCGCCAACAAATACCGGTTTTCTACGGCAACCTGACGGGCGGCCAGAGATTCGGCAACTGGTCGCTCAATCTCGGTCTCGAAGGTGGCGCCATGGTCTACGCCAAGGCGACTGACGATCACTGGCTGCGCGACATGCGCTTCACTGACAAATTCGACGTTGCCGGCATGTTCGGGGTGAAGGCAGGCGTTGCCTATGACGTGACTGAAAACGCCTCGATCTACCTCGACGGCGCTTACGACTATACCAGCCTCGGGCGCGGGAACACGCATTATAGCGGCGCGGGCGCCGGAAGCCTGTCGTCGGAGAAGAACGCTGGTGGCGGCGACTTGCAGTCGATTTTCGTGGGTGCCGGCGTCAGGGGGCGGTTTTAGCGTTGATGGCTGTATCCGTGGGTTAGTTCACTGGATATGCTCAAGCCGCCCCGCCTTTAAAGCCGATCACGATTCAACATCGCCCATTGCAGCAGAATGATCGTCTTGGAATCCGTGATCTCACCCGAGGCGATCATTCCGAAGGCTTCGTCGAGACCATAGGTCAGAACCTCGATATCCTCGCCTTCATCCTCCAGTCCGCCACCGCTGCCCGCTTGCACGTCGAGATCGATGCGGGCGACGAAGAGACTGACCTTTTCCGTCAGCGTGCCAGGGCTGGCATACATGTCGAAGAGGTATTCAACCTTTTCGACGGCATAACCGGATTCCTCCATCGCCTCACGGCGGATTGCATCAGCGGCATCGTCGCCATCGAGAAGCCCTGCCGGAACTTCGATCATGAAGTTCGGGTCGCCGTTGACGAAGGCGGCGGGGCGAAACTGGCGTACCATTACCACGCTGTCGCGTTTCGGGTCATAAAGGAGAATGGCGGCGGCGAGGCCGTGATCATGGACCTCCCTCACAATACGGATCGTCTTGCCGTCAGGCATGCGCTGGTCAAAAACGAGCTTCTGCAAATGCACGAAGCCCTTCCAGACGGTTTCCTTTTCCACCAGCCGGATCCGGTCGGTCGCGGCAGCGGGCGACTTTAAGAGCGACACGTTCATAAGAGTCTCCGAAAGATGATGAAATCTCAGGCTGTCAGCGAGGCGCGGTTCAACGCCGCCCATTGCAGCAGCATGATCGTCTTGCCATCGCATATCTCGCCCGTCTCGATCATCTTCATGGCGTCGTCCAGCGGGATTTCCACGACCTCGATATCCTCGTCCTCATGGGCCGCACCGCCGCCTTCTTCGACACGATCCGAAGATTCGACAATCGCGGCGAAGAAATGAATGATCTCGGTGACAGAACCGGGCGACATGAACGATTTGAACAGGAACCGCACGTCCCTCACGACGTAGCCCGTTTCTTCCGTCACCTCGCGGCGGATGGCTTCAGCCGGATTATCGCCGTCCAGCAGGCCGGCCGGGGCTTCAAGGAGCCAGCCGGGATGACCGTTCACATGGGCCGGCATGCGAAACTGCCGTACCAGAACAACCGTCTGGCGTCGTGGATCAAACAGCAGGATCGTCGCGCCGTTGCCACGGTCATAGGCTTCGCGCCTGATGACTTTCGTTTCGCCACGGGAATTGGTGTAATTGTAGGTTATGTTGCGGAGGTGATACCAGTTCTTTGAAAGCGTTTCGTCTTTCAGAATTTCAATTTTCACGTTGTCGAACTTCGTCATTCAAAATCTTCCGTCAGCTCTTGCGCAGCCAAACCTTGTTGTCGTGAAATGCCGCGCCGCCATAGGGAGCGACGGCGTCGGCACCGGTCAGCACGTTGATGCCCTCGCCGTCCAGATGCGCCTTGTTCGGCCATAGCCCTTCGGCAATGAGCACTCCCGGCCTAGCACCTTCCACGATTTTCGCGTGGAGTCGGACCTCGCCTCGCCCGTTGCCGATGCGGACGATGTCGCCATCAGAAATGCCGTTGATGGCGGCATCCTCAGGACAGATCATCAGTTCCGGGCGACCTTCCTTCTGCACGGAGGTTTTGGTTTCCGCGAAAGTGGAATTCAGGAAGTTGCGCGCGGGCGATGTCGCCAGTCGGAAGGGATGGTCAGCATCCGCAACCTCGATGACATCGACCTGATCCGGGAATTTCGGAAATTCCGACACCGGCCCCATCACGCCGATGTTCTTCGGCGGCTTGTTGGGAGAAGGCCCCGTTGCCCAATCGGGGCTGAAACGGAACTTCCCGTCACCGTAACCGAAGCCTTCAAGATAATGCGCGACCTCGAACGGTGGCTGCGCATCGATCCATTTCTCTTCGGCGAGCGTATCGAAGTCGCCCCAGCCACTGACTTTCAGCATATGATCGACATGATCGCGCGCTGAAAGGCCAAAGCCCGGCATGTGGTCGATCCCGAGACGCTTTGCCAGCTCCTCGATGACGAAGAGGTTGGTACGCACCGTTTCGGGCGGCTCCACCAGTTTAGGACCAAGCAAGATGTGATTCTGGCCGCCGGCGCGGTAAATGTCGTCATGTTCGAGGAACATGGTGGCGGGCAGCACGATATCGGCAAGCTCGGCCGTTTCCGTCATGAACTGCTCGTGCACGGCGACGAAGAGATCATCGCGCAGGAAGCCCTGCTTCACCAGCCTCTGTTCGGGCGCGACATTGACCGGATTGGTGTTCTGGATGAGCAGCGCCGTCACCGGACCGCCATGGCGCAGCGCTTCGGCGTCCCCCGTCAGCACGCGGCCGATCTGCGACTGGTCGAGCTGGCGCACGTCGGGGTCGGCATAGGCCGTGCCCATGAGTTCCGCCTTGTTGAGCCGGAAGATGTCACCATTATTGTGGAACGCGCCGCCGCCCTCATATTGCCAGGAACCGAGCACCGTGGCGATCGAAAGCGCTGCATGCATGGCGACCGCGCCGTTGCGCTGTCGGGCAAAGCCATATCCGAGCCGGAAGAAGGTCTTTCTCGTGACGCCAACCAGCCTCGCGAAATCCTCGATCTCGTCGACGGAAAGGCCCGTGATCTCTGATGCCCACTGCGGCGTCTTCGTCTTCAAATGCGCCTCGAGCCCGGCCGGGTCGTCGGCGAAGCGCGCCATGTAACCACGGTCGGCGTAACCGTCGCGGAAGGCGATGTGCATCACGGCGCAGGCCAGCGCCGCATCCGTGCCGGGTCGGACGACGAGGCGCATATCCGCCTGTTTCATGGTCGGATTGTCATAGATATCGACCACGACGATCTTCGCGCCGCGTTCCTTGCGGGCCTTGACCGCATGGGTCATGACATTGACCTGCGTGGCGACCGCATTGGTGCCCCAGATGACGACGACATCGGCCTTGCCGATCTCGCGCGGATCGGGGCCGCGCAAGGCGCCCGTGCCCATCACATAGCCGGTCCAGGCCATGTTGGTGCAAATCGAGCCGAAGAAGCCCGAATATTTCTTGGCGTGGCGCAGCCGCTCGATGGAGTCGCGCTGCACCTGCCCCATGGTGCCCGCATAGAAATAGGGCCAGATGGCCTCCGCGCCGTGCCGGGCTTCTGCCTTCACAAAAGCGTCGGCGACCTCGTCCAGCGCCGCTTCCCAGGAAATTTCCTGCCAGTCGCCCGCCCCTTTTGCGCCCTTGCGGCGCTTCGGGGTCAGCAGACGACCGGGATGATAGATGCGCTCGGAATACCGCGCCACCTTGGCGCAGATCACGCCGGCGGTATAGGTGTTGGCATTGGCGCCGCGCACACGACCGATGCGGCCATCGGCATTGATATCGACCTCCAGCGCGCACGCGCTCGGACAGTCATGCGGGCAGACCGTGTGTCCGATACGGACTTCGGCCTTCAGGGTGGCTTTTTCAGCGGAAATCGGGGTCGCAACGTTCATGTCTTTTGTATATTGCATCAACGATGCGGCAAAAAGGCCGAAGTGACGTCCATCAAGAATATTCATCCTGACCATTCATCCGGATAAACGGCAAGCGAGACACATCCATGAACTACCGCCACATTTATCACGCCGGCAATTTCGCGGATGTCCTCAAACATGCCGTTCTCGCCCGCCTCGTGCGTTACCTGCAGAACAAGGACAAGGCCTTTCGGGTACTGGACACCCATGCCGGCATCGGTCTTTACGACCTGACGTCTGAAGAGGCGCAGAAAACCGGCGAATGGCAGACCGGCATCGGAAAGCTGATGGAGGGTGATCTGCCCGACCCTATCGCCGAGCTGCTGGAGCCCTATCTTGCCGCAGTAAAGGAACTCAATCCTGAAGGCGGCGTCAAATTCTACCCCGGCTCACCGAAACTCGCGCGTATGCTGTTTCGCCCGCAGGACCGGCTTTCGGCCATGGAACTGCACCCGGATGACAGCCGCGCGCTCGCGTGGCTATTCGAAGGTGACTATCAGGTGCGGGTGACCGAGCTCGATGGCTGGCTGTCGCTTGGCGCGCATTTGCCGCCGAAAGAAAAACGCGGCCTCATCCTCGTTGATCCGCCATTCGAGCTGGAGAATGAATATCAGCGCCTGGCCGATGGCCTGAACAAGGCCTACCGACGTTTTTCCACTGGCACATATTGCCTGTGGTATCCGCTCAAGAAAGGCGCGCCGATCAAGGATTTCCACGAGCGGCTGCAATCCTTCGAGATTCCGAAGATGCTATGCGCGGAACTTTCCGTCAGGAGCGACCGGCTGGATGGGCTGAGCGGCTCCGGCCTCATCATCGTCAATCCGCCCTACACGCTGAAAGAAGAGCTGCACACGTTGCTGCCTTACCTCAAGACAAGGCTGGCGCAGGACAGGTTTGCCTCGCAACGCGCCTTCTGGCTGCGCGGCGAGGAAAAGCCGGAAGACGGCTGAGTTACCTCAACCCTTCCCTTTTCTGCGCCGCGGCCAGCTGTGATCTTTCGAAGAAGAGGATCACGAACAGCGCCATGATGAAGGGGATGATGAGGTAAAACAGGCGGAAGACCAGGAGCGCTGCGATGACGTCGGCCGGGTTCATGTCCGGCAGGCCGGTGACGAAGACGAGTTCCAGCACGCCCAATCCGCCCGGCGCATGCGAAATGAGCGCTGCGGAAAACGACACCAGAAATATGCCGAGAATGACCATATAGCCGGGATTGCCGGCTTCCGGCAGCGCGAAATAGATGATGCCCGCCGCGCCGATCAGCTCGATGGGGCCAATGACCAGTTGCTGCGCCACAAGCTTCGGCGCCGGGTATGGCAACACGAAGGAGCCGATCTTCAGAGGCTTCAGCCTGAGCAGGCTGCCGAGAACATAAAGGCTGACGAAAAAGAGCAGCACGACGCCTGTCGTGGTCGAGGCTTCGACCGGCAGTATGCCCGTGAACCTTTCAGTGATGTCAGGCTCGTAAAGCAGCACCAGTCCGATTAGCATGATCGTGCCGATGAGGAAGGTGAAAGAGCAGAGGCCGACGAGAACGCCCACTTCCGCCACACTTAGTCCCTTCGACGTATACGCCCGATATCGCACCACGGCGCCCGAAAACACCGACGCGCCGACATTGTGGGACAGCGCATAGGTGGTGAAGGAGGTGAGCGTGATGAAGAGCCAGTTCACCTTGCGGCCAAGATGCTGCAACGCGATGCGGTCATAACCGGCAAGCGCGGCATAGGCCAGCAGGGTGGAGAGACCCGAACACAACCAGTCCCGCACCCGAATGGCCTTCAGGCTGTCCCAGAGATCATCGAGCGACAGGCCGCGCAATTCGTGAAAGAGCAACCAGGCGGAAAAACCGATCGTCGCAAAGCCAACGACGGGCCAGATATATTTCTTGAATTTCATGCGGTCATGCCCGCCTATTTCCTCCAGCTTCACCCCAGCCTGTTCCGTCTTTTGCGGAGATTCGTTCGACTCTATTCGTTATGCGGCGAAGCTTTCAACCTTTTCATCAAAGATTGGCGGTTTGCCCCGTTCACAAGTTGATGTAAGACCGGATCGTCGCCTGCCGGCGATATGAGGTCGTCCATTTTCCGGGGAACGTACACGGAATGAAGCGTTATGCCGGTTTCATCGCCCTGGGCCTTCTGTCGCTCGGCGCCTTATGGTTCGCGCA
The DNA here is from genome assembly GCF_031453135.1 of Agrobacterium sp. SORGH_AS_0440. NCBI lineage: Bacteria > Pseudomonadati > Pseudomonadota > Alphaproteobacteria > Hyphomicrobiales > Rhizobiaceae > Agrobacterium > Agrobacterium sp. SORGH_AS_0440. Next base: position 1,079,811 of record NZ_JAVIYR010000002.1, on the reverse strand, counting down.
GCAAAATCCGGCCCCAACCACACCGGCCGACCGGCAGACACAACCCCAATCGCAGACCGCCGGCAATTCCGGGCCGGACGCTCCAGGGCGCGCGGTTTCTCAAGCGAAGCCGGATAAGAGGCCTCCGCCGCGCGGAAGCGGCTTCGATTTTTATGTGCTCTCGCTTTCATGGTCACCGGCATTCTGCGCCAGTTCCGAAGGCTCTGGCAACCGACAGCAGTGCGGCAGCGACAGGCGTTACGGATTCGTGGTGCACGGGCTATGGCCGCAGAACGAAAACGGCTATCCCGAATTCTGCCGAAGCGACGAGCCTGAGCGTGTGCCGGACGCGATCGGCCGCACCATGTTCGACATCATGCCCTCCATGGGCCTGATCGGCCATCAGTGGCGCAAACACGGCTCCTGTTCCGGCCTGTCGCAGCGAGACTATTTCTCGGCGACGCGGGCCGCCTTCGAGGCCATCCGGCTGCCGGAGAGAATCGCTTCCGGCGCCGAAACAGCCACGCTTTCCGCCGATGCGATAGAAACCGCCTTTACCGATGCCAATCCCGGCCTGTCGAAACGCGGCATTTCCATCAGCTGCGATGGCAAGCGCCTCGAAGAAGTGCGCATCTGCCTTAACCGGGACATGACATTCCGCGACTGCCCGGAGCTTGACCGCAAGGGCTGCCGCGCGAGTTCAACCGAAATCATCCCCATTCGCTGATCAACCCACAGGGACCCAACCATGGAACTGCTCTATTCGCCCGCCTCCCCCTACTCCGCCAAGGTGCGCATGGCGGCCCGTCATCTCGACATCGACATAACCTCCGTTCGCGTTGACACCAACGCCGAGCCGGCCACGCTGATGGACAATAATCCGCTGGGAAAGATTCCGGTGCTGCTGCTTGATGATGGCGGATCGGTCTACGACAGCGTGGCCATCATGCATTATCTCGACCGTCTTTCAGGCGGCAAACTCTACCCCAAAAAGAACGGCAAGCGCACGGATGTGGAAATTCTGGAGGCGCTGTGCGACGGCATCATGGATTGCCTGCTGGCCATCGTCTACGAGCGCCGTTTCCGACCGGAAGAGAAAATTCACCAGCCCTGGATCGACAAGCAGTGGAGCAAGGTGGTGCGCGGGCTCGACCATCTCAACGCCAACCTGCCGAAGACCGGCAAGAAGCTGCACGGTGGCCATTTCGCGCTGGCTGCGATGATCGGTTATCTAGACCTGCGTTTTGCGGGCGAGTGGGCCGAAGGACGCGATGCGCTGGCGGCGTGGCCGGAAACCTTCGGCAAGCGTTTCGAGGCCTATACGGAAATGAAGGCCGCCGCCTGACGTGACCGCGCAGAACACCCGGCTTTTTGCCGGGCGTTCAACGGCAAATTACAGACACAAAAAAGCCGGGGCATGACCCCGGCTTTTCTTTGACCGATCCGGAAAGGATCAGAACTTGACGCCGATACCGGCCTTGACCGAGTGGTCGTCATAACCGCGCGAGAAGGCGTCGTTGCCGAGCGTGTAGTCCTTCTTCTGGTAATCGCTGTAGCGATATTCCAGACGGGCGGTGATGTTGTCGGTCACCATGGCTTCCACACCGGCACCAACCGTGTAACCGAGAGCCGTGGCGCTGTCCTTGTTGACGCCGTCACGAACCTTGTTGTCGGAGACAGCAAGACCGGCCGTACCATAGAGCAGGAACGGGTTCATGTCGTAACCAACGCGGCCACGCAGCGAGCCATTGACGCCCTGCTTGCCTTCGACCGAGCGACCTGCGACCGTACCGGCGGAACCGCGCTCGTCACCCATGTTGACGTCAGCTTCGGCACCGTAAACGATCTGGCCATTCTGCCAGTTGTAACCGCCGTACAGACCGCCGCCAGCGCCCTTGGCGTCACGGCCGTCGTTGCTGGAGCTGAAACGGCCCCAGTCGTAGTTGACGGTACCACCGAGGTAAGCGCCGGACCAGTCCTTGACCGGTGCTGGCTGGTCGTAGGAAACCGGTGCCTGCGGCACTTCGTTTACGGCGTCAGCGGCGTGAGCAGCCGAAAAGCCAGCGGCGGCCATGGTCGAAGCCATAAGGGTTGCTACGAAAATACGCATGTTATTCTCCTTTCAGGACCGCTCTGCACTCAAAACATTGTTTTCAGACGCGGCATAATTCGTCGGGTTGATCGCCCCTCTGGAAACCGAATTTGATGGGAGAATGCGGAGATCAAAGAGCCAAAATGTGAATTGTTTGGGGCAGACGCGTGACTAGAATTAGACGTTGCCTAATTGCCACAAGGGTTTTATTAACCCTAACAGAAGGCTAAACAAAAATAGATCGCCTTTAAACTTCGTTATATTAAAATTAAACCGAAATTGCATTGTGAATAAAAAATCGCCCAATTCTTTTCGGGCCGAGTGACAGCTTGCGATTTGCATTTATATCCAGCAAATAGGGCGTGTATGAGCAAATGCAGGTCCGCTGTGAAAGAAGATATACCGAAGACAGTCTTGATTACCGGGGCCGCGCGGCGGCTTGGGCGCGCTATCGCCACCGATCTGGCCAGCCACGGCTTTGCGATCGCGGTCCATGCCAATGAATCGATCGCGCAGGCGGAGGAATTCGCTAACGAAATAAGGCAGAAAGGTGGCAGGGCTGCAGCCGTTCAGGCGGACCTGACACAATCAGCCCCGACAGCGGCGCTCATCGAAAAGGCGTCTTCCGCCCTCGGCCCCATCGGCGTCGTCGTCAACAATGCATCTGTTTTTCTCGGCGACACGGCGGAAGCGCCTGACCCTGATATCTTCGATGCGCATTTTGCCGTGCATGTGCGGGCGCCTTCCCTCATCGCCGCCGCCTTTGTCGAACAATTGCCAGCCGATAAATCCGGGCTGATCGTCAACATCATCGACCAGCGTGTGCTTGCGCTCACGCCACGCTTTTATTCCTATACCCTTTCGAAATCAGCGCTTTGGACCGCCACACGGACGATGGCGCAGAGCTTCGCGCCGCGCGTCAGGGTGAATGCCATCGGGCCTGGGCCCACCTTCAAAAGCGAAAGACAGGCGCCCGAGGACTTTCAGGCGCAGATCGACGGCCTTATATTAAAGCGTGGTCCTGCGCCGGACGAGTTCGGGCGGACGATTCGCTTTCTTTACGACACGCCGTCGGTCACCGGACAAATGATCGCGCTCGACGGCGGCCAGCACCTTGGCTGGGAAACCCCTGACGTGGCGGAGATACCTGAATGAACGGAAAGAAGCTGCCTGATGGCGGTATTCTCTTCGATGACACCGACGACGAAGATGACGATGCAAGCCTTGCCGCAACGGAATCGGCCGAGGCTCCGCGCGACGTCGCCGGCATGGACTGGAATGCGGGATGGAAGAACGAATCCGGCCTGAGGGGCATGGACCTCATTGGCGAATTCGTCAAACACCTGCCCAATGCGCCGGGTGTCTATCGCATGTTCAACGAGGCGGGCGACGTGCTTTACGTCGGCAAGGCACGCTCGTTGAAGAAGCGCGTCGGCAATTATGCGCAGGGCCGCGTGCATTCCAACCGCATCGCCCAGATGGTGCGTCATACCACGCACATGGAATTCGTCACCACCCGCACGGAGACCGAAGCGCTTCTTCTGGAAGCGAATCTAATCAAGCGCTTGCGGCCGCGATTTAACGTACTTCTGCGCGACGACAAGTCCTTCCCCTATATTCTCATCACCGCCGACAACCGTGCCCCAGCGATCTTCAAGCACCGGGGAGCAAGGGCGCGCAAGGGCGACTATTTCGGACCCTTCGCGTCCGCCGGCGCGGTTGGCCGCACGATCAATTCGCTGCAGCGCGCCTTCTTGATACGCACCTGCACAGACAGTGTGTTCGAAACCCGCACCCGTCCCTGTCTTCTGTACCAGATCAAGCGCTGTTCCGGGCCCTGTACGCATGAGATCAGCGACGAGGGCTACGCGGAGCTGGTCAAGGAAGCCAAGGATTTCCTGTCCGGCAAGAGCCAGAGCGTCAAGACCGCAATTGCGCGACAAATGAACGAGGCTTCCGAAGACCTCGATTTCGAGCGCGCCGCCATCTATCGCGACCGGCTGGCGGCACTTTCGCACGTCCAGAGCCACCAGGGCATCAACCCCGCCGGCATTGAAGAGGCGGATGTCTTCGCCATCCACCACGAAGGCGGCATTTCCTGTATTCAGGTGTTCTTTTTCCGCACCGGCCAGAACTGGGGCAACCGCGCCTATTTCCCCAAGGCCGATCCTTCCCTGCCCGGCTCGGAAATTCTCAACGCGTTTCTGGCGCAGTTCTACGACGACAAGCCGGTGCCGAAACAGATCCTGCTTTCCGAAACGGTGGAGGAACAGGAACTGCTGGCGGCCGCCCTCGGTGAAAAAGCCGGGCACAAGGTCACGATCAGCGTGCCGCAGCGTGGCGAGAAGAAGGACATTACCGATCACGTGCTTGCCAATGCCCGCGAGGCGCACGGCCGCAAGCTCGCGGAGACCTCGTCTCAGGCGCGGCTGCTGAAGGGCTTTGCCGAGACTTTCGGCCTTGCCTACGTGCCTCGGCGGATCGAAATCTACGATAACTCGCACATCATGGGCACCAATGCGGTCGGCGGCATGGTGGTGGCGGGGCCGGAAGGTTTCGTGAAGAACCAGTATCGCAAGTTCAATATCAAATCGACCGACATCACGCCGGGCGACGATTTCGGCATGATGCGGGAGGTGATGACCCGCCGCTTCTCACGCCTGCTGAAAGAAGAAGGAAAGCCGGATCGCGAGCGCATACCGACAGCAGAAGAAGCTGCCGACATGCCCTTCCCCGCCTGGCCGGACGTGATCCTGATCGATGGTGGTCAGGGGCAGATGACGGCGGTGCGGGCCATCCTCGACGAACTCGGCATTCGCGACTGCGTAACCGCCATCGGCGTCGCCAAAGGCATGGACCGCGAGGCGGGCCGTGAACGTTTCTTCGCGGACGGGCGCAGCGATTTTTCCCTGCCGCCACGTGATCCCGTGCTCTACTTCATTCAGCGCATGCGTGACGAGGCGCACCGTTTCGCGATCGGATCGCACCGGGCCCGGCGCAAGAAGGAAATGGTGCGTAATCCGCTGGACGAAATCTCGGGAATCGGACCGGGGCGCAAACGTTCGTTGCTGCAGCATTTTGGAACCGCCAAGGCGGTTTCCCGCGCGGGCCTCAATGACCTGATGGCCGTCACCGGCATTTCCGAGACGGTGGCGCGGCAAATTTACAATCACTTCCACGAGAGCGGCAGCGATTGACGCAGAACGGCGGGGCTGACCTGCTAAAAAAACATAATCACGTGTTGACGCTATGCCCTAGCGGCGGCATCAAGGCAGCTGATCTCAGACTGACAGGTTTCCCCATGGCTTCGCGCGCATACAGCATTCCCAACCTCCTCACCTATGGCCGGATTCTCGCTGTTCCGGTCATTGTCCTTTGCTTTTACGTTGAAGGAAAACTGGAGAGTTCGGATTTTGCGCGCTGGACGGCACTGTGGCTGTTCATCATCGCCTCGCTGACCGATTTCCTTGACGGTTATCTGGCACGCATCTGGAACCAGACTTCGAATATCGGCCGCATGCTGGACCCGATCGCTGACAAGCTGCTGGTCGCATCCGTCCTGCTTCTGATGGCGGCCGACGGCACCATTGCCGGCTGGTCGCTCTGGGCGGCCATCACCATTCTCTGCCGTGAAATTCTTGTTTCCGGCCTGCGCGAATATCTGGCGGCGCTGAAGGTCAGCGTTCCCGTCACCCGCATCGCCAAATGGAAGACCACCATCCAGATGGTCGCCATCGCTTTCCTGCTCGCGGGTCCTGCCGGCGACAAGGTTCTGCCATACACGACCGAGATGGGCATCACGCTTCTCTGGCTGGCCGCAGCGCTCACCATGTATACCGGTTATGATTACTTCAAGGCTGGCCTCAAGCACATCGTGGACGAAGAATGATGACACGGATCGTTTATTTCGCCTGGGTTCGCGAGAAGATCGGCACGGATGAAGAGGAGCTGGACCTCCCTTCCTCCATCACTACGGCCGGCGAGCTGATTGCCTGGCTTGCGACACGCGGTGAAAATTACGAGGCTGCCTTCGAATTTCCCAATGTCATCCGCGTTGCGGTCAATCAGGAACACGTCGAGCATGATGAAAGCATCGTCGGCGCGCGCGAGATCGGCATATTCCCACCGATGACGGGGGGATGAGCGAATGCAGCCGACCGTCCGTGTCCAGGCAGAGGATTTCGACGCTGCGGAAGAAACCCGCCGGCTGACGGAAGGTGACAGGAGCATCGGCGCGGTTGTCGCCTTCACCGGGCTCTGCCGGGATGATGGCGGCACGCTCGCGGCGCTGGAACTGGAACATTATCCCGGCATGGCGGAAGCGGAAATGACGCGCATCGCCAAGCTCGCGATGGAACGCTTCGGCCTGCTTGGCCTCACCGCCATCCATCGCCACGGCAAGATCGCCACGGGCGAAAATATCGTCCTCGTTATCGCCGCTTCATCGCATCGACAGGCAGCCTTCGATGGCGCGAATTTCGTGATGGATTACTTGAAGACATCCGCGCCGTTCTGGAAAAAGGAACATGGCAAGGATGGAACGGCGGGCGAGTGGGTTGCGGCAAAGACAACCGACGATACCGCCAGGGAAAAGTGGCGATAACGCCTTGTTCTTCCCGCATGGTCCGGTGGAAGCGGGCACCGCTTTCGTCAATGCCCTAAGGCGCTTCAACCCTGCTGCGCATGATAACCAGCCAGCCGACCAGCATCGCGAGGACCATCGCATCCCGCCAGGCGGCCGGTCCGTAACCGACCCAGAAAGTTTCTGCAAAACCGACAGCGGCGGCTCCCAGCCCACAGATGAGCGGACTGGCATAACCGCCTGCCGCAGAAATCAGCACCACCTTCAGGCCAAAGACCAGACCGGCCCCGAAATCCATGGTGCCGTAATAAAATGTGGCCAGCACGCCCGCGATGGCGGCGACGAGACCCGCCGCGCAATAGGACATGAGAAATATCCGGCCTGCATTTACCCCGCACAAGGCTGCAGCAAAAGCATCGTCCGACACTGCCTTCCAGTGCCTGCCGAAAGCGGAGCGGCCAAGATAAAACGATCCGGCGAAAATGAGCAGGCTGAAGGCCGTCGTATTCAGCATTTGCATCGGCGTCAGCGTCACGGCGAAGCCGCCATCGGCCCAGAAACGTATCGGCTCCGATAAAAGCGGCGGAAGCCATAATTGCCGTATATCCGCGGCCAGCCTTGCACTCTCCGTCAGCGCTATCAACACCCCGATGGAAGCGACCGTCACCGCGTTGGGAGAGGCTTTCGCTAACGGCCGCATCACCACCCTGCCGATGAAACCCGCCGCCCACAACCCGCCGAACAGGCCCGCCCCTGCCCCCAGCGCCAATGTCGCCGGCAGAACAAGCCACAGGCGGTTCCAGCCGAAATCGGCAAAAAGCAGGCAGGTCTGGCCAGCAAAGGCGAATATGGCGCCATAGGTGACATCGGCGCGTCTGGTGACTGAAAAGGCGATGGCATAACCAAAGGCCAGAACCGCATAAAGCGCGGCGACCGGCACTGCATTCAGCAATTGTTGCAGGAAATAAGCCAAGCGCGTCCTCCCGCTGTGATTATAACTATTAAAACCAGTTTTGATAGTTATAATGTGCGGCATGACCTTTCGCTGGACAGAACATCGTTTCGCGGGCGGCGCATTGGCGCTGGATGTTGCCAATAGCGTGATCCTGCGTTCAGACGCCGCTAGATCGGTAGACCGCTTCGCCGTGGCCGGGCAGATCGCCACCTTTGCCGAAGCGGCGACACGGCTTGGTGCGGAGCGAGAAAGATTTCCCCCCCTCGTCGCGCCCGATGAAGAGAGACGGCCGGTTCTTTTCGATCTGCGCGAGGCAATCGACGATTATTTTCGTTCTTCCATCGCCGATGGCGGCGAGGACAACGGGAAACTGGCGCAGTTTCTCTTCGCTTGCGGCGCCGCCTTGCGCATGTTCCCGAAGGCAGAACATCTCGCCAATGCCACCGCCCACTCCGCACTGTCGCTGCTTGCGGACGAACCACGGCAGCGGTTGAGGATCTGCGGCAATTGCGGCTGGCTGTTCATCGACCGCAGCAAGAACAGAAGCCGGATCTGGTGCGATATGGCGGTGTGCGGCAACCGGCAGAAAGCCAGCCGGCACTATCACCGCAGGAAGGAGACGCGGTCATGAAAAGAACCGGCCTGCCATTGCTGGCAATGGTGGCGATACTCACCCTTTCCGGCTGTCAGCGCGAAGAACCGCGCGAGGTGGCGAAGGTTTCCGGCCGCATGTTCGTCTTCAACTATCGCGTGGCCATTGCCACCTATCTGGTGACGCTGCAGCGTATTGCCCCCATTCGCGATGGCAGCAGCGTTGAAGCAACATTCGAAAACCCTCGCGGAGGGCCCGACCTCACCACCCTCGAGAAGATTTTTCCGAAGGACGAAAGGATCACCGTTCAGAGCCCGCCGGTCGAATGTGTGAAGCAGGACCGGCCCTACAGGGTCACCGTCCGCATCAAAGGGCCGGATGGCGATATTCTGCAGACGATCGAGACCACCATCCGCTCCGATACCGACCAGTCAGCTCTCCCCGCCAAGCCGCTGGTCGTCGGCCCGCTCTATACGCCCAATCCGGAGGTGTTTAAACCTGACGGAACGATTGATATGCGGCCGGCTCAGGGGTGCCCGGCGTCGTAGGGACTGACGGAGCGAGTGCAACCTCTCCTCGTCCCTGTGCTTGTCACAGGAATGATGATGAAGGCGGGTGCGGCATCCCTTATCGCATCCAAAAACAAAAAACGGAGCCTTTCGGCTCCGCTTCTTCGAGTCTTTTCAGCGGCTTCGAGCAATCGCCTGATAGAGCGATTCAAGCCGTTGAGACTTTGAATCAGCCGACGATTTCGGTTTCGGCGAACCAATAGGCGATTTCCTGAGCGGCGGTTTCCGGAGCGTCGGAACCGTGAACGGAGTTTTCGCCGATGGAAAGCGCGAAGGTCTTGCGGATGGTGCCTTCAGCGGCCTGGGCCGGGTTGGTGGCGCCCATGATTTCGCGGTTCTTGAGGATGGCGTTTTCGCCTTCCAGAACCTGAACGATGGTCGGGCCGGAAGTCATGCCTTCAACGAGTTCGCCGAAGAAGGGGCGCTCCTTGTGGACGGCGTAGAAGCCTTCGGCTTCGCGCTTGCTCATCCAGACGCGCTTGGAGGCGACGACGCGCAGGCCGTTGTCTTCAAATACCTTGGTGATCGCGCCCGTGAGGTTACGCTTGGTTGCGTCCGGCTTGATCATCGAAAATGTGCGTTCAATCGCCATGTGTCCGTTTCCTTTTCCTTCAGAGAAAGTGGGCGGTCTTTACCCGCCCAAAGGCCCGAAAACAAGGGGGATCAATGAGATTGCGGCACTGACGGCAGACATTTCACGCCGCTGTCACACTGCGGCCCCTTGCATCGTAAAGATCGAGGCACCCTTCGAACCAGTCGCGCACAGGGTCATTATCTGAAAACAGATCAGCACCGGTGGTGATCCTCGCCCATTGCAGCGCGCCGAAAACGATGTAATCCGAAAAAAGCGGCGACGTGCCGCCGATGAAGGGCTGAAAACTCAGCATCCGGCGGATGGGAGCGAGCAAGGCAGGAAAGGCGGCGATCTCGTCTTCGCGGTTGGCGACGACATCCTCGAGCGGGCGGCCAAGCGCCCTTGTCCGGCTTTCGCGGAAATAACGACGATCCGGCTCATCCAGCATATTGTGGATATCCAGCACGGCGATACGGACGATGGCCGGATGCAGCTGGGTTTGGGACCAGCTTTCGACAAAGCGCGCCATGGCCTTGCCGCCTTCCCCATCGAACAACGATGGCCGCTCCGGGTAGGCCTCGTCCAGATAAAGGGCAATCTCGAAACTGTCGCTCACCAGGCGGTCGCCGTCCCGCAGGATCGGCACCGTCTTCGAAAAACCATCCTCCACGGTCGGGATGACGGTGAAGGGCAACGGACGCTCTTCGAAATCCAGTCCCTTATGCGCCAACGAAAACACGGTTTTCCAGCAATGGGGGGAAAATGGCCTGGAGACATCGCTTCCGCAGAGCGAATAGAGGGTTCGGGAATTCGTCATGGGCTGCACCTTCTCTGCAATAACGACCAAGCGATATAAAATCGGCGGGAGCCGGAAATCAAATCAGCATTTGTCATGTTATCAATCAAAGGACGTTTGAAAGGTTCCGTTCGCCAAGGGCCGAAATAAAACCTGGAGGTGATGAATTTCGCTCGCAGGTTTAGCCAATTTTAAGCCGTCTCGCCTATGATTTGGCCATTCAGAAAACGGTTATTTCGTTCGATTGATAAGACCATCGATACTGGAGCTGACAGCGATGACATCTGCTGGCGATAAAAAACGCGAACAGGCGAGAAGTAGTCTTGTCCTTACCAAGGTCGCGCAGTTCATCGCCAGGATGAATATTGCACCCTTGCCGCGCAATTACGAATTGATCTATGAAATATTGTCGGGCCATAACCCGGCCATGGGCCGAGACATCCTGGCGCTCGGTAATGCGCCGCAACAGCACGAGATCGATCTTGTTGGCCAGAGGCACAATTTGCCCGGCTTCTCCCGCATCGAAGCGGAACAGATGGCCAGCGAGGCCTTTGAAACGCTGAAACAGATTTCCGCACGGCTGGAAGCTGGCCAGAGGCGCACGGAAGCCTTCATCGGACGCCTTGGCGAAGACGAAACTGTTGGGTCCCCGGCCACCGACCGCGTCGCCCGATTGCTGGACGACATCCACGAGGAACAGACCAGCTTAAGGCATTTCATCTCCATGGGGCTGATGAAAATACATGACGTCGAAAGGCGGCGCGCCGAACTGCAGGCCGGTTCCCTGCGCGACGTGCTGACGGCGCTGCCCAACCGGGCGGCTTTCCTCGAAAAACTCGGAGAGCTTTTTGCCGGAGACAGGGCCGCCTCCGCGACATCGCTGATGCTCCTCAATATTGACCATTTCCGCGAGATCAACGCCAAATACGGCCCCGCCGCCGGAGACAAGGCCCTGCGGCGGCTTGCTGGGCTCTTTCGCAAGACGATCAAGAAGGATGATTTTGTCGCCCGCATCGGCGGCAACGAATTTGCTTTCCTGTTTGCAGGCGTTGCGCAAAACACGGCTGAGGCGATCGCTGAACGTCTGCGGCAAAGCGTCGAAGCCTTGCGCTTCGTGACGAGTGAGGGCGGCGGCGAGCATCTGACTGTTTCAATCGGCGTCGCCTCGGTGGACGGCACCGCAACGCCCGCGGAATTCTTCAGCCAGGCTGAATTGGCCCTGCTTTGCGCCCGGTGCGGCACCCGGAACTGCGTCGTCGGTTATTGCAGGGACCTCGCGCCGCATAATCGCGACAGCTATCTCGCGCAGTTGGGTTGCTAGGACATTTCGGCAAGCCTTCAGGATGGGCTTATATCCGGAAAACGAGCTGCCATCCCGCGCCTTGTCCCCGTTTGCCGCCTCTTCATTTCCGACCTCATAACTGCCGCGGTGTGGCGTGCCTGCTCTTGCCTTGGTCACACAGTTCGGCCAAAACGACGCCATGATTACGATTACCGATCTTTCGGCCCGCATCGCCGGGCGTCTGCTCCTTGACCACGCCAGCGTGACACTTCCCGCCGGTGTGAAGGCGGGCCTCGTTGGCCGCAACGGTGCCGGCAAATCCACCCTTTTCCGCATCATCACCGGCGATCTCGCGGCAGAGGGCGGTTCGGTGACCATTCCGAAACAGGCCCGCATCGGCCAGGTGGCGCAGGAAGCGCCGGGCACGGAGGAATCTCTCATCTCCATCGTGCTTTCCGCTGACAAGGAGCGCAGCGCGCTTTTGGCGGAGGCGGAGACCGCAACCGATCCGCATCGTATCGCAGAGATCCAGATGCGGCTTGTCGATATCGATGCCCATTCGGCGGAAGCGCGTGCATCGAGCATTCTTGCCGGTCTCGGTTTCGATCATGAAGCGCAGCTCCGCCCCGCCTCCTCCTTTTCAGGCGGCTGGCGCATGCGTGTGGCGCTCGCCTCGGTGCTGTTTGCCGAACCCGATCTGCTGCTGCTCGATGAGCCGACCAACTATCTCGACCTTGAGGGCACGCTGTGGCTGGAAGAATATATCCGCCGCTATCCGCACACCGTCATCATCATCAGCCATGATCGCGATCTGCTGAACAACGCCGTCAATTCCATCGTGCATCTCGACCAGAAGAAGCTGGCCTTTTATCGCGGCGGCTACGATCAGTTCGAGCGGCAGAAGGCCGAGGCCGACGAATTGCAGATGAAAGCCAAGGCGAAAAACGACGCCGCGCGCAAGCACCTGCAGAGCTTCATCGACCGTTTCCGCGCCAAGGCCACCAAGGCCCGTCAGGCGCAGAGCCGCATCAAGGCCCTGGAGCGCATGGGCACCGTCGCCGCCGTGATCGAAGATCACGTGCAGCCGATCACGTTTCCCGAGCCGGAAAAACAGCCGGCCTCGCCGATCGTTGCCATCAATGGCGGCGCGGTCGGCTATGAACCGGGCAAGTCCATTCTGAAACACCTCAACCTGCGTGTCGACAATGACGACCGCATTGCGCTGCTCGGCTCCAACGGCAACGGCAAATCCACTTTTGCGAAGTTCATTTCCGGCCGTCTCGCCCCGCAGGCGGGTGATCTTCGCGTCGCGCCCGGCCTCAAGATCGGCTTTTTCGCGCAGCATCAGCTCGACGATCTGGTGCCGGATGAAACTCCGGTCGAACATGTGCGCAAGCTGATGCCGCTGGCACCGGAGGCGCAGGTGCGGTCACGCGTGGCGCAGATGGGGCTTGCGACGGAAAAGATGGCGACGGCTGCCAAAGACCTTTCCGGTGGCGAAAAGGCTCGCCTGCTGATGGGCCTTGCGGCCTTCCACGCACCCAACCTCTTGATCCTCGACGAACCGACCAACCATCTCGATATCGACAGCCGCCGGGCGCTGATCGAGGCGCTGAATGATTATAATGGCGCGGTGATCCTCATTTCCCACGACCGCCATCTTATTGAGGCGACCGTTGACCGGCTGTGGTTGGTGGCCGACGGGACGGTGAAGACCTTCGAAGGCGACATGGAGGAATATCGCGATCTCGTCGTTTCCTCCGGTAAAAAGAAGGACGACAAGAGCGACACCGTTGCCGATCAGGCTTCCAAGGCCGATCAGCGCAAGGCAAGCGCGGAAAAGCGTGCCCAACTCGCGCCGTTGAAGAAAAAGATCAACGAAATCGAATCCCTGACGGCAAAGCTTGAGAAACTGATTCAGACGCTCGACACCGAACTGGCCGACCCGGCACTATATGAAAAAGCCCCTGCCAAAGCCGCTCAGAAAGTCAAGGAGCGTGGCGAAGCCGCTGCCAGGCTATCGGATGCGGAAGAGCAATGGCTGATGCTTTCCAGTGAATACGAGGAAGCAATGGCCGGCTGATGCGCAACGGCACAGGAGCGGCGGCCTCTTGCGAAGCCGCCGTATCGCATTGATGAAACTTACTTCGCGCCGATCGTATTGAGACCTTCACGCGCACATTCGGCATCGATTGCGCCCGACGGCGCGCCTCCAACGCCAATACCGCCGACGAGCGCGTCGCCGATCTTGATCGGCAGCCCGCCTGCCTGAATGACCATGCGCTCATCCATGTTGCGGAGGCCATCATTGGCGGGCTTGGATGCGATGAATTCGGCAATCTCGCCAATATCACGGCCGAGCGATGCGGCAGCGAATGCCTTGCCGGTGGCGCTGGAGACCGTGTGCGGACCTGAACCATCTGCTTTCAGGACCGTCTTTACGGCGCCGTCGCGGGCGACGATGGCAACGGTGACAGCGTTGCCCTTGGCCGAGCAGGCCTGAAGTGCTGCACTGGCCGCCTTTTCCGCCAATTCGAGTGGCAGGTAAGGTGCGGTCGGCAGCGTCTGCGCCAGGGCGACCGAAGGAGCGAGCAGAGTGGAAACAACGAGAAGGTTGCGGATCATGAAAAGGTCCTCTTGCTTGATGAGGACTGCAGTTTAAGCGGATGGCGTTGAGCCGCGAATCCGTAAGACTTCCCGGCTGCTCGGTAGTTCTACCGATCCGCACCCGCTTCCAGCCAAAGTCTTGTCATTTCCGCCTGCGAGGTTGTGCCGAGCTTCAGGCCAATGGCGGCGCGATGGCTGTCTACCGTGCGCGGCGACAGACCAAGTCCGTCTGCGATCTGGCGCGAGGTAAAACCGAGCGCGATGCGTTCAAGTATCTCCCGCTCCCGCGCGGTCAGCAGTGACAGGAGGGCCAAATTCTCCGCCTGCAGCGCTTTTGCGTCAAGCGTGCGGGCCAATATCCGGTGCGCTTTCTGGATCGCCTCAATGAGATCCTGTTCGTCGACCGGCTTGGAGAGAAAATCCACCGCCCCATTGTGGAAGGCTCGGCGGCAGGCTTCGATGTTGCCGTGACCGGAAATGATGATGACCGGCCAGTCTATCCCCTCTTCCGTCAGTTTCTCCTGCAATTTCAATCCGGTTATGGCGGGCATGCGAATATCGAGGATCAGGCAGCCCGGCTCGAGGGCGGCAAGCTGGCTGAGAAACGCCACGGGATCAGCAAAGCCCTTCGCCTTTATGCCGACGGTGGAGAGAAGCAGGATGAGCGCCTTGCGCACGGCGTCATCGTCATCAACCAGATAGACGGGCAGCGTCATGGGTCCCGTGCCTCCGGTGCAAGCGGGAGGACAACCCGGAAATGGGCACCATTCTCACTCGCGACGTATCGGATTTCACCGCTGGCGCGTTCCACCAGCCTCTGGCTGAGGGCAAGCCCCAGCCCCATTCCGTTGTTTTTCGTGGTGGTGAAAGGTGTGAACAACCGGTCGCGCAGCTCGGGCGCTACGCCGGGGCCGTTATCGGCAACATCGAGAACGGCGAAATCACCGTTCCGGCTCAATCTTGCCGTGATCGCACGTCTGCCTTCAATGGCAGTGAGTGCGTCAAGCGCGTTGCGCAGCAAATTGAACATGACCTGTTCTATTTCGACGGGATCGACCCGCACCGGAAGCGGCACTTCCGGCATCGCGATATCAATGCTGGCCTCATGCCGGGCCGCTTCGCCGGCAAGCAGCGCATCGACATTGCGCAGGGCGGCGCGCAGGTCATGCGCCTCGACCGGCTGGCGGTGCGGCAGCGACCAGTTGCGGAACCGGTCGAGCATATTCGCGGCGCACCGCGCCTGATCGATCATATCGTCGAGAGCGCCGGAAAGAGCCGTGACATTCTGACGGGCAAGCAGCCGCCTCCCCGCCTGCGCCTGCGCCAATATCGCCGTCAGGGGCTGCGTAAGCTCGTGGGCAAGGCCGCTCGCCATTTCTCCGAGAGCGTTAACCCGCGAGGCGTGGGTCAGTCTCGCTTCCATGCCGCTCAGTTCGGCCCGTCTTTCGGCGGCGCGCATGCGCGTCCTCTGTCTTGTCATGACGATACAGAGCAAGAAAACGACGCTTGCGCCAGCCACGCCCGCCAGCAGGGCGCGGCCGGGCAAAAGGTCCCACCAGGTGATTGCGAGCGCGACTTCCAGCGTCAGAGGCTGGCTGGCGCTGCTGAGCTGCCGGACATATTGCGGCGCTTCCGGCATCGTGGGTGGGCCGAGAAGGACTGTCCCGCCAGGCATTTTAAGACGGATCACCGCCTGTTTTTCCGACCAGAACGCAGCGTCGGACGCGAGAAGCCGCCCGGCATCGACGGCAAGCACCAGCACCTTCGAGGCCGACCCGCTATTGGGGCTGCGCTTGACGATCATGTAATGGCCGGGTCTGAGATCGCTCGCCACCAGAGCCGGCCGGCCGGTAAAGACCGATGCCGCCTCGCGGATCGTAGCTGCCAGCTCGCTCTCCAGCGGCCGTGTGCCGACAACAGGCCCCGCCTCGTTGAGGGAAACCAGCTGGACCTCGTCAATACGCGGGTAAAATTGCAGAATGGGTGCCGCGACATCGAGCAAGAGGCGATAATCCGCCCCCTGCTGCGCCTGCGCCACCGCCGAAAGCGCCGTCACATGGGCATCATGCTGATCGGCCCGGCGGGATGCCTCAGCCTGCAATGCATCGCTCTGCCGTGCCAATTCGCCGAGCAGGCTGACATATTGATAAGCCGCCAGTGCGGACACGACGGCTGCCATAAGCAGGGCCCAGACCAGAAACAACTTGAGAAACGGCCGCCCCGTCAGCGGCCATGGCGCGTGCGCCATGCGCCGGCTGCCTGAAAGGGAATGGGCGGTGGCATCAAGTGAGCGGCCGGCCGCAGCAGCGCCCCTGGCCGCTTCGTTCGGTCGGCGCTCGACCGGCGTTCCGGGCATGTCGTTCCATGCATCGTTTTTTTCAAGCATCGGCTCGCCCGCATGACCGACCGAGCGGATCATGACATTCGTTCAACAGGTGACTTTTCTCAGCACAGACAGTGAAAACATTCAATCCGGCCCCAGCCGAATTTACTGCTGATCCATCATTGGCGCGGGAAGATGTGAGCGGTGCCCTTGGCGCTAGGCACACGCCCTGCGGGACTGCAGCCGTGCGAGCGGCACGGCGGGGGAATAAAGATAACCCTGCCCGAAGCGAATGCCCATCTGCATGAGAAGCCTGCTCTGCTCCTCGGTTTCTATACCTTCCGTCACCAGCTTAGCGCCATAACGCTCCGCGCTCTCGAAGGCGAGCGCAATGGCCTCCCGGAACCGCGATTGATCCAGCCTCGACGTCATCCAGTGATCGATCTTGACCTCTTCAAACGGGAACCGCGCCAGCAAAGTGAGCGCGGCATAACCGGTCCCGAAATCATCGAGCGCCAGTCGCACGCCGGCGGCGAACAGCGCATCGAAATTCTGCTGCACGACGTCGTTGGTCGGAATCCTGCTCATCTCCGTCACTTCGATCGCCAGGCGGTGCGCCGGCACCGCCATTTCCTGCAGCAGCGCCACGACCCGGTCAGCAAAGTGCACGGTTGCAAAGGACGAAGCGGAAATATTTACCGCGAGATGAAAATCCGCATCGAGATCATGCAGATCACGAAGGTCGTGCACCACGGCTTCGATCGTCGACCATTCGAATTCCGCCAGCAACCGATGACGTTCGGCGATCTCCAGCACATAATAGGGCGAAAGCGCCTGCCCCCGCGCATCGACCGCGCGCAGCAGCGCCTCAGCACCGATCATGCGGCGATTGCGCATTTCGAATTTCGGCTGATAGCAAATGGGCGGCCTGCCGGATTTGATCCAGTTGACGAGCATCTGCCGCACCGTCTCGTCCCGTGTCGCCTTCTCGGCAAAGGAAAAGGGGAAAATCTGCACGGGATGATCGCTTCCCTTGAGCGCCAGGCTGAGATGTCTGAAGAACGAGGCCACGTTCTGCCGGGAAAGCCTGTCCAGACTTGCAGCGCCTATTTTGAGATGCGGTACCGGCCCCGCTTCCGCCGAGCGGCAAAAGGTGCTCAACCCCTCATGCAGATGCATCATGAGTTTCGTACCTTCGGACTTCTCCAGCGAAATCTCCCGCATGACAACTGCAAGTGTCGTATCACCGAACATGAAGCTGCAAGGTGCATGGGCGCTGCACAGCAGGCCGTATTCCCCATCGCAGATTTCCCGCGCCAGCCTGGGCCAGAAAATATCGCTCCAGTCCTCCCCCTCGCAGGCGGCGACATCGGCAATATTGACGATCTCGATCAGAACGAGGGCGTGCGAAACGGCCGGCTCCTGCCGCATGACCGTTTCCATATGGTCCTTGAGGGCGCGCCTGTTGGGCAGTCCGGTCAATGAATCCGTCCGCGCCGCCACCTCGCGTTTCTTTGCCTCGTCGCGCGCGCGCGCCTCGCTGCGCAGCAGGATGAACAGGCAGACGATCATCGGCAGGCCAACGGCGACAGCTCCCAGCGTTCGGCGGCCTATTGCGCTCAAGAACAGCGTCTGGTCGATCAGACCAAACACGAAGGAGATTGTGATGGCAAGCAGCGCGGCCATGAATCTGACGGCGAAGACGGTGAGAATATCCCGAGTTCCCAGATCGGCAAGGCGTCGGTCGCGCATCCAGCCATACATGATGATGCCGCAGGCCGAAATGACGACCATGTCCTGCAGAGCCGCAAAAAACAACACGGGGCCGCCGAACACGAAACGCCCGGCTGCGACGAGGGACAGGCTGATAAGCCCGCCCTGCCATGAGCCCAGCACCCCCGCGAGAAACAGCAGATCGGAGCGGATGTAAGGCTTGGAGGGCAGCTTGATGAATTCGGAAACAAGCAGCGTCAGCAGAAAACCTGTCATTCCGAAGACGAGGCCATAGTAGATTTTATAGCGGGGATCCTCGAGGGCGATGTTCCGCCGCAGAAGGATCAGCACGGACACCATGCCAACCACCGCGGCCGCCTGAAGCAGCAGGAATGGAAGTTCGGCAGCGGACGCTGCCGCTTGTGCGGCGATCAATTCCATCATCTGCATTCCCCGATTATTATATGTTCTTGCCCCGGAATTCCGGTGGCCGGTCTTCAACAATCCCGCTTGCGCGGGGCAAAATTTATGGCGCCGCCAAGCCATCAGCCCTATCCGGACATCATGGCCTCGACCCCGTACAGCTCCGCCGGCATTCCCATATGCCCGGAGGCCAGCACCAGCCGGTCGCGGCCCTGGCGCTTTGCCTCGTAAAGCGCCATATCGGCCCGGTTCACCATCTCGTATATGATTTCCCTGCCGTCGCCGGAAACGGCAATGCCGAGGCTGACGGTGACGATTTTCTGTCTGTCGGGACGGTTGAGATGGGGGATGGCCTCGTCGATTACGGCCAGTCTCAGTCTTTCGCCAATGGCAAGCGCAGCGGAAGCGGTACAATCGGCAAGCAGAACGACAAATTCTTCCCCACCGTAACGGGCTATGAAACTTCTGTCGCCATCGTCCCTGCGCAGGGCGCCACGCAGCCTGCCGGCAATCCTGCGGAGGCAGTCATCGCCGGCGACGTGGCCTTCTGCGTCATTGTAGTTCTTGAAATAATCGACATCGAGAAGGATGAGCGCCCGCGGCCGGCCGCTACCGACCGATGCCTCGTTCGCCGCCTCCTCGAAGCTGCGGCGATTGCGAATTCCGGTGAGCTGGTCGGTATTGGAAAGCTGCTGAAGCTCGTGATTTGCACTTTGAATCCGCTGCAGCAGGGTCTTCTCCCGCAGAGAGGCCAGATAGTCCTTTCTTTCCACCTGCTCGATGCGGTAGGCCGCAAACAGCGAGACGGCGCTGATGCCAGCGGAACACATGATGGCCGGTAGCTTGGCCACCTCGCTCGTGACCGTGACATATTCCATGCCGACGATGAAAACCGCCATGCAGCCAACCGTGCCCATGACCGCAAGCGGAAACGGTTTGCGATGTATCGTATTCATATAAAGGACGACGGTGACGATACCCACGTAATATTCGCTCGCCGACGAGGTTTGCGCATTGGCATAGATGAACATGATCGAGGCGACGACCAACATGCAACCCAGCCCGTGCAGGACCTCATGCGCCACGCCGTCCGGCCGCATCCTGATCGCATAATATCGGGCGGGGAAAAGAAAGAGAAGCGGTGTGATGATCATCAGGCGGACTGTCAGATCCAGCCAGATGATTTCCGGCACCAGACTGATGTCCACGAATACGTAGAGATTGTAGAGGATGATGCCGAAGATCAATCCGTATGTATTGAATTGCCGGCTGCTTTCGTTGACTTTCTGAACGAAGCCAGACAGACGGTCAGCCTTGAATAAAACCACCACGACCCGCTCTTTAAAATATACTCAAGTTAAAAATAAATAAAACTCTAACAAAATGAGAATATACCTAAAAAATTGGATTAAGACAGCCCGGCCATCGAAAACATCACTGAAAATTACAAAGAAATATTTTCATGATCAACCATTACACGATCGATAATGTGTATCGAAAGTTTCCGTGAAGTCATCGGCTGGAAAAGACGCGTCGCGCCGAAACGATCACCTTGCTCCTGCGGGCGTTTCTGCTAAAAACCTGTAAAAATCACACTTTATCTTAGGCAGCACTCACACACGGGTTCCACTTCATGTCAGCCACCAAGCTTGCCATCGTCGGCGTCGGAAAAATCGTTCGCGACCAGCATCTTCCCGCCATTGCAGGCAATCCGGATTTTGAATTGATCTGCACCGCAAGCCGCCATGGCACGGTGGATGGCGTCGCATCCTACGGCACCATCGAGGCGATGCTCGAGGCCGTACCCGATATCAACGCCGTCTCTCTGTGCATGCCGCCGCAATATCGTTATGAGGCAGCCTATGCGGCACTGAATGCCGGCAAGCACGTCTTCCTCGAAAAGCCGCCGGGCGCGACGCTTTCGGAGGTACAGGATCTTGTCCGCCTCGCGGATTCTAAAGGCCTGTCACTGTTTGCAAGCTGGCATTCGCGTTATGCACCTGGCGTCGAGGCTGCCAAGGCGTTTCTAGCCTCCACGACGATCAACAGCGTTCATGTGATCTGGAAAGAAGATGTGCGCCACTGGCATCCGAACCAGGAATGGATCTGGCAGGCGGGTGGTCTCGGCGTGTTCGATCCCGGCATCAATGCGCTTTCCATCATCACCCATATCCTGCCGCGCGCGCTGTTCCTGACCAGGGCGACGCTTGAATTCCCGGAAAACCGCGACGCGCCGATCGCGGCCGACCTGCATTTCTCGGACGTGACAAAAATGCCCGTCCATGCCGAGTTCGACTGGCGTCAGACCGGCAAGCAGAGCTGGGACATCGTGGCCGAGACCGCCGCGGGGCGGATGGTGCTTTCGGAAGGCGGGGCGAAGCTTTCGATCAATGGTGAGGAAAAACTATCCCAGCCGGAACGGGAATATCCGGCCCTTTACGAGCGCTTCGCCGAGATCATCAAGTCAGGCCGCTCGGACGTCGATCTTGCGCCGCTGACCCATGTGGCCGATGCTTTCCTGCTCGGCCGCCACAAATTCGTGGATTCTTTCTACGACTGAGCAGCGAAACGCTTCTCAAGGCAATCTTTCAGAGGGCGCGGCTGACAAACCGGTCGCGCCCCGATTTTTTGGCCTGATACAGGGCTTCATCGACGCTCCGCAGCAGCGTCGCGCGATCCGCGCCCGCCTGCGGCGCGATGGCGCCGCCGATGCTGAGGCGCGCAAGCACGCTCTCACCCTCTACATGAAACGGTTGCCGAAACGCGTGGAGCAGTTTTTCCGCAAGGCCACTGATGAGCATGGATGAATCCGGACGCGGCACGAATATTGCGAATTCGTCGCCCCCCATGCGCACCACCACGTCATCTTCTCTTACAGCATCGCGGATTCGGGTGGATGCCTCGACCAGCACCCTGTCTCCTGCCGCATGGCCAAGCGTGTCATTGATGGTCTTGAAGCCGTCGAGATCGAGATAGAGAACACCGAAAGTGTCCTTCTCGCAAAGCGCGGCGCCAAGTTCCAGATCAACGATCGCGTCCAGAGCCTTGCGATTATAAAAGCCCGTAAGCGGATCAGTCATGGCCGCATCGCGCAGTTCCCGGGCGGCAAGGCTCATGGTGAAGTTCGCTTTCTGCAATCTCAAAAGCGCGCCCGCGAGTGTCGCAAAATACTGGAGATTATCGACCTCCGCAGCGGTGTACTCCCGAACGTGCGGGTCGAGCAGACAAAAAGTCCCGACCACCAGACCCGGTTCGAGTTCGATCGGGGCGCCTGCGTAGGACCGCAGGTCGGGCGCGCCCTTTACATAAGGCAAAGAGCCGAATTCAGGATGAGCGCTCAGATCCGTAACAGTCAGAATATTCTGCGTGACGACCACACGGTCGCAGATCGCAATGTCACGGGGGCATTCCTGGAACTGCAGCCCTGCCTGCTCGGCAATGTGGAGCCAGTCCTCATCCAGAATATGCACGGCCGCGCGTGCCACCCCGAATACGCCCTGCGCCAGTTGCGAGATCGCCTTCAATTCAGCGGTTTCCGCATTCTTGAAAGCCACAACGGACCGCACTGCTACCAGTCGTTCCAGCTCCAGATCCGGTCGTGGCATCATCTGTCCCATCGCATATCCCCTCTGTCTGCTGATAACGCGTCTGAAAGCGTACATGTTGCATGCGTTCATAAAACAACCGCCACGGGCGACACCACATGCGATTTCTTACCGGCCATTTTCCCGTTGCAAAGGTAGTCAGACGGGGGACGGGTCATGCCTTTTTCTGCCAGCGCCCTTCCGGCGATTGCTGCCAGTAGGTCAGCGAATGCCCCTCCGTTTTCAGCCTTTTCCAGTGGTTTCGCGCCATTTCGGTTTGGTAGGCATCGTATCCGTCGAACATGAAGACGATGCGTTCATAAGCCTCCACTGCCGGGGGCTCGGCGCCATCGACGAGAAAACGAACACTCGCGGCGTTGGCGTTCCCGTCCGATGCCGTCAGGAGAATCGGCTGGTTTTGCGGTACTGGCGAAGTGTCGGTGGCGTGCGGAAGGAAGCTGTCGTCGCGGAACGTCCAGAGATGCGTGTCGAGGAAGTCCCGGCGCTCCTCGCCCACTGTCTGGACCGCGACCTTCCAGCCGCGTTCCAGCGATTTCTCGAGCAAGGGCGGCAGCGCGTCCTCCAGCTTCGATTCCGTCAGGTGATAGAACAGAATTTCAGTCATGCGCTGGCGTGCCGCTCCGCTCGTCTCAATCTTCGTAATGGGCGCGAACGAGTTCGTTCAGAAGACGCACGCCGTAACCCGATCCCCAGGACTGGTTGATCTCGGTCAGCGGCGAGCCCATGGCTGTCCCGGCGATATCGAGATGCGCCCACGGTGTTTCACCCACGAAGCGCTTGAGGAACTGCGCAGCGGTGACGGAGCCCGCCAGGCGGCCCGAGCTGTTCTTCATGTCGGCAAATTTGGAATCGATGATCTTGTCGTAATCCTTGTGGAGCGGCATGCGCCACAGTTTTTCAGCCGTCACCTCGCCGGCCTGCGAAAGCCGCGTTGCCAGTTCATCGTCGTTGGAGAACAATCCGGCCTGCAGATTGCCGAGCGCCACGGTGATCGCGCCCGTCAGTGTTGCGAGATTGATCATGAATTTCGGATTGAAACGCTCCTTGGTGTACCAGAGCGCATCGGCCAGAACCAGCCGTCCTTCGGCGTCGGTATTGATGATCTCGATGGTCTGGCCGGACATGGAAGTCACGATGTCGCCGGGGCGCTGGGCGTTGCCATCAGGCATGTTCTCGACAAGGCCGATGACACCGATAACGTTTGCCTTGGCCTTGCGGGCCGCAAGCGCATGCATCAAGCCGGTTACGGCTGCAGCACCACCCATGTCACCCTTCATGTCTTCCATGTTGAGGCCGGGCTTCAGCGAAATGCCGCCGGTATCGAAAACGACCCCCTTGCCGACAAAGGCAACGGGTTCATCCTTTTTGGAGCCGCCGTTCCATTGCATGACCGCAAGCCGCGGCGGACGGGCCGAACCCTGCGCCACGCCGAGAAGGGCATTCATGCCAAGCTTCTTCAGTTCCTTTTCGCCAAGGACCTCCACCTCGACGCCGAGCTTGCGCAACTCTTCCGCCTTTTCGGCGAATTCGACCGGGCCGAGAACGTTCGGAGGGAGGTTGACGAGATCGCGCGCCAGTATAACGCCGCCCGCAACCGCCTCGGAGACGGCAAAAGCCTTTTCCGCTTCCTGATGGGCGGCCGTGACGATGATGATCTCCACCTTCTTCGGCGTCTTTTCGTCCTCGGACTTTTTCTTGGTCTTGTAAGCATCGAAGCTGTAGGCGCGCAGCAGAAGACCAAGCGCGAAATCCGCCGCCGCCTGAGCGCCAACCTCTACGCCCGGCGCATCGAGATAGACAACGACCTTGTCCGCCTTCTTGAAATGGGCAGCCGCCGTACCGCCGGCACGCAGCCAGTCATGGGCGACCAGCTTCGACGGCTTTCCGATTCCGATGACGAGCAGCCGGTCGGCAGCGGAACCCTGCGGCGCGATAACATCGAGCGTCGTCATGGATTTTGCGGAAAACCCCGCGATCTTCGCCGCCCTTTCGATCACACCACCCGGATCGGCTTCGGAAGCACCGGCGACGGCCTTCGCATCACCCGAGGCCTGCAGCATCACGGCCAGGGCATTTTCCAGCGAGGCGGAATTGGCGAAAGATATATCAAATTTGGCGGACATGTTTTCCTGCTCTTCTTCTACGACTTGCACGATGCGCATGATCATGGCCTTTTCGGCCCCGGGCGCAACCCCGCATTCTTTAAAGCCCCACAGCCGTTAAAGGAAATGCATTTTTAGTGAATGCGAACTCACGTCATGAAACCGACAGCTTGTTCCACAAAAAGACACAGGCGGCGGAAAAATTGTCGCGCAAAACATATTTGTGAGCCTGCCGGAATAGCCAATTGCAAACGATGCGATTAGATAGGCGGAAACTCGGCGAGCGATCGCAGGGAAAAACAATGTCGAACAGGGCCGTATGAAGCTTCTCGAGAACTATATCCTGCGGCGGACAACGCAGATGTTTCTGGTCGCGCTGTTGCCGGTGCTGGCCATCATCTGGACCATCCAGGTTCTCCAGAGAATCAATCTCGTGACCGATACGGGCCAGTCGATGGGTTCCTTCATGGCGCTCGCGACGATGATCCTGCCGACGCTCATTCCCGTCGTGCTGCCTTTCGCGCTCGTCATCGGCATCACCCAGATTTTCACGACGATGAACAATGATTCCGAGCTCGCGATCATCGATGCGGCCGGATCTCCGCGTTCGATCATGTATCGCCCGGTTCTCATTCTGGCCGCCGTCCTGAGCGCGCTTTCCTTCACCATCACCAATTTCGTCGAGCCGCCTGCCCGCAGTTCGGCCCGGCAGATGGTGGCTGCGGCCTATGCCGACCTTCTCTCCTCCGTGATCGAGGAGAAGACGTTCCGTACCATCCAGGACGGCCTTTACGTGCAGATTGCCCAACGGCAGGGCCGTATTCTCAAGGGACTGTTCGTTGCCGACCGCCGCGATCCGAATTTCGATCTCATTTATTATGCCAAGGAAGGCATGATCGACGAAAGCGGTACGTCGCTCACCATGCGCGACGGCGAGGTGCAGCAGAAGACGCCTGACGGCAAGGTCTCGATCGTCAAGTTCCTGTCCTATGCCTTCGACCTTTCGACCATGTCGGAAAAGCAGGATTCGGAGCCTTCGCTCTCTCCGGGCGACGCCAGCCTCGGTTTCCTTCTCTCGCCCGATGAAAACAATGCGAGCTCACAAGCGCTCGCCGGAGACGTTCCGCAGCGAATTGCACAAGCGACTGTCGGACTGGATGTTCGCCTTCTCTTTTGCGCTGATATCGCTGGTCATCGCCGCCGACGCCCGTTCGCACCGCGAGGCGCGCATGCATCCGATGGTCGCGGCGCTCGTGACGGCTTTCGTGCTTCGCTGGCTCGGTTTTTACGTCACGAACCAGGTGAAGCAGAGCGCAGCCTTCATTCCTCTGGTCTATGCCGTTCCGGGCCTCAGCGGTGCTGCGGCCGCCTTCGTGCTGATCACCGGCCGTAAACCGAAAATGCCGAGGATGGTAACCGATGCGGCGGGCCGGTTGCGCCGTCTCTTCTCCAGCCGGCTGGCGCGCAATTCGGGGAGCGGCAACGCATGATCTTCAACACGCTCGCTCGGTACTTTCTGAAACGATATCTCATCACGGCCATCTGGTTCGTGATCGGCGTATCCTCGATCATTTACCTTGCCGACTTCAGCGAAACGGCGCGGCGCATGTCCGGCCTGCCCGGCTATTCCGTTCCGGCCGCGCTTGGCCTGACAGCGCTTCGCCTGCCGTTGATCCTGCAGCAGACCATACCATTCATTGCGCTGTTCGTCGGCATGACGACGCTGATCTCGCTCAACCGGCGCTACGAACTGGTCGTGACGCGCGCCGCCGGCATTTCCGCCTGGCAGTTCATTCTCCCCTTCGTGCTCGGCGCGGTCCTCATCGGCATCCTGTCGGTCACTGTCCTGAACCCCATCGCAGCGTGGGGCCAGAACAAGTCGCTCGCCATGGAGGCCGGTCTGCGCAACGAAGCGGGCGGCGGACGCCAGCAGCAGATCATTCCGTGGATGCGCCAGTCGAGCGGCGGCCAGGATACGATCATCGGCGCCAAGAGCTTCGAAGACAACGGAACGATGCTTCTCGACGTGGTTCTCATCGACCTCGACAAGGACGGAAACATCGTCTCACGGAAGGATGCGAAGTCGGCTAAATTGGAAGATGGTTACTGGCTTCTTAACGGCGTTTCTGAAACGCGGGCCGGACATGTGCCAGTTCGGCAAGAGAGCATGCAGATCAGTACCAATCTGAGACGGGAATTCGTCCAAGAGCGCATGACACAGACGGAAACCGTTGCTTTCTTTGACCTTTCTCACAAGATCGAAGTTGCAAAGTCCTTTGGACTATCTTCAAAGGCGCTTGAGACGCAGTATCATTTCCTGCTATCGACGCCCCTGCTTCTGGTTGCGATGACCTTGATCGCCGCGACCGTTTCATTAAAGTTCAGCCGCTTCGCCCAGTCGCGCTCCGTGATTCTGGGTGGAATCGTTTCCGGCTTCGTGCTTTATGTAGTAACCGTGCTCGTAAGGGCATTCGGGAGTGGTGGTGTTGTCCCTCCCACCGTCGCGGTCTGGGTTCCAGTCATCGTGGCGTTGGCTTTGGGGGCAACCATTCTGCTTCATCAGGAGGACGGCTAAGTGGCGGTAATTGACCGCGGGAATATCAGGCGGCTTTGGACGGCCCTTCTGACAGGTGCCGCTGTGTGCGCGTATTTGGCATCCAGCCCGGTCGCTTTCGGCCAGGATGGTTTGCTTGCGTCGGCAAGCCAAGACGATTCGAAACTCCTGCTTACAGCAAATGAACTGACCTATAACCGCGATTCCCAGCGCGTCATCGCGAAGGGCGTGGTTCGCATGAAATATTCGGGCTACCGTATGGTGGCCCAGCAAGTGGAATATAACCAGCAGACCGGTCGCGTGGTCGCCCATGGCAACATCGAGCTGATCGAGCCGGGCGGCAACAAGATCTATGCCGACGAGATGGACGTGACCGACGACTTCGGTCAGGGCTTCGTCAACGCATTGCGCGTCGAGACCACGGACAATACCCGTATTGCCGGGGAAAGCGCCGAGCGCCTTGAAGGCGACCTGATGGTCCTCAACAACGGTGTCTACACCGCGTGTCTGCCCTGCGCCGAGCGCCCGGAAAAGGCGCCGCTGTGGCAGGTAAAGGCCGAGCGCGTCATTCAGGACGGCAAGACCCATACGGTGCGGCTGGAAAAAGCACGTCTGCAGCTTTTCGGCCATTCGATCGCCTATATCCCGTTCCTGACGGTGCCGGACAATACGGTGAAGCGGAAGTCGGGCTTCCTGTTCCCGCAGATGAGCATGACCAACAAGCTCGGCTTCGGTATCGGTGTCCCCTATTTCCAGGTTCTTTCCGATACGTCCGACCTCACGGTCACACCGACCTACTACACAAAACAGGGCCTGCTTCTTCAGGCTGAGTTGCGCCAGCGTTTCGAAACCGGCATGCACACGCTGACGATCGCCGGCATCAGCCAGCAGTCCTCGGATACGTTCATTGCCGGAACGAGTGACGCGCTGAACGATCAGCGCGGCATGGTTGCCAGCAAGGGCGATTTCAGCATCAACCCGCGCTGGGCCTTCGGCTGGGACGCCATGGTGCAGTCGGATAACAATTTTTCGCGTACCTACAGCCTGAAAGGCTACAAGAACGACGTCCAGACCAATCAGATTTATCTGACAGGCACTGGCGAACGTAACAGCTTCGACGCCCGCGGTTATTACTTCAACGTTCAGGACACGGATAATTCCGAGCTCAAGGAACGTAAGCAGGCGATCGTTCATCCGGTCGTTGACTATCGTTACTTCCTGCCGGATCCGATCTATGGCGGCGAGCTCTCGCTGACCACGAACTTCACGAGCATCAGCCGTTCGACGCAGGATTCCTACGCGATGGGCGGCTTCCCGCGCTTCAACGGTCTGGAAGGCTCTTACACGCGCTGGACCACGGAAGCGGAATGGAAGCGCACCATCACGATGGATAGCGGTCTTCAGATCACGCCGATCCTTGCGGCGCGCGGCGACGCGTTGTGGACCGACATGACTGCGGCAAGCTTCACCTCCGGCGGCACATCCTATGCCTATGAAGGCATGATCCATGACGATGCTGCCTTGCGCGGCATGGTCACCGGTGGCCTTGAGGTGCGTTATCCCTGGCTGTTCACGGCTCTCAACAGCAGCCACGTGATCG
Source organism: Agrobacterium sp. SORGH_AS_0440 (assembly GCF_031453135.1). Taxonomy (NCBI): domain Bacteria; kingdom Pseudomonadati; phylum Pseudomonadota; class Alphaproteobacteria; order Hyphomicrobiales; family Rhizobiaceae; genus Agrobacterium; species Agrobacterium sp. SORGH_AS_0440. The sequence goes on along the minus strand of NZ_JAVIYR010000002.1, from coordinate 1,051,463 downwards.
AGCCCATCGCGCAGATTTTCGTGCGGCCGAACGAGCAATATTCTGGTCGTTTCCCGAACGAGGACTCACAAGCCTTTGTGTTCGACGCCACAAACCTGTTTGAGCGCGACAAATTTTCGGGCTTCGACCGGATCGAAGGCGGCACACGAGCCAATCTCGGCTTCCGTTACAACGGTACTTTCGACAATGGTTACGGTGTTCGCGCCATTGCTGGCCAGTCCTTCCATCTCGCTGGCGATAATTCCTTCGCCTCCTATGATCTTCTGAATGTCGGCGCCGATTCCGGCCTCGAATCCGATCGTTCGGATTATGTCGCCATGGCTGCATTCGATGCACCTATCGGTCTTTCGCTGTCCTCGAGCCTGCGTCTCGACAAGGACAATTTCGAAATCAACCGGTCTGAAACGGGCATCAGCTATTCGGATCGCCGCATCAACGGCAGGCTCAGCTATACGCAGGTCAAGGCGCAGCCGAAATACGGCTATAACGAAGACCGCGATATCATCCAGGCATCCGGTTCACTGCGCATGGACGATAACTGGTCGCTGTTCGGCTCGATCAACTACGATCTGAACGGCAAGTTTGCCGCCGAACGCCGGATTGGCATCGCCTATCAGGACGAATGCACGATCTTGACGGTCAGCTATTCCGACGAAGGCAATGTCAACTCCAGCCGCCAGGCCGCCAATGACTGGTCCATCAACGCCCGTCTTGCCTTCCGTACCCTTGGCGATATCAGCGTCGGCTCCGCGAACGAAGACTGGAACGACATGGATATTGGCTGGAAGCCGAACAATTACTGAGTTTAAAGGCGGGCCGCACAGCATTGTGGCCTGCCTTTTTGCTATCAGACCAGTAGTAGTCACGGTTTTGCCGCAACACCGCGCCAGTGTCGACCCGGCATGACAGTATCGGGTTTCTTTCAACAAACCGACACATTGCCGTTTTGCGGATCACGATGATATATACGTGGCAAATTCGCGGTGCGGATGCACATGTGCAGGTCTGAAAGGCGGGGGAAGGCAAAATCCCTGTTACCAGACGAACAGATTGGCGGGACAGGGCAACAGGACCCTGCCTGACGAAAGGGAGAAGGATATGATGAATTTCGGAAAGTCGGCTTTGCGTGGCGCTGCTTTTGCCTTTGCGATATTCGCCGTTCCCATGGCCATCGTGCCTTATGCCGGTCAGGCCTTTGCCGATAACACCGTGAAGATCGTCGTCAACAAGACCCCGATCACCAATGACGACATTTCCAAGCGCGTCGCCTTCCTGAAGCTGCAGCGCCAGTCCGGCAACCTCAATGAAAAGGCGCGTGAGCAACTCGTCGATGAAGCGCTGAAGCGCGAAGAAATCGCCCGCGTCAAAATGTCGGTCAGTACGGAGGATGTCGATGCTGCCTTCGCGCGATTTGCTGGCAACAACAAGATGAAGCCGGAGCAGTTGACGAAGGTGCTGGCGCAGGCGGGTGTTGGCGCGGACCACTTCAAGGCCTTCATCGCCGTTCAGATGAGTTGGCCGCGCCTTGTGAACGCCCGTTATGGCGCGCGCGGCAAGATGTCAACGCAGGATCTGGTCACCCGCCTGAAGGAGCGAGGCGACAAACCGGTCACCACGGAATATTTCCTGCAGCAGGTTATCTTCGTTATCCCGGAAGCAAAGCGCAACGCCATCACTGGCAAGCGCAAGGCGGAGGCTGAAGCCTCGCGCAAACGTTATCCCGGCTGCGACCAGGCGATGAGCTTTGCCGCGACCATGCGTGATGTGGCAATCAAGGACCTCGGCCGCATTCTGGCGCCTGAGCTGCCGGAAGACTGGAAGGCTCTGGTAGAAAAGACCAAGGAAGGCGGCACCACCGGCACACGCGTGACCGAAAAGGGCGTCGAATATCTGGCCATCTGCAAGCAGCGCCAGGTTTCCGACGACTATGCGGCGGAAATGGTGTTCAAGTCCGAAGACCTGATGAAGGCCAAGGAAGGCGAAAACCCGAACGAAAAGAAGTACATGGATGAGCTGCGCAAGAAGGCGCAGATCGTCAACACCTGATATTGATACAAGAGCCGGGTCTTTCCGTGACATATGCATCCCTGCCGCTTGCCCTGACACAGGGAGATCCAGCCGGTATCGGCCCCGATATCGCCATTACCGCCTGGGCGAAGCGCCGGGAAAACGGTGTGTCCCCCTTCATCTTCATCGGCGACCCCGATGTGGTGGCAAGCCGCGCGGCGCTGATCGGCGTGCCGCTCAATATCGAGACCTGCGATGCGGACAGTGCCGTTGGCCTTTTCGAAAACGCGTTTCCGATCTTACCTCTTTCCGTCGGCTTCGACGTGCAGGCGGGGCAACCGCATGTCGGCGCTGCCCATGCCACAATCAAGGCCATCGAAACCGCCGTTTCGCTGACGGTCGAGGGCAAGGCTGCGGCCGTTGTCACCAATCCCATCGCGAAATCGGTGCTTTACGAGGCTGGCTTCGGTTTCCCCGGTCATACGGAGTTTCTGGCTGATCTCGCCTTCCGCCAGACCGGTGAACAAGTCACGCCTGTCATGATGATCGCCGGCCCCAAGGTCCGTGTCGTGCCGGTGACGATCCATATTCCCGTGAAAGATGTGCCGGCCGCCCTGACGGAAGAATTGATCGTCACGACCTGCCGGATCATCGATGCCGATCTGCGACGGAAATTCGGCATTGAGGCTCCGCGTCTGGCGGTTGCCGGGCTGAACCCGCACGCGGGTGAAGACGGCGCACTCGGCACGGAGGATCGCGATATCGTTCACCCCGCGACCATGCGGCTGCGCAAGGACGGGATCGATGCGTTCGGTCCCCTGCCCGCCGACACCATGTTCCACGATGCCGCCCGCAAGCGTTATGACGTGGCAGTGTGCATGTATCACGATCAGGCGCTCATTCCCGCCAAGGCGCTGGGCTTCGACGATTCGGTCAACGTCACACTCGGGCTGCCCTTCATCCGCACCTCGCCAGACCATGGCACTGCCTTTGGTATTGCCGGCCAGGGCATCGCCAATGAGGCGAGCCTCGTGGCGGCACTCAAGATGGCGGCGGACATTTCCCTTCGCAGCCGGGCCGGCGCATAATGGCGGCCATCGACGGACTACCACCGCTACGGGACGTCATCCAGCGCCACGGGCTCGACGCGAAGAAATCGCTCGGACAGAACTTCCTGTTCGACCTCAACCTTACCCAGAAGATCGCCAGAACGGCGGGACCGCTCGAAGGTGTGACTGTCATTGAGGTCGGGCCCGGTCCCGGCGGCCTCACCCGCGCTATACTTTCGCTCGGGGCGAAAAAGGTCATTGCCGTCGAACGGGACAGTCGCTGCCTGCCGGCACTGGCGGAAATCGAGGCGCATTATCCCGGACGGCTTGAGGTCATAGAGGGAGACGCCCTGCAGACCGATTTCGAGGCTCTGGTCCCCGTCGGCGAGCCGGTGCGCATCATCGCCAACCTGCCTTACAATGTCGGCACGCAATTGCTGGTCAATTGGCTTCTGCCGAAGCAATGGCCGCCCTTCTGGCTCTCCATGACGCTGATGTTCCAGAAGGAAGTCGGGCAGCGCATCGTGGCGGAAGAAGGCGACAACCATTATGGCCGCCTTGGCGTTCTCGCCGGCTGGCGTACGGTTGCCGAAATGGCCTTTGATGTCCCGCCACAGGCCTTCAGCCCGCCACCGAAGGTAACCTCCACCGTCGTGCATCTGCTGCCGAAGGACAAGCCGCTGCCCTGCGATGTCGCCAAGCTCGAAAAAGTGACCGAAGCCGCCTTCGGTCAGCGCCGCAAGATGTTGCGCCAGAGCGTGAAAAGCCTTGGCGGCGAGGCGCTGCTGGAAAAGGCTGGTATCGATCCCACGCGCCGGGCGGAAACGCTCTCAGTGGAGGAATTCGTGACACTGGCGAATTGCCTGTAACATCTGGCAGATGTTCGCCGTTCCGAACGGAAGCAACGGTTCCTGGACACCTGCGAATGGAGGAGCAAGTGCGTGGAGAATGCCGGTTTTCACTATAAGCTTGATATTCCCGCTGAAACGCCGGATTGCGCTGTCATCTTGCTGCATGGATCGGGACGAACGGAAGACGACCTCATTTCTTTTGGCCGCGCCGTCTTTCCCAAGGGGGCGTTATATGCGCCGAGGGGCGCGGTTCCCTGGGAGAATGGTTTCGCATTTTTTCGCAGAAAACCCGACAGAGAACTCGATATCGACGATCTGAAACATCAGGCAACCAGACTGTGCGGCTTTGTTGCCTTTGTATGTCAGCAGACGGCGCAAGAACCCCTTCTCGTCGGATACTCGAACGGCGCGATCATCGCGGCTGAAACCATGTGCCGGGCGCATCATCTGTCGAAAGGCGCCATCCTGCTTCGTCCGTTGTCTCCGAGAAAAGACCAGCCTCTTCCGAACCTCGCGGGGTACCCCGTACTTCTGCTTGCAGGCGTCAACGACGACCGGCGTCACCCCTCCGACGCTCCGCATTTGGCCGAGCAACTGGTCTCAGCCGGCGCTGATGCCGTGCTCGAAACGATCAATACAGGTCATGGCTGGGCGGAAGACGCGGCGGACGAGCGATTGTCACGGCGATGGCTGGCGCGCGGACTCATCGCATAAATCAGAGCTTCGGCTCTTCCTCCAGCAAAGCCCGCACGAAATCGAACATGCCATGGCGGCGGTCTCGGCGGACGCGTTCGGCTTTGACGATTGCTTCGACGGCCTCGAAAGCCGCCTGCAGGTCGTCATTGAGGATGACGTAGTCATAGTCGCGCCAGTGCTCGATTTCGGCGCGGGAATTGAGGAGCCGCGTCTTGATCACCTCTTCGGTGTCTTCGGCGCGGCGGTGCAGGCGCGATTGCAGTTCGGTCATGGTCGGCGGCAGGATGAAGATCGAGACCACGTCTGCCTTCATCTTGTCCTGCAACTGCTCGGCACCCTGCCAGTCGATGTCGAACAGCATGTCGCGGCCGGCGGCCATGGCATCTTCCACCGGCTCGCGCGGCGTGCCGTAGAAATTGCCGTGAACCTCGGCCCATTCCAGCAATTCCTCATTATCACGCATGCGCTCGAAATCGCGCTTGGAGATGAAGTGGTAGTGAATGCCCTCGATCTCGCTCTGCCGGCGAGCGCGTGTGGTGACGCTGACGGAAAGGCTGATATTCTTGTCTTTCTCAAGCAGGTTGCGCGCGATCGTGGATTTGCCCGCGCCGGAAGGCGAAGAAATCACCAGCATCAGCCCCCTGCGGGCGATCGTGACGGGAGAAATATTCACCGGGGCCATGGGTCTACTCCAGATTTTGGACCTGCTCGCGGAACTGGTCGATAACCACTTTCAGCTCTATACCTGCTGCGGTTACCGCACTGGCGTTCGATTTGGAACAGATTGTATTCGACTCACGGTTAAATTCCTGTGCAAGAAAATCGAGCTTGCGGCCAGCCGGACCGCCATTGGCCAAAAGCTCCCGAGAGGCCTGCACATGGGCATGCAGCCGATCGATCTCTTCGCGCAGATCCGCCTTGGTGGCGATCAGCGCCGCCTCGGCATGAAGGCGGTCACGATCAAGCCCGTGCATGCCATCGCCAATCAGCGCAATCTGCTGAGCAAGCCTCGCCGCGATCTGCTCCGGGTGACGGGAGGGATCGCTTTCAATGATGTTCACAAGCTGCTCGATCCGGTCGATATGACCGGAAAGGATGGCGAACAGAGATGCCCCTTCCCGCTCGCGCATGTCCTTCAGCTTTTCGACTGCAACAGCGAAGCCAGCCAGCACATCGCCGTTGCGCGCAGCCAGCGCCTCCGCATCGTCTTCCGCCTCGCGAAAATCGACCAGACCGCGCAACGTAAGCAGCGTATCGAAGCTCAATGGCTTGTCGTCGACGACATCGCCCAGTTCCTTCTTGAGCGCCAGAACCGCGGCGAGAGCATCGCGATTGATGACAGCCTCGAGCCGGTTCTCGGCAACTGAGAGCGCCAGTCCCGCCTGGATATTGCCGCGGGAAAGATGCGCCCCCGCGATTTCCCTCAGCCCGGTTTCCAAAGCTTCCAGACCGGCAGGCAGACGCAGGCGCAGATCCAGCCCCTTGCCGTTTACCGAGCGTAATTCCCACGCCCAGCGGTAGCGGCCGGAGGTGCCTTCGCTGCGCGCGAAGCCGGTCATCGATTGCAACGTCATATATGGAATCCCCCCGTCACGCCGCACGAAACCGGGCCTTGTGGTCACAAGGCCCGGCCGTGATTTATCAGTTAGTTATTGGCCGGTTTTTCCGCCTCTGCACCACCGGGCTGACCATCCACGACAACTTCGGGATTCGCTCCGGCAGCCGCCTTTTCTGCCTCGATTTTGCGCCAGCGGCGCACATTGGCATTGTGCTCGTCCAGCGTCTTTGCGAACACATGACCGCCCGTACCATCGGCCACGAAATAAAGATCATCCGTGCGCCATGGGTTGGCAACCGCCTCCAGTGCGGCCCGGCCGGGATTGGCGATGGGCGATGGTGGCAAGCCTTTGATCACGTAAGTGTTGAACGGCGTCTGTTTCTGGAGATCCGATTGATAAATCGGCCTATCCGAAGGTTTGCCGTCGCCGCCGAACAGACCATAGATGATCGTCGGGTCGGATTGCAGACGCATGCCCTTTTTCAGGCGGTTGTAGAAGACCGAGGCAACATGGGCGCGCTCGTCATCCTTGCCGGTTTCCTTTTCGACGATCGAGGCCAGCGTCACGAACTCCTCGACGGTCTTGATCGGCAGGTCGGGATCACGCCGTTCCCAGATCATGTCGATCAGCTTGTCCTGCGCCGCGCTCATCTGATTGATGATTTCTTCGCGCTTGGTGCCACGGGTGAAGCGGTAAGTATCCGGACGCAGACTACCCTCCGGTGGCAAGGTGGCGGGAAGTTCACCATCCAGAACCTCGTCGGCAGCAAGGCGGGCGAACATCTGCTTGACCGTCAACCCTTCAGGCAGCGACACGGAATAAAGGATCGACTTGCCCGATTCCAGCAGCATCAGGATGTCCTTCATCGATGCGCCGGCCTTGATCTCATATTCGCCGGTCTTCAACGTCTGGTCCTTTTGCAGATAGCTTCCGGCCATCAGACGGAAAACGCGTGCGTTGGAAATGATGTCATTGCGCTCGAGATTATTGGCGATCTCAATGAGACCGGCACCATTACGCACGGTGAAATGTGTATTCGTTTCAAGCGGCCCCGGCTCCTGAAACGCATTGATCATGTAATAAAAGGCGGCGATCGCCAGGACGCAAACGGCAACGGCAAGCGTCATCAGGAAGTTCAGGAAGATGACAAGCTGGCCATGGGCCTTGCGGGAGCGCTTCGGCGGCGCCGGCACCTTTTCCGGCCGCAAGGCTTCCGTCGGGGATTTCGGAATGATCGGACCGCGATTGCCTTCGCCCGCGCCGTTTTGTCCGTATGGTCCCTGGCTGTTCTGGTTCGTGTCGCTCACCGTCGGTCCTTTTCAGTTCGGCGTTGTCAGCGCTTTTTGCGCAGGTAATGCGGCAAAAACAGGTTCGGAATGGCTTCCTGCACCACATAAAGACACCGTGAAGCCTTCTTGTTCTACCTCACGAATATCACCTCGGACAAAGCCGATGGGGGAAAGATACCTGTGGTCCGAAATCGAGCAGACCGGCAAACTCTCCCAATCAATGACTACAATATCGGCGCGAAAACCGGAATGGCTTTCGCAAGCCGAACCACGTTCTTCTAAGGAAAGAACATTCTTTTAAAGCGTCCGGCAGGAGAGCGCCGCACCGCCGGGGACGGTATGCGGCGCGGACGCCATCGCGACGGCCACAGCCGCCGCGACTTACGCTTCGTAACGGCGCAGCACGAGGGAGGCGTTTGTGCCACCGAAGCCGAAGGAATTCGAAAGCGCCACATTGACCTGCCGCTTGCGCGCCTTGTGCGGCACAAGATCGATCTTGGTCTCGACATCGGGATTGTCGAGATTCAGCGTCGGCGGAACGATGTTGTCGCGGATTGCAAGCGTAGCGAAGATCGCCTCTATGGCGCCCGCCGCACCGAGCAGATGGCCGGTGGCCGACTTGGTGGAAGACATGGAAATCTTCGAGGCCGATTCGCCGACAAGACGCTCGACAGCTCCAAGCTCAATGGTATCGGCCATGGTGGATGTGCCGTGGGCATTGATATAGTCGATATCGTCAGGCGTCAGACCCGCCCGCTTCAGCGCCATCGACATGCAGCGGTAGGCGCCTTCGCCATCTTCGGACGGCGCCGTGATGTGATAGGCATCACCAGAAAGGCCGTAACCGACCACTTCCGCATAGATCTTCGCGCCGCGCGCCTTGGCGTGCTCCAGCTCTTCCAGAACGACGATGCCAGCACCCTCGCCCATGACGAAACCATCGCGGTCGCGATCATAAGGGCGCGAGGCTTTTTCCGGATTGTCATTGTGCTGGGTGGAAAGGGCCTTGCAGGCCGCAAAACCGGCAAGCGCGATGCGGCAGACCGGCGATTCGGCGCCACCGGCGACCATGACATCGGCATCGCCGAGGGCGATCAACCGGGCGGCGTCGCCGATAGCGTGCGCCCCGGTCGAGCAGGCCGTCACCACGGCATGGTTCGGTCCGCGCAGTTTGTGGCGGATGGAAACCTGGCCGGATACGAGATTGATCAGGCGGCCGGGAATGAAAAACGGGGAAATGCGACGCGGGCCCTTGTCGCGCAGCGTATAGCCGGCCTCGACGATGCCTTCCAGACCACCGATGCCGGAGCCGATCAGAACGCCGGTCGCGATCTGGTCTTCATCGGTCTCAGGATGCCAGTCTGCATCAGCAAGCGCCATGTCGGCGGCAGCCATGCCATACAGGATGAAGGGATCGATCTTGCGCTGTTCCTTCGGCTCCATCCAGTCATCGGCATTGAAGGTGCCATTGGAACCATCGCCCACGGGAATGCGGCAGGCGATCTTTGCAGGAAGGTCTTCAACTTCGAATTCAGTCACGAGACGGGCGCCGTTCTGGCCGGCCAACAGCCGCTCCCAGGTCACTTCCGTTCCACATCCAAGAGGAGATACCATGCCGGTACCGGTGATAACGACACGCCTCATCGCCAATGCTCCGCCCTTATCCAAATCATCGGTCTTCTGCGACATCGGGCACCACGGGGTGTTCACGCAATGGCGCAGCATTTCAAAATCACGGCATGAGACTCGCGGCTACCGTTCCGGGCCGTAACCTCATGCATCGCCGGAAACGAGCACCTGTCGGAGCACGTGCCACCGGCCGATAAAACATTGGCCCGGACAAGCCGGGCCAAGACGGGAGGATATTGCACCTCCCCATGCGGGTCGATCAGGCCTGGGCCTTTTCGATGAACTTGACAGCGTCGCCGACGGTCAGGATCGAATCCGCAGCGTCGTCGGGAATTTCAACGCCAAATTCTTCTTCGAAAGCCATGACCAGTTCAACGGTATCGAGCGAATCAGCGCCCAGATCGTCAATGAAGCTGGCGCCTTCAACAACCTTGTCGGCGTCAACGCCAAGATGATCAATTACAATTTTCTTTACGCGTTCTGCGATATCGCTCATGTCGGTTTCCTCGACCTTTATTTTGAAGGGAATGCCTCGCGGCACCCTGCCCTGTTAGAAGCCCTCATGCGCCGTTCAAATCCGGCACTGCGGGCAAACCCGTTCAACCCGGTCCAAGCTAGACATCGTCACGCAAAATCGCAACGGCTTCCTGTCTCTCCGGGACGACTGTTCACAGTCTTGGCCCGCTTAACATGGTTTCAATCGGTCGAAAAGCCTGAAAACGCGCTAAGCACAGCGTATGACAGGCAATTTCGCCGAAAACCGGTCAGCGGGGCCTTGCGGCGCCAGCTACCCAAGAAGGTGCTTAAACAGCGCCGCAATCCTTTTCATGACGGACTTGCGTGCCGTCAGATCATCGCCATGCCGCCGTTGACGTGCAGGGTCTGGCCGGTCATGTAGGCCGCCTCGTTGGAAGCGAGATAAAGCACGGCAGAGGCGACTTCGGCACCCGTGCCCATGCGCTTCATGGGAATGGCACCCATGATGGCGTCTTTCTGCTTGTCGTTCAGCTTGCCGGTCATGGCGCTTTCGATGAAGCCCGGAGCTACGCAGTTGACGGTAACGTTGCGGGTGGCGATTTCCTGCGCCAGCGACTTGGAAAAGCCGATCATGCCGGCCTTGGAGGCGCAATAGTTCGCCTGGCCGGGATTGCCGGTAACGCCGACGATGGAGGTGATGTTGATGATGCGGCCAAAACGGCGGCGCATCATCGGATGCGTCAGTTCGCGCGTCAGGCGGAACATCGCCGTCAGGTTCACTTCAATGACGTTGTCCCAGTCCTCGTCGCTCATGCGCACGAAGAGGCCGTCCTTGGTGATGCCGGCATTGTTGACGAGAATATCGACGCCTTCCAGCTCGGCTTCAGCCTTTTCACCGAGTGCCTTGACCTCGGCGCGGTCGGCGAGGTTGGCCGGGAAAATCTTGACGCGGTCGCCAAGTTCCGTCGCCAGCGCCTCAAGCTTTTCAACGCGGGTGCCGTGCAGGCCGACAGTTGCGCCCTGTTTGTGCAGAAGGCGGGCGATTTCTTCGCCAATGCCGCCGGTCGCGCCGGTTACGAGGGCCTTGCGGCCTGTCAGATCAAACATGTCCTATTCCTTCTTTAGAGCTTCGGACTGAAAATGTTGAGCGTTGTTGCGCCCTGAGGAATGCGGCTGCGGGAGAAATCCCGCCTCAGCCGATAAGCGTGGCGAGAAGCTGATCGATATCGGCAGCACCGTTGACGGCAACGCCATTCACCGTCTTGTCGATACGGCGGGCAAGGCCCGTCAGCACCTTGCCGGAACCGATTTCGTAAAGCTGGGTCACGTTGTTGGCGGCGAACCATTCCACCGTCTCACGCCAGCGCACCTGGCCCGTCACCTGCTCGACCAGCAGGCCGGCGATCTCGTTGGCGTCGGAAACGGGGGCGGCACGCACATTGGCGATGACAGGAACGACCGGATTGTGCTTTTCGACTTTGGCCAGCGCCTCGCGCATGGCTTCCGCCGCCGGCGCCATCAGCGCGGAGTGGAAGGGAGCGGAGACCGGCAGCATGATGGCGCGCTTGGCGCCCTTTTCGGAAGCGATTGCCGCTGCCTTTTCGACAGCCGCCTTGCTGCCTGATATAACCAGCTGGCCACCGCCATTGTCGTTGGCGATCTGGCACACGCCGAGAATGCCGGCCTCATCGCAAATGCCGGAAACGGCATCGTGCTCAAGCCCGATGATTGCGGCCATCGCGCCCTCACCCACCGGCACGGCGGCCTGCATGGCATTGCCGCGGATGCGCAGAAGACGGGCGGTATCGGCAACCGAGAAAGTACCGGCGGCACAGAGCGCCGAATATTCGCCGAGGGAGTGGCCCGCGACATAAGAAACAGTATCGGACAGTTTTAATCCACGCGCCTCAAGAACGCGCATGACCGCCATGGAGACGGCCATGAGGGCCGGCTGGGCATTGGCCGTCAGCGTCAGCGTCTCTTCAGGGCCGTTCCACATGATGTCGGAAAGCTTCTGGTCGAGCGCTTCGTCGACTTCCTGAAACACGGCGCGTGCTTCCGGATAGGTATCCGCCAGCTCCTTGCCCATGCCAACAGCCTGGCTTCCCTGACCGGGAAATGTGAATGCAATACCCATGGGATGTCGTCCTTCTTGTCTGGCCTTGCCTTTATTCTTGTCGACTTCCATTCACATTCCCACCAGCGAAGTCAAGGCTTGAGGCCGCCTGCCGGCCCGGTGTGAGGGGTTTTGTCGTGCTGTTTTCCCCTTTCTTTTCATCATATTTTTTCTTGCACTGCGGCAATTCCCCATTACTTTCACACCACCTTCCAAACTATCTGGCCAAGCACCGGGACATTTCCATGAAACAGAGACTATTGGGCCGCACGGATATTTCCGTGTCTGAAATCTGCCTCGGCACCATGACATGGGGCACACAGAATACCGAAGCCGAAGCGCATGCGCAGATGGATTACGCCGTCGAAAACGGTGTGAATTTCTTCGATACGGCAGAGCTTTACCCCACCACGCCCGTTTCCGCGGAGACCCAGGGCCGGACGGAAGATTATATCGGCTCGTGGTTTGAAAAGACCGGAAAGCGCGATCAGGTCGTGCTCGCGACCAAGGTTGCCGGCTCAGGACGCGATTACATTCGTGGCGGTCGCGATATCGACGCAGCCGCAATCCGTGAGGCTGTCGATACCAGCCTCCAGCGCCTGAAGACCGACTATATAGACCTCTACCAAATCCACTGGCCGAATCGCGGCACCTATCATTTCCGCGGCGCATGGAGCTTTGACGCTTCCGGTCAGGACACGGCGCGCACGCTTGCCGAAATCACCGAAAAGCTGGAAACGCTCGGCGAACTGGTAAAGGCCGGAAAAATCCGCGCCATTGGCCTTTCCAACGAAAGCGCCTGGGGCACGCAGAAATATATCGACATCGCCGAAGCCAAGGGCCTGCCGCGAGTCGCCACGATCCAGAACGAATATAATCTGCTCTATCGCAGCTTCGATCTGGACATGGCGGAAGTTGCCCACCATGAAGATGTCGGCCTGCTCGCCTATTCGCCGCTGGCGGCAGGGCTGCTGACCGGCAAATACCAGAACGGCGCTCGTCCCGCCGGTTCACGCGGAACCATCAACAAGGATCTCGGTGGCCGCCTGCAGCCGCTTCAGGAAGCACCGGTCAAGGCCTATCTGGAGCTTGCCGCCGCGCATGGTATCGACCCCGCAAAACTCGCCATTGCCTTCTGCCTGACGCGCCCCTTCATGGCCTCCGTCATCATCGGCGCCACCACGATAGAGCAGCTGAAGGTTGATATTGCGGCAGCGGATGTCACTCTTTCCGAGGACGTGCTGAAGGGAATCGCAGCCATTCACCGGCAATATCCAATGCCGATCTGATGATCGAACGGCGCGCTTTTTCGCCTCTGCCCTTGCATTCCGGGCAAAAATCCGTATAAGCGCGCTGTTCACAACACCCGGTCCAATTGGCTGGTGGCTGAACGGAGGGCTGGTTCCGGTGACGGAACAGCAGGAACCATAAGGTTTTTCCGGCCTCCCGTGTCTCCGCTCTCGACCGTCTCGAACAACGCTTTTCTTGCTTTAAGGCTCACGCCTTTTCAGGAGCAGTCGTTGAGGCTTAGCGCCGTTGCCGGGTGAAGGACGAAACGCAAGAAAGGCAAAGCTTAAATGGCTCTTTACGAACACATCTTCCTTGCCCGGCAGGATATTTCTGCCCAGCAGGTCGACGCACTTGTCGAGCAGTACAAGGGCGTTATCGAATCGTTCGGCGGCAAAGTCGGACGCATCGAGAACTGGGGTCTGAAGTCCCTCACCTACCGCATCAAGAAGAACCGCAAGGCTCACTACGCTCTCATGGACATCGACGCTCCGGCGGCCGCCATCCATGAAGTCGAGCGCCAGATGCGCATCAACGAAGACGTTCTTCGCTACATGACCATCGCCGTCGAAGCCCACGAAGAAGGCCCGTCCGCGATGATGCAGAAGCGCGACCGTGACGACCGTCCGCGCCGCGATGGCGACCGTCCGGACCGTGGCCCGCGTGAAGATCGTGGTCCCCGCGAAGACCGTCCGCGCCGTCCGCGCGAAGACCGTGCATAAGGAGAATTGACCAATGGCTGACGCATCCTCTTCCCAGGCACGCCGCCCGTTCCACCGCCGTCGCAAGACGTGCCCCTTCTCCGGCGCCAACGCTCCGAAGATCGACTACAAGGACGTACGTCTCCTGCAGCGCTACATTTCCGAGCGCGGCAAGATCGTTCCTTCCCGCATCACGGCCGTTTCCCAGAAGAAGCAGCGCGAACTCGCCCAGGCGATCAAGCGCGCCCGTTTCCTCGGCCTGCTGCCCTACGTTGTAGCGTAATGAATTGAAGCGAGGCTGCGTTTAGCGCGGCCTCGCTTTTCCAGATCCTTCCGCGTTGGGCGCGGATCGATACTCTAAATCCCATGTTGGGGATGAGGCTCTCACGAGCAATCCTCTAACTGCTTAGTTTCAGCAGGACAGCGAAGTGCAAAAGTTGAACCAGACAGTGCTGATCTCCGGCGTTCTCGCCGGCATATGCGCCGCGTTTTTAACGCTTGGCGCAACGGCACAGTCGTCCTTTTCCTTCCTGCTCTATGCCGGTTCCGCCATGCCGATCCTGATCGCAGGCATGGGCTGGGGTAATCGCGCCGCCATCGTCGCCATCATCACCACCGCCGTCATCGGTGCGCTGGTCATGTCGCCGCTGTTTGCGCTGACCATCGCGATCTTCACGCTGATCCCGGCGGGCTGGCTTTCGCATCTCGCCAATCTGGCGCGCCCGGCTTCCGAAATCGGCGGCCCGGATGATCTGCTTGCCTGGTATCCGCTCTCCGGCATCGTGCTGCACCTGTGCATTCTGGTTTCGGTCGCCGTCGTCATTCTTGGCTGGATGATCGGTTACGGTCCTGATCTGGTCGCGCGCATGGTCGATATCATGATGACCTCGGTGCAGAACCGCGAACCGCTGTTCGAGCCCAATGCAGAGGCGCTGGCGCAAACGAAATCGCTGCTCGTGCTGATGCTTCCCATTGTTCAGGGTGGTCTCTGGGTCATCCTATTGTTTGGGGCCTATTATTTCGCGACCCGGCTGGTCGGCTCTTTCGGCAAGGGCCTGCGCCCGCGTGAGGACATTCCCTCGGCACTGCGCATGCATCGCAACGCGATCTTCATTTTCCTGGCCGGCATTCTCGCCATGTTCCTTGGCGGCGTGGCGGCCATGATCGGCGCGGTCATCTGCGGCACCTTTGGCGCGGGCTTCCTGATGGCGGGTTATGCCTCGCTGCACAAGCGCGCCCGCGGCAAGGACTGGCGCTTGCCGGTCCTCATTCTCGCATATCTCTCGGCGGTCTTTGTCTTTCCGCTGTTCATCATTCTCGTGTTCGGCCTCAGCGACGTGCGCAGCACGATCTCCCTGACGCCGGCGCGGAAAACCGACACTACGAACGAAACCAAACCATAGAAAGGATCAAGAAGATGGACGTTATTCTTCTCGAACGCATCAACAAGCTCGGCCAGATGGGCGAAACCGTCAAGGTTCGCGACGGCTATGCCCGTAACTTCCTGCTGCCGCAGGGAAAGGCGCTGCGCGCCAACGCCGCCAACAAGACCCGTTTCGAAACCGAGCGTGCAACGCTCGAAGCTCGTAACCTCGAGCGCAAGTCGGAAGCCCAGAAGGTTGCCGAAGCACTCGAAGGCAAGTCCTTCATCGTTGTCCGTTCGGCTGGCGAAACCGGTCAGCTGTACGGTTCTGTTGCCGCCCGCGACGTCGTTGAAATCCTGGCTGCCGAAGGCTTCAACATCGGCCGCAACCAGGTTGAGCTGAACACGCCGATCAAGACCATCGGCCTGCACAACGTTACCCTGCACCTGCACGCCGAAGTCGAGCTGCAGGTCGAGCTGAACGTTGCCCGTTCGGCTGAAGAAGCAGAGCGTCAGGCCAAGGGCGAAAGCCTCACCTCCGCTGACGCCATCTACGGCGTTGACGAAGACGCGCTGCGTCCGGAAGACTTCTTCGATCCGGAAGCTGACCGCGACGGCGACGACGAGTAAGATCTGGCCTAACGGTCAAAGGAAAACCCCGGATGGCGACATCCGGGGTTTTTTGTTTGTTGTGTTGGAGTTTGTGGAGGGCACCCCCCTCTGCCCTGCCGGGCATCTCCCCCACAAGGGGGGAGATCGAATCGTGGCGACCTTCCGGCCATCTTTAACGTAGAAGCTTAGGCGAGGAGCAGGCATCTAGCTGATCTCCCTCCTTGTGGGGGAGATGCCCGGCAGGGCAGAGGGGGGTAAGCCACGCGTACGAGACGTATCGACTACTTCTCCGCCGTCTCCGCCCCATCGGGCGCCTTGCTCTTGTCCACATGCACCACCACAGACATGCCCGGCGAAAGTTCTGCCGCCAGCGGCTGATCCGCGTCGATGGTGATGCGCACACCGAGACGCTGGGCGATTTTCACGAAATTGCCGGTCGCGTTGTCGGGCTTGATGACGGCGAATTCCGAACCCGTGGCGGGCGAAAAACGCTCCACATGGCCGGTCAGTTTGCGGCGATGCAGCGCATCGACGGAAATCGTCACAGGTTGGCCGACCTGCATGCCCGCAAGCTGGGTCTCCTTGAAATTGGCGATAACCCAGACATCATGCGGCACAACGGCCATCAGCTGCGTGCCGGCGGTGACATATTGGCCAGTGCGAACGCCGATTTCGCCGAGCCTGCCATCCACGGGCGCACGGATTTCGGTATTGGCGAGGTCGATCCGGGCAAGCTCGACGGCCGCTTCGGCATTTGCGACCGCAGCCTGCAGCGAACTGCGGTTAACGATGATGGTCTGCAGATCCTGCCGTGAAACCTCAAGGGCGGCTTTTGCCTGCGAGAGCGATGCCCGCGCCTTTTCCAGTGCGGCATGGGCTTCTTCCTGAAGGCTGGAAGTTCCCACACCGCTTTTTATGAGATTATCCTGCCGGTCGGATGCCAGTTGGGCCTGTTTCAGCGAGGCTTCGGCGCTGTCGACCGCGGCCTGGCTGGAAAGAATATGGGCATTGGCTGCATTTTCCTGCTGGCGGGAATTATCGAGAGCCGCCTTTTGCGTATCGAGCGTTGCTTCCGCCTGCGCCTGTTTCTGGCGATAGATGCGGTCATCAATCTTCGCCAGCAAAGCACCCTGCTTCACCTCCTGATAATCCTTCACCGGCACATCCACGACATATCCGCTGACCTGCGGGCTCATGGTCGTGACGTAACCGCGCACGAAGGCGTTGTCAGTCATTTCCACGGTGGAGAGGAAGGGCGGCAGCCGCCAGGCGTAAAGCACGAGCGCAACACCGGCGAAACCGCCGAGCAGCACGAGAATGGAAACGGGAGTAAAAAACTTCTTCAACATTTTGGCACTCTTGGAAGGTTCAAGACTGGGGGGCCGGTGCGGCATCGATGTCCTCCCGGAAAAGGAAGGGGCGGATGCGCAACCATGCGAGGTGGATCAAAAGCGCGGCCAGCGCCAACGCGGAAACGACGGAGATGAGCAGGAACGTGTCATTATAGGCAAGCACATAGGCTTCCCGGCTTACCTGCTGGCCAAGCAGCGACAACCCTTCCGCCTTCAGCAATGCCGGATCGGTGATGACATGGCTGTAAGCACCGGAAAGCTGGGAGACACGCTGGGCAACGAGAGGGTTGGTGAGCAGGATGTTCTCCACCAGCACATTGGAGTGGAATTTCTCCCGCAGCGTTACGAAACTGCCGAGCAGGCCCGTCATCAGCATGGAACCGGTGATCTGCGTAAACAGGAAGATGGTGATGAAGTTCACCAGATAAGGCGCACCCCGGGCCAGTGCTGCGCCGAAACCCTTCGCCATGACAGGCGGCAGGAACATGGCCGCACCGAAGGCGATCATCATCTGGCTGAGATACATCTGTTCGGGGCGGGTGAGGTTCGTCGACTGGCTGTCCATAAATGAACCAGCCGCGATCAGTGTCAACGCAATGACATGGGCGGTTTCGACATATTTCGTCAACATCAGCCATGCGCAGGCCGCCCCGCCAAGAATGGTGGCAAGCAGCACGAGGGCATAAAGCATGGTGGTCTGGTCGTTGAGCAAGCCAAGCTGCTGATAGAAGCTGACCGCGGTGGAGGATTGTTCCGACGAGACCGCCCGGTAGACAAGCAGGACGGCAATGGCGTGCAGGTTGGTTTTGGAGAAAATCCAGCGCAGGTCGAGCAACGGGTTCTTACGCGGCAATTCGATGAAAGCCATCAGTGTCAGAAGCGCGATGGATGTCGCCAGCAGCGCGCCAAGCCACCAGGTTTCGAACCACCAGTAGAACCGGCCGAGCGTCAGCATGACTGCAAGGCAACCGAGACCGCCCGCAAACAGGAGATAGCTGAGGATATCCATACGCTCGATCACCTTCGCACGCGGTGGCGGTGTGACCTTGAGGACGTAAATCATGGCGAAGGAAATCAGCGCAAAACCGACTTCCATCGAATAAAGGGCATTCCAGCCATCGATCGCCAGCAGCGAGGGTGACACCATGCGCGCAAGCGGCGCCGACAACAGCGTACCTGTCAGTGCAATGCTGAATCCCAGCGAGAATTTTCGCGCGGGCGGAAAGGCCTCAAGAATATAGAGAAAGCCGAGCGATGAAATCGGCGCGGCAGCCATGCCGCTGACGAAGCGGATGACGATGGCCGAATGCAGGTCCGTCACGAAGAGGTTGAGGCAGGAAGCAACCACGAAGGCGATGATCGAAAGTTCGGCGAAGGGCCGCAGGCCATATTGCGCGCGCACCTTGAACAAGGCGATGGAAAAGGTGGCATAGGGCGCCATATAGGCAGCGGATAACCAGGCGACCTCGGCCACCGTCGCCGAAAACTCGCCCTGCAGCTGGTAGATATTGGCCATGACGAGGTTCATGCCGAGGCCCTGCGTAATGAAAAACGACAGGCCTGCAAAAATGAAACACAGCCGCAGCCACAATGGCCGCTCCACCGGCTGAGGTGCAGCTGCGGCAGACGGAGCCTGCGTGCCGCTGCCGGCGCCGGCGTCCGGTGATTGAGCCGGGCCCGTCGTTTCTATGGGGCCATTGGCGGGCCTGTCCTTTTCGGCGGCGTCCGACGCTGCCGTTAGCGGTAAAGAGGTGCTCACGATTGCGCCCTCCCCGCTGCAAGATTTTGCAGATTGGCCGAAAGCCGCCGCATGACATCCAGCGCCATTGCCAGCTCCTGCGAGGAGATATCGGCGGCGATTTCCGAACGCAGCGACTTTGCCATTTCCTGCACCGTCTGCGAGGTTTCTTCGCCCTCCGCCGTCATGTGAATACGTTTGGCACGCCGGTCGTTCTCATCGGATCGGCGTTCGATGAGGTTCTGCTTCTCCATGCCATCAAGCACCCGCACCAGTGTCGGTGTCTCAATTTCCATTTCCTCCGCGAGCTCCGTCTGCGTCAACGGTCCGCGCCGCGAGAGCGCGAAAAGTGCACGCGCACGCGCCAGCGTCAGCCCGCTTTCCCCTACCCGCGCATCGAAAAACGCGCGCAGTTTGCGGGTGAAAGCGGAAACTTCATCGAGAAGCTGTTCCTTGTCGGTCTCGCGGGACATGTCAGCAAGCCTTATAATTAGTACACTACTTATTTTCTGCCTATTTATTCGTAAGGCTGACGATTTTCAAGTTTCTTTCGTGCCGGGTCTGCCATGCGGTAAACTCATGGCGGCGAATCACGTTGCCGGGAAATTTCCCGCTTTGTCCCCATCCCGCCTGTGGATTGCTGGGGACAACTGAAGATGTGATCCGACTTCGCTCAGCGGACGTCGGCCTGCCATGGAGTGTTGCAACAATATCATTGACTGCAATGGCACAGAAAGCCAAACCCGAGGTGTAAGAACAGGCAAAGGGAGATCGCGCAAACCATGAACGACGCTGTGAGAAAGATCACCCCCGCGCAACCGGCGGAACCGCATTACCGCGAAGCGCCGAACAATATCGAGGCCGAACAGGCGCTGCTCGGCGCCATCCTCGTCAATAACGACGCCTATTACCGCGTATCGGACTTCTTGAAGCCCGTGCACCTCTACGAACCGCTGCACCGCAAGATTTTCGAGGTGGCAGGCGATATCATCCGCATGGGCAAGACCGCCAATCCGGTGACGATCAAGACCTTCCTGCCGGCCGACGACAAGATCGGCGACCTGACGGTGGCGCAGTATCTCGCGCGTCTGGCGGCAGAAGCCGTGTCGATCATCAACGCGGAAGATTACGGCCGGGCGATCTATGATCTGGCGCTGCGCCGCGCGCTGATCCAGATCGGCGAGGATGTCGTCAACATCGCCTATGACGCGCCGCTCGACATGCCGCCGCAGGCACAGATCGAAGACACCGAACGGCGCCTGTTCGAACTGGCGGAAACCGGCCGTTACGACGGCGGCTTCCAGTCGTTCAACGACGCGGTGGCGCTGGCGATCGACATGGCGGGCGCGGCTTTCGAGCGCGACGGTAACCTCTCCGGCATCTCCACCGGCATCCACTCGCTTGACGCCCGCATGGGTGGCTTGCAGCGTTCCGACCTTATCGTGCTTGCCGGTCGTCCGGGTATGGGCAAGACCTCGCTTGCGACCAACATCGCCTACAATATCGCCGCGTCCTATGAGCAGGAAGTGCAGCCGGACGGCTCGTTCAAGGCAAAAAATGGCGGCGTTGTCGGTTTCTACTCGCTCGAAATGTCCTCCGAACAGCTGGCAACGCGTATCATTTCAGAGCAGACCGAAGTTTCCTCGTCGAAAATCCGTCGCGGTGACATCACCGAGGCCGATTTCGAAAAACTCGTCGCCTGCTCACAGATGATGCAGAAGGTGCCGCTCTACATCGACCAGACCGGTGGTATCTCGATTGCCCAGCTTTCCGCGCGCGCCCGCCGCCTGAAGCGCCAGCGCGGCCTCGATGTTCTGGTGGTCGACTACGTTCAGCTGATGACCGGCTCCGGCAAGAGCGGCGAAAACCGCGTGCAGGAAATCACCCAGATCACCACGGGCCTGAAGGCGTTGGGCAAGGAACTCAATGTTCCGATCATCGCGCTGTCACAGCTCTCCCGTGCGGTGGAGAGCCGCGAAGACAAGCGCCCGCAGCTTTCCGACCTGCGTGAATCAGGTTCCATCGAGCAGGACGCCGACGTGGTGCTGTTCGTGTTCCGCGAGGAATATTACGTCAAGAACATGGAGCCGCGCGATCCTGCCGATCCGAAATATGCCGAGTGGGAAGCGCTGTTCGACAAGGTAAAAGGCACGGCTGACGTCATCATCGCCAAGCAGCGTCACGGACCGACCGGCACCGTGAAGCTTGCCTTCCAGTCCGAATTCACCCGCTTTACGGACTTGGCCGATCCGAGCTTCAGCCAATACGAAGAACATTGAGGCGAGGCAGCCTTCTATCAATAACGCCCCGTCCTGTTTTAGGGATGGGGCGGAGTCTTTTCAACGGCTTGGAACTGATCCCTCAGAACCCGATTCATCGATTATCCCCTTAGGCAATGCAATGACCTGATCGCCGGCGCGAATGCTGCTCTGGCGGTGGGTGATGGCAATGATGGTGATATCGCTGTCGACCCGTCTCAGCTGTTCCATGATTTCCCGCTCCGTCTCCTCGTCCAGCGCCGAGCTTGCCTCATCGAGCAGCAGAATGGCCGGTTCGCCGTAGAGCGCACGGGCAAGGGCAACCCGCTGGCGCTCGCCGCCGGAAAGCTTCAGCCCCCTTTCACCGACAATCGTATCGAAACCCTCCGGCATCGCCTCAATCCTGTCGAGGATGGCGGCCCGCTCGGCGGAGCGGCGCAGTTTTTCCTCATCCAGCGCCCGCCCGAGCACGATATTGCTGCGCAACGTATCGTTCAGCAATTGCACCTCCTGCGGAACGATACCCGCCGCGGCGAACCAGTCGTCCCGGCCGATGGCTGTGAGATCGGCGCCATCGACAGTGATGCGCCCGGATTGCGGCACCACGGTTTTCTGCAAAAGCCGGAAGAGTGTCGATTTGCCGGAGCCGGTCTCGCCGGTAATGAAGGTCAGACGTCCTGGCGTTGCGGTGAAAGAGACGCCTTCAACGCCGCGACCGTTTTCGTAGCGAAAGCCCACCTGATGAAACTCTATCACTCTGCCCGACAGCCGCAACGGGCGTGTATCCGGAGACTCCTTCTGCTCTTCTGGCTCATTCCACATGCGGGCATAGGGCGCGAATTGGGCGAAGGATCGTAGCGCCTCACTGATGGATTGCCCGATCAGTTCGAAAGGCATGTTGAGCTGAAGCAGAAGCGTGTTGAAGAGAACGATATCGCCGATCGAGAGCTCTCCGGCCTCGTAGCGCGGCAGAAGGAGATAAAAGCCTATGATCATCTGCACGGCCAGAGCGAGCGAGATGGTAAAGACAAAACCAATACGGCGCAGGGAATAAAGCCGCCAGTTCCGGTAGATCGAGCCCGCATTCTCCGCAAAGCGACGCTTCATCCACGCCGTGCTGCCCGTGTGCCGCAAGGGCTCGATCATGCTGATGGCGTTTCCAACAAAACCGGCATTCTGCTGTCCGGCTTCGATGGCCTTTTCCAGAAATGGCGAGGTCAGCCGGTTCGAGGCAAGGGTGAGCGCGATGAAGGCCGCACCATAGAGAATGACGATGGCCACCAGATCCGCACTGAGGACCGCCCCCAGCAACAGGGTGCTGAACAGAAACGTGGCGAGGCCCGGAACGAAATAGATAAGACCGATCTGCATGATTGCAGATGCGGCCGAAGCGCCCCTTGTCTGTGCGGCCTGAATTTCCGCCGGGTTGTGATCATTGAAGAATGGCGCGTTTTTATGGACAATGCGCTCGAAGAAGCGCGTCGTAGCCACATATTCCAGCCGTTCCGAATGGATGACCGACATATATTGCGTGGAGCGCTGAATGGCCGTCGCCAATGCCGTCAGGCCGGCATAAAACGAAAATCCAAGCATCCACTGCCGCGGAGCGTCCGGCAGATCGTCGATCAGGCGGGAAAACACATAAGGACCGGCGGAAGCGAGAAGAGACCCGCACAGGATCGTCAGCAGCAAAAACGTGATCGACGGCCATGAGGACTTCAGGTCTTCGGCATAAATCCTGGAAAGCGGCTCGAATGCAACTTCACGAATGCCCGTCATCTCTCTCTCCCGCCGGCCGCTGCGTGACAAATGCCACAGGCCATTGGATAGCCGCCAGATGCCACCTCCTCAACCCCGTCTCAGGGGCTTCGATCTGGATTTGATAGGATGCTGAGACGATATTCTAACGGGCCGGCGCTTCCTGCGGCCCTTTGGAGAGAGTCTTTTCAGCCGGTTGAGGGGATCGCTTCACAAACCGATTCCGCGCAGCAGCGCCACGGCCGCCACGCCGACTGTTGCCGCCGGCAGAAGGCTGAGGCGCAGCGCCGCGACAGCGGTGACCGCGCAGGCGATGGTTTCCGCCGGTCCGCTGGCAAGCGCAGTCGGCGTGACGACGGCCATCAGGACGGCGGGCGGCACTACGCCGAGGGCCTTTTTAAGGCGCGCGGTCAGGGTAAACCGACTGACGAGCAACAGGCCGCCGAGGCGTGTTGCGACGGTTGCCGCCATCATGGCGAGAATCGTCAGCAGCGTATTGAGGTCGAGGGTCATGCCGGCTGCTCCGCCTGTTCATCATGGCCGAAGGCGGCGACAGCGAGGCCCGCGAGCGCACCGGCGGCGATATACCAGGCTCCGGGTACCAGCGCATGGGTGAGACAGGCGGCGGAAGCGCTTGCCAGGAGCACCAAGCCGGTTTCCCGGCCCTTCCAGAACCCCATGAGCAGCACGATAAAGACGGCGGGAAAGGCGAAATCCAGCCCGATGACCGACATGTCGCCCATGACCGAACCCAGCAGAGCACCGGTGAGGGTGGCCAGGTTCCAGACGATATAGATCGACAATGCAGCGCCGGTGAAGAAACCTGCCGTTAGCCTGTTTGCAATGACACGAAACTCCGACAACGCCCAGGATTCATCCGTCAGCACCAGCATGGCCGCATATTTCCGCCAGCCCCGGAAATCGTCCAGCTTGCCGGCGATGGAAGCGCTCATCAGCACGTGGCGCAGATTGACGAGCAGCGCCGCAAAGCCGAGCGCGCTCCAGCTAGCCGGATGGGTCCATAAGTCCATCGCCACGAATTGCGAGCCGCCGGCGAAGACCAGCAGCGACATCAGCGAGGCTTCGAGAGGCGACAGGCCCTTGCCGATGGCGACCGCGCCAAACACGACGCCGATCGGCACCATGGCCACGAGCAATGGCGCGGCGGCCCGTAATCCCGCGACGAATTCCGTCCTTTTGTCCCATATTGACATCGCTTTCTCCCTTTCAGGAGAGCGATTACGCGTAAGACATCCACCGGTCTTGTACGAAAGTGACGTCACACAGGAATGCGTGTGCCGGCATCACCCCATGCGAAACTGGCCCGGGGTAATGCCGGTGCGCGCCTTGAAATGGCGGGTGAAATGCGCCTGGTCCGCAAAACCGCACATCGCCGCCACCTCGGCCGGCATCTCGCCGGCGCGCAGAAGCCGACGCGCCCTGCGGATGCGCACGTCGGTCAGATAGGCGTGCGGGGTGATGTGGAACTCTTTCCTGAAAGCACGGATAAGGTGCGCGCGGCTGAGACCGGCAATGGAAGCCAGTTCCTCAAGGCCGATATCGGTCTCGTAATTGTCGGAAAGATAGTCGCGGGCGGTGTAAACCGCCGTTTTCTCGCGCGTTTCGACCGGCAGGATAATGGCGCTGCCATGCCTGCCGAAAAGGGCGGCGAGAACCGAGAACATGCCTTCATCCGCCTCGAGGGCACCGGATTTCTCCTCCAGACGCCGGTGCGCCATCTGAAAGGCGGCCGCCATCTGCGGATCGCGCGGCAGAAACTTCGGGAATGACGGCGTACCGTGGAAGGCCCTGCCTGTCACATCCTCGATGATATCGCGCAGCAGTGCGGTGTCGGGATAGATCATCCGGTAACGGTAACCGCCGCCGCCCGGTGCACCATCGTGAATCTCGTCGGGATTGATGAGATAGAGATGCCCCGGCCCAGTCTGTTCGGTGGTGCCCTGAATGGTGGAAATCTGCGAGCCGCTTTCGATGGCGCCTATCGAAAACGTGTCATGGGCGTGAGGCGAATATTCATGGGTGAGAAACGTAGCACTCAGGCATTCCATGCCGCCAAAACGTCCGTCCCGCCAGAAACGCGTGGTTTCCGTCGTGGCGACGGGCATGAAATCGAGGGCCTGTTCCTGCGAAACATTGTGCATGAGCGAAGTTTAGAGCATTCGATCCTTACCGTCTTGAACAAAAGTGCTAGGGTCTGGTCGGTTCCAAAATCAACCGGACGCATGGCATGACAGACGACTTCGAGGATACATTCGCTGAAACCGAAACCGACGCTTTCGAACAAGCGCCACTGCGGCTGACCGTCGATCTCGGTGCGCTGGCCGATAATTGGCGGGACATGAGGAGACGCTCCGGCAAGGCGCGGACAGCGGCCGTCGTGAAGGCCGATGCCTATGGCCTCGGCATCGAGGATTGCGGCGCAGCGCTCTACCATGCCGGCGCGCGCGACTTCTTCGTGGCAACGGTTGCCGAGGGTGAGACCCTGCGTTCCTATGCACCTGAAGCACGCATCTTCGTCCTGTCAGGCATCTGGCAGGGCCAGGAACGGCAGGTCTTCGACAATGATCTGGTGCCGGTTCTTGCCTCCGAGGAGCAACTCTCCTTCTGGATGGCGACGGTGGCCGAGCGTGGCGATCACCCCTGCGCACTGCATGTGGACACCGGCTTCAACCGTCTCGGACTGCCGCTCGACGATGCGCTGTTTCTGGCCGACGACGTGACCCGGCCGGCAAGTTTTGACCCGGTTCTGGTGCTGTCCCATCTCGCCTGTGCCGACACGCCCTCCTCGCCCATGAACAGGGCTCAGCTCGAATCATTCCGGACGGTTAGCAC
The DNA here is from genome assembly GCF_031453135.1 of Agrobacterium sp. SORGH_AS_0440. Lineage (NCBI taxonomy): Bacteria > Pseudomonadati > Pseudomonadota > Alphaproteobacteria > Hyphomicrobiales > Rhizobiaceae > Agrobacterium > Agrobacterium sp. SORGH_AS_0440. The sequence goes on along the minus strand of NZ_JAVIYR010000002.1, from coordinate 1,025,868 downwards.
TGCTTTCGAAGGTATCGAATCAAGCCTCTCGGCTTCCGCCGGTATCTTTCTCGGCCCGGATTATCATTTCGACCTTACCCGTCCCGGCATAGCGCTCTATGGCGGAGAGGCGGTCAACGACGTTGTAAATCCCATGCGGCCGGTCGCCAAAGCCGAAGCGCGCATCATTCAGATCCGCGATGCGGGCGAAGGCCAGACCGTCAGTTATGGCGGCACCTTTCTGCTGAAACGCGCAAGCCGCCTCGCCATCGCGACTGTCGGTTACGCGGATGGATACCAACGTTCGCTGTCCGGTTCCGGCATTCCGCTGCGCGAAATGGGCCATGGCGGCGCATACGGTGTCGTCAACGGCCACAAGGTGCCGGTTGCTGGCCGCGTCACAATGGACCTCACCATCTTCGACGTGACGGATGTTCCGGCCAATGCCATTCGAACCGGAGACTATGTCGAGCTTTTCGGTCCCAATGTGCCCGTAGACGAGACTGCACGGGCGGCAGGAACGATCGGCTATGAGATGTTGACAGGACTTGGTCTGCGATATGAGCGGCAATATCTGATGGCAGATGACTGAGACGCGCCTTTAGCGCTTGGAAAGCTCACGCGACCTGTGTTAAAAGAGAACAAAAGGAGATCGAAATGCCCGAAATCCATTTGAGCGAGCAGGACGAGAAGTTCATCGAGGAGCAGGTGGCGGCCGGCGTGTATAGCGATGCGGATGCAGTGATTTCTGCTGGACTTCGTTTGCTGGGCAGCGATGAGGGAAAGAAAGCGGCACTCAAGCTGCTGCTGCAGGAAGGAATTGATGATGCTGACGCCGGCCGTGTTCACAGCTATCGGTCGCGAGATGCTTTCCTGAGCGACATCAAGAACCTGTCCGCGCAACAAAAAACGGGGACCGATCATTAATATCCGGGCCGTTATCTGGACCACGCGGGCAAGGCAGGACATCGCTGAAGATCACGCCTATATCGCAGTGGAAAATCCGGCCGCGGCCGACCGTCTCGTGCTTGAAATTTTTGACAAGGTCGAATCGCTAGCGGCGCTCGGCCTGTCCGGCGTCTCACGAAGCAGCTATGGAGCAGGGCTTCGCAGCATCGCCTATCGGGACCGCGTGATTTTCTTCCGCGTCAACGAGAATGAGCTTACGGTCCTGCGCGTCCTCCACGGCCACCAAGACATCTCCGCAGATCATTTCAAACAAGAAGAAAACTGACATAGATGGCCAAAGCCAAGACTCAATTCGTGTGCCAGAACTGCGGCACGGTTCATACCCGATGGGCGGGAAAATGCGAAGGCTGCGGCGAGTGGAATACCATCGTCGAGGAAGACCCGATGGGCGGCATCGGATCCGGCCCGGGCAAGGCTCCCAAGAAGGGCCGACCCGTGACGCTCACCTCACTATCAGGTGAAATCGAAGAAGCCCCCCGCATCCCAACCGGCATCAGCGAACTTGATCGGGCGACCGGCGGCGGTTTCGTGCGCGGTTCCGCCGTTCTGATCGGTGGGGATCCCGGTATCGGCAAATCGACGCTTCTCATGCAGGCGGCTGCCGCCCTTTCGCGGCGCGGCCATCGCATCATCTATGTCTCCGGCGAAGAGGCGGTGGCGCAGGTGCGTCTGCGTGCGCAACGTCTGGGGGCTGCGGAAACCGATGTGCTTCTGGCGGCGGAAACCAATGTCGAGGATATTCTGGCGACGATTTCCGAAGGCAAGCGGCCCGATCTTGTCATCATCGATTCCATCCAGACATTGTGGAGCGATACCGCCGATTCCGCCCCCGGCACGGTGACACAGGTGCGCACCGGCGTGCAGGCGATGATCCGTTTCGCCAAGCAGACAGGCGCGACCATGGTGCTTGTCGGCCATGTCACCAAGGAAGGCCAGATCGCTGGCCCGCGCGTGGTGGAGCACATGGTCGATGCCGTCCTTTATTTCGAAGGTGACCGCGGCCACCATTACCGCATTCTTCGAACCGTCAAGAACCGCTTCGGGCCGACCGATGAAATCGGCGTGTTCGAAATGTCGGATCGCGGCCTCAGGGAAGTGTCCAATCCATCCGAACTGTTTCTGGGAGAACGCAACGAAAAATCACCGGGCGCTGCGGTTTTTGCCGGCATCGAGGGGACACGCCCCGTGCTCGTTGAAGTGCAGGCGCTGGTCGCGCCAACCTCGCTCGGCACACCACGCCGCGCGGTGGTCGGCTGGGATTCGTCGCGACTCGCCATGATCCTCGCCGTACTGGAGGCCCATTGCGGCGTGAAGCTCGGTCAGCACGATGTCTATCTCAACGTCGCCGGCGGCTACCGGATTTCCGAACCGGCCGCCGATATGGCTATTGCTTCTGCGCTGGTTTCCTCGCTTGCCGGTCTTGCCCTGCCAGCCGATTGCGTCTATTTCGGCGAAATCAGCCTGTCGGGCGCGGTGCGCCCGGTCTCGCATACGGGCCAGCGATTGAAAGAAGCTGAAAAACTCGGCTTTTCCGCCGCACTTCTGCCTTCTGCTTCGGCTGAATTGCCGAAAGGCGGCAAGGGGCGCTGGACGGAAATCGAAAGCCTTCCGGACCTAGTGGCCCGCATCGCCGGCTCCGGCAACCGGTTCAAACAGGTTGAGGACGACGAATATTGATCCTTTCGCCAAAGGAAACAGTGGTGTAAGAGGATCGCAAAATTGGCAAGGCAGCGCCTGACAGGGCGTCGCACCTCCGGAGTTGGTATATGCCCATTACAATTTTCGACGGCATCGTCATCGCCGTTGTTCTTTTCTCCGCCATTCTCGCGATGGTCCGCGGTTTTTCCCGCGAAATCCTGTCGATTGCGAGCTGGGCCGGTTCGGTCGCCGCCGCCTATTATCTTTATCCGGTCCTGCTGCCCTATGCGCGCAACTATACCGATGACGACAAGATCGCCATTGCCGGTTCGGCGGGCGTCGTTTTCCTCGTCTCGCTGATCGTGATTTCCTTCATCACCTCGCGTATTGCCGATTTCATCATCGACAGCCGCATCGGCGCACTGGATCGCACGCTGGGCTTCCTGTTCGGCGCGGCGCGCGGCATCCTGCTTCTAGTGGTCGCCGTCGCCTTCTGGAACTGGCTGGTGGATGTGAAGACACAGCCGGAATGGGTGACGCAGGCGAAGTCCAAGCCCTTCCTTGACGGGCTGGTTGGCAAGCTGGAGGCGGTTCTGCCTGACGATATCGAGCCGCAGATCCGCGCTCGCATCCTTGGAAAACCGCAGGAACAGACGACCACGCAGGCGCCTGCCGAAGATGTGCCGGCAACAAATCCGCCGGCAACGAATAATTGACACAGTGTCGCGTCTTGCAATGCATGCAAGGCGCGCTATTTGTGCTAAATATCAAGCACGACACAGACGGACCGACCGGGGGAAACACTCACCGGAATGGTCTTTCTTTTTTCTCGGTAGAGAGCAAGGGCAAGCCGGATGATTGAGCCGCTTTCGCATTCCAAGTTTCCTGAGGCCACTTTCAAGGAAGAGATCGACGGCGATACGCTGCATGAAGAATGCGGCGTTTTCGGCATTCTCGGCCATGCCGACGCCTCGGCGCTGACCGCGCTTGGCCTGCATGCCCTGCAGCATCGCGGCCAGGAAGCAGCCGGCATCGTCTCCTTCGATGGCAAGCGCTTTCATCAGGAACGCCATATGGGCCTCGTCGGTGATCATTACACCGATCCGGCAACGCTTGCCCGCCTGCCCGGCTCCATCGCCATCGGCCACACCCGTTATTCCACCACGGGCGAAGTGGCGATGCGCAACGTACAGCCGCTGTTTGCCGAACTGGAAGAAGGCGGTATTTCGATTGCCCATAACGGCAACTTCACCAACGGCCTGACACTGCGCCGCCAGATCATCGCGACAGGCGCCATCTGTCAGTCGACCTCCGATACCGAAGTCGTGCTGCACCTCATCGCCCGCTCCCGTCATTCCTCCACCGCCGACCGTTTCATCGATGCCATCAGGCAGATGGAAGGCGGTTACTCGATGCTGGCGATGACCCGCACCAAGCTGATTGCCGCGCGTGACCCGATCGGTATCCGCCCGCTGGTCATGGGCGAGCTGGACGGCAAGCCTATCTTCTGCTCGGAGACCTGTGCTCTCGATATCATCGGCGCGAAATTCGTGCGCGACGTTGAAAACGGCGAAGTCATCATCTGCGAGATCCAGCCTGACGGTTCGATCACCATCGACGCGCGCAAGCCCTCGAAACCGCAGCCGGAGCGTCTCTGCCTGTTCGAATATGTCTATTTCGCCCGTCCCGATTCCGTCGTCGGCGGCCGCAACGTCTACACGACGCGCAAGAACATGGGCATGAACCTTGCCAAGGAAGCACCGCTCGAAGCCGATGTGGTGGTGCCCGTTCCCGATGGCGGCACGCCCGCAGCGCTCGGTTTTGCGCAGGAAAGCGGCATTCCCTTCGAATACGGTATCATCCGCAACCATTATGTCGGCCGCACCTTCATCGAGCCGACCCAGCAGATCCGCGCCTTCGGCGTCAAGCTCAAGCATTCCGCCAACCGGGCGATGATCGAAGGCAAGCGCGTGGTGCTGGTGGATGATTCCATCGTGCGCGGCACGACCTCGGTCAAGATCGTGCAGATGATCCGCGAGGCCGGCGCCAAGGAAGTTCATATCCGCGTTGCCAGCCCGATGATCTTCCATCCGGACTTCTACGGCATCGACACGCCTGATGCCGACAAGCTGCTGGCGAACCAGTATGCGGATGTCGAGGCGATGGCGAAATACATCGGCGCCGATTCGCTGGCGTTCCTGTCGATAGACGGGCTTTATCGCGCGGTGGGCGGTGAAAACCGCAATCCGGCGCGGCCGCAGTTCACCGACCACTATTTCACCGGCGATTATCCGACCCGCCTCCTCGACAAGAACGGCGAGGCGATGGGCAGCAAGATTTCCATGCTGGCCAGCAACGGCTGATAATCCCGACAGAACAAGCGGCCACCGGTCTCCGGTGGCCGCTTTTTTCTTGCCTTTTATCAGCCCGCGAGCTGCGGCAATTTAATTGCTTGCAGCAGGCGGCTGCGGCTTCGTACAAGGAAGCGCAATCATTTCGGGGGAGACCATGACTATCGATCTCAAGGGCCGCATCGCTCTCGTCACCGGCGCGTCGCGCGGCATCGGCTATTTCACGGCGCTGGAACTCGCCAGGGCCGGCGCGCATGTTATCGCCTGCGCCCGAACGGTGGGCGGCCTTGAGGAACTGGACGACGCCATCAAGGCCGTCGGCGGCACCGCGACGCTGGTTCCCTTCGATCTCTCCGACATGAAAGCCATCGATGCGCTGGGCGCCAATATCTACGAGCGCTGGGGCAAGCTGGATATTCTGGTCGCCAATGCCGGTGTCCTCGGCGTCATCTCGCCGGTCGGCCATATCGAGGCAAAGGTTTTCGAAAGGGTCATGACCATCAACGTCACCGCCACCTGGCGGCTGATCCGCTCGGTCGAGCCGCTGCTTCTCAAATCTGACGCCGGTCGGGCATTGATCCTGTCCTCGGGTGCCGCTCATAGCTGTCGTCCCTTCTGGGGCGTCTACTCCACCTCCAAGGCAGCTGTGGAAGCACTTGCCCGCACCTGGGCGGCGGAGACGCAGAAGAGCGCGCTTCGCGTCAACAGCATCAATCCCGGCGCCACGCGCACGGCAATGCGCGCGCAGGCCATGCCCGGCGAAGATCCCGCCACCGTGCCGCATCCGTCAGAGGTGGCCGCAGCCATCCTGCCGCTTGCTTCGCCCGATCTCAAAGAGACCGGCAAGCTCTTCCTGGTCCGGGAAAACCGGTTCGTGGATTACCGTCCGCCGGAGTGATGCCGGTCGGCGGGTCAGCCAACGTCACGAGAGAAACGCTTGACCGCGCATGACCGCCGCGCCATAACGCAAGTCATGAAAACGACGATCTGCACCTGCTGCTGAAATAATTTTGCTGGTTCGCCACCGGCCGGCTCGTTTTCGTCTCCCGCAAGGTCTTACAGACAAACGGCCCGGTCAGGACAACTGACTGCCTCTAGGGAATTGCCGCATGTCCTTGCGCCTGAAACTTCACAACACGCTGACCCGCGAAAAGGCGGAATTTGCGCCCATCGATCCTGAAAACGTGCGCATGTATGTCTGCGGCCCGACGGTCTATGATTTCGCCCATATCGGCAACGCGCGACCCGTCATCGTGTTCGATGTTCTCTTCCGGCTGCTGCGCCATGTCTATGGCGAAAATCACGTCACCTATGCCCGCAACATCACTGACGTTGATGACAAGATCAATGCGCGGGCGCTGCGGGACTATCCGCATCTGCCGCTCAACGATGCCATCCACGCCGTGACGGAAAAGACGGCTGACCAGTTCCATGCGGACGTCGCGGCGCTGGGCTGCCTTCAGCCAAGTGTCGAACCGCGCGCGACCGACAATATCGCACAGATGATCGACATCATCGAGAAACTGATCACACGCGGCCACGCCTATACGGCCGGTGGCGAGGTCTTGTTCGACACTCGCTCCATGGCCGATTACGGGCAGCTTTCGAAGCGTCCGCTGGACGAGCAGCAGGCGGGCGCGCGCGTGGCGGTGGATGCCCACAAGAAGAACCCCGGCGATTTCGTGCTGTGGAAGCTTTCCTCCCACAACGAACCCGGCTGGGAAAGCCCCTGGGGCCGCGGCCGTCCCGGCTGGCATATCGAATGCTCGGCTATGTCCGGCCGCTACCTCGGTGACGTTTTCGACATTCACGGCGGCGGGCTCGACCTCATCTTCCCACATCACGAGAACGAAATCGCCCAGTCCCGTTGCGCACACGGCACGCATGTCATGGCGAACGTGTGGATGCATAACGGCTTTGTGCAGGTGGAAGGCCGCAAGATGTCGAAGTCCGAGGGCAACTTCGTGACGATCTACGAATTGCTGCACACGGAGAAATTCGGCGGCCGGAAATGGCCGGGCGAGGTTCTGCGTCTTGCGATGCTGATGACGCATTATAGAGAGCCGATCGATTTTTCGGTAAAGCGTCTGGAAGAGGCCGAACGCCTGCTCGCCAAATGGCCGGCGGCGGAAGCCTCCGATGCCGCGCCGGATGAAACCGTGCTCGAGGCGCTTGCCGACGATCTCAACACCGTTGCGGCCGTGCAGGCGCTGCACGCATTGGCGCACGCGGCCAATACGGACCCATCCAAGCTGCCGGCCTTCGCGGCGAGTGCTGCTCTCTTGGGCGTGCTGCCGAAGAAAACTGAAATGGACGAGGCCATCGTTTCGGCCGTCAACGCTCTGGTGGAATTGCGTCTGGAAATGCTGAAGGCGAAGAACTTTGCAGAGGCTGATCGGTTGCGCGATGAGCTTTCGGAGAAGGGCATTCAGTTGAAGGATGGCAAGGACAAGGAGACCGGGGAGCGGACGACGACCTGGGAGTTGAAGCGGTAGGGCTTGCGTCCAGCGCTTGAGGCTGCGGCTTGCGGTTTACCCCCCTCTGCCCTGCCGGGCATCTCCCCCACAGGTGGGGAGATCGACTCGTTGTTAGGCCCCGCATTTCTCTTCGGTCGAAATGGAGCGACGCAGGCGCGTCATGCCGATCTCCCTCCTTGTGGGGGAGATGCCCGGCAGGGCAGAGGGGGGTATCCTCGCCCACCACAATACGCTTGCGATTTTAAGTTCCCTCAACCAATCTAAGGCGAGGCACTAAACGGCGAGCCACATCATGCCGCATGCAGATGTAGACCCAATGCATCGCAAATACGCGAAGCAGATGCGGAAAGTAATGACGGATGCCGAGCTGAAACTCTGGAACGCAATTCGCGCCCATCGCCTTGAAGGCTTGAGTTTCCGCAGACAAATGCCGATTGCCGGTTTTATCGTCGATTTCGCCTGTTCCGATCATCGACTTATTATCGAGATCGATGGCTCTCAACATACATCCGAGGCAGCATTACACTACGATCATGAAAGAACCGTGCGGCTTGAAAAAGACGGCTGGACCATCCTCCGCTTCTGGAACCATGACGTCCTCACAGACTTAGATAATGTCTGTCTCCACATTATCAGAACGATCCGGGAGGACCGAAGATGACGACATATACCGGCGGATGCCAATGCGGCGCGGTCCGTTTTCGCGCCACTGGCGACCTGAAAGACAGTTCCATCTGCCATTGCCGCATGTGCCAGAAGGCTTTCGGGGCTTATTACGCGCCACTGGTTTCAGTTCGCAATGTGGAGTTCACATGGACGCGCGGCGAGCCGAAACGCTTCCAGTCCTCCAGCGTCGTGAAGCGCGGCTTTTGCCCCGAATGCGGCACGCCGCTAACCTATGAGGCCCCGGATGGCATTGCGGTGGCGGCCGGCGCCTTCGACGATCCCGCCGCGCTGCCGCCAACCATCCAGTGGGGCGTGGAGCGGAAGATCGATTTTGTCGACAACCTCCACACCCTGCCCGCCGTTGCGACCGAGGACGACCTGACGCAGGTCGACTACCTTGCCAATCTCGTTTCTTATCAACACCCCGACCACGACACCGAAAACTGGCCACCGGAGAACAGACAATGAGCGAAACGGGTTTTTCCGGGGGTTGCCAGTGCGGCGCCGTGCGGTTCCATGCGGGCAAGCTCGGCAGGGCCTCCATCTGCCACTGCCGCATGTGCCAGAAACATTTCGGCAATTTCTTTGGCGCGCTGGTCAGCGCCGATCAGGCGCATCTCACCTGGACACGCGGCCAGCCTGCCCTCTTCCGCTCGTCGCAGAAAATCCATCGCGGTTTCTGCAACAAGTGCGGCACACCGCTGACCTATCATTATCCCGGCGGCGTGGAGATCGCGATCGGCGCTTTCGACCATCCCGAGAAGATAGAGCCGCAGGTGCAGGTGAACATCCACAAGCGTATGCCGTGGATCGAGCAGCTCTTCGCCAAACCGGCAGTCGAACAGGGCGTCGATGAGGCCGAGATCACCTCCTACCAACACCCGGATCATGACACGGCCGAATGGCCGCCTGAGGAACGATAAAACATGACTGAAGAACTGCGCGGCTTTTATCCAGAGATCGAACCCTTCGAGACCGGCATGCTCGACGTGGGTGACGGCCACACGATCTATTGGGAGCGGGTGGGCACACGCGGCGCTAAGCCGGCGGTCTTCCTGCACGGGGGCCCGGGCGGCGGAGTGAATCCCACCCATCGCCGGGTATTCGATCCCGATCTTTACGATGTCATCCTGTTCGATCAGCGCGGCTGCGGTCGCTCCACGCCACACGCGGAACTCAAAGCCAACACCACATGGCATCTGGTTGCCGATATTGAACGGCTGCGTGAACTCTGCGGCTTCGAGAAATGGCTGGTGTTCGGCGGCTCCTGGGGTTCGACGCTGGCGCTCGCCTATGCCGAAACCCATCCGGACCGCGTCAGCGAACTGGTCCTGCGCGGTATCTACACCGTCACCCGGCCGGAACTCGACTGGTACTACCAGTTCGGCGTCTCTGAAATCTATCCGGATCAATGGGAAAAATTCATCGCACCCATTCCCGAAGCCGAACGCAGCGAGATGATGCAGGCCTATAATCGCTATCTCACAGGCACTGACGAAACGAAGAAGCTGGAATGCGCGAAAGCATGGAGCCAATGGGAGGGCGCGACCATTGCACTCGTCACCGATCCCGACCGCGTCGAGGATTTCGGTCAAGACAAATACGCGATTGCCTTCGCCCGCATCGAAAACCACTTCTTCGTTAATGGCGGCTGGCTTGAGGAAGGACAATTGCTGCGCGATGCCGGCAAGCTCAGGAATATTCCCGGTGTCATCGTGCATGGACGTTACGACATGCCCTGCCCGCTGAAATATGCCTGGCAGCTGGCCAAGGCCTGGCCAGACGCGGATTTCCACATTATCGAGGCCGCGGGACATGCGATGAGCGAGCCCGGCATTCTCGACCAGCTGATCCGCGCCAACGACCGTTTTGCCGGGAAATAGTATTTATTTCAGCACGTTGTGGCGGCAGGATAAGATGATGATTCACGCAGGGTTTCCTGCGGGGATCATCTACCCGGCGCTGATCAGCACGTTTGAAAGGCAAAGCGCCTCTTATTCATGCAGTTTTTCTCATGAACCCTTCACGGAAATGAATTGGCCGCCATTGTGCCGATCCGTTATAAAACGCCATCCGAACAATTGGCGGTACTCCCATGGCACTCGACAAAACGCTTCCAGCCCAAGAGGGCGGCGACAGCGCGCGCGGTTTTGCTTTCGCGCTTTCCGCATATCTTTTGTGGGGTTTCCTGCCCTTCTACATGAAGGCGGTTGCACATATTTCACCGATCGAGGTCATCGTGCATCGCGTCGTATGGTCGGTGCCGATCGCAGCGGTGGTGCTGATCGTGCTCGGGCGTACGGCTGAAATCCGTACGGCGCTGAGAAGTCCGAAGATGCTTGCGATGGCGAGTCTTACGGCTGCGCTCATCAGCATCAACTGGGGCGTCTACATCTGGTCGATCGGCGCGGGCCGCGCACTTGATGCCGCGCTCGGCTATTTCATCAATCCGCTGTTCAGCATCTTCCTCGGTGCCGTACTGCTGAAGGAAAAACTCTATCCGGCGCAGATCGCCGCCATCAGCCTCGTGGCGGTTGCGGTGGCCATCCTCACCTGGCATGCGGGCAGCCTGCCATGGGTTTCCATCGCGCTCACCGTTTCCTGGGGCTTTTACGCCTTTTTCCGCAAAACCCTGCCCATAGGCGCGACGCAGGGCTTCCTGCTGGAAGTCATGCTGCTGTCTATTCCCGCCGTGCTGGTCATGATCTGGCTTGCGTTCAGCGGACAGGCGCATTTCATGGGCGGCAATTCCGCCGATACCTGGCTTCTGGCGGCAAGCGGTCTCATCACCGCCGTTCCCCTCATTCTCTATGGCAATGGTGCGAAACTGCTGAAGCTCTCCACCATCGGCATCATGCAATATATCGCGCCGACGATGATCTTCCTGATAGCCATTTTCATCTTCAAGGAACCGTTCGACATGGTGCGTCTGGCGGCTTTCGCAATGATCTGGGTGGCGCTTGCGATCTACACCGGCTCAAGCCTGCTGCGGCTCAACCGATGACCAAATCCTTTCTCACTCCTGCTCCCTGAAACGGGAGTGAGGTAACCAGGCGTCAGTAATCCACCAGCAATTGCGGGTTTCCCTCATAGCCGAAGCGCGGTTTGACACCCAGAAGGCCCGCCGTCTGGGCGATGATCTCGCGCGTCATGGGGGCCGCTGTCGAGGCTGCCGTGCGGCCGCCGTTCACGCCGGTCCTTGGCGCATCGATCATGGTCAGCACGACATATTTCGGCTTGTGCATGGGAAAACCGGCCACGAAGGCGTTGAAATTGATGTCCTTGGCGTAACGGCCATTGATCACCTTGTCTGCCGTCCCCGTCTTGCCGCCGACATGAAACCCCTCCACCTGTGCGCCACGGCCGGAACCCTTGATGCCGTTCCAGTTGAACAGGTAACGCATGTCGGCGCTCGTCCTGTCGTTGATGACGCTGCGCGCGAGCGATGCCGCAGCCTCTTTCGAACGCGGCAGGAAGGTCGGAGAGATCAGGCTTCCGCCATTGATAAGGGCTGCAGCGGCCACCGCCGTCTGCAACGGAGTGGTAGCAACGCCATGGCCGAAGGAGATGGTGACGGAATTGATCTTCTTCCAGTTTCTCGGCTGGGTCGGCGTGGCAACGCCGGGCATTTCCGTGTCCATTCTGGTCAGCAGACCAAGCTTCGTCAGGAATTGTTGATGGCCCTCGACACCGACCCTGTCAGCCACCGCCGCCGTGCCGATATTCGATGAAAATTGAAACACTTCCGGAATGGAGAGCGGCCGGTTTCTTCCCTTGAAATCCCTGATGGTGAAGCCGCCCATGCGGATCGGCCGAGACGCATCCACCACCGAATTGAGCGTAATCGCCCCGGCATCCAGACCCATGGCGAGCGTGAAGCTCTTGAATGTGGAGCCCATCTCGAAGGTGGCGTTGCTCATCCTGTTGAACCAGCCTTTTTCATACTCCTTGTCGACGCTGCCATCGGCGAGGGTGCGGGAAGGTTCGTTCGGATCGTAATCCGGGACGGAAGCCATGGCCAGCACTTCGCCCGTCTCCACATCGAGGATCACCGAACCGGCGGCTTCGGCCTGATAGGCACTTTTCGCCTTCACGACCACGTCGCGAACGATGTTCTGTACCCTGAGATCGATGGACAGCCGCACCGGTTCCAGTGGCGTGCCGCTGGCAAGACCCAAAGCGCGCAGATCGGCCAGCCCCTGCTGGTCCAGGTAACGCTCCATGCCGGCGAGACCCTGATTGTCGACATTGACGTGGCCGATAATATGCGAAGCGGTTGGGCCGCCCGGATAAAACCGCCGTTTTTCCGGGCGGAAACCGATACCCGGTATGCCGAGATTGAGAATATCCGCCTGCTGCCGCGGTGTCAGCTGGCGTCGCAACCACTGGAAGCCTGTATCCGAACGCAATCTACGATGCGTCTCGCGCCAGTCCAGATTGGGAATAACGGTCGCGAGTTTTTCCACCACCTCGTCCGGATCGACGATCCTGCGCGGATCCGCATAAAGCGATACCATGTTGAGATCGGTCGCCAGAAGCGTGCCGTTGCGGTCCACGATGTCAGGCCGTGAGGCGATGGCGTTGACGCCGGAATTGATCCATGCGGTGGAAACGGGTTCGGCGAGCCCATATTGAACGAGGCGCGCAGCGGCAACGCCATAGATCGCAATGAAGACGGCGATGACGATTGCAAGCCGCGTCTTTGCCTCCGCCCGGCGGCGGGCGACGGAACCGAAGACGACCTCCCTGCCCCGCAGCGGGTTTCTCTTGATAATGAAATGCGTCCGGCTCTTCAGCCGCATCACGAAAGCAATCATTGTCGATGACACCCACCCGAGGCGGCGGAGCAAAATTCCGCGATAACCAACGCCTGGGAAACGGTGACACAGGATCACTCGCCGGGCCACGAAAAGGACGGGCGGAAGGATGCCGCCGTTAAATCTATATTAATATACATTTAAAATTGTAACGAGCCGCCCGAGCGGCCGTTAACAATCGCCGGGCCTACAGGCGCGAAATCACCGAAGGGTCGCCTTCAGGGTTCTGCTGCGCCAGCGCGCGGTCGATGATGGCGGGCACGATATCCTTCACCTCGTCAATGATGAGCGGGTTGAGAAGATGCGCGCGGTGGATGAAGCCCTGGTCGCGCATATGTTGCACGAGTTCCAGCATCGGGTTCCAGAAACCGTTGATATTGGCAAAGACCATTGGCTTCGCGTGACGGCCGAGCTGCGCCCAGGTCATGATCTCGACGATCTCTTCCAGCGTGCCGACACCGCCCGGCAGGGTGACGAAAGCATCGGAGCGCTCGAACATCATGTGTTTGCGCTCGTGCATGTCCTTGGTGATGACAAGCTCGTTCAATTGTCCGAGAGAATGGCGTGTTGCCTCCATGTCGACCAGAAATTCCGGTATGATGCCCGTCACTTCGCCGCCATTGGAAAGAACGCCGCTGGCAACTGCGCCCATGATGCCCTTGGTGCCGCCACCATAAACCAGGCGAATGCCGTTTTCGGCAATGGATTTCCCAAGCGCACGGCCTGCTTCCATGTGGGCGGGATCACGCCCGGGCTGGGAGCCGCAATAAACGCAGATGGATCGAATCGCTGTATTTTTGTCCGTCATGAAGGGAAGGAACTATGTGCGATGCGGCACGTCAAGAAAATTTGGGAAATCCCTTGCAAATATGGCCTTTTGGCCACTCACCGCTTGTCTGGCGCTAGGTAAGACGCTAGCAATCTCAACTCGTGTGAAAAGCTTGAATTATCCGGAGCACCCAGGATGAAAAACAATAAAGCCGGTTTGCTGGCGCTGATCGTGTTGGGGATTGCATCCCTGCTCATGATCTTTTTCGTCCTGCCGCGGATTTCAAACGACGGCAAGCCGATCGGCGACGCCATCAACGAGGCGGGCAACGCCGTGAAGAACAGCGTGGAAATGGGCGCCGACAAGGCGGGCGACATCCTGTCCGATGCGGCAGAAGAAACCGCCAATATCGCCGACAAGGTCGGCCGTCTGGCGGCTTCCGCCACACAGTCGATCAAGGATCTGACCACGCTTTTCGCCGACAGCAAGGTTCCCTCCGACGCCGATTTCGCAGCGGCGCGCAAGAAGGTCGAGACCTCGCTCAAGGAACTGACGAATATCGAAATTCCCGAGTCGCTGGATGAAACGACGTCGCGGCTCATCACCACGGCCCGCACCGCCGCCGAGCGCACCACGGCCTTCCTGCGCGGCCTGCCTGACAATGCGGCGGCAGCGGCGGCGCAGGTGCGTCGTCTCGCGGGCGTCTTCGCCGGCACCGACGATGGCGCGCCCGAAGCGGCGAAGCCGGCGGCGGCGCCAGCCGATGCCACGCAGACCTCTTCCGGCGCGCCGACTTTCGACGTCCTGCGCGTCGAGCCTGATGGTTCGGCGGTTGTTGCCGGCAAGGCGCAGCCGGGTGCGAAACTTGAAATCCTGAGCAACGGCAAGGTCGTCGCCCAGACGACGATCGACGGCTCCGGCGATTTCGCAGCCGTTTTCGACAATCCCCTGCCGCCCGGCGACCATGAACTGGTGCTGCGTTCGACCGATACCGCCGGCAAGGCGACGCAGTCTGAGGAAGTGGCGACGGTTTCCGTTCCGGAAGGCAAGGCCGGCGAGCTTCTGGCCATGGTTTCAAAGCCCGGCAAGGCAAGCCGGGTCCTCGCCATGCCGGAGGCGGCCCCTCCGGCGCTTCAGCCGCAAACGCCATCACAACAGCCTGCGGCAACGGCTGCGACCAACGCCAATGCTGCCTCCGTACCGCTTGCCGGCGCGGCCGCTGCCGCCGCTCCGTTGACGTCGAGCGTCCAGGTCACTGCCGTCGAGTTCGAGGGATCGAAGATTTTCGTCGCGGGTTCCGCGCCCGCCGGTTCGACGGTTCGCGCGCTGGTCGATGACAGGGAAATCGGCAAGGCCACAACAGAAGCCTCCGGGCATTTTGTCATCGAAGGCGACGTCGATCTCGCCGTTGGCAGCCACATCATCACCATCGAGGAGCTGAATGCCGACGGCACCGCGAAAGTGCGCGTGCGCGTTCCGTTCGAAAGGCCGCAGACCGACCAGGCAACCGTCGCGATGCAGACGCCGTCTGCTTCTTCGTCAGCGGCAACGACCGCAGTGCCGGCCGAAAACCAGAGCACGGCAAGCGACCGCGCCGCTTTCGAAAAGCTGCGCACCGATGTCGCCAAGGCCTTTGGCATCCTCTCCAATCTCTACAGGGACCAGCCGACACCGGCGCTCGATCAGGCAATAGCCGGCCGCTCTGCCGTGGTGATTGCGCTGAAATCGCTTTCGGAGTTCCGCACCGCGGCAGCCACCGAGCCGGACTTCACAGCCTTCGCCGGCGACATCGCCGCCAAGGCGCGCCAGCTGCTGACATCGGTCGAAGCCTGGCCGAATGACGTGGCGGCAATCGGCAAGGGGCTGGCTTCGCTGGCCAGCAGGCTTGCCGAACTCCACATCACCGCGCCGCCCGCTCCCACGCCACAGGCGCCAGCCGGTCCGCAGACCTTCGAGCAGGCGCCGCTGGCCGAAAGCCAGAACAGCGTCATCATCCGCCGTGGTGACACGCTGTGGCAGATTTCGCGCCGCGTCTATGGCCAGGGCGTCCGTTATACCACGATCTATCTCGCCAATGAGGACCAGATCAAAAACCCTGACCTGATCGAGCCCGGCCAGATTTTCGGGGTGCCGAAAGAGGCCCTGCCGAATGCGGAAGAACTTCACCGCAAGCGGTTGAAAGGTGGCTCTTGAGCAACTGAACCGTTGCGGTAAATCCGCAACGATCCTATCTGTGACGCGCGCGGCGGCTTGACCAAAGCCGCCGTCATGCTGTCGGCTTCCGGCAGTGACCGGAGAGTATGATGGCCACGAAGAAAAAAACCATTTCTGCGGATTCCAGCAATCCCACCCAGACGCTGATCAATCTCTGGCCCTATATGTGGCCGGAGGGGCGGTGGGATCTGAAGATGCGGGTGGTCTGGGCCACCGTATACCTTGTTGTCGCCAAGCTGGTTCTCATCTCCGTCCCCTATTTCTTCAAATGGGCGACGGACGCGCTGAATGGCAAGCTCGATATGGCGGGGCTGGTCCCGGCCTTCCTGCTGGGCGCGGTCGCCCTTGTCATCGCCTATAATCTGACGCGGCTGATACAGGTCGGGCTTAACCAGCTGCGCGATTCGCTTTTCGCCAGCGTCGGTCAGCACGCGGTCCGCCAGCTGGCCTACAGAACATTCGTACACATGCACCGGCTTTCGCTGCGCTTCCATCTGGAGCGCAAGACCGGCGGGCTCTCGCGGGTTATCGAGCGTGGCACCAAGGGCATCGAAACCATTGTCCGCTTCACCATCCTCAACACCGCGCCGACCTTCATCGAATTCCTGCTGACGGCAATCATCTTCTGGGCGTCCTACGGCTTTTCCTACGTTCTCGTCACGGTCATCACCGTCTGGGCCTATATCTGGTTCACTGTCCGGGCCAGCAACTGGCGAATCTCCATCCGCCGCGCGATGAACGACAGCGACACCGATGCCAATACCAAGGCAATCGACTCGCTGCTGAATTTCGAGACCGTCAAATATTTCGGCAATGAAGAGATGGAGGCGCAGCGCTTCGATGTCGCAATGGCGCGTTACGAAAAATCGGCGATCTCGATCTGGACCTCGCTCGGCTGGCTGAACTTCGGTCAGGGTGTGATTTTCGGCCTTGGCTCCACCGTCATGATGGTGATGTCGGCGCTTGCCGTGCAGCGCGGCGAACAGACGATCGGTGATTTCGTCTTCATCAATGCACTTTTGCTGCAGCTCTCCGTGCCGCTCAATTTCATCGGTTTCGTCTATCGCGAAATCCGCCAGGGCCTCGCCGATATCGAGCAGATGTTCGAGCTTCTGGAAGTGGAAGCCGAGGTTACCGACAGGCCGGGTGCGACGCCGCTCGCCGCCGGTCCCGGCGCGATCTCGTTCCGCGACGTGCATTTTGCCTATGATGCCGAGAGACCGATCCTGAAGGGCATTTCCTTCGACGTGCCGGCGGGCAAGACAGTCGCCATTGTCGGGCCTTCGGGTGCAGGAAAATCAACGATCTCGCGGCTGCTCTACCGTTTCTACGATATCCAGGAAGGGGCGATCACGATTGACGGGCAGGATGTCCGCGACGTGACGCAAAAGAGCCTCCGTTCCGTCATCGGCATGGTTCCGCAGGATACGGTGCTGTTCAACGATACACTGGCCTACAATATCCGTTACGGTCGCCCTTCGGCGAATGACGAAGACATCACGGCGGCAGCGGATGCAGCCCAGATCAGCGCCTTCATCGGAAAGCTTCCGGATGGCTACGCCACCATGGTCGGGGAGCGCGGGCTGAAGCTCTCCGGTGGCGAAAAGCAGCGTGTGGCGATTGCCCGGACGATCCTCAAGGCACCGCCGATCCTGATCCTCGACGAGGCGACCTCGGCGCTCGATACGCATACGGAGCAGGAAATCCAGAGCGCGCTTGATATCGTTTCGAAAAACCGCACCACACTGGTCATCGCCCACCGGCTCTCGACGGTGATCGGCGCAGATGAAATCATCGTGCTGAAGGAAGGGCTGATCGCGGAGCGCGGCACGCATACATCCCTGATGGCCCAGAACGGTCTTTACGCCTCGATGTGGAGCCGCCAGCGCGAAGCTATCCGGGCAGAAGAGATGCTGCGCCATGTTCGCGAAACCGACGATCTCGGTGTCGTGGACCGCGGCGAACCAGCGCATTGAGGCGCATAAACGCCTGATAACGGCCCCCGCATGGCAAGGGGACCATTGCCGGGCGGTCCGTTTGGCTGTAACCAGCGAGGCAAAATTTGTCGCACGTCCGTATGGATCATGTCGTATCACGACCACATATAGACGCGACAGACAAAACCGGAGCAAGGAACCATATGAATCTGTTCGACACCATTCGCAACACCATCGTACCGATCCACAAGGAAGGTTATGTCTTCGTAGCCGCTTTCTTCGTGGCATCGCTGGTGCTCGGCTGGATCGCCGAACCGCTGTTCTGGGTCGGCCTGGTGCTGACGGCCTGGTGCGCCTATTTCTTCCGCGATCCCGAGCGCGTGACGCCGCAGGATGACGACCTGATCATCAGCCCCGCCGATGGCAGGGTTTCCGCCGTACAGACCGTCATCCCGCCGCTGGAACTGGAGCTGGGCAAGGAGCCGATGGTGCGCATCTCGGTGTTCATGAACGTCTTCAACTGCCACGTGAACCGTTCGCCGGTCCGCGGCCGCATCGTCAATGTTGCCTACCGTCCCGGCCTGTTTCTCAATGCCGAGGTGGACAAGGCTTCCGAGGACAATGAGCGCAACGGCCTCGTCATCGAAACGTCGCATGGCAAGGTCGGCGTGGTGCAGATCGCCGGCATGGTCGCTCGGCGCATCGTCTGCTGGGTCAAGCCAAACGAGCCCGTCGATGCCGGCGAGCGTTTCGGCCTTATCCGCTTCGGCTCGCGCCTTGACATCTTCCTCCCGGAAGGCTTCCAGCCGCGTGTATCCGTGGGTCAGACGGCAATCGCCGGCGAGACCGTGCTGGCAGAGTTCGGTTCCGCCAATGGTCCGCTCCTCAGCCGCCGCGGCTGATGACGATCAGGAAAGACATGCGCCATGGAAACGCCGATCGCCGAACCGCCGCAGAACGGAAAACATGAGGGCAGAAAGGATAGCGGCCGCGGGCCGCGCCTGAGAGAAATTCCCTTTCGCCTGCTTGTTCCCAATCTCATCACCGTTCTGGCCATCTGCGCCGGCCTCAGCGGCGTGCGGCTGGCCATCGAAGGGCGTTTCGAACTCGCCGTTGGCATGGTGCTGCTCGCGGCCTTTCTCGACGGCATAGACGGGCGCATCGCCCGCATGATGAAAGCGACGTCCAAATTCGGCGAACAGATGGATAGTCTGGCCGATATCGTCAATTTCGGTGTCGCGCCCGCGCTGGTGGTCTATGCCTATCTTCTCGATCAGGCACGGTCGATCGGCTGGATCGCCGCCCTCATCTATGTCATCGCCGCGGGTCTGCGCCTGGCGCGCTTCAACGTGATGATCGAACGGCCTGTCAAGGCGCCATGGCAGAACGAGTTTTTCGTCGGCGTCCCTGCCCCGATGGGTGCCATGCTGGTGCTGCTGCCGGTCTATCTCGGCTTCCTCGGCGTCGAGCCGGACAAGCCATTTGCTTATGTCGCTGCCGCCTACACCGTGCTGATCGGTTATCTCCTTATCAGCCGCCTCCCGGTCTGGTCGGGAAAATCAGGCACAAGCCGTATCCGCCGCGATCTCGTGCTGCCGATGATCCTCGTCGTCGTTCTCTATGTGGCCATGCTGATGAGCTTCACCTGGGAGGTGCTGGTTCTCACCGTTGCCGCCTATCTCGTCTTCATTCCCATCAGCGCGCGGCTCTGGCACCGCCGATACGGGACGCTGACGATCGAAGAGGACGCGCATGACGACGGAAATGGCGGCAATGGCCTCGATCGCAGCATTTAAAACCGCAGGTATCATTTTTCTTGCTTCACCTATCTGCGCCGTGGCGCAAAATGTCGCACCCTGAACGGCCGGCTTCGCGTTTTCCGCCTCGAATCCGTCAAGATTAGCCGCGAAAGAAGGGGCTCACACGCATCGCAACGGCGTTTGGCGTGAATTGTGGAGAGAGAAAATGACGAACGAGACGAAGGCACAGCCGCAGGCAAAGCCGGACCTCAAAAGCCACTACCGCCCGCTCGGGCTGAAGGCTGTCGCGGCCGCAGCGCTGATGTTGAAGCGCAAGCCCGCAGCCAAAACCGCTTGAAAATAAACGATTTTTCTTAAATCGGACAGGTCGGCGCGTGATAGGTCAGCTGACCGAAGACGGTCAATCCGGGATAACCGAGCACAACACGGCGCTATGAATGGCGCCGTTTTCTTTTGCTGCCGTCACGCGCCATTCCGGCCAGGACCATGGGACCAATCCGTTATAGTGTAACGTGACTGCAACAAAGCCATGCTAAAGTATTCGACTTCCACGAGACGACTGTACGGACAGTCTCGCATCAATTACTGAGAAATTACAAATTTTCTACTTTAGAGATTCATTCCTCTGCGGTTACCAAGATTTTCAATACCGTGACGTGCGGTGGCGAAAGAATGAAGTTTCGTGGAGACATCATGAAGACGGCCATGGGGGGCTTGGGCGGCATGCAGGATAAAATCCTTCTGATTGAAGATTCCGTTGCTCTGTCCATGCTGCTGAAGACGCGCCTTTCGGAAGAGACGCAAGCCGAGGTGATCCATTGCGACAGCATGGCCGCGGCCGATACCCTGCTGCGCGCCCATGATTTCACGCTGGCGCTGACGGGTCTCAATCTTCCCGACGCTCCGAAGGGTGAAATTCTGGCGCTGCTCTCCGAACGCAAAGTGCCCGCCATCGTCTTCACCGCGACAGTGGATGAGGAGGCACGCAAGCGTTATGCCGAGAAGAAGATCATCGACTATATCGTCAAGGACGGTCACCGTACCGTCGACGCGGTGGTCAAAACCGTCGACAGGATTCTGACCAACAGGCAGTTTTCCGTTCTGGTGGTCGATGATGCGCGGACCGCGCGCTCCGGCCTCGTGGAAATTCTGGAACGGCAGAACTTCAAGGTCAGCGAGGCGCATTCGGGCAATCGCGCGCTGGAAATCCTGGCGCAGGACCCGTCCATCCAGCTCGTCATCACCGATTATCACATGCCCGATATGGACGGCTACGAACTTACGCGCCGCATTCGCGACAGCCGCTCCTCGGAGGATCTGCGCGTGATCGGCATATCATCCTCCACGGACCGGCTGCTTTCAGCAAGCTTCCTGAAGGCGGGCGCGTCGGATTTCGTCTATCGCCCCTTCGTGCCGGAAGAGTTGCAGTGCCGTATCGACAACAACATAGAAACGCTGAAACAGCTCAAGCGCCTGCGCGAACTGGCCGAGCGCGATCATCTGACAGGCTTGCCGAACCGCCGCTCCTTCTTCGAGCGCACCCGTGCACTCATGGACGTTATCAATGACAATGACGAAAATGGCGCCGTCGCCATCCTCGACATCGATCACTTCAAGAAGATCAACGACACGCTGGGGCACGATGCGGGCGACCGGGCTCTAAAAAAGCTGGCGGAGCTTCTGCATGACAAGTGCGACGCGCACCGCCACATTCCCGCCCGTCTGGGCGGCGAGGAATTCGCGGTCTTCCTGCGCGGCCTGGATGCCCACGCCGCCTATGCATTCTGCGAAGAATTACGCGCCCATGTGGAAAAAAGCGGCCGACAATTGAGCGGCAGCAGCCTCGCACTGACGATTTCGCTCGGCGTCGTAGAGATCGAGAAGGGCGAGCCCTTCGACAACCAGTTGAATGCCGCCGATCAGCTGCTCTATCTCGCCAAGGCGAACGGCCGCAACCGCGTCTATTCCGATATCATGATCCAGGAAGGTTTGCAGAAGATCGGGCGGAACGGCTGAGTTTCTTCCGGAACTGAGGCATGGGGAGCGAGCGGATGAGGCTTGTTCTTCTCCCCGCCGGGGAGAAGCCCGCGGCAGCGGGATGAGGGGCAAGTCCACCGTATATCTCTGCCGTAGCCCCTCATCCGACCCTTCGGCCACCTTCTCCCCCTCGGGGAGAAGAATTGGCGGCAATGTCAGAGCTTAGATAACCAGCCTCACACGCTGCGCAAAGACGTCAAAACAGCGACATCTGCCCCTCGTCCTTCGCCGGTTTGATCTTTGCCAGCGGCACGCTTTCCGGCACTGGCTCGATGAGATCGGCGCCGACATTGGCGACCTTGTTGACCTTGTCCGAGACGGGAATCATCTCAAAGAAATCATCCTGAACCGGCCGCATCAGATCGGCGACCTCGCGTGGTTCCTGGGTCTTGCAGTCGAGCCAACGGCTGAAATCCTCAGGCGCGATGACAACGGGCATGCGGTCGTGAATGCGCCCGATGGCGGCATTGGCGGCCGTGGTGAGGATAACGCCGGTATCGACCTCCGAACCATCGGCCGAAGACCATGTCTCCATGAGACCGGCGAAGGCGACGATGCCGCCTTTCTTCGGGCGAATGAAATAGGGCTGGGGTTTGCCGCCCTCTTCCTTCGGCGGACGTCGCCATTCATAAAAGCCGGTCGCAGGCACGAGCACACGGCGATGGCGCATGGCGGCGCGGAAGGAGGCCTTGCCGATTGCCGTTTCCGAACGCGCGTTGATGAGCAGCGGAAAATCCTTCGGGTCCTTGACCCATCCGGGCAGGAAACCCCACCGAACCAGCACTGCCCGGCGATTGGGCAGGTTGCTGCCGCGCTCCTGCCGTTCACCCTCCATGACAATCAGTATCGGCTGCGTGGGCGCGATATTGAAGCGGGCGGGGAAATCCTCTAGCCCGATCAGGTCAAGATAATCGGCAATCTCTTCCGGCGTCGCTTTCAGGACGAAACGTCCGCACATATGTTTCTCCTCAACCCCGCGGCCCGAACAGGATGATGGTGGCCCCTGCGAGACAGACGGCGCCGCCGGCGATATCCCATTTGTCCGGCGCGTGGCCCTCGACGCCCCAGAGCCACAAAAGCGAAGCGGCAATATAGATGCCGCCATAAGCGGCATACGCCCTGCCTGCGGCCTCCGCTGGCACCAGCGTCAGGAGCCAGGCAAAGGCGGCCAGCGACAACATGCCCGGCAACAATATCCACGCCGTTCTGCCAAGTTTCAGCCAGGCCCAGAAGGAAAAACAGCCGGCAATTTCGGCAAGAGCCGCCAACGCATAGATAAGATAGATCTTCATTCCACCGTCTTCTGCCTGCACAATCGAACCGATTCTGGACTATAACATCGGCGCAGAAACCGGAATCGATTTTTCCAGACCGTCCGACCGAGACACGCGAAACCTTACATGACCGTTCGTATCAAGCCCCGCCTCGCCTCCTCCGCCATCGTCAGAAATGGCGACCGGCTTTTGCTCGTGCGCCGCATCAATCCGCCCTCGAAGGACATGTTCGCCTTTCCCGGCGGACGGGCCGAGGAAGGCGAAACGCCGGCCGAGACGGCGCTACGTGAACTGCACGAGGAAACCGGCATTGTCGCACGCCATCCGCAACTTTTCGCGACCTACGATCTTCCCTCGCACGATGCAAATGGGACCCTGACGAGCCATTTTTTGCTCTCCGTCTTCACCGTGGAAACGGATGCCGATCCGCTTGTGACCGTCGGTGATGACGCAGCGGACGCAGGCTGGTACACGCTTGCGGAAATCCGCCGGCTGCCGGCCCCAGAAAGCGTGGTGGATTGCGCCGAGCGGCTGCTAGCATGATTGCCAGCAGGGCAGAATCGCGATTATCTAGACCCGTCCGCCCGCCGGATGTTCACGAGTATGTGTGGGGCAGAATAAAATTTTGATACGACCAACCATTTTCCTGTCTCTTTTCCTGACCATGCTGCCGACCGGGCAAAACGGCGCCGTTTACGCGCAGCCTTCCAAGGCAGCATCCGAGGCACGTCCTGCGGAAACGGCACCTCCCAAACCCGCGCCCTATGACGACAAGCTGGCACGGCTGTCGGAAATATTGGGTGCGGTGCAATATCTGAGAACGCTGTGCCCTTCTTCCGGACCGGAGGACTGGCGCAAATCGATGGGCGACCTTCTGGCTGCGGACACGGCCAACGAACCTGAACGACGTCAGCGCATGACGGCTGCATTCAACCGTGGATACCGCTCCTTTGCGGCCATCCACACCAGTTGCACACGCGCCGCCATCATGGCAGAAGAGAACTACCGTAACGAAGGGGCAACACTCGCTCAGGAAATCGCGTCCAGGTTCGGAAATTAGAGGATTATTAACCTCTTTTCGCCGCAGCCCGTGCCGTTTTGATAAAAGGCTGCTAGTGTTGTTAACAGGGTGGTAAGGACTTGCCCGCCCTGTCGAGGATGAAAAATGCAGACAAGCCGTAACGAAATCGACGATATGATCGTGCATGAAAAGATGCAGGTCGCTCTGGAACACCAGAACGAGGCATGGGCTGACGGCATGGCCGACGGCATCGAGCCGGAGATCATCGCCGATGCTGCAATCGCTCTGGCCATGCGCGAAACCATCCGGATCCACGGCGAGGCTGGCGCGGAAGCAATGCTGGAATCGCTGCGTCAGCGCATGCTTCAAGGCGAATTTTCTCCGCAGCGGGTGATACAGTAAAGCCGGGGTCTATCATGTCTTGCCTGAGCAAGGGGCTTTTGCGCTCTTCCGCCCTGCTATCCATCGTGCTCGCTCTGACCGCCGGGTCGATTGGCCTGCCGGGCCAAGCCTTTGCGCTTTCCGAGCTGAAGCCGGCCCAGAACAACGAAGGCGAGCCACAGGCTCAGAAGGGCGAACAGCCTGAGCAGACCGCGCCCGCCGAGCCGAACGAAATCGAGGGCGATTCGGAAGGCATCCCCCTGCCCGACCCTCTGGTCGACCGATCTGCCGCCCAGACGAACCAGCAATCTTCCAAGCCGGACAATACCCCCGAAATGTCAGTGGTCATCGAACACGATATTTCCAAGGCACCGGAAGCCGTACGCAAGCTGCGCCAACAGATCATCGACGCGGCAGCGACGGGCGATATTGAAAAGTTGCGGCCATTCATCGCTGCCGGCCAGAAAGAATTCCGCATCGACGGCAATGACGGCGAAGACCCGATCGCAGCACTGAAAAGCTATTCAGGAGATACCGACGGGCTGGAAGTGCTGGCGATCATCATCGACCTCCTGTCGACCGGTTACGCCCATATTGATGCCGGCACGCCGGACGAAGCCTATGTTTTCCCCTATTTCGCCGGAAAGCCGCTCAACACGCTGACGCCGCCGGAAAAAGTGGAGCTGCTGCGCATCATCACCGCCGGCGACCTAGCGGATATGCAGGAATACGGCAATTACAGCTTCTATCGCATCGGAATCTCGCCTGATGGCAAGTGGAAGTTCTTCACCGCCGGCGATTGATCCTATCCCGGCGCTTGCCGTTCTTTTCCAAAAATCCTAACTGTGCGGAATGAGCGTCCGGCACCGGTACATGTGCTGTTGCCCAGACGCATAGTCTCGACGAACCGAACGGTGACGCCATGCCTTCCGCTTTTCTTGCCGACCGCCGCCTGATCCGGGTTTCCGGCACCGGCGCCGAGGAGTTTCTGAACAATCTCATTACCACCGATGTGGAGCATCTGCCTGAAGGGGAAGCCCGCGCCAGCGCCCTTTTGACCCCTCAGGGCAAGATTCTGTTCGATTTCCTCATCGCGCGCGACGGAACGGACTATCTCATCGAGATCACCGCTTCCGAACAGGAAGCGCTGTTGCGCCGCCTGACGATGTACAAGCTGCGCGCTCCCGTCGATCTGAAAGCGGAAGCCGCCGAAGGTGTGAGCGTTTTCTGGGGGGAACAGGCACCTCAGCCGGCGTTAAGGGACGGGCGTTTCGCCAAGGCGGGTCTCGATCTATTCCGCATTCCGGGCGCAACTGCCGCTGGCGACGCAGCCGTCTATGATGAGCTGCGTGTCGAATACGGCATTGCCGAAGCTGGCCGTGACTATGCGCTGCAGGATGCTTTTCCGCATGACGTGCTGATGGATGTGAACGACGGGGTGTCATTCAAGAAGGGCTGCTTTGTCGGCCAGGAAGTTGTATCGCGCATGAAACATCGCGGCACGGCAAGGCGGCGTGTTGTCCTTGTTTCAGCGCAGGACGCCCTCCCCGGCAGCGGCGTGGACATTACCGCACAGGGCAAATCCGTCGGCACGCTCGGCACCGTCTGCGGCAACAAGGCACTCGCCGTCGCGCGCATCGACCGCATTGCCGAGGCGCTCGCGTCCGGCACGCCGCTTCTCGCGGAAACTGTTCCCGTCGCCGTTGCCCTGCCCGCCTGGAGCGGTCTTTCCTTCCCGGCGGCCGATCCGGCGGCACAGGCGGAGGAATAGAGGTGGCCTCCGTCATAGGCCCGCGCGCCTGGCAGCGCATGCTGTCCGGACGGCGGCTCGATCTGCTCGACCCTTCGCCGCTCGACGTGGAAATCGCCGATATTGCCCATGGGCTTGCCCGCGTTGCCCGCTGGAACGGCCAGACGCGTGGCGACCACGCCTTTTCAGTCGCTCAGCACTGCCTCATCGTCGAGACGATCTTCTGCCGCATGTGCACGGCCGCGACCCCCGATGAAATGCAGATGGCGCTTCTGCACGATGCGCCGGAATATGTGATCGGCGACATGATCTCTCCGTTCAAATCCGTGGTCGGCGGCGGTTACAAGACTGTGGAAAAGCGGCTTGAGGCCGCCGTGCATCTGCGCTTCGGCCTGCCGCCGCATGCATCGCGCGAGTTGAAGGACCGCATCAAGAAGGCCGACACGGTCGCCGCCTTTTTCGAGGCGACGGAGCTTGCCGGTTTTTCCACGGCCGAGGCGCAAAAATTTTTCGGCCTGCCACGCGGTATTACCCGCGACATGTTCGACATCACGCCGCTTCCCTCCACGGAAGCGCAAAAGCTGTTCATCCAGCGTTTTGAGGCCATCGAGGCCATGCGCGTGACGAACCCTGGGGGTGCCAAATGACGGCCATCGTGGTTTCACCGCTCGGACGGATCGCGGAAATGGCCGTGAAGCACAAGGCCCGGGAAATGGTGACATTGATCGCCAGGGAGCAGACATTTCACCGCCCCGCGGTCATTGCCGCCGAACGTCATCTGACGCTTGCGATGAACGACATCTCCTTCAAGGGCACCGGCAATCTTATCGCCCCTGACGATGCGCATGTGCTGAAGCTCATCGAGTTCGCGCATGAATGGGATCAGACGGCCCCGTTGCTTATCCATTGCTGGATGGGCGTTTCGCGCTCGCCTGCGGCTGCCGTCATCGCCGCGCTCAGTCTTTACCCTGATCAGGATGAGACTGAACTTGCGCTGCGTCTGCGCGCCGCCTCGCCCTATGCCACTCCGAATGCCCGCATCATCGCCATCGGCGACCGGCTGCTCGGCCGGAAGGGTCGTCTGGAGGCGGCTATCAAGGCGATAGGCAGGGGCGCGGACACCGACGGCAATGTGCCTTTCGTGCTGCCACTTCGCAGTTGACAACCGGTTTTGGCGGAACCCCTTCGGAACGCAGTCGTTACCAACCCTGAACGCAAATAAAATCACGGGACGATTCATGGAACAACAGGCAACGGATATCATTGTCGCATCGCAAGCGGCCGTAAGACAGGCGAGCGCACTGGCGGTGCAATATTCCTTTTCGGTGATCGGTGCACTTCTGCTGTTAATCGTCGGCTGGCTGGCCGCTGCCTTTCTTCAACGCTGGGCCTTTCAGGGCCTGTCGCGCATTCGCGGCTTCGATGCGACGCTCGCCGGATTCTTCGCGGGCGCCATTCGTTATGTCGTCCTCATTCTCGTCATCGTGATGGTGCTGGGCCAGTTCGGGGTGCAGACGGCCTCAATTCTGGCGGCCCTCGGCGCCGCCGGTCTTGCCATTGGCCTCGCGCTTCAGGGAACGCTGCAGAACATTGCCGCCGGCATCATGCTGCTGGTGCTGCGTCCCTTCCGGGTCGGGGAATATATCGAAACCAGCAGCGTCAGCGGGACGATCATCGAGATCGGGCTGTTTGCGACCGAGCTGAAGACCAGCGACGGCCTTTACCGTCTGGCGCCCAACTCGACGCTCTGGAACGTGCCGATCACCAATTTCAGCCGCTTTCCTTCTCGCCGACACGAATTGAGCCTGACGGTGAAAAACGATGAGAATCTTGCCGCTGCGCAGGACATGCTGATGAATGTCGTACGTTCGGAAAGCCGGGTGCTGCTTGACCCAGCCCCTGTCACCTTTGTCGATTCTGTGAGCGCCGACAGCGCCACCGTCAAGTTGCGTTACTGGGTGCGTAGCGACAGCTATTTCGCGACGACCCGCGATGTGACGAAAGCGATGAAACTCGCGTTCGACGAGCGTAAGGCGGAAGTGAGCGCACAGCCGGCCTGAGACGTCACCCCCATTTTTCTGCAAGCGCGATGGCTGCAAGAGCCGTCGCGCTTTTTCGTTGCTTCGCCCTGTAGCGCACTTGCATCCGGCTGATGCGATCTCTATAGCTTCATACGTAATGTTATTACGTAACTTGTCTTAGGAGAGAGCCGAAACAATGCAGAAGACAATCACCCGCCTCACCGGCGCTGTCGCACTTGGTTCCATGCTGTTGGCGGCGACCACGGCAATGGCTGCCGGTGGCGACAAATCCGCAGCCCACAGCCATGAGCACGGGCACGATCACGGCCATCAGATGACCGAAGCTGAAAAGCAGATCTACAAGGGTTATTTCGAGGATGCCCAGGTGAAACCACGCACACTTTCCGATTGGGAAGGCGACTGGCAATCCGTTTATCCCTACCTGCTAAACGGCTCGCTCGATCCCGTCATGGCGGAAAAGGCGGCTCATGGCGACAAGACGGCCGCCGAATACCGCGCCTATTACGAGGTCGGCTACAAGACCGACGTGAACCGTATCGTCATCAAGAGCGACAGCGTGGCGTTTTATAAAGATGGCAAACCCGCTGAAGGCACCTATGTCAGCGACGGCCACGAAATCCTGACCTACAAGAAGGGCAATCGTGGTGTCCGCTACATCTTCAAGAAAACCGGCGGCGATGAGGCCGCACCGCAATTCATCCAGTTCAGCGATCACTCCATCGCCCCGGTCAAGGCCGGCCATTACCATCTCTATTGGGGCAACGACCGCAAGGCATTGCTGGACGAAGTGACCAATTGGCCAACCTATTATCCGTTCCTGATGGACGGCGCCGATATCGTCAAGGAAATGGCGGCGCATTGAGCTATAGCAGGCTCGCGGCTTTCCGGAGCGTGAGGAATGCCGAGCAAGCACGTCTTTCGCCTTCTCCCCGCCGGGGAGAAGGTCGCGGCAGCGGGTTGAGGGGCAAGCTCTCCGCATATCTGTGCCGTCGCCCCCTTGATCTGGCCCTTCGGGCCACCGTCTCCCCGGCGGGGAAAAGAAAGACTCACTGCCCCATGGTGGAGCGATGCGCCCAGCCCGTCATGCGCTTTTCGAGCCAGGCCATGATGGCATACATGGCGATGCCTTCCACCGCGAGCATCAGCAGGCCGGCAAAGACCAGCGGCACATTGAACTGGCTCTGCGCCGAACTCATCATGTTACCGAGGCCATAATTGGAGGCGACGGTTTCCGAGACGACCGAGCCGACGAAGGCGAGCGTGATGGCGATTTTGAGCGAGCCGAAGAAATAGGGCATGGACCGCGGAATACCGACCTTCAACATGATGTCCATCTTCTTGGCACCGAGTGCCCGCAGCACGTCTTCGGTTTCCGGCTCAATGGTGGCAAGCCCGGTCGCCACATTAACGACGATCGGGAAGAAGGAGATCAAAAAGGCGGTCAGAACGGCGGGAACCGTGCCGATGCCGAACCAGATGACGAGGATGGGCACCAGCGCCACCTTGGGGATGGCGTTGAAACCGATCATCAGCGGATAAAGCCCGGCATAGATGGTTTTCGACCAGCCAATGAACAGGCCAATAGCAAGACCGGCGACCACGGCAAGGGCAAAGCCCAGTGTCGTCGTATAAAGTGTCTGCAGCGAGTTTTTCCAGATCGGCGACCAATATTGCATGATGGCCTGGCCCACCCTTACCGGGGATGGCAGGATCGTGGGCGGCATTTTCAGCGCATGGACGAGCAGTTCCCACACCACGAAGAGCGCCAGCGTATAAAGCCAGGGAGCGGCTTTCACCCAGTTGACGCGGGCAATCAGCGGCTTCGGCGGTTCGGCCGCCACGGTGCTTTCCACGATCGCGCTCATGCCGCCACCCTCGCCTGCGCGATTTCGCCATGCAGTTCCTGCACCATGTCGTTAAAACCCTTGTCATACATGATGTCGAGCTGGCGCGGGCGTGCAAATGGCACGCGGTGTTCGGCGAGCACCCGGCCCGGCCTCGCACTCATCACGAAAATCTTGTCGGCCAGAAATGTCGCCTCGCGCAGATCGTGGGTCACCAGGATGATCGTGACGCGCTGCGCGGCGTGCAGGTCGCGTATGACGCACCACAATTCCTCGCGGGTGAAGGCATCGAGCGCACCGAAAGGTTCGTCCAGCATCAGCAGTTCCGGTTCGTGAATCAGCGCACGGCAAAGATTGGCGCGCTGCTGCATGCCGCCGGAAAGCTGCCACGGATACTTCGAGCCAAAACCTTTGAGGCCGACGATTTCCAGAAGGCGCTCGGCTTTCGCGACATATTCCGCCTTGTGGGCGCGCAGACGTCGGCGATGTTTTTCGACGATCTCCAGCGGCAGCAGGATATTTTCGAGCGTCGTGCGCCAGGGCAGCATCGTCGGGTTCTGAAACGCCATGCCGACAATGGAAACCGGCTCCGTGACCTGCCGTCCGGCGACGATGACATTGCCCTTCTGCGGAATATGCAGCCCCGTCACCAGTTTCATCAGGGTCGACTTACCGCAGCCAGACGGGCCGACCACGGCCGCGAATTCACCCTTGTCGACCGTCAGGTTCAAGCCGGAGACGGCCAGCGTGCCGGCCGACCCGCCGTAGCGCATGTCGACATTATCTATTTCCACGAGATGTGACATCGCGATCCCCGTTTTCAGGCTGGAACGGGCGCTTATGGCCTTCGTTACTCCCGCCGCAATTCCTTAGGCTGCCGGCCATACCCGGCGTTGCCGCTTGTTTCTTCTCCCCGAGGGGGGGAAGGTGGCCCGAAGGGGCGGATGAGGGGGAAACGTCAGCGGTAGACCGAGAGCTTGCCTCCTCATCCCGCTACCGCGGACTTCTCCCCGGCGGGGAGAAGAAACCTGCGGCACCCACTCATTTTACCCATCAGGGAAGCATGCGTTCTGCCTTGGCCGGCAGGTAGGTCGCGTCGAAGACCTGCTCCGCCTTGACGTTGCCCTTCAGGCCCATGGACACCTTGAGCGTCTCCAGCGAGGCGGCAAGCCGGCTTGGCTCGACGCCGCCCATGCCGTTTTCCACCACATAGGGCGTCTTGATGTTCATGCTGTTGGCCATGTTTAGGCGTTCAAGCTCAATGGCGCTGTCGAGTGTCTCGTTGCGCTTGAGAACAGCAGCCACGCCCTCTTCGGGGTTCTTGACGGAATCAGCAAAGCCCTTGGCCAGCGCTTTCAGGAAACCTTTCACCGCTTCAGGGTTTTTCTCAGCGAAATCAGTGTTTACCAGCACTGCATTGCCATAGAGATTCAAGCCGTGCTCGGCCATCAGAATGGTCGAGATATCATCGTCACCGATGCCCTGCTTCTTGAGATTAAGGATCACCGAAAAGGCAAAACCGAAAACCGCATCGACATCACCCTTGGCGAGCATCGGCTCACGCACCGGAAAACCGATCGATTCGATCTTGATCTTGCTGTCATCGAGACCGGCGACCTGCTTGAAAGCCGGCCATTGCGCAAAAGCGCCATCCGGCGGCGGGGCGCCGAGCTTCTTGCCTTCCAGCGATTTGGGATCGCCGGTGACGCCAAGCGACTTGCGGCCAACAACGGCAAAAGTGGGCCGCTCATAAACCATATAGACGGCCTTGACCTTCTGGCTCGGATCCTCATCGAGGAACTTCATCACCGAGTTGATGTCGCCGAAACCCATCTGGTAGGCGCCGGTCGCGACACGCGGAATGGCTTCGACCGAGCCGTTGCCGCTGTCGATGGTGACGTCGAGGCCCTCGGCCTTGAAGTACCCCTTGTCGAGTGCCAGCAGGAAACCGGCGGCCGGACCTTCGAACTTCCAGTCGAGCGTGAATTTCACCGGCGTTTCTGCCCGCGCCTCCCCCGCTGGCAGCGAAAAGCCGGCGGATACACCGATGGCGGTAATGGCCAGAGCTCTGGTCAACAACCTGCGCGTTAAAATCATCTGTTCCCCCTGATGGTTTTGTTGGATTGGTTGCATAAGACCCAATTCCGACCTGCAAGGCAAGATAAAATTGCATACAAAATAGCCGTTATTTTGTATGCTTATTTTATACGCACAAATGCTCGCGAGCCAGGCAAAAAGCCGGCATTCTGCCCATCGCGCATGCAACGAAGCGAGAGCAGCATCGTTCACGCAGAGAACACAGCGTTCTCATTTGCCGGGGTTGCGGATCAGGGGCAGCGTGAGACAAATAGGCCACGAACAGCAGGCGGCTACAGCGGGGGCAAGATGAATTCTGCACTGGGCATACACCACATCACGATGATCACCCGAAAGGTGCAGGCGAATGTGGATTTTTACGCCGGCTTTCTGGGCATGCGGCTGGCCAAACGCACGGCGGGCTTCGAAGACGCCATGCAGCTTCATCTGCTCTACGGCGATGATATCGCCTCGCCCGGTTCCCTGCTGACTTTTCTGGTGTGGGAGGACGGTGGCCAAGGCCGTGTGGGTTATGGCCAGACGCTGGAAATTTCCGTGGCGATCGATCCTGCCGCCATCGGCTTCTGGCTGACGCGGGCGCTGAGATTCGGCATCCGGGCGGAAGGTCCCTCCGACGAATTCGGGGAGCCAGTCATTCGGCTGAAAGACCCTGACGGCCTGATCGTCAAGCTGGTCGGCACTCAGGCGTTTGACGACGCTACGCCGCACGTGACGAAAGACATTTCCGAAGAGGACGCCATTCGCCGCATCTACGGTGCAACCGTGCTGAGCGAAGTGCCGGAAGAAACCGTGGCTTTTCTCGAAAAACACTTCGGATATAGGCAGGTAAGCCAGACGGGCGCAATTCGCCGGCTCGTTTCCGATAGCGGCGACATTATCGATGTGCGCGACGCCACGGGCTTCTGGTCCAGCGCGCCGGGCACCGGCACGGTTGATCACATAGCCTTCCGCGCGAAAGACATGGATGAGCTGAACTCGGTTCTAACCGGGCTGAAATCACTGAATTCCAGCACCACCAACGCCCATGACCGTAAATATTTCCATTCGCTCTACGTCCGCGAACCGGGCGGGGTATTGATCGAAATGGCGACCGACGGGCCGGGTATGACAGTGGACGAACCGCTGGAATCGCTCGGCGAAAAACTGTTCATCCCGCCGCTCTTCATGAAGGATGAGGCGGATGTGCGTGTCGCCCTGCCGCAATTTGCGATGCCTGGCGAAGAGCGCATCGTCTATCGCGACCTGCCCTTTGTACACCGTTTCTACACGCCCGAAGAGCCTGATGGCAGCACCATGATTCTGCTGCACGGTTCCGGCGGAAGTGAAACAAGCCTGATGCCGCTGGCGCACCGGGCAGCACCGGGCGCGACGCTTCTCGGCGTCCGTGGCCGCAGTACGGAAGAAGGGATTGCCCGGTGGTTCCGGCGTTATCCCGATTTCAGCTTCGACCAGAAGGATATCGTCTCGGAAGCGGAAGCCTTCGCCGCATTTGTGGAAGGGGCAATCCGCTCCTATGGGCTCGATCGTTCGAAACTGCGGTTTATCGGCCATTCCAATGGGGCGAACTTCTATGCGGCCTTTGCCGCGCTTTATCCGGAGCTTGCCGGGGACGCCCTGCTGTACCGCCCGATGCCTGTTCTCGAAACATGGCCGGAGAGTGATCTTTCCGGCCGCAGCTTCATGCTTGTTGCGGGAGAACGCGACAAATACCGCGACGGGGCGAGCGTGTTGCGGGACAGGCTTGCGGCAAACGGCGCAAGGGTTGAGGTGGAAACGCTGGAAGATGGGCACGAACTCGGGCTCACGGATATCGAAGTGGCGCGGCGCTGGCTGGCGGATGTTCCCTGATTTTCGGGGGATGCGCATAAGCCGAGCCGATGCCGCCCATTTCTTCTCGCCCAGGGAAGAAAGTGGTCTGAAGGGTCGGTTGAGGGGGCAAGCTCTCGGTTTATTTCTACCCTCGCCCCCTCATCCCACTGCCGCAGATTTCCCCCTCGGGGAGAAGAAGCGGATGCGAGCGCTCGCTCCCCCGTTACCCACAACCTCATCAACCGGGCCTTGCATAAATTCACCAAAAGGGCTTTAAAAACAGCTTCATAATTGGAGAGTCCGTTTGGAAATCCCGCTGTTTATCCTCGCCCTTGTCGCGGCCTTCATCTACACGCTGGTCGCAAGCATCCGCAATTCAAGCCGCATCAAGTCGCTCGAACGGGAGGTTCACAGCCTCAAGCGGCTGATGGCGGCGGGCGTGGCCGCTCCTGCTGCGGCACTGGCAGAAAACGCGGAAACCGCCGAAAAGACTGATTTCGCAGCAGAGACGGAAGGCCAAACGGCGCTGGAACCAGCGGGCATCCGGGATGAAGACGCCTTCGAGCGTTCAGAAGCCAGCACCGCTGCGGCGGATCAAGACGTGGCGCGCGAAGACGCCCCCGCTGCGCCACTCGCCGATGCCGTATCCGTGGCGGCTTCTGATACCGCGTCTGCCCCGGCAGCGAAAGAAAGCTTCGAAAGCCTGCTCGGCGCGCGCTGGGCGGTTTGGGCGGGCGGGCTGGCGCTGGCGCTCGGCGGCATTTTCCTCGTCAAATATTCGATCGAATCAGGCCTGCTCAGCCCGGCGGTCAGGCTGTCGCTCGCCGCCATTTTCGGCCTCTTTCTCGGGCTTGCCGGTGAAGCGATCCGCCGCAAGGCGGTGCCAGGCATCGCCACCACCTACTCCAACGCCATGATACCGGGTGTGCTCACCGCGGCCGGTGCATTGACGCTGTTCGGTGTGGTTTATGCGGCTTATGGCATCTACGACTATATCGGTCCCGGCACGGCCTTTATCCTGCTTGGCCTCGTCGCCTTCGCCACCATCGGCCTGTCGTTGTTGCACGGACAGGCGCTCGCCGGTCTCGGACTTCTCGGTTCGATGCTGACGCCGGCGCTGATTTCCACCGAAACGCCGAACATCTGGGCGCTCTTCGTCTTCCTCACCGTCTCTTGGCTCGCAACCGCGGCAGCGGCGCGCCGGCAGGGCTGGACGGTGGTCCCGTCGCTTGCCAATGCCGGACTTGGCCTCTGGGCTCTCGGATATATCGGCTTTTCGGATGCAATCAGTGCCGAACCGCCGACTCTTGCCCTGCTAATCATGCTGGCTGGCACGATCTTCCTTTGGCCCGGAAAACAATACGACACCACGCCTTCGGAAGCTGTTGAAACGGCAGCTCCCGAGCGGCGCGCGATTCGCATCATGCGGCTTTTGCTGCGCCCGTCGCTCGCCCTCAACCTCACCGTATCGATGGCGGTGATCCTGCCGGCCATCGGCTTCCTCTTTGCCGAAGGCAGCGTCGATACTCACCCGGCGCTCATCGTTTCAGCGCTTATTGCAGCTCTTGCAGCACTCGGCGCTGCCCGTCACTATGCCGTCTGGCCGGCCATCATCGCCGCGCTCGGCGCGCAGTCTGCGGTGTCGCTCATGTCGCGGCGTGGCATCGATTTTATTGGTCTCGTGAATGATACCGGCGTGACGCTTCCGCCCGTGGGCACAGGCTACGCTGCGGAAATTGCCATGGCGCTCGGCCTTGGGGCTATCTTCGTGCTGTGCGCCTTTTCCTTCCTGAAACGCAAGGGCGCAGAAGATGCGGATTTCGCCCAGTTCTGGGCTGGCATTGCCGCCCTGTTCCCTGTCTGGCTCGCGACGGCGAGCTTCGTCGAATATGGCAATCTCGGCCGCGACTGGCTGCACGCGGCCTATGGTCTCGGCCTTGGCTTCGTGCTGCTTGCCGGTGCTGAATGGCTGCACCGGCGCAACAGTGAGGCCTATCGCAAGCCGCTGAACATCCTTGTGCTCGGCTCCTTCGCCGCCTTCGCGCTCTGCCTGCACACGCTGACGGAAGGGCTCGCGACGACAGTGCTGCTGTCCGTCATCGGCTTCCTTTACGTGCTGGCGAGCCGCTACCGCAACTGGGATATACTGCCCTGGGTCATGGCTGTCGCAAGTGTTGCCGTTCTTGGCCGGATCGCCTGGGAGCCGACAATCGTCGGGCCGCAAAATCTCGGCACGACGCCGGTCTTCAACGCGCTGCTGCCGGGCTATGGCATCCCTGCCTTGCTGGCCATCGTCTCCGCGTGGCTGTTGCGCGACTGGCCGGGCATGCGGATCAAGAACTTCCTGCAGGCCATCGCCAGCGTCATGGGACTTCTGGCCGTGGCCATCCTCGTTCGCCACGCAATGAATGGCGGTACGCTCGACAGCAATGTGCCGACGCTCGGCGAGCAGTCGATCTACACGCTGCTGACCATCGGCTTCTCCGGTGTCCTGATGACGCTGGATTTGAAAAGCCCCAGCCCCGTCTTCCGTTACGGCTCGATGATCGCCGGCGTCATCGCCGTCATCAACGTGCTGACGATGCATTTCTTCACGCTCAACCCCTATTTCACCGGCGAGAATACCGGCCGCATCCCGGTCCTCAACCTGCTGCTGATCGGTTACCTTTTGCCGGCATTCGCTTATGGCGGCCTCGCCTATTACGCGCGCGGAAAACGTCCGCCGCCCTATGTCAGCATGCTGGCGGTGGCGGGTGCAGCGCTCGGTTTTGCCTGGGCCACGCTTTCGGTGCGCCGTTTCTGGCAGGGCGAGAACATTGCTGACTGGAAGGGCTTTATGCAGGGCGAGACCTACAGCTATTCGGTGGTCTGGCTGCTGATCGGCGTCCTGCTGCTCGTGCTTGGCTCGCGCTTTAATGCCCGCAGCCTGCGTCTGGCATCGGCCGCCTTCGTGCTGATCTCGGTTGCCAAAGCCTTCCTGATCGACATGAGCAACCTCGAAGGCGTGCTCCGGGCGCTGTCCTTCATCGGGCTCGGCGCGGTGCTCATCGGCATCGGCCTGTTCTACCAGAAAATCCTCACCCGGAAGCCGCAGGCATGATCGCGGCGGAGGCTTTCGCGCCCCATGCGGCGCTTGCGCAGGATTTGATCCCGCACGCCGCCGATGCGGGCGACGGCTCGCATGATCTGGCCCATATTCACCGTGTCTTCCGCAATGCCATGCGCATCCATGCGGGTGAAGGCGGCGATGGCACCGTGCTGGCGGCCAGCGTGCTGCTGCATGATTGTGTGGCCGTGGAGAAAAACTCGCCCTTGCGGGCACAGGCATCACGACTGGCGGCAGAAAAGGCTTCAGGCATTCTGGCCGGCCTCAGCTGGAAGAAGCAGGATATCGACGCCGTCACGCATGCGATCATCACCCACAGCTTTTCCGCCAATATCGAACCGCAGACACTGGAAGCGAAAATCCTTCAGGATGCCGACAGGCTGGACGCCATCGGCATGGTGGGAGCGGCGCGCTGCTTTTATATTGCCGGCCGCATAGGATCCGCACTTTACGATCCGGTCGACCCCTTGGCGAAGGAACGGCCGCTTGATGACCGCGCTTTTGCCATCGACCATTTCGAGACCAAGCTGTTCAAGCTGGCAGATGGTTTTCGCACAGAGACCGGCAGGCAGATGGCCAGAGCCCGCCATGAGCGGCTGAAACAGGTGCTGGACCTGTTTCTCGATGAAATATGAGGAAGCATGATGCGTGTGACAGAGCTTAATATCTACCCGCTGAAAAGCGCGCGCGGCATTTCCCTCTCGGACAGCGCCGTGTCGGCCGAGGGTCTGCCGGGTGACCGTCGCGCCATGCTTGTGGACCCGTCGGGCCACTTCATCACCCAGCGTGAATTGCCTGCCATTGCCACGGTTCTGGCGCGGCACGAGGACGGGGGCATGTTGCTTTCGCGCGACCGGCATGGCGAGATCGTCGCAAGGCCATCCGGCGAGCGCATGGATGTGGCGGTATGGAAATCGATCGTCAGCGCCAATATGGCTGACGCTGTGACCAATGACACGCTCTCGGCATGGCTCGGACGCGAAGTGAAGCTCGCCTTTTTCGATAACGCTTCCAAACGCATCGCGAGCCTCGAGTGGACAGGCGATGAAACGCCCGTCACCTTTGCCGACGGCTACCAGATCCTTGTCACCACCACCGCCTCGCTTGCCGCGCTGAACGACAACATGCGCGAAAATGGCGAAGACGACGTTGGCATGGAGCGGTTCCGGCCCAATATCGTGCTTGAGACGGACGAACCATGGGCGGAAGACGCCTGGGCGGCCATCGAGATCGGCGGCATTCGCTTCGATCTCGTCAAACCCTGCGCCCGCTGCATCATGACCACGCAGGATCAGACGACCGGCTCCCGCGATGTGCCCTCTCCCATGAAGGCCATGGGCCGCATCCGTATGTCCGCAGACCGGCGCGTGCCCGGCCCGCTGTTCGGCTGGAACGTGACGCCGCGCGGTGAAGGCAGGCTGTCTGTCGGCGACGTCGCAAAGGTGATCGAGGAAAGGCCCGAAGGCTGGGCGATCAAGAGGCGCTAAGTCAGTCCGGTTCAAACGGAATCCTCTGGGCATCAGGCAGCGCTTTAACCTGCCGTCAAACCCTCGCTCCCCTCATTCCTGTGCTTGTCACAGGAATCCAGCCGATACGCGTCTGCGCGGCAAAACAATCCCTCAGCCCAAAGACTTGGGCTGGCTGGATCTCTGTGACAAGCACACAGATGAGGAGGGACGGAGCACTGTGAACAAGGCAAGCTTCGAGCCTGACGCGCCGATCTCAATCTTTGTGCACCCCGGCGATACAACGCACGGGTCATGTCACGACTTCTTCACACCGACGATCAAAAAGATCGGGCGGCGGTCTTCATGCTTCAGCTCCGGGCGCTCGGCCACCAAAGCCGGATCCGGTCGTGGTTCCGCCAGACGCGTCAGGGTGAAACCAGCGGACAGGAGGCCATTGACGATAGCTGACACGGTGCGGTGATATTTCACCACATCGTCCGCCATCCAGTTGGAGTGGCGCACGCCCTCGTTCTGGTAGTTGTCGAGTGGCCAGTGCAGGATTTCGCCGTCCTCGCCGTAAAACCAGTCCTGTTTTTCCAGCGCCGTAAAAACGGGATGCTCGATGGAAAAAATGAAATCGCCGCCCGACTTCAGCACGGCGAAAATCCCTGCGAATGCCACGT
Source organism: Agrobacterium sp. SORGH_AS_0440 (assembly GCF_031453135.1). Taxonomy (NCBI): domain Bacteria; kingdom Pseudomonadati; phylum Pseudomonadota; class Alphaproteobacteria; order Hyphomicrobiales; family Rhizobiaceae; genus Agrobacterium; species Agrobacterium sp. SORGH_AS_0440. The sequence continues at coordinate 986,799 of NZ_JAVIYR010000002.1, read as the reverse complement.
CGAGATCGCGGACGTAATGCAGGGCAAGGGAACTCAGTACCACATCGAAACTCTGCCGCGGAAAATCGATGTCTTCGATAGCCGCGCGGCGATATTCGATGCCGGGCCCACCATTGATCTCGGCAGCGCGGCGCAACATGTTCTCCGAGAGATCGACGCCGACGACATGGCGTGCGCCCTGCTCCGCGGCAAAGCGGCAATGCCAGCCGAAACCGCAACCGAGGTCGAGAAAGGACTTGTCTTTCAGCGGGGGCAGCATGGAGCGCAATTCGTGCCACTCACCGGCTTGACGCAGACCTTCCACGGAACGCGGCATGGCGCTGTAGCGCTCGAAAAACCCGGGATCGTCGTAGATATTCTGTTTCATCGTCGCCTCTTAGGCCGCGTTCCATCAATCGCATGAATAATGGCCGTCAAGAAAAGTCGCTAGTGGGGCCGGCTGACAAAAGATAATATTCCTCCCATCATTGTGGAATCCGCGGCATGCTTTGCGCTCCTTTCAGAGGCGGGCGCTGCGAGGGGGGAATATTCATGTCGCAAGCCACTCGCCGGAGTATGCCCTGGCTGATTATCGCGGCCGGGTCGCTGATTGCGGTCATGACGTTCGGCCCCCGCTCCGCCATGGGCTTTTTCCAGTTGCCGATGCTGGCCGATACCGGCTGGGATCGTTCAACCTTCGGTCTTGCCATGGCGCTGCAGAACCTCTTCTGGGGTCTCGGCCAACCCTTCTTCGGCGCCATCGCCGATAAGTTCGGTACGGGCCGCGTGCTCGTGCTCTCCGGCTTTCTTTATGCGACGGGCCTCATCTGCATGTCCTTCGGCACATCGCCCTTCTGGCTGCATTTCGGCGGCGGCGTTCTCGTGGGGCTTGGCATTGCCGCAGGGTCGTTCAGCGTCATCCTTTCCGCCTTCGCCCGCCATGTCACGCCGCAGCAGCGTTCATTCGCCTTTGGTATCGGCACGGCGGCGGGTTCGGCAGGCATGTTCCTGTTTGCACCTATCAGCCAGGGGTTGATTTCCACCTATGGCTGGTCGGACAGTCTCGTCTGGCTCGCCGCCATGATGATGCTGGTGCCGCTGCTCGCCTTTTTCATGCGCGGAAACTCGTCCTCCGGCACCCAGTCGCAGGCGCAGTTCCAGCAGACCGCGGGCGAAGCGCTGAAGGAAGCGCTTGGCCACAAGAGCTATCTGCTGCTGACGACGGGCTTCTTCGTCTGTGGTTTCCAGGTGGCCTTCATCACCGCGCATTTCCCGGCCTATCTCGGCGATATCGGTATCGAACCACGATACGCGGTGATTGCCATGGCGCTCATCGGCTTCTTCAACATCATCGGATCGCTGGCCGCCGGCGTCATCGCACAGCGTTATTCCAAGCCCTATTTCCTGGCCTATATCTATATTGCCCGTTCCGTGGTCGTGACTGCCTTTCTGCTTTTGCCGCAATCGCCGCTTTCAGTCATTCTCTTTGCTTCCGTCATGGGCATACTCTGGCTCTCCACCGTGCCGCCCACAAATGCGCTGGTGGCCATCATGTTCGGCACGCGCCATCTCGGCATGCTCGGCGGCGTCGTGTTCCTCACCCACCAGATCGGCTCGTTCCTTGGCGTCTGGCTGGGCGGCTTTCTTTATGACAGGTTCGGTTCTTACGACCTCGTCTGGTGGCTTGGCGTCGGCATGGGGATTTTTGCGGCCGTCGTGCACTGGCCCATTGAAGAACGCCCCGCCCCACGGCCGGCCTTCGCCCAATAGCGATGGCCCGGAACTAACCGGCCCTGTCCAGTGCGGGCGGCGATCCCCTGCGCTCCAAAGCCTTCAGCGCCGCCTGCACGAAACCGTCGCGGGCGGCGTTTTCATTGAGCCCGCGCGGATCGTAGACATGGCGGTTGAGAAAATGGGCGGTCAGGCGAAAAGCTGCCGCAAGGCTCTCGGGATCAGCGGCTTTCGACTGGCCTTCGCCGAGAAAAGCCGGAAGCGACAGCATCCGGTCCGCATAGGGCGCTCCCGCCGTGCGGCAGACCGCCCTTCCCGTTTTCGGCGACACATAGATGAGATCGTTGCGCAGCCCCGTCGCCGCACATTCGGTAAGATCAAGCCCGAAACCGAGATCATTCAGCACCGCCAACTCGAAGCGCACGAAAAGTTCGCCTGCATCGGCCGGGTCGTGGAGATTATCGAGAATGATATCGAGCGCCTGATAAAGATGCGGATGCGGATCGCGCTCCGGCAAAAGCCTCAGCAGCGCGCCCATGGCCTGGACGCCGTATACGGCGGTGGCCGTTTCCATCAATTGCGCCGCGCGCAGTTGCAGGGGCTCGATGCGGTATTCTCCGAGATGATCGTCAAGGCGAGCGCGCCAGACGACGTCTACCCGGTTTCCGGCCTGCAGCACCGGCTGCATGCTACGGGAGCGCCCGGAGCGCACCATGCCGAGATGGCGGCCGCGTGTGCGGGTCATCACCTCGGCGATGACACTCGTTTCGCCATGGCGCTTTACGCCGAGAATGATCGCCTCATCCTGCCACTGCATGAAACCTGTCCGAATTTCGATTCAAGCCCGATCATAACCGATCCGGCGGCGAAACGTTATTCTTTTACGGTAACACGCGCCGCATCGACGAGGCGGAGGACGAAATCGGTGATTTCGTTTTCTCCGAAAGGCTTGCCGAGCAAGGGCGCATGCAGGAGATCTTCGGGGAATCCGGTCGTGTCGCCGTAACCGCTGACAAAACCGAAAGGAATGGACGCAGACCGCAAGTGGCGTGCAAAATCATAGCTTTTACCGTCAGAAAGGCTGACATCGAGAAGCACGCAATCGGCGCCATCCTCTTCGAGAGCCTTCCTCGCCTGCGCAAGCGTCGTGGCGATGATAACGGTCTCCACACCCATCGACTGGAGAACCGCCTCAACATCGAGCGCCACCAGATATTCATCCTCAACGATGATAACCCGTTGTGGCACCATATTTTTCTTCCTAACAAAAGAGAGCCGTCAGGCTCGAAGCCGTCGTCTTCGAAACGATTCTCCAGTGAGATATCATGGGAGCAGTCGCAAATTGCGGCTCGCCCGTCATTTAAAAAAGACATGTCGGAAGATCAGATAAACGGTCTCTGCCGCTTGCCGTCGCTTTCCCAGCCCGCAACTTGTGCCAGTCCGGCGTCATCCAGCACCAGACAGCCCTTGTCCGTCCAGCGGATAAGCCCGCGATCGACGAGCTTTCTCAGCGTCTTGTTGGTGTGGACGATGGAGAGGCCGAGCGTATCGGCCACGTGCTGCTGGGTGACAGGAATCGTCGCCTCGCCCTGCAGCAGCGCGACTGCTTTCGCCCTGCTGTAAAGGAAAGCGATAAGGTAGGCCGCGCGCTCAAGCGCCGTGCGACGGCCGATGCTGAGCAGATGACTGTCGAGCATGCGCTCTTCGCTCGCCGCAATCCATGTCAGATCATAGGCAAGCGTCGGGTGGTCGGTAAAGAGATTGTTGAGGCGCGATCGCTCGAAGACGCATAGCGTGACCGGCGACAAGGCCTCAACCGAGTGCTGCATCTCCCCCATCACCGTGCCCTGCAGGCCGACGAGGTCGCCCGGCATCACGTAATTCAGGATCTGCCGCCGGCCGTCCTCCAAAGTCTTGTAGCGAAATGCCCAGCCCGCAAGAACCGTGTAGAGGTGAGCGCTGTGTGAGCCTTCCATCAGGATGACGGAGCCGCTCTCCACCGCCAATTCCCCCGTCTTGAAACGGGACACGAAATCCAGTTCCGAAGAAGAAAAGTCCCTGAAATGCGGTAGATCGCGCAGCGGGCATTGCTGGCAGGGGGTGGTGGAAATCCCGTTCGGTTTTTTGGGTGACATGATTATCCATCATGAAAAAAGGTTGCGCCCAATTGTTTTTGGAACAACCCGTTCCAAGGATATTCGGTTCCCTGCCGGGAACAAAGACATCGCGCTCCTCCCACCGCGTTTCTGTATCCTCACAGAAACGCGGGAATGACGCGCTTTCAGCCTCGCGGGAATTCCAGCCCCATTTCGCGGAAACGCTCCGGGTCGTCGCCCCAGTTCTCGCGCACCTTGACGAACAGGAAGAGATGCACCGGCTGTTCGAGTATTTCCGAGAGTTCCTTGCGCGAGGCGGTGGAGATCGCCTTGATGGCATCGCCGTTCTTGCCGAGCGCAATCTTTTTCTGGCTGTCGCGCTCGACATAGATCACCTGCTCGATGCGCACTGAGCCATCCTTGCGCTCTTCCCACTTTTCCGTCTCGACATGCGAGGCATAGGGAAGTTCCTGGTGCAGGCGCAGGAACAGCTTTTCGCGGGTGATTTCGGCGGCAAGCTGGCGCATAGGCAGGTCGGAGATCTGGTCTTCCGGATAATACCATGGGCCTTCCGGCAATTCGGCAGCCAGATAGTTCATCAGGTCTTCACAACCGGAGCCATTGGTCGCCGAGATCATGAAGGTGCGGTCGAAGGCGACCGTCTCATTGGCGGCGGCGGCGAGCTTCAGGAGGTCTTCGCGCTTTACCTGGTCGATCTTGTTGAGGCAGAGGATTTTCTTCTGGGGGACGTCCTTCAGGCCTTCGAGAATCGCCTCAGCGTCGCCCTTCAGGCCGCGCTCGCTGTCGATCAAAAGAAGAATGAGATCGGCGTCCTTCGCGCCGCCCCAGGCGGAGGTGACCATGGCGCGGTCCAGCCGACGGCGCGGCTTGAAGATACCGGGCGTGTCCATGAACACGATCTGCGCGTTGTCGTGAATGGCGATGCCGCGCATGACCGCACGCGTCGTCTGCACCTTGTGGCTGACGATGGAAACCTTGGCGCCCACCAGCCGGTTTACCAGCGTCGACTTACCGGCATTTGTAGGGCCAATGAGGGCAACGAAGCCGGAGCGGGTCGAAAGGGCATTGTCTTCGCCTGTCGAGGCGGGGTTTTCGTGATCGGTCATGATATCCATTCAAGGTCAGAGGTATTCAACATGCGGCCAGAGGGCTCGCCATGCGCTTGATAGTCAGCTGCCGTCGCCGGTCAGCTCAGTTTCAGGTAGAGCTTTTCTGCCAAACGCCTTCGCGTTCCAGCAATCTGGTTGCCGCCACCTGCTCGGCCGCGCGCTTGGAACGCTCGACGCCGGTTTCCGGCTTTACGCCGGGAATTTCAACAGTCACCGTAAAGCGGGGATCGTGATCCGGTCCGGAGCGATCGTCAACCCGGTAAGATGGGGTGACCGCAAACTTTGCGTGCGCCCATTCCTGCAGTTCCGTTTTCGCGTCACGCCGTCCGGCATCCACGCTCGTGGCACGGCCCTGCCAATATTTCAGAATGAATTTGCGCGACGCATCGAGGCCGCCATCCAGATAGATGGTGGCAATCAGGCTTTCGACGACATCGGCGCGCACGTTCAGCATCGCCTTGCCGGTGAGTTTCTTGACGTCGGATCCGGTGCGGATGAAATTGTGCAGGCCCATCTCGTCAGCGATCGACGCGCAGGATTCGGCGCTGACCAGTTGGTTCAAACGCACCGAAAGCTCACCTTCGGACGCATTGCGGAAGATGGAGAACAGAAGCTCTGCAACGCAGAGACCCAGAACGCGGTCGCCCAGAAACTCCAGACGTTCGTAATTGCCCGCCGCGGCGGAGCGGGCGCTGGCATGGGTCAAGGCCCGGTCGAGCCGGGCCTTTTCCTTGAACTCATATCCGATCAACGCTTCCAGACGGGAAATCTCGTCCGCGGAAAGCGGCTTGGTCTTGCTCATCCCACAACCTTGAACAGGCGGTCCCAACGCATGTTGGCCGGCCATTCCCAAATGCGGCTGAACGGCGTGTCGTTGCCCAAAGAGAAGAAGATGACGCTGGCGCGGCCAATCAGGTTTTCTTCCGGCACGAAACCGACATCGAAGCGGCTATCCAGCGAATTGTCTCTGTTGTCGCCCATCATGAAATAATGGCCTTCGGGGACCACGAATTCGCGGGTGTTGTCGCCGCGCGAGTCGGGCGACTGATCGAGCGTGTCGTAGGTAACGCCATTGTCAAGCGTTTCGCGGAAAACCGGTACGTTGGCGCCCGGATCGGCGCGATAATCCGACGTGAAGGTGCCGTCGGGCTGCTTGGGCACCGGCTGGCCGTTGATGAACAGCACGCCGTTCGTGACCTGAATTCGGTCGCCCGGCAGGCCGACCAGACGCTTGATGTAATCCACTTCAGGATTGGGCGGCAGGCGGAAGACCACGACATCGCCGCGCTTCGGCTTGCTGAATTCCAGAATGCGGCCCGAAAACAGGTTCGGCGAGAAAGGCAGCGAATATTTAGAATAGCCGTAGGAGAACTTGTTGACGAAAAGATAGTCGCCGACCAGCAGCGTCGGCATCATCGAGCCCGACGGGATGGTGAAGGGCTGAAACAGCACGGTGCGGATGACCATCGCCAGCAGCAGCGCCTGAATGATGACCTTGACGTTCTCCCAAAGGGCGTTCTGCTTCTTTTCCGCTTTTTCCGACACTTAAAGACCTGCCTGATTGTTTCCCGGCTTCTTCGATCCAAGAAGCTGACGGGCCGTTGCTTATCGCGCCTGGGGCGGGTGATGCTGTTTCACGCGGCCCGCAACGCTTTCATATTTCTGCGACTTCTCTAGAACCTTTCCAGCCCGAAGGGAAGCGCTTCTGTGACAGCGGTGCAAATAGAGCGCGCCCAACGGTGCCCCCAGGCGTCAATCGATCACGGGAAGCGCCTCGATGATCACAAATGCCTGAGCGTAAGGGTGGTCATCCGTGATCGTCAGGTGAATATTGGCGCGATGGCCTGCGGGCAGCATGGCCGCCAGTCGCTCCCCTGCCCCGTTTGTCAGCACCATGGTGGGCTTGCCGCCCGGAAGGTTGACGACGCCCATGTCCTTCCAGAAAACGCCGTTCGCAAGGCCGGTGCCAAGCGCCTTGGAACAGGCCTCCTTGGCGGCGAAACGCTTGGCATAGGACGCGGCGCGGTTCTTGCGGCCATCGGATTTGGCGCGCTCGATATCGGTAAAACACCGATGAGTGAAACGCTCGCCGAAGCGCTCGATCGATTTTTCAACGCGCCGGATGTCTATCAGGTCGCTTCCCAATCCAATGATCATTTCAACATCTCCAGAGAAGCATTCTTGTTGGCGGCGCGATGCGCGAGATTTTCCATCTTGCGGCGCTGAAAGCCGTTGATGAGCCCATAAACGGCGATATAGGCGATGACCGCGCTGATGATGGCAGGCGGAACCGCACCAATGGTCATGGGTTCCAGCACCGGCGTCCATATCTGCCGGAATTCAAGATGGCTAAACAGCGCCACCAAATCCACATGCGCAGCACTTTCCGACGTCTTTCGCCCGAGAATGACATGTCCCAGCTCCCAGGTGGAGGCCCAGATGAAAGGAAATGTCAGCGGATTGGCGAAAGTCGTACCGAGTGCCGCCGCCACGAGGTTGACGCGCATGAGGAAACCGAGCGCCATGGCAATGATGATGTGAACACCGAGAAACGGCATCCACGCCACACCCACACCGATGGCGACACCGGCGGCAATGGAATGGGGAGAGGCGGAAAGCCTGAGCAGGCGCAACTTCATATAGCGCAACGAACGGGAAAAACCCGTTCGCGGCCAGAAGAGGTCGCGAATCTTCTCTGAAAAACCAACGGGTTCACGGCGGCGAAACGGCATGGGGGCAGTCTATTTCATCACCCCGGCCGAGCCAAGAGCGTGGTAGGCAACAAAGAACTTTTGCCCGGTTATCCCACGCTGATCATTGCAGATGCAGCATACCCGATCAGTCACACTGGACAGCGGCATGGAGGAGACGCGCTGAGGCGCGTATCTCCTGGGCTTGCGGTGCACAGGAAAACACAGGCCATTACCGCCGCGCTTTCCGTGTCCATACGCATGGCGATTGGCTGCCATGCGCTGAGCGCATTACCGGCGGAACAGGCCGCGGTCGATTTCGCGCTGACGGAACTCGAGGTCGACATTCGATACCGAGCCGCTGAGATATTCGAATTCGCGTTCCTGGGTGGTCTTGCCACGAACGGCGCGGGCGATCTTGCGAAGCGGAGTAAACATGATTTTCGGTCCTTTCGGTTTGGAACTGGCGTTTCTCATCGGTGTCCATCCACCGGCACGCCGCGTTTCCTTCTCTTCAATTTCTGAGAGGAAAATAGTCGCAAACCGCATTAACCACCAGAGACAGGAAAAGGCCGCTGCCATGCGCAGAACGCATAACAGCGGCCTTCCGCTATCTCAAAGGCATCAAAAATGCCTCAATCAAAGGCACGCGTGACCGTGGAGACGCAATCCAGATCCTTGAGCTGCGACAGAAGCTGGTTCAGCTGCCTGAGATCCCAGACTTCCACGTCCAGCGCCAACTCGGAGAAGTCGGTACCGATGCGGACCATGTTCAGCCCGCGAATATTGACGTCGAGCGTTGCGATCGACTGCGCGACTGAGGCGAGCGTGCCCGGCTCGTTCAACGCATTGATCATCACCCGCGCCATGAAGCGCGACTTGTTCGCTTCGTCCAGATCCCACCGCACATCGATCCAGCGTTCCGGCTCGTCGTCGAAGCGCTGAAGCGCCGGCGCCTGGATTGGATAGATGGTGATGCCCTTGCCCTTTTCCATGATGCCGACGATGCGGTCCCCCGGAACGGCGCCGGCCGGCCCGAAATGCACATCGACATTGCCGGAAAGGCCACGAATGGGCAGCGGGTCAGGCCCGTCGAGCATTTCGGCCGCACCGTCATCCTCCAGCGCCGAACGGGACTTGCCCGGTATCTTGAAGACCATGCCCGAGGCGCTGCGCATGTTGAACCAGCCGTCGTCACCGGTCATCTTCACCGTCACGCGCTCGTCCTGATAATCCGGGAATACCGCGCGCAGCACATCGAGCGAGGAAACCTCGCCACGGCCGACAGCCGCGATGGCGTCCTCGACATCCTTCTGCGCCAGCCGATGCAGGACCGGCTTCAGTGCCTCCTTGGAGAAGGCCTTGCCGGCGCGTTCGAAGGTGCGCTCGAGAATGCGATAACCAAGGCCGGAATATTGTTTGCGGATGGCCATACGGGTGGCGCGGCGGATGGCCGAGCGGGCCTTGCCCGTCACCACCACCTCTTCCCATGCGGCGGGCGGCACCTGCACGCCGGAGCGGATGATCTCCACCTCGTCGCCATTGTTCAGCCGGGTGACGAGCGGCATGATCCGGCCGTTGATCTTGGCGCCAACGGTGGTGTCGCCGATATTGGTGTGCACCGCATAGGCAAAATCGATGGGCGTCGCGCCGCGCGGCAGGGCAATCAGCTTGCCCTTGGGCGTGAAGCAGAACACCTGATCCTGAAAGAGTTCCAGCTTGGTATGCTCAAGGAATTCTTCCGGGCTGTCGCCTTCCGCCAGCGATTCGATGGTGTGGCGCAGCCAGGAATAGGCGTTGCTTTCCGGCGAAAGCAGATCGCCCTCCCCGTTTTCGCCGTCCTTGTAGAGCGCGTGGGCGGCAATACCGAATTCGGCGATCTCATGCATGCGCTTGGTGCGGATCTGCAGCTCGATACGCTGGCGCGACGGGCCAACGATGGTGGTGTGGATGGAGCGATAGTCGTTCTGCTTCGGCGTGGAGATGTAATCCTTGAAGCGGCCCGGCACCACACGCCAGCGTGTGTGCACGATGCCGAGCGCCCGATAGCAGGAGGGAATGTCGTCGACCAGAATGCGGAAACCGTAGACGTCAGACAGCTGCTCGAAAGAGAGCGACTTCGACTGCATCTTGCGAAACACCGAATAAGGCTTTTTCTGCCGACCCTTGACGCCCGCGCCGATGAGGCCGTTCGCCACGAGCAATTCACGCAGCTCGTCCTCGATCTTCTTGATGAGGCCTTCATTGCGCGTTTCCAGTTCCTGCAAACGGTTTGTCACCGTCTCATAGGCTTCCGGATTGAGATAACGGAAGGACAGGTCCTCCAGCTCGTCGCGCATGTCCTGCATGCCCATGCGGCCGGCGAGCGGCGCATAGATTTCCATCGTCTCTTCGGAAATGCGGCTGCGCTTGTCGGCCGGCATGTATTCCATGGTACGCATGTTGTGCAGGCGGTCGGCGAGCTTCACCAGGAGAACGCGCACGTCATCGGAAATGGCGAGCAGCAGCTTGCGCAGGTTCTCCGCCTGTTTCGCCTTGCGGGTGACGAGATCAAGCTTCTTGAGTTTGGTCAGCCCTTCCACCAGCCGGCCGATGTCTTCGCCGAATAATTCGTCGATTTCAGCGCGAGTTGCGGTGGTGTCCTCGATCGTATCGTGCAGCAACGCCACCGCGATGGTCGATTCGTCGAGATGCATTTCAGTGAGGATTGCGGCAACTTCCAGCGGATGCGAGATGTAGGGGTCGCCATTGGCCCGCTTCTGCTGGCCGTGTTTCTGCATCGCGTAAACATAGGCCTTGTTCAGCAGGGCCTCATTCGCATCCGGTTTATATTTTTGAACCCGCTCAACGAGTTCGTATTGCCGCATCATGCGATATTCCACAAAAAGAAAGCGCGCCAACCTTGGGGTCGGCGCACAATGCTGCATCAATAAGGATCAGATTATGACGGCAACTATTGACAGACGGTAACCGCCATCTGCCAAAGGCGTCATAAAACCGGATCAATAATCGTCATTTTTTTCCGGCGGCACAAGGCCTTCGATACCGGCCAGCAGTTCTTCTTCCGACATCTGGTCGAAGGTGACGGTCTCCGGCTGGTCGTCTTCTTCGCTGTCGGCAGCGGCGGCGGCAAGCGTGACCGGATCGGGCTCGGGCTCGTCCACTTCCACGTGCTTCTGCAGCGAATGGATGAGGTCTTCCTTCAGATCGTCGGGAGACAGCGTCTCGTCGGCGATTTCACGCAGCGCAACGACGGGGTTCTTGTCATTATCGCGGTCAACCGTGATGGAAGAGCCCTGAGAAATCTGGCGCGCACGGTGGCTGGCGAGAAGCACCAGCTCGAAACGGTTGTCTACTTTATCAATGCAATCTTCAACTGTGACGCGGGCCATTGCCTGTCCTTTGCGGGTCGTGATGTCGTGGATCAGAGCGCCGTGCGGTCTTCAGGATGCACAAGGGTTGCTCTAACCTATTGAATCTGCGCTTCGTGCCTTGCGGAAAACACCTGGAATTTCTCGCGACGAAGCTTTCCAGCTTCCGATACAGCCATTGGCCGCGGAATTCAAGTTTTTCCTGTCTTTGGCGTCTTTTGGCACCTTATCCTCGATGTTTGGCGCCTGATGAACAAAATGTCTAGAAGAATTGTCTTGGAATAAGGGGGAAGGTAGCTTACTTAAAACGCAACGGCGGTACGCAAAGCGCGTTGATACGACATGATATTTAGCGCTATCGACCGGATATAAAAGCCAGATAATGGCCTTTCCAAAAAAAAGGAATGGGATGGAATGTTCGATCCACGGGAGAAAATTGCGCTCTTCATAGATGGAGCCAATCTTTATGCAGCATCGAAAAGCCTGGGATTCGATATCGACTACCGCAAGCTTCTGAAGGCGTTTCAAAAGCGCGGCTATCTGCTGCGCGCCTATTATTACACGGCCCTGATCGAAGATCAGGAATATTCCTCGATCCGCCCGCTGATCGACTGGCTAGACTATAACGGTTACAAGGTCGTGACGAAGCCGGCGAAGGAATTTACCGACGCGCTCGGCCGCCGCAAGATCAAGGGTAACATGGATATCGAACTGGCGGTCGACGCCATGGAGCAGTCCGAAACGGTCGATCACCTGGTGCTGTTTTCCGGCGACGGCGATTTCACCACGCTGGTGGACGCGCTGCAGCGCAAGGGCCGCAAGGTTTCCGTGGTTTCCACCATGGCCACCCAGCCCGCGATGATCGCCGACGACCTGCGCCGCCAGGCCGATCACTTCATCGACCTGATGACGCTGAAAGCCGAAATCGGACGCGATCCGAATGAGCGCCCTGCCCGGCACGCGGAAGGCCCCGAGACGGTCTGATCCCGATTTCGCAATCACCGATATTTCAAGAACGCGTCCGTCTCAAAGACTGACGCGTTTTTGTTTACCCCCTATCGGCAGGGAAAAATTCCCGCTGAAATTAACAACCGTCAAATCCGGCCGGGGAAAATTATATCTTGGTTAATTTTAGACGTGTCTAAATCAAGTAACGGCACCAAAGACATGATTTGGGTGCCAAAGCAGGATGACTAGACATGCATGGCCAAGAAAAAACCGACCGACAGCTCGAAGAAAGACTGAATTTTCTGGGGCTCGGCCACGAGCAGCGACAGAATCTCTCAGACATGAAGGGCGTCATCACCGGCTCTCTCGATGCGTCGCTGGACCGCTTCTATGCGAAAGTGCGCTCGGTGCCGGAGACGGCGAAGTTCTTTGCCAATGACGCACATGTGCAGCACGCCAAGGGCATGCAACTCAAACACTGGACGAGAATCGCCTCCGGTACATTCAACGCGGACTATACAAATGCCGTGACCGCGATCGGCCGCACCCATGCCAGACTGGGGCTGGAGCCGCGATGGTACATTGGCGGTTATGCGCTGATGCTTGACGGCATCGTCAAGGCCCTGATCGAGTCGGAGTTGAAGGGCCTATTCATGGAGAAGAAGGCCAGGAAGGTGAAGGACGCCTTGTCCGCCACCATCAAGGCCGCCCTTCTGGACATGGACTATTCGATTTCCGTCTATCTCGACGTGCTCGCCGCCGAGCGGCATAAGGTAGAGGCCGAACAGGCGCAGATGAAGAAGGAGCAGGACCATATTCTCACGCTCCTCAACAGTGCCCTCGACCGGCTGGCCAACGGCGACCTCACCTCCAGCATCAACGAAAAGACCGCGCCGCAATTCGAAGGGCTGATCGCCAATTTCAACACCGCCGTCGGCAATCTCGCCGGTGCATTCGCCCAGATCGTGGAGGAAGCGAACAAGATTTCCGGCAATACGCGCGAGCTCACCTCCGCCACCGATGACATGGCCCGCCGGACGGAGCAGCAGGCGGCCGCGCTTGAGGAAACCGCCGCAGCCGTTGAGGAAATCACCACCATTTCCAGATTGTCGGCGCAACGTTCCGAGGAGGCCAAGGCCATCGTCGAAAGTTCGGCCATCGAAGCAGCACGCTCTCGCAATGTGGTGACGGATGCGGTGAAAGCGATGGGCGCCATCGAGGACTCGTCGCAGAAGATCACCCAGATTATTTCCGTCATTGATGAGATTTCGTTCCAGACCAATCTATTGGCGTTGAACGCCGGCGTGGAAGCCGCGCGCGCCGGCGAGGCTGGCAAGGGTTTCGCCGTCGTCGCCCAGGAAGTGCGTGAACTGGCGCAACGCTCCGCCACCGCCGCAAAGGAAATCAAGACACTGATCGCCAAGTCTTCCGAGGATGTGATGCAGGGCGTTTCGCTGGTGAACAAAACGGGTGAATCCCTGAATACGATCGGCAGCAAGGTCGATCACATCAAGGATCACATCACCTCGCTCACCAAGGCGGCGCAGGAACAATCCGTCGGCATTCAGGAAATCAGTGCGGCGATCAACAGCATGGACAATCTGACGCAGAAAAATGCGGCGATGGTGGAAGAGACCAATGCCGCCACGCACAATCTGAGCGATGTCAGCGCCAACCTCGCGGCGCTTGTCAGCCGGTTCAGCGTTTCGACGACGAAGACGCATGTGGAGCAGACGTACCGGGCGGCGTGACGGGCGCAGCGGACAGTAACACACTCCCGTCATCCGGGCCTTGAGCCGGGATCCAGCCAGCCCAAGTCCTTGGGCTGAAAAAGCTCTTCTCACAGCGCAGACGCGTTGCGACTGGATGCTGGATCAAGTCCGGCGTGACGGAGGAGCATGCTGCGAAAGGCGGCGAACTTAGGCCGCCCCACCCTTCAACAACCGCGACTTCTGCCGGTTCCAGTCGCGTTCCTTCTCCGTCTCGCGCTTGTCGTGCAGCTTCTTGCCCTTGGCGAGCGCCAGTTCCAGCTTCGCACGGCCCCTGTCGTTGAAGTAGATCTTGAGCGGCACCAGCGTCATGCCTTCGCGGTTGATGCCGGCGCGCAGGCGGTTGATCTCGCGCTTGCTCAGGAGCAGCTTGCGGCGGCGGCGCGGCTCATGGTTGAAACGGTTGGCCTGCAGATATTCCGGCAGGTGGGAATTAATGAGCCAGATTTCATCGCCCTCGTCCGACGCGTAGGATTCGGCAATGTTCGCCTTGCCTTCGCGCAGCGACTTGACCTCGGTGCCGGTCAGCACCAGTCCTGCCTCATAGGTGTCGACGATTTCGTAGTTGAAACGGGCCTTGCGGTTTTCCGCAACGATCTTGTTCACCACGCGCTGGCTGCCTTTGGGGGCCATGATATTTCAATCCCTTGTTTTTCTTATTGCGCCTTCGGCCTGCCGCCGAGAGCGGTTTTCGAACCTCTATTTAGTATCGTCGCCACGAAAAGAAAAGGCGCGCGGGACGGCTTCTGCTGCGAAGCGGTCCATTGCGCGCCTTCCGGCTTTTCAGACCTGTCTCAGTTCATCAGGCCGGCATGCTTCAGCGCCGCATCGATGGCTGCTTCGGTTGCCGGTTCCAGCGTGCTCATCAAGGGCGAACGCACACGGCGGTTGCCGCCGCGCGTCTTCGACAGCGCATATTTTGTGCCGCAGACGCCTGGCTCCATGAAGATGGCCTTATGCAGCGGCATCAGGCGATCCTGGTACTCCAGCGCCTTGGCATAATCGCCGGCAAGCATCGCCGCCTGGAATTCCGAACAGAGGCGCGGTGCCACGTTGGCCGTGACGGAAATGCAGCCGACACCGCCATGGGCGTTGAAGCCGAGAGCGGTACCGTCTTCACCCGAGAGCTGGACGAAATCCTTGCCGCAGGAAATGCGCTGTTCGGAAACACGGTCGATCTTGCCCGTCGCGTCCTTGACGCCAACGATGTTCTTATGGGCCTTGACAAGGGCGCCCATGGTTTCCGGCAACATATCCACCACCGAGCGCGGCGGAATATTGTAGATGACGATGGGCAGCTTCACCGCTTCCGCGACGGCGGAGAAATGGGCGAACAGGCCCTTCTGGGTCGGCTTGTTGTAATAGGGGGTAACCACCAGCAGCGCATCCGCACCCGCTTCCTGCGCATGCAGGGCCAGCTCGATCGCTTCATCGGTATTGTTGGAGCCTGCACCCGCAATGACCGGAACCCGTTTCGCCGCAACCTCGATGCACAGTTCAACGACACGTTTGTGCTCGTCGTGGGAAAGCGTCGGGGATTCCCCCGTCGTGCCCACCGGCACAAGTCCGTTACTGCCTTCGGCGATCTGCCATTCCACATGGGCGGCGAAAGCCTTTTCGTCCACGGCGCCATTGTCCGTGAACGGGGTAATGAGGGCGGGAATTGATCCCTTGAACATGCAAAGCTCCTGGCGCCGAGCCGGTTCATGCTTCGGCCGCATTCGATGGTTAAAACCGGCACACATTAGTGCCAGCCCTTGGCGCCGACAAGCGCAAAGGCAGCGTATTTTGTCCGAAATTGTCGGAAGTGTGACAGTGTTCGGGCCGTGATCTGCAAGCGTTAAATGCACATAGCGAAAAGCGACATTGCTCGCGGGCCGGTGAATAAAAGTTGATTGAATTGCAGGGTCGCGCTTAACATTTCATTAAGCCTGAAATCCCAAGATTTCCAGGCGGGAGATCAGACCTTTTTTCGGCAATCCCGCTGCAATGTAGCGATATTAGAAGAAAGTCGGCAACTCCGTTACACGATGAAGAACGGCATGAAAAAAACAGTCTGGGGATTGATGGCGGCGGGCCTTGCCGCAACCGTGTGGAACGCGCTGGCCGGGCCGCTGCCCGAGGGCGCCGCGCCGCTTCCCTATGTGAAGCCGGATGCGCCCACCGTTCCCGCTTTCATGCCCGCTTCGCCAGAGGTTACCGGCGCCATTCCCCGCCTTAACCGGCCCGATGATGCGAGCCAGCTGAAGGCAGGCCTCGACGCGCTTTCCGGGCGCGATGCGGCGCGGGCCATCGCGCTGCGCAACGCCATGCCGACCGGCAGTCTGGACCGTCACATCCTCACATGGGCAATCGCCGTTTCGGGCCAGAAGGATGTGCCTTCAGCCGAAATCGCCGCAGCACAGCGGGAACTCGCCGGCTGGCCGGGCGCCGCGACTTTGCGGGCCAATTCCGAAAAAGCGCTTTATCGCGAGGACCCGCCGGCACAGCAGGTGCTTGCTGCATTCGGCGGCAGCAAGCCAGAAACGGCGGAGGGCACGGTGGTTCTCGCCAAGGCGCTGGCCGCCTCCGGCAAGGTCGTGGATTCGCAGCGCCTCATTCGCCAGCTGTGGGTGAGCGAAGGCATGGACAAGGATATGGAAGACCGCGTGCTGGCCGCCTTCCCTGCCTATCTGACGGCCGCGGACCACAAGGCGCGCATGGATTATCTGATGTATCGCAGCCGCATCAGCCAGGCGAAACGTTTCGGCGAACTCGGCAAGGCGCAGTCCCTTTACAATGCCTGGGCGGCTGTGCTGCAGCGTTCCGCCAATGCCGGCGCCCTGCTCGGCAAGGTGGATGCCGGCTGGCGCGATGATCCCGCATTCCTTTTCGCGCGCGTGGAGAACCTGCGCAACCAGCAGAAATATCCGGAAGCGGCGGCTCTTCTGCGGCAGGCGCCGAAGGATACTGCCAAGCTGGTCAATCCCGGCGAATGGTGGAACGAGCGGCGAATCATCGCGCGCGGTCTCGCCGATCTCGGCGATTTTGCCGAAGCCTATCGTATCGTCGCCAATCACAATGCCACATCAGCGGTGGATGTCGCCGATGCCGAGTTTCATGCCGGCTGGTATGCTCTGCGGGCGATGCGCGACCCGGCCACGGCTTCGCGTCATTTCAACGCCCTGCTCCAGACATCAAACCGGCCACTTTCGGCCTCCCGCGCCTATTACTGGCTCGGAAGGGCGGCCGAAGCCGGAGGACCCGGCGATGCACGCGACTTCTTTGCAAAGGCGGCAGCCCATCCCGGTACGTTTTACGGCCAGCTTGCCGCTGCACGGATCGGCACGAAGACGCTGAACGTGACCTATCCCAGCCCGAGCAATGGCGACCGAGAACGCTTTGCCGGCCGCGAAGCCGTGCGCGCCATAGACCGCCTCGAGGCGGCAGGTTACGGCTGGCGCGCCGACAGCCTTTACAGGTCGCTGGCCGAACAGCTCGACAGTCCCGGCGAGCTTGCCATTCTGGCGGCGCGGGCTGAGGGCAACGGTAATCATCAGGTCTCGCTGCAGATCGGCAAGACGGCCTTCAGCCGCGGTATCGATGCGGCAGCCCTTGCCTACCCGCTCGGCGTCATTCCCGCCAGCGCCAATATTGCCGGCTCCGGAAAGGCGCTTGCCTATGCGATCGCCCGACAGGAAAGCGCCTTCAACCCCGCCGCCGTCTCCGCCGCCAATGCCCGCGGCCTGCTGCAACTGCTGCCGGGAACCGCCAAGGGCGTGGCCGGCCGCCACGGCCTGCCCTACACGCAGGCGATGCTGACCAGCGATGCGGGCTATAACGCCACGCTCGGCGCCCATTATCTCGGCGAGCAGATCGACAGCTTCGGCGGCTCCTACATCCTCACCTTCATCGCCTATAATGCCGGCCCGAAACGTGTGCCGGAATGGATCGCCCGTTATGGCGACCCGCGCGGCAAGCCTATCGATGAGGTGGTCGACTGGATCGAGCGCATCCCGTTCCCCGAAACACGCAACTACGTGCAGCGGGTGATGGAAAATTATCAGGTCTACAAGACGAGGCTCGGCCAACAGGCCGATATCGTTGATGATCTGCGCCATGGGCGCTCCGGGTAAAGGCGTTAATCTTCCGCCAATCGGTGGTCATTCACAGAGCTTCAAGCACCGGTTCGCCCGGTGCTTTTTTGTTTGCGTCGTTGTTATTGCCGTTCAGCACCGGACCCACCAAACGGAAAACCCCGGCATTTCTGCCGGGGTTTCAATCACTGACAATGTCAGATCAGATTAGAAGTCACGCTGAAGACGGACAAAACCGGTAACCTGGTCGTCGCGCTCGTCCTCATCATAGTAATTGGCGGTGATCTTGGTGCTCAGACCGTCGGTGATTTTGTAGTCTACCGTCAGACCTGCAGTCCAGGCATCGCGATTCGACCAGTCGTTCGAAACGATGGCGCTTGCACCAGTATTTACGATGGTGATCTCATCAGAAACATTGCCGAGATACTGCACTGCCGGGGTGATCGTCAGGCGATCAGTTGCCTTGATGGCGTATTCGGCGGCAACTGTCCATTCGGACAGAGCGTAGTAAGCATTGGGGCCAGATGCCCAAACACCAGCAAGTCCAAGGGTGCCAGGTCCGATATCAGCGAATACCATTGCACGGATTGCGCCTTCTTCCTGATCAACGTCATAAGAACCGATCAACTGAAGAGTGGCAGCGCCGAACTTTCCACCTATACCAGCAGTGATGCCGACGTTGTTGTCGGGTTCCTGCGAAAGCGGGAACAGACCACCGACAGCCGGGCCAGTGATTGTTGCGAACTGGCTACCAGTGCCTTCAAGCTCGTCAACCGAAATGCCTGCCCAGAAAGAACCGGTGTCATAGGTGTAGCGAATGGAGTTGAACAGCGTGTTGGAAGAAAGGAGATCCGTCTCACCGGAGAGATCGTCATCCCACCAGCTGTAGAACTTACCGACGCGCAGGCCACCAAGTTCGATAAACGCCTGACGAGCTTCCACGCCGGAAGAGCCAGACTGTCCGTTTTCTGCATCAGCACGGAATTCGATGAAACCACGCAGAGCGCCGAGCTCGGTGTCGGTACGGGTATCAACGTTAAACTGAGCGCGCGTGAACGAATTCCAATCCGAGGTACCGGACTGGTCGCGACCGAAGTTCGTCTGGAAACGAACGTAACCGCTAAACTTCAGGCAGGTTTCGGTGCCAGGAATGTAGAAGAAGCCGGTACCGAAAGCGTCGCAGACGCGAACATATTCCAGGGGCTCGGGCTCAGCAGCGACGATTGCGTCAGCGGCCTGTGCGCCGGATACTGCTGCGAGAGCCGCAGCGGAGCCGATAAGAAGGCTCTTGATGTTCATGGTTGACCTCCAGTCAAACGCTAATTTGCTAAGCAGCGGGTGGGGAGCGCAGATAGATGCGTGCCGCTTATGGAGTTGATTAGAGCCAAAACCGTGCGGCTCGGCAATCTCAATCATGACAAAAGGAAGACAGTAAGGTGTCCTTAGTTTTTCATTGTTGCGAAATAGCTACAATTCTAATAGCCGCGCCTAAAAGGCAGCGCGCATTCGTTAACAAACCGTTAATTATCGGTGCATTTCAAAACCTTAGCGAGACCCACGGATGCTTGCCCTGGCTGAGGCAGCGACTTCGAAAATCGCCAAAAATCCGGCGAACAATGTTCAGGGCCAAATATCTTGCCGTTTTAATCGTCGCATTTGCACTGGATTCGCCCTCCCGTTCAGCAATCTCGCGAATCACCATTGCACGAAAAACGGCGCCCAGTCCTTTTCTTGAGTCGATATTCCCGCAGGATAACAAAAACCCCGGCATTTCTGCCGGGGCTTCCATCACTCACAATATCAGATCAGATTAGAACGAACGCTGAAGGCGAACGAAGCCCTTCCACTGTTCCTGATCAACATCGTCTTCGTCGTAGTAGTTAACTGCGACCTTCGTGGAGAGACCCTGCGTGATCTTGTAGTCGATCGTCAGGCCAGCCTGCCATGCGTCACGGTCAGACCAGTCGTTGGTGACGATTGCGGTGCGGGTCGTGCCAACAATGCCGATACGGTCAGCAACGTTACCGAAGTACTGAGCACCGGGGGTGATGGTCAGCTTGTCGGTTGCCTTGATTGCGTATTCAGCAGCAACTGCCCACTCGGACTCAGCGTAGTAAGCGTTTGCGCCGGAAGCCCAAACACCAGCAAGACCAAGCGTGCCCGGGCCGAGGTCAGCCGTAGCGATCAGGCGAACTGCGCCTTCTTCCTGGTCGATGTCGTAGCCGCCGATGAGCTGCAGCGAAGCGCCGCCCAGCTTGGCACCGAGGCCGAGAGCGATACCAACGTTGTTGTCAGGCTCCTGCGAAAGCGGGAACAGACCGCCAACAGCCGGACCCGTGATCGTTGCGAACTGGCTACCAGTACCTTCGAGCTCGTCAACCGAAACGCCTGCCCAGAAGGAACCTGCGTCATAAACGTAACGAGCGGAGTTGAACAGAGCGTTCGTGGAGAGAACGTCAGACTCGCCAGAGAGGCCATCGTCCCACCAGCTGTAGAACTTACCGACCTTCAGGCCGCCGAGTTCGATGAAAGCCTGGTCAACAAAAACGCTCGAAGACGAGGACGAGCCGTTGTCAGCATTGCCACGGAAGCCGATGAAGCCACGCAGAGCGCCGAGCTCGGTGTCGGTGCGGGTGTCAACTTCGAACTGAGCGCGGGTGAAGGAATCCCAGTCAGAAACGCCAGACTTGTCACGACCGAAGTCGGTCTGGAAACGAACGTAACCGCCGAACTTCAGGCAGGTTTCGGTGCCGGGGATGTAGAAGAAGCCGGTGCCGAAAGCGTCGCAAACGCGAACGTATTCCAGGGGCTCGGGCTCAGCAGCGACGATGGCGTCAGCGGCCTGTGCGCCGGATACTGCTGCGAGAGCCGCAGCGGAGCCGATCAGAAGGCTCTTGATGTTCATGGTTGACCTCCAGTCAAAGTTTTTAAAAGGGTCTGGGTACTTTCGCTGAAGGACAGCATTCCCTGCCCCATTCCCGTGTTCTCAGAAGCCAAACGATCCACCGCCTCGCTTCTGGTGGTGAAAATACAAAAGGTTTCGCCGCATGCAATCGCCAACATCCGATAAATAGCATTTACGTATATGCTTCATTTCGGTTTGTTGCGGAAACAACACACACCGCCCCGCGGATGGACAAAAGCTTTTACAATACGTTAAGATTTCTGTTGAGAATCCGTTAGTTAGGGCGGTTAACAAGGTATTTCCAATCCACCGGTGTTTTCCGCGATCCCTTGCTACGCAGGCAGCGCTATAGAGATTTTTTGCCTCCGCTGCACACATCGCAGGTGCGGCCGTCATGCGGGGAACGAGCCGGCTTCGGAAACGAGCGCGAGCGGGGAGCGATTCACTGGCAATGATTCGAAAAGCGATTCACCCGCCCTGGTCGATTGCGTGCGGCGACGGTTGCTGTTCGACCGGGTCATTGCCGGACATGGCGTAAGCGATGACCGCGATGAGGATGGCGGCCGCGAGGATGGAGAGAACGAAGCGCATTGTCAGTTACCTTCCGCTGGAAGGCAGCCGAACAAGGTCGAAACACGAAATTTCACGCATTTGCGATATTTGCGGATGATTTGTAGATTAATATCCTGATATCGGTCAGCGATGCCAGCCCGGCCAATGTCAATGAAGCCCGCTATCTCACCTTTATGAATCGGAAGATTATCAAGCGAGAAATCGACATAGGTGGCAACCGAATCAGCTGTAAACGTGAACGATAAAGGCGCTAAATTGCATGCCACACCCGTACGGCGGCGCAGGCCTGTTCCGACTGGTATGGATCATTCATCAGTCTCCATACGGTCTTGACGCCTACGACAAGCCTCTCCCCCGCCTGCCGAAGGGGTGAGTGCCGTGTTCATTGTACGGAACCGGTCCATGAACTCAGTATATGTGGTGTGGGGCTTAAGAAAGGATCAGCGCTTCGACTGCCTGGTGGCGTGCGGTGATCGTCATTAAATGGCGGAGAGGATGGGATTCGAACCCACGATACGCTTTTGACGTATACTCCCTTAGCAGGGGAGCGCCTTCGACCACTCGGCCACCTCTCCGGTGCGGCCTGATTATTGCGTAAGAAAAATGATTGCAAGGCTTTTTCGCCAAGAAGCCAAAAAACCTGTTGGCCAAACGAACCGCGGGTCAAACTTTACGTCCGGTTGCGGAACTTCTTCAGGGCCCGCACGTTTCCGCCACGGTAACAAAAGAGGTGTTCTAATGGCTCAGACCAAACTGAATGTTGTCGAAGACACGATCGAAAACCAGATTGCAGAACTGCGTTCGCAGATCGCGTCCCTGTCCAAATCCGTTTCCGCCCGTGCGGAAGGTGTCGGCGAGGATGCGTCGGAGTTTCTGGATGAGGCGCGCGGCCGCGTTCGCAAGGCGGCGCATAATGTCCGGGCGCAGGGCCAGAATGTCGTGGAAGCCGTGAAGGAAAATCCAGGCACCGCCACTTCCCTGCTGACGATCGTCGGCGCACTCGGTTTTGCGATCGGTTATGCGGTGGGCACAAGCACGCAGCAGAGTTCGTCGAACAGCAGCCTTTATCGCTGGCGCTGATGACGAACGGGCATTAAATCAAGGCAAGGCGGGTTTGCCCGCCTTGCCTTTATGCATTGGCGAAAAAGCAGGAATGAAGGGGGCGAATATGCGGTTCAGCGACGATCTTGAGGCAGCATTGTCTGATTTTGCAAGGGATCACGGCATCGACAGGGACGAGGCAATCCAGCGCATCGTCCGCTCCGCCCTCATCAATGGCGGTTATCTCGCCTCCGGCGAGGAAGGTATTCCGCCGGAGAAGCTGAACGCCAGTAACGACGATTGATCAATATCCCGATCTGGACGGCGTCACTGCCGGCCCACCCTTGTAGCGGGCGGAAAGCGCACGGAGCGTATTGGCGAATTCCGTGACATCGGCTCCCACGGCGACGAACGACGCGCCGAGTTCAAGATAACGGCGATTATAGGTTTCATTGAAGGTGAGGATGCCGGCGGCCTTGCCAGCCGCGACGATTTTCACGATCGCCGCTTCGATAACCGCCTGCACCGCCGCTTCGTCAATCCTTCCCAGATAACCCATGTCCGCGGCGAGATCCGCCGGGCCGATGAAGACGCCATCCACGCCGTCCACCGCAAGAATATTGTCGAGATCTTCGATTGCCGCGCGGGTTTCCGCCTGCACCAGCAGGCAGACGCTGGCAGAGGCGCTGTCGGCATAATCCGTTATCGTATTAAAAGCGGAAGCGCGGGCGACGGCCGCTCCCATGCCGCGAATGCCGCGCGGCGGGTAATGCATGGCGCTGACGAGGGCTTCCGCCTGTGCCGATGAATCGACCATGGGCACAAGAAGCGTGCGGGCGCCAGCATCCAGAAGCTGCTTGATCATCCAGCTCTCGCCGACAGGCACACGCACCACCGGCTCGGCGGCAGAGGTGGCAAGCGCGCGCAGCTGGTCGATGATGCTGCGCAGGTCGTTCGGCCCGTGCTCACCGTCGATCACCAGCCAGTCGAAGCCAGCCGTTCCGGCGATTTCCGCCGCAATGGCCTCGCCCATGTCGAGCCACAGGCCAATCTGCGGCTTGCCGGCATGAATGGCGGTTTTGAAACGGTTTTCGGCAGCGGGCATGATATCCTCAGGAGAGCAGTAATTTCAGATCGGCGGACGGATCCGCCAGGATTGTGCGGTCGGGTTGGGCGGCTGTATCGAGCAGTTTCTTACCCGCAACATAGGCCTTGGCGTCATTGACGGCATCGACAGCCACGAAGCGGCCATCACGGAAATACCAGATGGACCAGCTGCCTTCCCTTGCGCCGGGCCTCAAAATCGTCTCGTCGTAACCGAGGTTGAAGCCGGCGATCTGCAGCTTCACATCGTACTGATCCGACCAGAACCAGGGTTTCGCGTCGTATACCGCTTCCATGCCGGCCAGTACGGCGGCGGCCGCCTCAGCCTGATCGACCGCGTTCTGGACCGATTCGATCCTCACCTGCTGGCCGCGCCAGGGCAGAAGCGCGCAATCGCCCACCGCATGAATGGCGGGGTCGGATGTGCGGGTATATTCGTCAACCACGATGCCGTTACCAACATCGAGACCCGATTCGCGGGCAAGCCGGTCGTTCGGTGTCACGCCGATGCCGACGATGACGAAATCCACGTCGATCGTTGAACCATCCGAAAGTTCGGCCGCAGCAACCCGCCCGTCCATGCCGACGAGGCGCACGAGGCCGGTTTTTTCGCGGATGGAAACGCCCTGGGCCTGATGAATGCCGCGCATGATATCCGCAGTTTCCTTCGCCGCCACGCGCTGGAGAATACGGTCGGCCATTTCGATCAGCGTCACCTCGAGGCCAAGCTTGCGGGCAACGGCGGCAGCTTCAAGGCCAATATAACCGCCGCCAATGACCAGCAGCCTGCGGCCCGGCTTCATCTCCTCCGTCAAGCGGTCGGCGTCGCGCCTGTCACGGACGGTAAGCACGCCGTCGAGATCGCCACCGATGCTGGCGGGCAGCAGCCGGGGCGCGGCCCCGGTCGCAAGAACCAGCCGGGCATAAGAAAGCGTACTGCCATCCTGCATGCGCACGGTCTTGCCGGCGCGGTCTATCTCCTCCACCCAGGTGGAAAGCCGGATATCGACATTGTTTTCGGCATACCATTCTTCCGGGCGGAACATCAGCCGGTCAAAACTCATCTCGCCGAGGAGGTATTTTTTGGAGAGCGGCGGCCGCTGATAGGGGTAGGCATCTTCCGAGCCTATGATGGTGATGGCACGCTCGTCCTTCAGCACACGGAGCTTCGACGCCAGCGCAAAAGCGGCCTGCCCCGCCCCGACGATTACCAGCCTTCCAGTCACTTTCCACTCCCAGGACAATCACAGCCGGCCGATGACGCCCGAGGCTGCGAAGCGATATTGCGCGATCAGGCGTAACGCCAAGTACGGCCGGCGTCAACCGCACGAGGCTCCAGCCCTGTGCAAGCGTGCCCGATTATCAAAACGGGCGCCCCGCCTTCTGCAACCAGTCGAGATAATGTGCGTTTTAAACAGGCGAAACACGGGTTGCGTACACAAAGCTGGCCCATGTCGATACGGACTAGAGACAATTGCGGATATTTCCTTCACGCCCTGGCAAGGAAGCCGCGTTAAAATCAGACGGAAGAGGCAATCCGGGAGGTTGTCATGGCTCTACATATGGATATCGGTCAAAACGTCCCGCAGGACGAGATGTATGAGAAATTTCAGATCGACCGGCCCGGCAAGATCACCTTCATAGGGCACCACCTGAGCGCCAAGGACACCATGCGCTGCCTGGTGCGCACCATTTCGCTCTACGGCGCGGAGCTGGATGTCAGTGCCGATCTGGAAATGCCGGTCAACTTCTATCTGGAAATTCTCGGTATCCGCGACGAAATCGGCTGCACGCTTATCCGCCGGGAAGAGGAAAAAGTGACGATCGGCTTCAACATGCTGATCGATGCCGAATTTCTGCACCATGTCCGCCGGCTGAGCTTCGAGACCAGCGTCTGAGCGGCAACCGCGCGTCAGCCCGCCGATCTTTGCGTTGTTCCGTGGCGAACCAAAAATCTGTTGCCAAACACTCATGGAACCCCCGGGCGCGGCTTGCGTCCGGTTTTTTTGCACCTATTGTGAGCCGGGTTTTCAAACACAGGTCCCGGAACTTCTGTCAATGTCCGCTTTTTCACGCCTCACGCCGCTTGCCGCTTCGCTTCCCTCCACCGTTCCCTTCGTCGGCCCGGAGGCCATAGAAAGGAACCGCGGTTTGAAGGTGGAGGCGCGAATCGGTGCAAACGAAAGCGGCTTCGGCCCCGCCCCATCAGTGCTTCTGGCGATGCGCGATGCGACGGCTGAAACCTGGATGTATAGCGATCCGGAAAATTTCGAGCTGAAGGAAGCGCTTGCCATCCACCACGGGGTTTCGCGCGGTAACATCGCCATAGGCGGCGGAGTGGACGGATTCCTCGGTGAAATCGCCAGGCTGATCGTGGAACCAGGCACGCCTGTTGTCACCTCTTTGGGAGGCTACCCCACCTTCAATTATCACGTGAACGGTTTTGGCGGAAAACTGGTGACCACGCCCTATGTAGACGACCACGAAAACCTCGACGGGCTTCTCGACCTCGTTCACAGGGAAAACGCGCCGCTCGTCTATTTCGCCAATCCGGACAATCCCATGGGAAGCTGGTGGGATGCGAGCGAGGTGGTGGCATTTGCCCGCGCGTTGCCGGAAACCTGCCTGCTCATTCTGGACGAGGCCTATTGCGAAACCGCGCCCGCAAGCGCGGTGCCCGCTATCGACGCGCTGATCGGCCAGCCCAATATACTGCGCATGCGCACCTTCTCCAAAGCCTACGGGCTCGCTGGCGCCCGCGTGGGGTACGCCATCGGTACACTTGGCAATGTCGAAGCCTTCGACAAGATCCGCAACCATTTCGGCATGGCGCGTATTTCTATCGCCGGCGCTTTGGCAGCGCTCAAGGACCAGGCCTATCTGCATGAGGTGGTTGGCAAGATTTCCGAGGCACGGGATCGTATTTCCGCTGTCGCCCGCAATAACGGCCTTTCACCGCTGCCCTCCGCTACCAATTTCGTTACCATCGATTGCCACCGCGACGGCGCCTATGCGCGCGCCATCGTTGACGGGCTGATGGACCATGGGGTTTTCATCCGCATGCCGGGCGTGGCCCCGCTTAACCGTTGCATCCGCGTGAGCGTTGGGCCGGGTGACAAGCTCGATCTGTTCGAGCAGGCATTGCCGAAGGTTCTCAAGGCAGTCGGGTAAGCTCCCAACCCACCCTCATTCCTGTGTTCGTCACAGGAATGAGGGTTGGAAAGTGCCGCGCGTTACACGCATCGAATCAACATCCTCCCGCAAGCCCCTGCGCGAGAATCATTTTCCGGCGAAGACACATTGCAGAACATAAGAAAACCGCGCCGGCCTTGTTCCTGCCGGTCGCGGTTCGATGTGTCAGCGCAAAAGCTTCGATTCGGAGCCCTCGCCGCGTTCCCCTTCGGGTTTTACTTTCGTTTGGCCGGTCGTCGGGACTGGAGGGAACCGGACCGGCAATCTCATGGGTCGCGGGGATGGATCAGTGCATCGTCATCCAGTCGCGGGCGGCGCGAAGGGCTTCGGCCAGTTCCGCTTTCGTCATGTTGCGGGCGAGATCCGCACGGAGAGAAGCCGCTCTTTCCGATCCGCGGATCGCGGCGATGTTAAGCCATTTGTGGGCCGCGATCAGGTCCACCTTGCAGCCCCGGCCGGTCGCATAGACCAGGCCGAGATTGCAAAGGGTGTCGGCGCGGGTTTCGCCACCGGCAGCCATTTCGATATCACTGATGTCAAAGCGTGCCATTGTTTTAATCCCTGTCGTTCTACCTGTTTTCATCGTGCGCCTTCTTGCCGAGGCGTCTTCCGGACTGCCGTCTTTTGCGGCTTTTTTGTCCTTCCGTCCGGCAGGTTTTCCCTGCGCTTTTGATGAGTTCACTATGCCACGAGGCTTTCAACGCTCGCTTAAAAGGCATGATTAATGTGCCGCAAACAAACTGCAAACGATTGGTAAAATTGGGTTTTTGTTAAATATCATTGCCTGCGGAAATTAAGGACTTTCCGGTGAATTTTACGAAAGCTTTACAATTGGATTTAAACCCTTCCTTCACCACGATAAGAACCGCGATTTTCGAAACTACTCTCCTTCGCCCTTCCCGCACACGCCAACGCTGCACCGGCACCGCAAATTTCTGTTTCCTTTTACGTGAACGTCAAATACTATCCGCCCTGCCCGTCACGAGGATAAAACGGGCACGGAAGAGCGCGGTGGGAGGAGCAATCGTTGCACCGCACGGCGGCCGCCGGCCAGAGATGGTGGAGGCATGCCGAAGGGAGTTTGATCTGCGCATCGCGTCCTTGGCCGTTCCGGCCTGGGAAAAGCCTGCGCGAATTTCGGGAGGAATTTCATGAAGCTTATGATGACGATTGCAGCTGCCCTGTTGATGAGCGGCAATATTGCCTTTGCCGCCGAGGCGATCGAAGGCAACTGGAAGACGGCCAGCGGCGAAACCGCCGTGATCGGCCCCTGCGGCGGCGCTTTCTGCGTAACGCTGAAGACCGGCAAGCATGCCGGAAAACAGATCGGCAAGCTTTCGGGAAAGGGAAACAGCTACTCGGGTGAGATCACCGATCCCGCCAATGACAAGACCTATAGCGGCTCCGGCACCGTTTCGGGGAATTCGCTGAGCATGAAGGGTTGCGTGCTGAAGGTTCTGTGCAAATCACAGACCTGGACACGGCTGTAATACAGGGAACGGCAGGCGGGCTTTTGTCCCCCAGCCTGCCGTCTCGCGACGCAGAGCGCGGTGGCTGCCAGGAATCGCGTGCAGGCTGCGAACAGACGTCGCATGGAAACCATATATCCGTTTATTATCGCTGCATCCGATGCCAATGAGAGCAACGATATGCGCCCCACCCTTTCGACAATTCTGATCGCGGGCACCTCGCATGTCGGCAAAAGCACGCTGGCCGGCCTGCTCAGCGAAAGGCTGCGCTGCGAGGCGATATCGACCGACAGTCTCGCCCGCCATCCGGGGAGGCCATGGCCGGGTATTCCGGTGCCGGTTGAGGAATATTACACACAGCTGTCGGCGGATACGATCCACTGGTTTCTCAAGGTCCATCACCAGAACATCTGGCCGCTGATCCGCGCGATGATTGACAGAAGATCCGGCACAGGGACTACGACGATCTTCGAGGGCGCCGCCCTGCGACCGGAGTTCATATCGCCTCTCCTCGACAGCACGGTGGCGGGCGTATTTCTTCATGCCGACAATGATTTTCTTCTCGAAAGAATGCGCTCTGAAGCACGCTACCAAGATGCAAAGGCGAAGAGGCAGCGGATCATGGACGCCTTCATCGAACGCTCGCTACGTGAGAACACCGAGATGCTGGCATCCGCGCAGGAACACCGGGTGCCGATTGTCGACGTGACTCAAGGTGAAGAATTGGAGAAACTGCTAACCGATCTTGCGCCAGGCGCGGACATCCCTCTGTCCTGAAGCTGGACATGCGCACCACTGCGGCATCAATCCGCCATGTCACCGCCCGTTAACATCCCTGAACACCATATGAACCGGGGCCTCAGGGTCCGTTCAGTCCGACTATGGCAAAACTCTGTCCATCAACTCCGATAAAGGGGAATGGACATGACAAAGCTGATCAGCCGACTGGCAATCTTCGCGTTTCTCATGGCGATCTTCGCCATGTCCTTCGCCTCGCTCGTCGTTAATCCGAACCGCAGTTTCCAGCGCGTGAATGCCGGTGCGGCAATCGCCTGCCAGCACGGCCCGGCGCCCGCCGCCAATTGCCCCGTCGTATTGTGAGGACCGGCCAATGACCACCAGTTTTTCCAACGGCCTGTTCTCCGCACTGCGGCTGATGCTGATGGCCTCGATCTTTCTCGGCCCGGTGGCCGGACTTGCGGTTTACAAGGCCGATCCCCGCCCCGCCTCCAAAGGCGCCGGCTTTGTGCTGCTGATGAGCCTGCAGCGCGGCGCGCTCGGCTGAGTTTCTGCCGCGCCAGCATTGTCCGGCTGCATTTTCGCGTTTCTTTTCAGTTTCTTCGTATTTCTGTCGCTTGCCTGTCGAAATTGGCCTCTTATAATGGGCCATGACAATAGCAAAACCAACGATTCCGCCCCTTACCTTCATCAGTCCAGAGCCTTTCGCGCCGCAAACATTCACGGACCCGAAAGAAGCTGTTGCGGCTTTGAGCGCGCTCTACGAACGCAACACAGCGTTCCTGATCAAGTCCTTCACAGACCTTGCCAAGGGCGCGCCGATTGCCGGGCGTTACCGCGCCTGCTACCCCCAGGTCAGCCTCGAGACCGCCACTTTCGGCCATGTCGATTCCCGTCTTTCCTATGGCCACGTAACCGCGCCCGGCGTCTATACGACAACGATCACACGGCCTGAGCTTTTCCGCCACTATCTCAAGGAACAGCTGGGGCTTCTTATGAAGAACCACGGCGTTCCGGTCACGGTGTCGGAATCGGCTACGCCCATTCCGCTGCATTTCGCTTTCGGCGAAGGCGCGTATGTCGAGGCGGCGGCGGCTTCGTCGCTGTCAGACGTGCCGCTGCGTGATCTCTTCGATACGCCCGATCTCAACAATACCGACGATCTCATCGCCAATGGCGAATATGATCAGGTGCCGGGCGAGCCGGCGCCGCTAGCGCCCTTTACGGCGCAGCGCATCGATTATTCGCTGGCGCGCCTCAGCCATTATACGGCGACGAGCGCCAGCCATTTCCAGAACTTCGTGCTGTTCACCAACTACCAGTTCTATATCGACGAATTCGCTGCCTGGGCGAGGCAGATGATGAAGAATGGCGGCGAGGGTTACACGGCCTTTGTGGAGCCGGGCAACATCATCACCCATGCGGGTTCCGACAAGCCCGAGACGGACGCGGTGCTGGCCCGACTGCCGCAGATGCCGGCCTATCACCTGAAGAAAAAAGGTCATGCCGGCATTACGCTCGTCAATATCGGCGTCGGCCCCTCCAACGCCAAGACGATCACCGATCACATCGCCGTGCTGCGCCCGCATGCCTGGCTGATGGTTGGTCATTGCGCCGGCCTGCGCAACAGCCAGCGGCTGGGCGACTATGTTCTGGCCCACGCCTATGTGCGCGAGGACCACGTGCTTGACGACGACCTGCCGGTCTGGGTACCCATCCCGGCGCTTGCCGAAGTGCAGCTGGCGCTGGAAGGTGCAGTCGCCGAAGTCACGGGTTACGAGGGCTTCGAACTGAAGCGCATCATGCGCACCGGCACCGTCGCTACCATCGACAACCGCAACTGGGAGCTCCGTGATCAGGCCGGTCCCGTCAAGCGCCTGTCGCAGTCCCGCGCCATCGCGCTTGACATGGAATCCGCTACCATAGCGGCCAACGGCTTCCGCTTCCGCGTGCCCTACGGCACTCTGCTGTGCGTTTCCGACAAGCCACTGCATGGCGAATTGAAGCTGCCAGGCATGGCGACGGAATTTTACCGCACCCAGGTCGCCCAGCATCTGCAGATCGGCATCCGCGCCGTGCAGAAGCTTGCCGCCATGCCGACGGAAACGCTGCACTCGCGCAAGCTCAGAAGCTTCTACGAGACGGCGTTCCAGTAAAAAGAGATATCGCAGAAGCATGCCTTGGTGTATGATTTTGAAAATCGATACACCAAGGATTATCCATGCGTACGAATATTGATCTTGATGACGCCTTGATCGCCGAAGCGATGGAAATTACCGGCCTTTCGACAAAAAAGGCGACGGTGGAGAAGGCGTTGCGCGATCTTGTAGAGAATCTCGGACGACGCAAAGCGTTGGAAGAACTGAGAGGCATCGGCTGGAGTGGCAATCTGGACGATGTGCGCCGTAGCTGGAGCGTGGACGACATCGAAGCGCAAGACGCCGCGGAATGATAGTCGTCGATACTTCTGTCTGGATTGACTGGTTTCAGAATAAATCCACGCGCCAAGGTAGGATGCTAAATGATATCGGCGATCTGACCGACGTCATCATCGGCGACATTATTCTCCTCGAAATCCTGCAGGGCGAACGCAACGACGATCGGGCGGCGGCGATACATGACCGGTTAAAGCGCTTCGGTTTTGTCTCGATGCTCACGCCAGAACTTGCCGTGAAATCCGCCGCTAACTATCGGAAACTTCGAAGCGTTGGGAAAACCGTGCGTAAAACTCCCGACCTCATCATCGGCACCTACTGTATTGAGCACGGCCATAAGCTGCTGCAAAACGACCGAGACTTTCAGCCGATGGCCGATCATCTCGGTCTGCAACTGGCATGAGTCTCAAACCACCTTCACGGTCCCCTCCACCCGCACCGGAAAATTCACCGACCGCGCGATGAAGCACTTGTCGTGCGCGTCATGGTGCAGCGCATCCGCCCGGGCGGGATCGCCCTTCGAGATGGTGATGACCGGTTTCAGCACCACTTCGCTGAACTGCCCGGCGCCATCCTTTTCCATGACGAGCGTGCCTTCGGCATCGTCGACATAGTCTTCGACGATGATGCCGTTGACCGAGCAGAAATGCAGGTACCAGAGCTTGTGGCAGGCCGAGAGCGAAGCGACCAGCAGGTCTTCAGGATTCCAGCGGGCGGGATCGCCACGGAAGGCCGGATCGGACGAGCCGGCTATATCAGCCTTTCCCTCGGTGGAAATTGTGTAGTCGCGTTCGTAGTCGCGATAGCCCGACGTGCCCTTGCCACGATTACCCGTCCACGTCACCTTCACGGCGTAATGGTGTTCCTGTCCTGCCATTTCAGTCCTCCCTTGGCATCTCTTTTCGCATTCTTTAACGGAAAACCGGTGTCCACTTTCCCTAGAAATGCTCGCGCGTATCACGCAGGTGGTCGAGCCCCTTGCGCAACGTCTCTATGATCTCATCCACTTCCGAACGGCTGATGGTCAGCGCCGGCGAAGCCAGCATTCGGTCGCCCGTTGCGCGCATGACGAGGCCGTTTGCAAGGCAATGATTGCGCACCGTTATACCAACATCGTCCGGCTTGCCGAAGCGTCTGCGGGTCGCCTTGTCCGCCGTGATCTGCAGTCCACCCATCAAGCCGACATTGACGGCTTCGCCCACCAGTTCGTGGTCCTCAAGGCTTTTCCAGCCCTCGGAAAAATAAGGGCCGATATCGTCGCGCACCCGCTCCACCAGACCCTCCGCTTCGATGATGCGAAGGTTTTCCAGCGCGGCGGCGGCGCAGACGGGATGTCCGGAATAGGTGAAGCCGTGGTTGAAATCACCGACCTCGGACAACATCACTTCTGCCACCCGATCCGACACGACCACGCCGCCAATCGGCAGATAACCCGAGGACAGGCCCTTGGCGATGGGGGCAAAGTCCGGCTCCACGCCGAAATACTGGTAGCCGAACCAGGAGCCCAGGCGACCGAAACCGCAGATCACCTCATCGGAGACGAGCAGAATATTGCGCGCTTTGCAGATACGGGCGATTTCCGGCCAGTAGGTCTCCGGCGGGACAATGACGCCACCGGCTCCCTGAATCGGTTCGGCCACGAAAGCAGCAACGTTTTCCTCGCCCAATTCGTCGATTTTCTCATTGAGTTCGCGAGCCACCTTCAGGCCGAATTCGGCCGGAGAAAGATCGCCACCCTCGGCATACCAATAGGGCTGGCCAATATGGGCGACGCCATCGATGGGCAGGCTGCCCTGCTCGTGCATCCACTTCATGCCACCCAGCGAGGCCCCGGCCACCGTCGAGCCGTGGTAGCCGTTGCGGCGGGCGATAACCTTCGTCTTCGCGGGATGGCCGAGGGCCTTCCAGTAGACCCGCGCCATGCGGAACCAGGTATCGGTGGCTTCCGAGCCGGAATTGGTAAAGAATACGTGGTTCATGCCAGGCCCGGCGTGAGAAGCGATCTTCTGCGCCAGCAGCGTCGCGGGCGGCGTGGTGGTGCCGAAAAACGCGTTGTAATAGGGGAGCTCGTTCATCTGACGCCGTACCACATCGGCGATCTCGCGGCGTCCGTAACCGATATTCACACACCAGAGGCCGGCGAAGGCGTCGAGATATTTCCTGCCGGTGCTGTCGTAGATGAACACCCCTTCCGCGCGCTCGATGATGCGGGTGCCGGCGGCGTTGAGCTTGCCCATGTCTGAAAAGGGATGGAGATGATGGGCGGCATCGATGGCAGCAAGGTTGGAGAGGGGGTTGGAGATTTCATTCATGACAGATCGCACTCCCATAGAAGCGACAGCGCGCACGCCATCGCACCCGCCGACCATGGCCGGGCGGCTTCGATTTGGCAAGACTGGAGGTTTTCAGGGGCTAGGGAGGATACGGCATCGCCGCCTGTTTTTCTCCCCGCCAGCAGAAGAACAGGCGGCGATGGCCTAATTCACGGTCGGTTTGCGCTAAGCGAAGAACGCCCGCCCCACCAGCACCTTCAACTCGCCGGCGTGCACTTCCAGTGCCACGTCGCGTTCCATCGGCAGCAGCTCGCCATCGATGACACAGCGGACATCATGGCGTTTCCTGGGAAAATGCAGTTCCACATCCGTCACGGTCATGGCTGTCACGGCGGCATTCTGCTTGAACTTGCCGCGCAGAATATCCAGGGCGAGTCTGGCGACACCGGACGGACGTAACGGATCGGTGAGATAAAAACCCAGATGGCCGCCGGAGACGTTATCCGCCACCAGCAGCGAATTCTGGCCGAATTCATTGTTGGAGACGGAAATGGCCGATACCTTTCGATGCTGCGTCCGGCCATCAACGGTGTATTCCACCTCGAAGACAGGCGGGTTGAGGATGACGCTGATGGCGGCGCGGATGCTCGCCTTGATCTTGCCGAGACGGGAGGCAAAGGCGAGATTGTTTCGATAGCGCACCATGCGCGAATGCAGGCCCGCGGAAAACTGGTGGACAAAGAGGCGGCCATTGGCGCTGGCGATGTCGACACTGGCAATCTCGCCATTCGCCAGCGTTTCCAGCGCCTGACGAATGTCGAGCGGCAGCTTCAGCGAGCGGGCGAAGAGGTTCATGGTGCCGGCCGGCACGATGCCGAGCGCGATGCCCTGTTTCCAGGCAATGCCGGCAGCCGCCGAAATGGTGCCATCTCCGCCGCCGGCAATGATGCCTTCAATGCCCGGCTCCTCGGCGGCGCGTGCCATTTCCTCGACGACGTCCTTTCCGGAGACAAGACGGCAATCGATCACGTGTCCGGCGCGGGTGAAGACCTCGCGGGCATGATCACAATAGGCTTCCATGTCGGTAGTGCGAAATGTGCCGCCGTCACGATTGAAAATTGCAATGAGCTTCATGTTTCCAACCCGGTCCCGTAACATTCGCAGCCGCGCGTAAATGCCTGGCCTTATATAGAGTTCCGAACACCATCGCGTGAAGATCGTCTTTTGCCGAGAATCGCTCTACCGCAACGCATCATTTCATGTTAGAGGTCACTTAAGGTCATTTTCATGACCGCGCATCTCCAGTCAGGGCAGACCGCTCCCATACGGTCTTGCCCTTTTTTCTGTGGGCCCTTCCCGCTTTTCAGGTCACGATGAGCCATTCGAACATCTCCGAAGCCCGCCCTGGCGGGGAGAATGAAACCGTTTACACGGCTGCGCCTGCCGTGGTCCTCTCCCCACTTGCCATTGCGCTTATAGAGCTGGCGCTGGCTGCCGGCGGTTTTGGCATCGGTACCGGCGAATTCGCCATCATGGGCCTTTTGCCCGACGTCGCCTCGACCTATGGCGTCACGGTGCCGGAAGCGGGTTATGTCATCACCGCCTATGCGCTGGGCGTCGTCATTGGCGCGCCGATCATCGCGGTTCTCGCCGCGCGTATCACGCGCCGCACATTGCTTCTCAGTCTGATGGGACTTTTTGCGGCTGGAAACATCCTGAGCGCCGTCGCGCCGGATTTTGTGAGCTTCGCCATTCTGCGCTTCATCACCGGCCTGCCACATGGGGCCTATTTTGGCGTTGCGGCGCTCGTGGCGGCCTCGATGGCGCCAATCCACAAGCGCGCCCGCGCCGTTGGCCGCGTCATGCTCGGTCTCACCATCGCCACCCTGCTCGGCACACCGCTCGCCACCTTCTTCGGCCAGCTACTGTCCTGGCGCGCGGCCTTCATGCTTGTCGGCGGCATCGCACTTCTGACGGTGGCCCTGCTTTGGCTGTTCCAGCCGCGTGACAGGGTGGAAGAAGGCGCCAGCGTATGGCGCGAACTCGGCGCCTTCCGCCGCGTACAGGTATGGCTGACGCTCGCCATTGCTGCCGTCGGCTTTGGCGGCATGTTTTCGGTCTTCAGCTATATCGCGAAGACCACGACTGACGTGGCGATGATGCCGGTTTCTACGGTCTCCATGGTGCTGGCGCTGTTCGGCATCGGCATGAATGTCGGCAATGTCGTCGGCTCACGGCTCGCCGATATCTCGCTCAACGGCACGATTGGCGGCATGCTCGCCTTCAACGTGGTGGTCATGGCTGTTTTCGGCATGACGGCGCAGGATCCCTTCATGCTCTGCCTTTGCGTCTTCCTGATCGGCTGCGGTTTTGCCGCCTGCCCGGCCGTACAGACGCGGCTGATGGATGTGGCGCAGGATGCGCAGACGCTGGCTGCCGCCTCGAACCATTCCGCCTTCAACATCGCCAATGCGCTTGGCGCCTGGCTCGGCGGCCTCGTCATCGCCATGGGCTTCGGTTACGCCTCGACGGGTTATGTGGGCGCCGTTCTTTCCCTACTCGGGCTTGGCGTTTTTCTTGTTTCCGTCACCGTAGAGCGGCGTCAAAAGGCGGCTTGACCCGGCCCTTTCGAAGCTTACGGAAAATTCACAATCGGGCGCTTGACTCTTTCCGGTTTCAGGCGCAACACGGCCTTACGCGCATGCCTTGGGCACGGCGCGGATTTCAACGGAGCATCATTAGATGTCTAGCGACAGTAGCAGTCGATTGCCTTTGCCGAGACCGGCGAACGTGAACTGATCCGACCGCTGTCGGCTCACCACCGCGTTCGCCGTGATCGGCGAATCGACGGAAAGGTGAGCAATCATGAACTTCCACAACCTCTCCCAGAGGGCCAGCAAGGCCGCACGCCTTCTTCGTAGCGGAAATGCCGGCTCCACCACCATTGCCGAACGCGTCGAGCACCTCAACACGCTGGATGTCGGCGCCGCCGCAGCCGCCCTTCTCGCCATGCCGCAGGCAAAGGCCGTCGCCATTCTCGACCGGCCGGAACTGCATGGTGCCGCCGCGATCATAGCCGATATTCCGGTCGAACAGGCCGCGCGCCTCGTCAACCTGATGTCGGACGACCGCGTGGCAGATGTCATGGCGGAAATGGCCGAAGAGCCGCGCGCCAAGCTGTTTGCCCGGCTGGACCGCACCACGGCGCTCTCCATCAAGCACCTGATGGGTTACCCGCCGCGCACGGCCGGCTCGATCATGACCACGGAATTCGTTAGCGTGCCGGACAATTGGACGGTGGAACAGACCCTTTCGCACATCCGCGTCGTCGAGCGGTCGCGTGAAACGGTCTATGCCATCTATGTGCTGGCCGAGGACGGGACGCTAACCACCGTCGTGACGCTGCGCCGCCTTTTGACCGGCGAAGCGGGCGCCTCCATTCTTTCGGTCGCATCCAAGGAAGGCATTGTCTGTGCGAGCCCCCTGATGTCACAGGAGGATGTCGCGCGGCTGATCCGCAAGCACGACCTCCTGGCGCTGCCCGTCGTGGATGACCGCTCGCATATCCTCGGCATCGTCACCGTTGACGACGTGATCGACACCATGATCGCCGATACCACGGAAGACGCCCACAAGTTCGGTGGTATGGAGGCGCTGGGCAAGCCCTACATGACGATCGGCTTTCCGGACATGATCCGCAAGCGCGCCGGCTGGCTCGCAGCACTGTTCCTCGGAGAAATGCTGACGGCCAGCGCCATGCAGCATTTCGAAGGCGAGCTGGAAAAGGCCGTGGTGCTGACGCTGTTCATACCGCTCATCATGTCTTCGGGCGGCAACTCCGGTTCGCAGGCCACCTCGCTCATCATCCGGGCGCTGGCGCTGGGCGAACTGAAGCTTTCCGACTGGTGGCGGGTGCTGCTTCGGGAAATCCCGACGGGCCTGACACTCGGCTGCATTCTGGGCGCCATCGGCTTCCTGCGGCTCACGGTCTGGCAGCAGGCTGGCTTCTACGACTACGGTGAGCACTGGCTGCTCGTTGGTGCCACGGTTTTTGCGGCCCTCGTCGGTATCGTCACTTTCGGTTCGCTCGCCGGCTCCATGCTGCCCTTCGTGCTGCAGCGTCTGCGGCTTGATCCCGCCAGCGCTTCGGCCCCCTTCGTCGCCACGCTGGTGGATGTCAGCGGGCTCGTCATCTATTTCTCGGTGGCGCTGGTGATCTTGAGCGGTACATTGCTCTAAACACAAAGGCCCGTTCGAAAGAGCGGGCCTTCTACATTTCGCGGCACGTCATAATCTCTCCTCCGTCATGCCGGACTTGATCCGGCATCCAGCCACGGCGCGTCTGCGCCGTGAGAAGGGTCTTTTGCGATCAATGACTTGATCGCGCTGGACCCCGGATCTAGTCCGGGGTGACGGCGTGCGGATGATGCAACTCTGCCAAAAGCATGGTTCCTGGAAAGCCCCTCACCCACCTGCGTTGATCACGCCCGTTCCCAGCAGCCCCAAAAGAATGACGCCGATGACCACGCGGTACCAGACGAAGGGCATGTAGCTTTTGGTCGAAACCAGCTTCAGGAAAACGACGATAACGGCGTAACCGACAATGAAGGCGATCAGGGTCGCGAGGCCTGTCGGGCCCCAGCCCACCGGATTGTCTTCGCCGATGCTTTTGAACAGCTGGTAGAAACCGGAGCCGAAGACGGCGGGTACGGCGAGCAGGAAGGAATAACGGGCCGCCGCCTCGCGGGTATAACCCAGAAGCAGGCCGGCGCTGATGGTGCCGCCGGAACGCGAAACGCCGGGGATGAGCGCCATGGCCTGCGCGAAACCGAAGAGGATACCATCACGCCAGATCAGCTGGTTGAGCTTGTAGCGCTTTTTCCCGATCCTGTCGGCGACGCCAAGAACGATACCGAACACGATCAGCATCACGGCAGTAATGTAGAGGTTTCGGAGCGAATGCTCGATGGCGTCCTTGAAGAGAAGGCCGAGCAGCACGATGGGCACGGAGCCGACGATGATCAGCCAGCCGAGACGTGCATCGGCCTTGTCATAGGGGCCGAGACGAAGGTTTTGCCGGAGCCAGGCGGCAGCGATCCGCATGATGTCGGACCAGAAATAGACCAGCACGGCCATTTCCGTGCCGATCTGGGTAATGGCGGTGAAGGCAGCGCCGGGGTCGGCGCCGGAGGGCAGGAACTCCCCGGCGATCCTCAGATGCGCGCTCGACGAAATTGGGAGAAACTCCGTAAGTCCTTGCAAAAGACCGAGAAATCCGGCCTCCATCCAACCCATGCTCATGTGCTTTGATGTCCCTGCTGCGAATCGAGATGGCAGCATTATGCATCAATCGGGGCAAATCCGTGTTGCATCGCACCATGAAAAATGATGTCCACGGCACGTGCTCTTACCCGTGATTTCTTTCAGGCCGCCTTCTCCGCCACCTGCGGAAGCTGCGTGTATTTCGCGCCGTTTTTGCAGACGACGTGCGCATCGCCCCAGCTTTTCAGTGCCGAAATCACCTGTCGCATCGTCTCGCCAAGCGGTGTCAACGCATAATCCACGCGCGGCGGCACGACGGGGAAAACGGTCCGCGAAATCAAACCCGCCTCCTCCAGTTCCCGTAGCTGCTTGGTCAGCATGCGCTGGGTGACACTTGGAATATGGCGGCGCAGTTCGTTGAAGCGCAGTGTCCCCTCATTGATGAGGTGATAGAGGATCACGCCTTTCCATTTGCCATCGAGAAAACTCAGGGCCGATTCCACCGGGCAGCCGGGAAAGTTGCCGGTGAGCTTGGCGCGTGGTCGCGACATCACAGTATCCTTTTTGTATGTATCATCACAAAATGTGCATTCTTGCGATCGTTGTTCATATGTATCAAGTAAGAGGCACGCAAACAAGCAA
This sequence comes from Agrobacterium sp. SORGH_AS_0440, assembly GCF_031453135.1. Taxonomy (NCBI): domain Bacteria; kingdom Pseudomonadati; phylum Pseudomonadota; class Alphaproteobacteria; order Hyphomicrobiales; family Rhizobiaceae; genus Agrobacterium; species Agrobacterium sp. SORGH_AS_0440. Next base: position 947,375 of record NZ_JAVIYR010000002.1, on the reverse strand, counting down.
AGGAGACTTTTCATGCGCGCCATCGGTTACAGGACGAGCCAGCCCATCACTGCCAAGGATGCCCTCATCGACATCGATCTGCCCCAGCCGGAAGCGAAGGGACACGACATTCTGGTGGAGGTGAAAGCCGTTTCGGTAAATCCCGTCGATACCAAGGTGCGTCGGAACCAGTCGCCGGAAAACGGCGATGCCCGTGTCCTCGGCTTCGATGCAGCGGGTGTGGTGAAGGCCGTTGGCGACAAGGTTTCGCTGTTCAAACCGGGTGATGAGGTGTTTTACGCCGGCGTCATCAACCGTCCCGGCTCCAACAGCGAATTCCATCTGGTCGACGAGCGCATCGTCGGTGCCAAGCCGAAGTCCTTGAATTTCGAGGAAGCCGCCGCGCTGCCGCTGACCGCCATCACCGCGTATGAGACCCTATTCGACCGGTTGCGGGTGAATGAGCCGGTTCCGGGTGCAGCCAGCGCCGTTCTCGTCATCGGCGGCGCGGGCGGCGTCGGTTCCATCGCCGTTCAGCTTCTGCGGGCGCTGACCGACCTGACCGTGATCGCGACTGCCTCGCGGCCGGAAACGATCGAATGGGTAAAGGAACTCGGCGCGCATCACGTCGTGGATCACAGCAAACCCATCGCGCCGCAGGTGGAAGCGCTTGGCCTTGGTGCGCCGGGCTTCGTCTTCTCCACCACCCATAGCGACATCCACGCGGCCGACAGCGTGGCGACCATCGCACCGCAGGGCCGTTTCGCCCTGATCGACGATCCGGCTGGCGGTTTCGACATCATGGCGTTCAAGCGCAAATGCATATCCATCCATTGGGAAATGATGTTCGCCCGCGCCGTTTTCCAGACGCCTGACATGATCGAGCAGCACAAGCTGCTCAACCACGTGGCCGAGCTTGTCGATGCCGGCAAGATCAAGACGACGCTGACCGAGGTTTTCGGCACCATCAATGCCGCAAATCTTATCAAGGCGCATGCACTGATCGAGAGCAACAAGGCCAAGGGCAAGATCGTGCTTTCGGGCTTCTGATCGCCGATGAAGCGTTCGCATGGCGAACGCTTCCCTTCCGCTTACGGCGAGGTTCGGGCCGCGCGCAAAACCGCGCGGCCTTTTATCACTCGTCGTCGGGATCGTCCGGGCACGGCCAGGAGGCGGGCGCCGTCAGGCCATTCGGCAGTTTGGTCTTGGCGTCGCCGCAGGCGATGTCGATCTGTTTCTGGTCAAGGCCGGTGGCCGTGGAAAGATCGACCCCCTCAATCCGAGTCAGCAGCAGGAAGGCGCTGGTGAAATCGACAGGGCCACCCAGCTTCGCGCCACCGAACCGGGCCCGCGACAGGTTGGTGAGCGAGAATTTCGAGCCGTTCAGCGTTGCGCCCTCGAAATCGGCGCGGCCGAGTTCAGCCTTGGTGAAATCCGTGCCGTCCAGCTTGGTGTTTTCGAATTTGGTTCGCTGCATTTCGGCATTCACGAATTTCGCGTTGGTGGCGTCGGCGGCGGAAAAATCGCTTCGATAGGCTTCCACCTTCGTCAGATTGGCGCCCTGAAGGTTCGCCTCGCCAAGGGCAGCGCGGATGAGCTTGGCCTTCTCAAGGTTAGCGCCCTTCAGCGACGAACCGCGCAGATCCGTATAAGTGAAATCCGTACCGTAGAGCATCGCCGAGTCGAGATTGCTGCCGCCCAGCATCAGGAGGCGCTTGTTGCATTCGCGCCAGTCTATGCCGGCCATGGCATCGGAACGACAGCTCGCGGCAGCCACCGGATTGCCAGTGAAAGAAAAGGCAGCCATCGCAAGCGCCGCGACGCTGCCAGCCAAGCCTGTCTTCCGCACGATATTCAGCCTTTGAAAGCCGGACATTCCTTCACTCCCTGCCGTCTGGCGACGGCACCTAGGACCATATGCACGTTCAAGGCGTTATCGCATTCACTGCCCGCGATCCACAGGCCACATGATGCTACAACACCCCAACATCCTATATGTAAGAAATCGAAGAGCAATCCACAAATACTGACGGGAAAGAGGGCAATGGCGCTGCTCTGGTGCCGTGGCAGACACAATGAACCAGGCGGACCGACGAGCTGCATGACCGCGACGAGCTTTCGCCGACGGAAACGGCGCCCCGCAGAGTATCCGTCCACCTATCGTAAAATCACCCGTTGCAGATGCTCGGGACAAGCCCGAGCATCATGAGGCAGGATCGCTTCACCGTCACATGTTGGCGTAAACCGGCCCCTCGCCGCCCTGCGGCGGCACCCAATTGATGTTCTGGTTCGGATCCTTGATGTCGCAGGTCTTGCAGTGCACGCAGTTCTGGGCGTTGATGACGTAGACTTCCTGGCCGTCCTTCTCCACCCACTCATAAACGCCGGCTGGACAATAACGCGTGGAGGGACCGGCAAAGACGTCGTGTTCGGAGCGCTTCTGCAGCTCCATGTCCTTCACCTGAAGATGGACCGGCTGGTCCTCTTCATGGTTGGTGGACGACAGGAAGACGGAGGACAGGCGGTCGAAGGTCAGAACGCCATCCGGCTTCGGATAGGCGATCGGCTTGTGTTTGGAGGCGGGCTCCAGGCTCTGCGCATCCGTCTTGCCGTGCTTCAGCGTGCCGAAGAAAGAGAAACCGAACAGCTGGTTCGTCCACATGTCGAGACCGCCGAGGCCGACGCCGATGAGCGTGCCGAACTTCGACCAGAGCGGCTTGACGTTGCGGACCCGCTTCAGGTCCTTTCCGATATCGCCTTCGCGCCATTCGGCCTCGATCTCGGTAACCTCGTCATGGGCGCGGCCGGCGGAAATCGCCGCGGCGATCTTTTCCGCCGCGAGCATGCCCGAGAGAACCGCATTATGGCTTCCCTTGATGCGTGGCACGTTGACGAAGCCGGCGGAACAGCCGATCAGCGCGCCGCCCGGGAAGGTGAGCTTCGGCACTGACTGGTAACCACCTTCCGTGATGGCGCGCGCGCCATAGGAAATGCGCTTGCCGCCCTCGAACGTATCGCGGATCGCCGGATGCGTCTTGAACCGCTGGAATTCCTCGAAGGGATAGAGATAGGGGTTCTTGTAATTGAGATGCACCACGAAACCGACGGCAACGAGGTTATCTTCCAGGTGATACAGGAAAGAGCCACCGCCGGTCTTGAAGCCGAGCGGCCAGCCGAAGGAGTGCTGCACGAGGCCCTGCTTGTGCTTCTCCGGCTTGACCTGCCAGAGCTCCTTGATGCCGATGCCGAATTTCTGCGGCTCGCGATCTTTGGACAGGTCGAATCTGGAAATCAGCTGCTTGGCGAGCGATCCGCGCACGCCCTCGCCGATCAACACGTATTTGCCGTGCAGTTCCATGCCACGGGTGAAGTTCGGGCCCGGCTCGCCATTCTTCTCGATGCCCATATCGCCGGTGGCAACGCCGATGACAGCGCCTTCGTCGTTATAAAGCACTTCCGTGGCGGCAAAGCCCGGATAGATCTCGACGCCGAGCCCTTCCGCCTTTTCCGCCAGCCAGCGACAGACGAGGCCAAGCGAGACGATGTAATTGCCATGATTGTTCATCAATGGCGGCATCATGGCGTTCGGCAGGCGGATGGAGCCCGCCGGCCCCAGGAACAGGAACTGGTCGTCCTTGACCTCGGTCTTGAAGGGATGCCCCTCCTCGTCGCGCCATCCCGGCAGCAGCCTGTCGATGCCGATGGGGTCGACCACGGCGCCGGAGAGGATGTGGGCACCGACTTCCGCGCCCTTTTCCAGCACGACGACCGAGAGCTCCGGCTCCACCTGCTTCAGCCGGATTGCGGCGGCAAGACCGGCCGGACCCGCACCGACGATAACAACGTCGAATTCCATCGCTTCGCGTTCGGGCAGTTCCATCGCTTCCGTCATTTCCATCCTCTCAGATCGCCGGTCCCATCCGGCTGTTGTTATCGTCTTTTCCACACCTGCGACGCACCGCCTGCGCCGGACAAAAAGTCCATCCGCGACACCGTATCCATCAGCATCCGTCTTTGCAAAGCGGCACGCCTTTGTCGAGCTTCTATAGCGGCAAAACATGTCGCACGCCAGTCAATTGTCAGACAACCTGATGATTGTTTATTACTTTTACGTTCACGTAATAATGAGGATATGATCGACGGGGGAATGCGTCAAGGGTTGCGGGCATTGGGCAGGCATAGCCCGCCTATAATCAGGCGGCCAAAAGCGATTGATGGGCGGGCCGATCGCATGACAAGGGAGATCGCGACCGCATCTGCGTCAATATGGCCGGTGTCGGACGCAGCGGTTTTGAGCTAATATTCCCAAGAAATATATCGTCACGTCATAGCTGGAATATCTGAAATGTGGGACTTCTTCCCTATCGTCTTCTTGCCGTTCAAAATTCTCGTATTGGGAACGGGCATGTTCTTCGCCATCAAATGGCATCATGATCAGGCGAAGAAGGAAAACGAAACCAAGGGACCGTAAGCGCCGCCAGTTTTAAAGGCGCGGGCCGCTTGGCCCACCCCCGGGGACGAAGCAGATCTTGCTTTCCACACCCCGCTCAAACAGCCCATTCTTCATCCGTCGTGAACACGATCGTCAGCCAACGGTCACTCCCCTCGCCGCCTATCGCTTCGCCGATCTCGTCGCGGATCGCATCCCATTCCTCAAGGCGCCGCGGCGGCCAGTTTCTGGGAACAATGAAGAAGAGTTCGATCTGGCGGCCGCGGCCAACCCGGGCCACATAGGAGTAATGCGAGGAAAAGCCGAACTTCGCCACGACCTCCCCCGCCACCCTGTCGACATGCTGTTTGAACTCCAGCGGGGTGACAAGAAGTATGTCGGCCAGCGCCTGTTTCACATTGCCGAGCGGCATGGGAATGATGACGAGGCAGACCAGCGCCAGCACGGCCGGGTCGACATAGGGCGACAGCCATGCCTGCGACGTTCCCGTCAGCCCGTAACCGATGGCGAAAGCGATGAACAGCGCCACGCTCAGCAGCGCGCTCATCAGCCAGCTTTTGGCGTCCAGCGCCACGAAGGCGGATTTCAGCCGTTGGTTCTGCCGTTTGACAAACCATGCCATGGCGAGCGAGACGGCGAAGCTGACGAAGGTGACGATGATGGCGTAATCGAACTCGATCGACCGGCCGCCATCCATCAGGCTGTCGATGGCATTGATGAGCGCGTAAATCGCCGCCCCCATCAGAAGCGTGCCGTTGAGTCCGAGCACCATTGGCTCCAGATGCCAGAAGCCCATGGTGAAGCGCTCCACCAGCCGGCCGCCCGGCCTGGGTGCCGCGGCGGCGGAGATCAGCCGCGCCACGAGCAATGCGAGCACCGTCATGAAAGCATCCGTCAGGGCGTAGACACCGTCGAAGACGACCGCGAAGGAGCCGGAAAACAGGCCCGCCCCGATGCCGAACAACGCCAGCAGAACCGTGACGGCAATCGAGAATTTCAGCAAAGATTGTTCTGTCATGACACTTGTTCGACCTTCAAAACCGGGCCCGCCTTCACAGGGGGATTTTGCTTTTCCTCGAATCGAGAAAACGCCTAACTCTCTGTTTCGGCGCATTTCCAGACGGAAAACCGGGGTCCACTTTTCCTGGAAATGCTCTATAAACACCACATACAGCACTCACAAGACAGGACAAAACCCATGGATTTCGGCATTTCCGGCAAACGCGCCCTCGTTCTCGCCTCTTCACGCGGCCTTGGGCTTGGCATTGCGACGGCGCTGGCAAAGGAGGGTGCAAATGTCCTTCTCGTCGGCAGGAGCGGTGAAAAGCTGGAAGCGAACTGCAAGGCCATCAACGCCCTTGGCAAAGGCAAGGCCGACTGGGTTTGGGGTGATCTTGCCGACGACAATTTTGTCGAGGCCATGGTTCAGGCCGTCAGGGAAAAGCTCGGCGGCATCGACATTCTCGTCAACAATACCGGCGGCCCGACGCCGGGCCTCGCTCAGGAGATGACGGCGGAGAAGCTGGATACGTTCTTCCAGTCGATGGTGCTGCGGGTCATCACGCTGACCAATGCGCTTCTGCCCGGCATGAAGGAGCAGGGTTTCGGCCGCATCCTCACCGTCGCCTCGTCAGGCGTATTCGAACCGATTGCCAATCTTGCCCTTTCCAACACGTTGCGCGGCGCGCTTGTGGGCTGGAGCAAGACGCTGTCCTCCGAAGTGGCCGGTTTCGGCATTACCTCAAACCTGCTTCTGCCCGGCCGCATCCACACCGACCGCATCGATGAGCTCGATGGCGCCAATGCAAAGCGTCTCGGCAAGAGCATCGAGGAAATCCGCGAGGCCTCGGTCAAGAGCATTCCTGCAGGCCGCCTCGGCACGGTGGAGGAGTTCGCTGCCGCCGGCGCTTTCCTCTGCTCGGTGCCCGCAAGCTACATCACCGGCACGATGCTCAGGGTGGATGGCGGCGCGGCAAAGTCGAACTGACGACTGGGTGCTGTCACGACGCCGTTCCGTAAATCACGTAGCGGTTCCGCCCGGTATTCTTGGCTTCATAAAGCGCGGTATCGGCGTGGCGCAAAACGTCGCTTGTACTCTCCCCGGGATTGGCAAAGGCGATCCCGGCGGAGCAGCTGTAGCGAAACTCGGGCATGTCGCGCAGAGGGGCTGCATCGGCCAGTGACGACAGGAGCTGCCGCATCAGGCTTTCGGCGCCGTGCATGCGCGAGCCACTGAGCACCAGCAAAAACTCTTCCCCGCCAATCCTGCCGAGAAGGTCGTCACGCCCGGCAGCGGCGGACAGCCGTCCTGCAAAATCTTTCAGCACGAGATCGCCGTAGGCATGGCCGAAGCGATCGTTGACGCTCTTGAAGTGGTCGATATCCATGATGATGACGGCGAGCGCCTGCGCCTTGTTGGGCCCAAGCAGGTGGTTGAGCGCATCCATGGCGTAACGCCTGTTTCCGAGCCCGGTCAGCTCGTCGCTCAGGGCGGATTTCAGCGCCCTGTCCCGCTCCTGGCGCAGATCGCGCAATTCGATGCCAAGTTCGGAAACATCCGTGACGACGCATAGCATCCAGCCTCCCGGCAGCGTGGTCTCGGTCGTCAGTATCCAGCGCCCGTCATTGAGACTGGTCTCAATGGTCCGGAACGGCAGCTTGCCGCGCCTCGTCTTGGCCGAGCGCAGCCAGAGTTCGAAATCCGATGTCTCGATGGCCGTACCGGTCGCGTTGCGAAAACCACTGCGCATCAGTTCCACCCAGCTCGGAAAATCTCGCTGTTCGATACCGAGCGCGGCGCGGAAGGCGCTGTTGGCGAACCGCAACTCATCGCTGCCATCAAACAAAGCGTATCCCTGCTGCGATGCTTCCAGAAGGGCCATGAGCTGCCGGGAGAAAACGCCCATATCGCCTTGAACGACACCGGCATCGTCCGGCGCTGCATCCTCCACTGCATGCTGGCTGATTTTGTGGGGCATATAATTTCCAAAACTAAAAACGACCGAAAACCAAATACAGCATGTCCATATGGACATTCCGAAATTTAATAAATATTTACGCCCGACAGCAAAATGGATACGTCTTCGATCCGCTTACTTCGACAAAGCTGGCTTTAACAGAATTCCCTTAAAGCCGTCGCCTAGAACTACACTGTTCTTTCTTAAAGGAATTGTAATCCCGTTTACCGTGCGTTGCCAGGATTGCCGCAACTTTGCGACTGGCACGCGGGCACGGGCGTTCGACCGAAAAAAGACCCACGGCGCTTGCCATTCCGCCCGCCCTGTGCAATCAACCGCCCTCCTCTGACATCGGGGTGCCAAGAGCATCCCTTATTTTCACGCCGGGCCATCCAAGGCCGGGCGGGTTCTTCTATCGACACAAGGAATATGGCGATGACGCAAAAGCGGGCTCTCGGCCTCGATTTCGGCACGACAAATACGGTCATGGCTCTTTCCGACAATGGCGGCGCAAGCCATTCCATGCGCTTTACCAGCAGCGCCGGTACGGATGACAGCATGCGCACGGCCCTCTCCTTCATGAAGGATGCCGGCCTCGGCGCGGCCGCCCTGCATGTGGAGGCGGGCCACGCCGCTATCCGCCAGTTCATCGACAATGCCGGCGACTGCCGTTTCCTGCAGTCGATCAAGACGTTTGCGGCCTCCCCGCTGTTTCAGGGCACGTTGATCTTCGCCAAGCGGCAGAGCTTCGAGGATTTGATGGAAGTGTTCCTGCGCAAGCTGAAGACCTATGCCGGGACGGAATGGCCCGATGATGTATCGACTGTCATTGCCGGCCGGCCGGTGCGTTTTGCCGGCAGCAATCCGGACGAGACGCTGGCGCTTGCCCGATACAACGAGGCGCTGAGCCGGGCCGGTTTTCCCGAAATCCACTATGTCTATGAGCCGGTGGCGGCCGCTTATTATTTCGCGCAAGAATCGGAAAGCCTGAAGAAGGACGCCAACGTGCTGGTGGCGGATTTCGGCGGCGGCACCACCGACTATTCGCTCATCCGTTTCGAAACCCATGCCGGCAAGCTTTCCGCCACCCCCATCGGCCATTCGGGCGTCGGTGTTGCGGGCGATCATTTCGACTTCCGCATGATCGACAATCTGGTGTCGCCGGAGATCGGCAAGGGCAGCAAGTTCAAGAGTTTCGACAAGGTGCTGGATGTGCCCTCCGGCTATTACGTGAATTTCGGCCGCTGGAACCAGCTGTCGATCTTCAAGACCTCGAAGGAATTCACCGATCTGAAGTCGCTGGTGCGCTCGGCGCTGGAGCCGGAAAAGCTGGAAATGTTCATCGACCTCGTTGAGCATGACGAGGGCTACCCGCTCTATCAGGCTATTTCCGCCACCAAGATGGCGCTCTCCTCGGCGGAAGAAGCGGAGTTCAACTTTGCGCCGCTCGGCAAGGCCGGACGCAAGATGGTGAAGCGCAGCGATTTCAACAGCTGGATCGCCGAGGACCTTGCCAAGATAGAAGAAGCGCTCGACGAGGTTCTGGAAAAGACGCAGGTTGCGCCAGGTGCGATCGACAAGGTGTTCCTGACCGGCGGAACCTCCTTCGTGCCGGCGGTGCGGGAGCTTTTCACCCGCCGTTTCGACGCCGACCGCATCGAAAGCGGCGGCGAGCTGCTTTCGATTGCCCATGGTCTGGCCATGATCGGCGAAAGCGGCGATATTCAGCGCTGGACAGTGTGATTTGCGGGTTCCCCGGGCGGGGAACATGGGGTAATTTCCGCCCATGATCGCCGCTCAAGACCTCTCCCCGGCCGAACTCGCCGCCCTCCTGCATTTCCATGCGGATGCGGGCGTCGACTGGTTGCTGGAAGAGGCGCCCGTAGACCGTTTCGCCGAATTTGCCGCCGCCCGCCCTGCCCGGTCCGCGCCTGTTCAGGCGGCGGCGACATCTGCACGGCAGACTGAAAGGCCCGCGGATCGCGGCGCCGATGTGCCGCAGCGGCAGGGAGCAACGCGCAGTGCTCCCGCGCGCGGAGCGCCGGCAAGTCCAGCCGTTCAGCAGAATGTCGCCATGCCGGATGAGCAGGCGGTGGCAGCGGCGCGTTTTGCCGCAGAAAGCGCGAGATCGCTTGCCGAACTGAAAACCGCGCTCGAGGGTTTTTCGGGGTGCAACCTCAAGAACAGCGCCCGCAATACGATCTTCACCGAAGGTGACGCTTCCTCGGGCATCATGGTCATCGGCCCCATGCCGGATGCGGATGACGATCGCGAGGGCCTGCCCTTTGCCGGCAAGACCGGCCTGCTGCTTGACCGGATGCTGGCGGCCATCGGCCTTGAGCGCAGCACCATCATGCTCGGCAATGTGGTGCCGTGGCGGCCACCGGGCAACCGCCCGCCGACCCAAGCCGAAATGGATATCTGCCGCCCCTTCATCGAGCGCCAGATCGCCCTTGCGGAGCCAAAACACCTGTTGCTTCTGGGCAACTTTACCGCACGTTTCTTCTTTGGCGGCACCGGCACGATCCATACATTGCGGGGACAGTGGCGTGATGTCGCAGCCGGACACCTTGTTTTGCCGGCGCTCGCCAGCCTGCACCCCCAGGAACTATTGAACGCACCGGCCAGTAAGTCCTTGGCATGGCAGGATTTATTGATGTTTCGGGCAAAGATCGCCGAAGGCTGATTGCCTCATTCGTGCTCAATGTAAATGAATTATGAAAATAGCCATGCGCATTACGCATAACAGCGGCGCATTTGGTCAACTTGCCGAATCCATGCTGCGCTGCGATATACGGCCATGTCTTGGGAGGAATTTCGGTTAAAGGAACCAAGGCAATGACCACTCGCTTCCGTCCGGTGCATTCCGGCTTTGAATCGCTCCGCCTGGCGGGCCTCGGCCCTCGCTCCAGTCAGGGCTACCATCGTTTCGGCGCAGCCGCTAACGAACAGTTGACCGCACGCGCTGCCATGCAGCAGGTCCGCGTGACGCGTCCCTCGGCAGTCTTCGCGGATTTCCGCGAGCGCTGAGAAGCACTCAGGCCGGCTTACACCGGCTTACAGATATGATTGCGCGCTGGCGTCTTTCCTCGGGAAGGCGCCTTTTGCTTTTGTGGGTGTACGATCATAAGTCTCCGTCATGCCGGACCTGATCCGGCATCCAGCCAGCCCAAGTCCTTGGGCTGAAAGAACTCCTTCGCCGCGCGGACGCGCGTCGGCTGGATCCCGGCTCAAGGCCGGGATGACGGAAGCGGTTGCCCTGAAACACCGGCAATAGCGCTCCTCACCCCTGCGGCGTCGAGGCCTTGCGCGCCGCGCGTCGCGCCAATCCCAGCTGATGTTCACGGAAAATGATGAAGATGCCGGCCAGGATCACGATCGCCGTGCCGATGAGCATCGTCAGCGTGGGTATGTCTCCGAAAAGGACGTAAGAAACCACGATGCCGAAGACGATGGAACTGTATTCGAAGGGCGCGATGACCGAGACCTCGGCGTGCCGGTAACTCTCCGTCAGGAAGATTTGCGCGACGCCGCCGCAGATGCCGCTGGTTATCAGAAGCAGGGTCTGCGTCACTGTCAGCACGCTCCAGCCGAAGGGAACGCTGATGAGCGACAGCAGGGTGGCGGTGAGCGAAAAATAAAGCACGATGGTTGGCGTCTTTTCCGTTTCCACCAATTGCCGCACCTGGATCATCGCCAGCCCGCCAAGGGCGGCACCACACAGCACGGCAATGGCGCCCAGCCCCTCACCCGCGGCAAACCCGCCTTCCCTGAGAAGCGTCATCTTCGGCCAGAGAATGACCAGCACGCCGATCATTCCCACGAAGACTGCACTCCAGCGATAAATGCGCACCTTCTCATGCAGGATAAAGGCGGCAAAAACCACCGCGAGAAGTGGCGAGGCATAACCGATGGCGATGAATTCCGGCAGAGGCAGCATGGTCAGCCCGTAAAAGCCGCAGGCCATTGAGAGGATTCCAAGAAAACCGCGCTTGAAATGGCCGAGAAGATTGTTGGTGTGCAGCGCACTTGCGAGCGCGTGAAGCCAGGCAAGATAAACGACAATCGGAATGATGGCGAAAGCCGAACGAAAGAAGGTGATCTGGCCGGCCGGCACATCCCCCGCGGCCTTGATACAGGTCTGCATGACAAGAAAAAAGCCAACCGAAATCAGCTTCATGCTGATCCCGCGGAAGGGATTCATCGGTTCGGCGTTCATTAGCAGTTACTCATATCGGCTGCGCAGACACGCCATCGGGAGGTTTCATGCGGGGGAGACGACGCGGGGGAATTGGATTTGCGCAAGGCTAGAGCATTCCTCCGGCGCTTTACAACAAAAATTGTGATTTATCCCTGAATTCGGTTGATGGCGTGGAGAAATCGAAGCCTCGCAAGGCAGGCGCGAAGGCAAAAAGTGGCACGCGCTAAAATTTGAAGAAAATAAAATATAATTTCAGCAATCGTTCAACATTTGCTGCGATGGTCCGTTGGTCCGGCAGCGGGGAGGATCGTCTGCATGGCCGGCAAAGCCTTCCATGGCGGGACAGAATGTCCTCCGACGCGCACATGATCGTGACGAATATTCTACCCATTTTACATCCGGGCCTTATGACGACATGATGCCGGGAAGACCACGCAAAGTTATTCAGGGACAGTCATGCGAACAGACACGGGCCAGATCGTTCACCTGGCGGATTACCGCCCCACCGATTTCGTTCTGGAGCGGGTGGATCTCACCTTCGAACTCGACCCTAAAAATACTAAGGTCGAAGCCCGTCTGATCTTCCACCGGCGCGAAAGCGCCGACCGGCATGCACCGCTGGTTCTTGATGGCGACGAGCTGAAGCTTTCCAGCCTGCTGCTCGACCAGGTGGAGCTGCCCGCCGCTCAATATGAGGCCACACCGGACAGCCTGACCATCCGCGACCTTCCCGCTGAATCTCCCTTCGAGATCTGCGTCACCAATTACATCAACCCGCAGGTCAATACGCAGCTGATGGGGCTTTACCGCACCAATGGCGTTTATTGCACCCAATGCGAAGCGGAAGGTTTCCGCCGCATCACCTATTTCCCCGACCGTCCGGATGTTCTGGCGCCTTATACGGTGACGATCATCGCGGCAAAGGAAGGTAATCCGCTGCTGCTCTCGAACGGCAATTTCCTGGGCGGCGGCAATTACGACGAAGGCCGTCACTTCGCGGCCTGGTTCGATCCGCATCCGAAACCGAGCTACCTGTTCGCTCTCGTTGCCGGCGATCTCGGCGTGGTGGAAGATACTTTCACGACCATGTCCGGACGGGAAGTGGCGCTGAAGATTTATGTCGAGCACGGCAAGGAGCCGCGCGCTGCCTATGCCATGGATGCGCTGAAGCGTTCGATGAAATGGGACGAAGAGCGCTTCGGCCGCGAATACGACCTCGACATCTTCATGATCGTCGCCGTGTCGGATTTCAACATGGGCGCGATGGAGAACAAGGGTCTCAACGTCTTCAACGACAAATTCGTGCTGGCCGACCCGGAAACCGCCTCGGATGCGGACTATGCCAATATCGAGCGCATCATTGCGCATGAATATTTCCACAACTGGACAGGCAATCGTATCACCTGCCGTGACTGGTTCCAGCTGTGCCTGAAAGAAGGCCTGACGGTCTATCGCGATCAGGAATTTTCCTCCGACATGCGCTCGCGGCCGGTGAAGCGCATTGCCGATGTGCGCCACCTGAAGTCGGAGCAGTTCCCGGAGGATTCCGGTCCGCTGGCACATCCGCCGCGCCCGGATACCTATCGCGAAATCAACAACTTCTACACGACGACCGTGTATGAAAAGGGTGCCGAAGTCACCCGCATGATCGCCACGATCCTCGGCGCTGAAGACTTCAAAAAGGGCATGGACCTCTATTTTGAACGCCATGACGGCGAAGCGGCAACGGTTGAGGATTTTGTCAGGAGCTTTGCCAATGCCAGCGGTCGCGATCTATCGCAATTCTCGCTGTGGTACACCGAGGCCGGCACGCCGCTAGTCTCCGTTTCGTCCGCTTACGATGCCGGCAAGGCCACTTTCAGCTTGACGCTGGAACAGACGACCGCGCCGACCCCCGGCCAGCCGGTGAAGCAGCCACGCCACATTCCGCTTTCGCTGGCGCTGATCCTCGATAATGGTCAGATCGCCGAACCGCAGGCCGTCGAAGGCGGCGAGTATCGCGACGGCGTACTTCATTTGACCCAGCGCAACCAGACCTTCTCCTTCTCCGGCATTTCCTCGCGGCCGGTGCTGTCGATCAACCGCAGCTTCTCCGCGCCGATCAACCTGCATTTCGAGCAGAATGCTGCCGACCTGGTGCAGATTGCCCGGCATGAGACGGATATGTTCGCGCGTTTCCAGGCGCTGACCGATCTCGCCCTGCCCGTGCTGATCGCCGCCACCAAGGCGGTGCAGAAAGGCGAAGACGTCCGCACCGATGCCGACCTGATCGCGACGCTCATCGAAATCATCGGCGACGACGCGCTTGAACCGGCGTTCCGGGCGCAGGCACTCGCCCTGCCCAGCGAGACCGATATCGCCCGCGAACTCGGCGGAAACACGGATCCCGATGCCATCCATAAGGCGCGCAACGCCACGATCACGGCGATTGCGACAGCCGGCCAGGACACACTGCGGCGGCTTGCCGACGATGCTGCCAATGGCGAGGCCTACAGCCCCGATGCCGGAAGCGCCGGGCGGCGTTCACTGCGCAACGGTGCGCTGACCTTCCTCGCCTTTGCCGAGGGAACGCCGGAGCGGGCGGCGAAGGCCTACGCCGGCGCCACCAACATGACCGATCTCGCCCATGCACTCAGCGTGCTGACGCAGCGCTTCCCCGACAGCGCGGAAACGAAGGACGCGCTTGCCGCTTTCGAAAAACGCTTCGCCGACAATGCACTGGTGCTCGACAAGTGGTTTTCGCTGCAGGCCGCCATTCCCGGCGAAGGCGCGCTTGATCGTATCAAGGCACTGATGAAATCGAAACATTTCATCGCCACCAATCCGAACCGGGTACGTTCGCTCGTCGGCACGCTCGCCTTTTCCAATCCTACCGGCTTTCACCGTGCCGATGGCGCCGCCTATCGGTTCCTCGCAGAGCAGATCATCGCCATCGACAAACGCAATCCGCAGCTTGCCGCCCGCATTCTCACGTCCATGCGCTCCTGGCGCTCACTTGAGGCAAGCCGCGCCGACCATGCGAAAGCAGCGCTTTCCACCATTGCCGAGGCGAAAGGCCTCTCGACGGATGTAAGCGATATCGTCGGGCGTATCCTGAAGGGCTGACTTTCCGCCGAAGCTCCGACATTCTGACCCATTCCGCGACGCCGTCTTGATTTCCATCAAGGCGGCGTCGTGCATCATGCAGCATCCTTCGTGCGAAGGGCCGCGGTTGGCCCGGGATCAGACAGGAACCTCAGATGACGGATATGTCCAGAAAAAGCGCTTCGTTTCAGCGTTTCATCAGCGATGCTCCAGACCATAAGGCGGCGTGGTTTCAGGCCGTGCAGGCTCTCGGGGCCGCGTCCACGCTCGACGTGAAGACACAGAGCCTGATCTACATCGGCATTCTTGCCGCCCTCCGCCTGGAAAGCGGCATCGGTTTTCATGTGATGGAAGCCAAGTCCCACGGTGCGAGCCGCGACGATATCATCAGCGCGGTGCTCACCGGTCTCCCTGCCGCCGGAAATGGCGTGATCAGCGCGCTTGGCCCTGCTCTCGATGCCTTCGACGGAGCCTGAAACGTTACACGCGGCATTCCCAAGCAGCCGGAATTGAAGCGCCGGCTCACTGTTTTTCTTCATGAATCCCGCTTTCGCCGAAGCGGAAGCAGACTGTCCCGAAAAAATACGGAGTCGGTTCAAGGGGTTAAAATTCTTTTAACTTTTGCCTCTGGACAGGGCGAATCGCATTTGATTCATTAGAGATATTCGAGCGGCGGCGCTTCGAATCACGGGGACATCTAAAAGGCGGGACAATGACGAACGTGCGGCGGGCGACTGCGGGCGATGAGCGGCCGTATGCCAAATTTTCTGATCTAGCGGCCTGGGGCGAAAAGCTTTCCAGTGACCTGATGGGTTTGATGAGCGGCGCGGAACGGCCCATGCCGCAGGTCGAGACCCTGCTGAAGCGCCTCATTCCCATTCTCATCCTCGCATTTCTGGTGGTCGTGGCGGCCTCGCGCATGCTGGGCATCGTCGCCGAATACAGCCGCATGGAAGAAGCCGCCCGCCACTCCACGGCTTTGACGGCGCTGACCGCCAAGGCGGCCCTGCTGAACGACGGCACTGTTTTCACCTCGCAGGACCGCACCCGCGCCGAGGCAAGCCTTGTCGCCGCGTTGCCGCAGGGAAGTCTTGCCGATGGTACCATGGTGCTGCTGTCGGGCAGCAACGGTCGTATTTTTGCCGGTTCCGGCAAGGAGGCAATGCTTTACATTGGCACCTCCCTGCCTGCCCTGCTGCCGGAAATCGCCATCGTGCAGCGTTTTCCCGGCGCTCCCGGAACCATCGAGACCAATATAGACGGCCAGCAGCATTACGCGACGATGATCCCCTTCGGAAACGATGGTGCCATGGTCATCGCGGCGCGGTCCCTGCAGCCGATCCGCTCTTTCTGGCGCAGCGAAATCGCCATGAATGTCACGCTGTTCGCGGGCATTTCCTCCATCCTGCTCGTGGTGCTCTATGCCTATTACATGCAGGTGAAGCGCGCCCGCGATGCCGACGACATCTTCGCCGAATCCAACCTGCGGGTGGAGACGGCGCTCTCGCGCGGCCGTTGCGGCCTGTGGGATTTCGACCTTTCCACCCGGCGCATGTTCTGGTCCGGTTCGCTTTACGAGATTCTCGGTATGCCGCCCAGGGCGACACCGCTCTCCTTCTCCGATGCGGCGCGAATGATGCATTCCGAAGACGGCAATCTCTATGAGCTCGCCCGGGCTGTCGGCTGCGGCAACCTGCGCCAGATCGACCAGATCTTCCGCATGCGCCACACCAAGGGCCATTATGTCTGGTTGCGCGCCCGCGCCCAGGTCATCCGCACCAATAACGGGCCGCGCGTCATCGGCATTGCCATGGATGTCACCGAACAGCACCGCCTTGCACAGCGCTATGCCGAGGCCGACCAGCGGCTTGCCGACGCCATTGAATCCACGTCCGAAGCTTTCGTGCTGTGGGACAAGAACGACCGTCTCGTCATGTGCAATACCCATTACCAGAAGGCCTATGGCCTGCCGGACAGCGTGCTGGTGGCAGGCACGGAGAAATCCACGGTTTATGCCGCAGCAGCCCGGCCGGTCGTCGAACGTCGCGTTGCCGATCCCGATCAGTCCGGCCTGTCCCGCACCACGGAGGTGCAGCTTGCCGACGATCGCTGGCTGCAGATCAACGAACGCCGCACCCGCGATGGCGGCCTCGTCTCAGTCGGCACCGACATCACGCTTCTGAAGCGCCACCAGGAACGGCTGCGCGATTCCGAGCGGCGACTGATGGCCACCATCGGCGATCTCTCCGCCTCGCAGCACAAGCTGGAGCGCCAGAAGACCGAGCTTTCTGACGCCAATGCCAACTACCTTGCCGAAAAAGAGCGCGCCCAGGCCGCCAACCGGGCGAAATCGGAATTCCTTGCCAATATGAGCCATGAGCTGCGCACGCCGCTCAACGCCATCCTCGGCTTCTCCGAAATACTGCTGAACGAGATGTTCGGCCCCGTGGGTTCTCCCAAATATTCCGAATATGCGCGCGACATCCATGACAGTGGCAAACATCTGCTCAACGTCATCAACGATATTCTCGACATGTCGAAGATTGAGGCGGGCCATATGCGCATCAACCGCGAGACCATCGATCTCGCGCCGCTGATCGAAGAGACCCTGCGTCTGACCGCCATCCAGGCCGAACAGAAGAACATCACCGTGCAGCAGAAGGTCTGCGCCGGCCTCACCATGCAGGGCGACCGCCGCGCCATGAAGCAGATCATGCTCAACCTGCTCTCCAACGCCGTGAAATTCACCGGCGACGGCGGCAGCATTGCGCTGCGCACCCATGTGCATGAGGCTGCGATGATACTCACCATCGCCGACACCGGTATCGGCATTCCGACACAGGCGCTGGAAAAGATCGGTCAGCCCTTTGAGCAGGTGCAGAGCCAATATGCCAAGAGCCAGGGCGGCTCCGGTCTCGGGCTTGCGATTTCCCGCTCGCTGGTGAAGCTGCATGGCGGAACGATGAAGATCCGCTCGTGTGAGGGGCGTGGGACGGTGGTGACGATTATTATTCCGCATGCGGCGGGGGGTTGTGGGACGGTGCATTGAAGCTTGGTGGGCGTGGTTCACCCCCCTCTGCCCTGCCGGGCATCTCCCCCACAGGTGGGGAGATAGATATGCGGCAAGGTTTTGCCCATCTCGACGTTAGAGAATGAAGTGGCGATAGCGCATCTTGCCGATCTCCCTCCTTGTGGGGGAGATGCCCGGCAGGGCAGAGGGGGTAAGCCACACCCACCGACATCACCCCCCATTCTTCACCACCGCCACAAACGCCTTCCGCACCGCCTTCGCCAGCCGCTTCACCTCTCCCTCAAGCGTGGAAATATCAGGGCAATCACCTGCCCGGCACACAAGATCGATCAATCCCGCTGGCGCTTCCTTCGGATTGAACGCCCCATCGATACAAAGCCGAACGATCTGCGATATTTCCGTATAAAGCCCCATCGCCGCCATGCAGTCATCGAAGGCCTGCGGCTCCATGACCGGAGCGGCGAGCGCCTGGAGCGCTTCTGCCGTGTTGCGCCCCGGTTCGTGCGCGGCAAGCCCCTTCGCAGGCCCTACCAGCGCCAGATATTGGGCGATGAATTCGAGGTCGATCAGGCCGCCATTGATGAGTTTGAAGTCCCAATTATTTTCCGGCGGTTTTTCCTGCTCGATGAGGCTGCGCATTTCCAGCACATCGGCCGAGACCTTGGCCACATCCCGCTTTTGCGACAGGACGGAAGCAATGATGCGGCGCGCATCTTCCATCAGCGAGGCATCGCCGCAGATCAGGCGGGCGCGCGACAGCGCCATGTGTTCCCAGGTCCAGGCCTCCTCACGCTGGTATTTTTCGAAGGCGGAAATGCGGGTCGCCACCGGCCCCTTGTTGCCGGAGGGGCGAAGCCGCATGTCGACCTCGTAAAGCACGCCTTCTGCCGTCGGGGCCGACAGGGCGGCAATCAACCGCTGGGTCACGCGGGTGAAATAACGCACCACATCGAGCGGTTTTGCGCCGGTCGATTCATGGGCGGCATCATCATAATCGTAAAGCAGGATGAGATCGACATCCGATCCGGCCGTCAGCTCGAAGGAGCCGAGCTTGCCCATTCCCATCACGGCGACACGGCCACCGGGATAGGGCCCATGTGCCGCCTCCATTTCCGCCAGCACCGCATTCAACGCCGCCTCGATCACCAGATCGGCAAGATGGGTGAAAGCACGGGCGGCGACTTCGCCACGGATCGCGCCGGTCAGAAGCCTGACGCCGATGAGGAAGCGCTGCTCGGCGGCAAAGATACGCAGCCGGTCGAGAATATCCTCGTAATGGCGGGCATTGGAGAGGAAACTGCCCATGCGGTGGGCGAGATAGTCTCGTGTCGGGATGTCGCTCATCAAAGCCGGGTCCAGCATGCCGTCAAAGACATGCGGGCGGGCGGCGATGATTTCGGCCAGACGCGGCGCGGAGGACATGATCGTTACCAGCAGGTCGAGCAGCGCCGGGTTGTTGCCGAGCAGCGAGAAAAGCTGGATGCCTGCCGGCAGGCCGGAGAGGAAATTGTCAAAGCGCAGCAGCGCCTCGTCGGCCCGCTTGCTCTCACCAAAGGCGCGCAGCAGGTCCGGCGTCAATTCCGTCAGCCGCTCGCGGGCCTCGACCGACTGAGTCGCCCGGTAACGGCCATTGTGCCAGGTGCGGATGACGCGGGAGATATCCTCCGGCCGCTCGAAACCGAGGGCGGAGAGCGTCTTTAACGTATCGGGATCGTCCTTCTGACCGGTGAACACCAGATTGCCGGCCTCGCCTGACAGTTTCACTTCCTGTTCGAACAGCGCCGAATAACGCCGCTCCACCAGCCGCAGCACCTCTTCCAGCTTTTCCGAGAAGGCCTTGGTATCCTCGAAACCCAGCATGAAGGCGATGCGCTTCAGTTCGGCTTCGGTATCGGGCAGCACATGGGTCTGCTCATCGCGCACCATCTGGATGCGATGTTCCACCTCGCGAAGGAACCAATAGGCATCCGTCAGGCTGTCACGGGTCTCGGCGTCGATCCATTTCGCCTCGGTCAGCGCCGCCAGCGCCTCCTGCGTTGCGCGCACCCGCAGCGCCGGCATTCGGCCGCCGGCGATCAGCTGCTGCGTCTGGGCGAAAAACTCGATCTCGCGGATGCCGCCGCGCCCGAGCTTGACATTGTGGCCCTTCACCGCAATCGCGCCGTGGCCCTTATGGGCGTGGATCTGCCGCTTGATGGAATGAATATCGGCAATCGCCGCATAATCGAGATATTTGCGGAAGATGAAGGGCGTGAGCTCGCGCAGGAAATTCTCACCCGCCTTGATATCACCCGCCACCGGCCGTGCCTTGATATAGGCAGCGCGCTCCCAGTTCTGGCCCCTGCCCTCGTAATAAAGCAGGGCCGCTTCCACGGGGATGGCGAGCGGTGTGGAGCCCGGGTCTGGCCGCAGCCGCAGATCGGTGCGGAAGACATAACCATCGGCCGTGCGCTCCTGCATGATGCGGACCAGACGGCGCATCATACGTCCGAAATTCTCCGTCGCGTCATAGGGGTCGTCCATGATCCCGGCGGAGGGTTCGAAAAACACCACGGCGTCGATATCGGAGGAATAGTTGAGTTCGCGGGCACCGAGCTTACCCATGCCGAGCACGATGAGGCCCGATCCTTCGCTGGGGGCGGCAACATCCTTCAGTTTCAGCTTGCCACTCTCATGGGCCGACAGCAGAAGATGATCGATGGCAGCGGAGAGTGCTGCATCCGCCATGTCGCTCAGCCAGCGGGTCGTGTCACGCGCAGTGAAGATTCGGGCGAGATCGGCAAGTGCCGCGACGAAGGAGAGCCGCCGTTTGGCGATCCGGAGCCTCGACATTACCTCGTTTTCGCTCGGTATGCCGCCGTCCTCTCCCGGTTTCCAGCAATCGCGCGCCTGACGCACGAGATCGGCGAGCAGTGGCTCCAGAGGTTTTGAAATGGCCAGTGACAACAGCCCCTCATCGGCCGCCGCCATGTCGCGCAGGTAGGGGGAGAGCGTGAAGGCCGCGGCAACGAAGTCTTTCAGGGCGCTTTCGTCGGCAAGCAGCGCGGCCACCGCCGGCTCGCTTCTGCCGATGTCTTTCAGAGTGGAGAGCACGGATTTCAGCTCGGTCTGCGTATAGGGGCGGATCACGCCCGCCAGCACGTCATTCAGCCGCCTTTCGGCGCTTTCCGGTTTCGTCAATGCTTCTCTCCCTCTCCCGAGCCCGTTTGTCCTTCGGCCATACCGGATTTTCAGGACGGGCCGCTCTCCCACGGTAGCCATCCTGCCGTTGCATCACCGAAGCCTGCAGGCACATATCACCTGCGTTGTAACAAATGCGGCGCGCTTTGCGATCAGGAAAACCGCTTTTGCCGAATTTTCCGAAACCCTGCTGGCGCGACCACGGTTTCGGCGGCGCATCGCAATGCCGCGTAATGTCTCCGCAATTGTGCCCACGTAGCGTTCTCCTCAACGAAACCCGACTCCCCGGTTTTCAAACACGCGGTGCTGCAACGGATATGATCATGAAACAGATTTTTACAATGAAATGGCAAAAGAGCCTGTGCGCCATGGCGCTTTGCCTGACGGCGCTGCCGGTGGCACAAGCGGTCTACGCGCCGGTTTTCGCCGCCGATATCGGCAAATCGGACCGCATGGCCGATCCGCAGGCCGGTTTCGATAATTCCCGCTACAGCAGTTCCAGCGACTGGAAAATCACGCTCGGTGTCGGCGCCGCCTATGCCCCGAAATATGAGGGGTCGGACAAGCTGGAGGCCGGCCCCGTGCCGCTGGTCTCCGTCGCCTATGGGGACATGTTGAGCATTGATTTCAGCGGCGTCACCGTCAACCTGCTGAACAGCAACGGCTTCCGGCTGGGAGTGAAAGGCGGCTGGGAGCCCGGGCGCAAGGAAAAGGACGACAGGAAAAACCTGCGCGGGATGGGCGATATCAAGGCAGGCGGCGTCATTGGCGGCGTTATCGCCTATGACGCTGAACCCTTCGAAATCTACGCCAAGGTCGACAAGACCATCAATGGCAGCGAGGGCCTGACAGCCACGATCGGCGCCAGCGTTTCCCATAAGGTCGACCAGTTCATCCTCGGAGCGGACCTCTCCGCCACCTGGGCTGACGACAAGCACATGAAATCCTATTTCGGTGTGACCTCGGCGCAATCCGCCCGTTCGGGCCTGCGTCGCTTCGACGCCAAATCCGGCTTCAAGCGCGTCGACGCCAGCGCCTCCGTCACCTACCTGATGACCGAGAACTGGTCGATCACCGGCACCGGAGGCGTCGGTTTCCTGCTGGGCGATGCCAAGGACAGCCCGCTGTCCAAAAAAGATATCCAGCCGTTTGCGATGGTGGGCCTGGCCTACACGTTCTAACGCGAGGATTGTCGTCTGGCGGGGCACAACTCCCCGCCGGAATACACTCGCCGGCTCTCTTCAGCGGCTATTGTCTGGAAAAACCATGGAGACTGTCAGCCCCGGGCAGGCGGCGTTGGAGGCGTCGGTGTCCGAAAGCTCCAGCGACCCGCCATGCAGTTCCATCACCGCCTCCACCAGCGACAGGCCAAGGCCCGTGCCGGGCTTGGAGCGGCTTTCATCCAGCCGCACGAAGCGTTTCAGCACCTCGCCGCGCTTGTCGGCAGGAATACCGGGACCATTATCGGCAACGGAAAGCAGGATTGCGCCAGGGGCCTTTGCCAGACGAACGACGAGTTTTTTGTCACCCTCGCTTTCGCAGGCATATTTCATGGCGTTGTCTATCAGGTTCGAAAGCGCCTGGCCGATCAATTCACGGTTGCCCTTGACGATGAGGCCCTGTTCGATTTCGGTTTCCAGCGCGAGCCCCGCATCCTCGGCCACCGGCTCGTAGAGTTCGGCGCTGTCTTCGGCAATCGCCGAGACGTCCACTTCAGTCATTTCGGCGGCGATGGAACCGGCCTCGACACGGGAAATCATCAGCAGCGCATTGAAAGTGCGGATGAGCTGGTCGGACTCGGCGATAATGCCTTCAAGGGCTGCGCGGCGTTTCGTTTCGTCATCATCGTCCAGTGCCGCGGCGGCCTTGTTGCGCAGGCGCGTCAGCGGCGTCTTCAGGTCATGGGCGATATTGTCGGAAACCTGCCGCAGGCCTTCATTCAGCTTCTCGATGCGGCCCAGCATGGCGTTAAGCGAGCCGGACAGCCTGTCGAACTCATCGCCGGAGCGGCCCTGTGGCAGACGCTGCGAAAGGTCGCCGGCCATGATCTTCTTGGTTGCCGCCGACATGCGGTCGATGCGTTTCAGTGCATTGCGGCCGATGCCGAACCAGATCAGCAGGGCGCCGCCGCTCATGATGGCGAGCGCCACCATCAGGGCATTACGCACCAGGGCGCGGAATTTGGTCGGCTCACCGAGGTCGCGGCCGATCAGGATGCGCAGCCCGTTGTCCAGAACGAAAACATTGGCCGTGGCAAGATGCTGCACGCTGTCGCCGCTCTCGGAATAACGCTCATAACGGAAGGGAAAGCCGGTCCAGCCTTCCTTGTCGAAAACACCGGGCTGCACGGAGGCGACGTTGCCGGCCAGAATTTCACCATTCGGCCCAGCGATGATGTAAAGGCTCGCTCCCGGCTGGCGGGCACGGCGCTCCATCATCCTCAGCAGCGGATTGATACCGCCGCGATTATAGATGCGCTGCACATCCGAGACTTCCTGCAGCACAGCGTCACGCGTCTGCTGGTTCAGCAGCCTTTCGGAAAGCGCAGTGACATAAAAAACAAGGAACGCCGCGCAGAGTGCAAACAGCAGGATATAGAGCGCCGAAAGGCGCACCGCTGTCGACCTGAACAATATTCTGAGGCGGGCCATTTTCGGCAATCAGCCCTCGTCCTTCATCATGTAGCCCGCGCCGCGAATGGTCTTCAGCAGCGGCTTCTCGAAGTCCTTCTCGATCTTCGAGCGCAGACGGGAAACATGCACGTCGATGACATTGGTCTGCGGATCGAAATGGTAATCCCAGACATTTTCGAGAAGCATCGTGCGGGTCACCACCTGGCCGGCATTCTTCATCAGATATTCCAGCAGGCGAAATTCGCGCGGCTGAAGGAGGATTTCCTTGCCACCCCGGCGCACATCGTGGGACAGGCGGTCCAACTCGAGATCGCCGACGCGATAGATCATGTCCTGCTCGGGCTTGCCCTTGCGGCGGCCAAGCACTTCGATACGGGCGAGCAGTTCGGAGAAGGCATAGGGTTTCGGCAGATAATCGTCACCGCCGGCACGCAGGCCGGTCACGCGGTCATCCACCTGCCCCAGCGCCGAAAGGATAAGAACCGGCGTCTCGATGCCGCGGCGGCGCAGTTCGCTGATGACGGAAAGCCCGTCGCGGCGCGGCAACATTCGGTCGATCACCATGACGTCGTAGACATTCTCGCAGCCCATGAACAGGCCGCTTTCACCATCGCTAGCGTGGTCGGCGACGATCCCGGCTTCGCGGAACGCCTTGGTCATATAGGCCGCAGCCTCGAGGTCGTCTTCAATGACAAGAATCTTCATGTGCGGGACAATAGCGCCCTCGCCCTTTTCCGCACAACCGGAAACAGATGCGACAGACATTTCCTGAACCTTGTTTTCCATGAGGTTTCCTCCGCGATACTGCCTGGACCGGCGTTGCGGGTCCTTTCTTCTCCCCGCCGGGGAAGGGTCGGATGAGGGGGCAAGCGCGCTCCTATCGCTACCCTTGCCCCCTCATCCCGCCGCCGCGACCTTCTCCCCCTCGGGGAGAAGAAACAAGTGGCACGCGCTCATTCCATATGTTCTGCCTCGTCCTATAGGCGAGACACATTCCTTAGCGACGCCGGCTCCCGAAAGAACCGGCATCGCCTTTCAGCCTATCAACCCTGGTCGATATCCAGAGCGATGAAGCGGCTGCCGTCATCCGTCTGGATCTGGAACAGCGCCTTGGAGCGTCCGTCTTTCTTCGCCTGCTCGAGGATCTTCTCGATATCGGCGGCGGATGCGACCTGCTGGTTGTTGACCGAGGTGATCTTCTCACCCGTCTTCAGGCCACGGGCAGCGGCATCGCTGTCAGGGTCGACATCGGTGATGGCAAGCCCGTTGCCGTCATCGGCAGGGGCCACCGTCAGGCCGAGGCTGGACAGCACCTTCTCGCTGGAAGACTGACCGCCCTTGTCGTCGTTCTGGCTCGGGGTCGCCTTGGAGGCATCGTCGCTGGCGAGATCACCGAGCGTCACCGTGACCGACTGAGACTTGCCACCGCGCCACAGCGAGATTTCCACCTTGCTGTTCGGCGCCATGCCGCCGATGCGGCGTGACAGGTCGCGGGCATCCTTGACGGGTTCGCCGTTGACGGCGGTGATGATGTCACCCTGCTTGATGCCTGCCTTGTCGCCCGGCGAGCCGGACTGCGGCGAAACGACCAGAGCGCCCTTGGCTTCGGAAAGGCCGAGCGATTCGGCGATGTCCTTGCTGACGGGCTGGATCTGCACGCCGAGCCAGCCGCGCTCTACCTTGCCGTCCTTCTGCAGGTCGGCGATCACGTCCTTGGCGACCGATGCCGGAATGGCGAAGGCGATGCCGACATTGCCGCCCGAGGGCGAGAAGATGGCGGTGTTGATGCCAACCACTTCACCGTTGAGGTTGAAGGCGGGACCGCCCGAGTTGCCGCGGTTCACGGCGGCGTCGATCTGCAGGTAGTCGTCATAGGGGCCGGAGCCGATATCACGGCCACGGGCCGAGATAATGCCGGAAGTCACCGTGCCGCCAAGGCCGAAGGGGTTGCCAACGGCGACGACCCAGTCACCGACGCGGATCTTGCTGTCATCGGCAAACTGAACGTAGGTGAACTTGCGGTTCACATCGACCTTGAGGAGTGCCAGATCGGTGCGCGGATCGCGGCCGACGAGCTTGGCGTCGAGTTCGGTGCCGTCATTCATCACGATAGTATAGGCGGAGCCGTCATCGACGACGTGGTTGTTGGTGACGATGTAACCATCTTCGGAAATGAAGAAGCCGGAGCCCTGAGCGACGGGGCGCAGCGGACCCTTGCCGTCACGGTGGCGATTGGGGCCGCGGTCGGAGCGATCCTGGTTCGGGCCGCCGAATTCCTTGAAGAAGCGCTTGAGCGGATGGTCATCCGGAAGCTGGTCAAGGCCACGGCCACCGAAATTAAAGGAGAAATTGCTGGAATCATCGGAAGCGGGCTGCACGTTCGACTGAACGCGAACGGAGACGACGGCGGGTGATACCGCATCGACCACATTGGCGAAGCTCGGAACCTGCGGCGCAGTCACCTCGACGGGGGCCGCAAAAGAGTGGAGGATAGGTGCGGCAATGCCGGTGGAAAGCATCAGCGCCGCAAGGCCGCCAACCGTCGTGGCCTTCAGGGCTGTCTTCAGCGAGGAATGGCCGTTTTGCGAATGAGACATGGTGTACCTTCTTTCTTCATTCAGACTGGAACCCGTGTGACCGGGGAAGCGGTGGATGATGAAGATATAGGAGGCGACACCTTACGGCGAAGTGTCTGAGGAATGAAAAATCCGTAATGTTGAAAAAGAACCGTGGGAAAAAATGAAAAACAGTTATTTTTCAATGAGGTTGCGAATTCTTTCTTCTTCATCCGCGCTCAGTTTTTGTGGCTGTTCAAGGGTGGCGCGGCGACGCGAAAAGACGAAGACGGCGAAAATTCCCACGAGCGTGAGGCCGATGGGTGCGCCCCACAAAAGCACGGTGCGCAGGCTGAGGCGCGGTTTGAGAAGCACGAATTCGCCATAGCGCGACACGACATAATCGATGACCGCCTTGTCGCTGTCACCCTCGACCAGCCGTTCGCGCACCAGAACGCGCAGGTCACGCGCCAGTTCGGCGTTGCTGTCATCGATCGACTGGTTCTGGCATACCATGCAGCGAAGCTGGGAGGTGAGGTTGCGGGCTCGCTGTTCGAGCACGGGGTCCTTGAGGACTTCATCCGGGTTGAAGGCGGAAGCGGGAAATGCTGAGACAAGCACAGCGAAGAGAAGCAGAAAACCCGCCAGCATCCGAGGCAATCCCGAAAGAGTGCGGCGCATTTCTTCTCCCCGCCGGGGAGAAGGTGGCCCGAAGGGTCGGATGAGGGGGCCCACGCCAGCCATAACTCTCAGTTTATGCGGCTTCCCCCTCATCGCCTCGCTTTGCTCGGCACTTCTCCCCGTGGGGGAGAATAAACCTGCCGCACGCTCCACACTCATTCCGCCGCCTCCGGCATTGCAGCCCGCACCGGCTTCGCCTTGCGATTCGGCGCCCCCACTCTCAATCGCCTGTCCGAGAGAGAAATGAACCCGCCCGCCATCATGAACAGCGTGCCGCCCCAGATGCACAGGATGAAGGGTTTCCACCAGATGCGCACCACCATGCCGCCATCGGCCATGGGGTCACCAAGCGAGACATAGAGCTGGCTGAGACCGAAGGTCAGGATACCGGCTTCCGTCGTCGGCATGCGCCGGGCCGTGTAAAGCCGCTTGGACGACCAGACATCCGCAACTTCCACGCCTGCCTTGCGCACGGTGAAATGGCCGCGATCCTCGGTGAAGTTCGGTCCGACGGCGTGGCGGATGCCGTCGAAGGTCAGGCTGTAGCCGCCCGCTTCCGCCGCCATGCCCTCTTTCATTTCCAGCACCGTCTCGGTCTCATAGGTGGTGACGATGACGATGCCGAGAACGGTGATTCCAAGGCCCATATGCGCCAGCGCCGTGCCGAAGGCCGAGCGCGGCAGGCCTTTGAGGCGGCGAAACGCAATACCGAAAGCGAGCTTGCCGAAATTGGCGCGATACCAGAGATCGGCAAATGCGCCGAGGATCAGCCAGAAACCGGCAGCGATGCCGAGTGCGGCCAGTACCGGGCCGCCATTTTCAATGTACCAGAGCGTCAGTCCCGCCAGAGCGGCGAGCGCTGCCGCCACATAGAGCCGCTGGAATGCGCCCAGGAGATCGCCGCGTTTCCAGGCGAGCATCGGCCCAAACGGGGTGACGATCAGGATCGGGATCATCAGGAGGCCGAAGGTGAGATTGAAGAAAGGCGCGCCGACCGAGATTTTTTCGCCTGTCAGCGTTTCCAGAATGAGCGGATAGAGCGTGCCGATCAGCACGGTCGCGGTGGAGACCGTCAGGATCAGGTTGTTGAGAACCAGCGATCCCTCACGCGAAATCGGCGCAAACAGCCCGCCGGCTTTGAGCGACGGCGCACGCCATGCAAAGAGCGCGAAGGCGCCGCCGATGAAGACGGTCAGAATGCCGAGAATGAAGATGCCGCGGCTCGGATCGGTGGCGAAGGCGTGCACGGAGGTGAGAACGCCTGAGCGAACGAGGAAGGTGCCGAGCAGCGACAGCGAAAAGGTCATGATCGCCAGAAGCACGGTCCAGATTTTCAGCGCCTCGCGCTTTTCCATGACCAGCGCCGAATGCAGCAGCGCTGTGCCGGCAAGCCACGGCATGAAGGAGGCGTTTTCCACCGGGTCCCAGAACCACCAGCCGCCCCAGCCGAGTTCGTAATAGGCCCAGTAGGAACCCATGGAGATGCCGGCGGTCAGGAAGGTCCAGGCGGCGAGCGTCCATGGCCGCACCCACCGCGCCCAGGCGGCATCGATACGGCCTTCCAGCAATGCGGCAACGGCGAAGGAGAAGCAGACGGAAAAGCCGACATAACCGAGGTAAAGCAGCGGTGGATGAATGGCGAGGCCGAAATCCTGAAGGATGGGGTTCAGATCCTGCCCTTCGGCCGGCACCGGCTCCAGCCGCAGAAACGGATTGGAGGTGAGCAGGATGAACAGCAGGAAGGCGACGGAAATCCATGCCTGCACGGCAAGAACATTGGCTTTGAGCGTTTCAGGCAGGTTGCGGCCGAAGGTGGCGACGAGCGCGCTGAAAAACACGAGGATGAGCAGCCAAAGCAGCATGGAGCCCTCGTGATTGCCCCATACACCGGTCAGCTTGTAGATCATCGGCATCAGCGAATGGGAGTTTTCCCAGACGTTGCGCACGGAAAAATCCGAGACGGCATAGGCCCGCGTCAGCGCCGCGAAGGACAAACCAACGAGCAGGAACATCAGCACCGAGCCGAGCGAAGCGATGTCCATCAGCGCCCGGTCGTTGCGGCGCGCGCCGATGACCGGCAGCGTGGACACGATCAGCCCCACGCCAAGCGCCAGCACCAGAACGTAATGGCCGATCTCGTTGATCATTTGGTTGCTCCGGTCTTGTCAGTCGAAGCCGTGCCGGCGGCCGGCGTTGCGGCCGCGGGTTTCTCTCCCTCTGCGCCTTGCTGCCACAGACCCTTGTCCTTCAGCCGGTCGGCAACTTCCTTCGGCATGTAGTTCTCGTCGTGTTTGGCAAGCACGCTGTCGGCCACGAAACCGTGGGTCGCGGCATCGAACGTGCCTTCGGTCACCACGCCCTGCCCTTCGCGGAAGAGATCGGGCAGGATGCCGGTATAGCTGACCGGCACAGTCGCTTCGCCGTCCGTCACCGTGAAGCTCACCGTGCGGCCCTCGCCGCGCTTGATCGACCCTTCCGCCACCAGCCCGCCAAGGCGGATGCGCGTGCCGGGGTTGACGGGCGTTTTTTCCAGATCGGCCGGCATGTAGAAATAGGCGATGGACTGGCCGAAGGCGAACATGACCAGCAGCACGGCCGCCACGATGAAGCTCATGCCGCCGCCGATGATCGCGAGTCGTTTCTGTTTGCGGGTCATTGTGTCACTCCCTGCGGCGCGGCATCCTGTTTCCCGTTCATGCGGATCGGTCCGGCGGAAACGCCGAGTTCCTTCGCCAGCGCCAGAAGCTGCCTGCCCTGCTCACCCTCCGGCGGAAAAGCTTTCAGCCCCGCCCGCAGCGCCTCTCCGGCCTTGGCTTCGTTCTTCAGCACAGAATAGGCACGCACGAGCCGCATCCACCCTTCGAAATCGGCCGGGTTATCCTTCAGCTTGGCGTCGAGGCTCGCCACCATACCTTCAATCATCGCCTGCCGGTCGGTCGCCGTCATGTCTTTTGCCGCCGCCATGTCCTCGGTCGTCGGGCCGGGTGCGGCAGGCTTCGTTTCGCCGCCGGTCCGGGCAATATGCTCGCGCACCAGGGGCAGCCATGGCGCGCCAGCCGGGGCGTCTGCCGCCAGCTGAGTGAAGGCCGCGCGTGCTTCCTCCGCCTTGCCGGCCTGTTCCAGCGACAGCGCGAGATAGAAGCGGGCACGCGGGTTGCCGGGTTTAAGCTTTTCCGCCTCGGCAAATGCATCCCGCGCCGCCTCGATGACGATACCGTCATTGCCGGCCACGAGCGTTTCGCCAAGGCCCGTCAATCGTTCGGCGCTCGGGCCCAGAATGCGAAGCGCATTGCGATAGGCGAGCTCGGCGTCGCCAAGCCGCTGCATCTTGAAATAGATCGGCGCCAGAATTTCCCATCCCGCGCCATCATCCGGGTTCTGCGCCAGATGCCTTTCGGCCCTTGCGACCAGCAGATTCATGTCGTTGCCGGGCTTTTCAAGGCGTGCCTCGAGCGGCATGTCCGGTACCTCCGGACTGCCGTTCCAGATGTAGAGACAGAGACCCAGCGCCGGCAACAGAATGGTGATCAGGCTGGCGGCGAGATTGTGCCGGCGCGGCCGGGTTTCCTTGCCGGGTTGCTCCTCCGCTTCGGCGGCGGCAAGCAGACGGCGGCCGATTTCGGCGCGGGCATAATCCGCCTCGGTCTGCCCGATCAGGCCGGCGGCGCGCTCGCGGTCCAGTTCGGCCAGCTGGTCACGATAAACGGCAACCTCACCGTCACGGCGCGTCTGCGGCGCCTCGGTCTTCCGCATCAGCGGGTACATCAGGACGATGGCAACAGCCGCCGTCAATATCGCAACGACAATCCAGAACATAAGGCTCAATTACTCGAATGCGCGGCACATGGAAACATGAAGCGCAGGGATGACGCGAATTTGAGACATCACGCCGCACCGCAGGCCCTTCCCCCGGCTGCACCGCCATGCCTCTCTTGTCATCGCAAAGGGCCCGTGACCTTGATTTGCGTCAAACCGGTTATGTCAGCGGCGACCAGCTTCCATCGGCATTGCGGCAGGCTGCGCCACGCGCCCGGGTCTCGCGTCCGTCTACCGTCAGGGTGTGCGAATATTGCCGGCAGTTCTGGTTGCCAACCTGATAGGGCGCATTGGCGACCACCTGGCCCCTGGCGTCATCGCCCGTCCAGGTGACAGGCGTGCCGACCGGGGCCGTTTCCAGCGCCTTATATTCGGCCTCCAGCGCCTTTGTCTGGTCACCCCTGTCAAGCTGCACGCCGCTTCGCCCGACAATACCGCCTTCCAGATTGGCAAGGAAGGGCGTGGAGGGCTGTGACGAACGGCCGAAAAGACCGCCGCCTGCCGGGCGGGTGCCCGTGGTGGTGCAGGCGCTCAGCATGGAAACGCACAGGATCGAGAGAAGTGCCGGGCGTGACACCAGCGAACGCATCGTCACGGAGCGGCAGCCATCATACACGTCAACCAAACCCTGTCCTCTTTCCTACCGCATTGCATCAATATACCAGCGTTGAATTTCTTGCCTTTTTTCTCGGCTCACGCAAGCTCTTTCGAAAGGCCGGGCAAAATCAGATCTGCCTTCAACCCGCCGATGGCGCTGCGCGACAGCGAAAAGCGGCCATGGTACTCTGACACCACCTCTGACAACGATCGACAATCCGAGGCCCGTGCCGGGGCGGCTCTCATCCAATCGCCGCCCACGCTTCATCGCTTCGCTGATCTGTTCCGGCTCAAGTCCCGGCCCATCATCCTCCACCGTCAGCTCCACCCAGGCGCGACGGGCGATTTCGGCGTCGGAGGATGGGTGCGTACCGGTCGCCAGCGTAATGACCACACGCGTCTGTGCAAAACGCGCGGCATTTTCGAGAAGATTGCCGACGACCTCTTCCAGATCCTGCTGCTCCATGCCGAGTACCGCGCCCGGTTGCTCGAAATTCAGCACGAACTGCTTGTCGGGGTTCAGGCGGCGCATGACGCGCACCAGCCGTTCCAGCGCCGGTTCGGCCTCCACGCGGGCAAGGATGGAGCCGCGCTGGGCGGCGATGCGGGCGCGGGAGAGATAGGATTGCACCTGCGCCTGCATGGCGTCCGCCTGCGCCCGCACCAGATCGCCGTGCTGCGGATCGAGCGTGCGGGCTTCGTTCAGGAGAACGGCAATCGGCGTCTTCAGTGAATGGGCGAGATTGCCGACCTGCATGCGCGCGCGCTCCACAAGCCTTCGGTTGCTATCGATCAGTGCGTTGACCTCGTTGGCGAGCGGCTGAATTTCGCGCGGGAATTCGCCTTCGAGGCTTTCCGCCTCTCCGCCCCTGATCTTGCCAAGTGCGACGCGAGCCTGATCGAGCGGCCGCAGACTGTAGAGAATGGCAAGACCATTGACGACAAGACTTCCGACACCAAAAACGGCAAGCGCCAGATAGAGGCTGTTGGAGAAGTCCCGCACATCGTCTTCCACGACGTTCAGATTGCCGGAGACACGGAAACGCGCTGCACGCCCCTCGCCATCCAGCACGACTTCGGTTTCCGCCACCCGCACCTGATTGCCGGCCTCGTCGGTGACGGCATAAAAGCGCTCGTAGCGGTTGTCGAAGGGGGCGTCGAGAATGCTCGGCACCGGAAGGGTGGAAACGCCGAGCGAGGAAGAGACCAGCGGCGCGGTCTGGAAATTTCCGAGCGGCTCGACAACCCAGTACCAGCCGGTATCGGGCTGCGAAAAGCGCAGATCGCCAAGCTGCGGGCTGCCGGCCAACGTATTTTCGTTGGAAATCGTCACGGAATTGATGACGTTATAGAGCTGTGCCCTGAGAAGATCGGTGAAGCTGCGCTCCACGCCCTGGCGGTAAAGCGTCGAGATCACGACGGCGATCACCACCAGCGCCAGCACCGACCAGAGCGAGGCGAGCAGCAGGACGCGGGCGGTGAGAGAATTACTTCGCATCTGCCGGCGCTTGCATCCGGTAACCGAGACCACGGATCGTCTCGATCAGATCAACCCCGAGCTTCTTGCGAAGACGTCCGACAAATACCTCGATCGTGTTGGAATCGCGGTCGAAATCCTGATCGTACATATGCTCGACCAGCTCCGTGCGCGATACGACCTCACCCATGTGATGCATGAGATAGGACAGGAGCCGGAACTCGTGCGAGGTGAGTTTCAGCGTCGTGCCGTTGACGGTCGCCTTGGAGGACTTTGTGTCGAGCCGGACCGGGCCGCAGACGAGTTCGGAAGAAGCGTGGCCGGCCGCGCGGCGGATGAGCGCGCGCACGCGGGCAAGAACTTCCTCGACATGGAAAGGCTTCGTCACATAGTCATCGGCGCCGGCGTCGATGCCCGCCACCTTGTCGCTCCAGCGGTCGCGGGCGGTCAGGATGAGAACAGGCATGGCCTTTCCGGCCGCGCGCCATTTTTCGACGACGGTGATGCCATCGAGTTGCGGCAGGCCGATATCAAGAACGATGGCGTCATAGGGCTCGGTGTCACCGAGATAATGGCCTTCCTCGCCGTCGAATGCCTGATCGACGACATAACCGGCCTCCTTGAGAGCATCGGTCAGCTGACGATTGAGATTGGCATCGTCCTCAACAACGAGAATACGCATTGTCCGCCCTTTCCTGTTCCCGGCCCGCGCGCGTGGCCGGTCATGCTAGATGTCTCGGATCGTTTTCCGATATTTCGGCGATGCGGGCAAGCTACATCGGCACGCGCATCGTCACCTTGCGCGGGCGCTCGCCATTTCCCTGGACGAGAACGGTGACGACACAGGACTGACCGTCGCCGGAAGGATAGACAGAAAGAAGCTGGCCGCCGGTTTCGCGTACAACGCGGGCCACGGCCGCGCCGCAGTCGCTGGCAGCGAGAATGTAGTGGCCCTGCAAATCAGCCTCGGGCGCCGTGAAACCGGAAAGCCCGGCTGCAAGCGTCGCGATGATGAGAGGTGATGCCATTCTACAAACTTCCACAAAAAAAACGGGTGCGTCTTGAACCGTATTGTGACCGAATATGTAGCGCAAAGCGTCTGAATGGCAAATGAATGCCGCCCCCGCAGCGGGAAGACGGAACGGGAGCGGCGCTTGCGCGAGCTGCGTCAGCGGATCGCACGGGTCGCCGAAAGGCGGCCGTAAAGCGCGATGAGACCGCCAATTCCGCCGGCCACGGTCATCAGGCCGTCGGCCAGCTCACCGTGAAGTCCGGCGGGCAGATCAAAGCCGGCAATGGTGAAAAGCGGGGCGAAGACCGCAATCAGCGCGCCCCATATCGTGCGGGATTGATACCACGGTTTGGTACTGTCCATCTTGTCGTCCTTTGCTTTGTTTTCAGGCATTTATGAAAGCGGGAGAACGGCCTGTGCCGCCACTCCCAGGGGCACCGCGCGGCCGAGCTGGCGGACTCGCACGGAAATGTGATCCCGCAGCGCCGGAAAATCTGTGAGTTCGGCTGTTGCTGGATAAAACCAGAAGGGTTCCGAGACGTCGGCGGTACGCCGCACCTCGTCGCCGTCCATCACCTCCACCCGATAACGTTCGAAAGCTTCATCCAGCGGAATTTCGCTTGCGTCCCAGCCATCGGCGTCCATCCGCCCCCGGCGTTTCCAGCTGATGAGAATGCCATCCGTTTTTCGCAGGCCGGCAAGATGCACCGGCGCAAGCGGCGTCAGCGCCCGAAATCCGGTCTCGACGGAGAAAGGCCCGACCGGCGCGCCGGCCTGTTCCGCTGCCTCGACAATCCAGTTCATTCGCCGGCCACGCTCTCCGGCGAGCAGACCGAGCGGCTGTACCGCGGCATCCAGAACAACCACCGGCGCCCCTGCCGGCGCACCGATGACCAACGCGTCTTCCGTGCCGGCAAGGCCGCGCAGGAGAACAGAAAGCCGCCAGCGCGACCGCGCGGTTTCCTCTGCCTTCGCGAAAGCGACGATTTCCCAGACACCATTCGCCGCCCTCACGGCGATGCGGTTCTCGCCGTTCATCACCGAAAGCGGTTCGGCCGATGCAACTTCGCCGAAAGGCAGATCGAGCACGATGGTATTTGCACGGTCGAAGCGACCGGAGGGTCCAGGCTTCAGCGGCATTGCCAGCGTTGCGATCCTGGCCGGACGGTCGAGCGTCACGCGCTGGCCGTATCCTTCCGTGCCTGATGAGGCCGAGACGACGATGTGCCGCCAGGGTTTCGCGAAGGCGGCAACTCGCGCCGACTGCTCGGCCGCCGCACCGTCCTGATACGGCAGATCGAGAAACAGCACTTCCGGCGCGAAACCCTCGCTGCCGCTTGCGCCATGGGCACGTCGCTCGTCCGCCACACCGGCAAAAGTTGACAAGGCCGGGGAAAAGGCCCGCGCCTCCACCTGCCGCACTGCGCCATCCTCGATACGGCTGACCATGAACCGACCTGCGGGCGCCTGCGGAAAGGCATCCGTGGAGAGACGGATGCAGTCGCCCGGTTCCAGCGCAATCTGCCCCGGCGGCAGGGCAAAACGCAGGCTGCGCCGTGCTTGGCGGCTGTCGCGCAAGGCCGCCTCGATCGCCGCTTGCGCCGTTTCCGAAGATAGAGCGGCGTTGAGATCGAGCCGCATGACACGGCTGCCGGCATTCTCCACGCGCCGCGAACGCACGCTCGCCTGCTCGTAGTCCAGCGCCGGGTTGAACGAGGTCAGAACGGCTTCCGCGGGGAAATCGCTGTCGTGGCCGCGATTTTCCGACCACAGCGGTTCACCCTCCAGATCGGCGAGAATGGAAAGATCCCGAACGGGCGTGACAGCCCCGTTGCGGGAGCGGAAACGCAGGGTACCTGCATCCTCCGCCACATCCAGCTGAAATGCCGCGATCAGCGGCTCCAGCAGGCTGCGGGCCGAAGTTACCTCGCCTTGCACATAACCGATGAGATCGCCGCTGATGGCGGAGACGTCGAAAGCGGAAAAGCCGTGATCCGTCAGAATGGCGGCGATGGTGTCGGCAAGCGTCGCCGTTCCCAGCCGGCCGTTCAGCCAGTGGCCCGTGCGCCAGTTAGCGCCATCGCTCCACGTCGCACCGTTTTGCGGAAAAGCCGGGAAAGGTCGCGCATCCCAGGTCCACAGATAGATCCGGCTCGTATCCACCATCGCGGCATCGCCATTTTCCCAGTGCCCCAGATGCGCCTCCAGAAAACGCCGCTGCTGGCTGTCCGCCCTGCTTTTGCGGGAAAAATGGGGAAAGGCGTTTTCCGCCGATTTCGGATCGGGAAAGACATTGGGGCGTGTCGCGCTCTTGTCCACCGCCGGGCAGCCGAGTTCCGTAAACCAGATGGGCTTCGAGCCCGGCCTCCATGCGGTTGGCGTGGTGCTCTCCTTCCCGCCGGGCCGATCGTAATGGAGATTTTCCCACCAGTTTCGAAGGTCCTTGTAGCGGAATACCCATGGCTTTGCCGTTGTGCCATCGGCAATGGGGGTTCGCCGCCGGGCCGTGCGGTCGGCTTCGCTTGCATAAAACCAGTCGAAACCCTCGCCAGCCGTAACGGCGCGGCGGAAGGCCACAGCGTCATCCGGGCCGGTCATGCCGTCAGGATTGCCGTTTGCGGCATCTTCGTCGCGCCAGTCGGAGAGCGGCATGTAATTGTCGACGCCAATGGCGTCGATGTCTGAACTCGCCCAGAGCGGATCGAGATGGAAGAACACGTCCCCCGAGCCGTCGGCCGGCTGGTGACCGAAATATTCGCTCCAGTCCGCAGCATAGGTTAGTTTCGTCGCCCTTCCGACGACAGCCCGTACATCGCGCGCGAGCCGCACCAGCGCCTCCACGAAGGGAAAGGCGCCGTTGTCATCGCGCAACCCCGTCAGCCCCCGCAGTTCGGAACCGATCAGGAAGGCGTCGACGCCTCCCGCTTTTACCGAGAGGTCGGCGTAATGCAGCACCATGCGTCGATAGCCCTCGGCGCGGGAACAGAAACGATCGATCTCCAGCCGCGCACCCGCGGTACGATCGGCCGATCCGGGCCTCCCGGGTGCGGGAAAGCAGGTGATGCGCCCCCGCCAGGCATAGGCGTCCTGTTCGGCCTTGCCATAGGGATCCGGCAGCCGGTTGCCCGCCGGCACGTCCATCATCACAAAGGGATAAAGGCAGACCTTCAGGCCCCGCGCCTTGAGGTCGGCTATCGCCTGCATCACGCCTTCATCATTCGGCGTGCCGCCATAGGCGGGACCGCCATGATGATGGCTGACCGGATGCGCCCCGGCGCGTGTCAGGCCGGCAACGGACCACGGCGTCGTCTCGCCCTCCCGGTCCCCCACTTCAACACCCGGCAGGATGCGGCATTCGCCCGCCCGCATATCCGTGCCGAACCAGCTCACCACCAGCGCCACGCTTTGAAGAGCGGGGCAAAGCGCCTGCAATTCATCGATGGCAGCGCGCCAGTCCGTCTCGGCCGTCAGGCCGTTACGGTTCATCACGCGGCTTTCACCCATGCCCGTATGCTCGGAAACCGGCACCGTTGCGTAACCATGTTCGGTTGCGCCCGGAATGACGGTCACGGCGCGGATCGACTTCTCCAGCCCGCCGACCGGCCGCGCCACCTCGAACTGCATGAGCGGAATGCGGTTGCCATAGGCTTCAAGCGGCAGGCGCTCGATGACGACATAAGCGAGGCCGCGAAAGGCGGGAGCATTGCCGCTCCCCTGTTTCGCCTCGATCAGCGGATCGGGCAATTGCGTTGCGCTGCCGGGATAAAAGCGCATCTCGATGCCGGTCAGGTCAATTTCGCGCCCATCGGCCCAGACGCGCCGCACGAGGGCCGCCTCCCCCTCGCAGAGACCGATGGCGAGATTGGCGAAATATCGATAGGTCTCCGCCCTTGGGCCGCGGTTGCCTTTGCCACCACGTCTCTGCACGACACGGCTTTCTTCGAAACGTGTCGCCCAGATCAGGGTGCCGCCGATCCTCGCCGTACCGTAAAGCCGGTTTATCGCGGCGCCTTCATCCGCACCAGGAATACGCGCGGCCGAGAGCCGTGCCCCGGACACGGTACGACCGTCCGAAAGCAAGGCGCGATCCAAGGCGTTGCCAGCCAGCGCGCCGGCCGCACGCCCGATGATCGCTCCCACGGGCCCGAAAATACCGCCGAGTGCCGCACCTGCTGCCTGAAATAGTATGGTTGCCATGCCTGCCTCAAAAAATCTCAGGGATCGGGAAATCGGAAAACGCCGGCGATGCGCCGTTTCCAGCATGGCACCAAGGCGGAACGCACCACCGCCGCCTGCTCATAAGCGTGGATGAAATGCCGGGATTCCGCGAGGATGCCGAGATGTTTGGCCGCCGCATCGGCCCGCCAGCGGAACAGCAGCAGGTCTCCGGGCTTTGCCCCGTCCAGGCCCGAAACGCTAGGAAAATGCCGTTGCACGGCCGCCATCAGCCGGTCCTCACCACAGCGCTCGGCCCAGTCAGGCGCATAGGGCGGCGGAAGTTCCGGTTCGCTGCCGTAGAGTTCGCGCCAGACGCCTCGGATCAGGCCGAGACAATCGCAGCCAACGCCCCTTAGCGACGCCTGATGCCGATAGGGTGTGCCGATCCACGGCTCGGCCAGCGCCAGCACCTTGTCTCCCGTCTCGCTCATGGGAACAAGGCCCCGCCGTCGTGGGTGTGACCGCCGCTGGCATAAGAATAGGCGAAATCCGCCCCTGGAAGATGGGGAAAGCCCCTGAAATTCAGCTGATTGGCGAATGTATGCCTGCATGTGGCGAAGCTCTTGTCGCAACCGGCCGTGACGGAAAAGCTGTCTCCCGGCAACGGCGCCTCATCCGGTGGAAGCCAGAAAGAAAGAAGCACGCCGCCATTGCGCTGCTCATGGCCATCGAGATCGAACCCGCGCCCTGCAAGCGGACCGGTGAGAAAACGCACCTTTCCCCCGTTGAAAAAACCATCCGGGAAAGCATCGAGCCCGGTTGCGACGAGATTGCCGGCCGCGTCCACCGCCACCACCCGGCCATTGCCGGTGAACCGCGCCAGAGCAACGCCGCAGCGTGCGTCTCCCAGCGCGGCATCGCAGCGCCGTCCATAAACCCGCCCCTGCGGCTGGCTGAGGCGATGGGCGAAACTGCGCAGCTCGGCGCGAAAGGACCCCCCCGCCCGGGCTACGTCGCCGATCTCGCGCAGGGAGAGAAGCACATGCTCTTCCGGAGCCTGCCAGTTGACGAGGTAAAGCTCCACTCTCGCTCCGTCGAAACGGCCGGCGGCAAGATCCTCTTCCGAAATCGCCTCGCTGGAAAAACCGCCTGCCACTTCACCTGCGCCGGCGCCGAGCCCGGTTTCGCTGTCATTATCGCTGGCCGAAAAACCGCTGGCGGCCAGAAAGGCCGTGCCGGCGAAGAAAAGCGCCTCGTCATGATCGGTGAAGCCGATTTCGGCGCCATCCTTCAACGTCACTTTCCAGCAATGGCAAGTGGTCGTGGCATCGCTTTCAAGATGCCCGGCAAGGGCGGGAGCGATCGTTTTCATGGCAGGATTTCCATCAGCGGAATGGCGGGAATTCGCCCGGCTTCGAAGGCGGTGAGGTTGATGTCGATGCGGTCGGTCGCGAACCGTACCGGTACATCGAATTCATAGCCCGCACGGACCACCGCACCGGCGGGCGGAACCTTTCCGGAACCGAATGTCACCATACCGGTCGCGTAATCGCAGGACACATCCGAAGCGGATACGGGGACACCCTCGACCGATACGAGGACGGAGCCCTCGGCAGGTTTTTCCACCCGGCGGGTGAAGAAGCCACCCGCATCGGCATAGGTCTTGACCAGTTGAAACCGCACCGTGACGCCATCACCCACGCCGATCCTCTGATCGGTCGATGCCGGCGTGTCTCCCGGCGGGCAGGATTTGAAGTCCACGGGATCGCGAAAACGAAAGCCGTAAAGCTCGCCGCGCCGCGCTTCGAAAAAGGCCAGCACCTCATAGAGATCGGTGAGCGAGCGGATGCCCGAGCCGGCGTCATAGGCACGCCTGGCATTTCGCCAGCGCTGATTGCGGCTTTCCCGCCCATTGGAAAGATTGACGATGTCGGTCCGTCTCACCGGGCCGCCGCTCACACCGAGCGCCAGCCGCAGCGGAAACCGCACTTCATGAAATGCCACCATGTCGTTGTTCCTGGATTCATTTCGCTGTTTGGGGTGTGCCGGCCGCAGGCCCTCATCCTTCGCGGTTTGTCCATGCTCGGCAGGCCGGTCGGGACAGGGACAAGGTCTGCATATTACAATCCACGCTGGCCGCGCCCGACGCTGCGCGCCAGCATTGCGGCAATCTGGCCTTCGCTTTTGCGGAAGCTTGTCGCATCCGTCGCCGTGACGTTGAAAATGATCTGGGACCCGCCGCCGGCGGAAGGCGCCGCAACACCGAGTGCACCATCCGGGCCGCGCTTCAGAGGCAATATGGCTTCCGCCCCTGCTTCTCCCATCAGGCCAAGCCCGCCGCCCATGGGAAAAAACGCCGGGCTGGAGACGACACCACCCTCGGCGAAAGGCGTGACGCTGCGCCCCGGCATCCCGCCATCGGCGAAGGCGAAGAGCGAGCCGCCGCCGTTCAACAACCCGCCGACGGCATTGCCAATCATGGCCTCAAAGGGTTTGAGCCCGGCGGAGAGCGCGATGCCCGACAGCCGCTGCCCAAGGCCGCGCAGCACATCGTCCAGCCCTTTGCCGCCTGTCGTTGCCGCCTGCAGTGCAGACGTCAGCGCCGCTCCGAACCGTTCGGAGCGGCGTTCGAGATCGCCCATCACTTCGGACAGGGCTTCCGCCTCCTCCCGATTTTCCGCGATCGATCCTTCACCCGCCATCGTACCTGCCTTTCCGATTCAAACTGGAGCTTCAAGTGTTTGAATTAAAACATCTTCGCGAAACGATGATCGGATGCGTCCCTGTCGGGAAAACGCCGCATCATCGCCTCCATCTCCTGTCGATCGGGGCAGTGTGAACCGGAGCGCACGCCGCCCGTCATGGCGAAAAACTCTCTGGGCGTCAGCCGCCAGAAGACTTCGGAAGAAAGCCGCAGCAGGCAGAAACCCGCATGGAGAACCGCATCCCAGGGAAAGGGGCGCGGCGTCGCATCGCCTGCTGCGGCATTCAGGGGTCCCGCGGCGTCTCCCCTTTCAAACCGCCGAAGGTGGCGGTCAGAAGTTCGGCGACGATGGCGGCATGGCCGGCAATGCCGCCCTCCACCGTGGCGCTGGCAACATCCTCATCCGAAAAAACATTGCCGGCGCCCCGCAACCCCGCGCCGATCACCCGGATCATGTCGGTGGCCTTCATGCGTCCGCTCGCAAAACGTTCGGCGAGCGCTGTCAGGTCATCGACTTCGAAGGCGGTTTCGAGCTCGGCAAGCGCGCCGAGCGTCAGGCACAATATGCGCCTTTCGCCGTCGAACAGCGCTTCGATCTCGCCGCGATGGCGGTTCGCCCGCCCGTAACGCAACCCTTGCGGCATCACAGCGCTCCAAAGGTCAAAAGACCGGCCGATTCCAGCGCGATCTCAAATTGCACTTCGCCATCGTGACGGCCGGAATACTCCAGCGCCACGATCTGGAACGGCCCGACAATCGTGCCGAAATCGGGTATGACGATCTGCCAGCCGGGAATGGTGCCCGCGAAAAACGCGCCGCGCACGAGCGCATCGCTCGCCGCATCCTTGAATATGCCTGACGCCGTCAGCGCGGCCCTTTGCACGCCGGCACCCGCCAGCAACTCGCGCCAGCGCCCGACGCTTTCCCCATCGGTAACGTCCACCGCCTGGGCGTTAAAGGCCAGCCGCCGCGTTCTGAGCCCGGCAACAGTGACATATGTTCCGGCATTGTTGAATTTCAGCAGAAAATCCTTGCCCTTCTGCGCCACCATCCTGTTTCCTTCCGTTTCGATTGCGGTTGCAGGGTGTTGCGGGCCTGCGACCAAAAATGTTCCTTGCCCTCGCATTGTGCGATCTTGCCATGTCCGATGCTGCTTCCCCGACGTTCCGTACACGCCTTATCGGCGTGCTGGCGCTTGGGCAGGTCGTCAGCTGGGGTTCCGGTTTCGACATGCTGGCCATTCTCGGTCCACGAATGGGCAGCGAACTCGCCATCGCCAACGAAGTCGTTTTTGCAGGCCTGACCGTGATGATGACCATCAGTGCGCTTTGCGGGCCGCTGCTCGGGCGGATGCTTGTGCGCCACGGCGCAGCGCCGGTGCTGGTCAGCGGCACCCTGCTTTTTGCCTGCGGCTTTGCGCTGCTTGCTTTTGCAGGCGGCGTGACAAGCTATCTGCTGGGCTGGGCGGTGATGGGCTTTGCCGGCGCGTGCGGGCTGACAACGGCGGCACACACCGCCGTGGTGGAGCGCGTCGGGGCGGAAAGCGGTCGATCCCTGACGCTGCTGATGGTCTTTACCGGCCTTTCGGCGGCCGTGTTCCTGCCCGTTACAGCCTTTGCGGAGCAGCATCTCGGCTGGCGCGGCACCCTCATCCTCTACGGCTGTCTGCAGCTGTTCCTGCTTCTGCCGCTTTACCTCTTCGTTCTTCCGAAGAGAAAGGGCGGCAATCCAGGCCAGCGCCCGCATCCTGGCGAAATCCCGGCCTCGCCGTTGGATACGCGGCGCGCCTTCCTGCTTCTGGCGGCAATGACCACGCTCAGCGCCTTCACCGCCTTTGGCTTCTCGCCGCTTCTGCCTTTGCTTCTCGTGCATTCAGGCGCATCGCAAGCGCTTGCAATCCAGCTGGCATCGGTGCGCAGCGTGCTGGCGATTACCGCGCGCGGGCTAGATTTCCTGCTGGGAAAACGCGGCAATCCCTTCATCACCTGCCTGATCGGCCTCTGTCTTCTGCTGACATCCTTTCTGGTCCTGCTCGTCTTTTCTCCGGCCATACCAGCCTTTGCCGGCTTCATCGCCCTGTTCGGGTTTGGCGCGGGTGTGCTGACGGTCAGCCGCGCCGTTCTGCCGCTTGCAGTGTTCTCTCCGCAGCAATACGGCCTTCAGGCCGCACGGATTTCGCTTCCGCAAAATCTCGCCATCGCCTTTGCACCTGTCATTTTCAGCATGGCGCTCGATCGCGGCGGTGTGGCGGCGATGCTTGGCATCGCTTCCATCCTGATCACCCTTTCGCTGCTGCTGCTGATCCTGCTGTGGAAAACCGTGGCCGGCCAGAAAGCGTAGGGCCCTTCATTCCGTTACCGCCCTGAACCGCATTTCAAGGACGAAGTTCCGTGACTTCGCCTCACGGCGGGAGCGGCTGGACAGCATGTGCATGTTGACGAGCGAAAAGCCGACGAGCGGCAGCGCGGCGTCATCAAGCAGCGCTTTTACCCTTGCGGCGATCTCACCCGTGGATCTGCGGCGATTGGCATCACCCCAGATTTGCAGCGTCAGAAAATGCTCCTCCGCGCTTTCCGTCGCCGTCGAATAATCGCGGGTCTCGACCTCGTCGAAGACAATACATGGCAAAAGGCCACGCGTCAGAAGCCGGTCGACGATGCCGCCGGGGTTGAGGTCTGCCAATTCGGCATCGCCAGCGAGCTTTGCGACGATCGCCTGAAGAAGCGGGTTCGCGGCGCTCATCGGTTTTCCTCTTCGCAACGGCAGACGATGAAGCGGCGGGTTTCGTCGGGATCCATCGCCGTTCGGATGTTGAGGATGCGCGCCCCCTTGCGAAAGCGCATCCCGGTGCCGATGTCGATGTCGTTGCGCCAGGCGAGCCAGACACGATGGGTAATCGTCGCCCCCTCGGCCGAAGCCCGCTCGTGCGAGGCTTCGGAAACCGGCTCGATGGCGCCCCACAACGCGCGCACGGCCTTCCAGCTTTCGGCGGCGCCGCCCTGTCCATCAGGCGTTTCCGACCGCACTTCCAGTTCCAGTCGCGTCGTCAGCCTGCCAGGATCAAGAAAGACGAGGTTCATGGCCTAAAGCCCCAGACGGCAGAAAGGAGACACCAGCCGCTCATAACCAGCCGGAACGGCGGCCGGCTGGTTTTCCGGCGCGACGGCGCCGCGAAAGGCGAACATCTGCGCCACATGCATCAGCATGGCGCGTTTCAGCGTATCGGGCACATCCGTCGCGGCCTCGCCATGACCGGCGGTGAAATCGATCTCGATGCCATTCAGCTCCCGTTCCGGGGCCGGCGGTTCGCGCAGCCACAGCCGTGCCGGCCGCGCCGCGCCGTCGAGCAGCTTTTCGGTGGCGGTGATGTCTGCCGCGTGCCCCTGCCCGTCGAAAACCAGAATCGTTTCGATGGCTTGCACCGGCGTCTTGCCAATCAGAATCACGCCCGTTTCGGGCCACCGATCAAGATAAAGCCGCCAGGTCTGGCGCAGGAGGCACAGCCCGGTGGTGCGTTCCAGATGCTCGCGGGCCGCGCGTATCAACGCGGCAAGCAAGGTGTCCTCGTCACCGCTGTCGAGACGCAGATGCGCCTTGACGTCGGCAAGGGTCAACGGCTCCGCCTGCGGCGGATGGATGAGGGCATAGGTCATGGGGTCTCCGGAGATTAGGGCGAGCAGCTGTGTCTTTCGCCTTCTTCCCGCCGGGAGAAGGTCGCGGCAGCGGGTTGAGGGGGCAAGGGTCGGGGTAAACCGAGAGCTTGCCCCCTCATCTGCCCTGTCGGGCATCGGCGGGGAGAAGAAACGCGCGGCACCGTCGAGGTTCAATTCACCCCGAACTTCACCAGCTTGATCGCCTCGAAATTCTGCACGCCGCCGCCCACGCGTTTGGTGGTGTAGAAAAGCACATAGGGTTTGGCCGAATAGGGATCGCGCAGGATGCGGACGCCGGTTCGATCAACGATGAGGTAACCGGCGCGGAAATCCCCGAAGGCGATGGCGAAGCTGTTGGCCGCCACATTGGGCATGTCCTCGGCTTCCGTCACCGGAAAGCCCATCAGCGAGGCGGGCTGACCGACGGCAGCCGGCGGATGCCAAAGATAGGCGCCGGTCGTGTCCTTGAAGCGTCG
The DNA here is from genome assembly GCF_031453135.1 of Agrobacterium sp. SORGH_AS_0440. Taxonomy (NCBI): domain Bacteria; kingdom Pseudomonadati; phylum Pseudomonadota; class Alphaproteobacteria; order Hyphomicrobiales; family Rhizobiaceae; genus Agrobacterium; species Agrobacterium sp. SORGH_AS_0440. Next base: position 902,731 of record NZ_JAVIYR010000002.1, on the reverse strand, counting down.
AAGCGCACCCTGCGTCTTGCGGTTCATCAGGAAGGTGCCGTTCTGGCGATGGCCGGCTTTCAACGCATAGATGGCGTCGAGCAGCACGTCCATGGGACCGGCGGAGGAAAAGCCCGCCGATACGCCGGTCGCGACATAACCGATATTGCCCCAGCTCCAGTCGTTATTGGCAACGGTCGTATAGGCGAGGAACCCCCTGGGCTTGTTGATGCCATCGCCGCCAACGAAAGCCGCCGCCTCCTGTTCGGCGAATGCGATGTCCACCTCGGAGGCGATCCACGCCTCGATATCGACCGCCGCGTCGTCCAGCAGGCCCTGGGTGGCGGCAGGCATGGCGTAAAGCTCCATGGTCGGGAAAGAAAGCTCCGACAGTTTCGGCGTCGCCGTTTCCGGCCGCGCCGCCGTTTCCGAAACCCAGCCGGTGGCGAGCCCGCCGGCGGCGAAGGGTTTTTTCAGCACGGCAGCGGAAACCTGTCGCACCGTGGCGAGCGCCCGGACAGGCGAAATCGCCGTCATGCGCCGGCCGATCTCGCCATCCGTCTCGGTCGGAAGAAGAAAGCCGCCGTCCGCCCCGGCCGAGCCGGCAAAGGCCTTTGCCTCGAGATCACGCAGCGCGGCTTCCTCGCCCCGGCGGATATAGGCCTCGAAAGCGGTCTTGTGCTCTTCGGCATCCTGCGACAGCGCGTCCTTCCGGCCGAGCGCGGGCCGCGCCTTCTTCAAAGCCAGATCGTCCATGAGCCTGCGGTTGTCGTCGAGCGCCCTGTCGATTCGGTCGAGCTTGTCGCGGGTCACGACATCAGCCCCCATCTTGCGCTCGATATCGGCAAGCCGCTGATCGTTGGTCTCACGGAAGGCTTCGAAGGCCTCCATGAACTCGTCGAAGGCGGCCGTCATCGTATCGGGGACGGCCTTCAGCTGCGGCGCAACCGTCATCGGGGCCGGTGTCGTTGTCTGTTCTGTCATGTGGTTTTCCTTGTTGCGGTTTGTCCGGAAATCAGCGTTTGAAGGCGGTATCGAAAAGCGAACGGGCGGCGCGGCGCATGCTGCGCACCAGTTCGGTGTCGCGGTCGCGGAAGAAGCGGGCATGCTTGACATCGGAGACGCGAGCCGAGGGAAGCATCGGAAAAGTCACGACGGAGATCTCCCAGAGATCGGCCTCCAGAATGCGCCGGACGCCGGCGCGGGCCGCCTTGCCGGAAAGCCCTTCCCTACTCGAACGAACCGTGCGGAAACCGATGGACAGCCCGTCCAGAGCGCCGGTCTTCATCAGCGAATGGACCTCCCTCGACCGGGCGACGCCGGGCGAGAGGATACCCTCGACATAAAGGCCACGCTCATCCTCGCGGATGGTGCGCCAGGCGCCGATAGGCTGGGCCGGATCGTGCTGGTAGAGCATGCGGATACCGGACGCACCGCGCTCCTCGATGGAGCGGCGGAAGGCGCCGCGCTCGATCACATCGCGGCCGAGATCGATCTCGCCAAAAACGCTGGCGTAACCGGAAAAAGTGCCGTCGCCGGCAATGCCGCGCAGTTCCAGATTGGCGAATTTACGCGTGGCGGGACGCGGCCCGCAATAGGCGTGCATGGGTAACTCCTGCGATGTGAGGGGAATATCAGGCGCGCGGACGGGCGCTGTAACGGTCGGCGATGCGCACCAGCACGCCCAACCCCCACCAGGCCCCCATGCTGGCGGCGGCGGAACCCGCCACCATGATTTCGCGACCGGAGAGCGCACCGGCAATATCAAGCTGCTGCACGATCCACAGGCCGATAGGCCCGCCGAAGATCATGCCGCAGGAGACGCCGGTGATAAAACGGCTCGCGGCCTCGCGTTTGCTTTTCGGCAGGAGATAAACGAGCGATACACCCGCGCCCGCCACGGCGCCGGTGATGCGGGCGGCCCAGATGCCGGCCTCATTGGCGAATTCAGACATGGGTAATCATTCCGTTCTAGGATGTTGTCATCGGGCGGACGCGCCGCGTCGCACGCAGCCGCTTCCTGCGCGCCTGCACCGGGTGATTTTACGAATCTTCGGAATCGCTTGGACGGATGAGCTCACAAAGAGAATCCGCTTCTTCAGACAATGCTTGAACCGTCAAAGCGAAAGAAACGCCGTCCCTTCAATAACCGACGGCCTCGCGTTTTTCCTCGTCGCTCAGGAACGAGGCTGCGCCGATGCGTGTCCAGAGCGCGTCCCGCTCGCCCGCGAGCCCGGCAATCCGGTCGAGATCGGCTTCCAGTCGCAGGCCCACGCCGAAGATCGGCGCAAGCCAGCCGCAAAGCCTCGCCGCCGTGCGGTTGACGAGCGGCAGCACGGTGAGGCGATAGAAGGCGCGGTTCGCTTCCTGATAATTCGCATAGGTATTGTCACCGGGAATGCCGATCAGCATTGGCGGTACTCCGAGTGAGAGCGCGATATCGCGGGCCGCGCCGTTGCGGGCTTCCAGAAAGTCCATGTCGCGCGGCGATAGTCCCATCGCCTTCCAGTCCAGCCCGCCCTCCAGAAGCAGCGGCCGGCCGGCATTCATGGCGCCCTGATAGCCCTCCTCCAGCTCGCGCTTCAGCCGTTCATATTGTTCGGCGGAAAGATTGCCGCCTTCCCGCGGCTGATAGACCAGCGCGCCGGAAGGCCGGGCGGAATTATCGAGCAGGCGCTTGTTCCACTGGCTGGCGGCATTGTGAAGATCAAGCGCCGCGCCGGCGGAGGCGAGCGGCGCGAACCCCACCCGGTCATCCAGCGGATGGAACAGTTTGAGATGCAGCAGCCCCAGCCCGTCCCGTTCGGCGGCGATGCGCCGCGTGGCCCGGCCTTCGGCGCGGTAATCATAAGCCGCCGGCCAGCCATCCGGCCCTTCGACAATGCTGAGCCGGTCAGGCCGGAGAAGATGCAGTTCACGCAGCCGCCCGCCGACCACAAGCGGCTCGACATAGGCGTTTCCGGCCAGCATGAGGTGGCCATAAAGCGCCTCGAAGAAATCCGGCCCGCCCATGTGGGCGCCCGGCCTCGCCAGAAGCGCCAGCAGCGGATGATCGCCTATCTCGTCATCGCCGTCGTAAAGCAGCCAGTTCACCGACGCGGCCGCTTCCGCCACCATGCGGGCAGCCCGGTGGGCTACGGGATTCTTCATGAAACCCTCACGGGCAAGCGCGGCATAGGACCGGCCGGACCAGAAGGCCTGCCCGCCCTGCATGGCCACGGCCATGAAGCCGCCAGCCATTTTCCGGTTTTCGGGCATGGCGTTGCCATCCGCCGGGCGCTTGCGCGGCAGGGAAAAGGGAAATCGCATGACGGTGTCCTTGTTTGTGATGTTCCTCATCCCTGGCTTGTCACAGGGAACCAGCCAGCCCAGCTCTTTGGGCCGAAGAAAGTCTTGTCGTCGCGCAGACACGCGTCAGCTGGTTTCCTGCGACAGGCACAGAAATAAGGGATGCCGGGACTCAAAACCCAAACGGAAAAAGATTTTTTTCGCCGGCTCTCGGCAGACGACGGGCAGATGCCCGTCACTTGCGCAGCTGAACCGAACCGTTACCGGATCGGTGCTTTTACTGCCGTATCGCTGTCGAAATCGGCGGCGACGCGGGTTTCCCGCAGCGGCTTCACCGTGCGGGTGGAAAGATCATAGGCGGGATCGGCCTTGTAGGCCGCCAGCGCCGCTTCGTTTTCGAACTCGCCATAAACGATGAAATCGACGGAATTGCCCCATTGGTCCTTCTTCACATTCTCGCCGATTTCCAGCTTCAGCGCATGCGGAATCGCGGTAAGGCCGGAAAGGCCCTTGCGGACGGCGTCGCGGTTTTCCTCGGGAACGGTGAAAAAGACGATATGGCGGATCACGGTGTCACCTGTCATGCGAAATTCGAAGGCGGCCTTCTCGGCGCTGCGTAACGGGTTATCACCTGGGCCGCGCCGGTTCAATCCGCGCCGCAAGAAGCGCCCGATGAAATGCGCGCCCATAATTGCCCACCAGGCCGGCCCGGTCGCTGCCATTGATGATGGCGCGCGCCGCATCCCAGTCTTCGCGCTCTGCACCGAAGAAATCCGCAAGACGTCTGCCGGTGAAGCTGCCGGCCACCATGCCCCGGATCAGGATAGCCGTCGCCACGTCCGCTTCCATGGCGCGCGCGGGGCGGCCGGTTAGATCCACCCCGGTCAGCACCGACATGGTCTCATAATTGCGGCGATGGGTCAGCTGAACGAAGCCGCGTCCCAGCCAGCTTTTCCCTTCCGCATCACGCCGCCAGTAGGGCCTGCGGACCATCGGCAGACGGCCGGCGGCAAAGGCGCGGTCGAGCCGTGCGATCGCTTCGGCATCGGTTGTCGCCAAAGTCTCGCGCACCGGCTGCATGGTTGCCGCGGTCTCGTGGAAAGCAGTCGCCAGCATATAAGCCAGCCACCGGGGATCGCCGCCGGGCAGCGCCGTCGCAAAGCCCGACAGGATCGTCTTCATCCCGGCAAGCTGCGCCGTCTGCAGCCGCCCGCCGAACAGGGATTTCCGCACCGACGCGACGAATCGCGCCTCGTCAAAGACCATGGCCTGCTCCTGATATGACACTTGATATGACTTGGGGTTCATGACCCCTGACGTCCGTCAGGACTAAATCGATTTGAAAAAACCTTAATCGATTTTAATCCTCGGACCGGGGTTTTGGAGTAAAAAATTCCTTGAATTCCGGAACCTTAGCGCGCTAACTCCATTTACCGCGCAATCCTGCAGCGTTAACCATTCAAGGAGGAATGCCACCATGACAGCGACAATCCCCCAGACCGTTTATGACCGTCTCGAAAACGAGTGGCGCCAGATGCGTGAAACCGGCTCCCAGCCGAAGCCGGCGCAATCTCCGAAGAAATAATATTTGCCCGCCGCCCGAAATCGGGCGGGTACTTCACTTTTTCTTCTCCCCGCTGGGGAGAAGATGGCCCCAAGGGTCAGATGACGGGGCAAGGTGCTGACATCCATGCTCTCGCGGCACATTTTGACCATTGCCTCTTGATCCCGCGCTGCAATCCTTCTGCCCAACGGAAGAAGAAACAGGCGGCACGCTTGAGGCGTTATTGGCTCTAGGTCTCTGGAGCCACTAAATCACCATCTCACATCCCCCGCACCTTCGGTTCGCTGGTCACCATCGTCGTCAGCGCAGTGATCGCCCAGACGAGTGCGTCCAGCCTGTCCGGCGAGCGCCCGGTCGACAGGCCTTCCGGTCCGAAATCCGTCATCTGGTCCTCAAGCTTTTCAAATCGCGCGGCGTGGCGCACCCTTCCCTGCTCATAGAGCGCGGCGACCGGTTCGGCGCGGGCGAACTTTCCGCGGCTTGCCCGCACCAGCGTCAGCGGCAGGTTGGCCTCTACGCTCTGCAGCATGGCGCGCACCATCTCGCCGCCTTGATTGACCTCTGCCACGACGCGGTCAGCCTCGTGGCGGCGGAAGGCGGCGACGACGGCGCGAGCCCAGCCGGCCGGCGTCTCGCCTTCCACCGAACAATCCGCAAGCACCGTGAGACGCCCGGCCATGCCCAGTCCCGCCACGACGATGCCGCAGCAGGAATTTTCACCACTGCCGGCCGGCGGATCGACCGACACCACGATCCGCGAAAGCGGCGCAGCCGCAACCTCAACGATCGCTTCCAGATCGGCGCGTTTCCATAACGCGCCCTCGCGCTCATCGATCAGTTCGCCGCCAATTTCCTGACGGCCGAGCCGCGTGCCCCCGTAGCGGTCCTGCATGGCTTTCAGAAAACCGGGAGAAAGGTTCCGCGCGTTCATGGCCGTCGGCATCCGGGCCACCCGGCTCGAAGGATCGGCCAGAAGCGCCTTCAGCAATGGAATGGGCCGTGGCGTGGTCGTCACCAGCTGTCGTGGCAATTCACCCAGACGCAGGCCGAACTGCAGCATGTCCCAGGTTTCCTGTGGATATTTCCATTTGCCCAGCTCGTCCGCCCAGGCCATGTGGAACTGCGGCCCGCGCAGGCTTTCCGGGTCTTCCGATGAGAACACCTGCGCCATCGCCCCGTTGGGCCAAAGCAGCCGCCGACGCGACACCTCGAAGGCGGGACGATGGCGGCGGGCAATACGGCAAATGCCGGAAATGCCGTCGATCATCACCTCCCGGGCGTCACCCAGCGTTTCGGCAACCAGCGCGATGCGCAAATCCGATTGCCTGCCGGCGGACGCGACGGCGTGAACCCACTCCGACCCGGCGCGGGTCTTGCCGGATCCGCGTCCGCCGATCAGAAGCCATGTCCGCCAGTCGCCCTCCGGCGGTTGCTGCGGCAGGTTGCCGATGAAACGCCAGTCGCGCAGAAGGTTGAAGACCTGCGCCGGCAGATGGGGTCCGGTCGACATATCCGTCATGTGTCGGTTTCTGCGAAGGGGCTGCAAGCGGGATCGGTTGCCATCTTTGCGCGGCATTTCTGTTCAGCCAGTTCATCGATGCGATTGAGGAAATGCGCCACCGCCGCTTCGTAGTCCCCGACATCGGTTTCGTCTTCGCTGAAAAGAGCTTCCCTTTCTTCCGCCAGCACCCGTTGCAAAGCGTCGATCCGCTGCAGCGTGCGGACGATCAGCGACAGCTGGTCCGTCGCAGCCTTCACATCGGCGCGCGCCAGCTTGCCCGAAGCATCCTCCGCCGTCGCCAGCAAGGCCGCTTCGCTCACTTGGCGGAGATTGCGGTACAGGCAGAACTGCTCGCGCATCTCCTCCGTCAGCTCATTCAGCAATTGCCGCAGGCTGCCGTTGCGCGCCGCATCTTCGGCGGCCAGCCTGTCGGCCCGCGACTTCGTCTCGGGCGCGGCTTCCGGCATGTCGTCAGCCGCATAGGCGGGCGTTTCCGGCCAGACGCTGTAGAGCGCCGGATCGCAATTGCTGGACGTTGTCATGGGATTGGCCTGCGAGAGAAAGAACAAATAAAGAGGGGCCGCGAACAAGGCAAGTTTGCTTGCACCTCACTCACCCTCATTCCTGTGACAAGCACAGGAATGCGGGTGGTGAACAAAGCGCTACGGGCAGTCCCAAGGACAACCATTGCCGTTCAGCCGCAAATCTCCGACTATAGCCAAACACTATCAAACCACCGTCACGGTGTAAAGGATTATTTTCCTATTGCTATGATTTTTATCCTGATCACGGGATTTGCACCCTCGTCCGTCACATATTACACTTAGCATCAGGCGGTGAGTAGAAGGGACAAGTCAAGTTGGTAAAACAATGGGTTGAGCGGTTGTTTGCGGGTCTTTCAGCAACCGGCATCGTCTTTGGCACGGTTCTCTTCTGCGCTTCTCTCACACCATCGCTCCTGCCGCGAACATGGCTGATGCAAGGTGTGCTGTGCGGGTTTTCTTTCGCGATCGGTTACATGATCGGCGTCGCCCTTCATGCGATCTGGGCTTATCTGGAGCTGCCTGAACCCTCGCGTCATAATGTCCGCGGCGTTCGGTTTCTCATTGCGCTTGCCGCCGCGATTACGGCGATTGCGTTTCTGTGGCAGGCGAAAGACTGGCAGAACTCCATTCGCGTGCTGATGGAGCTCGATCCGCTCCCCAGCGCGCACCCCACCAAGACAGGCGCCATCGCCATACTGGTGGCTGCCATTCTCATCGGCGCCGGCCGGCTGTTCCAGCTGATCCGCCGTTTCTTTGCGACGCGCAGCCGGCATTTCCTGCCGCGCCGGCTGGCCAATGTGCTCGGCATCGCCGCGGCCATCATTCTGTCCTGGATGCTGCTCAACGGGCTGATCTTCGACATCGGCCTCAGATTTGCCGATTCCTCGCTGAAACAGGTGGATGCGCTGATCGAACCCGATGTGCCGCGCCCGTCCGATCCGCTCAAGACCGGCAGCAGCGCCTCGCTGATGACATGGGAATCGCTCGGCCGTCGCGGCCGCGAATTTGTCGCTGAAGGCCCTCATGGCGCAGACATCTCCGCCTTCACCCACCGCCCGGCCAAGGAGCCGCTCCGGGTCTATGCAGGCCTGAACTCCGCCTCGACCCCGGATGAAAGGGCATCTCTGGCGCTTGAGGAACTGAAACGTGTCGGCGGCTTCGAACGCAAGGTGCTCCTGGTGGTCATCCCCACCGGCACCGGCTGGATCGATCCGGAAGCGCTCGATACCGTCGAGTATCTGCATGACGGCGATATCGCCAGCGTTGCCGTGCAATATTCCTATCTCTCAAGCTGGATAGCCTTGCTGACGGAGCCGGATTACGGCGTCGAGACGGCGCGCGCTCTGTTTGAAGCCGTTTATGGCTACTGGACCACCTTGCCGAAGGAAAAGCGGCCGAGGCTTTATCTGCACGGCTTGAGCCTCGGTTCGCTCAACTCGCAGAAGTCCTCCGATCTTTACGATGTGCTCTCCGACCCCTTTCAGGGCGCGCTGTGGAGCGGCCCTCCTTTTTCCAGCCCGACATGGCGCATGGCCACCAATGGCCGGGTGAAGGGTACGCCGGAATGGCTGCCGCGTTTCCGCGATTCCTCCGTCATCCGCTTCGCCAACCAATATACCACCGCGCATATGCCTGATGCGACCTGGGGGCCGATGCGGATCGTTTATCTGCAATATGCCAGCGACCCCATCACCTTCTTCGAAGCCGCCTCGCTTTACCGGCGGCCGCAATGGATGGTGCATCACGGGCCAGACGTTTCCACATCCTTCCGCTGGTTCCCGGTCGTCACCCTGCTGCAGCTCAGCCTCGATGTTGCTGCCGCCACCACGGCGCCGATCGGATATGGCCATGTCTATGCGCCGGAACATTACATCGATGCCTGGACGGAGGTGACGGCGCCGCAGGGCTGGAATGCCGAGGATATGCAGCGGCTGAAGATGTTCTTCAAGGCCCGCCGCGGCTCCACCGATCCGGCTTAAGCGCGGCGGGCTCTTGTTGAGTCTCAGCCTTTAAGCCGGTCCAGATTGTCGGCGATATAGGTCTCCAGCGAACGCGGCGCATGGCCGGTCAGCGTTTCCACGTCGCCGGTCACCACCGCCGTCCAGCCCTCACGAACGGGATGGAAGATCGAGGCGAGGAAGGACGCGTAGTCCTGCGGCACACCTGCACCCGTGAGGATGCCGATAAAGACCTCGTCCGAAACGGCGGCATAAAACACTGGCTTGCCGATAGCCTGCGAAATCAGTGCTGCCGCTTCGCCGTAGCCAACTGCCCTTGGTCCGGTCAGATTGAAGGCCTTGCCGTCAAAGGCCGTGGATGTCAGCGCGGCGGCAGCGCTATCGGCGATATCGCGCACATCGATGAAGCTTGACTTACCCTCGCCCGCCGGAACGGCGATCTGGCCGTGGTCGATGCCGGCTTTCCAGTAGCTGTGGAAATTATCGGCAAACCAGTTGGGACGCAGGATGACGTAAGGCGTGCCTGACGCGATGATCTTCAGCTCGATCTGGCGATAGGGAATGGAATCGTCGGCATCGACGCCGAGAACGCTGAGGAACACGATCTTCACCTTCCAGCGCGCGGCCTCCTCGACAACGGGCGTCAGCGCGTCGATGGCATCCAGACGCCCGCCGGAAAGAAGCAGGAACAGGCGGTCAACACCGTCGAAGGCATCCGCATAAGTCGATGCGTCGGTATAATCAAAACGCACCCCTTCCGCGCCGTCCGACGCCCTGCCGCTGCGCGACGCCGCCTTCACTCTTTCGCCCTTGGCCACCAGTTCCCTGACCAGCGGCGTGCCGATGGTGCCGGTTGAACCGATTACGAGTATCTTGCCTGCCATCTCAAATCTCCTTAGTATCTAATAGAAACCATGTTTCGAAAACACAGATACTGCGTTAGAGAAATCATGAAAAGAGAGCACTTTTCGGTTAGCTGGTTTCCTCGCGGAAACCGGCATAGCCTTGAAACAACAGGGTGAAATCGATGGCAAATATCTATGACGTTTATGAGGACCGCTGCCCGACACGCATGGTGCTCGACAGGATCGCCGACAAATGGGCGCTGCTGATCCTCGACAAGCTGCGGCGTGATGCCGTTCGCTTCAACCTGTTACGGCGCGAGATCAAGGGCATATCGCAGAAGGTGCTGTCGCAGACGCTGAAGAAGCTGGAGCGTGACGGGCTGATTTCACGGCAGGCCTTTCCAACGGTTCCTGTCACCGTCGAATATTCACTGACGCCGCTGGGGCGCACGCTGACGGACACCGTGGCGGCGCTTGCCCATTGGGCGGAGGGCAATATGGACGCGGTGATGGCGGCACAGAAGGCTTATGATGAGCGGACGGTGGTTTAGACGGCTTCGCTTTCGCGTAGCGAGAGAAACATAGGAGTGGCAATCCTTTGTTGTTTCGTTTTGCAGACCATCGCTTCCGTCATACCGGACTTGATCCGGTATCCAGCCAGCCCAAGTCCATGGGCTGAAAAGACTCTGTTCGCCGCGCAGACGCACATCGACTGGATGCCAGATCAAGTCCGGCATTACGGAAGTGGGTTTCGCTTATCTTCCACTCTTTCAAACGCTTCTTACCGCGAGATCCGCGTCGACAGAATGATCGATGACAGCGTGCGCTCTACTCCGTCGAGCGCGCCGATACGGTCGATCAGCCGGTCGAGATCGAGAATCGAAGGGGCGGCCAGAATGGCGATGAGGTCAAATGTGCCGCTCACCGAATGCAGCGTCGTCACTTCCTTGATGGCGGCAAGCGCCGCAGTCACCGCTGGCAGAGCCTTCGGCCCGATGGTGATGAGCACATGCGCGCGCACCAACCCGGAAAGATAACTTTCCGAAAGCCTGAGGCCATAACCCGCGATCACGCCGTCTGCCTCCAGGCGCTCGATGCGGGCCTGCACCGTGGTGCGCGAAAGGCCGAGCCTGCGCGCCAGTTCCGCCACCGGCATGCGGGCATTTTCGGAAAGCAGCGCCAGCAGCGCCCGGTCCTTGTCAGTGATCGTCATAGTGATCAATCCTGTCGTCTTATCGTTCAATAATAACGAGCGATCTGCACATAGTGAAGCTCCGAATCGCAGTGAAACCGCAATATGATTGTGCCCTAAGAATTTTTCTGCGGGGAACAAAACATGAAAAACATCGTCGTCATAGGTGCGGGCAACATCGGCTCGGCCATCGCCTGGATGCTGGCCGCCACAGGCGATTATCGCATCACGGTTGCCGATCGCTCGGCCGACCAGCTGGCCAATGTGCCTGCTCACGAACGCGTCGACACCGAGATCGTCGACATCACCGATCGTCCGGCGCTGGAAGCACTGCTAAAAGGCAAATTCGCCGTGCTGTCCGCCGCCCCCTTCCACCTGACGGCGGGCATTGCCGAAGCGGCCGTTGCCGTCGGCACGCATTATCTCGATCTGACCGAGGACGTGGAATCCACCCGCAAGGTCAAGGCATTGGCGGAAACGGCGGAGACGGCGCTCATCCCGCAATGCGGCCTCGCGCCCGGCTTCATTTCCATCGTCGCCGCCGATCTTGCCGGCAAGTTCGACAAGCTGGACAGCGTGCGTATGCGCGTCGGCGCCCTGCCGCAATATCCGTCCAATGCGCTCAACTACAACCTCACCTGGAGCACGGACGGGCTGATCAACGAATATATCGAGCCCTGCGAAGCGATCGTCGAAGGCCGCCTCACCGCCGTTCCGGCGCTTGAGGAGCGTGAAGAATTCTCGCTCGACGGCGTCACCTATGAGGCTTTCAACACGTCAGGCGGTCTCGGCACGCTCTGCGCCACGCTGGAAGGCAAGGTGCGGACGATGAATTACCGCACCATCCGTTATCCCGGCCATGTGGCGATCATGAAGGCGCTGTTGAACGATCTCAACCTGCGCAATCGCCGCGATGTGCTGAAGGACCTGTTCGAGAACGCCCTTCCCGGCACCATGCAGGATGTGGTCATCGTCTTCGTCACCGTCTGCGGCACCCGCAACGGCCGCTTCCTGCAGGAAACCTACGCCAACAAGGTCTATGCCGGCCCCGTTTCCGGCCGGATGATGAGCGCCATCCAGATCACAACCGCCTCAGGCATCTGCACGGTTCTCGATCTGCTTGCCGAAGGCACGCTGCCGCAGAAGGGCTTCGTGCGGCAGGAGGAAGTGGACCTGCCCAAGTTCCTCGATAACCGGTTCGGCCGGTATTATGGCGCACATGAGCCACTGGCTCGGGTGGGGTGAGTTACCGGCCTCAATTTATTCCGTCATACCGGCCTTGAGCCGGTATCCAGCCAGCCCAAGTCCTTGGGCTGGAAATACTCTATTCGCCGCGCAGACGCGCGTCGGCTGGATGCCGGATCAAGTCCGGCATGACGGTGAGGTCGTCACGTCCCGCAAAACGTCCGAAATACCCGCTCATGGCTCATCGGCGGCTGCATATAGACGAAATTGTCCGGCCGCTCCTCGAAGGGCGTCGCAATCGCCTTCAGCATGGCGTGAAAGGGCTCGAAATCATCCTCCTCCACTGCCGCCTCGATCAGTTCCTCGATACGGTGGTTGCGTGGGATGATCGCCGGATTAACTGACAGCATCGCCGTCGATCTTTCGGAATCGGAAATCCCCTCCCGACCGGCTCTTTCCCGCCAACGGGCGAGAAATTCGTCCGCGCCCGCAATATCGATGAACATGCCGCGGAATGGCTCGGCGTCGCCATTGACGGCATGCGAAAGACGACGGAAGGTCAGCGTATAGTCCGCTTCCGATGCCTGCATCAGCGCCAGCAGCCCCTGCACGAGGTCCATATCGCCCTCTTCCTCCGCCGTCAGACCAAGTTTTGCGCGCATGCCGGCAAGCCAGCGTTTGGGAAAGGCGGCAGCGAAATCGGCGAGAACCCCATTGGCGAGTTCAGCGGCCTTTTCCACCTGCGGATCGAGCAGCGGCAGCAGGCATTCCGCCAGCCTTGCGATGTTCCACTGGGCGATGCCGGGCTGGTTGTTATAGGCGTAACGGCCCTGCGCATCGATGGAGGAAAAAACCTTGTTGGGATGATATTCGTCAAGGAAGGCGCAGGGGCCGAAATCGATGGTCTCCCCGGAGACCGCCATATTGTCGGTATTCATCACGCCATGGATGAAGCCCACCATCATCCAGCGGGCGATGAGGTCGCATTGCCGTTGCGCTATGCCCTGCAGCAGGGCGAGATAAGGATTGTCTGCCTCTTTCACCTCGGGATAATGCCGATCAATGACGTAATCCGCGAGGTTTCTGATCGCCTCATTGTCTTCCCGCGCGGCGAAGAACTGGAACGTGCCGACCCGGATGTGGCTTGCCGCGACACGGGTGAAGACGCCGCCCGGCAGGCCGACTTCACGCTGCACCCTTTCGCCGGAGAGGACAGCCGCCAGCGCCCGGGTTGCGGGAACGCCCAGCGCAAACATCGCTTCCGAAACGATATATTCGCGCAGCACAGGGCCAAGCGCGGCGCGCCCGTCACCCCTGCGCGAGAACGGCGTCGGGCCGGAGCCTTTCAGCTGGATATCACGCCGTTTGCCGTTCCTGTCGATCACCTCGCCCAGAAGAATCGCGCGGCCATCGCCCAGCCGCGGTACGAAACCGCCAAACTGGTGGCCGGCATAGGCCATGGCCAGCGGTTCGGCTCCCTGAGGCACGACATTGCCCGAAAAGATCGCCGCCAGTCTTTCATCGTCAAGGCCGGTGACGTCGAGACGAAGCTCGTCGGCAAGCCCACGGTTGAAGGTGATGAGGCGCGGTGCCTTTACCGGCGTCGGCAGCACCGCGGCGCTGAAACGCTCCGGCAGGCGGGCATAGGAATTGTCAAATTTCATCACGGATAAACTCCCTGCTTTGCCTCTATATGGGGCCGGAGGGTGGCGGATGCGAGCGATAAATGCCGAAGCTCCGCTCCTTCGCCTCATTCAATTTTGCGCAATGAACTTTCCATCGCCATCATCGTTCCTATGCTTGATCCGCAGAATGCCGAAAGGAAAGGAAAAGCAATGACCGTCGTTGAAGCCGTAACCGCCGAACCGGAAAGCGCCATCCGTACCATTCACACCGATCTGCCCGTCAACGCCACCTTTCATGTCTGGCTGAAGGCAAAAAAAGCCGGCGAGCCGGGTGCGGTTTCCTTCTCCAATCAAAACGGAAAATTCGCTGAAGTTTCAAGCGTCAACACCGAAGAGTACGGGTTTCGGATCTATCAGGTTTTTGGCGGCGGCCATGTGGAGCTGAGTTACGACACGGTCACCACCGCCGTTTCGGTGATTTATTGGTTCACGGCATCGGATGTACTCGAAACCGGCATCACGGTTGTTCATACCAAGCCTGACAATGCCGCGCCGGAACTTCCCGGGAGCTACCACTTCCGCCCGCCCTTCGGCTGGATGAATGATCCGAACGGCTTTGGCCGCTTCGAGGGCCGTCCGCATCTGTTTTATCAGCATTATTCGCACGGGCTGCGGTGGAACACCATGCATTGGGGACATGCTGTCTCCTCCGATTATCTTCGCTGGCGGCATCTGCCGATCTTCCTTTTTCCGTCAGAAGACCTGACCACCCGGCCGGACAAGCGCGGCGGCGCCTATTCCGGCTCCACCATTCCGCTGGTGGAAGGCAGCGGCATCCGCGTGTTCTTCACCGAGCAGGTGCAGGACCGCATTCCCGAACAGCAGATACAGCTCACCGCCACCTCTTCCGATCTCATCATGGCAGGGCAGGCAGACGTCATTCTGGGCCATCGTCCGGACGGACAGGGGCTGACGCCGGATTTCCGCGATCCTTACGTCTTTCGCGGTCCCGATGGCTTGTGGAAAATGGTGCTCGGCAGCCAGAGCGAGGGCGGCGGTGTCATCCTGCTTTACGAAACGCTCGACCCCACGGCTGCTTCCGGCTGGACCTATGTGGGCAAGCTGTGGGTGGAAACGCGTTATAAAACCACAGCCATCGAATGCCCCTGCCTGCTGCCGCTCGATGGCCCCGCCAATGCCCGTTCCACGCGCTGGGTGCTGATCTACGGACTGATGCACTCGGAAGACCCCGAGACAGGCCGCAAGAACCTGACAATGGCCGATGTGGGCTGGTTCGACGGCAAGGTCTTCACCAAGGAATCCGGTCAGGAGCTCGATTTCGGCACCGATAATTATGCCTTTCAGGCCTTTCTGGACGGGGATAGCATCATCGGCATCGGCTGGCTGGCCAATTGGGCCGACGCCAATCCCGAGATCGATTTCCCCACCTCCATGACGTTACCGCGCCGGATCACTTATGTGAATGGCGAGCTTCTGACCCCACCCATCGGCGCGGCCGAAAGCCTGCGCAGCCACATTCTCGACCGCACCCGGCTTGCGGCCGGCGAGCGTGTCACCTTCATCAACGGCGCAGTGGAGATATTGATCGAGCTTGCGTCGCCCGGGGTGCCCTTCGAACTCGCGCTTGATCACCCGACGGTCACGCTCGGTCTCGTCAGCGACGAAACGGGCATCTGGATCCGCCACGAGGATGGGCGGGAGGGCCCCTCCCCACATTACATTGCCAAAGGCGCAAGGGCCTCGCGCGTCCGTATCTTTCTGGATTACGGCTCTATGGAGGTTTTTGCCAATCGCGGACGGTATGTCGGCACGAAACGCATCGAGGGCTTCGAGCCCGTGCGCGCCGCTCTTTTGAAGGCCGAGCCCGGGGCGGTGGTCCACGCCACGACCTGGGCGCTGCGTCCCTAAGGAACCTTTTGGCGGATTGGGTGGTTGATAGACCAGAAACGCCCGAAAAATTCCGCCGAAAGGAGAAACGGCATGACCAAAAACCGCGACACCAGCGATCCCATCCTGTTTCCGACGGAAGCCAACCAGAACAAGACCGAGAAGAAGCGCGCCGGAAAGGGTATCGTCATCGTCATCGGCGCGATCGCCGTCATGGCCTTTGTGGTCTATCTGACGGCGATCACCATCGCCACTACCCAGTCCTGACCAGGCCGCGGCGGGGGCGCTAGCGCTCGCCGCGCAGCCCCCTTGCCGTGAAGATCGCCAGCAGCGACACCACGACACCAAGCCCGTAAAGATATGTCATCGGCATCGTCACGTCTGCCCGATCGATTTGCGTCACCAGATCGGTCGCAGCGGCAACAGTGCCGCTTGCACCCGCACCGGCGGCGGCTCCCAGTGTCGCGACCGTGGGGAGCAGCGCGCCCGTCATCTTGCGTTCCTCCTCCGGTGCGGCGTCCATGGCCGCCTGGCTGATACCTGCCCATGACATGCCGAAAGCCGATCCTATCAGGATTTGCCCAAGCAGCATTTCGACCGAACTGCCGGTCGAAAGCCCGAGCCCGAGCAAAATGCAGCCCGGCACCATCTGATAAGGGCCGTAATGCAGGCAAACCTCGCGCAGGCGATCGGAGCGCAGGCTTCCGATCAGCATTGCCACCAGGCTCCAGGCGAGCGGCATCGTTACCACGATAAAACCGGCGAAGGTGGGTTCATGACGCCAGAGATTAATGGCGACATAGGCCAGATAGACGCTGCCGAGAGCGTGGGCGTAGGACATCAGGAACAGCACCCAGAAGCCGCTGCCGAGCACCGTCTTCAACTGAAAGGAATCCTTCGGAAACAATCCAACGGAAGGCCGTGTACCGGCGCGGAGCGAGGCCCACAGGAGTGCTGCACCCGCCAGCAGGGACAGGGCGCGCAGGCTCGCATCCTCGAAGGCAGAGGGAGCGGAAAACGCCAATGCGCCGATGAGGCAGAGCGCCAGCGGCACCAGCGGTCTGCGCGTCGTCACCACCGGTCGCTCGGCGGAGACGGCGATGGCGGTATAGGCCACGAGCAACAGAATCAGGGGTGCCGACAACAGGAAGGTGGCGCGCCAGGAGATATGTTCGGTTGCGAAACCGCCTGTGAGCGGGCCGATGAACGAGGCGACCGCCCAGATCGCCGCCTCGATGGCGAAGACCTTCGGCAACAGGCCGGAGCGGAAACCGGCGGGAATGAGGCTGTAGCACACGGCAACGATCAACCCGTCCGCCAGACCCTGCAAGGCGCGACCGACGACGACCCACAAGAAGTCGTCGGCGATTGCCGAAAGGAGGGAACCCAGAGAAAAGATCAGGCAGCACAGCAGCAGGACCGTGCGCGCGCCGAAACGTTCGCGAAACAGCACGGCGGTGACGCCGCCAGCGACGGAACCCACGAAATAGAGACTGTAGGCCCAGCTGTAAAAGGCCGCTCCGCCGATTTCATTCACGGCCACCGGCAAGGCCGTGACGACCGCGAACTGGTTGAAAGCGTGCAGGCCGATACCGGAGGAGATGACGGTTAAAAGCGAGAGATTGGCCCCGCTCAACAATTCACCCCAGCCGTTTTTCTCCGTCATTTCCATACTCGTCAAAGCCGCATCCTTTCGATTTTCGCGATACGGCGGGCAAACTAGAACCTCAAGCGCCATTGAGGTCAAGACAGCTTTTTCGCGCCATTCAATCCGAGGGAATTCGCAGGCGACAGGAACCCTGCGCGTTTCCGCTCGTTTGCCGAATAACCGATAGAAAGGATACCGTCATGGACCGCAAAAAAATCCTGCCCTCGAACGAAGACGCCATGGATGAAGACCTGCTCGACCTCGACATCGACGCCCTCCCCGCCAAGGGAGAAATTCCTCAATTCATCGAGCAGGAAATCGAGGAAGAAGAGGCCGAGAGCGAGGACGACCCCTATCAGGAAAGCGACGAGGCCCTGCCCGACGATGCGGAGGAACGGGTGATCAACCGCAATCCCTCGCGCGAGGGCGGGGCGTTCGACGAGGTTTAACCGCTTGTCAGGCCGGATACGACGCGTTTCAACATGTGGCGCTGATAATCCTGCCCACCGAAGAAGATGGCGAGAACACGCAATGTCTTCTCGCCGTCATCAACATCGAAATGAAAGATCGCCTGATTTTTCGTGACCCGACGAAGGCCGGGCAATAGTTCAGGCATCAATGTCCCGCGAAACGGTGCCTTGCCGAGGGTTTGCATATCCGCCTCAATAGCGCCGATGCGCAGGACCGCCCGCTCGAATGCCTCCGGCAGCGTGTCGCCAAGGCCGCGATAGGATTGAATGAGATGGTCGAGACGGACATTGGAGTTCTGCCTTCAAAGGAAAAATGATGCTACTCAGCAGCATATCTTTCCTTTTCATTCCAGGAACGACGTGCGTCAGCCCGCCCGTTCCGGCGAGTAACCGGCCTCGCGGATTGCTTCCTCCGCGGTTGCGGCGTCACCCGTTACCGTAAGCCTATGCGTGGAAAGATCGATATTGACGGCGGCGTCGGGAAGAACGTCCGAAAGTGCGCCGCGCAGGGTCTTTTCGCAATGGCCGCAGGTCATGTCCGGGATGAGGAAGGTGGTTGGGGTCATGATTTCTCCTATTGCTCGGCGCCGATATTTTCGCACCGGCATTCTTTCAGTGGGTTCTGGCGGGCTTGCTGTCTGTCTTGTCGGCACCCGCGAGATCGTCGAGGATGGGGCAATCGGGCCGGTGGTCGCCGCCGCAGCAATGGGCGAGATGGGAGAGGGTTTTCACCATGCTCTTCATTTCGGCGATCTTCTGTTCGAGATCGGCGATGTGGACAAGCGCGATTTCCTTTACCGCCGAACTCTCACGGCTCTTGTCCTGCCAGAGTTTCAGCAGCGTCTCAGTTTCCTCCAGCGAAAAACCGAGCGTGCGCGCCCGTTTGATGAAGCGCAGGTTGTGGACATCCTGCTCTCCATAGACGCGGTAATTATTACCGGTGCGCGCGGCGGGGGTGATGAGGCCGATCTGCTCATAATAACGGATCATCTTGGCGGAAACGCCCGATGCCTCCGATGCCTGGCCGATATTCACGATTTCACCTCCCGATGAGCGACCTTCGCCCGTTTCAACCGCAGTGCATTGGCGAGAACAAAGACGCTGGACAGCGCCATCGCCCCCGCACCGATCATCGGCGACAGCGTGATGCCGAAAGACGGATAAAGCACGCCCGCCGCAACCGGTATCAGCGCCACGTTGTAACCGAAGGCCCAGAACAGGTTTTCCTTGATGTTGCGCATGGTCGCGCGGCTCATCTCGATGGCGTTGACCGCGCCAAGAAGATCGCCGCCAACCAGCACCACATCGGCGCTTTCGATGGCGACATCCGTGCCGGTGCCGACGGCAATGCCGATATCGGCCTCTGCCAGTGCCGGCGCATCATTGATGCCATCGCCGACGAAAGCCAGCACCTTGCCGTCTGCCCGCATCTCATGGATCGCCTTTACCTTGCCATCAGGCAGCACTTCCGCAACCACACGGGAAATACCGACCTGCCGGGCTATGGCGTTTGCCGTACGCTCATTGTCGCCCGTCACCATAGCCACTTCGATGCCCATCGCCTGCAACGCCTTGATGGCGGTGACACTTGACGGTTTCAGCGGATCGGCGACGGCGATTGCAGCCGCCAGCCTGCCGTCGATGGCGGCATAAAGCGGCGTCTTGCCTTCGTCGCCCAGCCTTGCGGCAGCTTCGGCGAAGACATCAACCGAATGACCCAGTTTGGCCATGTAACGATCCGCACCGACCTCGACCTTGCGGCCATTGACGGTGGCCGCGATGCCGTAACCCGTCACGCTTTCGAAGTTCTCGACGGTTGGGGGTTCAAGTCCCTCTCCCGCTACCACCCCCCGATCTTCCGCAGCCCTGACGATGGCTTCGGCAATCGGATGTTCCGAGCGATCCTCGACGGCGGCAACCAGCGCCAGCACGTCGTTATCGACAAATCCTTCCGCAACCACGAGATCGGTCAGTTCCGGGCGGCCCTTGGTGACGGTGCCGGTCTTGTCGACCACGACGATCTCAGCCGAGCGCAGTTCCTGCAGGGCCTGTCCCTTGCGGAACAGCACGCCCAGTTCCGCTGCCCGGCCGGTGCCGACCATGATGGAAGTCGGCGTGGCAAGACCCATGGCACATGGGCAGGCAATGATGAGTACGGCCACCGCATTGACCAGCGCGAATGTATAGGCAGGTTCGGGACCAAAAATCGCCCAGACGATAAAGGTCAGCACCGCAATCGCAATGACGACGGGCACGAACAGCGCGGTAACCCGGTCGACCAGCAGCTGGATCGGCAGCTTGGAGCCCTGCGCCTCCTCCACCATGCGGATGATCTGCGACAGCATGGTATCGGCGCCCACCTTGGTCGCCTTGAACTTGAAGGCCCCGGTCTTGTTGATGGTGCCGCCAACGACCGCTGCGCCAACCGTCTTTTCCACCGGCACCGGTTCGCCTGATATCATGGATTCATCGACATAGGACGAGCCTTCGACAACTTCGCCATCCACCGCCAGCCTCTCGCCGGGACGGATGACGACGATATCGCCCATCACCAGATCGTCAGGGGAAATATCGATGGTGGCACCATCGCGCTCTACGCGGGCGGTCTTCGCCTGCAGGCTCATCAGCTTGCGGATGGCGTCTCCGGTGCGGCCGCTGGCGCGGGCTTCGAGAAGCCGTCCGGTCAGGATCAGCGTCACGATGACCGTTGCCGCTTCATAATAGACGAACTGCGCCTCTGCCGGCAGCAGGTCGGGCGCGAAGGTCGCCACGACGGAATAGAGATAGGCGGCAGTAACGCCCAACGCCACCAGCGAGTTCATTTCCGGCGCGCCGCGCAGCAGGGCCGGAAAACCGGTCTTGAGGAAGCGCAGACCCGGTCCGAAAATCACTGCCGTCGCCAGCACGAAATAGATGTAATAGAGGTTCTGCGTGTCGATGATGCCCATCAGCCAGTGGTGCATCGGCTCATAAAGATGGCCGCCCATTTCCAGCACGAAAAGCGGTGCCGTCAGGATGGCGGCGATCGTCAGGTCGCGTTTCAGCGCGCCCTCTTCGCCCGCATGGTGCATATGGTCATGGCCGCCGCTTTCACCGGCCGTCGCCATCTGGCTGTGGCCGTGGTGATGCCCCTCGTGCCTGTTGTGGGATTGATGGGCGGAATGGTCGTGCGGCTTTGGCGTCGCCAATGCAAAGCCGGCAAGTTTTGCCGTTTCCACCAGCGCGTCCCGTTCACGCCGGCCGCCGATCGTCTCCACGGCGGCCTTGCCGGCTGCGGTATCGACAGTGGCGTTAATGGTGGTTGCGACGGCTTCCAGAACGGCCTTCAACCGCGCCGCATCCGCATCGCTGTGCAGACCTTCGACGGTAAATTCATGCCGATCCGGTGCAATATCGTAACCCACCTTCTTGATGGCAGCGCCAAGCGTTTTGGCTGAGAAACCTTGAGCCGGCTCGACCGTAAGCTTCTTCGTGGCGAAGTTCACGGAACTCGACATGACGCCGGGCACCTTGGCCGCGGCCGTTTCCACCCGCTGCACGCAGGAAGCGCAGGTCATGCCTTCCACGGGAATGGAAACCGGTTGATTTGGATGGGCGTGTCTGACTGTCTCGTTCATGGGAAATCCCCTTTCGAGACCCTATGTAGGGCTTCCCATGATGGGAAGGTCAAGGAATAAGAAATTTTTTGCCGCAAACAAAATCGTGAACGACGCCGCCAGCCACAGGGCGATGAATATGGCAGCAGCCACGCGGCTGACGGGACGGGATTGCGCGGCCGCGGCCGTCAATCGATGTTCCGCCAGCAGTGGCGGCGGCACAAGACGCACCGCAAGGAGGATGCCGAGCGGGACGATGACCAGATCGTCGAGATAACCGATGACGGGAATGAAATCCGGGATGAGATCGATCGGTGAAAGCGCATAGGCGGCGACCAGCATCGCCACCACTTTGGCCAGAAGCGGCGTGCGGGGATCGCGTGCGGCAAGATAAAGGGCGTGAACGTCACGCTTGATGGATTTCGCCCATCGCTTGAGCTTTTCGAGCATGGGAAAGTCCCTGAAACATCCGGCCTGTCGATCCTATGCGTGATCCCCGGGGACTATGCAATGGTCTCTATGATACGATCCGCCTGGCGAGATAAATCGTTGCCCCACCGCATTGCGGATCGTTGACGACCTGATCCAGAAGCCGGAATCCATGCGTGGCCAAAAGGCCTTCGTAATCTTCACGCGCGAGGCTGGCGTGATAAAGTGGCTTGCCCTGAAGGGTACCGATTGCTTCGCCTTGCACTGGCCCGGCAGTGAACATCAGGGCCGCACCTTCATTGGCATGCTGGCGGAAGATACCGAACATCCGGCGCTGATCCTCGGGATACAGGTGAAAAAAGCTGTGCCAGGCAATCAGCCCATCGAAACGGCGGCCGAGGGCCAGTTCGCGCATATCGGCAACCACCCAGAGCTTTTCCGGAAAGCGGCTGCGGCAAAGTTCGATCAGCGGCAGCGACGCATCGATGCCCGTGAGATCATAACCGTTGGAGATGAAATAGCCAGCGATCGGCTCACCCGAACCGCAGCCGATATCGAGAATGGAGCCGCCATCGGGCAATAGCGAGGTGAACCTGTCCAGCCAGGGTTTTTCAACAAGGGAACGACCGCGCTGATTGTCAAAATCAGCACCGTGCTTGGTATAGAGCTTGATGACATCGCGAGAGGCATCCGACATATGCTGATGTCCTTTCCCGTGTGAGGGCCGTCGCCTACCTGTGCACGGCGAGCCGCGGGATATCGCGCAGGAAGGCATCGCGCACGGCGGGGCCGAGCGGCTCGTTTGACGGCTTGTCGGAAACACGCAGCCTTGCGAAGACGATGTGCTGGCCTTCACGCTCCGCCCAGCCGACGAACCAGCCGAAGGGGCGGTTGCGGTCGGGGTTGCCCTTTTCGTCACGCATGTAGCCGGTTCCGGTCTTGCCGTGCACGGCCCAGCTTTCCGGCGCATCGAAGACCGGTACGATGGCGCGCGTCTTGGCCTGCGCATCGCGGGAGAAAGGCAGATTGCCGGCAAGCAACCGGCGAAGGAAACCGACCTGCTCCACCGGCGAGATGGTGAGCGACGCCCCCAGCCAGGAATGGGTAAGTCCATTGTTTTTGCCGGGCTCGCCCGATACATCGGCATTACCGTAACCGAGACGCTTCACATAGGCGGCGAATTTTTCCGGGCCGAGGCGGCGGGTGATTTCGCGGGAATACCACAGCACCGAATCCTGCTCCCAGATGGTCGGGTCGACCGTCTTGCGATCCGAGGCGCGCGCCTCCGTGCCAGGTTTCCAATCCCAGGCGGGCGATTTTTCATCCTGGAGAATACCGGCATCGTAACCGATCAGCGCCAGCGGCACCTTGAAGGTGGAGGCTGGCGCCACCCGCTGGTCGCAGGCGCCCTGCTGGTTGATGATGGCGCCGGTCTCGATTGATGTGACCAGCGTGCATTCGAAGGCCTGGGGCTGTGGCTGGGCGTCAGCGGAAAACGGCAGGAGCCCCGGAAGGGCAAGGCATGAAAGAAAGATGGCGGGCAGCCGGTAGCGCATGCGTTTTGATGTCCCTCGTCCGCTTTTGCGGATCAATTGCCGGAATGGCCGGAAGCTGTCTTTGATTTCAGACAAGTCATAGCCCGAAACCGTGACACGTTTTCGGATGACATGCCTTTAGGAGGCTGATGGGGCAGGAATAGGACCAAAACGAAAATTGCCGTTTTTCATCACGTCCGCTCCTTTTCTCCCGCCCTTTCGCCGACCGTCAGCGGCCAGTCGACCACATAATCCTCGAAGTCGTCAACATCCACATCGGCCTCGCTGACGGTGCGGCCGCGCGCGGAAATGCCGGCCTGATGCACTGTTTCGGTATCGCCGGAGACGAGATAATGCCACCAGTAGAGATCCTTGCCATCGCGCACCAGCGCATAGGCGCAGGTGGGCGGCAGCCAGCCGATCTCGTGAACCTTCTTCAGGTCAAGCTGGATACAATCAGGCACGGTGGCACGGCGGTTCTCGTAATCCGAGCATCGACAGCTCTCGCCGTCGAGCAGCACGCAGCGGACGGAGGTGAACACCACTTCGCCGGTGTCCCAGTCCTCCAGCTTGTTGAGACAGCACAATCCGCAGCCGTCGCACAGGCTTTCCCATTCCTCGCCGGTCATCTCGGTCAGCGATTTGGTTTTCCAGAACGGCGCGTCATTCATCGTTAACATTTCCGTTTCATTTTGATCTCTTGGACGGGAGTGTTTAACCGGTCCCTAATCCTTTATATCGTATCGCCAAGGGCTGGTTTGTACGATATTTTAGCATATTGGCAGGCGGCGAAGGGGTCATTGGCCCGCGAAAGGCCGCCACGTCAAGCACTTCCGACATAACCATGCCACGGTTTTGCGTCGGGAATGGGTTGAAGCGCAGAATATCGACGGTCGCATTGCCTTAAACAGGAAATATCGCCAGGTGCAGGAAGAAAAAGACGATAAAAAAGGCCGCAAAAAACGGCATATCCTGCTCCGGATCGATAGCTTCATCGACTCCGGCCTGTGGACGGCTGCGGCAAGGCTGGTGGATTTCTGGGAAGATGTCACCATCGCCTCGCGCAAGCTGCATGTCCGCGGCTGGAAGAAGCTCCTCGTCAATCTCACCTGCGACGCGCTGACCTTTGGAACGGCGGGATCGGTCGTGCTTCTGGCGCTTGCCATGCCCGCTTTCGAAGAAACCAAGAAGGACTGGCGTTATCGCGGTGACTTCGCAGTCACCTTCCTCGACCGATACGGCAACACCATCGGTCATCGCGGCATCATCCATGAAGACAGCGTGCCGATCGACCAGATGCCTGATCATTTCATCAAGGCGGTGCTGGCGACCGAGGACCGGCGCTTTTTCGACCATTTCGGTATCGATTTCATCGGCCTTGCCCGCGCCATGAGCGAAAACGCCCGCGCCGGCGGCGTGGTGCAGGGCGGCTCGACGCTGACGCAGCAGCTCGCCAAGAACCTCTTCCTCACCAATGAACGCTCGCTGGAGCGCAAGATCAAGGAAGCCTTCCTCGCGCTGTGGCTCGAGACCAACATGTCGAAGAAGGAAATTTTGAGCCTTTATCTCGACCGCGCCTATATGGGCGGCGGCACCTTTGGTGCTGCTGCGGCCGCGCAGTTTTATTTCGGCAAGAACCTCACCGACGTGACGCTTTCGGAATCCGCCATTCTGGCCGGGCTTTTCAAGGCGCCAGCGAAATATGCACCGCATGTCAACCTTCCGGCGGCGCGTGCCCGCGCGAACACCGTGCTTTCCAACCTCGTGCAGAGCGGGCTGATGACCGAGGGGCAGGTGGTCGGCGCGCGCCGCAACCCCGCCACCGTCATCGACCGCGAAGACGTGAAGGCGCCGGATTATTTCCTCGACTGGGCTTTTGACGAAGTGCAGCGGCTGGCCGCCGCGGGCAAGTTCAAGGATCACACCGTCGTCGTCCGCACCACCATCGACACCGGCCTGCAGCAGGCGGCCGAACAGGCGATGGAAATGGGCCTGCGCGAACTCGGCGAAGGGTATCGCGTCAAGCAGGGCGCGATGGTGATGATCGAAAATGGCGGTGGCGTGCGCGCCATGGTGGGCGGCCGCGACTATGGCGAAAGCCAGTTCAACCGCGCCACGGCGGCGCTGCGCCAGCCGGGTTCCTCCTTCAAGGTCTATACCTATTCGGCCGCCATGGAAAAAGGCATGAAGCCGGAAACGCTGATTTCCGACGCGCCGGTAACATGGCGCGGCTGGTCGCCGCAGAATTACGGCCGCTCCTATGCGGGTAAGGTGACGCTGCAGATGGCGCTCGCCAAGTCCTACAATACCGTGCCGGTCCGGCTCGCCAAGGACGTGCTCGGCACGCAGGTCATCGTCGATACCGCCAAGGCGATGGGTGTCGCCACGCCGCTGCGCAGCGACAAGACCATCCCGCTCGGCACATCGGAAGTGACGGTACTGGATCAGGCCACCGCCTATGCCGTTTTCCCGGCTGACGGCATGCAGTCGCGCCGCCACGGCATCGAGCAGGTGCTGGATTACGAGGGCAATGTTCTCTACGATTTCAGCCATGACGAGCCGCCCGCCAAACGCGTGCTGTCCGTAGACGCCAATTCGAAGATGAACCAGATGCTGGTGACCATTCCTGTGATGGGTACGGCGCGGCGCGGTGCGCTTGACAATGGCATCGTTTCCGGCGGCAAGACCGGCACTTCACAGGCCTATCGCGACGCCTGGTATGTGGGCTTTACCGGCAACTACACCACCGCCGTCTGGTTCGGTAACGACGATTTCACGCCGATGAACAACATGACCGGCGGTGCGCTGCCCGCCATGACCTTCAAGCGGCTGATGGACTATGCCCATCAGGGCATGGAGCTGCGCCCCATCCCCGGCATCCAGAACCCGCTGCCGACCGGCGCCCGACCGCAGCCTTCTGCGGAAGTGGCAGCCGCAGCCAGCAGCACACCCGCCCTGCCGGCCCTCACCCGTCCCCGTTCGCTCTCGGCCGAGGCGACACGTGTAATCCGCTCCATCGGGCGGAAGATGAAGGAAGCCACGGCGCTGAATGTGACGACGCAGAAGGTGGCGGATGCCGCCATCCGAGATAGCAAAGACGAAGCCGCGCGGCGTTAGGGCGTTTCGGGATACTTATAAGGTATCGTGAGACTTTAGAAGGAATAACAGGCGGAATCCTGCACGTTTAAACAATCTCTGGTTGCCTCCATGACCGGGATGGTCGATCTGCCATCGACGAAAATGAGGTGCGAAACCAATCCAGGCTTCTCCTGCCTGCGAATAATATAATAGTATTTTACGCAAGCTGCCTTTATCCGAGCCTTTAAAGACGTAATATTCCTCAATATTGTTTCTACACTCCAAGATTGAATGGACCTAGCCAGTCAATTCATGTCTAAGTGGGTGCGGTTATCTCTTGTGCGATAACAGCGCGCCCCGGAGGACGGCATGAATGATGCGGCGGAAACGCGCGCGGCGGCGGTTGCTCTCCTCGCCGGACTGTGGTTTGCAGCGGATGCGGCACATGCGCAGGACCCCATGCTGCTGATCGACGAGCCGGGTTTTGAATTGCGCCTGTATTTTCAAGCCGGCATCAATGCCGTTGCCGAACAGAACCTGTTCTGGAACTTTGCCGATCGATTTGCGCCGGACGCCGGCTTCGACAGCGACACGCGCTGGCTTGAGGGCTATTTGATGCCCGGCATCGGTTTTACCGCCGACGCCGGCGACCGGCTTCAGGTCTATGGAAAAATCTCGGCCGTTGCCTCCGGCACGCTCGGCACCGACGCCTTCGATGCCGGTGGCACGGGCGCCGTGACACTCGAAGACGGCTATCTCGGCCTGCGCTCGAAGGCGGAGAGCGGCCCGTTCTTCGATATCTCCCTGGGGCCGCGTCCGTTCAAGACGGGAACGGGCATGCTGATTGCCAATGGCGGATCAAGCGGTTTTGAGCGTGGTGCGTTGAAACTAGGGCCGAGAAAGGCTTGGGAGCAGGCGGCGATCCTCCGGCTCGGCAAGGATGACCTGACGGCCACGGCCTTTTTCATCGACGCGAATGAATTATCCGACAAGGACAGCGGGACGAAGATCGTGGGAGCGGATCTGCGTTATGAACCGCAAGAGGGTCGATATTTCGGCGTTACATTCGGCCATGTGCCGGAATCCGGCTCGCCTTACCCCCGGGCCGCGCCTGGCGGCCGCGGCGCACCGGTGATCGTGCCGGGTGCGCGCGAGGGCTTGAGCTTCATCAACGCCTATACCCGTACCAATCCGTTCGATGTGCCATTGCCGGGATTTTTCATCGGCGGCGATATCGCCTATCAATGGAATCCCGACATCGACCTTGCAGCCTGGGGCGGCCGCGCCCAGATCGGCTATGCTTTCGAAGATGTTTCATGGATGCCGACGATCGCCTACAGCTTTCAGACCTTCTCCGGCGACGATCCTTCAACCTCGCGTCTCGAACGCTTCGATCCGCTGTATTACGAGGGCAATCCGAGCGCATGGTCGACGGGCACGAAATCTTCCATGATGTTCCTGAATTCGAACGTCAATGCCCATCAGATCAGCCTGCAGGTGAAGCCAACGGAGGCCGATACATGGACGCTCCGTTACGCGCATATCCGCGCCAACGAGTTGGATAGCCCTATCCAGTTTGGACAGGGCACGCGGCTCGACGACATTGACGGCACGCCCACCCCGGTTGCGGGCGTCGGTAACCGCCATCTCGCCGATGATCTCTATCTGGAATATTCGCGCATCATCAATGCCAATACCTATCTCACCGCCGGCGTCAGCATTTCATTCCCTGGCAAGGGCATGGATTCCCTGACGGCAGAGCATTCGCCGAACTGGCTTGGAGGTTTCGTCAATGTCATCGTCAATTTCTAGAACCCTGCCCGTCCTTCTTGCAGCCATGGTGCCTGTTCTGGCTTACCCCTATGCCGCTGCCAGTCAGCAAGCCGCGCCGCTTTCAGCCGAGCAGTCGGACCCGCTGAAGCTCGGCTGGATGCAGGGCTTTCCGCCGCCGGAAGACAAGATCATCCGCTTTTCGGACAGCGACTATTTCAACTTTCCGAAATTGCGCTGGACAGTGTGTCACTTCCGCCAGCTGATGCCGACGGTCAATGTCAGCCGTGGGCTCGGCGCGCCAGCGGCCCTTGAGCGCAAGCCCGACCCCGCCATCGACGCCGTGACCTTCCGCCCGACCGGCGGTGAGCAGGACATGACCTGGCTGCAATCGCTATCGGCCAACTATACCGATGGCATCGTCGTGCTGCACAAGGGAGTGCTTGTCTATGAGCGCTACTCCGGCTGCCTCAACGATACGGGGCAGCACGGGGCGATGTCGGTAACGAAATCGCTGACCGGGCTTCTGGGCGAGATGCTGGTTGCCGAAGGGACGCTGGACGAGAATGCCAAAGTCGCGACCGTCGTTCCCGAACTTGAAAAAAGCGCGTTCGGCGATGCGACGATCCGGCAGGTGCTGGATATGACGACCGGCCTGCGTTACAGCGAGGACTACGCCGATCCTAATGCCGACGTATGGACATATTCCGCCGCCGGCAATCCGCTTCCCAAGCCCGAGGGTTACGAAGGCCCTCGCAGCTATTTCGACTATCTGAGGACGGTGGTGAAGCAGGGAGAACACGGTTCCGCCTTCGGGTACAAGACGATCAACAGCGATGCGCTTGGCTGGATCATTGCCCGCGCCTCGGGAAAATCGGTGGCAAAGCTGCTTTCCGAGCGCATCTGGAGCCGGATGGGCGCCGAACAGGACGCCTATTACACCGTCGATTCCACCGGCACGCCTTTTGCCGGCGGCGGGCTGAATGCCGGCCTGCGCGACATGGCGCGCATCGGCCAGCTGCTACTGGACGGCGGTATGATGGGCGGCGAGCGGCTCATTCCCCAAAAGGCGATCGACACCATCCGTCAAGGCGGCGACAAGGCGGTTTTCGCAAAAGGCGGATATCCGGCGCTGCAGGGTTGGAGCTATCGCGCCATGTGGTGGGTCACCCACAATGCCAACGGCGCTTTCATGGCGCGTGGGGTGCACGGCCAGGCGATCTATGTCGATCCCGCCGCTGAAATGGTTATTGCCCGCTTTTCCTCGCACCCCGTCGCGAGCAACGCCGCCAACGACGCGACATCGTTACCGGCTTATGAGGCTGTGGCGCGTTATTTGATGGAACAGGCGGGGAAGCAGTGAGGGCGAGGCGGTGAAGCCAGTGCGAATCGACTGAAGTTTTCTGTCGGAGTGTGTGGCTCACCCCCCTCTGTCCTGCCGGACATCTCCCCCTCAAGGGGGGAGATCGGCAAGACGCGACATCGCCACTTCATTCTCTAACGTTGAGATAGGCAAAACCTTGCCGCATACCGATCTCCCCCCTTGAGGGGGAGATGTCCGGCAGGACAGAGGGGGGTAAGCCGCAAGCTCCACGCTCCGCGATGCCTCACACCAACAACGTCGCCCTAGCCGTCCCCACCACCATATCTGTCAACCCCGCCAGCCTTTCCGCCGCAAGCCGGTTGACCTGCCAATAGAGCGGGATATCGAGCGGCGTGCCGGGAACGACCTCCATCAGCCGCCCTGCCTGCAAATGCTCCCCCACCAATTGAACCGGATTGAGCCCCCAGCCCATGCCGGCAAGGCTCGCCTTCACAAATCCATCGGTCGAAGGCAACCAGTGCGTCGGGTAGGGAATGTCTTCACCCAGCACCTCCCTTACCCAGCTCGCCTGCAGCCGGTCCTTCTGGTTGAACGTCAAGCCCGGCGCGCAGGCGAGCGTCGCTGATGTTACTCCTTCGGCAAAATGGCGGGTCATGAAATCCGGGCTGGCGGTCGCGTGATATCTGAGTACACCGAGCGGCGTTACCCGGCACCCCTGCACCGGCTTGTCATGGGCGGTCACGGCGGCGAGCACCCTGCCCGCGCGCAGCCATTCCACCGTGTGATCCTGATCGTCGACGGCGATATTAACGAGATAATCGCTGCTACCGGTGAATTTCGACACCGCATCCAGAAACCATGTGCCCAGGCTGTCGGCATTGGTGGCGATGTTGAGCGTCACCCGCTCCTGCGCCGCTCCCGCGTCCGCCAAGGCCGGTAGCTGGCGGAACAATTCGCTTTCCAGCATGCCGACGTGATCCATGTGACGGCAGAGCCACTCACCCTTTTCCGTTGCAACGCAGGGGTTACCGCGCACGATCAACACCACGCCCAGCCGCTCCTCCAGTTGCTTGATACGCTGGGAAACGGCCGATGGCGTGACATGCAGTGCCTGCGCCGCCTTTTCAAAGCTGCCGGTCTGAACAACCAGCGCCGCAGCGCGCATCGCGGGATAGTCCAACATTAGTAGCTCTTATTCTGACTGAGATTGTTTAATTTGATTAATCCGTCATGGAGAAATATCCAAGCCCTGCTTCATATCATTTCGACAAAGAGCGGTAGCGGGCGTGGACATCCAGATCTTCTTTACCGGCCTCACCATGGGCCTCAGTCTCATCGTCGCCATCGGCGCGCAGAATGCCTTTGTGCTGAAACAGGGGCTGGCGCGCTCGCATGTGTTTGCCGTCTGCGCCACCTGTGCGATATCGGATGCGCTGCTCATTACCGTCGGCGTGTTCGGTTTCCAGCGGATCAGCGCCATCATGCCGGCGCTTGATCCCATCATGCGTTATGCCGGCGCCGCCTTCCTCATCTGGTATGGTGCCAAAAGCCTGCACTCGGCTTTGCGTTCGTCGGAAGCGCTGTCAGTGGCCGAGCGACGGGAAGCGAGCCTGTGGCAGACGCTGGCCATTTGCCTGGCCCTCACCTTCCTCAATCCGCATGTCTATCTCGACACGGTCGTGCTGCTCGGCACGATTTCCACGCAGTTTCCCGGCTTTGAAAAGACCTTTGCCGCAGGGGCGGCCACCGGCTCGCTGCTGTTCTTCTTTTCGCTGGGCTACGGAGCGCGCTGGCTGCGACCGATCTTCGAAAAACCTTCCGCCTGGCGCATCCTCGAAGGCGTCATCGCCATCACCATGTGGGCCATCGCCTTCAAGCTCGTCATGGGCGCATAGTCCAGGAATTTCGCGCTCCAGTCACTTTCACGAGGACTAAACAAGCCGCGCCATTTTCCAAACAGGGAATCAGTGATAGTCCTCGACCTGTTCATAAACGGGAAAACAGCGTGTTCCGAGTTCCATTCCTTGTCGGCATCGCCCTTCTGATCGCCTTTGGCGGCGGTATTGCCGCAACGCTCGCGGCGCTTGAAGCGACCTCCGGTTTCGGTTCGATCCGCATCGGTTCCTGGGACGCGTTTCCGGAAGCGCAGACGATCGAGGCCGATCCTTATGCCAAGTCGCACCGCGCTGACGCCGGCAAGCTGCTTTACGGAACGGCGGAGGGGCTGGCCTTCACCGCGTCCGTCGACAGCGAGGGCCAGCGCCTGAGCGGCGAATGCCGCTACCGGCTGGCCGGGGCTGTGCCACCAGCACGTTTCTGGACGCTTTACACCGCCGATCAGCAGGGCAACGTGCTGGCTGAGGATGCCGGACGGCCATTCGCGCTCAATTCCCGCACGCTTCTGCGCAGCGCCGATGGCGGCATAGACATCACCATTGCTCCGGATGCCCAGACCTATAACTGGCTCGCGGTGCCTCAGGGACAGACCTTCAAGCTCGTCCTGACCCTGCTCGACACGCCTGTGGCCGGCAGTTCCGGCCTGATCGACATTTCCATGCCGCTGATCCGCAAGCTGGGGTGTGGCAATGCTTAGGGTCCTGCTCGCCATCGTCACCGGTCTCGTCGGCGCGGCCGTGCTGCATGTCATCATTCTCCTGGCGATACCGCACTTCAGCAATCGCGACGCCTATACGCGGGCAGTGGCGGAAGGAAAACCGCACCTGTTCCATCTGCTTGAAGAAACGACGGAAAAAAAGACGCTGGGCAGCGGCGATCCCTTCATGCGCGGTGGCCGTATGCACCTTCAATATTGAGGAACAGCCGATCCGGCTGACCGCCATCGGGGCCGTGCCCTTCTGGTCCGTGGCGGTTTACGACAAGGCCTCGAACGAGGTGTTCAGCATGAATGACCGCACATCCGCCGCCGGCGTCATGGATATTCTGGTGGCAGATGCGGTGCAGATCGCCGCCATCCGCAAGGCGCAACCGCCCGCGCTTTCACAGGCAATTCTGGCGGAATCGGATCAGACGGAAGGATATGTGGTTTTGAGGACCCTCGTACCGCAGCCGAGTTTCG
The DNA here is from genome assembly GCF_031453135.1 of Agrobacterium sp. SORGH_AS_0440. Lineage (NCBI taxonomy): Bacteria > Pseudomonadati > Pseudomonadota > Alphaproteobacteria > Hyphomicrobiales > Rhizobiaceae > Agrobacterium > Agrobacterium sp. SORGH_AS_0440. The sequence goes on along the minus strand of NZ_JAVIYR010000002.1, from coordinate 870,215 downwards.
GCGAAGAGGCGGAACGGTTCCTGAACGAGGCAAAGTGCCAGCCGACGCCGTGGAAATAACGGCGGCTTATTTTATTAATCAGGATTTCAAGGCGGTTTCCGGTGCGGATTTGCCCTTGCGCGCAACCTTGCCTGCCGGCTCGCTGTCGCGTTTCTCATAACGAACGCCGGTGAACAGAACCACTTTCGCGGGGCCGATCATCGTGCTGACCACGCCTGCGGGACGCAGGCTTCGTCGGGCGTCAACAAGTGGAATAATGTCTGCCATGCTCTTCTCCTCTTCGGGAGTCAATGTTGCCCATGGGAACCGCGCAAGCCTCGTCTTGCGTCGGGAATTTCATCACCATCACATTGCGCATAATCCAGCCCACAGGCTGGTTTTCGCATATCCCTGAAAACCATCGCGGGTTTTAACGCTGGGCTATGCGGACATTCAGGCATCAGACACCGGTTCGGCTCTTATTCCGGATTTCAGAATAACATGGAATCCTAATACTGCCCATGAAATTACAAACAGACAGAGGTTAATGATCCGTTAACCCTAATGACCGGGTGGCGTTTTCTCCTTTGCCGAGCCACACCCGTTGAAAACAAAGGCGAGGCCGCAAAGTTCCGCGGCATTTTCCCCACCACACGATTTTAAAATTTGCCTGTTGATATTGGCGGTTTCTCTCTTGGCGGCACCCATAGTTAACAGGACGTCAACGGATTTGCTCTAAATTGAACCGATATTGTGTTTGCGTTTGTTGGGTAGTGCGTTGACCGACCGGTTTCGAGAACTTGAGAGGCCAAGAGCCGTGAGGAAGAAAGATGTGGTGCTGATGGCCACCGTGACGAATTTCGAGAATGTTCCCCTTCCGTCAAAAACGGATCTCCGGCAATTCGCCGAACTTTTCATGCCGCTTTTTAATGCCTCCACCGATGAAGCCAAGCGGGAGGCAATTGCCGCCCTTTCGCAGCACCCGAACGTGCCTTCCGCGGTTGCCTTCTTCATTGCCTGCCAGCCGATTTCGCTTGCGGCTCCTTTCCTCATTGCCTCGAAGTGCCTCGACGACGACACGCTCATCACCATTGCCCGCACGCAAGGGGCCGCCCACGCACGCGCCATCGTCCGGCGGGAGGACCTCTCCCCCACTGTCATCGACGCGCTCGTGGGCCTGCGGCACATCGAAGACCTCAAGCGACCGCAAGAGGAAACGCCTGCCACTGAACCGCCGGCAGCGGTGAGCATCGAAGCGCCGAAGGCGGAAGTGAAGACGGACAACATCGCCGCGGCTTCCGCGCTCGAAGAGGAAATGCGCCAGCGGATCAAGCAGATGGCGCGCCATCTCAACCGCCCGGAAAGCGATGTCCTCGGCCTTCGCCGCCTCAGCGAGGTGCAGGACGCGCTGCTGGTGCGTTTCGCCCGCGAACGCAATGCGCGGCAGTTCGCGGTGGCGCTGGCAGATTCCCTCTCCTCCAGCTACTGGCTGTCGGAGCGCATCATGCTCGATATATCGGGCGCGCAGCTTGCCACCACGCTGACCGGCCTCGGCATGGAATTTTCCGAGGCCGCCTTCGTCTTGCAGTGCTTCTATCCGCATCTTTCCGCCGCGGAAGGCGATATGAGCCGGGCGGAAGCCCTGCTCGACCGCCTAGACACCGTGGAATGCGAAGAGCGGTTGGAAAGCTGGCGGCGGGCCGACAGCTATACACATGGCCGCGAACGGCCGAGCCGCAATAACCCGGCCACGCAGAGAACGGGAACGCAGGGTTAAGCGGGCTGGCCTTGCATCTTCAGTAGTGCGAGGTCATTCGCGGATGGAGAACCGGATTCCACTTTCCCTGGTTCTAGGCTTTGGGCTGATCCACCAGCGTCAGCAACGTTCCGATGTCATCGGTTTCGATCTCCACGACCCACAGGTCGCTGTCGAACCGCCGCTCCCTTTCCAGCAGGGCAGCACTTTCCTCGCCCTCGACACCGGCCAGACGCGTTTCGAAACGGCGCTCGGCGCGGATGATGTCCTCGTCCTCAGCGAAACTTTGCGGGGCGGGTCCATAGAGGTTCTCGCGGCCGTCACGCAGCCGCTGGCGAACGAAGATAGCGCCCGCCTCCTCCGCACCCTTCTTTTCGACAGCGGCAAATCCACCGGCAGCGAAGACGCGGCGGATGAGGGCTGAGACGAACATTTCGGATTTGAGGCGCATGGGTTTGCTTTCGATTTTTGCGCTGCCTAGGTGGGTGGGGTTTCGATGTTGATTTTTAAGCTGACGAAGGTGTGCGTGGCTTTACCCCCCTCTGCCCTGCCGGGCATCTCCCCCTCAAGGGGGGAGATCGGCAAGCGGATAAGTCTCGCCCATCTCAACACTTGCGAATGAAGTGGTGGTAGCGCCTCCTGCCGATCTCCCCCCTTGAGGGGGAGATGCCCGGCAGGGCAGAGGGGGGTAGAGCCACACACGCCCCACGCTGCTGTCAAAGCCTCAAAGCGCCCCGATAGACTTCAGCTTCTTCAGTACAGCCTCGCTCGGCTCACCGGTTTCCGGCAAGCGATAGTGTTTCTCGAAAGCACGGATGGCATTGCGGGTCTGCTGGCCGGCCACGCCGTCCACCTTCACATCGGCATAGGCGATATTGATCAGCCCCTGCTGGATCTTGGCGATGAGATCGCGGCTTGCGGGTTTCGCGGCGCTGTTGAGGGAGACCGGTTCGGCCTTGGGATGCGGCGCTTCCGCCTTGCGAATGGCGGCGGCAACGGGGTCGATTTCGACACCGCCGCTGCTATCGGCAGGCCGGTCCTTCGGGATCGCGGCAACCGTTGCGCCATCGATCCTGAGCGCCGCCAGCACCCGGCTTGTCGGCTCGCCGGTCTGTTCCATGCCGAGCGTTTCTTCAAAGAACATAATGGCGGCGGCCGTCTTCGGTCCCATGCGACCGTCCGCCTCGCCCTCATAAAGCCCGCGCTTCTTCAGTTCGCCCTGAATGTCGGCGACGATCTGCTGCGGTTTCTGGCTTTCGGCGACGGGTTGCGCCGACGTTTCGGCCGCAGGCTGCTGCTGTGCCGTTTCCGTTTCTGCCGGGCGCTCTATGCGGAATGTGGTGACGTTGCCATGGGTGCCGAGTGGTTCGGCCGGGCGATAACCGGCAATGCCGTTCGGGTTTTCCGCATCGCGCGTGCGCAGGAAGGGCGACGGGTGCACACCAGGCTGGTACCAGAGCGCGTTGGCGGCGACAAAACCGAAGACGACCGCGAAGGCACCGCAGCCGCCCACCAGTTTCGGATGGCGCAGGATTTCGCGCCCGATGGCCGAAACCACCAAGGAAACAATCCCGGCGCCAATCTGGGCCGTTGTTTTCTTAGGCGATTTTCGCTTTCGCGGGGCCATCCTCACCGTCCTTTCTCATTTTCGCGGCCATGTCGCCAAGCTGCCGAATGCGCGGTGGGAACTCCACCATGCTTTCGGCGTCAGCGCTTTCGCCCCCACCCGCCATGCCGGAACCATCGGCAGGCAAAGTGATCGTTACGACCGTCCCCTCGCCGGGCTTGCTGGCGATGGCGAATGTGCCGCCATGCAGAGCCACGAGCCCCTTGACCAGGGACAATCCCAGACCCGTGCCTTCATAGCGACGGGTATATTCATTCTGAACCTGCATGAAGGGCTGGCCCAGCAGTTCAATCTTGTCAGACGCGATGCCGATGCCGGTGTCGCTTACCGTCAATTTCAGCATTGCGCCTTCGCGCGCAGCGTCGATCGATACCACACCACCGGCATCGGTGAATTTTATGGCATTGCCGGCGAGGTTAATGAGAACCTGACGGATGGCGCGCTGATCGGCCGAGATTTCACCGATGCCGCGCTGGATGCGGCTGGTCAGGGTCAGGCCCTTTTCTTTCGCCTGAAGGCCGAGCATCGCTTCGCACGACGAGATGGTTTCCGCAATCGGGAAGCTTTCCATCATCAGCTCGTAACGGCCGGCCTCCAGCTTGCTCATGTCGAGCATGGTGTTGACGACGGACAGAAGATGGGCGCCAGACTGGCGAATGAGGCCGACATATTCCCGCTGACGGTCGTTCTCCAGCCGTCCGAAATACTCGCCGGCGAGAATATCGGAGAAACCGAGGACGGCATTGAGCGGCGTGCGCAGTTCATGGCTGACGGCAGCGAGGAAACGCGACTTGGCGTCATTGGCGGATTCCGCCTCGGCTGCCTTGCGGGCGACATCGCGGCGCAGACGCTCCATCTCGGTAATATCGGTGAGCTGGGCGACGATGCGGCGCAGGCGACCTGTCGCGCCGCGAACGGCGGTCATCTCGATACGGGCGTGCATGAATTGCGCCTGGCGCGATTTCGCACCGGTCTCGAAGCGGAGTTCGGCGGTTGCCCTGTCCTCACCCTGCCGCAGGACGTCGAAAGCCTGCATCAGTTCGATACGATCGGAGACATAGACATATTCAACGAGGATATGTCCTTTGCTGGCTTGAAGGTCGGCCGGGAATGCCGCGCAATCGCGACCGGACACGTGTTCGACGAAGCCGGTTTCACCGATCACCAGCACCAGACCCGGCACCTGCGATGCCGCGATCAGATCGTCGTTCACCGAGGAAACCGAATGAGCGGATGCGCCGTGCGCAGAATGGGAGAAGGCGATCAGCAGGGCGGCGGCGGCCAGAAACAGCGCCAGCACCAGGGCCGCACCGATGGGCAGCGCGATGGCGGGGCTGACGACGAGGCTGAAAATGGCTGGTACAACCACAAGGCCGACGGCGCTGAAGGCAATCAGCCAGCGCAGGCGCGCAACGGTCCCGGCGCGCCTTTCGGCGTCCTCTTCCATGCGCGCAAGCCATCTGCCCGCTGCATGGTCGACCAGTGCGACCGCTTTTTCTCTCATATTACGCAATACCAAACCCGAATCCTGAAGGCGGTTCCAACGGCTCCGACAATAGAAGGCGGCGGCTTAAGGAATGGATAAAAAGAATGGGCTGAAAAGCCCGTCAAATGCGTGACAGTCCCATTACGGGGCATTTCCAGGAAGCTTTGCCAATCATGGTTAATGACGGGTAAGCGACGGATTTCGCTTCATTTTTGCCATCGCGTTAACTTTTGCGGCAGAGCTTTTCGCCGCTTTCGCCCGGAACGCGCGCCCTCTGTCGCAATTATGCTTAACATGGACCGTTAAAATGCGAGTGAATTGATGGCCGCCGTCCCGATCCGAGGAGAATAGATACAATTTGAATTAAATTACGCCGCTTTTTGCAATCGGCTGTTCGCCGGTCGTCTGTAGGTTGTTCACAAGCCCGAAAAACGGGACAAAGGCCGATGACCCGAAACCGGGCGGGGCTTTCGAAAACAAAGATCATCTGGCAGGGTGTCTGACAATGTGGTTTCTGATCAAAGGAACATTCTGGTTTTCGCTGGTACTGGTGGCGCTGTCCTATTTCGGCAGCAGCAACGATCCGGCCAAGGAACCTTCGGCCTTCGATATTCCCAGCGCCGTTTCGGCTGCCGGCGAGGCCTATCGTTATGTCAGCGCCATCTGCATCGAAAAGCCCGATGTCTGCATCAAGGGCGCCGAAACCTTCCATGCGCTGGGCGAAAGGGCAAAGGAAGGGGCAAAGGTTGCCTATGAACTGCTGGACAAGCAGCTTGCCTCCGGGGACAAGCCCGCCGATGTTGCCGACGTTGCGGCGGAAGCCGAAAAGCTTGCAGCGGCACCCGTTGTCAGCGTCGAGTTTCCCGCAGATGCCGACATGCTGAAGACCGGCACCGTCATTCCCCTGCCGCAGAAGCGCCCTGCTCCCTGATCCTGCCGGCCACCGCGCCCGCCTTTATTGCGGATGGAGATTTCCTTCCGCCACTGCCTGCCAAACTTGCCCACGGAACCTGTTTTCCGTGGGCTTTTTCGTGGGCTATGGTTCAAAACCGACCGCACTTCACCTATATCGTGACGAAGACCTGCAATAACGGATGATACGGCGCACAAATGGCCTCTCTCGACACGATCCTTGACGACTTCGCTTTCCTCGATGACTGGGAGGATCGCTATCGTTATGTCATCGAACTCGGCAAGGCGCTGCCCGATCTGCCGGAAGACAAGCGCACGGCTGAAAACAAGGTTCAGGGGTGCGCCAGCCAGGTCTGGCTCGTCAGCCATAGCGACGGCGCCGAAGACCCTCTCCTGACCTTCGAGGGCGATTCGGATGCGCATATCGTGCGCGGCCTCGTCGCCATCGTGCTTGCGGTCTATTCCGGCAAAAGGGCCTCCGAAATCGCCGGTCTCGACGCGATCGAGGTATTCGACAAAATAGGGCTCGTGGAACATCTGTCGTCGCAGCGCGCCAACGGCCTGCGCTCGATGATCAAGCGTATCCGCGAGGAAGCCCGGCTGCTTACCGCCTGAGATTTATCGCGTCATCGATGGGCGATAATCAGCATCGCCCCAATGGTGTTCTTTCCTGCCTGCACGGGTTGCAGGCGGCGCGTAGTGGCGCGCCAGCGCCAGCAATGCGGCACGCAGCAGCAATTTTGCCGAACGCGCCGGCCATTGCCTCTCGCGTTCCACCGTCTCCAATCCCTTTTCGAAACAGCAGATATCGATAGCGACGCCAGATAACTCAGGCCCCATCGCCTCGGCTGCGCGGGAAAACCGTGTTCTTGCGGCCATTGCTGCCTCGGTGAGTTCGAGCGCGCCTCCCGCCTCACCCTTTGTGCGGCTCGCCGTTCTGGGTTCCCATGTCGCCGTCACCCTGGGATTGAGGTGGCCGCGATGAAAATCGGCGGCCAGCCGCTCCCCCGCCTCCAGCGCATCCGGTGGAAAGAATGCCGCGCCGTCGCGCTCCTTCAGCCTTGAAAGGCTGATCAGCTGCGAGGTGTTGAGGTTACGCCTGGCCGACTGCTTCGCATCGCCGATATCCACGACAACCGTCTGCATATCGCGATGCTGCTCCTGAAAAATCTCGTCGCGGTCTTTTGCCATTGCGCGTTTCAGGTAGGAGGCGAGCGGCGGCGCCGCATGAAGGGTGTTTTCCCGCTGCTCGACCAGCCCGGACGAAACGGCAAGCCGCACCGTCGCGGCCGGAAGCCGTAGTGCGGGATGCCCTGCCCGCCCGCGGCGCAGCACAATATCGCCCCCCTCCGGGGACATCTCGGCTGCGCCGGCGGCGATGCACCGCAGCAGCCGCAATAGATGAGGATCGGAGGAGGCAGCCGGTTTCGTCTCAGTCATCCCGGCCCCCTGTCATCACGTTGACGATACTGCCGGTAAGCCGCTCGAGCGTGGCGACAAACTCGTCAAATGCCGGTTCGTCCCGTCGGTCCTCGACCACCTGGCAGGCATGGCCGACCGTCGTCCTGTCCCGGCCGAAGCAGGGTCCGATATCCGACATGGGAATGCCAAGCTGCACATGGCACACATACATGGCGATCTGGCGGACGTGGCACTCCATGCGCCTGATATCGCGGCGCACCGGCGTTCGCTCACCCGTCAATCGCACCATCTCCCCGGTGAGTTGCCGCACCAGACGGCAAAGACGGGAAATGTCATCCCGCCCGCCCGCAGACGGCCACGAACGAAAGGGACGATCACGCACCCGCAGGCAAGGCCGCGCGGCAGCAGGCAGAAACACGGTATCCGACGGCATATGCAACTCCTCTACGAATAGGAATTAATTCATACACCTGAGGAAAGGCTTGGGGAAGCGCAAATTTTGCGATGGAGTTCAGGCCATTGAGATAGCTTGATTTTCTCGAAAGTGATGGACGTAATTGAGGATTTTTTTCCTCAGTCGATATTGCGCGAGACGAAAAAAAAGCCGATCTCCACGCTGGCTGGGGCGGTGATGATTTTCCCTGGAGACTGGATGATGGCAAGCAGCGGCGCCCGCAGGCTTTCGCCGCGTAGCATCCGGCGTGCAGCGCAATAAGGTTCCCTATCGCGGAGGGGTTGTTTCTCACGGCGCGGATACGACGTTGATGGCGGCCTTATGATGCTCGGCTTCGTTCCCGGGGAACGGCACGCCAAGGCATGGTCTTCAATCCCGAAAACAAAATCGGCCGGTCTAAGGACCGGCCGTATTAACTTGCGACTTCCGGCTTTCACTGCAAGCCGGATTGTCTTCGAAAATCAGCGGTTGGCCTTGCGGCGCTGACCGAGACCCATTTCCTTGGCGAGCCGCGAGCGGGCTTCGGCATAGGCGGGCGCAACCATCGGATAATCGACCTGCAGGTCCCATTTTTTCGCGGTATTCTTCCGGCGTCATGCTGTGATGCGTCGTGAGATGGCGCTTGAGCGACTTGAAGGAGCCGCCGCATTCCAAACAGACGATATGATCGTCCTGAACCGACTTGCGGACAGAGACGGCCGGCTTCTGCTTTTCAACATTGACCGCTACCGATGCCGGCGCGGACGTTCCGCTGAGCGCCGTGTGAACATCCGAAATAAGGCCGGGAAGCTCCGTTACCGGGACGACGTGGTTGCTAACATAGGCAGCCACAATATCCGCCGTCAGTTCGACCAGCAGATCCTGGGCGTTACCGTATGCAGTTTCCGTCATTTAAGTATCTCCTGTTAGTGATCCCCTGACGCGGGCGAACGCCGCATCGAGCGATGTGAAGTTACCGGTGCCCCCACCTTCGCCCTGTTGAAACCAACGTGAAATCTACCCCTAGATTTCAAGCGAAAACCGGAAACGTATTGGTCCGAGATTCAACTTATGACCCGCGACATGGGCAGCAATGGTCCTGAGACCCGTAGATTAGACATTAATAAAATGCCTATGCCGACTATGAAGAGGCTAGATGCAAATCGCGATTAGCAACTTTACACTTAATTTGGATAACAGCAAAACAGCAAAAGTCAAATTCCTGCTGTGAATTTTTTAGTTCAAAACAGTCTAATCGGAATACAAAAAATTACGGGTAATAAAATACTATGCCTAGTAGTAATTGAAAACGCGCACCCCCTATTATTAGGGGGTAATTCAACTTCAAATTTTCTTGAGGTCATCAACTACCGATTTAACGGAAAGCGGATAACCTGCCTTGTGCGCAGCCATTGCAAGAAGATGCGCGGAAACCGGCGCCGTCAGAACGAAAAAGAAGAAACCGGCGAGCGCCCGAGCCAGCGTCGATATATCCATAGAGTGGATGCCTACCGCCAGAAGCAGCAGGCCGGAGCCGACCGTCCCCGCCTTGGATGCGGCATGCATGCGGGTGTAAACATCAGGCAGGCGATTGAGCCCGATTGCGGCGATCAGTGAAAAGGCGGCACCCGAGATCATCAGCGCCGCAACCAGGATAGCAACGATCCAACCCATTACCGCCTTCCCTTTTCTTTTCCGCTATTCACCTGAATTTTCGAGGGGTTCTCAGCGAATTCAGACCGGCGTGCGCCATCCAGAACCCCTTTCGGGCCGCGCCCGCCATCCGGTCCGCGCGACAGCACGAAGCGCGCGAACGCCACCGTGGCCAGAAAACCGACGAGCCCGAGGGCAATGGCAATGTCGACATAGAGATTGAAGCCGGTGCGGATGGCAATGACCGCAATGAAGCCGATGGCGATGCCGACCAGCATGTCCAGCGCGACGATACGGTCCGGCAAGGTGGGACCAACGACAACGCGGTAGACTGTCAGCAAAAAGGCCACAGAGAGAACAACCAGCGCAAGTATATTTGCAAATGAAACTATCTGTTCCGGAGTCATTGCTGAAACGCCTCCATGATCTTCTTTTCGAAGCCGTTCTTAATGTCGTTTTTTGCGGTTTCGATATCGCTGCAATCGATTGCGTGCACGTAGAGCATCTTTCTGTCAGAGGAAACATCGACGGAAAGCGTGCCGGGCGTGAGCGTGATGAGATTGGCGAGCAGCGTGATTTCGAAATCCGTGGTTACGGTCAGCGGATAGGCAAAAATGCCGGGTTGAACGTCCAGTTTCGGGCGTGTCACCATCACGGCAACCTTCCAGGCGGAAAGCGCAAGCTCCTTGAAGAACAACAGCACCAGCGACAACACGCGGCCAAGACGCAGCCAGTGATTGCGCCCGCCGGGAAGCTGGTGGCGGATAAGCCAGAGCGCCAGCGTGGAGACGATGAGGGCGAAGATGATGTTTGCCAGCGTCAGGCTGCCCGTTACCGCAAGCCATACCGCCACGAACAGCAATTGCACGACATAGAGGCTCATGGCTTGCCTCCTTCTGGAAAGACCGAATGGATATAGGCTTGCGGGTTCCCGAGCCCGGCTGCGGCATCCTGGCTGAGATCAAGCAGGCTTTCGGGAAACAGGCCGAAGAACACGACCAGCAGCGTCAGCGCGACCAGCGGAGCGACGGAGGGCGCCGCGGCGGGCAAGGAAGGTTGTGGCAATGGCTTTGCCGCCGGACGCCAGAAACACAGAAGGAAGACCCGTCCGAAGGCGATTGTGGCGATGAAACCGGAGAGGAGAATGGCGGCGGCCAGCCACCATGCGCCGATATCGATCGCCGATTTGACCAGGACCGCCTTCGGCCAGAAGCCGGAAAAGGGCGGCAGGCCGGAACCGGCGAAAAACAGCGCGAGCGCAAGCGCCGAAAACCACGGAGCCTGTCGGTAAATGCCGCCAAGCGCGGTGAGGCTGAAACCGCCGCCGAGACGGGCGGCGTGGCCTGCGGCAAGGTAGAGCGCCGTCATCAGCACCATGGAATGCAGCGCGTAGAAGATCGCGCCCGAGACGCCTGACGGCGTGCCGATGGCGATGCCCGCCATCATGTAGCCGATGCCGGATATGACGATATAACCGAGCATCCGGCGAATATCGTTCTGGGCGAGCGCACCCATGGCGCCGAGCACCATTGTCAGCGCGGCAGAAGCGGCGATGACGATGCTGAGTTCCTCACGCTCGACCGGGAACAGCATGACCATGACGCGCAGCAGCGAATAGATGCCGACCTTGGTGAGCAGTCCACCGAACAGGGCGGAGACGACGATGCGCGGCGTGTGATAGGAAGCGGGAAGCCAGAAATTCACCGGAAAAGCCGCCGCCTTCATGGCGAAGGCAAGCGTGAAGAGGCTGGCAAGCGTCATCAGCGGCGCGGTTTCGCGCAGTCCGTTTGCCTTCAACGCGATATCGGCCATGTTGAGCGTGCCGAAGATGGCGTAGAGATAACCCACCGTGATCAGGAAAAGCGTCGTGCCGATGAGGTTCAGGACGACATATTTCAACGCGCCGTCGATCTGCTCCCGCGTCGAGCCGAGCACGATGAGGCCGAAGGACGAGATCAGCAGCACTTCGAACCAGACATAGAGGTTGAAGATGTCTCCGGTCAGGAACGCGCCGGTAACGCCGGCCATCAGCAGCATCAGGAAGGGATAGAAGCCGTAACGTCTGCCGCTGGCGTCAATATCGCTGCCGGCGTGAATGGCGCCGGCCAGCGCGACGATGGCGGCCGCGAGTGACAGCAACGCGCCGGTGAGATCGGCCGTGAAGGCGATGCCGAAGGGCGGCAGCCAGCGGCCCATGACCATGGTGAACGGCCCCTGCGTGGCAACCTTCCATAAGAGCGCGGCATCGAGAACCACGAGGAGGGCCAGCGCGGCGATGGCGACCAACGCATGGTAGCGAATGGCGTGGCGCATCATCATCAGCACCGCGCCCACGCCGATGCACAGCGCGATCGGAAGAATGATCAGCCAGTCCGGCAGCGGCACGGGCGCCATGACGAGCGCGGCGGAAAGATCGGTAACTGCGGAAGTAGGGGATGAAGCCATGTCGTTTCAGCCTCGCCGCTCAATAACCGAGCGGCGGCAGGGGCTCGCCTGCCGGTTCTGCGGTGCGCATTTCATCGGTATCGTCGGTCTGCAACTCCTGAAACGCGCGCCATGTCAGGACCAGCAGGAAACAGAAGAATGAAAAGGAAATCACGATCGCCGTCAGGATGAGCGCCTGCGGCAGCGGATTGGCAGCCCCTGCGGGCAACGCGTCCATGCCCGCCGGAATGATCGGCGGCACCTCCCGGGTGAGCCGCCCCGCCGTGAAGAGCAGCAGGTTGACCGCATTGCCGAGAATGGCGATGCCCAGCAGCACGCGGATGCTGTGACGTGACAGCATGAGGTAGATCGCGACCGAGAAGAAGACGCCGACGAGAATCGAGAAGATCGCTTCCATCAGTCGCTTTCCCTTTCTTCCAGCGCCAGCGCAATGGATGTGATGGCACCGACCACGACCAGATAGACACCGATATCGAAGGACATGACGGTGGAGAGCGCCAGTTCGACGCCGAAGAGGTTCGGGTAGACCCAAAGCCCGGTCATGAAGGGCGCGCCGGCGACAATGGAAACGAGGCCGGAGAGCATCGAAAGCAGGAGCCCTGCCCCGGCAATCGCCAGCGGGTGAAAGAAGATTGCGCGCCGCACCGCCGCCACGCCATAGGCGATGCCGTAGATCGCCAGCGCCGAGACCGCGATCAGGCCGCCGATGAAGCCGCCGCCCGGCTCGTTATGGCCGCGCAGCAGGACGAAGATGGAAAACAGCACCATCAGGCTGGTGACGACGGGCGCCACAGTGCGCAGAATGAGCGTGTTCATGCCCGCGCTCCCTTCTTTTTGAACCTTTTCGCCGGCTCCTTGACCGCGGCAGGGCGGATACGGATCAGCGCCAGGATGGCAAGGCCCGTTATCATCACGACAGCGATTTCTCCCAGCGTATCCGTGCCGCGGAAATCGACGATGATGACGTTGACGACGTTCGCTCCATGGGCGATGACCTTGGAATAGCTGTTGTAGAAATCGGTCAGGCGATTGTCGAAGCTCACCTGCGTCGCGCGCATCAGGTAAAGCGCAAAGCCAGTCCCGCAGGCAATTGCAATGCTGCTGTCCAAGAGCTTCTGGCCAAGGCCGCGATGGTCGGATGGCGACAGGCGCAACCGCGTCATCACCAGCGTCAATATGACGACGGACAGCGTTTCCACCATGAACTGCGTGAAGGACAGGTCCGGGGCGCCGAACAGCAGGAAGATGACTGCCACCGCGAAGCCCTGGATGCCGAGCGCGATGATCGCCGTCAGGCGGCTCGACGCCGTCAGCACAGCGATGAGCCCCGCCACGGCAATGGCGATGAAGGTCAGTTCATGGATCGGCGCATCCCGCGGCCATGACGGCATGGACGGCAATTCGCCATAGAGGAACAGCGGCACGAGCAGCACGGCGGCGATGACAGCGAAAGTGGCGGTAACGTAAAATTCGAGACGGCCCGGCTGGATCAGCCGGGTGATGTGGAACGACATTTTCACCAGCATTTCGATGATGACGTCAAAGCCTCGGTCCGGCCCTGCCCCCAGCGCCCTGAAGGTGCGATCGATGAGGCCACGGACAGCGGAAAGCTGCGTATAAAGGACGATGCCGAGTGCGATGGTGAGCAGCGACAGGCCGAGCGGCACGCCGATATGCGGAATGAGCGAGATTTCCACCGGTCGCGCCTCACCGGCAATGGCGCTTGCCATGGGTGTCGAGATGTAGAAATGCGCGATGCCGGAGAACAGAGCGATGGTCAGCCCCTTCAGCGCCAGAAGCGCCGGGCCGAGCCAGAGCAGCAGCGGGCCTTCATGTGCATGTTTCGGGGTCTTTACCGGCTTGCCGAGAAAGGGTTTCAACGCCACTGCAAAGGCGACGGCAAACATCAGCCCGTTGCCGAGAATGGCAATGCCGGTGAACAGCACGGCACGCGGATTGCCATGCGCGAGCGCATAATAAATCTCTTCCTTGGCAAGAAAACCAAAGAAGGGCGGCAGGCCGGCCATGGAAATCGCGGCCGCCAGCGCCGCCGCAAAGGTGACGGGCATGGCTCTTCGCAGGCCGCCAAGCTTCGTCACGTCGCGTGTGCCGGTCTCATGGTCGATGATACCGGCGACCATGAACAGTGCGCCCTTGAACAGGGAATGCGCCACCAGATAGAGCACCGCCGCCTCGATGGCATGGTCGGAGCCGAAACCCGTCAGCATGACCAGCAGGCCGAGCGACGACACCGTGGTATAGGCGAGCATCAGCTTGAGATCGGTCTGGCGTATGGCAAGCAGCGCGCCGGTGAGCATGGTCAGCCCGCCGAAGAAGGGCAGCAGTATCTGCCAGGCGGCGGTATTGCCCAGAACCGGATTGAGCCGCATCAGCAGATAGACGCCGGCCTTCACCATGGTCGCGGAGTGCAGATAGGCCGAAACGGGGGTAGGCGCCTCCATGGCGTTGGGCAGCCAGAAATGAAAGGGAAACTGCGCCGATTTGGTGAAGGCACCGCCGAGCACCAGCAGCAGCGCGGCCAGATAAAACGGGCTGTCACGCAGGATGTCGCCGCTGCGCACCAGCATCGACAGCTGCGTCATCCCGCTCATGTCCCAGATGAAGATCAGCCCGGCAAGCAGCAGCAGTCCGCCGCCGCCGGTCACCACCAGTGCCTGCAATGCGGCGCGGCGCGAGGCGGCACGTTCATGGTCGAAACCGATCAGCAGGAAGGAGGTGATGGAGGTCAGTTCCCAGTAGACGAACAGCATCAGCAGACTGTCCGAGACGACGACGCCCAGCATCGCGCCCATGAACAGCAGCAGGAAAGACAGGAATCGGCCCTGCTGCGGATGCCCCTTCATGTAGCCGCCGGCATAAAGCACGATCAGCAGGCCGATGCCGGTGATCAGCAGCGCAAAGGTCAGCGACAGGCCGTCGATGAACCAGGAAAAGCTGAGATTGAAACTTGGGACCCACGCATAACCGCCCGTCACCACGCCGCCAGCCGCCACCTGCGGCAACATCAGTGCGAAATGGACAAAGGAAAGCGCCGGCGCAATCGCCAGTATCCAGGCGGCATTGTGCCCGAATCTCTTCACCAGCGCCGGTGCGGCGAGCGCCGCGAGAAACGGCAGAAATAGCGACAGAAATGTCATCGGCGTGACATCGGACGTCATTCATATCTCCCGGGGTGTCCCCCACCCCTGCGCGCCATGGCTGGCGTTCTTGTTTCAAAATCGGATTTTTCAGTTAAGGCATAGGCAATGCCTTCTCAACCCAAATCGACTCCCGGTCCCGCATCATAACGGAGTCGTTATGGGATATGTCCTCTTTCAATCCGTCATGGCGATGATTATCTGAGGCATGAACAGAAAGGATCATTCCATGAGCGATCTGACATCCCCAAAAGTGAAGAAGACCGACGCCGAATGGCGTGAGCAGCTGACGCCGGAGCAATATCGCATCCTGCGCGAGCACGGCACCGAGCGCGCCTTTACCGGGCCGTATTGGGACACATTCCAAAAAGGCCTCTACCGCTGTGCGGCGTGCGACGAGCCGCTGTTCCTCTCCGACACGAAATTCGACGCCGGCTGCGGCTGGCCAAGCTATTTCGAACCGGTGAAGCCCGGCGCAGTGACGGAACATCGCGACGCCAGCCATGGCATGGTGCGCACTGAAATCCGCTGCGCCAATTGCGGCGGTCATCTCGGCCACGTCTTCCCCGATGGCCCGCCGCCCACCGGTCTGCGTTATTGCATCAACGGCCATTCGATGGTGTTCGAGCCGGTCTGAGCCATGCCGCGTATTTCTTCTCCCCGGCGGGGAGAAGGTGGCCCGAAGGGTCGGATGAGGGGCTACGTTAGCGATATTCGGAGAGCTTGCCCCTCATCCCGCTGCCGCGGACTTCTCCCCCTCGGGGAGAAGAGACTCGTGACACTCGACCGATCAAAAGATGGCTTAAGCTTCTTGGCTTAACCTAATTTCAGTTCCATACACGTCAGATCCAGCCAGCGCCCAAACTTGGTGCCGACTTCAGAGAACCGGCCCGCGACCGTGAAACCGAGGCTTTCATGCAAGCGGATGGAAGCGGTGTTTTCCGACTCGATGGCGGCGATCAGTACGTGCACGTCGTTGCCGGCGGCATGATCGATGAGCGCCTGCATCAGTTTTTTGCCGATGCCGTGGCCGCGGGCGTCCTTATGCACATAGACGGAATGTTCGCGTGTATGGCGATAACCGTCAAAAGCGCGCCAGTCACCATAGGAAGCGTAGCCCGCGACCTTGCCGTCCAGAACCGCGACGATGACGGGAAAGCCGCGCGACTTGCGGGCGGCGAACCAGTCCTTGCGATTGTCGAGATCGACCACCACCTCGTTCCAGATCGCCGTCGTGTTCACGACAGCGTCATTGTATATCTCCATGATGCCGGAGAGGTCATCAACGGTCGCGTCGCGAAGTTCCACGGTCATTTTCTTAGCTCCGCCTGGTTTGCGAGTACGCGGCTTTGCCGCGCCTGCGCCGAGCCTTAAGCGATGAGACGGAGACATGTCCAGCGCCGCGCTCTCACGATCTTTACGAAGCCAGGGGAACGAGGCTGAAGGCGGTGACCACGGCAAAATAGTGAACCGCAGCGGCTGCGACCACAAAACCGTGCCAGATCGCATTCTGGAAGCGCAGCTTTTCCCAGACATGGAAGATGACGCCGAGCGAATATATGACGCCGCCGGCGACGATCAGCCAGAGCGTGACCGGCGCGAGATGCGACGACAGCGGCTCGACCACCATGACGCCGCTCCAGCCCATGGCGAGATAAAGGCCGATGGCGACCCGGTCGTAACGGCCGGGAAACAGGCATTTGAGAAGGATGCCGCAGATCGCAGCGAGCCAGATCAGCCCCAGCATGACCGCGATCATGGGATCGTGGATACCCCGCATCAGAAACGGCGTATAGGTGGCTGCGATGAGAATGAAGATCGCCGAATGATCCAGCCGACGCAGGAACCATTTCACGTTCGAGTGCGGCCAGATATTATAGGTGAAGGAGACGGATAGGCAGACGACGAGACCGAGGCCGTAAATCCACGCCGCTGCAATGGCGCTGAGCGTACCCCATACCATCGCGTAGAAAATCAGCGCCGTGGCGCCGATAAGCGCCAGCACGATGCCGACCCCGTGGACGATGCCATCGGCGACAATCTCGTGAAAATCATACTGGCGTCCGAACCGCCACAAATCACTCATAGTCCAATCCTGTCTGCGTGCTTTCACCAAAGCATGAAGACAATATTAGACAGGAACAAGACAGCAGCCGGTTAATGGCGATCAAATTGCGTTCGGTGCTGTTGCGAAAGGAGAGGTCCTGGGTTGCCCTGCGACCAGACCAATTGCCTGTGGAGCGAGCGGTATACACTTGTTTCTTCTCCCCGCCGGGGAGAAGTCCGCGGCAGCGGGATGAGGCGGCAGGGTAGATGCATTCGGAGAGCTTGCCCCCTCATCCGGCCCTTCGGGCCACAGTCACGCTTTCCCTGCCGTCACAACGCCGCAGCACATTTCTGACAAAACGGCGTATAGGGAACAGCCTTCAACCGATCCTCCGAAATCTCGCTTCCGCATTTGACGCAGGTGCCGAAAGTGCCCTTGGCGATACGCTCGAGGGCGGCGTCGATAGCGCGCAACTCATCCTGTCCCACCTGCCCCAGCTCGTCCAGCACCTCGTCATTGCTGCGTTCGGTGGCCCTGTCATCGTCATCAGGATTGCGCGGCTCTTCGAAGTCGGCCTCGATCTTATGCAGGCGGCGATAAAGCTCGCGCTGCCGGTCACGCAGGATTTTCTCGTAACTTTCGGTATTCATGGACTTTTCCTCCAGCCGATCTTCTTGTTTTGTCGCATTTCCGGATGGAAAACCGGATTCCACTTTTCCTGGAAATGCTTGGAGGGGCGGGAAACCCGCCCGCAACCCTAAAGCGTCAAACCTTAGCGATCCACCAGCACAGAGCATTTGGCGTGGCGCACCACGCGGTCGGCGGTGGCGCCGATGAAATAGTTGCTGAAGTCAGGCGTGTGCGACGCGATGATGATGAGATCAGCCTTGTGTTCCTCTGCCGCAGCGATGATTTCCCGCGCCGGCGCGCCACTTCTGATTTCATGGCTGCCGTTGAAACCGACCCTGGCCTTGAGGTCCGAGAGTTTTGCCTTGGCGTCCTTGATCGCGTTTTCGATGAGGTCGACAGGAAGGTCGATCGCCATATAGCCCGGCAGTTCCTCGACAACGTTGATGAGAACGATCTCGCCGTCGGGGTCCAGCAGTGCCTTGGCCTTTTCGAGAATCTTTTCTCCCTTGTCAGTGGCGCTGAGGTCTACCGGTACGATGATCTTCTTGTACATGGCTGTCTCCTTTGACGTGATCCGCCGTTGTGTCGGGCTCAAGCTCATATTTGCCGGCCGGCGCAGCCTTCACCTTGATCGAAGTCAAAGCCGAAGCCATGCCGGAACAGGGCATTGTCAACGAATAGTGGACAGTCAATCGCCAGCTGGTGATCTTTGCTGAACGACGAAACCAGCCCATATTCGCCTTCGACAAACGCCGCAAAGCGGCGAAGCCGATCTCGTCGGCAACCGGCCCACCCCTTGGCGCGTCGGAATCAATATGGAGATGATGATGAGTGAAATCAAACAATTCGCCCTGACGCGGCCGGCCTATGTCGGCCAGGCCCATCTCGTCGTTCACGATCTGCCGCGCGTCTCGGATTTCTATCAAAAGATCATCGGTCTTTCCGTTCTTGAAAAGAACCCGAGCGGCGAGGTGCTTGGCGTCGGAGGCCAGCCGCTGCTCACACTTTCCACCTCCAGCACGGCGGAACGCGCGCCGCGCAATGCCGCAGGCCTGTTCCACACCGCGTTTCTGATGCCGAGCCGCGATGACCTCGCGCACTGGCTGGCACATGCCGCTCAGAAAAATGTTCAGCTTCAGGGTGCGTCTGACCATCTGGTCAGCGAGGCCATCTATCTCGCAGATCCGGAAGGCAACGGCATAGAGGTCTATCGCGACCGGTTGCCGGAAGAATGGACCTACCAGCCGGATGGCACGGTGGAGATGGCGACAATCGGCCTCAATCTTCAGGCGCTTTACGACAGCGCTCCGAAAGCGGCCTTCACCGGTGCAGCGGAGGGAACCGCCATCGGCCACATTCACCTGCAGGTCGGCAATATTCCGCAGGCGGATGAGTTTTATCAGGATGTGCTGGGGCTTAAGATCATGGCGCGGTATCCCGGAGCAAGCTTCTTCGGATCGGGCGCGTATCACCACCACGTGGCCGCCAATATCTGGAACAGCCGTGGCGCCGTGGCCCGCAGGGAGAACATGACGGGGCTTTCCGGTTACTCGCTGAAATTCAACGAGCCGGCCGCGCTTGAGACGGCTCTTGCCGCACTCGACCGGCTGGAAATCTCCACCGAAAGGCAAAGTGACGGCATCTTTTTGAAGGATCCGTGGGGCATAGGGCTAAAGCTTTCCGCATAAACGCTGAACGGGGCGGCAGAAATTTCAGCCGCCCCGGAACCGCCGGATTTGTCGGACGTTAACCTCGTTATTGGGGGATAGTCCGATGAATGAGAATGCCAAGCCGGATCTTTCCGGCACTGCGGCCTTGCCAGTAGACAAGGCCGATCCGCTTGCGACACCCGCCTCTGTTTCACAGCGGGATGACGCGCGCAGTCAGCAGCCGCTGGGGCGGGAGGCGCTTGACGTTTTCGTTGCCTGGTCGGTCATCGGCATTTTCCTGATCATGTCCATGGCGGTGATTCACGAATTATCGATGATTCTGATGCCCGTCGTCATGGCTGTCGTCGTTGGCATGATCCTGGGCATCTCCGCCGAAAAACTGGCCTCCTACGGCATTCCGGGTGCCGGTGTCGCCATCATCCTGTCCACACTCGTCGCGGCGGTCATTTTTTTCGTGGTCAATTCCCTGATCGACCCGGTCTCACAGCTGGCATCGGAAGGCCCCGCCCTGATCGAGCGCAGCATCGACCGCTTCCTTCCTTACCTCGAAAATCTGCGGTGGCTGAATATTTCCGCGGCCACGTTCAGCATGGGCTCCATGTCGATGGAATCGCTGCTGTCGCGTAGCGGCGAAATCATTTCCCTGCTTGGCGCGAATGTGACGCCGGCCATCGTTCAGGGACTGATCTTCCTGGCGGCTCTTCTAATGTTTCTCTACAGCCGGCTGCGACTGCGCAAGGCTCTCATCATGGCCTTTCCGGCGCGCCATCAAAGGCTCAGAACCATTCGCATCATCGGCTCGGTGGAGAAGGTGCTGGGCACCTATTTTGCCACGGCTAGCCTCATCTACGCCGCGCTGGGTGTGACGATGATCGTGATCGCCTATCTCGGTGGCCTCGCCATGCCGCTTCTTTGGGGGCTTTTTGCCTTTCTTTCGAGCTTCATTCCGTTTCTCGGCATCACGTTGATGACAATATCGCTGACCGTCGCCGGTATCATCACGCATGACAACATGATCCTCGCGCTGCTGCCGGCGGGAGTGTTCTTCACCATTCACCTCTTGATGGAAAACCTCGCCTTTCCGGCGGTGGTGGGTCGCAACATGGAGATCAACCCTTTCCTCGTCTTTGTGATGATCATCTTCTGGACGTGGATGTGGGGCGCGGCCGGCGCCATGCTGGCCCTGCCGTTGTCGCTCATCGTCATGACGGTGACGCGCGAACTCTTCCCCTCCCGCCGGGTCGTGCCGAACCTGCCGGATTGAACGGCGGATACAGAGGCGGAGGGCGCGACGCGCCTCCGCCAACGGAAAATCTCCTGAAACCCCACAACGAGGCCGCTCAGGAAGCGAGCGGCATCTCGCGCACCTGCCCTTGCGCCATGCGACGCTCATGCTCGATCAGCCATTTCTTGCGCCACAGGCCGCCGCCATAACCGGTCAGACTGCCATCCGCACCGAGCACCCGGTGGCACGGCACGACGATGGCGATCTGGTTGGCACCGTTGGCGCGCGCCACCGCGCGCACGGCGGATGGCCTTTCCATGGCGGTTGCGAGTGCCGAATAGCTGACGATTTCACCCACCGGGATCTGCCGCAGGCTGCGCCAGACATCGCGCTCGAAGGGCGTGCCGTGGCCGGCAAGGCGCGTTTCGAAGGAGGCTGACTGCCCGGCGAAATAGGCCTTGAGCTCGGCTTCGATCTGACCTGTTACCGCCGTTCGGCCGAGCACCATGTCCGCGCCGGTGCGGCTCTTCAGCCGCTTCAGTTCGGCCGGAAGCGCCGGCCGGTCCGCGAATTCTAGCAGATGCAGGGCATGATCGTCGGCAATGGCGAGCATCGGACCAATCGGCGTATCGATCCAGTCACCCTTCAGGAACCCCCTGCCCTTCATGGCGGCGGGAGAGGAGCCGAAGAACTGGTTGATGGCGGCGCGGAAGCCGCTGCCGGAGTCGTAACCGGCGTCGATCTGCGCGCCGATCACCGCTTCGCCGGAAGCGATGCTCTCCACCGCATCGCCCAAGCGGCGCAATCTGGCGATTTCCAGAAAGCTCATGCCGAAACGGCGCTTGAAGGTGCGCCGCACGGTGGAGGGATCATGGCCAAGCGCCACCACATCCTCCTCACGCCAGCGCCGCGCCGGTTCGTTTTCCAGCACCGTCAGCAGTTGCGTTACCGTTTCATCGGCCGTGCCATAGGAGAGCATCGGTTTGCAGCGCTTGCAGGGGCGGAACCCCGCCTCCAGGCATTCGGCGATGGTCTCGCGGAACCGGCAGTTTTCGATCTTCGGTTTGCGCGCCGTGCAGGTGAAGCGGCAGAAGATTTTGGTCGAGGTCACACACACATAGGCCACGCCTTCATAGGCGGGGTCCTTGTTCACAAGGGCGGAATACAGGGTTTCGGTGTCGGGGCGTTTGAACAGCATCATGACGAAGATGCTAGCGCAATTTCGAACGGCACGCCGCCGAAAAACGGGCGTAGATGTGGGGGATTTGTCAGCTCTTTTCCTCCGCGCCGTTTGAAGGAAAAGTCTGCGGCATATTTCTTCTCCCCGCCGGAGAGAAGGTGGCGCGCAGCGCCGGATGAGGGGGCAAGGGCAGAGATATGCGGAAAGCTTGCCCCCTCATCTGCCCTTCGGGCATCTTCTCCCCGGCGGGGAGAAGAAACGGGCGGCAACCTTGGAGATCAATTCCCCGGCGGCGCGAATGACGGGTCGTCCAGCCGCGTGAAAATCACGCCGCGTGCCTTGAGCGCCAACAGGCCCTTCACCACGCCCTCGCCCGCCTCGTGGGTGGGCTGGTTGATGTGGGAGATGATGACATCGCCATTCTTCGCCGCAGCGATATGTTTGGCCGTCGCGGCAGCGCCCAGCAGCGAGCCGCCATCGCCATTGACGGAGTAACCCGCCACGCGCATGCCGAGCCGGTTGATGGTGGCCATGGACGAGCTTGTATATTTGGCCGTCGCACCCCGAAACCATTGCGGCTGGATGCCTGTGGCAGCGACGATGGCCTGACGACCGCCTTCCACTTCCTGCACGACCGCAGCTTCCGATCCCGCAGCAGCGATACCGTAAATCGAAACGGGCTTGTCCACCGCCGGCACATGGTTTTCGCCGTGATTTTCGATCTCGAACAGGTCGGGATTTGCCATCAGCACCGCGAGTGCCTCGCTGTTATGCTTCAGCCATCGGGCGGTCACGAAGATTGTTGCGGGAATACGTTCGCGAACGAGCGTATCGAGAATGCGGTGGTCGGTCTTGCCCATGCAAGCGTCGAGCGTCATCGCCACCCGCACCTTGCCATCATGCTGCGGCGACATTTTCAGCGACGGCTCGACAAGGCCGTTCGCCGCAAAGGCGGTCGCGGCGGCAGAGGCAAACAGGGCAGCGAGGAGGAGACGACGTATCATTTCTGGTTCCGCAATTTCATGCAGTCATGGTGTGTGGCAATCCGCCCGCAAAGCGCCCGAATTATGGCGCGGTTTCCAGCGCGGAGAGCGCCTCCAGCGCCTCTTCCACCCGCTGGCGTTCCGCACTCGTAAGCGGCAGGATCGGTCGGGGCGGTTCGCTGACCGTCAGCGACAGGATATTGGCGGCTGCATAGACTACGCGGATGCTGCCGAATTCCCTAAACAGCGCCCAGAGCGGCTGGAAGACCGCATCGAGCCTTTTTGCCTCCTCCGCATTGCCGGTCTGTGCCGCCCGCATCAATTGCAGCGCCGGAACCGGCAGCAGGCCGCCAATAACACTGTACCAGGTGTCACCGCCGGCGAGTGTGGCCTCGGCGCAGCCCCAGTCACCGCTATAGCCGATGGCGAAATCCTCCGACAGTTTGGGCCTGAGCCGCGCAAGCTCGCCGGCATAATCGGAATCAGCGGGCAGCGGCATCTTGATGGCGCGGATATTGGGAATATAGGCGAGCCGCACCAGAAGTTCGTCGCTGAAGGTGAAGCGGGTGGTCGTCGGGTTATTATAGATGGCGAGCGGCAGGGCCGTCGCACCCGCCACGGCGGCGAAATGGTGATAGGCCTCTTCCTGCGTCAGCGGCGTGTAGGAGACCGGCGCGAGCAGCAGCGCATCGGCACCGGCCGCTTCCGCATCCCTTGCCAGCGCCACGGCTTCATCGGTGCGCAAGGCGCCGACGCCCGCCATCAATATGCGCCTGCCCTTGAGGATGGCGGCGGCCGCTTCGATGGCGCGGCGTCTCTCCTCGCGGGTGAGATACATATAGATGCCGGTGCTGCCGAGAATGCCGACCGAATCAACTGCCGCGACATCCAGCCGCTCGATCAGGGCGGAGAAGGCTTCAACATCGACCCGCCCTGCCTCATCTGCCGGCGTTATCGGAAAAGCAGAAAGTCCCTTGAATCGTCTCGCCATGTCTGTGCCCCTCACTTCGATCAGATGTCAGGGTTACAGAGCCGGTTGCGACGGGGCAACAAAGCGGCGGCTAAACGCCGGTTCGAAACCGAAAAATTCCGTGATCAGTCATAAAGATACAACTTCTTCCACTGCTCCTCGGGAATTTTGTCGCCCACACGGTAGTCGAAGGACTGGATGCTGAGACTATCGCTCTTCAGCTGACACTTGTATCTGAGCTTGTACCATTCGCCCGAACTTCTGAAGACCGCGCCCGGCGCCTTGATGGAGTTTTTTCCCACTTCCGGATCACCGAACGTATAGGCGATCACCTTGTCCGGCTTCATGCCCTTCTGCTCGGTTGCTATCCGCTCCATCGCCTCAATGTCGCAACGCTGCTCCAGACGCTCCTCGGGAGCAAGCGCGTTCAACTGCCGCATGACGCTGGCATCAATCGCAAAAGCGGGGGTAAGGGTCTGCAAGCCAAGGAAAAAGGCAGAAAGGGCAGCGGGAAGAAGCTTTCGCATGGGGTCCTGTCAGTTTTTTCGTTTGTTCTTGACGATGGATGGCCTGCCAGCGGGTGGCACGCATCATCGCTGATTTGCCGGATATTGCCAAAATGTGATCGAAAGCTGACGAAATTGTGCCCGAACGCCATTCCGCCTGTGGAGATTTGAAACTTGATCGGCCGCAAGCCCCGCTCTACATCTTGGTGCCGCTCAAGAATTTTTACAGGAAAGCGAGTTTCCATTGCCGATTTTCAAGAACCTGCCCGCCGCCCCGACCGCCGAAAAACGGCCCGTTCAGGATACGCATCACGGCATTACCCGCACCGACGATTATGCGTGGTTCCGGGCCGATAACTGGCAGGCCATGTTCAAGGACACCTCCATTCTCGACCCGGCCATCCGCGCCCATCTGGAGGCGGAAAACGCCTATATGGAAGCGGCTATGGGCAACACCAAGGCGCTTCAGGAGAAGCTTTTCGAGGAGATGAAGGGCCGCATCAAGCAGGATGATTCCTCCGTGCCGGTCAATGACGGGCCTTATGCCTATGGCACGCTTTTCGTGACCGGCGGCGAGCAGCCGCATTATTTCCGCACCCCGCGCGGCGGCGGTGAGAAACAGGTGCTTTTGAACGGCGACAAAGAAGCCGAGGGCAAGGATTATTTCCGTCTTGCCGGTCTCGACCAGTCTTCCGATCACACACACGGCATCTGGGGTTATGACGACAAGGGCTCGGAATATTTCACCCTGCGCATCCGTAACCTCGAAACCGGCGAGGACCTTGCCGATATCGTCGAAAACACCGGCGGCGGCGGCGCATGGGCGCCCGATGGCAAGAGCTTCTTCTATACGCTGCAGGACGAGAACCACCGCCCTTCCAAGGTCTTCCACCATATTATCGGTGAGCCGCAATCGGCCGACCGGCTGGTCTATGAGGAGAAGGATCCCGGTTTCTTCATGGGTGTCGGTGCGTCCGTTCTCGATGATTTCATCTTCATCGACATTCACGATCATGAGACCAGCGAATATCGCATTCTCTCCACGAAAGACCTGACCGCGGAACCGGCTATCGTGGCGGAACGCGAAGAGGGCATCGAATATTCGATGTGCGAAGGCGGCGATGTCTTCTTCATCCTCACCAATGACGGCGATGCCAAGGATTTCCGCATTGTGGAAGCCCCGGTCACGGCGCCCGGCAAGGAAAACTGGAAAGAGGTGGTGCCGCATGAGCCGGGCCGGCTGATCCTCTCCGTCGATGCCTATGCCCGCCATCTGATCTGGCTGGAGCGCCGTGACGGCCTGCCGCGCATCGTCATCCGCGACCGCCGCACCGGCGAGGAACATTCCATCGCCTTTGCCGAAGAGGCCTATTCGCTGGGCCTGCATGGCGCGGCGGAATATGACACCGACGTCATCCGTTTCTCCTATTCCTCGATGACGACGCCGAGCCAGCTGTTTGATTACGACATGGTGACGCGCGAACGCACGCTTCTGAAGACGCAGGAAGTGCCCTCGGGCCACAATCCTGATGATTACATCACCCGCCGCATCATGGCCCCTGCGCATGATGGTGAGCTGGTGCCGGTCTCTCTGCTTTACCGCAAGGACGTGGCGCTCGACGGTTCCGCCCCCTGCCTGCTTTATGGCTACGGCGCTTACGGCATCACCATTCCCGCTTCCTTCTCCACCACGACGCTGTCTCTGGCGGACCGTGGTTTCATCTATGCCATCGCCCATATTCGCGGCGGCAAGGACAAGGGTTTCGAGTGGTACGAAACCGGCAAGATGGAGCACAAGCAGAACACGTTCAGAGACTTCATTGCCGCTGCCGATCATCTGGTGCAGGAAGGTTTCACGTCTTACGAGCGCATCATCGCCGAGGGTGGTTCTGCCGGCGGCATGTTGATGGGCGCCGTCGCCAATATGGCGCCGGAGAAGTTTGCCGGCATCATCGCCGCCGTTCCCTTCGTGGACGTGCTGACAACGATGCTGGACGACACGCTGCCGCTGACGCCGCCGGAATGGCCGGAATGGGGCAATCCGCTGGAATCGGCAGAGGAATATGGCTGGATCGCCGCCTACAGCCCCTATGACAATGTCGGTGCGAAGCCTTACCCGCCGATTCTGGCGCTTTCCGGCCTCACCGATCCGCGTGTGACCTATTGGGAGCCGACCAAATGGGTGGCGAAGCTGCGCGAAAAGACCACGGGTGAAGCGCCGATCCTGCTCAAGACCAACATGGCGGCCGGCCATGGTGGCAAGTCGGGCCGCTTCCAGCGGCTGGAGGAAATAGCCTTCGAATACGCCTTCGCGCTGAAGGTAGCCGGCAAGGACGCCGTCTGATGCCCGATGCGGGCGGCGTAGGCTGCCGCCCGTATCGTTTCGCACAAAAATACCTCTCGAAAAAAGATTTCAGATTATTTTTTTCACAAATTGCGGCAAAAATTTCTTATTTAAACAAAACTTGAAATTATTGGGAATTTTTATTTCGATCTACTGTATAGTCGATATTTTCTACTGAATAATAAAATACACGCCATGTATTACCCGAACAGGAAAATCGCTCCATAGATCACCTGCATGGCTGCCCTGCGCATTGCCGCGTTGCAATATCACTTTTTGGCCGTATTATGCACGGCGTTGACATATTCATGCGCCTTTTCGCCGCAGTTTCCGCGGCAATCTCGCGGCTTGTTCTGCGGATATTCTCTCGCCGGATTTTCGGCATCTCCACGCGCCATGTCAGTTCGCCCTTGGCAATCCGGGCTTTGCAGTGCTCCCGCTTTGCCAAATGAAAACACTGCATCAGACTTGGAGGTCTCCTCATGAAGAAACTCCTGGCCTCGACCATTCTCGTAACGGGCTTTACCATCGCTGCCGGTGCAGCATCTTCCGCCAATGCCGCAGACAGCTGTGGCAGCATCACCATCGCCGAAATGAACTGGGCATCCGCCGGTGTCGCGGCCTACGTCGACAAGTTCATCATGGAAAACGGCTATGACTGCACGGTCAATGTCGTCAGCGGCGACACCACCCCCACTTTCACCTCCATGAATGAAAAGGGCCAGCCGGATATGGCGCCCGAAATGTGGGTGAACACACTTGGCACCCCCTACGAGGAAGCCGTCAAGAGCGGCAATCTCATTCAGGAAGTCAAAATCCTGAGCGAAGGCGGCGTTGAAGGCTGGTGGATTCCGAAATATCTCGCCGACGAACATCCAGACATCAAGACCGTCGAGGATGCGCTGAAGCATCCTGAACTGTTTCCCGCGCCTGAAGACGCCAGCAAGGGCGCCGTGTTCGGCTGCCCGCCGGGCTGGGGTTGCCAGCCAACCACCGCCAACCTGTTCAAGGCCCGCAAGGCTGATGAGAAGGGCTTTGCATTGATCGATACCGGCTCCGCGGCCGGTCTGGATGGCTCTATTTCCAATGCCTACGAAAAGAAGCAGGGCTGGCTCGGCTATTATTGGGCTCCGACGGCCATTCTCGGCAAATACGATATGGTGAAGCTGGACGATGGCGTTCCGCTTGACCGGGCGGCTTACGACAATTGCATCGCCAAGGCGGACTGCGCCGATCCCAAGCCGAATGCCTATCCGGTGGCGGAGGTCTTCACCGTCGTGACCAAGGATTTCGCCGAAAAGGCGGGCCCTTCCATCGACTACATCCGCAAGCGGCAGTGGGACAACGACACCGTCGCCAAGGTTCTGGCGTGGATGGATGAAAATCAGGGCACCAATGAAGATGGGGCCGAGTATTTCCTCGAGAACCATGAGGAACTCTGGACGAAGTGGGTTTCGCCCGAGGTGGCTGAGAAGATCAAGGCTTCGATGTGACGGGAGGCGGGGTTGGCGCAAGCCGCTTACCCCCCTCTGCCCTGCCGGGCATCTCCCCGGGGGAGATCGACCTGCGGCGGGGGTCTCGCCCATCGCTTACGTTGAGATTTTGGAAAGGGTGCGCCCTGCCGATCTCCCCCTTGAGGGGGAGATGTCCGGCAGGACAGAGGGGGGTGCCCGCACGCACCAACCTCCGCCGCACCATTCCCCAACAACCCAAAGGGAAAACAACAATAATGGCCCTCTGCACCTACCTGCCGGACCTGCTCTGCAAGTTCCCGGCAATCGACAACTCCACCATGCGCGTGGCTCGCAAAACCATCGATGACGGGTTTCGCGATATCGTGCGCAATTACGGCGATGCGATCGACGTCGTCGTTCACCCGCTGCAGCTTTTCCTCAATTCCTCGGAGCGTCTGTTCATCCAGACGCCGTGGATCATTACCATGCTGGTCATTCTCGCCATCGTGCATCTGGCCGGACGCAGCTTCAAGATCACAGGCGGCACCGCCATTTCCCTGCTGATGATCGGCGCGGTCGGCCTCTGGCGCGATGCCATGACGACGCTCTCCATCGTCGCCATCGCTACCCTGATCGCCATCGTCATCGGCCTGCCGCTCGGCATTCTGATGGGTCGTTCCGAACGCCTGCAACGTCTCATCAATCCCGTGCTCGACGTGATGCAGACCCTGCCAAGTTTCGTTTATCTCATCCCCGTGGTGGTGATTTTCGGCATCGGCAAGGTTCCGGGCCTGATAGCAGTGGTGATCTATGCCATTCCACCCGTCATTCGCCTGACCAGCCTCGGCATCCGCCTCGTTGATCGCGAAGTGCTGGAAGCGGCAGACGCCTTCGGCTCCTCCAACGGTCAGAAGCTGTTCAACGTGCAGCTGCCGCTGGCGCTGCCGACCATCATGACCGGCATCAACCAGACCATCATGATGGCGCTCGCCATGGTCGTCGTTGCCTCCATGGTCGGTGTCGGCGGGCTTGGCAAGAATGTGCTGCAGGCCATCAACAACCAGTTCTTCACGGTGGGCTTCCTGAACGGTTTCGCTCTGGTCGCCATCGCCATCATGTTCGACCGGGCGAGCCAGGCTTTCGGCAAACGCCTGCAGAAATACCGCGAGGTCTCCCATGGCTAAAAGCATCGAAATCAGGAATCTTTACAAGATCTTCGGCAAGCATCCCGAGAAGTACCTCGAAGCGGTGCGTAAGGGCATGGACAAGGTCGAGCTGAACGACCGGCACAACCACGTTCTCGGCCTCAACAACATCAACATCACCATGCCGGGCGGCAAGATCACCGTCGTCATGGGGCTGTCAGGCTCCGGCAAATCGACACTGATCCGCCACATCAACCGGCTGATCGACCCGACCGCCGGCGAAGTTCTTTATGACGGCGAGGATATCTGCGGCATGAGCGCCTCGGCGCTCAGGCAATTCCGCCGCCACAAGACGGCGATGGTGTTCCAGAAATTCGGCCTTCTGCCGCATCGCACGGTACTCGAAAACAGCGTCTACGGCCTCGATATCCAGGGCGTACCGCGCAAGCAAAGCGAGGAAAAGGGCCGTTACTGGCTGGAGCGTGTCGGCCTTGCCGGTTACGAGGATTATTATCCGAACCAGCTTTCCGGCGGCATGCAGCAGCGTGTGGGCCTTGCCCGGGCGCTTGCCAATGACGCCGATATTCTCCTGATGGACGAGGCCTATTCGGCGCTCGATCCGCTCATCCGTGTGGATATGCAGACCATGCTGCTCGATCTGCAACAGGAGCTGAAGAAGACCGTTGTGTTCATCACCCATGATCTCGACGAGGCTTTGCGGCTGGGCGACCATATCGCCATCCTGAAAGACGGCGAAGTGGTGCAACAGGGCGACGGCCAGAGCATCATCCTTTCGCCGGCCGATGGTTACGTCACCGACTTCGTGCGCGATGTCAATCGTGGCCGCGTGTTGCAGGCAAACACTGTCATGGAGCCGCTGGAGAGCAAGCCCGAGGGTATGCCGGTCCCCGAGACCGCAACGCTCGAAACCATCGCCCGCGACATGTCGGAAGCCAACGAGACGCAGGCCCATGTGGTGGACGAGGACGGCAAGCCGGTCGGCAGCATCGGGCTCGACACACTGGTGGCTGCGATGGTGACGCCCGCACCGCAGGAGGTTGAGGCGGAGGTGAAGGCGGAGGAGCCGGAAAAGCTCCAGGAAACGGTTATGTCGGTGGAGAAGGAAACGGCGTAATCCGGCACCGGACGGATTGGCCGCGTCCGCGAGATTTCCTCTTTCCGTCATACCGGCCTTGAGCCGGTATCCAGCCAGCCCAAGTCCTTGGGCTGAAAGGACTCTCTCGCCGCGCAGACGCGCGTCGGCTGGATTCCGGCTCAAGGCCGGAATGACGGGAGTGAGGTATTCACGGCGCCAGAAATTTAAACTGGACTGCAATGCCGCGAGGGGACAAAGCTGGCAATTGCCTCCTGCCCCGTCTTCACTATGCCAAAACGAAGCACTACTTCGCCGGCTGTCAACCCTCGACAGTCGCTGCAGCGCAGCAAGCGCAAGTTTCGGACAAGTCGCCGCCGTTAACCATTCGTTAACTTTTGAACGCGGAATCACCGACATGCAGATCGAAAGCAATATTGGCGGATATAACTATCAGGGTCGCATCCGCGACATCGAAAAAGCTGGCAGCGCCCAAAGCGCGCCGGAGGAGCAGGCGGTAAATCGCGGCCCCGGCAACCCCACCGTTTCCAGCACCATTCTTTCCCAGTCGCTGGCCAATGTTCTATGGGCCGTCGGCAACGGCAGCGCGCCGGCCTATCAGGATGCGGCCACCGCCTCCCCCGAGGACAAGGCGGAAGCGCAGGCTGAATGGGTACGCAGCGCCTATTCGGAATATACCGAATAGGCGATTCCAATCAGCCTCTTGCCGGGCTGACTTCCACCGTCACATGCGAGAGTTCATGTATGGCGGCAAGTTTCTGCTTATAAAATGCCGGTGCTTTGGGCGCCTGCGAAAGGATCGCCACGATGGCGGCGTGATGCCCCGGCCCCACCTGCCATACATGCAGATCCGTAATGCGATCCTCTTCCGTCTCCACGCTTTCACGGATTTCCTGCGGCAGATCCTCAGCCGGCGGCAGCGCGTCAAGCAGGGTTGTCGCCGTGGAGCGGATCAGGCCCCATGACCAGCGGGCAATCACCAGACCGCCAACGATACCCATCAACGGATCAAGGAACGACCAGCCGTTCCACTTGCCGAGCAGCAGCGCGACGATTGCCAGAACCGAGGTCAGCGCATCCGCCAGCACATGCAGATAGGCAGCGCGCAGATTATTGTCCCGGCCGCCCTTTGCGCCGTGCCCGGCATGGTGCCCGGCATGGGACCCGTGATCATGGTGGGCGCGGCTGCCGTGCCCATGGTGGGCATGTGAGCCGTGGGCATGACCGTGGCCGTGGCCGTGGCCATGATCGTGGTGATGGTCATCCTTCAAAAGCACGGCGCTGAGAAGATTGACGGCAAGGCCGATGATGGCGACGAGGATGGCCTGGTTGAAATCGATCTCGACGGGACTGACGAGGCGCATCCCGCTTTCCACGGCAATCAGCAACGCCACCACCGCCAGCACGATGGCGCTGGCAAAACCCGCGAGATCGCCGAACTTGCCGGTGCCGAAGGTGAAGCGTGGGTTGCGGGCCTCGCGGCGGGCATAGAGATAAGCGAGTGCCGAAATCAGCATCGCGCCCGCATGGGTGGACATGTGCCAGCCATCCGCCGTTAGCGCCATGGAGCCGTACCAGTGACCGGCGACGATTTCCGCCACCATCATCGCCGCGGTCAGCGCGATGACCATCCAGACGCGCCTTTCATTACGCTCGTGGTTCTGGCCAAGGAAAACATGGTCGTGACCGGCTGCTGCGCGGTATTCGGATGTCGTCGTCATGTCGCTTAATCCTGTCGGTTTTACCGGATGTAGGTCTTCAGCACCTGGGCCAGCTCTTCCGCCGCCCGCGCCCGTTCGTCTTCATTTTCGGCATGCACCACGTGCTCGTGCAGATGCTCCTGCATTACCTCCCCCGTCAGGCCCGAAAGCGCGCCGCGTACCGAAGCGAGCAGCTGCAGCACCTCGCCGCAGTGCTTGGCATCATCGAGCGCACGTTCGACCGCTTCCATCTGCCCTTTCAGGCGGCGGATGCGGGCGAGAAGCTTTTCCTTGTTGCGGATGGTATGGGACATGGCCGACCTCATATACTATAGGGGGGTATAGTATATTTCCCATGTTTTTTGCGCAAGTCGTGTGAGACGCAATCCTCGCGAATGTTTCAGGCATTAAAAAACACCCATCAGAACTTAGGGGACTCAGTCATGACGACTATTGCAGCAACCAGCAGCATCAATTTCACCTCTCCTGCCCGGAGCATCGAGCCGGCGCGGAGCAGGGAGACACAGTCCACCACCGAGGCTTTGCAGGAGCTGACGCGGGCGGCCCATCGCGCCATTTCGGTGGCCGGCAATGTCGCCACGTCCGTGGCTCCGCTCGCCAGCGCTTCCGCGAGCCTTGCTGCGGCCCTCTGGAACATGGATAGCGGCGCCTCCGCCGCAACCGGCGTCAACGCTGATGTGGCCGCCTCCACACAGCCCGATATGGCAAGCCTCGAATCGCAGGTTCTGAAGGCGCTTGCCCAGGCACTCGGCGTGGAGGACGCCGCCTGACCCCATTGAACGACGGGCCGAAAAGCCATATCTCTAGAGACTGGAGATATGGAGAAAGCCATGCTGTCCATCGGTGAACTGTCCAAACGCACCGGCGTCAAGGTGCCGACGATCCGCTATTACGAGCAGATGGGCCTCATCCGCGAGGCGGATCGTTCGGAGGGCAACCAACGCCGCTACGAAAAATCCGATCTCGAACGGCTGGCCTTCATCCGCCACGCGCGCGATCTCGGCCTGAACATAGACGCCATTCGCGAGTTGATCGCGCTCAGCCAGCACCGGGAAATGCCGTGCGAGGGTGCAGACCGCATCGCCGCCGAACATCTTGCCGATGTGCGGGAAAAAATCGCCAGCCTGAAGAAGCTGGAACACGAACTGGAGCGGATCGTCTCCCATTGCCACGGCCATTCCATCGAGGATTGTTATGTCATCCGCGCGCTTTCCGATCATGGCATGTGCGAGGGGGAGCATTGAGCCGAGAAGAGGCTGACATTCGAATGTCACGTGCACCCGGTAATCGCCTCTTGCCCGCCTGAAAAAAGGACGTCAGATGGCCGAGCTCTTTCCTGAAATCACGCCATCAGACACGATTTTCCTTGATGTTTCCGAGGGCCATCGGCTGCACGTGACGATTGCCGGCAATCCGGCGGGGCGACCTGCAATCCTGCTGCATGGAGGGCCTGGTTCAGGATTGTCATCGACAGCGCGACGCTATTTCGATCCTGCCATTTTCCGCATCGTCCAGTTCGACCAGCGCGGCTGCGGTCAAAGCACGCCAAACGCCGCTGATAGTCTTGAGCATAACACCACGCATCATCTGATCGATGACATGGAGGCCATTCGCTGTGCCCTCGCGGTGGAAGACTGGCTGATCTACGGCAGTTCATGGGGTTCCACGCTGGCCCTAGCTTACGCACAGCGCCATGCAGACCATGTTCGCGGCATGGTTCTGGCCGGCGTCACCACCACCCGGCAGAGGGAAATCGACTGGCTGTACAAGGGGCTGGCAATGTTTCTGCCGCAGCAGTGGCAGCGTTTCATCGCCGCGATCCCCGATGACATGTCCAGGCAAGATCCGGTCGGCGCTTATCGCCGGCTTCTGAATGATCCCGATCCCGCCGTGCGCGCAAAGGCCGCCTTAGAGTGGCACCTGTGGGAGGCGGGCTCGATCAGCGCGGAGGGCATTTCGGCCTTTCCGGAGAAATGGCGCGACAGCGCGTATATTCTCGCCCGCGCCCGCCTCTGCGCCCATTATTTCCACCATGCGGCCTGGCTGGATGATGGCGCGCTCCTGCGCAACGCCGGAGACCTCGCCGGTATTCCCGGGATACTCGTTCAGGGCATGCGCGACTTGCAGGGGCCGCCCGTCACCGCTTTCGAACTTGCCGAGGCGTGGCCGGGAAGCGAGCTTGTTACCATCGATGGCGCTGGCCATTCGACGGGCGATGCGGGCGTGGAAGACGCAATCCTGTCGGCAATTGCGCGATTTGCGAATTGACCCGCTTGACAGACGGCGGATTCGGGCGCATTTCATTTTCCATGATCAACGAACGCGCACCCATCTCCTGCTCGTATTTTTGGGCCTTCCTCTAAGGGCGGCTCGACAGATCATATTGTCAACAAGCCGCCGTCAGGCGGCTTTGTTGTTTTCAAACGTCCTGACGGCACCGATAAGACCAAAGGACCGAAAAATGACCGAAGATAGCTCCCTGACACTGGAAAGACCGCCCGTCGTCATCATCCGTGGCGCGCGCAAGACGGATCTGCCCGAACTCAACGAGATGATCACGCTGTTGGCCTCCTACCACGGCGATGCGGCGGCGATCACGCCGGCGAAACTGGAGCGCGACCTGTTCGGCCCGCTGCCCTGGGTGCACGGTCTCGTGGCCGAGGCCGATGGCGCGTTGATCGGTTACGCCCTGCTTCTGCCGCTCTACAGGGCGCAGGAGGGCCGCCGCGGGCTCGAACTGCATCATCTCTTCGTGCGCGACGGCCATCGTGGCCATGGCACCGGCCAGCATCTGGTTTCCCGGGCCCGCGATATCGCCAAGCGTCTCGGCTGCGACTATCTTTCCGTCAGCGCCACAACCGGCAATGTGGCGGCGCATCGTTTCTACGAAAACATGGATTTCGCGCCCCGCCCGGTGACCGGCATGCGCTATATGCAGTCCATCGCCTGATTAAAAAACACGGAGACGACCATGACACGGATCGCCATTGCGCTCGCCCAGGATTTTGCTGACTGGGAGCCGGCGCTGCTTGCCGCCGCGGCGCGCAGCTATCTCGGTGTCGAGATCGTCTATGCCACGCCGGACGGACGGCCGGTAACCTCCATGGGCGGGCTGAAGGTGACGCCGGATACATCCTATGACGCGCTCGATGCCGTTGACATCGATGCGCTCGTCATTCCCGGAGGCCTGAGCTGGGAAAAGGGAACAGCTGCCGATCTCGGCGAACTGGTGCGCCGCTTTCGCGAGAAGAACCGACTGGTGGCCGGCATCTGCGCGGCGGCAAGTGCGCTGGCAGGCACGGGCGTTCTGAACGCCGTTGCCCATACCGGCAATTCGCTGGCTTCGCACAGGGCCTATTCGGCCTATGGCGGCGAGACGCTTTACCGCGACCAGCCGAAAGCGGTCAACGATGGCGGCATCATTACCGCGGCCGGCAGCGCGCCAGTCAGCTTCGCGGTGGAAATTCTGAAAAGCCTCGGCCTCTTTGGTCCGGAAGCCGAGGCCGAACTTCAGGTTTTTGCGGCGGAGCATCGCTGAGGCATAGCCGCCTCGGTTGTTCGCGCTCCCCTACTCCCCGTCATTCCGGCCTTGAGCCGGAATCCAGCCGACGCGCATCTGCGCGGCGAGATGACTTCTTTCAGCCCAAGGACTTGGGCTGCCTGGATTTCGGCTCAGGGCCGGGATGACGGAGGTGAGAACAGCGATGATTATCGCTGATCCAGCACCCGGCACACACGTGCTGCGTGATCGCCGCCCTCCCCGGCAATCGCCCGGCGAATATCGCGGCTGTTCAGATGCAGGCTGCGGCCGGCGGGTAAATTTGCACGTTTGATCTTGGCGAGTGCCGCCGCCACAAAGGCGGCCTGATGGTGTTGGAAAAAGGCAAGAGCCGCCTCATCCGCCGGGCTCGGGCCCAGTACCGCCTTGAAGGCGAGACGATGCACGGCGCAGCAAGCGCCGTGACCGGGAACTGCAAAACGCAGCGCATCGAGTTCCTCACTCCAATCCGCTGCGTCCTCCATGACTTAGGCCGACTGGAAGCGCTTGAGGAAAAACGTGCTCAATGTTCCGAGCAAAGCCCAGAAGACGAAGCTCGTAACCGTAGCGGCGACGATGAACTGACGCTCCAGCGGCAGCGGTGCCAGTGCATGTTCGCCTTCCGGCGGCAGGGGCGCACCCACCACATGCGGCGCGACGATCAGCACCAGCGCCAGGACGATCGACCAGGGTTCGCGACGGAAGGCGATCAGCGCGATGCCGCCGGCTGTTGCGGCAACGGTTGCGAGCCACCAGATCTGCCGTGCCTCAAGTGCTGCGGCGGGGCTGCCCGGCAGTTCCGGCGGCAGGCCGATCATCGGGGCGAGCATGACGGCGGCAAATCCGGCAACGCCCCACAAAAGCCCCTCACGCCAGCCGCCATTGGTGCCGCGCAGCGAAATCAGTCCGGTCAGCACCAGCGCATAACCGATCGCGGTCAGGACATTGGCGGCAACCGTATAGGCAGTGCGTTCGAAACCATCGGCCGGAGCCCAGGCCTCTTCATTGTGCTCGTGGGCGGGAGCCACAGCACCGGGCGCCGTGGCCTCGTGGCTGTGGGCAGCTTCACCGCCCGCGCCCTCATAGGTCTCTGCCTGAAGGATGAGCGGCGTGGTGCCGAAGGCCTGCATGGCTGAAACGGCTAAGCCGCCGAGGATGCCGACGAGAACGGCGGTAAAGACGATATTGCGAAAAGACGACATGACATTCCCCTCAATGGCAGGGGAAGGCATTGGCATGACGGGTGTCATGGGCGGCATTGTGAACGGCTTCCACATGCGAGAAACCGACAAAACCGACAACGAACAGGCCAAGCACGATCGCCGTCAGCGATTGCGCGAAGCTGCCCGTTTTTGCTGAAACGGCTGAATTGGCCGTATTCTGGTGGATGGACATGGTGACCCCTCTCCGGCGCGACCCCGCGCCTCTGGACGCGGTCGAACGGCAAAGCCATGCGACCGCCTGCGATACACTTCACCACGGGGATACGAGACTGACACAGGGGGCATCGATCTTGCCACCCTGACATTCCGCTCTTCCGGACACCCCGCCGGCATGGACATTTTCGTGATGGCAGGTCTCCTGGCTTACGGGTCAAAACCTGAAACACCTTCCCGGCATCACCTCGCCTCAACCGGAAACGCCGGTTCGGTCGAAGGGTCTGCCAGTGGCATTTCGTTTCAGGCTCTCCGCTCACAGTTGCGGGGGCAGCCACGAATGAGGATTTCTCCCTATCGTGTTCCCTTTTCACCTTCCGGAACGCCCGGAAGGAACCATCACAGGGTTGTTATCCGCCGCGTGGGGACGGGAGTCAATGGTGGGCCTGATTTTGAACTGCAAGCCGTCGCCTCCACCTCCGTCACCCCGGACTAGATCCGGGGTCCAGCGCGATCAAGTCCTTGATCGCAAGAGACTCTTCTCACGGCGCAGACGCGCCGCGGCTGGATGCCGGATCTAGTCCGGCATGACGGCTGAGGGTTACCGCGCCGGGATCGCCTTCAGATAGGCGGCGATCGCGTCGCGGTCCTCGGCTGTCAGATGCGCCATGTTCTGCTGCACCTTCACCATGGAACCGCCGACACTGTCGAATTCCGGGGTGAAGCCGGTTTCGAGATAGCTCGAAATATCGGCCTCGGCCCAGCTTCCGATGCTTTGCGAGCCGGGGGTAATGTCCGGAATGCGGCCTTCGCCTTCCGGATTGGGGCCGCCGGCCAGCCACTTGCCCTTCAGGAAGCCACCGAGCGCATTGCGCGGCGTGTGGCATTCGCCGCAATGGCCCGGACCTTCCACCAGATATTGGCCACGCAGAAGTTCGGCATTGGCATTGGCCAGCTCGACGCGCGGCGGTGCCGAAGGGTCGAAATACAGGAACTTCCAGCCGCCGAGCGCCATGCGCATGTTGAAGGGGAACGGCAGATCGTGGTCGGGCGCATCGTTCTGGCTCGCCGGCAGGGCCTTCAGATAACCGAAGAGGTCATTGATGTCCTTCTGCGTCATCCGGGCATAAGAGGCATAGGGGAAGGAGGGATAGAGATGTTCGCCGTTCTTTCCCACACCACGCGTCATGGCATCGCCAAATTCCGCCAGCGTCCAGCCGCCGATGCCGTGCTGCGGATCAGACGAAATATTTGGAACATGAAAGGTGCCGAAGGGGCTTTTCAGTGCCTGCCCGCCTGAAAGCGTCAACAGCGCTTCACCATTAGCATCCGGCGCGGCATGACAGCTTGCGCAGCCGCCCGCCCAGAACAGCGTCTCGCCATTGGCGAGATCCGGCTCACCGAGGCTCACCCAATGGCTGGGCGCCTGGCGCTGCGGCGCGGTCACCCATGCGAAAATCCCGTAGCCCGCAACGGCCGCGACCACGATCCCGCCCACAAGCTTCGTCCAAATGGAAGACATGCCCCTCTCCCCATTCTCCCCTGACATTGTCAGGTGTCATTCGTGACGGAAAAACGCCGCCCGGGAGCGGCGTTTCAAACTCGTTCGATTATTTCTTCAGGCGATAGGTCTGGTGGCAGGTGCCGCAATCGGCGCCCAACGTCTGCATGGCGGTGGTTACACCCGCCTGATCGGTGGGGAGATTGGCGAGAATCTTGTCCGCATCTGCGCCGAGCTTGGCGGACTTGGCCTTGAAGTCATCGAAGTTTTCCCAGATCGCGGGCGCTGCCGCGCTGCCGGTCTCGGTGCCGGCGGGGAACTGGTCGGGGAAAGCCTTGGCATTGGTGCTGATGGTCGTCACGGCGGCCTTGACGGCTTCGGCGTCGAAAGGCTTCTGGCCCTTGGAGATGGCGGCGAGCGCTCCCATGGAGCCACACGATCTGCTTCATCATGCCTTCACGTTTTTCGACTTCGCCGGCAGCATAGACCGCTCCGGCGCAAAGACAGCCGAACAGCGTGGCCGCTGCGATTGTTTTCAGTTTCATACACTCTCTCCTTGATTCCGGCGGGCGCCGGACGCTTGATGGAACGCCGCGAGGATGCCCTTTCCACATGGCGAAAAGAAGTCACATTGCGGTGAATTCCATCGTGAAAACAGAAGCCTAAGACAAGGCTTCCCACAATGTGAGAAGTGCTGCGGCGATCAGCATGAAACCGGCGATGCGGCCGACGACGATCGTAGCCGCGGGAGAGGAAACGAGCCATGCGCGGCTTCTATCCGCCGTCAGCGCCAGCGCGCCATAAACGGTGAACTGCGTTACCGCCACCATCGCACCCATCACCAGCCCCTGCATCCAGATCGGTCCATAGGCGGGTTTGAGAAACTGTGGGTAGACGGCCATCATGAACAGGTAGGCCTTCGGGTTTGACAGGCAGGTCAACACCGCCCGCCAGAATGCCTTTTTAACCGAAGCGCTTGCCTCAGCCTCATCGCCGTTCACGACAATCGCACTGCGCACCAGGCCGATTCCGATCCAGACCATGTAAGCCGCGCCGACGACAAGCAGCGGCAGGAACAGCGACGGCATCCATGCGGCAAGCATGCCGACACCCAGCGCGCCATACAGCGAATGCACGATGCCGCCGGCGCTCATGCCGACGGCGGCGGAAAGGCCGGTTCTCCTGCCACCTGTCAGCGCGCTTGCCAGCACAAAGAGCATGTCCATGCCCGGCAGGATTATGATGCCGAACAGGACAGCAAAGAAAAGCCAGAGATTTTCGGCATAAGTCATGTCAGTATCTTTCATACCGGATAGAGGTGCATTCGAGAAACCCATGTTTCTCAATGTATTTTTCCGTTTATAGGGAACGCCAACTGACAGCGTTGTGTCAGTTGCGTGGGAAAATCCATCGGGAAGACGGCAATGCGCAAGGCCTCAAGACTGTTCGAGATCATCCAGATTTTGCGGCTGGCGCGCCGCCCGGTGACCGCGCAGACGATTGCCGACATGCTGGAGATAACAGTGCGCTCGGTCTATCGCGATATGGCAGCGCTTCAGACCATGCGTGTGCCCATCGCAGGGGAACGCGGCGTGGGGTATATTCTCCGGCCCGGTTTCAACCTGCCGCCACTGATGTTTTCCATCGAGGAAACCGAGGCAATCGTGCTGGCGCTCGCCATGGTCGACCGCACCGGCGATATGGAATTGCGCCGGGCCGCGAAGAAGGCGAGCGACAAGATTGCCGCGTCGCTGCCCGAACCGCTGTCAAAGACCCTTTCCGCCAATGCCCTCCACGCCTGGGGCAGCATCGCGCCGGCACCGGCAGGACTTGATCTCTCGACGATCAGGCGTGCGGTGCGCGACGAGGAGACGCTGGAAATCATCTATCGCGATGAAGCCGGCGCGGAAACGCGGCGGCGGGTTCGGCCAATCGCGGTGATCTATTATTCCGAAACCGTGAATATTGTCGCCTGGTGCGAGCTGCGGCAGGCGATCCGCAATTTCCGCTCGGACCGGGTGCGTAGCTGCCAGGCGACCGGCAGCTTCTTCAAGCTCGAAGGCGAGAAGCTGCGGCAATTGTGGATGGCCGGCTGGCAGAGCAACCAGGCGGCCATCCCTTACTCACAGCCATAAGAGGCGATCCTCCTCCCGCCCGAAACCGCGAATGGCGATTCGGTCGGCAAAGACATCGGCGATGGCGAAGGTGTTCTGGTCGGGCGTGTCGACCATGCCCTTGAAATTCACGAAATATGTATTGCCCGATACGCCGTAATTGCCCTCATGGTTATGGCCGTTGAACCATGCGATGGCGCAAGTATGGGCGTTGAGAAGATCAAGGATGCGCGGCGCGTCCCACATGTTATGAGCGTTTTCCGGATAGACAGGGTAGTGGCACAGCACGATGACTCTTTCGCCCGCCGCATCCGCCTTTTGCAGAACCGCCCGCAGCCAGTCGAACTGCTCGTCGCCAAGCGAGGCGTTCCAGTCCTGCGCGTTGATTGCGCCTACTTCCGAGAGGCGCTTCAGCCGCTCGGCAGCAAGGGTGCGACGCGGATCCCCAACCGGTGGGGCGAAAAGGCTGACGTCGTTGCCATCAAGCACGGCGAAGCGAATGCCGCCGACGGTAAAATCACGCCAGGCGGCGGCCATGCCGAGGCGGGCGTGGACGCCAGGCAAATGCTCGGCGGCGACGGCGAAATCGTGATTGCCCGGCAGCAGGAGCGAGCGGTGGCGAAGCCGGTCGTAAACGGCAAGAATCGCATCGAAATTTTCAAAACCGCGATCGATGATGTCGCCCAGCGTCACGACGAAGGCCAGATCTTCGCGATTGAAGGCATCCACCGCCTCCGCGAGCTTTTTGGGACTTTCGCGATAATGACGGCCCATCTCGGGACGCGGATCGATATCGGCATATTGGGGATCGGCGACTATGCCGAAGGAGAAGAGAGGAGTTGTTTTTTCAGTCATGATGCGCCGCGATAAACCCGGCGGATGACAGGCTTGTGACAGGAGCAGAATATGCTCCAAAGCAAAACACCCGGCCTGAGAGCCGGGTGTTCAATAGGTGGTTCCGCAAGCTTTCCGTCGCCATGCTCGGGCCTGTCCCGGCGCATCTGCTGACATCCCGTTTCAGGGAACATCCGCGGATCCTCGGCACAAGGCCGAGGATGACGTCGCGCAAGAGGTGGCTGCCTCGATCAGCAACCACGCTTGTCGCAAGCCTTACTTGGCAGCAGCTTCGTAACGCTCCAGGACGTAGTCCCAGTTGATGAGGTTATCGACGAAGGCTTCGAGGTACTTCGGACGCAGGTTGCGGTAGTCGATGTAGTAGGAGTGTTCCCATACGTCGACGCCGAGGATCGGTTCTGCACCGTGAACCAGCGGGTTTTCGCCGTTCGGGGTCTTGGAGATTTCGAGCTTGCCGTTCTTGACGGACAGCCACGCCCAGCCGGAGCCGAACTGCGTGGTGCCGGCTGCGATGAAATCGGCCTTGAACTTGTCGTAACCGCCGAGATCGGAGGCAATTGCTTGCTCGAGCTTGCCCGGCAGCTTGTTGCCGCCGCCGCCCTTCTTCATCCACTTCCAGAAATGAACGTGGTTGTAGTGCTGGGCCGCATTGTTGAAGAGACCGGCATTGGTGCCAAAGGACTTCTTCACGACTTCTTCGAGCGACAGGTCGGAAAGACCGGCTTCAGCTGCAAGCTTGTTGCCGTTGTCGACATACGCCTTGTGGTGCTTGTCGTGATGGAACTCGAGCGTCTCGCGCGACATGTAAGGTGCAAGCGCGTCGTAGTCGTAGGGGAGTTCGGGAAGTTCGAAGGCCATGGTTTTTACTCCTTTTTGCAGCGCGTTACCGCTCCTAGAAACCGTGTGAGCGGACCATAGGAGCGAAGCTCTGTTTGGGCAACCTGTGAATTATCAAAATGTTCCGCCAAAAGAGAAAATTCCTCTCGCGCCGGCCGCCACCATATTTGTTTCACATCGCTGGCGTACCGTTTTCCACCCTATCGGTTCGCTTTTGATCGAGATTGCAGGAAGGAAATTCCATGATACGCCCGATGATCCACACAGCCGCCCTTCTTGTTGCCGTCTCGTCGGCTGTCCTGCCTGTGTCCGCATCTTCGGACGATGCGTGGAAGGAATTCGTGGCTGATGTGCAGACTGCCTGTCTTGCCGCAGCCGGAGACATGATCGACGACTCCAAGGCGGTCGTCGATCCCGTTGGCAGCGAGAATTACGGTCTTGCCATCCTGACCGGCAGGGCAAAGGGCGCGGATGTGACGGTCAGCCATATCTGCGTCTATGACAAGAAGACAAAGGCCGTGGAACTCGGCAGCGAACTTGCCGGCGATACGCTGAAGGTGGAAATTCCCGGCTCCACCAAGCCCTGACGCGGGTCAGAAACGCGGCGTGGTATCGCCTTCGCCCAGTGCGCGCTGCATCAGCACCGTGTCCAGCCATTGACCGTGTTTCCAGCCGATGGATTTGAAGGTTCCGACGTGCTCGAAACCGGCGGCGCGATGTACGCCGACCGAAGCCGCATTTGCGCTGTCGCCGATGACGGCGATCATCTGCCGGAAGCCGCGCACGGTCGCCTCCTTGATGAGCGCGTCGAGCAGCTTGCGGCCAATACCCATGCCTTTCATCGAAGGGTCGATGTAAACGGAATCCTCAACCGTCGCGCCATAGGCCGGGCGGGCGCGATAGGCCCCGGCATAGGCATATCCCGCCACCTTGCCGTCACGCTCAGCGACGAGATAGGGGAAATTTCCCTCCACCAGAAGGCGGCGGCGCTCCGCCATCGTTTCGGCCGTTGGCGGATCGATCTCGAAGCTGGCGCGGCCATGCAAAACGGCGTCCCGGTAAATTTCGGTAATGGCTGGGATATCCGCCTCTTCACAGGGGCGGATCAGAAGGCTGGAAACGGTGGAAAGGGTCATTCTCTTGTCCTGCGGATCATTCACGCCGTCATTGTGCATTGCGGCGCAGCCAAAATAAAGATTATCTGACTTATACAAACGATAAGGTTTTCTTTGATGATGGATCTCGACCTTCGGCAAGTGCGAAGTTTCATGGATGTGGCCGATCTCGCCAGCTTTTCCGCCGCCGCCGACAAGGCCGGAGTGACGCAGCCGGCCATCAGCCTGCACATAAGGCTGCTTGAAAAACAGCTGGGTGTGCGGCTGATCGAGAGGGTGGGCAGGCGCGCCCAGCCGACGGCGGCGGGCCGCGACTTCCTCATTCATGCAAGGCGGATTGCAGAAGAGGTGGCGCACGCCATCGATACGGTCGCGCCGCATCGCAGCGGGGTGACGGGACGCCTGCGCATCGGCACGGGCGCCACCGCCTGCATCTATCTCCTGCCGCCGGTTCTGGGGCGGATTCGCGCAGCCATGCCTGGCATCGAGATCGTGGTGCAGACGGGCAATACCCACGATATCCTGCGGCTTCTGGAGGCCAACACGATCGACGCCGCCGTGGTGGCCCTGCCCGCCAGCGGCCGCAGCCTCGATATCAGCGATATCCATTTCGATGAGATGGTCGCCGTCTTCCCGAAAGATATGATCGCGGACACAGGGCTGCTCACCGCAGATGTGCTCTCGACCAAGCCGCTGTTGCTCTACGAGGGCGGCAA
Organism: Agrobacterium sp. SORGH_AS_0440; assembly: GCF_031453135.1. Lineage (NCBI taxonomy): Bacteria > Pseudomonadati > Pseudomonadota > Alphaproteobacteria > Hyphomicrobiales > Rhizobiaceae > Agrobacterium > Agrobacterium sp. SORGH_AS_0440. The sequence continues at coordinate 826,303 of NZ_JAVIYR010000002.1, read as the reverse complement.
TACGCGCAGGCTGGTGGATCAATGGTTCGCTGCAAGCGGTCGTGCCGTGCAGCCGACGATGGAACTCGGCAGCGTGGAAGCCATCAAGAAACTTGCAGGCGCCGGGCTTGGCCTTGCCATCGTTCCACGCATGGCAGTGGAACAGGACGCCACTCCATCGGGGCTGCAATGGCGCTCACTCAATCCGCCGCTCGAACGCCGGATCGCTCTCGCGATGCGGCGCGACAAACACATGACTGCGCCGCTGCGGGCGCTTGCCGCAGCACTGCCGGATGTGCGGAAAAGGTGAAGTCCGCGCCGGTTGCGAGGGCCGGCTTCGACCTGTTGACGACATGGAACCGTACTCTTTCATCCGTCATGCCGGACTGGATCCGGCATCCAGCCACGGCGCGTCTGCGCCGTGAAGAGAGTTTTTCGCGATCAAGGACTTGATCGCGCTGGACCCCGGATCCAGTCCGGGGTGACGGAGCCCATAACCAAGCCTCCACCCACACATTCAGTCCACGAGTTTCGTTCTCAGAACTCCGTCCAGTCGTCACCCTTCACGGCCAGTGCCGCATTGCCGCGTGCAACGATCGGGCGGGCTTTCGGGGCGGAGGTGACCGGCGCAGGGGCCGGGCTTGCAGCGCGCTGCATCTGCCGCGCCGTCTCCCGCAGGGCCGAGGTCTGGTGGCCGAGCTGGAACTGCGCCAGCAGCGCCTGGAGGTTGGCGCATTCCTGTGCGAGCCCCGCACCGGCCGCATTCATTTCCTCGACCATGGCAGCATTCTGCTGCGTGGCCTGATCCATGTGGTTGACGGCGGTGTTGACCTCGGAAAGGCCGGCAGACTGTTCCTGTGCTGCGGTCGCGATGGCGTCCATGTGGCTGTTGACGGAAAGCACCAGCTGCTCGATCTCGGAAAGCCCGACGCCGGTATCGGCCACCAGCTTCACGCCTTCGCCCACCGCGACGGCTGACGTATTGATGAGCTGCTTGATTTCCTTGGCCGCATTGGCGGAGCGCTGCGCCAGTTCGCGCACCTCCTGTGCAACGACGGCAAAGCCCTTGCCGGCATCGCCCGCCCTCGCCGCTTCAACGCCGGCATTCAGCGCCAGAAGGTTGGTCTGGAAGGCGATCTCATCGATCACGCCGATGATCTGACCGATCTGACGCGAGGAATGTTCGATGCGTTCCATGGCGGCAACGGCATCGCGCACCACCTTGCCGGAAAGATCGGCCTTCGTCCGCGCTTCCCGTACCGTGTCGCGCGCTTCGCCGGCGCGTTTGGACGTGGCGGACACGTTGGCGGTGATTTCTTCCAGCGCGGCGGCTGTCTCTTCCAGGGAGGCGGCCTGCTGTTCGGTGCGGCGGGAAAGATCGTCGGATGCCGACGACACCTCGTGTGCGCCGCCATTCACCGTCTGCACGGACTGGCCGACGCTGGTCAGCGCTTCGCGAAGCTGGTGCACGGAGCTGTTGAAATCGTGCCGTAGCGCCTCGAATTGCGGCGCGAATGGCGTGGCGATCTCGCAGAGCATATCGCCCGAGGCGAGGCGGCGCAGGCTGCCTGCCAGCGAACCCGTCGCCTGGTTGAGCCGTGCTTCGGCTTCGGCCTCGGCACGCTGCTGCAGCTCGATGCGGTCGCGTTCGGCCTGTTCCCGGTTTGCGACGGCATCCGCCTCCAGCTGCCGATTGCGGATGGCGGCCTCACGGAAAACTTCCACGGCCCGGGCCATCTCGCCGATCTCGTCACCGCGTTTTGCGCCAGCGATATCGATTGCTAGATTGCCGCCCGACAGTGCCATCATGGCATTGGTCAGCCGGCTGATCGGCCGGGTGACGCGGCCGACGATGACGGCGAGCGAGACAATGCAGAGGGCAAGCGTGACCACGAAGACCGCGAGAAAGATCACCGCATCGGTGAAGGCTTCCTGTTTCGCCTTCTCGGCGTTGGCATCCAGCACGTCCATGGCGGCAGAAGCGATCTTGGCAGTCGTGCCGAGATTTTCCGTGACGGTGGTGCGCCAGCTATCCATGGTAAAGGACGGCGTGCGGCCATTGTTCAGGTCTTCGATGAGCTTGGTTCGCTGGGCGTTGAAATCGCCCTTGAAATAAGTCTTGTCCGCAGTGGCGTAGATGTCCTTGAGCGATTGCGGCGCCGATTCATGCGCCACGAGATCGCCCGTTGCTTTCCACGCGAAAGCCGCGCCGGCATCGAAGGCGCCGAGCTGCTGCATTTCCTGGGCGGTAAGAGGACGGTTCTGCGCCACAGCAGCGTTGAGGACAACGGTGGCGCTGCCACCAAGCGCGCGGGCGGACCAGCCGTAGGATCGCAGCTGAATGAGGCCTGTCTGGCCCTGATCCAGCGAACGGACGGCGCCTTCCAACGCAGTCGAGCCGGCTTCGAGAGACGCAAGGAAATCGGCGCCCAGCGTCATCACGGTCTTGTCGAGGCCGTTTTCGCGCCGATCAAGCGGCTGGGAAATATTGGCGTCCACCTTCTTTCGCAGGTCGACGAACTGTGCGTAGACATCGCTCACGCGCTTGAGCGGCCCCTGGAGCTTCGCATCTGCAATCGACGGAGACTGCGCGATAAAGGCCGTCATGGCGGCATCCACCTTCTGACGCGCCGCCTGCACGCTGGCGACGCTGCCCGCCGATTTCGAAGGATCGACAGTGAGCGCGGTGGCGCTGTCGCCGCGCTCACTGCGGAAATTCAGAAGCGCGTTGAAGAGAAGCTTGTCGAGCGCGACAAGCTGCGCAACCTCAGAAAAGGCGCTGGCGCGATTGACCGAGCGCCAGGCTTCGTTGCCGACCAGACCGGCAAGTGCAAGGCTGATGGTGAGAAAAAAACCTACAAGTACATTTCGAATGCTGAAAGACATCTGGCGGCCCCCGCTGCCCGGAAGTGAAGATGTCGCAAGTTACAATTCTGTTTTCTAAAATTGGATTAAATTACCCCCTGTTTTCAGGGTTTTTTTGCATCGCAAAAAAATGGCCATGACCGACCGAATGTCTGTCATGGCCGTTTCACGCGAATAGATGCAGAATTCAGACGTCTGCGCCGAGACGTGCCCATTCCATATAAAGATCAAGCGCCTTGCGGGCGACCGGGCCGGCCTGCAGCTCGCGGTCGTCGAGCTTCACGACAGGCGAAACCTTGGAATAGTTGCCGGAGCAGAAGATTTCGTCGGCCTCACGGAAATCCTCAACCGAAAGCGTCGCTTCCCGCACGTCAAAACCGGCCTGGCGCAGAAGACCGATCACGCGTGAACGGGTGATGCCGGCAAGGAAGGTACGGTTCGGGACCGGCGTGAGAACGACGCCGTCCTTGACCATGAAGATGTTGGCGGAGGCTGACTCCGCGACATTGCCGTTCATGTCCCGCATCAGGGCGTTGTCGAAACCGCGTGAGCGCGCTTCCAGAATCGCGCGGCCGCTATTCGGATAAAGGCTGCCTGCCTTCGCGTCCGTCATTGCCGTTTCCGGCGAGGGGCGGCGCAGCGGCGAGACGGTGAGCGTCAGCGGCTTGCCGGCGTCCATCGGCGCTTCGAAAAGGCAGAGCGCAAACCGGGTGGAACTGGCATCCGGTGCAACGACGCTGCCGGGCATGCCGTGTTCGGCCCAGTACATCGGCTTGATGTAGATCGCCATCTTGCCATCAAATTTCTTGACGCCCTCGAGCGCCAGGGCCTCGATTTCCTCGGCGGTCATGGTCGGCTTCATGCCCATGTTGACGGCAGAGCGATTGACGCGCTGGCAGTGCAGATCAAGATCAGGCGCGACGCCATCGAACCAGCGTGCACCATCGAATACCGTAGAGGCCAGCCACATGGCATGCGAGGTTGGCCCGATGAGCGGCGGATTGCCAGGCAGCCATTGACCGTCAACATAGGTCCAGGTGGTTGATCGGGGTGCGGTATCGACGCTCATGATGGTCTCCTGTCTCGAGCGTTTCCGTTCGGTAAAAACGCTCCGTCTTTTTGTTCTGATGCATTGCCGGATGAGGAACGCTGTGCGCGCGCAACCTGGCATGTGCGGGAAATCGGCCGGAGTGAATGCCTCTCCCTCAATGAGGTCAAGTTTTAATTGCCGCGATTTCTGATTTTGATGGAAAATAACAAAGCAGCGGCCCCGGCAGGATGTTTTATGAGGCGAAACAAAAGGTTGGTGAATAGATTCATCACAATAATTCATCGATTGAATGATGGCGGGGCGATTTCGCCCATGCGATGCTGACGATCTGACGGCAGTCCGCAGGAGAAAAATCATGGCATGGTCCGCACAGCAATATCTGAAATTCGAAGACGAGCGGACGCGCCCGGCGCGGGATCTCCTGGCCCAGGTGCCGCTGGAGCGGGTGCTGAACGGCTATGACCTCGGTTGCGGTCCCGGCAATTCCACCGAGCTTCTGACCGACCGTTACGGCGTCAATGTCATCACCGGTATTGATAGCGATGATGATATGCTGGCGAAGGCAGCAGACCGGCTGCCGACCACCCGCTTCGGCAAGGCCGACCTCGCGCATTGGAAACCGGCGCAGAAGGCGGACCTGCTTTACGCCAATGCCGTTTTCCAGTGGGTGCCGGATCATCTCGCCATTCTTTCGCAACTGATGGACCAGCTGGAAAGCGGCGGCGTTCTGGCCGTGCAGATGCCTGACAATCTGCAGGAGCCGACGCATATCGCGATGCATGAGACAGGTGACGAAGGCCCATGGAAGCAGACTTTTTCCGATGGCCGGTTGCGGCGCAAACCCCTGCCCGCACCTTCGGATTATTTCAACGCGCTTTCACCGAAATCCGTGCGGGTGGATGTGTGGCACACGATCTATAATCACCCGATGAAAGATGCGGATAGCATTGTCGAATGGGTGAAGGGCACGGGGCTGCGCCCCTATCTCGCCGCCGCCGGCGAGGAGAACCGCGAAGCCTTTCTCGCCGACTATACGCGGCGTATCAGGGAGGCCTATCCGCCGATGGCGGATGGTCGGTTGCTTCTGCGGTTTCCCCGCCTTTTTGTCGTGGCGGTCAAGACGTAGGGCATCAGATGCGACGTGCGATTTTCACACGCGGACGCCTCCCCACCGCCCTCATTCCTGTGCCTGTCCCAGGAATCCAGCCAGCCCAAGTCCTTGGGCTGACAGGGCTCTCCCCTCCGCGCAGACGCGCGTCGACTGGATTCCTGTGACAAGCACAGGGATGAGGAGAGTGCGGAGCAGGAGCGTGCGGAATACCGCGTGCGTGGACGAGGATGGCTTTGTTTGACCAACCGGCCAAGCCGCTTGTCATCAGCTCGCGAAGGCATAGACCCGGAGGCGATGGCTGTCCGGGTCGGCGGCCGTGAAGGTATAACCGAACTCCATTTTCGCTGGCTGCTGCAGCATGGCGACGCCTCTTGCCTTCCAGCTCGCGAAAGTCTCTTCCACCTGAAGGTCGTTTTCGACGCGGAAGGCGAGTTCGACGCCGCCGCCCGTAACGGATGCCTTCGGTTCCACCGTGTGCCGCGACCAGAGGCCGAGCTTCATGCCGTTGGCAAGGACGAAGAGGGAAAATGTCGGGGAGGCTTCGACGGGATCGACGCCCAGCAGGGCCTTGTAGAACTCGGTGCTGGCCGGCGGATTATCGACGTAAAGAATGGTGAAATCGGGGTGGGTCATGGTTGTTCTCCTGTGTTGCGGATGAACGGTTTCTAGACCCCGATGCTGTCAGTTTTTGTCAGCATGTTGCCGCCGCCGCTGTTTTTCCCGTTCGCGCCATTCTTTCAGCAGCACCTGGCGGCGGCGCGGATAACGGCCGTCGAGGGGACGAAAGCTTTCGATGCGGTCAGCCCGGAAACTGCGGTAGTCCTGGCGTGTCTCGCACCAGCCCAGCACCACCCGCACCAGATCGAAAAAAGCGAGTGCGAAAGGCCAGATAACCCGCTCCGTCACGTCTCCCTTTTCGTCGCGATAGGTGATGACGACCCTGCTTTCCCTGCGAATCGTATCGCGAATGGCCGCCAGATCGACATGGATGGCCGCAAGCCCCTGCCCCGGACCGACAAGCAGGGTGGAGTGATCGAGTTCCTCCCGCAGGGCTTCGGGCAGAACGGCGCCGATCTTGACGAGTGCGGCGCGCGCAGCCTCCGCCAGTCCGGCATCGGCGCGGCCCGCCACCCAGCGCGAGCCGAGCACCAGCGCCTCGATTTCGTGCTGGGAAAACATCAACGGCGGCAGCAGGAAACCGGGACGCAGCACATAACCCACGCCCGCTTCGCCCTCGATATCGGCGCCCTGCGCCTGAAGCGTTGCTATATCACGGTAGAGCGTGCGCAGGCTGACGCCGGTCTTCGCGGCAAGGGCTGCACCACTCACCGGCATGCGGTGGGAACGAAGAATCTGCAACAGATCAAGAAGCCGTTGTGAACGTGACACGCGACATTTCCTTCCACCCCGCACGGTCGGATCATCTATTGACGATGCCTGCGATAGACGCGTAGCGCTGCCAGCCGCCGTGCGCAACCACGCAGAAAAGGGTGGACAAGGCCGCGTAGCCAGCATGTAGATAGGGTCGGGCATTTTCACGCGCCCCACCCGCCACAGGCATTTCGAGTTTCCACCATGATCGTTCGTCCAAAACCGAACCTGCTGCAGCTTTTCCTCATCGTGCGCGGCTCCATCATCGTCCGCATCTTTCCGCAGGTGCTTGCGGTTTTCCTGCTGTCGACGCTGGTGGTCTGGGCGCACAAGGATCGCCCGGATCTGGTGCCGGCGCTAAATGGAGCGCCGTTCTCGCTGCTCGGCATCGCGCTTTCGGTGTTTCTCGGTTTTCGCGCCAATGCCTGTTACGATCGCTGGTGGGAAGCACGCAAGCAGTGGGGCGCGCTGATTACCGTGGCCCGCACGCTCTCGCGCCAGACCGTGATGCTGGAAGGCCGGCAGGATGTGGCCGATCCCGTCACCCGCAGACGGATCACCGATCTTGTCATCGCCTTCTGTCACGCGCTGGTCTCACATCTGCGTCCGGCGAATGCGACGGTCGCCACCTGCCTCATTCCGGAGGACCTTTCGCAGACCTATGCCCGCAGCCGCAACAGGCCGGACATGCTGCTGCGGGAAATATCCGGCGCCATCGTCTCCGCTCATGACAAAGGCCAGATCAGCGATATACAGTTGCAGATGCTGGATGCGACCGTGCAGCAGATGGGCGCCGCACAGGCTTCGTGCGAGCGCATTCGCCACACGCCGGTTCCTTTCGGTTATTCGCTGCTGCTGCACCGGACCGCGCATCTTTTCTGCCTTCTCCTGCCGTTCGGTTTCACCGATCTGCTCGGCTGGGCGACGCCTTTCACGAGTACGTTGATCGCCTATACGTTTTTCGGCCTCGATGCGCTGTCCGACGAGCTGGAGGACCCCTTCGGCACCGGCCTCAACGCGCTGCCGATAAATGCCCTTGCCACCACAATCGAGATCAATCTGCGCGAGGCGATCGGCGATACCGACCTGCCGGCCGATCCGCGTCCGGTGGATTACGTGCTGATGTGACTGGCGTCGCCGGGTTGAAACCGATCGTGCGGATACCAGTTAATGAAAGACGGCTTCCCTGCCCCCCGGCGTCCGCGCCGGCCATGTTTCAGCAAACAGGAGAGACATCCCATGTATGACGTCAGCGCAAATGGCGCGAACATTCCCGCCCTCGGTTTCGGCACCTTCCGCATTCCGGAAGACGATGTCAGGCGCATTCTGCCGGAGGCGCTGAAGCTCGGTTTCCGCCATGTCGATACCGCGCAGATCTACAAGAACGAAGGGGCCGTGGGCGAAGTCATCGCCAAGTCGGGCATTTCCCGGCACGATATATTCCTGACCACAAAGGTCTGGGTGGACCGCTATCGCCACGACGATTTTCTCGCTTCCGTCGATGAGAGTCTTGCAAAGCTGAAGACCGACTATGTCGACCTTTTGCTGCTGCACTGGCCAAAGAGCGATGTGCCGCTTGCCGAGCGCATGGGCGCGCTGAACGCGGTGCGCAAGGCCGGAAAGGCGCGCAATATCGGCATTTCCAACTTTAACGTGGCGCTGACCGACGAGGCGGTGAAACTGTCCGACACGCCGCTTGCCACCAACCAGATCGAATATCACCCCTATCTCGACCAGACCAAGGTGATTGCGGCTGCGCGCAAGCACGGCATGTCGGTGACAGCCTATTACCTGATGGCCGACGGCAAGGTGCCGAACGACCCTGTTCTGAAGGATATCGGCGCGAGGCATGGCAAAACCGCCGCGCAGGTAACCCTTCGCTGGGCGGTGCAACAGCCGGATATCGTGGCGCTTTCCAAGACGGCGACGGAAAGCCGCCTCAAGGAAAATTTCGATATTTTCGATTTCGCGCTCTCGGAAGAAGAAATGCAGGCAATCCATGCGCTGGCAAAGCCGAATGGCCGCATTGTCAGCCCCGGCCACCTCGCGCCCGACTGGGACAACTGAGGCGACGGGGCCTTGCGGTCCCGTTTTATCGCTCGGTCAAGGCCAGCTTTGCCCCCAGCGCCACGAATGCGGCGGCGAAGCTGCGTCTCAGCCAGGCGAGGACCGCTGGGCGTGATATCACCTGACGCCTTACGGAGGCGGCAAAGCTGCCATAAAGCGCAAAGACCAGAAAGGTCATGGCCATGAAGATCAGGCCGAGATCGACCATGCGCCATGTCGGCAAAGCCTCATCCGGCGCGATGAACTGCGGCAGGAAGGCAAAAAAGAAGATCGACAGTTTCGGGTTCAGCAGATTGATGAGGATCGCCTCACCGATGACGCGGGCGGCTTTTTGCGGCTGCCTCGTCTCATCGATCTTCAGCGCGCCATTCTCCTGCAGCGTGTTCCACGCCATGTAGAGCAGATAGGCGACCCCCAGATATTTGACCACGCTAAAGGCCAGCGCACTGGTGTGCAGGATCGCGGCAAGACCGGTGATGGCGGCGAGCAGATGCGGCACGATACCGAGCGTGCAGCCGAAGGCCGCAATGACGCTCGCCCGCGCCCCCTGCGAAAGGCCGGCAGCCAGCGTGTAAACCACGCCGGTGCCCGGAGAGGCAGCGACGATGAAGGATGTGATGAGGAATTCGGGTGTCATGATGCGGTGTCCTGTGGGTGAAGGACGAGAGCATGGTGATGACTGGGGCGGGTGTCTTGGATGAAATTGCAGGGCCAAATCCGCACACCGTCACCCCGGCCCCCGAGCCGGGGTCCAGCGTGGTCAAGTCCTTGACCACGAAAGACTTCTTTCACGGCGCAGACGCGCCATGGCTGGATGCCGGATCTAGTCCGGCATGACGGAAGAGAGCGACGATCCGCCGCCCGTCGCCGCCCGGTAAACCGCCGGCGTCACCCCGAACTGGCGCACGAAAACCCGGTTCAGATGGCTCTGGTCGGCAAAACCGGCAAGGAAGGCAACCTCGGCCGGCGGCTTACCTCCGGCCAGCGCGTGCCGGGCCAGATGGACGCGCCGCTGGAGAAGATAGCTGTGCGGCGTCAGGCCGGTTGCTTTTGCGAAGGCGCGCAGGAAACGGAATTGGCTGATGCCGGCTTCCGCGGCCAGATCGGCAAGGCGGAACGGGTGGGCAGGGTCGTCATCGATGCTGCTTTTCGCGCGCCTGATGGTGTCGGGCGAGGTCACCACGGGCGGTTTAGCCGCCGTCTCCATCGCAGCCGCCAGAAGCATCAGCAAGGTCTCGTCGCTGTGCAGGGTTTCGCCCGGTCGTTCCTTCGCAGTGACGGCGGAAAAGACAGCGTTGAACCGCTCCGCCAAAGGCCTTGCATCAACAGGATAGGCGAATTCGAAAAAGCCGCGATCCTTCTCACAGACATCGGCAATGACATCGCGCACGATATCGATGTCGAGATAGAGCATCCGCCAGGCGCGGCCGCCCTCCCCGAGCGGGATACCGTCATGTATCTCGCCGGGATTGACGGTGATGACCTGACCGGCGGCCGCTTCCACCATGCCACGGCCGGAAAGCGATTTCTGCGCGCCGCGTTCGATGACGCCGATACCGAATTGATCATGCATATGGCGTGGGAAAGAACGATCGCTATCCGCCACTACGGCGACGACACCGGGCATGCTGGTTTTCGGCATCAGGAACCGGCCTTGGGCCATGAAAGCGCGCACTCCTCAGATAGGAGCGCGACGCTATCACAGGATGTCCCCATGCGACAGACGCTGCCGCTCAAGGATGCATATGGTTGATCATGGCGAAGACCTGATCGAAATTTCCGTTCTGCGCGGCAAACCGCAGCGGCTTGCAGCGTTCCACCACCACTTCCTTCTCGTCCGGACGATTTTCGAGGATATCCATGACCTCGGCAATGAAGGCATCAAGCGGCATGGCTCTTTCATCCTTCGCCTGCCCCTCACCCATCAGCGTCGTCTGCACGTAAGGCGGCACGATTTCGATGACTTCCACCGGCGTCTCTTCAAGCTGCTCGCGCAGAGCAACCGAATAGGCATGAATGGCGGATTTGGTGGCGCTGTAGGTAGGGGTCAGCACCATCGGCACGAAGGCGAGACCGGAGGAGACCGTCAGCACCGTCGCGGCGGGTTGCTTGAGGAAATGCGGCAAAAGCGCCGCCGTCAGGCGGATGGGTGCAAGAAGATTGGTGGCGATGGTTTCTTCGGCCGTGTCCAGATAATCCGGGGCTGCGGCGATGTCTTCCGGCCGCATGATGCCGGCATTGTTGATGACGGCGTTGAGAGTGGGATGGGCCTTTACCAGAGCCTCTGCGAAAGCGCGGATGCCTGCCGCGTCCGTCGCATCCATCACCATCGAGGCCATGCCGGGATTGGCGGCCGTCACCTCGTCGAGCACGGCCTTGCGCCGGCCGGAAATGATGACCCTGTTGCCGACCTTGTGAAAGGCCTCCGCCAGAGCACGACCGATGCCGGAACCGCCGCCGGTGATGAGAATGGTATTGCCAGAGATTTTCATGGGAACATCCTTTGCTTGTTGGCTGAAGGAAGTTAGCTATGATACTCTCCAATCGAAAGTAGGCACCCAAAAGATTTATACTTACCAAATGGAGAGTGTAAGATGAAGCGGCGTGCAGCCGACCCGGCCATCGAGAACCGGCGCAAGGTTCCGCCACCGACGGATACAGATCCGGCAATAGAGGCGCTGGTTCAGGACATCATTGCCAAGGTGGCCGACAAATGGACGATGCTCATTCTCGAAGTGCTGGAAGAGCACGGCACGCTGCGCTTTACGCAGATTGGCAAACATGTGGGCAATATCAGCCAGAAGATGCTGACGAAGACGCTGCGGCAGATGGAAAGCGACGGGCTGGTGCGCCGCACGGTGCATCCCGTCATTCCCCCACATGTGGATTATGGCCTGACGAACCTTGGCCGCACGCTGGGCAGCGCTTTTTGCGGGGTGTGGATATGGGCGGAAACGCACCATGCCGAAATAGAAGAGGCGCGGCGCCTGTTCAACGAACAGCCGCCACGCCCCGCGATGGAATAGTCCGGCTCAGGCGAACTGGCTGAGGCCCGGGACCGAGGCGATCACCTGATCGACGGTTTCATCGCCGGCATGCTGGCGGGCAGCAGCGATGGTTTCCTTGGCGAGGGTGGAAATCTCGCTCATGCCAAGGCCCTGGCTCATCAGCTGCTGGCCAAGCCCCATGATGCCGCCGCCGCCGATGGCGCTCATCAGGCCACCGAGCAGACCGCCGCCGCCGGCACCTTCGCCATTATACTGCGCCACCAGCTCGCTCGCGCCGGGAATGGCTTCGATCATCCGCGCGATCGGGCCGTCTGCAGCCTCGCGCTGGAGAAAACCGAGAATCATGCCAATGGCCTTTTCAGCCAGTTCAGGGTCGATCCCCGCCTTTGCGGCGATCTGATCCACGACTTCGTTCATTCTTGCCTCCTGTTGAAAAACGACGTCAACTTCTGCGAACTGACGTTAACGTCAACGTAAAACAATCTCATGTGGCATTCAAGCGGCCATGAGCGGTGCGGCAACTTTCATCAAGCGCTTTTTCTTCATCGCCATCAAGCAGTTGTTGCGCCTTGAAACTGTCCTTATAAGATCATCGCAACCAAACTATGAAAGGGCTGCTCCCTGCCGGAGTCTCCCTATCATGCCGGAACACTTTTAATTCGGACATGACTTTTGCAAAATCCGCCGCGATTTTAGGGGTCGTGTTTCAGCCGCAGGAGAAATTGGTCGATGTTGCAGGACGGACAGCTCTATATCGGCACCAGCCGCAATCCGGATGACAGCCTGAACAAGGGCGAATATCTGGAACTGAAATTCGGCAACCGGCACGGCCTCATCACCGGCGCGACAGGCACGGGCAAGACCGTGACGTTGCAGGTTCTGGCAGAAGGTTTTTCGAAGGCCGGCGTTCCGGTCTTCTGCGCCGATATCAAGGGTGACCTTTCCGGAATCGCAGCCGAAGGCGAAGCGAAGGACTGGGTGCAGAAGCGCGCCGAACAGATCGGCTTTACCGATTTTTCCTACGGCAAGTCGCCTGTCATCTTCTGGGATCTCTATGGCGAAAAAGGCCATCGCGTGCGTGCCACCATCGCCGAAATGGGGCCGCTGCTGCTCGCCCGGCTGATGGATGCTTCCGAGGCGCAGGAAGGCGTTCTCAACATCGCCTTCAAGATCGCCGATCAGGGCGGGCTGCCGCTGCTCGATCTGAAAGACCTGCAATCGCTCCTCAACTATATGGGCGAAAACGCAACGGAACTCTCCAACCAGTTCGGCCTGATTTCCAAGGCTTCGGTCGGTTCGCTGCAGCGCGGGCTGCTGGTTCTCGAACAGCAGGGCGCTGCCAATTTCTTCGGCGAGCCGGCGTTGAAGATCGCCGACATCATGCGTGTGGGCACGGATGGGCGCGGCACGGTTTCGGTCCTCGCCGCCGACAAGCTGATGATGAACCCGCGCCTTTACGCCACCTTCCTGCTCTGGATGCTCTCCGAACTCTTCGAAGAGCTTCCCGAGGTCGGCGATCCGGAAAAGCCGCGTCTGGTGTTCTTCTTCGATGAAGCGCATCTGCTGTTCAACGATGCGCCGCGCGTGTTGGTGGAGCGTGTGGAGCAGGTCGTGCGCCTCATCCGCTCCAAGGGCGTTGGCGTTTATTTCGTGACGCAGAACCCGCTCGACGTGCCGGAGACCGTGCTTGCCCAGCTCGGCAACCGCGTGCAGCATGCGCTGCGCGCCTATACGCCGCGCGAACAGAAAGCCGTGCGCACGGCGGCGGATACTTTCCGCCAGAACCCCGCCTTCAGCACCGCCGATACCATCACCACGCTCGGCACCGGTGAAGCATTGATCTCCACCCTGCACGACAAGGGCGCGCCCTCCATTGTCGAGCGCACGCTAGTGCGCCCCCCTTCCGGCCGCGTCGGGCCACTGACGGATGCGGAACGCAAATCGCTGATCGATCTCAGCCCCGTCTCCGGCCAATATGACAAGGATATAGACCGGGAATCGGCTTTCGAGATTCTTGCCGCCCGTGCCCAGAAGGCGGCGGAGGCCGAGGCTGCGAAGCGTGCTGAAGAAGAAAATGCCCAAAACCAGTCCGACAACGCCTCCGGCCGCTGGCGCCTGCCCGGCTTCGGTGATGACGAACCTGCGCAAAATTCCAGCGGCTCACGCAACGGCGGCACGCGCCGTTCCGGCTACCAGCGCGAAACGGTGATCGAGGCCGCGATGAAAAGTGCTGCCCGTTCGGTCGCGACTTCGGTAGGCCGCGCCATCGTGCGCGGGATTTTGGGTAGTTTGAAGCGCTGAACAGAGACGCCGCCCGCTCTTGATGAACGGGCGGCGGCCAATTTTCGGTGCGGTCACTTCTCGCGGTAGAAGATCATGCCGCCGTGGTAGAGAATGTCGTCCACGAATTCGCCATCGGCCGTAAAGCCGGTATCGTCCCAATAGTCGATGTGGTTTCCCTTCACCTCATATCGTCCCTGATAGGCGCTCTTGCGGTTACCCCGCGCCTCGTCATAGCGGCCATTGGGCAGAAGTTCCTGACGAATGTGGCCATCGCCGGTGACCCACATGCCGACATACGGATGGTTCTGGATCTCCGCGTTTTCGGTCATGTTCACTTCCGTGGCGTTGCTAGATTTGCGGTTCTCCCCTTCGGCGGAAGCCGCCGCAAGCAGAAGCGCAACCGATGTCGATACGATGTTCATTGTCTCTCCACTCCCGTTGCGGCATTGGCGCGGCGCTCCTCGAACAGTTCCGCAAGCGTGCGTGATGCGGCGATGGCTTTTGGGAAACCGGCCGGGACGGTGATCAGATAGATCATCTCCTTCAGTTCCTCGTCGGTTGCGCCCACATTCAGCGCATAACCGGCATGGACTTTCATCAGATCGCGCTCGCCAAGGGCCGCCATGACAGCGACGGCGGCCAGCTGGCGGGTGCGGTTGTCCAGACCCGGCCGCGACCAGACCTCACCCAGGGCATATCCCTCCGTTGCCTGCGCCAGGAACGGAAACTCCTGCCGCATGCGCTCCAGATTGGCTTGCGGCTGGCCATTATTGAGACTGCGGACGACATCATCGCCACGTTTCAACCGGTCATCCGGATGCTGCGTATTTGCGAGCGCGACGGCATTTCCCACGAGCATTGCAATCGCAAGTGCACTTGAAAAAATGGCTTTCATCTCAATCTCCTCAGGCAGCGGTTGGGCGGACGACGATTTCGTTGACGTCCACATCGTCAGGCTGTTCGATGGCGTAGCGCACCGCGCGGCCGATCGCGTCCGGCTTCAGGGCGATGGCCCTGTAGCTCTGCATCAGTTCGGCGGCGGCCGGGTCGGTGATGGTATGGGCGAGTTCGCTTTCCACCACGCCGGGGTGAATGCAGGTGACACGCAGATCGCGGTTTTCCTGCCGCAGCCCATCCGAAATCGCCCGCACGGCAAATTTCGTGGCGCAATAAACGGCCGCCGTTGGCGAGACCGCGAGCGCGCCAATGGAAGCGATGTTGATGATATGGCCCGAGGCGCGGGCGGTCATCTCGGGCAGAACGGCCGCGACGCCATAAAGCACGCCCTTGATGTTGACGTCGATCATGCGGTCCCATTCATCGACCTTGAGCGACGACATCAGCGACAGCGGCATGATGCCGGCATTGTTGACGATGACGTCGATCTCGCCAAACGCCTTGCGGCCTGCCTCGGCAAAGGCCTCGACGCTGTGCCTGTCGATGACGTCAAGCGGATGGACGACGACTTCAGCCCCTGTCTCGCGCAGTTCTTCGGCCAGCGCCTCAAGGCGATCCAGCCGGCGCGCGCCGAGCACCAGTTTTGCGCCGGCGGCGGCCAGCTCTCGCGCAATGCCTTCACCTATCCCGCTCGATGCACCCGTGATGAGAACAACTTTGTTCAATGTCATGGCTATCTCCTTGCTGTTACGGTCGGCTTTTTCGAAATCGACCGTTGCAGGGAAGATAGCGCTCAGGCATTGTCGCGATAACCACCTTAATAGTTACCTCAATGGATAGAATTTCTAACCAATGAACATTGATCTCAATGCTGTTTCGACGTTCTGCCTTGTTGCCGAGGAACGGAATTTTCGCGCCGTCGCGGACAGGCTGGGCGTCACCCGCTCCGCCGTCAGCCAGACCATCCGCAAGCTTGAGGAGACAATGGGAATTGCGCTTGTCCAACGAACCACCCGCAGCGTGAGCCTGACGGAAGCGGGGCAGCAGCTTTACGCTGATGTCTCGTCTTCCATAGGCGCGATCTCGCAGGCGGCGCAGGCGGCCTCATCGCTTGGCGGCACGGTGCGCGGTCAGCTTCGGCTGGCGGTGTCGTCCATTGCAGAACGTTTCTTGTCGGGACCTCTGCTCGCAAGCTTTGCCGAGGCACATCCCGAAGTGCAGCTCGACATCGTCGTGACGGATGAAGAATTCGATATTGTCGCCGAGCATTACGATGCCGGCGTGCGTTTGGGAGAGCTTATCGAACAGGATATGATTGCCGTTCCGGTATCAGTTCCCCAGCGGCAGCTTGCCGTCTGTTCTCCCGGATATCGGAACAGTTTCGCCCTACCGACGCAGCCGCGCGAGTTGATCGAGCACAGGTGTATCGGCTGGCGGCCTCGTCCGGGTATTGCGCCATACAGATGGGAATTTGCCGAAAACGGTCGGGAATTTGCGGTGGCGGTGGAGCCTGCTTTCACCACCAACGACATGCATCTGATGATCAAGCTGGCCTGTGCCGGTGCAGGCATTACCTTTGGCATGGAAGAGACATTCCGGCCCTATCTGGAGCGCGGAGAGCTTGTTTCCATGCTGGAAGACTATTCGCCCAGCTTCGCAGGGTTTTATCTCTATTATCCCAGCCGTCGCAACCTTGCGCCGAAGCTGCGGGCCTTTATCGATCACGTTCGCCTGTCGAGAGAGCGATGATCTGCCGGACGTTGCCCCGGCAGATCATCAGCAACAGACTTATTTCTTCTGCGAGACCAGCGAGAAATAGGCACCCTGCGGATCGACGCAGTTAACGATCCAGCTGTCGCCGGGCACTTCCATCGGGCCGTTGACGACCTGTCCGCCGCCGGTACTGACGCGGGTGATGGCGTCATCGATGCCATCCACATTGAAGTAATAACCCCAATGGCAGACGGGAACCTGCGGCATGCGTTTCATGATGCCGCCAACGGCTTTGCCGTTATGGGCGAAGATGCGGTACGGGCCCATTTCGCCCATGTCGAAATCATGGTCCTTGGTCCAGCCGAAGACATCGCCGTAGAAGGCCATCGCTTCATCGACATTGTCGGTGAAGAGTTCGTACCAGCCGACATGGCCCTGTTTCGCCTGCGTATCCTCAGGGAAACCGCCGGTTTCCATTGGCTGCGGCGTCATGATGCAGAGCACGGCGCCATAGGGATCGGCCACCACGGCAAAGCGGCCGATTTCCGGGATATCCTGCGGCGGACGTCGGATCGCGCCACCTTTTTCGGCAAAACGTTTTGCCGTCGCGTCCACATCGTCGACATCGACATAGGCCGTCCAGTTCGGCGGAATGCCCTGGCCCTTGTGCTCGTCGGTCAGTTCCATGACGCCGCCCATGCCCTTGCCGTCGGCTTCCAGCACGAGATAAGGCATTTCCGGCGAGCCGAAATCCTTGGTCTGCCAGCCAACGACATGACCATAAAAGCGGGCGGCCGCTTCCATGTCGGGTGTCATCAGCTCGACCCAGATGAATTTTCCATGCGTATCGGACATTGTCGTCTCCTATGGAGGGTTTGGCGGGTGTTTCGGCAAGCGCCCGCCGCAGGGCGCGGCGGCACGTTCGTTCAGATCAAGTCCCGGCGAGCTTTACGACTTGCGCCGGAACTCCGATGTCATGAAGGTCTTGAATGTGCCGTCCGGCTGCCTGACGCTGCCGGAGAAACTGCGGTGATTGTCATCATGCAGCACCAGCACGTCGTGATAGGTCGCGGTGCCGCCGGAACCGTCGAAAGCGGGGCCTTCCGCTTCCAGCGTCAGGGTCTTGCCGTCCTCTTCCAGCCAGCCCTTGTAGACCCAGAGATGCGTCATCATCGACCCTACCCAGGTGCCGACAAAATTGCCCTTGGCCGGATCGAAGCCGACCGTTATGACGGCCGTCATCCGGTCGCCGTCAGGCATCCTGCCGGAGCCTTCGCCGATGATCCATAACCCGCCGATAGAGCGGACGGTCTCCGTAAAACGCTGGTCCGGATCATCAGGATCGTATCCTTCATGGCCGGCAACCATTACCCAGTCGCCGACGAGCCTAGACAGGAATTCGTGTTCCTTCTGCGGCTTGACGCTTTCCATTTCCATTGTCGTCTCCTCCTCTCGTCTTGCCGTTTTCAGTGGCAGCAGGATGCGGCTTTCGGCGCGTCCTCATATTGGTCGTGGCGGCGCACCCAATCCATTACACCCTCTTCATTACGGCCTTTTGGCACCAGATCGAGCAGCATCAATGTGCCGAGCGTCTGCTCCGCGCCGCGGGCGTAAGTGGAATAGGTGTGATAGATCTTGCCGTCCTCGCCCCTGGCGAAAACGCTGATGCCGTGCAGGTCCTTCAGGTCGCCATAGGGCGCCATGTCGCGGTAATTGTAGGTGATTTCGCCGCTTGCCATGTCCTCGTCGCGAAACGAGGCCTGATAATCGTAATTGAAATCCGTGCCTGCTGCTGAAACCCAGGGGAATTTCCAACCCATGCGGTTTTTGTAGCTTTCGATCTTTTCAAGCGGTGCCCGCGACACCGCGACGAAGCCAGCATCGCCATGCTTGAGATGGATCAGCGCGCCATCGACGTGATCGGCGAAGAAGGAGCAGCCAACGCAGCCCTCCTCCCAGTCCGGCGCCAGCATGAAGTGGTAGACGATCAGCTGACTGCAATCACCGAACAACTCCTGCAGCGATTTGGGGCCGGAAGGCGCGTCGAAGATATAATCCTTCGTCACCTCCTCCCACGGCAATGCGCGACGGGCTTCGTTCAGCCTGTCACGGGCACGGGTCAATTCCTTTTCCTTCACCAGCAGATCGCGGCGGGCCGCAAGCCACTCCTCTTTCGAAACGACGGGATGAGACATGATCTTTCCTCCTTGGATCCGTCCTTCACCTCGGCGCCGCTCCGTCCCAACGGCCGGCACCGCCTATTTCTGTGCTGAAAGGCAACAAACAGTCTGCAGAGCACCAAGTTCCGCTTGACTAATTAGGTTGATATCAACACATTTAGCGCATGTCAAACGTCAGCGTGATTCCTTTTGCGACAACCATTCTCGTGCGTGATTCCTGCCTGTGCCTGCATGCACAGCGTGCGGCACGGGCGCTGGCACGGCTGTTCGACAATGCGTTGAAGCCGGTGGGCATCAACAATGGTCAATTTTCGCTGCTGATGTCGCTGAACCGCCCGGAGCCACCGCCGATGGGGCCGGTCGCCAATCTTCTGGCGATGGACCGCACGACGTTGACGGCGGCGCTGAAGCCGCTGGAGCGGCGCGGGCTGGTCAGCATCGAACAGGACCCGAAGGACAAGCGCGGCAAACGGCTGCGGCTGACGGCTGAGGGGATGGCCGTACTCGCCGCCGCGTTCCCGATATGGGAGCAGACCCATGCGGAAATCGAAGCAAAGATTGGAAGCGGTGACCCTGAAAGACTGCGCCGCGACCTCATCGATCTTGGCTGACAGGGGCGGAGCCCCCCGGCAAGACTGTCATCCGGTTGTCGCGCCGGAGAGCGAAACTGAACGAAACGCAATCCAGGAGGAATGATCATGCGTGCAATCGTTTTTGTAAAAGCCACAAAAAGCAGCGAAGACGGCGTGATGCCGACGACGGAACTGATGGAGGCAATGGGGAAATTCAACGAAGAACTGGTCAATGCCGGCATCATGCAGTCCGGCGACGGCCTGCACCCCTCCTCCAAGGGTAAGCGCGTGATCTTCGACGGCGACAGCCGCACCGTGATCGACGGTCCCTTCCCGCACACCAACGAGCTGGTCGCCGGTTTCTGGATCTGGAACGTGAAGGACATGGACGAGGCGGTAGAATGGGTAAAACGCTGCCCGAACCCGATGTTGGAGCGCAGCGAAATCGAAATCCGCCCCATGTTTGAAATGGAAGACTTCGGCGACGCGGTGACACCTGAAATCGCCGCTCATGTCGAAGAACTGCGGGCGCGTGTCGGCAACCAATGACGCCAGCGGGCCAAACGAGCCCGGCTGAAAGGATCAGGTGCGGCATCGACTAAATCTCACACCGGGTAGGCCTTGCCGCATCGGCCCTACCCACCCCTTCTCAAAGTGGGTTGCAACGGATCGCCGCCGCTGTTAATGGTCGGGCGGTTCAACCCGTTTCAAGAAAGGAGGCTTCGCATGGATATTTCCTGCTTCTGGCGCAATCGTCAGCTCTGCCACCTTTTTGCCCTGCGGACACGTTTGCAGGGCTGACCGGAACATCACCCTCTGGTTTGCCTAAAAGGCCGCGCAGGACGCAGTTCGTCTGCCATTGCGCATAGTTTCACGACGGATCACCAATAACCGAACCCACGTCCTGCACGCGCAGGCAACGGTGCGGGTCCGTCTTCGCCAGAGACGACATCATGACCATCATTACGCTGCGCAACCTCGGTATCATCCTTGGCAAACCGCTTTTTTCCAATCTTAGCCTCACCGTGAATGCGGGCGACCGCATCGGCATCGTCGCCGCCAATGGTTGCGGCAAGTCCACCCTGCTCAATTGCCTGGTGGGCGACATGGAGCCCAGTAGCGGCGACATCACCCGGCTGCGCGGGCTCACCCAGTCCATCGTGCGCCAAAATCCGCCTGCCGCCCTGATGGAGCTGACCATGCGGGATGCTGTGCTCTCCGCCCTGCCGGCGGATACGATCGATAGCGAAAGCTGGCGCGCAGACATCATCTTCGATGACATGCTGGTGCCGGAGCCGTTTCGCGAGCGTCGCCTGAAAGAACTGAGCGGCGGCTGGCAGAGGCTTGCCATGCTGGCCAAGGCCTGGATCACAGAGCCTGACGTGCTGCTGCTCGACGAGCCGACCAACCATCTCGACCTTGAAAAGATCAACGTGCTGGAAAGCTGGCTGGGCGCCCTGCCGCGCGACACGGCCGTCATCATCGTCAGCCACGACCGCGCCTTTCTCGACAATGTCACGCGGACGACGCTTTTCCTGCGGCCTGAGAACTCGGCGCTGTTTCGCCTGCCCTATGGCCGTGCGCGCGCGGCGCTGGAGGAGGAGGACGCCGCCGATGAGCGGCGTTTCCAGCGCGACATGAAAACCGCACAGCAGTTGCGCCGGCAGGCGGCCAAGCTCAACAATATCGGCATCAATTCCGGCAGCGATCTCCTGACCGTTAAAACCAAGCAATTGCGCGAGCGTGCGGAAAGGATCGAGGAGAAAGCGCGCCCTGCCCATATCGAACGATCCGCCGGCAAAATCCAGCTCGCCAATCGCGGCACCCATGCCAAGGTTCTGGTCACTCTGGAGGATGTTCCCGTCTCGACGCCGGATGGAACAGTGCTGTTCCGCACTGGCCGGCAATTCATCCGCCAGGGCGACCGCATCGTCATTCTCGGTCGCAACGGTGTCGGCAAGACGCGGCTGATGTCACTGCTGCAGGCGGCGGTGACGGGTGATGGCCATATTCAGGAGGGCATCAAGGCCACGCCCTCGCTAGTAGCCGGATATGTCGACCAGTCGCTTGCCGACATCGATGACGACAGCACGCCGGCGACGCTTCTCTCGCATCGCTTCGACATTGGCGACCAGCGCATCCACGGCCTGCTCGCCGGCGCCGGCATCGACATGGAAATGCAGAAACGCCGGATCGCCACGCTCTCAGGCGGGCAGAAGGCGCGACTTGCCATGCTGGCGCTCAGGCTGGCGGAGCCGAATTTCTACCTGCTGGACGAGCCGACGAACCATCTGGATATCGAGGGACAGGAAGCGCTGGAGGCGGAAATCATCAGCCGTGAAGCCAGCTGCGTCTTCGTTTCGCATGACAGGAGTTTTGTGCGGACGGTAGGTAACCGCTTCTGGCTGATCGACAAGCGCAGGCTGGTGGAAGTTGACGACCCGGAAGCGTTTTTCGCTTCCGCCTGACATCATCGGCCCACCAAGAGGATGAAACAGAGAACGCCCGTCAGCCCAGCAGGCTGGCGAGGCGTGGATCACCGGCAAAATCCGCGGCCGAAAAACCGGTTCGCCGCATCGGGAATTCGCACAGCGCCTGCACCCCGGTTTTCGAAAGATGGATGCGCCAGCTCATCCGCTCCACCGGCGATTTTTCGGCAAAGGCCTTCGGCGACAGGATGGCAATGTTGAGGCCGCCTGCCGGATCGCGCACCGAGCGGTAGAGGATGGCCTCGATCCGGGCGAGACGCGCCTGATCCGCCAGTGTCTGACAAGCTTCGTAATTCGTGGGATCAGTCCACAGGGCCTCGTCGCGGTTGAGTGCCGGTTCGGTCAGATCCAGCGCGGCATCGGTGGCGACGCGGGCGGCAAAGGCGGAATAATCGGCTGGATTGGCAGGCAGCGGCGTACCGGGCGATTCGGCGTAAAACAGCAGCCGGTAAAAGGCCATTTCAGCAAGCGCCGTTTCCACCTTCGCGGCGGCGTAATAAACGCCTTCGGTATAACCCGCGCGGCGGAACCGCGAGCCATGCGGATAGGCTGCGCCATAACGGAAGGGCGTCGCGAGAAGATAATCAAAACCGGCGCATTCGGGTGGAAACGGCCGCTTGCTCGCCTCCAGAATATCTTCCAGCAGCGATTGCTCTTCCACCGTATCCACCAGCTTCATGGTGGAAACCTGGTGCTGCGCCTCCACCAACCGCCAGTATTTTCCCGCCGCAGCGCGTTTTTCAGACAGGAGCGCGTCGGGCGTCCAGATAGGAGAGGACATCGATCAATCCGGTAATGGTAGTCAGCTTGTCGGCAGGTACGGCGCCGAGCGCCGTATTATGATTGCGCAGCCAGCTTTTCGCCACGGCCTCGTCGCCGCCGGCAATCGCATCCAGCGAACGGAAAACCCGGATCAGCAACACAGCCAGTTCAAAGGATTTGGCACCCGGCTCCAGCAGGAAATCAAGCCGCTTCATACGCGACACCGTGGGCGCGGAAACGCCAAGAATATCCGCCGTGCGGGCGGCATTCAGGCCGAGCCGCTCCGCGGCGGCGATGACAGCCTTGGTGACGACCCTGCCTTGCGATGCGGGGTCCGCCGTGGCCTTGGTGTGAATATTCATGGGTCTATCCTTTCCTTGGAAAGAATATAGCACATTTCTTTCTGCAAACAAGAAGGGCGGAATGAACGCAGGAATGACGATCCAGTGCCCAAGCCTGATATTTATCGTGTGCAGGGCGCCCCGCCCCGTCACCCCGGACTAGATCCGGGGTCCAGCGCGATCAAGTCCTTGATCGCGATAGACTCCTTTCAAGGCGCAGACGCGCCGGGGCCTGGATGCCGGATCTAGTCCGGCATGCGGAGGAGACGTCGCGGTCCACTTCAGGCCGGGATGAACCCGCCCCACATTTCAGACCTGAAAAATCAGGCTACCGAGACCGGCACTTCCGTGGAGGTGCGCATGGCGTGGCTGTAGGGGCAGACGATGTGCGCAGCAGCAACCAGTTTTTCAGCAACTTCGCGCTCGACACCAGGAATATTGGCCTTCAGCGAGACTTCGATGCCGAAGCCGCCGCCGTCTTCGCGCGGGCCGATACCGACGGTTGCCGTCACAGTGGTGTCTTCAGGAATCTTTACCTTTTCCTTGCCGGCGACGAATTTCAGGGCGCCGAGGAAGCAGGCGGAATAACCGGCTGCAAAAAGCTGTTCCGGATTGGTGCCGCGGGCGCCATCACCGCCCAGTTCCTTGGGAACAGTGAGCGTGACGTCGAGAACGCCGTCTTCCGACTTGGCGTTACCGGCGCGGCCACCGGTGGCAGATGCTTTGGTCGTGTAGAGAATTGGCATGACATTACTCCTTCGGGTTGGCGTTGAGGCTCTTATAGCGAACAATTGAATTGTGCGCAATATAATTTTGCACATTGAATGCGAATTCGTTTTTTGCGATAATTTTCACGAAATTTCGCCGCGCATCCATGCGGCAGGAACCGAAAGCGGGGGCCGATTGTTCCCTCCCCGGTTGATTTTGGAGCAGGAAAATGGGTGCAGAGGGCGACGACAAGAAGATGGAAAGCCTGCTGAGGCTGGACCAGCAGATATGTTTTGCGCTTTACGGCGCGGCGCATGCCTTCACAAGGGCCTACAAACCACTGCTCGACCCAATCGGGCTGACTTATCCGCAATATCTGGTCATGATGGCGCTATGGGAGAAAGAGACCTCCACCGTCAAGGCGCTCGGCGAAATGCTGGGGCTCGATTCCGGCACCCTTTCCCCGCTGCTGAAAAGGCTGGAGCATGCGGGGTTGATCACCCGCAAGCGCGGGACGGTGGACGAACGACAGGTGCTGGTGGCCCTGACGCCAAAGGGCGCGAACCTTAAAAAAGAGGGCGTGAAGATCATGGCGGCAATCGGCAATGCCACTGGTTGCGGGCTGGAAGAGCTGGTGCAGATCCGCGACCGGGTGAATGCGCTGAAGGACAGCCTCACCCGACCCTGACGTAACAAAAAAGGCGGCACGGAGCCGCCTTTTTTCATATGAAGAAGTCGCGGCTCACTGCCAGACCACGACACGCGCCTTCTGCGGCACGCGGTCGTAGAGATCGATGACGTCCTGGTTCATCAGGCGCACGCAGCCGGAGGAGACCGCCTTGCCAATGGAGTTCCACTCCGGCGAACCGTGCAGGCGGTAAAGTGTGTCCTTGCCATTCTGGAAGATATAGAGCGCGCGGGCGCCGAGCGGGTTCTTCAGGCCCGGCGGCATGCCGCCGTTCTTGGAGGAATATTTGGTGAGTTCCGGCTGGCGGGCGACCATTTCGTCCGGCGGTGTCCACTTCGGCCATTTCTGACGCCACTGGATGACGCCCTCGCCCGACCAGGCGAAACCTTCGCGGCCAATGCCGACGCCATAACGCATGGCGCTGCCGCCCGGCTCCACCACGTAAAGGAAGCGCGAACGCGTATCGACGACCACGGTGCCTGGACGTTCGCCCGTCGGATCAACGACCCGCTGGCGGTAATAACGCCGGTCGATTTTCTGATACGGCACGGCAGGAATGACGTAACCGCCATCCTCGACCGAGCCGTACATGACGGCCAGTTCCGCGTCGCTGACGCCGGACGAGAACATCTGGCGGAAATCGCTGCCAATGGCACTTGCCTGCTGGCGGATGGCGTCTCCCGTGCCCGATGAGGCGCAGCCTGCGAGAAGCGAAGCGGAAGAAAGGCCAAGAAGGGAAAGAAAGGTGCGTCTGGAAAGATCTGTGTCGGTGCTTGTCATAAGGCCGGTTTGTCCCACATTTCGAACGGCTAGATCGCCGTTGTACGTCATTTGTTCCGTATCATGCGTATTGCGAAAATAGTTAACCGACCGCTAAAAGCCAGTCACAAGCTGCTGGCGGAATGGGTCCCCTATCTCTTTCTTTTAGAACGTGTTCAGATAACCACAATCTGCGCACCCTGCGGCACGCGCTCATAGAGATCGATCACATCCTGATTGAGCATGCGCACGCAGCCGGAGGACGTCGCTTTACCGACAGACTGCCAGTCCGGCGTGCCGTGCACACGGTACAGCGTGTCCTTGCCATCCTTGAAGATATAAAGCGCACGTGCGCCAAGCGGGTTGTTCAGACCCGGCGTCATGCCGCCATTGGCGGCGGAGATGGAGGCGAGTTCCGGCTGGCGCTTGACCATTTCATCGGGCGGCGTCCAGCGCGGCCACTTGGCCTTCCACTGGATCTTGCCACGGCCCGACCAGGCGTAACCGTCACGTCCCAGCCCGACGCCATAGCGGATGGCCTTGCCGCCGGATTGAACGAGATAAAGGTAATGCTGCTTCGTATCGACCACGATGGTGCCAGGCGCTTCCGCCGTCTGGTAGCTGACTTCCTGCCGGAGATAACGCGGATCGATGCGGCCATAGGGAATGGCCGGCAAGGAGCGATCCTCATCGCGGATCGGGCCATACATGACACGGTGCAGCGGATTGGAGA
This sequence comes from Agrobacterium sp. SORGH_AS_0440, assembly GCF_031453135.1. NCBI lineage: Bacteria > Pseudomonadati > Pseudomonadota > Alphaproteobacteria > Hyphomicrobiales > Rhizobiaceae > Agrobacterium > Agrobacterium sp. SORGH_AS_0440. The sequence continues at coordinate 800,726 of NZ_JAVIYR010000002.1, read as the reverse complement.
CCGGCAGACCATAGGCCACCGCCTGGCCTTGGCTCTGACCCTGGGGCACATTATAGCCCTGCACCTGCGGGGCCTGCAGCCCCTGGCCGCGCACCGGCGGGCCATATTCCTGATGGAAGCGGGTTCGGAACAGATCCGGCGGGCGCGTCGAAAGCTGGCCCGGCTGCGGCGGCAGTTCCGGCTGGCGATTGGAGCTGACGGAATTGAAATTGAACACCGGCGCCGTTTCCCTGACGAAGACGTCCGGGTCCATCCGGGTCGTATCCGTCACGAAAAGGCAGCCGCTCATCAGGGGCAGCAGGGCAAGCCCGACCAGAGAGGCCGCCCGGCGACCGTTTTTCAAAAGGAGTGCTATCATCTGAACCGCTTCATGGAATCCAATCTGAGGCCATGATGGACCGCGCGGCTGGCGCGAAGCTGGCGTCGGTTTTTCAAAAAAAATCGAAGAACTGCATTTTTTCTCTTGAAGCTCTAGTTGCTAGAGGTGCCAGATTGGCTGTCGAGTGGAATTCAGGAGCGAAACCATGAATATTTCGACACGCGGCAGTTTGAACGGGGAACCGGAGGCCCTGACCTTTTCGGTCGGTGGCATGGATTGCGGCAGCTGCGCGGCCAAGATCGAAACCGCGCTGTCGCGCCTGCCGGGCGTTGCCGACGTCAAGGTGTCAGTGGCCCGCGAGCGGCTGAACCTTTCGCTTGCCGAAAACAAAACCCCGGTGGAAAAAATCGAGGATACGTTGCGCAAGCTCGGCTTCAAGCCCGCTCTGCTGCCGCGCGAAAAAGCGCCCGCAGCAAAGGTGGAGGCCGATCAGCACGACCATTCCTCCTGCGGCGGTCACCATAATGACACGCCCCAAACGGCTATTGAAAACAACAATGCGCTGACCTTTTCGGTCGGCGGCATGGATTGCGGCAGCTGCGCGGCCAAGATCGAAACCGCACTGTCCCGCCTGCCCGGCGTTGCTGACGTCAAGGTGTCGGTGGCCCGCGAGCGGCTGAACCTTTCGCTTGCCGAAAACAAAACCCCGGTGGAAAAGATCGAGGATACGTTGCGCAAGCTCGGCTTCAAGCCGGCCCTGCTGCCGCAGGAGAAGGCCGCGCGCGAAAAAACGCCGGATCAAAAGCACGAACACGATCATGATCACGCGACATGCGGTGGCCATCACGATCATGATCATTCCGGTCATGATCACTCCGGGCATGATCATTCCGGCCACGACCACGCGGCGCATGACCATTCGGGAGACGAGCAGCATTCCTGCAACGGGCATGACCACGATCACTCCGGCCATGATCATTCAGGTCACGATCACGGACACGACCATGCGGGCCATTCCCACGCTGCCGCACCTGCCGCCGCAAACCAGAGCGCCGAGATAGGGCACGCCCATGGCGCGGACGAAAAAGGTGCATGGTGGCGCACCGCCAAGGCGCGCAACACCTTCACCGGCACCATTCTGGTCGCGATTGCCTATGCGGCGGAACTGACCTTCCCGGCCTGGGGTAGTTACGCCTTCATCGTCGCCACGCTGGTCACGCTCTTCCCGATCGCACGCAATGCCTTTAATGCTGCCCGTTTCGGCGCTGTCTTCACCATCGAGATGCTGATGACCATTGCCGCCATCGGCGCGATCATCATCGGCGAGGCGGAAGAGGCGGCTATCGTCGTGCTGCTGTTCTCCGTTGGCGAATTGCTGGAAGGCTTTGCCGCTGCCCGCGCCCGCTCTGGCATCAAGGCGCTCGGTTCGCTCTTGCCGAAAACGGCGATGGTGGAGGAAAACGGCGCGCTTCGGCAGGTCTCCGCCGATCAGGTGCGCATCGGCCAGGTGGTCGTGGCGCGCCCCGGCGACCGTATCGCCGCCGATGGTGTTGTCATCGACGGCCAGTCCAGCGTCGACGAATCGCCGATGACCGGGGAAAGCATTCCCGTCGCCAAGGACAAGGGCGACCGCGTGTTTGCCGGCTCGATCAACCATGACGGTTCGCTGCGCATCCGCGTCGACCGTGCGCCGGAAGACAACACCATCGCCCGCATCATTACGCTGGTCGAAGAAGCACAGGATGCCCGCGCGCCGACCGAGCGCTTCATCCAGAGCTTCTCGCGTTATTACATGCCGCTGATCGTCGCGATCTCGGTGCTGACGATCATCGTGCCGCCGCTCGCCGGTCTCGGTGATTGGGACACCTGGATTTACCGTGGTCTCGCGCTGCTCCTGATCGGTTGCCCCTGCGCGCTGGTCATCTCCGTTCCTGCCGCCATTGCCTCCAGCCTGTCGGCTGCGGCACGCCACGGCATGCTCGTAAAGGGCGGCGCAGTCATCGAAATGCTGGCACGCACCGAAACCGTCGCCTTCGACAAGACCGGCACGCTGACGCTTGGGGAACCTGTCGTGACCGACGTGATCGCGCTCGATGGCAACGAGGCCGAGCTGATTGCGCAGGCCGCGACCATCGAAAGCGAGTCGAGCCATCCGCTCGCCCGCGCTATCGTCGATCACGCTGAAAAGCGCGGCGTGAAGCCCCTGCCCGGCTCCAACATCAAGGCGATTTCCGGTCGCGGCATGCAGGGCAATGTCGGCGGCAAGGATCTGTTCATCGGCGCTCCGCGCTTTGCGACTGAGGTCGGTGCGCTTTCGAAGGATCTTGCCGATCGTATTTCCGCGCTGGAAAGCGAAGGCAAGACGGTGGCTGTCGTCATGGCCGGCGGCACGGCAAGCGGCCTCTTCGCCATGCGCGACGAGCCGCGCAAGGATGCGGCCGAAGGCGTCAAGGCGCTGAAGGATATGGGCATTTCCTCGCTGATGCTGTCGGGTGACAATGCCCGCACCGCGCGTGCCATCGGCAACAAGCTTGGCCTTGAAGCGCGCGGTGAACTTCTGCCGCAGAACAAGGTCGAGGAAATCCGCAAGCTTGCCGAGAAGCAGACCGTTGTCATGGTGGGTGACGGCATCAACGATGCGCCTGCTCTTGCGGCGGCCAGCGTCGGTGTTGCCATCGGCTCGGGCACAGACGTGGCGATGGAAGCCGCGGATGCGGCGCTGATGCGCAACAATGTCGGCGACGCCGCCCGCCTAATCGGCCTTTCGCGCGCCACCATGAACAATATCCGACAGAACGTGACGATTGCGCTCGGCCTGAAGGCGGTGTTCCTGGTCACAACAGTTACCGGCCTTTCCGGCCTGTGGCTTGCCGTCTTCGCCGATACGGGCGCCACGGTTCTGGTGACCGCCAATGCCATGCGGCTGCTTGGATATTTCAACCGCAACAAGGGCTGACATTCCATTTGCGTGCAAGACGGCCGGGTCTCGTCCATCGAGGCCCGGCCGTCTCATTTACGGCATATTGACAAACTAATTGCGTCCAATAAATACCGCGTACCGCCGTTTCCACGTGCGTGACAATCGATTCCACGCGCAGGAGCGCTGAACTTGGCAAAGCATGGCTATAACCGCATCGCGTACCGCGCGATCAAGATCGGTGGGAACATCGCCAAGGTCATTTTTTCCATCGATTTGTTCATCCGGCCCGGCAGGAGAAAGACGCTCCCGCAGTATCAGCCTGCCAGACGCAGCCCGAAATCGGAAAAAGCCATTCCCCGCATTATCTGGCAGACGAATTACTCCAATCGGGTCACGACGCCGATCTATGCGAATTTCCTGTTCAACCGCTGGCTGACGCCGGAATTCGAATATCGTTACCATGATGACGAGGCGTGCCAGGCCTATATCGACCGGCATTTTCCCGGACGTTACGCCGACGCCTTCCGTCGCCTGCAGGTGGGCGCCGCCAAGGCGGATTTCTGGCGTATTCTGGTGCTGCTGCAGGAAGGCGGCATCTATCTCGATATCGATTCCAATTTTGCGGCCCGCCCCGAAGATGTGATCGACCCGCAGGAAGAGGCCGTTTTCATCGCCATGAAAAGCGGCGAGATCACGAATTACTTCATGGCCTCCAGGCCCGGCCACCCGGCGCTCAGGCTGATGGCCGACCGTATTTCCCGGAATATCGAAGACGGAACGCTCGCCAGCGTCTATGACATGACCGGCCCGACGGTGGTGCATGCCGTCGTCAAGGAACTGGGGCTTCCGGTCCGCAACTACCGCGAAATGTGCACGCAGGGTCAGTTCACCAACAAGCGCGCCCAATATGCCGACAAAAAAGACGGCGCATGGTGGGCGGAGCAAGCCAAGACGTCCATCGTCAAGAACTAGGACATCTCCGGTAAACGCGAAGCGGTCTGGCCGGACGTGCTCCTCAACCCCAGACGTTCCTAGACAGCGGCACAGTTCGCATTTCAGACGAAGGCGTTGAAAAGCCGGATGCTTTCCTCCACCGCATGCGGCACCACGCCGTTATGGGTGCCGGGCAACAGCTTCTTGTCGACCCTGAAACCCGAGGTCAGGGCGCGGTCCACAAAAAGCTGGTGATCGGCGTCGAAAGGTCGTTCCTCCGTGCCGCGCAACAGCAGTGCCGGACATTTGAGGCTGGGGCCGAAACAGACGGAGGAGCGCATGATGAATTCGCGTTCGTCGGTTTCGTCGAAACAGATCTCCTCGCTATAGCGGTTGAAATAGCGCCATGAATTGACGCCAGCGGATATGGGGGCCGCAGCACGGAATTTACGGCTCATGGCTGCCAGAAGCGTGAGCGTGCCGCCATTGGAATGGCCGGCGATGAAGAAGCGAGCTCTGTCAATGCCGGGAAGATTTTCAAGATAGGTGGCCGCCGCCAGCGCATCCGAGGTTTCGTCGTAGAAGCCTGAATAATTGCCGTTCTGGCCGTTTTCGCCACGAAAGGACGGTAGCAGCACAACGAAGCCCGCTTCCCAATATGGCTTCATCAGCGCCCAATGGCCATCCCCGGTGGCGTTGCCGCCATGCAGGAAGAGGACGGCAGGTTTCAGTGTTTTTGACGGCTGGTAGTGGGAGAGCCAGGCGACAAGTTCGATCGAGCCATCCGGCCCGCCACGATAGGTGACACGCTCCGCCCCGGGCGGTGTGCCAAGCGCCGAGGACTTCTCCGGCGCCGCCATCTTGCGCAGCAGGTGGGTGTGGAAACGTCGGCGAGCCTCCGCATAATCCTGCCGTTCGAGCGGCAAGACTTCAGGTGTCGGAATGCCCGCTTTCACGGCGGGCGGCAGGATAAGCGCTGCTGACAGCCCCATTGCGCCAGCGAGCAATCCGCGCCGCGTCATGCCCGGCGAGATCGTGCCGCTCTCTTCCTGTCCGAAGGGTGAGGAAAGAAAGCGTTTGTCTGCCATATGGTCACCTGACGAGGATGGTTGCATTAGCAGTTCAGCACTGCGGCGGGAGGCTGTCCAATCACGGATTCGCGAATGACAACAATGTATTCGCAGCCATCGTGGCAATTTCTGGACGTCGCCTCGCCCGGACTGTGACGCCCAGGGAAATAAACAGGCGATCGTGCCACCCTACCCTTCCACGCCATCGATCATTGCCACCAGCGTCGAAAGCCGGTCCGCCTCGGCCGGCAACTTGTCGGCGCGCAGCCGGGCAATGCGGGGGAACCGCATGGCGACGCCGGATTTGTGGCGGGTAGAGCGGTTGATGCCTTCGAAGGCAACTTCAAGCACGAAACCGAAATCCGGCGTGGCGCGCACCGCCCGCACCGGGCCGAAACGCTCGACGGTATTGTCGCGCACGAACTTGTCCAGCACCTCCAGCTCCGCATCGGTGAAACCAAAATAAGCCTTTCCGACAGGCACGAGCTGTTCGCCGTCCTCCCCCTCCGCCCAGACACCGAAGGTGAAATCGGAATAATAGCTCGATCTTTTGCCGTGGCCGCGCTGGGCATACATCATGACGGCGTCGATATTGTAGGGATCGCGTTTCCACTTGAACCACGGCCCCTTGGCGCGGCCGGCCTGATAGGCGCTGTCGCGGCGCTTGATCATGACGCCCTCGATGACCGGATCGGGCGGTGCGGCGCGTAGCGTATCGAGCTCCTGCCAGCTGGAAAAGCCGATCAGTGGCGATAGGTCGAAGCGGTCATGCGGTGCATGTTCGATAATGTCAGACAGCCGGCCGCGACGCTGCAGATAGGTCTGCGCGCGGATATCGCTCTCGCCGTCGAACAGCAGGTCATAGGCGCGGATGAAGGCGGGATAGTCGTCCAGCATCTTCGCCGTCACCGTCTTGCGGTTCAGTCGCTGCTGCAGGTCGGAAAAGGTTCGGGTGAGATTGTTGGACCGTGCCGTGCCGCCAATCAGCAGCTCACCATCCATCACACCTTCGAAATCGATCGCGTCAAGAACGTCAGGGAAAGCGCCTGAAATATCGTCGCCTGAACGGGAATAGAGTTTCCGTGTCCCACCGGCGCGGGACAATTGCACACGAATACCGTCCCATTTCCATTCGGCGGCGTAGTCGGCGGGGTCCAGCCCATCGAGGTCGCCATCCGCCACCGGCGTCGCCAGCATCACCGAATGGAAGATGGCGGGCGTTGCCAGCACCGGGCGGTCCGCCTTGCCCTCGAGCCATGCGAAAAGCGGCGTATAGGGCGGCGCCAGCCCGTGCCAAAGGGTTTCGATCTCGATGATGTCTTTCCCCGCAAAATCCGCCAGCGCCTGACGCGCCAGCCGAGCCGAAACACCGATGCGCAGGCTGCCGGTGGCAAGTTTGAGGAAAGCGAAACGAGAGGACGTATCGAGCCGATCCAGGAGATCACGCACCGCACCGCGCACCTCCGTGCGACCGAGCGAATTCATCAGAGTGACGACATTCCCGAGGCGCGGATCCTGTGCCTCGGAGTCGTCCGCGCCGCCGATATTGCCCCAGACCAGCGAGATGGTTTCGGCGAGATCGCCGACATAATCATAGGAATAGCGGAACAACACCTCGTCCATGCGTTCCAGCACCAGCTCGCGCAGCATCGCCGGTTTAACGCTTTTCAGGTCCAGCGTGCCAGCAATCGCCGCCAGACCGTAACCCCGGTCTGGATCGGGCGTATCGCGGAAATAATCGGTCAACAGCTTCAGCTTGCCATTGCGCGACGGGGTGAGGACCAGGCGGTCAAGAAGAGTGGCGAAGGCTTTCATCTCAATCCCCCTCGTCCTCGTAACCAACGAGATGCAGCGGCTTGGCGGCGATGCCCTGCAATTCGCACCAGCGCACCAGCGCCTCCTCCCGGCCATGGGTGACCCAGACGGCCTGCGGCGAAATTTCCTTGATCGTCTCCAGCAGTTCCGGCCAGTCGCAATGGTCCGAGATCACCAGCGGCAATTCCACACCGCCCTGCTTTGCCCTCTGCCGCACCATCATCCAGCCGGACGCGAAGGCAATCAGTGGTTCGTTGAAGCGGCGCGCCCAGCGCTCCTGAAACGCCGAGGGCGGTCCAACGACAATCGCGCCCTTGAAGGCGGAAGGATCGCTTTTTTCCAGTGTTGCGGGCCTGAGATCACCGAGATCGATACCCTGCGAGACGTAATAATCGCAGAGCCGCGCCAGCGCACCGTGGATATAGATCGGCTCGGCATAACCATTATCGCGCAGGAGCCTGATGACGCGCTGCGCCTTGCCCAGCGAATAGGCGCCGACAAGGTGTGTCCGCTCGGGAAACTGTTTGATGGAGGTGAGCAGCTTGGCCGTTTCCACACGCGGCAGCGGATGATGAAACACCGGGAGGCCGAAGGTGGCTTCGGTGATGAAGACATCGCAGGGCACCGCCTTGAAGGGGGCGCAGGTGGGGTCGATGCCGCGCTTGTAATCGCCGGACGCCACGATGCGCAGACCGTTCATTTCCACGGAAATCTGCGCCGAACCCAGGACATGGCCCGCCGGATGGAAACCGACGGTGACGCCGTTTACCTCCACCCTCTCGCCGAATGCGACCGCCTGCTCGCTGCCACAGAAATCCTCGCCATAACGGATGCGCATGATATCCAGCGTCTGGCGCGTGGCCAGCACCGCGCCATGGCCAGCGCGGGCGTGATCGGAATGACCATGGGTGATGAGCGCCCGCGCCACGGGCCGCACGGGATCGATATAAAAATCACCCACCGGGCAATAAAGGCCCTTGGACGTGGAATTCAAAAGCTGTTCCGGCTTCATGTTCATTGAGATAGGGCCGCCCGCGCGAATCTAGAGTGCTGCGAGCATAACGCGGAACGGGCGCTAAATTTCCAATGGGGGCGTTTTTGTTTGTGGGACCGTGATAGTGAAACACATTGCACGGCCCGTCCTTTCCCTCATTCCTGTGCTCGTCACAGGAATGAGGGAAAGGTGAGCAACGGGAACAAGGCGCATCAATCCCGTCGAACCGTATTGGGTGACGGTCTTTACTCCCCCGCCACTTCCGCGGGCTTCGCCTCAACCGCCGCCGGTAGCCGCACCGGTTTCAGCATCAGCGCCGCGGCAAGGCCGATGGCAGCGGTTGCGGCGGCCGCGAAGAACAGCGGCGTAAACGCGTCCGAGTAGAGCGAGGCGACGGCGGCCTGGGAGGCTGCGGGCAGTTCCGAGAGGATTTTCGGCGTCAATTCCTCGATTTTGCCGACACCGGGAATATCCACCGCCACACCCTTGAGGCTTGTGGATACGATGGCGCCATAGACCGAGATGGCGATGGCAGCACCACCCATGCGGGTCAGCGTTACCGCTCCGCTTGCCGCACCGATGTCAGCCTTGGGGGCCGAGTTCTGCACGCCGATGATCGGAGCCTGCTGGCCGAGGCCGACGGCGAAACCCTGCGCCAGCATCAGCACCGCGATCAGCCAAAGCGGCGTTCCCGCATGCATCTGCGTGAAGAGCAGCATGGCGATGACGTTGATTGTCAGGCCCGCAACCGAGAAGGGCTTGTAGACGCCGGTGATCGAAATCAGCCGTCCGGCCGAAAGCGAACCCATGACGATGCCGCCGGTGACCGCGATGAAGAACAGGCCGGCATGGGAGGGGGAAAGGCCGGTGGTCGTCTGCAGGAACAGGGCATAATAATTGACCATGCCGATGCCGATGCCGCCGCTGGTCAGCGAAACGATCATCAACAGCGGAAAGGTGCTGTCCTTGAAGAGACGCAGCGGCACCACCGGTTCCGGCGCGCGGCGCTCCACCTGCACCCAGAGGAACGCGGCGATGACGGCGAAGGCGATGATGCCGAGGCTGGGGGCTGCGATGAGCGAGCCAAACAATTCGCTGCTGTCCGCCCAGAAGACCACGCTGGCGATGGTGGCCGCCAAAAGGACCGCACCGAGATAATCGATCTTCGGCTGGCGCGCCGGGCGGCGGTAAGGCAGCATCAGCGCCAGACCGGCAATAACAATGATGCCGAGCGGCAGATTGATCAGGAAGATCGACCGCCAGCCGAAGAGATCACTCATCGTGCCGCCGAGGATCGGGCCGACACTGCCCGACGCCATGATGGTGAGGCTGGAATAGCTCTGGTAACGGGCGCGTTCACGCGGTTCGAACAGATCCGCATTGACGGAAAAGATCGATACCATGATGCCGCCGCCGCCAAGGCCCTGCAACACGCGGGCAGCAATCAGACTGTCCATCGACCATGCCAGCCCGCAGGCGAGCGAACCAAGCGTGAAGATGACGACCGCCGCGATCATCACATATTTCCGGCCGAACAGATCGCCGAGCTTGCCATAGACAGGCATGACCGCGCTGGTCGCCAGCAGATAGGCAGAGCCGATCCAGCCGAAACGCTCCAGCGCGCCGAATTCACCGACGATGGTGGGCAGTGCCGTCGATACGATCTGGTTATCGAGGGTCGCCATGAACATGGCCAGCATCAGAAACAGAAAGACGATGAGCCTGCGGCGATGATCCGACACAAGCGGCGCCACGGGGGCGGTGGACATATCCATGAAAAATCTCGTTGGCTTCAGGCAGATTTGCTGCGACAATTTGTGTGCTATCAGCATATATATGTCAATGGCAAGTTTTTGACATCTGTGCTATTGCCGCTAAACGTGATCGGAAAACAGCATCGAAAGGGACGATGAAGCGTGGCGACTGAGGAAAACTGGAACGAGGATCTGCCAGAGGACATCAAGCGGATCGGCAATACGATGACGCGCATGCGCATCATGATCGGCCGCCGCATCATCGGCCGCATGGCGCTTGCCAGGCTCGCTCCAGGTCTCGAACTTTCCCATATCGACGTGCTCGACATTCTGCGCCGGGCGGAGGGCGATGTGACCGTGGGCGCGATTGCCGAGGGCATGCGCATCGATCCCTCACGCGGCAGCCGGGTTGTGGCCGACATGGTCGGGAGAGGGCTGCTGAAACGCGGCGTTTCCCAGCAAGACGCCCGCCGCAGCATCGTAGAGATCACCCCGCTCGGCACCAGTCTCTTGCAGGAAATGCGCCGTACGAAGATGAGCGTTATCGAGGACGTGATGGATGGCTGGCCGGCGGAGGATGTGGAGACATTCGCCCGGCTGTTCGAGCGGTTCATCGACCGTTTCGAATGCCGGCTCTCGCCCGATACAGACCTCCTGCCGGATCAGAAAAAATCATAGTTGGCGCTGCGATCCACAGCTTCACTTTAAGAGGGCAAGACCGTAACTTGCCGCCATCTGACAGGTTGAAGGGGTAATTTCGATGTTGACGATTTACGGTGTCTACCGTTCCCGCGCCACACGCACATTATGGCTGGCGGGCGAACTCGGCATAGCATTCAAGCATGTGCCTGTGATACAGGCCCGCCGTCTTGCCGATCCGCTGGCTGCGGATGCGCCGCTCAACACGCTGTCTCCGGACTTCCTGGCCGTCAACCCGATGGGCACCATTCCCTGCATCGAGGATGACGGCATGGTGCTTTACGAATCCATGGCCATCAATCTCTACCTCGCCCGCAAATATGGCGGACCGCTTGCGCCGATCGATCTGAAGGAAGATGCGGCGATGCTGCAATGGTCCTTCTTTGCCGCGACCGAAGTCGAGACCAATTCGCTGAAGATTTCCTCCGCCATCGCCGAAGGCCTGTCGGAAAGCGATGCCGGCAGGGCAGTGATCGATGTTGCCAGCCGCCTGCTGAAGCGCCCCTTCCGGGTGCTGGAGCAGCATCTGTCCAGTCATGACTATCTGGTGGGCGACCGCTTTACCGTCGCCGATCTCAACGCGGCGGAAATCGTTCGTTACGCACAGGGCCACAAGCCGCTGTTCGACGCCCATCCAGCCCTGAAGGCCTGGCTGGATCGTTGCCAGGCCCGCACGGCGTTCAAGACGATGTGGGATACGCGCGCGGCCGAGGCGGCTTGAGCGATTAAGCCCCTTACCCCTCCGTGATGCCGGACCTGATCCGGCATCCAGCCAGCCCAAGTCCTTGGGCTGAAAGGACCCTTCTCGCCGCGCAGACGCGCGTCGGCTGGATGCCGGCTCAGGGCCGGAATGACGGAAATACTGAGCCTCTCAGCCCCTCTCCCCCTCGAGCGCGCGCTGGACCGCCGGCCGGTCGTTCATGCGGCGAAAGTGGTCGTGCACCTTGGGGAAACGGGCAATATCCACGCCGTCGCTTTCCAGCCATCCGGACATGACGAAAAGATAGGGATCGGCCACGGAATAGGCAGTGCCGAGAACCCATGGGCCACGCAGCATGCCGTGCTCGATCAGTTCGAAGCATTCACCCATGGTCTGCGGCACCTTGGCCTTCATATCCTCAAGCGAGCTATCCTTGCTCGCCCAGCGACTGCCGCGACGGCCGTGGGCATGGGCGACATGCACGGTGGATGAGATGAAGGCATTGAAGGACTGCATCAACGCGAATTCGAAGGGATCGTCGAGCGGCGCGAGTTTCTTCTCGGGCGCCATCTGGGCGATGAAGGCGAGGATGGCCGGCGTCTCCGTCAGCACACCGCTTTCCGTCGCCAGCGCCGGCACGCGGCCCTTGGGATTGATCTTTAAAAATGCCTCGGAGCGTTGCTCGCCTTCCGCGAAATTGACGCGGTGGGCCTTGTAAGGCAGGCCCGATTCCTCAAGCACGATATGGCTGGCGCGGGAGCAGGAACCGGGGGAGAAAAACAATGTGAACATGGATATGCGACCTCCAAAGCAATGAAGCGCCCGCTTCTTCCTCATGCGGACACCGCCCCGCGAGGGCCATGGGGTGGCCGTCACGTGCGGGGCGTGTCATCATCATGCCGGCAAACGGCCGCGTCAAAGGTTATTTAGAGACCGACGACCCTGATATCGCCGACATGGATGCCGTTCCAATTGCGCATCTGCCGGTTCGCCATGCCGCTCAGCGCCTGTTGTTCGGCGCTGCCTTCATCGAAATAGCGGGCGAGCAATGCCGAAACCATGGCTTCCGCCGCACGCGTCGTGCCGTCTTCGCATTTCACCGCCATGGCGATGCCCTTTTCCGGCATGGCGGCGACGAAGACGCCTTCCGCGCCGGTCTTGGCGAAAATCTTGCCCGGCGCGATCTGCATCAGCTTCGTGCAGGCGCGGCCGGTGCCTGCCACATAAAAGGGTTCTGCCATGCAGGCCTCCATGAGCCGGCGCGAGGCGCTCGCCCGGCCGGCTTCCAGCCCCCTGCCCGTCGCCATCTTTGCGAAACCATGTGCCAGCCCTTTGAGCGGCACCGCATAGGTCGGGATGGAGCAGCCGTCCACGCCGCAATTGTCGTGACCCAGCGCAGCACCCGTCAGGCTCTCCATCGTCGCGCGGATTTCCTGCTGCAGCGGGTGGTCATAACCGACATAGCCCTTGGGGTCCGTTCCGGTATGACAGCAGGCGCAGATGAAGCCTGAATGTTTACCGGAGCAATTATTGTGAAGCGCCGTCGGCTTTTCCAGCGTGCGGGCCTGATGGATGATGGTTTTCTGGTCGGAGGACCAGTGCGCGCCGCATTCCAGCGTATCCACATCCCTGCCCGCCTTGGCGAGCATCGAAGCGGCGAGTTCCACATGTGCGTCCTCGCCGGAATGAGAAGAACAGGCAAGCGCCAGCTCGCGGCTGCCGAATTGATAGGCGTCCGCGGCACCGCTTTCCACCAGCGGCAGGGCCTGCATGGCCTTGCAGGCCGAACGCGGGAAGATGCCACGTTCCAGATCTCCCGTGGAAAACAGCACGCCGCCATCGCCATCCACCACCACGGCAAGGCCCTGATGGCGGCTTTCCACGAGGTTGCCCCTGACGACTTCGACGGTAACGGAATTGTTCATTCTCTCAGCCTCAAAAAATTCTGATTTCATGTGGTTGATAGCGCAATTGATTTTTCGATGCACGGGGCTGCCGGTGAAATTTGCAAAACGTCTGTTGCTGGCGATTGCCATCATCTATCTGCTGCCGGCACTGGCATCAGCGGGGCTGTGGGCCATGAAGGACCATCCGCGCGGCTGGAATGCCGCCAGATGGTCATCGTCAGGCATGCTGCCGGCGGCTTCGAGCGACGGGCAAGCCGCCGTCTACGTCTTTTCCGCCATGACCGGCGGCTTCAAGGGCTCGGTTGCCAGCCACGCCTGGGTCGTTCTGAAAAAGCCGGGCGCTACGAGCTATGACCGTTATGACAAAGTGGGCTGGGGCACGCCGATCCGCCATAATGGATATGCGGCGGACGCCTATTGGTATTCCAACATGCCGCGCCAGGTGGTGGCCATTCACGGCGCAGAGGCGGAAAAGCTGATCCCCAAGATCGAAAAGGCGATTGCCGATTATCCCTATGGCAAGCCGGGCGGCTATCGCATCTATCCCGGCCCCAACTCCAACACCTTTGTTGCCCATGTGCTGCGCAGCGTGCCCGAACTCGGCGTCGTGCTGCCGCCGGATGCGGTCGGCCGCGACTATCTGCCGGACGGTGCATTTTACCACATCGCCGACGACTGGAAGGATGCAAGCGTTTCGCTCGGCGGCCTGTTCGGCATTTCGGCGGGTGCGCGCAGCGGCTTCGAGATCAATTTCCTCGGTCTTGTCGCGGGTATAGATTTCGCCCGGCCGGGCGTGAAGATACCCGGGCTCGGTTATTTCGGCGTGGCGGGCATCAGGGCTTGAGCCATCACGTTTCAGTGGCCTGAGCGGCGCGTCTTGCGCGGATGCTCTGGGCGATGAAGACCCGTGACAGGCCGTGATAAAGCGGTTCGCGAGAGAAAAGCCGAGACGTCAGATATCCCAGCATCGATGCGGCCATGATGGGTATGACGCCTTGATGATTACCGGTCATTTCGAGGATGATGACAAAGGCTGTCATCGGCGCCTGCACGACGCCCGCGAAATAACCCGCCATGCCGACGATGGCGCCAAGGCCGATGCTGGTGCCGAGCAAGCTCGCCATGGTGCTGCCGAAACCCGCACCGACCGACAGAGACGGCGCGAAAATGCCGCCGGGGATGCCCGACATCATGGCAAGGAAAGTCGCCGCCAGTTTTTCGATGAAGAAGAAGGACGGTGCGGCTTGCCCCTCTATCGCCGCACGGGCCTGCTCGTAACCGGTTCCGAAGGTCGCGCCGCTTGTTGCGATGCCGAGGGCGGCGGAAGCAAGGCCGCAGGCAGCGGCAACCGAAAGCATTCGCTTCAGCGGCATGGTCTGGGCGAAGCGGCGGATACGTGCAGAGAGGCGCAACGCACCAGCGCTGAAAAGAGCGCCAAATGCGCCACCGCCGACACCGCAGACAAGCACCAGCAGCCAGTCCATCGTCGTTTTCGCCATGACCGAGCTGGTGCCAAAATAGGTATAGCTGCCGACCAGAGCCAGCGATGCAAGGCCCGACAGGATGACGGCCGTCAGCACAAGGCCGTTGGCGCGGGATTCATAAGTCTTACTCATCTCCTCGATGGCAAAGACAATGCCTGCGAGCGGCGTGTTGAAGGCCGCCGCAATGCCCGCGGCCGAACCGGCTAGGATGAGACCCTTGGCCTGCGCCATGCCGCCCCAGCGAGCGGCCTGCAGCATGATCGAGGCCCCCACCTGAACCGTCGGCCCCTCACGGCCAATCGACGCGCCGGAGAGCAGACCGGCGACGGTGAGCACCACCTTGCCAAAAGCAAGCTTCAGCGACAGAAGCCGCGAACGATCCGCATCATCCCGCAGGTGCCGGGCGGCGATGGCCTGCGGAATGCCGCTACCGCCGGCATTGGGGAAAACCGTGATCGCGAGCCAGGCGCAGAGCGTAAAGCCGAGCGGCGTGATGATGAGCGGCAGCAGAAACGCCCATTCGCCTGAGGACGTGGCCGCGAAGAAGAGGTGCTGGGCGCGATCCGCTGCCCAAGCGAAACCGACGCTGATAAGGCCGACGGCAATCGCGCCAATCCAGAAAACCGCCCTTGGCTTCCAAATCCGCCATGAACCCCAGACAACACGGGAACGGCGGAGCATTTTCAGCTTCTTATAATCGACGGGCATGGGGATCCAGATCAGTGATTTCAGTCATTGTCGGGCAGGAGGCCCTTTTATCGGCCTGCCAGCCGGCGATTGCAAGTTTTGCATTTGACTCGTTGCGACAGATGGCAGATGCTGTGCATCGCAAATGCAACGCATGGAGAGACAAGATGAAAACCGCAACTTTGCCTTCGCTGCGTGTAACTACCGATTTTCGCGAAGCAGCCGAAAGTGTGCTCAAGGATGGCGAAACGCTTTCGTCCTTCGTTGAGGAGTCTGTGCGCAGGGAAGTTGAAATCCGCAAGTCACAGGCGGATTTTATTGCACGGGGGCTGGCGGCACGAGAAGAATCCAAAAAAACGGGCGTCTATCACCGGGCGGAAGACGTTCTTGCTGAACTAAAAACTATGCTTGACGCGAAGCTCGCTGAAGACGACGACAAGTGACGTATCAGGTTTTTCTCGCCGACAGAGCGCGCGACAACATAACGCGCCTATATTCTCATCTCCTTCACCGTGACAAACATGCGGCTAAGCGAGCCTATAGGGCAATCGAAAAAGGAATAGCCGCACTGGCGGATTTTCCAATGAGTTGCAGGAAAATTGATGCGGACAACCCGTTTCTGCGTGAGTTTCTTATTCCGTTCGGTTCATCAGGCTACGTCATTCTCTTTGAAATAGAGAATGCTGAAAAGGTAACAATCCTCGCGATCCGCCACCAGCGCGAGGATGATTATCATTGACCCTCACCGGTCGCTGACTGCCGCTCGCGGGTTTACCCACGGTTCCTGATTAGAGCGCGGCAGTGGGGTTTTGCCGAGAATGTGGTCCGCGGCCTTTTCGCCCGTCATGATGGAGGGGCCGTTCAGGTTACCATAGGTCACGTGCGGGAAGATCGAGCTGTCTGCGACGCGCAGGCCGTCGACACCGATCACGCGGCATTCGGGATCGACAACCGCCATCGGGTCGTTTCTGTCGCCCATGCGGCAGGTGCCGCAGGGGTGGTAAGCGCTTTCCAGATGCTCGCGCAGGAAGGCATCGATCTGCTCATCGGTCTCGATATTTTCACCGGGCTGGATTTCCGGGCCACGGAATTCGTCGAATGCTTTCTGGCCAAAAATTTCGCGCGTGAGGCGCACGCAGTGGCGGAATTTCTCCCAATCCTCTGGGTGGCTCATATAGTTGAAACGAATGACCGGCTCATCTGAGGGATCCGCGGAGCGCAGGGTGACGTTTCCGCGCGATTTCGACAGGTTGTAGCCGACATGCGCCTGGAAACCATGGCTTTTCGCCGCCGCCTTACCGTCATAGGAGATGGCGACGGGCAGGAAATGATACTGGATGTCAGGTTGCTTGAGCCCGGGGGCGGAGCGCAGGAAGGCGCAGGCCTCGAACTGGTTGGAAGCACCGAGGCCGCCTTTCGACAGCAGCCATTGCGCACCGGCCACACCCTGCCAGAACCACGGAAGCCACGAATAAAGCGAGACCGGCTTGGTGGAGACCTGCTGGAAATAAAACTCCATATGGTCCTGGAGATTGGCGCCGACGCCGGGGCGATCCGCCTTCACCTCGATGCCCATGTCTTTCAGATGGGCGGCGGGGCCGATGCCCGACAGCATCAGCAGCTTCGGCGAATTGAAGGAGGAGGCCGAGACGATGACCTCGCGACCGGCCTTGATCGTCTCCACCACACCCTTGCGCTCGATTTCGACACCAACGGCGCGGCCGTTCTCGATGACCACCTTGCGGGCAAAACCGTTGACCAGCGTGACATTGCCGCGCTTCAGCGCCGGTTTGAGATAGGCATTGGCGGCGGACCAGCGACGGCCATTGTGAATGGTCTGCTCCATCAGGCCGAAACCTTCCTGTTTGGAGCCGTTATAGTCATCCGTCAGTTCAAACCCCGCTTGGGCGCCGGCCTGAATGAAGGCGTGAAACAGGGGGTTATTGACCGGCCCGCGCTGCACATGCAGCGGCCCATCCGTGCCACGCCAGCCTTCCTCGCCGCCATGGCTGTGTTCCATGCGCTTGAAATAAGGCAGCACATCCGCATAGGCCCAGCCATGCGCGCCAAGCTCTTCCCAGCGATTGAAATCCTCGGCATGGCCGCGCACGTAAACGAGGCCGTTAATGGAGGAGGAGCCGCCGATGACCTTGCCACGCGGGGCGGTGATGCGGCGATTATTGAGGTTCGGTTCTGGCTCGGACAGGTAACCCCAATTGTAGCGCTTCATGCTCATCGGCCAGGCCAATGCGGCAGGCATCTGGATGAACGGGCCGAAATCGGAACCGCCGGCCTCAATGACGATGACGGAATAGCGACCATCTTCCGACAGGCGGTAGGCGATGGCGGAACCTGCGGAGCCGGAGCCGACGATGACGTAATCTGCTTGCATTGGTTGCTCCACTTGGGGCTTCGGTTCCGATGAATGTATTGGGGTGGGGCTTACCCACTGAACCTCAATAAGGCGCTTCCACCTTCCCCGTGCACACATAAACCGTCTTCAACTCGCTATAATGCTCCAGCGCCGACGCCGAATTCTCGCGGCCGAAGCCGGATTGCTTGGAGCCACCGAAGGGGATTTCCACCGGGCAGAGATTGTACGTATTGATCCACAGCGTGCCCGCCTCCAGCTGATCCACCACGCGGTGGGCGCGGGCGAGATCGGCGGTGAAGACGCCGCCGGCCAGCCCGAATTCGGTGGCGTTGGCGCGGGCAAGAACCTCGTCTTCATCCTCGAAATCCAGCACGCACATGACGGGCCCGAAGATTTCCTCGCGGGCGATGGTCATATCGTCGGCCACATCGGCGAACACGGTGGGCTGCACATAAGCGCCCTCGCCCGCAACATTGTTGGGAATGCCGCCGCCGGTGATGAGCGTCGCACCTTCCGCCTTGCCCTTTTCGATATAACCGAGAACCTTCTCCTGCTGGGCCTTGGAGACCAGCGGGCCGAGATGGGTGGCGTAATCGAGGGGATCGCCGAGGATCATTGCTTCCGTGCGGCTTTTCAGGTTTTCGAGGAAGCGGGCCTTTGCCTTTTTCTGCACGAAGACACGCGTTCCGTTAGAGCACACCTGCCCGGAGGAGTAGAAATTGCCGAGCATCGCACCGCCGACGGCGCTTTCGATATCGGCATCATCGAAGACGATCAGCGGCGACTTGCCGCCCAGTTCCATCGTGACATGCTTCAGATGCCCGGCGGCAGCGGCGGCCACCTTGCGGCCGGTCGGCACCGAGCCGGTAAGCGAGACTTTCGCCACATCCGGGTGATTGACGAGCAGCGGCCCCGTATCACGATCCCCCTGAATGACATTGAACAGGCCCTTGGGAAGACCCGCTTCGATAAGGATTTCAGCAATCTTCAGCGCGCCGAGCGGGGTGTTTTCCGAAGGCTTGAAGACCATGGCATTGCCGGCGACGAGCGCAGGCGCGGCCTTCCAGCAGGCGATCTGCTGCGGATAGTTCCACGCGCCGATACCGACGCAGACGCCGAGCGGCACACGTTTCGTATAGGCGAAATCGCCGCCGAGCGGGATGTAATCGCCATTCAATGCTGATGGCGCGATGCCGCCGAAAAATTCGAAGGCATCCGCACCCGAGGTCGGATCGGCGACGATGGTTTCCTGAATGGGCTTGCCGGTATCCAGCGTTTCCAGCGTCGAAAGCGCCTCATTGCGTTCGCGCATGATATCGGCGGCGCGTTTGAGGATGCGTCCCCGCGCCATGGGGCTCATTGCCGCCCATTCCTTCTGGGCGCGCTTGGCCGAGGCGATGGCACGCTCGACAATCGCCGGCGTTGCGGCGTGAAGCCGGGCGATGATCTCGCCGGTTGCGGGGAAGATGCTGTCGAACGGCGTGCCTGTATTATCCTCGACATAATCGCCGTCGATGAAATGCGAGGCTTTCGGCTGCGCCCTGAGTGGCGTGGCGATGGTCATGTCGAAGTCTCCTAGAGAGTGCGGATGGACGGCTTGGCGCGCTGTCCATCGGGAAAGGATCTGAGCTGCATGTCGAAATAGTCTTCGACCAGCGCCGGTGCAGAAGCGAGGCCGAGCGGGGCGGAACGCAAGCTGTGCCTGATGTAAAGCCCGTCGATCAGCGCCGCCGCCCCTTCTGCAATGCGTGCGGCATCATCGGGCGGGCAGAGCCGGTTGAGGCTTGCCATGAGGTTGGAGCGCAGGCGGCGGGAATAAATCACCAGCAGCCGGCGGGTTTCTTCCGAGCGCTGCGCCTCAACGTAAAAGGCAAGCCATGCCGCCACCGTTTCGGGCGTGAACTGGTCGCTCTGGAAGGAGACATGGACGATGGCGCTCAGCCTTTCGCGCGGGCCGGAAGCACGGGTCAGCGCCGCCACCGCATCACGCCTGAGATCACGCAGCAGGCTGCGAATGGTCTCCAGCAGGAGCTGCTGCTTGCTGCCGAAATAATGATGCGCAAGCGCCGCCGACACCCCCGCTTCCCGGGCGATGTCAGACATTGTCACATTCAACGAGCCATGATGGCCTATGGTGCGCAGCGCCGCATCCACAAGCGCTTTTCGGCGCAGAGGCTCCATTCCGACCTTGGGCATGACGATCTCCTTGAGGGCGGCAAAATATTCTTGATTGACTGATCAATCAATAAAAAATGCGCCATTCCGTGTCGCTATTTTGCTGTAAATCAATTCTTTCTCATCGGACGGACCCTGGTTTCGGCAATGGCCGGCGCGTGAGGATCATCTTCATGCTCCCGGCGCGGTCACGGGGGAAAAACTAAACCGTGATATACTGCGAATTGGGAATGGAACACGTTCCGTGCTAATATCCCAGCTGATACAAATTTCGCTGGAAGCGGCGCCAGACGAAAGACAATAAAAACGCCCGCCCTAGACCACGACGGCAGCCGATACCCATCCGGGCATCGAATGACCGTTCGCAGTGTTTAAAGAAGGGAGTGATATCATGCCAATGGTGACAGTATCGATTTCCCCGGAACAGGCAGCAAGAATGCGCGAAGCCGTTAATTGCGGGGCTTATGCATCCGGTAGCGAGGTCGTCAGGGAAGCGCTGCGATTATGGGCGGCGTCTGGCGCACACGGTATGGGCGCGAAGTCCAGGGAACCCGTGGAAGCCGACCGGGAGCGGGTGAACGTGGCCGATCTCTATGCCGCGCACTCAGGACATGTCCGCCGGGCGTGAGGCCCGGCTACTACCCCATATATCAAGGGGGTTGCAACAAAACGTTCATCAAAGCTTCACAGACGTGAAAGCTTTTGTTGACCTGTAATCTGCGATTGTTCGCCGCAAAAGAGAAAGGCTCTCCTTACCTCAGCCACGGAAGGAAAGCCGTAATAGCGGAGAACAGAAATGCAGGCCGTTACGCTGGAAAACGATGCCGTAAGGCGATTTGCCTCCGGGCACATGTTTCCCATGGCGAAGCTCGTGCTGGAAACCGCGTTTCAACGCCGATCGTCGAGGCGACGACGGGCACTATTTTCGGTTATGAATCACTGATGCGCGGCCACGACCGGCTCGGTTTTTCCGATCCGCTGGCGCTTCTCGACCAGGCGGCGCAGGGCGGCGAACTCAAGGCTTTCGAGCAGATGCTGGCGAGCCGCGCGCTGGCGAAATTCTCCACCCTGCCTGACTTCTCCTCCGCCACCCTGTTTCTCAACCTCGATGTGCGGCTGATCGCGCAGGGCGACGCCATTCTCGACAAGCTTGTGGGCCATCTGGCGCGCGCGGGTATTCCCCCCTCCTCCATCTGCTTCGAGCTTTCCGAACGCTTCGACAATACAAGCGTCCCCGAATTCACGACGCTGATTGCCCGCATGCGGAAAGAGGGCTTCAAGCTGGCGATCGACGATTTTGGCGCGGGACACGGGGAGATGAAGCTTCTGTGCGATTTTCCGCTGGACTATCTGAAGATCGACCGTCACTTCATCACCGGCGTCGATCATCTGCCGCGCAAGCAGCATCTTGTCCGCAGCATCGTCAATATTGCCCATGTTCTGGGGGTGCGGGTCATCGCCGAGGGCATTGAAACAGAAGCGGAGTTCCTGACGTGTCGCGAATTCGGCGTCGACCTGGTGCAGGGCTGGCTGATCGCCAGGCCAACGGTCTTCACCAGCGAGTTGCCGGAGAGCTTTCCCCACATCAACCGCATCGGCGTGGCGCGGCGCAACAGCCAGACTCTGGATGAGATCCTGATCCGCCGTGAAATCGAACGACTTCCCACCGTCTTCGAACATGACAGCGTCGACAGCGTCTTCGAGCTCTTCCGGAGAAACCCGCAGCAGGCGTTTTTTCCGGTTCTCAATGCCAACGGCGAACCGCGCGGCGTCATCAACGAATATCACCTCAAGGAATACATCTACCGACCCTTTGGCCGTGACCTGCTCAAGAACAAGATCTATGAGCGCACCATCTCCCATTTCGTCGACGCCGCGCCGATCGTCGGTCTCGATGCCGATGCCGACCAGTTGATGAACATGTTCGCCAGCATGGGCGGCAGCGCCTGCATCATCCTGACCGAAAACATGCGTTACGCCGGCATCGTTTCCGCCGCTTCGCTGATCAAGGTCATCAATGAAAAACAGCTGAAGATGGCGCAGGACCAGAACCCACTGACGGCATTGCCGGGCAACCGCGCGATTGGCGGCTTCATCGCCGACCGCTGCAGCGACGGCGACGAGACACGCTTCTTCTGCTATTGCGACTTCGACAACTTCAAACCCTTCAACGACAAATACGGCTTCAACGCCGGCGACCACGCCATCACCCTGTTTTCGGCCCTGATGCGCCGTTACTTCTTTGCCGGCGACTGCTTCCTCGGACATATTGGCGGTGATGACTTCTTCATCGGCGTGCGCGACTGGGCGGTGGAAGACCTGACGGAAATACTCGAGCGGCTGCTCAGCGATTTTCACGACGATGTCGCGGAACTGTATTCGGCCGAGGATCGCGAGGCGGGCTGCATGAAGGGCCAGGACCGGCACGGCAATGAGCGGGACTTCGCGCTGCTGCGCTGCTCCATTGGCGTTCTGAGCTTGCCCAAAGGATTGATCATCGCAAATCCCGAGCGCATCGGCAGCGAGATCGCGGGCGTTAAGGCGGCTGCGAAGGAAAATGACAGCGGCCTCGTCATCCGGGTCTTCGGCGAGACAAATTGACACCAGTGACAAACGGCCTTCTTCCCTAAGCGGCGCATCTGACCTACATCTTCAGGCGACGCCGATAGTGAGGAGTTGCCCTTGACCATGCCCGACCCCAAGACCCTGCCCGAAAAAATGCGTTTCATCGACCTTCCCTCGCATGGCGGTCCGGAAGTGATGCGTCTTTCGCAAGCGCCTTTGCCGAAGCCCGCGAAAGGCGAGGTTCTGGTGAAGGTCGAGGCAGCAGGCGTCAACCGGCCGGATGTCGCGCAGCGCCAGGGAACCTATCCGCCACCGAAGGATGCAAGTCCGATCCTCGGCCTTGAGATCGCCGGCGAGGTTGTTGCGCTTGGCGAAGGCGTCGATGAATTCAATCTTGGCGACAGGGTCTGCGCGCTCGCCAATGGCGGCGGTTATGCGCAATATTGCGCCGTTCCCGCGGGGCAGGCCCTGCCCTTCCCCAAAGGCTACGACGCCGTCAAAGCCGCAGCCTTGCCGGAAACCTTCTTCACCGTCTGGGCCAATCTCTTCCAGATGGCGGGCCTGACCGAAGGTGAAACCGTGCTCATCCACGGCGGCACCAGCGGCATCGGCACGACGGCGATCCAGCTTGCCAAAGCATTCGGCGCGGAAGTTTATGCGACGGCGGGCTCTGCGGAAAAATGCGAGGCCTGTGTGAAGCTCGGCGCCAAACGGGCGATCAATTACCGCGACGAGGATTTCGCCGAAGTCGTGAAATCCGAAACCGGCGGCAAGGGCGTCGATGTCGTTCTCGACATGATCGGTGCTGCCTATTTCGAAAAGAACCTTGCGGCGCTGGCCAAGGATGGTTGCCTGTCCATCATCGCCTTTCTCGGGGGCGCCGTGGCCGACAAGGTCAACCTCACGCCGATCATGGTCAAGCGCCTGACCGTCACCGGCTCCACCATGCGCCCGCGCACGGCGGACGAGAAACGCGCCATCCGTGACGATCTCGTGGATCAGGTCTGGCCGCTGATCGAAAGCGGCCAGGTCGCACCGGTCATCAACCGCGTCTTCACACTGGATGAGGTTGCGGAAGCGCACCGGCTGATGGAAAGCAGCAGCCATATCGGCAAGATCGTGATGCGGGTCGACTAGGTGCTGCAGAGTAAGTTCTCAGTTAGCCCTCTTGCATTACTCACGAATCGTACTACCTTCTAGTTATGTTCAACGTATCGGAAGGAGGTGATCCAATGTCTAGTGAGATTTCGGTCTCTGGTGCAGGCAATGGAAAGGGTGTGTTTTCGACGGGGCAGCCCTCGTTGTAAACCTCTTCTGCCTTCGGAACGTTGAGAAACAGTCCCGGGTCTGTAAACAGGACCAAACTCATGGAAGGGTCGCTTAGGCGGCCCTTTTCCGTTTCTGGATTTGTGGGCGGGTACGTATGCTTGGCTCATCTCCGTGTAGCTTCTCCCTCATCTGTGTGCCTCACCCTCCTGCCTCATCTCTGTGCTTGTCACAGAGATCCAGCCAGACCAAGTCTTCGGGCTGGAAGGAGTCTTTTCGCCGCGCAGACGCGCGTCGGCTGGATTCCTGTGACAAGCACAGGAATGAGGGTGTGGGATGTGCTAGCGCTGTAAATTCGGCATCTTGTGTTGCTCGTGACACGTCTCTTCCGTCATGCCGGGCTTGACCCGGCATCCAGCCGGCGCGCGTCTGCGCGACGAGAGGACTCCTTAAGCCCAAGGACTTGGGCTGGCTGGATACCGGCTCAAGGCCGGTATGACGGAGAACTGGGGAGAGCGACAAATCATCGACCCTAAACGGCGGTCACCTCTTCCTTATTTCTTCCCGAACACCTTCCACCGCGTCGGGCGGAACCGCAGTTCGGCACCCACCGCCACGGCGGCGTTGAGCGGCACTTCGATTTCGAGGTGGTAGGGTTCATGGCCGTTATTGGCGATGTCGATTTCGGCGATGCGGGTGCCGGCCAGGCGGCGACAGGTGGTGACCTTGCCGTAAAGCGCGTCCTTTTCATCCGTCAGCACCACGTCTTCCGGCCGGAAGAACAATTCGCCCTCGCCTGCGCCGCTTTCGTTTACGCCGATGCTTTCGCCCTGGAACAGCACATGGCCATCACGGATGGTGACCGGCAGGCTGGAGGATTCGCCGATGAAGGAGAAGACGAAGGGCGAGTTCGGCGTGTCGTAGACGTCATCGGCGGTGCCGACCTGCTCGATCTTGCCTTGGCTCATGACCACGACGCGGTCCGCCAGCTCCAGCGCCTCTTCCTGATCGTGGGTGACGAAGACGGTGGTGTGGCCGGTGCGGTCGTGGA
The DNA here is from genome assembly GCF_031453135.1 of Agrobacterium sp. SORGH_AS_0440. Classification (NCBI taxonomy): domain Bacteria; kingdom Pseudomonadati; phylum Pseudomonadota; class Alphaproteobacteria; order Hyphomicrobiales; family Rhizobiaceae; genus Agrobacterium; species Agrobacterium sp. SORGH_AS_0440. Next base: position 776,013 of record NZ_JAVIYR010000002.1, on the reverse strand, counting down.
ATTCGCGCAGCCAGCGGCGCAACTCCTTGCGCACCTTGGCATCCAGCGCACCGAAGGGTTCATCGAGAAGCAGCACCTTCGGTTCGATGGCGACGGCGCGGGCGAGCGCCACCCGCTGGCGCTGGCCACCCGAGAGCTGCGAGGGGTAGCGTTTTTCAAGCCCGGAAAGGTGCACCATGTCGAGAAGCTCGGACACGCGCTTGCGGATTTCCGCTTTTGGCGGACGCTTGGCGGAGGGTCGCACCTTCAAGCCGAAAGCAATGTTGTCTGCCACCGTCATGTGGCGAAACAGCGCGTAATGCTGGAAAACGAAACCGACATTGCGCTCCTGCACGGAGCGGTGCGAGGCGTCTTCGTCGCCGAAGAAAATCTGGCCCGTCGTCGGCTGCTCAAGACCGGCAATAAGACGCAGCAGCGTCGTCTTGCCGGAACCGGAAGGACCAAGCAGCGCGATCAGCTCGCCCGAGCGAATGTTGAGCGACACGTCGTTCAGCGCCGGAAAGCGATCAAACTGCTTGGTGATGCCGGAAACTTTCACTTCCATGAAGATGCCTTTCAATGCTTGCCGGCTGCGTTGCCCGCGCCAAAGCGTATTTCGAGAATGGTTTTGAGAACGAGGGTCACCAGAGCCAGACCGGCAAGCAGCGTCGCAACGGCGAAGGATGCGCCGATATTGTACTCATTATAGAGTATCTCGACATGCAGCGGCATGGTGTTGGTCTCGCCGCGAATATGGCCTGACACCACCGAGACAGCGCCGAACTCGCCCATGGCACGGGCGTTGCAGAGCAGCACGCCATAAAGCAGGCCCCATTTGATGTTCGGCAGCGTGACGTACCAGAAGGTCTGCCAGCCGGATGCGCCAAGCGAAATCGCCGCCTCCTCGTCACCATTGCCCTGATCCTGCATCAGCGGGATCAACTCGCGCGCGACAAAGGGAAAGGTGACGAAGATGGTGGCGAGCACGATGCCCGGCACCGCAAAGAGGATCTCGATGCCGTAACTCTTCAGCCATGGGCCGAGCACGCTGTGGGAGGAAAACAGGATGACGTAGACCAGACCTGATATGACCGGAGAGATCGAGAATGGCAGGTCGATCAGCGTGATCAGGAATGCCTTGCCCTTGAACTCGAATTTCGCGATGGCCCAGGCGGCCGCTACTCCAAAAATGAGGTTGAGCGGCACCGAAATAGCGGCGACGAGCAGCGTCAGGCGAATGGCGGAAAGCGCATCCGGCTCGAAAATCGCCTCCCAGAAGCTTTCCGTGCCCTTGCGGAAGGCTTCGAAGAAGACCGAAACCAGGGGCAGGACGAGAAATGCGGCGAGGAAGACGAAGGCGATGGCGATCAGGGCCAGCCGCGCTGGCAGGCTTTCGCTGGCGGGATCGCGGAACGGACGCGGCGTGGTGCGGGAAACAGTCTCAGACATAACCGTACCTCTTGCGGCTCCAGGCCTGAATGAGATTGATGAGGAACAGCATGGCAAAGGAGATGATCAGCATGATGGTGGCGATGCCGGTGGCGGCCGCATAATTGAACTCCTCCAGCCGGATGACGATGAGGAGCGGCGCGATTTCCGAGACGTAGGGAATATTGCCGGCGATGAAGATGACCGAGCCGTATTCTCCGACACCACGCGCGAAGGCCAGCGCAAACCCCGTTAGGATGGCGGGTGTGAGGCTCGGCAACAGAATGCGGGTGATGGTCTGGAAACGATTGGCACCGAGCGTTGCTGCCACCTCCTCCACCTGCCGGTCGATCTCCTCCATCACCGGCTGCACGGTGCGCACCACGAATGGCAGGCCGATGAAGATCAACGCGATGACGATGCCGGTCGGCGTGAACGCAATCTTGATGCCATAGGGCTCAAACAGCGAACCGACCCAGCCGCGATTGGCGTAAAGCGCCGTCAACGCAATGCCCGCGACCGCCGTTGGAAGCGCAAAGGGAAGGTCCACGATGGCATCCACGAAGCGGCGACCGGGAAAGCGGTAACGTGTGAGAACCCAGGCGACGATGACGCCGAAGACCACATTGACCAATGCGGCGAGGAACGCCGTGCCAAAACTGACGCGCAACGCATTCAGCGTACGGCTATCCGTGGCAATCGCAATGAAATCTGCAAAACCGAGTTTCGCCGTGGACCAGATAAGGCCGCCAAGCGGAATAAGAATGATGAGAAACAGATAGGTGACGGTGTAACCAAACGTCAGGCCGAAGCCCGGTATGACGCTCGACTGCCGCCACTTCCACCTGCTTCCGGAAATATTATTGCTCATCAAGGCTCCGGATAATCTTAGTTTTTGAACATTTCCGGGACAGTCAACCGAGGTCTGCCCGTCCTGGAGGTGCTCTCTGGGAGCCGGTATTCCCCCGGCGCTTATTATAAAGTATCGACCGGCACGGCGTCCGGTCGATCAGGTTCTGATTTGTCTTGTCCCGTGGGACGGGGTGACTACGTTTCACCCCATCATCCGCTTACTTCGCGGGCTTGTAAATCTGGTCGAAGATGCCGCCGTCACCAAAATGTTCCGGCTGCGCCTTTGCCCAACCGCCGAAGATCGGGTCGTCAATGGTGACGAGCTTGATGTCAGGCAGCTGCTTCAGCAGGTCCTTGGAGACAACGGCCGGGTTCGACGGACGGTAGAAGTGCTTCGCCGCAATATTCTGGCCCTCGTCGGAATAGAGATATTGCAGATAGGCTTCGGCCGCCTTGCGGGTGCCCTTGGCGTCGACATTGGCGTCAACCACGGCGACCGGCGGCTCGGCAAGGATCGAGATCGGCGGAACGACGATATCGAAAGCGTCAGCGCCGAATTCCTGGCCGGCCAGATAGGCTTCGTTTTCCCAGGCGAGCAGCACGTCGCCGATCTGGCGCTGTGCGAAGGTTACCGTGGAACCACGGGCGCCGGTGTCGAGAACGGGAGCGCGCTTGTAGAGCTCGCCGACATAGGCCTTGATCTTGTCCTTGTCGCCCTTGAACTCTTCATTGGCCCAAGCCCAGGCCGCGAGATAGTTCCAGCGCGCACCGCCCGAGGTCTTCGGGTTCGGGGTCACGATCTGTACGTCGCCCTTCACCAGATCGCCCCAGTTATGGATGCCCTTCGGGTTACCCTTGCGAACGAGGAAAACGATGGTGGAGGTGTAAGGGGAGGAATTATGCGGCAGGCGGCCGCGCCAGTCCTTATTGATCTTGCCGGAATTCTGCACGATGGCGTCGATGTCGCTCTGCAGCGCCAACGTCACGACGTCGGCTTCCAGACCGTCGATGACCGAACGGGCCTGCTTGCCGGAGCCGCCATGCGACTGCTGGATGGTGACGTCCTCGCCGGTGTCGGCCTTCCACTTCTTGGCGAAGGCTTCGTTGAAATCCTTGTAGAGTTCACGGGTCGGATCATAGGACACGTTCAGCAGCTTGGTCTGCGCCGCGGCCGAGCCAGCTGCGCCAAGTGCCAGTGAGAGGCTGAGCGCGACAACGCTCAAACCGGACAGAAGCTTGGACATCGGTATTCCCTCCTGATTGCGATGGCTTAACTCTACCGGTTGAGTAGAGTTGGTCAATGAGGCCGAATACGATCGAAAAAGTGTTTCCCTTGAGCGTTTCTCCGGGCAACAAATACAGCGCAGCATAAGCGAAAGGCGCAACAAGCGTCGTGTAAAACTTTGCTGAATGCAAAAGCGTTTCACATTTTTGCCGGTTTTTTGCCGCGATGGCGAAAAATATTGAGGTGTTTTAGACGAATTTTTCGTCAGGCCGTCAAAAGCTCGGGCACTTCGACACCGGCCACCGCATCTGCAACGGTGGTGTTGAACAGGATGTTGCGCGTCGCATCGGCCACACGGGCGAAGACGTGGCGGATCTCGCACTGCTTCTCGCCGTCGCAATCCTCGCAGCGGCGATAGGCGGTCTGGGAGAGGCAAGGCAGAGGAGCAAGGGGGCCATCAATGAGCCGCAGCACCTCGCCGAAAGTAATATCATCCGCCGGGCGAGCCAGAAGATAACCACCCTGCTTGCCGCGCCGGCTTTCGACAAGGCGTTCCTTCTTCATTTCGAGAAGGATCTGCTCCAGAAACTTTTTCGGAATGGCCTGTTCGCGGGCAATGTCGGAAATCTGCACAGGACAGCCACCGTCGGCCTTGGCCAGCGAGAGAAGCGCCCTCAGCGCATATTTTGCCTTCTGCGAAATCATCGTAAAACCAGTAGATCACAAGCCCGGATACCCGGCAATCAGGGCTTAGCGCAGAAGTTGTCACAATTCAAATCCAGGCTGCGAACAAGGTGAACGGGCATCTTTTGCTCATAGCACGCGCGCGAGAGGCATTTTTGCTCTGAAGTGCAGCGCACAAAGACTGTCATTTCTCGTCCAAAGCGCCGATTTCAACAATAATCGGCCATGGAAATCCCGGACGTGACAATGACCATCAATTCAGCAAATGCCTCTGCCGATGCCGATTCCCTCGATGCCACGCTTGCCGGGCTCGATCTGGCGGGTCGGCTTTCGTTTATCGCCGGCCTTGGCGGGCGCGCGGTCTTCACCACCAGCCTCGGCATCGAGGATCAGGTCATCACCGCCGCGATCGGCACCCACCGCCTGCCGATTGACGTTGTCACGCTGGAAACTGGCCGTCTTTTCAAGGAAACCGTCGATCTCATCGATGAAACCGAGGAGCGTTTCGGCATCGAAATCCGTCGTTTCCGTCCCGAACAGGACGATATAGACGCCTACGCCGCAAAATACGGTCTCAACGGCTTCTACGAAAGCGTTGAGGCGCGTCATGCCTGCTGTCATGTCAGAAAGCTGATCCCGCTCGGCAAGGCGCTTGATGGTGCCGCATTCTGGATCACCGGCCTCCGTCGCGGCCAGTCGGGCAATCGTGCCACGACGCCGTTTGCCGAATTCGATGCGGATCGCAATCTCATCAAGATCAACCCTTTGGCTGACTGGGATATCGACCTCATCAAGGCGCATGTCGCCCAGGAGAACATCCCCATCAATCCGTTGCATCAGCGCGGTTACCCGTCCATCGGCTGCGAGCCGTGTACGCGCGCCATCAAGCCCGGTGAGCCTGAGCGCGCCGGACGATGGTGGTGGGAAAACGACGAGAAGCGCGAATGCGGTCTTCACGTCGCCGGTGCGGAGCAGACCTCCGCTACCTCCGCCATCCCGCAACGATAATCATTCAGTACATTCCCGGAGTTCACAATGTCCAACGCAGTCCACGAGACGGACAGCAAGAATACTGTCACATCCAAGCCGCCGCTCGATCCCCATCTGAAGGCGCTTGAAAACGAAGCTATTCATATCTTTCGCGAAGTCGCAGCCGAATTCGACAAGCCCGTGATGCTCTATTCCATCGGCAAGGACTCGTCCGTGCTGCTGCATCTCGCGCGCAAGGCCTTCTTCCCCGGCCGCATTCCCTTCCCGCTGCTGCACGTCAATACCGGCTGGAAGTTCAAGGAAATGATCGAATTCCGCGACAATATCGTCAAGGAATACGATCTGGAGCTGATCTCCCATACCAATCCGCGCGGCGCGGCGGAAAACATCACGCCCTTCACCCACGGATCGGCGCTTTACACCGACATCATGAAGACGGAAGCCCTGCGTCAGGCGCTGGACGCCGGCCAGTTCGACGCCGCCTTCGGTGGTGCGCGCCGCGACGAAGAGGCGAGCCGCGCCAAGGAACGCATCTACTCTTTCCGTACGCCCGACCATAAGTGGGACCCGCGTAACCAGCGACCGGAACTGTGGAACATCTATAACGGCATGGTCCGCAAGGGCGAGAGCGTTCGCGCTTTCCCGCTCTCCAACTGGACCGAAGTCGACATCTGGCGTTATATCGAGGCGGAAAACATCCCGCTGGTGCCGCTCTATTATGCCGCCGAGCGCCCCTATATCGAGCGTGACGGCATGATGATCCTTGCCGAAGACGAGCGTCTGGAGCTTTTGCCCGGTGAAGAGATCAAGCGTGGCTCGATCCGCTTCCGCACGCTCGGCTGCTTCCCGCTCACCGGTGCGATCCGTTCCGAGGCGGCGACGCTTCAGGATGTGATTGCCGAGCTCGAAATCGCCACCGTTTCCGAACGTCAGGGCCGCGCGATCGATCGCGACCAGTCCGGCTCGATGGAGAAAAAGAAGCGCGAGGGGTATTTCTGATGACCGCCTCTGCCACCACCAACATTTCCACGGCCACCATTTTGCCCTTTGCTGAACATTCGAAAGCAGCGCGCGACACCCGCCCGCTTCGTCTCATCACATGCGGCAGCGTGGATGACGGCAAGTCGACCCTGATCGGCCGTCTCCTCTGGGACACCAAGGCCGTCAAGGAAGACCAGGCCGCGACACTGCACCGCGACAGCGGCAAGCAGAACGATCTCGGCCTGCCCGATTTCGCGCTGCTGCTCGACGGTCTGCAGGCAGAGCGCGAGCAGGGCATCACCATCGATGTCGCCTATCGTTATTTCGCCACTGACAGGCGCGCCTTCATCGTGGCCGACACGCCCGGCCATGAGCAATATACCCGCAACATGGCGACCGGCGCTTCCACAGCCGACCTCGCCGTGCTGCTCGTCGATGCCCGTACCGGCATTCTGGAACAGACGCGGCGTCATGCCACCATCGCGGCGCTGATGGGCATCCGGCAATTCGTGCTGGCCGTCAACAAGATCGACCTGACGCATTACGACAAGGCCGGTTTCGAACTGATCGCCCACGAGTTCCGCGATTTCGCATCCGATCTCGGCATCAAGCAGATAACCGCCATTCCGATGTCGGCGCTGAAAGGTGAAAACGTCGTTCTGTCAGGCAAGGCTTCCATGCCCTGGTATGAAGGCCCGACGCTGGTGGAAACGCTGGAACTGGCGACCGTTCGCTCCGCGCAATCGGGCGGCTTCCGCTTTCCCGTACAACGCGTCTCGCGTCCCGGCGAAAGCTTCCGCGGTTATCAGGGCACGGTTGCCGGCGGTTCGGTGAAGCCGGGCGACAGCGTCGTTATCCTGCCTTCCGGCATGGTCGCTAACGTCAAGCAGATCGTCACTTTCGACCTGGTGCGCAATGCCGCCGTGGCGGGTGATGCCGTCACGCTGGTGCTCGATCGTCAGGTGGACGTCTCGCGCGGCGACATGATTGTCTCCATCGAGGCGCAGCCTCAGACTGGCCTTGCCTTCGACGCGCAGATCGTGGCTTTGCAGCCCGGAGGCATCGAGGCCGGCAAGCGCTACTGGCTGAAAAGCGGCAGCCGCCGACAGCGTGTCAGTGTGCAGCCCGTCAGCCAGCTGAACCTCAAGGAAGGCGAATGGCAGGCGCATGAGACGTCGCTGCCGATGAACGCCATCGGCAAGGTCAGGCTTTCCTTCGATGAGACGGCGATCTTCGATCCCTATGAACAGAACCGCTCGACGGGTTCCTTCATCCTGATCGACCCCGACACCAACAATACGGTGGCGGGCGGCATGATTTCAGGAAAGCGCAATACTGGCGCGACGGAAGAAAAAGGCGACCGGGTCATTCTCTCGCTGCCTGCCGATCTCGCGGAAAAGCTGCTGGCGAGCGAGCTTCTTGCCAAGCACCGCGACGAGATCGACATCCGGCGCACGGATGCGGCAACAGCCTCACGGCTCATCAGCGATCTCGACTGAGAATGCCGGCATGAACGACAAAAGGCGACCACGGTGTGGTCGCCTTTTTGTTTGGGTCCAGTCGTCAGATGCGACTTAAAACACGAACATATAAAGCAGAATGATCACGAAGATCGGAACGCCCATAGCCCACAGTGCAATACCCTTCAGCATGTTATCCTCCATTGTTGTATGTTTGGATAACGGCTGAGGAAGCTTTCCGATCCATCTGCTTTGCGGATTTTTACGGGTTGTTTCTCGGCGGCGCAGAAGGCCGCTCGTTCATTCGGCGTTCATGGGCAAAAGGCGAATTTGCCCTCGGTCGCTCCGCCAAGCGGCCGAACAGAGGCTCGTTGCTTGAAAATGCAGCGGGCCTCTTTTTTGATCGCGATAAGTTGATCACGGCGATGGCCCTGAAACTCGGGGCTCGCGACTGTCACGGGTAACTTCTTGGATTGTGGACCTGAATTGACACTTCTAAGACGGTCCGTGTCGCGCGTCCCCTGAAACAGGCCGCGACATTGGGGCCTGGCGCTTGGCGGAGCGACGGGCCTCTTTTATTCGCGCATACGGAAAAGTGGAAGCGCAGGAAGTTGCGACAACCTACCCAACTGGGCTCCGAGGCATGGGCGACGAATGCATTCAAACCGGCTCTGATGCGACCGGTCCGGTTGATGTATGACGATTTGATATGGAGGTTTTCAGCAAGTATCGGGATTTTTTGCAAGCCGCTGATTTATCGGGCTTCTAGCTGGTCGGAGTGAGAGGATTCGAACCTCCGACCCCCACGTCCCGAACGTGGTGCGCTACCAGACTGCGCTACACTCCGTGACCAGCGGCGCTTCTATAGACCAGCCTCTGGCATTCGACAAGCGGCTTATTGCATTTTTTATGACAAGTTTTCCCCACCTGCTGGAACAGCCCCGGTAGGCACCGGCGGCACCGGGCGGAAGGCTTCAAAACGTTACAAAAAAGCAATTGTGGCAGGAAATTTTCATCGGGCCGCACAGCTCCCCTGCCCGCCGCGGCCAAATCTGCTAGGGGAACGGAATGACCGGCGGGATGCCGGACACGGCACAAAGGACATTTCACCATGCTATTTCGCAGCGTAACGCTTGCAGCGTTTGCCATTGCGCTCTCGGCCTGCACCACTTCCACCGATGGCTCCACGCCCTCCTTCACCCAGAAGAGCCCGGTTGAGACCCGTTGGGTCGGCCAGTCCGCAGGTATTTTCTTCGCCAAATTCGGCCCGCCGCTGAGCGACACCGAAAGCGGCAGCTCCACCGTCTACAACTGGCGCGGCGGCTACAAGAAGGCGACGATTCCGGCGAAGTTCGAAGAAGGCAAGGATGGCAAAAAAGGCCGGCAGATTTCGCCCGCCCGCACCGCCTCCCTTTCCTGCACGGTGCAGCTGGTCGTCTCCAGCGATTACAAGATCACCGCCGTGCGCACGATCTCCGATCGCCCGGGCGTCAACGGTCCGAGCTACTGCGCGGAATTCCTCGCCGCCAACTGATCGTCAGCCACAAGCCAAAATGCGCGAAGGCCTGCCCGAATCGGCGGGCCTTTTCACTTTTTCGGGATTTCCGTCATTATTCTGAAAAAAATTGTGCCTGAAGCGGCACCTTGCGGATCGCAACTCAGTGGAAAGGGTGCTGGCGCTGCGTTTTTGGCAAAATCCCGTCAGGGAACGCTTTCAACCGTTTGAAAGCCGCAACTTATCTTAACAATCATCAAAATGATAATCGGCATAACCGTGAGATCGGCCGTCCGCCACGGCAAAATCCGCACAAAACCGCTTGAACTGGGGTGGATGAGTCCGGGTTGTGCCGGTTTGCGCTTTGCTATAACGGGGCGGTCGGGAGGAGTGTTTTTAACACAAAACAAGAATCAGGTATGGCCGTGACTCCCATCGATCAAGACAAATCCCAGCTCACTGATCTCTCCGAGGAAACTTCCCTCTCCCACGCATTGCCGATGAACCGCAGACAGGTTCTGGGTGGTGCTCTCGCCGGGCTTGCCGCAGCAGCGCTGCCCTCTTCCGCGCTTCTCGCCAATACGACTGCCAAGAAGGTCGACGTGCTTCTCATCGGTGGCGGCATCATGAGCGCGACGCTCGGTGTGTGGCTGCGCGAGCTGGAGCCCACCTGGTCGATGCAGATGCTGGAGCGGCTGGATGGCGTGGCGCTTGAAAGCTCCAACGGCTGGAACAATGCCGGCACCGGCCATTCCGCGCTTGCCGAGCTGAACTACACGCCCGAAGACGACAAGGGCAACATCAAGATCAGCCAGGCGATCAACATCAACGAATCCTTCCAGATTTCCCGGCAGTTCTGGGCATGGCAGGTGCGCAACGGCGTTCTGAAGAACCCGCGCTCCTTCATCAACCACACGCCGCATATGAGCTTCGTCTGGGGTGACGAGAACGTCGCCTATCTGGAAAAGCGCTATCAGGCGCTGAAGGCGAGCCCGCTTTTCGCCGGCATGGAGTTCTCCACCGATCCCGAGCAGATCAAGAAGTGGGTGCCGCTGATGATGGAAGGCCGAGATCCTTCCCAGAAGATTGGCGCAACCTGGTCGCCGCTCGGCACCGACATGGAATTTGGCGAAATCACCCGCCAATTCGTCTCGCATCTGCAGAGCGACCAGAATTTCGACCTGCAGGTCAATAGCGAGGTTTCCGACATCCAGCGCAATGCCGATGGCAGCTGGCGCGTGACCTATACCAACACCAAGACCGATGCCGAACAGATGGTGGATGCGAAATTCGTGTTCATCGGCGCCGGCGGCGGCGCGCTGCATCTGCTGCAGATGTCCGGCATTCCGGAAGCGGATGATTATGCCGGTTTCCCTGTCGGCGGCTCGTTCCTCATCAACGAAAACCCTGATGTGACGATGCAGCATCTGGCCAAGGCCTATGGCAAGGCCTCGGTGGGCTCGCCGCCCATGTCGGTGCCGCACCTCGATACCCGCGTGCTGGGCGGCAAGCGTGTCATCCTGTTCGGACCCTTCGCCACCTTCTCCACCAAGTTCCTGAAAGAAGGCTCCTATTTCGATCTCGTCTCCTCCGTCACGACCAGCAATGCCTGGCCGATGGTGCGCGTCGGTATCGATGAATATCCGCTGGTCGAATATCTCGCCGGCCAGCTGATGATGTCGGATGACGACCGTTTTGCTGCGCTGAAGGAATATTTCCCGAATGCCAAGCAGGGCGAATGGCGTCTCTGGCAGGCAGGCCAGCGCGTGCAGATCATCAAGCGCGACGAAGAAAAGGGCGGCGTGCTGCGGCTCGGCACCGAAGTCGTCTCCGCTGGGGACGGCAGCATCGCCGGCCTGCTCGGCGCTTCGCCGGGCGCTTCCACCGCAGCGCCGATCATGCTCAGCGTTCTGGAAAAAGTCTTCAAGGACAAGGTGGCAACGCCGGAATGGCAGACGAAGCTGCGCCAGATCGTGCCGAGCTACGGCACCAAACTCAATGACGACCCGGAAAAGGTACGTGAGGAATGGGCCTACACCGCCGAGCACCTGCAGCTGCCGACCCCGCCGCAGATCGACCTTGAGGCGCTGAAGGGCGCCGGTGCGGCGCCTGCGGGTGCGCCGGTCAAGAAGGTGCCTGATATCGCGCTTTAAGGGTTAGGTGCGATTTAGGATTGGACGCCGCGTGTCTCTGGATGCGCGGCGTTTTTGTTGGTGCACACCTTTCCCGCACTCGACGTCCTCCTCGAGCTTGACCCGAGAATCTTTGGAGCAGAGAGAGCGCAACGATAAGTTCAGGATTGCCTAGAGAGAATATCACCTAAAAGGGCTTTAGGCGCAGCAACTTTGTATGGCGGGGCAGGTGTCCGAAACCATTCCCACGAGGCAGGCGGAAGAAACCCATTCACATTTGTGGCATCTATTTCGGCTACGAGGAAAAGCTTGTTGGGAAAAAATGGCATGAGTTTAGCGGTAAGTTCACTAACAGTGAGCTTGGTCTTCACGATATAAATCAATGGTAAGTGGTTCCAGTAGGACAATATGTCGAAGCTATCCACAAGGTAGCGTTGGAGTGCTGGTACGTTTACACCCTCATACAACCCGTACACCAAAAAGCAGTGAACGCCGTTTGACTTGTCAACGCTCATCGGTGACTCCCAAGTGTGGGTTGGTTACAGGGTCGCTGTTAATCGTGATTTGACCCGAGTTACTGTCGCCCATCAGAGCAATGGAGGCCATTTGTTGAATGTGGCCCTCCGAGTGGAGCCTATTAGGGTCACGCTTCAAAAGGTATTCGAAGACCCGGAGCAAATATACGATTAGTGCAATCGTCGCTGACAAGGCCACATGTGCAGGCCATCCGCCCACTGTGATGTAGAGAGATGAGGTGAATGTGCCTGAAACACCGACCGCCCATAGCAATGGAGTTAAAGCGCTACCTGTTTTCTTCGCCATAATAGCGTGTTGCAATGGGCCGATCATTTTTCACTGCGCGCCTAGAAACGGAGTTGCTCTCGCTAATATTATAGTCACAGGTTGAGACGCTTCGATGCTCAATTTTCGCTTTGTCCACAAAGCAATGAGGGATGACGACGCCGATAAATGCTTGGCAGAAGGTGGGCGACGACCACTCATCCAACATTGGTGGTCGAAAGATTTCAAATCTTGCAGTAAAAGGGGTACATAGTGAGATATGCAGACACCGCCAAGTCTTTGATTTAATCGCGGCCAGAAAGAATGGCTGGGGCGCCAGGATTCGAACCTGGGAATGCCGGTACCAAAAACCGGTGCCTTACCGCTTGGCGACGCCCCAACAGGGCAGCGAGAGCGAAACGCCGCTGCCTGAACCGCGCCTGATTAGCAAAGCCTGCCCGGCGCGGCAATGACCCGGCGACCAATTTTTTCACAAAATTCAAGCTTTTTGGGTGCCGTGTCGAAGTTCGCATGTTAGGGCTTGGCCGTGACGCGGATGAGGCCGCGGCGCAAGCATGCATGGCATTTTTTCAGGAGGTCTCGATGGCGGACCCGGCATTCGATCTCGATTTCCAGCCGGCCTATGGCGAGGCGGTTCCCGTCGCCCCGCTCATCCAGCGCATCACCGTCAACAATCCTTCCGCCTTCACCTTCCATGGCACCAATTCCTATATCGTCGGTGACCGTTCCGTCGCCGTCATCGATCCCGGCCCGGAGGATGAGGCGCATTTTCGGGCGCTGATGGCCGCGCTCGAAGGGCGCGAAGTCACGCACATCTTCGTCAGCCACACCCATCGCGATCATTCGCCGCTTGCCCGCAGGCTGGCGCAGGCGACCGGGGCGCTGACGGTGGCTGAAGGCCCGCACCGCGCCGCCCGGCCACTGCATGTGGGCGAGACCAATCCCTTTGCCGAAAGTTCCGATACGGCTTTTGCGCCTGACATTGCGCTGGGCGACGGGCAGAGCCTTTCCGGTGACGGCTGGACATTGACGGCGTTGCATACGCCGGGCCACACCGCCAACCACGCCGCCTTTGCGCTTGAGGGGAGCGGCATCGTCTTTTCGGCCGATCACGTCATGGCCTGGGCCACCACCATCGTCGCGCCGCCTGATGGGGCGATGAGCGACTACATGGCTTCACTGGAGCGGTTGCTCACCCGCGACGACCGGTTGTTCCTGCCCGGCCATGGCGGCCCGGTCACCGATCCCGCAGCCTTCATGCGGGGCTTGCGCGCCCACCGCCGCATGCGGGAAAAGGCGGTGTTGAAGCGGATCAGGGACGGCGACAGGCTGATCGCCGATATGGTGAAGGTGATCTATGCCAGCACCGACAAGCGTCTGCATGGGGCGGCGGCACTTTCCGTGCTGGCGCATATCGAGGATCTGATCGAGAAGGGCGAAGTTCGGACGGAAGGCGCGCCTTCGCTCACGGGTGAATATTTCCCGGCGTGACGGGGTTTTAACTAGCCAGCTCTCAAGGTGCTTTCGTGATTGCCGCCCCTTCGGTGGGGAGCGAGCGGGTGCCACCTGTTTCTTCTCCCCGCCGGGGAGAAGTCCGCGGCATCGGGATGAGGGGGCAAGCTCTCCGAAAATCTCCGCCGTTACCCCCTCATCCGGCCCTTCGGGCCACCTCCTCCCCGGCGGGGAGAAGAAACGAGCGGCGACGTCGCGATCCATTCGGCCAACGTGTAGCTTTGCCTTCCGGCCTCAATTATCGTTCAGCCCCTGCATCTCCGCATCCAGCGCATCGAGATAGGCCTCGGCAATCGCCGCGCCCATGCCAAGATCGTGCTGGCCGTAGCGGGAGGCGACGCGGACATCGACGATGGTGGTTTCCGCCTCTTCCTTCAGGCGAATGAGGATATCGAAGCGCAGGCCCCAGATGCGGGTGCGGGTTTCACCCTGCATCAGCACCACGCCGCTGCCGTTGAAGAAGGTGGGCAAAGGCGCGTCGGTCGGGCGGGCCATGGGCACGGGCACGATGGAGGGCAGGTCTTCCACCGGCGCATCGTCGGCGGGCTGCTGCCTGTCCTGTGCTGGCACCCCGACGGCAGGGGCATCCTCCGCCCCTATCACACCCTTCGTATGGGTAATGCGGATATTCTGGGAGGCGGCCATTTTTTTGGCGGCGGCGTAGATGCGGTCTATCGCGCCTTCATAACGGCGCCCGGCAAGGCTGGCATAGGCCTCCATCTGCGCATCGCGATCAGCCTTGGTAATGGTCGCGGGCCGCACCAGCCATTGCTGGTTGGCGGCCGGTGTCGCCAGCCACTCCGGCACATCGCTCAGGTCAGTGGAGATGTCGTAAATCTTCGGCTGCTGCCAATAAAGAAAGGCGCCGTAGCCGACAACGCCGAGTGGCAAGGCCGAGAGAAGCAGCGCCGCCAGCGCCGAAAGGCCGCCGCGTGCGCCTCTGGTCCACAGCCGCTCAAGGCCGATCAGCGCCAGAAGCACGGCAAGAAAAGCGATGCCTGCGGCAATGAGGAGCAGCCCGACAAGATCAGGCGTCGTCAGCGGCCCGAAACGGTGGATGCCGGCGGCGATGAGAAAAAGCGCCAGTGCCGCCAGGCCCAGATAGCGGGAAAGATAGGCTGCAACCGAAAAAGGCCGGACGAAACGCACAGTCATGGAAGCGGATATCCGTTAGATCGCATTGGCTAAGAGGCGTTGTACCCGGGTTCTGGCAGGGAATCACCTGCATATGATGTCATAAACCGGAATTGCGGCGAGGAAAACAAAGGAGGGGGCGATCTGCGGGTAAAGCGTGCCCCCCGAAGACCTCTCTTCCATCATGCCGGACATGATCCACTTCTGTGCGGGTTAAATTTCCGGACAGGTCGCAGTTTCCTTGAGGTCGGTGATTAAAGGTGAAGACCCGCTCAACGGCATGCTCGGCCCTGTGCCGAGGATCTAATTACCTCCAATAAAAATCAATATGTCGGCAGACCTCGGGACAGGCCCGAGAATGACGTCGGCGCAATTAGCATGACTTTCCCCGCGCGACGGACTGAGAGGCCACGCCAACAAGAAGCAGGAATATTTTTCCGCATTGCCGCAGCGTCAGGGAATAATTCCCCGACAATGCAACAAATACGCACGTTCATCCCTTAATTGCTGAGGAAATCGGCGTATTCTCAGCGACCTCCCTCGAGAATGCTTGTAAAAAATGCAACATTCTCGCTTTCTTGCACAATAAAGAGACATGTCATGTCACAGGCAACGACCTCTGCCCGCCCTTCGGGGCATAAACCCTTTTATCGCAATTTTGGCTTTCAGGTTCTGATAGCCATGGTCATCGGCCTGCTGCTCGGCCTTGTTGCCCGCAATATCGGCCCCGACGCCGCCGGCAGCCCCAACTGGCTCTCGGTGACGCTGCAGACCATCGGCAGCATATTCGTCCAGCTGCTGCGCGCACTCGTGCCGCCGCTGATCTTTACCGCCATCGTCGCCTCCATCGCCAATCTCAAGAACCTCTCTAATGCGGCGAAGCTTGTCTGGCAGACGCTGCTCTGGTTCGCCATCACCGCTTTGATTGCGGTCGTCATCGGCATCGTGCTCGGTCTTGTCATCCAGCCGGGCGTCAACACGGCGATCGCCAATACGGCAGCCGCAGCACCGTCCTCCACCGGTTCTTGGCTGGACTTCCTCAAGGGTCTCGTCCCGGCCAACGTCTTCGGCCTTGAAGCATCTACCAAAATCAGCAATGGCGCGGCCAGCACCTCGTTGAATTTCAATGTCCTGCAGTTGCTGGTGGTGTCGATTGCCTTCGGTGTCGCGGCGCTGAAAGCCGGCAAGGCGGCGGAGCCGTTCCTCGCCTTCAACCAGTCGCTGCTCGCCATCGTGCGTAAAATCCTGTGGTGGGTCATCCGCCTTACCCCCATCGGCACCATCGGCCTGCTTGGCCGCGCAGTTGACCAATATGGCTGGACCACGCTGTCACAGCTCGGCTGGTATGCAGCGGCCGTCTATATCGGTCTCGCACTGGTGCTTTTCGTGGTTTACCCGGCACTGCTTCTCGCGCATGGCCTGAAGCCCTCGCGCTTCTTTGCGGGCGCATGGCCGGCCATCCAGCTCGCCTTTGTCTCGCGTTCCTCCATCGGCACACTGCCCGTCACCGAAACCGTGACGGAAAAGAGCCTCGGCGTTCCGCGCGAATATGCCGCCTTCTCCGTGCCGCTCGGCGCCACGACCAAGATGGACGGCTGCGCCGCGATCTATCCGGCAATCTCGGCGATCTTCATCGCGCAGTTCTTCCAGGTGCCCCTCGGCATTCAGGAATATGTGCTGATCGTCTTCGTTTCGGTGCTCGGTTCCGCCGCAACGGCCGGACTGACCGGCGCGGTGGTTATGCTCACGCTGACGCTCTCCACACTCGGACTGCCGCTCGAAGGTGTGGGCCTGCTGCTCGCCATCGACCCGATCCTGGACATGGGCCGCACCGCGGTCAACGTCGCCGGACAGGCGCTGGTGCCCACCATTGTCGCCAAGCGTGAGGGCATTCTCAACGAGGCCGTTTATAACAACGCCAAGGACATCGACGCACTCGATGACCGTGAAGTGGCGACGGCCTGACAGCAATAGTCGCGGGGCGTTTCCGATAAAAAGGAGATGCCCTGCGTTGGCCACTTCCTTTGCCCCATTAAAGTTAGGGGTTGACGGAGATGGCTTCATCGATAGCCATAACGACACGGACAAAGCGCAGCTTCAGCGGAACGTATGCATGGTGAAACGTAACTGGATCTATGTCGGCCTGCTCGCCTTTGTCTCAGTCGGGCTGCTTATCGACGCGGCCATCTGGCCCGCCGGACCGCCCAGTTCCTTTACCGCGAACGATCTGGTGCAGATGATCGGCATCATCACCCTGTTTGCGTGGTGGCAGATAGCGGATGCCGAAAAGCGGGGTTCCCGACGCAGCTCTGCCGTAAAATTCGCGACTATTCTGCTCGCGCCTGTCGGCCTTGCCATTTATCTCTATCAGACCCGCCGCTGGACACGCGCCACCCTCGGCCTGATCGCATTCATGGGCGGTCTTCTTCTCGCCGGCATCCTAACGCTTCTGTTGAGTGACTGGCTCATTCAGCAGGGCTTTTTCCCGCCCTCCTTCCTGTCCAGATATTAATCACAGCGGAGGTGCCTGCGGCGGCCCATTGATGCAACTTTCCACCCTACCGCGGCTTTTCCCCGTCCTAAAACAGGCGTATCAATCTCGGCAATAAGTGCCGTACGGCTGTCATATCAGGGAGAAACAAAATGCGCTTTTCCATCGTCTTCGGTGCGCTTGCCGCCATGCTGGCGCTCACCGCATGCCAGACGCTGACACCGGAAGAGCGCCGGGCTCGGGATGAGGCGACATGCCGGGGTTACGGTTTCCGCCCCGGCACTGACCCGATGGCCGGTTGCCTTCTCGATCTGGAAATGGACCGCCGTGCGGACAACCGTGCCTGGCAGGCGCAGATGAACCGCGACATGTTCTACCGTCCCGTGGTGGTGGAGCGGCGCATCATCGTCCAACAGAACCCCTGACGGGGATAAAGGCGACATTGCTTGCCACCTGCCCTTCTTCCGCCCGCGCGGCAAGCGTCGCCTGCGCGGCGGCAAGGCGGGCGATGGGCACGCGAAAAGGCGAGCACGAGACGTAATCAAGATCGGCATTTTCGCAGAAATGGATCGAGGCCGGGTCTCCGCCATGTTCGCCGCAGATACCGAGCTTCAGTTCTGGCCGCGTCTGGCGGCCGCGTTCGGCGGCGATGCGGATCAATTCACCCACGCCATCGAAATCGAGCGAAATGAACGGGTCGCGTTCGATGATGCCCTTACGCTGATAGGTATTGATGAAACGCGCCGCATCGTCGCGGGAAATGCCGAAGGTCGTCTGCGTCAAATCGTTGGTGCCGAAGGAGAAGAATTCGGCCGCTTCGGCAATGACATGGGCGCGCAGGGCCGCACGCGGCAGCTCGATCATGGTTCCCGTGAGATATTCGATCTCCATGCCGGTTTCTTTCGCCACCGCCTCGGCGACGCCATCGATGACCGCAGTCACGTAATCCAGTTCCGAACGCAGGCCAACCAGCGGCACCATGATCTCAGGCACGACGGGCGCGCCGGTAATGCGCGCCGCCGTAACGGCGGCTTCGAAAATGGCGCGGGCCTGCATTTCGGCGATTTCCGGGTAGGAGATGGCGAGGCGGCAGCCACGATGGCCGAGCATGGGGTTGAATTCGTGCAGCGCATCAAGCCGCTGGCGGAACACCGTCTGCGGCATGCCCATGGCGGCGGCAACCTCGACGATTTCACCATCCGTCTTCGGCAGGAATTCGTGCAGTGGCGGGTCGAGCAGGCGGATCGTCACCGGCAGGCCGTGCATGATCTGGAAAAGTTCGGTGAAATCCGAGCGCTGCATCGGCAGAAGCTCATCGAGCGCCGCCCGTCTGCCCTTTTCGCTTTCGGCCAGGATCATCTCGCGCATGACATGGATGCGGTCGCCCTCGAAGAACATGTGTTCGGTACGGCAGAGGCCAATGCCCTCAGCGCCAAAGGCGCGCGCGGCGCGGGCGTCGGCGGGCGTGTCCGCATTGGTGCGCACGGTCATCCGGCGCAGCTTGTCCGCCCATTCCATCAGCTTGCCGAAATCACCCGAGAGTTCCGGCTGCGTCATCGGCACCTCGCCTTTCAGCACCCGGCCGGAGGAACCATCGATGGTGATGACATCCCCCCGCTTCAGCATGCAGCCGACGCCGATCAGCACCCTGTTGCGCATATCGACGCGCATGGAGCCGGCGCCGGTGACACAGGGAATGCCCATGCCCCGCGCCACCACGGCGGCGTGGCTGGTCATGCCGCCGCGCGTCGTCAAAATTCCTTCGGCGGCATGCATGCCGTGAATATCTTCCGGGCTGGTTTCGATGCGCACCAGAATGACGCGGCGTCCTTCGGCCTCGGCGGCGACCGCCTCTTCCGCGGTAAAGACGATCTCACCCGTTGCCGCCCCCGGAGAGGCGGGCAGGCCGGAGCCGATGATGGGACGGGATGTGCCGGGATCGATGGTGGGATGCAGCAGCTGGTCGAGCGACGACGGCTCGATGCGGCAGACGGCTTCGTCCTGCGAAATCAGCCCTTCTTCCACCATATCGACCGCAATCTTCATGGCGGCACGGGTGGTGCGCTTGCCGGAGCGGGTCTGCAGCATCCAGAGCTTGCCGCGCTCGATGGTGAATTCAAGATCCTGCATGTCGCGGTAGTGGGTTTCCAGCCGCTTGCAGATCGCCAGGAATTCGGAAAAGGCTTCCGGCATCAGCTTTTCCATGGACGGCTTGTCGGAGCCGGAGGCCAAGCGTGCGGCCTCGGTGATGGATTGCGGCGTGCGGATGCCCGCCACCACGTCTTCGCCTTGCGCATTGACGAGGAATTCACCGTAAAGCTCCGCCTCGCCTGTCGAGGGGTTGCGGGTAAAGGCGACGCCGGTTGCCGAGGACGAGCCGAGATTGCCGAAGACCATGGCCTGAACGTTGACGGCCGTGCCCCAGTCGCCGGGAATATTGTGCAGGTGCCGATAGGTCACGGCACGGTGGTTGGTCCAGCTGGCGAACACGGCGCCAATTGCGCCCCAAAGCTGGACGTGACAATCCTGCGGGAAGGCTTCGCCGAGCTCATCTTCGATCAGCTTCTTGTAGAGCGAAACGACGTGCTGCCATTCGACCGCCGACATGTCCGTATCGTATTCATGGCCAAGCCGGCCTTTTTCATCTTCGAGGATTTCCTCGAACATTTCATGGTCGAGACCCATGACGACATCAGCATACATCTGGATGAAGCGGCGATAGCTGTCCCAGGCAAAACGCGCGTCGCCCGCATCGTGGCCCAATGCCTCGACGGTGCGGTCGTTGAGACCAAGGTTCAACACCGTATCCATCATGCCGGGCATGGAGGCGCGCGCGCCGGAACGGACGGAGATGAGCAGTGGCGACTGGCTGCCGCCGAAGGTCTTGCCGGTCACGATTTCCATACCATGCAGGCCGGCCATGACCTGAAGCTTCAGGTCATCCGGGAGATCGCGGCCGTTCTTGTGATAAAGCGCGCAGGCGTCGGTAATGATGGTGAGGCCGGGGGGAACGGGAAGGCCGAGACTTGCCATTTCGGCAAGGTTTGCGCCCTTGCCGCCCAATATCGCAACGTCACCTGCCCTGCCTTCAGCAGCACCGTTGCCGAAGGTATAAACCCATTTTTTCATTCCACGCTCTCCACCCAGAAGCGTTGTCATTTTTCTATCATCTACAGCATTGGCGGCACGTTGGGAACGCCGCAACGCGTAGTTTACATCGCACTGCAGCATAATTGCGGCGAATTGCGCGCCAGAATTGCCTTAAACAGGACATAACAGCAGCATTGACGCATTCGTGTAGTGCGCTGAAACGGAGTGTTACCTAAGCCATTCAAATCGCCGACAAAGAGATTATTCATGCAATTTACCCGCCGCCACACGCTTAAATTTGCCGGAATTTCCTGCGCCGCCACCGCCCTTGCCGGTGCGCTTAGAGCCGAGGGCGGAGCTTCCGCCGCCGCCGATCCCACCCTGCCCTTTGCGCTGACGACGCCGATGCATATCGGCAAGGCGGCGCTGCGCGTGCGCGAACTCGATCCGATGATCGATTATTACCGTTCGGTGCTGGGTATGAACGAAGTGGAACGCACGGCAAGGGGCGTGACGCTGGGTGTCGGGACCGTGCCGCTGCTCGATCTCGATCACAAGCCGGCAGCGGATTTCGAGAGCCCCACCTCTGCCGGCCTGTTCCACGTCGCCTATCTGATGCCCTCCCGCAAGGATCTGGCGCGCTGGCTGGTGCATGCGGCGCTGAAGCAGGTGCCTCTGACGGGCTTTGCCGATCACAATGTCAGCGAGGCGATCTATCTCAACGATCCCGAAGGTAACGGCATCGAGGTCTACAGCGATCGTCCCACGGACACATGGGTGTGGAGCGGCAACGTGGTTAAAATGGGTACCGAGCCTCTCGATGTCGATGATCTCGTAAAGCTGACCGATACCAAAAACAGTGATTATGACGTCGCCCCCGCGGGAATGCGCATTGGCCACATCCACCTGCGAGTTGGGGACATCGCCGCTGCCCGCGCCTTCTACGAAGAGGCCGTCGGGCTCAAACCGACACAGGATGCGCGTTCCGACGCGTCTTTTCTCTCTTCCGGTGGCTATCACCACCATCTGGCGGTGAATACCTGGAACAGCCGTGGCGCAAAGGAACGCAACGCCATGGAAACCGGCCTCGACTGGTTTTCAATCACCGTTCGCAACCCCACCGATCTCGAGGCGCAGAAAACACGGCTGCGGGCCGCGGGTTATGTGCTGGTGGAGATGGAGAATAATGTCGTGGAAGCGATCGACCCCTGGGGTACAAGGTTGCGGCTTGTGCCGGGGTGAGTGATGGTGGCCTCCATGCATCATGGGCCGAGAAACTCGCACACTGCGCGGGCAGTTGCAGCATGCCAGTGTTTACAGTGATTGGCTGCGTCGCCTCTCTCCGTCATTCCGGCCTTGAGCCGGAATCCAGTCGACGCGGCTCTCGCGCGACGGGAAGAGTCCTTTCAGCCCAAGGACTTGGGCTGGCTGGATACCGGCTCAAGGCCGGTATGACGGAAACAGGCTTACTCCCCTGACACAATTGCCAATGCAAACCGCCGCGCAACCCTATGAACCCGGAAAAAGAAAGCCTTGCGAGGCCACGGCAGCGGCCTCGCAAGGCATTCCATCCGGTACAGGAAACCGGATGGTGGGGTCTCAGGAGAACCCTTTGGCTCTTGCGAAAGACATAGCAAACTGCCGCGCAATGTCGCTCACCCGAATGGGTGATATGGCAAGATAAATTGACATTGAGCAAAACCAGAAATTGAATCCCGGAAATGTCGCCTCAGACGGCTTCGCGCAACTGTTCGGCGGTCTGCAAATCAACAGACACCAGTTGCGACACGCCCTGCTCCGCCATGGTTACTCCGAAGAGGCGGTTCATGCGCGCCATTGTGATGGGATTGTGAGTGATGATGACGAAGCGGGTTTCGGTGGAGGCGACCATTTCATCCATAAGGTTGCAGTAGCGCTCGACATTGTGGTCGTCGAGCGGCGCGTCC
The DNA here is from genome assembly GCF_031453135.1 of Agrobacterium sp. SORGH_AS_0440. Lineage (NCBI taxonomy): Bacteria > Pseudomonadati > Pseudomonadota > Alphaproteobacteria > Hyphomicrobiales > Rhizobiaceae > Agrobacterium > Agrobacterium sp. SORGH_AS_0440. The sequence continues at coordinate 753,813 of NZ_JAVIYR010000002.1, read as the reverse complement.
ACCTCGTCCAGCACGCAGATCGGCGCGGGATTGGTGAGGAAGACGGCGAATATCAGCGCCATGGCCGTCAGTGCCTGCTCGCCGCCGGAAAGCAATGTCATGGTCTGCGGCTTCTTGCCCGGCGGGCGGGCGAGGATTTCGAGACCGGCTTCCAGCGGGTCGTCGGATTCGATCAGTTGCAATTCCGCCGTGCCGCCGCCGAAGAGATGGGTGAACAGCCGCTGGAACTGCGAATTGACCACATCGAATGCGGCAATCAGCCGTTCGCGGCCCTCGCGGTTGAGGTTCTGGATACCGGCACGCAGCTTGCGCACGGCGTCGATGATATCGTCCCGCTCCTTGATCAGCGCCTCAAGCTTGGCGGAAAGCTCGGCCTGCTCCTCCTCGGCGCGCAGATTGACGGCGCCAAGCCTTTCGCGCTCGATCTTCAGCCGGTCCAGATCGCGCTCGACATCACGGATATCGGGCTTTGGCTGGTCCGGGCCAAGGCCGGTCAGGCGAAACGCCATATGCGGCTCGGTACTCAGCGTCTCACGGATGCGATGTTCCGCCTCCTGCCGTTTCTCGCGGGCGGAAACCAGCCGCTCTTCGGCGCGACCGCGCTTTTCGCGGGCTTCGGCCAGTTCGGAAAGCGCCGTTGCCGCCAGCCGGTCGGCGGCGCGTTGCAGGTTTTCCGCCTCGGCCAGCCGGTCGGCGGCCGCGCGGCGGGCGTCTTCGGTCTTCTGCAATTCGTTGAGGAGGTTGCGGCGTTTTTCGTCGAATTCCTCGGGCGCAATGTCCAGCTCGGCGATCTCCTCGCGCGCCTCTTCCTCACGTTCGCGCAGCGTGGCGATATGATCGGCGGCACTTGCCGCCCGCGATGCCCAAGTGGAACGCTCCTGCCCGATTGCCTGAATTCTGCGCTGGCGGCTTTCCGCCTCGCGGCTCACCCCTTCATGGCGGGCACGCGCTTCCGCCAGCAGGCCACGATCGGTCGCGACTTCCAGCTGGCTTTCACGCAGCTTCAGATCAAGCACGGAAAGATCAGGCGCATCTTCCATCTCGATACGGGCATTTTCTTCCTGAACGGCGATCTCGTCGATCTGCGCTCCGATCTGGTTCAGTGCTTCGGAGACGATATCCCGGCGGCGCAAAAGATCGCCCGAGGCGCGTTCGGCCGATGTCAGCGCCTCGCGTGCCTCGGCAAGCTGACGGGTCGCAAGCCGGCTCCGGTCGCGCACGTCCGAAAGCCGCAATTCGCTGCTTCTGATCTCCTCGGTTTTCGCGGCAAGCTGGTCTTCGGCCTCTTCCAGAATGGAGCGGGCTTCATCCAGTTCGGTTTCGATTTCAGCGAGGCGGTTCTTCTGCGACAGGCGAAGTGCCGCAGCGCCCGGCGCATCAGCGCTGGCGACATGGCCATCCCAGCGGAACAGCGCGCCTTCGCGCGTCACCAGCCGCTGGCCGGCCTTCAGCGACGGCAACAGCCGCCGGGCCTCCGTGACGTCTGCAACGACGCCGATCTGTGCAAGGGCACGCCTAAGCGCATCCGGCGCCTGAGCATAATCCAGAAGCGGTTTGGCGCCCTGCGGTAAGGTAGGATCATCAGAACCGTCGCCATTACCGGCCCAATAGGCAGGTGCTGCAGCATCAAGCGGACTTTCGAGATCGTCGCCAAGCGCCGCGCCCAGTGCCGCCTCATAACCGCGCTCAACCGTCATTTCTTCCGCCACCGGCGTGAAGCTGCCATTCGCGGCGGCGCTTGAAGCGAGGATTTTGGTGATGGTACGCGCTTCCGTGTCCAACGCGTTCAGGCGGTTTCGCGCCGTTTCCAGCGGCCCGCGCGCCATGGCTTCGGCGGAACGCGCCTCGGCAACGGCAGCCTCGGCCTCTTCCACGACGATCAGCGCATCTTCGACGGCAATCTCGGCTGCCTCAACCGCTTCGCGCCGTTCCGCGGGGTCCGGAAGGCCGGAGAGTTTTTCGTCGATGGCCTCGATCTCGGCCGTCGCTTCCTGCGATTGCCGTTCGAGCCTCAGCTTGCGGTCGGAAAGATCGCGGATCGCCCGCTCCAATTGCTGCCGGGCGGCGGCGGTTTGCGCGCGCTCGGCGGTGATGGCGGTGAAGATGGCTTCGCTTTCCGCCAGCTTGACGGACGCAGCTTCGAAGGCTTCGCGCATTTCGTCGGCATGGCGGCCGGAATCGGACAGGATTTCGAGGAGCTCGGCTTCTTCCTCATCGAGCCGCGCGAGTATCTGGGCATTGTCGGAGACCAGCCGCTCCTCGCGGATAATATCCTCGCCAAGCTGCGACAGACGGCGCGCCAGCTCGTCACGACGGCGGAGCAGGCGGTTGGCCTCGTCGTCAAGCTGGGTACGGGCGATTTGCAGGCGTTGCAGGGCAGCGGCGACTTTCGCCTCGTCCTCGCGCAGCTCCGGCAGCTTCAGGCTGGCGATGCCCTGCTGCTTTGCCGCTTCCATCTGGGCTTGCGCCTTTTCGGCGACGATGTTCGTTGCCTGATTGAGCGCGCTTTCCGCCTCGCCCTCGGCTTCCTTCGCTTCCACCCAGCGGATGTGCAACAGGGTCGCCTCGCGGGCGCGGATATCGGCCGAGAGCATCTTGAAACGGTTGGCTTGGCGCGCCTGCCGTTTCAGGCTTTCGATCTGGCTCTCCAGCTGGGCGGTCACATCCTCCAGCCGCTCCAGATTGGTCTCGGCGGCGCGCAGGCGAAGCTCGGCCTCATGGCGGCGCGAATGCAGGCCGGAAATGCCGGCCGCCTCTTCCAGCAGCTGGCGGCGGGCCTGCGGCTTGGCGTTGATGAGTTCGCCGATGCGCCCCTGCCCCACCATGGAGGGCGAGCGTGCGCCTGTGGAGGCATCCGCGAAAAGAAGCTGTACATCCTTGGCACGCGCTTCCTTGCCGTTGATGCGGTAGACGGAGCCGTTTTCGCGCTCGATGCGGCGCGTCACCTGAATTTCATCGGCATCGTTGAAGGCGGCGGGCGCGGTGCGGTCGGAATTGTCGAGATAAAGGCCGACTTCGGCGGTGTTGCGCGCCGGGCGGTTACCGGAACCGGAGAAGATGACGTCATCCATGCCGGAGGCGCGCATGTTCTTGTAGGAGTTCTCACCCATCACCCAGCGCAGTGCTTCGACAAGATTGGACTTGCCACAGCCATTGGGGCCGACAACGCCGGTGAGGCCCGGTTCGATGATGAATTCCGAGGGCTCGACGAAGGACTTGAAACCAACGAGGCGGAGCTTGTTAAACTTCATGCCGCCACGCTCCGGACAGAAAAACGGCAATAAAAAACGGGCGTGCGGAAATATCCGCCGCCCGTTTTCTGAAGGCTTCGGTGATCAGAGCAGCTTGTCGATGACAGCCGACATGGTTTCAACCGACATGTCTCCTGCGTATTTCTTGCCGTTGATGATGAAAGTCGGCGTGGAGTTGACGCCGAATTCCGTCGCACCGCGTTGCATGGTTGCGTTCACATCATCCAGAAGTTTCTGGTTCGTCAAGCAGGCCTCGAAAGACTCCTGTGAGAAACCGGCCATTTTCGACATTTGCAGCAGGGCGGCGCGCGCATCCTGCGCAACGGCCCAGCTCTGCTGCTGCTTGAACAGCATGGAAACGAAGGGGAAATACTGACCTTCCGGTGCGCAGCGCGCCAGCATGAAGGCGGCAGCGGCGCGCGGATCGAACGGGAATTCGCGGAGCACGAAATAGACCTTGCCGGTATCGATATACTTCTTCTTGATTTCTTCGAAGGTCTTGTTGTGGAAGTTGGCGCAGTGCGGGCAGGTCATCGACATATATTCGACGATCTTGACGGGTGCGTTGGCATCGCCGAGCGCTGCTTCCGGCAGCGGGCCGGGCTTCATTACCGCAGCCATATCCACATCACCGGTGGACTCAGGCAGTTCCTGAGCCTCGGCGATGCCAGGCGTAAAGGCAAACGGCAGGGCCGTGGCAATGGCGGCAAGAGCAACGCCGCCGAGAAGGCTGCGACGGGAAATGGTCAGTTCGGGAAAATGCATGAAAGCACCTGTTGGTAATAGACTCTATTGTCCGTTGATTCCGATATAGCGACGGCCTGTTCATCACAAGCGGGGTTCTGAACTCTTCTTGTCAAAGAATTGTGACCAGTCAAGGACGGCACCTTGCATCAAATCGTCCTGCGCCCCGGCTTCTTCTGCAACACCGCCGTACCCAGCCTCTCCACCGCCTTGCGCAGCGCCTCGCTTTCAATGCCGTCCATCATGTCATCGAGACGTTTTGCCGCATCGCCGCGCAGGGGCTGCGGTTTGCGCCGGCGGGTGATGGTTTGCGAGACGGGCTTCTGTACGATCCTGATCTGGCGCACGGCCGGGAAGCCGAAAAAGCCGTTGATGCGAGCAATGAGTTCGCCCTGCGCGTGGGTGAGAAATAGCGCGCGCGCGCCTTCGCAGGCGATCGTCAGCACGCCGGGCTGATATCCGCCACGGTCCGGGCCTTCGTCGCGGCGCGGCCAGGTGATCTTTTCCGGGCGGGTGCAATCGGCAAAATCGTCCCCGGCGATCTCGTCCCAGGAGCCGAGCAGCGCCGTGTTGATGCCGGCGCGTTTCGACAGGACCGGGTCCATGATGCCATTGGCGACTTCGGCGATCTGCACGACGCCCTTCTTCTTGCCGGCACCACTCTGGGGATAACGCATGTTTCACTCGCGATTTTGGAGAGGGCGATCCACATTTTCTTGATCGCTCGCTACGGATGTCCCAACTATAGGCCAAATCGAACAGAAACGGCAAACCATGCTTCAAAAAACCGCCTCGTCGTCTTATGCGCAGATGCTGCTCGCATGGTACGACCGGCACCATCGCGAATTGCCATGGCGCACTTCCCCGGCCATGGCGGCGAAGGGAAAACGCGCCGATCCCTATCATGTCTGGCTCTCCGAAGTGATGCTGCAGCAGACGACGGTGCAGGCCGTAAAACCTTATTTCCTGAAGTTCCTCGCCGCGTGGCCGAGCGTCACGGATCTCGCTGCGGCGCCGGTCGAGGACGTCATGGCGGCCTGGGCAGGCCTTGGTTATTACGCCCGCGCCCGCAATCTCAAGAAATGCGCGGAAGCCGTGGCGAATGAGCATGGCGGCGTCTTTCCGGACACGGAAGAGGGTTTGAAGCAACTGCCCGGCATCGGTGATTATACCTCGGCTGCCGTCGCTGCCATCGCTTTTAACCGGCAGGCGGCTGTCATGGACGGCAATGTCGAACGGGTCATTTCACGTCTCTTCGCCATCGATGCGCCACTGCCCGGCTCAAAGCCGGCGATGAAAGCTAAGGTAGCAGAGCTGACCCCTGCCGACAGGCCCGGGGATTTCGCCCAGGCGATGATGGACCTTGGCGCAACGATCTGCACGCCGAAACGGCCGGCCTGCGCGCTCTGTCCGTTCAATGGCGTGTGTCTGGCGCTTGCGGAGGACGAGCCGGAGCGTTTTCCGGTGAAAGCCGCGAAGAAAGCAAAACCGGTGCGGCTCGGGGCTGCCTTTGTGGCCGTCAATGCAGAAGGTGAAATCCTGCTGCGGCGGCGAATCGACAGCGGCCTTCTCGGCGGCATGACCGAGGTGCCGACAACGGCTTGGACTGCCCGCCTGGATGGCGGCACGGACCAAAGTCACGCGCCCTTCGTCGCCGACTGGCAGGCGACGGGCGTGATCGTGCATGTGTTCACCCATTTTGAGCTGAGGCTCAACGTCTACCGCGCTCAGGTTCCGGGCGGCCTCCAAACCGGGCCGGATGACGGATGGTGGGAGCCGGTTACAAATCTTGACGCGCAGGCGCTGCCAACGGTGATGAAAAAAGTCATCGCGCAGGCTATTCCATCCGCATTCAATGAAAGCAGGAAATTTCGATGACCAAGATTGAGCATATCGTATTCGACATCGGCAAGGTGCTGATCCATTACGATCCGCATATTCCCTATAGCCGCCTCATTCCCGATGCCGATGAGCGCCAATGGTTCTTCGAGAATGTCTGCACCCATGACTGGAACCTCGAGCAGGATCGTGGCCGCCGCTGGGAGGATGCTGAAGCTTTGCTGGTGGAGAAGTTCCCGGAACGGGAAGAGCACATCCGCTCCTTCCGCAAGTTCTGGCACGAGATGGTCTCGCATTCCTATGACGACAGCGTCGCGATCATGACAGGCCTTATCGAGAGCGGCCACGACGTGACGATGCTGACCAACTTCGCCTCCGACACTTTTCGTGAGGCGCAGAAGATGTTCCCCTTCCTCACCCTGCCGCGTGGCGTCACCGTTTCCGGTGACATCAAGCTGATCAAACCGGATGTGGCGATTTATGAGCTTCATGCGCGCGATTTCGGGCTCAATCCCGCCGCAACTCTGTTCATCGATGATACGGCGATCAATGTCGAAGGCGCAAAGGCCGCCGGCTGGCAGGCCGTGCAGTTCACCGGCGCGGAGAAGCTGAAGCAGGATCTGCAGGCATTTGGGGTGGCGGTTTAGGTTCCGCCCTTAAGTCACCTCGTGGCATGAATTAAGGCTCATTGCCCCAGTCCTCGTGCCCATGGCGGACGCGGACGATGAGGACGTCGTCGTCCGCCTCAACGCGATAGACCACCAGATGTGCTCTGAACGGATGAATGCGCACCGACGGCGACAACTCGCCACGCTCGCGTGCGATCCTTAGATTCCGTGATATCAAGTCGAATATTGCGAAAAGTTTGCGATGGTACTTTCGCGCTTGCTGAGGTCCAAATAGGTCGATGCCTTCTTGCGCTATGCGGATGACGTCTTCTTCCGCAGGCAGAGAAAGGCGAAATCCCATGATCAGCCAATTTTATGTTTCATGGAGCGGGCTTCGGCCTCAGCAAACAAGGCATCTTCAGAACGATGACCGGAGGGAGCCTGCAATCCTTCGTCCACTAGGCCCTGCATGGCAGCGATCTTTTCGCTCCGCTCCTGATCCTTTCGGATGAGATCTCGCACATAGTCGCTGGCATTGGAGTAACGGCCCGTTTTAGACTGCGCTTCGACCCATTCCTTCATCTGGCCGGGCAGCGAAATATTCATGGTCACCATCTTCATCTCCTACGAAGACAGAGTGCAGATTTTGGCAAGGTTTGTCAAAAAGATCGGGAAAAGAAATTGGCGCAGGCGGAAATGGCGGTCTCCGGCCTGCGCCAGTCCTGCCGCAAGCGGCATTGGACGCAATGTTTTTGTGAGTTGTCCAGACCGGATTTTCACAACCACTGCTTTGATTAGGACAGTAGTTGTCGTCTCTTGCGCGAAACTTGTCTATCTAAAATTTTATATTCGAAAATACCAACGCCCGACACGATGTGCCGGGCGTTGGTCGTTCTCCATCCGGGACTGAAGGTACTAAACCGGACGGAGACGTATTCTGGACAAGGGCGGGCGGTGGATCGTTGCCTTCAAGCCTTTCCGGCTTGGACTATTCGGCCTTTGCCAGTTCACTGCGGATGATGGCTCGGAGATCATCGATCGGCTTCAGGTCGTCGCCGTCTTCGAAGTGCCAGAACGTCCATCCGTTGCATGCGTCGAGACCCTGCACCTTCGCGCCGAGGCGATGGATGGAGCCGGCGGTTCCGGCGGATGCGAGCGTACCATCCGCACGAATAATGGCGCTATAACGGCGCTTTGCATCCGTCAGCACCTGGCCGGGACGGACGAGGCCGCTTTCCAGCAGGGTGTTGAAGGCGACGCGCGGCTCGGCCTTCTTGCCGGTCATGACCGTCAGTTCCGCCTTGCCGAGCGGTTCGACGGCGGCGATGCGGGCGGCGGCGGCATCGATATAATCCTGCTCGCGCTCAATGCCGACGAAGTGGCGGCCGAGGCGTTTTGCCACCGCACCCGTGGTGCCGGAGCCGAAGAACGGGTCGAGCACGACATCACCCGGTTTGGTGGAAGCCATGATGATGCGGGCAAGCAGCGCTTCCGGCTTCTGGGTGGGGTGCACCTTCTTGCCGTCCTCACCCTTCAGCCGCTCATGGCCGCTGCAGATAGGGAACAGCCAGTCGGAGCGCATCTGCACGTCGTCATTGGAGGCCTTCAACGCATCGTAGTTGAAGGTGTAGTTCTTGGCTTTCGGATCGCGGCTCGCCCAGATCATGGTTTCATGGGCGTTCTGGAACCGGCGGCCCTTGAAATTGGGCATGGGGTTGGTCTTGCGCCAGACGATATCGTTGAGGATCCAGAAATCGAGGTTCTGGAGCGTGGCGCCGACGCGGAAGATATTGTGATAGGAACCGATGACCCAGATGGTGCCGTTCGGCTTCAGCACGCGGCGGCAGGCGAGCAGCCAGGCGCGGGTGAAGGCATCATAGGCCTCGAAGGAGGCGAACTGGTCCCATTCGTCGTCGACGGCGTCAACCAGCGACTGATCGGGCCGGTGCAGCGTGCCGCCGAGCTGGAGGTTATACGGCGGATCGGCGAAAATCGCGTCCACCGACTGGCTCGGGAGGGCATCCAAGGCAGCGACGCAATCACCCTTTATGATGCTGTCTTTCCAGGCGTCACTCTCACCTGCACGATCAAAACCGGCATGCCGAAAATCGGCCAGCGGAAAAACTGCTGCCATTGGTACTCGCTCCATACGCTTACTCTCTACTGAGGCTTATGGTTACCGAAGATGGTTATCAAAGCCTGAACAAGTCACGGAAAATGCGAAATAAATGGCTCTCGCGGCGCACTGGCGCAATTTGCGGAGACCGGCGGGGAACCCGAAGTCCGGCGAAAACGTTGTGCACAATGGGTTCTCCTGTGCCCGCATATTCGCGCGGCAGGAAGAGCCATTATGGCAGGGGGTAGTCCGCAATGGGGTCCGTGATGAAAATGGCGTCTTTTTCCATGAATGTCGTTTGGGCCGCACTTTTCGCGGTCGCGCTGGCAACGCCCTCGCAGGCTCAGCAACCGAACCCGCAATATAACGTCATCACCGATGCGGTTTTGTTTGATGGCGGCCCCTCCCTCGGCAACAGTGACAGGGTGCGCTGGGATTTCTACAAGGCCGACAGCACGGGCGGGCGCACCGACGAGAATGCCGGCGGTTCCTATGACGCCACCTTCGAGGCGAAGCTGCCAGCGGGCAGATATGTGGGCGTGGCGGCGCTGGGCAATGTGACCCGCGAAATAGCGTTCGAGGTGAAGGACGGAAGCGTTGCAAGGCCGAAGGTAAATTTCGATGCGGCCGAACTGACTGTCGTGCCAAAACGCAGCCCCGGCGGCGATGTGGAGACACAGGCGAAAACTGAAATCACCAAGGATGATTTCAAAGACAGCGTCTATGGCCAGGATACCGTCTTCGTGCCGGCGGGCGAAGTGCTTCTCACCGGCAGCGTCGGCCCGGCGCGGGCGCAGGAGAAGCTCACCATGAAGGCCGGCGACAAGATCAGCCACGAACTTGTCATTCCGAGCGGCGTGGTGATCGCCAAGGCCGTGTATGCGGAAGGCGGCAGGGCGGTGGAAACGGATGATATCCGCTTCGAAGCGATGTCGGCCAAGGAAACCCTTGACGGCACGCGGGAGACCATCAACGGCATTTACGGAACCGGCAAGATGATGGAAATGCCGGCCGGTAATTTCGTCATGCGCGCACGCCTCGGCAAGGTGACAGTGGAGCAGCCGTTCACCGTGACCGCCGGAAAACGCACGGAAATAACCATCAATCTCGATGCGGGCGTTCTCGCAATTACCGCCCCCGGCGCGGAACGGATCGACATTGTCGAAACGACCAGGGACCTTCAGGGCACGCAGAAGGAGATTTCCGGCCGTTATGGCACGCAGCATCAGGAAACGCTTCATCCCGGCGATTATTCGGTGAAGGTAAGTTACGACAAGAAGTCGGGCCGCGATCAGAAGGAGATCAAGGCGACGGTCAAGGCTGCCGAGAGAACCGAGACGCGTGTGCCGGAGTAGGCCTTGGCCGCAGCCCTGCTTGAGGCTCCGGCTGTTCGCCGATTTTCACGCCAGCAAAGCCTGAAGCGGCAATGCGGTCGCACAACCTGTTCCACTGGCAGCCTCGACAGGCCTGCCTGATATCTCCCCCTGCAAATGCCAGACGCATCTTGGCAAGGAAGTCCGGCGTCACCTGCAACCGCTTGCCGGCAGCCAGCGTCTCGCCCAAAAGCACTGACACCGAAACGCGGGCCGTCTCATCCCGCTTCACAACCCCTTCGTTGAAACAGTGGGCATGGCTTTCACACAACAGGCCCTCGCAGATGTCGTCGGGGCCATCCACCAGCTCGATATCCTCTTCCCCGGCATTCAGGCGGTCGGCGACACGGTCGTAATTTTCGACGAAGCCAGATGTGTATCCCTTGCCCACATAGGTGAGCATGCAGAGAAGGTGGTGGGGCCGGAGGCGGACGGTCAAGGGCCTATCCGACAATGGCGAAGGCGTCGCGCACCGAGCCGGACGAGGTGCGGATCGCCTTGCGGCCGATCCATTGCACATGCCCGTCAAGGATGCGCACCGCCTCTTCGGCGCGGCCGCCGCGCAGCGCGTCGATGATCGCCCGGTGATCGGTATCGGTGCGGCGCTCCCAGCCGGCCCGCCAGGCGGAGAACAGGAAACGGGCGCTTGCCGCATGCAGGCCATCGATCGCTTCGATCAGGCGCGGCATGTTGCAGGGCGCGGTGATGAGGCGGTGGAAGCGGCGATTGGCCTCCTCCCAATGCTCGACATCAACGGCGCTGTCGCCTTCGAGCGTGGCTGCCTCCGCCTGATCGAGAATGGCTGACGTCATGTTGGGAATGGCGTGGCGCAAAGCCAGAACCTCAAGAGCGGCACGCATTTCCGCCACCTCGCGCACATCATCGAGACCGAAATCCGCGACCCTGACACCCCGGCGCGGAATGCTGGCGGCAAGTCCCTGCGCTTCCAGCCGGCGGAATGCCTCGCGCACCGGCACATGCGAGGCGCCGAATTCGGCGGCGATGTGATCCTGCCGCAGCCTTTCGCCCGGCGACAGCTCACCGCGAACGATGCGGTCGGCAAGCGTGCGGCTGATGCGGGCGGCAATGGTATCTTCAGGCGAATTTTTTGCTGTCTTGGGCATAACATCCCATAGCGCATATGGCGCGACCGTGTGTAGAGGTTTTTGCAGCAAGCCAGAGCAGACTGTTATGACACGCGGCTCCCTTGCCCGCGGCCTTCAAGCTATGAGCCTGACGGGACTGTCCTTTGCTGGCGAGCCGGTTGAGCTTGGCGCAGACATGGTCTAAAAGCCCGGCATCATTTTCTTCCAGCCAAATCCGATACAGGGAGCGCCCATGAGCGGCTTCGACCTCATTATTTTCGACTGCGACGGCGTTCTGGTCGATTCCGAAATCATCGCGGCACAGGTGGAATCCCGCCTTCTGACCGAAGCCGGTTATCCGATCTCGGTCGAGGAAATGGGGGAGCGTTTCGCCGGCATGACCTGGAAGAACATCCTCCTGCAGGTGGAAAGCGAAGCCAGCATTCCGCTCTCAGCCTCGCTGCTCGACAAATCGGAAAAACTGCTCGACATGCGGCTGGAACGCGACGTGAAGATCATCGAGGGCGTGAAGTTCGCCCTGTCCCGCCTGACGACGCCCCGCTGCATCTGCTCGAACTCTTCGAGCCACCGCCTCGATATGATGCTCACGAAAGTAGGCCTGAAACCCTATTTCGCGCCGCATATCTATTCCGCCAAGGATCTCGGCGCTGATCGCGTGAAGCCGAAGCCCGACATCTTCCTGCACGGCGCAGCGCAATTTGGCGTTTCCCCCGATCGCGTGGTCGTGGTCGAAGATTCCGTGCACGGCATCCATGGCGCAAGGGCCGCTGGCATGCGCGTCATCGGCTTTACCGGCGCGTCCCACACCTATCCCAGCCACGCCGACCGGCTGACAGATGCGGGCGCCGAAACGGTGATCTCCCGCATGCAGGACCTGCCGGCCGTGATTGCAGCGATGGCAGAGTGGGAAGGCGCGTTTTAAGTTGTGGCTTTGTCACAAACGCCACTTCGTCATGCTCGGCCTGTCCCGAGCATCTGCAACGCTTTGATTTTACGATACGTGTTTGGATCCTCGGGACAAGCCCGAGGATGACGTCGCGTGTGAGGAATGGTTTTTCCGCGATCTGACCGAAGCCTGCCGAGCATCCTCCGGCTTTTACATCTAGCCCGTCAAATCACCGGCGCTTCGTCTTGGCCTTCGCGCCTTGCTCTGCAAAGCCGATATAAACGCTGACGGACCTCGGCGCGCCGCCCGGTCCGTTGGGAATGGCGACGTGGTCGTTGTTGAAGATGAACTGCGTGCCGGCCCCGCCTGCGGGAACATCGATGGCGAAATTGGTCGTTTCACCGAAAATCTCGCCGTCGCCGTCCTTCACCGTTACACGGATCGGCACAGTTACACGGCCACCCTTCGACATGGGGCCGGGAACGAGGCGGCCCTGGGCCAGCACGTTGACGGTGAGCGTCGATTCATTGGCGGTGCAGGAGCGCGTCGTATCGGACAGCGAGACCTGATAGGCGAGTTTCTGCGGATCGTCCTTGGCGCCGCCGGCATAGACGCGATGAACGGCATTGGCGTCGAGAACCGTCACGGCCGGGCAATTGGCCTGAACCACGGCAGCCGTTGGCGCGGCCTGCGCCGCCGGCGGGTTGACGGCAAGCGAGTCCGACGGGTTGGAGGAATTGCATCCTGCAACAACGACGAGAAGCGACATCGCGGCGGACAAACGCAAGAAATTCCCTGACACTCTTCTAATTCCCTCTCCATTGTCCCGGAACAGAACCGGAGACGCTGTTTATTGACCTTTCACCCAGGTTGGCGATGGTCTATAGCAGCGACGCCGGAAAAAATCGATTGGCATGTTCGGTTTTGCTTGAATTTTCAAAAAAGCGCTTCATGACCTCGCCAATCGCCTCAATTCGGTGAGACGCTGCGGAAAAGACGCCGATCACATCGGCAACGGATAAGGGACTATCTCGTGGAATATGTATCGACCAGGGGTGCGGCCCCTTCGCTTGGTTTTTGCGACGCGCTTCTGGCAGGCCTTGGCCGCGATGGCGGGCTTTACGTGCCGCGCAAATGGCCGTCCATGTCGAAAAAGGAAATCCGCAACCTGCGCGGCAAGTCCTACCAGGATGTCGCCTTCGAGGTTCTCTACCGTTTCACCGGCGGCGAAATTCCGGCCGACAAGTTCAAGGCGATGATCGACGACGCCTATTCGACCTTCCGCCACCCGGCCGTCGTTCCGCTGACACAGACCGGTCCGAACACCTTCGTGCTGGAGCTGTTCCACGGCACCACGCTCGCCTTCAAGGATGTGGCGATGCAGCTCCTCGCCCGTCTGATGGACTATACGCTGACGGAACGCGGCGAGCGCGCCACCATTGTCGGCGCCACATCCGGCGATACGGGCGGGGCGGCGATCGACGCCTTTGCCGGACGCGAGCGTACCGATATCTTCATCCTTTTCCCGAACGGCAAGGTCTCTCCGGTGCAGCAGCGCCAGATGACGACCTCCACCGCTTCCAACGTGCATGCGCTGGCGATCAACGGCAATTTCGACGATTGCCAGACGCTGGTGAAAGAGATGTTCAACGACGTGAAGTTCCGCGACGGCGTGAAGCTTTCCGGCGTCAACTCCATCAACTGGGCGCGCATCATGGCGCAGGTGGTCTATTATTTCACCGCGTCTCTGTCGCTCGGCGGCCCCGACCGGAAGGTGTCCTTCACCGTTCCGACAGGCAATTTCGGCGATATTTTCGCCGGTTACGTCGCCAAGAAGATGGGCCTGCCGATCGACAAGCTGGTCATCGCGACCAATGACAACGACATTCTGGCGCGCACGCTGAAGACCGGCCGTTACGAGATGCGCGGCGTCAAGCCCACCACCTCGCCCTCGATGGATATCCAGATTTCGTCCAACTTCGAGCGACTGCTGTTCGAAGCTTACGACCGCGATTCCGCTGCCGTTAAGTCATCGATGGATGGCCTCAAGCAATCGGGCGCGTTTGAAATTCCGGAAAAGGCGCTGAAGTTCATCAAGAAGGATTTCCGCGCCGGACGCGCCACCGAAAAGCAGGTGGCGGCGACCATTCGCGACACGCTTGAAAAGACCGGCTACCTGATCGACCCGCACACGGCAACAGGTGTTTTCGTGGCGGAAAAGCACGAAAAGCCCGCAACGCCAATGGTGGTTCTGTCGACCGCCCATCCGGCAAAATTCCCGGCGGCTGTAAAATCCGCTTGCGCAATCGACCCGGCGCTTCCAGTATGGCTCGCTGACATCATGAACCGGGAGGAGCGTTTCGACATTCTGGATGCGGAGCTCAAAGCCGTGGAAAGCTTCATCGGCAAACATGCACGCGCCGGCAAATAGAGACGCGGAAAGACGTTGAGTATGAGAGTAAATTTGACCCGGCTTTCGTCCGGGTTGACCGTTGTCACGGAAAGAATGCCACATCTCGAAAGCGTCGCTCTTGGGGTGTGGATCAAATCCGGCTCCCGCAACGAGACGACTGCCGAACATGGCATCGCCCATCTTCTCGAACATATGGCGTTCAAGGGCACGGCGCGCCGCACCGCCCGTCAGATCGCCGAAGAGATCGAAAATGTCGGCGGCGAAGTCAACGCCGCGACGTCGACGGAAACAACCTCCTACTACGCCCGCGTCCTCAAGGATCACGTTCCGCTCGCGGTCGATATCCTTGCCGACATCCTGACGGAATCGCTCTTCGATGAAGACGAGTTGGAGCGCGAAAAGAACGTCATCCTGCAGGAGATCGGTGCCGCCACTGATACGCCCGACGACGTGATCTTCGACAATTTCTCCGGTGTCGCCTATCGCGACCAGACGATCGGCCGGCCGATCCTGGGCACGCCCGAGACCGTGCAATCCTTCACGACAGGCCAGATCAGGCATTATCTCGCCCGCAATTATACGACGGACCGCATCTTCGTCGTTGCGGCCGGCGCGGTCGATCACGAGAGCTTCGTCAAGCAGGTTGAAGAGCGTTTCGCCTCGCTGCCGCAGCTGCCCGTGGCGACACCTGTGCTTGAAAAGGCTGTCTATACCGGCGGAGAAATCCGAGAGACCCGCGACCTGATGGATGCGCAGGTGCTTCTCGGCTTCGAGGGCAAGGCCTATCATGCCCGCGATTTCTATTGTTCGCAGATTCTCGCCAATATTCTCGGCGGCGGCATGTCTTCCCGCCTGTTCCAGGAAGTGCGTGAATATCGCGGCCTGTGTTATTCCGTCTATGCGTTCCACTGGGGTTTTTCCGATACCGGCATCTTCGGCGTGCATGCGGCCACCGGCGGCAACGACCTGCCTGAACTGGTTCCCGTCATTCTGGAAGAGCTGCGCAAGTCCTCGCAGACCATCCACCAGGAGGAAATCGACCGGGCCCGTGCGCAGATCCGCGCGCAATTGCTGATGGGCCAGGAAAGCCCGGCTGCCCGCGCCGGCCAGATCGCCCGCCAGATGATGCTTTACGGCCGACCCATTCCGAATGAAGAGATGATGGAGCGGCTGGGCGACATCACCCGCACGCGCCTCACCGATCTTGCAGGACGGCTGTTTTTCGATACAGTTCCGACATTGTCTGCAATTGGCCCGCTCGAACATCTGCCGCCTCTTTCCGACATCACGGCCGCGCTGTCCGCGCAGCAGCCCGCAAGGATAAAGGCGAACGGATAAACCGATATGAGAGCGGGATTTGAAGGTGAAGACCGCTCATCTTTTTCGCCATCCCATTCGCGGATGGCGATATCTGCCTCACAGGGATCGTGAATGCTGCGTTTTCTTTCCCGACATAATGACACACCCGAATTGCGCAGCGCCAATCACCTTCTCAGACTGCCGCGCTACAGCGATTTCAAGCAGTGGCACGTGCTGCGATCCGAGAGCCGGCAGTTTCTACAGCCGTGGGAACCGACCTGGCGGCCGGACGAACTGACGGAGGGCGCCTTCCGCATGCGCGTGGTGCGTAACGGACAGGAATTTTCTTCCGGCACCGCCGTTTCCTTCCTGCTGTTCGAAAAAGAGACGCTTCTGGTCGGCGGCATCACCATCGGCTATATCCGCCGCGGGGCGGCGCAGAGCTGCATGATCGGATACTGGATCGGTGAACGGCATGCCGCCCAAGGCCATATGTCTGCCGCATTAAAATTGGTAATACCCTACATCTTCAACGGACTTCAGTTGCACCGTATCGAGGCAGCCTGTATTCCGGAAAACTTCAAAAGCATCCGGCTCCTCGAAAATGCCGGGTTCCAGCGGGAAGGTCTCTTGCGGGAATATCTGAAAATCAATGGCCAATGGCGGGATCATATGATGTTTTCCCTTCTTGCCGACAAGCAAAGCTCCGGCGGAACGAAGTACGATACATGACCTACAATCACACTGCGCCTTGCCTCACGAAACGTCTGGCGGCAATCGCGCTGGCTGCGCCGTTTTTTCTGCTTTTCCTGCTTTTTGCCTCCCATTCCTTCGCCTTCGAGCCGGTCAAGATCTCCCGTGACGACACGGCGCTCGATCTCACCGCCACCACGGATATCTATGCCAATCAGGGCGAAGCCTTTCAGGTTTCCACCGCGCCGGGTCCTGACGGCATCCGCCGGCGCATCGAGGTGCGCGCCAGTTCCGACGATCACCAGGGCGACTGGGCCGTGTTCGCGCTTGCCAATGTCTCCGAAGAGCAGCTGGAGCGCGTGATCGTCGCGCCGCATTTCCGTCTCGTCAATTCCAAGCTGTTCTGGCCGGATCTCGGCTCGCAACGCATCATGGCGATAACGCCCAGCGAAGGCTTTGCGCTCGACAGGCAGCCAAGCCCGGACGCCGACGTCTTCCGCATCACGCTCAATCCCGGCTCCGTCATCACCTTCGTCGCCGAGCTTTCCACGCCGCAGCTACCGCAGCTTTATCTGTGGGAACCGGAAGCCTACAAGGATACGATCAACGCCTTCACGCTCTATCGCGGCATCGTGCTCGGCATTGCCGGCCTGCTTGCCGTGCTCCTGACCATTCTCTTCGTGGTCAAGGGAACCTCGGTCCTGCCCGCATCTGCCGCCCTCGCCTGGGCCGTGCTTGCCTATATATGCGTTGATTTCGGCTTCCTCGAAAAGCTCATCACCGTCACCTCAAGCGATCAGCGAATATGGAGGGCGGGCGCGGAAGTGGCGCTCGCCTCCAGCTTCGTCGTCTTTCTCTTCACCTATCTCAACCTGAACCGATGGCACGCACATCTGGGTTATGCGACCTTTGCCTGGGTGGTGGGGCTGGCGCTGCTGTTTGGCGTGGCGATCTATGACCCTTCCGTCGCATCCGGTATCGCGCGTGTTTCCTTCGCGCTGACGGCGACGGCGGGCATCGCGCTCATCATCTATCTCGGCTTCAACAAATACGACCGGGCTATCCTGCTCGTCCCATCCTGGGCCTTGATCCTCGTCTGGCTGTTCGGTAGCTGGTTGACGGTGACGGGACAGCTGGACAACGACATCGTGCAACCTGCGCTTGGCGGCGGGCTGGTGCTGATCGTCCTTCTGATCGGTTTCACGGTCATCCAGCACGCCTTTGCCGGCAGCGCCTATCAGCAGGGGCTATTCTCCGATCTGGAACGCCAGTCGCTGGCGCTGACGGGCAGCGGCGATACGGTCTGGGACTGGGACGTGACGCGTGACCGTATCGTCACGACGCCTGATATTTCCAACCGCCTGGGGCTGGAGCCCGGAACCATGCATGGCGCCGCGCGCAACTGGCTGCCGCGCCTGCACCCTGATGACCGCGACCGGTTCAAAGCCACGCTCGACGTGCTGCTCGACCATCGCAAGGGCGCGGCTGAACCACGAATTCCGTATTCGCGCCGAGGATGGCCATTTCCACTGGCTGCAAATCCGTGCGCGTCCCGTTCTTGGCTCCAACGGCGAAATCATCCGCTGCGTCGGCACCATCACCGATATTACAGAGCAGAGAAATTCGGTCGAGCGGCTGCTGCAGGACGCGATGAACGACAATCTGACCGGGCTTCCGAACCGGCAGGTCTTCCTTGACCGCCTGCAATCGATCCTCAACCTCTCGCCGGACAGCGAGGGCGTGCGGCCAACCGTGATGGCGATCGATATCGACCGTTACAAGCTGGTCAATGACACGCTCGGCATTGCTGCAGGCGACAATATTTTGATTGCGCTCACCCGGCGCCTGCGTCGCCTGCTCAAACCGCAGGACACGCTGGCTCGTCTCGGCGGCGACGAATTCGGCCTGATCCTGACCTCGGAGCGCGATCCGCAGCGTGTGGCGGATTTCGCCGATGCGGTGAACAAGGCGATCATGGTGCCGATCAATTTCGCCAATCGCGAAATCATTCTCACCGCTTCTATCGGCCTCGTCTCGTGGATCGACCAACAGGAAAGTGCGGCAGGTCTGCTCAGCGATGCGGAATTGGCCATGTATCGCGCCAAGCGCGCCGGCGGCAATCGTGTCGAGCCTTTCCGCCCCGCCTTCCGCACCTCGGGCACCGACCGGCTGCAGATGGAAAGCGACCTTCGCCGCGCTATCGAGCGCAAGGAGCTGTCACTTGCCTATCAGCCGATCGTCAAGCTCGATGATGGGGAACTTGCCGGTTTCGAGGCGCTGATGCGTTGGGAGCACCCGAAGCGTGGCAATATCCCGCCAAGTGAGTTCATTCCGATTGCCGAAGCCTCCGGCCTGATCGAGCCGCTCGGCATGTTCGCGCTGGAACGGGCAGCGACCGACCTGATGGACTGGCAACATGCCATCGACAAGATGCCGATCTTCATCTCCGTCAATATTTCCAGTGCCCAATTGCTGAACAACGAACTCTATAACGACGTTCGCGGCATGCTCACCCGCACGCGCTGCAACCCGCAGCAGCTGAAGCTGGAACTGACGGAATCCGTCGTCATGGAAAATCCGGAACAGGCGCGGCTTGTGCTTTCCAAGCTCAAGGAAACCGGCCTTAGCCTCGCCATGGACGATTTCGGCACGGGCTATTCATCGCTCGCCTATCTCACCCGTTTCCCCTTCGATACGATCAAGCTCGACAAGGCGCTGGTGGCCAATACCAGCGACAAGCGTAACGTGCTTCTGCGCTCCGTCATTGCCATGGCGCGGGCGCTCGACATGCAGGTGGTGGCGGAAGGCATCGAAACGCCTGAGGATGCGGCCGAACTGGCCCGCATGAACTGCCATTTCGGCCAGAGCTTCCTGTTTGGCACGCCGGTTTCCGGCGATGCGGCGCTAAAGCTTCTTCGGGAGCGGTTCCAGCCGACGAAGCGGGCTTCGTAAGCGAAGTATTGAAACGCGAGGTATCTACCCCCGTCAGCCGACGCGCGTCGGCACGGCGGGAAAAGTCCTTTCAAGCCAAGGACTTGGGCAGGCCGCATACCGGATCAAGTCCGGCACGACCGGAGGAGGAAACACCGCGTTTGCCGGCTTTTACTCCTCGCTTGTCGATATTCACTGAACCACGGCAGCCTGCACCGGTGTTGACGCATCCGCCGCCACCCTCCCATGCAGCAGGTCGTGAATGAACTCCATCTTCGCAACCACCGGCGGCGTCAGGACGAAGGGATAGAGGTCCGCTTCCCCCATGCTGCGCTGGATCGAGTTGATCGCAACGCTGAGCGGAATCCAGGCCTTGACCAGCTGTGCAGCGTTGCGGGCATTGTAAGGATCGAAAGTCACCTCCGCCGCCATTTCTTCATGCCCGTCGGGGTCGATTGCCACGCCGAAGGCGCGCGCGGTCTCAAGCGTATCGACGATATGCAGATAATGCGCGAAACATTCGGCAAAATCCTCCCAAGGGTGGACGGAGGCATACGAACTGATGAAGCTGTCCTGCCAGTCGGGACGTGGACCCTCCTCGTAATTGCGTTGCAGGGCAGCGCCATAATCTTCTCTGTCATCGCCAAAGACGGCGCGGCAGGCCTCCAGTCGGTTTGCATCGCGTACGAGCTTGTTCCAGATGAAGTGACCGACTTCGTGGCGGAAATGGCCGAGCATGGTGCGGTACGGCTCGTTCATATTGGCGCGCACCTGTTCGCGCGTAGCATCGTCGGCCTCGGCCGCACGAATGGCGATCAGCCCCTCGTCATGACCGGTCATGGCCGGAATGACGGAACCATCTGGCGCCACCTCATCCACCAAAAAGTCGAAGACAAGGCCGCCAGCGGGATCGGCATCACGGTTGGGATGCGGGAGGCCGAGCCGCAGGATAGAATAAAACAAATGACGCTGCGCCTGGCTGATACGACGCCATTGCTCAATGCCCTGTTGCGTCGCAATGTCGGGCACAAGGCGATTGTGGCTGCAGGCAGGGCAAAATGCGCTTTCGCTTCCCGCGGGCACCGACCAGTTGCAGATATCGTTCACTTCATTGGCGCAAAACCGCACCTGTTTTTCCGGTTCCGCGACGATCTGCCAGTTCGGCTCACCGGCCGGGGCCAACGCCTCCATGGACAGGCGCTCCGGCACGAAGGCAAGACGATGACCGCAGGAAACGCAAAAACGATTGTCGAAATGCACCGGCTGGCCGCAGGATGCGCAGGAAAAAAGCTTCATCGATGAAACCCTTGCGATGGATCAGTTGGTCGGAGGCAAATCTGGGACATCGACATGAACGGCGCAACAGGAAGAGCGTTCCGGCGCTCAGACGACAAGAGCGCATGTGCTCTTGAACACATGCGCTCCGCGCGCCCCATCATCAGAGAGGCGCAATCAATCCGGCGATATTACATGCGGTCGACGGCGCCCTTTACGGCATCCTTCGCCTTGCCGACGGAGGACTGTACCTTGCCCTTGGTTTCCTGGGCGGCACCCTTGGCGCGCAATTCATTATTGCCGGTCGCTTCACCGACGTTCTTCTTCACCTTACCAGCAACTTCATTGGCTTTACCGGCGACCTTGTCAGATGTGCTACCCATATTACTGCTCCCTAGTTGAACCGTACTGTCTGTGCGGCTTTCCGGGTAAGTAACGCCAAAGGGAGAAGAATGGTTCCAGCCAAAACGAGCGGGAAGATGAGGCTCAGGCATGCCCCGCATCTGTGGAGAGCATGCGTGCATCAACGCCCATCAGGGCGAGCGCCCGCTCGTATTTATTGTCCAACCCGCGGTCGAAAATCAGCTCCTCCGCAGCCGGGCAGTTCAGCCAGCCATTATTGGCGATCTCGTTTTCCAGTTGTCCTGGCCCCCAGCCGGCATAACCGAGCATCATGGTGGCCCTTTGCGGGCCGCGGCCGTTGGAAATGGCGCGGACGATATCCAGCGTTGCGGTCAGCGAAATGTCATCGCTGACGGGAATGCTGGATTCGCTTAAATAGTCATCCGAATGCAGAACGAAACCTCGGCCGGATTCCACCGGGCCGCCGCACTGGATCGGGAACTCACGGGTGCGGTTGGGCAGCATGATGGCGTCGTTGCTGTCCACCAGTTTCAGGTGGAGCAGTATGTCCGTGAAGGTAATCTGCTGCGGCCGGTTGATGATGAAACCCATGGCCCCGGCGTCCGAGTGGGCGCAGATATAGATCACCGCACGGGCAAAATTGCCGTCGTCCAGCCCCGGCATCGCAATGAGGAACTGGCCGTCGAGAAAGCCACGTTCGCGCTTGTCCATCAGGGTTGAAAAGCTCACAGGCGCCTCCAGCAGGCCGAATTCCGTCGTTTAACGGAAAACGGCGTTCGCACTTCGACAAAGGACAGGATGCGGCATACCGCCCGATCAATCAACCGAAAATGATGAACCCCACGAATTCGTAACTGGTCCGCCGGTCGATGTTGGGTTAGACGGGAAGCATGAGCGTCAGGTTATTCTTTCGATTTTCACATCTTCACCTCGCGGCTGCTTTTGCCGCCCTCCTCGGCGGCATGCAAGCCGCCCGGGCCGACATTACCGACTGGGCCAGAAGCGAGGGCGGCCAGATGCGCGTCGCGAGCCTTGCCGTGGATGCAAACGGCGTGGTGCGCGGCGTATTGCAGATCGAGCCGAAGGACGGCTGGATAACCTATTGGCGCGAACCCGGAGAAGCAGGCATACCGCCGCAGATCACGCCTGATCCGACCAGCGGTGCGATGCTGACCGCCATGGCCTATCCGGTTCCGAAGTTGATCGAAAACGGCGATATAACCGATATCGGTTATGACCACGCCGTCAGCCTTCCCTTTCAGCTGAAGGTTACCGATCCGGCAGCTGGCGGGAAGATCGACCTCACCGCATTCATCGGCGTCTGCCAGAATATCTGTATCCCCTTCGAGGCGAAGTTCTCCGTCGACCGGGGCACGGCTGGTGATGATGACAGCGAGGAGCGCCGCCTTCTCGAAGAGGCGCGCGAAACACTGCCCGAAGCGGCATCCGACGATTTCAAGGTGATCGATTTCCACATCACGCCCGACAAGACCATGCTCGGCGTGCAGCTGCAGCTTCCGGAAAACGCGCCGAAGGAGACCGAAATCTTCATCGCCGGCCCCTCGGGTTTTGCCTATTACGAGCCGCAGAACCTCGTACGCGACAAGCGCAAGCTCTCCTTCTACATGAACATCAAGGGCCTGCCGAAAACCTATCAGGTGCAGGGCAACAGCTGGCCCATTCTGGTCAAATCGGGCGACCGGGCCATGGAGACGATGCTGAATTTCCCGAAGCCCTGAACGGTGGCTCCGCGGTGGAATCCACCGTGAAAACCGCATGGCGGATTTCATTTCCGTGCTCCTGATACCGTTGGTTCGTTGCGAACCTGCCAGTATCCTGACAGCTTGTTTTCGTTTGTCTTCCAGGGAAAACCGGGTTCCACTTTTCCCTGGCAAACTCTATAGTCGCGCGAACCGAACGGCCATAGGAGCACGGACATGACCATCAAGATCGGCGATAAACTGCCTTCCGCAACCTTCAAGGAAAAGACGGCCGATGGCCCGGTGGAAACCACCACGGACGCGCTTTTCGGCGGGAAGAAGGTTGTTCTCTTTGCCGTTCCCGGCGCTTTCACCCCCACCTGCTCGCTGAACCACCTGCCGGGTTATCTTGAAAACCGCGACACTATTCTGGCCAAAGGCGTTGACGATATCGCAGTCGTTGCCGTCAACGACTGGCATGTAATGGGCGCATGGGCGCAATCTTCGGGCGGTCAGGGCAAAATCCATTTCCTCGCCGACTGGGATGCATCCTTCACCAAGGCGCTCGGCCTTGATGCCGACCTCTCCGCCGGCGGCCTCGGCGTGCGTTCCAAGCGTTATTCGATGCTGGTGGAAGACGGCGTCGTGAAGTCACTCAACGTGGAAGAGAACCCCGGTCAGGCGACGGTCTCTGCCGCTGCGGCGATGATCGAGCAGCTTTAAGGCCAAAGGTTTGGCCACAGGCCGAGCCATAAATCCTCGGGCTTGTCCCGAGGATCCAATCATTTCACCAAAAACGAAATGCTGCAGATGTTTTGGGCCGGCCCGAGCATGAGGGAAGAGAGCGGCGGGGCGCCGCCTTCTCAAACATTCATATCAAACACCAGAAGCCCGGCAAGACCGCCATCGGTGAGTGACACGAGGCGCTCCCCCACCTCCATATGCTTGGGATGGGCAAGATATTCGTCCCGGGCTTCCGGGCTTTCAAGCGTCACGATGAAGCCATCGACAAAACCGCCATTCAGCCCTTCGGGTGAAACGTTCTGTCCGTATTTCACATCGACGATGCCGGGTATCACGTCTTTCAGGGCGGCGATCGCCTCGAAAATTGCATGTTTTTCAGAAGCGGCCGTCGCGGCCTTGAAGCGTAGAAAGACACAATGCAGGATCATCCGGATTTTTCTCCTCCGTTGGGCACCACCGGAGCACCCCTTGACGACAAGATAGGTCGGGTTTCGGTTTTCACAACCCCGGATGGGGGCGTGCCGGCTCGGATTTTGTCCGGCGCAAAATACAGCAGTCTTGCATTACCGCCGTTTGAAAGGCTCCATGCCTTTTCGCGCCAATTCATCGGCGCGCTCGTTTTCCGGATGGCCGGCATGGCCCTTCACCCAGTGCAAGGTAACCTTGTGGCGCTCGCGCGCCACTTCCAATGCCTGCCACAGCTCGACATTCTTGACCGGCTTGTTATCGGCTGTCTTCCAGCCCTTCTTTTTCCAGCCAAAAATCCACTTGGTGATGCCGTCCTTCACATAGGCGCTGTCGGTGTAAAGATCGACTTCGCAGGGGGCCTTGAGCGCATTGAGCGCGGAAATCGCCGCCATCAGTTCCATGCGGTTGTTGGTGGTCTCGGCCTCGCCGCCGCAGAGTTCCTTCTCCACCTCGCCGTAACGCAGCACCGCACCCCAGCCTCCCGGACCCGGATTGCCGGAGCAGGCGCCATCGGTGAAAATATCGACATGCTTCATTCGCCGGCCAGCCCGTATTCGGCGACAGTGGCGATGGAACGGTGGAACCGCAGCTTGCGCAGATATTCCAGCGGGTCTTTTTTCACCACCAGCGCGCCCTCCGGCGTTGTCAGCCAGTCGTAAAGCCGTGTCAGGAAGAAGCGCAGAGCCGAACCGCGCGCCAGAAGCGGCAGGGCTTCCAGCTCCGCTTCACTGAGCGGCCGCACGGACTGGTAACCTTCCAGCAACGCCTTGCCCTTGGTGACGTTGTAAGCGCCATCCTTTTCAAAGCACCAGGCATTGAGGCAGATCGACACATCATAAGCGAGCAGGTCGTTGCAGGCGAAGTAAAAGTCGATCAGACCGGAGAGTTCGTCGCCGAGGAAGAAAACATTGTCCTGAAACAGATCCGCATGGATGACACCGGCCGGCAGGTCCTTCGGCCAATGCGCCGCGAGATAATCGATCTCGGGGCGAATCTCGTTCTTCAGCCCCTTCTCCACCTCGTCCGCGCGGTCTTCGGATTTCTCCCACAGCACCTTCCAGCCCTCGACGGAGAGCGCGTTCGGCCGCTTGATCTCGAAACCTTCGCCCGCCAGATGCATGGCGGCCAGCGCCTTGCCGACTTCGCGGCAATGTTTCGCCTCCGGCTTTCTCAGCCACATTCCTTCAAGGAAGGAGATAAGCGCGGCGGGACGGCCCGACAGCTCTCCCAGCAACTCGCCATCCTTGCGCGGTAGTGGTAAGGGGCAGGACAGGCCTTTGGCGGCCAGATGCTGCATGAGGCCGAGGAAGAAAGGCAGATCGGATTTTTCCACACGCTTTTCATAAAGCGTCAGGATCAGCGGGTCCTTGGTGGTATGCAGCAGGAAATTGGAGTTTTCGACGCCTTCGGCAATGCCCTTGTAGGAAGTGAGGCTGCCGACGTCGTACTGCGTGAGGAAATTCCTCAGATCATCTTCGGTGATATCAGTATAAACTGCCAATTTTAAATCTCTTGGTGAAGGATGGAGTGGAAATCCGGCAGAGCGGCGCGGGGCGAATACCACCCTTCCCGCTAAACCACGTCAAGCGCCGGCTGCAGCCTTGGGCGGCAGCGCGTTGCTGGCATTGCCGTTGACGAAAGCCATATCATCCGTCGTCAGCTCGATGCTGCGCAACTCGCGATTGACGAGGAAATGTTCCGTTTCCTCAACCGTCACGGCAAGATCGAGCGTGGTGTCGAAACGCGCCTTGAAGGCTTCGATGATTTCATCGACGATGACTTCAGGAGCGGATGCGCCGGCCGAGAGACCGACGGTGCGGATATCGCCGATTTCATTCCAGTCGATTTCGGAGGCCCGCTGCACCAGGACAGAGCGCTTCGCACCCGCACGCAGGGCCACTTCCACCAGCCGCTTGGAATTGGAGGAATTGGGGGCGCCGACGACGATGAACAGGTCGCAGCCGGGCGCTGCCTGTTTCACCGCATCCTGACGGTTGGTGGTCGCGTAACAGATGCTGTCGGCGGCGGGCGCCTGAATGGCCGGGAAGCGTTCCTGCAGCCTGGCGATCACGCCTGCCGTGTCATCGACCGACAGGGTCGTCTGGGTGACAAAGCCGAGATTTTCGCGGTCCAGCGGCTCATAACGGTCGGCATCCTCCACCGTTTCGATGAGCGAGACGGTGCCTTCGGGAAGCTGGCCCATGGTGCCGATGACCTCTGGATGACCGGCATGGCCGATCAGCACCACATGGCGGCCGAGGCGCTGGTGGCGCATGGCCTGCTTGTGGACCTTGGAGACCAACGGGCAAGTGGCATCGAGATAAAACAGGTTGCGCGCCTGCGCATCCTCAGGCACGGATTTAGGAACGCCATGCGCCGAGAAAACCACCGGCTGCTCGCGATGTTCGGCCGGAATTTCATGCAGTTCCTCGACGAAGACCGCACCCTTGGCTTCCAGCCCTTCCACCACATAGCGGTTATGGACGATTTCGTGGCGAACATAAACGGGCGCGCCATAGGCCTTCAGCGCCAGCACGACGATCTGGATCGCCCGGTCCACGCCCGCGCAAAAACCACGCGGTCCGCACAGCCTTATCGTCAAAGGGGGTTTGGAAACGGCGATGTTCATTCCAGCTCCTTAGGCGTGCTCCGTGCCCTGCCGATGGCCAGCCCTGCCGGGCGGCAGGCGCACTATTCATCGCGCGCCTTGTGGTTCCGGAAATAGGCAAAACCGGCGACGATGACAAGGGCTGCAGCCAGACCATACCACGTTATCGCATATTGCAGGTGATTATTGGGCAAATCTATCAGCGTGACCCCGCCCTGCGGCCAGCCGCCGGGATTGGGGGCGGCATCGGCATCCACGAAAAGCTTGACCAGCCGGTCCGGCGGAATATCCGCACTGGAGGCCATGGCCGCCAGATCCTTCCAGTAGAATATGTTCTTGGCGATATCGTTGTCCGGCAGCAGCGAGGAAGGCTTGGCGACAAGCGGCGCACGCGCCAGCCCTGTAATCGTCACCTCGCCCGTCACCTGCCCCTCGGATCGCTTGGCAGGATCCTTCATCTCGAAGGGCACAAAACCGCGATTGACGAAGAGGACGCGGCCATCGGCAAGCGTCAGCGGCGTATAGATGTAATAGCCGGTTCTGCCCTGGTGGGTGGCGAAGAAATGCCGCTCGCGGGCGTGATCGAAGGTACCGGACAGACTGACCTTGCGATACTCGATATCGCCACCGCTTTTGGCAATCGCCTCTATTTCGGCAACCGTGGCGGGGGCAGCGTTTCGCCGTTCTTCTATATCGGCGAGAAGCGCCTCTTTCCAGTAAAGCCGCTTTACCTGCCAGGTGCCGAGCCCGAGAAGAATGGCAAGCGCCAGCAGAACCAGCGGCGCAGCGAACCAGACCCGCCTTTCCGCCGCCTTCATGTGGGACACTTCATTCACGGTCAAGCCTGCCTTCGCTTGCATTGTTGCGGTATTGCAGCGCGATCATGATGCCCTTCAGCTTGCGCAGCAGCACGAGGGAGACAATCACCGTGAATGGCAACCACAAGATGACATGCACCCAGACGGGCGGCGCAAAATGCTGATCGAACCAGAGCGCCAGCCCGACAACCAGAAAACCGACGATCAGCATGACGAAAACCGCCGGGCCATCACCCGCATCGGCAAAACCGTAATCCAGTCCGCATGCGCTGCAGGCGGGTTTTACCGTCAGAAAACCATCGAAAAGGCGCCCGTTGCCGCAGCGAGGGCAGCAGCCCTTCAAGCCCACCTTGATCGGGTCGACCGGGGCGAACTTGCTGCCTGATGGCTCTGACATGGTGAAACCTCCCGCAAAGTCGGCCAAAGTCCGAGGGTGACGTCGATCTCTTGGAAACCTGCCTCAAACCCGGGCAC
The DNA here is from genome assembly GCF_031453135.1 of Agrobacterium sp. SORGH_AS_0440. Lineage (NCBI taxonomy): Bacteria > Pseudomonadati > Pseudomonadota > Alphaproteobacteria > Hyphomicrobiales > Rhizobiaceae > Agrobacterium > Agrobacterium sp. SORGH_AS_0440. The sequence goes on along the minus strand of NZ_JAVIYR010000002.1, from coordinate 726,104 downwards.
TTGTTTCTTGCTCGATCGCGTCGCGTCTTCTTCTCCCGCCGGGGAGAAGGTAGCCCGAAGGGTCGATGAGAGGGCAAGCTCTCCGGATATCTCTACCGGAGCCCTCCCATCCCGCTGCCGCGGACTTCTCCCCGGCGGGGAGAAGAAACGATTGCACCCGCTCGCTCCACCGGATGCCTTGCTTCGGCCCCTTGGCCCTATCAGCCGTGAATTGGCGCGCCCCAGCCACCCCAGATATAGATGGCGAAGAACAGGAACAGCCAGACGACGTCAACGAAGTGCCAGTACCAGGCAGCAGCTTCGAAACCGAAATGCTGCGTGGGCGTGAACCCGCCGGCAATGGCGCGGAACAGGCAGACCAGCAGGAACACCGTGCCCACGAAGACGTGGAAACCGTGGAAACCGGTGGCCATGAAGAAGGTCGCGCCGTAGATCGAATTCTTGAAGTCGAACGGGGCGTGCATGTATTCGTAGACCTGCACGGTGGAGAACAGCACGCCAAGCGCAACGGTGAGCACCAGACCCGATATCAGGCCCTTGCGGTCATTGTGCAGCAGAGCATGATGCGCCCAGGTGACACAGGTGCCCGACAGCAGCAGGATGACGGTGTTGTAGAGCGGCAGATGCCATGGATCGATGACTTCGATGCCCTTGGGCGGCCATTGTCCGCCGGTATATTCGAGACGCGACGCCTGAATAGCTTCGTGGGGGAAGAGGCTGGCATCGAAATATGCCCAGAACCATGCGACGAAGAACATCACCTCTGAGGCGATGAACATGATCATGCCGTAACGCAGATGCAGCGAAACGACGCGGGTGTGATTGCCCTCGCGGCCTTCCTTGATCGTATCCGCCCACCACGCATACATGGTGTAGAGCACGATGACGAGACCGATATAGAACAGCCAGGGATTGGCGAGTTCCGCGCCGAACAGCTTGAAGGAGCCGCCCGACAGGTAACGCATGTAACAAACGCCACCGAAAGTCAGGATGAAAGCGCCGATCGAGGCCAGAAGCGGCCAGGGGCTTGGATCGATAATGTGGTAATCGTGGTTCTTCTGATGCGTATCTGCCATTGCGACAATCCCCTGGTGTCTCTTCCCTGATCCGGCCTCGGCAAAGGCCGGATCTCCTCTCACAATTTGCTTTCGCCAGATTCGGTTTTTACCGGCAAGGACGCAACCGGTTTTTCGGTTTTGGCCGGATAAAACGTATAGGACAGCGTTAAAGTATGAATGCTCTTGGTCTCACGCGCCGTGGCGATGTCAGGATCGACGAAGAACACCACCGGCATTTCCAGCGTTTCGCCGGGCTGCAGCGTCGTTTCGGTGAAGCAGAAGCACTCCACCTTGTTGAAATAGGCGCCGGCTTCCATGGGCGTGACGTTGAAGACCGCCGTCCCCGTGGTCGCCACCGGTGAACGGTTCGTCGCCTTGAAGGTCACCTGCACCGTTTCGCCGATCTTCGGCGTGACCTTCCTGTCGACCGGCTGGAAATCCCAGTTGAGGCCGTTCGACGTATTGGCGTCAAAGGTGACATTGATGGTCTTGTCGAGGATCACATCGGAATATTGCTCGACGCGCTGGGTCGTGCCGTTGTAACCGGTGACACGGCAGAACAACGTATAAAGCGGCACGGCGGCGTAGGCCATGCCGATCATGGCGCAGAAAAACACCAGACAGAGCACGAGGATGGAGCGATTGCTCACCCGTTGCCGCTCGGTCCCCGTTGTCTGCGCTTCCATATTCGCCATATCCTCCTCCTTCCCCCTCGATCAGCCCGTCAGTGCGAACCGATCTTGATGATGGTGATGATGTAGAATAGCACCACCAGACCGGCGAGCAGGACGCCGAGCGCAATATTGCGCCCGCGTCTCGATTTTTTCTGCGCCGCGCTCAGTTCCACCGTTTCCATCACAGGACTCCCGACATGACGGCCTTCAGGGCCGGCGCGAAATGATCGGCCAGAAGGCCGGAGAAAATCGCAAAAAGGTAAAGCACCGAATAAGCGAACATTTTCTTGGCCGGCAACATCTTTTCGTCACCCTCCGGCATGCGCCGGACATCGAGCGAACAGTATACGAAGATGGCGCTCAGCACTGCCGCGAAAATACCGTAACCGGCGCTTGCCACACCAGTGAAATAAGGCGCGACGGCTGCGGCTGCGGTCAACACCGCATAACAGATCATCTGGTTCTTGGTGGAGCGCTCGCCAGCAACATTCGGCATCATCGGAATGCCAACGGCGCCATAATCACGCATCTTGAACAGGGCCAGCGCCCAGAAATGCGCAGGCGTCCACAGGAAGATGATGAGGAACAGGATGATGCTGTCCAGCGAAACGCCGCCGGTGACGCAGGCCCAGCCAAGCATGGGCGGGAAAGCGCCTGCCGCGCCGCCGATCACGATGTTCTGCGGCGTCGAGCGTTTCAGCCACATCGTATAGATGACAGCATAAAAGAAGATGGTGAAGGCCAGAAGACCGGCCGAGAACCAGTTGATCGCAAGGCCGAGAATGACTACCGAGAAGGCCGACAGCGTCAGGCCAAAGGCCAGCGCCTCGCGCGGGGTGATACGGCCGGACGGGATCGGTCGCCTGGCGGTGCGGCTCATGACGGCATCAATATCGGCATCGTACCACATGTTGAGCGCACCGGACGCGCCCGCGCCGACGGCGATGCAGAGAATAGCGATGATGCCGAGTATCGGGTTGATTTCACCCGGCGCCAGCACGAGGCCCGCAAAGGCCGTGAAGACCACGAGCGACATGACGCGCGGTTTCAGCAATTCGAAATAATCGCGCGCGCCGGCTTCCGAGAGTTCGGAGCTTTCCGCGCCCAGCATTTCGCGATTGTCGATAACGGTCATTTCCTGTCCTGCTTCCTTCGAATGCCGCCTGTCGCGACATTCCCTGCATCGGCCGGAAACACGAGTGAGAGTTCCGGAATGCGCGATGCGTCGATCCATGGGTCCCGAACGTCACAGCCTGACCGGCAGCCGGTTAAGCCGATGCCATCTGCCCGGCCTTACGCCGTGTCCTGCCGCCATTCGTCTGCGCTTGCCATTCATAAAGGCCAAAACTGGCATTTATCATATCCCGGCGCATGTATCACGCTGGAAGGCAAGCATCGCTTGGACAAAATGTCACGCGGCAGTAAAGGTAGCCCGTTCGGGAAAACGGCACGGGCCTGACCGTGCCGCCCTCTTTCTCAGCGCTCGGGACCCGCGAGCCTTACCGCGCGTCCCGATCCGTGCATCAGCGAATGCGCGGAAGCTGTTCCCACTGGTGGTACGGCGGCGGGGAAGACAGCTGCCATTCGAGCGTCGTCGCGCCTTCACCCCAGGGATTGTTGCCGGCGATCCGCTTCTTGGCGAAAGCTTCCCAGACACCGAAAAGGAAGATCAGCACGCCGACGGCCGAAATATAGGACCCGTAGGACGACACCAGGTTCCAGCCGGCATAGGCATCGGGATAATCGATGTAACGGCGCGGCATGCCGGCAAGGCCGAGGAAGTGCTGCGGGAAGAAGATCAGGTTCACACCGACGAACATGACCCAGAAATGCAGTTTTCCGATGAACTCGCTGTACATGTAGCCGGAAATCTTCGGGAACCAGTAATACCAGCCGGCGAAGATCGCAAAGACGGCGCCGAGCGACAGAACGTAGTGGAAATGGGCCACCACGTAATAGGTATCGTGCAGCGAGCGGTCGAGACCGGCATTGGCGAGCTGGACGCCCGTGACGCCACCGACCGTGAACAGGAAGATGAAGCCGATTGCCCAGACCATTGGTGTCGAGAAGGTCAGCGAGCCGCCCCACATCGTCGCGATCCACGAGAAAATCTTGATGCCTGTCGGCACCGCGATGACCATGGTTGCGAAGACGAAGTAGCGTTGTGCTTCCAGCGACAGGCCAACCGTATACATGTGGTGCGCCCAGACGATGAAGCCGACCGCGCCGATCGCGACCATGGCGTAAGCCATGCCGAGATAACCGAAGACGGGCTTCTTCGAGAAGGTGGACACGATGTGGCTGATGATGCCGAAGCCGGGCAGGATCAGGATGTACACTTCCGGATGGCCGAAGAACCAGAACAGGTGCTGATAGAGGATCGGGTCACCGCCGCCTTCCGGCGAGAAAAATGCCGTGCCGAAATTGCGGTCCGTCAGAAGCATGGTGATGCCGCCCGCCAGAACCGGCAGCGAAAGCAGCAGCAGGAACGCAGTGACAAGGACCGACCAGGCGAAGAGCGGCATCTTGTGCAGCGTCATGCCCGGGGCGCGCATGTTGAGGATGGTGGTGATGAAGTTGATCGCACCGAGGATCGACGAAGCGCCCGAAACGTGCAGCGCAAAGATCGCCAGATCCACCGCCGGTCCGGGCATGCCGTTTGTCGACAGAGGCGGATACATGGTCCACCCGCCGCCGACACCATAAGCACCCGCCGGCCCTTCGACGAAGAGCGACAGAATGAGCAGGATGAAGGCCGGAACGATCAGCCAGAAGGAGATGTTGTTCAGGCGCGGGAAAGCCATGTCCGGCGCACCGATCATGATCGGGATCATCCAGTTGGCGAAACCGCCGATCAGCGCCGGCATGACCATGAAGAAGATCATGATCAGGGCGTGTGCGGTGGTGAACACGTTGAACATGTGCTTGCCGCCGTCGATGGCAGCGTCGCCCTCAAAGCCGTAGACCATGGAGGCCAGACCGTGGAAAATCTGGATGCCCGGCTCCTGCAGTTCCATGCGCATGACGACGGAAAGCCCGCCGCCGACGATGCCGGCCATGATCGCAAAGATCAGGTATAGCGTGCCGATGTCCTTATGGTTGGTGGACAGGAACCAGCGGGCGAAGAAGCCCGGCGTATGAGAATGATGTGCATCATGCGAATGGTCGTCATGGGCGTGCCCATCATGTGCGGAATGACCATGCGAGTGATGATCGTCGTGTGCGGAAGGTCCAGCCATTGTCCTCACTCCAGAATCAGTTGGTTTCGTTGGCGGCAACGTCGACGGTGCGCGGAGCGCCATCGACAGAGGCCATCAGCGCCCGGTTCGCGCCGTTCAGGTCAGAACCGGCGGCGGCGAGCCAGGTGTTGTACTGCTGTTCGGAAACCACCCGAATGGCGATGGGCATGAAGGCGTGATCCTTGCCGCAAAGCTCGGAACACTGGCCGTAATAAAGGCCTTCTTTTTCCGCCTTGAACCAGGTTTCGTTCAGGCGGCCCGGAACAGCGTCGATCTTGACGCCGAAAGCCGGCATGGCGAAGGAATGGATCACATCCGTCGGCGCGGCGGTGACGAGCAGGCGAACGGTCTTGCCGACCGGGACAACCATTTCATTGTCTACTGCGAGAAGACGCGGATAGCGGGCCTTGTCCTCCTTGCCGGCGGCGGCGCGATCCTGATCCTTCAGCATGTAGCTGTCGAAGGAGACCGGCTCGGCGCCCTCGGCAGCCGTATATTCGTAACTCCACAGCCACTGCGTGGCGGTCGCCTTCAGCGTCACGTCGGGGTTTTCCGGCTGCGTGAGCTGCGCGTTCAAAAGATTGAACGACGGGAAAGCAAGGAACAGGAGAATGAGAACCGGCGCCAGCGTCCAGACCACTTCGATTGCCGTGTTGTGGCTGGTCTTCGAAGGCACGGGATTGGCCGAGGCGCGGAATTTCAGAACGACGACGATGAGCAGCGCAAGAACGAAAAGCGTAACCGGAACAATGAACCAGAGCGTATATTGTTCGAACCAGCGTATTTCGTGCATGATCGGCGTGGCGGCCTCCTGCATGCCCATTTGCCAATGCACCGGCTGATCGGCGTGGGCGCCGACAGCCGTGAGCAGACAGGTCATCCCCGCCAGTGCTGCGTAAATCCTATTCCTCACGGTACCCTCTCCCTCACGCGCCTGATCCAGATCAATCACAGGCGCAGAATCCATGCTAATGGTAATAACTTCAAACCACAGTTTGCCCTCTGCCGCAATATGCGTCACGCCACGGATGCGCCCCAATTTTGCCATTGATCAATCCGCGCGCGACTTTCCCGCAGCCTGTGCGTCGGCTCGTCTGCCGAAGACGATTTCGAGACGAAAAAATGCGGCAAGCCCCGTCTTCCAGCCGGTTTGATCGCGGGATGACGACCGATGCTGCGAACAAATCCGGCTGCCATCAGGACCGACAGGTCCTATTTCCGCCCAACTCGGCTGGAATTGAAAGCCCGAGGCTTTTTTTTCCGGATTATGGCGTCAAAATAGCCGCACTGATTCGAATCCCAGAGGTATCCATGCGTCTTTCCCCGCTCGCGCGCACTTTTCTTGCCGCCGCCGGTCTTGCCATCATCGCCCCCGCCGCCGCGGCGCTGGCGCAACAGCCGCAGCCCGGAACGCCGAAGTCGACGCATGGCGCATGGTCTGTCATCTGTGACAAGCCGGCGGGCGCTTCGGAAGAACAATGCGCCCTGATGCAGAACGTGATTGCCGACGACCGCCCGGAAGTCGGTCTTTCAGTGGTGGTGCTGAAGACGGCCGACCGCAAGTCGCGCATCCTCCGCATCCTCGCACCGCTGGGCGTGCTTCTGAAGGACGGCATGGAACTCTATATCGACAATAACAATATCGGCCGCGCCTATTTCACCCGTTGCTTCTCCGAAGGCTGCTATGTGGAAGTTGATATTGACGACGAGTTGCTGAAGGTTCTGCGCGCCGGCAAGAACGCTGTTTTTGCACTGCGTGAATCCGTCGATCAGGACCGCGTCGGCATTCCGATCGAACTGACGGGGTTTGCCGAAGGTTACGACGCGCTTCCTTGAAGCCTGCCGTACCGGACAGCCTTGCGTCCGCCCGCTCCAGTGCCTAAATCGGTCATGAACGATAATGACTGGAGCCTCCTATGACCGACGATCTTGTAAAACTCTTCGATTGCGACGAAACGCAATTGCGCAAGCTCGTCGGCGAGGCCCTCGCCGGCGCTGATGATGGCGAGCTTTTCATCGAACATGCGCAGGCCGAGTCGCTGACTTTCGATAATGGCCGGCTCAAGGGCGGTTCCTTCAATACAGACCAGGGTTTCGGCCTGCGGGCGGTCGCCGGCGAGACGGTGGGTTACGCCCATGCGGGCGAGCTTTCGCAAAGCGCGCTGAAACGTGCATCGGATGCGGTCAGCGCAGTGACGAGAGGTTATTCCGGCTCCTATGCCGCCGCACCGCAGCGCACCAACAAGAAGCTCTATGGCGACGAGAACCCCATCGGCAGCCCGAGCTTCGAAGAGAAGGTGAAGCTTCTCACCGATATCGATGCCTATCTGCGTGACAAGAACCCCAATGTCCGGCAGGTGACGGCGACGATTTCCGCAAGCTGGCAGGTGGTTGACATTCTGCGCGCCGATGGCCACCGCGTCAGTGACGTCAGGCCGATGACCCGCATCAACATCTCCGTCGTGGCGGGTGAAGGCGATCGGCAGGAAAGCGGCTCCTATGGCATTGGCGGCCGGGTCGGTTTCGGCGATTTCATTACCACGGAAAACTGGCAGCGCGGCGCCGATGAGGCACTGCGTCAGGCGCTCGTCAACCTCACCGCCATCGATGCGCCGGCCGGCACGATGGATGTGGTGCTCGGCTCCGGCTGGCCGGGTGTGATGCTGCATGAGGCCGTGGGTCACGGTCTGGAAGGCGATTTCAACCGCAAGAAGACGTCCGCATTCGCCGGCCTGATGGGCGAAATGGTCGCCGCGCCCGGCGTGACCGTGGTGGACGACGGCACTATCGACAGCCGCCGCGGCTCGCTGACCGTAGACGATGAAGGCACCCCTTCCGGTTACAACGTGCTGATCGAGAACGGCAAGCTGGTGGGCTACATGCAGGACCGCCAGAACGCCCGGCTGATGGGTGCGACGCCCACCGGCAACGGTCGCCGTCAGGGTTATGCCTATGTGCCGATGCCGCGCATGACCAATACCTACATGCTGTCGGGCGACAAGACGCCGGAAGAGATCATCGCCTCCGTCAAGAAGGGCATCTATGCCGTCTCCTTCGGCGGCGGCCAGGTCGATATCACCTCGGGTAAATTCGTGTTCGGCTGCACCGAGGCCTATCTCATCGAAAACGGCAAGATCGGCGCGCCGGTGAAGGGCGCCATGCTGATCGGCAACGGGCCGGATGCGATGAAGCGCGTCTCGATGATCGGCAATGATTCGAAACTCGATACCGGCATCGGCAATTGCGGCAAGGCCGGGCAATGGGTGCCTGTTGGCGTCGGCCAGCCGCATCTGCGCATGGACCAGATCACCGTGGGCGGCACGAAGGCGTAAATCTCCCGACCCTGCCTGTAACGACTGTTAATGCGTATCTGTAGCGCGGATAAAGTGATGTAACGGTGCATCCCTACACCCGTCATTCCGGCTCAAGGCCGGAATGACGGAAGAAAGAGTTGCAGCCACACTGAGCCTGTCGGCGCCTCGTCAGCCCCTGACCACACACATGGCTGCCATGATGCGGTTTCCTCTGGCATGCCGCCGGGAAGACGTTAAGATCAGCCCCTACCCTAAGGCCACATCCCGATCCGGCCGATGCGCAAAGGAGACCATGACCATCATACGAAATGCCCTCGTTCCTGAACTTGCCGTCAGCGACTGGCAGAAGAGCCGCGCATTTTATTGCGACCTGATCGGTTTTCATGTGGTCTATGAGCGCCCCGAAGAGGGCTTTACCTATCTGGCGCTGGGGGATGCCCAGCTGATGATCGACCAGATTGGCGCGACGCGGACATTCGTGACTGATAATGCCGTGCTCGAATTTCCGTTTGGCCGCGGCATGAACCTGCAGCTTGCCGTCCCCTCGCTGCAACCCATTCTTTCCCGGCTGGAGCGATCCTCCATCGACCTCGTCATGCCGCTGGAAGAAAAATGGTACAGGCGCGGCACGGTCGAAGTGGGCAACCGGCAGTTCATCGTCGCCGATCCCGATGGTTACCTGATCCGTCCGTTCGAGAGCCTTGGCGAACGCCCTTTCCGGTTCGGTTGAGCCATGCTGCCTTTTCTCCCGCGGGCCGTGGTTTTCGACATGGACGGATTGCTGATCGAGAGCGAGCGGCTCTATCGCGATTCATTTCTGGCGGCTTCGGAAGAAGGCGGCCACGGCATGAGGGTGGAGACCTATCAGAAGGTCTGCGGCAGCCCGTGGGACGTCATTACCGGCACCATTTTTGCTGATTATGGCGCGGATTTTCCCATCGACAGTTTCCGAGACGCCTGGCTCCGGCATCTTGGCGTGATGATGGCTGATGGCGTGGCGTTGAAGCCGGGCGTCACCGAGATACTCGACCTTCTCGACAGCCTCGATATCCGCCGCGCCATCGCCACCTCGTCGCGACACGATTCGGTGACGCGCCATCTTGGGCCCCACGATCTTCTCAAACGCTTCGACACAATTGTCGCGCGCGGCGACTATACGGAGCCGAAACCGGCGCCCATGCCCTATCTGACAGCCGCGCGACGACTGTCCCTCGATCCCGGGCGCTGTCTTGCCCTGGAGGATTCCTACTCGGGTGTACGCTCGGCGACATCGGCGGGCATGATGACGATCATGGTGCCTGACGTTGCACCGCCGACCGAGGAAATGCGGGAGAAATGCGTGGCCGTCGCCAGCGACCTGCATATGGTGGCCGCCCTTCTGCAAAAAGCGCAGGCCTGAGTAGAATGAAAATCGGGCTGGGGGCGCGAGACGGCGTCATACGTGCTTCGCGATTTGGCGTCATGATGAAACGCATGTCGGGCTGGGGCGCCGCTACTGGGCAAACGGCTCCGCCGGCGTATCCATAACCGGGGTAATCATGACGCCTGTCGCCGTGTCACTCATAACGCTGATACTGCTGGTTCTGTCCCTGTTCCAGATTGCGCTCGCCGCCGGCGCCCCTTTCGGCCGCCTTGCCTGGGGCGGCGCGCACACGGTATTGCCGGGACGGCAAAGGATAGCCAGCGCAGCGACACCGCTCATTTATGCGCTTTTCGTTTCCTTCCCGCTGCAAAAGGCGGGTTGGGCCGACATCTGGCCGTCTGGCTGGGTTGAACCTGGAATCTGGATCATCGTCTGTTACATGGCGGTGAGCATCGGATTGAACGCAATGTCGAAAAGCCGCCCGGAGCAGCTGGTCATGGCACCTGTGGCTGCCGCTCTTGCGATCCTGTTCTTTGTCATCGCGTTCTCCTAGCGGATCGCGGAGGCGCGACGCAGCAGGATCGAATGGTCCTCGGCAGAGCGTCAGGCTCCCGGCTTGAAGCGCCACTTGCGTTCTATCGCATTTTCGAGATCGAGACCGTTGCGATGCGCCAGCAGCAGCACGTGGCCGAGCAGATCGGCGGTTTCGTCAGCCAGATCACGCTTCATCTCCTCTTCGCTTCTGCCCCTGCTGCGCCCCCGCCCCGTCAGCCGGTTCCAGGCCTGCGTCACCTCGCCCACCTCCTCCTGAAGCTTCAGCATGAACCAGTCGGGATCACGGGCGATCCCGTTTTCATCGGCATATTTCTGCGAGGCCGCCTCGAACTGGCGCATCATGGACAGAAGCATTTGTTCATCCTTTGTTCGTGATATCCAACTCTAATCACGATTCTCCGGCAGCGTCGATTCGAAAGCGCTTTACGGACGGCGGATGGAGCTTCTGCCGGGCCACCCTTGGACCGGCGCTGTTGGATTTGCTGCTTAAACAGGCAGGCGCCAATGGTGCGGCCTGACGCCCTTAGGGGTACATGCGGACCTTGGACCAGGCACCGTCTGGCGTGTCGCGGCGGAATTCGATGCGGTCATGCAGGCGGAACTTGCGGTCATGCCAGAATTCGATGCTGACGGGGCGAATGCGGAAACCGGACCAATGGGACGGGCGCGGAATATCGCCGATCGCATATTTGGCGGTATATTCAGCCACCGCCTTTTCCAGCGCGAAACGGCCTTCCTGCGGCCGTGACTGCTTGGATGCCCAGGCGCCGATGCGGCTGCCACGCGGGCGGGAAGCGTAATAGGCATCCGCCTCCTCGTCGCTCACGATCTCCACCTCGCCGCGCAGGCGCACCTGACGTCGCAGGCTCTTCCAGTGGAAACACATGGCCGCTTTTTTCTGGCCGAGGATCTCCCGGCCCTTCTGGCTTTCGAAATTCGTGTAGAACACGAAGCCTCGGTCATCGACGCCTTTCAGCAGCACCATGCGCACATTCGGCAGGCCATTTTCGTCCACTGTGGCAAGTGCCACCGCGTTCGGATCGTTGATCTCGGAAGCCGTCGCATCCTTCAGCCATTCGGCAAAAAGCGTGAAAGGTTCATTTTCTTCCGTGAAGTCACTGGATGTTAACCCCGTTTCCGACATATTGACTAAAATGCTCCCGAGCTGATTTGGACCCCAGAGATGATCTCTGGTGAAAGATGGTGACCGTCATAGCAAAGTCGAACAGTCGAACAAAGAGCCTCCTTTCGTCGGTAGCGGAAGTTTCCGCCGTCGTGTCGATGCTTGCGGTGCTGAGCGGATGCGTCAGCCTCGATCTGTTCGGCGGCGACAAGGTTGACCGCTCGCTTTCCACCGCCTCCGTGCCGAACCAGCAGAATGGCAGCGCCCAGACCGACGATGTGACCATTCGCAATGCGGTGACATCGGCCGATCTCGCCAAACTTGCCGACCAGCCGCTGCCCTGGGCGAACGCCGCCACCGGCAGCGCCGGCGTCGTGACCGCCATTCACGAAGACAAATCAAGCGGTTTCGTCTGCCGCGATTTCAAGACAACGCGCCACTCCTTCGAAGGGGTGGCAGCTTATTCCGGACAGGCCTGCCTGTCGGAAACCGGCGAATGGTTGATGACCCGCTTCGAGCAGAAATAATCTGTTTACCCTTCCATGGGGAATAGGCGCGGCCCCGGTGCGTCGAACCTGCTCCGTAAAGGAGTGATTAGCAACTTATTGCAACAGTCGACGTTGATTAAACCGAGGGCGTGCAGGCGAATGATCGCGGGCACCCCTTTTCGGAGGGGTTAGCTTCAGGATTGCGCCATGACGGGCGGCAGGCGCCTGAGCCAACGTAACTGGTGTTTCGCATGCGCGATCCATATTCGATCCTCGGCGTAAAACGTGACGCCCGCCACGAGGAAATCAAGGCCGCCTGGCGCACGAAGGCGAAAACCGTTCATCCGGACGCCAATCGCGACGACCCCGATGCCTCGGCGCGATTTGCCGAGATCGGACAGGCCTACGACCTTCTGAAAGACCCGAAAAAGCGCGATCTCTACGATCAGGCCCGCAAGGCTGCAGAAAAAAAGCAGCGCGATCAGACCATCATGCAGCAGCGGGAGGCCGCGCGCGAGGCGGCTGAACGCGCCAGGGCGGCCGAAAAGCTGATGGAAGAACTGGCCCGGGCGGACGCCCGCAACCGGACGCAGACCGGCCAGAAAACCGACGCCAGGACGGAAAGTGCCGAAGACATCGTCGAGCGGATTTTCGGCGCGGAGGCACAGAACGATCCCAAGGTACAGCAGGCGGCGGAAGCGGCAAAGGCTGCCGCAAGCGCCGCAAGAGGCGATACACCTGCCGCCGGCGAGGCCGCCCAGTCCGGCGCTGGCGATGACAGGGCGGCGCCCGTCTCGCTTGCCGCCAATCTCTTCAGCGCTCTCGTACGCCGGTTCCGCACGCCGCAACCAGCTCCCGAAAAGGCGCCCGATATCACGGCGGAGGCCATCGTCACGGTCGCCGATCTGCTGGAGCAAAAGTGGATTACCGTATCGCTTGCCGATGAACGAGAGGTTCGCTTCCAGCTGGAAGCCGGCATGACCGACGGACATGTGGTGCGGCTGAAAGGACAGGGGCTGAAGCTTCCGAACATGGCCCGCGGCGATCTCGCCGTGACATTGCTGACCGCGCGCGAGGACGCGTTTTCCCTTCGTGGCTTCGATATCCACACAACGTTGCCGATCTCGCTCAGCGATGCGGTTCTGGGCTGCGAAGCAAAGGTCAAGACGCCGCTTGGCGAGGAAAACATCACCATTCCAGCCTGGTCAGGCTCGGACCGCGCGCTCAGGATTGCCGGCAAGGGTCTTGCCGACGGCAATGGCGGCTCCGGCGATCTCGTCATCGAATTGCGCATCGTCCTGCACGAGAAGCCCGATGAAAAGGTGACGGACCTGATGCGCCACATGCGCGAAGGCCTTTATTTGTGAAAGTTTTGCGAATAACCGGGACAACGCACCCTTTGTTACGTTCCCTAACAGTTGATGATCCTTGGCAATCTTGAACAGGATTGCAGCCTATGCCATAGGCAGGACCGATCAAAAGTATTAGGGAGCATAAAATGGCTCAGGCATCCGGCCTCATGGCTGGCAAACGCGGCCTCATCATGGGTGTCGCCAATAATCGTTCCATCGCTTGGGGCATCGCCAAGGCCTGCGCCGACGCGGGCGCGGAAGTGGCTCTCACCTGGCAGGGCGATGCGCTGAAGAAGCGTGTCGAGCCGCTGGCCCAGGAACTCGGCGCCTTCATGGCCGGTCACTGCGATGTGACCGATCTCGAGACGATCGATGCGGTTTTTGCCAGCCTGGAAAAGCACTGGGGCAAGATCGACTTCGTCGTGCACGCCATTGCCTTTTCCGACAAGGATGAGCTGACCGGCCGTTACCTCGATACCAGCCGCGACAATTTCAACCGCACCATGGACATTTCCGTCTTCTCGCTGGCCGCCGTTGCCAAGCGGGCGGAGCCCGTCATGAATGACGGTGGTTCGATCGTGACGCTCACCTATTACGGCGCCGAAAAGGTGATGCCGAACTACAACGTCATGGGCGTGGCCAAGGCCGCGCTTGAGGCAAGCGTGCGTTACCTCGCCGTCGACCTCGGCAATCGCGGCATCCGCGTCAATGCCGTTTCCGCCGGCCCTATCAAGACGCTCGCTGCTTCCGGCATCGGCGACTTCCGTTACATTCTCAAGTGGAACGAATATAATGCGCCGCTGAAGCGCACCGTTTCGATCGAGGAGGTCGGCAAGTCGGCGCTTTACCTGCTCTCCGACCTTTCGACCGGCGTGACCGGCGAAATCCACCATGTCGATTCCGGTTACCACACCATCGGCATGAAGGCGGTGGATGCGCCTGACATTTCGGTGGTGAAGGACTGACGACAACCGGGAATGCTTGAAACTGGGGTATCGCCTTGCTCGTCTATGTGATCCGGCACGGACAAACGGACTGGAATGCGATACGCCGGCTTCAGGGCCAGAAAGACATTCCGCTCAATGATTTCGGCCGCCAGCAGGCGGTCGGCAATGGTCTGCTTCTCGCCCGCCTCCTGGGGGATCAGGCCGCGGATTTCGATTATGTAGCAAGCCCGCTCGGGCGCACGCGCGAGACAATGGAACTGATGCGCGGCGCGATGGGGCTCGATCCCAAGGCCTATCGCACCGACGACCGCCTCATCGAAGTTTCCTTCGGTGACTGGGAAGGGCAGACGTTGCCCGAGCTCAAGAAGGAATTTCCGGACCGGGTGAAGGCGCGCAAGGCCAACAAGTGGGATTTCATTCCCCCCGGCCAGGATGCCGAAAGCTATGAAATCCTCTCCTGGCGCATCGGCGCATGGCTCTCCTCCGTGGAGCGGCCGACCGTCTGCGTCTGCCATGGCGGCGTCATCCGCTCGATTTTCAGACTTGTTTCAGGCATGGACAAGGATGAGGCGTCGCGGACGCAAATCCCGCAGGACCAGATTTTAAAGGTCGAGATCGACAGGAACAGCGTGGAGTGGATTTCCTAGGGGCTGGCAGCTTTCCTATGATTGGCAGGACGTCGCAGCTTGTTTCTTCTCTCCCCTGGGGAGAGGTGGCCCGAAAGGTCGGATGAGGGGCAAAGTTGCCGGATTTCGGAGAGCTTGCCCCCTTATTCCGCTGCCGCGGACTTCTCCCCGTCGGGGAGAAGAAACAGGTGGCACCCGCTCGTTTCACAAAGGAGGTTTTGACTTGGTAGGCGGCTGCTTACTCCACAACCTGCAGATCGTCGACCACACGTTTCCCATCCACTTCTGTGTAGAAGACAACGACCTTCACGCCCGCTTTCAGACCTTCGAAATTGAATTCTTCCGGCACACGATAGGTCTTGCCGTCGTTCAGCGTGATACTTAGACCGTTCGCGTCGATCTTGCTGATCGTGCCTTCCACGTCGACGCTCTGGGCGAAGCCGTTGATCGGCATCAGGAGGTTGGCGGTGGCCAGAAGGGCGGCAATCATCATACGCATCGATCTAGCTTTCGTGGATTTGCGTGAAAACCTTACATGCATGAAGAATTGCCTTTCGAATGTGGCGGAAATTGCCCGCAACCATGACATTTTCGGCCCAATTGATGAACGGATTTCAAATCCTGTTCAAGCCGTTAGTGATTTTTACACCGCATTTTCCGGCAATATTGGAAAACTCGGGTTTAGGGTGGAAAACTCCGGCTCTTTTACAATTTCGTCATCTCAAAAAACCGTCGATCCGGTCGAATCACTTTCCGTCGCCCATGGCGGGACTGTCGTTTTTCGTCCTTTCGCGAGTCGTGGACGGTACGTCACCTTCTTATCGCGTTTGCGATGAAAGAAAGGCTTTTGCCTTGCCCGGATTTTCCACTAAGACAAATCCGCTTGTTTTAAACGGCGCTGTCCACAGGCGCCCCGTTTTCCGGTTTGAGAATTATGTCGCATAACAGTTTCGGTCATCTTTTCCGCGTTACCACCTGGGGAGAAAGCCACGGGCCGGCACTTGGCTGCGTGGTGGATGGTTGCCCGCCCGGCATCCGGTTTACCCTTGCCGAGGTGCAGCACTGGATGGACAAGCGCAAGCCGGGCCAGAGCCGCTTCGTCACCCAGCGGCGCGAGGACGATATCGTCAAGGTCCTTTCCGGCGTCATGCTGGATGAGGACGGCGAGACGATGACGACAACAGGCACGCCGATTTCCATGCTGATCGAAAATACCGACCAGCGCTCCAAGGATTATGGCGAGATCGCCAGGCGTTTCCGCCCCGGACATGCGGATTTCACCTATGACCTGAAATATGGCATTCGCGATTATCGCGGCGGCGGTCGCTCTTCCGCGCGCGAGACGGCGGCGCGTGTCGCTGCCGGCGCAATCGCGCGAAAGGTGGTACCCAGCCTCAACGTGCGCGGCGCGCTGGTGCAGATCGGCAAACACAGGATCAACCGCGACAACTGGGATTGGGATCAGGTCGATCAGAACCCGTTCTTCTGCCCTGATGCCGCCATGGTGCCCGTCTGGGAAGAATATCTCGACGGCATCCGCAAGGCCGGTTCGTCCATCGGCGCCGTTGTCGAAGTGATCGCCGAAGGCGTTCCGGCGGGTATCGGCGCACCGATCTACGCCAAGCTTGACCAGGATATTGCCTCCAGCCTGATGTCGATCAACGCCGTCAAGGGCGTGGAAATCGGTGAGGGTTTCGCCTCCGCCGAGCTTTCCGGCGAGGAGAATGCCGATGAAATGCGCATGGGCAATGACGGCAGGCCGATCTTCCTCTCCAATCATGCCGGCGGCATTCTGGGTGGCATTGCGACCGGCGAGCCCGTCATCTCGCGCTTTGCCATCAAGCCGACCTCGTCAATCCTGACCGAGCGCCAGTCGATCGACGCCGATGGCAACAATGTCGACGTCCGCACCAAGGGACGCCACGACCCCTGCGTCGGCATTCGTGCCGTGCCGATCGGCGAAGCGATGGTGGCCTGCACCGTTGCCGACCATTATCTGAGGGATCGCGGCCAGACCGGCCGGTTGAAGTGAGGTATTCCGCCATGGCCTATGACCAGAAACGCGTTGTCGATGCCATCCGCGCTTTCGAAGCCGGTGAAATCGTTGTCGTGACCGATGATGATGACCGTGAGAACGAGGGCGATCTGATCATTTCAGCGGTCCACTGCACGGCAGAAAAGATGGCTTTCATCGTGCGCCACACGTCAGGCATCGTCTGCGCCCCCATGCCGCGCGAAGAAGCCAAGCGCCTGAACCTCAATGCCATGGTGGCCGAAAATGACAGCGCCCATACCACGGCCTTCACCGTCAGCGTCGATTTCAAGCACGGCACCACAACGGGCATTTCCGCCGATGACCGCACGCTGACGGTGCGCAATCTCGCCAATCCCAATGTCGGAGCCGCCGATTTTACCCGGCCCGGACACATTTTCCCGCTCATTGCCCGTGAGGGCGGCGTCCTGATGCGCTCGGGACATACGGAAGCCGCCGTCGACCTCTGCAAGCTGGCAGGCCTGCCGCCGATCGGTGTCATCTGCGAACTCGTCAATGATGACGGCACCGTGACGCGCGGACCGCAGGTCACCGCCTTTGCGGAAAAACACCAGCTCAAGCAGGTGTCGGTTGCCGATCTGATAGCCTATCGCCAGCGCAAGGAAACGCTGGTGGAGATGGAATCCTCCTTCACCATTGAAACGCCCTTCGGCCCGGCCAGAGCGCAGACCTACTCCCTTCCCTGGGACCGGATGCAGCACATGGCGGTGATTTTCGGCGACATCAGGGACGGTGTCGACATTCCCGTGCGCCTGCACCCGGAAAACGTCGCTGACGACGTGTTCGGCGACCGCCAGCCGGTGCGGCACTACATGCAGAAGATCGCCGAGGAAGGCCGCGGCGTCATCGTCTATCTGCGTGAAGGCTCCGTCGGCGTCGGCCAGGTTGCGGGGCGGCGCAAGGCGCGCGACCCGGACGAGGCACACGCCCAGGCCCGCTCGCGGGAAAACGAATGGCTGGAAATCGGTCTCGGCGCGCAAATCCTCAAAGACCTCGGCATCAGCTCGATCAAGCTGATGACCACGCGCGAACGCCATTATGTCGGTCTCGAAGGATTTGGCATCAAGATTTCCGCGACGGATATCGGGTGAGCCTGGGTTTTGCCTGGTCTCGCCGCGCAATTGTGAGGCGAGCGGGTTCCGCCTGCTTCTTCTCGCCGTCGGGGAGAAGTCCGCGGCAGCGGGATAAGGGGGCTAGCTATCCGTAAATCTCTACCGTTGCCCCCTCATCCGACCCTTCGGGCCACCTCCTCCCCGGCGGGGAGAAGAAATATGCCGCAACGCCGCGCTACAATGCAGTATCACGGATCAATAACCTTGAGTCCGAGGGCACCTCTCTCGCAATCATCCGTGCGAAAAACTCAGTTTTCCTCCCGCCAGCCCTCCAGATAGTTCACGCTCTCGACCCCTGTGAACTTCGCAAGCCGCGACAATTCCGCATCGAGCTTTTCCAGCCGCCCGGCCGAAGCGCGCACGCCGGGCTCGAGCCACAGGCGGCGTACATCCAGAGTGCTGCCTTTGCGCTCCGCCTTCATGTCGATGCGACCGATCAGACGGTCGCCTTCCAGAAGCGGGAAAACATAATAGCCATATTGCCGCTTCGGCTCCGGCACGAAGACCTCGATGCGATAATAAAAGCCGAATAGCCGCTCCGTGCGGTTTCGGTCACGCAGCAAAGGGTCGAAGGGGCTCAGCACGCGAACGCGGGAGGACGGTTCCGGTACGTCCGTCAGGTCGGCAGTGAAATCGGCAAAGGCATAGGACTGGCGGGCAGTGTCGCCGTCACTTGCGAGAAGCGATACCTCGCACAATTCATCGCGATGGTTTTTGACCCAGTCTCTCGCCTCCTGCGGGGTGACGAGGTCGAAAAAGGCGGCGATTTCGCCGTGGGTGGCGAAACCCAGCCGTTTCAGCGCCTCGCGGCAGGCCCAGTCGACGAATTCGGCGTGCTCCACTTCGGTCTCGTGATGCTCACCGGGAATGACCCGTTCGGCCAGATCATAGACCTTCTGGAAGTTCACACGGCCGGCAATTGCAAGCTTGCCGGTGTGCCAGAGATATTCGAGTGCGGTCTTGGAGGGATGCCAGTTCCACCAGCCACCGGACTGGTGTCCCTCCTCTTTAAGCTCCCGCGCCAGCACCGGCCCGGTTGCGGCGATGCGCTCCAGCGTTTCGCCGAACGCGGCATCGAAACCCTCACCGTGCCATTTGCGCCAGCGTTCCTGAATGATCGGCTCGCGGCGGCGGAAGCGGTGTTTCCAATAGGGATAAAATTCCGTCGGCAGGATGGAGGCATCATGCGTCCAGTGCTCGAAAAGCGCGCGATCCTTTTCCAGCAGCGTGGTCAGATGGTTGCGCCTGTAGGTCTGGTTGCGGGAGAAAATAATCTGGTGATGGGCGCGCTCCACCGTGCCGATGCTGTCCACCTGCACGAAGCCGAGATCGGTGATGAGCTGCAGCAGCCCATCCTTGGAAAGCGCCTTGCCGGGCGGGGAGGAAAGGCCCTGCCGCGCCAGAAAAATTCGCCTTGCTGCTTCGTTCGAAACCTTGATTGTCATGGCCCAGAAGGTATGACGGCTTTTTCGCGAATGCAATGTTCTTTTTTTGTTCCTTGTTTCACTTCTGTTGATGACGGGATATAGAACCGGAAACGAGCGCGAGGATGTAAGTTTGGAAATCCGTTTCGATGCCGCCGGTGTCGTTTTCGAGGGCCGGCAGGTCCTGCAGCCGCTGTCCTTGACGTTGACGGAACGGCGTATCGGCGTAATCGGTCTCAATGGTTCCGGTAAGACCACCTTTGCCCGGCTGATCAACGGGCTGAACAAGCCAAGCGAGGGCAAGGTTTCGGTGAACGGTCTCGACACCGTGAGCGACGCCAGCGCCATCCTGCAGATGGTCGGTTTCATCTTCCAGAATCCCCAAAACCAGATCATCCTGCCGATCGTGCGCGACGATGTCGCCTTCGGGCTGAAGCGGCTCGGCCTCGGCAAGGCCGAAACTGAAAATCGGGTGAAGGTCGTTCTGGCCGGACTCGGCATCGCGCAGCTGGAAGACCGGCGCGCGCATGAGCTTTCCGGCGGTGAGCTACAGCTTGCAGCGCTTGCCGCCCTTCTGGTGACCGAACCGCAAATCCTCATTCTCGATGAGCCAACCAACCAGCTTGATCTCAAAAACCGCGCAGTCGTGGAAAGAACCATGGCGGCGCTGTCCCAGGCGCTGATTGTCATAACCCACGATCTGCCGTTGCTTCGGGGTTTCGACCGGGTGCTGGTTTTCCATGAGGGTGCGCTTATTGCAGATGCTGCACCTGAAGAGGCGGTGGCGCGCTATCTGGAGGTGGCGTCGCGATGAAATCGCTGCATGTCGAAGGAACGGGCTGGCTATACCGCGTCTCGCCGCGCCTCAAGCTTCTGACGCTCATGGGCTTCAGCATTGCATTGTTCCTCACCCGCGACTTGCTGGTTCTCGCATGCGCGATGGTTCTGGCCGCGCTAGTTCTGAGCGCGATGCGGCTGCCCCTCAAGGACATCGCCCTGCGGCTGCGGCCGGTGATGCTGACGATCTTCCTCGTCGCCGGCTTCAGCTATCTCCTGCTTCCGGCCCACGATGCCAGTGTCAATCTTATGCGGCTGACGGCACTTGCGTTGCTCGCCACCGCGGTCACCATCACCGTCAGCATTTCGCAGTTCATGGACGAAATTACACGTGCTGCCTCCCCGCTGGAAAGGCTGGGGCTGCTCAAGGCCGCCGATATCGGGCTTGCAGTCGGGCTGGTGGTGCGCTTCGTGCCTGAGATCGTCAACCGTTACCATGCGGTGCGCGATGCCCACCGGGCGCGTGGCCTGCCCGTGCGGATGGCGACCATCATCGTGCCGCTCGTCATTATGACGTTGAAGGATGCCGATGCCATTGCCGACGCCATTGACGCGCGCGGTTTCAGAGGCCAAAGCTGACGGCCAGACAACCATCCGGAGTTTCCGAGCCATGACGACCCGCGACCTTGTGCTGATTTCGCTGTTTTCCGCCATCATCATCGCGCTCGGGCTTTTGCCGCCGATCACGCTCGGTTTCATTCCGGTGCCGATTACCGCGCAGTCGCTCGGCGTCATGCTCGCCGGCGTCGTCCTCGGCGCAAAACGCGGCACGCTCGCGGTTCTGCTGACGATCCTGATTGCCGCCATCGGCCTGCCGGTGCTTTCGGGCGGACGTGGTGGTCTTTCGATCTTCACCACGCCGACAACGGGCTTCCTGATCGGCTGGATCGCATCCGTTTTCGTCACCGGCACGCTCTCGGAAAAACTCGTCAATCGCAGCCAGTCCGCTCTGGCGCAGGGTGTTGGCTTTTTCGTCGCCAGCCTGATCGGCGGCGTGGTCGTGCTTTATGCTTTCGGCATCACCTACCTGGCGGTGGTCGTCGGTCTCGGTTTTGAAAAGGCTTTCATGGGTTCGCTCGCCTTCATCCCGGGTGATGCGCTGAAGGCCGTGCTGGCAGCCCTTGCCGGCCGCGCCGTCATGGCGGGTTATCCGCTGCTGCCGCAGCGCGCCTGAAAACACTTTCTTCGGGAGGAAAAGAATGGCGACGCGTTTATACGAACATCCGATCTTCCTCGAGCATATCACGCCTTCCGGCCATCCCGAGCGGCCGGACCGCCTGCGGTCGCTGAACATCGCGCTCGAACATCCGAATTTCGAGCGCCTTGATCGCAAAGAAGCGCCTCAGGCCAATGAGGATGCGGTGCTGCTGGCGCATCCGGAAGAGCATCTGCTTGCCGTGATGCGACAGATTCCGGAAGAGGATAGCGAGATCAACCGCATTGAGGCCGACACTTACGTTTCGCAAAAAAGCCTGCAGGCGGCGCTGACCGGCATCGGCGCCGCAATGGCGGCAGTAGACGATGTCTTTACCGGCGCTGCCGACAATGTCTTCGTTGCAGCCCGCCCGCCTGGCCACCATGCCGAGACCGCCAAGGCCATGGGCTTCTGTCTTTTCAACAATGTGGCGATCGCCGCCCGCCACGCGCAGAAGGCGCATGGTGCCGAGCGCGTCGCCATCATTGACTGGGATGTGCACCACGGCAACGGCACGCAGGACATCTTCTGGAACGACACATCCGTGCTGTTCTGTTCCACCCACCAGATGCCGCTTTATCCGTGGAGCGGCGATAAAAACGAAACCGGCGTGAAGAACAACGTCGTCAACGCACCGCTTTCTCCGAACACCGGCAGCGAACATTTCCGCGAGGCATTCAAATCGCGCGTTTTGCCGGCGATTGCGGATTTTTCGCCCGATCTCATTCTCATCTCCGCCGGTTTCGACGCGCATCACCGTGATCCGCTGGCGCAGATCAATCTGGTGGGAGAGGATTTCGACTGGGCGACGGGCCGGCTTCTGGAGATGGCGGATAAATACACTTCGAATCGGGTCGTCAGCCTGCTGGAAGGCGGTTATGATCTGGAAGGGCTGGCGGAATCGGCAGCCATGCATATTTTGAGAATGATGAAGGGTTGAACATGACGGAAAATGCCAACACAGGCGATGTCAGCGGTTATTCGTTCGAAAAAGCCGTCGCCGAGCTGGAAAGCATTGTCGCACGTCTGGAACGCGGCGACGTGGCGCTGGACGAATCCATCGCCATCTATGAGCGCGGCGAAGCCCTGAAGAAGCATTGCGAAACGCTGCTGAACGCTGCCGAAAAGCGCATCGAGAAGATCCGTCTCGACCGCGCCGGCAAGCCGCAGGGTGTGGAGCCGCTCGACGGAGAGTGATTGCGTTTAGGGTGAGCGTTCGGACGGGATTCGATAAGGTAGCCACCTCCCGATTTAAACGCTCGACGTCATCCTCGGGCTTGTCCCGAGGATCTGCATTGATTTTCTTGACGTGTTTAGATCCTCGGGACAAGCCCGAGGATGACGGAGGAGAGGTTTGAGAACCTTCCCGGCCGTAAGGTGCTCTCACAATGTCGTGTTAACAAGGATCGTTGACGCTGCGTTCGATATCGCGATGCTCCCCTCCCCCTCGGTTATGCTAAACTCCCGCCAGACGATACGAGGAGCTGACCATGTCCTTCTTTCCCGGTAACGATCCCGTCGCGGGCGATGCCTTTGCCTGCGACGCCATCGAGAACCTCATCATCCCCCGCACCAGCGATATTGGCGGCTTTGCGGTGCGGCGCGCGCTACCGACGCGGCAGCGGCGGCTTGTCGGTCCCTTCATCTTTTTCGATCGCATGGGTCCGGCGATACTGAAGGCCGGTGAGGCGCTGGATGTGAAGCCGCATCCGCATATCGGGCTTTCCACCGTCACCTATCTGTTCGACGGCGAAATCAAGCACCGAGACAGTCTCGGCACCGAGCTTGTCATCCGCCCCGGCGACATCAACCTGATGACCGCCGGGCGCGGCATCGTGCATTCGGAACGCACGCCGGAAAACCTGCGCGGCCATCCGCTTTCCATGTCGGGCCTCCAGACCTGGCTTGCCCTGCCCGACCATATGGAGGAAATCGACCCGGCCTTTGCCCACACGGCAAAGGAAGAGATGCCGCTGATCGATATCAAGGGCGCGTCGGGTCGTGTAGTGATCGGTGAATTCGAGGGCCTCACCTCCCCCGTTGCGGCCTTCACGGATACGCTTTATGTCGACCTGACGCTGGAGCCGGGGGCAAAGTGTCCCTTTTCCGCCGATCATGAGGAGCGGGCGATCTATATTCTGTCCGGCTCGCTGGATGTGGCGGGCGATATCTTCGCCGCCGACCAGCTGCTCGTCTTCCGGCCGGGTGACGACATCACGCTTCAGGCCGGCAGCAATGGCTGTCACATCATGATCTTTGGCGGGGCAGCGCTGAATGAGCGCCGATACATCTGGTGGAACTTCGTTTCGTCATCAAAAGAACGCATAGAACAGGCCAAACAGGAGTGGAGAACGGGACGCTTCGACATCGTTCCCGGCGACGAAGAAGAGTTTGTCCCTTTGCCGGAAGGTTGAAATTCTATAGAAGTATACGACATGCATGGTTCACCCGGCGGCTTTCGCGATGAAAGACGTTCTCACGCGCCGCGCGGGGACCACCAGAAAAGGCCGAACGATTGACCGGAATGCCACAGACACCATTGCTTGACCGGGTGAATTTTCCCTCCGATCTCAAGGAGATCGATGATCGCGACTTGCCGGAACTGGCAAGGGAACTGCGCGACGAGATGATTGACGCCGTGTCGAAAACCGGTGGGCATCTGGGTGCCGGCCTTGGCGTGGTGGAACTGACGATTGCCATCCACAAGGTCTTCAACACGCCCGAAGACCGGCTGATCTTCGATGTCGGCCATCAATGTTACCCGCACAAGATCCTGACCGGCCGGCGTGATCGCATCCGCACGCTGCGGCAGGAAGGTGGCCTTTCCGGTTTCACCCGCCGTGCGGAAAGCGAATATGATGATTTCGGCGCCGGCCATTCTTCCACCTCCATTTCCGCCGGTCTCGGCATGGCGGTGGCGGCGGGTCTTGATGGCAGCGACCGCAAGGTCATTGCTGTCATCGGTGACGGTTCCATGTCTGCCGGCATGGCGTTTGAGGCACTGAACAATGCCGGCGCGCTCGATGCACGACTGATCGTCATCCTCAACGACAACGACATGTCCATTGCGCCGCCGACGGGCGCGATGAGCGCCTATCTGGCGCGTCTCGCCTCCGGCCGCACCTATATGGGTTTTCGCGATTTCGGCAAGAAGCTGACGGCGTATCTCGGGAAGACGATCGACCGCGCCATTACCCGCGCCGTGACCCATGCACGCGGTTACGTGACCGGCGGCACGCTGTTCGAGGAGCTTGGTTTCTATCACATCGGCCCGATCGACGGTCACTCCTTCGACCACCTTTTGCCGGTGCTGCGCAATGTGCGCGACAACCAGAAAGGCCCTGTCCTCATCCATGTGGTGACGCAGAAGGGCAAGGGTTATGCGCCGGCGGAAGCCGCAGCCGACAAATATCACGGCGTCAACAAGTTCGACGTCATCACCGGCGCGCAGGCGAAAGCCAAGCCGAATGCGCCGAGCTATACCAGCGTCTTTGCCGAGGCGCTGATCCAGGAAGCCACACTCGATGAGAAAATCATCGGTGTGACGGCCGCGATGCCCAACGGTACCGGCCTCGACAAGATGGCCGAGCTGTTCCCGGCGCGCACCTTCGATGTCGGCATTGCCGAACAGCATGCCGTCACCTTTGCGGCGGGGCTTGCGGCTGACGGTTACAAGCCGTTCTGCGCGCTTTATTCCACCTTCCTGCAGCGCGGTTACGACCAGCTGGTGCATGATGTGGCGATCCAGAGCCTGCCCGTGCGTTTCCCGATCGACCGCGCCGGTTTTGTCGGCGCCGACGGGCCGACCCATGCCGGCTCCTTCGACACCACTTTCCTCGCCACCCTCCCCGGCATGGTAGTTATGGCGGCCTCGGATGAGGCGGAGCTGAAACATATGGTCCGCACGGCGGCCGCCTATGACGAAGGCCCGATTTCCTTCCGCTATCCGCGCGGAGAAGGTGTCGGCGTCGAGATGCCCGCGCGTGGGGAGATTCTTCAGATCGGTAAGGGTCGCATCATCAAGGAAGGCACGAAGGTTGCCCTGCTTTCCTTCGGAACCCGCCTTGCGGAATGCCTGGCGGCGGCCGAAGACCTGGACGCCGCCGGTCTTTCCACCACGGTTGCCGATGCACGCTTCGCCAAGCCGCTCGATCTCGATCTCATCCGACAGCTTGCCGCCCATCACGAGGTTCTGGTGACGATAGAAGAAGGCTCGGTCGGCGGTTTTGGCGCACATGTGCTGCATTTCATGGCAAGCGCCGGCCTGCTCGATCACGGCCCCAAGGTGCGGACACTCACACTGCCCGACCAGTGGGTGGAACAGGCGAAGCCAGAGACCATGTATGCCAATGCCGGCCTCGACCGGGCCGGCATCATTTCCACGGTGTTCAATGCGCTCGGCCAGCGTCAGGCCGGAGTCGGTTTCGCCGGCTGACAAAACTGCCGGGATAGGAGGCGGGACTATCCCGCCTTTACCTCAGGATGCCGCGCCGTCGAGAAAACCAACGACATTTTCGATCCGGCCCTCGGCATCGTGGCTGACGACATCGGTGCCACCAGCCACATCGTCCCCTTCAGGCGAGATAAGGCGCCAGGAGAAACGGGTGAAGTTGCCGTGTCCGTCCGGGGTGCCGGCAAGAACGAAACGATATCCCGGAAATTTCTGCCGCACCGCCTCGATCATGGCGGCAATCCCCTGCTGGCCTTCGCCCTGCATCAGCGGATCGACGTAGCGCGTATTTTCTGCCCATGCCTGACCGATGAGGTGCCTGCGGCGTTCATTGTCTTCCTCATTCCAGGCTGCGAGATAGGTTTCGGCGATTGCGAGATGCTGCGTCATGATTGCGCTCCTTGTGGTTGACGGCCCAAACATGCCGGGGGTCGGGAAGCGGAACAATTACCTCCGAGGTAATCGCATCCGCGATATCTTCTGCTAGGCTGCGGGGCATGACACATCATCGAGAACATGTCGGCCAGGTGCTGAAGGAATGGCGAGCCCGCCGCAGATTGAGCCAGCTGGATCTGGCGGTGGAGGCTGAAATATCAGCACGCCATCTGAGCTTCGTTGAAAGCGGGCGATCATCGCCCAGCCGCGACATGCTGGTGAGGCTGGCGGAGCAGCTTTCGATGCCGGCCCGCGCCGCTAACCGGTTGATGCTGGCGGCGGGTTATGCACCCGTCCATTCCGAACGATCGCTGGATGCGCCCGATATGGCCGCGGCTCGGCAGGCCGTCGAGACCGTGGTGCATGGGCACATGCCCTTCCCCGCCCTTGCCGTGGACCGGCACTGGAACGTGGTTCTCGCCAATGATGCGATCACGTCGCTGCTTGTCGGTGTTTCCGAAGAACTGCTTGCCCCGCCGCTCAATGCATTGCGGCTGAGCCTGCATCCGCTGGGTCTGAGTTCACGCATCGTCAATCTGGCCGAATGGCGCCATCACCTGCTGGAACGCCTGCGCCGTCAGGTCGAGGAAACCGGAGACGAAGTGCTTTCTCGGCTGCATGCGGAGCTTGCGGCCTATCCCGCGCCAAAGGTCGCCCCGCATACCGCCGGGGCCGACCCTCTGGCCATACCGCTCCAGCTTCGCGATCCATCTTCGGGCGGCATATTGAGCTTCATTTCAACCACCACGGTTTTCGGGACGGCGACGGACGTCACGCTCTCCGAACTCGTGCTGGAGTGTTTTTATCCCGCCGACGCGGCAACCCGCAACGCACTGATGCAAGGCGCCAAGGAGTAAGACCCGTGCACACCACCTATCTTATCGGCTTTCAGGTCCGTCCAGCCCAGCGCGAACGTTTTCTGGAATTGCTAAATGCGCTGCTCGACGCCATGCGGCACGAAAAGACCTTCGTGAACGCAACCCTGCACCGGGATTGCGAAAACGAGAACCGGTTCCTGCTGCATGAGACCTGGACTGACCATCAGGACGTCATCGACGTTCAGATCCACCGGCCCTATCGGCAGGCATGGCACGATGCCCTGCCCGAGCTTCTGGACGCGCCGCGCGATATTTCCGTCTGGCATCCCATGCGGGCGGATCACGCTCACGGAGCTTAGATGCGCGAGTGCCCTGCATTTGCCAGCAGCTCAAACGTTTTCTCAAGATCTTTCGATTTGACCAGCAGGTGATCGCCATCGAAAGTGGAAACCACGAATATCCCGATGTCGTTGGTCGATAGCGGTTCGATCACCGAAAGCACGATGCCGGTCTCATCAAAGGCGAACGGGCCCTGAAGTTTGAGACAGTTCCAGCCGGTGTCGGCCTTAACATCATGAGGGATACGCTCCTGACGGCAAACGACGGAAAGCTCATCATCAGTCCGGCTGATGCTGAGAAAACCTGTGCCATCGGCCCAGGCTGGAATGGATGCATCGGCAGAAAGCCGGGCCACTCCGTAGGTGCCCTCAAGGAGCCTTAACTTAACGCGAGGCGCCATCTGTAAACTGCCTTCCCGAAAGCCAGACGCTTTCCTTGGGTTGAAGGGGAGGATCAAATGCCCACCCAGAAGGCCATATTATCAGTTTCAAAGCTTGATGGCCGTTTCTTCTTTCGCCGTCTTGATGACGACCATGGTGAAAAAGCGCGCCACATTGTGCTGATCGCGGAACAAGCGGTCGCACAGGGCGTCGAATTCTTCCATATCCCGCAGGCGTAACATCAGTACGACATCGCTTGCGCCGGTGACGGCATAGGCCTGCGACACCGCCTCCTCCGCGCAGGCAATATCCAGAAAGCGGCGCATCTGCTGCTCACCGTGCAGTTTCAGCTCCACCGTCACCAGAGCCTTGAGCACGCGTCCCGCCTTTGCCGGGTTGAGGATCGCCACGATGCGGTCGATCACGCCCGACTTGCGCAGCCGCTGCAGGCGGCGCAGGCAACTGGATGGCGACAGCCCGACTTCATCAGCCATATCCACATTGGTGCGCGAGGCGTCGTCCTGCAAAAGGTTCAGAAGTTTCCGGTCGATCCTGTCCATGCGGATAGCATATCGCCCGCCGCCATCTTTGCAATAAAATTGCATGAAACTGCAATCTCTGACCGCAAATGCGAACCGGCCGGGAGTAGTGGATGGAAACAACTTTCAGGGGAGCCTTCATATGTCAGTTCTACAGACCGTCTGGCAAAAAACGCGGGAAACGCTTGCAATTTACTGGGTGCTGGTACGGATCACGGTCCCGATCGCCATACTGACCGAGCTGCTATCAAGGATGGGGGCGATCGAGGCGGTGGCACCTGCTTTTGCGCCGGTCATGAACATCATCGGCCTGCCGCCTGAACTCGGCCTTGCCTGGCTGACCGCGATGCTGGTCGGCATATGGGGTGCCGTGCCGCTCATCTTCACGCTGGTTCCCGCGTCTTCACTGACCGTGGCTGATATTACCGTTTTTTCGGCGCTCATCCTGTTCGCCCATGGCTTGCCCATCGAACAGAAAATCATCGAAAAGGCGGGCCCCGGCATGATCGTCACGACGGGGCTGCGCGTCGGCGGCGGATTGCTTTATGCCTTTCTCCTGCACCAGCTTCTGGAATCGACCGGCTGGTTGTCGGGGCCGGTGAGCCCGGCCTGGATTGCGATGAGCGCCACGCCTGAATGGTCCGCCTATTTCCTCGGTCTCGGTGAAACCATGGCCTGGATGCTCGTCATCCTCCTTGCCCTTTCCCTTTGCCTTGAAATTCTCAGGCTGACCGGCCTGCTCGCGCTGATGATGAAAGCGCTCTCGCCCCTGCTGCGTCTTGCAGGCATTCGCGGCGAGGCCGAGCATCTCACTGCCATCGGGTTATTCCTCGGCATTTCCTACGGCGCGGGTTTCCTGATCCGCGAGGCGCAATCGGGGACGATATCACCGCGGCAGGTATTTCTGTCCTGCGTCTTCATGGGTTTTGCCCATAGCGTGATTGAAGACACGCTTGTGGTCATGTCGCTGGGTGCGGATGTCTACGGGGTTCTCGCCGGACGTCTCGTTTTCGCCATTGCCGCAACCGCCGTCATTGCCGCCCTGCTCCACCGCCTGTCGGATGAGCTTTTCTTTGCACGGATGTTCCGGCTACAGCGCGCCTAGGCGGCCTCCCATTTGAAAATGCCGACGCAAAAAGGGGGCCTTTCGGCCCCCGATCCGTAGGTTCAATCTGAAACCCCGCTCAGAACTCCGTCCAGTCCTGATCCTTCGCGGCCGGTGCTTCGGCAGCACCACCGAAGGCGCGGGCAAGGCTCTGGCCGAGTGCACGGGCCGGCGATGCGACAGGCCTTGCTGTTGCAGAGGCCGATTTTACCGGAGCCTTGCGGATCGGCGCGGCCGGCGAAGGCTGGAAGGCAGGCTTGGCCGAAGACGGGCGCGGAGCGGAATATCCGCCGGCGCTCGCAACGGCGGTGCGTGCGCCGCCCATCCTGAACTGGCCAAGCAGGCTGTTCAGCGCTTCCGCTTCGCGGGCCAGCGAATGGCTGGCGGCGGTCTGCTGCTCCACCATGGCGGCGTTCTGCTGCGTGCCCTGATCCATGGTGTTCACGGCCGTGTTGATTTCCTGCAGGCCGGTGGCCTGTTCGCGGGCAGCGACAACGATGGCGCTGACATGGGCGTTGATCTCTTCGACTTCCGAGACGATGAGTTCCAGCGCCTTGCCGGTTTCATCGACGAGATTGACGCCGTTTTCCACCTGCTGGCTGGAAGCGCTGATCAAGGTCTTGATTTCCTTGGCGGCATTGGCCGAACGCTGGGCAAGTTCACGGACTTCCTGCGCGACCACCGCAAAGCCCTTGCCGGCATCACCGGCGCGGGCGGCTTCCACACCGGCATTCAGCGCCAGGAGGTTGGTCTGGAAAGCGATATCGTCGATGACGCCAATGATGTTGCCGATTTCGCCCGAGGACTTCTCGATCTCGCGCATGGCGGCAACCGCCTTGCGGACCACAACACCCGACTTTTCCGCACCGGCGCGGGCGCGCTGGACCAGATTGCCGGCATCTTCCGCACCACGGGCGCTATCACGCACGGTGGTGGTGACTTCTTCGAGCGCCGCAGCGGTCTCTTCGATGGAGGCCGCCTGCTGTTCGGTGCGGCGCGACAGGTCGTCGGCGGCGGAGAGCATTTCCGAAGCGCCGGCATTGATGGCGGCCGCGTTCTCGCCGACCGTGCGCAATGCCTGCTGGAGTTTTTCGACGGCGCTGTTGAAATTCACACGAACCGGATCAATCGCAGGCGCAAAAGGCGTTTCAATGCGATAGGAAAGATCGCCATCCGCGAGAGCCGCAAGGCCCTTGCCAAGCTCGGCGCTGGCAAAAGCGCTGGCGGCCTCGTCCCTGGCTTTTTCTTCCTCGGTGCGGCGACGTTCTGCTTCCGTCGCGGAGCGCATGCGATCGGTCTCACCGGCAAGGCGAGCTTTTTCAAGCCCGGCTTCCTTGAAGACCATTACAGCCTTTGCCATCTTGCCGACTTCGTCGCCACGATCCGTGGCCGGAACTTCCGTCGTCAGATCGCCATCGGCAAGCCGGCTCATCGCCGCTGTCATGCCGACGATGGGCGTAACGATGGAGCGCGAAAGCGCCCAGATCAGGATCACGGCGAGAAGGCCGGCGACGGCGCCACCGCCGAGAAGGGCATATTCCAGCTTGCGGGCAGCAGCCTGCTGTTCTGCAGCGTAAGCGGTGGACAGGCCATTCAGCTGTTCCTTGATCTTGGCGGCCGAGGCGCGGAAGCCGTCAAGCTGGCCCTTGGCCTGATTACGGCCGATTTCGATGATTTCGGAAATCGGCGCTTCGGTCGTTTTGCGTGCGGCGATCTGCGGTTCCGCCAGTTCCTTGAAGAACACGGTGGCGGATTTCTGCATGTCGTCGATGGATTTCAGGATGTCCGGCTGGCCGGCAGCAAGGGCGCGCGCTGCATCAAGCTTCTTCAGCATGATATCGCGCTGGGCGAACACGTCATTATAGGTGCTGTCACTGCGGAACAGCAGGAAGCCGCGCTGATTGACGGCCTGTTCCAGCATGGCTGCCGTCGCGCCATCCACGGCCTGGATGATATCCTTGGTGCGGTTGTTTTCAATCGTGACACGCTCGCTCCCCAGCGTCTGCCAGAATACGACCGCGGAAGCGAGCAGGCACACGCCCATCAAGGCACAGAAGGTGGCTATGAGCTTCAGATTAATGGGGAGATTTTTCAGCGACATCGCAAACTCTCTCGGCGACCCGATGCCTCGGAGCAAGCGTCTGCGCTGCAACGGCCGCAATTTCAGAAATGGGAGAAGATGCCATCATGGCGGGTTCCGACCGGCCGCACGGGCCTTGGCACACCCTGCAATACAAGCCTTTATATTGGATTAATCTGATATGCTGATTTGCGGCGCAAAAGCCTCATAAGTCCGTGGCTCAGGCGCTGTCGGCTCCGCATCGCGATAAATCGCTTGCATCGGCGGAGTTTGGCAGTCATTGACACGGGATCATGTCCAAAACACCTGAAAATGAACGGCTTGACCAGCTTCTCGTGTCGCTCGGCCACTTCGCCAGTCGCTCGCGTGCGCGCGACGCGATTGCGCGCGGCACCGTGAGCGTCAACGGCAAGACCGTCACCAAACCGAGCCAGACCGTCGCCGGCAATGCCGAGATCGCCATCAGCGATCCAGCGCAGGCCTATGTTTCCCGCGCAGCTCTGAAACTCGTGGCCGCACTCGATCATTTCGGGCTCGATCCTTCCGGCCATCACTGTCTTGACGTCGGCGCTTCCACAGGCGGTTTTACCGAGGTGCTGCTGGAACGGGGCGCCAGCCACGTCATCGCCATCGATGTCGGCCACGGGCAGATGCATGTAAGGATCGCGAACGATCCGCGTGTCACCAATCTGGAGGGGCTGAATGCCCGCTTCCTGACGGCGGACGATATTGATGACCAGCCCATCGGCTTCATTGTCTCGGACGTGTCCTTCATTTCGCTGAAGCTCGCGCTCGCCCCGGCGCTCGATCTTGCTGAGCCGGGTGCTCGTGCTGTCCTGTTGGTGAAACCGCAATTCGAGGCAGGGCGTGACGCCATCAGCAAGGCCGGGCTTCTGAAGGAACCCGAAACCGCGCCCGCAGTGGCGGCCGAACTGGAGCGCTGGCTGACGGAGGACATGGGCTGGAAAAGTCTCGGCCTCATTCCCTCGCCGATTTCCGGCGGTGACGGCAATGTCGAATTTCTTCTCGGAGGCGAAAAGCCATGAGCACACAAACCGTCACCATCAAGAGCCTCGGCGCCCAGGGCGATGGCATTGCGCACTGTCCCGACGGCCCGGTCTATGTGCCCTTCGCGTTGCCTGGCGAGACGGTCGCCATCGCCAAGGTGAAGGATCACGGCACCGTCATGTCGATTACGGAAGCCTCACCCGAACGCCGTACACCCGCCTGCCGCCACTTCGGCCCGGAGGGCAAGAATGGCACCTGCGGCGGCTGTTCGCTGCAACATCTCGCCGACGAGCCTTACCATGCATACAAGCGGGAACTGGTGGTCTCGGCACTGAAATCGAAGGGCTTGACGCCCGATGTGGATAATCTCGTCATCTGTCGCCCCGGCGAGCGCCGCCGTGCGGTGTTCGCCGCCCGCAAGACGGAAAAGGGCCTGCTGCTCGGCTTCAGCCGGGCGAACAGCCACCACATCGTCGCCATTGAGGAATGTCCCGTCACCTCGCCCGGCATCGTCTCGCGACTGGATGCCATCCGCGCCATCGGACTTTCAATGGTGGCGAATGCGGAACCCTTCCGGATGACGGTGCTGGAGACCCTTTCCGGCCTCGATATTTCCGTCGACGGCATCAAGTCGGTCAGCGACAAGCAGCGCCGCACGCTCACGGAAACGGTTCTTGCCATGCGCGGCATTGCGCGTGTTTCACTGTCGGGGGAAATATTGATCGAGCCCCAGAAGCCGATCATCGAGTTTGGCGGGGTGGCGGTATCGCCCCCGGCCGGCAGCTTCACGCAGGCGACGAAGCAGGCGGAGGACGCCATGGCGGAGCTGGTGCTTGCCCATGTCGGCAAGTCCAAACGCATTGCCGATCTCTTCTGCGGCTCCGGTACATTTGCGCTGCGGCTTGCGCGCGTTGGCAAGGTGCATGCGGTGGAGGCGGAAGACAAGCCGCTGAAGGCGCTGGATTTCGCCGCCCGCAACACGCAGGGCCTGAAGCCGGTCAGCGTCGAGAAGCGCGATCTCTTCCGCCGCCCCCTGATGACAAGCGAGCTCAAGAATTACGACGCCGTCGTCTTCGATCCGCCACGCGCGGGCGCGGAATTCCAGTGCAAGGAACTGGCACGTAGCACGGTAAAGAAGATCGTGGCCGTGAGCTGCAACCCGCTGACACTGGCGCGCGATCTCGCCATCCTGACCGAGGGCGGCTATCGCATCACCCGCGTCACGCCGGTCGACCAGTTCCTGTGGTCGCCGCATGTGGAAGCCGTGGCGACGCTGGAGAAATAAGCAATCCGGGCGGAGAGCCGCTCAGCGACGCTGAGGCAACGCAACGATTCATATGCCCGCAATCCCAACAGCTCTCATTCCTGTGCTTGTCACAGGAATGAGAGTGGAGATGAAGCCTGGGAGTCTTACCAGGTCGTATCGACCGTGCCGTTGCCCACCACGCCCGAGCAGCGGCAGGCACCGCCCACACGGCCGCGCTCCAGCGGGCAGATATAGGGCCGACGGCGGTTGGCGCTGTCCGGGGGGGTGATGACGCAGACGAAACGCGCGCGGCGCTGGCGGTCGCGGTTATTGCCGGAATAGAAGTTCGGACTATCGTCGTCCGTGGACTGCGCCAGAATGACATCGTTGGTGGAAGCCGCTGGAGCGCGTGTCATCGCCGCCGCTTCAGCAATCGTCGCGGCGGATAGGAAGACAGTCAGGGCGAAAACGAAGTGACGCATGTGGGTGGCCTTCGGACAATGACGGTGCGTTATCTAACCCAAGCCATATTGCCCGGTTTCTTAATCGCAAGGAATTCCTGCCCGCACACTTAACGACGCATGAATGCCTCGAAGGCGGCGCGCGCTTCGGCACTTTGCAGCTGCGCGATGAAATGACGACCTTCCTCTTCGATGCGGGCGAGAATATCGGCGGGGTTGCCGCGGACCAGATCGCGAGCGATCTTCAGCGCCTGCTGCGGTTTGGCGGCAAGGCGGGTGGCAAGCGCCAGCGTTTCGGCTTCGACATGTTCCGGGGCAACGACTTTCCAGATCAGCCCGGCCTGCAATGCCTGCTCGGCGGAAAAACCCTCACCCATCGCGAGCAGCGCAAAGGCGCGCTGGTGGCCGATGAGCCTTGGCACGAGCAGGCTGGAGGCCGCTTCCGGCACCAATGCGAGATCCACGAAGGGTGTCTTGAACAGGCTGCGGCTGGAAGCGACCGTCAGGTCGCAATGCAGGTTCAGCGTCGTGCCGATGCCGATGGCGAGCCCATCGACACCGGATACCAGCGGTTTTTCGAAGGCGACCAGCGCTTTCAGAAGTTCGAGGGCAGCGAGCTTGCCCTTTCCACCTGACATGGCGAAGGCGAGAAAATCAGCCATGTCGTTGCCGGCGGAAAAGCAGCCTTCCGTGCCGAGAAAGGCAACGACGCGGATGTCCGGATCCGTATTGGCGGAGTGCAAAGCCTCGGCCATGCGCAGATACATGGCATCGGTGATGGCGTTTTTCTTTTCCGGTCGGTTGAAGCGGATGGTCAGAACGTCAGGCGCATGGCCGATACGCGCGACAAGAATATGTTCGTCCGACATCTGAAGCTCCTCAAGCCAAAACAGTACGGGCGGCGGCAAGGCTTGCCGCGCCTGACATAATGCGGTCCTTCAGCGCCGCCGTTTCCGCCAGCAGGTTTTCCGCCGCGAAACGGCAAAGCGCGGCACGATGCCCGCCCCTGCCATCATCGACAGAGACCAATGCGCCCTTGGCGAGATAAGCGCCCGTCAAGGCCAGACCGAAGAGACGCTGATAGGGCGTGGCGCCCGCAAGTGCCATCTCGGTTTCGCCCGCCTTGATGCGGGAGAGCAGCCAGTCGGTTGCCGTTTCCAGATCGGTGAGGCTGGCATCGAGATAACGGGCGGTCTCTCCGAGATCGTCACGGTTCGATGCAGCCGTGCGGGCGGCGATCTCACGCAGTTCGGCGATGAAACCGCGGACCTGCGCGCCCTCGGAGAGCGGCAACTTGCGCAGGACCAGATCGATGGCCTGAATGCCGTTGGTGCCCTCGTAGATCGGCGCGATGCGGGCATCACGCAGATAACGCGCCGCGCCGGTTTCCTCGATGAAGCCCATGCCGCCATGCACCTGAATGCCCATGGATGCGACATCGACACCGGCATCGGTGGAAAAGGACTTGGCGATCGGTGTCAGAAGGGCAGCGCGCTCCTGCCAGTGAGCGCGCTGCCGGGCGTCTTCAGTCGCATGCGCCATGTCGATGGCGTGCGCGCAGCTGAAGGAAATCGCCCGTGATCCTTGCGTCAGCGCCTTCATTGTCAGAAGGGTTCTCACTATATCAGGATGTTCGATGATCGGGCTCATGCCCGAACCCTGCCAGCCGGGCGCCTTACCCTGCGTGCGTTCCCTCGCGTATTCGATCGCCTTCTGGGTCGCCGCCTCGCAGATCGCCACGCCCTGCATGCCAACGGCAAGGCGGGCGTTGTTCATCATGGTGAACATGCAGGCGAGGCCTTTGTTCTCCTCGCCGACCAGCCAGCCGAGCGCACCCTTTTCGTCACCAAATTTGCCGTCACCGAAGATCATGGTGCAGGTCGGCGAACCGTGAATACCGAGCTTGTGTTCGAGAGAGTGGCAGAAAAGATCGTTGCGGCTGCCCGGCGCGCCGTTTTCATCGGGCAGGAATTTTGGCACGAGGAACAGCGAAATGCCACGCGTTCCCGCCGGCGCATCCGGAAGACGGGCGAGAACGAGGTGGATGATATTATCAGCCGCGTCGTGTTCACCCCAGGTGATGAAAATCTTCTGGCCGAAGATGCGGTAGGTGCCGTCACCATTGCGCTCCGCCCGGGTCTTCAGGACACCAAGATCGGAACCCGCATGCGGCTCGGTCAGGTTCATCGTACCGGTCCATTCGCCGGAGACGAGTTTCGGCAGATAGCGTCGCTTGAGATCGTTGCTGCCGTGGGCAACGATGGCTTCCACCGCGCCCATTGTCAGCGTCGGTGCCAGCGCAAAGGCCATGGAGCCGGAATTCCACATTTCGAGCGCTGCAACATTCAGCATATGCGGCAGGTTCTGGCCGCCGAATTCTTCCGGGGCAGTCAGGCTGTTCCAGCCCGCCGCCGCCCAGCGACGGTAAAGATCGGCCCAGCCATCGGGCGTCGTCACCTTGCCATCGGCAAGTTTTGCGCCCTGACGGTCCCCGATTTCGGCGAGCGGCGCGACCTCTCCGGTGGCGAAACGTCCGGCTTCCTCCAGAATGGCATCGACGAGATCTTCACTCAGATCTCCCAGCACACCCCTGGAAAGCGCGTCTCCGAGACCCGCTACATGTTTGAGTGTAAAGGCGATATCATCCACCGGCGCGCTATACATGCTGCCTCCTCCCGAAGCTCTTGTATCCTGCTACTGCCTTCGGGCTAAATGATTTTTACGTAAACGTCAATTTGAAAATTCCCGGTATTTCGACGGGCTTGTTATAAAACTGTCATATGAATTTGCTCAGCATGTTGACGGTGCCCTGACGCGCTCCTTTCGCCTCCTCCTGGTGCGACGGGCACCCATCTCCTCCCATCCCGCCGATCAGGACTGCCACGATGGACCTCATAACGCCCACCATTCCCGGCCTCGTGTGGGCCTATCAATTTCAACCCGGGAAGGCCCCATGCCGCAGGCTGGCGCCCGATGCCGGCTTTGACGAGATGGCGGGACGCGATGGGTTCTTCTGGCTGCATCTCAATCTCGCCGATCAGCGCGTGGCGGGCTTTCTGGAGACGGTTGAGGGGCTCGATCCGGCAGCACGGGCAAGCCTCACCACCCACGAAACGCATCCGTCCATTGTTGTCGACGAAAAATCGCTCTACGGCACCCTGGTCGATTTCCAACGGGAATTCGACAAGGAAACGCGCGATTTCGGCTGGCTGCATTTTGCGGTGAGCGACCGTTTCATCATCACCACCCGCCTTCAGCCGCTGCATTCGGTAGACCGGCTAAAGGCGGCAGTCGACAAGAACTCCAACCGCTATCTCACACCTTCCCACGTCTTCGAAGGCCTTGTCGCCGAATTCCAGCGCTCGCTGATCAATCTGGTCATGGAGACGACGGAAGAACTGAACGCCATCGAGGATCTGGTCTATGACAGCGAGACCCGCGACGAAAGGCGACGACTCGCACCGCTGCGCCGCACGGTGGTGCGCCTGCACCGGCATTTGCGCACCGTCCTCACCCTGATGCGGCGGGCTTCGGCCGCGGATGACGACGAGATGCCTGACGGTTTCGAGGATGTCGCCTCACGGCTGATGGGGCGCCTCGAGGCTGTCGATCATGACGTCTATGCCCTGCAGGAGCGCGCAAGGCTGCTTCACGAAGAAATCGATTCAAAACTCTCGTCTGAAACCAACCGGCATCTCTATATACTGTCGCTGATGACGGCGTTCCTGCTGCCACCGTCGCTGGTAACCGGCTTTTTTGGCATGAACACGGATGAGCTGCCGTTCACGGTCGGTACCGGTGGCACCATGGCGGCCAGCATCTTCATCGTCATCTCGGTCGTGCTCGCCTGGTTCGTATTGAAACGCGCGCGTATCCTGTGACAGCAAAAAGCCGTCCGGTCGAAACCGGACGGCTCTGTCAATCTCGGTCTTGGCCAACCTATCAGCCGTAGGGCGAATAGCAGGTCTGGCGCGGACCGTTATACGGCTGGAACGTGTTGCTATAGGCGTCGTAGGAGCGATAGCGGCCATAGCACCAGTTCACATGCGCCTGGCTCATGCCGCCACGGCGGACCGGACGATACTCACGATAGACCGGGCGCGGGCGATATTCCGGCACCGGACGGTAGACTTCGCGCGGCTGCGAAAGAGCGCCGCCGATGATTGCGCCCGTTGCAAATGCTGCGAGCGGGAACCAGTAACCGTCATGGTGGCGGTAACCCGGACGATAATCGCGGTAACCGCGGTGACCGCGATACCAGCCGCGACGATCGCCCCAGCCGTCACGGTCACGCCAATATTGCACGTTCACGATATTCTTGCTGGCATCGTTGCCCGAGGTCTGAACGCTCTTCGGCGCTACAGGCAGGGGCATGGCGGCTTCGGCCGGAACAAACGCTCCTGCAACCACGATTGCAGAAAGACCGACAGCCAGGATATTCTTCACATAGCTTTTCATCTGACTTCCTCCATTCACGACGGTCGACAGGCCGTAAGACGTGAATTTCTGTTGTTCTATTCCGCCTTTGTCCGGGCGGTGTCGTATACTTCTACAGCCTAGGGACGTGTGGCTGAACCTACGATTAACGGTCCGATCACGCTTCGTTTATCAAAACCACGGCGTTTCAGGGCCAGACAAAAGCCCGGTAGAGACCGGGCTTCTGCTTGTGCGATTAGCGGCTGTAAGGCGACACGCAAATGCGGCGCGGACCGCTGTTGGGCTGGTAGGTGTTGTCGTAAGCACGATACGAGCGCCAGCGATTCTGACACCAGGATACATGGCTACCGCCATAGGCCGGACGGGGTTGCTGAATCGCGCCGCCGATGATGGCGCCGGTGGCGAAAGCGGCAAGCGGGAACCAGTAGCCGTTATGATAACGGTAACCCGGACGGCGGTCGCGGTAACCACGGTGGCCATTATAATAGCCGTCACGCGGCGGGCGCGGGCGATACATGCGGTCGCCGTGACGGCGATCGTGTCGACGGTCCCATTCGCGATATTGCACCTGCACGACATTGTCGGTGGAAACCGCCGGCTTCTGGATCGGCACAGGAACCTGGAACGCCTGCGACGGCGTAAAGCTGGTCAGGAACACGACGAGGGCCGTGGCGACACTCGTTGTCCGGAAATTTATCATGATCTTCCTCCGTTTGCTTCAGCGCGTTGACCCACGCTTTTCACCCACTCACTCTTTTCGGAGATTAGGGTCAGCCCCGCTTCATGCCCGAGAAGAATTGGATGACGTGCAAACGAATTTACGGAAATTTGGTTCCAGACAATGGTGATGGAAGGAAAGCCTCAAACGCCTGCCGGCATCATGCCTCCACCTTGACATCGGTCAAAGGCCGCGAGCAGCAGGCGAGAATATAGCCCTCCTCGATTTCCTCATCGAGAATGCCACCATTGTGGTTCATCTCCACCTCGCCGGAAAGTTTCAAGACCCGGCAAGTCCCGCAGATGCCGGATTCGCAGGCTGCGCCGATCCGCACACCGGCTGCACGCGCCGTCATCAGAACGGTCTGCCCGGGCTGGCAGGGCATTTCTTTCCCGGAAAGGGTAAAACCCACCATCGACAACGCTTCGCCATCATCGGTGAGAACACTCTCGCCGACGGCGACGGGAGCAGCAGGCGAGAAGCTTTCCTGATGGTAACGGCCCATGTCGAAGCCGGAGGCTTCAAGCATGGAGCGGACGGCGGCCATGAACGGCTCCGGCCCGCAGCAGAAGACGGTACGCTCCATGAAGTCATGGGCGAGCAGCGCGATCTTGGCCTTGTCGACCATGCCCTTCAGGCCGGACCACAGATCGGTGCGTCCACATTTCTCGACAATGAAGCCGAGCGACAGGTTCGGCATGAAGCGGGCGAGATATTCCAGCTCGTGACGGAAGACGATATCGCCGGGTGTACGCGAGCAATTGATGAAGGCAATGTCGCTTTGCGGGGCGCGGTCGCTCATGTCGCGCACCATCGACATCATCGGCGTGACGCCGGAGCCCGCGGAGATGAAGAGATACTTGTCCCCGGGATGCTTGACGTAGGAAAAATCGCCGAGCGGACCAAGCGCCCGGATCTTCATGCCGGGCTTCAGATTGTCGAACATCCAGCGCGTGCCGATACTGTTGGCCTGCGCCTTGACCGTGACCGACAGCGAATAGGGCCGCGACGGGCTGGAGGACAATGTGTAGGTGCGGTAAAGCGGCTCCTTGCCCACCGGCAGTTCCAGCGTGACGAACTGGCCCGGCAGATAACGGAACCAGTTCTGATCCTCGGAGCGGAACAGGAACGTCATCACATCCTGTGTTTCGGGGGTTACCGAAATACATTCCAGCAGCTGGAGCTTGTCGCTCCACGGCTTCATCTCGTCAATATGCTTATATGTCACGACCATGTTCATCTTCACGCTACAGCCGAAAGCCGGGCCTTGTCGCCGGACAGCCGGTCGATCATGAAATCGGCGTACCAGTTGACGAACTGCATCACGCCGCCCTCGTCCTCCATGGAGTAAGGGCCGGGCTCATAAGCGGGCGAGCGGATGCCGAAGGCATTTTCCTCGACGATGCGGCGGTCCTGATCGTTGGTTTCGTTCCAGACATGGGTGAGATCCTCAAGATCGTAATCCACGCCCTCCGCCGCATCCTTGTGCACCAGCCATTTGGTGGTGACCATCGTCTCGTTGGCGCTGAGCGGCAGCACGCGGAAGGAGATGGTGTGGTCGCCGAGGAAGTGGTTCCAGGTCGTCGGGTAATGGAACAGGAGCAGCGCGCCGATATGGCTGATGCTGACATCGTCCGACAGCGGCCGGCGCACGGCGCGTTTTCCCGACATTGTGTAGCTTTCCGCTTCGCCGATCAGCGGCATGCGCGCCACGCGGAACTGGCCCTTCGGGTCAATCTTGAAACGGCTGGGCAGGCCGGCTGCTTCGCAGCGTGCCCAGTGGCCGCCGATCTCGGGGTCGCTTGCCCCGCCATCCGTTCCCGTCACGCTCGGGTTTTCGGGATAGGTACGGCAGAGTTCCGGATGGTTGGCGGCGCAATGGTAGCACTCGCGGTTGTTTTCCCAGACGAGCTTCCAGTTACCCTTTTCGATGATGGTGCTCTCATGCGCGACCTTGGCTTCCCATATGCGGTGCGGCGCCATGTAGCTCTCCACTTCGGCGCGCATGGGCTCAAAATCCGCCGGCTGATCGGCGAGGCAGATGAAGACGTAGCCAGCGACGGTTTCGCAGGCGACAGGCTTCAGGCCGAAATCGCCCTTGTCGAACTCCTCGCCCATGTGGCGGGCAAAAAGCAGCTTGCCGTCAAGATCGTAGGTCCACTGGTGATAGGGACAGACCAGACGCGCCGACTGGCCCTTCTGCGTGGTGCAGACGCGGGAGCCGCGATGGCGGCAGGAATTGTGGAACGCGCGGATTTGCCCGTCGCGGCC
Source organism: Agrobacterium sp. SORGH_AS_0440 (assembly GCF_031453135.1). Taxonomy (NCBI): domain Bacteria; kingdom Pseudomonadati; phylum Pseudomonadota; class Alphaproteobacteria; order Hyphomicrobiales; family Rhizobiaceae; genus Agrobacterium; species Agrobacterium sp. SORGH_AS_0440. The sequence goes on along the minus strand of NZ_JAVIYR010000002.1, from coordinate 684,457 downwards.
ACGAACGATGACAACCGAATAGGCGCCGATCTGCACGGTGAAATAGCTGCCGGACTTCTGTACCTCACAATCATGGCCGACAAACAGCCAGTCGCGATACCAGATGGTTTCCATATCCAGCTTGAAGTAATCCGGGTCCGTGTAGAAGGGCTGTTCCAGGCTAAAACCTTCGCGGCGGTTTTTCAGCTGGCGCAATACGGTATCACGCAATTCCATGGCCAAATCCTCGATCAAACCGCCCTGCCCGACACCATTTGCGGGGGCTGCGGAAGCATGTCCTCATCTAATCATCGGCGGTCATTTGCGGCAGCACAGACAGCGACATCGGCTTCCGCATTGGCGACAAATTGCGACATGTCCGAACGGCGTCTTCAGGCCATTCCACTGCAAAATCCGGCAACTATTTACCGCCTGCAACGACGTCGCAATATGACGCATGATGGCGCAGCCACTGCCCACCCATCAAAAAACAGGGGCTGCAGCGCAACGGAGTATTAACGCACCCTAAATTATCTTACCGGATCGACAGCAACGAGGGTGTTCCCGGTGGAGAAGGCGACACGCATACGCTATTTCGATGCGAGCAGGCATTCGGTCACACCGATACGCTCGAAGACCGCGCATTCCGATTTTTTGCGGACAGGGCGCATCAGCCGTTACGAAGAGCGGTGGCTGCCGAAAGAACGCGTCTACTACAGCCATGACGAAGTGGCTGCGCTGACCGGGCGAAAGCTGGAAGCTGCCGCCGATGCCACCCACAGCCGCCTGAACGGTTTTCACCAGTCCATCCGTTTTCCGAAAATGGTGTTTCACCATCTGCTGAATGACCGGCCGCATCTGGGTTATTGCCACGTCACGGCGGCGACGACCAGCTTCGATGCAGAGCGTCACGTGCTATGGTCCTTCTATTTCGCGAATTTCTTCGCGGAACTGAGCGGTGCCGAAAACTTCTTCGAAAATATCGATGCGCGTTATTCGCGGATGTATTTCGCTGTCGCCATCAACGCCCTTCCCGATCAGGAAATCGCCGTCGATACATCCGTCCATCGCGGCGGCCTGCTGTTCCAGACACACGATCCGCGCGTGGCGCTGAAAAACGTCCTCATGCTCGGCGCGCGCTCGGAGGAGATGCGCAGGATCATCAAGGCGATATAGCAGCGACAAAGCCCCCAGGGACTTCATCTTTCATTCTTAGGCATGTCGTTCTCCCGAAACCGACGACCCGTTTCGGACAATGTGCATTAGCGCTTTCCATTCTGCCCGGAAATACGCTATTGACCGCCCTGAAAGGCAGCATCATGGCGCGTCACATCCATATTGAAAACGAGCGGGAAACCGCCCTTCAAGCAGCCGTCACGGAGCTTGCCGCCGGCCAGCCGATCGCCCTGCCGACGGAAACCGTTTACGGCCTTGCCGCCGATGCCACCAACCCTGCAGCCATTGCCCGTATCTACGAGACCAAAGGCCGGCCGCAATTCAACCCGTTGATCTGCCACATGGCAGATATCGCCATGGCGGAACGTTACGCCATTTTCGATCCCATATCGCTTGATCTTGCAGAGGCCTTCTGGCCCGGCCCGCTGACACTGGTGCTGCCGCTGAAACCGGCAAGCGATATTCATGCGCTGGCGACGGCCGGGCTCGATACGGTCGGCATTCGCGTACCGCAAGGTTTTGCCGGCGATCTTATCCGCCGGTTCGGCAAACCGCTCGCAGCCCCCAGCGCCAATAGTTCCGGCAAGATCAGCCCGACAAGCGCCGCCCATGTGGAGGCCGATCTCGGTCAGAAAATCAACCTCATTCTCGACGGCGGGGCGGCTTCGGTCGGCGTCGAATCCACCATCGTCAAGGTGGAAGAAGATGGAAGGGTGCGCCTGCTTCGTCCTGGCGGCGTCGTCACGGCCGAAATAGAGCGTGTTGCGGGCAAGCGGCTTGAACGTTCTGAAAAAGCGTCGGCGGCCATCGAGGCGCCAGGCATGCTCGCTTCGCATTATGCCCCCGGCGCCGCCGTGCGCCTCAACGCCACATCGGTTTCGCCTGGCGAAGCGTTGATCCGGTTCGAAGGTATCCCGGTTTCGGGTGAAGAGACCGCCCGCGCCGTTTTCGATCTCAGCCCCTCCGGCGATCTTTCCGAGGCCGCCGCCAACCTGTTCGATTACCTCAAGGCCGCCGATGCAAGCGGCGCAGACAGCATCGCCATCACCAGCATTCCCACTCACGGTCTTGGAGAGGCGATCAATGACCGCCTTTCCCGCGCCGCCGCACCGCGGAGCTGAGGCCCGCCGACCATTCGCCCACCGTTTCAAATGACAGAGAGACGCCTGATGACAACCGTCCCCTCCTCCGACATCCTCGACCGCTTTACCGCCATTGTCGGAGACAGGAATGCGGTGCGCGATGCGGCAGAGATGGCGCCGCGGCTGGTGGAAAATCGCGGGCTTTATCGTGGCGCTTCGCCATTGCTCCTCAAACCCGGATCGGTCGAGGAAGTATCGGCCATCCTGAAGTTCGCCAGCGAGACGGGTACCCCAATCGTGCCGCAGACGGGCAATACCGGCCTTGTCGGCGGGCAAACGCCCCGCGCCGGGGGAACTGACATCATTCTTTCGCTGGAGCGCATGAACCGCATTCGCGATATTGATCCCGTCGCCAATATCATCGTTGCCGATGCCGGCTGCATTCTCGATGACATCCATAAAGCCGCCGATTCGGTTGAACGCATGTTTCCGCTGTCGCTCGGCTCTCAGGGGTCCTGCCGCATCGGCGGCAATCTCGCCACCAATGCCGGCGGCACCGCAGTGCTTGCTTATGGCAATATGCGCCAGCTCTGCCTCGGGCTCGAAGTGGTGTTGCCGACAGGCGAGATCTGGAACGGGCTGCGCCGGCTGAAAAAGGACAATACCGGTTACGATCTGCGTGATCTCTTCATCGGCTCCGAAGGCACGCTCGGCATCATCACCGGCGCGGTGCTGAAGCTTTTCCCGAAGCCACTCGGCCATCAGGTGGCCTTCGCCGGGCTGACCTCAACCGAAGATGCGCTGAAGCTGTTCGAGATGGCGTCAAACCTCTGCGGCACGGCGCTGACCGGCTTCGAGCTCATGCCACGGATTGGCGTGGAGTTTACCGCCAGACATATTCCCGGCGTGCGCGATCCCCTGGAACAGCCCCATGACTGGTACGCACTCATCGACATCTCCACCTCCGATTCGGCCGAGACGGCGGATACGATGATGCAATTGCTGCTGGAGCGTGGTTTTGAGGCCGGACTGGTCGAGGATGCCGTGATCGCCGCCTCCGAAGCCCAGCGTCAGGCACTGTGGCACATGCGCGAGAGCATGTCGGATGCGCAGAAGCCGGAGGGCGGCTCCATCAAGCACGATGTCTCCGTCCCGGTTTCCAGAATACCGGAGTTTATGGCGACGGCGGAAAAGGCGGTTCTTGCTGCCATCCCGGGCGCCCGTGTCTGCGCCTTCGGCCATCTGGGCGACGGCAACATCCATTACAATATTTCCCAGCCGGTGGGGGCGGACAAGGCGCAATTCCTCGCCCGCTGGCGGGACATGAACGAAATCGTGCACGGCATCGTGCTGTCGCTGGGCGGTTCGATTTCCGCCGAACACGGCATTGGCCAGTTAAAGCGCGACGAACTGGCCGCCATCCGGCCCGGCATCGAAATGGAGCTGATGCGGCGCATCAAACACGCATTCGATCCCGCCGGAATCATGAACCCCGGTAAGGTGCTGGCGGAATAACCCTTCCCGCCTCAGGCCGAAGCCCGCAATGCCCAGGCGGGCACCATTTCCGCATTCAGCCGGCGCGGCTTCTGCGCGCCGACAAATTGCGTCAGGCTCATGCCCGATTTCGCAATCGACATCGCGTGCTTCTTCGGCAGGAGATAACCATGCTCCAGCGGCGGGGTGCGGCGCAGGACACGGCTGAAAACATTCCGCCGGTGATAACGTGATGGGGAAAAGCGCGCTGGCTGTTCGCAGATCGCGACATATTCCAGGATTTCATCGATCCAGCCTGCCTGCGGGCGTGCGCCCGGCTCGATCAGCAGCAACCAGCCGCCACGCGCGGACTTGACGATATCCTCCAGTTCCCATTGCCCATAAAAACGGCAGCCGGCCGCAACGGCCACACGCGACGATCCATCGCGCGAACCGTGATCGAGAATCACAACATCGCTTACAAGCCCTTCCACGGCACCGGTGACAAGCGCAGACAGCGTATGCGCCAGTTCCGGCTCCTGATCCCGGCATTCCATTATGACTGTCAACATGTGCATAGCTCTAACGCATCGCACAATAAATTGCCACCATGCTCGTCGCGGTAAAATCCGCGGGGGTTGATGTCGCTCTCCGCGATCTCAGGTGCCGGCGTGCCCGTCCTGGCGCTGGCCCCGGCAGTACAAAAGGAGCCAAATTTACAATTTTGTTCTTGTAATGTTCTCATTCGTGATGTAGGAATTTAATCATTCGAGGGGCGATGAGGCCTCTCAGGATGGAAACGGTTTAGGGCGTTCAGCGTGCCTCGAAAGGCGTGCGACGTCTTGGGAGCATCCAGATGAGAAATCATTCGCTTTCGGGGCAGGCTGCCTTCCAGCCGAGCCATATGCCTGACATTGCCAATGCGCTGGCCGATGCATCCGGCCTGCGCATCGAGATTGACCGTCGCCGCGGCCGTGGTGCGGGGCTCAATCCCGACGGACGTTTCGAAGCCTTGCAGCGTGAGGTCTTCGACGATGGCTGGCAGACGCTGGAAGAGATGCCGGAGTTCCGCACCGAGGTGCAGGTGGAAAAGCCACGCAGCATCATCACCCGCAATGAATCGCCCGATATCCCCTTCGATCGTTCCATCAATCCATACAGGGGCTGCGAACATGGCTGCATTTACTGTTTTGCCAGACCCACTCACAGCTACATGGGCCTTTCGGCCGGACTTGATTTCGAGGCCAAGCTGTTTGCCAAGCCTGATGCGGCCAAGCTTCTGGAACGGGAACTGGCGAAACCCGGCTACAAGGCGCGGGTAATCGCCATCGGCACCAATACCGACCCTTACCAGCCGATTGAGCGCGAATGGCGCATCATGCGGCAGATACTGGAAGTGCTGGCCAAAGCTGATCATCCCATCGCCATCGTAACCAAATCGGCGCTGATCAAGCGGGATATTGATATTCTCGCGCCAATGGCAAAAAAGGGGCTCGTCAAGGTCGGCATTTCCGTCACGTCGCTGGATCGCAAGCTTTCGCGCACGATGGAGCCGCGCGCCGCCACGCCGGAGAAGCGGCTGGAGGCCGTCAAGGCGCTGACGGATGCCGGAATTCCGGTGGCGGTGATGATGGCACCCGTCATCCCGGCGCTTAACGATCATGAAATCGAGCGCATTCTTGAGGCCGGCAAGGCTGCTGGCGCGACCGAGGCTTCCTATGTGCTTTTGCGGCTGCCGCTGGAGGTAAGCCCGCTGTTCCGTGACTGGCTGCTGCGCAACTATCCGGACCGTTACCGTCATGTCATGTCGCTGGTGCGCTCCATGCGCGACGGTAAGGATTATGACGCGGAGTTCGGCAAGCGCATGAAGGGTGATGGCCCTTATGCCTGGCAGATCGGCAGGCGATTCGAGATGGCGACCAAAAGACTTGGTCTCATCCGCCGCGGCATCAACCTGCGTGACGACCTGTTCGTGCCTCCGGGCGGTGCCGGGGTGCAATTGTCTCTGCTTTGAGAGCCGCATGGTGAAAGTGACTGAAGGTAACGAATGCCCGTGATGAACCAGACGCTACCCTCGGGCTCGCCCTTGGAACGTGAACCGAGCGCGACAGGATCTCGGGTCAAGCCCGAGAGGACATCGAACATGGGGGATGACTTGCCGACAATACGAGGTGCTGTGAGCTTTTAATAAACGGAATTCAAAATGACAGGAGCAACCGTCTCATCGTGTTGCTCTCGACGAAATGCCCGGCTGGTTTTCCCTGGCCCGCCGGACATCGCCCCTGGAACCGCCGCCTCGCGTGCGATCGTTTTTCCTCCGCCGCCCTGCTGGAGGATAAAAGGTCATGACGACCTTGGGCACGGTGAGCCACGCCCCTTGACCCCGGCTCATCGTGCCTGTCATCGCCCGCTTCCGGGGGCTTGCAGGAGATCGGGTGTGTGTGCCAGTTTCGCCGCATGAAACGCACGGCCACACCCGATTCTCCTGCCCTTTTTGATCTTGCCGATACCGGCCCGGATTTCTCGTTCGAACTGGAAGCGCGAAAGAAGGGCCTCTGGCCGGTCGCCGGCACGGACGAGGCAGGGCGTGGCCCGCTCGCCGGCCCTGTGGTTGCGGCCGCCGTCATTCTCGATCCGGACAATATTCCTGACGGAATGGATGATTCCAAGAAACTGACGAAGCAAAAGCGCGAGAGCCTGTTCGTCCAGATCATGGAAACCTCGATCGTATCGGTCGCCTCCTCCGGCCCGGGCCTGATCGACACGATGAATATCCTGCGCGCCAGCCTCGACGCCATGCGCCGCGCCGTCCTCGGCCTCGAAATTTCCCCCGCCCTCGTACTGGCCGACGGCCGCGACAGGCCGCCAGGCATCACCTGCGAAGCCAAGGCCGTCATCAAGGGCGATTCCCGCTCCCTCTCCATCGCCGCCGCCTCAATCGTCGCCAAGGTGACCCGCGACCGGATGATGGAACGTGCGGGTGTCGTGCATTCATCCTATGGCTTCGAAGGGCATGCCGGTTACGGCACACCGGCCCACCTGCGCGCCATCGAAAGCCACGGGCCTTGCGCGCTGCACAGGATGAGCTTTCGGCCACTGAAGCGGGATTGATGACAAATGGTGAAGTTCTGGCCGCAGCGCGGACGTGACGGCGGCGCCACCTGAGGACATCTCTAGTCCGGCAGTCCAAAGAAATGCTCACTTCATTTGCTTTGAGACGCGGTGATCACTTGGGCCGGAGCAATGTCCTCGGCCAGAAGCGCGCTAACGGAATCCCCCGAATTAATCCGGCGCATTGCTTCGGCGAGAGCCGGTGCGACAGACAACACGGTAAGCTTGGGAAGGCGCTTTTCGGCAGCGATGGGCACCGTGTTGGTGCACACGATCTCAAGCACGTCCGGTTCCGCGGCAAGCCGGGCAACTGCAGAGCCAGCGAGAATTCCGTGCGTGGTGGCGATCCGGATGGTGCGTGCGCCGTGGGCCCGCAGATGTTGGAGCAGCTCAAGAATGGAGCCACCGCTGGCGATCTCGTCATCGAGCACAATGACGTCGCGATTTCGGATATCGCCGATCAGCGCCGAGATGCGCACTTGGGTATCGCTCACCCGTTCTTTGGCGCCGGCCGCGACAGGCACATTCAGCCGCTTTGCAAAGGCGGCCGCGTTCTTGGCATTGCCAAGGTCGGGGGAAACGACGACGGCCCGGCTGAGATCATAACGGAAGAAATAATTGGCGAGCTCGCCCAAGGCGTGGAGCTGATCAACAGGCACGCTGAAAAAGCCGTGGACCTGGGGGGAATGCAGCGTCATGGTGAGCACGCGGCTGGCACCTGCCGTAACTAGGAGATCTGCGACCAGCCGACCGCCGATGGAGATCCTTGGCGCATCTTTCTTATCGGAGCGAGCATAGGAAAAGTGCGGAATGACTGCGGTGATGCGTGAGGCCGACGCACCACGCGCCGCATCGAGCATCAAGAGCAGCTCGATCAGGTTTTCCTGCACAGGCGCACTGAGCGGTTGGACGATAAAGACATCTTGCTCCCGGCAGTTTGCCTGCAGCTGGACCTCAAGGCAATCGTTGGAGAAGCGCTTAGTGCGCACCGGATGCAACGGCACGCCGAGGTGGGAACAAATTTCCTTCGCAAGTTCGGGATGCGCACTACCGCTGAAGATGGCTATCTGGTTCAACGAGAACTCTCCCCTTAACTGTCCGGCTTATGATAGTTGCCTCTGTCATAGTCAACCCTTTGCGGGCAGTGTTTGCTAAGGGCCTTCCGATGCTTTCGGTGCGTCCAAACCATGCCAAGTATTGGAGCAAAGCGATGAGAAATCTGCATCAAAAACATTGCAGCCAGTTACCGCCACCCTAAGAGAAATGCCTGTTAGCGAATGCCGCATTTTCGTAGTGCAGGCGGCACCCAATCCTAACCAGCTTTACCATCTCAAACAAAAAACCCCTCGCGGCGGGGCCGGAGGGGTTTTGAACAATACCGAGATAAATCTCAGTTCAGCTTCGACTTCACTTCGCCGATCGTGGCGGTGAAAAGCTTGGCCTTTGCGGCAGCTGTCGTCTTCTCCGCCAGCAGCTTCTCTGAAGCGGCAATGGCGATGTCGACGGCGGCGGCGCGGACGGCGCCGATGGCGTCTTCTTCGGCCTGCTTGATCTTCTGTTCCGAAAGGGCCGTGCGGCGGGCGACGAATTCTTCCGTCTTCTGCTTGGCCTCTTCCGTCAATGCGGCGGCTTCGCGTTCAGCGGCGGCAACGATGCCGGCGGCTTCGGCTTCGGCTTCCTTGCGCTTGCGCTGATATTCGGCCAGCAGGTGCTGGGCCTCTTCACGCAGGCGCTTGGCTTCGGCCAGTTCGTCCTGAATGTTCTGCGCGCGCTCGTCCAGAGACTTGGAGAGCATGCCCGGAACCTTGAGATAGGCGATCAGGACGAAGAAAAGGACGAGACCGACGAGAGCGAAAAATGATGCATCAAATGCCATATCAGGCTCCCTTCACGTTCGAAGCGGCGGCAATCGCTGCCTTGACGTCCGTGTCCTTGACCTTTGCGCCAACCAGCTGGTCGACGATTGCGGTCGCGGTTTCTTCGGCGATGGCGCCGACGTCGGCAAAAGCCTGGTCCTTGATGCCGGCAATGCGCTTTTCGGCGGCGGCAAGCTTTTCGGCGAGACCGGCTTCAATAGCGGCGCGATCGGCATCGGCCTTCGCCTTGGCGGCGTCACGGGCCGCGGCGCCGATCGAGCTTGCCTTGGCGCGGGCTGCCGCGAGTTCTTTTTCATAGGTTTCGACGGCCGCGTCAGCTTCAGCTTTCAGCCGTGCCGCTTCGTCGAGATCCTGTGCGATGCGTCCATGACGGTTTTCCAGAATGCCGCCGACGCGCGGAACGATGACCTTCTGCATGAGCAGGTAGAAAAGGCCAAACGTAATCGCCAGCCACAGGACCTGCGATGCATAAGTAGACTGGTCGAACGGCGGGAAAACGCCGGAAGAACCGTGCTCGGCGCCATGCGCTACACCGGTTTCCGTGTGCCTGGCTTCCGGTTGCGGCTGGCCAACGGCCGGAGTTTCCGTATGCGTTTCACCTACGGTCGGTGCTGACTGGGCATAAGCCTCGGTCACGAACATGCTCACCTCCAGGGGGACTGCAAATGCGAAGGATCACGGCACGCTATGTTGCGGGCCGTGATCCAGACCTGATGCCGATATTAGACAGCGAACAGGAGAAGGAGAGCAACGAGCAGCGAGAAGATGCCCAGAGCTTCCGTAACGGCGAAGCCGAATACCAGACGGCCGAACTGGCTGTCGGCAGCAGAGGGGTTGCGCAGTGCGCCGGACAGGTAATCACCGAAGATACGGCCGAGTGCGAGGGACGTACCAGCCATGCCGAGGCATGCGAGACCTGCGCCGATGTACTTTGCTGCTTCCGCTTCCATGTGAGACTCCTTGAGATATTGGTTGTTGCGGCTGTTTTTGACGCCCGTTGCCGGGGCCAGCGACTTTACTTCTCAGTGACCACCATGCACGGCGTCGTTCAGGTACATGCAAGTCAGTACCGCGAAGACGTAAGCCTGCAGGAAGGCAACGAGAAATTCGAGAGCGGTCATGGCGACCGTCATGATGAGAGGCAGGACTGCACCGCCGACGCCGAGCGCGCCAAGCGCGCTCATGGAGGCGACGAAGCCTGCGAAAACCTTGAGCGTGATGTGGCCGGCCAGCATGTTCGCGAAAAGACGAACGGAAAGGCTGATCGGGCGCGACAGGAAAGAGATCATTTCAATCGACGCCACAAGCGGCAGAAGCGCCTTGGGCACGCCGGAGGGGGCGAAAATGCCGAAGAAATGCAGACCGTGCTTATAAAAACCGTAAACCACGACCGTGCCGATGACGAGGCAGGCGAGCGCGAAGGTGACAATGATCTGGCTGGTGACCGTGAAGAAATACGGGAACATGCCGAGCAGGTTTGCCGTCAGCACGAACATGAACAGCGAGAAAACAAAGGGGAAGAACACCATGCCCTTCTTGCCGGCGCCTTCGCGCAGCATGGAGGCGATGAACTCATAGGACATTTCGGCAACGGACTGCATGCGGGTGGGGATCAGGCCGCGGTTCGACGTTGCGAAATAAAGAAAACCCGAAGCAGCAGCCACGGTCGCGACCATGAAGAGCGACGCATTGGTGAAGGAAAAATCGACGCCGCCAATTTCGATCGGAATGATCGGCTGCACCAAGAACTGATGGGTCGGATCGTTTGCCACCGGCTGCCCTCTTTACCTGTCGCCGCCTGTCGCGGCATCTCAACTGTAAGGAAAAACAGCCTCAAAGGCCGCGTTTTCCACCCTCGTCTCGTCTGTCCGCCTTCTCAAGCAGCGGCGGCTTGGCCACCGCGCCCGTCGAACGCAACACATTCAATACGCCTGCGCAGAAACCGAGAAGAAGAAGAACGATCATCCCCCACGGCGTCGTGCCGGCAAAATAGTCCAGAAGATAACCCAGCATAGCGCCGACCACGATGGCCGAAATGAACTCCGATGAGAGCTTAACCGCCATCGCAAAGCCCTTCCGGCTCTCCGCAGCGTTGGTCTCCGCCCTCACTTCCGCCTCATCCTCCGCCTTCACCTTTGCCAACTCGTCAGCAAGGCGTTTGCGGCGCTCGTCCAGACTATCGTCACGGTTGCCAGTCATCCTAAAATCCCACCCATTTTCTCCGTTCCAGCCATGCCAGAACCCTTTGGAGTTGTAAACGGTGACGGATTAAGCCTGTTCCAGCCCGCTCTGAAGTCGCGCGCAACATAGTTTTAGGGGCTTCTCTAGTCAAGGCACTGCGAGCGGTTGTTTAGGCACAAATTAATCATGCAAAAACAATGGCTTGACTAGAAATCACGGTTTGAGGGCGATGTTTCACCTGGGAATCGGCATTTTTGACACGCAAAATGCGACAAATTGGCGGTGGTATCAGCTCCAGCCGCCACCATAGGTACGGTAAAAGACGTGGAGGCCGATTCTGCCGACCTTCTTCATCGACTTGCCCCAGGCGGGACGCACGTAAACGGCGTGATAGTGGGTGGCAGAGCCAACTTCCTTCAGCCAGATCTTGCCGGCCGTGGTCGCCATGGCCACTTCGCGGGCCATCTTCCAGTGGCGTTCGGAATTCACCCGGTCCTTGATATTATCGCAGGCGAAGGAGAACTGGCAGCGATTGCGCCAGTCCTTGTTCTGGTAGACAACGCCGCAGATGGTTTTCGGATAGGCCGGATTGCGCACCCGGTTGAGGATGACCTGCGCCACCGCCGCCTGACCTTTAACGGACTCACCGCGCGCCTCGAAATAGATGCCCGATGCAAGGCACTGCTGTTCGGCCGGAGAAAACACGGCTGCCGGCAGCGGCGTTGCGGCCCAGGCGTGGTCATCTGGGTTGATCTGCGGTACGAAGCGGCCGGCCTCGGGCTTCTTCAGAATGGCGTCGAAGGGAGACTCGCGGGCAAAATCCGGTTCGGCGGGCGCATAGGCAGTCGCCAGGATGTCCGGCGTGCGGTTAGTGACGAGTTCCGCCAGCATCGGCGAGACGCTCTTGTCCGCCTTCTTTTCCTCGCGGCGGAAATAGAAAGAGGCGAGTTCGACATCCTTGCCGCGCTTCGGCTTGACGAAGGCGGTGCGATCCTTGCGCTTCAGCGGCTCGATATCCAGCATCGAGGTGCGCTGCAGCACCGAACCGGCGGTGAAGGCCTTCGGCGGCTGCATGATTTCGGTGGCGACGATGCGGCCCTTCTTGGCGGCGCGGTTCACCCGCTCGCTGTCCGGCGTCGTTGCCTCGCCCTTCTTGTTGGTGACGAACGCGACCTTGCTGCCATTTGGCAGGGTCATGCCGCCGCCATGCAGCGCCTCGTCCCCTTCCGCATCGTTGAATGTCAGGGAGGCGTTATGCGTCGAGCCCGCCGGGGAGGCAGTCAGCACCATGCGCCATTGTTCGCCGCCCTTGTCGAGGCCCGCCAGAAGCGAGGCGAGATCGGCACGCGCAGCGAGGGAGGGAAAGACAAGCCAGGCGGCCAGGCCGAAGACGACGGGTGACGTCCACTTGGACGCCCATCCCTGAAAGGACACGGGGGACCGACGACGCATTACTCTTTTCGAACGCAAAACCAGCACTCCGAACACCGACAACCGAATTTTCTACAGGTGTTCGAGAATCTCTTATTAACCTTGATGGTTGGTTAACGCCGCGCAGGAAGGTGTCTTCACGTTAATGTGTGAGGGAATGCTAATGAGTGTGGCGTGGAGTCGAGTTCGCATGTGCCGATCAGAACTGCGCCGCAGGGCATCTCCTCATCCGTCATTCCGCCTCGAGCCGGAACCAGCCGTCGCGCGTCGGCGCGGCGTAAAGACCCCTTCACCCCAAGGACTTGGGCTGGCTGGATACCGGCTCAAGGCCGGTATGACAGAGAGAACGAGATCGCCCAGCTACATTGAGGGCATGCCACTTCGTCACACCACGACGTGCGAACCGAGTTCCACCACCCGATTGGCAGGCAGGCGGAAATAGTCGGAGGGATCGGCTGCCGTTTCGGCGAGCGCGATGAACAGGCGGTTCTGCCAGCCCGGCATGCCCGATTTCGGATCTGGAACCAGCTTGCGGCGACCGAGATAGAAGGAGGTCGACATGATGTCGAACTTGTAGCCCGTGCGGCGCAGATAGCCCAGCGCCTGGGTAACATTCTGGGTTTCCATGAAGCCGAAATGCAGCTCGACCACGGCGAAACGGTCGCTCATCTTCGTCAACGTATAACGATCTGCCGGATGAACGCGCGGCTGATCCTCGGTGCGGATCGTCAGGATGACGTTCTTGTCGTGAAGGACGTGGTTATGCTTCAGATTATGCAGCAAAGCCGCCGGCGCCGTTTCCGGATCGCCGGTGAGGAAAATCGCCGTACCCGGTACGCGCACCGGCGCATGGGCGCTTTCCTTTTCCACCGAGGCGATGAAGGCCTTCAGCGGCACATCGATGCGGCGCGTCTTGGCGAACAGGATTCTCGAACCGCGCTGCCAAGTCGTCATGATGACCGTGAAGGCAATCGCCAGCAGCACCGGCACGTAACCGCCATCGTGAATTTTCAGAAGGTTTGCGCCGAGGAAGATCAGTTCCAGCACCAAAAGCGGGGTCAGCACCGCAAGGGCAAGCCAGATCGACCATTGCCAGCGTTTGCGCACGAACTCGAAGAACATCAGGCTGGTGACGACCATCGCACCGGTGACCGAAATACCATAGGCGGTGGCCAGCGCATCCGAGCTCTTGAAGGTGAGCACCAGGGCAACGACACCGAAAAGCAGGATGGTGTTGACCGCCGGAAGATAAATCTGCCCGGTATTGGTTTCCGAGGTGAAGAGAATTTCCATGCGCGGCAGGTAGCCGAGGTGAATCGCCTGGCGAACCAGCGAGAAGGCGCCCGTTATAACGGCCTGGCTGGCAATGATTGTCGCGGCGGTCGCCAGAATGACGGCGGGCAGGATCGCCCATTGCGGGAACATCAGATAGAAGGGATTGGACATGGCCGCCGGGTCTTTCAGCACCAGCGCGCCCTGCCCAAGATAGTTCAGCGTCAGCGCCGGGAATACCAGACAGAACCACGCCCACTGGATGGGGCGGCGGCCGAAATGGCCGAGGTCTGCATAAAGCGCTTCTGCGCCCGTGATCGTCAGGAACACCGCGCCGAGTACGACAATGCCATAAAAACCTTCATTCGCCAGAAACTCGACCGCGTGCCACGGGTTGAAGGCAAAGAGAATGCTGAAGTCGTCAGCAATATGAATGAGGCCTGCAAGGCCCATGACGATGAACCAGACCGCGGTGATCGGTCCGAAAAATTTTGCCACCGTGCCGGTGCCGTGGGACTGGATGGCGAAGAGGCCAATCAGGATGCCGACAGAGATCGGAATGATGAAGGCGTCCATCTCCGGGGTGACGAGCTTCAGGCCTTCCACCGCCGAAAGCACTGAAAGTGCCGGGGTGATCATGGCATCGCCGAGAAACAGCGCCGCGCCAATCAGGCCAAGCACGATAAGAACGCTGCGATGGGTGCCGGCCGTCTTCATCAGCAGCGCCAGCAGCGACAGCGTACCGCCCTCGCCGTCATTGTCGGCGCGCAGCAAAAGCGTGATGTATTTGAAGGTGACGATGATCGTCAGAGACCAGATCATCAGCGATGTGAGGCCGATGACCTCTTCCTGCGTCACCCCGTCATAGGCGATGGGCCGCAGGGCTTCGCGAAAGGCGTAGAGCGGGCTGGTGCCGATATCGCCGTAAACGACGCCAATCGAACCAAGGATAGCGGCGTAAAGCCCCTTGTTCTTGTGAGCGTCGTCTGCATCCGGCTTCTCGGCAACATCCTTGTCAGCGATCTGGGACATGATGATCCTGGCTCCTCAGAGCCAGCCCTTCCAACGAAAAAAGAGAAACGGGATGATTGCGGACATCACCATGACGATCAGCGCAAGTGGATAACCAAATGTCCAGTTCAACTCCGGCATGAGCTGAAAGTTCATTCCGTAAACCGAAGCCACCAGCGTGGGCGGCAGAAAAACCACCGAAGCGATGGAGAATATCTTGATGATGCTGTTCTGCTCGATGTTGATGATGCCGAGCGAGGCATCCAGCAGGAACGTAAGATTGCCGGAAACGAAGGATGCGTGCTCCGTCAGTGACTGTATGTCACGGGAAATCGACTTGCCCTGTTCCCTCGCGCCCTTGTCTTCCCGAACCTGGCTGCTGGTGGACAGGAAGGTCTGCAGGCGCGCCAGCGATGCGAGGCTATCGCGGACCTTCGAGATCAGCCGGTGATACGCGGCGATGTTGGTCAGGCGGTCTTCGAGATAACGCGGCGCCTTGCGCTTGGAACGGGCCTGGCTGCCGAGAATGTCTGCGGCGAGATTGTCGATGCCGGCGACCGAGTTCTCGAGAATTTCGGCCGTGCGATCGACGATTGTCTCGAGCAGTTTCAAAAGCAGCGCCGTGCCGCTGCGCATCTCGTGCGGCGCGCGGGTGATGGCGGCAATGAAAAGGTGGAATGATTTCGGCTCCGCATAACGGATCGTCACGAGGCGCGTGCCGGCGAGGATGAAGGCGACATCTGTGAGGCGGGGGTCGTCCGAATCCGCCTTCCACACCAGCGATGCGGTCATGAAAACATTGCCGTCTTCCATGTAGAGACGGCTGGAGGGCTCGATATCCTTCAAATCCTCACGCGTCGGCAGATCGAGCTGCAGCAGCTTTTCCACATGCTGCTCTTCCGCCCTGTCCGGGTTGACGAGATCGATCCAGACGATGTCATCAGGAATCTGTACGGAGCCGTCGTCTGACGACAGGCTGATCGCCTCGCAATTGGCGCGATAGGCTTTTATCAATCCGTTTCTCCGCTCCACATTGCAGGCCTTAGCCGCAATGCTGCTTAACATATCCTGTTTGCTGTCGGCAAACCTTTGGACGACACTTCAGGGACCACCGAAACAGGCGCAACGTCATATCGCGCCAGCCCGATGGACCAAGAGCCAAACGGCGCAGGCGTATGCGCCCAAAGCGAGATGCAATCAAGCAATATTTTTTCGCGACAGCTTTGCAGACGAAGCACTTCTGGATTTCATGGCCAGAAACCGCACCGTTACTGGCCACCAATCTTCTGTTTTTACAGGACTATTCACAGCGCAGGTGCGCTTTGCGGTTTTTCCGGCCGTCCGTAGCTTATTCGAAAACGATCTTTGGAGCCGCTTTTCTTTCACCGGCGCCAATACGCTCCCAGACTTTTTTCGCTATCTCGCGGTAGATCGCAGCCTGTGGACCATCCGGGTCGGCAACGACGACAGGCGTTCCGGCGTCCGACATTTCGCGGATGGCGATGGTGAGCGGCACCTCGCCGAGGAACGGCACACCGATCCTTTCGGCTTCCGCCTTCGCGCCGCCGTGGCCGAAAATATCGTAGCGGGCGCCGGTATCAGGTGCGATGAAGTAACTCATGTTCTCGATGACGCCGAGCAATGGCACCTCCACCTTGCGGAACATGGTGATGCCCTTGCGCGCGTCGAGCAGCGCGAGGTCCTGCGGAGTGGAAACGATGACCGCGCCGGCAAGCGGCACCTGCTGGGCGATGGTCAGCTGCGCATCACCCGTGCCGGGCGGCATATCCAGCACCAGCACGTCGAGCTCGCCCCAGGCGACTTCACGCAGCATCTGCATCAGGGCGGACTGCACCATTGGCCCGCGCCAGATCATCGCGGCCTCCTCATCCACCAGAAACCCCATGGACATGACCTTCAGCCCATAATTCTCCATGGGAAGAATGATGCGGTCCTCCTGCTGTTTCGGACGACCGGAAATCTTGAGGAGCCGCGGCAGCGAAGGCCCGTAAATGTCCGCATCCAGCATGCCGACCTTCAGGCCAAGCGCCTGAAGGCCGAGCGCAAGATTGACTGATGTCGTCGATTTGCCGACCCCGCCCTTGCCCGATGCGACGGCGATGATGGCGCGGACGCCGGGGACGCCCACCTTGGACGAGCCCGGCTGCTGTGTTGGCCGGCCCGCTGCCGCGGCGGGACGCGCCGGCGCCGGCTGCTGTTGGCCGGGCTTGCGATCGGCAGTCAGCGCCACGACCGCGCCGACGATACCCGGAACGCCCTTCGCCGCCCGTTCGGCGGACAGGCGCAACGGCTCCATCTCGGCCGCCCTGTCGGCCGGGACGGTGATCGAGAAATAGGCCTTTCCATCTGCGATGAAGATTTCCGAGACCATGCCGAGGGAAACGATGCTTCTGCCGCTGCCGGGATAGATGACGGCGTCCAGAGCCTTTTCCACCTGGTTCTTGCTGACCTCTGCCATTGTCTTACTCCGTTACATCGTCCGGCCTGATCGGGAAATAATTTGCGCCATCCATAGACAAGCGGGAGCGGTTCGCCAATGCCAAAGCGCAAACAGGAACCATTCGCGACGATTTAGCGCTGCGATTTCAAATCTCGTCATCCATATCGAGCGTCTCCGGATCGAAGACGCGCCCGTCGAAGAAACAGTCGGGTCCCAGAACGAGGCCGGTGCGCGATGCGCCGACATGAACAGGTTCCCTCAGCGTGCCTTCCAGCTTCAGATTGGCGCCTGGCACCGGCACGAAAAGTGGTTTCATCGCCTTGCGAAAAATATCCGGCCTATACGCATTGCGTGCGGCTTCCACCACCGCGGCATCGAAACGGCAACCGGCGGGTATTTCCCCCCAGCGCAACATCTGGCTGAAGAACCAAAGAGCCTGGCTTTGCCATGGAAAATTCGCCGCTTTCGCGCTGATGACGAAAAATTCCTGAAAACGCTGCATGTCCTTCTGCGAAGTCGAAATATAGCCCGTCAGGGCCGGAAGCAGGAATTCGCCACTGACGTTCATATAATGGGGGGCGGCCAGAATACCGGCAAGTTCCTCGATATTGGCGGGGTTGGCGCACCACTCGCCCGCGCGGTAAAGTGCGCGCAGCAGCCCCTCCAACAGGCTGGCATTCGCATCAGCCCAATCTCGCTTCACGGCAAGTATTTTTTCCGGGGCATTGTGCCAGATGAGCGCGCCCGTCGTCACGATACGCCCGGCGCCACCCAGCACCGCTGCGCTGCCCGCGGGTTCAGCAGAACAGAGCGCATCGACGTCGCCGCTTTCCAGAAGCCCGGGCATCGCCTTCGGCAGCGCTTCGACGATTTCCATGTCACGGCCAAGCAGCACACCGCAGCTTCCGAGCAGATAACGCAGGGCATAAAAGGAGGTCGAGGCGATATCCTCAACCGCGAAGACGGGCGGATTTTCACCCGCGGCCCGGCGTGCGGCGCAGACGCGGGCCATCGCACGGCCGAAAGCCGCCGGGTCCGGCAGCTTCAGTCCCTCACGGTAAAGTTCATCATAAAACCCAGGGGAAACGGTGGTCGCGGAGCCGCCGAGGGAAAGCGTGAAAACGCCGATGATATTGGCCGGCATATCATGGAGACCAACGGCCGACCCCACGGGAACGGGAGCGGGCAAATGCGCGATCTGAACGCCGTCCTCGCCGAGCACCGAAAGAACACCACGTG
The DNA here is from genome assembly GCF_031453135.1 of Agrobacterium sp. SORGH_AS_0440. Classification (NCBI taxonomy): domain Bacteria; kingdom Pseudomonadati; phylum Pseudomonadota; class Alphaproteobacteria; order Hyphomicrobiales; family Rhizobiaceae; genus Agrobacterium; species Agrobacterium sp. SORGH_AS_0440. The sequence goes on along the minus strand of NZ_JAVIYR010000002.1, from coordinate 666,164 downwards.
CGGACTGCTTTCGGACCAGTTCCAGTTCTATGCCTTCATCGGCGGCAAAGCCTTTTTCGGCAGCGACTATCAGCACGGCGCAATCGACAGTCGGAGAAAATCCCGCTTTTACACTATGCCGCTCCGGCAACGATTTCTCCTTTCCGGTGATTCGAAAAGAGGATCGCCCAGGAAGGGCTTTATCACAATGATAAAATTGCGAGTTTCGCTATTTAATCAGTCCGACGCGCAGGGCCTTGGCGACCGCCTGGGTGCGGTTGACCGTATCGAGTTTTTTCGTCGCGCGGTTCAGGTAGTGATTGATGGTATGCTCCGACAACATCATGATCTCGGCGATTTCGGCACTGGTCTTTCCGGCTGCCGTCCAGTTCAGGCAGTCGATCTCCCGTTCGCTCAATGTTTCCGGCACGCGGAGATCGAGACGGCGGATTTCGGACAGCCGGGCAAAGACGTGGCTGGAAATGTAAAAAAGCTCCGCAAGCCGGGCTTCCGGCAGGGCCGTCTTGTTGCCGGAAAAGGATACGGCGCCGCGCCTGAGGGTGACATCATGCACCGGGAACCATACGGAATTTATCATCTCGAACCGTTCGAAAAGCGCGACCACGTTTTTCTTCAGGACATGCCCCTCGCCTTCGACCAGGAAATCCAGCGACACGGAAAAGGGTACAGTGGATTTTCTTAGCCGCGCCATGACGCGGCTGTTCTGCAACTCGCCTTCTTCATCATAGCGTTGCAACAGTTCGGCCGGCCAGCTGGTGATGACGGTATAATGCGACAATTCGCTTGAGACCTCTGTAGTGAGGTCGAGTACCATGAAGGCCCTGAATTCCCACGCCTCCGTCAGCCGCTTCAGGAAGCGGAATATATCGAACTGCGTATTAAGATTGGCGATCTCGCGAACGCAATCAACACCAATCGACTGAACGCTGGCCGTTTCTGTTTTCTGCATGAAAGCTGTTCTTCGAGCATGAGGAAATGCCGCCGCAAAGGCCCGCCTCTGCCCGGAATTTTGAGGATGTTACTCAGCAAATCGATTCATGCAAACAAAAGTTGAAAATTAGATCAGAATATTCGAAAATTAGCGTTATCTCGCGTAAGCCGGTCATGTCTCCTCTTTTTCGCGGGCGGGCATCCCCATAAGCGGCATCGCCTTTTCGTCAATCATCCGCAACCGGCGATAAGCGATAGACAAGTTCTGCCGAAATTTTATCGGCGGTTGCACGCACCAGCGGCGCCCAGGCGCGGAGCTGTTCCACATCCACCCTGTAGGCGGGGCCGGTCACTGAAATCGCCGCGCGGAAACTGCGTCCCGGGGCCGGTAACGGCGCCGCAACGCAATGAATGCCGATCTCGTGCTCCTGAAGATCGAAACCGTAACCGAGGGTGCGAATGGCCGAAACATCCTCCATCAGGGCCTGCGGTGTGGTGATGGTGTTGTCCGTGAAGCGCTTAAAATCCAGCCCGGCCGCGAGATCTTCGAGATCGCCGGCGGGTAGCAGCGACAGCGCGGCCTTACCCACGCCTGTGCAATAGGCTGGCGAGGTCTTTCCAACCTGCGAATGCATGCGCAAGCTGTGCTTGCCCTCAATCTTGTCCAGATAGGTCACTTCGCGGCCGATCAGAACCGCGAGATGCACCGATTCCTGCGTTGCCTCCTGCAGCGCCGCCAGGTGTGGGGCGGCTATGCTGCGCAGATCGTTGCCACTCCAGGCCTTGGCTGCAAACTGCAACAGCCTCAGGCCAACAACGTAGGTCTGGTCGGGGGCCTGCTCTATCAGGCCTTCGGCAAGCAGATGTGCGAGCTGGCGATGGACGGTGCCTCGCGGCTGCCCGCACGCTTCCACCACATCGGTGAAACGCATCTGCCTTTCAGAAAGGGCGATCAGTTCTAGGAGCGAGATGGCCTTACCAAGTGTACCGGTGTCGCTATCGGTTTTTTGCCGCGCGGCTGGAACTGCGCTGCGCATCCTCCCATTGGGTATTTTGGTATCAGGCATGGCAACATCCATTGTCATTCACCTTGACATGAGGCTTGCGCCAAGGGAATAATTCCATTTATTAAAATCTAGTTCCAAATAATGGAACAATCAAGCCCCTGACGGATGAGATCATGCCGATGACGACAGCCCAATTTCCGGACCTCAAGGATGCGGGCGTGCTGATCACCGGCGGCGGTTCCGGCATCGGGGCTTCGCTCGTGGAAGCCTTTGCCATGCAGGGCGCAAAGGTAGCATTCATCGATATCGCCGAAGAGCCGAGCGAAGCGCTGGTCCGGCGGCTTTCCGGGGTGTCGCCCCACCCGGTCCATTTCTTCAGGGCCGACCTGCGCGACGTGGCGGCCATAGCCGTGACCGTCACTGAGGCGGCCGCGGCGATCGGCGGTATCAAGGTCCTGGTCAACAACGCCGCCTGGGACGACCGTCATGACATAGATGCGGTGACGGAAGCCTATTGGGATGCCAACCAGGCGGTCAATCTCAAGCAGATGTTTTTTACCGTTCAGGCCGCGCTTCCCTACCTCCGGCTCGCGAAAGACGCCTCCATCATCAATTTCTCGTCCATCTCGTTTCTGCTCAACATGGGCGAACTTCCCTCCTATGCGGCGGCGAAGGCAGGTATCATCGGGTTGACAAAAAGCCTTGCCGGCCGGCTGGGGCCAGAAAATATCCGCGTCAACACGCTGCTGCCGGGCATGATCGTGACCGAGCGGCAGAAGGAACTGTGGCTGACGGATGAGGGCATTGCGACGACCACGGCGCGACAATGCTTGAAGCGCATGCTCGTCGCTGCCGATTTGTCTGGGCCATGCCTGTTTCTCGCATCCTCGGCATCAAGCGCCATCACGGCGCAATCCATAATCGTAGACGGAGGCCTTCTATAATGTCTGAACCCGCTTTTATCGCCGTTGACTGGGGTACGACCAGTTTCCGGCTCTGGCTCATGAGCCGCTCGGGTGCGGTGCTGGCGGAGCGCAGAAGTTCGGAAGGCATGACCACGGCCATGCGGACCGGTTTTGCCGAGGTTCTGCAAGCGCATCTCGACGCCATCGGCGCGCCTGAAGATTTGCCGGTTCTCGTCTGTGGTATGGCAGGCGCGCGGCAGGGTTGGGTCGAAGCGGGTTACATCGACGTGCCGGCATCGCTGTCGTCGGTGCTGGATGGCGCGGTTCGCGTGCCGGGTCAGGCGCGCGATGTGCGCATTCTGCCGGGGCTGGCGCAGCGGGATAAAAACGCGCCCGACGTGATGCGTGGCGAGGAAACGCAATTGCTCGGCGCTCTTGCCTCCTCGGACACCGGCGAGAAACTTGTCTGCATGCCCGGCACGCATTCCAAATGGGTGACCGTTCGTGATGGCGACGTCAACGGCTTTGCCACCTTCATGACCGGCGAACTGTTCGAGGTCATTTCCAAGCAGACGATCCTGTCCCATGCGGTGGCCGAGGCGGAGCCTTTCACCGGCCAACACGAGGACTTCAGAGCGGCCGTGCTCGACATTTACGCCAATCCGCAGCTCGCCAGCAACCGGCTGTTCACACTGCGCTCCGGTCAATTGCTGCATGGCCTCGCCGCCACGGATGCCAAGGCCAGGCTTTCCGGCGTCATGATCGGGCTGGAGATCGCCGGCGCGCATTCGACGGCGCGGCGGGAGACACCAGTGGTGCTGATCGGCTCCGGCGCGCTTGGCGCGCTTTACGAAGGTGCCTTCACCGCTCTCGATATCCACTATACGGTCATCGACGCAGACGAAGCCGTGCGGCGCGGATTGCTGGCCGCTGCAACAGCCATCTGGCCATAAGAAGAAAGATCGACCATGCGTATTCCCTTCCCTTCCATCAAATATCCGCTGATTGCCATCCTGCGCGGCCTGAAACCCGAGGAGACAGAAGGCGTTGTCGGCGCGCTGATCGAAACCGGCTTCCGCGCCATCGAAATTCCGCTGAACTCCCCCGATCCGTTCCGCTCCATCGAGATCGCGGCAAAGATGGCGCCCGCCGATTGCCTGATCGGCGCCGGGACCGTGCTGAGCGTGGAAGACGTCGCATCGCTGGACGCGGCAGGCGGCAGGCTGATGGTTAGCCCCAATGCCGATGCGGAGGTCATTACAGCTGCACGTGAAAAAGGCATGGTGACGATGCCGGGCGTTCTCACCCCCACCGAAGCGCTGGTGGCCGCAAAAGCCGGTGCGACCGGGCTGAAGTTCTTCCCCGCCAGCATCATCGGCCCCGCCGGCATCAATGCGATCCGGACGATCCTGCCGAAGGATCTGGTCATCGCCGCGGTCGGCGGTGTCTCGGATAAGAATTTTGCCGACTATACATCGGCCGGCATCATGGCGTTCGGGCTAGGAACCAGCCTCTATAAACCCGGCATGACCGCAGCGGAGGTACGCGAACGCGCCACTGTCACACTGTCGGCCTATGATGCAGCCATCGGAGGATAAGAGCTTGGCGACTGTTTTTCCCTTTACCGGACGTGTTCTTGACGAGACGCCGATGCTGCTCGGCGAAGGCCCGACCTTCGACCCTGCGACCGGCACGGCCTGGTGGTTCAACATTCTCGAGCGGGAATTGCATGAACTGCGCCTCGCCTCCGGCCGCAAGACCGTCCATGCCCTGCCCTTCATGGGCAGCGCTCTGGCGAAAGTCAGCGACAGCCAACAGTTGATCGCCTCCGATGACGGGCTTTTCCTGCGTGATACGAAGACTGGTGTGCTGACTCTGCATGCGGAGCTGGAAAAGGACCTGCTCGGCAACCGGTCCAATGACGGGCGCATGCACCCTTGCGGCGCGCTTTGGATCGGCACCATGGGCCGAAAGGCGGAAACCGGCGCGGGCAGCATCTATCATGTTTACAAAGGCACGGTGACGAAGCTGTTTGCCGATATCAGCATTCCGAATTCGATCTGCTTCTCGCCCGATGGCGCGACCGGATATTACGTCGATACCAAGGTGAACAAGCTGATGCGCGTGCCGCTCGATCCCGAGACCGGCCTCCCCTCCGGCAAGGCTGAAGTCTTCATCGATTCGACAGGAGTCGATGGCGGTATCGACGGCTCGGTCTGCGATGCCGAAGGGCATATCTGGAACGCTCGTTGGGGCGAAGGCGCGGTTGATCGTTATGATACCGACGGCAACCATATTGCCCGATATGCGGTGCCCGCGGGACAGACGACCTGCCCGGCCTTCGTCGGCCCGGAAGCATCGCGCCTTCTCGTGACGTCGGCGCGTGAAAATCTTGACGAGGACGCCCTAGCCGCCAATCCGCAGCACGGGTTGACGTTCGAACTGGGGGTTGAGGTCAAGGGCCGGTTTGAACCGCTTTACAGGCTCTGAGACGAGGCACGCACCGCCTTCGCCTCATTCCCGTGCTTGTCGCAGGAACCTAGCCAGCCGAAGTCTTGGACCGAAGGGACTCTCTTCGCCGCGCAGACGCGCGTCGGCCGGGTTCCCGTGACAAAGACAGGAATGAGGGGTGTTGGGGGCGTCCCCACCACCTCGTCCAAGGTCATTCCGTTTCTCAGGAAATATCCGACAATATCTCGCGGTAATTCTCGTGTAGATACCGCTGGGTCGCCGCGGCGTCGGCGGGGCGGCCGTAGAAGTAGCCTTGTCCCATGGCGCAGCCGAGCGCGCGCAGTTTTTCCTCTTCCGCCCGCTCCTCTATCCCTTCGGCCACGACTTCAAGATCAAGCCCTTCGCACATGGCGACGATGGCCTTGATGATATGTTCGGAAGGGCGGTCGCTGCTGATGCGCGAGACGAAAGCGCGGTCGATCTTCACCTTGTCGAATGTGAAATCCCGCAGGCGGCCGAGGCTCGATTGGCCGGTGCCGAAATCGTCGAGAGAAATACGAACGCCCGCGCTCTGCAACTCGCTGATGATCCGCTGGGCGGTATCGGCGGAGGTCATGACCGCCGTTTCGGTGATTTCAAGCTCCAGCCGGTGCGGGTCGAGGCCGACACGCGAAAGTATGGACAGAATATTGTCGGCCGTGCTGGGGTCCATCAGTTGCGCGGACGACAGGTTGAAGGACAGAAAGAGCTCACGCGGCCAGAAAAGCGCCGCTTCCGCGGCTTTTCTGAGCAGGGCCTCCGAAAGCGCATCGATGAAACCGCGTTCTTCGGCCAGCGGCACAAAAACCGCAGGCGATACGAAGCCGAGATCCGGATCGTTCCAGCGCGCGAGCGCCTCGAAACCGATGACCTTCGCCTCCTCCAGCCGGACGATGGGCTGGAAATGCACGTCGATCGCGTCGGTGATGATCGCGTTTCTGAGCGCCTGCTCAAGCTGCGTGGCGCGCTTCATCTCCTGCGCAATCTCACGCGAATAGACGGTGATCTGGCCGCGGCCGCGCCGCTTGGAGCGGTAGAGCGCCGTCTCGGCGCTTTTCAGCAGATCCTCAAAATCATCGCCGGCGAAGGGATAGATGGCAAAGCCGAACGAGGAGGAAAGCCGGACGTTACGATCACCAAGATCATAGGGAGCGGAGAGCACGTCCTTGATCATGTTGCCGACACGCTCGGCACCGGTGCGTTCGAACACCAGCGGCAATACGAAAGCGAATTCGTCGCCATCATGGCGCGTCACGATGGCGCCATCGGGAATGCAGGCTTTGAGGCGGTGAGCAACCTGGCAGAGGATTTCATCGCCCGCCTGCACGCCGAAAAGGTCATTGATGGGTTTGAAGCCGTCTATATTGGCAATGCCGACCGTGAAGGGTGCTGGATCGCTGGAGCGTTCGCTGGCGAGCATGCGGATCTTGTCCCGCAAACGGTAGCGGTTGCCGAGCCCTGTCAGCGGATCGCTGTAGGCCATCGCCTGAAGCTCGTTCTGGCTAACCTGCAACGTTTGCGGCTCTGCCCGTTTCATTCCTGCATCTCTTGAATCCTCTATCGACCGCGATCACAATGCAGGGCAAGTATTAAAAAAGCCATAGAGCGACGAACCGAAAAACGCAGACCGCCCTCGTTGAGACCCGCTGCCAGCGCAAAACGGCCGAGGCGGCGGCAATTAATTGTATGTTTACGCCACGCGGTTCGATGGAGGGGGCTATCACGCCTGCAGCTGCAGCACGTCCTTGCCAAAAAGCCGCACAAAAACAGCCTCCACCATATCGGGGCTGACAGGTTTCAGCAGCATGTCCTCCATCCCGGATGCGAGGCATTTGTCGAGGTCGCCTTCGAATGCGTGGGTAATGACGCCGACAACAGGAATGCGCTTTTCACCCGAAAGATCGCGCATGCGGCGGGCGACCTCGAAGCCGTCGATATCGGCAAGCGTCGTGTCAAGCAGGACGACCGACGGAGCCTGTTCCACGAAGAGACGCAGCGCTTCCTCGCCCGACGTGGCGAGCCGCCAGGAAAGCCCGAGACCCTCAAGTATCTGCGAAAAAACGATCTGGTTGACCCGGTTGTCCTCGACGAGAAGAACGTCGCACACGCCGCCGTTGCTGAGGATTTTGGGCAGGTCCTGCGTCATGATCTCCCAGTCCTCCTCTACCGATTTCTCCTTCGGCACCGAATGGAGCCCTACAGCCACATGATGCAACAACGACGCGTCAATCTCGTCCTCCTCGATGCTGACGACGGGCAGATGGTGTGCCGCGGCAATATCGAGGCATGCGATGCTCATCTGGGCGTCGATGACAACAACATCGATGGCAACCCCGGCGGAGGCGGCGACATCGATAAAGGCGCGCTGCTCTTCCTCGCTCGTCACCGCTGCATGGTCCATGCCACCTGCCGTGAGCTGGCGGCCGGCGGCCTCTGCAAAGCGGCTGTTTTCGGAGACGACCAGCACCGCCTTGCTTTTCAGCAAGCCGTTACGGCCTTCCTTCTCATCCTTTCCATAGGTTGAGGACACAAATGCCACATGCTCCAGAGAAGGGATGACGGGCATGCCGTTCGCATCAAGCGTGGCGAGCGCAGTCACATCCTCCATCGTCGTCACCAGGAAATAACGGCCTGGCCGTCCTACGCGCTGTTTGCGCGTGATCGTCAGTATCTCTTCGCCGTTCAGGCGTCTCACCCTTTCCGGAATGACGCTTGGCGTGCCGCTCTCCAGTACCGTCCGGTCGGCCGCATCGATCCGCCCCGCAACCTTGCGTGAATGGAGATCGAAGACCGTGCGTCCGAGCAGGCTCTCGGGGCTGGTTTCGACCAGGGTGCAGGCGGATTTATTCACGGCGGCATAGGCCAGGTTCCGGTCCTTGACGAAGACGGGAAACGGCAGATTGTCGAGAATATCCTCGAGGAGCTGTACGCGCTCGAGATCGATACGCCATTGTTCTTCGCGCTTCTTCTGTTCAGAAATATCCGCGAGGACACTAATGCCGAGACCGGATGGCAGGCGGTTCATGACAAAGCGCAGGAACCTCTCCCCCTTCAGCCGTTCGGTTTTTTCAGACCGTTCCTTCCAGTGCAGAGCCAGCCGTTCGCCGATCCACTCTTCCCGACCGAGCTGGCGGGCATTGGCGACAGGATTTTCCGTCTCGATATGGTAACAATCGTACAGGGCGCCCAGATAATCGCGCAGGCGCGCGCCGGGGCCGATGACGGCCTCTTCCAGCGGGAAAAAACTGAGGAGCTTCCGGCTTGCGAAAATAATGTGATCGTTACGGTCGTAAACGACGATCGCCGCGCCAAGCGCGTCGCAAAGGGCATCAAGCATCACCGTATGAACGCCCGCGCCGGAGGACGCCAAATCACTCAACTGCAAACTCCCGCCTGTTTTAATGGGTCAGGCTTTTGTTTCTATTGGAATCGTCCAGGGCAGATGCCGGGATGAAACGAAAATTCCGGAAAACAGACATCAGGGTTTGCCGCTTGAAGCAGTCTTGAGGAGAAGATGACGCTCACCCATAGTCGACGTCACACACCACCCGGCAGAGGTGGCCCCGTTTCTGCGGTCATTTCAAGCTGCCCCACCATAAACAAGGGCGATTAAGGGCGGATTAACGCTTAAACTGCATTGGCGGAAATGGTCCGATGCCATGCAACCCGCAAAACATGTGCAAATTTCCGCGGTCTCAGTTTTTTGCTTTCGAAGCCGGCGCGAATCCGCGAAAATGGCGATCATGGCCATCAAGCAGCTCTCAGAAACCCTTATCAACCAGATCGCCGCCGGCGAGGTCATCGAAAGACCCTCCAGCGCCACGAAGGAACTGGTGGAAAATGCCATCGACGCCGGGGCGACGCGCATCGAGATCGCCACGGCGGGCGGCGGCAAGGGGCTGGTGCGGATTACCGACAATGGCTGTGGCATGTCTCCGGCCGATCTCGAGCTTGCGGTCAGGCGGCACTGCACCTCGAAGATTTCCGATACACTTGACGATATACGCACGCTCGGCTTCCGCGGCGAGGCACTGCCCTCCATCGGCTCCGTGGCCAAGCTGACGATCACCAGCCGCCAGCAGGGCGCGGAGCAGGGTTCGGTGATTTCCGTCACCGGCGGCAAGGTTTCCGATGTGAGGCCGGCCGCCTCGAATGCCGGCACCATCGTCGAGGTGCGCGACCTGTTCTTCGCCACACCGGCACGGCTGAAATTCCTGAAGACGGAACGCGCCGAAGCGGCCGCAATCACCGAAGTCGTCAAACGCATGGCAATCGCCTTTCCGCATATCCGCTTCGTGCTGTCAGGCACGGATCGGTCGACGCTCGAAATTCCGTCGACGGGTGACGATCATCTGGCCCGCATGGCGCAGATTCTCGGTGCGGACTTCAAGGACAACGCCATTGAAATCGATGCCGGGCGTGAGGATGTGACGCTGACGGGCTTTGCCGGCGTGCCCACCTTCAACCGTGGCAATTCGGCGCATCAATATGTCTTCGTCAACGGCCGTCCGGTGCAGGACAAACTGCTTTTATCCGCCATTCGCGGTGCTTATGCCGAAACCGTGCCGCATGGGCGATATCCTGTCGCGGTGCTTTCCATCACGCTCGATCCCGCCTTTGTGGATGTGAACGTACACCCGGCGAAATCCGACGTTCGTTTTCGCGACCCCGGGCTCATTCGCGGGCTGATCGTCGGCGCGATCCGCCAGGCGCTGACGCGTGACGGCGACAGGGCGGCAACGACGGGCGCCAGCCAGATGATGAACGCCTTCCGCCCCGGCTATAGCCCTTCTGGCCTCAGGCCATCGCCTTTCACGACCGCTCCCGCGCCATGGTCCGCCGCGACCTCGCCGTCACGGCCGCTCGCCGTTTCAGGCGCAACGCAGTTTTCGGAGGCGGTACAATCACATTTCTCGGACATCACCACCCCAACGGCGCGGGCCGAGTCTCGGGAAACTTATGAAGCCGGCGCGGGCTCCTCGCCCGAGCCCACGCTCTACCCGCTCGGGGCTGCGCGGGCGCAGCTGCACGAGAACTACATCATCGCGCAGACAGAAAACGGCCTTGTCATCGTCGACCAGCATGCGGCGCATGAGCGGCTGGTTTTCGAGCAGATGCGGAATGCACTGCATTCCAAACGGCCGGCTTCGCAGGTGCTGCTCATCCCCGAAATCATCGATCTGCCGGAAGAAGATTGCGACCGGCTGATGGATCACGCCACCGGTTTCGATGCGCTGGGGCTCGTCATCGAGCGTTTCGGGCCGGGTGCCGTCGCCGTTCGCGAAACCCCGGCCATGCTGGGTGAGGTCAACGTGCAGGGATTGGTGCGCCAGCTTGCCGACGAGATCGCCGAATGGGACGCCGCCTCGACGCTTGCCAACAAGCTGGAATATGTCGCCGCCACAATGGCCTGCCACGGCTCGGTGCGTTCCGGCCGGCGCATGCGGCCGGAGGAGATGAATGCGCTTCTGCGGCAGATGGAAAATACACCGGGTTCGGGCCAGTGTAATCACGGCCGTCCGACCTATATCGAACTGAAGCTTTCCGATATAGAACGGCTCTTCGGCCGCAGCTGACGCCCTCTTACATGCAAGGGCGTCGGGGCTGGCCTTGCGCCACGCCGGCCTATATAAATTCAGGATACTGGAGCATCCGGATTGTTCAGGAAAACGCTACGCCGTTTCGGACTGGGTGCCCCGACAGGACAGAGCAGGAGACGAAAACGGATGAACAGATTTGAAGGAGGCGGCAATCGCCTCGCCGTCATCGAATATCTCGACGGTGACTTCCGCATCGTCCAGACCGGCTCGCATGTCATCTGCGCCATGACAGGCAAGAGCATTCCGCTCGATGAGCTGCGCTACTGGAGCGTGGCGCGGCAGGAGGCCTATGTGGATGCCGCGGCTTCTCTGGAAGCCGAAAAGAAGGCCGGTACTTTGCCGGCATAAGGAGGGAAGCGACGCGTTGAGTGTCGCGCGTGTGCCTCCCTCGTCCCTGTGCTCGTCACGTCAGTGAGGAGAAACCGGCGCACGACGGCTTGTCTTTTTCGGTGCCTTATAGCGACGTCCGCGAATTATCCCGAAGCAAACGGGCGCGGCAGTTCGCCACGGCCGTATCGATAATCGTTCCAGCCGCATTGGGATCGTCGAACACCATGTCGACCTCGATCACCAGGCTGTTCCAGAGCAATTCCTCTGCCCGGCCGTGGTGCCCGTTAAGCCGCACGGCATCCTTGGCCGTGGTGACAAGTTGCAGATCCGCCTTGCCTGCGTCCTGCAGAAGATCGGCAATCTCGTCATCGCTGAAGTGGTGATGATCCGGGAAAGAGCGCTGCATCACGATATCGCCGCCGAGCGCTTCGACGGTTCGATAAAATTTGGCCGGGTCGGCTATGCCCGCATAGGCCAGCACACGCCTTCCCCTGAAATCCTGCGGCTCCTGCGGCGTGATCGCCGCAACGAAAACGGGTTTGGCAGCCTTTGCGGCTCGCCGCACAAGGGCATCGGCCGCGTGACCATTACCGACCTTCAGGAGCCCGGTCATATGCCGCATCTGTTCGGCGAGCGGGGCTCTTACCGGACCGCCCGGCACCAGATGGCCGTTGCCGATGCCGCGCATTGTATCGATGACGACAAGCGCATAATCCAGCGTCAGACGCGCGCTCTGAAACCCGTCATCCATGATGATGAGATCGACGCCCTCTTTGATCAGGCGATGCGCACCCTCAACGCGGCGGCGCGAAATCACCGTCACCGCTTCGCGCGCCAGAAGCAACGGCTCGTCTCCGACATCGGCAGAGCGATGATGTGCGGGATCGACAAGGGTGGTGACATCCAGTGTGCCGCCATAACCGCGGCTGAGAAATCCGGGTTTCAAGCCTTTCGCAACGGCGGCCCTTGCAATTGCCATTGCCGTCGGCGTCTTGCCCGCGCCACCCACGGTAAAGTTGCCGATGCAGATGACTGGAACGGTGACACTTGCCCTTTTTGCCGTCCGCATGCGCCGGCCGGCGACCTTGCCGTAAAGAAGCGAGAAAGGAGACAGGAGCCACGCCTGCCAGCCCGCTTTCTGCCACCAGAAGGGCGGCGCTTCAGAAACCATCTATTCCCGCTCCCGGCCGGGTCGCCCACGGCATTGCGTTCGCCATTTCACGTCTGGGAGGTTGTTTGCCAGAAAAAACCGTAAATTGCAAAATCCGAATAGACGGCTTTACGCACCGGTGCTGATACGGACTGGCCGTGATTTAACATGGAACTTCAATCTGCGCGCCGCGATATCCATTTTCTCCGTCATACCGGCTCAAGGCCGGCATGACGGGACGTGGAGAGTGCCGCGACAATGCAAACCGTGCGGCACCGCTTCAAACAGCCCGTTCCGGCAGCAGCGCTTCGAGCCCGGTGATGTCATCGAAACAATAATGGGCATCCGCACCCAGGCTTTCGCGAGAGCCGGTGCCGGTGAGAACGGCGACCCTTAGACCCGCGCCGGCGTTTTTCGCCATATGCAGATCGTGGTTATTATCGCCGACGACGGCCACGCGGTCGGGAGAGATACCGATCGCCTGACAGAAGCCGAGGACCATGCCGGGCTGCGGCTTGGTGCCGTAACCGCTGTCATATCCCGCAACGAAATCGATATCGTTTTCGAAACCGAAGCGGATGGCCGTCTGGCGGATGGAGTTTTCGTTGTCGCTGGAGGCGATACCGAGCTTGTAGCCGCGAGCCTTCAGCCTCGCGAAAAAACCCTTGAGATCGGTCACCGGCACGGATTTATCCGCGGCCTCGGTAAAAAGCCGGTCGAGACGTTGCGTGAGCTCGACAACATCGCAGGGCGAGCCGGCGGCGACGAGACCGGCGGCGATCTCCGCCGTGTTGCCGGCGGCCAGAAGACTGTCGGGCACGACATGACCGGTAACGGGATCCATGCCGCAGGCGGAGAGAAGCCTGTCGGCGAGGACGGGATCTCCCTTGGCCGCAATCGACGCGAGTTCGCGGTTCACCGGTCCCCAGCTTGCGTCATAGCCCAGCAGCGTGCCGTCCTTGTCGAAAAGCACTGCGGCGATTGACTGCGCGGCGTTGAGTTCTATATCCGCTACCATGATCCGATGGCGCTCCGCGGCTGCAGCTTGGCGGAAACGGTGAGCGGGTTGATATAGGGCTCCAGCGCCTTCACCGTGGAGGACAGCGCGCCGCGCATATCCTGAATGACCCGATTGCCCGCATCGATCATCTTGTAGCGCTCATTATCGTTGACCAGCAGATAATGCACCGCCTTTGCCAGCATCTCCACATCACGGATGATGCGGCCACCACCTGCGCGGATCAGCTTCTGATAGGCCTCGCGGAAGTTCTGCACATGCGCGCCCGACAAAACCGCACAGCCAAGCATGGCAGGCTCCAGCGGGTTCTGCCCGCCTTCGGCCGTCAGCGAGCGGCCAACAAAGGCAAGCTCGGTCAGCCGCAGGTAAAGCCCCATTTCCCCAATGGAGTCCCCGAGGAAAATATCGGTTTCAGGCGTTATCACATCATTGCGGCTGCGGCGAGCAACGGAGAGATTCATGCCCTTCAGCATGGCCTCCACCTCATCTCCACGCTCGGGATGGCGCGGCACGATGATGGTCAGTTGCCCGTTGCGCGACTTGATCGCCGCATGCACGGTGGCCGCGGCCTTCTCCTCACCGTCGAAGGTTGAGATCGCCGCCCATGTCTTGCGATTGCCGACCTGCTTGCGGTAGCTCTCCAGCAGCGCCTCGTCACAGGGCGGCGGGTCGGTGTCACCCTTGAGGTTACCCGATATCACCACCGGCCAGGAGCCGAGATCGCGGAAACGTTCGGCATCGAGATCGGATTGGGCAACCACCAGCGCCAGCTTGGAAAACAGCGATTCAGCAATGTCGTGGCGAGCTTTCCAGCGATCGAAGGAACGGTCGGAAAGGCGTGCATTGACCCGGATCTGCGGAATGTGCCGACGCTCCAGTTCCATCATCGTCACCGGCCAGATTTCGGACTCGGCCGTGATGGCGGCATCGGGTGCCCAGTAGGTCAGGAAACGGTTGACCGCGATCTTGATGTCGAGCGGCACATATTGGTGGATCACGTCATCGCCGAGCCGGGTGCGGGTCAGTTCGGCCGAGGTGACCGTACCCGTGGTCAGAAGCACGAAGATGTCGCGTTTGCGGATTTCGCGGATGAGCGGAATAAGCGCCAGCGTTTCGCCGACACTTGCGGCGTGGAACCAGACGAGCGGCCCGCGCGGGCGCTCGGCACTCGCATAACCGAAACGTTCGAGCCGGCGGCGTTTGTCTTCCTTGCCCTTGGCGGCCCGATAGGAAAGATAGGGCTTGGCAAACGGGTAAGCGGCGATACCGGCAATGCGGTAACCGGAAAGAGCGAAACGTGCGATACGGCTGCTCATGACAGTCTGCCCTTGATCATTCCGCGCAATGCCCTGCCCCTGTTCTGGTTGTTATCGCCGCCTACTTCTTCTCAAATTGCGTCATTTTTTGTCATCGGAAACGAAAGCGCGATCACATTTTCTCGTAACGGCATTCCCGGGCCGCGCCGCTCGCGCAGGAATCACGGGAAAGCGGGCTTTCATCCAATAGTATTACAACGCAAGGGCAAAGGGACTCAAATTTTGTCGTCAGGATTGAGAAGACGGTGCATATGCACGATAAAATAACGCATATGGGCGTTATCGACAGTCATCTGTGCCTTCGACTTCCAAGCCGTGAGCGCGGAGGCGTAATCTGGATAGATGCCGACGATGTCGAGCGCGCTCAAATCCCGGAACTGAACATCCTGAAGGTTTTCCAGTTCGCCGCCGAAGACGAGGTGCAGCAGCTGTTTCGGTTTGCCAGTTTCCGTCATGTCTTATCTCTTTCTTGAACTCTGAGAGAGGCCTTCATCTGCGGGATTTCCCGCCAAACGTCAACTGCCAGACGGATGTGAAAACGCTTTCAAAAGTGCAGGCAGCGCATAATTTGCTGCGGCGCACAATGCGGGGTGGTTCACCCGGCGGCGATTATACATCAGAGGTTTGCCATCCAGACCGGCAAGCCGGCCGCCGGAGCGTTCGAGAATGAGATCCGCCGCGGCCAGGTCCCACTCGTGTGAGTTGGGCATGACCAGCGTACCGTCGATACGACCATCCGCCACCATCGCCAGCCGGTAGGCCAGCGACGGCACATGCGGGACACGCTCGACATTGTTGCGCATCGTTTCCGGCAGATGCGTGATCGCCTCTGCCGCGGCGGCGAGATGGAAGGTGCCGGTATTGCCGCCGCTTGCGGAGATGGGGCTTCCGTTTTTTAACGCCACGCCACCCTCTATCGCGGTAAATTCCTCCGACAGCGCCGGTGCGACGAGCACGCCCACCACCGGTCGCCCTTCATGCACCACGGCAACGCTGATGCACCAGGTATCCCTGCCGCCAATGAAGGCGCGGGTGCCGTCGATGGGATCGACCACAAAGACGGTGGAACGGGAAAGCCTGTCCGTATCGTCATCCGTCTCTTCGGAAAGCCAGCCATAATCCGGCCGGGCGGAGCGCAGAATGGTTTCGAGGATTTCATTTGCGGCGTAATCGGCCGCGCTGACCGGCGAAAGCCCGCCATTCTTCCACCAGACCTCGGGATCCTTGCGGAAGAAACCGAGGGCTGTCTCGCCCGCCTTGCGGGCGGCTTCGAGGACCAGCCTCAGATCGGAGGCCCAGCGGGCCTCATCCATGTCGTTCATCTTGCCGTCTTTTCCGCGCGCCTCAGATGGCGCGCCCGTTTTTCTGTTCGCACTTGCATATGAAGCGCCAGCGAAAACCCCGCAGGTCGCCTCACTTGCCTGCGATCGTCATGCCTTCGATGGCGAGCGTCGGGGCCGCGATGCCGTATTTGCGATCAATATCATTGGCTGGCGTGATCCGCATGAACATGTCCTTCAGGTTCGAGGCAATCGTGACCTCGGAAACCGGAAAGGTCTTTTCGCCGTTCTCGATCCAGAAACCGCTCGCGCCGCAACTATATTCACCAGTGATCATGTTGGCACCGTGGCCGATCAGCTCGGTGACGTAAAAGCCCGACCCGACCTGCCCCAGCAGGTCCTCCGGCGAGAGATCGCCCGGCTCCAGAGCAAGGTTGGTGGAGGCCGGCGAGACCGAAGTGCCGCCACGCACGCCGCGGCCGTTGGTTTCCAGGCCGAGTTCCCGTGCCGCGGAGGTGGAGAGGAACCAGTGCTTCAAAACGCCATCCTCAATCATCGTCATCTTTTCGCCGCGAACACCTTCGCCATCGAAAGGACGAGAGGAAGGGCCACGCACGATCTGAGGATCGTCGGTGAGGTACAGGCCATTTTTCAGCACCTGCTGGCCCATCTTGTCGCGCAGGAAGCTGGTCTTACGGGCAACGGAAGCGCCGTTGATCGCGCCTGCAATCGCACCGACGAAGCCGCGGGCGATGCGTGGATCAAACACCACCGTGATATTGCTGCCGGTATCGACCTGGCGCGGACCGACGCGGCGCACGACTTTTTCACCGGCGCGACGGCCTATCTCTTCGGCGGCATCGAGATCTGCATAATAAAGGCGGCTGTCGAAATCGTAGTCGCGCTCCATCTTCGTGCCTTCGCCGGCGATGACACTGACGGAACGGCTGAAACGGCTGCCCATATAGCTGCCGGCAAAGCCATGCGAGGTGACCAGCACGAGCCCGCCCATGCCGCTCGACGCGCCAGCACCCGAGGAATTGCTGACGCCCTTGACCGCCAGCGCCGCCTCTTCCGAAGCAAGGGCCGCCTCGCGCAATTGATCCGCAGACACGTCCGTTGCATCGAAAAGCTCGAGATCGTCATAGGAAGTTGCCAGCCGTTCCTTGTCCGCAAGGCAGGCAAAGGGGTCTTCCGGCGAAACCTTCGCCATGGCCACTGCCCTTTCCGCCAAGGTCTTCAGATCGAAGCCGGGATTGGCCGAAACGCTTGCCACCCGGCGGCCAACGAAGACACGCAGGGAAAAATCGTCGCTTTCGGAGGATTCGGTGCTTTCCACCTTGCCGAGCCGCACGCCGACCGATTGTGAGCGCGAACGCACGACAACAGCATCCGCCTCATCCGCGCCGGCGGCCCGGGCAAGATCGACAAGCTGGCTGGCGCGCTCGAGAAGTTTGGAAGAATCTATTTCTGAGGACATGAGTTGGCCTTTCATTCCTGTTCCATTTATTGTGCCAGCAACCCCGCATCAAGGGCGAAACGTCGCTTTCTCCGTCCAGAGGGCGCCATCGCCACCCTATTCGAAAGTTCGCCCGCATGACCGAGCACGACGCTCTCTTTTCCGAACCCTTGCTGCTTCTGGCCGGCGCGGTCATTGCGGCCTCCGTTTTCCGCAAACTCGGACTTGGCACCGTGCTCGGGTATCTGGTGGCCGGCATCGTCATCGGGCCGTTCCTGCATCTGGTCACCGATGCGAAGGACATCTTCAACGTCTCGGAACTCGGCGTCGTTTTCCTGCTCTTCATCATCGGGCTGGAACTCAAGCCGTCGCGCATCTGGCAGATGCGGCGCGATATTTTAGGGCTGGGGCTGGCGCAAGTACTGGTGACGGGCAGTGTGCTTGCGGCGATTGTATGGTGGGCGGGGCTGATCGACTGGCGCGGCAGCCTCGTCGCAGGTTTCGGCCTTGCGCTTTCCTCCACCGCCTTTGCACTGCAGATCCTTGCCGATGACGGCGACATGAATACAAGGCACGGCAACCGGTCCTTCTCGATCCTGCTGTTTCAGGATCTCGCCATCGTGCCGCTTCTTGCCCTTGTCACCATTCTTTCCAACCGGCCCGATGTGCCGACGGACTCCATGGTGTCCGATCTCATCGCCTCCGTCGTCGCGGTGGCCGGAATGATCCTTGCCGGGCGGTATCTTCTCACCCCCATGTTCCAGATCATCGCCCGCACCGGCGCGCGGGAGGTGATGATCGCCGCCGCCCTCTTCGTCGTCATCGGCGCCGCCGCGATCATGGAGGCGGTCGGCCTGTCGATGGGCATGGGCGCGTTGCTGGCGGGGTTGATGCTGTCGGAATCCTCCTATCGGCATGAGCTGGAGGCCGATATAGAGCCGTTTCGCGGGTTGTTCCTGGCATTGTTCTTCATGGCCGTCGGCATGTCGCTGCACGTCCATATCGTTTATGAGAACATCGTGCTTATCCTGATCGCCGTGCCTGTCATGATGGCGGTGAAGGCGGCGCTGATCTATGGCCTCTGCCGCATCGCAGGCTCATCGCGTTATGCATCGAGCCGCATCGCGCTGCTTCTGGCGCAGGGCGGCGAATTTGGTTTCGTGCTTTTCACCACGGCTGCCGCCTCGGGGCTGTTTCCGCAGGCAACGGCCTCGATCCTCGTTGCCGTCGTTACGCTCTCCATGGCGCTGACGCCGCTTCTTGCGGTGATTTCACGCCGGCTGACGGCGGAGGATGCGGAAGAAGACAAGCTGGAAGAGGATTTCGACGGAGCCGGCGCGGATGTGCTGATGATCGGCTTTTCCCGTTTCGGTCAGATCGCCTCGCAAATCCTTCTCGCCGGCGGGCGCGACGTGACCGTGATCGACAGTTCCGCCGATCGCGTGCGTCAGGCCGCCCGTTTCGGTTTCCGTATCTTTTTCGGTGATGGCACCCGCAAGGACGTGCTGATCGCCGCCGGCATCGAACGGGCCGATCTGGTGGCTGTCTGCACCCACAAGAAGGAAGTCACCGACCGTATCATCGACATGATCCAGTCGGAATTTCCAAGCGTGCGCATCTATGCCCGCTCCTATGACCGCATTCATTCGATCGACCTTAGAAAGAAGGGCGTGGAATATGAGCTCCGCGAAACGCTGGAATCCGGCCTGCTGTTTGGCAGGCGCATTCTCGAGGGGCTCGATATGGATGGCGACAGGGCTCTGGCGATTGCCGACGACATTCGCGAACGCGATGAGGAGCGACTGCAGTTGCAAGCCGTGGAAGGCCTCGCCGCCGGCCGGCAGATGCTGCACAACAAGCCGGTACGCGAGGTGAAGCCGGAACCGCTGATGAAGCCGAAGAACAAGGCGGAAAAGCGGGAGGAAGAAGAGGATATGGAGGACAGCGAGACGGAGGTGTCGTTGTGAAATGCGTTCTTCGTAGTGGCTGGGATAGCGCCACTTGTCTCTTCTCCCCGCCGGGCAGAAGTCCGCGGCAGCGGGATGAGGGGGCAAGGGTTCTGTCAATCGCTGGCGTTGCCCCCTCATCCGACCCTTCGGGCCACCTTCTCCCCGGCGGGGAGAAGAAATGCGTGGTACCCGCTCGTTCCTAGCGAATACTCAGGGATTGCTGCTTAAGCCTCCACGCCGTGCCCGCGATGAAACAGCTCCACCTGCAGCTCGATCTGCCGTTTGAGATCGTCCTTGATGCCGGACGACGCGTTCAGCACCTCTTCCGACTTCAGGAAGTCCAGCACGCCGAAACGGTGAACCGGAGGGCGTAGGAAAATGTGTGGCGGGCGCAGTCTGAGCTTCAGGGCAATCGCCGCCTGCATCATCAGCTGGCTGGCGCCGAACAGGCTTTCCAATCGGCTGGGCATGGTGGTTCCATCCCCTTCCGGGCCACCGACGACATCGACGCCGATAACGATATCGGCGTGATCCAGCAAATGTTCATAGGGAACCGGATTGAAGATACCGCCATCGATCATGATGCGGCCATCGATACGAACAGGCATGAACAGCGCCGGAATGGCGGCGGAAGCCGCCAGCGCCTGGATGATCTCGCCGCTCTCGACCACCACTTCGGTCTGGGCGTAATAATCCGTGGTTATCACTTTGAGCGGAATGGCGAGTTCGGAAAAATCCTTCGGCAGCGCCTGTGGCATCAAGGCGTGGAGAATGAGTTCGAGATTGAACTGGCCGAGACGAAAACCGTCCACCGCATGGCGCATCGATGCCGGGCCGAGGCTCCAGAGCCGGTTGGCGACCGAACCTTTGCGTCCCATGAGTTCCAGCGTGTATTCGCGGATTTCGCGGCCAGACATGCCGGCCGCCATGCCCGCGCCGATGATGGAGCCGATGGACGAACCGGAAATTGCCACGGGCCGGATGCCGAGTTCGTCGAAAGCCTCGATAACGTTGATATGGCAGATGCCGCGTGCGCCGCCGCCGCCGAGCGCCAGTCCGAATGTCGGCTCATGATTGCCCGCACCATCGCCTTCGAGAACTTCTTCTCCGGCGCGGACGATCGTGACGCTTTCGTTCCCAGCCTGATCCATGCGAAACACCCAAAACTGGTTACCACGGTGAAGGGGTCTGCCTATCCGGCAAACAAGACAAGACCGTGGCGTGACGGGGCACTCCCCGTCAGGGCTCGTAGCGGTAGAAATGCATCTTCGTGTCGCCGAAGATACGGCTTTCAAGCAGCTTGAACGCCGGATCGACATTGACCGTCACATCGCCGCGCTCTTCCAGAATGGCAAGCGCGCCGGCGTTGAGCCAACCGCCACTATGGGCAGCCGCGAAAGCCTTTTCGCCATGGCCATAGCCATAAGGCGGATCGGCGAAAAGAAGATCGAACGGCTCGATATTGTTGACGCCACCGAGCTTGGTGGCATCACGCCGCAAGATGCGGGCGCGGCCATGCAGACCCAGCGCATCGATATTTTCCCAAAGCAGCCCCCTGCCCTCGACGCCGTTTTCGACGAAAAGCGCCACACGACAGCCGCGCGAAAGCGCCTCCAGCCCGACCGCACCGGTTCCGGCGAAAACGTCCAGAACGCGCGTGCCATCCAGACTTTCCGGATAGGCATGGCTCAGAATGTTGAAGAGGCTTTCCCGCGTCCTGTCGATGGTCGGACGAATGGAATTTGTTTTCGGCGCGGCCAAGGTCCGGCCGCGGAACTCACCGCCTACGATCCGCATTACGTGTCATTCCCCTGCCTCCAGAAGGTTTGCCACCCGGGCCCTTGCCGCCCGGCTTATTACCGCCGGGGCCCTTGCCGCCAGCGCCTTTTCCGGAAAACCCCGAACGTTCGCCACGCTCGCCCGATTTTCCGAAGGACGGCTTGCCAAAGCCGGGTTTGCCGCCCGGCTTGCCGCCGCGGGGCTTGTCACCCGCTGGCCGCTCGCCGCGGGCGCGATCACCGTCGTCACGGGGTCTGTCTCGGAACGGACGGTCACCAGCGGGTCTTTCCCCCCGGGCGGTGCGATCGCCGAAACTCTTTTCGCCACGTGGGCGGTCGCTGCGCGGACGGTCACCGTCTTCGCGCGGGCGGTCACGGAAGGGCCGGTCGCCAAAGGGTTTGTCGCCCCGGGCCGGACGGTCACCAAACGGCTTGGCACCACGCGGGCGGTCGCCATCTTCACGGGGACGGTCGCGGAACGGCCGATCGCCGAACGACTTGCCGCCGCGTCCGCCACGATCGCCAAAATTCTTCTCGCCACGTGCGGAGCGATCGCCACGGCCCTGCCCGCGGTCATCGTCGCGGGTGGGTTCGGAACGAATCCACTCACCGTCTTCATCGGCATGGCGCACGAGGCTGCGGCGGGCTTCGTCCTGCGCAGAAGGCTTCTTGAACAGGCTTTCCGCCTCAGCACGGGCCGAAGACTTGCGTTCCTTGCCGTCACGGGTCGGCTTCGCACCAGGCGCCATCCAGACATTGGCCGTGCGGCTTGTGCCGGCAGGCTGGCGGGGGCGGCGGTCGTCACCCTCGTCCTCGGTGCGGCCCTTGGCGCCGAACTTGCCGGCAGGCTTGGAGCCGAACTTGCCGGCGGGCTTGTCGCCCCGCTTGGTGTCGAGGCGGCCAAGCGCCTTTTCACGGCGGTCCTCGGACTTGCCGCCTTTTTCGAAGCGTGGCTTGCCTTCCGGCGCATCGCTCTTTGCCCATTCGGCCTTCGCGGGCCGCTTCGGCGCGTTGTCTTCCGCGTCCTCAACGGGGGCATTGTAGATCGGCGCATCGAAATTGGCGCCCGCCTGTTCGATCAGGCGCGGGCCGAGCTGGTCGCGCAGCATCCGGCCACGCACTTCCAGCACCTTGCCTTCGGGCAGATCACCCAGCTGGAACGGACCGTAGGAAACGCGGATCAGACGGTTGACCTCGAGGCCGAGCGCGCCGAGCACGTTCTTGATCTCGCGGTTCTTGCCTTCGCGCAGGCCCATGCTGATCCAGACGTTGTGGCCCTGGGTACGGTCAAGCGTGGCGTCGATCGCGCCGTAGAGCACGCCATCGACGGCGATGCCTTCCTTCAGCTTGTCGAGCGCCGCCTGATCCACCTCACCATGGGCGCGCACGCGGTAACGGCGCAGCCAGCCGGTGGTCGGCAATTCCAGAACGCGGGAAAGACCGCCATCATTGGTAAGCAGCAGCAAGCCTTCGGTATTGATGTCGAGGCGGCCGATGGAGAGGACGCGCGGCAGGTCGCTCGGCAGATTGTCGAAAACGGTCGGGCGGCCTTCCGGGTCGGAATTGGTGGTCACCAGACCGGCGGGCTTGTGATAAAGCCACAGCCGCGTGCGCTCGGCGCCGCGAATCGGCATGCCATCCACTTCGATCTTGTCCGACAGCGTGGCGTTGACGACAGGCGTATCCAGCTTGACGCCGTTCAGCGACACGCGGCCCTCCATGATCATGCGCTCGACATCGCGGCGCGAAGCCACGCCGGCGCGCGCCATGATCTTGGAAATGCGCTCGGGCTTCGAGGCGCCAACGGTTTCAGGCACCGGGGCGGCCTTTGCCTCGGCAGGTTTCTTTTCGCGCTCGGCTGCGGGTTTGCCGGGGCCTTTCGGCTTCCTGTCTCGGCTAAATGTCTTGCCGCCGTCACGCTTCGGCTTGTCTTTAAAAGTCATTTGCTGTTTGCCTGTTGTTTGGGCTGTCCTATCAGGTCCAAGCACAAGGGTTAAGAGGAAATTGAAACGCAATGGCCGAAAGGACGCATTTCATGGAGCTGGCGCTTTGGGAAGCCCGTGCCGCCGGCGAGCGGCAGGAGGTTCCAATCGGCGCCGTACTGGTACTGGACGGTCGCGTCATCGCCCGTTCCGGCAACCGCACCCGTGAATTGAACGATGTGACGGCGCATGCTGAAATCGCCGTGATCCGTATGGCCTGCGAGGCGCTGGGACAGGAACGCCTGCCCGGTGCCGATCTCTATGTGACACTGGAGCCTTGCACCATGTGCGCGGCGGCAATTTCATTTGCCCGTATCCGTCGGCTCTATTATGGCGCGCAAGACCCGAAGGGCGGTGCAGTGGAGAGTGGCGTGCGGTTCTTCAGCCAGCCGACATGCCATCATGCGCCGGATGTTTATTCGGGACTGGCGGAGAGTGAAAGTGCTGACATCCTGCGGCAATTTTTCCGCGGGAAACGTCTCGACGACTGAGCGACTCGCGGGAGGCGTAAGCCTTCCCGCCAGCCATCAACCATTCGCCATTACTGGAAGGGGTTCCACCAGCTCTTGCCGGTGCCGGCCATTGCCGCTTCTTTCTTGCGGCGCTTTTCCTTTTTCTGCTCCGGCTCGCCGAGATCGGTCAGCTGATCCTGCGGAACGCTGCGATATTCGGCCGGCGGATCGGTGAGGAACTTGCGCTGGGCGTTGACCACAGAGCCGCCCTGGGCTTCGGCCTTGGCCTTGCGGAAGGCTTCCCACTTCTGGCTTTCCGTCATCTGACCGGCGGTGCCGTTGCCGGCGAGCAGCGGCGAACGATAATGCGGGTTGTTCTTGTTGGCATCCGCCTCATCGCGCAGGCGTTCGCGGGTTTCTTCCGGCGATTCGACCCATTGCGGGTTGTTTTCGCGGCTCGCCATGTTCTGCTGCGGCTGAGCCAGCTGCTCGGCACGGGCCTGGGCGGGAACGACGAGGCCCGGGCGAGGACCATATTTCAGGTTGCGCTTGGTCTGGTCGCCGGTGATCGAGGTTGCGTTGCCGAGATCGTCGACAAGCTGTTCGGCTGCCGTCTTGCCCGTACCGTAGGTCGGGCTCGTGCACGCGCCGAGCAGCACGCCTATCGTCGTGACGCCAACCACCGTGCGAAACATGCCCAAACCCTGCGCATTACCCTGCATCGTCTTCATTGAAACCCTTCCAGCCGTCCGTCCCACTTCGCCAGACATCGTCTTTCGGCAGGCGGCAGCCCGCATTGCCCTGTAAATCCGGCCATTTTCAGGCAGGTGTACCGGATGAAGAGGCAAAGCGCAATTCATCCGGCCATTTTCATTATGCCAGGGCCGCAAGCTCGCGCAGGGCGGCCGCATCGCGCGCCGATACATCGGGATAATCCGGATCGGAGCCGACATCGGTGGTGATGCGCCACGAACGCGCGCATTTTTCACCTTCCGCGAGCTTCTGCTCGACCACGACCTTCGGAACTTCCGGCAGGCGGAAACCGTCGGCAGGGCCTTCGTCACCCACAACCGTGATGGCCGAGGTGATGCAGATTTCGGCGAAGTCCTGATCCTTCAGCGCGGCCAGAAGATCGGCGTCGGCGATGTGGACGACCGGAGCCGCTTCCAGCGAAGAACCGATGCGCTTTTCACGGCGCTCGACTTCAAGCGCGCCCGTCACGACGGTGCGGACCTTGCGGATTTTCTCCCACTTCGCTTCCAGCGCATCATTCTTCCAGTTTGCCGGGATTTCCGGGAACTGGGCGAGATGCACAGACTCCGCATCCGGGTAGCGCGACAGCCATGCTTCTTCCGTGGTGAAGGGCAGCATGGGGGCAAGCCACGTCACCAGGCAATCGAACAGCTTGGCGATGACCGACAGGGCCGCGCGACGCTTCAGTGACGACGGCGCGTCGCAATACAGCGTGTCCTTGCGGACGTCGAAATAGAAGGCCGAAAGCTCGACATTGGCAAAGTCGATCAGCGCACGGGTGATCTTCTTGAACTCGAAGCCGTCATAACCTTCGCGAACAACGCCATCCAGTTCGGACAGGCGGTGCAGCACCAGCTTTTCCAGCTCCGGCAGATCGTCATAGGCGATCTCCTCACCCTTGTAATGGGCGAGCGTACCGAGCATCCAGCGGATGGTGTTGCGCAGCTTGCGATAGGCATCGACATTGGTCTGGATGATGGCCTTGCCGAGGCGCTGGTCTTCCCAGTAATCCGTGGTCATCACCCACAGGCGCAGGATGTCGGCACCCGACTGGCTCATGACTTCCTGCGGAGCAACCACGTTGCCGAGCGACTTCGACTGTTTACGCCCCTGCTCGTCCATGGTGAAACCGTGGGTCACAACGGCATTGTAAGGCGCACGGCCGCGCGTCGCGCAGCTTTCGAGCAGCGACGAATGGAACCAGCCGCGATGCTGGTCGGAGCCTTCGAGATAGACATCCGCCGGCCACTTCAAGTCCGGGCGGTCTTCCAGCGTGAAGGTGTGAGTGCAGCCGCTGTCGAACCAGACGTCGAGGATGTCCATGACCTGCTGCCACTTGGCATGGTCGTGGTCATTGCCAAGGAAGCGTTCCTTGGCGCCTTCGGCGAACCAGGCGTCCGCGCCTTCGGCCTCGAAAGCCTCGAGGATGCGGGCGTTGACGGCTTCGTCGATCAGAACTTCACCTTTCTCGTCGGCGAAGACGGCGATCGGCACGCCCCAGCTGCGCTGGCGCGACAGAACCCAGTCCGGGCGGCCTTCGATCATGGCGCGCAGGCGGTTCTGGCCGGAAGCCGGCACGAAGCGGGTCTGGTCGATGGCGGAAAGCGAACGGGAGCGCAGCGTCGTGCCGTCGCCCAGTTCCTTGTCCATATAGACGAACCATTGCGGCGTGTTGCGGAAGATGACAGGCTTCTTGGAGCGCCAGCTATGCGGATAGCTGTGCTTCAGACGGCCGCGGGCAAACAGGTTGTTTTCCGCGATCAGCGCCTTGATGACTCGGTCATTGGCGTCACCCTTCTTGCCGTTATCGTCCATGACACGGGCGGCACCGCCTTCGGCCGACGGGCCGAAACCGGGGGCGTCTTCGGTGTAGAAACCGTCATCGCCGACCGTGAACGGGATCTTGGACGAGATGCCGCGCGCTTCCAGATCGCGCGCCTGCGCCATCCACGCGTCAAAGTCCTCGCGGCCATGGCCGGGGGCTGTGTGCACGAAGCCGGTACCTGCATCGTCGGTGACGTGATCGCCATCGAGAACCGGAACAGGGAAGGTGTAACCCAGCGATGCCAGCGGGTGGGCGCAGGTAACAGCGGCGAGCTCCTCCGCCTTCACATCGCGCAGGCGTTTGAATTCGAGCTTCGCCTTGGCAAAGCATTCGGCTGCCAGCTTGTCTGCGAAGACGAGCTTTTCGCCCGGCTGCGGTCCGAAATCATTGGCCGCCGCCGTGACCTCATAAAGGCCATAGGCGATGCGTGACGAAAACGAGATGGCGCGGTTGCCGGGGATCGTCCACGGCGTGGTCGTCCAGATGACGATGGAAGCGCCATCAAGCTCGGCAGAGCCTTCAACGACCGGGAACTTCACCCAGATCGTGTCGCTCTCGACGTCATGATATTCGACTTCCGCTTCCGCCAGCGCCGTGCGCTCCACGACCGACCACATGATCGGCTTGGAACCGCGGTAGAGCTGGCCGCTCTTGGCGATCTTCAAAAGTTCGCCGGCGATGCGGGCTTCCGCGTGGAAATTCATCGTCGTGTAGGGGTTTTCGAAGTCACCCTCGATGCCGAGGCGCTTGAACTCCTCCGACTGGACCTTGATCCAGCCGGCCGCAAACTCACGGCACTCCTTGCGGAATTCGTTGACCGGAACCTCGTCCTTGTTCTTGCCCTTGGCGCGGTAGGCTTCCTCGATCTTCCATTCGATCGGCAGGCCATGGCAATCCCAGCCGGGCACGTAATTGGCGTCGTAACCGCGCATCTGGAACGAGCGGGTGATGACGTCCTTCAGGATCTTGTTCAGCGCATGGCCGATATGGATGTTGCCGTTGGCATAGGGCGGGCCGTCATGCAGCACGAATTTCTCGCGGCCGGCGGCCGAGGCGCGCAGCTTCTTGTAGAGACCCATTTCCTGCCAGCGCTTCACCGTTTCCGGTTCTTTCTGCGGCAGGCCGGCGCGCATCGGAAAATCCGTCTGCGGAAGATAGAGGGTGGTGGAGTAGTCCAGTTTTTCTGCGGTGTCGCTCATGATCATACCGTTGTTGCGCGCCGTGCGGGCCGCGCCATATCAATTGCAAAGAGGGCAAATTCGGAAAGCGCCACGTCCGTCTGTCACAGAAGCGCCAAAATCCCGGACCTTCCGGCTCTCTCAGAGCGGGCGGAAGGCCGGGCCAATAATTCGGCCAATCTGAACTGCAAATTTCAACCGGTATTGGGACATGGCCGGTTGTTTATGCGGTTTTCCGGTAAAAAGGAAGAGAAAAGCGACGGCAAGGGGCGGGCGAATAAGGACATGCCCCACAGCCTGCTCAAAACGCGATCTTCGCATCCACTTCGCTCAGCGGCTGCACACCCGACAGCATCGCCCTCGCCTCTTCTTCATCCCGCTTGATCTGCGCCACGAGCGGATCGAGACCATCGAATTTCAACTCATCGCGCAGATGCCCGAAGAAAGAGACCGAACAGACCTCGCCATAAAGATCACCGGAGAAATCGAAGACGAATGTTTCGAGCAGCGCCGCGCCGTTGTCCGTGACCGTCGGGCGATAACCGAAGCTCGCCACGCCGTCGCGGATCGAGCCATCGGGTCGGCGGAAGCGGACGGCATAGATGCCGGCCTTCAGTTCCGTTTCCGGCGCCAGCGCCATGTTGGCGGTGGGGTAACCCAGCGTGCGGCCAAGCTTCTGGCCGCCGATGACTTCGCTTTCCACCGTGAAACGGTAACCAAGCAGGCCTGCGGCGCCCGCCACATCACCCTCGCACAGAAGCGAGCGTATCCGGCTGGAAGAGACGACATCCGCGCCCTCGTCGCGGAAAGCGTCCACTAGCGTCACATCGAAGCCATGGCGTTTTCCGGCTTCCATCAGGAATGCCGGCCCACCTTCCCGGCCCTTGCCGAAATGGAAATCGAAACCGGTGACGACGGCGCTCGCATGCAGCCAGTCAATCAGGATGGACTGGACGAACTCTTCCGCCGAGCGCTGCGAAAACTCGCGGTCGAACGGATATTCGATGACCGAGCGGAAACCGATGGCCTCAAGGATGCGCGCCTTCAATGGCGCAGGCGTGAGGCGAAAGACCGGCGTATCGGGCCTGAACACGGAACGGGGATGCGGCTCGAAGGTCAGCACCAGCGCGGGGACGCCGCGGGCTTCCGCCAGTTCCAGCGCGCGATCCAGCACGGCCCGGTGGCCGCGATGCACGCCATCGAAATTGCCGATAGCGACGACGCCGCCACGAAGAGCTTCGGGCAGCGGCTCTTTTTTTTTCATTGCGGTGAAAGACGGTCATGACAGTCGATCCATTCCAGCGCCAGCTATTCCCGAGGCGAGACGTAGAAATGCGTCCTCAGGCAAGTCGGGGCATCCACCAGCCGGGTGAAGCGCCCTGCCCCTTGAGATAGGCATTGAGAAGCGCCTCGTCCGTCTGGCCGTTCAGCGTATATTCGGCGACGTGAATACCGCCGCTGATATAAAGAAGGTTGAGACCGCTCGCAATCGCGCCCTTCACATCCGTCGGCATGCCGTCACCGATGGCGAGAACGCGATCCTTGGCGAAGGCGCCGCGCACTTCCTTGGCCGCTGCAAGGCACGCCTCATAGATCGGCGCATGCGGCTTTCCGGCGATGCGAACCTCGCCGCCAAGCTGTTCGTAATAGGCGGCCATGGCGCCGGCGCAGGGAATGATGCGCTCGCCGCGCTCCACCACCAGATCCGGGTTGGCGCAGATCATCGGCACGTTGCGGGCAATAAAGCCCTTAAGCATTTCGGTATAGTCCTCCGGCGTCTCCGTCTCGTCGTCGAAGAAGCCGGTGCAGACCACGGAGTCCGCGTCGGCCTCGCCAACCACCTCGACATCGAGACCCTCCAACAGCGGCATGTCTCGCTGCGGTCCCAGCAGGAAGACTTTTCTGGGGCCTTCCGCGATCAGGCCACGCGTTACATCGCCCGAGGTGACGATGCGGTCATAGGCCTCGTCGGGCACGCCGAGCACACGCAGCTGGGCGATGACGCCGGGCGCGGGACGCGGTGAATTGGTGATGAGAACCACGGTCTTGCCGGCTTCGCGCGCGCTTCTCAGGGCAATGGCCGCGTCCGGAAAGGCGCTGACGCCATTGTGCAGCACGCCCCAGACATCCGACAGGATAACGTCGAACCCATCAGTGATTTCGCCGAGAGTTTGAATGCGGTGGGCCATGAGATGCTTTCCGGATGCGAGAAGAGTGTGTGCGTCACATCGCAAAGCGGGACGCCGATGGCAAGGAAAAAAGCGCCGCCGGTCCGGGCTTCGGACTGAACGGAATGGCGCGTCACACTCGACGTCATCCTCAGACTTATCCCGCGCATCCAAACCCGTCACGAAAATCAATGCGTTGTCAGATCATATTCACGGGACAAGCCTGAGGAAGACAGCAGCGCGCTTTTCGAGCCTTCCAGCCTCCCGATGTGAAGCTTCATAGCATCGCGCAGACATAGAAATTCCTGTCATGGAACGCTGGTAACCATAAGCCATGAAATTTTTCAGACAGGGCGTTCTTGACTCCGGAAGAAGCCCTCCTTATCTCGGTTCCGCTGGCACTCGATAAACGAGAGTGCTAACACCCATCAGGCGAGTTCCAAAAGCTCGCGCAGTCATTTGATCGAGGGATTAGACAATGACAAGCACCAATTTCCGCCCGCTTCACGATCGCGTCGTTGTTCGTCGCGTTGAGTCCGAAGAAAAGACCAAGGGCGGCATCATCATTCCCGACACCGCCAAGGAAAAGCCGCAGGAAGGCGAAATCGTCGCCGTCGGTTCCGGCGCACGTGACGAAGCCGGCAAGGTCGTCGCTCTCGACGTCAAGGTTGGCGATCGCGTTCTGTTCGGCAAGTGGTCGGGCACCGAAGTCAAGCTCAACGGCGAAGACCTTCTGATCATGAAGGAAGCCGACATCATGGGCATCATCGGCTGATTTCGGCCACCCCATCCTTCCTTAAATTTCAAGCCGGACCCCGTCCGGCCATTCGAAACCAGGAGTTTTGAAAATGGCAGCCAAAGAAGTAAAATTCGGCCGCACAGCACGCGAAAAGATGCTCAAGGGCGTCGACGTTCTTGCTGATGCAGTGAAGGTAACCCTCGGCCCGAAGGGTCGTAACGTCGTTATCGACAAGTCCTTCGGCGCTCCGCGCATCACCAAGGACGGCGTTTCGGTCGCCAAGGAAATCGAACTGGAAGACAAGTTCGAGAACATGGGCGCACAGCTCGTTCGCGAAGTTGCCTCCAAGACCAACGACATCGCCGGTGACGGCACCACCACCGCGACCGTTCTGGCCCAGGCCATCGTTCGCGAAGGTTCCAAGGCAGTTGCTGCCGGTATGAACCCGATGGACCTGAAGCGCGGTATCGATCTGGCCGTTGCTGAAGTCGTCAAGGACCTTCAGGCCAAGGCCAAGAAGATCAACACCTCTGAAGAAGTTGCGCAGGTCGGCACGATCTCCGCAAACGGCGAACGTCAGATCGGTCTCGACATTGCTGAAGCAATGCAGAAGGTCGGCAACGAAGGCGTCATCACCGTTGAAGAAGCCAAGACCGCTGAAACCGAACTCGAAGTCGTCGAAGGCATGCAGTTCGACCGCGGCTACCTGTCGCCCTACTTCGTGACCAACCCTGAAAAGATGGTTGCGGACCTCGAAGACGCCTACATCCTTCTGCACGAAAAGAAGCTCTCGAACCTCCAGGCCATGCTGCCGGTTCTCGAAGCTGTCGTTCAGACCGGCAAGCCGCTCGTCATCATCGCTGAAGACGTCGAAGGCGAAGCTCTTGCAACGCTCGTCGTCAACAAGCTGCGTGGCGGCCTCAAGATCGCTGCCGTCAAGGCTCCTGGCTTCGGCGACCGCCGCAAGGCCATGCTGGAAGACATCGCCATCCTGACCGGTGGTACCGTCATTTCCGAAGACCTCGGCATCAAGCTCGAAAACGTTACGCTCGACATGCTCGGCAAGTCGAAGAAGGTTTCGATCTCCAAGGAAAACACCACGATCGTTGACGGCGCCGGCCAGAAGTCCGACATCGAAGGTCGTGTTGCCCAGATCAAGGCCCAGATCGAAGAAACCACCTCCGACTACGACCGCGAAAAGCTGCAGGAACGCCTTGCCAAGCTCGCTGGCGGCGTTGCCGTTATCCGCGTTGGCGGTTCGACGGAAGTCGAAGTGAAGGAAAAGAAGGACCGCATCGACGACGCTCTCAACGCGACGCGCGCTGCCGTTCAGGAAGGCATCGTGCCTGGTGGTGGCGTGGCTCTGCTGCGTTCGTCCACGAAGATCGCCGTCAAGGGCGAAAACGACGACCAGGAAGCTGGTATCAACATCATCCGCCGCGCCCTGCAGGCTCTGGTTCGCCAGATTGCAGACAACGCTGGTGACGAAGCTTCCATCGTTGTTGGCAAGATCCTCGAGAAGAACGAAGACAACTACGGCTACAACGCCCAGACCGGCGAATATGGCGACCTGATCCAGCTCGGCATCGTCGACCCGGTCAAGGTTGTCCGCACGGCTCTGCAGAACGCAGCTTCGGTTGCTTCGCTGCTGATCACCACCGAAGCCATGATCGCCGAGCTTCCGAAGAAGGACGCTCCGATGCCGGCAATGCCGGGCGGCGGCATGGGCGGCATGGACTTCTAATCAGTCCTGTCACCGGAATAATGAAAGGGCGGTCTTCGGATCGCCCTTTTTCGTTGGCCGCCCATGCCCCTTGAGTGGTCCGGCGTCGCCAGCGCGCCGGACGGGCGGCAGGGACTTCTAATCAGTCCTGTCTCCGGAATAATGAAAGGGCGGTCTTCGGATCGCCCTTTTTCGTTGGCCACCCATGCCCCTTGAGTGGTCCGGCGTCGCCAGCGCGCCGGACGGGCGGCATGGACTTCTAACCAGTTCTGTCATCGGAATAATGAATGGGCGGTCTTCGGATCGCCCTTTTTTCGTTGGCCGCCAATGCCTCTTGAGTGGTCCGGCGTCGCCAGCGCGCCAGACGGGGCGGCATGGACTTCTAATCAGTCCTGTCATCGGGATAATGAACGGCACTCGTCGGGTCGGCCTTGTCCCCTGACCGAAGAGAAAAGAGCGCAGTTTGTGAACCTCGACGCCAGACTGAGCAGAACGTCGGCACTTCCCAGAGAGATGCCTCGTAAAATCAACCGGTTGCACAATTTCGAAGGCCCACGCGGAAGGGCTCAAATATTGTCCCGTTTTGGAACAGCGCCGCATTTATCCCGCCGTTTTTTTGCGGCTCATGGAATATTGCGGTGGCGCTGCTGCGAATCATCATCACCACGGGACTCGATATCGGCGCCAAGTGACCTGTAAGTACGCTATTTAGTTGTGGCTTTTCACAAGTCTCGCGGTTTTGAAGAAGAAATACATATTATTTTTATATTTCTCACTGACTGGTTGTTGTAGGTAGAAGAAAATAAACTATAAGCAGCCCCCGTAAGGGTGCCGCGACGGGACGCAAGCATTGAAGGGGTTTCGATGCCTGGCAGATACGTCCGACTGCGGATGGCGGTGGAAGTTCGACCCGGCGATAACGCTTCAAAAGCGGCGCCGGCGCGATGTTCATACGGGGGCGCGAATTGTTCGAAATATCAAGACGCAACGATGCTTTGCCCGCGGCGGCTCCCACCACACCGGATCCACGGACTTTGGCGCGTTTCTTCATTTCGGAAGAATGGAGCAGTGAGCTTTCGAGCGGTGTCATCCGGCTCGGCGAACACGCATCTTTCATGCATGGGGTGCCGCCGGGTGAGTGCGGCCTGCTCAGCCTCGTCCGCTGTTACGACCGCGCTGACCACGCCCGGGTGCTGGAACTATTCGAACAGGCTTCTTCCGCCCCCTCGCGTTTCTGCTTTTCAACCGGCATCTCGATGTTGCCGGCCCTGCGGCAACCGGTCATCTGCATGGGTGAATCCTTCAATTTTGAAGATGGCCAGCCCGGTCGTATCACGGGACTGTTCCTGTTTCCCCGTTTCGAAGACATGCGCTTCGCCGCCTGATATCCTGTTTCCAGTTTCACCATCGTTCACAAAATAAAGACAATTCGTCTTCTGTTGTTCATCTTTATGGGCGAATGATTTTCAGTCATTGATATCTCCAGACATTGCCCCAACCGGCGAAACGCCGATCATTTACCGGAGATTTCCATGTCCAGCAGCCAGAACGTTCTCGTTCTTATTGCCCGCATTCTGCTATCCTTCATCTTTATCTATGCCGGCTTCGGCAAGCTTACCGATCCGGCCGGTACGGCCGGCATGATCGCCGGTGCCGGCATGCCTGCCGCAACCGCGCTTGCATATCTCGCAGGCCTCTTCGAACTCGTGACCGGCCTTGCCATTCTCGTCGGTTTCCAGACGAAAATCGCCGCCTGGGCGCTTGCCGTCTTCTGCGTCTTCACCGGCCTCGTTTTCCACAGCGGCACCGTTGCCGTTCCCGGCTGGCCTGACCCGGCGCTTGGCTGGATCAATGCGCTGAACGGCATCATGCTGATGAAAAACATCACCCTGGCCGGCGCTTATATCCTGCTCGCCGCCTTCGGTCCCGGTGCTTATTCCGTCGATGCAAAGCGCGGCGTCGCTCTGGCTCACGCTTGATTCAGGCGTCCCGCTAACGAAAAAGCCGCTGGAGCGATCCAGCGGCTTTTGTGTTTTGACGCTCAGACCGCCGCCCTGATGCGCGACGCTATCTCCTCAATCCTTCCATCGCCGTCATGCTCCGGTTTGCGGGCGCGGACAAAGCAGGCTTCCGAACGCACGATGATACCGTCGGAGAGAATTTTCAGATGGTTGGCTTTCAGCGTCGAACCCGTGGAGGTGATATCAACGATGATATCCGCCTGCCCCGCCGCCGGCGCGCCTTCGGTGGCACCGAGGCTTTCGACGATGCGGTAAAGCTGGATGCCGTGCTGGCGTGAAAAGAACTGCTGCGTCAGCCGCCAGTATTTGGTGGCGATGGCGAGCCTTCGACCATGGCGGGCGCGGAACTCCGAAGCGACATCACCCAGATCTGCCATGCTGTCCACATCCAGCCAGATTTCCGGCACGGCGACCACGACGTCGGCATGCCCAAAACCGAGACGGGCGCAGAATTCCACCTGCGCATCGGCATTGGTCAGCCCTTCACGCACAAGGTCCTCCCCGGTCACGCCGAAATCCACCGTGCCGGCGCCGATCTCGCGGGCGATTTCTGACGCCGACAGATAGGCGATCTCGATATCGTCGCGCCCTTCGACGCGGCCGCGATAGGAACGATCATTGCCGACGGCAGCGACTTTCAGCCCGGCGCGTTCGAGAACGGCGGAGGAGTCTTCCTTCATCCGGCCCTTGGAGGGCAATGCGATGGTGATCATGGCTTACTCCCGCGCACCGTTTCGATGCGATCCAGCCAGAGCGAGAAGCCCACGGCCGGTATTTTTTCCTGTGCGCCGAGCAGCGTCAGCAGCCGGTCGAAACGGCCGCCACCGGCGAGAACACTATCTCCACCCGCTTCCACCACCTCGAAAACAAGGCCGGTATAATAGTCGAGCGGACGACCGAATGCCGCGCCATAGGTGACGGTTTCGAGGTCAACGCCAGCGTTAGAAAGAGCTGCGACACGCTTATCGAAAGCGGAAAGCGCCCCGTCCAGTTTCAGCTTCGCCTTTGCAGCAAAATCGGCCAGAACCTGCGAGGCTTGCAGCAGAGGCGCCTTCAAAGCGAGGAACTGCTTCAGCAGCGCAAAACTGTCATCCGGTAGACGTGTGCGCCGCAAGGGCCAGTTTTTCCCTCAGGCGGCGGGCGATTTCCTGTGGTGAACGGCTTGCATTGGTGGAGTAGCCGGTTTCCTGCATCACCGTATCGAGATAATCGACCAGCACCGCCTCATCCCCGGTCGCCAATAGCCCGGCGACGCGGGCGTCCAGCCCGGTCATCGGCTTGGGATGCATGAGGCTTTCCAGCAACGCGTCAAGCTGCGCCATGTCACCGAAGGCCTGTACCAGCCGCTTCTGCCAGCCGAGCGGCAGGCCAAGGGCGGCAACAACCGCCTCGAACACCTGTTGATCGCCCAGGGTGACGGCAAGCGCCCGGCCCGGCAGCAGGCGCTGCAGAATCCCGGTGGCATCGATGACGGCACGCGCATCGGCGGCAGCAATATCGGTATCGCCGAGATCCTCGATGCCGGCCTGATAAAATTCGTTCGCACCTTCGCGGCGCTGGCGGAAGACTTCACCGAGATAGGAATAACGTTTGGGTGTGCCGGTCGCCGTCTCGATATGGCGCAGGCAGACGGGAATGGTGAATTCGGGCCGCAGGCACAGGCTCTCACCCGTCTCGCTTTCCGTCATGAAGATACGGCGGCGCAAATCCTCGCCAGCCATATCCAGAAACGGTTCCGCAGGCTGGATGACGGGCGTGTTCACGCGACTCGTGCGGCGCGCGGCGAATTCTTCCAGTAGCTCTCCGGAAAACTCCGGCATGTCGATCAGGGGCATGGAACGGTACTTTTCGTCACGGTTCGAGCGGCTGCATCATTTCGATGCGGTTTCCGAAGGGATCATGGACATAAAACCGGTGATATCCCTCAAGCGGTTCATCCTCAACCACATGGCAGCCCGCTGTTTCAAGTGTTTTTCGCAAGTCTGCCAAGTCATCGACCAGAAACGCCGGATGGGCTTTTTTCGCCGGTCGGAAATCCTGCTCGATGCCCAGGTGCAGTTTTATCGAACCCCGGCTGAACCAACAGCCGCCGCGGGCAACCAGATTGGCCGGTTTTGCCTGTTCCGCAAAGCCGAGCAGGCTCCCGTAAAAAGCCCGCGCCTCTTTTTCACGGCCAGCCGGCATCGCCAGTTGAACATGGTCGAGCGCCAAGATCCCCATGGCTTCAGCGCCCTTCGGCGGCGCGGCGAACGTCCTCTGCCTGATGCTCCAGAATCTCGCGGACCTTTGCCACCAGCTCGGCCTCCGGCACGCTGACCTGGGCCACACGCGCCTCGCGCCAGCTGGCATTGTCCTCGATCTCGCCGGAGAGGCGCTTGCCTTCGATCAGGTCCTTGATCTGCACCACGCCTTCGGCGCGCTCGTCACCGCCCTGAATGATGGCAATGGGGGAACCGAGGCGGTCGGCGTATTTCAGCTGGTTGCCGAATTTCTTCCAGTTGCCCTGATACATTTCGGCGCGGATGCCTTCGGCCCGCAGCGCCTGGGTGAAGCGCTGATAACGGCTCATACTCTCCACATCACCATCCATGACGGTGATGAGAACGGGTGCGAGCGGCTTCACCTGGCCGAGCTTACCGAGGTTCTTGAGCGCCGTCATCAGGCGAGAAACGCCGATGGAGAAGCCCGTGGCGGGAACCGGCTGGCCCATGAAGCGGGAGACGAGGCCGTCATAACGGCCGCCGCCGCCGACGGAGCCGAACACGACCTTTTCGCCCTTTTCGTTGGTGACGTCGAAGGTGAGCTCGGCCTCATAGACCGGGCCTGTATAATATTCGAGGCCGCGAACGACCGAGGGGTCGATCTTGATGCGATCCGCATC
This sequence comes from Agrobacterium sp. SORGH_AS_0440, assembly GCF_031453135.1. Taxonomy (NCBI): domain Bacteria; kingdom Pseudomonadati; phylum Pseudomonadota; class Alphaproteobacteria; order Hyphomicrobiales; family Rhizobiaceae; genus Agrobacterium; species Agrobacterium sp. SORGH_AS_0440. Next base: position 629,230 of record NZ_JAVIYR010000002.1, on the reverse strand, counting down.
GTAACCGGCACTGGAGACCAGAGCGCCGATGATGTTTAGTTCATCAACGCCCTCCTCGCCTTTCGAGGTGCCCGCGACCAGTTTCGCCAGATCATCGGCGCTCGCCGCATAATCCTTGATGCCGACGAAAAACAGGACCTTTTCGATCTGCTCGTCACCGAGACCGGCACCCTTAGTAAAGTCACCGGACTCGTCCTTGCGGCCGGGGCCGAGCAGCAGCTTCACACCCTCAGGGCCGAACTTGTCGAGCTTATCAATAGCGCGCAGCACGTTCAAACGACGACCGGCATTTTCCTCGCCACCGAGACCGATGGCTTCCATGACGCCATCGAGCACCTTGCGGTTGTTGACTCGGATAACGTAATCTCCGCGCTTGATGCCGAGTGCTTCCAGCGTATCTGCCATCATCATGCACATTTCGGCATCCGCCTGCACGCCGGATGCACCCACCGTATCGGCATCGAACTGCATGAACTGCCGGAAACGGCCGGGGCCGGGCTTTTCATTGCGGAAGACATAACCGGCGCGATAGGTGCGGTATGGCAGCTGGATTTCGTTGAAGTTTTCAGCCACATGGCGTGCGAGCGGCGCCGTCAGATCGTAGCGCAGGCTCATCCACTGGTCGTCGTCATCCTGCAACGAAAACACGCCCTCGTTCGGACGATCGCTGTCCGGTAGGAACTTGCCGAGCGCATCGGTATATTCGAACTGCGGCGTTTCGATCGGGTCGAAACCGTAAAGCTCATAAACCCTGCGGATCTTGTCGATCATCTCGTTGGTGGCATGGATATCGGCAGCCGAGCGGTCCACGAAGCCGCGCGGCAGGCGGGCTTTCAGTTTCTGAGGCTTTTTTGCTTTTTCGCTCATGGTGCCGATCCGATATTTTCCTGAAATTATGCCGGTGTTAAAGCGCGCCGCGCTTTAAATTCTGTTTTTACGCATGTCTTTATCCCAAAACCGCTGCGCACTTTTGGGAGACATGCTTTAGAGGATGAAGCCCTGTGCGGCAAGCCGCAAAGGCTCCGGTTTTACTGGCCGCGAAGGACAAGCGATGCTATATGGGATGCATGTATCCCATTTTAGTCGGAAAGGACGCAAGCGATGAGCAAACAGACGGCCATCCGCCTCCCGGATGAGACCTATGAGCGGCTGAAAGCGCTTTCCGAGCGCACCGGACGCACATCTGCCTATTACATTCGCGAGGCGATCGAGAAGCATATCGAGGACATGGAGGATCTCTATCTTGCTGAAGAGGCGACGCGGCGCCTCCAGCGCGGTGAATCAAAGGTGATAAGCGCCGAGGAGTTCTGGCGTGATCTGGACAATTGAATACGATAGTCTTGTCCAGAAAGAGATGCGGAAAATCGATCCGCAGGCCCGTCAGCGTATCCGCGCTTTCCTTCAAGAGAGAGTAGCGGCGCTAGACAATCCGCGCCAGACAGGTGCCGCCCTGCAAGGTTCCGAACTTGGAAATTTCTGGCGTTACCGGGTGGGCGATTATCGCATCATCTGCGATATACAGGATCATAAGCTCGTCGTGCTGGTGGTCGAAATCGGCCATCGCCGCGAAATTTACCGTTAGGCATTCATGATCCTCGAAGCCCTGCAATATGCCGCGACACGCGCGGTCACGCCGAAAGAATTCCGGCCGCATATCCGCTATTCCGTCAATCTCTGGGCACGCGCCAATCGTTGCGCCAAAGCCTGGGCGGAGCATGAAAACAACAGCCGGCAGTTCGTGCTGCAATCGGCGAGAAAGCTGAAGCAGAGACGGACCGCCGTGGTGCTGGGGTCCGGCCTGTTGCGGGATGTACCCCATGAGGCGCTGGTGGCGATGTTCGATACCGTCGTTCTGGTCGATCTGGTACATCTCGCCAGCGTGCAGGTGAAGTTGCGGCTCAACGCCAAAAAGAATGTCCGCGTCGCCAATCGCGATCTTTCCGGCTTCGATGATCTCATAGCCGGCCGACCGGCGGAACCGCTCGATTTCCTGCGGCGGGTGCCCTATCTCGATTTTGTCGTCTCGGCCAACCTGCTGTCGCAGATCGGTACGGGTGCACAGCATCGGCTGGAACGACAGAAAATAGCGGCTGCGCCTGATGATCTCCTGCCGAAACTCATTCATACGCATCTCGATGCGCTGGCCGGTCTGCCCTGCAAGGTGTGCCTCGTGACGGACACCGCCTTTGACGTCATCGGCAAGGATGGAAGCCTGCACCAGCACGAAGACCTGCTGCACGGCATTGAGCTTCCCGCGCCAGCCGCTGCATGGGAATGGCCGCTCGCGCCGCTTGGCGAGGAAAGCGGGGACTATCGCATCGTGCACCACGTCATTGCACGCGAACTTACCTGATCGTCATGCTTATTCCATAATTTCAGCGGTAACTTCACATCATGTCCCATGTGGTCCGCACATTGATGTTCCTTGCCTGCCTGCTTTACGGCGCGATGCCGGCGCAGATGGCGATGAGCATGCCGACAGGCATGGTTGTTTCCTCGCATTTGCCGATGAAACATCAAGATACCCAATCACACCCGCAAGGTCACGGTTCTCAAACGCCTGCGGAGAATGCCGCTCATGAAGCGGGAACGGGCGGTTGCTGCCCCCACGGCAACGATGCTTCGCATCCGGATTCCTGCGCCGCCTGCCTGATCGTGGTTCCACGAATGATCTTTGCCGATGCCGGGCGGATGGCATTCGCCTATGCGAAGCCGCAACGCGGCACTATGTTTGACGGCAAGGCTTTCGCGCCGCCGCTACCGCCTCCCCGCGCCTGACCACAGATTTTTCAGACCGACTTTCGAAAAATCCGTCAGACACAGGAAGGATAATCCATGTCTATCAAGACCATTACGCTCGCCGCCGCTTTTGCGGCCTCTCTCGCCATGCCCGCTTTTGCACAGGACGCGGGCGGCCATGCCGGACACGACATGTCAAAAGGCAGCATGAGCGACAGCGCCTCCACCCAGGCGTTCATGGAAGCCAGCAAAAAGATGCATGGCAATATGGCAATCGATTATAGTGGCGATGCCGACGTCGATTTCGTGCGCGGCATGATCCCGCATCATCAGGGGGCGATCGATATGGCCAAGGTCCAACTGCAATACGGCAAGGACCCGGAAATCCGCAAGCTGGCCGAAGAAGTGATCAAGGCGCAGGAAGGCGAAATCGCCATGATGAAGGCCTGGCTGAAGTCCAGGGGCAAGTGATTGCTATTGTTGAAGGGGAGCGCCGGCTATGGCGCTCCTCCGGCAACTTTGCTGCATATTTCTTCCCCCGGCGGGGAGAAGAAACTTGCGACAGCTTTCCCATACAACGGCGAACGCGCGAACGCCGCCTGCCACCCCGCGCTTTACTATAACCCCGCAAGACCGGCCTTGTAATCCTCCGATGCCGCGCGGCTGAGGCGTTCCAGCTCCATGGCTGCCCGGCTGGTGTGGCGTTCCTTGTGGCGCAACAAAGCGAAGTTGCGGGCGGGCAGATCAATACCAGCGCGAACGAGCAGCCCTTGCCGCAGGAAGAGGGATGCCACTGAGGCTGAAACCGCCGTCGCAGCCCCGCCGGAGCGTGCCGCCATCACCACCGCCTCGTTGGACGGCAGTTCAAGCATGACCGAGAGTTCACCCGGATCCACGCCCATCTGCCGCACCGCCGCCTCGAAGGCGGAGCGGGTGCCGGAGCCCTGCTCGCGCAGAACCCATGAAGTGCCGTAGAGGATATCCAGCGCGGTGAGATAACGGCCATCGGCAAAGGGGTGGGCGGAGCCCGTGACGACCAGAAGCTTGTCAGACACCACCGGCTGCACCATCAGAGCCGGCTCATCGATCCTGCCTTCAATGAAACCCACCTCCGCAAGACCGTCCAGCACAGCCTGCGTCACGGTCTTGGTATTACCGATATCCAGCCGCACGGTGACACCGGGATAGAGCTTCTTAAACTGCATCAGGATCGGCGGCAGCCAGTAGCTCGCAATGGTCTGGCTGGCGCAGACGGTGATTTCGCCGCGCGTCAGCCCGCCCATTTCGGAGAGAATTAGTTCCGCATTGCGCACACGCGCCAATGTCGCCTTTGCTTCACCCAGAAAAACCCGGCCGCTTTCAGTCAACTCAATGTTGCGTCCGACGCGGTGGAACAGTTCGACATTATAAAAGGCTTCGAGATTTTTGATGGCGGAGCTGACGGCGGAGGCGGTCAGACCGATGGCTTCCGCAGCCCTTGTGAGGTGCTCGCGTTCGGCTACGGCTATGAAAATACGGAGCTGCTCAAAGGTCATGGTTTTTCATTCGATTTTATCGAATAATATATGCCATATTATTTGATAGAATAAAACAGGCTGCTGCGGCATGGTCTGGTCATGGCCCAACATCGCACCCTTGCTCATCCCTTCCAGTTTTCGCTCCGCTGGCTCGCCCCGCTTCTTCCGGGCATTCTCATCTGTTCGGCCGTCAGCTGCGCCGCCATTCTGGCGGAGCGCTTTCAGGTGCGGCTTGCGGGCCATGCCTGGCTTGGCGATCTCGTTCTCGCCATTCTGATCGGGACCATGCTGCGTTCGCTGGTGGCTCTGCCCGCAGCCGCTTCCGCCGGCATAAAGTTCAGCGCCAAGACCCTGCTTGAAATCGCCGTGGCGCTTCTCGGTGCATCACTCAGCCTGTCCATCCTCAAGGGCGCGGGCGGTCTGCTGATAGGCGGCATTGCGCTGATCGTCGCGCTGTCACTGGTCGTCAGCTATGCCGCCGGGCGGATGCTCGGCCTCCCGCCCAAGCTCGCGACGTTGATTGCCTGCGGCAATTCCATCTGCGGCAATTCCGCCATTGCCGCTGCGGCACCTGCCATCGGCGCCAAGCCGGAAGATGTCGCCGCCTCGATTGCCTTTACCGCGGTTCTCGGTGTCGCCGCCGTGCTTTTGATGCCATTCCTGCCGCAGCTTCTCGGGCTCGACGCCACCCAATACGGCATCTTCGCCGGGCTTACGGTCTATGCCGTGCCGCAGGTTCTGGCCGCCACCGCCCCGCTTGGCGCGATTGCCGTGCAAACCGGCACCATCGTGAAGCTCATCCGCGTGCTGATGCTGGGACCTGTCATCGCCACCCTCTCCGTCGTCCACGGCCGGTCCGACAAGGGACGCCTCAGATTGCAGCAGATGGTTCCGTGGTTCATCATCGGCTTCGTGCTGATGATCATGGCCCGGTCATTCGGTCTCATCCCTGAAGTCCTGCTTGCCCCCGTCGCCTCTCTCTCAAACATCCTCACCATCATGTCGATGGCGGCGTTGGGCCTGTCGGTCGATATCCGCAGCCTTCGCCACGCCGGCGGCAAGGTCATCCTCGCTGCCAGCCTGTCTCTCTTGCTGCTGGGTATCCTGAGCTTTGGCCTGATCGTATTAACCCAGACGGCCTGAGCCAGCTTCCGGCTTTATTCGCCGGCGCTGACAGTAAGTGTATAATGCGCACCGAGCCCGCGGCGCGGCGAACCGAGAATGAGCGTCGGGCGAATCAACCACTCGGTATCTGCCTTTGGTGTCAGCGTCGCCACCTTGCCCTGGGAATCGCTGAAGAAAATCGCATCTTCATCCGGGGTCGAAAAATCGAAGATCGCCATCAACACGAATTCGCTCGAGGCGGCAAGCTCGACCTTCACCGTCTGCCCTGCCTTCACCTTCAGACGATAAACATCGCCGCGCCCGCGGCGCGTCCAGCCCTCGAGCTTCAGCGGGCCGGCCGGTGGCAACGCCACCTCCTTAAGCCTTTCGCCGTCATCCAGCCAGATACCGTCGACGTTGCGGCCTTCCGCAAAGGAGGGGTGCGGCACGGCGGCCATGGCCATGGCAAGCGCCAGGAGAAGGGGGGTTACCTTCATGGACGTACAAACTCCCGCCGCATGACCTCTATCGGCTGGCGGCAATGACAGCCTTCGATATGGTCGTTGACCATACCCATGGCCTGCATGAATGCATAGACGGTCGTCGGGCCGACAAAGGTCCAGCCCCGCTTCTTCAGATCCTTGGAAAGGCGGATGGAGGCGGCGCTAGTGGGATTGGCCCTTAAAGTCGCATAGTCCAGCCTTTGCGGCCTTTCTGCGGCAGCCGGTTCGAAACCCCAGAAATATCGGGCGAGCGACCCGAACTCGTCCCGCAGAGCCACGGCGCGGCGGGCGTTGTTGATGGTGGAAACAATCTTGCCGCGATGGCGGATAATGCCCTTGTCGGCGAGGCAGCGCTCGATATCGGCCTCGCCGAACTCGGCCACTTTTTCGAACTCGAAATTGGCGAATGCAAGACGGAAAGCCTCCCGCTTGCGCAGCACCGTCAGCCAGGAGAGGCCGGACTGAAAGCCCTCCAGGCAAATTTTCTCAAACAGGCGGCGATCATCGGTGACGGGATAACCCCATTCCTCGTCGTGATATCGGCTGTAATCCGCAAGCCCCTGCTGCCAGAAGCACCGAACAAGGCCATCCGCGCCCGTTTCAAGTCCCGCCTCGATCATTTCCGCGACCACCTTTTCCACTCCGCCTGCGACCACTTAAAGACTGCACTTACCACTCATTCACCACGTTTCAAAACGGGGTGCTAACCCTAAAATCAGCTTTCCTTAATCAAGCGCTTTTTAATGAACAGCCATTTACGATTCGCTGGCGTCAAGGTGCGAACGTGTTCGGCAAAGCGGGAGAATGATCCCGCAAATCCATAGTTGCGACGTCCCGCAGAGAGAGTCCACCCGATGACGATGAAGTCCGTTTTCCTGGCGTTGAGCCTTGTTTCCACCCTCGCCGTCCCTGCCGCCATGGCCAATGAACGTTATCGCGAGCGTCCGCCCGTCGTCGTCAGCCCGGATCTTTCCGCGCCATGGGTAACCCAGCTCGGCGGCCGCGGCAACGTGCGCCCCGTTGTCTATCCGCGCGCACCTGCCGCGCGCCAGCCGTTCTTCCAGCAGCGTCAGGCCGCAATGCCGCAGCGACCCAGCTCCGGCGTCACATCGCAGCGCCCGGCACGGGTGCAGAATGCCGCCGTACGCCCCAATCCGCCGGTGCGTACCCAGATCGCGCCGCAATTCCTGCCGCAGATCGTCACCTATCCGACCAATGAAAAACCCGGCACTATCGTCATCGATACGCCGAACCGTTTCCTCTATCTCGTGCTTGCCGATGGCAAGGCCCGGCGTTATGGCGTCGGCGTCGGCAAGCCCGGTTTCGAATGGGCTGGAACTCACAAGGTGACCCGTAAGGCGGAATGGCCGAGCTGGACCCCGCCGAAGGAAATGATCACCCGAGAGGCGGCAAAAGGACATTACCTGCCGGCCTTCATGGAAGGCGGCCCCGCCAACCCGATGGGCGCGCGCGCCATGTATCTCGGCTCGACGCTTTACCGGATCCACGGCACCAACCAGCCCTGGACGATCGGCAGCAACAATTCCTCCGGCTGCATCCGCATGCGCAACGAGGATGTCACCGATCTCTATGAGCGCGTCAACGTCGGAACCAAGGTCATTGTGATATGACGGCAACGGTTCAGCCTTTCCGGCCGCTTCGGAACGGGCGTATCGGCTTATCCGCTTGAATTACCGCCCTGCGGCGGTACAATCCGGCTCACTTCAGCGGAATGAGACTTGGCGGGGGACGCCAGGCGCCGAACCTCTCTCAGGGGGATGACGGAACGGCCTTAAAGCGGGTGGTCAATCGACCGCCCGTTTTTCGTTTCTGTCATTCAAATGTTATCAAAAAACGGTTTGGTGAATTACTGATATCAATCTGGATTCACTTCATGCCGCGCCATACTTCATTTGTTTGCGCCCTGCTCTTCAGCGGCGTTTCCTTCTCTGCCGCAATCGCGGGCGAATTCGAAATTTCCGGTTACGGCGGCTGGCAAAGCGCACCGCACAGCGATGTGAAAGTTTCCGACGGTCCGGATTTCCGCGCCGGATGGGAAGGCAAGTCCTTTTCCAACCCGCCCTACTGGGGCGTGCGCGGCACCTACTGGTTCGATGAGGGTCAGCTCCGGAATTTCGGTATCTCGCTCGATTTCACCCATGACAAGGTCTATGCCGATGACCAGACGCTTGCCCGCTCAGGCTGGTCGCATTTCGAATTCACCGACGGCCTGAACCTACTGACGCTGAACGCGCTCTACCGCTTTCCGCTGGAATCCCTGCCGATCACCCCTTACGTCGGCGCCGGCGTCGGCATCAACGTGCCGCATGTGGAAGTGTACCGCCCCTCCGGCAAGACTTTCGAATACCAGTTCGGCGGCGCAACGCTGCAGGCGCAGGCCGGCCTCAGCTACCGCATCACCGACAGCTGGTCGACCTTCGTGGAATATAAGGGCACCTATTCCTTCGTCGATGTCGATATCGACAATGGTGGCTCGTTGAAGACCGACATCATCACCAATGCGGTGAATTTCGGTGTGGCGTATAAGTTTTAGTGGTGGCTTGGGAAGCGGGGCACATCTGGCAGCCGATGGGCATCCCCTCAACCTCATTCCTGTGCTTGTCACAGGAATCTGGCCGATGCGCGTCTGCGTGACGGAAAGAATCTTCTCGGCCCAAGGACTGGCTGGATCCCAGTGACAAGCACAGGGATGAGGAAACGAGAGCGACGACGCTCAGGCGAAACTTTTCTCATGCACGACGGGCTTTACTGGTGCGCGGCGTTCTAAACCGAGAGTCTAGCCGGCTTCGGCCCGCCATAAGCCCAGTCCAAAAGCTCGACAGTGTGCAGGATCGGCATGTCCGTGCCGGTTCCGATCTGCGTGATGCAGCCGATATTTCCTGTCGCGATGACATCTGCCCGCGTGGCCTCGATGTTCTTCACCTTGCGCGCCTTGAGCTTGCCGGAAATTTCCGGTTGCAGGATGTTGTAGGTTCCGGCCGAGCCGCAGCAGAGATGCCCTTCCGCCGGATCACGCACGGCAAAACCCGCCGCCTTCAGCAGTTGTTTCGGCGCAAGCGTGATCTTCTGACCGTGCTGCATGGAGCACGCGGAATGATAGGCGACCGTCAGCCCCTGGCTTTGCTGTTGCGGCAGATCGAGCGTGGCGAGGTATTCGGTGATGTCCTTTGCCAGAGCCGAGACCCGCGCGGCCTTTTCGGCATAGGCCGGATCAAGCCGAAGCATATGGCCGTAATCCTTGATGGTGGTGCCGCAGCCCGACGCGGTGATGATGATGGCGTCGAGACCGCCATTCTCCATCTCGCGCGTCCAGACATCGACATTCCGCCGAGCAGAAGCCAGCGCCTCTTCCTCCCGCCCCATATGATGCACCAGCGAACCGCAGCAGCCCTCCCCTTTCGGCACAACGACCTCGATACCGAGCCGCGTAAGCAGCCGCAGCGTCGCCTCATTGATACCGGGATCAAGCACCGGCTGGGCGCAGCCGGTGAGAATGGCGACGCGCCCGCGCTTTTCACCTTCGGCCGGTCGAGCGCCCGGGCGGCTTGACGCCGACGCTGGAGGGACCGCGGCCGGCGTGAGAGCAAGCATGGACTGCAGCGGTTTCAGCGCGGGAGCCTTTGCAAAAAGACCGGCGAAAGGCCGTGCCAGACGGGCCAGATGCAGGGCCAGCCGGAAACGGGCAGGATGGGGTAATATGCCGACCAGAAGATTGCGGATCAGCCGATCCATGAAGGGGCGCTTGTATGTCTGCTCGATATGGGCGCGGGCATGATCGACCAGATGCATGTAATCCACGCCGGAGGGACAGGTGGTGGTGCAGGCAAGACAGGAAAGACAGCGGTCGATATGGGTGACCACCTCGCGGTCGGCCGGACGGCTGTTTTCCAGCATGTCCTTGATGAGGTAGATGCGGCCGCGCGGGCCGTCCAGTTCGTTGCCAAGCGTGACATAGGTGGGACAGGTGGCGGTGCAGAAGCCGCAATGCACACATTTGCGCAGGATTTTTTCGGATTCCGCCACATGTGGATCGGCCAGCTGCTCAGGCGTGAAGGATGTTTGCATGGTTCAGACGGCCCTTTCCATCGTTACGGCCATCTTGCCGGGATTGAAGATGCCCACGGGATCGAGCTTTTCCCTGATACGCGCGGAAAGCAGCGCTTCCGCCGCCGGGCGCGGTTCGAAGGCCGCGACTTTGGCGCGCACAGCATCGCTCGCCCTTACCAGCGTGGCATGGCCACCGCCGAGCGCACGGATTGCGCCGCGCAGCAGATGGGCTTCGGGGTTCGCCTCCATCTGCATCCAGACCAGGCCGCCCTGCCAGTCATAGAAGGCGTCGATGCCTGCCTCCATGCGCAGCGCCGCAACAAGCTGGTGGCCCATCGAAGGCGCTACCGAGACTTTCCAGAGCGGCTTGGCGGATTGGCCGGCATAGGGCGCGACATCCCGGACCTGCCGCCACAAAAGACTGCTTTCCTCGCCCTCCAGCAGCGCCCAGGGTCCGACGCGATCCATGACCGACAGGAGTTTAGCCGTGCGGGCCTCCACCGAGGCCGCAAGGCCTTCCAGACGCAGAATGGTGGCCGGTCCTTCCGGCAAGCCGCCATCGATAAAGCGGGAGCGCACGCTTTCAGGCAGATGCGCCGCGCCGGAGACCTCGACGCTCATCGCCATCGCCGCCGCCATGATGCGCGTCGCCGCCTCGTCATCAAGGCCGGACACGACAACGGTTTTTTCGACGGGCGGTTTCGGCAGCACGCGGAATGTGACTTCGGTGAGGAACCCAAGCGTGCCGAAAGAACCAGCGAGAAACTTCGACAGATCGAGACCGGTGACATTCTTCATCACCCGGCCGCCGGCCTTGATGATCTCGCCGTTACCATTGACGAAACGGATGCCCAAAAGGCTGTCACGCGCCGCACCCGCCACATAGCGGCGCGGACCGGAAACATTGGCGGCAAAGACGCCGCCAATGGTCGGTTCGCCATGGGTGCCCATGATGGGGCGATGGTCCATCGGTTCGAAGGCCATCATCTGGCGATTTTCTGCCAGCGCCGCTTCCACAGTTGCGAGCGGCGTGCCACTCTTGGCAGTCATGACCATTTCGGCGGGGACGTAGGAAACGATACCGTTCATCGCACGGGAGGTTAGCACGGTCTCCGCCGTCACCGCATTGCCGAAACCGGAGCGAGTGTTGCCGCCGAAGATTTTCAGCGGGGTTTTGCGCGTGGCATGATCGCGGATGATGTCGGCGACCTGGGTTTCTGCGTAGGGCGTCAGCATGCGATTATTGCCTTCGAGCAAGTGATACCCCCCTCTGCCCTGCCGGGCATCTTCCCCTCAAGGGGGGAGATCGATATGCCGCACTCACCCGTTCCATGGGCAGGGTGTTCTCCCCTTGCCGATCTCCCCCCTTCAGGGGAAGATGCCCGGCAGGGCAGAAGGGGGTAAGCCACACCCTGCAACATCATAAAACCAGCGCCCATCAACCCCTCCCCTCAAGCGGAAACACCTTGGAAGGGTTCATCAGCCAGCCCTCGTCAAAGGCTGCCCGCACCGCCATCTGCTGTGCGAGATCGGCCTCGCCATATTGGTGGCGCATCAGGTCACGCTTTTCGATGCCCACACCATGTTCACCGGTCAAACAGCCACCGGCATCCACACAGAGCTTCAAAATTTCGTTGCCCGCTTCTTCCGCACGGGCCGCATCGTCAGGGTCATTGGCGTTGAACAGGATCAGCGGGTGCATGTTACCATCCCCCGCATGGAAGACATTGGCGACGCGCAGGCCGAGGCGATCGGTGATCTCACTCGTCTTTTTCAGCACATGGGAAAGCTGGGAGAGCGGCACCGTGCCGTCCATGCAGATATAATCCGCGATACGACCCGTTGCGCCAAAGGCGGATTTGCGGCCTTTCCAGATCGCCGCCGCCTCCATTGCCGACTGACATTCCTTCACCGTCTTCACGCCATGTCGTCGGGCAATGGCCACGATATCGGCCAGCATGGCGTCCATTTCCGCCTCGGAGCCTTCGACCTCCACGATCAGAAGCGCACCGACGTCAAGCGGATATCCCGCTTTGGCGAAGGCCTCGCAGATTTCGATTGCCGGTTTGTCCATGAACTCGATGGCAACAGGGATGATGCCCGCGCCAATGATATCCGCGACGCAGGAGCCCGCTTCTTCGGAAGTTTCGAAACCGAACAGCACCGGGCGCGCGCCCTCCGGCTTGGCGATGAGGCGCACCGTTGCCTCCGTCACGATACCGAGTTGGCCTTCGGAGCCGCAGGCAAGCGCGAGCAGGTCGTAACCTGCAGCATCCAGATGCTTGCCGCCCAGCTCCAGCACCGTGCCATCGACCAGCACCATCTTGACGCCAAGCAGGTTATTGGTGGTGACGCCATATTTCAGACAGTGCGCGCCGCCGGAATTCATACCGATATTGCCGCCGATGGTGCAGGCAAGCTGCGAGCTGGGGTCGGGTGCATAAAAGAAACCCTCCGCGCCTGCGGCATCGGAGATGGAGAGATTGGTGACGCCCGCCTGTACCCGCGCCGTGCGATTGTAAAAATCAAGCTCAAGGATCGCACTCATTTTCGACAGGCCGATCACCACGGCGTCTTCCTGCGGGATAGCGCCGCCGGAAAGCGAGGTGCCTGCCCCGCGCGGCACGACCGGAATGCCGGAGCGATGGCAATATGTCATGACAGCCGCCGCCTCCTCCGTCGTTCTCGGCAAAGCGACGGCGAGCGGCAGACGGCGATAGGAAACGAAAGCATCGGTCTCGAAAGGCACGAGTTCGCGGGGCTCGTGCACAAGACAGTCATCAGGCAGGACGGTCTTGAGGTCGGCGATAATTCGTTCGCGATCCGCCAAGACCTGAGCGCGCGGCTCCAGAAACTTTATAGGCTGCGTCACCGCCGCTCCTCCGTGCCGATAACTGGTATTGTTTCTTTACCACTTTGAAGTCGCGCAATCAAATGTTATGGATTTTTTCTATTCTGGAAACAATCGAGGGCAACTATGACAAATCTGGGTGATCTCGAAGTCTTTGCCAGCGTTGCCGCCTCCGGCAGCATGTCGCTTGCTGCCAAGGAGCTTGGTTATTCGCCCGCCGTCATTTCCAAGCGCATCAAGCGATTGGAAGAAAAGCTCGGTGCCCGGCTGTTCCAGCGCACCACGCGACAAATCTCTTTGACCGAAGCGGGGCAAGGCTTTTACGAACGGGTGCTGGCTGTTCTCGAAGGGCTGGAAGAGGCGGAGGATTTCGTCTCCGGCCGGGCCAATACCGTCAACGGCACGCTAAAGATTTCCGCACCCACCTCTTTCGGGCGCATGCATATCGCGCCACATCTGAAGACATTCATGGAGCGGCATCCGGACCTGTCGGTCAATCTGGTGCTGAGCGATGAGTTCATCGATATTATCGAGGGCGGTTACGATCTGGCGATCCGTATCGCCGATCTCAACTCCTCCAGCCTCGTGGCCCGCAGGCTGGCACCGGTGCGGCGCGTGCTTTGCGCCTCGGCGGAGTATGTAAAGGCGTACGGCATGCCGGCCACGATCGAAGACATCAGGAAGCATCGCTGCCTGCCCGCGCATAATAACGACATCTGGCGACTGGAAGGACCCGGCGGCGCGCTCAGCCTTCGCCCGGAGGGGATGCTCATCACCAACTCAAGCGAGGTGATCCGCGAGGCCGTCATATCGGGCCTCGGCATTGCGCTGCGCTCCACATGGGATATCGGCCACGAATTGCGCAGCGGGAAGCTGGTGCAGGTCCTGCCTGACTATGAAGGGTCGCGCAACGTGACGCTGTCTGCGGTCTACCCAAGCCGGCAGTTTCTGCCGGCAAAGGTGCGGCTGTTCATCGATTATCTCGCTGCGCTCTACGGTCCTTCACCCTATTGGGAGCAGGGCTGACACTCAGTGCCCGCCCTCCGCATGAGAGCGGCGGATGCGGCGCACTACCCACCAGACGCCAAGCACGGCGAAGGGCACAGAAACGCCGGTGACCACGGTCGGGTCGACCGGCAGCACATCATGGCTGATTGCCTTGGTGAGATAACCGATAAGCCCGACGACATAATAGGAGATGGCGGCGACAGACAGGCCTTCCACCGTCTGCTGCAGGCGAAGCTGCATCGCGGCGCGCTTGTTCATGGTGTTGAGCAGCACGGTGTTCTGCCGTTCCAGCTCCACATCGATCCAGCTTCGAACCAGAGCCGTGGCGCGATAGAGCTTGCGCGACAGGTTGGCCTGCCGCTCTTCCACCGACTGGCAGGTGCGCATGGCGGGCGCCATACGCCGTTCCAGAAAGCTGCCCATCGTCTCATGGCCATGAACAGGCGTTTCCGCGAGCGCCCGTATGCGTTCGCGCACGATGCCGTCATAGGCGCGGCTGGCGCCAAAACGATAGAGGCTGAGGGCGGCATTGGCTTCGAGTTCCGCAGCAAGCCGGGTCATTTCGGCCAGCAGCGCATCCGCCTCGTCACGCGCGCCGTTTTTCATGCGTTGGGTGATGCCCGTCAAGCCATCCTCGATGCGGCGGATTTCCGGCGAGAGCGTCTGCGCCATCGGCAGGCCGAGCATGGCAAGCGTGCGATAGGTTTCAATATCCAGCAGCCGCTGCACCAGCGCGCCGCGGCTGTAATCGCTGAGGCCCCGGTCGATCACCAATATCTGCGTCAGCCCGTCGCGATCCTGCCTGAAATCGGTGAGGATGGCCGCCTGACCGTCGCGCACGTCGCTATGACAGAGGCTGGTCGGCTCGAAGATTGTTTCCGCCTGCGAGGTAAAACCACTCTCCGGCCGAATTTCCAGCCGCACGCCCGAGATCAGCGAGCCGGGCGGCGAAAAGCCGTCACCGAAGGGATCGCCGGCAATCTCCCCGCCAAATTTTTCCGGCGCAGGGCCATCCCAGAACCAGGTCGAAAATTCGGTATGTCGCTCCCAGCGCAAGGTCCCCTGCCCCCACGGCATGGCGTGGTGACGCGCATCGCGTTCCGGCGGCGCAACACCGCGGCTGCGCGACATTTCCGCAATGACGGAATGGTGCACGGCCGAGCCGCCATCCATCATGAAGGCAAGCTGGATGATGATGCGCGACGGGGCAAGCAGCACCGTCGGCCGCGCATGCACCTCGCCCAATGCCAGCGACCGTTCCGGCGCGCTTGCGAATGCAAATCTACCCTTTGCCATTGCGATATCGTCCCCGCTTTTATGGCTGATGTCTAAGGCATCGTTTGTGATGACAACACCACGATCGACGCCGATGTCACTGTTTTGATCCACCTGACAGAAAAATCCGCTGTAGTGCCCCTGTCGGGACCGCTTTAACAAAAGCCAATTCAAAAAGGCAGATGCCGTGTTGCCGCAGGCATTGATACAGCGAGCGAGAGAACTGGACAGAATATTTGACCAGTGCGAGACTTGCCTGATACTTTATACGATATCAAACACGGGCGGATTTCGCCGGGGACTTCTGCGATGGACGAAACGCTTTTTGCGCGCATCGAGCACAGCCGCACATCGCAGGAGGTGATCTTACGTTTCGAAGAACTGATACTCGACGGCATATTGCGCGATGGCGACCGGCTGCCCGGCGAGCGGGAACTGGCGCAGAAACTCGACGTCTCGCGGCCTATTCTTCGGGAAGCGTTGAAGGAACTCGAAAGCCGAGGCCTTCTCGTGAGCCGGCATGGTGGCGGCACTTATGTCGCCGATATTGTCGGGCCGGTCTTTTCCGATCCCTTGAGCGCGCTGATCACCCGCCACAGCCGGGCGACGCGGGATTTTCTCGAATATCGCCGTTATATTGAAGGCATGACCGCCGAACTTGCCGCGCAGCGGGCGACAGAACCGGACAGGCGCAACCTTGCCGCCATTGTCAACCGGATGCGCGATGCGCACGAGGCAGGCCGCTTCGAAGAGGAACTGGCGGGGGATGTGGAGTTTCACAACGCCATCGGCGAATCGGCGCACAACATCGTCCTTATGCACACGCTTCGCTCCTGCTACCGGCTGTTGAGCGACGACATCTTTTATAATCGCCACATCATCTTCAGTATCGCAGGCGCCCATGACGAGGTGCTGAGACAGCATGTCGCCATTTACGACGCCATCGTCGCCGGCGATCCGGCATCGGCACGGGCGGCGGCAGAGGCCCACATCGACTTCATCGTTGAGACGACATCCAGGGCGCATCAGGCGCGGGAATGGGACCGGATTTCCCGTTTGCGGCAGCAGCAGCGGAGTAGTTAAAAACGCCCTCAGGCGAAATACGCAATCCATTTTATTCAGGTTTTGATGGAACCTTTTGTGCTCTTTGGTCTTTTTATCGGGTTAATTGGAAAAATTTACCAAGATGGGACCCATGACAACCACGAGCGAAACTGAACGCTATCCGCGGATAGCTCTCATATCGACGCATGGCTATGTCGCCGCGCATCCGCCACTGGGCGCGGCTGATACCGGGGGGCAGGTGGTTTATGTGCTTGAGCTTGCACGCAAACTCGGCCAACTCGGTTATACCGTCGATCTTTATACCCGGCGCTTCGAAGACCAGCCGGAATTCGACGAGGTCGATGAGCGCGTCCGCGTGGTGCGCATTCCCTGCGGCGGGCGTGACTTCATTCCCAAGGAATATCTGCACCGCCACCTGATGGAATGGTGCGAAAACGCCCTGCGTTTCATCAAGAAAAACGATCTCAACTACTCCTTCATCAACAGCCACTACTGGGACGCAGGCGTCGCCGGTCAGCGGCTTTCCGAGGCGCTGAAAATCCCGCATCTGCATACGCCGCATTCACTGGGCATCTGGAAAAAACGCCAGATGGAAACCGACTATCCGGAAAAGGCCGATACGTTCGAACTGGAATTCAATTTCAAGGAACGCATCCAGCACGAACTCATCATCTACCGTAGCTGCGACATGGTGATCGCCACCACGCCGGTGCAGCTCGATGTCCTCATTGAAGACTACGGGCAAAAGCGCAAGCACATCCACATGATCCCGCCGGGTTATGACGACAACCGCTTTTTCCCGGTATCGGATGCGACACGGCAGATGATACGCCAGCGTTTCGGATTTGAAGGCAAGGTGGTGCTGGCGCTCGGGCGACTTGCTACCAACAAGGGCTATGACCTGCTGATCGACGGCTTCTCGGTTCTTGCCGAGCGCGAGCCGGAGGCCCGCCTGCATCTTGCCGTGGGCGGCGAGAACATGGACGAGCAGGAAACCACCATCCTCAACCAGCTCAAGGAGCGGGTGAAATCGCTCGGACTGGAGGACAAGGTGGTATTCTCCGGCTATGTCGCCGATGAAGACCTGCCCGACATCTATCGCGCGGCCGATCTCTTCGTGCTGTCCAGCCGCTACGAGCCCTTCGGCATGACGGCCATCGAGGCGATGGCAAGCGGCACACCGACCGTTGTTACCATTCACGGCGGATTGTTCCGAGCCGTCAGCTATGGTCGCCATGCGTTATTCGCCGATCCTTTCGACAAGGAGGATCTTGGCATCACCATGATGAAGCCGTTCAAGCACGAGCGACTCTATGGACGCCTCTCCCGCATGGGCGCGCATAAGGCGCGCAGCCTCTTCACATGGACCGGGATTGCTCAGCAGCTTCTGGCCGTGGTGGAAGGCAGGACCATGATGCCGGTCCTCGAGGAAGCCGACTGGGCCGAACCATGGAATGACGGCGATTGAAACCGCTTCGCCTTTTTTCAACGGATCTCGATGGCACCGTCGTGGGCGATAATGACGCCACGCGGCGGTTCCGGGATTTCTGGCAGTCATTGCCGGACGATCGCCGTCCGGTTCTGGTGTTCAACAGCGGCAGGCTGGTGGATGACCAGCTCGCCCTTCTGGAAGAAGTGCCGCTGCCCCGGCCCGATTACATCATCGGCGGGGTCGGAACCATGCTGCATGCCAAGGAGCGCAGCGACCTGGAGAGCGCCTACACACATTCCCTCGGCACCGGATTCGACCCAAAGAAAATTGCCGATGTAATGAGCGCTGTTCCGGGCGTGACGATGCAGGAGGAGCGTTACCAGCATGGCCTCAAGTCCAGCTGGTTCCTGCATGACGCAGATGAAGCGACACTGGCCGATATCGAGGCTGCGCTGATCGGGGCCGATATCGAAGCCCGGATCGTCTATTCCAGCGGGCGCGATCTGGATATATTACCGAAGGCCGCCGACAAGGGCGCGGCGCTCGCATGGTTATGTGGACAATTGCGTATCGGCCTCGACGAATCAGTGGTCGCAGGCGATACTGGCAATGATCGGGCGATGTTCGAGTTAACGGACATTCGTGGCGTCATTGTCGGCAACGCCCTGCCGGAGCTTGTATCGCTGGCTGATCTCGACAGCCGTTATTTCCGCTCGGGCGCGTCCGAAGCGGACGGCGTGGTTGAAGGCCTGCGCCATTGGGGACTGCGCCCCGCCTGAAGCGTTCCGTTATCGATGCTTTGGTTGCGAGCGGTGTGAAAAGGACGCATCCGTGAGACCGCAATCGGGCTGTTCGGCCGGGGAACCACCCGGTCGAAACTTTGTTCGCAAATCTGCCGCATCATCTTTTCCGCAGGCTTCATCAGCGTGAAGACAGTAGTGGGTTATGGAGGTTGGGGGATTGGCGGAATTTACGGGATATCTATATTAGCAATTATCATAGGCAGGCAAAGAAGGACCTATTCGGATTGAAGATTTTGAATCGATTGGCGACAGATGTTGGCTTGATGTTGCGCAGACCGCCGCGGCAGCAATATGCGGCGCTGTGCTATCGGTTCTCCAAGAAAAATCCGGGGCCTGAAGTGCTGCTGCTGACAAGCAGGGATACGGGACGATGGGTCATTCCCAAAGGCTGGCCCATGGCGCATAAAAAGGCCCATGCGGTAGCCGAGCAGGAAGCCTATGAGGAAGCAGGCGTCAAGGGCACGGTGGAGAAGGCCCCCTTCGGTTACTACGAATACGAGAAAAAACTGAACAGCGGCATCAATGTGCCATGCAGGGTTCAGGTGCATCTGCTCGAAGTTTCCGAAATGCAGGATAGCTTTCCTGAAAAGGAATCCAGGCGACTGGAATGGGTCAGCCCCCAGGAGGCGACCAGACGGGTCAATGAGCCGGAACTGAAAGCGCTGATGCTCGCTTTCGACAAACGGATGACGCATTCAAAATAGTGCGGCCGCCCCAGGTGTGGCAATTTGCAGTTTGTTTTTCCAACACGGCTTTTATCGTCTTTCCTTTTGGAAAGATGTACGAGATGTAACAGTCTTTCTGTAAATTGCCTTCAACCTGCGACACTGCCGGACGAAAGGGAATGCTGGCAAACGAGGTCTGAATGGCATTGAAGCCGCCATCAAACATGAAGCCGACGCTCGACAAGGATCTCGACAAGATTACCCGTGTCGAAGAAGCGACGCTGCATGTCACACAGCAGCTTGCGGGCCTTGGCGCCGGCTTCATGTTCGTCGTTCTGGCGGCGGTCTTCGCCGGTGCTTTTGTCGTGGGCACTTCGGGCGCCGTCATCATCATCGCCGCCGTCGCCATCGGCGCCTATATGGCAATCAATATCGGCGCCAATGACGTGACGAACAATGTCGGCCCCGCGGTCGGCGCCAAGGCGATGCCGCTTGCCGTCGCGCTCATCATCGCCGCGATCTGCGAGATTGCGGGGGCGCTGATCACCGGCGGCAATGTCGTCGAAACCATTTCCAGCGGCATCATCAACATCGAGACCATTCCCGACAGAACCGTTTTCTCCTGGGCAATGCTGTCTGCGCTTCTCGCCGCCGGCCTTCTCGTCAATATCTCGACCTGGACCAGAGCACCGATTTCAACCACTCATACGGTCGTGGGCGGAGTCGCGGGCGCGGGCATGGCCGCCTACGGAGCAAAAGCGGTGGACTGGCTGTCGCTCGGCAGCATCGCCTTCGCATGGGTCCTCGCGCCTTTCATCAGCGCCGCCATAGCCATCATCATCCTTGCTTTCATCAAGGAATTCATCATTTACCGCGAGGACAAGATTGGCGCGGCGCAGCGGTGGGTGCCGGTCCTCATCGGTTTGATGGCGGGTGTTTTTACGGCTTATCTCATCTGGGTCGGGTTGCGGCAGCTCATGCATGTGTCGCTTGGCCACGCCAGCCTGATTGGGCTGGTGACCGGGCTTGTCGTCTGGCGGCTTGGCGTGCCAATCATCCGCAAGCAGTCGGAAGGACTGGAAAACCGCAACCAGTCGCTTCGCATCCTGTTCCAGTGGCCGCTCGTTCTCGCCGCCGGCCTGATGTCCTTCGCGCATGGGGCTAATGACGTTTCGAACGCCATTGGCCCAGTCGTGGCCATCGTGCGGGCCCTGCATGACGAGGCGGTGAGCACCTCTGCACGTGCGCCGCTGTGGGTGATGCTGGTCGGCGCCTTCGGGCTCTCCTGCGGTATCCTTCTTTATGGCCCGCGCCTCATCCGCCTCGTCGGTGAGCAGATCACCAAGCTCAACCCGATGCGCGCCTTCTGCGTTTCGGTGGCAACTGCGCTCACCGTTCTCGTCGCCTCGCGTTTCGGCCTGCCGGTCAGCACCACCCATACGGCGATCGGCGCGGTGTTCGGCGTCGGCTTTTTCCGCGAATGGTACACGCAATCGTCCCGCAGGCGACAGGATCTGGTCCAGGTTGGTGACGGCCGACCCCGCCGGTCTGACAAATATGCCGACAATCCTTCGGAGATACGCCGCCGATATCTTGTCCGCCGCTCCCACTTCATGACGATCATCGCCGCCTGGCTGGTCACCGTTCCCTCCAGTGCAGCGCTCGCGGCGCTGCTCTACTGGTTCATGTCCTTCCTCTTTCTCTAAAGCCGAAAAATCCCATGCGCGCCAATTTCCGGATGCAACGCCTGTATATCGAAGCCAGCCTTGCCGAAGGCGTCGCGCTGGAGGCGACCGCCGAACAGTTCAACTATCTCGCCAATGTGCTGCGCATGACCGATGGTGCGGAAATCCTGCTGTTCAACGGTCGCGACGGCGAGTGGAGAGCGAAACTTGCCTTTCCGAGCCGCAAGAAGATCGTGCTCGTCCCGCTCGAACAGACGCGGCCTCAGCCAAACCCCGCGGACCTGCATTATCTTTTCGCGCCGCTGAAAGTCGGGCGCATGGATTACCTGGTGCAGAAGGCGGTGGAGATGGGGGCCGGCCTGTTGCAGCCGGTGATGACACAGCATGTCCAAGGCAAGATTCACAACACCGAAAAATTGCGCGCCAACGCCATCGAAGCCGCCGAGCAGTGCGGCATACTGTCCCTGCCCGAGGTGGCCGAGCCGGTGAAACTGAAGGACATGCTGGACACCTGGCCCCACGACCGGCGCATCATCTATTGCGACGAAGGCGACACGGGGCAAAACCCGCTGCCGATCCTGCAGGCAGTGAAGGAACGCAAAATCGCATTGCTGGTCGGTCCGGAAGGTGGATTTTCGGAGGAAGAAAGGGAGCTTCTGCGCAGCCTCGACTTCGTCACCCCCATTCCGCTCGGGCCGCGCATTCTGAGGGCAGATACGGCTGCGGTTGCCGCACTGGCGGTCATTCAGGCCACGGTCGGCGACTGGAACTGAATGCTCCGTTGCTCTTCATGCATCTTTAAAAGAAATTCATTTGCCTCCAGCTACGATACGGCCCTATCTGCCAATCATATGCCTCGCCGCAACAGAGACGTCATAACAAGGTAAGCCATGGCACGCGACACGACCGACCAGACCCCCCTTTCCTCCGTTACGGAGCTTACAGATTATCTGGCGGGCGGTAACAAAGCTGAAGCCGATTTCCGCATCGGCACCGAGCACGAAAAATTCGCCTTTTTCCGCGAGGACAACCGGCCGGTTCCTTATTTCGGCAATGCCAGCATTTCCGCACTTTTGAAGGGCATGCAGGAGAAGCTCGGCTGGGACCCGATAATGGACGGTGAAAACATCATCGGCCTCGGCGAACAACACGGCATGGGTGCCATCTCCATCGAACCGGGCGGGCAGTTCGAACTTTCGGGCGCGCCGCTTGAGAACCTGCACCAGACCTGCAAGGAATCCAACCAGCATCTGGCGACGCTGCGCGAAGTGGCAGAGCCGATGGGCATCCGTTTCCTCGGCATCGGCGGCAGCCCGCTGTGGACCTTTGACGAAACGCCGCGCATGCCGAAATCGCGCTACGCGATCATGACGCGCTACATGCCGAAAGTCGGGACCAAGGGTCTCGACATGATGTACCGCACCTGCACCATTCAGGTTAATCTCGACTTTTCATCCGAAGCCGACATGCGCCAGAAGATGCGCGTTTCCATGAAGCTGCAGTCTCTGGCAAACGGCGCTTTTCGCCTCGTCGCCCTTTACGGAGGGCAAGCCGAACGGTCTTCTCTCGTGGCGCGGCGATATCTGGCGCGATACTGACAATCGCCGCTCGGGCGTCTTGCCCTTCACCTTCAACGAGGATTTCGGGTTCAAGGACTATGTGGAATGGGCGCTCGACGTGCCGATGTATTTCATCGTGCGCGACGGCAAATACCATGATTGCACCCATGTCACCTTCCGTCAGTTCATGAATGGTGCGCTCAAGGGCGAAATCGCCGCATGGGAACCGACCATGGGCGACTGGACGAACCATCTCTCCACCCTGTTCCCCGATGTGCGCCTGAAGCGTTTTCTGGAAATGCGCGGCGCCGACGGCGGCCCGTGGAGACGCATCTGCGCCCTGCCAGCCTTCTGGGTCGGCCTTCTCTACGATCGGCAAGCGCTGGACGCTGCCGACGCACTGACGGCGGCCTGGAGCTTCGACGAGGTTATCGCCCTTCGTGATGCGGTTCCGGCCAAGGGACTGAATGCCGAAATCGCCGGCAAGCCACTTCTCGGTATCGCGCGCGAAGTGCTCGATATTTCCCGCACCGGACTGAAAAACCGCAACCGGCTGAATGGCGAAGGTCAGGACGAGACCGTATTCCTGTCCTCGCTGGACGAGGTATTGGCGAAGAAAACGACACTCGCCGAAGACTTGCTGGCGCTTTACAATGGCCGCTGGGGCGGCTCGGTTCTTCCTGTGTTCGAGGAATACCAGTATTAAAACCAGCGGAACCGCTTCGGGTTTCGCGAGAGCGCCAATCGCAGACATAAAAAAAGCCCGGTGCGGCCGAGGGGGCCTGACACCGGGCAAAGGCAGGGCTATTGGCAAATCACCCTGCGGGGAAACCTTTCGGCTGGAGGGCCTCTCCGGCAGCTGGAGGCCTGCCGGATGGCGCTATTTCAAAGGGTCTTGAACCGTGTTACGGCCCGTCGACGTGCCGCGCGGGTCAGATGAGCGGTGGGATCTTCCAGCAGGCCCGTGTTGAGGGCGTCGCTGACGTCCGATCTTGCCAGGCCGATATCGGCGAGAAGACGATCATCCAGCTCGGTGAGGCCATTCGCCACGATACGATTGTAGATGCGCTGCACGAAGGTCTTGACGGGGAAAGCCACGCGGCGGAACGTATCGTTCGGCCGTGCTGTTGCAAGTTCCAGTTCCATTCTCCGTTCTGCCGTGCGCATGACACTTATCCTTTCGTAACGGCACGATGCGGCACCGCCCCCGGCGCACCACGCGCGAGAAGCTGCCTCGGGTTGGGGGCCTGACGTTTCGCCGGCCCGGGGTTGAGATTGATTTGCTTGGTGGCAAAATGTCGCAAGACTATTGATCAGTCCAACGAATGTTTCTAATGTAAGACATCAATCATTCTGATGGATGACCATCCATGTCCGCACCTCTCGACATAGACCAGCTGCACACCTTCATCGCCATCGTCGATACGGGCAGTTTCACCAAGGCCGCAGACCGCGTTTTCAAGACACAGTCCGCCGTCTCGATGCAGATGCGACGGCTGGAAGAACGCATCGGCAAACAGCTCTTCGCCAAGGACGGGCGGGGCAACCGCCTGACGGCGGAAGGCGAAAAGCTGATGAACTATGCCCGCCGTATCATCCGCCTCAATAACGAGGCGATCGCCGCCTTCGATGACAACCGGCTGGAGGGCACGCTGCGCATCGGCACGCCCGATGACTATGCCGACCGTTACATGCCCGAGATCATCGGGCGTTTCGCGAAGACTCATCCGAATGTCGAGCTTTACATCGTCTGCGAGCCGTCGGTTAGCCTTGCGGAAAAAATGGCGCGCGGCGAACTGGATATCGCTCTCGTCACCCACAATCCGCGGGCCCGCTCGTCGGATGTGGTGCGCACCGAACCGCTGTGCTGGGTCGCTTCCGCCAACCATCCGCTGAAGGACGATGCCCCTGTGCCCCTCGCCGTCGGACGACGTGACTGCCACTGGCGCCAGCTCGCCTGTTCGGCGCTCGATGCCGACGGGCGCGATTACCAGGTGCTTTTTACCAGCTGGTCTTCAACCGTCGTTGCCGCCGCCGTGCTGGCGGGCATGGCTGTTTCGGTGCTGCCGGAATCGGCGCTGCGCACCGGCATGAAGGTTCTGACCGGCGCAGACGGCTTCCCGCCGCTGCCGCCGGTGCAGATCGGCCTTATGAAACGACCGGGCCTTTCCCCATCGCTGGTGAATGCCATCACCGACCATATCACCGCCTGCCTCGACAATATCTCACCGATGAGCGTGGTCGACGAGATGGACAGCGATGTGAAGACCTATCCGAAGATGCCGCGCCTGCGCGCCGGGAATATGCTGCCGGGCTGGTAGTCCGGCGGCGGATCGTGGAGCGCCCCCTGCTGACAAGCCGGTCTGAACGCGCCTATCGCGCGCGCAGCGTCGCTACCGCCAGCAGCGTATCGCCGCTGATTCCCGCAGAGCCGCTGCCATTGAACAGCATCATGATGGGATCTGTGGTGTTCTGCGCGTTGTCATACATGACGGTAAAACGCGCGACGAGCTTCTTTACCTTTTCCGGGTCCTGAAAATCCTTGATGTCGAAATATTTCTTCATCATCGCCACCTGCGTATCGACCGGGGCATTGCCGAGTTCGTCAGGAATGCCGAAGGTGGTGTTGATGAAACTCTGGATCGCGGTATCGGCAAGAATGGAATAATAGGACGTCGTGCCTGCCGCGATGCGCTTGAAATAAAGCGCCAGACGGACGCCGGCATTCTCTTCGCCCGCCTGCGTCTCCAGGGTCTGGGTCAGATAATTGTCCAGTGTCTCGTAGAGACCGCGCCGTGTCTGGATCAGGCTGCGGTCTTCGTGAAGGATATTGCCGTCAGAATCGAAGTTGAAGGCGGTGACGAGACGGCGGAAGACCGGATCCATTTCCTTGTTGAGATAGCTTTCGCCATCATCCAGTTTCGACGAGAACATCTTCTGCAGCTGTTCCTTCGTCACAGTTTTGGGATCGATGCCAAGCGATTCCATCGCGAATTCCGTGAGACGATCATTGCTCAGAAAATCCTTGAGCGTCTTGATCTTCTGCATCTCGCCCGTGAAATATTCCGCCTCCTTCTTGGCGGTTTCCTTGTCTTTCTCAGTGCCGAAAGCCGACTTCTTCTTGATGTAGTCAGCCGACATGGTCTGCATCTCGATTTCCGACTGTGCCAGCACCGGGGAGCCCAGACTTCCGTCCGGTGCGAAGTTGAAAAGCTCCGCCAGTTTGACATAGCGCTCGTCTTTCAGCGTATAGACGTAGCTCTTTTTGTCCTGAAGGTCGCTGGTGAGGACCTTGCGGATATCCGCCGCATTCACCTTGGCCGGATCGAGGCCGACGGCCTTCAGCGCATAATTATAGACTGCGCTGCTGTCGAGGAAATCCTTGACGGACGTGACGCTTCTAATGTCACTCTTGAATAAGGTCAGCGCCTTCTCGTCGGCGGCGTCATCCTTTTCGCCGTAATGGGTCATGTAGCCGCTTGTCGTGGTCGCGGTCTGCAGCGTCGTCTGCGGCGTCGTGCCGTCGGCAAGTGTTCCGTCCGTCTTGAAATTGAACGCGTTCCTCATGGCGAGGTAGCGCTTGTCGTTCTTGCCGAAAGTCGCGATGTAATTGTTCGGGTCGTTCAGGTCGCTGGTCAGGATGTTCTCGATCGTCGCCGTCACGATCGTCAGGTCGTTAAGGTCAAAGGCAACCTTGATATAGTTGAGGAGACGCGTATCCGAGAGCAGTTCGTCCACGGTCTTGATCGAACCGATCTTCGATTCGAAATAGTCGCGGTTCAGCGTGGCGACCGTCGGTGTCACGCGCGGTGCGCTGCTGATGTAGGCATCCGTCATCACCTTGATATTGTCAGCTTTCTGCGCTCCGCCGGCGGCAACGGTGCCATCGTTTTTGAATTCGAAGGCGGCGGCGAGCTGTGCCATCTTGTTATATTGGGTAACGGCATTTGAAAGCGTCGTCTGTTCTGCGGTGATCGCGGCAAGCTTCGCTTCCCACTCGCTCTTGGGTGGCAACACGGCTTCGAGCTGCGTCAGCTGGTCCTGCCTGGTAACTTTTTCCGCCTCGAGCGCCGTGCGCTGCTCGTCTGTCAGTTCCGTTCCCGCGAGCGAAGTGTCGATTGCGGCGATCCGCGCCGTGACCTCCGCGTGCAGTTCGATATTACCTTTCATGGTCAGCTTTTCGACCGCATCATTATAGGCAGCGCCAAATTTCTGATTGAGGTAGCTGTCGGGATCGGCGATGTCGCTCGTCATCAATCCCCGGATATGGGAATAGGTATAGGTCTTCTCATCGATGCTGAAGACCTGAAATATATAGGCGCGGGCCCTGTCGTTCTGGAGCAGCTGATCAACGTTGGTGACCGTGCCGATGATCGCCTTGTAATAGCGGGTCTCTTCGGCAAGGCTGTCATCCATGTCGGTGATCGACGTCCCGTAGAGCCCGATCATCTTGTCGAGCTGTGCCTCCGTCTGAACCGTCTTTGTCGACGCCGTGAAATTGAAGGCAGCGGCGAACTCCCGATACCGCTCGTCGGTCAGCTTGTTGGCGAAGCTGTTCTGGTCGTTCAGGTCGCTCTCCAGCACCTTTTTCATGAAAGCCTTGGCATAGGTCATCTCGCCGAGGCCGAAGGCATCCATGGCATAGGAATAGAGCTGATAGTTATCGAGGAATTCATCGACGCTTTTCACATTGCCGATGTTTTCCTTGTAATATTTCGTCTGACGCTCGGTGATTGCCTGCTGCGACACGCGTGAAATGCTTGTCTTCATATCGCGGTTGATGAGGTCGTAGCTGAGATAAGTCGATACCATCCGAATGCCCCCTGGAGCCTCGCTCGTCCCCGTGGGACGTCGAAACTCCGCTTGAATCCGCCCCACCATGCCTCCATCCGGAAGCGCGGCAGGGCCCGACGCGACTATGCAGGACGCGCCTTGCCCGGAGCTTGAAAGAGCACAATTTCGACCGGGATAAAAACCGCATTGTCCCGATCTCCTTTACCCAAGCGAAACCATGCCACAGTGTGTTTTGCTAACCATTTGGGAATGCAAAGTTTTCTTAACCGCGATTTTTAAGCAGTCTCGAACAGGCGGCGGATATTCTCCTGACATCAGAGGACGAAAAGTCCCGATGAGAAGACCGGAAACCGGCTCTCAGGTAAAACAAGGGTAGAATAAACATGACCAAGACCGTTCTGAAGCCCGACTGGGCCGTCGCCACTCTCAGGTTAGACCCGGCACGTTTTCCGCAACAGGTCACCTATGGAAAAGGCAATGGCGCGACCGATGTCGCCGTCACCCTCGATGAACGGGGCGCCGTTCTGAGAAAGGTTCTGTCCTCTTCCGGCCTGCCTCTGTCCTTCGCCCTGCCTGCCCGCGCCTTCAAGGGTGTTGCCGCCCGCGCCATCGACCATGGTGACGGGCAGGTGACGGTGACTCTCGAACTGCATCACGACGATCCGGATCTTTGCGTTCCGCTTCTCGTCGCCCACGATCTGTGCGATATCGCCGCCGACTGGCGCAGCTGGTCCGAGGCCTACCGCATTCCCATGCTGATGGTGGAAGCCGATGGCGTCGCCCGTCCGCTGGAAGAACATCTCGGCAAGGTGCGCACCCAGAATACCCGTCCGCGCCGCCGCCATTCCTATTTCGCGGAGCGCCGCCCGCGCTTCCTCGTTCGCCGTTCCACCGGTTCGCTCGGCATGAGCATGAAGATCGAGGGCAAGGAAATCATCGCCCGCAACTGATCTTCTTCAATCCAGAACACAAAAGCCCGGCGCGGATGACGCGACCGGGCTTTTTCGTATTCGCTATTCCAGCAGCTTACACCAGCAGCAGCGGCAGAATGAGCCCTGCGAAAATCAGCACGCCGACGCGGTTGTTGGATTTGAACAGCACGAGACACTGGTCAACGTCATCGATATCAAGCACCCATACCTGCCGGAACAGCATGAGAGCCGCGGCGGCAAGTCCGCTATAAGCAATGACGTTAACACCCGCCGTCCAGAACGACAGGAACATCATGGCAAGGGCTGTGCCATAAAGGAAAACCAGCCAGCGATGTGTGTTTTCTCCAAACAGGAGGGCGGTAGAACCGATGCCCACCGCCGTGTCATCTTCCTTGTCCTGATGGGCGTAGATTGTATCATAACCGATCGTCCAGGCGATGGAGCCGACATAAAGCAGGACAGCCGGCCAGGCAATTGATCCGAACTGCCCCGCCCAGCCCATCAGCGCGCCCCAGGAAAAGGCAAGACCGAGGAAAAATTGCGGCCAGTTGGTGAAGCGCTTGGCGAAGGGATAGATCGCCACGAAGAACAGCGAGAACATACCGGTTGCGATTGCGAAACTGTTGAACTGCAGGAGGACGACCAGCCCGGCAAGCGCCTGCAGGACGATGAAGACCTTGGCCTGTCCGCGGCTCACCCGGCCCGACGGCAGCGGTCGCGAGCGGGTGCGCGCCACTGCCATGTCGATCTTGTGGTCGGCCAGATCATTATAGGTGCAGCCCGCGCCGCGCATCGCCACCGATCCGATGAAGAACAGCACTAGGTGCCAGAGCAGCGTGCCCCAGGAAAAGCCGCCGGTCGACACCGCCGCGTTGGCCGCGAGGGCTGCGGACCAGAAGCATGGCCACATCAGCAATTGCCAGCCGATGGGTCGATCCCACCGGGCCAGCTGCGCATAGGGCCAGAGGGGCCTCGGCAAAATCCGATAGACCCAGTTATTGGATGGCGCGTCGGAGACGCGGTCTGACAAATCGCTGTGGTGAACCATGGGATGGTTCTACAGCATCAGCCGCAAAATCGGAATGGATTTCAGCAGCCGACCGTACACGCAGAAAAGCCCCGCAGCTGTTCGCGGCGGGGCTTTTCAGGAGCATATCTCCACTCGTGTCAGGGCAGGGAGAAATTGAATTTGTAGCTCGCCTGAACCCCGATGATGAACTGGTTCTTCGAACCGCGCTCGCGCACGAGCGAACTGTCCGCGGCATCGCCGGTCAGGCGGCGATATTCCGCAAAGGAGCCGACTTCAGCATTTTCGGTGACTTTCCAGGTGATGGCGGCGCCGATACCGGCCGAATGCAGGCCGCCGCCCGGGCTATAGGGCGATGGCGCGCCGGCGGCCGTCTGTGCCGCACTCACACCGTAATAACGTTCATTGTATTTGCTGCTCACCCACGTGGCGCGCGGGCCGGCCGAAATCTGGATGCCGGGGGCGATATCGGTGAAGGCATCGACAGCGACATCTCCGACCACGCCGCTGTGGCTGCGGATGCCCTGACGAACTTCGCCGCGAACGCGCAGCCAGTCGGTCGGATAAGCCTCGGCAAAACCACCAAGCTCGCCGCCGCGCTTGATACGCGTCATGCCCTTCAGATCCGCAGAATCACCCTCATCACGTGGAGAAATCAGGCGGCCGGCGAGACCCATGCTGATCGGACCGTTATCCAGAAGCGAGATGGAGGCGCTGTCGTTCCGGGAGGTGAAACGGGCGCCCTGCCCCTGACGGCCGAGGGAAATGATGGGCGAAAAGCCGAATTCATTCTTGTTATCGCCCTGATATTTCGGCGCAGTGAAACCCGCGCCGCCGAGTTTCAGATACCAGTCGCCGGAAAACCAGCCATCCGCATGGGCATTGCCCACGGCAAAAAGCGACAGGATACAGGCGGCGGCTGCCGCTGATGGCTTGAACATGAAAGAACCCCAGAAACGCAATACAGACAGGTGTCCGTAGAATTAGAGGGATTGTCTTTCCATTCGATTAACCAGTGCGTTAAGAAGCAGACGCCACTGCGAGGCTCACGACACGGCGCCAAACCTCTCGTTCGTCATGCTCGGGCCTGTCCCGAGCATCTGCGACCGAAGGACTTTACGCAACGTGGATAGATCCTCGGAACAAGCCCGAGGATGACCTCGAGATAGCGGAGACGCTTGTCAACACTCTCCGCAATTCGGTCACTCGCCGCCCACACCGTCGTCAGAATGTCACCTTCTCCAGCGGCGCCCGAGTCTTCTCAAACTCCAGCAGCTTTGCCTCGTTCTGCGCAATGTAGTCGCGATTATGCGGCACGGCATCCCGGTCCTTGGCGATCTGGATCTGGAAGATGTGGAAGTTCTCGTGGGTGAAGGCCATTTCCGACCCCGCCAGATAAAACTCCCACATGCGGAAGAAGCGCTCGTCATAAAGTGCTATCGCTTCCGCCTTGCGCGCCACGAAACGCTCGCGCCAGTGTCGCAGCGTGTGGGCATAGTGCATGGGCAGAATTTCGATATCCTTTACCAGCAGCCGCGACTTCTCGAGGGCCGGCAACACTTCCGCGAGCGATGGGATATAGCCGCCGGGGAAAATATATTTTTCGATGAAGGGGTTGGTCGCCAGTGCCGGATAGGGCTGACCGATGGAATGCAGCACCATCACGCCCTTGTCATCAAGCACCTCCGCCACCTTCTCGAAATAGTCGCGATAATGGGTCGGCCCGACATGTTCGAACATGCCGACGGAGACGATGCGGTCGTATTTTTTAGAGGCAGGCAGATAACGATAATCCTGCAACTCGAAGCGGACATTGCCCGCAAGACCGCGTTTTGCGGCTCGGTCACGGGAAACGCGCAGCTGTTCCTCGCTAAGCGTGATGCCGGTGACATCGGCTCCGGCGCTCTCGGCGATATACATGGCCATGCCGCCCCAGCCGGAGCCGATTTCCAGAACACTCTGGCCCGGCTCGGTCATCAGCTTGGCGGCGATGTGCCGCTTTTTCGCGACCTGCGCCTCATAGAGGCTGATGCCGGGCGGATTGAAATAGGCGCAGGAATATTGCCAGTCCTCATCGAGAAAGAGGTCAAACAACTTTGCGCTCAGATCATAATGGTGGGCGACGTTGCTCTTGTTGTGATTGACCGGCAGATGCATCTTGATGCGGGCGGCGATGATGCGAGCCATGCCACGCCAGATCATGCCGAAGGACAGGGCTTCGCTCAGCGTATTGCTTTTGACCAGCGCCAGAAAATCATAAATGTCGCCTTCCGCGACCTTCACGCGGCCTTCCATGTACATTTCAGCAAGCTTGAGCGCCGGATCGGCGGCAATCTCCTGCATGGCGGCTTCGTCGGTGAAGTCGAGAACCACCTTTTTTCCGGCACCATTGCCGAATGTGCGGCTGCCGCCGGGGCTGTTGACGGTCAGATCACCGTTCTTGATTATCTTTTCGAGAAGAACATGCAGAGACGACGCCATGGCACCCCCAATTGCTAAGTCTCACTTATCAATTTTGCTGACCGTATTCCTTTCGGCATAAGTTGCAAGATAGTCTTATTTCAAAAAAATTGAACGATTTCATCAAGCAAAAAGCCCTGCCGAGGTGTATGGCAGGGCTTTACTCAGAAAAATCATTTCAACCGCAGGTCAGCGCCGCTTCATGGCTTCAGCCAGGGCAGCTGCCAGTGCACCACCGGATTGCGACCCCTCGTTGCGATCTTTGGGCTTGGCTGTCGCGTGGCGCATGGCGTTTGTATTGCCCCTCTCCCGCATCGGCTGCGGCGCAGCCTCACCACCATCCTTACGCATGGTCAGCCCGATGCGCTTGCGCTTCACATCCACTTCAACGACTCGCACCTTGACGACATCACCCGCCTTGACGACCTCATGCGGGTCTTTGACGAAACGGTCGGCGAGCTGCGAGACATGCACCAGCCCGTCCTGATGCACGCCGATATCCACGAAAGCGCCGAAGGCAGCCACATTGGTAACGGTGCCTTCCAGCAACATGCCGGGTTTCAGATCGGTGATCTCGTCCACACCCTCGGCAAAGGTCGCGGTCTTGAAGCTCGGGCGCGGGTCACGGCCGGGCTTTTCCAGTTCGGCGATGATGTCCTTGACGGTCGGCAGGCCGAACTGCTCATCGATGAACTTCTTAGGGTCCAGCGACTTCAAGGTGGCGCTATCGCCCATCAGCGAGCGCAGATCGCGGCCGCAGGCGGCGACGATCTTCTTCGCCACGCCATAGGCTTCCGGGTGAACGGACGAAGCATCCAGCGGCTCCTTGCCGTTTGGAATGCGCAGGAAGCCCGCGCATTGTTCGAAGGTGCGCTGGCCGAGGCGCGGCACTTTGAGCAATTCCTTGCGGCTCGCGAATGGACCGGTCTGATCGCGATGGGCAACGATGGCATCGGCAATCGAGGCACCGAGACCGGAAACCCGCGCCAGAAGCGGCGACGAGGCCGTGTTGAGGTCTACGCCGACGGCATTCACGGCATCTTCCACGACAGCATCGAGCGAGCGGCTGAGGCGGCCCTGATCGACATCGTGCTGGTATTGACCGACGCCGATAGATTTCGGCTCGATCTTCACCAGTTCCGCCAGCGGGTCCTGAAGGCGGCGGGCGATCGAGACCGCGCCGCGCAGCGATACATCGAGATTGGGGAATTCAGCCGCCGCCCGTTCCGAAGCGGAATAGACGGATGCGCCCGCCTCCGACACGATTACCTTGGTGGGCTTTGTACCTGAAGCGGAAGCCGGCATCTGGGCCAGAAGATCGGCCACCAGCTTTTCCGTCTCGCGGCTGCCGGTGCCATTGCCGATGGCGATCAGCTCGACATTGTGCTTGCGAATGAGCAAGGCGAGTTCCGCCTGCGCGCCGCGCACGTCGTTCTTCGGCTGGAAGGGGTAAACCGTCGAGGTGTCCAGCAGCTTGCCGGTGCCATCGACCACGGCCACCTTGACGCCGGTGCGGATGCCCGGATCGAGACCCATGGTGGCGCGCGATCCGGCGGGGGCGGCCAGCAGGAGATCCTTGAGGTTCCGTGCGAAGACATTGATCGCCTCTTCTTCCGCCCGCTCACGCAACTCGCGCATCAGGTCGAGCGATAGCGACATGGAGAGTTTCACGCGCCAGGTCCAGCCGGCGACCTCCATCAGCCATTGATCGGCGGGGCCAGCATTGCGGATATCGAAGGCGGCGGCGATGGTGCGCTGCGCCGGCTTCACCGGTGCGGGATCGTCTGCATCGACATCGATCGTCAATGTCAGAATTTCCTCGTTCCAGCCGCGCAGCATGGCGAGCGCCCGGTGGCCCGGCACCGTCGCCCAGCGTTCGGAATGGTCGAAATAATCGGAAAACTTCTCGCCGGCCGCCTGTTTGCCATCCACCACCTTGGCGCGGAAGGTGGCGTTCTGGCGCATGTAATCGCGCAGGCGGCCAAGCAGATCGGCATTTTCCGTCATGGTTTCAGCCACGATGTCTCGCGCGCCCTCGAGCGCCGCCTTCACATCGGCCACCTCGCCCTGCACATAGGCCTCCGCCAGTTTCGCCGGATCGGCGGCGCGGTTTTCCCATATGGCTTCGGCAAGCGGGCCAAGACCCCTTTCGCGGGCGATTTCGGCACGGGTGCGGCGCTTCGGCTTATAGGGCAGGTAGAGGTCTTCCAGCTCGGCCTTGGTGCCCGCCTGCATTATCTTGACCATCAGCTCATCGGTCATCTTTCCCTGCCCGCTGATGGAATCGACGATGGAAGAGCGACGGGCATTGAGTTCGCGCAGATAGACAAGGCGTTCGGAAAGCGTGCGCAGCTGGGTATCGTCAAGCCCTCCCGTCACTTCCTTGCGGTATCTGGCGATGAAGGGAACGGTCGCGCCCTCGTCCAGCAGGGTCACCGCCGCCTTTACCTGATCGGGGCGGGCGTTGATTTCGGAGGCGATGAGCGTGGCGAGGCGGGCGTTGTCTGCGGTCATATGGGTCTCTGCTGTCATATCTGGAGCGGCGACCATAATGTCTGATTGTGGCGTGACAACAAGAGGCGACAACGATTCCACAGGAAAGGCTGACTTCAGGGGAAAGACAGGCAATTCATCGTAGTGACCGCGGCGTCTCGAAAAGCGATTTCTGATGCAGAACGGCACCATCCGCACACAGTCACCCCGGACTTGATCCGGGGTCCAGTGCAATCAAGTCCTTGATCGCTTAAGACTCTTTCACGGCGCAGACGCGCCGTGGCTGGATGCCGGATCAAGTCCGGCATGACGGAGGAGGGATTTGCAGCCTCTATTCGCAGGCTAAACGCGCGGCAATCGCCACATATTCGTCTTGACCTTTCGCCCCCCTGCCCTTAACGCCCCTGACACAAGGTTACTGGCGAATTTTGCAGGGGTATTGACCATGAAAGTTCTGTTGATCGGTTCCGGCGGACGCGAACATGCGCTGGCGTGGAAAATCGCCCAGTCTCCCCTGCTTGATGCGCTCTACGCAGCCC
This sequence comes from Agrobacterium sp. SORGH_AS_0440, assembly GCF_031453135.1. NCBI lineage: Bacteria > Pseudomonadati > Pseudomonadota > Alphaproteobacteria > Hyphomicrobiales > Rhizobiaceae > Agrobacterium > Agrobacterium sp. SORGH_AS_0440. The sequence continues at coordinate 594,711 of NZ_JAVIYR010000002.1, read as the reverse complement.
CCGGCAATCCCGGCATCGCCGACCATGCGACGCTAGTGGAGCTGAACGTGGAAGATCATGCTGCCGTCATCGCCTTTGCAAAAGAAAAGGCAATCGACTTCGTCGTCATCGGCCCGGAAGCGCCGCTGGTCGCCGGTCTGGCGGATGACCTGCGTGCCGCCGGCATCGCCACTTTCGGGCCATCGAAAGCGGCAGCGCAGCTGGAGGGTTCCAAGGGTTTCACGAAGGATCTCTGCGCGCGCTACGATATTCCGACCGGCGCTTACCAGCGTTTCAAATCCGCAGAGCCGGCCAAGGACTACGTCCGCGCACAGGGTGCGCCCATCGTCGTCAAGGCCGACGGGCTTGCCGCCGGCAAGGGCGTGACCGTGGCCATGACGGAAGCGGAAGCGCTTGCCGCGATTGACGACTGCTTCGACGGCGCTTTCGGCGCGGCCGGCGCCGAAGTGGTGGTGGAGGCCTTCCTCGATGGCGAGGAAGCGAGCTTCTTCTGCCTTTCCGACGGCAAGACCGCGCTGGCGCTCGCAACCGCGCAGGATCACAAGCGCGTCGGTGATGGTGATACCGGTCCGAATACGGGCGGCATGGGTGCCTATTCGCCCGCCCCCGTAATGACCGCGACCATGGTGGAGCGCACCATGAAAGAAATCATCGAGCCGACGATCTCGGGCATGGCGAAAGATGGTAATCCCTTCTCCGGCGTGTTCTTTGCTGGACTGATGATTACCGCCAAGGGCCCGGAACTCATTGAATACAACGTGCGCTTCGGCGATCCAGAATGCCAGGTGCTGATGATGCGCCTGAAAAGTGATCTCCTGCCCATCCTCTACGCCACGGCCACTGGCACACTGGACAGGGTTGACGCGGAATGGCGCGACGAGGCTGCGCTGACCGTCGTCCTGGCTTCCAAGGGTTACCCCGGCGCATACGACAAGAACACGCCGATCGCGCATATTCCTGAAGCGAGCGAAGAAGCGAAGGTGTTCCATGCCGGGACTGCGTTGAAGGACGACAGGCTGGTGGCTACGGGTGGCCGCGTGCTGAACGTTACCGCCCTTGGAAAGACCGTTACGGAGGCGCAGGCCCACGCCTATGCGCTGGCGGACAGGGTGGAGTGGGAAAACGGCTTTTGCCGGCGCGATATCGGCTGGCAGGCTGTGGCGCGCGAAAAGGCCTGATTTTTAGATCAAACGGGCCGGCAACGAATATTTCGTTCAATTTTTACCAAGTTTGCTGACCCGATGGAAACGAAACGCCGGTAATACTTGCCCGAACATGGAATGGCGCACTTTGCCCGTATCACGAGGCGGCGCCGTTATTTGGGGGCTTTTTCGATGCGGCGTCTTCTTCTGACAGCGATTGTCGTGCTGACCGGCGGGTCTGCCATGGCGTCTTCCATCGAATATATCAACGGTGTTCATACCACCAATGGCAGTTTCATCCGTCGCGACTGCACGGGTTGCCAGCAGATCAAGGAGAAAACCGCGGCGCAGGTTTACAGTATTCCCTCCATAGAACCCGGGACCCAGCACACGGAAATGCGGGAAGTGGATGGCAAGCAGACGCTGGTGCGCACGGAAGCATGGCTCGGCGGCGCGCCCGTGACATTTGTCAGCACCAATCCGGCATGGATGCCGAAGGAAGCGTCTGGCACCGCAATCGCCACCTATGACGACGTGGAGCCAACGGCGCACACGCAGGAAACCGCTGCGACGCCCGGCGGTATAGACATGACGACCACCACTGCGGCTACGAGGGAAATTTCGAGTACCGATGCGGCGGCCTCCTCACGCGCGTCTGCCTTGCCCGCTCCGACCAACTTCCCGGACTTCCAATTGCGCGGCAACTGACCTGCGGATTGGATGACGCGTCAGCGCTGTATTTTTCACGGCCGTCAGCAACCATTTGGGGAATTAAGAATCCTCGAGGGGTTATTCCGCCGGCTGGCTTGATAAAGCTTCCACTAATTAAATATATCTTCAAATTTTTGGCTGCTAAGTCATCTCATGGTGCAATGCAGCACAGCATGAGGCCTTGGGCGGATACCGCTCTTCGGGCCCTTCCCGGCGCATCATGCGCTTCTCCCTTTTCCGAAACACCGGCAGCGCGCGGCAAAGCGAGGCGCGCGAGGCCAAACGCTTGTGAGCGCCCATGAAGAACCTTTCCATTTCCCGTCAGTTGATCGTTCTCGTAGTGGCCCTGATGGCCGCCTTCGCCGTGGCAACCTTCTACCAGCTGAAGTCCGCCACCGACGCGATCTATGAGGAACGCTACGGAATGCTGCGGACTCAGGTGCAGTCGGCAATCTCCATCCTGCAATCCTTCCACGACAAGGAAAAGGCCGGCACCCTTTCGCGCGACGAGGCCATGAAGCAGGCTTATGCAACCGTCAGCGCCATACGCTTCACCCCGGATGGCTACCTCTTCGGTTATGATTACGATGTGACGATGAAGTTCCATCCCGATGCCAAGCGCGTCGGCGAGAACTTCAAGGGCAAGCCTGACAGCAAGGGTTTCGCTTATCGTGACGAGCTGGTGCGGCTTGGTCGCAATGGCGGCGGCCAGACAGATTTCTACGGCCCGAAGCCCGGCATGGAAGGCAATGACTACGCCAAGAGCTCCTATGCACTTGCCTTCGAACCCTGGCAGGTGGTGGTCGTGACCGGCGTTTACATCGATGATCTGAACGCACAGGTGCGCGGCGAGGTGATGAAGGCGCTATCCATCGGCGCGTTGATCTTCGTGCTGGCGCTTGCAGCCGCTTTCTATGTCATCCGTGGTATCTCGAAGCCCCTCGGCGATATTCACCGCGCGCTTGGCGAAGTCGCCAATGAAAACGTCTCGCTCGCCATTCCCCATACTGGCCTCACCAACGAAGTGGGCATGATGGCGAAGGCTACTGCCTCGCTTCAGGACAAGGTACGCGAGCGCCATGCCATGCAGCGCCGTGAGGAAGAACAGCAGCAACAGCTCAATGCCGAGCGCCAGAACAACCTCGACATGCAGCGCGACGAGGCAGAATTGCAGGCGCGTGTGGTCGCCACCATCGGCGAGGCGTTGGAAAAGCTGGCCGGCGGTGATCTGACCGTGCGTTGCGGCGATCTCGGCAACCGATACGCAGCGCTGCGCGCCAATTTCAACGAAGCCCTGACCCATCTCGATGCCGCCATGGCCAAGGTGAACTCCAAGAGCATCGACATTGGCGGCTCAAAGGAAGAAATCCGCAAGGCCTCCAACGAGCTATCACAGCGTACCGAACGGCAGGCTGCCAATCTGGAAGAGACCTCCGCAGCGCTTGACGAACTGACCGTTGCGGTGCGCCAGACGGCGGAAGGAGCAGCTGACGCCGCCAAGCGTGTCACCACCGTCAGCTCGGAAGCCACGCGCAGCGACCGTGTGGTGGAAGAAGCGATCATGGCGATGAGCGGCATCGAGCAGTCTTCCGACCAGATTTCCAACATCATCGGCGTGATCGACGATATCGCCTTCCAGACCAACCTTCTGGCACTGAATGCCGGCGTCGAAGCTGCTCGCGCGGGTGAGGCTGGCAAGGGCTTTGCCGTGGTAGCGCAGGAAGTGCGCGAACTCGCACAGAAATCCGCGGCTGCCGCCAAAGAGATCAAGGACCAGATCGCCCGCTCTTCCGCCCAGGTGGAAAATGGCGTGCGGCTTGTGGGCGAGGCCGGCGATGCACTGAAGCGTATCTCCGACCAGATCAAATCCGCTAACGAGATCGTCAGCAAGATCGCCCACTCGGCAGCCGAGCAGGATACGACGCTGCGCTCGATCTCCTCATCGCTCAACCAGCTCGACGTCGCCACCCAGCACAATGCGGCCATGGCGGAAGAAACCACGGCTTCGGCGGAAGCGCTTGCCGTGGACACCGAAGAACTGCTGAACCTCATCCGCGGCTTCCGCGTGTCGTCCGGTCACCAGCTTCATGCCATGGCGCATGAGCTGCGCATGGCGGGGTGATACGCCGCAAGACTATCGATGAACAAAGGCGCCGGGGAACTCCGGCGCTTTTCTTTTAACGGGTCAGCATATCCAGCCTGTCGATATCGGCAGGTGAAAAAACGGCAATACCGGCTTTTTCGAGCAGCGCCGCCGTCACCCCATTGCCCGCATGTTTGACGCCAGAAAACGAACCGTCATAGATGGCAACCGACCCACAGGACGGGCTGCCATCGATCAGAAGCGCGTATGTGCAGGCATTGGCCCTCGCAAAGGCCAGCGCTCTTTCTGCGCCGGCAATGAATTGCGCCGTGACATCGCCGCCGGTCACCTCCAGCACGCGGGCGCGGCCCTCCAGCACATCGAGACCGGAGGCACCATCTTCGATTTCCGCCGGCGGGCGCGGCACGGGCATACCGCCCGCCATCTCAGGACAGATCGTCACCAGCCTACCCTCGCTTCGCCAGCGGTCTATCGCCGGGTGGGCGAAGGGTTTGCCTCTGCCGTCGTAACGGACAGGTTGGCCGAGGAGGCAGGCGCTGATGAGGATTTTGGAGGTGGGGTGGGTCAATGGGAGGTTATCCTGCGGGAGTTGAGGCTGTGGCTTACCCCCCTCTGCCCTGCCGGGCATCTCCCCCTCAAGGGGGGAGATCGGCGAGAGGAATGCTCCCCGCTCTTCCCGAAACGTTCAATGTGGCTGAGAGCTCGCCACAGGTCGATCTCCCCCCTTGAGGGGAGATGTCCGGTCGGACAGAGGGGGGGTGAACCGCGCACACTGACATGTACGGCTGCCCCAACCCCATCACCCCGTAATCTTCGAGAAATCCGCAACCGTACCAGTCGCTTCGCGAATAGCCTTCAGCAGCGCCAGACGATTTGCACGAATGGCCGCGTCCTCATCGTTGACGAGCACATCCTCGAAGAATTTATCGACAGGCGCGCGAAGCGTCGAGAGCGCCTGCATGGCAGAGCGGAAATCTTCGCCTGCAACAGCCTTTGCGGCATCTGCAGAGGCGGTCTTGATTGCCGCATAAAGCGCCTTTTCGGCATCGAGCTTCAACAACTCTTCCGAAACGCCATCGGCCACCACGGTGCCCTTCTTTTCTTCCGCTGCAAGCAGTTGCGTGGCACGCTTTGCGCCTGCCAGCAGGTTCTTGCCATCCTCGCCGGTGATGAAGGCGGTGAGCGCCTCGACACGGCGGGCGATCATCAGCAGATCATCGGATTCCGGCGTCAGAACGGCGTCGATCAGATCATAACGCGCGCCGAGATCGCGCAGATAGACCTTCAGGCGGTCGTGGAAGAAGGAGAGAAGGTCGGGGTCCTTGGCAACGCTCAGCAAAGGCAGGCGCACGTTTTTCTCAAGCAGAATACGCACCACACCCAGCGCCGCACGGCGTAGCGCGAAGGGGTCCTTCGAGCCGGTGGGCTTCTCATCGATGGCCCAGAAGCCGATGAGGGTGTCGAGCTTGTCGGCTAGAGCGACCGTGATCGCCACCTTATCGGCCGGCAGGCGGTCGGAAGGGCCTTGCGGTTTGTAGTGATCTTCGATGGCGGCGGCGACGCTTTCGTTTTCGCCCTGAAGCGCCGCATATTTGCGGCCCATCAAGCCCTGAAGCTCGGGGAATTCGCCGACGGCTTCGGTGCGCAGGTCGGCCTTGGCCAGAACAACGGCGCGGTCCACCAGCGCGGCATCGGCGCCGACGATCGGGGCCAGCGTCTTCGCCAGGTCGCGGATGCGGGATACGCGCTCGCCCTGCGTTCCGAGCTTGGCGTGAAAGGTGACGTTGAGCGCATCGAGCTTCGCCATGCGCTGGTCGAGGGGCTTTTTAAGATCGAGGCCGAATTTTGCAGCCGAGTCCTTCAGCGTCTCAAGATCGGGCAGATCACCCTGGTCACGGGTCCAGAAATGGCGGGCATCGGACAGGCGCGCGCGCACGACCTTGCCATTGCCGTGGATGATTTCCTTGCCGCCATCACTCGCTTCGATGTTCGAGACAAGGATGAAGCGGTTGGAAAGGCCCTCTTCCGCACCCTGGTTGCGGGTGACGAAACACTTCTGGTTGGTCTTGATGGTGAGGCGGATGATTTCTGCGGGGATTTGCAGATAGTCCTCTTCGAAAGTGCCCATCAGCACCTGCGGCCATTCGACCAGGCCGGAAACTTCTTCCAGCAGGCCTTCGTCTTCCACAAGGTCGAGGCCGTTGGCGAAAGCGAGGTCCTTGGCGTCGTGCAGGATGATGTCCTTGCGGCGCTCGGCATCGAGAATGACCTTCGCCTTTTCGAGGCTCGAGACATAATCCTCGAAACGGCGCACGGTGATCGGACCCGGCGCATGGAAACGATGGCCATAGGTGACGTTACCGGCAACGATACCATCGATGGCAAACGGGATGACCTGCGTTTCATCGTGTTCGGGGCCGAACAGGCAGACAATGGATTGCAGCGGCCGCACCCAGCGCAGGCTTTCCGAACCTTTGCCTTCGATACCGGCATAGCTGGAGCCTTTCGGCATCGAAGCGGGGCCGGAGCGCATGGATTTCGGCCAGGGGAAAGAGCGGATGATGCCGGGCATCACCTCGGCGATGATCTCTTCCGCCGGACGGCCCGGCTTGTTGATGATGGCGATGTAGAAATCACCCTTCTTCGGATCGGAAACAACCTGCGCTTCCGAGATATCGTTGAGGCCCGCGCCACGCAGAAAGCCTTCGATGGCCTTTTCATTGGCATCGGTGCGCGGACCCTTCTTTTCCTCACGCACATCGGCCGAGCGGGCGTTGAGGCCACGAATATCCAGCGTCAGGCGACGCGGTGTCCAATATTCGCGCGCACCTTCATAGGTCAGCCCTCTCTCCACCAAGGCATCGGTGACGAGTTTCTTCAAATCGCCCGCCGCCTTGCGCTGCATGCGGGCAGGGATTTCCTCGGAGCGAAGTTCAAGCAGAAGATCGGGCATGGGATAAGGACTTTAATCTGTTGCAAAAGAGTGTCGCGGACTTAGCAAGACCAGCGGCAAAAGTCACCAGCTATCGGTTAAATTACCGCGGCAGGCATCACCAGCCGCCGCCACCGCCACCGCCGCCGCCAGAGCCGGAAAAACCGCCCCCGCCCCCGCCTGAGAAGCTGGAGCCGGAAGAGCTGACAGGCTGCGGAATGGTGGAGGCGATTGTGCTTGCCATAGAGGTTGAGAACCCGCCGATCCTGTCGCCAAAGCTGCCGTAATTGCTGCCCAGGTACCAGCCCGGCGCATAACTTGCCGCGGCGGCACCGGCGGCGGCGGTCGCGAGCCAGGTCTCGAACGTACGGCTCCAGGGCTTTTCGACGCCGAGCGCCACGGCATAGGGCAGCAGCGTTTCGAAATGTTGCGGCGACATGGCCGGCGCGCCCGCCATGTTCATCCGGTCCTTTTCGGCCAGCGTCAGATAGGTCCGCAGGCCTTCGATGCCATCCATCAGCTTGCGGCCGAGCGGCGTCGGTGCGCCCATCAGAAACAGGAACAGCGCATTGATGAGCACGATTCCGCCGATGGCGGCGAGCGCCAGTGACTTGGTGTCATGTGTAACGTCAAGCAGGATTTGCGTGGCGATGCCGCCAATGGCCGAAAAGGCCACGAAACCGGCAAAGGCGAGCATGACGATGCCGCCGATCCGCTTGCGCAGCGGTGCGCCGCGCGAAAACTGCCGGCCGATGCCAATCGAAAGGATGCTGAAAAAGAAAGCAAAAAAGCCAAAGACCAGCACAGCGGCGATGGCGCTCTCATCCAGATCGCCGAAGACCAGCGTCGCAACGATGAGGGCGAGGCTGAGGAAGATACCGAACACGGTGTAGCCGGCATTGCTGCGGTAATACTTGCCGCGATGTTCTTTCTCTATCGCTGCGCGAAACTGTTTGCCGACCTTCTCGACCTCCGCCCCATGGGCCTTGTCGATGGTTAGCGTCTCCCCCGGCCCACCGATGGAGGAAAGCAGCGTCTTCTGTCCCGTCGGCAGGTTGTCGGCCGTCGCCTTTTGCGTGCGGCGGATGACGATGGCGTTCTTCAGGTCCTCCAGAACCACATAACCTTTTACGGCCAGATCAAGTGCCGAAGCGGAAAGCGCCGTCCAGCCTGCGCCGGAAAAACCGCGGTTATCGACGTAATTGACCAGCGCCGGGGAAAGTCCATCCGGCGCGTCCCAGCGCGGCACGACGACGCCTTTTGCCGGATCGCGGCCCACGGCGAACCAGGCTCGCAGATAATAGAGGAGCACGACGAAGAGACCGCCGCCCGAAAGGAGGATGGCGAGATTGTCCCGCAGCCACCACCCCGCCTCCTGCGTGGTGTCAGGAGCCGTGATAGCCCCCTTGGGCAGTTTCACCGCAACCGTCATGCCCTCGCCCACCGAAAAGGGGCGAGTGGAGGCGAAGAAAACCTCGTTGCCCTCACTGAGGATGCGGGCGTCCTTGCCTTTTGCGCCAAGCGGACCGGTGAAGACGGCGGTATCCGTCGCCTTGACACCATCAGGCAACGTGATGGTAGCGGAAATCTCGCCCATGGGGAATTGCCAGCCATTGCCGGTAACATTCCAGGTCAGCTCGTCATAATCGCTGAAATAACGGATCTGCCGTGCGGTGGTGTAGGTGATCTGGAAGATATGTTCGCCGGTCGGCAGAAAACGGTCGGCGCTGCCGGTATAGATGCGGATGCCGCCATCGATATTTTCGGTGCGCCAGTTCTCGGGCGCACCATCGCGCTCCACCGAAACGACGCTGAAATCCACCTTGGTGCGGCGGTTATTCGCATCCAGCGCATAAAGCGGAAAATCGCGGAAAATGCCGCGCTTGATGTTCTGGCCTTCGGCGCGGGCGGTGATGGTCTCCGTCACCGTCAGCTTTCCGTCTCGCGCAACCTCGATGACGGAATGATACGAACGGATGAACTCTTCCGCGAAAGCCGGGAAGGCCGCGCCCAGGAAGACGAACAGCGCGAGAAATCTTGCGGCGATGGTCTTCACGAGCGATCCCTCCTCAATGGCTCAGTGCTGCGGCTCGGCAGCGCTTTCCTTTTCGGTATAGTCGACGCCCAGCGAGGCGAGCGCCTTCCAGTAACCGGGATAGGTCTTGCCCACGCAGGCCGGATTCTGGATGGCAATGCCGCCGATCTTCAGTGCGGCCAGCGCAAAGCTCATGGCGATGCGGTGGTCGGCGAAAGTGTCGATGGAGGCCTTGACCGTCTGGCCCGCAAGCGAGGGATCGGAATGCACAATCAAGTCGTCGCCTTCCTCATGCGCCAGACCATCGCGGATTTCGTTGAGGCCGAGTGAGACGGCGCGGATTCGGTCGCACTCCTTGACGCGCAGATTGGCGATGCCGACGAAACGCACCGGCGTTTCGTTAAAGGCGGCGAGAACCGCAATGGTGGGAATGGCATCCTGCATCTGCGAACCGTCGATTTCAGCGGGCAGGTGGGGAAACTGCGCCATGACCTCATGGGCCTTGGCATCCGGCTGGGTGAACTTATCGGCCGGCGTGCCGATATCGATGGCGCCGCCGGTCAGAAGTTCAGCGCCCCAGAGATAGGTGGCGGCGGAGGCATCCGGCTCGATGTGGAAATCGGTCGCCGTGTAGCCGGTCGGATGCACGCGCCAGATGGCGTTGCTCACCCGCTCCACCTTTGCACCGAAGGCTTCCATGGCCGATGTGGTGAGATCGATATAGCCCTTCGCGCCGATATCCTCACCTTTGAGGATGATATCGACAGGCTTGTCGCCGCAGGCGGCGGCCATCAGAAGTGCGGACACATACTGGCTGGAAAGATTGGCGTCGATCGTGACGCTGCCCTTCGGGAAGCCAGTACCCTTGCCGCAGACGGTGACGGGCGGGCAGCCGGTCGGCGCCTCCGCCTCAACGCCGAGGGAGCGCAGGGCTTCCACCAGCGGCATGATCGGGCGTTTGCGCATATGCTCGTCGCCATCGATGATGACGGCGCCATCCACAAGGGCGGCAGCGGCGGTGAGAAAGCGGGTGGCTGTGCCGGCATTGCCGAGGAAAAGCGGCTTTTCCGGCTGATGCAACCCACCTGAACTCTCCACCACGAAGGTGGTGGCGTCAGGCTCGGTTACCTTGACACCCATCTCACGCAGCGCTTCTGCCATGTAAAGCGTATCGTCGCTTTTCAGCGCGCCCGTGAGACGGCTTTTGCCCTTGGCGAGCCCGGCCAGCAGAAGTGCACGGTTGGTAATGGATTTGGAACCGGGCGGCTCCACCTTGCCGGAAAGCGGGTGGCCGGGCGGGGTGATGGTCAGTTCGATCATGATCGTCGTCTTGTCAAAGAATGCGGCGCAAAGCCGGGCTATCGGAATATCGGCGGGAATTTGTGAGCCGGTGCTTAGAACTTCACCGTCGGCACGGCGCGGTCGGCCGGGTTGTCGATCTCGAAATAGGGCGCCTTGGCAAAACCGAACTGCCCCGCCACGAGATTGGACGGGAAGCTCTCCACCTTGACGTTAAGATCGCGGGCAGCGCCATTGTAATAACGGCGCGACATCTGGATCTCGCTTTCGATGGTTTCGAGCGAGCGCTGCAATTCCAGAAAGTTGGTGTTGGCCTTGAGGTCGGGATAGGCTTCGGCAAGTGCAAAAAGCTTGCCGAGCGCCTGCGACAGCAGCCCTTCCGCCTGGGCGCGGCCTTCAACGTCTCCCGCCGGTACGGCCTGCGCCCGGTTGCGCAGGTTGATCACCTCCTCGAAGGTGCTTTTTTCATGGGCCGCGTAACCCTTCACGGTCTCGATGAGGTTGGGGATGAGATCAGCGCGGCGCTTCAGCTGCACGTCGATGCCTGACCACGCCTCTTCCTTCATCTGCCGCGCCTTGACGAGACCGTTATAGATGAAGACGACATAAAGCGCGATTGCCGCGATGATTGCCAGCGTGATGAACATTCCCTACCCCTCCTCAAGAGGTGCGGACACCAGAACGGCGTCCGCACGTTAGACTGTTGCCCCGCCTTACATAAAGGTTCAGGCGGCCCTGTTCCAGTTCAGCCCGCCGGCATCCGTCAGCAGGAAGGCTTCGCCGCAGGCTTTCGCCAGCGTGCGCACACGCAGGATGTAGCTCTGGCGCTCCGTCACGGAGATCACGCCGCGCGCATCCAGAAGGTTGAAGACGTGGCTAGCCTTGATGCACTGGTCATAGGCCGGGAACACACATTTGTGCAGGCGCTGATTATCGTTGTCACCGGGCGCACCGGCGGCGAGAAGCGCCTGGCATTCCTTTTCGGCGTCGATGAAATGGCGATGCAGCATGGCCGTATCGGCGAATTCGAAGTTGTGGCGGGAATATTCCTGCTCGGCCTGAAGGAAGACGTCGCCATAGGAAATCTTCTCTTCGCCCTCGCGGCCATTGAAGTTCAGGTCGTAGACATTGTCGACGCCCTGGACATACATGGCGAGGCGTTCCAGACCATAGGTCAGCTCGCCCGCGACCGGCGAGCATTCGATGCCGCAGACCTGCTGGAAGTAGGTGAACTGCGAGACTTCCATGCCATCGCACCAGCATTCCCAGCCGAGGCCCCACGCGCCAAGCGTCGGGCTTTCCCAGTCGTCTTCGACGAAGCGCACGTCATGCAGCAGAGGGTCGAGGCCGATCGCCTTCAGCGAACCGAGATAGAGTTCCTGCAGGTTCGAAGGGTTGGGCTTCAGGATAACCTGATACTGGTAATAATGCTGCAGGCGGTTGGGGTTTTCACCGTAACGGCCGTCGGACGGGCGGCGCGACGGCTGCACATAAGCGGCCTTCCACGGCTTGGGACCAAGCGCGCGCAGCGTCGTCGCCGGATGAAACGTACCAGCGCCCACTTCCATATCGTAGGGCTGCAGCACCGCGCAGCCCTTGTCGGCCCAGTAATTATGCAGCGTCAGGATCAGCGCCTGAAAGGAACGCTTCGGGTTCATATGGTCGGGAACATCGGTCATTTGCAGTCATCGCGGCGTTAGGAGGACAAGTAAGCATTGACTTACTTCGGATGCGGACACGTGCCACGGCATGGCCTGAGGGTCAAGGTTTTATGCGAAGCGGCGATCAGCCCACGGCCTCGGCACGTTGACCACCGATGCCACGGTCTGCGAATTTCCTGAGAAGCCTGATCACCGGTTTTTCAAACAGGAGATGTGCTGCAACCGAGACAGCCAATGCCGCAAAAACAACCACGATCCCCGCCGTAGGGCCCGGCGCTATGATCTTGTAGACCACGGAAATAACCAGCCCGTGCAGGAGATAAAGCGCATAGGAGGCGTCCCCGATTATTTCAAAGGGCTTCAGCCACGCGATGGGCCAGCCACCCGCTCTTTCGATCCACACAAAGCCTGCCACCAGCAGAAAGGCTGGCACGCCCCAGCTCGCGATGCGCAGAAGGCCGGATTGCTCACCGATACCGGCCGCGAAAGCGAAGCCGACAAAAGAAAGCACGAGGGCCGCAGCGCCGCTGCGCACGCCCGCAAAGGCAATCTGCGACAGGACAAGACCGGCGAGGAATTCCAGCAGCAGCGGCGAGGCCCAGATCTGCATAAAGGGAGACTGCCAGTCCGCCAGTTGCCCCAGGCAGACCATGCCCGTCAGGACAATGATCGTCACGGAAATGGGCGCGCGCAGTGCAAGACCCAACGCAAAAACGAGATAAAAGAACATCTCCATATTCAACGTCCAGCCCACCATCACGAGAGGCGTGACCTGGCCCGAAGCATCCGCATAAGGGATGAACAGCAAAGATTTCCAGAGATGGTCCATGGTAAAGGTGAATGTGGAAAACACGCCTGCCAGCGCGCCAAGGCACATGAGCAATGTAACGGCCCAGTAGAGCGGCACGATACGGAAAAGCCGATGACGCAGGAATTTGGTGGGTGTCGCCTTATCGCCGACCATGCCCATCACAAATCCCGATATTACGAAAAACACATCCACCCCGGCGGCGCCTATCGTCAGAGGCGCCCCGACAATGTGAAAAAACATGACGGAAAGCGCGGCGACCGCCCGCAAAAACTGAATGGAATGAACTTTTTGCAAAACTACCCCGTCCGGCTGCGCAATGCGAGACTTCAGCCGGCTTAGGCCGAAGCAAAGCAGATCACCCTAAAATTTGTGGATCACTAATCGCACAATCGGGACGAAAATACTCGGCGAATTTCAGGGCTGTCCCGAAAAGCTGATTTTTGGGTTAACCCCCAATCCTTCAGGACTGGCAAACGAGATTGTCCGGGATGACTGCGCCTTACGCCTCATCCTCACGCTTCACGCGGTACTCCCCCGTCTCGGGATCCTTGATCAGCGTGCCGATCGCTCCGGTCTCTCGTTCCTTCTCGCGCTGTTTCGATTTTGCCGAGAGCTTTTCCGCATCGCGAACGAAGCGGCGGTAGAGGATGATGGCCCCCACCACCAGAAGAATGATTGTAATAAGCTGCGCCATAAGGCTTTATTCCCGCGACATCATAGACCGAAACGCGACCACAATGCCTTTTCTTCGGCAACCTCCGCAAGACCCGCGACGGCGCCCGCCGCCAGCTTTGGGGTGTCGAGGCCAAACGCAGCATTCACACCAGGTACTTTTTTACCGAACAAAGTGCGCCCGCCGCTGACGAGCTGGAGCTTGACCTTTTCACCATAACGGCGGCGCAGAACCTCGCGCATGTCACCCAGCCCATCGATCAAGCCAAGGTCGAGGCCACGCATGCCGGTCCAGAACAGGCCGGAGAAGATCGCCTCGTCGCCCTTTAGCTTGGAGCCGCGGCGCATCTTGACCATATCAATGAAAACATTGTGGATTTCGACCTGAAGCGACTTCAGGTAATCGATGTCGCCTTCCTTTTCCGGCTGGAAGGGATCGAGAATGACCTTGTTTTCGCCGGCCGTATAAACGCGCCGCTCCACACCGATCTTCTTCAACATTTCCGGAAAACCGAAGCCGCCGGAGACGACGCCGATCGAACCCACGATTGAGGTGGGGTCGGCGATGATCTCGTCGCCGGAAAGAGCGATCATATAGCCGCCCGAGGCCGCGACGTCCTCCACGAAGATGAGGACTTTCTTGTCCTTTTCCTCGGCAAGCTGGCGGATACGGTTATAGATCATCCGCGCCTGCACCGGCGAACCACCGGGCGAATTGAGCGAAATGGCGACGGCCGGAGCATCCTTGACGGCGAAGGCCTTTTCGAGAAGCGGCGCATAGGAAGCGAGATTGAGGGCGGGGCGGAACTGGTTGCCGCCGGCCATGATCGCGCCATGCATGCGCACCACGGGAATGACGAGCTCTTTTTTACGAAAGCGTTTCGGCACAAGAAGCTTCAGCAAACCCACCAATCAATCCTCACAGCAATGACTTCATCGACACGGATGTATGTATCACCGGGCAAAACACAATGGCATGCGGCTAGCGTCACAGTGATTTTATAAGCCGGGTCTGATTGCCCTTACATTACGGGAATAGGCCGCACGACCATTGTTGAGGTCATCAACGAAGGGGGTGAAGGCGTGGCTGCCGGTCTCATGCATGATGAGCGGCGCGCGGAAGGACAGCCGTGCGCGCGATCCCTTGATGGCGGTTACGAGCATACGTACCGCATCCTCGCCGGGACGCGGATGGATGAGGGTGATTTCGATACCGCCGAACCGGCTGCCGCAGGCAGCAATGATCTCCGCCACTGATTGCGGCCTCGAAATCAGGGAAAGCTGCCCGCCCGGGATCATGATCGCACCCGCGGTCCTGATCCAGTCTTCGAACAGACCCTCCGTCATCGCATGGGCCTCGGCCTTCAGAGCATCCGGCGTGCGGCGGTCGCCCGCATCATTATAGGGCGGATTCATGATGACGTGATGGAAATGATCGTCGGGCAAACCCGCTTCCACACGGGCTTTCGCGCGCAGCGTCACATCCGCTTCGCGCACCTCGACGCGGGCCGAAAAGGCTGCATTATCAAGCAGTTCCAGACTGCGGCGGGCAAACTGCGCCATTTCCGGCGAGCGCTCATAGAGCGTCACCCTGGCCTTTTCGAGCCGCGCCGCAACCGCCATGCCGGCGGCACCGGCACCGGCACCCAGATCGGCAATCCGGCAGGGGCGGTCATCCGCCACCAGCGAAGCCAGAAGCATGGCGTCCATGCCGGCCCGATGCCCCCTGCCCTTCGGCTGGATGATATGAAACCGGCCCCGATGAAAGGCATCGATCGTTTCGGAAATGCCGTCGTCCACCGTCCTTCAAGCCTCTTCGTTGCGCAACTCGTCGCCGAGCCCGGCATCGATGAGGATACGGCGGGCCTGAGCCGCCCGATCTTCCTCTACCAGAAACCGGCGGGGCAAAAGGCCGAGAGATCCCTCCAGAATGCTCATTGCCTGATCGGCAATGAGGCAATGGATGCCGGCATCCTTCATCAGGCTTTCGGCGAAGGAGAGCAGCACGGCATCGTTGGTACGGATCAGTTCACGCATGGATAGACCTTAAATTCCCATCTTTTTGAATGGCTAGCGGCAATTCGCCCCTTGCCGCGCAAGGCGTCAGTTTTTATTGTCGAATTCAAATTCGAACTGGAGTCCTGTCCCTTGGGCGTCGTCATACCGCTTGAAGAAAGCAAAAACAAACTCGCATCCGTCAAGCCGCTTGTCGACCTGACCCGCCCCGACATGGAACGGGTGAACCAGCTTATCCTTTCCAAGGCCGGTTCCGACGTGCAGATGATACCTGAGGTGGCCAACCACCTCATCTCGTCCGGCGGCAAGCGCCTGCGGCCGATGCTGACGCTCGCCTCGGCCTCGATGTTCGGTTACGAGGGCGACAACCACATCAAGCTCGCCACCAGCGTGGAGTTCATGCACACGGCGACGCTTCTGCATGACGACGTGGTGGATGAAAGCGATCTGCGTCGCGGAAAATCCACCGCACGCACCATCTGGGGCAACCAGGCAAGCGTTCTCGTCGGCGACTTCCTGCTTGGCCAGGCCTTCCGCATGATGGTGGATGTCGGCTCTCTCGATGCCCTCGACGTGCTCTCCACCGCCGCCTCGGTCATCGCCGAGGGTGAGGTGCTGCAGCTTTCGGTCGCCAAGAACATGGAAACGACCGAGGACGATTATCTTCAGGTGATTCGCGCCAAGACGGCTGCCCTCTTCGCCGCCGCCGCCGAAGTCGGCCCCATCGTCGCCAAGACCGACAAGGCGACCCGCAGTGCACTGAAGTCCTATGGCATGAATCTCGGCCTCGCCTTCCAGCTGGTCGATGACGTCTTGGACTATGGCGGCAAGTCCGCCGATCTCGGCAAGAACACCGGCGACGATTTCCGCGAAGGCAAGATCACTCTGCCGGTCATCCTGTCCTATCGCCGCGGCACGCAGGATGAGCGTGCTTTCTGGCGCAATGCCATCGAAAATGGCGAGAGCAGCGACGAGAACCTCGAAAAGGCGCTCGGCCTGATCACAAAATATAACGGCCTCGGTGATACGATAGGCCGTGCAACGCATTATGGCACCATTGCCCGCGATGCGCTTGCACCGTTGCCGCAGAGCCCCTGGAAAAATGCGCTTCTGGAAGTGATCGACTTCTGCATCGAGCGTCTGAACTGACGCCGCAGGCCAGGCGAAAGGCGGATGGAACACAGCATCCGCCCGAGGTTGCGGGCCTGACTCTCCGCGAGGCGTGATTGTGGCCGGGGCCATAATTTCTTGCGGGGTTGCTTCAAAAAAGCCATTCTGTAGTGACCAAACAATGGAAACTGATTTTTCCGTGCTTCTGCACAAAGGCAAAGGTTCCCTCATGCGGCGTAAACCAGCACTCCGTCTTCTCTGCAGCGCGGCTCTTGCCGCCGCTCTCGCAATCGGCGCGGGTGCAAGCCCCGGCTTTGCGGAGACGAAGGCGACACCGGAAGACAAGGCCGTTACGTTCGACCCCGGCAAGGTCAACACCTTCTCCGGCGCCTTCCTCGCCGGACGCAATGCCGATGTCGATCAGGATTATCCCACCGCAATTTCGCTCTACAAGAAGGCGCTGGAATTCGACCCTGCCAACTCGGAAATCCGCCAGCGGCTGATGATCGCCGAACTTCTGAGCGGCAACTTCGAAGCCGGCGCCAAGATCGCCGATTCGATGAAGGACGATACCTCGGTGGAACGCGTCACGACCATCGTGCGTGGCCTCGACGCCATCAAGGACAAGGAATTCGCCAAGGCCGAGAAAATCCTGAAATATTCCGGCCCGAACGATCTGGACCGCATGGTCAACACGCTTCTGACCGCCTGGGCGCGCGCGGGTTCCGGCAAGCCGAAGGAGGCTCTGGCGCTCGTCAACAACATGAAGGGCCCGGGCTGGATTTCGATCTTCCAGAAATACAATGCGGCAGCCATCGCGCTTGTTTCCGGCAACACCGAGGCCGCCCGCAAGAGCCTGAACGAAGCGGTAACCGACCGCGAAGGCGGAGCGACCGCCTCCGATACCTATATGCGCGCAGTGATGGCGCTCGCAAGGCTGGAGGCTTCCGCCGGCAACAAGCAGAAAGCGCTGGATGCGATCGCGGTCGGTGACACTTTCGCGCCGAATTACGCACCGCTGAAAGCGCTCCGCCAGTCCATCGAAAAGGGTGAGAAGCCGGAGCAGCAGATCACCAATGCCGTGGAGGGCGCCGCCAGCGTCATGTTCTCCATCGCCGGTGCGTTGAACCGCGAAGGCGCCGAAGAGATCGTCACGCTTTATCTGCAGACGTCGCGCGCGCTCGATCCGAAGAGCCCGGATACGCTCATTCTTCTCGGCGGACTTGCAGAAGCCATGAAGAAGCCGGAACGTGCCATCGCCTTCTATCGCGAAGTGCCGAAGGACTCGCCGATGTATCGCATCTCCGAGCTGCAGCTCGGACTGACGCTGGCGCAGACCGAAAAGGTGGAAGAGGCACGCAAACACCTCAAGTCGCTCCTCGAATCCGACCCCAAGGATATTCGTTCCTACCTCGCCTATGGCAGCGTGCTGTCCGATGCCAAGGACTACAAGGCCATGGCGGAGAATTACGACAAGGCCGTTGAAGTGATCGGCGCCGTGCCGCAGAAATCCGACTGGACGGTGTTTTTCCAGCGCGGCATCGCCTACGAGCGCCTGAAGCAATGGGACAAGGCCGAACCGAATTTCAAGCGGGCGCTGGAGCTGAACCCCGAGCAGCCGCAGGTTCTGAACTATCTGGGTTATTCCTGGGTGGACAAGGGCATCAATCTCGATGAAGGCATGAAGATGATCAGTCGTGCCGTCGAGCTTCGTCCGAATGACGGCTATATCGTCGATTCGCTCGGCTGGGCGCATTATCGCCTCGGCGATTTCGGCGATGCCGTGACCGAACTGGAACGGGCAATCGAACTCAAGGCCGGTGATCCCACCATCAACGACCATCTGGGCGATGCCTATTGGCGCGTCGGCCGCAAGATCGAGGCGGTCTATCAGTGGAACCGCGCATTGATCGGCGACAGCGACGACGTGGACAAGGCCAAGGTGAAGGAAAAGATCGCCAACGGCCTGCCGCCAGTCGAAAAGGATGCCGAGAATACGGCCAAGAAGGAAGTCGCGCCGCAGCCGCCGGCTCCTCCGGCCCCGGCGACCCCTGCTCCGGACAAGAAATCCTGACGCCGCATGGCGATGCAGGGAATTTCCGGGGCGGCCGAGACAGTCGAGGCGGCCCCGGCCAAGGTTAATCTGGCACTCCACGTCACCGGGCAGCGGGCGGATGGCTACCATCTGCTTGAATCGCTGGTGGTGTTTACCGAAGCCGGCGACACGATCCATATCCAAGACGCCGATGTCGACAGCTTCTCCATCTCAGGACCGTTTGGCGATCTTCTACACGCCGGCGACGGCGGCAATAACCTCGTCACCCGGGCCAGAGATTTACTGCGCAACGCGCTCGCATCAATGGGTCAACCAGCGCCCCCGGTCGCCATTCACCTTGAAAAGAATCTGCCCGTTGCATCAGGTATAGGGGGCGGCTCGGCGGATGCGGCGGCAACGCTGCGGGCGCTTCTGCGCCATTGGCGTGCCGGGATGACAGCGGATAGGATTTCGTCCATAGCGCTGACGCTCGGCGCGGATGTGCCTATGTGTCTTGAAAGCCGATCGCTGATCGCACGCGGCATCGGCGAGGACATCGAACCGGTCAATGACCTGCCGGAACTGTTTCTGGTGCTGGCCAACCCGCTGAAAGCGGTCTCGACGCCGGAGATTTTCCGGCGATTGCAGAACAAGGCCAACCCGCCTCTGCCGACGCGCAGCCAAGGTTGGCGAGGTGACAATCGGCTGGATGGATTTTCTCGCGGAAAGTCGCAACGATCTGCAACCGCCGGCCCAGACGCTTCTGCCTGACATCGGCGAGATCATCGGGTTGCTGTCTGAGGAGGGCGCCACCCTTGTGCGCATGTCCGGCTCCGGGGCAACCTGTTTCGGGATTTTTCATTCCTTCGATGCCGCCCAAAACGCGGAAACATCGCTTCGGAAGAAGCGCCCAGGCTGGTATTTTCAGGCAACGCGGACCATTTGAGGGCCGGATATTTCGAGGACAAGGCCATGGCAGGCGATAGACCCTTCATTCCCCTTGGCATTGCGGTTCTGACCGTTTCGGACAGCCGCACGCTGGAGAATGACAAATCAGGCGATACGCTGATCGCAAGGCTGCAGGAGGCAGGCCACAGGCTCGCCGCCCGTGCCATCGTGCCTGACGACAAGGCGGCGATCGCAGACACGGTGCGCGAATGGACGCTCACTGACGGCGGTGGATGTGGTCATCACGACAGGCGGCACCGGCTTTACCGGCCGCGATGTGACACCCGAGGCGCTGGAACCGCTGTTCGAAAAGCGCATGGACGGGTTTTCGGCGCTGTTCCATCGCATTTCTTATGACAAGATCGGCACCGCCACCATCCAGTCACGCGCGACCGGTGGTGTGACGAATGCGACCTTCATCTTCGTGCTGCCGGGATCACCGGGGGCTTGCAAGGATGCGTGGGATGGCATCCTCAAGGCGCAACTCGATTATCGTCATCTGCCGTGTAATTTCGTGGAAATCATGCCGCGGCTGGATGAGCATTTGAAGCGTGGGGCTGGTGGGGTTTAGGGCCGGATTCAGGGTTGTTGGACCGAAGATGCGTGGGGTTCACCCCCCTCTGCCCTGCCGGGCATCTCCCCCACAGGTGGGGAGATCGGCAAGGAGCGCTTTCGCAGCTCAATCCTCAAACATCGAGATGGCCGAGACATCGCCGCAGATCGATCTCCCACCTGTGGGTGAGATGCCCGGCAGGGCAGAGGGGGGTGAACCCTACGCACCTTCGGTCCATTGTCAGTTGCCAAACCTGTCCGCCTCCCCCGCCGGCGAGAAGAACAGCTGCCCGCTCAAAACCCAATCACCCCAGATATTTCCTGAAAAACTCCACCGTCCGCCCCCAGGCGAGATCAGCAGCCGCCCTGTCATAGCGCGCCGAAGACGTGTCATTGTTAAAGGCATGGTTGACGCCGTCATAGACGAAAATCTCGAAGGTCTTGCCGTTCTCCTCCAGCGCCTTCTTGTAAGCATCGATGCCGGCATTGATGCGCTCATCGAGACCGGCATAATGCAAAAGCAGCGGTGCCTTTATGGCCGGCACATCGGCCGCCGGGACCTGCTGACCGTAATAAGCGACGCCGGCATTCAGGCCCCCCGATTTGGTGGCGAAACGGTTGACCAGCCCGCCGCCCCAGCAGAAACCGATGGCGCCGACCTTGCCATTCGCCCCTTGCCTTGCCGCAAGCCAGACCCGTCCCGCTTCGGCATTGGCGACAGTTGCATCCATGTCGAGACCACTGAACATCTGCCGCGCCTTCTCCTCATCAGCGGGCGTACCACCCTGCGGCGAGAGGAAATCGACCGCGAGCGCCCGAAATCCGGCGAGCGCCACGCGTCTGGCCACATCACGGATATGGTCGTTGAGGCCGCGGTTCTCGTGAATGACGATGACGGAACCGATGGGGCCGGACGCCGATTTCGGCGTGACGAGATAACCCTTCATCTCGCCCCCGGGCGCCGGATAGGTCACGTCTTCCGCGACAATGCCAGCATCGTCAGGCGCGACGATGGCGGCGCGGGCGCTGTTGGCGGAAAGAAGGGGCGCAATTGCCGCCGCCGCCGCGCCGGAGCCGGCCAGCACGGTGAGCTTTTCCATGAATTTGCGGCGATCAAGGCTGAGATGGGTATACTCATCATAAGCGTCGATCATGGCCTGCGTAATCTTGGGCTTGTCCATCGCTCTATCCTCCTTGGACGCACGGATGCGGGAGGATAACGCAGATCTAAGGGCGGGGAATAAGGCAGTCGGAAGGGGCGCCACACATTTGCGTGAGCGCCGCTTCCGGATTTTCACATCAGGCGGCGAGGTCCACGACGATACGGCCGTCGATCTTGCCCTCTTCCACGCGGTGGAAGATATCGTTGATGTTTTCGAGCTTATCCCACGAGAAGTGAGCAGCTACCTTGCCTTCGCCGGCGAAGGTCAGCGCCTCCTCCAGATCCTGTCGTGTGCCGACGATGGAGCCGCGCACCGTGATGCGCTTCAGCACGGTGTCGAATACCGGAATGGAGATGAAGCCCGGCGGCAGGCCAACAAGCGCCATGGTGCCCTTGGAGCGCAGGAAGCCATAGGCCTGTTCCATGGCCTTCGGCGATACCGCCGTCACCAGCGCACCATGGACACCGCCGGTCGCCTTCTGCACCTGCTCCACGGCGTCTGGCGCACGGCCGTTGACGACGACATCGGCGCCGAGTTTTTTGGCAAGCGCCAGCTTGTCATCGAAGATATCGGCGGCAACAACATGCATGCCCATGGCCTTGGCATATTGCACGGCCATATGGCCAAGCCCGCCAATGCCCGAGATGACCACCCATTCACCGGGCCTGACTTCGGTTTCCTTCAGACCCTTGTAGACGGTGACGCCGGCGCAAAGGACAGGTGCGGCCGGGCCGAAATCGAGATTATCCGGCAGGCGGCCGACGAATTTCGGATCGGCAAGACCATATTCGGCGAAGCTGCCGTTGACGGAATAACCGGAATTCTTCTGGCTCGGGCATAGCGTTTCCCAGCCCGTACGGCAGGGGACGCAGCATCCGCAGGCCGTATAAAGCCAGGGCGTGCCGGCGCGATCACCTTCCTTGATGCCCGTGACGCCAGCGCCGATCTTTGCGACATAACCGACACCTTCGTGGCCGGGGATGAAAGGCGGGTTGGGTTTGACCGGCCAGTCGCCCGGTCGCGGCGTGCAGGTCGGTGTGGCAAATGCCCGTCGCCTTGTAGTTGATGAGAATTTCACCGGGGCCGGGATCCGGTATCGCCACTTCCTCGATGGTCAGCGGTTTTCCAAATGCGCGGACGACTGCCGCTTTCATTGTCTTAGCCATGACATACTCCCTAATCTCTGCTCGCCTGAAATCCTCGACGGCGAGGCAGAGATTAACGGGGATGGGGCGTCATGGAATTGACCCATCGCAAATCGCACCATTTTGCAGGCCGGGATTGTCTCACTTATGAAGCAACCTCACGGTGCTGATTTACTCCAGCGCCAACCATATGGCGAGCCATCCCCACAGGCAGACGACCAGCGCAAAACCAATACCAAACAATGCGCCGCGCTGACGCAGGCGGTTGCTGGTGACGTGGACATAGGAATGAGCATAACGCGAAAGCACAAAAAGCCATGCCAGGACAACGGTCACGATATTGTCCGCATCCGTGATGTAGAGCAGCAGGCAGGCGATGTGGAACAGGACCGGCACTTCGAACTGGTTGGCGATGTTGCGGTTCACCAGACGGCTTTCGCGTGCCTCCTCGCCGTGATCCCGGAGGCGGATCGCCGATTCGCGATCCTTGAATGCATATTTGTTGCGCCGAACGATCAGAAGCGCGTAAAGCCAGAAGACCAAAACGACATGGGCGATCATCGGCCAGAACATTGCGGTCGTGGGTGACATGCTTTTCTCCAATCATGAAAACGCTCCCCGATCCGGCATGAATCGGGGAGCGCCAAATAACTAGCCTATCTTTTTACGGATTCGGCTCGAAAGATCAAACCGCGCCGGGGTAGTTCGGGCTTTCGCGGGTGATTGTCACGTCATGGGCGTGGCTTTCACGCAGGCCAGCGCTGGAAATGCGCACGAAAGTGGCGCGTTCCTGGAATTCCTTGATGTTGCTGCCGCCAACATAGCCCATGGCAGCCTTCAGGCCGCCGGCCAGCTGGTGCAGAACGCCGGAGACCGGGCCCTTATAGGGAACCTGGCCTTCAATGCCTTCAGGCACGAGCTTCAGTGTGTCGCGCACTTCAGCCTGGAAATAACGGTCGGCAGAACCACGCGCCATGGCGCCAACGGAACCCATGCCGCGATAAGCCTTGAAAGACCGGCCCTGATACAGGAATACTTCGCCCGGGCTTTCATCCGTGCCGGCAAGCAGCGAGCCGATCATGACAGCCGAGGCGCCGGCGGCGATCGCCTTGGCCAGATCGCCCGAAAACTTGATGCCGCCATCGGCGATGACGGGGATATCAGCCGCGTTGGCGACTTCAACCGACGACATGATCGCGGCAAGCTGCGGCACGCCGACGCCGGCGACGATGCGGGTGGTGCAGATGGAGCCGGGGCCGATACCGACCTTGACGGCGTCCGCGCCGGCATCGATCAGAGCCTTGGTGCCGTCGGCAGTGGCGACATTACCGGCGATGATGCGAACCGAGTTCGACATCTTCTTGACCTGAGAGACGGCATCCAGCACGCGCTGCGAATGGCCGTGCGCGGTATCGACAACCAGAAGGTCGACGCCGGCATCTATGAGGCGCTCGGCGCGCTCGATGGCGTCAGCACCAACGCTGATGGCGGCAGCGGCGCGAAGGCGGCCCTGCGCATCCTTGGTGGCATTGGGGTTCAGCTGCGACTTCTCAATGTCCTTGACGGTGATGAGGCCGACGCAATTGCCCTTGGCGTCCACCACCAGCAGCTTTTCAATGCGGTGCTTGTGCAAGAGGCGGCGTGCTTCCTGCTGATCGACGCTGCTTTCCTTGACCGTGACCAGGTTTTCGCGGGTCATCAGTTCGTAAATCTTCTGCTGCGGATCGGAGGCGAAGCGCACGTCGCGGTTGGTCAGGATGCCAACGAGGCGGCCGTTCTTGTGGCCGCCGGCGCCGCCGTTTTCAACCACCGGGATGCCGGAAATGCCGTGCGCCTTCATCAACGCCTGTGCTTCTGCAAGCGTCGCATCCGGGCCGATGGTGACGGGGTTGACGACCATGCCGCTTTCGAACTTCTTCACCTGCCGGACTTCTTCGGCCTGTTCGATAGGGGTCAGGTTGCGGTGGATGACGCCGATGCCGCCGGCCTGGGCCATGGCAATCGCGAGGCGACCTTCGGTGACCGTATCCATGGCGGAGGAGAGAATTGGAAGGTTGAGATCGATATCGCGGGCGATGCGGGTGGCGATATTCGTCTGTCCCGGCATGACTTCGGAATGTCCGGGCTGCAGCAACACATCGTCAAATGTGAGAGCGTCCAAACCAGTGGGTGTTTGAATGATGCGTGCCATGACCAAATTCCTTCATACTGAAAATGCGTGGCCGCTCCGGAACGAAAAGTTCACCCCGGCGCCCTGCAAGGATTGCTTGGAAGTTGGCGAGGGCTGGTAACACGTTCATGACAGGAAGGGAATAGAAAAAACCCGGAATCGGCTTCCGGGCTTTTCCTGTTGCTGCATTGCAGCAGATATCAGATATCAAACTGGTAAGATTTCGGCACGAAACGATAGCCCGTATCCAGCTTCTCTGCGTAACCGACAGACGGGAAAGGCATATGGTAGCCGAGGAAGGGCAGCCGGTCGGTGGCAATCATGTCGAAGACCTTCTTGCGGGTCGCAGCGGCTGCCGTCTTGTCCATGTCGAACTTAACTTCCCAGTCAGGTCTCTGCAGCGACAGGACGAAATGATTGGCCGTATCCGCCGTCAGGATCAGCTGCTTGCCTTCCGATTCGACACGGAAAATCATGTGCCCCGGCGAATGGCCGAAGGCTGCGATGCCTGTGATGCCAGACACCACATCTTGACCGTCGCCGATGAAGGTCGCCTTTTCGGCCAGCGGCTTCACGTTGGCGAGAACACCCTTGTGACCGCCCTCTGCCGGCGTGCCGACGCGCTTTTCATCCGTCCAGAAATCATATTCCGTCTGGCCGAAAACATAACGTGCCTTGGAAAAGGCCGGCGCGCCCTTCTCCATCAGGCCGCCAATATGGTCGCCATGCATGTGGGTCAGCACCACCACTGTCACATCTTCAGGTGCGTAACCGGCGGCTGCCATGCCCTCGATCAGGCGACCATTGCCCGCACCGCGCCCGGCCTCACCGAAACCGGTGTCGAACAGCACGAGGTCGGACCCTGTATTGACGAGGACGGGGGAGAAGGAATTGACGAACTGGTCCGTCGGCAGAAAATTGTCTTCCAGCAATTTACCGACCGTCTCGGCCGACTGGTCTGTGCCGAAGGTCTCGCCGGGATTGGGGGCCGCGCGCGCGCCATCCTTCACCACCAGCACTTCGAAATTACCGAGCTTGAAGCGGTTGGTTTCGGGCGGCATGGCGTGCTCTATCTCCATCGAGGTCTGCGGCTGGTTGGTCTGGGCATTTGCGCTGCGCGCCATCAAAAACGGCGCGCCGAGAACGCTCGCGCCGGCCGCACCGATGAGGCCGCGTCTGCTCATGTTCAAGGATTGGGTCATCATCTTGTCTCCGATATCGCCAACTGGCCGTGATTGCCAACTGAACTCACCCAACGGACAATAGAGCGAGAAAGTTGCAAGGAAACCGGCCTCACGCAGGTTTGATCGGAACATCAGAAATTGGTAATTAACGTGTTGGCAAGCCCGCTTATCAGGCGTAGGACGGACGGCGATATCCCTTGTCGCAGCGGAAAGCCGCAGGCAGCCTCATGAACCGCATCATTCCCCTCATCCTGGCAGTCGCTCTCTTTATGGAGCAGATGGACTCCACCGTCATCGCCACCTCGCTTCCGGCAATTGCCGCAGATCTCCACGTCGGCCCGATTACGCTCAAGCTGGCTTTAACGGCCTACATGGTGGCTCTGGCGATTTTCATTCCCATCAGCGGCTGGATGGCCGACAAATACGGCGCGAAGAAAATCTTCCGTTTCGCCATTGGCGTCTTCGTCGTGGGGTCAATCTGCTGCGCGGTCTCGTCTTCGGTGTTCGAATTCGTACTCTCGCGTTTCCTGCAGGGTATGGGCGGAGCGATGATGACACCCGTGGGCCGCCTTGTGCTTTTGCGCACGACGAAGCGCAGCGAACTCGTCTCCGCCATGGCGCTGCTGACAATACCGGGGCTCGTGGGGCCGCTGACCGGTCCGCCCATCGGCGGTTTCATCACCACCTATTTTTCTTGGCACTGGATCTTCCTGATCAATGTGCCGATCGGCATCATCGGCATCTGGCTTTCGACGATCTTCCTGCCGGAAATCGAAACCACCAACCCGCCGCCAATGGACGGAAAGGGTTTCGTGCTATCTGGCATCGCCGCCTCCGGCGTGGTGTTCGGCCTCTCCGTCGTCAGCCTGCCTGCGCTCCCGCCAGCCATCGGCATCGCGTCGACCATCATCGGTTTCATCTGCGGTTTTCTTTATATGCGCCACGCTGCGCACCACCCCGCCCCCATTCTGGACTTTCGAATTTTCCAGAACGCGACCTTCCGGGCCGCCTCCGTCGGCGGCACCATCTTCCGCATCTCCACGGGCGCCATTCCCTTCCTGATGCCGCTGATGCTGCAGATCGGTTTCGGATTGAACCCGTTCCAGTCGGGCATGATAACTTTCGCCGGCGCCATCGGGGCGATCACCACCAAGTTCATGGCCAAGCGGGTGTTTGCGGCGACCGGATTTCGCTCGACGCTGATCGGCGCGGGCATCGTCGGCGCGTTCACGACGCTCGCCAACAGTTTCTTTACGCCGGAAACGCCATACCCGTTGATCATGATCTTTCTTGTGACGGCCGGATTTGCCCGGTCCTTCTTCTTTACCGGATCGAACGCGCTCAGCTATTCCGATATCGAGGACAGTCAGGCGAGCCAGGCAACGTCCATGGCCTCCGTGCTGCAACAAATCAGCCTGGCGCTCGGCGTTGCATTCGCCGCTTCCATTCTGGAAGTCAGCAGCATGATGTCGGGCACGCATCTGCAGCTCGCCGATTTCCACATCGCCTTCACCATCGTCGCGCTGGTATCGCTCTTCGCCATCGTGCCGATCATCCGCATGGACGCACAGGCGGGTGCGGCCGTTTCCGGCCACCGCGGCAAGGTCTCGCAACCGGCGGAGTAATCAGTCTTTCGAGGCCTCTTCGGCTTCAGATGCATCCGCCGCCTCGGTCTTGCGACCCTTGAAGTGTTTGGCAAGCAGGAACATTTCCACCGATTCCGAGCGTGACGACGCCGGCTTGATGTGGAGAACCTGCTTGAAGTTCTTCTTCAGCATATCCAGCAGCTGCTTTTCCGTGCCGCCCTGGAAGGTCTTGGCAAGGAAATGGCCACCTTCCGCAAGCACCTGAACGGCAAAATCGGCCGCGACTTCGCATAGGTGCATGGTGCGGATGTGGTCGGTTTTCTGGTGCCCGGTGGTGGGTGCTGCCATGTCCGACAAAACAAGATCGGGCGTGCCACCAACGGCCTCCATCAGCTTTTCCGGCGCGCTCGGGTCGAGGAAGTCGAGCTGCAGAATTTTCACGCCGGGAATGGGATCGATCTCGAGGAAATCGATCGCTGCAACGCGGATATCGTCCTCGGTCGAATCCGTCACCTTGGCGGCGATCTGCGACCAGCTTCCGGGGGCGGCGCCAAGGTCGATGATGCGGGTTGCCCCTTTCAAGATCTGGTGCTTGTCGTTGATTTCCAACAGCTTGAAGGCGGCGCGGGCGCGATAGCCTTCCAGCTTGGCGCGCTGCACATAGGGGTCATTGATATGACGTTCGAGCCAGCGGCGCGACGAGGCCTTGAGCTTGGTCTTCTTGACCTTCTGGCCGATCTTGCGGCCGGTGCGATTGGTGCTTGTTGGCGCCTTGCTCATGTCAAACCTTCCGTCCTGTCCTGCCGTACCATCTGCATGCGCCTTATGCGGTTGCGCCGCCATGCGCCGTCATCCGCCATCATATCCGTCAGCAGGCCTTCGCGCAGACCGCGATCCGCCACGCGCATTCGGCGCGCCGGCCAGCGGCGGCGAATGGCCTCGAGAATCGCGCAGCCGGCGAGAACCAGATCGGCCCGGTCAGGCCCGATGCAGGCATTGGCGGCGCGGCCGGCGAAATCCCATGCAAGCAACTTGTCCTGCATCGCCGTCACCTCGGCATCGGAAAGCCAGAGACCATCCACCTTGCGGCGATCATATCGCGGCAGATCGAGATGAACGCCCGCAAGTGTCGTCACCGTGCCTGATGTGCCGATGAGGTGAAAATCCTCGTGATGCGTTTGCGGCGCGAGCGGCGGGCAATGGAAGGCGTCGAGCAGACCTTCGACTTCCCGCACCATCGCAGCAAAAACGTCGGGCGTCACATCACGGCCGCCATGGCGTTCGGAAAGCGTGACAACGCCGACGGGCAGCGAGGTCCAGTGGGTGATGTGGTTGGCAAGCCGGTTCGAGCGATTCTCCCCGACCTTGATGACGGCGATCTCCGACGATCCGCCGCCGATATCGAACAGCACGACGGAACGCGCTTCACGGCCGACGAGGGAGGCGCAGCCCGAAACCGCAAGGCGGGCTTCCGTCTCGCGGCTGATGATTTCGAGTTTAAGCCCCGTTTCCCGCGTAACACGCGCCAGAAACTCCTCGCCATTCGACGCAGCGCGGCAAGCCTCGGTGGCGATGAGCCGCATGCGCCGGATCGGGCGGCCGGAGAGTTTTGCGGCGCAGACCTTGAGTGCTTCAACCGCGCGGTCCATCGCATCATCGGAAAGCCGGCCGCTCGATACCAGCCCTTCACCCAGCCGCACGATGCGCGAAAACGCATCGACCACCCGGAACTGGCCGGGCCGCGTCGGCTGCGCAATCAGCAGGCGGCAATTGTTGGTGCCGAGATCAAGCGCGGCATACATATCCGCCGGCGCGTCCGGGCCATGCTCGTGCTGCCGCCCTGGGTGACGGGCTGATGTTTCCGATTGCTGCCGATGCTGGTCCTGAACGGAGCCGCCGGCGCGACCGTTCTGCTTGCCAACGTGTTTCGGTGCATGGCTGGGGACAAGCGGGCGGCCCTGTGGATCACGTCCACGCGGATCGCGATGCCCGCGTTTGCGGTTACGCGACTTACGCCCGCCACCGGGTGGTACGGAGGATGGATTGGCCGGGTCAATTGCAGCTGAAGCCTGCACCTGCACAGGGGAAGCCGCAGATGCCGGCTGAGACGCACCTTTGCCTCGAGAACGCCTGCGACGTTTTCTCTTGCGCGGCTCGGCATCCGGCTCGAGCGCCGATACATAGGAGGAACCGGCCGGAACATCCGCGGCAACATCATGCAACAACACAGAGGCGTCACGGGGCTTACCGTCACGCTTGTGTTTCTTGCCACGACGGGAACGCTTCGCTTTCCCCTTGTTTGCCACCGACGCCCCTTGTTCCGACGGCTTTGGGCCGTTTCCGGGGTCGATCACTGTCTTGTCCATTTCGCCGCGCACAAGCGTAGACGCTATGCTGCAGGCTTTCATAAGGTTTCGTTGGGCAGACAATACCAGCGCAAGAGATTTTAGCCAAATGGTTTTTGCCGGACTGAAACCGCAGGGCCCCTGACACGACCGCGCGCCGTGTGACCGCAAAGATTATTTTCCGGGAAAACGGGATATCTGACCAGCGGCGGAACAGACTTTCCCCTCTCCCGGTAAGTCCTTGTGACATATAAACTTACTGGGAGAGGGGAATGGTACGGTTGAGTGGGGTCGAACCACCGACCTCAGGTGCCACAAACCTGCGCTCTAACCAACTGAGCTACAACCGCACATCAAACGCCAAAGCGGCGCCACGGGGGGTCACATAAAAGGTGTTTTTCCCATTTGCAAGTCCCTATCCGAATTTTGCGAAAAAAGGCAGCGAAAGGCAAGCGCTTTTCCAGCGCGGGCTGACACCGGAAAGCCGGCATTGAGGCTGTTGATGTTAACTCTATTTGGCGATTCATAAGCCGGGCGGTGGACCCGGCGACCCTGTGAAGTTATTTAAAATTCTGTTAACGTGATGCCTCGGCGGGTTTACGTTTCGGTTTCATGAGGAAGCCGGGAGCCCGCAAGGTCCGGTAGTGCCAGAATAGGTTTCGACATGCCCGCCGTCCAGTATCCCTTTATCGATATCGCAGTGCATGAACGGGTGCGTGAAGGTTTCGGGCGCGGTGAAGCGATGGCTTTGTTCTCGCTCGATCTTGGACATGTTCTATGGGCCAATGGACGCGGCGCTGCCCTGTTTGGCACGCCGATGGTTTATGACTTTCTGGAACAGGGACCGAAGCGGCAGGACGTGACGTTCCGCCAACTGGCGGCTACGGCGGCGCGACTTTCAAAGACCGGCGACAGCCTGCCTTTCACGATCCGCATCACCTCCGGTTTCCGCAGCATTGCCGCAACTGCGCGCGCGGAGATCATTGAGGCCGAGCCCGGCCAAACCGCGATACTCTTTTCTGCCCGCGCCGATCAGGCCGAGCCCGACATGGCGGAATGCGCCCGGCGCATGATCGAAGGCTTCGACGACCCCGATATCCATATGGCAGTCACCGATGGCGACAACCGGGTCGTTGCCGCCTCGCCCGGCTTCTCTACACTCGGCATCACCCCGCATACGGCCAGAACACTGGTTGGAATGGCGGCGCGCCAATCGGGGCATCTCGTCAAACGCCCGGTACCCACCGGAAAGGGTTATCTGCCCGCAGCCGCCGGCCAAATCACCACCACGCCCGAACTCAACCTGATCTTCGTGGTCGAAACCGCACTGGGCACACTCGACCCCGATGGTTTTGCCGAGGACAAGCCGCAGGACGTCCCGGTCGCCGAACCTGCGTCGCCGGTTGCAGAGACGGCGCCTGTTGTCGCAACGGCTGCCTCTTTCGACGCCGTTCTCGATGCTGTTGCAGACATCGAAGAGGTGGAAGACCCGCAGGAGCAGCCGTCCGACGCGGAGGAAGAAGCGGTATCCGGACAGGATGAAGACAGGCTTCTGCCCTTTGCGGAAGAGAAGCCGGAGGTCCCCGCAGCGCTTTTCACGCAGGACGCCGATGCGGCTGCGGACGTGGCGATGACTGACGACATTGCCGATCTTTTTGAACTGGATGAGGATGAGGCGGAGGCGCCCTTCACCAAGAAGACGGACGACGAACCCGCCGAAGAGGCTCTCGATGCGGAGAGTTTCGTCGCAAAGGACGAGATAACCGAAAACGCGGCATCCCCGGTTGCGCCACCGGCGGACGAGGATGCTGCAATCGAGACCGAAGCAGTCGAACAGGCCCAGCCTTTTGCCTTCAACGCCGGCGCCCGTGCATCCCGTTTCGTCTGGAAAATCGACGCTGAAGGACGGTTCAGCTCCATCTCTCATGAATTTGCCGAGGCCGTGGGTGCCAGGGCTGCTGCGGTGGAGGGCATGGGCTTTGCCGACGTCGCCGCCCTGTTCAATCTCGATCCCGACGGAAAGATCCGAGAGCTTCTAGGCCGCCGCGACACGTGGTCGGGCAAGACAATCCATTGGCCCGTGGAAGGCACATCGCTGATGGTGCCGATCGATCTCGCCGCCCTGCCTACCTATACCCGCTCACGGGAATTTGACGGTTTTCGCGGTTTCGGCATCGTGCGCCTGGCCGACGCCACAGAGGACCCGCACGCAATCGGCCTTACCTTCTTGAAGGGCGAAGAGTCTGATCCGGCGGAGGCTTCTCCGGAGCCAACCGTCGACAGCACGAGCCATGAATTGCTGGCCTTCATCGATGAGGATGACGATGCGGAGGACACTCCCGGATCGGCTACTGACGATGAAATCCCGGCCGCGGAGGTCGGAGCGGCAGACGATGCAGCGGACGACGTTTCGACCGACGAACAGCATCATGATTATACCCCGCCCGAATTCGAAGCCCCGGCAACTGCACCGGAACCGTCTTCCTCCGACAAGATCGTTCGTCTGGAAGAGCGCCGTTCGCGCTCCCGCGAAGGCCTGACCGCCGGTGAGCAGGCCGCCTTCCGCGAAATCGGCCGCGCCCTGGCGCCAGCGGATACTGCTTTCGAAGACGGCCGGGAAACGGATGCGGAAACCGTTTCCATCGATTCGGACACGCATGATATTAAACAGGACATGGATACGCATGCGCCTGACAGCGCACCTTCCGATACTGACCTCAAGGCCACGGCGCCAGCCCAGGACGACGATCTTTTTGCCGACTATGTTCGGGGTGAACAGCCTGCGGCCGTCAGCGAACCCGTGGCGGAAAGCGGTTCGGACGAAATGCAGCAGCAGGCCATCGGCGAAGAGCGGCCGGTTGCCGAAGTCGCGGCAGCAATGGTCAGTCCTGTACCTCGCCCCGCCGACGCGCTGACGGCCGAGACGCTGGACCAGATGCCCGTTGCCCTTCTCGTGCATGCCGGCGACAGGCTGATCCACGCCAATCCGGATTTCCTGCGGCTGACGGGCTATGACTCTCTGGCCGAACTCGAAGAAGTGGGTGGGCTGGAAGCCCTGCTGCAGAGGCAGGAGCTCGAAGACATGCCTGACAATGAAGGCGGCATGGTGGTTGTCAGCGCCGAAAACGATATCATTCCTGTCAGAGCGCGGCTGCAATCCATCCGCTGGGAAGAGACGAAGGCGCTGATGCTTTCTCTCGTTCCGCTGGAAGAAAAAGCAGGGCCGGTTGCCGCCGCCAATGAAAACACCGCGGCGCAGAGCGCGCAAGCCGCCCTGCTTCAGGGCGAAGTCGAGGAACTGCACTCCATTCTTGAAACGGCCACTGACGGCGTAGTGCTTTTGGGCGACGAAGGCGAAATCCGCTCCCTCAACCGCTCGGCCAGCGCGCTGTTCAACTATGACAATGGCGAAATTGCCGGCAAGCCTTTCGTCACGCTCTTTGCCCATGAGAGCCAGCGCGCCGTGCTGGACTATCTCTCCGGCCTCGCCAATAACGGTGTTGCGAGCGTGCTGAACGATGGCCGCGAAGTGATCGGCCGCGAAGCATCCGGCGGTTTCCTGCCGCTGTTCATGACCATCGGGCGGCTCAAATCCTCACATGGCTATTGCGCCGTAATCCGCGACATCACCCAGTGGAAGCGCACCGAAGAAGAACTGCGCAACGCCAAGCGCGCGGCGGAAACCGCCAATGCCCACAAGACCGACTTCCTGGCGCGCGTCAGCCACGAAATCCGCACGCCGCTCAACGCCATCATCGGCTTTGCGGACATGATGGCGACCGAACGTTTCGGGCCGATCGGCCATCCGCGTTATGTGGAATACGCCAATGATATCGGCCGTTCCGGCCGGCATGTGCTCGATATCGTCAATGATCTCCTCGATATATCCAAGATCGAGGCGGGGCAGATGGATGTCGATTTCATCGCCGTCCCGCTCAACGAAACGGTGGCCGAAGCGGTCTCGCTGGTGCAGCCGCAGGCAAACAACCAGCGCGTCATCATCCGCACGGCGCTTGCGCAATCCGTGCCGCAGATCGTCGCCGACCTGCGATCGATCAAGCAGATCGTGCTCAACATCCTGTCGAACGCCATTCGCTTCACCCCGTCAGGCGGGCAGATCGTTGTATCCACCGCCTATGAGGCCAATGGCAGCGTGTCGCTTCGCATCCGCGACACCGGTATCGGCATGACGCGGGCGGAACTGGAACAGGCGATGAAGCCGTTCCGGCAGGTGGCTTCTTCCGGCAAACGTGTACGCGGTGACGGCACCGGGCTCGGCCTGCCGTTGACCAAGGCCATGGTGGACGCCAACCGGGCGAATTTCTCCATCACCTCGACACCCAACGAAGGCACGCTGGTGGAAATCACCTTTCCGTCACAGCGGGTCCTTGCCAACTGAGGTCATGCGGGCGTAGCAATGCGAAAGCCGCCGGCTGGAGAACCAGCCGGTCAAGGCCTATGCAGGACAGCAGGCTCGCATGCCCATGACGGTTCCCCTTCCCGCGACAAAACGCGTTTCTCTATTGCCGATTGCGGCCATCATTGTTTCGGCCATCGCCGCCATGCCAGTTCTGGCGATCTTCTGGCTGGCGCTGACCGGCAGCACGGAGGGGTGGCGACATCTTCTCGTCAACGTCCTGCCGCGAGCCGGATTTCGTACGTTCATGCTGCTCGGAGCAACGGCAGCGACGACCGCTTTCTTCGGCATTGTCTGCGCCTGGCTTGTCACCACGTTCGAGTTTCCGCTGCGGCGGCTGCTGTCGGCGGCGCTCGTCCTGCCGCTCGCCATTCCATCTTATCTCGCCGCTTATGCGTTCGGTGAGTTTCTCGACTTTACCGGGCCCGTGCAGAGCTTATTGCGTGCTGCTTTCAGCTATCACAGCATACGCGACTACTGGTTTCCTGATATCCGTTCCCTCGGCGGTGCGGTCATCGTCCTGAGCTCGGTGCTCTATCCCTATGTCTATCTCTCGGCCCGTGCCGCCTTTTCCATGCAGGGGCGTTTTGCAGCCGAAGCCGCACGCACGCTCGGCGCAAAGCCTCTCGACGTGTTCTTCTCCGTACAATTGCCGATGGCGCGACCGGCGATTGCCATCGGGCTTTCTCTGGTCTTGATGGAGACCCTCAACGATATCGGCGCGGTCGAATATCTCGGCGTACAAACGCTGACCTTCACCATTTACGAGACCTGGCTCAACCGCGGCAATCTCGCCAATGCAACGCAGATCGCCGCCGTCATCCTCATCATCGTCGGCGCGCTCATCGTAATCGAACGCAACGCCCGGGAAAAACAGCGCTTCGGCGCACCCAAGGCGACAAACATGAAGCAGCGCCATCGGCTGAAGTCGCTGACCGGCTGGCGGCGCGGCGCGGCAACTGTTTTCTGCTTCCTGCCCGTGACGAGTGGCTTTCTCATTCCCGTCATCGTGCTGGGTGGTTACGCGGCCAAACGGTTCGATGCGCTGCTTGCGCCGAAACTTCTCAAAGCACTCGGGCACAGCCTCGAAGTTTCCTTTGCCGCGGCCCTGGTAACGCTGGTTGCGGCTTTCGTCTTTTCATACGCAATCCGCACGGGGCGGTCACGAACCTCGAAGTTTGCCGCCCGCTTCGGCTCCATGGGATATGGGGTGCCGGGAACGGTGCTCGCCATCGGCGTGCTCATTCCACTCGCGGCTCTCGACAATGGGGTGGACGGGTTCTTCCGTACACATTTCGGCTTTTCCACCGGCCTGCTGCTCTCCGGCACCGCGTTTGCCATCATCTATGCGCACACCGTGCGTTTCATGACCATGGCGGAAGGCACGCTGGATGCCGGTTTCCAGAAGCTTTCGCCGCATATCGACATGGCTTCGCGAACGCTTGGGCGGAACCGGGCGCAGACGCTGTTCAGGGTGCTGTTGCCCAATATGCGGCCCGCGGCGTTGACCGCTTTCCTTTTGGTCCTGATCGAATCCATGAAGGAGTTGCCGGCAACCATCCTGCTGAGACCCTTCGGCTTCAATACGCTTGCCACGCTTGTTTACGAGAATGCCTCACGCTCGAAGGTGCAGGATGCCGCCGTACCGGCGATCATCATCATCATCGCCGGGCTTGTCCCCGTCCTTCTCGTTTCCAGGTCGATGGATCATCCTGAAAACCGATGAACGTCCCGCCAATGAGACAAAAAAAGAAAGGCGGCCTTGCGGCCGCCTGGATAAGGTGTGCTTTTCAACGAGAGAAAGGGGGACAATCTCGCCAGATGGAAATTATCAATCCCGGCCATCAGACATATGACGACCCTGCGTTGGATTTACTTTCCGCCAACTCCCATTAACAAGCAGTTAAAACCAGAATCGATCAATCACCGACGAAAATTCCTATTCTGGAACCGTAAAGCCCCGAAACTAAATTACAGGTTTCTGATTTTATTGGCGTTTCAACAGTAACGCGAAAAAATCGTAGAATTCTCTCCGGTCAGTTTCGCGCCGCGGCGTGTTCATCGCGCATCCGCTGCAACTCCGTGCGCTTCGAGGCGATTGAGGCGACGATGACGCCGACGGTCACAAGCCCGATCAGGATGGTGCAGATGGCGTTGATTTCCGGGGTCACGCCGAGGCGAACCTGCGAATAGATCTTGATCGGCAGCGTCGTCGCACCCGGTCCGGTGGCGAAGCTGGCAATGACGAGATCATCGAGCGACAGGGTGAAGGCCAGCATCCAGCCGGCAATAACGGCGGGAAAGATCAGCGGCAGGGTGATACGGAAGAAGGTCTTGACCGGTGGGCAACCAAGATCAAGCGCGGCTTCCTCGAGACTTCGATCAAAGGTCAAAAGACGCGACTGCACCACAATCGCCACATAACACATGGTAAAGGTGGTGTGCGCAATGACCACCGTCCAGAAACCGCGATCCACTCCGACGGCCACGAAGAGCAGCAGCAGCGACAGGCCGGTAATCACCTCCGGCATGACGAGCGGGGCATAGATCATGCCGGAAAACAGCACCCGGCCCGGAAAACGCGCAAAGCGCGTCAACGAGAGCGCCGCGAGTGTCCCGAGGATGGTGCCGATGGTGGCGCTGAGGATACCCACGCGCAGCGTCACCCAGGCGGCATCCATCAACCCTTCATTCGACCACATGGACCTGTACCATTGCAGCGAGAAGCCGCCCCAGACGGTGACAAGCTTGGAAGCATTGAAGGAATAAACGATCAGGATGATGATCGGTATGTAAAGAAAGGCAAAACCGAGTGTGAGGACGGTGATGTCAAATTTTCCGCGCTTCATGGCCTCACCCCACCTTCTTTTGCTGGTTCTGGAAGATGGCGATAGGCACGACCAGCAACAGCAGAAGCAGCACGGCAACGGCTGATGCCAGCGGCCAGTCGCGGTTGCCGAAGAATTCCGTCCAGAGCGTCTTGCCGATCATCAGCGTCTGTGCGCCGCCGAGGAGATCGGGGATGACGAATTCACCTGTTATCGGGATGAAGCAGATCATCGAGCCGGCGACGACACCCGGCAGGGAGAGCGGGAACGTAATCTTCCAGAAGGCTTTCCAAGGCGGGCAACCCAGATCGGCGGCCGCTTCCAGCAGCGTATTGTCCAGCTTTTCCAGCGCGGAGTAAAGCGGCAGTACCATGAAGGGCAAGTAGGAATAAACGATACCGATGAAGATCGCGGTTTCGGTGCGGAAGATGTTGACCTGCTGGTCCGGCCCGAGCAATCCGAGCCACTGGAACAGCACCGTCAGCAGGCCTTCCGGCTTCAGAATCCCGATCCAGGCGTAAACGCGGATCAGGAACGAAGTCCAGAACGGCAGGATCACCAGCATAACCAGCGTCGGCCGCACGGAAGACGGCGCGCGGGCCATGGCCAGCGCCATGGGATAACCGATCAGCAAAAGCAGGAAGGTGGAAATGAAGGCGATGCGCAACGACGACAGATAGGCGTCGATGTAGAGCGGGTCTTCCGTCAGGAAGAGGTAATTTTCGAAATCCAGCTGCGAAAAGAAATCACCGAGCCTCGAGAAGCCTTCGAAGACAGGGGTATAGGGCGGCATGGAGATCGCCGTATCCGACAGCGAGATTTTGAAGATGATGAAAAAGGGGGCCGCAAAAAACAGCAGCAGCCAGAAATAGGGAACCGCGACGACCAGCCAGCGCCAGGGGCTTTGCCGGTTTTCGGGAGTGGTGATCGCCATCGAAGCCTCCCTCAGCGCGTCAGGACGAGGCCGGAGTCCGGCTTCCAGTTCAGCCACACCATATCGCCGAAGGTAATCGGGCGATCCACGAGACGCGAGACATTTGCCTGTGCGGCGCGGATGACGCGGCCATCGGCAAGCTTGACGATGAAGACCGAGAAGTCGCCCAGATAGCCGATATCCCATACCTCGCCATAGGCGGAGTTAATGCTGCTATCGGCAGGCTGATCGAGCGAGATGCGCACCTTCTCCGGCCGGATGGCGAAAGCCACCTGGCTACCGGCGGCAGCGGCACATTCCTGCTCAACCGCCACCTTCAGCCCGTCGCAATCCAGTGTCACGAGGCCGGGCCTGCCGATATCGGAAGCATTGGCGACGACATTGGCGTCGAAAATATTGATGTCACCGATAAAATCGGCCACGTAGCGGCTGTTCGGCGCTTCATATATCTCGGCGGGCGTCGCCACCTGCACGACAATGCCCTTGTCCATGACGGCGATGCGGTCCGACACCGTCATCGCCTCTTCCTGATCGTGGGTGACGATGAGGAAGGTGAGACCGAGATTGGTCTGGATATCCATCAGTTCGAATTGCGTTTCCTCACGCAGCTTCTTGTCGAGCGCGCCGAGCGGCTCATCGAGGAGAAGCACCTTCGGCCGCTTGGCAAGCGATCGGGCAAGCGCCACGCGCTGCCGCTGCCCGCCGGAAAGCTGGCTCGGCTTGCGTTTGGCGAATTCCGTGAGCTTGACGAGGCGCAGCATTTCCTCGACGCGGGCGACGATATCCGCCTTGGGCAGGCCATCCTGCTCCAGACCGAAAGCGACGTTCTTTTCTACCGACATGTGCGGGAAAAGCGCATATGACTGGAACATCATATTGGTCGGGCGCTTATAGGGCGGCACGCCGGAAATATCCTTGCCCTGCAGCAGGATACGGCCCTCGGTCGGCTCCTCGAAACCAGCCAGCATGCGCATCAGCGTGGTCTTGCCGCAGCCCGACGGACCAAGCAGCGAGAAGAACTCACGCTCGTAAATATCAAGCGTCAGATTGTTGACGGCGACGAAATCACCAAAACGTTTGGTGACGTTTTCAAAGCGGATGAAGGGCACCGCATCGGGATTGTCCCAGGGGCTAAATTTGCGTTTGACCGGCCCTAGAGTTTTCGCCATTCACCCTACCCTCAAATCCCGTTGGTCTGTCGATCGATGCTTCGGGGCGGGCAATACCGGCAGGTAACGGACCTGCCGGCAAAGTATCAGAGGAACAGGCCCGCCGGCCGTTCCTCAACCAGCGGGCGGAGGTGTCAGCTGCCGGTCTTTATCTGCGTCCAGACGCGGTTCAGCACGCGCTGTTCCTTCGGTCCGTAAGGCGAGATCGTGAAGAGCTTCTTCATCGTCTCGGCATCGGGATAGACTGCCGGGTTCTTGGCAACAGACTCATCCATCAGCGCCTGCGAAGCAAGGTTGCCATTGGCGTACTGAACGTAGTTCGACGCCTTGGCAATGACTTCCGGCCGCATCAGATAGTTGATGAAGGCGTGCGCTTCTTCGACATTCTTGGCATCCGCCGGGATGGCAAGGTTGTCGAACCACATGTAGGTGCCTTCCTTCGGGATGACGTAATTCACCTCGACGCCATTTTTGGCTTCCTCGGCGCGGCTCTTCGCCTGGAGGATGTCGCCCGACCAGCCGATGGTGATGCAGCTGTCGCCATTCGCCAGTTCATCGATATAGGCGGAGGAGTTGAAGGTCTTCACATAGGGGCGGATCTTCATGTAGACATCGCCGCCCGCCTCGAGATCGGCGGTTTCTTTGCTGTCCGGGTTCTTGCCGAGATAATTCATGGCAATGGCGAAGGTCTCGTCCGACGCATCGAGAATATTGATGCCGCAGGATTTCAGCTTTTCAGCATTTTCCGGCTTGAACAGAATATCCCAGCTATCGACCGGAACATCGCCCAGCGCAGCCTTCACCTTGGCGACGTTATAACCGATGCCGGTGGTGCCCCACATGTAGTTCACGGCATATTCGTTGCCGGGGTCGTATTTCGCCAGACGCTCGGAAACCTCGGGCCACATGTTTTTCAGATTCGGCAATTTGGACTTGTCAAGTTTCTGGAACACGCCGGCATTGATCTGGCGGGCGAGAAAGGGGCCGGTGGGCACGACGACATCATATCCGGAGCTGCCGGCCAGCAGCTTGGTTTCCACAAGTTCATTGCTGTCGAAAACGTCATAGACGACCTTGATGCCGGTTTCCTTGGTGAAATCGGCGAGGATCGATTCGTCGATATAATCCGACCAGTTATAGACGTGGACGACCTTTTCCTGGGCCATTGCCGAGCCTGCTGCAACGAGCGCGGTGGTGAGAGCCAAGGTCAGGCGGAGAGAACGGTTTTTCATGATGTCTCCTGTTAACGCATCCTCACGACGGGAGCGTGATCCCCTTTTTTCGGAGAGACTAGAAAGGAAAACAGAAGGGAGCAAGGGGGAAATGTGCAGCACAGCATTTTCAACCAAATGTGTTCCGGTCGCAAAAAAGCGAATGAAAACACCTACTGGAAGTCGAAAACACTGAGGCCGGTGACCATTTCATCCAGCCCCAGCGGCCGCGTGAGCGGCGCTTCCGCCCGCGAAAGACAGCCCTGTCTTTCGCACAGCCGGCACGAAGGACCGACGGCGACGGGCGCAGCGCCCGAAGCGGCCGGGCCATAGACGGTCTCTGCCGCCTGAGCGAAATCGCAGCCCAGAAGCACCGCCGTTCGCCGCACCCTCTCGCCGAAACCAGCCTGCGGACCTTCCAGCGTGCGCGAAACCGTGAGGAAAGCATCCCCGTCGGGCATCTCGACCGCTTCCACGAGCACTTGTCCCGGCTGGGCGAAAGCCGCATGAATATTGAGACGCGGACAGAGGCCGCCAAAACGCGCCCTTGGAAAACCGCCGGCCCCCGCAAGGCGAAAACGGTTACCGGCATTGTCGATTTCCATCAGGAAAAACGGGATCGCCGCGGCTGACGGCCGCTGCAGGCTGACGATGCGATTGGCCGCCTGTTCGAACGATACGTTGAAGCGCGACCGCAAGACTTCGAGATCGTACTTCGCCCGCTGGGCGGCGCCGAGGAATGCGCCATAGGGCATCATCAACGCATGAGCGGCGTAACGCGCCAGTTCGAAGCGGGCAATGCGTCTCGCCTCTTCCCCTTTCAGGCCAAGCCCTTCAAGCTCCGTACCGATTTCTTCGCGCAGCGCCAGAAGGCAGGTCTCCATCGCCATTTCCCTCAGCTGATCCGGCTGCGACAGGCGCTCGGATAAAAAAAGCCGCATGGAATGCCGGTCGTAACGTCGCCGGAGGTTCGGCATAGCGTGAACCGGCAGGGTGCGGACCACGATGCCGTGGTTTTTCTGGAGCCATGCGCGAACGCCGGAGGCGAGATCATCGCCCGTCGACAAATGTTTGTGGAGGTCTTCCGCAGCCGCATCGATGGAATGGAAGTAGGCCGGGCGGTTTTCAATGACGTGTCGCACCTCGTCGATCGGCAGGCGGGTGGAGGAAAGCATCGTTTCATGACCCTCCCGCGCCAGAAGATCGGAGAGATCGGAGAGGCGCTGCGCCTGTTCCCGGTAAGCCCGGTATAGCTTGAGAACACCGCTTGCCGCATTGGGCGCGGCATCGGCAACCTCAATCAGTTCCTGCGGCGACGGCACTTCGCCGACCAGCAGCGGATCGGCGAAGACCTCGCGCAGCTGCCCGGCGGAACCGGCGCTTTCGCCCTGCAGGTCATCCAGATCGACCTTGTACACAGAGGCGAGCTTCAAAAGCAGCTGCACCGTCAGCGGCCGCTGGTTGCGCTCGATGAGATTGAGATAGGACGGCGAAATCGCCAGCGCCTCGGCCATGGCCGTCTGCGTCAGCGCGAGACCGTTGCGAATGCGGCGCACGCGCGGGCCCGCAAAAATCTTGTTTTCCGACACAGCCTTTCCCCTCCACCCCTGTCAACACATACAATTCCATTACAAAATAGACGGATCATACCCTTTTACAAAATTTACATTTTTACAGCGTCGCTTTGTCACGCACACTACAGGATAACCTCTTTCAAGTCACTGTTTTTATGTTTGTTCTGGCGATCAAATCTCGAAAAATGTAAATGTAGTCACATCAAGCGGCGCCATATGATGTTCAAGACGGCCCGCTACGAAAACCGCATTTATCATGGGAGAGAGAAGTATGACGGATTTTTACAAACTTGTTCCGGGCGCACCGCAGGGACGTTTCGACGGCATCGAGCGCACCTATACCGCCGCCGACGTGGAGCGGCTGCGCGGCTCCGTCGAAATCCGCCATTCGCTGGCCGAAATGGGTGCGAACCGGCTGTGGAAGCTGATCAACGAGGAGAATTTCGTCAATGCGCTGGGTGCGCTCTCGGGCAACCAGGCCATGCAGATGGTTCGCGCCGGGCTGAAGGCGATTTATCTCTCGGGATGGCAGGTTGCAGCGGATGCGAACACGGCCTCGGCCATGTATCCGGACCAGTCGCTCTATCCCGCCAATGCAGCGCCGGAGCTGGCCAAGCGCATAAACCGCACCCTGCAACGCGCCGACCAGATCGAGACCGCGGAGGGCAAGGGCCTTTCTGTCGACACCTGGTTCGCGCCGATCGTTGCCGATGCGGAGGCCGGTTTCGGCGGGCCGCTCAACGCCTTCGAGATCATGAAGGCCTTCATCGAGGCAGGTGCAGCAGGTGTTCACTATGAGGATCAGCTGGCATCGGAAAAGAAGTGCGGCCATCTCGGCGGCAAGGTTCTGATCCCGACGGCGGCGCACATCCGCAACCTGACGGCAGCGCGGCTTGCGGCCGACGTCATGGGTGTACCAACGCTGGTCATCGCCCGCACGGACGCGGAGGCCGCCAAGCTTCTGACCTCTGACATCGACGAGCGCGACCGTCCCTTCGTGGATTACGATGCCGGGCGCACCGTTGAGGGCTTTTATCAGGTCAAGAACGGTCTGGAGCCCTGCATTGCCCGCGCCGTGGCTTATGCGCCCTATTGCGACCTGATCTGGTGCGAAACATCAAAGCCGGATCTGGAACAGGCGCGCAGGTTTGCTGAAGGCGTGCACAAGGTGCATCCGGGCAAGAAGCTCGCCTACAATTGCTCGCCGTCGTTCAACTGGAAAAAGAACCTCGACGACGCGACGATTGCGAAGTTCCAGCGCGAACTAGGCGCGATGGGCTACAAGTTCCAGTTCATCACGCTCGCTGGCTTCCACCAGCTCAACTACGGGATGTTCGAACTGGCGCGCGGCTACAG
The DNA here is from genome assembly GCF_031453135.1 of Agrobacterium sp. SORGH_AS_0440. NCBI lineage: Bacteria > Pseudomonadati > Pseudomonadota > Alphaproteobacteria > Hyphomicrobiales > Rhizobiaceae > Agrobacterium > Agrobacterium sp. SORGH_AS_0440. The sequence goes on along the minus strand of NZ_JAVIYR010000002.1, from coordinate 551,601 downwards.
GGACCGGCAGATGGCGGCTTATTCCGAGCTTCAGGAGGCGGAATTCGCAGCAGAGGCCAATGGTTACACCGCCACCAAGCATCAGCGCGAAGTCGGTACCGGCTATTTCGACGCCGTGTCTCTGGCGATCTCTGGCGGCGCGTCGTCCACCACAGCCATGAAGGAATCCACCGAGCACGACCAGTTCCGCCCGGCGGCCGAATAAATCAAGAAAACCGCCCTTCCCCATCGCGGGAAGGGCTTGCAAAGCAGATCAAAAACCCCTGACAATAACGAGAGGAGAAATGCCATGAACGCCCACAATCCCATCAAGACGCACGTCAAGGAACGCGCCGAGGAGCAATCCTCCGCCATGACGCAGGATCAGCAGGCTGCCATCCGCATGCTGGCCAATGACCTGCACCGCCTCAACCAGGCCGTCATGAAAGCCGTCGAGGCCGGCGTTTCCGTCGAGCTGGTCCGCTCGGCCCGCCACCATGGCGGCGGCGGCAACTGGGGTGATCTGCTTATCCCCGTCATCGTTGCGCAGGGGCGTGACGCCGCGTGAAACGAAAGACCGGAACATCATAATCGATGTTCCGGCCTTCAGTGCAAACGTCAGAAGTGGCCGCCTCAGAAGCTCGCCGACACGGAAACGCCGATGCTTACATTGACGCCCATCGCCTCCACGTTACCCTGGAGTTGGGGCGCATAGGGAGCGAAGCAGGCAAGTTGCGTCAGGGGAATCGGGTTCAGAACGGCCGGCGATTCCCACGCCAGATGCATCGCCACGCCTCCCACGAGCTTTTCCCAGCCTGCGATCTTGGTGCCTGAGGCTGCCGGCGCAATTGCCGTGACGGATTGCGAAAGAGCATCGGCAACAACTGCCGCGAGCCCCTTACTGACTGCTGCATAAAAGAGCTTTGCTGCTTCTTCCGGCGTTCCTGCTGCGGACATCGCATTTACGTATGATGCTGAAATTATCATGGCGGCCTCAACCTGAAAGGGTTAAACTTACGAAAAGCAACCTATGAATATTTTGATGCGCACGCAACTATAAATTATTAAAATTTATTTATACAACTGAACGTGATTTCATCTATGCCGGGCGGCCCTTGCGTCCGGCGTAGAGATCGGAATGGCTCTTGATCAGACGGGTCATCCGATCCGCCACCGTCCTGATATCGGGTCGGTGGCGATCGTCATTATTCATGACGATCCATTGATTGTGGCGCAGCGGTTCGATTTCGCCGCCCTCCCGGACGATGCGCGCATCCGCATCGCCCACGAAACAGGGAAGCACCGCGATCCCCGCCCCTGACAGGACAAGATCGAGAAGCGCCGTTGGCCGGTTCACCGTTACGACGATCTCGTTGCTCCGGTTTTCATGCGGCCAGCGAAGATAGGTTGAAATGGCGTTTTCCTCGGCTACCGACAGCCAGCGGTCAGCGACAGTGGCGGCGGCATTGCGCAGCCTGTAGGGAGCGTAGGCAACCTCCCCCGTCTTGATGGCGGCGAGATTGCGCTCCTGCGGCTCGAAAGCGCGGATACCGATATCGTTTTCGCGATGCGCCAGAGACGCCCTCTGCTCGGCGATAAAAAGGTCGATGCGGAAATCATCGCGATCCGTGCAGATAGCGGAGAAGTTGCTGGTCAAGAGCCAGGCATTCCAGGTGCCCACGGCAATCCGCACGATGGACGAGGCCGATGACGCCTTCTGCCACCCCTCGATATCCCTGGCCGCATTCTCCATGGCCTGAAGTCTGTCGAACAACGCACGGCCGTCCACTGTGAGGGCGTATCCCGTCTGGCTGCGCTGGAACAGCGCCTTGCCGATCCGCTCCTCCAGCTCGACCATGCGCCGCCCTATGGTCGCGGGGCTTAAGCCCGTCAGCGCGGCGGCACCCGTCAGGCCACCGCTGCGTGACACATCGAGGAAAAGCTGGTAGGAATCCCAGGTGACGTTTTTCATAATTGAAAAACGTAGCGCATTTTCTTGCGCAGATAAATCAAAAAACGGCGTGCATCATGGCCCTCCGCAGTAAGAAGGAGAGCGAACATGCACGCGATTTTTGCCGCACGGGCCATTATTGAAAATCAGCGACCGCGCACACGGCGTGAAGCCATTCTGCAGGAAGAAAAGTTTTACAGGGATATGGCCGAGGCATCACGGATGTCACGGTTTTTCAGCGCGCTTATCAACTTTGTGAAGGCGAGAAGCCGTCGATCAATGGAAGAGGGCGATAAGGGCTGCGAAAGCACCGGCTGCGATGAGGCTCAGCCGAAAGGCCAACTGCCGGCTCTCGTTGTCAGTGCGGGCGATGGCAATGGCGCGAGGGCGGCGATGTGCAGATCTGTTCATGCGCGGGCTCCAGACGAAAAACTCAACCGACCCATGCCCTGTTAAGGGCTTCCAGCGTGACATCATGTGCAGCGGGATCATTGAGCGATCCGGCCTTGCTGGCATTCGGTCAGGATGACTCCTCCCCCGTTAACAGATTATTAAAAAAGCGAGGAAGGGCCACAACTTTACCAACTGAACTGGGTTGGCGAACAGGTCTCATCAGCTCCGTCACCCCGGACTAGTTCCGGGGTCGAGCGCGATCAAGTCCTTAATCGCGAAAGACTCCTTACGGCGCAGAAGCGCCATGGCTGGATGCCGGATCAAGTCCCGCATGACGAAGGAGAGAGGTCCGATCTTTTCCACGGCCAGAGACGATCACGCGAATTCGCCGGCCGCCTGGCCGGACGCCCAGGCCCACTGGAAATTATAACCGCCGAGCCAGCCGGTCACATCGACACATTCGCCGATGAAATAGAGGCCGGGCACGGATTTCGCCGCCATGCTGCGGGAATCGAGGCCGGTCGTGTCCACGCCGCCGAGCGTGACCTCCGCGGTGCGATAACCTTCCGAACCGGCGGGCTTGATCTGCCAGTCCTGCACCTCTGCCGCCAGCTTCGCCAGAGCCTTGTCGGACATATCGGCAAGATGGCCGGTGAGGCCGGATTGTTCGACGACATGCTGGGCGAGCCGCTTCGGAAGGATCTCCGACAGGGCGGTCTGGGCGGACTGACGGCCGTTTTTCTGTTTGGCCTGCTTCAACACCGCGGCCAAATCGCGATGCGGCTCAAGCTTCAGGCGGATGGGATTGCCCTCGCGCCAGTATGAGGAGATTTGCAATATGGAAGGACCGCTCAAACCGCGATGGGTGAACAATAGCGCTTCCTCAAACGAGGTTTTGCCATGGGAAACCTCAGCCGGAACAGCGACACCGGCAAGCGGGCTCAGCTTCTCCAGAAGACCGGGATCAAGCGTCAGCGGAACGAGGCCGGGGCGGGTTTCAATGAGCTTGAGGCCGAACTGTTCGGCGATCTGGTAGGCAAAACTGGTCGCGCCCATCTTCGGGATAGACTTGCCGCCTGTCGCGACGACGAGGCTCTCCGCCTCGATGACGCCACCCGAGGTCGACACCCGAAAACGGCCGCCGTCATGGGTCACGGCGGAGACTGACGTTTCGAGCCGAAGCTTCGCATTCACCGCCTGCATTTCAGCCAGCAGCATGCGGATGATATCCTTGGCGCTGTCATCACAGAAAAGCTGGCCGAGCGTCTTTTCGTGCCAGGAGATACGGTGTTTTTCGACAAGGGCGATGAAATCGCGCGGCGTATATCGGGCAAGCGCGGATTTGGCGAAATGCGGGTTGGCAGAGAGATAATTCCTCGGCCCGGCGTAGATATTGGTAAAGTTACAGCGACCGCCGCCGGAGATGCGGATCTTTTCGCCCGGCGCTTTCGCATGGTCGAGAACGACGACGGAGCGGCCGCGCTGGCCGGCGCGGATGGCGCACATCATGCCGGCGGCGCCCGCCCCCAAAATCAGCACGTCACATTTATCTGCCATCATTCCATCCGTTTCGTTTCCTTTCCTCTTTTCCAAGTGCCGCCGCTTGTCAATGGCGCTTTCCCCCTCGCCAATTGCCAAACTACGGTTATGATGGCGACAGTCGAAACACAGACCCGGTGATACATGCCCGCCAAGAAAACCATGCTCCGCCCGAAAAAACAGGCAACCATGGCAAAGAAGACCCCTCCCCTCGACCTTTCCTCCACCCGTGGCGTTTCCTCCTGGCGCGAAGCCGCGCAATGGCTGAGGGCGCGTGGGATAGAAGACATAGAATGCATCACGCCCGACCTTGCCGGCGTACCGCGCGGCAAAATGATGCCGACGGCGAAATTCACGGGCGATACCTCGCTTGCTCTACCCTCGGCGCTCTACCGCCACACGATATCGGGCGAATATCCCGATGAGACCGCCAATTTCCGCTACGAGCCGCGCGACAGCGATCTGAAGCTGGTGCCTGATCTTTCTACCCTCTCCGTCGTGCCCTGGGAAACCGACCCGACCGCGCAGGTGATCTGTGACGTGGTGGATGCGGAAGGCAATTTCGTGCCCTACACGCCGCGCAACGTTTTGAAGAACGTGCTTTCGCTCTATACCGAAAAGGGCTGGAAGCCGGTGGTGGCACCGGAAATCGAATTCTACCTCGTCGCCATGAATGACGATCCGGACTATCCGCTGCATCCGCCAAAGGGTCGGTCGGGACGCTCCATCGTTGGAGGTCAAAGCTATTCCATCGCCGGCATCAACGAGTTCGACGAACTGATCGACGATATCTATCACTTCTCCGAAAAGCAGGGTCTGGAGATCGATACGCTCATCCATGAGGAAGGGCCGGCACAGCTGGAAATCAACCTGCGCCATGGCGATCCGATCGAGCTTGCCGACCAGGTGTTCCTGTTCAAGCGCACCATTCGCGAAGCCGCGCTGAAGCACGGCATCTATGCCACCTTCATGGCCAAGCCCATGCAGGGCCAGCCGGGTTCGGCCATGCACATCCACCAGTCGGTGGTAGAAATCGATAGCGGCCGCAACATCTTCTCCAATGAAGATGGCAGCCCCTCCAAAGAATTCTTCTCCTTTGTCGGCGGCATGCAGCGTTACGTTCCGAATGCGCTGGTCATGCTGGCGCCCTATGTGAATTCCTACCGCCGCCTGACGCCTGACATGGCCTGCCCGGTGAACAATGCCTGGGGTTACGACAACCGCACGACGGCCTTCCGCGTGCCGATTTCCGGCCCGCAGGCGCGGCGCGTCGAAAACCGCCTGCCGAGCTCGGACGCCAACCCCTATCTGGCGCTCGCGGCCTCGCTCGGCTGCGGCTGGCTCGGCATCGTCAACAGCATCGAGCCGACCGAACCCACCGCCGATACGGCCAATGAGGGCTCGATCGACCTGCCGCGTGGCCTGCTTGAAGCGGTCGCCTTGCTGGAGGGCGAAGCACAGTTCGACCGGATCTTCGGTCACGAATTTGTCGGCCTTTATGCCGGTCTGAAGCGGGGGGAATTCGAGACCTTCATGCAGGTCATCAGCCCCTGGGAGCGCGAGTTCCTGCTTCTCAACGTGTGAGGAATCCCGAGCATGACATGGCAAAGCCCGATTGCGCCGGGACTATCCTGGTATCAGGCAACCATCGGTGAGCGGCCGGACTATCCCGCGCTCGATGGGTCGAAGCAGGTGGATGTCGCGATCATCGGCGGTGGTTACACCGGTCTTCAGGCCGCCTGTAATCTCGCTGAAAACGGCGTCTCGGTCGCCCTCATCGAAGCGCATCGTTTTGGCGATGGTGCTTCCGGCCGAAATGGCGGCCAGTTCGGCACCGGCCAGCGCTCTTTCCCCGATGAGCTTGAGGAAGAGATTGGCTTCGAGCAATCGAAGCTGCTGTTCGACATCGCCGAAAACGCCAAAAATTATGTGCGCGATTTCGCAAGCAGCCGCGGCATCGACATGGATTATCTGCCGGGCCAACTCTATGTGGCGCACAAGGCAGGTTACGAGGACGACTATCGCCGCAGCGTCGATGCGATGAACAACCGCTACGGCTATCCGCATATTTCCTACATGGAGCGTGGCGAAGCGCGCAAACGCGTCGGCTCCGCTCATTATTTCGGCGGCACCCGCGACACCGGCACCGGCCATATACACCCGCTTAAGCTGCTGGTCGGGCTTGCGAAAGCCGCGAAAGATGCGGGTGCTCAGATTTACGAGATGACGCCTGCGAAATCCATCCGGCAAGTGGGCGGCAAGACCATCATCGACACCCCTTTCGGCACCATCACTGCGCCACGGGTGTTGATTGCGACCAATGCCTATATCGGCAATCTGGAACCGATAACGGCAGCCCATATCATGCCGATCCGCTCCTTCATCGGCGCAACCGCACCGCTGGATGCCTTCCCCGGCATCATTCCAGACCGGGAGGCCGTGGCGGATTCACGGTTTGTGGTGCGTTACTTCCGCAAGACGGCCGATAACCGGCTGTTGTTCGGCGGCCGCGAAGCTTACACGGCAGATACGCCGCGGGATATTTCCAGCCACATCCGCCGGCAGATCGCGGAAATCTATCCCGAGCTGAAGGACATCGACATCACCCATTCCTGGGGCGGCTCCGTCGGCATCACTCTACCGCGCAAGGTCTTCGTGCGTGAGGTCATGCCAGGTGTCACCTCCATCGGTGGATATTCAGGCCACGGCGTGATGCTGTCGAATTATTGCGGCAAGCTTTATGCCGATCTGGTGCTCGGCAAAAAGGACATGCTGGCGCCATTCGCGCGGCTTAAAGTGCCGGCCTTTCCGGGCGGAACGTCACTGCGCGCGCCGCTGCTTTTCCTGGCGCTTTCGTGGTTTGCATTGCGAGACAGGTTTTAGTCCAATGTTTACAGTCCATTACCGGCGGCAAGCACACCGGCAAAAGCAAAATTCATAATTTCACATAACTGAGTCTGGCATTTTTAAATCGATTAGATTATTGATGCCCCAACCCTTGAAGATCGAGAGAATCGATATGAGCAGTCAGATCATTCCTGTTGAACCTTTTGATTGTGTCGTTTTCGGCGGCACGGGCGATCTTGCCGAGCGCAAGCTTCTGCCGGCCCTTTATCACCGGCAGATCGAAGGGCAGTTCACGGAGCCGACCCGCATCATCGGTGCGTCGCGTTCGGTCATGACCCATGAGGAATATCGCAAATTCGCACAGGACGCCCTGAAGGAGCATCTGAAGGCCGGCGAGTATGACGACGCGCAGGTTGCCGTGTTCCTGAACAGGCTTTTTTACGTGCCCGTTGACGCCAAGGGCAACAATGGCTGGGACGTGCTGAAGAAGCTGCTGGACGAAGGTAAAGAGCGCGTGCGCGCTTTCTATCTCGCCGTCGCGCCCGGAATTTTCGGCGATATCGCCGACAAGATCCGCGAACACAAGCTCATCACCCGCTCGACCCGTATCGTCGTTGAAAAGCCGATCGGCCGCGACCTCGCCTCGGCGCAGGAACTCAACGACACCATCGGCCATGTCTTCAAGGAAGAGCAGATCTTCCGCATCGACCACTATCTCGGTAAGGAGACGGTGCAGAACCTGATGGCGCTGCGTTTCGCCAACGCGCTTTACGAGCCGCTGTGGAATTCCGCGCATATCGACCACGTGCAAATCACGGTTGCCGAGGCAGTCGGTCTCGAAGGTCGCGCCGGTTATTACGACAAGGCCGGCGCGTTGCGCGACATGGTGCAGAACCATATTCTCCAGCTGCTCTGCCTCGTCGCCATGGAGCCGCCGGCTTCCATGAACGCCGAAGCCGTGCGCGACGAAAAGTTGAAGGTTCTGCGTTCGCTGAAGCCGATCGACACCAGCAACGTCGAAAAGCTGACGGTTCGGGGCCAGTACCGCGCCGGCGCTTCCGCAGGTGGCCCGGTCAAGGGCTATCTGGAAGAGCTCGAAGGCGGCGTTTCCAACACCGAAACCTTTGTCGCCATCAAGGCTGAGATCGCCAACTGGCGCTGGGCCGGCGTTCCCTTCTACATCCGCACGGGAAAACGCCTCGCGACCCGCGTCTCGGAAATCGTCGTCACCTTCAAGCAGATTCCGCATTCGATCTTCGACGACGCGGCCGGCAAGATCGAGGCCAACAAGCTGGTCATTCGCTTGCAGCCGGATGAAGGCGTCAAGCAGTCGCTCCTCATCAAGGACCCCGGTCCGGGCGGCATGCGCCTGCGCCAGGTGTCGCTGGACATGAGCTTTGCCGAAGCCTTCAACGTGCGCAGCCCCGACGCCTATGAGCGCCTGCTGATGGATACCATCCGGTCCAACCAGACGCTGTTCATGCGCCGCGACGAGGTCGAGGCCGCATGGGACTGGATTGACCCAATTCTCAAGAGCTGGGAAGAGCTTGGTCAGGGCGTGCAGGGTTACACGGCAGGAACCTGGGGGCCGAGCGGCTCGATCGCACTGATCGAGCGTGACGGTCGTACCTGGCACGATGCCGACTGAGGGCGCGCGGATGAGCGAAACAATCCACGCCTTCGATAGCGCCTCCGATCTTGCCAATACGCTTGCGGCTGATGTCGCCCAGCGGCTCGACGCGGCAACCAAGGAACGGGGGACCGCAAGCATTGCGGTCTCTGGCGGCTCTACACCGAAGCTGTTCTTTCAGGCGCTTTCCCAGCACGATCTCGATTGGCCCAATATCAGCGTGACGCTGGTGGACGAGCGTTTCGTGCCGCCGGAAAGCGATCGCTCCAATCATCGTCTCGTCGCCGAGAATCTTCTGCAAAACAAGGCGAAGGTGGCTTATTTCGTGCCGCTGTTCCAGCCGGCGGCCTCGCCGGAGGATGCGGCAACGCTTGCGACCGTAAAGACCGAAGCGATCTGCGATCCCTTCGATGTTGTCATTCTCGGTATGGGAACGGATGGCCACACGGCCTCGTTCTTTCCCGGTGGAGACAATCTCTACGAAGCGCTTGATCTCGATGAGCCGCGCGGCGTTTTGACCATGGCGGCCGAGAATGCCGGCGAGGAACGGTTGACCTTCAACTTCTCCAGCCTGCACGATGCCGGTTTCCTGGTGCTGCACATCGAAGGCGCCGCCAAGAAGGCGACGCTGGAGAAGGCGCAGTCGGGCGAGGATGAGGAAGAAATGCCCGTCCGTGCCGTGCTGAACCGGGCAGAAACGCCAGTGGATATTTACTGGGCGCCGTAAGCCGACGCGACGGCCGCTCCTGCGGCCCGCGACAAGCGCCCCGAAGACATGAAGACTGAAACACGACAACCGGCATTCGCCTCCCGGAACGCCGGTTGTCGACCAACGAACAGGATGAACGCCCATGTCCGCCGATTCCCGCATTCAGGCCATCACCGCCCGCATCGTCGAACGTTCCAAGCCCTATCGTGAGACCTATCTCGAGCGGCTGCGGCTGCAGGTCTCAAAAGGCGTTCACCGTTCCGTTTTGTCCTGCGGCAATCTCGCGCATGGATTTGCGGTCTGTTCCCCCGCCGACAAGGACATCCTTGCCGGCGACCGGGTTCCCAATCTCGGCATCATCACCGCCTATAACGACATGCTGTCGGCGCACCAGCCCTATGAGACCTTCCCAGCCATCATCCGCGATGCAGCCAAGGAAGCGGGCGGTATCGCTCAGGTTGCCGGCGCCGTACCTGCCATGTGTGACGGCGTCACCCAAGGGCAGCCCGGCATGGAGCTTTCGCTGTTTTCCCGCGATGCCATCGCCATGGCTGCGGGGATCGGCCTCTCGCACAACATGTTCGATGCCGCCCTCTATCTTGGCGTCTGCGACAAGATCGTGCCCGGCCTCGTCATCGCCGCACTCGCCTTCGGTCACCTGCCCGCAGTCTTCATTCCTGCCGGTCCGATGACATCAGGCCTCCCGAATGACGAGAAGTCGCGTATTCGCCAGCTTTACGCCGAAGGCAAGGTCGGTCGCGCCGAGCTGCTGGAAGCGGAATCCAAATCTTACCACGGTCCCGGAACCTGCACCTTCTACGGCACCGCCAATTCCAACCAGATGCTGATGGAAATCATGGGCTTTCATATGCCCGGTTCCTCCTTCATCAATCCCGGCACGCCATTGCGTGACGCGCTGACCCGCGAGGCTACCAAGAGAGCGCTCGCCATCACCGCGCAGGGCAACGAATTCACCCCCGCCGGCGAGATGATCGACGAACGATCCATCGTCAACGGCGTCGTGGGTCTGCATGCGACCGGTGGTTCCACCAATCACACCATGCATCTGATCGCCATGGCGCGCGCCGCAGGCATCATCCTCACATGGCAGGATATTTCTGATCTCTCTGACATCGTGCCGCTGCTGGCCCGCGTTTATCCCAACGGGCTGGCCGATGTGAACCATTTCCACGCTGCAGGCGGCATGGGCTTCCTCATCAAGCAGCTCTTGAAACAGGGCTTCGTGCATGACGATGTGCGCACCGTCTTCGGACAGGGTCTGGCCGCCTACACCGTGGATGCACTACTGGACGAGAAGGGCGCGGTCACCCGCCAGCCCTCCCCCGAGCAGAGCCACGATCCGAAGGTGCTTTCCAGCATTGAAACACCGTTCCAGCCCACCGGCGGTCTCAAGATGCTGACCGGCAATCTCGGCAAATCCGTCATCAAGATTTCCGCCGTCAAGCCGGAGCGCCATATCATCGAAGCACCCGCGATTGTTTTCCACGACCAGCAGGAGCTTCAGGACGCCTTCAAGGAAGGCAAGCTTAACCGCGACTTCATTGCGGTCGTCCGCTTCCAGGGGCCGAAGGCGAATGGCATGCCTGAGCTACACCGCCTGACACCGCCGCTCGGCGTGCTGCAGGACCGCGGCTTCAAGGTGGCGCTTGTGACGGACGGGCGCATGTCCGGCGCATCCGGCAAGGTGCCGGCCGCGATCCATGTTACGCCTGAGGCTTCCGATTGCGGGCCGATCTCGCTCATCCGCGATGGCGATATCATCCGTCTCGACGCCGTTTCCGGATCGCTCGAAGTGCTGGTGTCCGCCGCCGAACTGTCAAAACGCGAACCGGCGCGCGCTGATCTCTCCGGCAATGAATGGGGCATGGGCCGCGAACTTTTCGCCCCCTTCCGCCGTAATGCCGGTCCTGCCGATCAAGGTGCCAGCGTCCTGTTTCATTGATTTCCAAAGGCGAAGGCTGGATGCGGCTTTCGCCTTTAAACCCCGCTCTGCGGCATCGTCCCACCGCACTTTCACGCCCGGGACGGGCGGACGCAGAAACAGCTTTATTTCCCATGCCTTAAACGCCAAACTTGTCATGCGGCTGTGATGATCGCCTCTTAAGGCGTTTCCGACCAGCCGTGGGATGACGGCGCAGTTTCGGATAATGGGGCATGACATGACGATTTTTTCAAGCAACCGCCGCGATGTGCTGAAGCTTATGGCGGGCACCGCCATGCTGCCGCTGATGGTAGTGGCCATGCCGGCAGCGGCGCAGGATGTAGCCCTGCGTGCCATCGTCATCTCCGATCTGCATTCGGCCTATGAGCGTATCGGCCAGCTTCTCGCGGCCATCGAAACGCGTATCGCGGCCGACAAGGCGCCCCACATCATCCTGCTAAATGGCGACCTTTTCGAACTCGGCAACGCGGTGGCCACACGTTCGGCCGGCGAAATCGAATGGACCTTCCTTGCGGCGCTCGCCAATCTTGCCCCCACGGTCATCAATATCGGCAATCATGAGCCCGACATTGACAATGACCTCGCCAATTTCGTCAGCCGTGCTCAAGCCCTCGGCATCACCGTGCTTTCCAACATCATCGACAAGCGAAGCGGCAACCCCTATGCGCCGTCCAGTGCCGCGGTGAAGGCCGGCGAACGGGCGGTCATCGTCGCGGGCCTCGCGACCAATGCGATCAATACCTATCCGAAGGCGACGCGCGAGATGCTGGACATTCCTCAGCCGGTGGAATGGGCGAAGGCCAATCTGCCCGAAATCGTCAAAGCGGATGCGATCAATATTGTTCTGAGCCACGCCGGCGTTGTCGCCGACCGCGATATTCTGCCGGTGCTGCCTGACGGCACGCTGCTGGTGGGCGGCCATGACCACCTGAATTTCGTGCACGAAGAGGGCGCGACGCGCTATGTCCACACCGGCTCCTGGTGCACCTCCATGACGGTCGCGACAATTACCGGTCCCGGCAAGGCCGCCGCCATTGAGACGGTCACCATCCATCGTGATGCTCCCGCCTCGCCGGCTCTCAAGACCCTCATCGAGCAGACGCTTGAAAAGCACCTGACCGCAGAAGAACGGGAAGTTGTCGGCAAGGCCGCCAAGGCGATGACCGTCGACGAAGCAGGGCGCCATGTGGCGCATCTGATCGCCGCGAAGACCGGCGCCGATGTCGGTTTCATCGGCCACACCTCTTTCGGCGCAGGCCTGCCTGCAGGCGATATTCGCCGTTATGATTTCAACGCCTCGCTGCGCTTCGACGGTAAGCTGATGGTGACCGAAGTGGACAGCGAGACGCTCGTCCAAATCCTAAAGCGATGCAATCAGGACAGCAACATTCCGCTCGCCGCACGCACGGGCGACTATCTCTACGCCATGCCGGAAAAGCCGGAGAAGAAAGGCCGTTACAAACTGGTCTGCAACGACTGGTCCGCTACCAACCAGAAATCCTATTTCGGCCGCAGCGATCTCGCCTTCATCGAAGTGCCGGATGTGAAGCTGAAGCAGACCGTTCTGGGCGGGCTTTCCTAAAGCCGCAAATCGTCAGGGTCTTAGAACGACCGGATATCCAGCTTGCGGTCCTTGTGGGCCGGGTGCGTGCTGAACACGAAAATTCGATCCAGCTCCTTCTGCGTCAGCATACGCAGGAAGCGGACATGGATGGTGTTGTTGGCGTTGACGCGCAACATCACGCAGCCGATCTTGGTGATGCGGGCATCGGGGATATCGAGATAGAACTGGTTCGGCAGGTTGTATTTGGTCAGTAGCGCCAGCACGGCCTCTGTCTGGGAGATGCGAATGACGTCGCAGCGGCGTGCCGCCATGTGCATCACGGCCTTTTCGGTATATTCGATGCGCGCCGCGTTCATGGTGTCTTCCATGCGGAACCGGCTTTCGCGGTCATACATGAAGGACTCTTCCTTGCTCAGATAATGATTTCTGATGACACCCGCACCGCTCTGCACGCCCGAACTCCCAATGCTTACCAATAGGACGAGACTAGGCCATAGTCTTTAACAATTCATATCAGCGTCAGCTTAAACAGGACGGAAGCGGGACATTTCCGACGTTTTTCCACACGGCTGATAAGCAGTAAAAAGCCCCGGAACGGACAGTTCCGGGGCTTGTTTCAGTATCGCCACTGTTTACTTGCGGTAGGCTTTGCCTTCCGCATCGAAAAGATGAAGCTTCTCCTGCAGGGCGGCAAAGCGCAGGGTTTCACCCTTACCCACGGGAACAATGCCCGGCACCTTTACGATGATCGGCTCCTGGCCCTTGGGCGCTTCGAGATAAAGCAGGGTCACCTCACCCAGGGCCTCCACGATCGCGACTTTTCCCTCGAATAGATAGTCGTCGCCCGTCGCGATGCTCAGGTCTTCCGGCCGAACGCCAAAGCTTGCGGCCTTGCCCTGCTCAGATGCGGATGTGGGAACATCGACGACCAATGTCTTGCCGCCGGCAAGTTCGATGGAGGTCCGTTCACCCGTGCCGGTCACTTTCGCACCGATAATATTCATGGCGGGCGAGCCGATGAAACGCGCCACGAAAAGATTGGCCGGCCTCTCATAAAGCTCAAGCGGCGCGCCGACCTGCTCCACCCGCCCAGCGTTCAAAACGACGATGCGGTCAGCGAGCGTCATCGCCTCCACCTGGTCGTGGGTAACGTAGATCATCGTTGTATCGGCCATCTGCTCGTTGAGCTTGGCGATTTCAATGCGCGTGGCAACACGCAGAGCCGCATCGAGGTTCGAGAGCGGCTCATCGAACAGGAAGACCTTGGGGTTGCGGCAGATCGCGCGACCGATGGCGACACGCTGACGCTGGCCGCCGGACAGCGCCTTTGGCAATCGCTCCAGATATTGCGTGAGCTGCAGGATTTCGGCGGCGGCGCGAACGCGGCGGTCGATCTCCTGCTTGCTTTCCTTGGCGATCTTCATGCCGAAGGCCATGTTGTCGTAGACAGTCATGTGCGGATAAAGGGCATAGGACTGGAACACCATGGCGATGCCCCGACGCGAAGGCGGGATTTCGTTGACAAGCTGGCCGTCAATATACATCTCGCCGCCGGTGATTTCCTCCAGCCCGGCGATCATGCGCAGAAGGGTCGATTTTCCGCAGCCAGAGGGGCCAACAAAAACGATGAATTCGCCCTGTTCGATATCGAGATCGATGCCGTGCAGCACCTTCACCTGCCCGTATGATTTACGGATATCCTTGAGAACGAGACTTGTCATGGGTGTTCCTCCCTCATCTGTCAGGCGTAACGGGCGAAGAAAGCGCCCCATGCCGGAAGTTCGACGCTTCTGCCCTTCAGTCCGCTTGCAAAGCCATGGCCTTCAAGAACCTGCCAGCTCCCTTCCGGCAGCGTGGCCTCTGCTGGCGTCGCTGACAAGTTAAAGACGCAAAGAACGGTTTCGTTGCCCAGCTTGCGGGTATAGCTCAACACCTCACCCTGCACGGGCTGAAATTCGATGCCGCCTTTTGCGAAAGCCGGGTGCTGCCTGCGGAACGCGAGGAAGCGGCGGTAATGCTCCAGCACCGAAGCCTCATTGCCCCGCTGGGCGCTCACGGCGCGCTGCTTGTGCTCGGTCGGAATCGGCAGCCACGTCTTGTCGGCCGTCGAGAACCCGGCCTGCGCATGGCCGGCGTCCCATACCATCGGCGTACGGCAACCGTCGCGGCCCTTGAATTCAGGCCAGAACTGAATGCCGTAAGGATCCTGCAAATCTTCGAAAGCGATATCGGCTTCGGTGAGGCCGAGTTCTTCGCCCTCATAGATGCAGACGGAACCGCGCTGGGTCATGAGAAGTGCCGACAGCACCTTCGCAAAAGCATCCTTGTCCTCGACATGCTCGCCCCAGCGGCTGACATGGCGCACGACATCATGGTTGGAGAAAGCCCAGCAGGCCCAGCCTTCCGGTGCAGCTCTCGCAAAATCCGCCTGTACATCGGCAACACGCTGCGGGGTCAGCGCATCGGGCGCGAGGAATTCAAAGGCGTAGCACATCTGCATCTTGTCATCGCCGGAGGTGTATTCGCCGACGATTTCGAGGCCACGCTGGCTGTCGCCCACTTCGCCGACGGCGGCGATATCAGGGAATTCGTCCAGCACCGCGCGGAAGCGCTTCAGGAAGGCGATGTTTTCCGGGCGGTTCTTGTCGTAGAGATGCTCCTGGAAGTTATAGGGATTGACCGCAGGTGCGGTGGAGGCATTGCGGCGCTCCGGCGCCAGCGCCGGATTATCGCGCAGCTCAAGGTCGTGGAAATAGAAGTTGATGGTGTCGAGGCGGAAACCATCGACGCCGCGCTTCAGCCAGAAACGGGTGATGTTCAACAGCTCTTCCTGAACTTCCGGATTATGCAGGTTAAGGTCCGGCTGCGAGGTCAGAAAGTTGTGCATGTAATATTGCATGCGGGTCGGATCCCACTGCCAGCCCGAGCCGCCGAAAATCGACAGCCAGTTATTGGGCGGCGTGCCATCCGGCTTGCTGTCCGACCAGACATACCAATCCGCTTTCGGGTTGTTGCGGCTGGCGCGGCTTTCCACGAACCAGGGATGCTGGTCCGAGGTGTGCGACAAGACGAGGTCGATCATGACGCGGACGCCGAGGCGGTGGGCTTCGGCAATCAGCCCATCGAAATCGGCAAGCGTGCCGAACATCGGGTCGACATCGACATAATTCGAGACGTCGTAACCAAAATCCTTCATCGGCGAGGTGAAGAAGGGCGAAATCCAGATCGCATCGGCACCGAGGCCTGCGATGTGATGGAGGCGATCGGTAATACCCTTGAGATCGCCGATGCCGTCGCCATTGGAGTCCTGATAGGAGCGCGGATAGATCTGATAGATAACAGCGCCGCGCCACCAGTCCTTGTTGGGCGTCAAAGCGGAAGTCACCGAAGCGGTCATGGAAGTGTCCTGTGTGGTATGGGCGTTCATGGAATGATCAGCCTCCCTTGACGGAGCCTGCCAGCAGGCCACGCACGAGATAACGTTGAAGAGCGAAGAAGACGCCGAGCGGCACGACGATGGTGACGAAGGCCGAGGCGGTAAGAATTTCCCAGTTGCCGCCGCGCGAGCCGAGCAGCGCGTTGAGTGCACCCGTCAGTACCAGCTCGTCCTTCTGTGTGCCGAGGAACACCATGGCGACGAGCAGGTCGTTCCAGGTCCACAGGAACTGGAAGATGGCGAAGGAAGCGAGCGCGGGGAAAGAGAGCGGCAGGATGATCTTGACGAAGATTTCGAAATCGCTTGCGCCATCGACACGGGCGCTTTCGATGATCTCTTTCGGCAGGCCGGAAATATAGTTGCGCAGCAGATAGATGGCGAGCGGCAGGCCGAAGGCGGTGTGCGCCAGCCAGATACCGGCATAGGTCTTGGATGGCACGCCGAAGATGGTGCCAATTTCATTATACAGTCTCAGAAGCGGGATCAGCGACATCTGCAACGGCACGACGATCAGGCCCACCACCATGGCAATCAGCAGATTGCGTCCGGAAAAGCTCATCCATGACAAGGCATAGGCGGCAAAGGCGGCGATGAGTATAGGGATGACGGTTGCAGGTACGGCGACCGTCAGCGAGTTGACGAAGGACTGGCCGATGCCTTCCGATGTTAGAACCGTACGGTAGTTGTCGAGAGTGAAGACGGGCGGCGTTGCGACAGAGATGTAGACGCGCTTGCCGCGCGAACCCTCGAAGCTTGCGGCTTTGCTATATTCGTAAGTGCCGTCTTCATTGATAAGCAGCGTCTCGCCATCGCCGATGTCAGCGGCTTCACCTGCCTTGAAAGCTGTCGGCTCCTGCACGCGCACGCCGAAGGCCGCAACCTTTCCGCCCTGGCCGTTTTCGAAGACATTGCCTGATATGACGTAGCGGCTGCCATCCTGCTTCTGAGCCGAGGCATCGGCCAGACGAACGGCTTGCGTTTGTTCGGAGCTCGAAAAAGCGGTCCACCAGCCCGACACCGTGATCTGATCCTTGTCGCGCAGCGAACTCACGAGAATGCCGAGCGTTGGCAAGAGCCAGAGCAGCACGACGATCAGAACGCTGGCGTGAACGATGAGCCGCGGCAGGCCGACGCGGCGGAGGCGTTTGACAATATCCATCTCAGCGGCCCTCCATCTCGCGGTTTGCCTGGCGGATGTTCCAGACCATGATCGGGGTGACGGCCGCCATGATGATGAGCGCGATAACAGCACTTCGGCCGCTATCACCGCCGCCGCGGAACATCCAGTCGAACATGAGATTGGCCAGAACCATGGTGTTCCATTGCCCGTTGGTCATGGTCAGCACGATGTCGAAGACCTTGAGCACGAGAATGGTGATGGTCGTCCAGACGACGGCGATAGTGCCCCAGATCTGCGGAACCATGATCTTCCAGAAGATCTGCCAGCCATTGGCGCCATCGATGACAGCCGCCTCGATGGTTTCTTCCGGAATACCGCGCAACGCCGCCGACAGGATGACCATGGCGAAACCGGTCTGTATCCAGATGAGGATGACCATCAGGAAGAAGTTGTTCCAGAAGGGCATGGAAATCCAGACCTGCGGATTGCCACCGAAAAACTCGACGATGGCGTTCAGCAGGCCGATCTGCACCTGACCCTCGGCGCGGTATTCATAGATGAACTTCCAGATGACGGAAGCGCCGACGAAGGAGATCGCCATCGGCATGAAGACGATGGACTTGGCGATGTTGCCCCACCAGATGCGGTCCGTCATGACGGCGATGACGAGGCCGAAGAAGGTGCAGGCGGCCGGCACGACGGCGAGCCAGAGAATGTTGTTAAAGATCGACTGGCGGAAACCGGCGTCGAAAAACGCCCAGCGATAATTGGCGAGACCGACGAATTCACTGCCCGTCCGGTCGTAAAAGGAGAGGATCAGCGTCGCGATGACGGGATAAACCAGATAGACAAGCAACAGGATCAGCGCAGGGCCGACGAACAGCCACGGCCGGACGGCGGCGCGGCGGTTTAAGTTGCGGGATGCGTGAATGACGTCTCCCGAGCGGACGGGAAAGATTGCCTGCAACGCCTTATCGGATAGCCAGTAATAGGCAGCACAGGCAAAAACGCCCGCTACCATAACGCCGATGGCGGACACCAGTTGTTGAGCCATGTTCCCTCCCTGATCCTCTCCGCGCCGCGTTGATTTATGCAGCTGTCGGGCCGTTCCTGCGGAAGAGGCCCGGCAGCGAGCCGCCAGGCCTCGTCTTAATCCGTGTTACTTCAGGCCGTCCCAGGCCTTCTGGATATCGGCGGCGACCTGATCGGCAGACTTGCCACCGACGAAATCGATCATGCCGGTCCAGAAAGCGCCGGCGCCGATCTTGCCGGGCATCAGGTCGGAACCGTCAAAACCGAAGGTCGTCGCCGTGGTCAGGATTTCACCCTGACGCTTCATCTGCTCATTGGCATAGGTTTCGACGTTCACACCCTTGTACGGCGTCAGGAAGCTGGACTGCGCCATCCACACTTCATGGGCGATCGGCGTCTGCAGGAATTGTACGAATGCCTTGGCAGCGGGCGCTTCCTTAGTGATGGTGACGAGCGTGCCGGCACCGAGAACCGGCTTGCCGAGGTCAGGCTTTGAGGCATAGGTCGGCATATAGAAGAAATCCGCATCCGTTCCAACCTTGGTGCCCTCAGGGAAAAAGGAGGGAATGAACGATGCCTGATGGTGCAGGTAGCACTTCGGCGGAATGTCGAAGAGGCCCTTGGGGCTGTCGCGGAAGTCGGTTGAGGCCACGGCCGCAACGCCGCCACTCACATATTTTTCGTTCTTGGCGAATTTGCCGAATTCGTTGATCGCGGCAACCACGGCCGGATCGGTGAATTTCACCTCGTTGGTCGTCCACTTCTGGTAGACATCCAGCGGCTGCGTGCGCAGCATCAGGTCTTCCACCCAGTCGGTTGCCGGCCACCCGGTCGCACCACCGGAGCCGAGACCAATGCACCAGGGCGTGCCGCCATCAGCGACGATCTGATCGGTGAGCTTGAGCAGGTCTTCCATGCTCTCGGGAACTTTATATCCCGCTTCCTCGAAATTCTCGGGCACATACCAGACGAGCGACTTCACGTCGGCCTTGAAGGGGAAAGCGAAATAGGCCTTGTTGCCGTCCTTGCCCTTATAACTGCCGAGATCGACCCAGGATTTACCCGCGCCGTAATTTTCCTCGACCCATTTGGCCGTGTCGTCGCCGAGCGGCACAAGAAAACCCTTGGCGGCGAGATCGGCGAGAAGGCCAGGCTGCGGCAAAATGGCAATATTGGGCGGCGAGCCGGCCTGTGTGTCGATGACGATCTGCTGCTCGTAGTTTTCCGACGAGGAATAACGGACATTCACGCCTGTCGCGTCAGCAAAATAGGCGAGAACGGACTGGAACAAAGCCTCGTCCTCACCACGCCACGGGCCGAAAATCGTCAGCGTCTGGCCTTTAAGGTCAGCATGGGCCGCCTTGAAGTCTTCGTAGCTTTTCCAGTTGAACTTGGCGTCCTGGCCCGGCGCGAATTTCAGATCGGCGGCAAAGGCCGAACCCGACAGCAGCACGATTGAAGCAGCCGTCGCCAAAAGGGTCTTCCGCATGTGATTTACCTCCCATCACATAAAAGGCTCAAAGCGTCCTCTCCAATCAAAGCGCTTTGGCTGCCTATTCATCTCATTGTCATCAAGATGGAGTCAAGAGGCTCTTTATTCGGAAACGCTGCCTAACCTTCGAAATAGTCATATTGATTTAGGAAGGCGGCTATCATTTTCGATTGAGAAAAGCGGATGGGGCTGTTAAAAATCTAAAGCGCTTTGGGAAAATGAGGAGTGGCTTTTGGCCTTTTCCGGGCGCGCGCATGGAGGAATGACAGACATGAACCTGAAACAGCTGTCGCAACTGCTGGGCATTTCGCAGACGACCATCAGCAGGGCGCTCAACGGCTATCCCGAGGTCAGCGCGGAAACGCGCCGCCGCGTCATGGAAGCCGCGGAGAAGACGGGATATCGCCCCAATGCCGCGGCACAGCGGCTGGCAACCGGCAAGGTCGGCTCCATTGGGCTCGTGATGCCGATTGGCGAACATCACCGTTCGGATGTGCATTTCGGCGAATTCCTGAGCGGTCTTGGTGAGGAAGCCTCGCGCAGCGGCTTTCATCTCGTCATCATGCCCACCGAGCCGGAAAAGGAACGCGAAGCCCTTCGTGGGCTCGCCGCTAGCGGCAGCGTCGACGGCATCTATCTCGCTTATATGAAGAATAACGATCCGCGCATCGCCATGATGCAGTCGCTTTCCCTGCCCTTCCTCGTGCATGGCCGCTCCATCGGCCTGGAGGAGGATTATCCCTACCTCGACGTGGACAATGAAGGCGCCTTCCGTGATGCGACCCAGCTTCTGCTTCAGCTTGGCCATACGCGCATCGGGCTGCTGAACGGTCCGGAAGGCTATGATTTCACCTATCGGCGCTGCCTTGGGGTGGAAAAGGCGCTGGCGGCAAACGGCCTGGCCTTGCATGCAAGCAATAAGAGACACGGCAGCATGACCGACGAGGAAGGTTATCTCGGCATGGAGGCCCTGCTTTCACGCCCGGAGAAACCGACCGCCATTCTCTGTGCCAGTACCGCGCTCGCACTTGGCGCGATCCGCTCGCTCAACCAGCGAGGCCTGAAACCCGGCAAGGATATTTCCCTCATCGCCCATGACGATGTGCTGCCGCTTTTGAAACCCGATAATTTTTCCGTGCCGCTCACCACCACGCGCTCGTCGCTGAGAGCGGCAGGCGTCCGCGTGGGCCAGCGCCTGATCAATCACATCAAGAACGACCAGACGGAGCCCTATCAGGAACTCTGGAAGGCGGAACTGGTGGTGCGTGCCTCGACGGGGCCGGCTCCGAAAGCGTAGCCGGCCGGTTTCAACCGCCTAGAACTTCGGTGCCGCCAGGCCTTCGGCGCGATGAGCGGCGATGACGGTGTTGGCCATCAGCATCGCGATCGTCATCGGGCCGACACCACCGGGAACAGGGGTGATGGCCGCGGCAACGGCGCTTGCTTCATCATAGGCGACGTCGCCCACCAGCTTCGTCTTGCCTTCACCCTTTTCGGGTGCGGGAATGCGGTTGATGCCGACGTCGATGACGGTCGCGCCGGATTTCACCCAGTCACCCTTCACCATCGCCGCGCGGCCAACCGCCGCCACCAGAATATCCGCCGTCTTGCAGATGCCGGCCAGATCCTTGGTGCGCGAATGCGCCATCGTCACAGTGGCGTTGGCATTGAGCAGGAGCTGGCCCATGGGCTTGCCGAACAGGTTGGAGCGGCCGATGACAACGGCGTTCAGGCCGGAAAGGTCGTCTCCGTGAATGCCGCGCACCAGAAGCATGGCGCCTGCGGGCGTGCAGGAAATGAGACCGGTGGCAAGATCGCCGGTCGCGAGCTTGCCGGCATTTAGCACGCTGAGGCCGTCGACATCCTTCTCGGGCAGGATCGACTGGATTATCTCGTCTGAATTGAAATGTTTCGGCAGCGGCAGCTGAACCAGAATGCCGTGGATGGAGGTGTCGGCGTTCAATTCGCCGACCAGCTTCAGGAGGTCAGCCTGTGTGGTCTCCTCCGGCAGCGTGTGCTGGATGGAATTGAACCCGCATTGCTTGGCCATCTTGCTCTTGGAGTTCACATAAGCGTGGCTGGCCGGATCATTACCGACGATGACGACCGCGAGACCGGGCTTGACGCCCTTTTTCGCCTCAAGCGCTTCTACCGATGCGCGGACCGCCTCCGTTACCGAGGCCGCCTTCGCCTTCCCGTCAATCACAACTGCCATGCGTCCTGCTCCTCATGGGTTACGTAGGCTCCGTATGGTGCCCCCGTCGCAGGAATGCAAGCTAAAATGCGGCGTTTTCAGGCGGTTTTGCGGTAGTCTTCTTGGTGGTCGGCATAATCGACGAGACGCTCCCTCAGGAGCGCCAATTCCCGTCGCAATTCCATCAGCTCCTCCGCTTCCGCCTGGGCATGATCGGCATGGCCGGCAAGCGCATCAGCCAGCAGCGGCGGCAGCGCGGACGGTGCCTGACCGGCGATCCCAACGGTGCGGTTGCCCATCAGAACCTGCCTTACACGCTCGTCGAGCGGCATGCGCTCATCGTCGTTAACCGCACCGCCGTAATAATCGGCGAAGCTCTCCTCGTCGTGGCCAGCATCCAAGCCGGCCGTTTCGGCATCAGGAGATTGCAGATCGTCAAACACAGCCGGTTCGATTGGCTCGAATTCCGAAAATTGCGCGGGTTCCTCCTCGGGGAGCCGGATTGCCGCTTCCGGTTCGAAGGCGGAGGCATCCTGCTCTTCCTCGTCATGGCGACGATACGTCAGAAGATAGAGACTGCCCAGCAATCCGATCAGGCCGCCGCCGCCCGCCATCATGGCGGCCTGGGCAAGATCACGCGACAGCTCTCCCGGACCTGCCTTTTTAGCGAGGCGGGTCTCAAGGGCAGGCGTCGCAGCAGAGGAGAGATCGCGGCGTTCGCTCGCCTCCAGATAGGTGTTTCTCGCCGTTTCGAGCTCCCCCTGCAGTCTGGAGAACTCTCCCGGAGCAACACCGAGACCATTCAGGCGATCAAGGTTCTTTTTCTGCTCGGCTTCAGCATCGGCGATCTCCTCAGCGAGGCGCTTCTCGTCCGCTCGCAGTGCGTCGAGCAGTTGGCGCAATGCTGGAGCAGCGAGTGCCTGTACGGCATCCACCGCGTTCCGCGCGGCGATGTGTCGGGGATGTTTCGGGCCGTAATCGACCGAGATGCTGGAAAGCGCCATACTGGCGGCGGCATGTTTCTGCCTGATGTCCTCGAGTGCAGAAAAGGCAATGCCGGAGGGAAGCGGTTTGGAGAACAGATCGTTGGGTTTCAGGGCCGAAGCCGCCGCCAGATCCGACTGCAGCGACTGCTGTTGTCGGGTCGCCGCGGCGATTCTGTCGTTCACGTCACGCAATTGCTGCTCGAGCTGCTGCACCTCGGTAATCACCGCATCGCCATGGCGCATCTGGAAACCGCTTAGCGCCGCCTCGGCCTCGTCCATCCTTGTCCGCGCCCGCTCCATCTCCCGCATAGCGGGCGTCATGGTGCCGGCCTTGCCGTCCGCCATGATACGCATCGAAAGATAGTCGGTAAGCCGCATGGCCGCTTCTGGCGTCGCAGCCCTTGAAGTCACGATCAGCGTCGTCTCGTCGGGCGACAGTTCAAGCCCTATCCCATCTCCGACCGCGCTGTTAAGCGCCTCACGCGGGGAGAGCGGACGCGCATCCGCGCCGGTCAGAAGATCGACAAGCAGGTGAAATTCACCCTGTTTGCGAACGCCGACCAGATCGGCAGGCTTCAGCTTGAGATCGCTGCTGATCCGGTCCAGCCCGCCAGGTGAAAGCAGGGTGCGCCGCGCCATCGCCAGAAAGCGGGTCGCATCTGGTGCATCATAAGCGGTCTGTGATACCTCGATCTGCGCCTGCGAAACATAGCCGCGAAAACCGGAATCAACGAGCAGCAGCGGCAGGGCTGCGCCGGTTACCGTGGCGGCCGCAACGCATCCGGCGGTCAAAAGCCGAAGACAATGCCTGCGCCACTGCGACGCGGGCGCGGCAATCTCATCCCCTTCCGGGCGGGTCGCCGTCATATCTGGACTGTGATCAACCATCTGAAGCCGTCTGCCACCTTCGCCGCCGCCCGCGGACGGACAGCTGTCAAAACCTTACGAGAGGTTAAAGGATCGTGGCAAACAAATGGTTAACGGACCTTCGCCGAACTCGCCTCAGCCCTTGCCAAGGGCGATATGCCAGGGTTCGGCGCAAAGGCTGTAAAGCCAGCTCATATGCAGCCTGCGGAAGATTTCAGGCATGCCTGCCACTTCGGACGATAATATCTTGAAAAGCGGCCCGACTGCGATGGCGACTCGCGCGTCCTCGCGGTTGACGGTGCGATGCAGCCACATCTCCTGATTTTCCTTCGTCATTCCCGCCAGCAGCATATCCACTTTCACGCCGGACGTCTCGCCGCTCAGCATGACGAAGTCGTGCCAGGGCGCATGGCTACGCAGCTTGGCAAGAACGACACCGAGCTGGGCTGCATCGTCACCCGCAACGCCGATCCGTTTCGGTACTGCCATATAGGTGAGAAGCGCCATGACAAAGGCAACGCCATCGATCACGACCGGCAGAGGCTCCCCATGTGCGCGCCGCGCGGCAGCGTTCAACGCCTTGCCCTGCGGGAAAAGCAGGCAGCTTTCGAGGACCTGCCGATAGCCGATGTCCTTGAGTGAAAGCTTTGCCTTTTCAAGGGTGAGAAATGAGAGCGACGTGTGGCCCTCAGAGGCGGAAGCCCTGTCGCTCACATGTTCCAGCGCTGCGTTCCAGTCGAGGTCGCAGAAGTGCAGCCCGTAAATGTCCCGCTGCTGTCCCGGTCGTGCAAAACCCGTCGTACGTTCATACCCAGCCCCCGATGCAAGCCCCGCCCGTCACGCGCAGGTTTCTGCGGGTTCGCGGTTCATGGACCGTTTATACATGTGCTGGTTGAATTTACGCTGAAAGCAATCAATAGAATTCCAAGGCCCACGCGAAGGAATGATTAACCACGTGGATCACGCGACCGTCCCTTGCCTCTGGCCATGCCGAAGGCACGAAGCGGGGCGGCGCTATCAGTGGCCTGGCGCGGCGGCCGCTTCCTTGCCGGCGTCGGCTTTTTCACCTTCGACGATCTTGATGGAACGGGGTGTTCCATTCCCGTTCTGCTCACGAATGTCGGCTTTGGACAGATAATCGAGTTGCTCGATCAGCACGTCCTCGACCACCTCGTCATCGAGCCTCTTGTTCAGCCCCTCGCGGATGCGCTGCTTGAAGGCGTCGGGATCGAAGGTAGAGATATTGGCGATGTTGACCATGGAAGAACCCGCCAGGAGCGTGAACAGCTCATCGGTCATCAACTGGGTTGCCGGCAACTCGATTTTCGCCATCTTGTCCTTGTCGACGCGCAGCGAAATGCGGCTTAGGAAATAACCGTTTACCCCGCCATCATTGATGACGGGAATGGTGATGCTTTCGCCCTTGACCAGTTGCAAGCTGGCCTTTTTTGCGCCCGCCTCATCCGGCGCTGGCGCCGTCGCCATCTGGACGGAGAAATACACCGCGCCGAGCGTGACGGCGCAAACCCAGACGCCGGTGAGAAGAAGCTTCAACATCAGGAGGCTGCGCCGTACATGAACTGTTCTTGGGAGTAGGTACCGTCCGTGTCGGCTTCCTGGATTGCGTTCTTCAGGAGGTCGGCGACCGCACGAACTGCATTCAGATGTGCCTCGACGCGGCTGGCATTGGTGGCGAGCTTGGACTTGATGCCCTTGACCTGCTCCATGTAACCGGCAGCGATTTCCTCGCGCGGGGTATCCCGGAACAGCATCGTCAGCTCATAAAGGCACCGGCTCTTATGGGCATTGGAGACCTTGAAGTCGAACCGCGGGTCCTTACCGATATTGTCGTTCTCATGGTCGATGATCATTTCAAGGCGGCCGAGAACGGATTGGATACGGTGGTCGTTCGACATAAGGTCCATGCTTGTCTCCTCGTTAGGGTTTTTCATTCTCAAGCCTCGTCCGTTTTCTCATTGGAAACGCCGAGGACCTGCCGCTCGAACTCCGCCACCATCCGAATTGCAGCATTATGGTCTTTTTCATTCATCGATACGTCGGTTATGCCTTTGCTTTCGGCCTTCCGAAGCGCATCCTTGTATGCCTGCTCTGCAATGCCGACACCGCCATTTCTGGAGATCGTGTCGGCAAACTGTTCGGCCATCATGCTCTTCCAGATTTCGCCGGCATTACCTTTGCCGTAAACTTCCTCGCTGTCTTTCGGCAGCATGTTGGCTACGAAGGTCTGGAGGACAGAGGCCTCATATTTGCGATATGTTTCAGGAATTTCGGTGCGCGCCGCGCGAATATTCGTATTGCCAAGGCCCGCCTTCGAGGAGGCGCCATCCAGCATATCCACCGCGGCGCCAAAGCCCTTGCCCGCATCTGCAAGGCTGGTTGCGGCAAAAGCCGCCTTATTGGCCTTGAGTTTCTCCTGGGCAACCTGGACTTCCTGGGGGTCCGCAGCACGCACCACATCCATCACCAGATCACTTATAACCGATATCGCCACGTCCCGATCTCCCGAGCTGACGAACGCGCGGCACGAACCGGCACGTTCACCCAATCAAGAAACATCGCTTTAGGCGTCCTCAAAAAAACGCCCGCGATGCAACAATGGAGCAGACTATGAATCGCCAACCTTGCTGGAGGCTGGTGTCCGGGAAGCATTCGTAATTTCTAACAAATCATAGATTGCATTGTCGTCGGCCTCACGATCCTCGAGATCACGGGCCAGGTGCATCCTGTCCTCCAGCCTGTCGGCCTTGGTTTTTTCTTTGAGCACCCTGTTTTCCTGCAATTGCTGCACGCCGGAGAGCTGACGGTCCTTGACGACCAGACGGCCGTAACGATCCGAATAATGCCTCGAGAATGTCTGATGCACCGGCTCCATCGAACTCATGGCTTCCAGCACGCTGTCCATCGATTGCGCCACTTCGCTTCGCGTGCGTGTGGTGTCGGCCAGTTCGACCTCGGCCATTTTTTCCATGTGGCGCTGGACCGTGACCAGACGCTTGAGTTTCTCCGACCGCTTGTCTAAGGCCACCGCGTTTCTCCCGATCAAAAGCCGATGAAGACCGGGCCGAAGCCATCCACGAACTGGCGGATGAGGGCCGCGACCGACAGATAGAGCATGAAGATGCCGCCAGCGAGAACAAAGGGCGTCGATATGAAGTAGACGGGGATTTGCGGTGCAAGCTTGTTGATGAGGCCGACCGCGACGTTGAACATCAGACCATAGATCACGAAGGGGCTAGCAAGCCGAAGCATGATCGAAAACGACGCCCTCAGCGTGTCGGTCAGTGTAATCAGCATCTTCTGGCCGCTGATGAGCGCGCCGACCGGCGTGGCGGTATAGGAATCCACAAGGGCCTTGAGGACGATGTGGTGAAAATCCAGCATGAACAGCACCAGCAGTCCGCCGAAGGTGATGAAGTTGGATATCTGGTTTTCCTGGGCGTCTTCGATGACATCGGCGCCGCCGGGCGCACTGAGGCCGACCGATGCGCCAATAAGGGCGCCGGTGAACTGAAAACCAAGCGTGTAAAAGCGCGCGATCAGCCCGTACATCGCACCGATCGCGATCTCCGTGGCGATGAGGCCGACGACAGTGCCCTGATTCGCGCCGGAAATTTTCGGATAGATCGTATCCCACAACACCGGCAACAGGGCCATGGACACAGCCACACACAGCAACATGCGAATCTGCGGTGAAATGCGCGAGCTGGAAAAGCCCGGCATGGTCATGAAACAGGCGCCGATACGGCAGATGGCAAGGAACAACGCGATAATGGTTCCCTGCGGGTCGGTTATCATGAAATGGCGCCCAGGATCTTGATCTCCAGCCCCTTGGCAAGTTCCACATGCGAGAGAACCGGCAGGGTCGCGAAGAGTCGCTCGATAATCATGCGCACATAGGACCGCGTTTCCGGTGAGGTTACAAGCACAAAGGGCAGGCCGCGATCCATGAATTCACGGATAACTTTCGACGCCTGTTCGGAAAACTCCTCGAGATGGCGGGGGTCGATATCGAATTCGACGATTTCGCCCTTCTGGTCGCGCTTCAGCGCCTGATGGAAGACCATGTCCCACTTGTTACCGAGACGCAGGACGCGGAGTACGCCATTGTCGGCCAGATCACCGCAGAGCTGCTGCGACATGCGCACCCGCACATGTTCGACGATCTGTTCCGTCTTGCGCACATGCGGCGCAAGTTCGGCGACGGCTTCGAGAATGAGATGCAGGTTGCGGATCGACACACGTTCGGCAAGCAGCAGTTTCAGCACGGCCTGCAGGCCGGAATAGGACATGTGCGACGAACAAATCTCGTCGGCGAGCTTCTTGTATTCGGGATCCAGCCTGTCGATGAGAATCTTGACGTCCTTGTAGGACAGAAGCTGCGGCAGATTGTTGCGAATGACTTCGCTCAGATGCGTCAGCACCACGGAGACGTTATCGATCGGATGAAAGCCTTCGCGCTTGAGATCCTCGGTGAAGGTTTCGAGGATCGATACGGCCGGCATGCCGAAAGCGGGTTCGCGGATTTCGTCGCCCGGAATGCTCGGCTTGCGCCCTGCCCCTGTCACGACGAGAACATCTCCGACGCGCAGATTGCTCGATGCGATGGTCGTGCCGTGAACGCGGATCTGATAGGCCTTCTCCGGGATCATGATGTCGTCGGAAACCTTGATCTCCGGCACGACGAAACCGTATTGCGTTGCGAATTTCTTGCGCATCTTGCCGACGCGGAAAGCCAGTTCCTGATGCGCGCCGAGAAGGCGGGTCGAAACCTGTTTGCCGAGCGCCAGTTCGATCTCGGCGGTTTTCAGAACCTGCTTGACCGAGTCTTTTTCCGCCTCTGTCGTCTGGAGAATCTTGCTCTCCTCCTCCTGGCGACGAAGCGCGCTTTCGGCTTCAGCCTGGCGCGGAATATACCAGCTGCCGAACGCCATGATGCCACCGAGGAACATGAAAGGCAGGAAGGGCAGGCCCGGAATAATGGCAAGCAGGCCCATCAACATGGCAGAAACCATCAATGCGCGCGGATAACCGCTGAGCTGATTGACGACCGCCTGATCCGTGGACCCCGCCGTGCCGCCACGCGACACGAGCAGGCCGGCTGCCAGCGATACGATGAGGGCCGGAATCTGCGAGACGATACCGTCACCGACGGAAAGCTTGACGAAAACATCGGCCGCTTCGCCGATCGGCATGCCGTGCCGGAAATAACCGATGATGATGCCGCCGAAAATGTTGATGGCGGTGATGATGAGGCCCGCAATCGCATCGCCGCGGACGAATTTCGAGGCGCCGTCCATCGAGCCGAAGAAAGAGCTTTCCTCTTCCAGCTCGCGGCGGCGGCGCTGCGCCTCCTTCTCATCGATGATGCCGGCGGACAAGTCCGCATCGATCGACATCTGCTTGCCGGGAATGGCGTCGAGGGTAAAGCGTGCGCCGACTTCAGCGATACGCGTCGCACCCTTGGTGATGACGATGAAGTTGACGGTGATCAGGATCAGGAAGACGATCAGACCGATAACGAAATCACCTGACATGACGAGACTGGAAAAGCCGGCGATTACACCGCCGGCCGCCGTCGGCCCCTCATTGCCGTGGGAGAGGATGACACGCGTCGTCGCAATGTTCAGCGACAGGCGGATCATGGTCGCGATCAGCAGCACCGTCGGGAATGACGAGAAATCCAGCGGCCGTTGGATCCAGAGCGCCACCATTAGGATGAGGACCGAAAGCGCGATGGAAAACGCCAGGCCGATATCCACCAGAACGACCGGAATGGGCAGGAACAGAACGCAGAGGATCGCCACGATGCCCAGTGCGAAACCGATGTCACGCGTGCTCGGACTGACCTTGGGCAAGGAAATGACTGGTGGTTGCGCCATAAATTTCGTCCTGTCTCTTCATGAGAAGGGCGACGGAAAAGCCGCCGCACGGTTCCGCGGCATCGTTTCGCGAAATCGCTCACGCAATTCGGCCCGATGCTTCAACCTATCCCTAGCCGCCGAAGCTTGCGCGAGGATGGCATCCTGGCCGGATCGATATCAGAAGCCCGATTGCACGCGTGAAAAGACGAGATTGGAAAAAAGCGCTATCTGCGCGCCCACAAAGGGGGCGGCAACGCCGAGGACAATCATGATCGTGACGATCTTGGGAACAAATGTCAGCGTCATTTCCTGAACCTGCGTCAGGGCCTGAATGAAGGCGATGGCGACACCGACGATCATCGCAGCGAGGACCGCAGGACCGGCCGCGACGAGAACCGTCCACACTGCCGCCTGCATGATATCAAGCGCATCGGCCTCGTTCATCGTCGCATCCCTCGTTCCAGAAAGGCGGCATTATACCGCCTTATCAATATCAGGAACCAGCTGGCGTATCCGAATCGGTTCCGCTATCAGATTTATCCGTGATCGGACCGTTGGAGAAGGTCACACCGGCCTGCAGCAGCACCTTGTCACCAGCTTCGGTGATGGCAACGACGCCGTCTGAATAGACCTCGACTTCCTTTACCACGCCCGTGACGGTATCGTCGGCGCTCTTTACCGTCTTGCCGACCAGATCCGACGCACGGGTCAGTGCTTCGGCCTGCAGCATGCTCTTCAGATGGGTGTTCGTCTTGATGGTCTGCTCGACCTGCGAAAAGCTTGCAAGCTGCGACATCTGCTGACCAGCATCCATCGGGCTGGTCGGATCCTGGTTCTTCATCTGGGCGATGAGGAGCTTCAGGAAGCTGTCATAGTTCAGCGAGGCCGCGTTCTTGTCGTTGCTGCTCGCCCCGGCATTCGCCCAGGGGTTTGCCGCCGCCGCATTGACTGCATCTACCGCCATGGTGCGATCTCCTTGCGAATCTGTTCGATCGTTGCAGGGGTCATTTCCTGATTGTTGAGGATTTTCTCCTCGATCGGGTAAAGGCCGCGGATGGCCTTCAGCGCTTCGAAAGCCTTGCCGGAGGCAACCAGCCCGTCGATGCGCTTGAGCTCCGCAAGGACCTCGTCATGCTGGAAGCAATTCAAGAGCATGCTCACGGACTTGCGGAACATGTTGGTGGACTGTTCCCGCCCCTCCGGATTGATGAGAATCATCTGCGCGATGAAATAAAGCTGTCTCAGCGGGGTGGTAGCCTGGTCGGGCTGCAATACGTGGTTCTCGAGCAGGAACGTGACATCGTTCAGGAATTCCAGCGCCACCTTGCGATCCACACGCAGAACTGCGCCGTTGATGAAAATCTTTTCGCCCGACTTCAGCGAAATTCGAAGTGTACTTTTCATTTCAGTCCATCCCTGATGATGGTTGTCACGTCAATTATGCCCTGGAAATTCGTCGACTGACGTTTCCGGATCAGTTCGCACTCTTTCAGTATCCAGATCGCGATCGAAATCAGATTGGCCCTCAGTTCCATGGCCAGTTGATTATCCGGCTGCTTGAGATCCTCAATGAAGCGGATCCAGACCCGTCGAGTGTAAAAAAGCGCTTCGATCGTGTGCCGCTGAGAAGAGGAGTCCTTCGCCTCCGCAAGCAGTTCGATCGATTTGGTCAACGCCTGTCGCTCGCGGTCTTTCGCGTTGGCGACACCATCCTCCATGATTTCGGCGTAGGAAAACTGGTACATTCATGTATCCTTTATCTGCCGCCACCCCTGTTCATCAGAGGTAGTTCACCAGACTCATTTTTTGCAGACGCGACGTGAGGCTGTATGCGATCTCAATCTGCTGCTGCAGCAGATCGAGACGGGTCTTCGCCTCGTAGGTATCGATCCCCTCGATATCCAACAGATGTGTTTCGATGATCTTCTTCTGGGCAGCCAGAGAGTCATTCGACTTTTTGACGCGCTCCTGCGAAAGGCCAAGACTGCTTGCCTGCTGGTTCAGCCCACTGATCGCCTTGCCGATAGTCGTCACCGACTGGGTGGCGACCGCCTCGCGGACCGTGCTCGAAACATTGTCCTTGAGGAAGGTCATCGCCGTGATTGCCGTCATCGCGAAGTAACGCATGCCCTGCGAATTACTGTTGGTCGACGTTTCGACCACCTCGTTCTGGCTGATCCGGCTCGTCATGTTGGTATCGCTGGCGTTGGAACCGAACCTCGTCCAGAAATCGACATTCTGTCCCACAGCGAGACTGCTGTGCGGCGGGTTGGTTACAGTCGTCGTACCGTTGAATACGCCTTCCATATGCGTCATGAAGGCGTTGACCTGATCTTTGGACAGGTCCGAGATACTCCCCACGGCCGGCGTCTGTGTCGCCATGAAATGGTTCAGTTCGGCGTCATAGGCGGCTTTCAACGGCGAACCGTCGGCGAAATAGTCCTGGACCGGCTTCACATCCGTATTCGTACCGGAAAACAGATACTCACCATCTACGGCCGTATTGGCAAAGCTGGTGAAATTGTTGAAGGCGATCGTGATTTTCTGGTTGACGGTGGCAAGCGTGGGCTGCTCGCTGCTCGTATTGGGCACCAGAACATTGAGGATTTCCTGGGCGGCCTTTGCCATACCGTCCAATGCGGTCTGCGACGATTCAAGACGCTGTGTGGCGAAGGAGTTGACCGTAACGAGCGAGGAAATCCGCTCCACGTCCCTGTTGAGATCGAGGCTGCGGGCCGTGTTGGCACCCAGCGTCACACCAAGATCCGCGTGCTTGCCCGTTGTCAACTCGGTATTGAGATTCGTCATCTCAAGCTGAGCCTTGAGGATGGTGCTGCGCATGCTGTTCTGCATCGCCAGCGATGAAATGAATGACGTTTTCATCCTTTACCTCACCATGTCCATCAAGGACTTGAGCATTTCATCAACGGTCGTCACCAGTTTCGTGGCCGCCTTGTAAGACTGCTCGATATCCATGAGCAGCGACAGCTCCTCGTCCAGGCTAACCGCCGTATTGTTCGAATAGGATGTCGCAGAGCGCTCATAAAGCGCGCTTTTCGCTTCGTTTGCCGAAGTCGCACCGGACCGTTCCTGTTCGAGCCAACCCATCGAGTTGGTGCCGTATTTCAGGATGCTGGTATTCGTATCGATACGTGTCGACGCGGCGAAATTCATGGGCGCGTCGAATGCGGTCACATAGCTGTCGATCAGAGCGGAAAACCCGGTTCCGCCCGTAGCTGCGGGATTGACTATATAAGCGGTACCGTTGATGCCGCCGTCGCGCAACAATTCCGGATTGCCACCTTGCGAAATAATTAACGCGGAGTTGACGGTAATGGTCGCAGCGAGCCCCGGGACGACGACGCCGGCGGGAGGAATCTCGCTCGTTGCGGTTGCCGTCGACCAGGTGAAAAGGCCGGGCTTCGCCGTCAGAGGCGGCGCAGGCGGCGCCGGCTGGGTAATCGGCTTTTCCGCAAACATCGTGATCAGGCCGCGCGCGATTTCGTCGAGCTGGCTCTGCATGGTCGGCGCAAGTTCATCGCGAACCTGCATCAAACCCTGAAGCGATCCTTCCGCCGTCGTGTTGCTGCCGCTGCCGGCCTTGAGCGCCACACCGTCCACATAAATCGCGTTGCCGGTGGTCGTCGCGTCGTAGCCCGGCTGCGCCTTGAAGGTTACCGGACGCGGTACGATCTCGAACAGCGTGGCGCCGTCGGTCGTGTAAAGCGCGACGTCATTATTCGGGCGGTTGACGACATTGATGCCGATGATGGACGAGATGTCCTTCAGCAAGGTCTCGCGCTGATCGAGTGCGTCACTCGGATCGCCGCCGATCGCTGTCTGCGCCTTGACCTCGTTATTGGCTTCCTCGAATTTCGCGAGCAGGCCGTTCAGCTTGTCGACCTGAAGGGAGATTTCTTTGTCGGCACGCAGACGCATCGCCTGCAATTCGGCAGACGCCTTGTTCAATGAGCTGGCGACATCCGCGGCGGAAGTCACGGCCGTTGCGGCAAGAGCAGCATTGCTCGGCTTGGCGGCATAGCCGCTAAGGCTCTTGAGCAGTTCCTTCATGTAGGTGGACGGCGCGCTCTCGTAGTCGTTGCCGCCGAAAATGCTCTTCATCTCCTCGAGACCGGTCAGAACAGTGTTCTGCCCGGTGGCCAGCGAGGCGCTGGAAATCGTCTGCCTGAGAAGACTTTCATTCTGGGCACGGCCATTGGAGACGATACTCGCTCCGGCCATGGTCGTGCCGAGAATGGCGGTTCGCTTGACGTAGTTCGCATTGCCGACATTGGCAATGTTTTTCGAGGTAACGTCCGTCTGCTTACCTGTATTATTGAAAATCGACTGCGCAGTATTCATTGCTGACGTGAGCGACATTCATCTGTCCCCGTAGGAATTACTATCTCTTCAGATTG
Organism: Agrobacterium sp. SORGH_AS_0440; assembly: GCF_031453135.1. NCBI lineage: Bacteria > Pseudomonadati > Pseudomonadota > Alphaproteobacteria > Hyphomicrobiales > Rhizobiaceae > Agrobacterium > Agrobacterium sp. SORGH_AS_0440. The sequence goes on along the minus strand of NZ_JAVIYR010000002.1, from coordinate 517,599 downwards.
ATCAGGACGTCCATCAAATCCGATCCAGTCTGGAAGACCTTCGAATTCGCGGTATAGATGCGCTGGGATTCAATCATGTCGGTGAGTTCGCTGGCGATATCGACGTTCGAGCCTTCCAGCGCGCCCTTCTGGACGTAACCAAAGCTGCCCGATTGCGGGAAGCCGATGGTAACGACACCGGACTCGTTGCTCGGAAGATAAACGTTGCCGTTCTGCGGGCTCAGGTTGTCGACGCTCGGCACGGTGGCCAGCGCCAGCTGGTAAATGTTGCGGCGGCCGCCATCCTGGTAAACTGCCGTCACTACGCCATCCTTGCCGATTTCGACATCCTTGATCTGGCTCGGACCGTTACCGTTCAGGATCGCCGTGCCGGGCGTGAACTTCGACGAAAACTGGGTCATGTCGGACAGGTCGATGTTGATCGCCTGCGCCACGCCGCTGTTGTTGTCGTCGATGGTGATGGATTTGGGAGACGTAGTCGTCAGCTTGTTGGTCGCAGGATCGAAGGTCAGCGTGACGCTTTCCTGCACAAGGGATGCCGGCGCAGTCGCCGTATAGGGGAAGCCACCATTGGTCGACTGATCCTGACGGTAGACCGCCACTTCCCAGGTGTTGTCACCAGTCTTGGTGTAATAGAAGTCGTAGAGCACCTTCGCGCCGCCGCTATCGAATGCGGTCAGCGAAGTCTTGTTGCCGAACTTCGCCGTTGCGGAGTTGGTGCTGGGGAGCGACGCCGCCGCTACGGCCGTATCGTCGCGATTGAGGTTGGCCGGGAAGCTTCCCTGCGTGGAGGGCGATGCCGTCAGGCCGAAATTGTTGACGTTAATGGCTTCAAGACCTGTGAAGCCGTTAACGACGGCAGCCGGCGGGTTGGAACCGTAGGGGTAACCCATCAGCTGGAAGCCAGCGGCGTTTTCCAGATAGCCTTCCGAGTTTTTCACGAAAGAGCCGGCACGGGTGAGATAAGGCGTGCCTGCACCATCCTGGACAACGAAGAAACCGTTGCCCTGAATGGCAAGGTCAGTACCCGAGGTGGTGTAGGAGAGGTTGCCCTGCTCCGAAATGCTGTAGCGAACGTTGGACTGCACACCGCCGGAAGCGTAGCTGCCCGACGAGGAGGGCAGAACGAGCGACGAGAACGACGTCGATGCACGCTTGTAACCGGTGGTGCTTGCGTTGGCGATGTTGTCGCCAACGGTGCCCAGCTTGTTCGCCTGTGCATTCATGCCGGACACGCCGGTTCGCATAGTGCCGAAAATACTCATTCAAAAACCCTCGTGGTCATCTTTCAAGGTGAAGGTAAAGCGTTTGGCTTGCGTGAAGCTGTCTGAAATACCGCGTTTGAAAAAGACCACGCGGGTCAATGAAAATCATTGCCAATCAATGCTGTAGCCGAGGAACCGCTTGGAATCGACCGGGTCGTAGCCAAGTTTCTTGCGCAGCTTCTTGCGCAGCTTGCTGATGTGGCTTTCGACGACGTTTTCTTCGACGTCATCATCGAAGATGCCGTAGATGGCATTGAAAATCTGCGCCTTGGAAACGCGGCGTCCGCGATTGGCGATCAAATATTCAAGAATGCGGCGCTCGCGGCGCGGCAGGGGAAATACCTCGCCGCCCACTTCCGGGTCGCGTCCATCGGAGAAGACCCGGATCGGACCGGCGTCGGTGAAATTCGAAATGACCTGCAGCCGGCGGCGAATAGCCGCCGCACGTGCGAGGATTTCCCGAGGGTGAACGGGCTTGCGCACGACATCATCGACGCCGCTGTCGAACAGCGCGAGTGTCGCTTCCAGCGAGGGCTGGTCGCTCACCGCGATGACAGGCGCCGTCGTGCGATCCCTGATCGCCTTTGGCAAGGAGAAGCTCCGGTCGCCCTGGCCGATCAGGAAGGCTTCCACAGCCGCAAGATCGCTTTCCGCCGCCGTCGAGACCCATTCCCCGAATTCGACCGGATCGAACCCGGTCGAGGGAATGCCCTCACGCCCAAATAGAGATGTATAGCCGTCTTTAACGAGCTCGCGCTCATCAACCACTACGATCATTCGTCCGCCTCCGAATCAGTGTGGTGTTTTCCAATGAGGCATTGGTACGAATCGGGGGATTCAGCGACAACTGTAGGAAATCATCGATAGTTATTAATAATTGATTAACCATTTTGTGCCGATTTGATCTATATATAGTGGGTATTAACCATATATGGCACAAAATTTTTGTGTAAAAATTTCCGAAATCGCTAAAAAACGCTTGAAACGCCTTTTTTCGGGCTTTGTCTCGCCACATTTCCGATAACGAGTCCCAACCCCTGATAAAGCAATTTCAGGTTGTTATCCTTCGCAGAAATTTTTAGCGTTGGGCGTCCATTTCCCGTAGCCCGTCGCCACCAGATTGGCGATGACCCGGCAGACATATTTCTTCTGGGCCGGGTCATTATTGGGCCCTGCGTGATAGCGGGCAACCGCCATCGTCCAGGTCTCGTGCCTGTTGTGGAGGTTACGCAGGAACATGGCGGCATATTCGACATTGCGACGCGGATCGAACATTTCGCGCGCAGATGTGAAATTTTCGCCGTGGAAATAATGATTTATCTGCATGCATCCGAGGTCGATGAGCTTGGCGCCATTGCGTTTGGCAGCCTCAAAAGTCATCAAGGCCTCTTCGGTAGAGGCCGCAAATACCGGTTTTCCTTCGATATTCATGGCGTTGGGGTCGAGCCGCCCCTTGCGGCCAGTCTCCGTCAGGCCCACTGAATAGAGAATTCCCTCCGGCACGCCGTACTTGCGTGCCGCAGACTGGATCTCTCTTTCACACACGCCTGACGTTGCCGAGGCCGATGCGTTTTCAGAGATAGACGCCATTGTCAGCAGAAGTGCGGGCAGAGCCAAGAGCGCCGTCCATGCCTTCATTATGCACCCCCAAATTATCGCCATTGCCTTGCCGGCCGCCTCGTGCACCGGACTCGTCACGGTTGCGGCCCGCAGCCGCCTGCTGGCCCTGTTGCTGCGCCTGCTGATTTTGCTGATTGTTGGCTTGTGTGCCCGTTTGGTCACTCTTATCGGAAGAAGCGATGCTGATCGTGATGTTATCGACCGTCAGACCCTGCGCCTTGAGGCCATCAAGGATGCTCTTGCTGTCTTCCTGGAGCTTTTTATAGGCCGCGACGCTCTCCACAGTCATGTGCACGGCGAGTTCGTCACCGGCAAGACGCAGTGACATCGTCACCGATCCAAGCTCGATCGGCGTCATATGCAGCTTCAGCGTATGCACGACCTTGCCGGTGCTGGTCTGGGCGGCTGCGTTGGACAGCGCTGAACCGGGCTGCATGGCGCTGACCCATTCCGGATCATTGGCGATCAGGCCGGTCAGAGCCGAGGCATTGGAGGAGGGCGCCAGACCGATGAAGCGCCGGGAATCGAGAACCGTTACGGTATCGGCCGCCTTGCCGCTGCTTTCCCGCGTGTCGAACTCCACGCGTCCTTCGCGCTGAACCGTGCTCATATCGAGAGCGCGGGCTGCACCCGAACGCGGAGACGCGAAGCGGAATGACGAGGCATCGCCTTCGTTTTCCGAAGCCGAACCCGCCGCATCATTGGTAGCTGCAACCCCAGTCGGCATGTCCTTGGCCGGATGTTCAGCCTTGCTGCGGACAGGTTCAGCCCTGTCGGACTTGACCGTGTCGGTCTTGCCGGCAATTGCCTGCGCAATTTCTTCCAGCGGCGTCTTGGCCGTGGCCATTGCCCCGGCGCTGGCCGTAACCAGCTGCAGTTCGGCGAGCTTCGGATCGAGAGTATCCGTTATCGCCTCGGCATCCTTATCCGCCTCATCTTTGAGCTTCTTGCCAGGCTTGCCGTCCCCCAATTGTGCCCGCGAGGATTTGACCGCGTTCTGGAACTCAGCAGCTGTGTCGTGAACTCGACCGTCCCCGGCATGCTCGTTGACGATGACATTCAGGAAGGCTGCAGGCCGTTTGACCGGGACATCCATCTTTTCCCCCTCGCCGTCGGCCTGTCCGTGCTGTTGCCCTGCTGAACCAGAATCGTCTGACCGCGAATGCGGCGCCTGCGGCGGTCGCTCGTCACGAACCGTGGAAAGGGCATCGCCAAAGCTGCCGCCTCTCGCCTCGTCACGTGCGGCAGCACTGCCTGCGCGCGGATCGGACGGTGGCGCATTCGTTAGCGCATTGATGGTTGCGTCGATCATGGTGCCCCCTCGCCTTTCTTCAACAGGCTGTCGATTTCATCGAGCTTGCTGCGGCCGCTTGTCACGAGCTGCCGGACATTCTCACCGCCATCGTCGGCCTTGTGGGTTTCAACCCGCCATATGCTTTTTTCCCCGCCAGCCACCGCATCATTTTTGGCTGCGTTCTGTCTGGCGCCCTGCGCCGCCGCGTCGACATCAGCACCTGATAGCGAGGGAGGACGAACCACCTGTTCGGCGATCGCCCTTGCGGCATCTCTGAGGGCCCTGTCCCGGTCCGAAAGCTGCGTTTCGGGAATTTGTCCGATCGTCTCGATCGCGCTCACCACATCGGGTGTTCCAATGTTGGAAAGGCTTTCGTAGAGATTGGCCTGCGCTTCCGGTTGATCCGGCGCGGCGGACGACAGCGTCTTCGCTTTAAGCGCCGCCATGCGGGCCAGCGAATCCTTGCCGCTGATCGCCGCAAGACGCGAAAGACGCAGATAGGCTTCCTTCTGCCTTTCCGCATCCATCATCGCGAAGGTCTCCACTATCGCGTCTTCGCCGAGGGAATCAGAGCGTTTGACCACCAGCGAGACCAGAAGATCCGCGAACTGGCTTGCATAGGGCGAATGCAGGAACCGCCGCGCGTAACGCTGTGCGTATTCGACGCCGCGTTTTGCATCGCCGTCTTCAACCGCAATGGCGAGCGAGCGGCGCAATGCCGCCTCCTCAACGATTGTCCCGGGCGCTTCAAGCCGGGCAATGTCGTAAAAGCCGAGCGCGGCCAGAGGATCGCGCGGGATCGTCACATTGCCACCGATCAGCGCCAGATAGGCGCCTATCCGGGTGCCGCGATATTCAGGCACCATTGCCGCGATGCTCTGCGCCACCAGCGTCCCCTTGCCTGACAGATACTTGCGCAGGATATCGGCGACGCGGCTGTCGAAATTGCCGTCCACATCGCGCGCGACCAGCAATTCAAGCGTGGCGGGATTGCCGCCGCTCATCGCATAGATCAGCGCCGCATCGACATTGCGTGGGTCCTTGAAGATCGCCGAGGGCGCGCTTTTCAGCCGCTCATCTATGGTCTGGAGCAGGAACCGCTGCATTTCCGTTGCCGAATGGTCTCCCTTGGCAACCGAATCCTGCACGAATTGCAGGGAGCGCAGCATGGCATAGGGCATGAGATTGTCTTGCGACTGCGAAAACGCCTTGAATGGTCCGGCACCGAGACCACAAAGCGTCGCCGCAAGAAGAAGCCAGCGTTTCGAGGTTTTCGTCACACTCACCCCCGATCAGCCTCAAGCAGGATTTCGATACGGCGGTTGGCATCCGCCAGGGGATCTGCCGGGACCTGTAATCTGCGGTCCGCAAACCCAGAAACCTGCTTTACCCGCTCTTCCGACAGGCCGCCGCGCACCAGCATGTAATAGGCGCTGTGCGCGCGGTCCATGGAGAGGCGCCAATTGTCGTTGGCCTCGCCCTTGAACTGCCGCCCATCCGTATGGCCGCGGATTACCACGCTGCCACCGCGCTCCTGAAGCAGTTTGCCGATCTTTTCCATGGCGAGAACCATTTCGCGCCGGGGAACGGCCGATCCGATATTGAACATCGGTGTTTCCGTCTGGTCGGAAATGGTCAGCAGCAATCCGCCTTCCGCAGGCGTCACGACCAGCCCTTCCGAGAGCCTGCCGGTTATGCCGGATATCTGTTTCTCGATTTCTTCGCGCAGCGTATCGGCCTTTTCCCATTCAGCATCGCTCGCCTTTTGCTGAACATCCTTCGCCTCTTGCTGCTGCTCGGGCCTGGGCCGTACAAGCGCTGCCTGCTCGGCGGCATCCGGCCGTTGCTGCGGTACAACCGCGGCGACGTCCATGGGCCTGCCATCTTGCGCCTTGTCTTCCGGCGCCTGAGACGATTTAACCGCAACGGCCTGAGCGCTTTCGGCAGCATTCTCCTGCTTGTTTTCGGCGGCCTGCTGCTCAACCGGTTTTTGTTGCTGATCGGCGCGGGTGATTTTCACCTGCTGCGTCCAGAAATCAGGATCGAAGGGATCGCGATAGGCCTCGCCGCCGCTTGCGCCGGTTGCAGGACCGGAATCGGCAGCACCGCCCTCGCCCTTGGCGCTGACATTGGCCTGCTGCCCGACCTGCTGGGCGATTTCCGCCAGCACGGAATAGGGATTTTCGAAAAAGTCCGCTTCGGAGAAATTCGACTGTTCACCTGTCTGGGACGTCAGGTCTTCGCCCGTCGCCGCGGCGGATCCCTTGGTCACTTTCTCTGCCTGAATGTTGGACTGGTCCTTTTTCTGGACGCCCTCTTCCTTGTCCACGGGCTTTTCCAGCCCCTTGGACGAGGGTTTCTCATCGGACAGTTTTATCGGATTGAAATAGCTCGCGACCGAGGCCTTGGTTTCCTCATTGGCGGCATTGACCAGCCACATGACGAGGAAGAACGCCATCATCGCCGTCATGAAGTCGGCATAGGCGATCTTCCACGCACCACCATGCGCACCATCGTGGCCACCTTTATGGCGCTTGACGATGATGATCTCGTTTTTGCCGTGGTGATGGTTTTCGCCTTCACTCATTTCATCACCTTGCGAAGACTGGAGGCCCAGGCGGACATGCGCGTCACGAAGACGCTCTCACCCAGCTCGACTGAAAGATCGATATCGGCGGTCTCGGTAAACTTCATCGTCTCTTCTTCAAAGCCGGGCTGGGTCTTCAACTGCTCGAACAAATCCTTCGGACCTTTCAAGACAAGCGTGACGGCGTCACCATCCGGCATGGAAGCGCGCACCACATCCGCCAGCGCCGAGACTGCTTTAAGCGACAGTTCTTCCGTCAAAACCGGAGCAAGGATTGCGGCGGTCTGTTCGCTGAGGGTGGCGGCAATCGCATCAATGCCCTCTCGCAGCCCGCGCGACAGAAAGACCGCGATTTCCTCGAGATAGGCGGATCGCAGCGCCTCCAGCTCAGCCGAATGGGCGGCCAGCAGCTCGTCGCGTTCCGCCTGCATCTTTTCGGTGATTTCGCGTGTCGCATCCTCATGGCCACGGGCGTAAGCGGCCTGCCTTTCACTCTCCACGTCGACGGATTCGAATTCATCGAAACCGGATGCAGCGTCGGCAAATGGCGAAACGCCATCGGTATCCGCCAGGGGATCGCCGAAGGCCAGTCCTGCCGGCTGAGCGTCACCGAAGTCCTTCAGATATCTTGCGATGGAGGTGGTCATGCACGCCCCCGGCAAAACAGGGGACGAGACATGTTTCGCTGCCTGCGATCTGGAACGTTCCGTCGCATTTCCGGGCGGAAAACCGAGGTCCGCTTTTCCTGGAAATGCTCTAAGCCGTTTGGCGGCACCACCGTCATCCTTGCTACCCTGCCCGTCTCTTCCATGATTGCCGGAGGACCGCGCCATGCGATCCGCCCCCATATTGCCCCGACGTTAGGTGTTCAAACTTGTGCGAGGATGAAGGCGGAACTGTTCAGCACGTCTGCGCCACGTTTCCGCGCATGCCCGTGCGAGGAAGCTCCATTACTTGAAGAGCTGAAGAATATTTTCCGCATTGGCGTTGGCGATGGAGAGTGACTGGATACCGAGCTGCTGCTGTGTCTGGAGCGCCTTCAGCTTGGTCGATTCCTCGTTCATGTCAGCATCGACAAGACGACCGATGCCCTTGTCGATCACGTCCATCAGGCTCGACACGAAGTTCTCCTGCATGTCGATACGGCTCTGCAGCGAGCCCAAGCTGGACGCCGCGCTGGTCATCGCTTCGAGCTGGCCGTCGACAAAGGACATCATCGCATCCAGCACGTCGGCTTCGGTATATTGCTCTCCCGTCATGGTTCCCATTTTCTGGGCGAGATCGGTGAGCTTGTTGATGTCGAGCGTGGAGACGGAGATTCCGAGTTTACGAGTGTCGGGGTCAATTGCCGCAGTGACATCGTAATACCAGTTGGTGCTCGGCGATGTCGTGGTCGCGACGGGGGTCGTGCTGTCGGTCGCCGGAGCGCCTGCCGCTGCCGGATCGGTGGAGGTGAGCTTTACCCACACACCATCACCGATCTTCAAATAACCCTCCGTATTGGCGGCATTGGTATAGATGCCGGTCGCCTTCACGGAAAAACCTGCCAGTGCCGCCACTTCGCTATCCTTCAGCGTCGGAACGACATAATCCTTGTCGGTGACGGTGGGAGCGGCGGGTGCCGCGGGCGTATCGGTCGTGCGCATCGTCACGATCGTCTCGTTCTTGCGCAGGAATCGCGCTTCGGTGTCGAGAATGCCGAACTTGCCGCCGCTCAGATCGAAAAGCACCGTGCTCGAATCGAGTGAATAATCGACCGTCGTCACCCCGACTGCGCCTGCGGCGGTGCGGGTAAATGAAGCGACGATCTTCTTGATGACCGGCTCTTCCGCGGGCGGCGTCTTGCCGTCGCCGATCTTCGCCTGGAGCCAGTTTTCGCCGGAGAAAGACGCCGATTCGGAGATGCTCTTCAGCTGATCCTGAAGCTGCTTGATTTCTTCCTGGATCTTCGTGCGGTTGCTGCCCACGCCATAGGCGGCAACCAGCTTCGCCTTCAGCGATTTGACCGTCTCAATAGCACTTTCCACGGCTTCGAAGGCGGTGTCGACCTTGGCGGCGCCGAGACCAAGTGCGTCCTGAACGGCCGAAAGCGCCGCATTGTCCGAGCGCATGGTCGTGGAGATAGACCAATAGGCCGCGTTATCCGCTGCCGTCTCGACGCGGTAACCGGAGGAGACGCGCGCCTGCGTGGTCTCGAGGTTCTTGTCGATCATGCGCAAGGTTTGCAGCGCGGCCATTGCCGCCGCATTGGTCATAATGCTGGTCATGGGTTCCACCCAATTCAAAATGTAAGAAATAATCCGGCGCTGCGCCGGAAACGAGCAGAGGCATCATGCGCATCGGCGGTGGTTGAAATGATCCACCGCGACCTGCCGTTCGTTAACAAATCGTTAATTCGATAGGTACCAAACAACAACGCTGATTTGCAAGGCGTTCCTCGCTTTCCCATAACGGTTTTGCGCGCGGTGGCAGGCTTCGGGCAAGGTCGGGTGAAAAAGCGATCAGGCAAAACCGTCGCGACCGCCGTTTCGGCAGTCGCAACCGGTCATCGGCTGGATATTCGGCGGATGGTTCAGGCCGCTTCGCCCTGGTGGGTCGAAACGAATCGGGCGGCCATCAGGCTATGGCGGAGGAACTCGGTGTTTTCGTCGGGATTTTCCGAAGGGTTCTGAAACGACACATGATTGATTTCGACCGCCGCATGTTCATTGGCCAAGATCAATTGTGCATAGACCGTGGCGCCGATCGGTTTGATTTCGAGATCGAGAACGATCTCCGGCGCGCCTTCCCATTCGAGTTTATATTCGCCGCCGGCGCCGAAATTGATCGTACCGGGATGATAATAAAGCTCCGCAGCCGATGACACGAGATCGGCAATGCTGCCGTAGCACTCGAATCTGAGCAGCGAAATCAGGTCGGCCGGGTCTAGCAATCGTAGTTCTGTAGCGATCGGGTTGATCGCCTCTGCGACGATCATTTCCCGCTGTTCAGAATAGGCGGATTTTTTCATTGGTCTTATTGAACCCGTATTTTCGATGACTTCATGGCGTAAACCCGATGAACAAGCTCAGCCACAGCCTTATAAAAGGCTGGTGGAATCACACTATCGATCGAGACTTGCGCAAACATGGAGCGCGCAAGCGGTGGGTCCTCAAAAACGGGGATATTATTTTCTTCCGCAATCTCGCGGATTTTCAATGCGATAAGGTCCTGGCCCTTGGCAACGACAACAGGCGCGTCGCTTTCTTCACGCACGTAACGCAGCGCCACCGCAAAGTGTGTCGGGTTGGCGATGACGAGGGTCGCGCGAGGCACGTTGTTGATCATACGGCGGCGGGCACGGTCGCGGGCAATCGATCGCTGACGGGATTTGACAACCGGGTCGCCCTGCGACTGCTTGTATTCTTCCTTCACCTCATGCTTCGTCATTTTCAGCTGGGTGAACCAGTGATGGCGCGTCCATAAAACGTCCACGGCGGCGAGCAATGCGGTCGAAAGCAGGATTACGATCATCATCTTTTTGACGATCTCGACGACCCGGACAAAAATAACCTGCGGATCGGAAAACATCAGATCGATGAGGCTGTAGAACTCGCCGCGCAGAGCGAAGAACATGATGGTCGAGACGATCATGATCTTGAAAACGGACTTTCCGAATTCCACGAAACCCTGCTTGCTATAGATGCGCGTGAAACCCTTGGCGGGCGATACGCGGGACCATTGCGGGCGTACCCGTTCCAGCACCGGCGACGGCAGGTTCTGGAAAAACGAAGAGGCGAGGCCGAAGACGATGAACATGATCATGGCCGGCATGAGCAGATAGGCCATGGACGTGCCGAGGAAGTACAAAAGCGACAGGGCGTCTGGCCTGGTGCTCAGGTCCCATTGTTCGGGCTGGCCGAACAGGTCCTTCAGCGTCTCGCCGATGCGGCCGGCACCGTCGGGCAGAAAGAAAACGAGATAACAGTAAAAGGCCAGTGACGACGCGAAGATCGGCACTTCACGGGAAAAGGGCAGATTGCCCTTTTCCGCCGCATCACGGAGTTTTTTCTCCGTTGGGGCTTCTGTTTTACTGTCCTTGTCCTGATCGTCTGCCAAGGCACGTTCCCGGGATAAAAAAAGGCCCGCCGATCCCGGCAGGCCGTCGTCCCGAAACTAGCGCCGGGGGCTGGCCACCGCAATGGCCGCCTGCAGCAGATGGGCCGGTTATCAACCGGCTTCCACTCAGGCCGCAGCCGATTGTTCTTCCGCGGCAGCGTCCTTCAGCTGGATCTGGCCGGAATTGGCCAGCCGGATCGCCTCCTGCGCAACGGCACGGCGGGCAATCGCCACTTCGCGGGTGTTGATCGAGGCCTGCGGCACCGCAAGGTCCGATTCGATCATGCGGCGCTGGCGCGGACTGATGCTGGAAAGCACACATTCCTTGATTTCCATCGTGGCGCCGCGCAGCGCCATCGTCAGAACATCGGCCGACACATCGTTCAGCAGCATGACACGGCTGCGCTGCGGCATGAACATGAGGTCGTCGAAGAGGAAGATCTTCGGCTTGACCTTGTTTGCGGCTTCCTTGCTGAGCGTCTCGAGCGAGCTGAGCAACGTATCGACCTGCGGCTTGTCCAGTTCGTTCATCAGGTCGGCAACCTTCGTGGAACCGCCGGCATTGCGCTCGGCTTCGATTTCGTTGATGAGGTTGACCACACGCTTCTCGATGATCTGGGCGGCCGTCGGGCTCACCTCCTTCATGTTCACCGTGCGGTTCATGATATCGGCGCGCTGCTCTTCCGGAATGGTCAAAAGAACCTTGGCACCGAAGGACGAGGGCAGCATGGAGAGAATATAGGCAATGGTCTGCGGATGTTCGCGCAGCAGGAACTTGCCGACGAATTCCGGCTCTGCTTCCTGCAGGCGGTCCCAGATCGATGCTTCATAGGCCTGGAACGCTGCGCGGCGGCCGAGAAGGCTGTCCACTTCTTCAGGGGTCAGACCTTCTTCGAGAATGCTCTCGATTGCCTTGGCATTGTCCATCAGACCCGTTCCTTCGGTGAACAGGTCCTCGAACTCGGCCACGATCTGCGCAAGTTCATCGGGAGGAATGACGCGAAGGGTCTGGGCCGAGGAAATGATCATCTGCAATTCGTGCTGCGTGAAAAACTTCAGCAGCTTGCCGGCGACGCCCTTGCCCATGGCAAGAAGCACCGCGGCCGCCTTGTCGGCCTGAGACAACGGCTTGCCCGCAATTGGGTTACCGAAATCTTCAAAGTCCATCATGGTCTTTCCTCTCCGTCCCCACAGGGATCAGGCTTTCTTCGTACTCAGTACTTCAATCAATTTTACGCCGAAGCGCGTATCGTCGTCTTCCAGAACCGTTATTTCACCGCGCGCAATACGGCGGCCATTCACCATGATCTCGACCGGCTCGCCGATCTTGCGGTCGAGTGCGATCGTCGCGCCCTCCTCCAGGCTCATCAGCCCCGAGACGAGCATTCGGCTGGTGCCGAGAACGATCTGGACATCGATCGGGATATCCATGATCAGGTCGATGTTTTCGGACAGGCCGCTGCCCAGCGGTGCCTTTACGCCCGCAACCTGCGGGGCGGCGGCAAAATCGTCCATCGCAAAATCGGCCGCTCCGCCACCGAAGGCGGAAAGGTCGGTATCCGTAGAAACCTCGTCCGTACTTCCGAAATCGCCGAAGTCGCCAAAATCGGAGAGCGAGCCTTCCGCATCCGTCTTGAGGACGCCACGCAGATCGCCGATAGCCTGGTCGAGGTCGCCGCCGTCTTCAAACGACGGCAACGCCGCATCATCGGTCACAGGTGTTTTCTTCGTAGCCATGCGCTGATTATTCCCTTTGAAACTTGCGTCAGCCTGCCCAAACCCAAAAAGGTCGGGCAGGATTTTAACCCATCAAATGTCGTAAGATCTCGTCGTCCGTGCTGACATTGTTCTTTACCCGAACCATGTAGCGGTCGCCTGACTTGCCGAATTCGCAATTATAGAGCTTGGAACCGTTAGCACTGACCTCAACGCCGATATCGTCCTGGTTGAGGGCCTGAAACGGAATGACATCGCCGGCCACCAGCTTCGAAATCGTACGGAGTGTCAGCGTTTCGAGCTTGATGCGCGCCTCAAGCGTGACCTGCGATCTCTTCACCTGTTCCGAGATCATCTCCATCCACTCTTCCTGCTTCTTCAGCGCCTGCGCTGAAGCCTTGGGAGCGACGATGGATGTCTTGAGCAACGGACGCTGCGGTATGATCAGCGAGAATTCCGACGACACTTTGCCAATGTCGATTTTCATGCGGATGTTAACGCCGTAGAGGCCCGCAATCATCTCGTCGAAGGCACTTTTGCCATTGGAATTGAACGGCGGCTCGATAGCCGCTTCAAAACCGCCCGGCGCATTGACTCCGGAACGGAGCACGCCGCCGATACGTCCTAGGACCATGGCAGCCAGATCGAGCTCGATATGGGAAAGACTGCGCTCATCGGGTTCGCCGATGCTGTCCGGTGCTGCACCGAGCATGCGCTCCATGAGCGCGATGACGAAGCCATTACCGACCGTCATCATGAAGTTCGGGCACCAGTTGCGCAGGGAACAATCGGCCACCGCGACATTCTGCCCGACATTGGCGATCAGGTCGGTCATGAGCCCCGATTCGGAGCCGATATATTCGACGTCTATCGCAATGCCGGTCTCGCTGTGAAAAATATCCGGCAGGAATTCGCTGTAGAGGTGGCCGATATCGGAACCGATCTTCGCGATCGTCCTGCGGTCGGAAAGCCCGCCGGTGAGTTTCGCGAGCAAGGCGGTGTCGATGGCGGGAGCTTTTTGCGCTGCAGCTTTTGCCATGGTCATGCCGCCTTGTTCTCGCCGCCGGGATTCATCATCTCCTGCTCGACGGCGTCGATGGACGGCCGCTCGTAGTTGGAGATGGTCTTGCGGCCATATTCAAGCGCGACCTGCGGCACCGAACCGTTCATGTAGGCGATCAGCGTCTGCTTGACGATGATGTAGAGGCGATGCTGCTTGGTGCGGACGATCTTGACCTGCGAGGCGAGCGGATTGCAGATCGAATAGGACAGGATGATACCGAGCATGGTGCCGACCAGCGCGGCACCGATGAGGCCGCCCAGCACTTCAGGCGATTCATTGATCTTGCCCATCGCCTTGATGACGCCGAGAACCGCTGCGACGATACCGATGGCAGGGAAGGAATCGCCCATCGTGGTGATCGCGTGGTAAGGCTTCAGCTTGTCGTGGAGGATGGTCTCGATTTCTTCATCCATCAGCGCCTCGATTTCGTGGCTGCGGGCATTGCCGATGATGATGAGGCGGACATAGTCACAAATGAACGAGGTCAGTTCCTTGTTCTTCAAAACCGATGGCGCGCTCTGGAAGATCGAGGAATCCTCGGGATTGTCGATATGGGCCTCGATCTCGTTGCGCGATTTCGTGCGCAGGTCGCGCATCAGCGAATAAAGCACGCCGAGCACGTCGAGATAGTTGCGCTCCTTCGGAACCGAGTGCTTGAAGGCCTCGCCGAGCGCCTTGCCCGAATCCTTCACGACCTTCATCGGGTTCGCCATGATGAAGCCGCCGAGACCGGCGCCGCCGATGATCATCAATTCGAACGGCTGAATCAGCACGTCCAGATGACCGCCCATCGCCATGTAGCCGCCGATGATGCAGCCGAAGGTGATTATAAGTCCAATTACAATATTCATTGATCGACCACGCCCGAACAGTGTTCCATGCCGCCATGTCTAAAAAATGTGGCTTGCGTGAACCTGTCCGCAAAGCCTCTCCGCGCTTCAGCCTCCAGCCAGTTTCGCACAAGCAAGCCGCGGCACTATGCCGGCAAAGGCGGACGTGCGCCTTGAGATCGGGATCAAACGAGAGCGGCGGTTCAGTGACTTCCACCTACACCAGCTACAGACTGATCAGTCAGGATATCGGCAAGTCGCTTGAGCGGGTGTCGAAGCAGCCGGACGTGGCGCGCGAGACCGAATATTACCGCGCAAAGATCGGCGACGTGAAATCCATAGACGATTTCATGGCGGATACCCGCCTTTACAATTACGCGCTCAAGGCGCACGGGCTCGAGGACATGGCCTATGCGAAAGCCTTCATCCGCAAGGTCCTGACAGAAGGCGCGACCGACAAGAATGCCTTCGCCAACAAGCTTTCCGACAGCCGTTACGCGGATTTCGCGAAATCGCTGAATTTCGCAGATCTGGGTGCGGCGGCGACTTCGGTCGATGCAGCCCAGTCGGGCGTCATTACCAAATACACCCGGCAGACGCTGGAACAGGAAGCGGGCGACGACAATAACGGTGTTCGTCTCGCCCTTTATTTCGAGCGCAAGGCGCCGACGATCAAATCCGGCCTCGACTTTCTGGCCGACGATGCGCTCGCGCAGGTGTTTCGCACGGCCTATAACCTGCCCGACGAATTCGCCGGGGCAGATGTCGAGAAACAGGCCGCCCTCATCGAAAAAACCATCGACGTCAAGGACCTGCAGGATCCTGAAAAGGTCGGCAAGCTGCTCGAGCGTTTCACCATCATGTGGGAAATGCAAAACCCCTCGACGACCTACGATCCCCTCGCCGTCTTCGGCTCCTCCAGCGGCTACGGTATCTCCGCCGATCTGCTGATATCCATCAACTCCCTGAAACTCGGAGGCAAATGATATGCAATCCGGACTATACGTCGCCTTGTCCTCGCAGATCGCGCTGGAGCGTCGTCTTACCACCATTTCCGACAATATGGCGAATGTGAACACCGTCGGCTTCCGCGGTTCCGAAGTGAAATTCGACGAAATGGTCGCCAAGAACCATAATGACATGAATGCCAAGATCGCCTTCGTGTCCCAGGGCAACGACTATCTCTCCACGCGCCAGGGCGCTTTCGAGCAGACTGGCAATTCCTTCGATTTCGCCATCAAGGGCGATGCCTGGTTCTCGCTGGATACGCCTGACGGTCAGATTCTGACCCGTGACGGCCGCTTCACCATGCGGCCTGACGGCGCGCTCATCTCCTCCAGCGGTTACCCGGTCCTCGACGCCGGCGGCGGCCCGATCCAGCTCAATCCGAATGGCGGCCCGATTACCGTGGGTCTTGACGGAGCCATCAGGCAGAACGAAAACATCGTCGCCACGCTTGGCATCTTCCAGGCGGATTTTTCGCAAGGTTTCCTGCGCCACCCCAATAGCGGCGTGAAGCCCGTGGCTCAGCCGGTCCCCGTCGTCAACAATCACGAGGTCGGCGTCGTTCAGGGTTATCTCGAACAGTCGAACGTCAACGGGATTTCCCAGATGACGCAGCTCATCCAGGTCAACCGTGCCTTCGAAAGCATCTCCTCTCTGATGCGCGATACCGAATCGACGTTCGGCGAGGGCATCAAGACGCTTGGTGGCGCGCGCTGAGGAACTGACCAATGACAATGCCGGTATCCATGCTTTCGGCTGAAGCCATTTCACCGAAGCTCGCCCAACTGGCCGGCCTTGCCGGACATTATGCCGATCCGGAATTTTCGGTGGCGCCGGGCGGCCACGTTCGCACCATCGCAGCCGGGCACTATACCGTGTCCGGCCTGTCCCGGCATGTGCGGCTCGGCGAGTTTGTTGCCCATCGCAGCCCGACCGGCATCCATCTCGGCGAAGTGGTGCGCGTTGAGCCGGATATCTGCTACGTGTGCCCTATCGAGCCGGGCGAACCGATCGGCATTCACGATACCGTCATCCGCAAGGGCGCCTTCCGTGTCGCGCCTGATGATAGCTGGTGCGGACGCACCATCAATGCGCTTGGTGAACCTATCGACGGCCAGGGACCGCTTGCCGCGGGCATTGAACGCCGTTCGATTTCCAACAATGCGCCACCCTCAATGACCCGCAAGAGGGTGGAGACCCCGTTCAAGACCGGGGTGCGGGCAATCGATATTTTTTCGCCGCTGTGTCTCGGCCAGCGCCTTGGCATTTTCGCCGGCTCGGGCGTCGGCAAATCCACGCTGCTGTCCATGCTTGCAAAGGCTGACGCCTTCGACAAGGTGGTGATTGCACTGGTCGGCGAGCGCGGACGTGAAGTGCGCGAATTCATCGAAGACACGATGGGCGAGAACATGAGCAAGTCCATCGCCGTTGTCGCGACGAGCGATGAAAGCCCGATGCTGCGCAAGATGGCGCCACTTTCCGCCGTCACCATTGCAGAGCATTTCCGGGATCAGGGCGACAATGTCCTCCTCATCATTGACAGCGTGACGCGATTTGCCCATGCGATCCGCGAAGTGGCCGTTGCTTCGGGTGAACCGCCGGTGGCACGCGGTTACCCCGCCTCCGTCTTCACCGAGCTGCCGCGTCTTCTCGAGCGGGCGGGACCGGGCGCCGAAGGCACCGGCACCATCACCGCCATCGTTTCCATTCTGGTGGATGGAGACAATCATAACGATCCGATCGCCGATTCGACCCGCGGTATTCTCGATGGTCACATTGTGCTCGACCGCAGCCTTGCAGAAGAAGGCCGCTACCCGCCGATCAATCCGCTCGCCTCGATCTCGCGTCTCGCCAAGAAAGCATGGACGCCGGATCAGGAAAAGCTGGTGTCACGCCTCAAGGCGCTGGTGCATCGCTTCGAGGAAACGCGGGATCTTCGCCTCATCGGCGGTTACCGGCCGGGCACCGACCCAGACCTCGACATGGCGGTGAAGCAGGTTCCGATCATCTATGAAACGCTGAAACAGCTGCCGAACGAACCGGCGGCACAGGATGCCTATGCTGACCTTGCGACCGCATTGCGCGGCGGCGCGCAGAACGGCCAGCCGCAGGTAACCCCCGAGAATGAGAGGCTGACCGTGAAGAAAAAGCGGAATAACGATAGCTACGATGAAGGCGTGCTGCCCAAGCCCGTTTTCTTCACACCCGACCGTATTCTGGCATGGACAGGCATCACGCTTGCCGCTGCAGCGGCCTTCTTCCCCTGGTACGTGTTCTTCAACGAGGAAAAATTCGGCATGAAGGTGGCTGGCGGCGACCGCACCCGCGATCTGCCCCATACCGGCCCGCGGGAAGTCTTCAGTGTTTCTCCGATGGCGATGACCAATCGCAACAAGGAAGACACCCCACCGCCGGCCGAACTGCCCGACATGCTGACGACGGCGACCGTGAACGCAGGCGGCAAGGAAAAACAGAACAATCTCGCAGCCGGGGTCGAGGACCAGCCCTTCCCCGGCCAGACCGCCTTCCGTCTGCTGCATGTCTCCAACGGCCGCGCCCTGATCGAAGACGGTTCGGGCATGTATATGGTGAGGGTCGGCTCGACCCTGCCTGATAATGCGCTGCTGACGAAGATCGAGCAACGCAACGGCGAGTGGTTGATAGAGACATCCTCTGGAAAAACCTATCACCCCGAAAAATAAAAGAATTTTCTTCCGATCAAAAGGCGCGCGGCATCTGCTGGTGCGCCTTTTTTCTTTTTGCAGGCCGCGCATCCATGTGCCTTTTCCCGTCGTCGCACCCCTTCGTCTTCTCCGCAAGTCTGACGCAAGATTAGCCCCGTAGGTTCGGGGCATACGAGATGGAGAAGTCTATGCAACCGATTCAACTGTTCGAACTGGCATCCCGCCAAGCGGAATGGCTGAGCGTGCGGCAGGAAGTCGTGGCGACCAACATCGCCAACGCCAACACACCCAAGTTCCACGCCAAGGATGTCAGCCCATTCGAAGCGGTCATGCAGGCCACCAGCCAGCAGGTCGGCATGGCGAGGACCAACCCTGCCCACTTCGGCGAGAGCACACTCAGCGACAATATCGCGGTGCGCGACAACCCGGTCAACAACGAGATCGGCATGCAGGAATCGGGCAATTCGGTCGCGCTTGCGGAAGAAATGACCAAGACCGGCGAGATCAAGCGGCAGTACGAGCTGAATGCCAATCTCGTCAAATCCTTCCATCGCATGATGCTGATGACGGTTAAGAGGTAAGCCATGGATCCCTTGAGTGCGGCGAGCAAGATCGCCGGCAGCGGCCTGGAAGTGCAGTCCACCCGACTGCGCATCGTGTCTGAAAACATCGCCAATGCCAGATCGACGGGTGACACACCAGGCGCGGACCCCTATCGCCGCAAGACAGTCACCTTCGGTTCGGAACTCGACCGTGTCAGCGGCGTCGAGCGCGTGACGGTGAAAAAGCTCGGCGTCGATCGCGGCGACTTCATCAACGAATACGACCCCGGCAATCCGGCCGCCGACGCAAACGGCATGGTGAAGATGCCGAACGTTAACATCCTGATCGAAATGGCAGACATGCGCGAAGCAAACCGCAGCTACGACGCCAATCTTCAGGTCATCCGCCAGACACGCGACCTCGTCGCCTCCACCATCGACCTTCTGAAGGCATCGCAATGATCGACGGCATCAAACAACTCGGCTCCCTCTCGCTGACGCGCGGCGCCGGCAGCGTTTCCTCGCTCACCGACAATATTTTCGGCAGCGAGAAGACGACACCAGCGCAGCAGACCGGCCAGAGCTTCGCAAGCGTTCTCGGTAATGTTTCCGTTGACGCGATGAACAACCTCAAGAAGGCCGAAGTCGCTTCTTTTGAAGGCATTCAGGGCAAGGCGAATACGCGTGAAGTCGTCGATGCCATGCTTTCGGCCGAGCAGTCGCTGCAAACCGCCATCGCGCTCCGAGACAAGATCGTGTCGGCCTATCTCGACATTACCAAGATGCAGATCTAGCCCAGCAGGAATATTGACATGAGAGCTCTTGCCATCGCTGCCACTGGTATGGACGCCCAGCAGACCAATCTGGAAGTCATCGCCAACAACATCGCCAACATCAACACCACCGGTTACAAGCGCGCGCGGGCGGAGTTCACCGATCTTCTCTATCAGACCGAGCGCATGCAGGGTGTGCCAAACCGCGCCAACCAGGCGATCGTGCCCGAGGGCGCCAATATTGGCCTCGGCGTGCAGACCTCGGCCGTGCGCAACATCCACACCCAGGGCAACCTGATCGAGACCGGCAACAAGCTCGACGTCGCGATCATCGGTCAGGGCTGGTTCCAGATCGAGGCGGCCGATGGTTCGACGCTCTACAGCCGCGCCGGCGCCTTCAACAAGAACGCCGATGGTAATCTCGTGACGGTGGATGGCTATAACGTCATTCCGAATATCAATATCCCGACCGACGCGCAGGACATCACCGTTACCCGCACGGGTCAGGTGACGGCCCGTATCGGCAACGCCGCCGACTTCACCGAGCTTGGCCAGCTGACCATCGCCAACTTCGCCAACGAAGCCGGCCTGAAGCCGCTCGGCGACAACCTCTTCGCCCAGACACCGGCTTCCGGCGACGCCGTCATCGGCGTGCCCGACGATCCGAGCTACGGCTATATCAAGCAATCCTACCTCGAAGGCTCGAACGTCGACGCCGTCAAGGAAATCACCGACCTCATCACGGCGCAGCGCGCCTATGAGATGAATTCCAAGGTCATCACCACCGCTGACGAAATGGCTTCGATTGTCAGCAAGAACCTGAAGTAAGAACGGAAAGGCAGGCGAACATGAGGTTTGGCCGGAAAAATAACAGCTGCAAAAGGGCACTCGCCCGTATGTGCCTGGCGTCTGCCTTTTCAATCGGCGCTTTCGCGCCTGCCTTCTCCCAGGCGCCAATGGCGCTGGTTCCCGTGCGTACCATCTATCCGGGCGAGACGATCACGTCCGAACAGGTGAAGCCGGTGGAGGTGACCAATCCCAATATTTCCGCGGGTTACGCGAGCGACATCAGCGAAGTGGAAGGCATGATCTCCAAGCAGACCCTGCTTCCCGGCCGCACGATCCCCGTTGCCGCCCTGCGCGAACCCTCGCTCGTCACGCGCGGCACCAGCGTCAAGCTCGTCTTCACCATCGGCAATATGACGCTGATGGCTTCGGGAACACCGATGACTGATGGCTCGCTCGGCGAAGTCGTACGGGTACGCAACATCGATTCCGGCGTCATCGTCAACGGCACGGTCATGAAGGACGGAACCATTCAGGTGATGGCGAAATGAGAGTGCTTCGTATCCTGGCCGCGGCCATCCTGTTTTCGGCCCAGCCCTTCCTTTCCGTTCCGGCAGCCCATGCGGATACGTCCCGCATCAAGGATATCGCATCGCTGCAGGCAGGACGTGACAACCAGCTCATCGGTTACGGTCTCGTGGTCGGCCTGCAGGGCACGGGCGACAGCCTGCGTTCTTCGCCGTTTACCGAGCAATCCATGCGCGCGATGTTGCAGAATCTCGGCATCACCACGCAGGGCGGCCAATCGAATGCCAAGAACATCGCCGCCGTAATGGTGACGGCCAATCTGCCACCCTTTGCGAGCCCCGGCAGCCGCGTCGACGTGACGGTGAGCTCGCTCGGCGATGCCTCTTCGCTGCGCGGCGGCAACCTCATCATGACGTCGCTTTCCGGCGCCGACGGGCAGATTTACGCGGTCGCGCAGGGCGCACTGATCGTCAACGGCTTTTCGGCGCAGGGCGATGCGGCAACGCTGACCCAGGGTGTCACCACGTCGGCGCGCGTGCCAAACGGCGCGATCATCGAACGGGAGCTGCCGTCGAAGTTCAAGGATTCGGTCAATCTGGTCCTTCAGCTGCGCAACCCCGACTTTTCGACGGCCGTGCGCGTCGCAGACGTCGTCAACGCCTTTGCCCGCGCCCGCTATGGCGATCCGATCGCCGAACCGCGCGATTCGCAGGAAATCGCGGTGCAAAAGCCTCGCGTCGCGGATCTCACCCGGCTGATGGCGGAAATCGAAAACCTGACCGTCGAGACGGATACCCCGGCCAAGGTCGTCATCAACGAACGCACCGGCACGATCGTCATCGGTGCGGATGTGCGGATTTCGCGCGTCGCCGTCAGCTACGGCACGCTGACCGTGCAGGTGACCGAATCACCGCAGGTCATTCAGCCGGCACCCTTCTCGCGTGGCCAAACGGCGGTACAGCCGCAGACGGATATCATGGCCATGCAGGAAGGCAGCAAGGTCGCCATCGTCGAAGGGCCTGACCTTCGCACGCTGGTTGCCGGTCTCAACAGCATCGGGCTCAAGGCGGATGGTATCATCGCCATCCTGCAAGGCATCAAATCCGCCGGCGCCCTTCAGGCGGAGCTTGTGCTGCAATGATGGAACGTCAGACCAAAAATCCGCTTTCGAATGGCCTCGTCCGCTTCGCGGCGGTCGCGTCGCTGCTGTTCCTGCTGCCGGCCGCCGGCGCGGAGAGCCAGCAGAACGTGGTTTCAGAACTCAGCACGCAGGATGAAATCCAGAAATTCTGCACCAACATTGCCGATGCGGCCCGGGATCAGCGTTACCTGATGCAGAAGCAGGAGCTCGAGAAGCTCCAGTCCGACGTAAACGAGCGCATTTCCGTGCTGGAAAACCGCAAGGCTGAATATGAAGACTGGCTGGCGCGCCGCGAACATTTCCTCAACCAGGCCAAAAGCAACCTCGTCGACATCTACAAGACGATGAAGGCGGATGCCGCCGCACCGCAGCTCGAGAAGATGCATGTGGAGATTGCTGCTGCCATCATCATGCAGCTGCCGCCGCGTCAATCCGGCCTCATCCTCAGCGAGATGGACGCGCAGAAAGCTGCCACCGTCGCCGGCATCATGTCGCAGGCAATCGACAAAAACACTTCGAAGGATCCTTCATGAGCACGCGTCGTCTTCCGGCCCTCCTCCTGCCGCTCGCTCTCCTGGCAGGCTGCCAGAACAACCAGACCCTGAAGGAAATCGGTAACGCACCGGCGATGAGCCCGATCGGCAGCGGTCTGCAATTCAGCCAGACACCGCAGATGGGCATGTATCCCAAGCAGCCGAAACACATGGCAAGCGGCTATTCACTGTGGAGCGACAGCCAGGGCGCACTTTTCAAAGACCTGCGCGCGCTGAACATCGGCGACATCCTGACCGTCAACATCCAGATCAACGACAAGGCCGATTTCGACAACGAAACCGAGCGTAACCGCACCAACTCCAGCGGCTTGAACTGGAAGGCCAAAGCCCAGATACTTGGCTGGACGCCGGACGCGGATTCCAACATCAAATACGGCTCCGACACCGATACCCAGGCCAAGGGCAAGACCAAGCGGTCTGAAAAGCTGACGCTGCTCGTGGCCGCCGTCGTGACGGGTATTCTCGAAAACGGCAACCTCATCATCAGCGGCTCGCAGGAAGTGCGCGTGAACCATGAAATCCGCATCCTCAACGTCGGCGGCATCGTCCGGCCGCAGGATGTGGATGCTCAGAACATGATCTCCTACGAGCGCATTGCCGAAGCGCGCATCTCCTACGGCGGTCGCGGCCGTCTGACGGAAGTGCAGCAGCCTCCGGTCGGGCAGCAGGTCGTGGACCTGTTCTCGCCGCTCTGACGCCGCACACGGGGAACGGACTGATCCATGGAAAACGAACAGGCAGAGGGCAAGAAGAATTCCTCCCCTCTGATCATGACCATCGCAGGTGTTGTGATCCTCACCTTGCTCGGCGCGGGCGGAGGCTGGCTCGTCGGCGGCATGATCGCACCGAAGATTGCCGCAACGGAGGCCCATGCCACCGCTGCGGCCGGTGGTCATGGCGAGAAGAAGGAAGAGGGTGTCGAGAAAATCGCGGCCGAACCGAACGGCATCGTCCAGCTCGATCCCATCACCACCAATCTCGCCTACCCCTCGACGAACTGGGTGCGGCTGGAGGTGGCGCTGATGTTCAAGGGGCCGGTGGAAGTCGGACTGGCCGAGGATATCCATCAGGATATCGTGGCCTATGTCCGCACCGTTTCCCTTCAGCAGCTGGAAGGGCCGCGCGGCTTTCAATATCTTAAGGATGACATTCAGGAACGAGTTGACCTGCGCTCTCAAGGGCGCGTATCCAAGGTCATGTTCCGGACCTTTGTCATCGAATGATTCGATTTCTTGTAACCATCGCCGTCCTCCTCGCTTTGCCGGGCCTTGCCAATGCCCAGCAATTTCCGTCCGATCTGTTCAACACGCAGATAGACGGGTCTGTCGCGGCATGGATCATCCGCACCTTCGGGCTTTTGACGGTTCTTTCCGTCGCGCCCGGCATCCTGATCATGGTCACGAGCTTTCCGCGCTTCGTGATCGCTTTCTCTATCCTGCGCTCCGGCATGGGGCTCGCTTCCACGCCGTCGAACATGATCCTTCTGTCGATGGCGATGTTCATGACCTTCTACGTCATGTCGCCCACCTTCGACAAAGCCTGGACCGATGGCGTGCAACCGCTGTTGCAGAACCAGATCAACGAGCAGCAGGCCGTGCAGCGCATCGCCGAGCCCTTTCGCACCTTCATGAACGCCAATACGCGTGACAAGGA
Source organism: Agrobacterium sp. SORGH_AS_0440 (assembly GCF_031453135.1). Taxonomy (NCBI): domain Bacteria; kingdom Pseudomonadati; phylum Pseudomonadota; class Alphaproteobacteria; order Hyphomicrobiales; family Rhizobiaceae; genus Agrobacterium; species Agrobacterium sp. SORGH_AS_0440. The sequence goes on along the minus strand of NZ_JAVIYR010000002.1, from coordinate 493,460 downwards.
TCTGAAGCTGTTCGTGGATATTGCCCGCGAACGCGGCCAGGAAGTGATGACCGACAACGTCGTCGATTATCGAGTGCTGGTTCCGGCCTTCATGCTGTCGGAAATCCGGCGCGGTTTCGAGATCGGTTTCCTTATCATCCTGCCGTTCCTGGTCATTGATCTGATCGTCGCCACCATCACCATGGCCATGGGCATGATGATGCTGCCGCCGACTTCCATCTCCCTGCCCTTCAAGATCCTGTTTTTCGTGCTGATCGACGGCTGGAACCTGCTTGTCGGCAGCCTCGTCAGATCGTTCAACTGACGGGCATTCGTGCCGAACTGACACCCATTAACCCTGTTTCTTAACCCCGCGTGCCCAAGGCCGCGGGGTTTTGGCGTTTTAAGACTTTGGTTACCAGCTTCGCTAGCGGATGAATAACTATAATTTTAAATTAAAAACTTACCTTTCATAAAAACAAACCAGTAACCATATGTATTTTCTAATATTTCTTCATTCGTAAATTAATAATTATGCAAGTTTTGACTGCGAAATTCGCCTCACACACAGCGGGTTTGGTTTCCAGAAGCAAGTAATTCTGAACCGAGTGGCATGAAGCCGAAACGTTGTGACCGGTAATACACAGTCCGGAATGTCCCCAACTCCAGTATCTCGTAAACACAAGGGACAAATACTATGGCAAGCATTCTCACCAACGCCTCCTCTATGGCTGCACTCCAGACCCTGCGCTCTATCGGCCAGAACATGGAAACGACGCAGGGCCGCATCTCGACCGGCCAGAAGGTAAGCTCCGCCGCCGACAACGCTGCTTACTGGTCCATCGCAACGACCATGCGTTCGGACAATTCCGCCCTTTCCACCGTTTCCGACGCTCTCGGCATTGGCGCCGCCAAGGTCGACACTGCCTATGCGGGCATGGAAGCCACCATCAAGGTCGTTCAGGAAATCAAGGACAAGCTCATCCTTGCCCAGGACCCGACCGCCGACAAGAAAAAGATCCAGAAGGAAATCGGCCAGCTCCAGAAGCAGCTGACCTCCATCGCCGACTCCGCAACCTTCAACGGCGAAAACTGGCTGAAGACCAAGGCGTCCAACGATGGCGTAGCGTTCGCTGCCGGCACCGACGACGCGGCTATCGCAAACCTGAAGAAGCAGGTTGTCGCATCCTTCACCCGTGACTCCGCTGGCGCCGTCAAGGTTCAGCGCGTTGACGTGCAGCTCAGCGGCTCGAACGTTTTGTTCGACACCGGCGCTGTAACGGACGGCAAGGGCACGGGCATTCTCGACAAGGCTGCAGTCGCAGACGGTGTAAAGCAGTCCATTTCGAACCTCGATATTTCGGACCTGTCGATCTACAAGGGCGCTGGCGCCACGATGCTCGGCACCGCCGCTGCCACGGACAACGACATCCTCGACAAGCTCATCAGCCACGTCGACAAGCAGCTTGAAACCCTCAACAGCGCCGCTGCTGATCTGGGTGCAGTCTCCAACCGCATCTCCATGCAGGAAGACTTCGTTACCAAGCTGTCCGACACGATGGAAAAGGGTATCGGCCGCCTGGTCGACGCCGACATGAACGAAGAGTCCACCCGCCTCAAGGCTCTGCAGACACAGCAGCAGCTGGCAATCCAGGCTCTCTCGATCGCCAACAGCGACTCGCAGAACATCCTGTCGCTCTTCCGTTAATCGGATCGTAAATGACGAAATGCAAGCCGCGCCCGAAAGGGCGCGGTTTTGTTTGTTGCATACTGCCAAATCCCCGGCAGAATTTGTTTACCATCCTTATTTTCGAAGGATTTACCACGATCCCAGCAAGGGCTTTGGTACTCGTCTAAATTAGTGATTTGGAAAGCACCGGCTGTCAGATTTTACCCATGGACAGCGGATAGCCGCGACCAGAATGACATGAATGACGCGATTGCAAGCGGGGGCTGACCGTCTCGCGATCGCGTGAATGGGGCGAGTGCAAGGGAGGCTGACCCGAGCACATCACCTGTCGACAAAGCCGCATCCGGCAACGGGTGCGGCTTCATTTTTTTTTAAACATTTCAGAATACGCGCGCGCACGCGTAAGGGTTGCAAAACAAATCTTCGGAATGCATTTTTTAGAAAATCCTTAGGTGTTCATTAACTATATAAAGGTTAGCTAAAGCCATCGAAACGGTGAGCTAACCTTTAAAAATCAGCCGGTTAGCAGGCATGATGCTGTGCGCCGTTCCCGGTGAGTCCGGAATGTCCCTTTTCTAATCAGCCATTCAAGGGGCAAATCTACCATGACGAGCATTCTTACTAACGTCGCAGCTATGTCTGCACTCCAGACCCTGCGTTCTATCGGCCAGAACATGGAAACGACGCAGGACCGCGTTTCCTCCGGCCAGCGCGTCGGCGAAGCTTCCGATAACGCTGCTTACTGGTCGATCGCGACCACGATGCGTTCCGACAACGGCGCCCTTTCTGCCGTGCAGGATGCCCTCGGCCTCGGCGCTGCCAAGGTTGATACCGCCTATTCCGGTATGGAATCGTCCATTGACGTCGTTAAGGAAATCAAGAACAAGCTGGTCGCTGCTCGCGAACCCGGCGTAGACAAGTCGAAGATCCAGGAAGAAATCTCGCAGCTTCAGGATCAGCTGAAGTCGATCTCCAGCTCCTCTTCCTTCTCCGGTGAAAACTGGTTGCAGGCAACCATCAGCAACGGTGCCGGCGAACTGAAGAACGTCACCAAGCAGATCGTTGGTTCCTTCATTCGCGATGCCGCCGGTAACGTCTCCGTAAAGACCGTTAACGTTGACCTGAGCCGCAACACGGTACTGTTCGACACGTCTTCGGGCGCTGCAAAAGACAAGCAGGGCGTTCTCGACTCCTATGCCTACTTTTCTTCCACCGGCAGCTACAAGCTGTTCGAAATCACCAATGACTCGGACGGCGCTGGCGCCGCACAGCCGGTAACCAAGGTTGCCGCAGCCAAGGTTTACACCGAAGCTCAGCTGAAGGGCCTGAAGGAAGCAACTGCCGGTACCGCCGTCACCTTCACCACCGCCGCCGCAACGGGTATCGTCACGATCGCTAACGCCGACACGACAGTCCCCAACGTCAACGGCACCTACTTCAATCTTGGCAACGACCAGTACGTGAAAATCAACACGACTGCGCCGACAGCTCCGGCAACCAAGACCAGCATTGCCGTGGGCCTCGACGGCACCACCAAGATCTACCTGGAAGAAGGCGCTGACGCCCAGCTCGCAACGCAGCTCACCTACTCGCTGACGTCGCTGGACATCACCAAGGACCTGACCGGCACGTTCAAGAACAGTGACGGCTCGGCAGTCTCGGAAAACCAGTATCTCGACGCGATGGTTTCCTTCGTCGACAAGCAGCTCCAGAGCATGACATCCGCCGCCGCCGACCTCGGCTCGGTCAAGATGCGCATTGAACTGCAGGAAAACTTCGTCAACAAGCTGACCGACTCGCTCGACAAGGGCGTTGGCCGTCTGGTGGACGCGGAAATGAACGAAGAATCGACTCGCCTCAAGGCTCTTCAGACCCAGCAGCAGCTCGCTGTTCAGGCCCTGTCGATCGCCAACAACGACTCGCAGAGCATTCTCTCGCTCTTCCGTTAATTCCGACACTCAATCGTCAAATGCGAACCGCGCCCGAAAGGGCGCGGTTTTTTTCGTTTTATCGCCCGCGTTTCAAAGCGATGACCCTGGAGGCCGTTCAAGGCAGCCCGTCCGGACACCGATGGCAAATATTACGTTTCAGTTTTTTAGATGGTATGCACGTATAAATTCTATCGCGAGATTTTTACTACTTTAAGTATTTGTTAACCATAAGGCAGTTAGCTAGAGCCATCGAAGCGGTGAGCTAACCTTTTAAAATCAGCCAGTTAGCAGGCATGATGCTGTACGCCGCTCCCGGTGAGCCGGAATGTCCCTTTTCTAATCAGCCATTCAAGGGGCAATTTATTATGACGAGTATTTTGACAAACGTCGCAGCCATGTCTGCACTCCAGACCCTGCGCTCCATCGGCCAAAGCATGGAAGCCACGCAGGACCGCGTATCCTCCGGCCAGCGCGTCCGGGAAGCTTCCAACAATGCCGCTTACTGGTCCATCGCGACCACGATGCGTTCGGATAATGGCGCCCTTTCCGCCGTCCAGGACGCCCTCGGCCTCGGCGCTGCCAAGGTCGACACCGCCTATGCCGGCATGGAATCCTCGATCGAGGTCGTCAAGCAGATCAAGAACAAGCTGGTGGCCGCCCGCGAAGCAGGCGTCGACCGGACCAAGATCCAGGAAGAGATCTCCCAGCTGCAGGACCAGCTGAAGTCCATCTCCAGCTCCTCCTCCTTCTCCGGTGAGAACTGGCTGCAGGCCAAGATCAGCGATGGCACGGGCAACCTCTCCGACATCACCAAGGCGGTCGTCGGCTCCTTCATCCGCGATAACAGCGGCAACGTTTCCGTCAAGACCATCAATGTCGCATTGAGCAACGAGACGGTTCTGTTCGACACCTCGTCCGGCGCGGCAAAAGACAAGCAGGGTATTCTCGATGCCTAAGCCGTCTATTCCTCGACGGGTTCATACAAGAACTTCGAAATCACGACAGGCGTCGGCGCCGCAAAGGCCACCACGGTTAAGGCAGCCGTCGTTTTCACCGAAGCACAGCTTAAGGGCTTGACCCCTGCCGCGGCTGCAACCCCGGTCACTGCGATTGCGGATGCGACTACCGGCTTGGTCGTTGTCGCCAACGCTTCGGCCGCAGAGAACGGCGCATACCTGAAAATCGGTGACGATCAGTATGTCAAGGTCATGGGCGACGGCACCGCAGCGACTGCCTCGACGGGTACCGCCGCCATCGACACAGCTCAGAAAGCGCTCGGCACCTCCGCAATCGGCACCACGAAAGATGGCCAAAACGTCTACCTTCAAACCGGCGCCAACAATCAGCTCGCAAAGTCACTGTCCTACTCCCTGACCTCGCTGGACATCACCAAGGATCTCGTTGGTCCCGCCACCGTGACCCTGACGCCCGAGCAGGCGCTCGACGCCATGGTTTCCTTCGTCGACAAGCAGCTCCAGAGCATGACATCCGCCGCCGCCGACCTCGGCTCGGTCAAGATGCGCATCGAACTGCAGGAAAACTTCGTCAACAAGCTGACCGACTCGCTCGACAAGGGCATCGGCCGCCTCGTCGACGCGGAAATGAACGAAGAATCCACCAAGCTGAAGGCCCTTCAGACCCAGCAGCAGCTCGCTGTGCAGGCCCTGTCGATCGCCAACAACGACTCGCAGAGCATTCTCTCGCTCTTCCGTTAATTCCGACACTCAATCGTCAAATGCGAACCGCGCCCGAAAGGGCGCGGTTTTTCGTTATCGTTAATAGAAATTATTATTTCCTAATTTTATTAATACAGGTTTAGGCTTTGTTAACCATTCGCGCCCTAAAAACTGGTCATCGAAACGATTGGTTAACCAAGACGAAAAAGAGGTTAACAGGCATCAAGCCGCTCGATCGTTCCCGGCGGCAATCCGGAATGTCCCTTTTCATTTCAGCCAATCAAGGGGCAAATCATTATGACCAGCATTTTGACCAACGTTGCGGCCATGGCCGCCCTCCAGACTCTTCGCGCCATCGGCAGCAACATGGAAGAAACCCAGTCGCGCGTTTCCTCCGGCATGCGCGTCAAGACCGCATCCGACAATGCCGCCTACTGGTCGATCGCGACCACCATGCGCTCTGATAATGGCGCCCTCTCCGCCGTACAGGACGCTCTCGGCCTCGGCGCCGCAAAGGTTGATACCGCCTACTCCGCCATGGAAACCACCGTCGATGTCGTCAAGGAAATCAGCAAGAAGCTGGTTGCCGCCCGCGAAGCAGGCGTTGACAAGGCCAAGATCCAGGAAGAAATCCGCCAGCTTCAGGACCAGTTGAAGAGCATTGGCGAATCCGCCTCCTTCTCCGGTGAAAACTGGCTGAAGGGCAAGATCAGCGACGCCTCCGGCAATCTGACGCCCATCACCAAGCAGGTCGTCGGCTCCTTCATCCGTGACGGTGCAGGTAATGTCGCCGTCAAGACCATCAACATCCAGGTCGACAACAAGACCGCGCTTTTCGATACGACCACCGGCGCGACGAAAAACGGCATTCTCGACAGCGCCGCCTATTACTCCGATACCGGCGCTCTTCGCGATTTCGAGATCACGACAACGACGCCCGCAGGTGTCCCCACAACAACACCCTATACCGCAAAGGTGTTTACCGAAGCGCAGCTTCTCGGTTTCCCCTCGGGCACGACAACCACGGTTTCCGCCGCAGACCCGGTAACCGGCCTCGTTACAGTCGCTGCCGCCACCACTGCACGAAACAACGGCACCTACTTCAAGATCGGTGAAAACGCCGCCGGCGAAGCGCTTTACGTGAAGGCCAACAACACGGCGCCGACACCTGCCGGCACCACGGTAACCGCGATCGGCACCGGCGGAACGTCCGGCAACAATATCTATCTGGAAACCGCCGCAGCGGATTCGCAGATGGCGCAGAAGCTCGACTACTCGCTGATCGACCTCGACATCACGAAGGACCTGGCCGGCCTGACCAATTCAAAGGGACAGCCGCTGACCGAAAACGAAGGTCTCGATAACATGATCCAGTTCGTCAACACCCAGCTGGAATCGCTCATCAGCGCAAGCGCCGATCTCGGCTCGATCAAGATGCGCCTCGATCTGCAGGAAGACTTCGTCTCCAAGCTGACAGACTCCATCGACAAGGGCATCGGCCGCCTCGTCGATGCGGACATGAACGAGGAATCCACGAAGCTCAAGGCTCTCCAGACGCAGCAGCAGCTGGCGATCCAGTCGCTCTCCATCGCCAATACCAGTTCCGAAAATATCCTGTCGCTATTCCGTCAGTAAGCGGCGCCCGTTGGCTACGGGCGGTTTCGTCCCGCTCTGGCAGCAACAGAATATTCGGATGTGGAAACCGCGCTTCGCAAGGGGCGCGGTTTTCCCGTTTGCGAAGCTTTCACGAAGCGACAACACTCCGGAATGCGGTGAGCAACATGCAGGGTGTAGGGCTTGAGTAAGCGCGCAACTTCTTGAATTGTTGAGGTAAAATGGTGCTGCTAGAGAGATTTGAAGTTTCTCAAATCTGCCATATGTATTCGTAAAAACAAAAGCTTATGAGGTGCTCGCTGTTTTGCACTGTAGCACCTTACTGTAGCATTTACCAGACTGTATAAATTGTTAGCAAATTCCCGCCTTCAAGACCTCTCAATTTTGGAAGGCGCCCAGTTGGAGCAGTGGATAAATCCTGTAGTTGCGTTCGCCTAACTAGACCAACCGGCAAGGATATGATGGGTTAATACAGACATCGGGGGGAAAGCATGAGTAATGTTACTAGGCATGCACTGCGAGTTTACGCCGCACTCACAGAATTAAAGGGTGAAGACCACGATGTACTCGACGCGCTCATCCCGTTCTTTGAACCGATTTTAACTTTACTCAACGGCCACATATTCAACCCCCACGTCTTTGCCGCTGGTGTGAGGAGGCTATACCGTTGGAGATTCACCGGAGACATCGCGGAAGCCTTTATCCCGCGACTCGAGAAGCGCGGCATTTTGCAGCGCCAAGTTTCTGCCTCTGGGGGTACTGTATGGGGTGTTCGGTACAACGCCGCTCCCCAAGAGCCCTCATCCGGTATCCTTAGAGCCTTCGATGAGATTATTGACGAATTCGAAAAATTTCCTCCGAGGGTCACGGACCTACTGTCCTACCAGCGCACCCGAGATGAGCTACAAGACATCTTAATTCGTTTTCTCGTGTCGATGGATAGCTCCGGTGAAGGTGCTTACATGCCTGAGTTAGGCGGGCTGGAGCAAGATGGGCAGGCTCGCGAGTTAATCGCGGACCTCCCGGAAGGCGGAAGGCCGCTTGAGCCAGATGACCGTTACATGTGCGCGAGATTTATCAAGCATCTCATGCGAACAAGGCCGGAGTTCAGCACCCACCTAGCAAGATTAGCATCGATCGCGCTGTTAACAGAAGTCGTCGAAGATTTCGTAAAGCCTACGCATGTTGAGGAAAACGTTGAACTTACCATTGCGCTAGATGCACCTATAGCATTGGATTTTCTCGGATGTTCTGGAACGGCCTTTCAAGAAGACATACAGGCGATAGTGAAACCGTTACAACGGATTGGCGTGAAATTCATTGTGTTTCCAATAAGCTGCGTTGAAATGCAGCGAAACCTTCGTAGCATGCTGGCGCTTCCACCTGAGCAACGGCGTGGATACACCCACAACGCGCTAATCAAGCGTGAGGTAAGCATCGATTTTGTTCAAGCAGTTGCCAATAATCCTGAGCGCGCGCTTGAAAATGCGGGCATATTAGTAAGGCCGATTGCCTTAGACGCTTTTCCTCATTCCCACCGATATTTCACAATGGAGCAATACGAAGATTTGTTTTCGTCAATCACGTGGGGCAACCTCGTGGCGGCTAGAGAGCACGACGCAACTTGCACAGCTCTGATTATGCGTCTACGCGAAGCTCAACATAGCAGTGATATTTTCAAGTGCCGATACATAATGGTTACTAGAAACTCGGCATTTGTCCGTCACGCGCGAAAATATTGCCTTCAAAGTCGGATGATTAATCAGGTCCAAGAAGGGCCTATTATGTACCAGCGCGAACTTGCGACGTTAGCGTGGCTTCGCACCGGCCTCGGTGTGGAGGAGACGATACCTCGCGGTCATCTCATCACTGTTTGTGATCGCGTTTTACAAGTGCGGCCTGAGGTAAGAAATGCCGTTGCTGCTCAGCTTGCAAAAATAACTCCGGCCCGCCTTGAGCAGTTGAACCTTCTTATGCAAGACGCGCGGAGCGTCCAAAAACTAGCAGATCAAACGCTTAACGATGAGAGAGTAGTGACGGCTGACAATGTCGAACACCTGCTGGATGTGATGCGCGAAGCTACGGCAGAAGAGCTAAAAGAACGCCATGCCGCTGAACTAGAATCTGCGCATTCCGCAGCTTTGGAGGCCCAAACAACTGCGAGCTTGCAAATATCCGAGCTGGAGCAGCAACTGGAAAACGCGCGGCGAGAAAAACTCGAACAAGAAATTCGCTTGGGGAAACAACTCGAAAACCTAGTTCAGACCTTCAATTCAAGAGCCACGATCGTTCAACGTGTTGTAGTCACGGCAATGCTGTTTTTCGGACTGTTGGCGACAGTAAATTACTTCACCCACTATCTTGAAGGGTTCGTCTTTTGGACCGTCCTTGGCATAGTTTTGGGAACGATCGGCCTTGTAAGGACTGCTTACGGGCTTCTTGAATACCCAATGCCGGGGTTGAAAACCCTCATCAATAAGATGGCGCATCGTTTTCTTGAGCAGCAAGCACTCAAGCTGCACATCCCCGTGGACGTAATACACCAGAATGTGCGGGTGTCGGGTGATAGGCTAGTTCTGGATAAGACTGAACCAGCGTAACCTTGTTATTCGCCCGCTGTGTCCGTTGACCTGCCACTGCGAATTTCCTCCAGATTGGATTAGAGTCCGGCCTATCAAAGGACGGACGAATGAAGAAGCAGAGAGCTACGGAAGAGCAGATTATTGCGGTGCTGAAGGAGCAGGACGCTGGTACACCGGTCTCGGAGCTTTGTCGCAGGCACGGCGTCAGCGATACCAGCATTTATAAATGGAAGGCTGAACTGCCCGCCATTCGCAGGCTGGTGGATCAAAGGCCTACCTATGGCTAACGGCGAGCCGCCGATAAGCCTGTCGTCAGCGCCAAGCGGGTCAACCTGAACTGACTGTGCAAATTGTGGTCGGTCACAAGCCGCAAAGTGTTGCTGCGAGCGTCTATCTGGGGGGGCTATCTCCCGAACAATTGACGCAATGTGTGGAGGCCGTGCAGTTGCCTCGAAAGCGGGCCGAAAAATCGGTCGGTTATGGAATAAGATAGGAACCGACTCCGCATTTGCCCGCTCGATATGGTTTAGTTCGCGGGACGCCACAAGTAATCGTTGTTAAACCATTCACTCATTAGATTATCGTTGTTAGAGTGAGCGAAAAACAACGGGGTCTCATGCTGTCTCCTTACGATACGAAACCTAAGCCTCTTTTCACTCGGCTGGCGACTGTCGGAGGCGCGGAAGAGCAGGCCTACTGCGTGGGCTTCGAACTTGAGAAATGGCGTTGCGACGCTTTTGCAGACCATATGATAGAATGGATCATCGACTACGCCCTTAAATCGGATGAGATTAAGACACTTTCCCACGGCAATAGCTACTTGCGATTACGGCAAGCAGCAGCACGTATTTATAAAAGTGAAGCATATGAAAGACGTGGTGAAATTGGGGAGATATCGTTGCATGCCATTTGCCGCGAATATTTCGGAACAATTCCGTTTGCTCCAAGAGTTTTCTATCTCACGTCTTCGAATGAAGTCGTAAAATCTTTCGACATGGTTCATGTTCGCTACAAAGATGAGAGTGTCGAGCTTTGGCTCGGAGAGGCAAAATTCTTTAAGGACCGTGATAGTGCCATAGCTAATGCTGTAGCCTCAGTTAAGAAGCACATAGACCAGGGTTTCTTGAAAAACGAAAAACTTATCCTTGGTCCGCAGGTCTCGACAGATATTCCTCACTACGAAAAAATTAGAGAGATTCTTTCAGAAGAGGCCCCTCTAGATGGTAAGCGGCAAGCTGAGGCCGTTCAGGCCTTGTAGCTCCACGGCATAAGGACATCGATTTCGCTACTAGGCCAGCCATTTGCGAGGCGCTCGAGTGTTTGCGTCAGCCAGGCCTGGGGATCGACAGAATTCATCTTTGCAGTCTGCAGCAGCGTCGCGATTGTCGCCCATGTCCTGCCGCCGCCATCGCTGCCGGCGAAGAGGCTGTTCTTTCTCGTAATTGTCTGGGGCCTGATTGCGCGCTCAACTATGTTGTTGTCGAGCTCGATGCGGCCGTCGGTGAGAAAGCGCTCGAAGATGGAGCGACGCGAGGTGGTATAGCGGATCGCCTCGGCCAGCTTCGACTTGCCGGAGATCCGCGGTAGCGTCTTCTGCCAGAGGGCGAAGAGCTCCGTGACAACCGCAGCAGATGTCGCCTGGCGCGCGGCGACACGGGCGTCAGGGCTTTGGCCGCGGGCCGTTTCTTCCACCTGCCAGAGCTTCGCCATCAGTTCCACCGTCTCGGTGGCGATCCTGGAGCTGTCTGAGGCGTGGAGCTCGTAGAACTTGCGCCTGCTATGGGACCAGCAGTAGGCCAGCATCACGCCGTCATTGCCTCCGTCAGATCTGGCAAGCTTGTTATAGGCACCATGTCCGTCAACCTGCAGAATACCGCGATAGCCACTCAGATGCCGGGCGACCCGATCGCCAGCACGGCTATCTTCGAAGCGATAGGCAACCATCGGCGGGCTACTGCCACCAAAGGGTCTGTCATCCCGGGCATAAGCCCATAGCCAGGCCGTCCTGGCCGATCCGGATCCGGGCGCGAGTGTCGGCAACGTTGTCTCGTCAGCGAAGATACGCTCAGCCTTCTTGATCTCGGCGAGGATGTAGTCGGCCAGGATATCAAGTTCAAAGCCGAGCTTGCCCATCCATTGAGCCATCAGCTTCCGGTCAAGCTCGACCTTGTCGCGGGCATAGATTGCCTCCTGCCGATAGAGCGGAAGGCCATCGGCATACTTCGAGACCGCGATCTGGGCGAGAAGCGCTTCCGTCGGAATGCCGCCCTCGATGATGTGCGCGGGTGCGGCTGCCTGAATGACACCGTCTTCATCTTTGAAGGCATACTTCGGTCGGCGGGTGACGATGACGCGGAACTTCGCCGGCACGACGTCCAGTCGCTCCGAGACGTCTTCTCCGATCAGCACCTTCTGTTTGCCGATGTGTTCGGGCAGTTCATCCGGCTCGATCACCACTTCGACCCGCTCCAGATGAGGAGCAAAGCCCTTGCGCGGTCGCGGCGGACGCTTTTCGGTATGGGCGGCACCCTTGTTCACCTTGGCTCGGATCGCCGCGATGCCGGTCTCGATTTCCTCGAAGACAAAGGCCTGCTGCTCATCATCGATGCCTGGAGAGCCGAGCTTTTCCGATCGCCGGCCAAAGCGGGCACGATCGAAGGCTTTCAGGATCTGGGTCAGTCGTTCGATGCGTTCATCAGCATCGGCGTTTCTGGCTTTCAGGTCTGCGACCTCGCTCTCAAGAGCATCGGTGCGCGCGGCCTTCTCGGCCATGGCAAGAACCATGGCTTTCAGGGTATCTACATCATCCGGGAGCTGCAGATCGGGCGGCGTCATGACGTCTACCAGAGCATATTTTGCTCCGGTTTGCCTGCCCTTTCAGGCGGGTGATTCACTTTGCCGCAGGCATTTACCCAACAATCTCCGGCGGCTTCACCGCCACCGAGCGCACCCGTTTCCAGTCCATGCCGTCAACGAGCGCCATGAGCTGGGCATGGTTGAGCTGGACTCGGTTGTGGCCTATCCGCGGCCAGCAGAACTGCGCCTTCTCCAACCGCTTCGAGTAGAGGCAGACCCCGGATCCATCCCACCAGACGATCTTGATCCGGTCGGCCCGTTTGGCCCGGAAGACATAAAGCGAGCCGTTGAACGGATCACTGCCAGCATCGCGCACCAGCGACAGCAGGCTGTCCGGCCCTTTGCGGAAGTCGATGGGATGGCTGGCGAGGAAGACCTTTACACCTGCGGGGATCATGCTGAGCGAACCGCTCGGATGACACGCTGCAGATGCACTTCTTCGACATGCCGGCCGGCCCGCACGACGATACCGTCAATGACGATTTCGACGACGGGGTCGGGGTCAGGTGCGACGCTCTGCGGATCAACTGCCGCTGGTGCTTGTCCAGGCTCATCACTGCCCAACAATTCTCTACGCCAGCGGTAGAGTTGAGACGGCAAGATCCCGATCTGCCGCGCCACTGCCGACATGTTCACACCGGGCTGACAAGCCTGCTCAACCGCTGTGGCCTTGAATTCGTCGGACCAGAACCGTCGCAACTGTCGCGGCGACCCGTCAAGACGATCGGGCACCGCCTCGATCATTCGCATCAACCCAAGGCTAGCCGCAGGTCTAGACATAGATCCTCACATTCAGAGAACTCCTACGCCCGAAATACCCTACTCAGCATCAGCCGCGCCAGATGGGGTTTCCTTGCCGCTTACTCTAGATGTCCTCTTTCAGAAATCAATTTTTCCAATTCTCATTGCGGCTGACAGCTCCTCAACTACATCGCATAATCAATTCGGACAGGCCTATGAGTCCGACATTTCCGAAGAACTAATTGCTCTTTCGGAGGCCATCAAAGCATCTGGACTGAGATCGAAGATAAAAATCTTACTGATCTATGTACCTTTAGGATCAAAAGATGCTTTGGCAACTGCGTTCGACAAACGTTTGAAGGGATTGACGCCTTGAGCACCCCAATAGCGGATTGGAGACGCATTTCTACCCTTCAAGGGGATGCTTTGCGTGGCGAGGTCTTTAGGGCAATTGGGAGCGCATCTCGTCGTATTCAGATTGGCGAGCAGGATGACCCTGCAATCTTGGAAGTTATTCCGAGATTGGTGGAGTTGTTGAATAATAGATATGACGAGCTTTCTTCGTTCAATGAGATAATAAGCGGGTTGGCTAGAGCTAGCGGCCTATGGAATTACATAGATAAGGAAACAGCAGATGTCGCAGACTCCTTAGTAGCTGAAGCTGCCACGTCTGACGAGCTCGGCGGTATTACTTTTCATCGGGAACAAGTAGTCGCTCTTAATGCACTAGCCAGTGGGAAGAATCTCATACTAAGTGCACCCACGAGTTTCGGTAAAAGCTTGTTGATTGACGCGTTACTTGTCACGGGACGATACAAGCGTGTGGCCATCGTTTTACCAACAATCGCTCTCTTAGACGAATTTCGGAGGCGCTTGTTGGGGCGTTTCGGGCATCGCTTCCAACTCATTATGCACCCTTCCGATTCTCCCGGGACCGGCCCTGTTATTTTTCTTGGCACGCAAGAGCGACTGATTCACCGTGAAGACATCGGCTACTTAGATTTGGTCGTTGTAGATGAATTCTATAAACTCGACCCTTCTAGAAAGGACGAGCGAAGCGTTGCTCTGAATGCTGCCGTCTATCGACTTCTCAAGCGGTCCAAGCAGTTCTTTTTTCTTGGACCAAACATCGACAATGTTGCAATATCGGACAACATTCGATGGCGCTTCGAGTTCCTAAAGACACGGTTCTCGACAGTCGCGGTCGATACACTCGATCTTCAGGCTGAGCCGAACAAGCGTCAGCGCCTTATCGATGAGATTGGTGAGGACAACAACTGGCCCGCCCTCGTTTTTGTCTCGTCGCCTGATAGGGCAAACAGTCTGGCTGCCGAGCTCGCTGAGGAAATGGCGGTCTCAGACGTCAGCTCGGGATTTGCAGAATGGTTACAGGTCAACGTAGGTCCGAACGGGTTACTTGGCCGCACCGTGTATTACGGCTTTGGAGTTCACCATGGCCGGGTTCCGAGAGCTATAGCCGCTAAGATGGTGAGGATGTTCAACGAGCAAAAGCTACCAGTTCTTTTTTGCACTTCGACCCTTATTGAAGGCGTCAACACCGCAGCGAAAACTGTGATGATTTTCGATAAAAAAATAAATCGTGTTGATTATGATTTTTTCACTTTCGCAAATATTCGAGGCAGAGCGGGTCGGTTGGGCCAACACCAGATAGGTCGAGTTCTGGTTTTCAACGAGGTACCCGAACAAGAGGAGCTGGAGGTTGCACCTACAGTATTCAACGAAGATGATGACTTGCCCGATGAGTACATTGTCTATGTTGAAGATAGACCTGATAGCTCTAAGGCTGAGGAACGTGTTCGCGATCTTCGTATGCGGCTTGGACTTGATGAAGCACAGCTGCGCCTTCTGTCGCCGATTGGCTTGGAAAGAGCAGCAGAGCTTAAAGGATTTACTGAGGCGGCCTTCAAGGATGGTGCCGATTTAGTTTGGGAAGGAATTCCGACTTACAAGCAAATCAAGGCATGCATTGAAGTGATCTGCCGCATCCAGAGGCCACATTCGTTCGGGGCGTGGTCCGCACCTCAGCTCACCTTCTATATCGACCAGCTTCGAAGATCGAAGACTCTCCGTGCCTTTCTTCTAGCTAGAGACGAGGACTACACAGGAAAACCCGAAGGCCACGACGCGATTTTCAAGTTTTTGCGTGCTTGTGAGTATGGTCTTCCGCAATTTTTCAATGCCGTCGAAATGTTTGTTCAACAACTTGATCCACTAGCTGACTACCAGTTGTTTATAGGGAGCTTGAGTAGCTGGTTTAGAGCGGAAGTTCTGAAGGAATTGGATGAAGAGGGTATTCCCGTGCAAATCGCGGAGCGTTTCTATGCCGACGGAGATAGCAAGAATAGACTTATAGAAAAGCTCAAAGACGCGAGTTCTTCCTCTGAAGACAAACTCACCGACTTCGAAAAGGAGTGGTTGGCGGATGTCTTGCTCGGCGATTAACGATGGCCGGTGAGTGTGGCGCGATGACGTGGCGGCTTCACGTGCTACCTACTGCCCAGTATAGCAAAGCGCATGCTGAGAAAAAAACATAATGCCTCCACTTGGAAGCAAGCGCGAAAATCACGCAACAGACGGTGACGATTTTTTTGCAAGCCGGGACAGTGTAGACCGGGAACATCCGGTAGCTGCTACGATACTATTCCAACTCATGCCGCTATCCAGCATCTTCCGAATCGCAGCATTGCGTTCGGTGTCTTCCGGCCTGCCTCTGTAGAGACCATCTTCCTTCGCTTTGGCGATACCCTGAGCCTGCCGCCGTCTACGGTCTTCGTAGTCTTTGCGGGCGATAGCAGCCAGCATGTCCAGCATCATTCCATTGATGGCGTCAAGCATACGGCTTTGAATGTCGTCTTTGTTTCCATCGGCAAGCATCCATGAGGTGGGTAAGTCGAGCGCCACGACCCTCACGCGGCGAGTCCGTATCTCAGTCTTCAGTCTTTCCCAGTCCTCGGCGTTCAAGCGGCTCAAGCGGTCAACCTGTTCCACCAGCAACACGTCACCGGCATGACAATCACCTAGCAACCGGAATAGCTCGGGACGCTTAAGCGATGCCCCACTTTCATTCTCCAGATAGGTCGCAGCGATCTTAAGCCCGCGCTCCTCAACGAACCGAAGCAAATCGTCCTTTGCGCGGCTGGCGTCTTGGTCCTTGGTGCTGGCTCGAAGGTATGCGCGGATATGCATGAAAACCACCTAAGTTCGTTTTAAGTGGTTCCCTTATTATCGGTTCGTTTTGAATTGTCAATCAGACTTATCGAACCAGCGAATATCAGGTTCTCATGAGGTGTACTCAAATGACACCACCTCAAACCCTGACCTCGATATCGCCTCTGCGCCAGACACTAAGGAGGCGCTCAAGAAAGGTTCGCCCCTTCCCGGTTAACTGAAGGACCGTAATACGGGCATCATGTGGTGCTGGCCGTTGCTCCACCAGATCAAGACCGGGAGCACCGTGCCGATTGATAGCTGTCAGGGCTACGATGTTGCGGGACATGCCCGACTGACTAATATCCATGAAGCGCAATAGCTCGCCCTGCGATATCCCCGGCTTCATTGCAATGAGGAGGAAGACAGATGCCATTTGCATGGGCATTTCTGGGTGTATTTCTCGGAACGTCTCAATCAACTGAAAGACGTTGAAGGCGTCTGCTTTATCAGCCACTTCCATCTGGCACGTAATCTCCTCATTTGAATTTGTCATTAGAATGCAAGGATTTATGGGACGGTCAAGAGTCGTCTCGTCTGTGTGGAAGCTCCGGGGGCCGAGGGGGGAATGCCGGGTGCCTTATATCTGATTTGGGGTCTCAGATTTTTTCACTAAACATTCCACCTCCCGCATTACCATGCCGAAAAACTCGACGAGACATGGCAACGGGGAGGAGTTGAACTGCTTTCTGAAGCGGTGGGGCCATTCAAGCGGCGTTCCCGGTCGGGATGCATGAGAACACCGGAAAACTGAAAACGCCGGTAGAGGGCCTTTACCGCACCACAAAGCTACTACTTATTGGCCCATGCGCGGGACCGCATCGGCTTAGGCCATTCATAGGGCTTTGCCTGCCGCTGTCCGATGGCCGTTGAATAGCCCTTCGAGCGTTTCTTTTCCGGGCTATCGCTGGTTGCCTGCGCTTCCTTCGCGGCTTCCCGCTTGGCGGAAATCACCAATGAAGGAATGCGCGAGCTGGATGAAGACTCGGCAGCCTGCCGGAACATCGTAGCCGTAGCCGTCGATGTGGGCTTTGAGGTCGATAGCTCTGCGCCGGAAGCGGTCTCATTTGACGGTCGAGGCGCGGGTGTCGGAACGGAGTAAGTCTTCTTGGTCTTCTCCATCTCTTCCTTGGTTTTCGTGTGGTAGGACTTTCCCTGCCACTTGAATGTTGTCTTCCCGGCAGTGCGGGCAGCTTTGAAGGCGTCTCCGAAAGAGGTCATAAATTTCCTGTCGATTGATTGTTTAGGCTGCCAAACGCTTCACTGCCGAAGCTGCCAGCCGCTCGTGATCACCCTGGGTAATTAGCGACACGGGGCCGATGATCTCGCCTAGATTGTCAACGCGGCTTTCAATGAAATCGATGCCTTCAGCGATAAGTGCGGTGCGGAAGTCTCCGCCAGAGTCAGCATCAAGACCGTACAAGGGGCAGATATCCAGAGCCAGATAATAAGCTCTTCCTCCAAGGTCGATCATTCGCCATTTCAGCGGCGGCTCTTCATCATGAGAATCAATCGTCAGAGTTTTAATGCGGGGATAAGTCATCTGTTATCTCTTGGTTGTGATGGTGTAACGAGAGGTAATCAACCGACACGCCAAAGCGGACGGCTCAGAAACTTGCTGAAGGACGACTCTGGGAGACGTGGAAGGTCACGGTTATTGCGCTGCGATTCAGCAGCCGCATTGCGCCAATCCAGCCCCGCACCTGCGATCCTCAAGCCTGCGTCCCAGAAGGACGGCTTAGCGGCACGCTGAACCGAGTTGATGCGGTCCTCAGTGTTGGCGCGGATGCCCTTCATTTCGTTGTTGAGCTGCGTCATGCTCCATTCGGTATTCTGGTCGATGCGGTCGTTGGCCTCAGCGGCTCGGCCGTCAAACTCCCTCAGGAGGGCATCGACCGACAGGCCGGTAACGCCCGCCTCACCGGCTGCTACTGACGCTGTTGCTTTGGCTGCCCTCGCCTCGCGGGTGTTGTCGATCTTCTCGGCGGCTGCTGCCTCCTGTTCCTGCAACATGCGCTGTTGCGTCTGGAACATCTGATCACGGGCATTCTGGTTCGCCCTTGCCGCGTTCTCGCGGTAGAGCTGGTTCTGTTGCTCGGCGGCTGCGACTTGCCCTTGGTAACTGACGACCTGAGAGGCCGCGCCGATTGTGAAGCCGAGCATAGATAGCGGGTCGCACACTACGCGGCCTCCCGAGAAATCCCGCACCACTCGCGGTAGCGGGCAAACCGAGGTCCGTGCGCTTCTCCTTCGGCAACTGTGGTAGCCGCCGCTTTCACAAGGTCGCGAATGAGAAGGCGAGGATATGGCCGGTCACCATCCCAAACCTCAAGCGGGCCATTCAGACCGAGGGAGGCCAGATGACGGCAGGCCGCCCCTGTCGGGTTCAAGGTCGCCGGAATAATCGTGGCACCGTCATAAGAGACGGTATAAAATTGCCCCCGCATTCCACGTTTGCAGGGTCTGATGTTGATGCGGTGTGGACCGCCAGCGGGGGGAACTGGCACAGCTTCGCCGCCGCCTTTGTTAAGGTCGTTATCGTGCATGGATTTTCTCATGTATGGTGGAAGTCATTTTGTGGGTGGCGGAAACAGGAAAGCCCTCTCGTCAGCAGGGAAGCGACAAGAGGGCCTTAGGTCCACCACGACCACGAGAACAAAGACCAACTATTCGCCGGTCAACGCACTCTCAGATGTTGAGCGTCTAAAGAGACTGTGCGCGGATATTAAAGGAGACCTGAAGGTTATATAGAAAGGCCTCTGAGGTTTATTGGAGGTGGGTTGAAGGTGTCATTCCACCATCATCCATCATGAAGGAAATGTAGGGTCATCCTGATTTCATCAATCCCCCTCTACTCCCTTTCATTGGTCTTTCCGCCCTTCGGGCTTCTCCTTAAGGGTGGGGTAATTTCAGGTTGTACCTATAGGGAATGACAACCTTTTCGTAACGCATTGAGTGACCATTGCCCGTCACTTCGGTAGCGGTGACACGGCCTGTAGCTGAGGTCGTCTGCTCCTCAAGTTCCATCCAGCGATCGATAACGCGGGCGCTGCCTGCGGGGCTTGATTGCGAATTAGGTCAGCGATTGCCTGAACAAGAGGGGCAACGATCTTCTCTTGGGTGTCAGCCATGTACTTAGCCATCATGGTCGAAACTTCGGTGGCCGTCATTGGGGTAGCGGCCTGCTGGCTCCGTAGCTGCGCCTCCATGGCATTGAACTGCTCAATAAACGCGACCTTGAACTGTAGAGCCTTCTTGCCTGTGAAGCCCATGACGAGAAGAGCAAAGCCATCACGGGTCATCTCGAAGGCAGGTATCTTTCGTTCACCGAACCCCGTCTTCTGATTAACCGTGACCGGCGTAAACCATACTCCCGAAATTTCGGGACTAAGCTCGGCGGCAAGGATGCGAATGGTTTCGAGGACATGAGCGTGTGTCTTACCGAAGTGGGACGCAACGATGCGGCTGTGAGTGACTGCTTTGTTGTTCTTGATGGCGACGAGGCGCTTGGTTTCAGTTGTCATTGAAGTGTCCTGCTAAGCGCCCTCTCAGGGTGCGCGTTCATGATTTGCTTAAGGGTGGGGTAATCCCCCTTCAGGGATCACTGAAGCAGGCGTCGGCGTGTCGTGAGATACTTTCTCGGCCTAGCGGTCTGCCGGAGCTTCGACCGTATCGCATCAACGATAAGGGCCTCTCTGCCTTCCAGGACGCTCCCATCGAAAGGCGCAAGGCCGAGTCTCAGTGCCTCGACAACGGCCATCTGAGGCTGTGTCTCTCGGTAGTACTTCCGAAAGGTCACGACCACTAAGCGGTCAACCATTGCAGCCCTGCGGCCTGTCGAGAAATGGCAGATAGCCCGGGCCTGATCTTCGTTAAGATAATACGCATCGCCGTCCCTGTGCATGAGGCCACAATTCGCCAGAATGTTGCCGAGCAACTTCATGGTGCCGGTTCGAATGTTGATAGGGCGGCGCATGCCGAGGACAAAGGCTAGATCAAGATCGAGAATACGCGGCTCTCCCGCGATAATGTAAAGGGGGATTTCAGACATGGTGTATGTTCCCATGAACGGCAGGAAGAAGGCCCCGCGCATGGTCGCTAGCAGGGCCGAGGGAGGTGTAGCGCCCAGATTTGGGCCGAATGCTATCGCCGCTCGATAACCCAATGACGCCACCTCCCAGACGGCCACTGGTACCAGTCCTCCCGGCTCCACGCGAACTCATGGTTAGGCGTGAAGATGTAAATGGCACCGGGACGGTAGACGATTTCGATGGAAAGGCCGATTAGAGGTAGCTTGATTTTCATGTGATGGCGTCTCGAAAATGGAGTTGATTTGCGTCGTCCCGGCCAGAACAATGACGCTTAGACTCCAGCTAGATTCCGCCGTCAATAGGATAAAATCATTATTTTTCAATTGCTTAATTCACGCGTGAGTAGATTGACGGTAGGCGATTGAAAGAGTTCCGAAAATCGCTGTGACGCGTGGATAGGTTTTTTCTCCCTCACGATGAGGAGAAGGTGACGACCGGCGTCTTAGAAAGTCTTCCAGAAATCCGCCTGACATTCGCCAATTGCTTTCGCCGCCATTTAAGCTGAAGCGTAGGCGATATAACAGAGTACTTTGACTAAGCGCGAGACACTAATCATCGTGTCGGGCTACTCGGCCCGATCTCTGGCAGGGCTTACAACCAGTATCTTGCACAATAGAGCGCAGCCCTCTATCTTCCAAACACTCACGCCATAAGCTGTGAGGCCCCTTTGCTAGAGGGTTAGAAATAGGGTCACGGCGAGGCGCGCCGTGGCCTTTTTTGTTTGACGCTTAGCGTTTCATGAGGCCGGACAGATCAAGCCCCGCATAGCTCAGCTTTTGCATTTCATCATTGAGCAACTGCAATCCATACAAGCCGTTACCATATCGCCCCGCCATACCCTTCTCGGCATGACCTTGGAGGGCATTCATGAAATCGCTCGGAATGCGGCTGTTGCGGCAAGCATCCTCGAAGTTGTGCCGGAAGCTGTGAAACGAAATCTTGCCGTGCTTGATGTTGACAGCCCTCAGCGTGTTGCTGAACTTAGTTGAATAGGAAGTGGAATAAGTACCGTCAGTAGATTTCGGCAACTCAGGGAACAGGCGAGAAAAGCCCCGCTTCCGTTGCCGCTCTACGAATCTTAGGAAACCGAGGTCCACCAGCGTCTTATGAATTGGCACACGCCTGAAGGATGCTGCCGTCTTCAAGTTGAGGTCTTCGCCGTCATCGGTTACCTGAATGAAGGGTATACCGCCCTCAACGCGTATATCTTCAAGACGGAGCTGAATGATTTCCCCAGAACGGCAACCGCTAAACAGACCGACCAAGGGCACCCAGTAGATACCACTGTCAACCGGTAACAGGTCACCGGGAGTGTTGTGATACCGCAGGCTTTTACAGCCGACGAAGAGCGGAGAGCTGAATATCTTTTGCAGTTCTTCAATCGAGAACGGCAAACGCTCTTCCCGCGCCTTCCCGCTTATCTTTACATTCATGCCGTCGAAGGGATTGGCAGCTACGTCATCGTGATTGACTTTCGCCCAGTTCCAGAAAGCTCGCAGGAAGCCGAGAACCTTATTGGCGTTCTTGCTACTCATTGGAGCGATCCCCAGAGCTTCCGCTTGAGCCGCTGCCTCCTTGATTGGCAAACCGCCGATTGCCTTGTTCTTCGTCCAGTTGGGGGGCAGCTTGAGGAGAATGGTTTTGAACTGTCGAGCGTCAGCTTTGCGGTATTCGTTGGCTGGTCGATCCCCTGCAACGAGGGCAAAGCGCTCCGCCCACAAACGATTAGCCACTAACGTCGAGGTGGTCCATTCCCCACCAGCGCGGCCCTTTTCCTTCGCCCATTCGTCAATCAATGTCGAAAGAAGAGGCGTTGCATTGACGGGCTTTACAGCTTCCAACTGAGGAGTCTCAATCGGGTCACCGTTGTTTCGTTGACGGCGCAAACCTGCTGCCTTTATCGAGACACGTTGCAACTCACGAACAAGAAAGACCCAACTTGGAGAGGATGGCTCAAGCCGTAGATTAACAGTTGACCACGTCAGAACCTCCTCGGCCTCTCCAATCATAAACTCACTTAGATGCCCTCTCGCCCAGTCACCTCGGTTTATCGCCTCGATAGCTTCTAGCTGGTCGGCATCCTCATCGAAGTCTCGATCTTCAAACCCGCTCAAACGGATTTCCTCATCCTCCTCAAGCAGATGGATGAAATACACTTGGCCGATGTGCTTGATTTGCGCGTCTGTCAGTTCCGCCAAAGCAGGCTCTCGGTCGCGTGTAAGTTGGCGTCGATGCTCTTCGAAGCGCTCATCAACTTCCGCTGACGCCTTGCGCAGTTTTCGCAACGCATCCTGATAATCGCTTGTCTTGAGAGAAAAGGTTTCCTCCCGCTTCGGGTAGGTACCTTGAATGTCTTTCGGGATCGAACACCGGAAATGGTAGACGTTACCACGGCGCATCAAACGAGGAGGGAGGGGCATATCACTCATGGCTCCGCTGTAGCAGTGTGCTGTAGCGAACAAAACCCTAAGCCGTTGATTTTACGATATCCTATTGATTTCTTTAGGATATTAATGGTGCTGCTAGAGAGATTTGAACTCTCGGCCTCTCCCTTACCAAGGGAGTGCTCTACCCCTGAGCTATAGCAGCATCCGGTGCCGAAGCGATCGCTTCAGCATCAAGCGTGGCGGCCTATTGCCACAGGTTTTTGACGAGCGCAAGTCGCAAAACGATATTCTTCATCAAGCGGCGCAAAAAAGCGCCCCCCCTGTTGAAAACAGCATTTTTCAGATATTGCTGAATCTATGACCGAACATCACGACAAACAGGTGAAGACAGCGTTCTGCGGGGACTTTTCCGCGGGCGCATCCGACGCGGCGCCCAGCGGCAAGCCGCAGGCGGGGCCCGGCGAAAAGGCGCGCCAGCGCGAGGCGGAACGGAAGGCGCGTGCCGCGAAGAAACTTCGCGAAAATCTTTTGAAGCGCAAACAACAGGTTCGCGCGCGCCGTGCTGGCGACGCAGACGACACCATTGGCCTGCCTGCCGCAAAAACGGACGAATCATCCTCATAGAGAATTCACAGCATAAAATTGAAACGCCGCGGAAATTCGTCTAAGGACGCGCCTTTCCGCAAGGCACGATAAAGAAAGGCGGGCACAGGCCCGTAGGGACGCATGGATCGCATCAGAATTACGGGTGGCAACAAGCTCAACGGCATCATCCCCATCTCCGGCGCCAAAAACGCCGCCTTGCCGCTGATGATCGCATCGCTGCTGACCAGCGATACGCTGACGCTCGAAAACGTGCCGCATCTGGCTGACGTGGAGCAGCTGATCCGTATCCTCGGCAATCATGGCGTGGATATTTCCGTGAACGGCCGCCGCGAAAGCCAGGGCGAAGCTTATTCCCGTACCGTGCATTTCACCTGCCGCACCATTGTCGATACCACCGCTCCGTACGAGCTGGTCTCCAAGATGCGTGCAAGCTTCTGGGTCATCGGCCCGCTTCTGGCGCGTGAGGGCCGCGCCCGCGTCTCCCTGCCTGGCGGCTGCGCCATCGGCACGCGTCCCGTTGACCTGTTCATCGAGGGCCTGCAGGCGCTCGGCGCGACGATGGAGATCGATGGCGGCTACATCAATGCCTCGGCCCCCAAGGGCGGCCTCATCGGCGCGGTCTATACCTTCCCCAAAGTTTCGGTTGGCGCGACGCATGTGATGCTGATGGCTGCAAGCCTTGCCCGCGGCACAACCGTCATCCACAACGCCGCCCGCGAGCCCGAGGTTGTCGATCTGGCGCACTGCCTGATCGCAATGGGCGCGAAGATCGAAGGCGCCGGCACCTCCACCATCACCATCGAAGGCGTCACCTCGCTTTCCGGCGCGCGCCACCGGGTTTTGCCCGATCGTATTGAAACCGGCACCTATGCCATGGCAGTGGCCATGACCGGCGGTGATGTGGTGCTGGAAGGCACGCGCGCATCGCTGCTCGACAATGCACTTGATACGCTCAGGCTCGCGGGCGCCACGATCAGCGAGACGGAAACCGGCCTGCGCGTGGTGCGCAACGGCAATGGCATTCAGCCGGTCGATGTCGTCACTGAACCGTTCCCGGGCTTCCCGACAGACCTGCAGGCGCAGTTCATGGCGCTGATGACCCGTTCCCAGGGCGTTTCCCACATTACCGAAACGATCTTCGAAAACCGCTTCATGCATGTGCAGGAGCTTGCCCGGCTCGGTGCGAAGATTTCGCTTTCCGGTCAGATGGCCCGCATCGAAGGCGTTTCCCGCCTCAAGGGTGCGCCTGTGATGGCGACCGATCTGCGCGCTTCCGTGTCGCTGGTCATTGCCGGCCTCGTGGCCGAGGGCGAGACCATGGTGTCGCGCGTCTATCATCTAGACCGCGGCTTCGAACGCCTCGAGGAAAAGCTCACCCGCTGCGGCGCGTTGGTCGAGCGCGTCAGCGATTGATCCATTCATCGCCGCTCATCCGTTTTCTACCCGTTGCACAGCGGGCCGGGACTGCCTATTTCCATTGTAAGTCATGGAAATAGCGGTCCGCACCGCACAAGAAGGAAGAAAAAGATGAGCGGCCTGAAATTGCTCGCGCTGGATACTGAAGATCTCTCCGTCATCTCGACCCATATGCAGGACAGTGTCTTCAAGCTGAAGGATGTTGCCTTCGAGCCGAAACACGGCCAGTTCACCTTTTCCGCCAACCGTTTCGTCTGGGAAAGCGCCGATAAAAAGCACCTGCCACCGGAACGCTGCCGCACAGTTGTTTTCCTGAAGCGTGTCTCCGCCGTTCGTTCGCAGTCCATCAACCTGGCCGACAGGGAGCAGGTTCTTTCGCTTCTGGCGATACGTTTCACACCGAATGGCGAAGGCCCGGATGGCCTTGTGGAACTGGCCCTTTCCGGCGGCGGTACCATCGCGCTTGATGTCGAATGCATCGAGGCGCAGTTGACTGATGTGAGCGGTGCGTGGGAAACCGCCACCAAACCGCATCATCCCGACAGCGAATAAGCTTTCCGGACTGTCGGGACGGTTGCCTTTCCGTCCCGTTTCGATTTATGCCACATACCAGAGCCGCAATCGTTCTGCGGTAAGTCGTGCACCCCGCGGGGACAATGAAAGGGTAATGGCGTGGCAATCTGGCTGGAGCAGGCATCGGCTGATTTCGAACAGAAATTCGCTGCCTTCCTGACAACCAAGAGAGAAGTTTCCGAAGACGTCAATGCGACCGTTCGCGACATCATCAATGATGTCCGACATCGCGGCGATGCGGCCCTAGCCCATTACTCCCGGAAATTCGACGGCATCGATTTTGCCGCGGTGCCGATGCGGGTAACGACTGATGAAATCGATGCGGCGATTGCCGCCGTCGACACGAGCGTGATCGAAGCGCTTGAACTCGCAGCCCGGCGTATCGAAAAACACCATGCGCGACAGATGCCGAAGGACGATATTTACGAAGACGATATCGGCGTCGGCCTCGGCTCGCGCTGGACCGCAATCGAGGCCGTGGGCCTTTATGTGCCAGGCGGCACGGCCAGCTATCCAAGCTCAGTGCTGATGAATGCCGTGCCCGCCAAGGTTGCCGGTGTGGAGCGCATCGTCATGGTCGTGCCCGCGAATGGCGGCGCGGTCAATCCGGCCGTTCTGGCTGCCGCGCGTATTGCGGGCGTCGAGGAAATCTATCGCATCGGTGGCGCGCAGGCCGTGGCGGCACTGGCTTATGGCACTGAAACCATCGCGCCGGTCGCCAAGATCGTCGGCCCGGGCAATGCTTATGTGGCGGCCGCCAAGCGTCAGGTCTTCGGCACTGTCGGCATCGACATGATCGCCGGCCCTTCCGAAGTGCTTGTCATCGCCGACAGGGATAACGACCCCGACTGGCTTGCTGCCGATCTTCTGGCGCAGGCGGAGCATGATCGTGGTGCACAATCCATCCTGATCACCGATGATGCCGAGCTCGGCAAGGCGGTGGAAGCAGCCGTCGAGCGGCAGCTGAAGCGTCTCTCGCGTTCCGAAACAGCAGCGGCGAGCTGGGCGGATTTCGGCGCGATCATTCTGGTCGAAAAGCTCACCGATGCCATTCCGTTGGCCAATCGGATCGCCGCCGAACACCTGGAACTTGCCATCGATGACCCGGATGCGCTAATGGCCCACATCCGCAATGCCGGGGCGATTTTTGTCGGGCGCCACACCCCCGAAGTGATCGGCGATTATGTGGGCGGTTCCAACCATGTTCTGCCGACGGCGCGCTCGGCCCGTTTTTCCTCAGGCCTTTCGGTGCTGGATTTCGTCAAGCGCACGTCCATCCTGCGCCTTGGTCCGGAGCAGCTGCGCCAGCTTGCGCCGGCAGCCATCACCCTTGCCCGTTCCGAGGGGCTGGACGCGCATGCGCGCTCCGTCTCCATCCGCCTCAACCCGGAAAGTTAAACGATGGCGTCAGGCGACTTCCGGCTCTGCGACGTGGTACTGGACGACAGCATCGGCCGGTCCACGCCCGACGTGGAGCATGAACGCGCCGTCGCTATTTTCGACCTGATCGAAGAAAATACCTTTGAGCCTGCCGGACATGACGGCGGGCCGTACCGGCTTTATATATCGCTCGTCGATTCCAAACTGGTTTTCTCCATCAAGACCGAGGACGACAGGGATGTCTCCACCCATATCCTGTCGCTGACGCCGTTCCGTCGCATCATCAAGGATTATTTCCTGATCTGCGAAAGCTATTACGAGGCGATCCGCTCTTCCACGCCGAGCCAGATCGAGGCGATCGACATGGGCCGGCGCGGCATCCACAATGACGGGTCGCAGACGCTGATGGACCGGCTGTCCGGCAAGATAAAGGTGGATTTCGACACGGCGCGCCGGCTCTTCACCCTTGTCTGTGTGCTTTATTGGCGGGGTTAGAGATGAGCGATCCTGCCGCAGCGCCAAACGAGGGACGAGCGCCGAAATCGGTCCTGTTCATGTGCGGCATGAATTCCATCCGCTCCCCCATGGCCGAGGTGATCGCCAAACGATTGGTCGCGCCCGGCATCTACATCCAGTCGGCAGGTGTGCGGGCTGGCGAGCGCGATCCCTTCGTGGATGCGGTGCTGGAGGAGCAGGGTTTTTCGCTCGGCAAGCACAAACCGCGTACTCTGGAAGAGATCGAGGATGATTTTTTCGATCTGATCATTACATTAACACCAGAAGCTCATCACGCCGCACTGGAACTGACGCGCTCGAACTCTCTCGATGTGGTCTATTGGCCCACCATGGATCCGACGGTGGTTACTGGCACGCGGGAGCAAATACTCGACGCCTATCGTGAGGTGCGGGACCATCTTGCAAAACTGATTGCCGAACGCCTGCCGAAGCGGCAACAGCCGGTGGCGGATACGCTTTCAAAAGACTGAAAACTGCCTCGGCCTGTTAAAATCGATCGCGATTTTCAAGCCGATGCTTTAGAGGTTCACAAATGTGCCGGGATTGTGTAGTTTCCGCGCAATTTTCCCGGACAGGACACGGTCCGGCACTATCAACAGGAAGAAAACCCTTACATGACAAAAGAAGAAGTCCTTGAATTCCCGGGCATCGTAACCGAATTGCTGCCGAACGCAACATTCCGCGTGAAGCTTGAGAACGACCATGAAATCATCGCCCATACGGCGGGCCGCATGCGTAAGAACCGCATCCGCGTTCTCGCAGGCGACAAGGTTCTGGTCGAAATGACGCCTTACGACCTGACCAAGGGCCGCATCACCTATCGCTTCAAATAATCCGTTTCCGCATCCTACGCCCGGCAGCGCAATGACGAATTCAAAACAAAAGCTCGTTCTGGCTTCTGGATCGCCGCGGCGTCTGGAGCTGCTGCATCAGATCGGCATCGAGCCGGCTCGCCTGATGCCGATGGATATTGACGAGACGCCCGTCAAGCTCGAGCATCCGCGAACGCTCTGCCGCCGTCTTTCCTTGCAGAAAGCGGAAGCGGCGCAGGCGGCGCTGAAAAACGAGCAGGCCTGGAAGGACGCCTATGTTCTGGGGTCCGACACGGTCGTTGCTGTCGGTCGACGTATCGTGGGCAAGGCCGAATATACGGAAGAGGCTTCAGCGGCCCTGCATCTTCTTTCCGGGCGCAGCCATTGGGTCTATACCGGCATCTGCCTCGTAACCCCGGGCGGCAAGATCCGGCAGAAAGTGGCGGAGACCAAGGTACGCTTCAAACGCCTGTCGACCCGTGAGATCGATGCCTATATCGCGTCCGGGCAATGGCGCGGCAAAGCGGGCGCTTATGGTATTCAGGGCATCGCCGGCGCGTTTGTGCAGAAATTGACGGGCTCTTACACCAATGTCGTCGGTCTGCCGCTCTATGAGACCATGTCGCTTCTTGCCGGTGAAGGGTTCGAGGTGACGTCTGGCTGGCTGGAGGGATAGGCTGTGGCAAAATCCTCCACCGAAGGCGCTGGAAACGTTACGCCGCTCCGCAAATCCCAACCGTGCCCGGAATGCGGCCGACCATCGACACGGGAAGACTACCCGTTCTGCTCGGATCGCTGCCGCTCGCTCGATCTCGCCCGCTGGCTGAACGGTTCCTACGCCATTCCCGTAGCGGATGATGAGAGCAGCGCCGGCGGACGGGATGGTGACAAGAATTCCTCCGACTGAGGACATCCGCCGGACATTCCGGCGGAACCAGATATTTTAGAACTTTTACTCGCAATTGATATTCGCCGGACCGCCAATGGTCCGATAATTCGCTCCAAACCGGCTGATGCCTATAACAGACAGCCAACAAGGTCCCATGATGGACGCAGGCCCGCAAAAGAGAGTCAGTCTCCGCGCGCTGCTTGTTGCGGTGCTCGTCGTCTGTTCCGCCATATCGGCAACGGTTCTGCTCGCCAATGACAAAAAGCATCTCAGAAGCCTGCTCACCTATCTCAATCTGGCGCCCGCTCCTCTTTCCGCCGTACCATCTGCCAGGGCAAAACCCGTCAAACGGCAGAAGCCTGCCGCGAGAACCATTTATCTGCCACCTCACCTGCTGAAATTCGAGCGCAATGGCGCCAGAGCGTCTTTCGCCCGCGGTTTCATCATCTCCGGTAAAGACCTTTGCGACCGGTTCACGGCCAAAGGCTTCTCCAGCCCGCAAGGCTGGCACCCTAGCCCGGTGAATAACCGCAGCTTCGAATGTATGGCTGATCTGGGCGAGGCAACGATGGCTGACCCGGCTGGCGCGGGATCGCTTTTCCTGGAAATCCGCGGTGAGGTTTCCGGGGAAATCCGGTCCGTCAGGCTGAAGGCAGTTGCGCCGCAGACATCCGCCGGACGCGCTATCAACGCGAAGCTTGCGGCAGCACTTGCCATGATTATCGAGCAGACCCGTTGGAGAGATATTGGCTCGATGCTTGAACCGGCGCAGAAGATGCAACCGTATCAGGCGCGACACTTCGGCATTTCGGCTTCCGTGAAGCCGGAACCCACCGCGCCGCACCGCGTGAATGTGATTTTGCTCGCGACCGAAACTTCGGCCGGACTGAAGCTGACACGCAGCTTCTTCGATCGTGATCGATGGCTTCGCCCCGCCAGCGCGTCAGACCGCCCGACTGACTATCGTTCAGTCAAGAAAAACAGGGCAAGGTGATGCGCAGCCGGTTCATCCTATCGCCGCCAGTTTACGCCGTATTGGAGGAATCATCTCGTTTTTCTGGGCCTGGCGCTTGGCCTCCCATTGCAACGCGGTGCGGACGATGGTCGAAAGATCGTTGAAGCGCGGACGCCAACCAAATTCTGACTGGATCCGTCCCGAATCCGCCACCATGGTGGCGATGTCGCCGGCCCGGCGCGGACAGTGGATGATCGGAAAATCATGTCCGGATTCCCGCTGCACGGCATGCAGGACGTCAAGCACCGAATAACCGACGCCATAACCGCAGTTGAGCGTTCTTGTGCCGCCGCCGGCGCGCAAATGGGCCATGGCCAGCATGTGCGCTTCGATGAGGTCGCTGACATGGATATAGTCGCGAACGCCGGTGCCATCGGCTGTCGGATAATCCGTCCCGTAAACCTCCACGTGATCCCGGCGCCCGGTTGCAGCTTCGCATGCCACTTTTATGAGATTAGCGACGCCTGTTGGCGAAGGTCCGGCGCGACCCTGGGGGTCGGCTCCGGCCACATTGAAGTAACGCAACGCCACGTAGTTGAAGTCATGTGCGCGCACGACATCGCGCAGCATGATTTCAGAAGCGAGTTTCGACAGACCGTAGGGATTTTCGGGGCTGAGGACCGCCGTTTCCGGCACCGGGCCTTCGAAAGGCTGGTTTCCATACACAGCGGCTGTCGAGGAGAAGATGAAATTGCGGATATCATTCCGCACCGCGGCAGCGACAAGCGCGCGGGTAGTGCCGGTGTTATTTTCGTAATATTCGAGCGGCCGGCTGATGGATTCGGGAACGCTGACGGAGCCGGCGAAATGGAAGATGGTCTCGATCTGATTTTCTTCGAAAATCTGGTCGAGCAACGCGGGATCCGCCGCATCGCCGAGATAAAAACGCGCCGCTGGCGCGACGGCCCAGCGCGATCCGGTCGAAAGCCGATCGACAACGACGACTTCTTCCCCGGCATCGAGCAAAGCCCACACCATGTGGCTTCCTATATAACCGGCCCCACCCGTGACCAGAACAGCCATGACACTACTTCCCTGTTTGCTTTTCTTGAGCTCATCAAAGCCAATAATTCTTCATCATTGATTACTTGCACAGCGAATACCCAGCCAATCCTCCGCCTCTGTGAAAAGGTGGCTTACGATTGGTTAGTGCGATGCAAGGCATTTTATTTATTGTATGAAAATGTTCTCATAGACGGAACGAGGGCGCATTAGCACAAAAAAACCCGCACGTCGATGGCTACGCCGTGGGGTTGTAATTTTCGCGCTTCGGCGTGATGCCCTAAGGCGAGCCGGACAGAGGCGTGCCGATGCTATGTAGGCGCCGCGAAAGGGCAGAGATGCCGGCGAGCGAGGCTTACCGACTAAGGATGTAAGAGGCCAGCCTGTCGGCCGCGTCTTCTATCTGCCTGGGGTTGCGCAGGAAGCAGGCGCGGAGGAACAATTCTCCCCCCGGGCCGAAGGCAGTTCCGGGCGCAAGGCCGACGCCGGTCTTATCGACGATATCAATCGCGGTTGCGCGGCTGTCCGTCACTCCATCGATCTTGAGGAAGGCATAAAGAGCGCCATCCGGTTTCAGAGTTTCGACGCGGTTCGTTGCAATCAAGGCGTCACAGAGAATATCGCGTGAGGTCAAAGCGCGCTCGTAATTCTCGCGAATGAAACCATCGCCCTTGTCGAGGGCCGCGACCGCGCCGCGCTGCATGAATTGCGCCACGCCTGACGTGGAATATTGGATAAGGTTTTCGATCACCTGGCCGATGACTGGCGGAGCGACAAGCCAGCCGACCCGCCAGCCGGTCATCGACCAGTTCTTCGAGAAGGAATTGGCGAAGACGATCTTGTCGTCCGGCTCCATCACATCGAGGAAGGACGGCGCGCGGCTGCCGGAATAATGATAAAGCGCATAAATCTCGTCGGCGACGATCCAAAGATCATGTTTGCGGGCAAGCGCCAGAACATCACGGAGATTGTCTGCCGTCGCCGTCCATCCAGTCGGGTTGGAAGGCGTATTGATGAAAAGCGCCTTCGTCTTGCGGGTAATCGCGCTTTCCAGCCTGTCGATATCGAGATCCCAGCGGCCATCACGAAAATCGATGCCGACCGGAACCGCCTTCGCCCCTGCCACACCGATGGCGGCAACGATATTCGGCCATGTGGGTGAAAGATACACCATCTCGTCGCCCGGTGACGTCAATGCCTGAACGGCAAGCACAATCGCCTGCATACCTGAACCGGTCGCATAAAAATGCTCCGGCGGCAGCGATGCCGCGAAATGGCGTTCGTAATAACGGCTCAGCGCCTGGCGCAGTTCTGGAATACCGCGCTGCCAGGTATAGAAGGTCTCGCCATTGTTCAGACCATCGATGGCGGCCTGATTGATGAAGTCGGGGCTTGGCAGATCGCCTTCGCCAACCCACAGCGGCAGGAGGTTGTCCCGCCCCCGGGCGTAATTCACGACTTCGACAATACCGCTCTCGGGAGCCGCCAGAGAGCGTGCACTCAGACTGTTCAAAATGGACATTAAAGACACTCCGTTTGGTGCCTTCTTATCGCATCGCACCCGCCATGTGCATGATAATCCGTGAGGCGGCCATGGATTTTCTTTATGGATCATCCCGGCAGGAGATCGCCGGCCGCATGGGCCGGCGGTTAAACCAGATTTATCTGGCTCAGCGCGTCTTCAGCAGATCGCGAATTTCGGTAAGCAGCCTCACGTCCTCCGGCGGCGGGGCAGCTGCCGGCTTTTCCTCGACCTTCTTGCGTTCGACGGAATCGCGAAGCTTATTGACGCCCTTCACCATCAAGAAAATGATCCAGGCGAGGATGAGGAAGTTGATGAGAACGGTCAGAAAGTTACCGTAAGCGAAAACGGCGCCCTGCTCGCGGGCTGCGGCGAGCGAGGTGGCATTGACGTTAGAGCTCAGTGGCAGGAAGTAGTTCGAGAAGTCGAACCCGCCGAAGATTGCGCCGACGATAGGCATGATAAGATCGTTGACGACGGAGTCGACGATCTTGCTGAAAGCGGCACCGATAATAACACCCACGGCAAGGTCCATGACATTGCCGCGGGCAATGAAGGTTTTAAATTCGTTAAGCATTCAGATTGTCCCTCTCGTGCTTTGCGAGCTGAAGCTATGTGACTGTCCCTACACCTTCAACCATACAGATTCCCTTACACTTTTGGAATTCGTCAAGATTGCATTTATCGGGTTTTTTGCGCGCTGATCTTGAACTTTATGATCAGACCGCGCTCATTCTCAATGGCGCGGATTTCGCCTATGCTTGATATCAGGAAACTCTTGCATGGGAGGATGCGTGCTTCCTGGGTGGATCATATTCGGTTCGGCTTTCGCCTATATCCTGCTGCTGTTTGCTGTTGCGAGCTACGGGGACAGGAAGAGCCGTAAGAGAAACGCGCCGAAAAAGGGGCGTCCGTTCGTCTATGCGCTCAGCCTTGCGATCTATTGCACCTCCTGGACCTATTTCGGTGGTGTTGGGCTTGCAGCCGACAAGGGACTGGAATTTCTTGGCATCTATACCGGGCCTATCCTTGCCTTCACCCTTGGCATGCCAATCATCCGACGCATCGTTGAGCTTGCCAAAACGGAAAAACTGACCTCGGTTGCAGACTTCATTGCCGCCCGTTATGGCAAGAATTCCACCGTGGCGATGATTGTCGCCATCATCGCGCTCGTCGGCGCCATTCCCTATATCGCGCTGCAGCTGAAAGCGGTTTCCAGCTCGGTGGCGACGATGGTCGACCCCGGTGATTACGGCATCGGCAGCGGCAACCTCTATTTCCTCGATCTGCCGCTTGTTGTCACCATTGTCATGGCGGGCTTCGCCGTCATGTTCGGCACCCGCCACACGGATGCAACCGAACATCAGGACGGGCTCATACTGGCGATCTCGATGGAATCGCTGGTCAAGCTCGTCGCCATGTGCACCGTCGGCTTCTATGTGCTCTTCGTGCTCTTCGATGGTCCCGTGCATCTATGGCAGCTCGCCTCCGCCAATGAACAGGCGATGCAGGCCATCTCCTATCACACGCCCGTCAGCCGCTGGATCGTCATGACCCTGCTTTCCGGCTTCGCCATCATCCTGCTGCCGCGTCAGTTCCATGTCACAGTCGTGGAAAACCGGACGCCAGAAGAGTTGCGCATGGCGGGGTTCCTGCTACCGCTCTATCTCATCGCCATCAACATCTTCGTACTGCCGATCGCTCTTGCCGGCATTCTGACGCTCGGCGCCAATGGCGACGCCGATCTCTACGTGCTGCAATTACCGCTCAACCATCAGATGCCGGTCGTGTCCCTGATCACCTTCATCGGCGGTTTTTCGGCCGCGACCGCGATGGTGATCGTCGCGTCGGTCGCGCTGTCGATCATGATTTCCAATGACATTGTCATGCCGATCTTCCTGCGACAGAAGCTGTTGAATCGCTCACCGCACCGGGACAACTTCGCCAAGACCCTGCTCAACATCCGCAGAACGGCGATCTTTGCCGTTATGCTGCTGGGTTATGGTTATTATCGCGCCGCCGACAGCGCCACGGGTCTCGCCTCCATCGGCCTGCTGGCCTTCGCTGCAATTGCCCAGATGGCCCCTGCCCTTTTCGGCGGCCTCTTCTGGCGGCGGGCCAATGCGCGCGGCGCAATCGCGGGGTTGAGTTCCGGCTTCTTCGTCTGGGCCTATCTGCTTTTCCTGCCGAGCTTCGGCGGGCCTGACAATTCCGAGGTTGCGGCGAATATTCTCGGTTTCCTGTTTTCCGGCAGCACCGTGTTCAACGGGCCTGAAGCCGATCCATTCGTGAATGCAGTCATTCTCAGTCTTCTCGTCAACAGCATGGCGTTTGTACTCGGCTCGCTTTCGCGCAATCCAAGACCGGTAGAACGCATTCAGTCCGGCATCTTCGTCAAGCGTCATTCAAAATCGCAATTCGCCACCCGCGGCTGGAAAACCCGTGTCAGCGTCGGCGATCTGAAAAGCGCGATCGCCCGCTATCTCGGCGAGGAGCGCATGCTCCGTTCATTGGCCACCTATGAAAAAACGGCCGGCAGAAAGCTGAATGACGACCAGCCGGCGGACATGGCGCTGATTCACTTCTCCGAACAGTTACTCGGCAGCGCCATCGGCTCTTCCTCCGCCCGCCTCGTGCTCTCGATCATTCTGCAGAAGGCGGAAGACACCAGCGCAGACACGGCGTGGCTGCTCGACCAGGCAAGCGAAGCGCTGCAGTATAATCAGGACATGTTGCAGACGGCGCTGGCGCAGATGGACCAGGGTATCGCCGTTTTCGATAGCTCCCAGCAGCTGACGATCTGGAACCGGCGCTTTCGCACTCTTCTGGACCTGCCCGAGCAGTTCGGCCAGGTGGGCGTACCACTAACCGATATCGTCTCCATGCTGCAGGAACGAGGCGACATGCCGGCCGGTGATACGGAACAGTTGATCACCAGCTTTCTGACCATGGACCTGCCATTCCCTCTGGTGCTGGCGGGCGGCGAACGCATCATCGAGGTGCGCTCCAACACGATGCCGGACAAGGGCATTGTCGCAACCTTCACCGACATTACCCAGAGGGTGGCAAGCGATCAGGCGCTGAAACAGGCGAATGAAACGCTGGAACAGCGTGTGGTGGAGCGGACCGCCGAACTGACCCGCGTCAACCGCGCGCTGGCTGAGGCGAGAGCGGCAGCCGACGAGGCGAACATCGGCAAGACGCGGTTTTTCGCCGCCGCCGGCCACGATATTCTCCAGCCACTGAATGCCGCCCGTCTCTATTCATCCTCGCTGGTCGAACGGCTCGGAGAATCGGGAGAAAGCGAACTCGTGCAGAATATCGACTCGGCGCTGGAATCGGTCGAGACCATCCTTGGCGCGGTGCTCGATATTTCCCGTCTGGACACCGGCTCGATGAAGGCGCGCATGACATCCGTTCCGCTGAACGACTTGCTGAAGCGGATCGAGACCGATTTTGCGCCGATGGCGCAGGAGAAGAACCTCAACCTCGTGGTCATGCCGACTTCGCTGACGGTACGGTCTGATCCCAACCTCCTGCGGCGTCTGATACAGAACCTGGTTTCCAACGCCATCAAATACACGTTGAAGGGCAAAGTGGTTGTCGGCGCGCGCCGCCGGGGCGGCGAAGTGGTCATTCAGGTGACGGACTCCGGCATCGGCATACCCGCCTCCAAGTTCCGCACGGTCTTCAAGGAATTCGCCCGGCTGGACGAAGGTGCAAAAACGGCCTCGGGGCTCGGCCTTGGTCTTTCCATCGTCGACCGGTTGTCGCGCATGCTGCACCATCCGGTTCAATTGATTTCCACGCCGGGCAAGGGCACGACCTTCCGTATTCACCTCACGCGTGAGGAAGATCGTGTCGCACCCGCGAAGTCGGGCGGCCCCATCGCCAATCCTGCTGCCAGCGATCGCCTCCAGGGCGTGCGGGTGCTGTGCATCGACAACGAGCCGAAAATCCTTGAGGGCATGACGCTGTTGCTGACGGGATGGGGCTGCGACGTTTTACCAGCGGGATCCGTGGCGGCGCTGGAAGAACCGTTTCTTTCTCTGACCGCAGCACCCGACGTCATCGTCGCTGATTATCATCTTGATGATGGCGATGGCATCAGCGCCATCCGCCTCATCAGGACATTTTATGGCAAAACGATCCCGGCTCTGCTGGTAACGGCGGATCGCAGCCCGGAAGTGCGCAGCGATGCCGAAAAATACGGAATTGCCGTCCAGCACAAACCGGTGAAACCGGCGGCGCTGCGCGCCTATATCAACCAGATATCCAGTACCGTGCGGGCAGCGGCCGAGTAAAAACTCCCGGACCTTGCGATCCGGGAGCGGTATCTATCTTCAAAAACCGGCGTATCAGGCCGCTTGATTGTACCGGTCTCGGCCTGTCGCCGAGCCCTGCTCCATCTGGAACCGCTGCACGAGTTCGAGAAGCGCCTTGACTTCACCGGACAGTATCATGCTGGCCGCGCTTGACTGTTCGGCAAGCGCCGCGTTCTGCTGGGTCATCTGGTCCATCTGGTTGACGGAACTGTTGACGTTGTGAAGTGCGGAAGACTGATCCTGCGTTGCCGTCGCAATGGTTTCGACATGCTGGCTGACGGTAACGATCTGCTGGCTGATGGCGGAAAGAACCGTGCCCGCCTCCTGCACCAGCTTCGACCCGGAACTGACCTCATGCGTCGATTGATTGATGAGCTGCTTGATCTCGCGGGCTGCGTCGGCGGAGCGCTGGGCAAGCTCGCGCACTTCCTGCGCCACGACGGCGAAGCCCTTGCCGGCCTCACCAGCACGTGCGGCCTCGATACCGGCATTGAGCGCCAGAAGATTGGTCTGGAAAGCAATGTCGTCGATGACCTCGATGATCTGTTCGATCTTGCGCGAGGCATCTTCGATGCGGCCCATGGCGTCGACGGCATTGCTGACGACCGAACCGGAGCTGTCGGCGCTCTGCTTGGTAATGCGAACGGCCTCATTGGCCTCGCGCGCCCTTTCAGCCGATGACTTGACGGTAGCGGTGATTTCCTCGACAGCGGCAGCGGTTTCCTCCAGCGAGGCGGCCTGGTTTTCGGTCCGCTTCGACAGATCGACCGAAGATTGCTCGATTTCGATACCGCTGTGCTGAATGACGAGCGTGCGCTCCCGGATCTGACCCAGCGCATCCCGCAGGTTGAGCAGGGAACTGTTGAAGTCCGTGCGCAGCCGGTCGAGGCGACCTGAGAAGGGCGTATCAATCGTACGGCTGAGATCGCCACGCGATAGCCTGCCGAGACCGGACGCAATCTCGTCGACCGCGAATTCGATCTGGCCGTCCAGCTCCCGTTTCTCGGCGTCATTGCGGTAACGTTCGGACTCGGCCGCAGCACGTTCCTCGGCGCTCTTGCCCTCAATCGCCAGTTTCTCAAGTGCATTTTCTCGGAAAATCACCAAAGCGCGGGCAATGTTGCCAAACTCATTGGTGTTGGTGGCATAGGGGATCGGTGTATCGAGATTGCCGTCCGAAAGGGACTTCACTGCATCGGTCAGCTTGCCCAGGGGCTGAAGCGTACGCTTGATGACGAAATAGGCGAGCAAGCCGACGCCAAGCATGGCGAGCCCGCCACAGATCAGCATCATGTCGCGCAGGCTGTATATCTGCGCATCGTAGACATCCATGGGAACACCCACGAACAGAATGCCGACGGTTGCGCCGGTCTTGTTCGTAACGGGCATATAACCCGTCATGTAGCTGGTGCCGAACAGCGTCGCGGTGCCAAAATAGGATTCACCCTTGGAGACTTTTTCGAAAGCGGGATGATCGGTCGCAAGCTTGGTTCCTGCTGCTCTCTCGCCCTTTTCGTTCTTCAGATTGGTGGTCATGCGAATGAATTCGCCGCCTCTGGCTTCAAAAACAGTGGAGATGCCACCGTTTCCGGCTGCGGTGCGGTCGACGAGATCATTATCGCGCATCGTTCCGATGCTGGCGCGGCCCACGCTCTTGAGGTCGCCATCCACCAATTCGAGGGCAACACCGCCAACTTTCAGTTCGTAAAGGATCGCCATGCTGCGCATTGCGCTGTGCGTATCACGCAGCGCGGTGGTGATGATATTGTCCTTCAAGCGAATGTAAGTCGAAAAACCAACCGCCGCCACGCTGAGCGCGATCAGACCGATCGTCAAAGCTACGACCTTGCCAGCAACGGACTTAAAGAGCCGGTTGTGCATGAAACAGTTCCCCAAAGCCAAACTTATAAAAGTTCTAATGGGCAACTGTTAAAAAAACGCGAAGTGCCGGCGAAGGGGGCGGTAGACCCGCCCGCCGTTAATGGATGTAGCCGAGCCGGATGGCTTTCGCGATCGCCTGGATACGGTTGACGGAATCAAGCTTGATCGTCGCCGAACCGAGATAGGCGTTGACGGTGTGGACCGACAGCCCGAGCTTGACCGCGATTTCTTCGCTGATACGGCCATCGCCCGCCAGTTGCAGGCAGGCGATTTCCCTCTCGCTCAACGCTTCCGAGGGCGCCGCCTTGCGCTCGTCCAGCGCCAGCATATCGACCATGATCTCGCAGCACTTGATGTGCTGTTCGATCACCACTTCATTGTCGAGAACGAGATTGGTGCCGCAGAAGACGATATAGCCGTTACCGATGGTGCCGAGGCGCACCGGTAGCGCCAGACCCGCATAGGGCAAAGTATCGTTCTCGATCCGGCGCAGAAGCGCAGGCACGTCGGGGAGATCGGCAAAACCGCCGGCATTCTTGTTGCGCCAGATGACCGGCAGAAGCGACGTCTCGATGTGATCGAGAAGAATATCGCCGACAGCGCGAATGAACTGCGTGCTCTGCTCCGCGGCATTCATGCCCCAGTTTTCCAGCTCGCAGGTCAGCTTCTTCTTGTTAGGGAAACCGGAAGCGGCCGCCTTCGTCACCACGAAATTGCGCGCGCCGACCAGCTTCTGCATGGCGACAAGCTTCGGAAACAGATCCGACCGGCTCGTCACGACAGGGCTGCGGTAAAACATGCCCGTTTGACCAGTACCCTCATTGTCTTTCGTCTGTACCATCCGTCCGACCATTATACGAGGTTGTTGCGCACGGCGTAGGCAATTGCCTCCGAGCGGGTTTTTGTCGCAGTTTTACGCATCACGCTTGTGATGTAATTATTGATCGTATTGCGTGAAATGCCAAGGATCATCGCAATTTCGTCACTCGTCTTGCCTTCCGCGATCCAGAAAAGGCACTCCAGCTCGCGCTCGGTAAGGTCGATATCGCGCACGGCTTTTGCCTCGCTGGCAATGCCGAAACTGACGCAATAGCCCGTCAGAAGCGCGATTTCACGCAGGCGTTCCGGCGACGGAACCGCTTCCTCGGGGAACAGCAGCAGGAGAGAAAGGCGAATGCGCCCCACGCAGAAAGAGAGCGCAGAATACTGCCGGTCTATGCCATAGGGAACCGAAACGTCCTCTGGAAGCAAGAGCAGCCGCGGCTGCAGAAGCGAAAGGCATTTTTCCATTTCGCTCGAACGGTTCTGGCTATTGGCAAGCTCGACGCCCAACCGGCGCACCAGATCGAAAGGCCAATCGGATGTAACGATGAATTTAAGCCCGGTTTCTTCGAGAAGGTCATCCCGCGCCAGCAGGTAATGCGAGGCGCCAGCGTAAGTCACGAGCAAATCAAGCGCGCCTGCAACGTTACCGGCAGCAGCCGTGGCTGCGACGTTCTTGGCAAGCTGATCACGCGGCAGGGGCTTACCCATGCCCTCCATAGGCTTGGCAGACAGCCTGCGGATATCAACATCGACTTTCAATCGCCTACGCCCTCTTGCTCCCAGTGGGAGATTATACCTCGGGATGGAATCATTCCATTCGAGAAGCTTACCAAAATGGGACGGCAAGCCCCCGGAGACCGAATCATTTCATTTTATGGAACGGACTGGGATTTGCCATTACCTGACACCAGCCTTTCCACGTATTTCACCGTTCGTCTATTGCTAAAAAAACATACTGAAAAGCTGTTCAATCCATAAACGGCATTCTCAGCCAATTCCCAGCAAACTGTATCGTTGCTGAATTTTTTGTAAACACTGTCCTAAAACGAGATTGCCACGATGCGTCCGCCAAGGATAGCGAAAAGCCCAAAAACGGAAAAAAGGCCGGGTAAAACTCCGGCCTTTTCGATATTACGCTGCTTTTTCCACTGCCCATTTGCGCAGAATCTTGGCGGCTCTTTCCTCGCTGATTTCCACCATGCGGGAAAGCCTGCGTTCGGGTCCTTCGCGTACCCGGCGGTTGAAGGTGCCTTCGCCATCGCCGCCCGCCAGAAGATCGTCGGTGCTGTCGAAGCCGAAATCCGCCCCGAACCCTTCCATGAGGCCGCCCGCGCCCGCATCCATGCCGGGAGAGAAGTCCGGCAGTTCGAGACCGGCGGCTTCCTGGCTGAGTTGGCCTGCGGCCGCGCCGTTGCCGGTAACCGTGCGGACCAGCGGGCGTACACCGAGCCAGACGACAAGGAAGGCGACCGCGACAAAGGCGAGGGAATTGATGATGCCGGCGGAATTGCGGCTCAGCACTTCCATGACACCCGGTCCGCTGGCGGCCTCGTCAAGCAATTGGGTTTCGAGGAAATCCATTGCAGTCAGGGTGACCATGTCGCCACGGTCGGACGAAATGCCGGCGGCGGAGGTGACGATCTTCTGCATTTCGGCGAGGTAGGCGTCGATCTTGGCCTGATCGGCGGGTTCACCGACCATCTTTGCGATACGCCCCTTGTTGACGACCACCGCGACGGAAATCTTTTCGACCGTATAGCCGTTCTTCACCGTGGCGACCGTCTTGGAGTTGATCTCGTAGTTGGTCTGTTCTTCTTTCTTCGCCGATTCGTCCGACGATTGCGGCGTGCTGCCGCCGCCCTGAGGTGCGGCCTGCGGAACATTCTGCTCCACGGTCGCGGCCGTGTCGGGCTGCGTTTCCTGCGACTTCTGGTCTTCTTTCACGGTCCGCACCGACCGTTCGACACGCGATTCCGGATCGTAGACGGTTTCCTGAATCTGGCGGCTGTCGGTATTGAGCTGCGCCGTCACGCTCGAGCGGAAATTGTCCATGCCGAGGAAGGGCGCCAGCGCCTTGTCGATATTGGTCTCGATTTCCTGCTGAACGTTCTGCGCCAGCGTCAGCGAACGGTTCATGGCGGCATTGGTGACGTCGTCACCGGACGCCAGAAGCTGACCCGTGGAATCGAGCAGGGTCACATCGTCGACTTCAAGGCCGGGAACGGCCGAGGCAACGAGGTGACGAATGGAAGCGGAAGCCTTGCGGCCGGCGGAGGCGCTCGCACGGATCATGACAGATGCGGTGGGCTTCTGTTCGCCGCGGCGGAAATTGCCGACGTCAGGCATGACGATATGCACGCGTGCGGCTGCGATGCCATCGATCTGCTGGATGGAGCGGCCGATCTCACCCTCAAGGGCGCGAACGCGCGTCACTTCCTGCATGAAGGAGGTCAGGCCGAGAGAACCGACATTGTCGAAAAGTTCATAACCGGCATTGGCGCTGTCGGGCAGGCCACGTTCAGCCAGAAGCAGCCGCGCCTTGCTGGTAAGCCCGACCGGGACCTGAAGGCTGGAACCATCGGTCCCCACCTGAAAGTCGAGACCCGACTCGGCGAGCGCAATGCTGATCTTGTTGAGGTCGCTCTTTTCAAGCCCCACATAAAGGGTCTCGTAAGCGGGACGGTTCACATAAAGCGCTGCAGCGAGGA
This sequence comes from Agrobacterium sp. SORGH_AS_0440, assembly GCF_031453135.1. Taxonomy (NCBI): domain Bacteria; kingdom Pseudomonadati; phylum Pseudomonadota; class Alphaproteobacteria; order Hyphomicrobiales; family Rhizobiaceae; genus Agrobacterium; species Agrobacterium sp. SORGH_AS_0440. The sequence goes on along the minus strand of NZ_JAVIYR010000002.1, from coordinate 451,215 downwards.
TAATGGCCATGGACACAACGCCCACGCCGCCCAACATCAGCAGCCGCGTCTGCCCCAGCGCCGCGACATTCTTCAAGACCTGAGGGATTTGATTTAACAGATTCATTCTGTTCCGCACCGTCATTCATAGAGTCCGAGACCTTTTGGCCCCGTGATGACAATAGGGTGCGAAGCTTGCGCGAGCGTTGCCTTTCTCCGCATTCTGCGAAGAGGCAGGCGCCGCTGGAAACAGCGCTAGAAGAGGTCGAAGTCGCCGGAGGCCTTGTCGAGCGGCTGGGAATGGCCGTGGCGGAAGGCCGCGCCGAGCGCCTTCTGCATTTCAGCAAGCTTGACGAGGCTGAGCGCGGTGGAGACATCCACGATCCAGTCGCCCGGGATGGAGCCGGTGATGGTGTCTATGAACTCGGCCAGGCCACGCGTCTTCTGGACCGCAAGGTCGATGCCCTGCAGCAGCTTGACGCCTTCGCTCGACAATTGGCCGCTGGTCACTTCAAGCAATTGCGGCTCGATGCGCTCGATGAGATAGGCGACATCGTGCAGTTCCGATACCACACGCATCAGAACATCCGGCAGGGCTTCTTCGAACGGAGTGGTGGCGGTGTGCTCTGCAAGCTGCATTGGAAACTCCGTACTAGAAAAATTCGATATCGTTGGCGACGGGTTTGGGCGCCGGCACCGGACGCGTTTCCATGGCCACCGTCTTCTGTGTTTCCGCGCCGCTGAGCGGATGCTGGCGGGCGCGGCCCGAGACCGGCCAGAATTCGATCTTGCGGCCATGTTCCCCGCCCGTGGAGGAGCTTATGACTGGAATGCCTTCATCCTTGAGAAACTTCATGGCGAATATGGCATTCTGCTCACCGACATTGGAGAAGCTGGCGATCGTCTTCGCGCCGCCGAAAATCTTGGCCTCCAGCCGGTCACGACGGGCGCCCTGCTTCAGCAGGCCGTTGATCAGAAGTTCCATGAGATGCACGCCATAACGCGTCGCATCTCCGCCGGTCACGCTACCGGTTCCCGGCAGCAGGAAGTGGTTCATTCCTCCAACGCCGGAAACGGGGTCTCTCAGACAGGCAGCCACGCACGAACCGAGTATCGTCGTCAGCACCACATCGGGATCGCTGACGACCTTATACTCGCCCTGAATGATATGTACGCGCTTGGCTGCAGCTTCAATCATTTCAGCGATCCGAAAACCGCTTCGATGGCAGCACGCATCTTGTCGATGGTGAAGGGCTTGGCCAGCACGTTGTTGGCGCCGAGCTGGGCAGCCTTCTGCACCAGCGCGCGGTCGCCCTGCGCGGTGAGAATGATGAAGGCGGCCTTCTTGGTGGTCGGGTTGGCCCGCACGGCGTGCAGGAAACCGAGGCCATCCATCTTCGGCATGTTGAAATCGGAGATGACGAGATGATGGGGCTGCTGCTCCATGATCTTCATTCCCTGCTCGCCGTCACCTGCGGCGGTGATCTGCTTGAAGCCGAGCTGTGTCAGCGCATCGCTGAGGAGCAGCCGGCTGGTCACCTGATCGTCAACGATCAGAACTTTGATCTTTTCTGCGAGAGACATTAGTCAGCACCTTCTTTGCGGGCAGTGGTTAGTTTGAGGATTTCTTCGCCGATGGAGCCCAGCGGCAATTGCTGTTCAACCGCGCCTAACTCATAGGCCACACGGGGCATGCCATAGACGACACAGGTTTTTTCGTTCTGGCCGACGGTACGCGCACCGGCATGGCGCATTTTCAGAAGTCCGGCGGCACCATCGCGCCCCATGCCGGTCAGGATGACGCCGACGGCGTTGCGTCCGGCAAGTTCGGCTACAGAGTCGAACAACACATCGACGGAGGGCCGATGGCCGTTGACGGGATCGCGCTCTACGAGCCGGCAGCAGGGTGCCGAACGATTGGCGATCTGCAGGTGACGCTCGCCGCCCGGCGCGAGATAGATCTTGCCGGTCTGCAGGCGGGCGCCATCCGTCGCCTCTTCCACCACAGGAGCGCAGATGCGGTTCAGCCGTTCTGCGAAGCTCTTCGTGAAGGTGGGCGGCATATGCTGGGTAATTACGGTCGGCGGGCAATTGGCCGGGAATTTCTGCAGCACCGCGATCAACGCTTCGACCCCCCCCGTGGACGAACCGATGGCCACGACCTTGCGCCCCGCCCGATATTCGCTGACCGGAACCGGCTGCGGCGCGGCTGCGGCTTCCGGCCGCGCCGCACGGTAAGCAGCGTGTTGGGAGCGCGCGGCAGCCTTCACCTTGTCAGCCAGATCACCGAAAGGGCGCGCATCGCCTGGTGCCGGCTTGCCGACACAGTCGAAGGCGCCGATTTCGAGTGCCGCGAGCGAGGCGTCCGCCCCGCGATGTGTCAGCGACGAGACCATGATGACCGGCATGGGCCGCAGGCGCATGATCTTTTCGAGAAACTCCAGCCCGTTCATTTCCGGCATCTCGATGTCGAGTGTCACGACATCGGGATTGAGCTGCTTGATGGCGGCACGCGCTTCCATGGCGTTGCCGGCCTGCCCGACGACTTCGACCTCCGGATCGGCCTTGAGCACAGCCGAAATCAGGCCGCGCATGGTCGGACTATCATCGACGACGAGTACCCGTGCGAGTGCGCTCATGCCTTCCTCCCCGAAGCGTGACCGATGTAGCGATAGGTGGTGATACCCGTATTATCGAACAGGTTCTTGGCGTCACCGGAGACACGTTCGGAATGACCGATATAAAGATGACCACCTTCCGGCAGCAGGCCTGCAAAACGCGACCAGATGCGCATCTGCGTCGGCTCGTCGAAATAGATGACGACGTTGCGGCAGAAGATGACGTCGAAATTGCCCTTGAAGGGCCATTGCGTCATCAGGTTCAATTCATTGAAGGTGATGAGGCGCTTGACCTTGTCGTCGATCTGGAACTTGCGGCGGCCGCCAGCATCCACTTCCGTGAACCATTGCTTGCGCATGGCGGGAGACACGGTTTCGAGCGCATTATCGTCATAGACCCCGGCACGGGCCTGCGCCAATATTTTCGGGTCGATATCCGTGGCCAGGATTTTGAAGTCGTAATCGGCTGCATTCGGAAACATGGCGAGCACGGTGAGCGCTATGGAATAGGGCTCCTGTCCGTCGGAGCAAGCGGCGGACCAGATGCGAACACGCCCGCCGCTCTTAGCCCTTGCAACGAGGCCAGGAAGTACCTCATCACGCAAATGTTCGAAATGATGGTTTTCGCGGAAGAAGCGGGTGAAATTCGTGGTCAGGTGCGACAGCATTTCGCGCCGCGCCTGCGCGCCATCTGGAGATGACACCAGAACGCAATATTCACGAAAGCCCGAAAGGCCGAGATTGCGGATGTGTTTCGACAGGCGGGAGTAAACCAGCGACGCCTTGGTGTCGTTGAGATAGATGCCCGCATCGGCATAGATCATCGCCGCGATTTCCGAGAGGTCACGTCTCGTCAGCGGGTATTCACCGCTGGCAAGAACGTCATCCGGAGACTGGCGCTGGTCGTTGAAATTAAGTGCTGCCATGAATGATCCGCTTTCAACCCGCCGCCGCGAGCGACATTTCCTGCTTCAAGGGCTGTCCGCGCGAGGCGCTGACGATGGCATCGACATCCAGAATGAGAGCGACGCGCCCGTCGCCGAGAATCGTTGCGGCGGCAATGCCCGGAACATGGGTATAGTTGGCCTCCAACGACTTGATGACAACCTGGCGCTGACCCTGGATCGCATCGACCATCAGGGCACGCTGGCCGCCGCCTTCCGATTCCACCAAAAGAGCGACGCCTTCGACCGGATCGGCCTGCGTCGGGCGGAAATTCAGCACGCGGCCGACATCCACCAGCGGGCAGAAGGAGTTGCGGATGGAGATCAGCCGCTGGTTCGCACCGAACGAGTGAATGTTCTTCGCTTCCGGCTGCAGGGTTTCCACGATCGCGGTCAACGGCACCACCAGTGTCTGGCCGGCAACCGTCACCACCATGCCGTCGAGAACGGCAAGCGTCAGCGGCAGGCTCATGGTGAAGGTGGAGCCTTGGCCGGGGCGCGAGGAGATGTTGATGCGACCGCCGAGCGCCTGAATGGAGCGCTTGACCACGTCCATGCCCACACCGCGGCCGGAAATGTCGGAAATCTTGTCGGCGGTCGAGAAGCCGGGGGCGAAGATGAGATTGTCGATCTCTTCATCCGTCAGGTTCGCATCGGCAGCGATGAGATCGTTGTCGATCGCCTTCTGGCGCACGCGCTCGCGATTGATGCCGGCACCGTCGTCCTGAAGCTCGATAAGGATGCGGCCGGAGCGGTGTTTGGCCGAAAGCTTGATAGTGCCTTCCGGGTTCTTTCCAGCGGCTTCGCGCTTTTCGGGCGTTTCGATGCCATGATCAACGGCGTTGCGGATCATATGCGTCAGCGGTTCGGCCAGCTTGTCGATGACCGTCTTGTCGACTTCGGTGTTCTCACCTTCGGTGACAAGACGGATCTGCTTACCGATCATGTCGGCGACTTCGCGAACGATACGCGACATGCGCTGGAACACCGGTTTTACCGGCTGCGCACGGATCGCCATGACGCTGTCCTGGATTTCGCGCGTCAGCTGCTGCAGCTCGTCGAGACCCATATTGACGGCTGACGTACCGCTCGCATCGTTTTCGATGACGCTCTGCGACAGCATCGCCTGATTGATGACGAGCTCGCCGACGAGATTGATCAGGCGATCGACACGGTCGAGATCGACGCGGATGGTCTGGCCGGCACTTGCATTGGCAGCGGCATTGGCGTTTGCCTGCGCTGCGGCAGGTGCTGCCGCAGCTTCACGCTTTTCGATGGCGGCATTGACGCTCTGGGCGATCTGCGTCGTTGCGACGGCCGTTTCGACAGCTGCTGCAACATAAGACGCTTCCGCCGTGGCGACTTCAACAACGGGCTGCTCTTCCGCGCCGCTATCAAGCGCCGAAAGGTCGAACGGCACGGGGATCATCGGGAGTTCTTCCTCGTCGGCAGCGGCCTCCGAAAGAACTGGCGTGATTTCGAGATCGCAATCCCATTCGGCAAATTCGAAGACGCTGCGGATACCTTCTTCACCCTTGTCGGTCGTGATCGAAACCGTCCAGGAGAGATAGGATGCTTCAGGATCGAGTTTGTCGAGCGAAGGCAGCTCGGACATGTCGCAATTGATGCTCATCTCCCCAATGCGGGAAAGATCGCGCAGCAGAAGTGCCGCCTCGTTGCCCTTTGAATAAAGCGATGCATGCGGCTTAAAGGTGATCTGGAAGGATGGCGCTTCCATCAGCGGCGTGGTTTCGTCGGCAAAGTCCGTGAAGGAGAAGGGGATCGGCTCGAAGCCGCTCTCATCCGTCGGTTTGGCCTTCACGGGTTCCGGCGCCTTTACTGCGACGGGAGCGGGCGCGGATGCCGGAACGGCTTCGCCGTTTGCCAGCGCCTCCAGTTCCTTCACAAGGCCACGGGTGCGGCTTTCATCGACGCTGCCGCCGTCTCTTGCGGCATTGGTGAGGTCTGCCAGCACGTCGGCAGAGCGCAGCATGACTTTGAGAACATCCTGCGTCGGTTCCAGCTTATTGGAACGCACGCAGTCGAGGGTCGTTTCAAAGACGTGCGCAAAGGCCACGAGATCATCGAGACCGAAGGCACCTGCTCCGCCCTTGATAGAATGAACGGCACGGAAAACGGCGTTGACGGTTTCCGGATCACGGTCGCCGTCATTCAATTTAAGAAGCCCCGATTCCAGTTCGGCGAGCTGCTCCTCGCATTCCTGGAAAAAGATTTCCTTGATTTCGTTCATATCCATCGTGAAATGTCCCGTATCAGGCGGTTACGCGCTCAATGGCATCGATGAGTTTGGCAGGGTCGAACGGCTTGACGATCCAGCCCGTCGCACCGGCCTGGCGGGCGCGGTTCTTCTTCTCTGCATCGCTTTCGGTCGTCAGAACGAGGATAGGGATCGCCCGGTACTTTTCGTTGCGACGAACACCCTCTATGAAACCGAAACCGTCGAGACGGGGCATGTTGATGTCAGTCACGATGACGTCGGGGTTGCTCTGCTCGAGCACTTCGAGGCCCTCGACGCCGTCTTCGGCCTGAATGGTTTCGAAACCGGCATTGTTGAGCGTGACCAGGAGCATGTTCCTGATCGTCCGGGAATCATCCACGGTAAGAACTTTTTTCTTCACTTTTGCATCTCCTTCAGGAGCAAATGATCGATATCGACGCCTATCAGTTTCATGGTCTTGTCGAATGCATCGGACACGCTGGCAAAGCCGAAGCGTTTGCCGTCCTCTTCCCAGGATTTGGCGCCGGCCATGAGGACCTGCGCACAAAGGGCGCCGATACGTTCCACCTCTGACGCGTCCACCGACAGCGGTGCTCCCCGCAACGTCATCAGCTTGCCGTGCAGGGCCGATGCTTCGTTGAGGTCCAGCACCGGTGACAGTTTCAGCGTCGCCTCAGCTGCTTTTCTGGCTGCCATTACATGACTCCCTGACGTCTGAATTGTTGGTAATCCTGGCGGTAATCCGTGCGGCTATCCTCACGGGCCATAAATGATGATTGCTGCCGATCCGCACCGGTGGCGGCAGCGAAATGTTCCTGGCGGGCAATACGAAATTCGCGCACGGTGCGGCCGAGTTCCAGAATGACGGTTTGAAGCGTGTCGGCCTCGGAGGCGCTCGCGCTGATATCGACGGCATTGCGGTCCGCCTGCCGTTGCTGCCCGCCAATATCGGCGGCAACAGACTGCAGTTCGCCGGCCTGCTCGGCCGTAAGCCGCGAGACTTCAGCGATCATGTCGTTGATGCCCGAGACTTGCCGGACGACGCCGCCGATCGCGTCCTGTGTGCGGTTGACCATGCGGACGCCGCCCTCGACCTGGGTCTTCGTGGTTCCGACAAGGCTCTTGATCTCCCTTGCGGCATCTGCAGACCGCTGGGCGAGCGCCCGGACTTCCTGCGCGACGACAGCGAACCCACGACCGCTTTCACCCGCACGCGCCGCCTCGATGCCGGCATTGAGCGCGAGAAGGTTGGTCTGAAAAGCGATCTCGTCAATCGTGCCAATGATCCTGCCGATCTGTTCGGCGGATTGTTCGATGTCCGACATGGCGTCGATCGCCTCGCCGATCGCACGGCCGCTTTCGACGGCCGCGTCGCGGGCGCTCGAAACCGCCTTTTCCGTCGCCGCAATGCGAGCGCCGTTTTCGGCAACGTTCCCGATCAGGGCCTGAATCGCATGCGAGGTTTCGGCAAGGGCTTCGGCCTGCTGGCGTGAACGCTCGGCAATGGAACGGCCGATATCGGCAAAACGTCCGCTCAAGGCCTCCGCCTCGCCGACGCTGTTATGGGCCGCCGTCAACGACGCGCCTATGGTTTCAAGGGCCGTGTTGAATGTTGTCGCGACATCCCGATAGGCGTCTGGAACGTCACCGTCTATCCGTGCGTGCAAATCGCCTGCCGCAAAAGCTTTCAACGCGACGCCGAAGAGGTTTGCCGCTTCAGCCCGGTCATTGTCGCGTTGTTCCTGAAGTTCGCGGCCATGACGCAGGCGTAGTTCATTAAAGCGCAGCGAGACCGCTATCTCGGTATCGACCATCACGAGGCGAACGACATTCTTTACCGCTTCGGCGAGCTCACGGCTCTTCTTGCGGCTACCCGGCAGGATGGATCGGGGCGCGTGTTCCGCCACCAGTCCACCAACGAGGTGCTCCAGAACGACGGCGTGGCTGGCGATTTGCCAGCGCGGATCGAGACCCATGCGGCTGGCATTGTCGGAAAGCACCTTCACCCGCTCGGCATAGAGCGCATCGAAACGTGCATCCGTCAAAACGCTCCAGTGCGACGATTGCAGATCGTGCAGGCGTTCGAGCTGGTTTTCGCTGTCGAAGGACGGGGAACAGTCCGGCATGGACTGGAAACGGGTCATCACATCGCGCAGGCCGGCCTTGACGTAAGGCTCCAGCATGCCGCGATAGCTGCGCAGGAAGTCGGATTGCGTCTCATCGAGGCCGGCAAAACGCAACCGCCCCGCCAGGCTTCCGCCTGCCGATCTGCGCGCTTGATCTGATGGCAAGTCCTGCCCCAACCGACGTCCCCAACAACATGACGGCCGGTGAAACCCGGCCAATTTGCCAAGGTTCAGAACGCCAGCACCCTGAGGGGATTTTTGAACGAACACACCCATCGCGGACGATGCGGCATCGACGCTTGCCAGACCTTCTTGAACCAAGAAACGAAATACCGGATCGGCACCGGTACGGCAGTGCGGCGTCATGCCTGGAAGGGGAGAGACCCCATTCCGCCGTGGAAATACCACCAATCTTTATGGTTAATTCCTTGCTTGAAAGTTAAGAAACGCGGCGTTGCGGGTCAAACGGTAAAATTTGTAAAGTCTTTTAACGGCCCCTGCCCCGACTTTGCCGCAAATGAGCAAAAACAAAAAGGAATTGAGCGCTTCGGGCGGTTTTTCCGGCCTGTGTGCTGGACAAGCGCGGGTGGCTTCCCCTAAAACAAATCAACGGGATATTCGCGCAGCGGTGATGCTTTAAAGAGACGTTTTCGATCAAGGAGATGCCAACTTGCAATGGATGGAGAAAGGCCGCAGTTCAAGGCGCCATCCGCAAGTGCTGATCGGTCTCGTGGTCGCCAGCCTTCTTCTCATGATCGGCTTCCAGGCGCCTTCGGGTATCAAGCCGCTTTCCAAGACCAGCCGCCTCGAACGCATGCAGACCGTCGATCTTGGCCGCTCCCTTTCGCTTCGCGACAAGGATTGCGACAACGGCGGTGATTTCGGTTGCCGGTCAGGCAATGCGGCCCCGGGTATTGGTCAGGACGCGTTTTCCTTAACCGCCGTCAGTGTTGACCTTGAGGCAAAGGCGCGGCTCGTTGCTGTTGCCGTCGCGCCACAAGCGTCCCGAGACTTTGCCAGCGTGGTACCACGCGCGCCTCCGCATCTTATGTACTAGTCATTCCGGCGGTCATCATCATTGGATTCATTGGAATCCTGAGGGATTGGAGTCGTCGGAAATCCGCCGCAAGCTCCCATTCCAGAGAGAAAACCGCCGCCGCATATGACACTTGCAACCATTCTTCCTTTTATTGTCGCATTGCCCTTCGTCGGCGCACTCCTGACGGCGTTCATGCCGCGCGAGGGTGCTGCTGCAGCTCCCGCTTCCGTTGCGGGGGCAGTTGCCCTTTTCGGGCTGGTCAGCAGTATTTTCCTTTATACCAGCGTCAGCGGGGGCGCCGTTCTTAAATACGATGTGGAATGGCTGCCGCAGCTCGGTTTGAACTTCACACTGCGGCTCGACGGATTTGCCTGGATCTTCTCGATGCTGATTACCGGCATCGGCCTGCTGGTGGTGCTTTACGCCCGCTACTACATGTCGACTGAAGACCCCATACCGCGCTTCTTCGCCTTTCTTCTCGCCTTCATGGGTTCGATGCTCGGCGTCGTTCTATCCGGCAACGTCATTCTGCTGTCCATCTTCTGGGAAATGACGAGCATCTTCTCATTCCTCCTGATCGGCTACTGGCACCAGAATGCCGGCGCCCGCGACGGCGCTCGCATGGCGCTGACAGTGACGGGGATTGGTGGCTTCAGCTTGCTGGCGGGTCTGCTGATCCTCGGTCACATGGCCGGCAGCTACGATCTCGACAGGATCATCGAGGCCGGCGCCGCCATTCGCGCGCATCCGCTTTATGTGCCTGCGCTCATTCTTATTCTCGGCGGCGCTCTGACAAAGAGCGCGCAGTTTCCCTTTCACTTCTGGCTGCCCAATGCCATGGCGGCACCAACACCCGTTTCCGCCTATCTCCACTCGGCTACCATGGTGAAAGCGGGTGTTTTCCTGCTGGCAAGGTTCTGGCCGGTGCTTGCGGGCACGCCGGAATGGTTCTGGGTGGTCGGCGCGGCCGGTGTCATAACTCTGCTGCTCGGTGCCTACTTTGCCATGTTCCAGCAGGATCTGAAGGGATTGCTGGCCTATTCCACCATCAGCCATCTCGGGCTCATCACCACGCTGTTAAGCCTTGGCAGCCCGCTCGCTGCGGTGGCGGCCATCTTTCACATGGTCAACCATGCCACCTTCAAGGCCTCGCTCTTCATGGCGGCCGGCATCATCGACCATGAGACCGGAACACGTGACATGCGGCGGCTGAGCGGGCTCTATACCTATATGCCGGCAACGGCGACACTTGCCATGGCGGCAAGTGCGGCCATGGCCGGGGTTCCTCTGTTCAACGGGTTCCTCTCCAAGGAAATGTTCTTTGCCGAGGCCGTCGAAACCCATGCCGACTCGCTTCTCGACCGGGCGCTGCCATATGTGGCAACATTATCCGGCGCATTTGCCGTCGCCTATTCGCTGCGCTTCATCCACACGGTGTTCTTTGGCCCCAAGCCAGTCGATCTGCCAAACCCCAATCCGCACGAGCCGCCGCGCTGGATGCGGTTTCCGATCGAATTCCTCGTCTTCGCCTGCCTGATCGTCGGCATCGTTCCGAGCCTTTCCATCGGCCCGTTCCTGCATACGGCCGTGCTTTCCGTTCTCGGCGCACAGACACCCGTGTACAGCCTGTCGATCTGGCACGGTTTCAATCTGCCGCTGATCATGAGTATCGCGGCGCTGATCGGCGGGGTAACAATCTACGTCCTGCTCGGCGGTTATTTCTCGCGCTGCGATGACGGTCCGCCGATCTTCCGGCATTTGCGGGGTCAGCGCATCTTCGAGCGCATTCTCGTCACCGTGTCCTGGAAGTGGGCGCGGTGGCTCGAAAGCACGCTCGGCACCCGGCGCCTGCAGCCGCAGCTGAGGCTTCTTATCCTCGTGGCGCTTCTTGCCGGTTTCTCGCCGCTCTTCCTTTCGGAATTCTCCCTGTCGCTGCCGCGGGTAACAACCTTCGATCCGATCTTCGCCATTCTGTGGCTGATCGGTATGATTGCGGCCATGGGTGCTGCCTGGCAGGCGAAATATCATCGCCTCGCAGCCCTTGTCATGCTTGGCGTTTCGGGGCTCGTCACCTGCCTCACCTTCATCTGGCTTTCCGCACCGGATCTGGCGATTACCCAGCTTTTGGTGGAAATCGTCACCACCGTTCTCATCCTGCTCGGCCTCAGGTGGTTGCCGAAACGCTTCGAAAAAGTGGACAGCAGCGATGAGTTGCCGGCGCAGCTTCGCCGTGCCCGCGATTTCCTGCTGGCCGCCGCCAGCGGCATTGGAATGTCCGTCATCGCCTATGCGGTGATGACGCTGCCAGTTCCGAATGCCATTGCGACCTATTTCCTCGAACGCGCTTACAGCGAAGGCGGCGGCACCAATGTGGTCAACGTCATCCTGGTCGATTTCCGTGGCTTCGACACCTTCGGCGAAATCGCGGTTCTGGCCATCGTGGCGCTCACCGTCTTCGCGCTGCTTCGCCGTTTCCGTCCCGCCCATGAAAGCATCGGACTTCCGGAACAGCAGCAGATGCAGAACGCCTTCGATGCGGAGCGCCCGGATCGCAGCAAGGGCGATACCGTTCGCGACTATCTCTACGTGCCATCCATCGTGATGCAGTGGATGTTCCCCGTCATCATCACCTTTTCCATTTTCCTCTTCATGCGCGGCCACGATATGCCGGGCGGCGGTTTTGCGGCCGGTATCACCATGGCGATCGCTTTCCTTCTGCAATATCTCGCCGGCGGGGCGCGCTGGGCCGAGGACCGCATCCGCATCCTGCCGCTGCGCTGGATGGGCTTTGGCCTGTTGATGGCGGCGGCGACGGGTATCGGCTCGTGGTACTTCGGCTACCCGTTCCTGACCTCTTATTTCCAGTATACGGAGATACCCTATATCGGCAAAATGCCGACGGCTTCCGCCCTGCTGTTCGATCTCGGCGTCTTTTCGCTGGTCGTCGGCTCCACCGTTCTTATCCTGATAGCACTGGCACACCAATCGTTGCGCAACTACCGCGTTCGCACGCCTGACGCCGCAAAAGCGGAGGACGTGTAATGGAACTCATTCTTTCAATCGGCATCGGCATCATGACCGGCTCCGGCGTATGGCTCATCCTGCGCCCGCGCACCTATCAGGTCATCGTCGGGCTTTCGCTTTTGTCCTATGCCGTGAACCTGTTCATCTTCGGCGTCGGCGGCATCAAGACCAACGCACCCCCGGTGCTGGTGAACGGCGTCGACAGTTCGACGCTTGCCGACCCGGTGCCGCAGGCGCTGGTGCTGACCGCCATCGTGATCGGCTTTGCCACGACAGCGCTTTTCCTTGTCGTGCTGCTCGCAGCGCGCGGCCTCACCGGCACTGACCATGTGGATGGGAGGGAGTCGAAATGATGTCGTTCCCCTTCCACATCGTCATAGCACCCATCCTGCTGCCGCTCATTACCGCCGCGCTGCTGCTGTTCTTTGACGAGCGCCAGCGTGTGGCCAAAGCCGCGATCAGCTTCACCTCCACGGTGCTGCTGCTGGTGGTTGCGATTCTGCTGTTTCGCGAGGTGAACTCAACCGTTAATACCGAGATCGCTGCTGTGGTTTCGAGCGGCGTCTATCTGCTCGGCAACTGGCCGGCACCCTTCGGCATCGTGCTCGTCGCCGATCGCCTGTCGGGCCTGATGGTCCTGTTGACCGCATTGCTCGCCATTCCCTCGCTCATCTATTCGATGGCGAAATGGCACAAGGCGGGCGCCCATTTCCATTCGCTGTTCCAGATGATGCTGATGGGCGTTAACGGCGCGTTCCTGACCGGCGACCTCTTCAACCTTTTCGTATTCTTCGAAGTGATGCTGGCGGCATCTTACGGGCTGCTGCTGCATGGCTCCGGCCAGCAACGCGTCAAGGCAGGGCTGCATTATATCGCCATCAACCTCGTTGCCGCCTTGTTTTTCCTGATTGGCGTCAGTCTGATCTATGGCGTGACGGGCACGCTGAACATGGGTGATCTCGCCCACCGGATAGAGGGGCTGAACCCCGACCAGCGCATGCTGCTGGAAACCGGCTCGGCCATCCTCGGCATCGCGTTTCTGGTCAAGGCCGGCATGTGGCCGCTGAATTTCTGGCTGCCCTCCGCCTATGGTGCGGCATCTGCACCGGTCGGCGGGCTATTCGCGATCATGAGCAAGGTCGGCATTTATGTCATCGCCCGCCTCTCCTTCCTGCTGTTCGGCCAGACGGCCGGGGAATCGGCCGGTTTCGGCCACGATGCGCTGCTGGTCGGCGGCATCGCCACCATCATCTTCGGTGCCATCGGGGTTCTGGCGTCGCAGGCGCTGGGACGGCTTGCCGGCTTTTCGGTTCTGGTCTCATCGGGAACGCTGCTTGCAGCCATGGGTACCGGCAATCCCACGGTGGCGGCCGGCGCACTTTATTACCTTGTCAGCTCCACCCTCACCATCAGTGCCTTCTTCATGCTCATCGAACTTGTCGAGCGCGGGCAGGATGCGGGCGCAAACGTTCTTGCCGTAACCATGGAGGCTTATGGCGAAGGCGAGGAAGAAGACGAGGAAGAGGAAATCGGCGTGACCATGCCTGCCACCATGGCCGTGCTGGGCGCATGCTTTGCCGCCTGCGGCATCCTGCTCGCCGGCCTGCCGCCGCTTTCCGGCTTCATTGCCAAATTCTCGATGCTATCGGCCATTCTCAATCCGTCCGGTCTCGGCGCCAATGACAGCATCTCCACCCTGTCATGGTGGATCGTCTTCCTGATCGTCTTTTCCGGCTTCGCTTCACTGATCTCGATGACCCGTGCCGGCATCCGTACTTTCTGGGCCTCCATCGAAGGCACCGTGCCGCGCGTGCTCGTCATCGAAATCGCACCCATCATGCTGCTTCTCGGCCTGACACTCGCCATGACCGTTCAGGCGGGGCCGGTGATGCGTTACATGCAGGAAACGGCGCGCATCCTCGATCTGCCCGCGAGCTATATCCAGGGCGTCATTTCCGCGCCACGGGCGGGCGGCAATCCGGAGGCAGAGCCATGATGAACCGTGTCCTGCCCTACCCGCTACTGACTGTTTCCCTGATCTTCTTCTGGATGACGATCAACAGTTTCTCGCCGGGGCATCTGCTGCTCGGAACTGCGGTGGCGCTCATCGCTTCCTGGGCGATGGCGTCGCTGAGGCCGGCAAAACCCCGCATTCGCAACTGGCATCGGCTGGTGCAGCTGATCCTTATCGTGCTTTACGATATCGTCAGGTCCAATCTCTCGGTCGCGAAGATCATTCTGTTCAGGCGCGAAAGGGACCGCAAATCGGGTTTTCTGGCCGTGCCGCTCGATATACGCGATCCCATGGCGCTGGCCGTTCTGGCGACAATCCTCACCTCGACGCCGGGAAGCGCCTGGCTTGAATATAATTCCAGTCAGGGCACGCTCCTGCTCCACGTCCTCGACGACGTGGACGAGGCCGCGTGGATAAGCCTCATCAAGAACCGATATGAAAAACTGCTGATGGAGATATTCGAATGAGTTCGATTATCCTTTTCTGGTCCTTTTCGCTGGCGCAGCTGATGCTGGCCATTGCCATGACGATTTCGGTCTATCGCATCGCCATTGGCCCGCGCGCGCAGGACCGGGTGCTCGGCATGGATACGCTCTATGTCAACGCCATGCTGCTGCTGCTGACCTTCGGCCTGCGCACCGGCAACGACATCTATTTCGAGGCATCGCTGCTGATCGCCATCCTGGGCTTCGTGTCCACCGTCGCCCTTTCCAAATTCCTGATGCGCGGGGAGGTCATAGAATGAGCAACGCCGCAGAATTTCCGCTCTGGGCCGCCATCGCCGTAGCTTTTTTTGTCCTGCTGGGCGCCTCGTTAACGCTGATCGGCACCATAGGCTTTGCCAAGCTCAACAGCTTTTATGAACGCTTGCATGCGCCCACGCTCGGCACCAGCTGGGGGACCGGCGGCATCGTCATGGCCTCCATCATCTATTTCTCCGTCTCCGGCGGCCGCTTCGCTTTCCACGAAATCTTCATCGGCATTTTCATGACGGTGACGACGCCGGTTTCCCTGATGCTGCTGGGGCGGGCCGCGCTTTATCGGGACCGGGCGGAGCAGAATTCGGATAACCGGGAGCATTTGTAATTGCTTAGGTGCGCGTTGAAGCAATGACTTTACGAAAAGTCAGGGAAATCCTCCTGCTTCGAACGGTCTTCACCCCGTTCACAATATCCGATTTGCGAGCCGGAATTTCGTGAGTCCAATGATAACGCCCGGAGTCCATGAGCAGGACACCTGAGCGGGGCTGAAGCACAACGCCACATGTGCCGGATCCGCGCAAATCGCGGAAAACCATCTCGCAAGCGGATAGAAGGCTTATCGACACGATTGTATCGTCGAAACAGGGGACACAATCGACATGCGCGCTGATCCCCTGCCCTGGAAAGTATTCGTTCGCGATAACCTGATCAGGCAAGTTCTCGCAGTGGCCGTTCCTCACTAATCTTCTGGCGAACACGCCCAGCCATGGCGGCAAAGGCCCGAGATAGGCATCCGGCGCAACTGCGCGGGCTTTATAGTCATACCGATAACCGAAATGCTGCACACGACGCTTCAGTTCCGTGCTCCACCCACCGGCATCCAATATGGTTGCGGTGGCAGCTTCCTCTTGCGGCGAAAGGAAGTCACCGAAATATATGACGCCGGGCGGTAAAGAAGATGGAATTACAGTATGATCCATTTGCGGGCTGTTCTCCCTTTAAGATGAAAAACGTGTGTTGCAAACTCGTCATTCTCATCTAGCGCAGAGGTGCCGTCATCTTTCGTTTTATGTGCGCGTATCCCGGATAGTCGGAAAACTGAAACGGGTACTCAACCGGCCTGGCAAAACCACTGCGTTCAGCAGCCCGATCCATATCAAAGGCTCCATCGTAGTGAGAACTGTTTACGACAGTAATTGCAACTTTGCCGGAGCTCAAAAGATGGGCTGCGGCACTCCCAAGAAAAACGGCGACCCATTTTGTTGTCACGAGTATTTCACGCCGAACGGTCACCTGAATGGCAAATCGCCAAGCTGGGCAAAAAATCCATTAAGCAGAGGTTAAGAATCTGCCAAGCATCTGATATTTTTGGGATAATGTTAGCGGACGAAATACACCCACCCAAAAAACATATTTACGAGGATTTTCGCCTACCCGCCCCCGAGGCAAATGTTTATTGCCATTATGGCTATCGTTGAATCCCACAAGATTAGGTCGGATCGGTCCGAACACGCACCTATATAAATTTATCAGTCTGGAGATTTAATGGTGCCCGGAGGCGGATTTGAACCACCGACACGCGGATTTTCAATCCGCATAAAACCCATCATTTCTGGGGTTTTTATGAAAACGTGTTGCAGATGTGTTGCATGTCCATAGGTTCCCACGCATTACGACATGAGCAAACGTTCCGCTTCGGCCAGTTCGTCGAGATCATCGCCGCGGGGAAAAAGATGGCCATAAACATCGGCGGTCATCGTCACCGACGAATGCCCCAGCCGTTCCTGAACCACCTTCAGCGGCAGGCCCAGGCCGCCGTCTTCCTTACGGTTGATGCACCAGCTGGCGAAAAAATGCCTGAGCGCGTGCATGCCGGTGTATTTTGCCTCCAAAATGGGCTGGCCGTCCTTATCCGTCTCGCCGGTGTCGATCGTCACGCCTGCCGCAATCATCGTGGGGATCAGGCCGCGCCTTCGAATATTGGCAAGTTGCTCGACCGTGCCGGCTCCCGTGGGGAACACGAGGCCGAGCTTTCCAACCGGGCATTTGGTTTTCCAGTCCGTCAGCGCCGCGACCACCATGGGCGGGATCGGGACGGTTCGCTCACCCGCTTCGGACTTCGGCGCACCTATATCATTGAAGCGATCAGCGCGCTGGCGAACGTGGATTTCTCGCTTTTCGAGATCCACGTCAGACCATTTCAGGCCGCGCAGTTCGGAGGCGCGCAGACCTGCGAAGATCGCAACCAACAGCAGCGGCTTCCATCGGCCCTCTGCTGCGTTGATGACGGCCTTTATTTCCTGGGTGGTGGGTATGTCGACACCGACCCGCAGCTTGCCCTTGTTGCGCTTCTCCGCCCTCGCGTCGCTTGCCTTGCGACCAGTGCGGCTGCGCTCTCTGACGACGTTCCTTGCCACCCTGCCTCGTTCCTGAGCGTCAGCCAACAGGCTGCCCAGGCTCACCATGATCTTACGCACCATGGCAGCAGATCGCCCCTCCTCGCGCAGCTTATCCTCATATTCGCGTGCAGCTGGAACGCTGAATTTCGACAGGAGCACATCGCCTATCAGCGGCTTGATATGCAGCGTTACGTGCTGCGTGTACTGATTAATGGTGCTTTGTTCTCGGCCGGCAGCCTTCACCGCCTTCAACCAGTCGTCTGCGGCGGCCGAGATCGTTGCCGACTGACTCGCCGCGACATGTATTCCGTCGCGAACTTCGCCTCTCACAGTAAGCAAGAAAGCGTCGGCGTCCCTCTTCAAGTCGAATTGCTTGAATCGCCGTTTGCCAGCGCCGTCGCGATATTCCGCGAGCCAGACTGTGTTGCCGGAGGGAAGCTTGCGTTTTCGTATTGTTGCCATTAGCACCAAGTACACGACACGCGGACTTATTGCAACACATTGCAAAAACAGCTTGACTTATTTGTAAAATAGGTATACGCTTACCGTCGTTTTGATTAAAATACGCCAATTAAAGCATGCACGTCAAATCTAGCATTTTTTACAAACGTGTCAACCCCCATGAGGAGAAAAAAATGAAAGCATCGAACGACAACATTGCCGACGACATTTTGAAGGGCGCTGACGCCATTGCGGAGTTTATCGGCGAAGACCGTCGGGCGGTCTATCACCTGGTGAAAGGCGGGAAAATTCCGACATTCCGCCTCGGCGAAAATATAAGGGCGCGCAAGTCGACGCTGATTGCATGGATCGCGGCGCAGGAGGGGGTGGCCGCCGCCTAACCACCCCCTCGCCCCATCACCCACAACCACCTGCCGGACGTCGTCGGCAGGAACGCGCCTAGGTGCGCAATGAAGGGAGACCAATGCAGATCCTATCAATGAAACCGATCGACGAACCAGCTCTTGGCCATAGGGCCATCGCGAGCTTCGATCTTCAGCTCACCGATGAGTGCCGTCTCTACGGCCTTCGCTTACTGCGCATGCGCGACGGCAACATCCTGACATTCGCGCCGCAGTCCGGCCCGCGCCGGGTTGCCACTTTCGCGGCACCTCTTGCCGAACGCATCACAGAGTTAGCACTTGACCAGTATGGGGCACTGACCGCCAATGACAATCACCGCGCAGCTTAAAGACACACCTTCGCTCGACAGTCGCGAGGCTCTCATTTTTGGAATCTATGATCGCCTGACCGACCACGGCCATTGCCGTGCGGACGTTGTGATCGCACCTGCCAAAGAGAATGGCGAAGCAGACTGGGAAAAAGCTTGCCCCGTAAATTTGTCTGCCCTCCCTGGCGACCAGTGGCCAGATGATGTTGATGAAGCGAACCGCGCTTGCGTCCTCGTCGATGATATCGACGGTTGCGATGCCAAAACCTCCATGCTCCTGTTCCTCCGTGAGGACGGCCAGCCCTCAATGGAGCAAATATCCGGACCTGACGCTGACGGCGATATTGCCATGCGGATTATCGGCCGCGACATTGGCGCGAGGCCACCGGTGCGGGAGCCTTCCCCGCTTCAGGCATCCCTTGCGAAACTCACCGAAGACCTAACCAGGCCGGCACCAGCGAACGACAACAAGCCCGATTTCGACGATCGACTCATTCCTTTCCTGGAGGCCTACGGCGGCAACATCCGAGGCACGACGCTTTTCGGCGCCGTGGTCGACAATAACGCTGGTCAGATTTGGTTCACCGACAATGGCCCGTTGTTTTTCTCGCAACGCGCAGGCGTTCATCACGTCGACCTCCCCGCGAAGGCGAAGGAACGATTTACGTTCGACTGGTTCGGCGACCTCGACGAGGATATGCCCAAGGAAGAAATCGTGAAGGGTGTATTCGGCGTCGATGAGTTCACGATGATCTCAGGCAAACCGGGATCTGGCAAATCGGTCATCACCACCGACCTAGCTTGCCACGTTGCGGCGGGAATGGAGTGGCACGGCAGGCCGGTGAAGCAAGGGCTGGTGATCTACATCGCTGCGGAGCGCAAGGCCCTCACAAAGCGCCGTATGCGGGCTTTTCGCAAGCATCACGGCATTGACGACATTCCGCTCGCCGTCCTTGGCGGTATGCTGGACCTGACATCCGGACTGGCCGATGCAAATGCCATTATCCAGACGGTAAAGGCTGCTGAAGAGCAGATCGGACAAAAGTGCGTGTGGGTCATTGTGGACACGCTAACCCGCGTTTTCGGGCCGGGCGATCAAAACACGTCCAAGGATATGACGAAATTCGTCCAGGCCTGCGACACCATTCGCGAAGGTATATCTGGTACACACCTCACAGTCATCCATCACACCGGATGGGCTGGCGACCGAGGCAAGGGCGCGATTGATCTTGATGGTGCCGTCGATGCATCGTTCCTCGTGAAAAAAGAGGCCGCAGGCTACATTCTCGAGTGCGACGGCACGAACGATGGTGACGAAGGCACCATCACTCGTTTCCGGATGGAAGGCGTCCAGGTCGGAGAGAAGGACGGCGAGCCAACAATGGCACCGGTCGTTGTTCCTGCCGATGCAGTGACGGCCGGAGAGCGGCTGGTGGCGAATATCAAGGGCCATAAGGCAAAGGCGCTCGATGTAATCCGCAAGCTAGCTACCGAAGGCAAGACCGCGCCGCAGGGCCTATGGCGCAGCGCCTTCTATGCTGAATATCCAGGCGTCGATACAAACACTCTAAAGTCGCGCTTCAAAAGAGCCAAGGATTCTCTTGTCGATGATGGACTGGTGATCGAAGCAGATGATGGCTTCAGGGTGACTGGGGCGGATACGTGAGATACGAACGTACCCAAAGGTACCCGCGTATCTATCGTACCTCGCACCCATAAATACGGATACGGTACGGTACACACATCTATGATGTGTACCGACCGTACCCGATATTGTGCCTGAAAATAGAATTGAACCCCACCCCATCTGCACCCAAAAAGTCCAGACTTCCTCTTCGGTCGGGGACCGGCGGGGCAGCCACGCGCAACTAAAATCCCATTTTTTGATTTTTTAATCAAAAGGCGCCGGGAGGTGGGGTACTTGCAAGGCTGACCTGAAAAAAAAGCGCGCGCCCTTACCACAACTCAATCAATATAGCAATAGCCTATTGACAAAAAAGTAGAATGGGTCTAGTGTGGTTTAATTCGGCGCTGACCGCAAAAACAGAGTCGCAAAAGCGACCGCTAAACCAAGCAAATCGGGGATTCTCTATATGATTTTTGACAGGAAGGCGGAGCTCCCGCTCGGCCATCGCTTTTACTCGTCCGCAAGCACGCTAGCATCTTGGGGCTCAGGCGGGCAGCGGGCCTGCACCAACGAAACGTACGATTCGCGCGGATGGGTCATCGCACCCAAACCAGCCGGGATTGAGTGGAGTGAATTCTCACCGAAGCGTATCCGCCCTTTTCGCTCGTCCATGCGTGTCGCATCGTCTGAATGGGTGGCACCGCTGGCAGCTGTGGCCGCTCCTGGCGTTACCGTACGCATGCCCAACGACGGCCCGAGCGCGGACTGGCGCATTGAACGAGATAGCGCAGGAGTAGCCGACAAACACGGCCAGCACGCTACCCGCATCGAACGGTGGCTCGTTGAGAAGCAGTCCCCACTGGTGATTCCTCTCCGCGTGGTGAAAGAGCGCCTTCGACCAGCGGTCACCGCCGCTAACGACAATCGCCCCGAAACAGACAATGCAGATGGTAATGCCGGCGTAGGCGCGGAGCGAGTTCATAACCAGGGCTCGATTCTTCCATCGGTTCCGGAAGTCCTGGCGGCAGTTAGTGCCGCCTATCGACCACACATAGTGACGAAGAAATGCCGGTCCGGCCACGCGCTAGATATCCTGCACCGGCACGCTGGATGCGGTTTCTCATTCGTTGAAGGCAACACACTCCTCGGCTCGACGAACTGGCGCAGCAAGCTTACCGGCCTTGTTTTTCGTGGTGGCGAGCTCGTCGCGTACGGCGACGCCAACGGCAGAAAGAGATTGCCTGCCTACAAAGCCGACCCGCTCGGATTGGTGCGCGATGATGAATCTGAAACGGCCAAACAGGAAGCGCTACAGCCATTAGAAGACGCGTCCTACACGCGCCTAAAGTCGGTAAATACGTATGTTTCAGCGCAATCATCAGACGCTCCACGCGCGCTGGCTCCGTCCGCGAGAACAGCGCGAGCCATCGCGAACGACAACGTACTAGCAGCGGCAAAAGCTAATACGAAGAGCATGCCGACGATAACCCGATTGCCTGACGGAGTCGCCCACGAATACGGCCGGCTTGCAGGTATCTCGGAGTCGAGCGGCAATGGGTCTGCCCCAATGCACGAAGTCCTTGCTGAGATTGAACGGAGCCAGGAACTGGTTGGCGCCGGTCTCGCACACGATGACTTGGAGATTGTCGATGCAATTCTTGATGACGCCAGCTTCAGGACGATTGGTCTGTTGAAAGGGTACGCAGAATCGTCCGCTCACCGCATGGGCAGGAAGGTCGTCGAAGGTTCTTTGCAGAGAATTTCAGAAAAAATGGCCGCATAGTACCACTTCGGTCTTTTTCCAGACCCCTTAGTTATAGGTGTTTCCTCGGACGCCCAACTGCCCTGCTTCGGCGGGGCTTTTTCTTTTTCTCATCATCGCGACCGCGGATGAACCGGCGCGTTGAAATCCTGACGCCGTCCCCGTCGTCAGTGATCCGGCCAACGCACCCCGCTACGGCGGGTGTGCGAGCTTGGCCTGTTTTTTTTAACACCCGAAACATTCATTTCAAAAAATGAAAGGAGGCGACCGTGCGCAAAGCCGCGGCATGTCTTGCCCTATCTAAAACACTTGGCATTGGCCTCGGTCGCGTCACTTCATTGGCCCAGCGCGCATCTGACGCCGGTGTTCTGCCTAAGGCCGTAGGACGTACCTACCCGCCACTTTCCGCTGACCAAATGGCGCGGCTGCTTATTGCCGTCCTTGCTGACAACGGGCTCGGCACCGTAGGCGAAAGCGTCGACAAGTTTGCCCGTATCCATTCCCCAACGCTGAGCATGTCACTTGTCGAGGCCATTGCTGCGGCATTCGACGGCGGCCGGACAAACCCTTTTGCCCCGGTCATCAAGAGCATTGTGCTGCGCAATGATCTGGAAAACCCAGGCGTTGATATCCTTGCTGACGTCTGCGGCCACGGCGTTCACGCCGTTTTCGGTGCAACGCAGGCAACCGGTGCTGTGAAGCAGGCGCTTGTTGCCGGTCCCGCGTTCGAAGCGCTGGCGAAAAAATGGCGGGCCGCGCAATGACATCTGAAGTGACGCGCCTGCTCGCAGAAATTCGAAAGGATGTCGCAACAAGGAAGGCAGAAGTCTTAGCCAACCCCGTTGCAGCTGCAATCGAAGCGACCACCCACAAGCATCGAACAGCCGAGCAGATCGCTACGCATCGCGATCTATACCGGCAAGCAAGGCGGCACGTCGAGGAAATCGACAAATGGAATGCCGCCAACACAGACAAACCCGCACGAACGTATCAGCCGCAGATGCTGGCCTATCTAGGCGCGTTCTCCTATGTCGAAAAGGACACCTGATGACTGACAATATCGCTACCAAAATCGAGCAGCTTGGCTCCGCTTTTGACACTGCTACAACTGGCCTTTCTGAGCGCATCTCCGGTTTGGAAAAGCAATTCGCCCGTATGGACGGCCACGCCAACGACAACTTCGCCACCGGCGAAAGCCTGGCAACAGCGCTGGTCAACACGCCCGCATTCAAAGAGTTGAACGGCGGCGCCAATCGTGGCCGCGCTTATGTCGAGTCTGCCGCCATCACATCCGGCAATACGACCGTCGGCACTGGTCGCTCGCAGGGCACTTCGCTTGTTCCCGCCGATCGACGCCCAGGTATTGTGACGCCCGCACAGCGTGTTCTCACTGTGCGCGATCTCATTGCGCCAGGCAAGACAACTGCGGGCTCTATCGAATTCGTCCAGGAAACCGGCTTCACAAATAACGCGGCACCTGTCGCCGAGACTACTCAGAAGCCCTATTCGGACATTACGTTCGACCTGAAGACCGCATCGGTTCGCACCATCGCGCACCTCTTCAAACTCTCCAAACAGATGTTGGACGATGTGGCCGGCCTTGTCTCCTATCTGGATCTGCGCGGCACAACCGGCTTGAAGCTGGTCGAGGAGCAGCAGCTTCTCTTTGGTTCGGGCACAGGTCAGAACCTGCTAGGCCTTATTCCGCAGGCGACTGAATTCGACGAGAGCCTGCGCCAGGCCGGCGATACTCGCGTTGACACCATTCGCCGAGCCATCCAGCAGGTGCGTCGCGCCGAGTATACCGCGACAGGCATTGTCATGAACCCGGACGACTTGGCCGAGCTTGAGCTCACAAAGGACGCTGGCGGCAACTATATCATAGTTGACCCTGTAGAGGGTGGACAGGGTCGCATATGGCGTCTGCCCATCGTTGATACCACGGCGATGCCAGCAGGCCAGTTCCTCGTTGGCGCACTGGCTACCGCTGCGCAGATCTTCGATCGGCAGCAGGTCACGTTCGAACTCAGCACAGAGAACGACAAAGACTTTGAGCTCAATATGGCGACGGCCCGGATCGAGGAGCGTCTTGCCCTTGCGGTCTATCGTCCCGAGTCTCTGGTCACCGGTGACTTCGAAGCCTAAGCGCCATCTACCCAGGTAGCGTGGGTGTGAGTGGCCACGCTACAAACGGCCTGCTGCTGAGCCCCGGCGGCAGGCCGCCCTTTCCACATATAAGGACTATGCAATGCCATCAGGCAAGATCATCAAGTGGATGACCGATCGCGGTTTCGGTTTCATCCAAGAAGACGGAGCGCGCGGTAGCGCCGGTGACTTCGTACACATCACCGCAATGCCAGATACTGAGGCACCACGTATTGGACAGCGCTTCGACTACGACCGCGTGACCGGCATGGATGGCCGCACCAAAGCGGTGAACGTCCGCGAGGTTACGACGTGGGGCGAGGCAGCGTACCTTTAGGTGGCAGGTATGGGGCGCAGTAAGAACCGCGCTAAGAGTGCCGAGTGGCAACACCTCTATAAGCGCAAGCGCTGGCTCGACCTACGAGAACGGCAGTTGATGCAAGAGCCCCTGTGTCGGTTCTGCCTCGCAACCGAAGAGGTGACCGCCGCCGAGGTCGTCGACCACATCAAGAAGCATGAGGGCAACGAAGATCTATTCTTCGACCCCGATAATCTTCAAAGCCTTTGTCGCCATCATCATGACAGTGCCAAGCAGGCAATGGAACGCGGGCGCAAGGTTTTCGCTTGCGGTGTGGACGGATACCCCATCGAGCTAGGCTAGGGGGTGCATCGAAAGTGGCCGATCGCTCAGCTACGGAGCGGCGGGGGAATGCAATTCAAATGCAAACACAGAAAATTGCCTCGCGCGTGCGCGCAAACGCGCGCGAGAAAACATTAGCTTTTTTCGCTTGATAGGGGGTCTAAAACATCCTCCCCATCCTCGTCAGGGACCGTTTCCAGATCTTTGCAAAGCGCCCTGGCTTGCTCCGCTAGAGCCGCCAACTGAGCCGTGATCGCCGCCAGCGGCACGACCTCAACCTTCTCTTCCATCGCGGCCTCCATCCCGTTCATCGCCAACGAACGCTAAAGGCTGCTCAATTGTTCCAAGGATAATTCCATGACCTCAGCACAGCCCTTTGCCATCGTCGAAGAAGATTTCGCCGATGGCACGTACAAATTCGCATTGACCTGGCCGCTTGCCGCGGAATGGGAGAAAACCACCGAACGGTCGCTGTACGCGACGCTGCTCCACGCAACGCGGACCGGTATCGTCAACCTGAATGATGCGCGGGAGCTTGTGCGGCTCGGCCTTATCGGCGGCGGCCTGCCCCCTACGGATGCGCTTCGGCTAGTTCGAACTTACGTCGAGGAACGACCGGCAGCCGAGAATTTTGGCCTCGTCATCAATCTGGTGTCAGCGTTCTTCCATGGCACCGACGTTCCTGAGGTTACTCAGAAAGAGCCAGTCGATGGCTAAAACGCTCCAAGGCTGGGACCGTCTCAAGCGCAGGCTTGAACGTATTCCCAAGGCGGTTCGTGAGCAGACCCAGCCTGCCATCACATCCGCCGCACAGGATGTGGCGAACGTTATGAAAGCGCTGGCGCCCGTCGACGACGGCGACCTGCGCGATAGCATCGAGGTCACGGCAGGCGGCCAAAAGACGCCGCCACACAGCCAGCCTGGCGGCTCCACCGTTGTCCCCGAGAACGCCGCCATGATCACGGCCGGCAACAGCAAGGTGCGGACGGCCCACCTCGTCGAATTTGGAACGCGAGCACATATTGCCGGCGGCATGTTCGAAGGCGCGCAGATCCCCGCAATTCCCGCTCAACCTTTCTTTTTTCCGGGCTACCGAATGTCGCGCAAAAAAGCCGCGGCGAAGATCAAACGGGCGATGTCAAAATCAATCAGGAGCACCAAAAAGAATGGCGACTGACTATGAAAGACTTGCGGTCTTGCTTGAGGCCCGCGTTGCCGATTTTGAAAAGAAGATCGCCAGCGCGACACGCAACGCCGACCGCAATTTCAAGAAGATTGAGGCATCTGCACAGAAGATGTCGGCTCGCCTCAATCAGATCAGCTCAGGCGCGGCGCGTGGCTTCATTGCACCCTTGTCGGGCATTGCTGCCGCGCTGGGCACCCGCGAGATTATCGGCTACGCCGAGGCGTGGACGAAGGCGAAGAACGCACTTTCCGTTGCTGGTGTGACAGGTGACAAGCAGGTGCAGACCTTGCAGAAGCTCTATGAGCTTTCACAGGCAAACGCATCCCCCCTTGAGGCCACCGTCCAACTCTACGGCCGGGCATCTATGGCCGCGGAGAATCTTGGTGCGAGCCAGGAGGAGCTAATCCAGTTCTCCGACTCTGTTGGTCTTGCTCTCAAGGTTTCCGGACAGTCAGCCACCGAGGCGAGCGGCGCATTGCTGCAGTTGTCACAGGCTCTTCAAGGCAACAAGATTCAAAGCCAGGAGTACAATTCCCTCATCGATGGGATGTACCCGCTTCTCCAAGCCGCGGCTGCTGGATCTGCCAAGTGGGGCGGCTCGGTCTCCAAGCTGACGGCCGACGTGAAGGCCGGCAAGGTATCCGCCCAAGAGTTCTTCCGATCGATCCTCGCAGGGACGGGCGAGCTCAGGACGCGAGCATCGGCCGCTACGCAGACGCTCAGCCAGTCGCTTACGAAGGTCAACAACGCTTTCACAAAATACATCGGCGGCACGGACGAAAGCCTTGGCGCGACGCAGCGTCTTGTTGCCGGTCTCAACGCTCTGGCCGATAATTTCGACGAGACTGCTGACGTTGCTGTGCAGCTCGCTACTGTTTTAGGTTCGGCTCTAGTTGGCCGCGCGATCGGGGGCATGCTGGCCTCCATTCCAGCGGCCACGGCTTCGGTGGTGTCACTCGTCGCCGCAATGCGTGCAGGCACCCTCACCGCAGGCGGGTTTGCCGCCGCCCTTGGTCCTTTAGGCCTGATGGCTGGGCTGGCTGCTGGTGCTGCGATAGCATTCAGCAAGTGGGGCAACAACGTTGATTCCGCAACTCAGGCTCTCGCCGCGCAGGCCAGAGAGGGCGGCGCTGTCGAAAGCATGATTGCTGACGCAGCTAAAGCGCAGGAGGCATATAAAAAGGCGGTAGCGGCGACTGCCGGCGCGCAGACCGCCGCATCGAACTCTATCGTTGCCGATACGAAGAAGGAGTTTGAGGCCAAGAAATCGCTCTTGGAGCTCGAGCTGAAACGCCAGCGCGCGTTGCTGGCAGTTCAGCAAGCGAATCTTGAAGAGCGCGGAACGGCACTCAAGTCCGAAATTGGTAGCAAGGTCTTTACCCGAAACAGCGGTGTCGAGCGCGGCTTTTCTGATCCGCGCATTGGCAACTTTGTTCGTCAGCCTGACGATATTACCGGCCTTGAGAAAACGCAGTCTGTCATCGACAAAAGCCCTATCACTGCCGAGATCAAGAAGATCCGTGCCGAGATGTCGCTCACTGAGCTCGGCGCGCAGAAGCTTGAAGAGGCGCTGAATTCGACGTTCGGCACATCCGAGGGCGGCAAGGGTGGCGCTGGTGGTGGGGACACTGGCAGCGGCAGCGGCAGGAAGCTCGATGATTATGAGCAGATGAAGAAGCGTATCGCTGAGGCGACCGCTGCGACAATTGCTGAAACCGAAGCACAGAAACTCCTCAACCCAACCATCGAGGATTATGGTTATGCTCTGGAGAAGGCCCGAGCGGCGCATGAACTTCTGACGGCTGCACAAAACGCCGGCAAGAAGATCACTCCGGAACTACGCGCCGAAGTTGATCGCCTGGCAGAAGCGTATGCGCAGGCATCCGTCGCATCTGCACAACTGTCAGAAAAACAAGACGAAGTGCGTCTGGCTGCAGAAAATGCCATGTCCACCGCAAAGGACGTTACGCGCGGCCTCGTTGACGGTTTCTTGGAGGGCGAGAAGGCGGCGGACGTCTTCGCTAATGCTCTGAAGCGCATAGGCAGCGCGCTGTTGGATGACGTTTTCAACAACATGTTCAAAATTCAGAACCTTGGCGGCGGTGGTGGCACGAACTTCTTTGGCTCGCTTTTCAAAATCGGAGTAGCTGCATGACGGCGTTTATCGCACTGAAATACCCGGACCGCGTTGAATTGATGGCTGACGGCGCGGTTTACGCCGAAGACGGCACCCTGATGGACATCCGCTCCAAAATATCTGCGGGACGGTCTCTTGCGGTGGTGACGCGCGGCAACGCCACGGCCGGCAAACTTGTCGCAGACGCCATCGCTATGCGCTCGATGGCCTCTGGCTTTGACGCAACAATGGAGTGGCTTCAAGAAACGCTTTCTGCGCGATCGGGCCAAGTGCCAGAATTTGGTTTTGAACTGGTCGTTGCCGGCATATCTGAGGCGGAAGGCCCTATCATTCTCTACGCTACCACGAATTCATATATGGATGGCATTCCCGCCTGGACGCTGCTCAATGCGGGTTCAAACGTCTGCGGCGGACATGATGTCCCGCTCGTTGAGGCTGATTTTGAGCACGGTCTGTTTCCGGCCGGCGTCGCCGCGATCGACCTGATGAGGCAATCCCCCGGCGTTAATCCAGTCAAGCCGGACCTGCCTCCCGTTTATGGCATCGGTGGTCACGTTGATCATACGGTGGTGCGGACGGACGGCGTGACGGTCACAAAGGTCCATGAGTGGCCGGAGGATGTCGTCGGGCAGAAGATTGCGCCGAGGGCGGCATGAGACAAAAGTACGTTCAGTAAGCATGTCCTCAAGCAACCGCAGACCGGTTCCTCGGCGAAATTAACTGCACTGCTTGGAGGCATGCATCTTGAAAAGAATAGCACCACAAGTATTCTGACGGTATTGCTCAACCCAGCTGGCATAAGAAAGATGAACAAGAGTCATTTGACAACATTGTATCTAGGTATTGCCATCCTGGTCAGCGGCTGCGTTACGTTTGTAGGTGGCTTGGTCTATCTCTTGTGGATGGCTATCAGTGAACCCGCCATCATCAAAAAAGACATCAGCACACATATCGTCACGGGCCATCACTAGCGGACTGAACCAAAGCAAAAGGTCCGCTCAGTCATCTAGTTAAAAGCGTCTCGCTGAAAGGCAGGAGCAAAGACTCTCGAAAACCCGATCAGTCCGAAAGCCATTGAAAATGGCAATCAAAAACAATGCCGGGCGCTTGAGGGGAGGTTGCAATAGCGTGGGCAGTGTCGCCTGAATTCGTCCCCTCAAGATGTACATCCCCGCCACTCGGGCCCAGGACGTATGTCATGCCCGGTGCCATAGTGTGCGTCTTGACTTTAACATCCGCGACAAGCTTGCCGTCGTCAGTGTGGTAAGTGCCGATGTAATAGGAGCCCTGCTCTCCTCCGAGGAGTCTTCCGTCTCTCAAGACTACGACTCCGCCTCCCTCGCCGCCAGCGACAGTGAATTTCACGCTGTACAGTCCGTTTTTCATTTTGTCGCTCCTTCGTTAGCAACGAAAAGTTGAACACGGATGCACGCAAGAGTCTAGCAACTCTCTGGAGGATTTGCTGTAATGGCCGATTGATACCGCGGGGAATGTGTCTTGACGCTCGTGGCGCTGATGCTGAAGCCGTGGCTAGGCTTGAAAAGGTTGTCGCAAAACAGGCCGCAGAACTGCAAGGCCGAATTGAGGCCGGCGTTCGGTCGGCTCAAAAACGAAACGTGAAGTTGGGGTAACAATGTCGCTAATATTTATCCAAAAATTCGAAAACTGCATCAAGGTCATTTCTGACGGCTGCGCCTGGGATGAAGATGGCAACGTTGCCTGGCTGGGATCCAAGATCCGCACGGCGCACGGCGGAAAACCGCTAGTCATGGCGGGCGTCGGTGATTACAACGCGGTTATGTTTTTCACGTCAGCATTTGACCGTTTGACCGAGGACTACCCGCCGGCCCAAGCGCTGGAAATCTTGGAAAAGGAACTGACATTCACTCCGGAGACCGTGAAGCGGGTTTTCGGCCGCTGCGGTTTCATGCGTATCTTTCTAGCTGGCTGGACCGCTGAGCGCGGCTTTTTTCTGGCTATTGGTGAGTTCGACCCGTCTAAGCCAGATCAGGACAGCAAGTGGCGGTTCGATGAGACGGGCCAACTGATGAACATTGCGAGCCGTGACCCTAGCGTCTTCAAGCTGCGCGACAACCCGATGAACGTCACCGAAGAGACATTTGATGGGTTCGTTATGCCCTTTGTTGACTGGAATCGAAACCAGTTGCCAACGCCGGTTGGGGGGGGCGTTCCCCATCACGCTTGCGGCGGGAAGATCGAAGTTGCTACCATTACCGCGGACGGTGTCTCGGTCGACGTTGTTCATGACTTTGGCGATGTCCTAGGCCGGCCCATTACGCTGGAGGCGGCGTGATGTCGGCGCTGTCTGGCGTGCTCGGCAACGTCGATATTTCGAGTGCATACATCGGCACACTGACTGTTGGCACGTCGAATATTGCACAGGGGGCGATTACGGAAGTCGAGACGGGATCCACAAGCGTTACCATAAATCACGGTCTTGGATCGCCAAAACTTCGTGTCGACTTTAGTTTTCTGGTGTCGTTTCATCCGACAGTCGCTAACCCAAGGGTTACAGTGACTCTAATTGATAACGACGGGGTCGTGATCCCGTCTTTTTTCGTCAGCGGCAATAACAGCACGTCAGTGCCGGTATCGCTGTCCAGAGTCGTCATTCCTCCGAGCGGCAGAACTCAGACGACCTTCACCCTGAATATTTCAGAAAACTCAAACACTGTGACGCAGCAAAATATCATCGCTTCGGCGTTCAAGCGCTAAAGCTCGCCCCGCTCCACCGGTAAAGCGTCTCGTTGAAAGGCAGGCGCATTAGAATGTAGCTGTTATCAGCTACGCGTGCGGCAGCCGCGCCCCTGCAAAGGAGGTTCGGCTGCTAAATGCAGATCGAATTGCAAACGTTTGCAATTCAATTGCAGCACCTAACTGCGATTTTATGAACACATAAATGCGATATCATCAAAAATTCATACGCCAGCGCTTGAAACATTATTGACAATAGGGCATTTATTAAATCAACAAACGGTTGACACATAGATATTCAAACATCGTATTCATCTTTCGGTAAAGAAAGATGAATACGATGTATGGATATCGTATGTAGCCGTACGTGCATTCGGCATGATAATGCTGGACGCTTTTTAACGCAACCAAAGGAGATAGCGATATGAAAGAGATGGAACGTCTCACCAAGCTGCTGTTTCCCGAAGGAACCGAAGGATCGAGAGTACTTGATCTGAAATTCTTTCCCGGGGAGCAGACTGTTACCGTGGAAGAGTTTTGCAAGGATGTTCACGCAGCCTTTGTACAGGTCGATTCTGGACAGGCAGAAACTTCCGAGTGGTTTGAAGAAACTACTCAACGTGTAAGTGTGGATAGATTCTTGCTTCCGGCTTAATTACGGTTGCAAAATCAATACTCTTTAGATATCGACGAGAGCTATGACATACAAAGCTCTCGTCGATTCTTTTTGTGAAGAAGAAGAACTGCCGGTTCATGTGAACCAGGTGTTATCTTGGGTGCGTGAAAACACCGATCACAAGATCATTAAATTGCACGGCGTTAACCGGAACAGCCAAAGTTTCCGAGGCGGCTTTCGTCGAAGAGCTATCAATGTCGGGGTTCCATATTCACAAAACCCAGATGACATTGAGATTCACACTGACATTCTTTACGGAAACGACCTTCAGGACGACTGGAAGAGGCTGGTCATCGTAAAAGAGGTCATGCACGTTTTCGATGGACCGCAATCTTGTGTGGATACGCCGGAAAAACTAGCGCAGTTGATACCCAACATCATCACAACGCAACTCACCGGGGCGCCATTTATTCCCGCGTTGAATGATCATTTTGGGGCTTTCCGTGCTATGGCGGTGCTTCTTCCTAAGCCAATGAGAGACAGTATAAAGAATGCGATCGACAGCGGTGACAGGACCGTTGATGAAGTTGCTCAATTCTGTCAGTTGCCTCAGGCTTACGTGGATATATGGATCAGTCATGCCGAGAGGCTGGAACAACTGATTTTCGGCGACCTGTGAGGTGAGCTTGCAGTCGCCCGCGCCGCGCAGTAGCCGAACCGTTCTTTGACGGGTCAAGCGCAGATCATCACATTGGCCGCGATCATCGTTAACGCTCTCTTCGACAGCCATAAAGATTGAATGACGTTCACTTGGAAGACCAGTTAGTCCAAGTGTCTATTCGGCGTATCTCATTCCTGCCCTCTTCGGTGATTGACCACTTCGGCCTCCCTCGATGATCTCTCCCAGCGGTACGGACCAAGCCAATTTCGCTCAACTGCGCCATGGTAGTCTCACCGGCCCTCGGAATCTGATCGACGCTGTCGACATGCGGGTAGTCGAAAAGGAAGCGGAGAATGTCCTTTTTCCGAGCGTCTAAGCCATAAAGCGGCCTGTGTTTGTCTCGTTGCTTTTGTTGCTCCCGCCATTCCTCTAGTTCGTCGAGCTCGCCGAAAACATTTGTGTCGTGAAGGGTCGTCAAACCGCTGATTTCGTCCAGCTTGGTATCGATCGCGCGCTTGTCCCATTTTCTCGTCCCTGGGATAGTCGGAGGCATCTTGTGTGTGGCAACCCACATTGAAAACGTGGACTCTGCGATCCCGAGATACGCGGCCGCTTCTTTGCGACCAATGAGGCGTGGCGGTTCAGACATTGGATCTACTCTTTTTACGCTTCTTTCCGGATAGCTTCATCAGGCTCTCCTCCAGTTGGCGACCTGACAGCGCCACATCGCGCAGCTTTGTCTTCGACTCGTTCATCGGCTCCCGCAGCACCTCCCATATCGCCAAAACATCAGCCTTTGAGAAAAGGTAGGAGCGACCATAGCGCGAGCAACAACCGTGCGCCTTGGCAAGCTTGATCACCGCCCTATTTGTAAGTCGCAGCAAATCCGCAACTTCATCCGCTGTGTAAATTTTGTCTTCGAGATCTAGGATCATACCACCGACCTGATGCGCACAAGGCGCGTTGAACAATTTCCCGTTCGGTGGTGGCAGGTGGGGAGCCTGCGGGTGGTGGCCGCAGAGGTAAGTTAGGACGGCTCCTGGTCGTGGGTCAAGCCTGACGTCATATTGGCTTATGGACAACCGCCCCACGCTCGGCGTCCGGATCGCCGCCAAGCCGTATGCGAACGCCGTCAGGCTCAACGAATTCGGCGAAACGCCATTTACCCGGTTCGATCTCTTCGCCGATTTCTAAAGCCGTCTGAAGAAGGTGTATTGTTGAGGTCTTCGCGTCAGATCCGTTCTCGATCCGCGTAACCGTGTTGGCGGTAATCCCAGCCTTTTCAGCAAGGTCGCGAACCCCCCAACCGAGTCCGACTCGGGCCATTTTGAGCTGAGTGGCGTTCATTTTTGGTACCCTGTACAAATATATGTTGACACGGTTAATTTCGTGTGGCTTCATATGTACACAGTACAAACGCAGCGACACAAAAGCAACACGGAACCGAGATCATGGTAAACAACGTCATAACGGCGAGCGCCGAAGGCATGCCAGAATCATTCATCACCCGCATGTCCGCCCTCTTCGCGGAACTCCACACTGCTGGCGCCCGTCACGGCGAGATGCCGGATGATGCTTGCGATAAGCTCAGCGAGGCCGCTTGGATTATCTCTGACGCCATAATCAACGCGCCAGTGACATGTGAGGCGGACGTGGCCGGCAAGCTTCGGCATGCGTCGCTTCTCGTGGAATGCCCGCACGGTGAATACACAGATGAGCAACCCGCCATTGCGGCCGCTCTGAACGATCTGCAGCGTCTTCGCAAGGACGAGTGGGCCGAAGCCGTGAAGGCTGCGAAACAGCGCTCCTGACGTACCAAGGCCCTGTAATTCAACAGGATAGATCGCGATCTTCTAAATCGCGGGTGGATGTTCGAGTCATCCCAGGGCCACCAGTTTTCATGCCAGCCTTGTTCATGCGGCTGGCCGACTTGCCGGCGTGCGCTTCTTAGCGACCCGGTCTTTTATAAAAGGCCAGCGGGGCATATCCGCCGCACCACCCGGATCACGGAGCCTAGACTTGCTTCCGCCCGCTGGCCGTTAATTCTGCAAAACGTGTTCCAAACGTGTTGCATGTATTCATTTGCAACACGTTGCATCCATTGAAATCATTGAGATTTCTTTGCAACGTGTTGCAACTGCGTTTTTGGGATAAATAGGAGCTAAGTCCTTGAAATTAATGGTGCCCGGAGGCGGATTTGAACCACCGACACGCGGATTTTCAATCCGCTGCTCTACCAACTGAGCTATCCGGGCACTTCAGGTCCTTGAAGAACCTCCGCTTTTCGCGGTCGGGGTCGTTTGCGCCCCGAAAGTGAGCGGGGTTATAACATCTTGTTCGAACATGGCAAGCGCCCTTCCGAAGTTTTTTGACAGTTTTTTCACGGCGCCTGTGGATGGCTGGAAAGAGCGCAGGGCGAAGGCCGGTTCACGCAGCAAAACTCACTGTATGGCCTACTGATGCCAGAGCGCATTTGCCCGCCGTCATGTTTGCGAGGGACCGATCCCGGCCGGTGGCGGGCGCAGCATGGCAGGTGGGGCTATGCCCCTTCGCCGCGCCGTGCTGCGAAACCAAGCGCGAAAGGCACCACGGCTACCAGCGCCGCCATGACGGGCGAAGACGCAAAGATGCGGCTTGCAAGCGAGGTGACGGCTACGGAGCGCACGACCGTCATCAGGCGAGAATTCTCGCGGTCGCGCTCATGGTGGGGCTGTGCGGGCCTGTGGCGGGACATCTCGGCCGCCTCAAGCCGCTTGACATCACGCCGGATCTTTTCGACCTGTTGGCGAAGTTCGTCCAGTTCGGCACGCAGCGCCGGGTCGACGGTATTGGCGGCAGGTGTCCTCCTGGCTGCGATTTTTTCCACCGTCTCTTCGGCGGCCACGGCTTCCGCCTCTTCGTCCAGTTCGGCCAACTCGTCGTCCAGGTCTGATGGCTTATCGAAACCGTGGGATCGCAGTGGTGCTTTCATCGCTGTCTCCTGAGGCGTGCTGAATTGCGGCGGCGGGCGCTTTTGCCCGGTCAGACTTTTCAACGCCTCAGCCCAGCAAAGGATGCATGGAAAGCGGGTAGACAGGCATAATAAAACAGGCCCCGAAGGGCCTGTTCAATCATCTCGCTGGAGCCTCAGGCCGCCTTCGCGGCGCTGGCATAGGGATCGAAGCGACCGTAGAAGGTCTCGCCCTTGGCGGCCATATCCTTCAGCAGCGGCGTTGGCTGGAAGCGCGGTCCGTATGTCTCGCTGAGCTTTTCGGCGAGCGCCACGAAGCTCTTCACGCCCATGCCGTCAATGTAGGACAGCGCGCCTCCGGTATAGGGCGCGAAGCCGAAACCGAGGATGGAACCGACATCCGCCTCACGCGGATCGGTGACGATGCCTTCTTCCACCGTGCGGGCGGCTTCCAGCGCCACGGTGACGAGGAAGCGCTGCTTCAGCACCTCCATATCCACGTCTTCAGGCTTCTGCTGCGGATAGAGGTCCTTCAGGCCAGGCCAGAGGGACTTCTTGGCGGGCTTTGGCGGGTAGTCGTAAAAGCCCTTGGCGTTCTTACGGCCAAAGCGGCCCTCGCCTTCCACCAGCTTCTTCACCAGCTCCATATGGCGCGGATCGACCGCCTTTTCGCCGAGATCGGCCACGGTGGCTTTCAGGATCTTGTAGGAAAGATCGATGGCCACTTCGTCGTTCAACGCCAAGGGGCCCACCGGCATGCCGGCGAATTTCGCGGCATTTTCGATCATTGCGGGCGGCACGCCTTCGATCAGCATGTCGTAGCTTTCGGCCATGTAACGCAGCACGCAGCGATTGACGAAGAAGCCGCGGGTGTCGTTGACGACGATCGGGGTCTTCTTGATCTTGGCCACATAATCAAGTGCGACGGCGAGCGCCTTGTCGCCGGTTTCCTTGCCGAGGATCACTTCCGTCAGCATCATCTTCTCGACCGGCGAGAAGAAGTGGATGCCGATGAAATCGGTCGGACGCCTGGAGTTCTTTGCCAGCCCCGTGATTGGCAAGGTGGACGTGTTGGAGGCAAAGATTGCGCCTTCGGGCAAAACGGCTTCCACGGCTTCGATGACGGCTTTCTTCACGTCGCGGTCTTCAAAGACGGCTTCGATGACGAGATCCGCATCAGACAATGCAGTGTAATCCGTTGT
The DNA here is from genome assembly GCF_031453135.1 of Agrobacterium sp. SORGH_AS_0440. Lineage (NCBI taxonomy): Bacteria > Pseudomonadati > Pseudomonadota > Alphaproteobacteria > Hyphomicrobiales > Rhizobiaceae > Agrobacterium > Agrobacterium sp. SORGH_AS_0440. The sequence goes on along the minus strand of NZ_JAVIYR010000002.1, from coordinate 415,320 downwards.
TGGGGTGACGAGATCGAGCAGGGCCTTGCCTTCATCCTGCGTCAGCCTGCCCTTGCCGATGGCGGCCTTGACGCTTTCCTCGCAATGGCCCTTGCCCTTGTCTGCGGCTTCCTGATCGCGATCCACCAGCGTGACGGGAATACCCGCTGCGGCGGTGACGTAAGCGACGGCCGCCCCCATGAAGCCCGCGCCAACGACGCCGACCTTCTTGAACTCCGTCTTCGGCTGGCCGGCCGGGCGGCGTGCGCCCTTGCCCAGCTCCTGCATGGAAATGAACAGCGAGCGGATCATGCCGAAGGCTTCCTTCGAGCGAAGGATTTCGGTGAAATAACGCTGCTCTACCTTCAGCGCCGTATCGAAGGGCAATTGCAGCCCTTCATAAACGCATTTGAGGATGGCGAGTGCGGCCGGATAATTGCCGGCACTTTCGCGGCGGAGGATCGCCGGAGCGGCGGGCCACAGCTGGGCAGCCGCAGGCGTCCAGATGCCGCCGCCGGGGGCCTTGAAGCCCTTTTCATCCCACGGCGCGACCGGCTTCAGGCCGTCCTTGATCATCTGTTTTGCAGTTGCGACCAGCTGATCCGGCTCGACTACCTGGTGCACCAGCCCCATGGCCTTGGCGCGCGCACCGGTCAGCGACTGGCCTGTCGTCATCATCTGCAAGGCAGATTGTGCATCGGTCAGGCGCGAGACGCGCTGGGTGCCGCCAGCACCTGGAAAGATGCCGACCTTGACTTCCGGCAGTGCAATCTTGAGGCTCTTGGCGCTGGAGGCCACGCGGCCGTGGCAGGCGAGTGACAGTTCGAAAGCGCCCCCCATGCAGGTGCCGTTGATGGCGGAGACCCAGGGCTTGCCGTTGGTCTCGATCTTGCGGAACAGGCCGGTCATGCGGCCCACCAGCTCGAACAGCTTTGCTGCCGCCTGATCCGGGTTCTTCGTCTTCTCGTCATTGTAGAAGGAGAACATCGACTTGATCATCGACAGATCGGCGCCGCCGGAAAAGGTGCTTTTGCCCGACGTGAAGACGACGCCCTTGACGGCGCTATCGGCGACGGTGGCGTCGAGAATGGCGTTCAACTCGTCCATCACCTCTGACGTGAAGACGTTCATGGACTTTTCCGGCATGTCCCAGGTGACGAGGGCAATGCCGTCTGCGTCCGTCTCGATGGTGAAATTGGTGTAAGTGCTCATTTGGGATTCCTCTTCCCTGAATCGTAATGGCCGCTTCTCTTTCCTCGTCATCCTCGGGCTTGACCCGACGATCCAAGCACCGGGGATAGATCCTCGGGTCAAGCCCGAGGATGACGGAAGCGGGCCGTAGCCGCTGCCTTAAACCCGCTCGATGACGGTTGCTGTACCCATGCCTGCACCGATGCAAAGCGTGACGAGCGCGGTGTTCAGATCGCGCCGTTCCAGCTCATCCAGCACCGTACCGAGGATCATCGCGCCGGTTGCACCCAGCGGATGACCCATGGCGATTGCGCCGCCATTGACGTTCATCCGGTCGTGGTCGATGTCGAAAGCCTGCATGTAGCGCAGGACCACGGCGGCGAAGGCTTCGTTGAGTTCGAAGAGATCGATATCGGCAAGCGACATGCCGGTCTTCTTCAGAAGCTTTTCGGTAACATCCACCGGGCCGGTAAGCATCAGCGCCGGGTCGGAGCCGATATTGGCGAAGGCCTTGATACGGGCACGCGGTTTCATCCCCATTGCCTCGCCGCCCGCTTTCGAACCAACCAGCACGGCGGCAGCACCATCAACGATGCCGGATGAGTTGCCGGCGTGGTGGACGTAGTTGATCCGCTCCACTTCCGGGTGGGCCATGATGCCGACAGCTTCGAAGCCGCCCATTTCGCCGGGCATCTGGAAGGACGGGTTGAGCGAAGCCAGCGCCTGCATATCGGTGCCGGGACGCATGTGCTCGTCGCGGTCAAGGATCGTCAGGCCGTTCTGGTCCTTCACCGGAATGACCGACCTGTTGAAATAGCCCTTTTCCCAGGCGTGCGCGGCGCGCTTCTGGCTTTCGACGGCATAGGCGTCGACGTCGTCACGGGAGAAACCGTATTTCGTGGCGATCAGATCGGCCGACACGCCCTGCGGCATGAAGAAGGCCGGAAAGTTGACCGAGGGGTCCATGTACCAGGCGCCGCCCGACATGCCCATACCGACGCGCGACATGCTTTCGACACCGCCGGCGATGACGATATCGTCCGAACCGGCTTTGACCTTGCCGGCTGCGAAGTTGATGGCATCGAGACCGGAGGCGCAGAAGCGCGAGATCTGCATACCCGGCGCCTTGTTGGAGTAACCGGCCTCGAAGGCGGCGGCCTTGGGGATGACGGCGCCGGCATCCATGACAGGATCGACGCAGCCCATGATGATGTCATCGACAGCGGAAGTGTCGAGCCCGTTGCGGTCGCGGATGGCTTCCAGCGTCTTGGCGGCAAGGCGAACGGATGGCACCTCATGCAGGCTGCCATCCTTCTTGCCGCGTCCGCGCGGGGTGCGGACATGGTCGTAGATAAATACGTCGGTCATAAACTCTCTCCCTTGCACCGTATTCTCAGTGCATCAAACTCATCTCAGCGTCCATTTTCCTCGGCGATCATCATCAGCGGCAACAAGGCGTCCCTTTTTTCTCAACTCCGTCGCCGCCCAACGCATGTCGTATTGCCACGAATAAAAAAGATCGTGCCCGCGCAGGTCCTTTTCATGGTGGTCCCAAATGTACTTGGCTACATACAAAATTGATCCTTCGCCTTTATTCGCCTTAAGCGCCTCGACTACCCAATCTGTTAGATCTGCCTTCGTGACCATTGGAACCCTCGTTCTCAGAATGCTTCCGCGGCCAGTTCCATCATGGTGTCCGCCCCGGTTTCGATGCGGGCCTTGCGCAGCGCCGTTTCCGGCATGATGCGCTCCATGTAAAACTTCGCCGTGACAAGCTTGGTCTTGAGGTAATCCTCATCCGAAGCGCTGCCTGCCGCAAGCGCTTCGCTGGCGGCTTTCGCCATGCGCGCCTGCATGTAACCCAGCACCACGATGCCGAAGAGATGCATGTAGTCGGTCGAACCGGCACCGGCATTGTCGGGCTTGGCCATGGCGTTCTGCATGAACCACATGGTTGCGGCCTGAAGGTCGTTCAAGCCCTTCTTCAAACCCTTGGTGTAGAGGCTGAGCTTTTCATCGCCGCGGTTTTCCTCGCAGAAATCGCCGATTTCCTTGAACAGCGCCATCACGGCGCGGCCGCCATTCATGCCGAGCTTGCGGCCCACCAAATCAAGCGCCTGAATGCCGTTAGCGCCCTCATAGATCATGGTGATGCGCGCATCGCGGACATATTGGCTCATGCCATGTTCTTCGATGTAGCCGTGACCGCCAAAGACCTGCTGCGCCATCACGGCGTGGTCGAAGCCCTTGTCCGTCAAAACGCCCTTGAGGATCGGCGTGACGAGACCGAGCAGGTCGTCTGCCGCCTGCCGCTCCTTCTCATCGGTCGAGCGGTGGGCGATGTCGGATTGCAGCGCCGTCCACAAAAGGAAAGCGCGGCCAGCCTCGTTATAGGCCTTGACGGTCATCAGCGTGCGGCGGATATCCGGGTGCACGATGATCGGATCGGCCTTCTTGTCCGGGAATTTCGCGCCGGAAAGCGAACGGCCCTGAATACGCTCACGGGCATATTCCACCGCATTCTGATAGGCGATTTCGCCCACGGAAAGCCCCTGCAGGCCGACGCCGAGGCGCGCTTCGTTCATCATCACGAACATGGCCGAAAGGCCCTTGTTTTCCGCACCGAGCAGATAACCCGTCGCATCATCGTAATTCATGACGCAGGTGGCGTTGCCGTGAATACCCATCTTGTGCTCGATCGCACCACAGGTGACGCCGTTGCGCTCACCGGGCGTGCCGTCTTCCTTGACCAGGAATTTCGGCACGATGAAAAGCGAAATACCCTTCGTGCCTTCAGGTGCGCCCTCGATGCGGGCGAGCACCAGATGGACGATATTATCGGTCATGGAATGTTCACCAGCCGAGATGAAGATCTTCTGGCCGGAAATCTTGTAAGTGCCGTCTCCCTGCGGCACCGCCTTGGTGCGCAGGAGACCGAGGTCGGTGCCGCAATGGGGTTCGGTGAGGTTCATGGTGCCGGACCAGATACCTTCGACCATTTTCGGCAGATAGGTCTGCTTCTGCTCCGGAGTACCGTGAACGAGAACGGCGGCAATAGCGCCCTGTGTCAGGCCGGGATACATCATCAAGGACAGGTTGGCGGAAGACATATATTCGCCGATCGCCGCATGCAGCGTATAGGGCAGGCCCTGCCCGCCAAATTCCTGGGGAACGGCAAGGCCGATCCAGCCGCCTTCGCAATAGGCGTCATAGGCTTCCTTGAAACCATCGGGCACGGAGACAGAACCGTCATCGGCGCGCTTGCAACCCTGCTGGTCGCCGGAAAGATTGAGTGGGAAAAGCCGTTCCTCGGCAAGCTTTGCCGCTTCGCCGGTGATTGCCTCGATCATGTCGGGCGTCGCATCCTCGAAGCCGGGCAGGTTGTTATACCGCTCCAAGCCGAGAACGTCATTCAGGATAAAAAGCGTGTCCTTAACTGGGGCCTTGTAAACAGGCATTACCGATGTTCCTCCGCATCGTGGGCGCCGGAGATAATCCGGCCGATATGACGTGACAATATTTGACGTGCGCGTAAACGTCAAATAAATTCCATGGGGTTATAGCTCTCCCTTTTTGCGTAATTGTCCTCCGCACCGCCCCGGGGCTCGGCCTGCATCGCAAAAGTTAAAAAATTCCGACCTTGGTTAACCACTTCTTTACCACGTTTCGTGAATTCTCCCGATGGAGGTAACTGCTTCGTTCATCGGCGCATTTTCCTCCACGGGGGCAAATACCGGCTCTAGAATTGCTGCATGTTGCGGCGACGGCGTGTCCAAACAGGCAACGTCGCGACAGATAACCGGGCACGGCGGGCGGAAGCGAAGCGAGCGAAAAGATGAACGGATTGCGATCGAAAACCCAACAGCCAAGCGACAGGTCGTCGCTTGATGCTCTCAATCGCACCATTGAAGGCCTTGAAGCCCGCATCGAAGGGTTGATGAGCCAGAAGTTTCCGCGCGACCAGCGGGCCGCTGGCGCCCCGCCGGAAACAAAGAGCGAAACCTATGCCGCACCACGCGAGCCACGCACAAGCGTGACGCCACCGCAACTTGATCCCGTCAACGAAATACGCCAGCGCCAGCGTCTGCTGGAGACCAGCTTCCAGCGACCGCAGGAACCTGCCGCCCGCGCGGAACGCACGATCACACGGCCGCTCGCGCCGGAATATCGGCAGAGGGAGCCCCAGCCGGCTCCTCAGGCCGCACCGCGCGCACGCGCCATCCCGCCCTATCAGGAGCCACGCAATGACGCGGCCCTGCAGGAAATCGCGCAGGCACTCGTCAACCTTCGCCACGAATTGAAGCACGATATTGCCGAGGGCGTTGCGCGGGAGGCGCAGGGACTGCGCGCGGAAATCCGCAATATCCGCGCCGCGGCGGAAGACCAGCAATTCATCGGCGATCTGCGCGATGACATCGCACGGCTTGCCGGAAGCATCGACCAGCTCGGCAATCTGGCATCTCCGGATGTCTATGCGCTGCGCAACGAATTCGAGGACCTGCGCCTCACCATTGACCAGCTGGCGCGCGAAGACAGCGTCCATCGGATCGAAAGCCGCTGGAACAATGTGGAAGACACGCTGCGCGGTTTCGATGCCGGCGCCCTTCAGGATGAAATCGTCTCGCTCGCTTATCGTCTCGATGACATCAAGACGCAACTCGGCGGCATGAGCAACAATCCGGCCGTTCGCGTGCTCGAGGAGAAGCTGATCGCGATCGCCAGCGCGGTCGAGCAACTCGGCAAGCACATGCAGCCGAATGAAGCGGTCTTCAGCGAACAGTTTTCCGGTCTCGATCAGCGGCTGGACGAAATCAGCCGCGCCATTGCGGCGACCGGCACACGCGCCAATGCGCAGGCAACCGACAATGCGCTCGCCCAGCGACTGGAAAACCGCCTGAACGGCCTCGCCGAACAGCTCGGTGATATCAACCGCCTCGCCGCTGCAAAACCGGAACCCTCCGTTGATCTTACTACGCGCCTTGAAGCGCTGGCCGGCAAGATCGATGAGCTGAGCACCGCGCGCGATGCAGCGCAACTGCATGAGCGACTGGACCAGCTTTCACTGCTTCTGGAACGGTCGCAGCGCCCTTCGCAACAGGCGGAGCTGACGTCTTTCCTCAGCGACATTTCCCGCAAGATCGATGCGCTCGACCACGGCACCGTCAATGAGGGTCTGGCCGAACGGCTCGACACGCTCTCTCGGCAGATCGAGGAGCTCGATTATCGCTATAGCCAGCCGCAGCTGGCATCGGACCTCAGTGAAAGCGCCTTTTCGCGCCTGGAAGAGCGGCTTGGCACTATCGCCGCGCGACTGGATGAGACCGCCCATGCCGCCCCCGCTGACAGCCATGCGCTGGCGAGCCTTGAAAACCAGATCGCCCATCTCTCGACGCTGATCAGCCAGCCGGTGCAGATGCAGGCCGCAGGCATGTCGCCTGAACTCGATGCGCGCATGGCGGCGATCGAAGACTATATGGCTTCGAACGACGAATATATCATCGAAGCGGCCCGGCAGGCAGCCGAGGCCGTTCTCGACGCCTATACCCGCAACAACCTCTCGGCTGGCGCGAACATCGACGACATGTCGATGCTGACCGATCTCGCGGCCGATTTGCGCAACCTTGAAGCGCTGAGCCGCAACACCGAAGAGCGCACGCACCGCACCTTCGAAGCACTGCACGAAACGCTGGTGCAGATTGCCGGCCGCCTGGATAATCTCGACAACGGACCGTCCTACCGCGAAGAGCCCACCCGTCACGTTGCACAGCAGGCTGTTGCCGCAGGCCGCGAAGATGTCGCGATGCCGGCCGCCATATTCCCGGAAGAAGGCTATATAGCCGAAGAGCAGGCCATTCTTGAGGATGTCAGCGACAACGACGCGACCGCCATCGTGCCGCCCGCTGCCGTCAAGCCCGCAAAAGCAGAGAAAACGAGCCTGCTCGCCGGGCTGACGAAGCGCTTCAAAACAAGCACGGCGAAGCCCGCAAAGACCAAGGAAGAACCCGTATCGGCCTCTTCCGCCCGCACCCAGGTTGAGCCTGCCCCGTCGCTTGATCCGATCGACGTTCTGCCAGCCGGTCAGGAGAACGAACTCCTGGAGCCCGGTTCGGGCGCGCCTGATATCAAGAAAATCCTGGAACGCGTGCGCGCCAGCCAGGTGGCCGCCACCGGCAAGGCCGTGGACGCGGAAGGACGGACGGACTTTATCGCCGCCGCCCGCCGTGCCGCGCAGGCCGCCGCGATGGAAACAGCGCCGGAAAAGCTTGAAACCGGCAAAAAGAAAAGAAAGACCGAAACTTCGGCTCTTTCGCGTTATCGCAGGCCGCTGCTGCTCGGTATCGGCGCGATCCTTCTGGCGATGATGGCCATGCCTCTCGTCAAGACAATGATCAGCGGCACGGAAGCCCCGGCGCCGGTGATTGAACAGAAGATGGACAATGCACCGGTTTCCGCCCTTCCCGAAACCGGCGACAAGGCCGTCACCATACCGTCTGACCTCGCGATCGGATCCGAGCAGGCAGCCCCGGCCGATAGCATCGAGAACTCCGCTCCGGCACAGAATACCATTGACCACCGGACCATTGGCGGTGCGCCGCTACCCGAGGAGCCGCCGGTCGCCGATGTTCCCGCCGTGGATCCCGCAAAGTCCGGCACCGTCGCGCAGGCGGAACCGCCGAAACCGGCTGAGGCCGTCTTCACGGCCGCTCCCGCCGACGGCGCCATCGTCGTTCCCGCCGGGATAGAGCCCGCATCGCTTGCTGAAGCCGCCGCCAAGGGCGACACGCAGGCGCTTTTCGAAATCGCAGCCCGCTACACCGACGGTCGCGGCGTTGCCGCCGACCGTGCCGAAGCCGCGAAGTGGTACAAGCTGGCTGCCGATCGCGGTCTTGCGCCCGCGCAATATCGTCTCGCCAATCTCTACGAGAAGGCGAACGGCGTCGAACGCAACCTTCCGGAAGCGAAGCGCTATTACACGCTGGCCGCCGAACAGGGCAATGCGGGCGCCATGCACAATCTTGCCGTCCTGCTCGCTTCCGACGCGGCTGGCCAGCCGGATTTTGCTGCCGCCGCGCAGTGGTTCATCAAGGCCTCCGAACTCGGCGTCCGCGACAGCCAGTTCAACCTCGCCATTCTTTATGCCCGCGGCAGCGGGGTTAAGCAGGACATCGAGGAATCTTACAAGTGGTTCGCCATTGCCGCCAAGGATGGCGATGCCGATGCCGCCCAGAAGCGCGACGAAGTGGCGGGGGCCTTGAACCCGCAGCAGCTCCAGAGCGCCAAGGCCAAGGTGGAGGCGTGGAAGGTCAAGCCGCTTTCGGAAGATGCCAACAGCGTCAACCCGCCGGAAGAGTGGGCTGGCAAGGAAGGCGTGAAAACCGCCTCCGTGGACATGGAAAAGGCGATCCGCAACATTCAGGCGATCCTCAACAAGAACGGCTTCGATGCCGGGCAGCCGGACGGCAAGCTCGGCAAGAACACCGTGACGGCCATCAAGGACTTTCAGAAATCCGTGGGCCAGACCCCGGACGGGCGCATTACCAACGAACTGGTGACAGCGCTTCTCGCCCGCAATAAATAATGGTTCTGAAACCCAAAAAGCGGCCCCCCGGCCGCTTTTTTGCAACGCCTTACAGGAATGTGGGCGGCTGCCTTCGCCAGACCTCTATCTTTCCAAATTATCAACGTATTTACCGTTGAATGTTGACAGGTTAGGCCCTCGCGGGCATGACGGATGAAGGCTGGGCATGCCCGGTCTTTTCAGACAGAAAGTGTAAATCGCGGCAAGGCCCCCTCACCGGACAAGCCATGCCGCCCGGAACCATTTGCCCGAGGTCCGAGCCGTGACTGTCTATCTGCCGATCGCAGAACTGTCGGTGAATATTTTCATCATTCTCGGCATGGGCGCGGCCGTCGGTTTTTTGTCCGGCATGTTCGGTGTGGGCGGTGGCTTTTTGATCACCCCGCTGCTGATTTTCTACAATATTCCGCCAGTCGTGGCCGTGGCGACGGGCGCCAACCAGGTGGTGGCCTCCTCCGTTTCAGGCTCGATCACCCATTTCCGGCGTGGAACCCTCGACGTCAAGCTCGGCAGCGTTCTGCTCGTCGGCGGCCTCCTGGGGGCGACGGTCGGCGTGTGGATATTCTCCTTCCTGCGCAGCATCGGCCAGCTCGATCTCATCGTTTCGCTGCTCTACGTCATCCTGCTCGGCACCGTAGGCGGGTTGATGCTGAAGGAAAGCATTTCGGCACTTCGCCGCGCCGCCCGCAACGAGACGGTGACGCTGCGCCGGCCGGGACACCACAACTGGGTACACCGCCTGCCGCTGAAAATGCGGTTCAAGAAATCGAAGATCTATCTCAGCATCATTCCAGTCGTCACGCTCGGTTTCGGCATCGGCATACTCACCTCTATCATGGGTGTGGGCGGCGGTTTCATCATGGTGCCGGCGATGATCTATCTGTTACGCATTCCCACCAGTGTGGTTGTCGGCACCTCACTGTTCCAGATCATTTTCGTCACCGCATACACGACCGTCGTACAGGCAGCGACCAACTACTCCGTCGATGTGGTGCTGGCCTTCATCCTGATGGTGGCTGGCGTCATCGGCGCGCAATATGGTGTACGCGTCGGCCAGAAACTGCGCGGCGAACAGCTGCGTGCGCTGCTGGCGCTTCTTGTCCTCGCCGTCGCCCTTCGCCTTGCGGTATCGCTGGTGGTGCGGCCGGAAGATCTGTTTTCGGTCGCCGTCGGGGGGTTAGGTTATTGACCCGCCATTTGTTGCTTGCCGCCCTTGCCCTGCTCTCCTGTCTTGCCTTCGGGCAAACTGCTTCCGCCCAGACGCCGCCGCTTGCGCTGCCGCCGGGTCCGCAGCAGCGCCCCCTGCAGGAAAACATCGAAATCGGCGCTTCGACGACGGAAATTCCGATAGCCTCGGATTTTCGCGGGGCGGATTTCACCCTCTTCGGCGCACTCAACAATACCGACCAGCTGCTACTGGCCATCGGGCAATATGATATCGTGGTGACGCTGGAAGGGCCGAGCGACTACATGACCGTGCGCAAGAAGGAGCGTGTGGCAGGCATCTGGATCAATACCAGCGCCATCACCTTCACGCCGCTGCCGGAATCCTACTCCATGGCCAGCACCCGCAATATCAGCGATGTCGCCTCCCCCGGAACGCTGCGCGCCATGGGGCTCGGCGTCGACCATCTGTCGCTCAAAAGCGCTGTCTTTTCGGGCGTGCCCGACAATGTCTTCGATTTTCAGGAGGCCTATCGTCGGCTCAAGCTTTCGAGCGGCATCTACCGCAATGACACGACAGGGGTGCGGCTGGAACGCACGGGCCTGTTTTGGGCGACCTTGCGCCTGCCCGCCAACGTGCCGAACGGGGTGCACACGGCGCGCGCCTATCTCTTCAAGAGCGGCAAATTCATCGCCCAGCGCGAATTAAAACTGCGCGTCGTCAAGACCGGCATGGAACAGGCGATCACCGATGCCGCGCATCAGACGCCGCTTGCTTACGGCGCGCTTTGCGTTCTGCTCGCCGTCGTCACCGGCTGGGGCGCCAGCATCATCTTCCGCAAGGACTGAGCGTTTTCAATCGCGCAAAAGAGAGCGTCTGCCACCCGCACTGGCAAAGATAGCATTCGCTTCCTTCCGGGGTTTGCTGTAAAATTCAAGGCGTTACAAACGCACGCAGCTGATGGCGGCAAGTGCGGTTGTAACGGGGATGAAAAGGAGAAATGTCATGTTCAAGCACATTCTCATTCCCACCGATGGTTCGCCGCTGGCGCAGATCGCAATCGACCAAGGGTTCGCTCTCGCCAAGGAGGCAGGCGCAAAGGTGACCGTGGTGACGGTATCGGAACCCTTTCATGTGATTGCCAGCGATGTCGAGGACATTGCCGCCATTGCCGAAGAGGAATTCCACCGTTGCGAAGAGGCGGAGCATCTGCTTCGCGATACGCAGGCGCATGCCACCGCCATGGGGCTGGATTGCGAGGCCCTGCTGGCGCGGGCGGGGCGGCCGGACGAGGCGATCATCGAAATAGCCGACAAGACCGGCTGCGATCTCATCGCCATGGCCTCGCACCGGCGCAGGAGTTTCGTCGAGATGCTGCTCGGCAGTGTGACCGCCAAGGTGCTGAAGAATTCGAAGATACCGGTATTGGTCTACCGCCAATAGGCTGCGCTAAAATCTCAGCCGAGCAGACTGGAAAACCGCACCGAGTAGATGCGATCTCTCCCCATCAGATGCGCGACGAGAGCGGCATGATCGAACAGGCCGCGCATTGCCTTGTGGCGTAAATCCAGCCCGCCGCTCAACACCCCGAATGCCGGCATCAACAGACGCGAACCATCGGTGGCGAAACAGGGCCGCCGCACCGTCTTCTCGCGGCGTCGCACAGTGGCGGAGGGGTGCAGGTGACCGGCGATTTCACCGGCCGCATCGCCCGGCTTAGGTTCGTGGCGGAAAACGAGATTGCCGTAAAACATCTCATCCACCGAAGAACCCGGCAGATCGACCGTGCCATCGGGGTCGTGGTTGCCGTTGATCCATATCCATTCGCGACCGCGGGCCATCTCGCGGATAAGTTCGCGCAACGGCAGCGGCAGGTGCTGGGAGCCGACGCGATCATGAAAATTGTCGCCGAGGCTGACGACGATCTTCGGATCGTAGCGGCTGACGAGGGAAGACAGTATCTTGAGGGTGGCGATGGTGTCATAGGGCGGCAGCATGCGTCCACGCCTTGCAAAAGCCGCACCCTTTTCCAGATGCAGGTCGGAAACGACGAGCAGCGACAGGTCGGGCAGGTAGAGCCCACCCAAAGGGTCGCACCAGGCGGAAACGCCGTTGATGGCGGTCTCGCTGCCCAGGCATTCGAAGCCGTTGGAAAACCTGTCGCTCAATGTCAGCCGGCTCAGCACTTTTATCGTTGTTCCTTCAATGCATACTTCAGCACATGGGCATATTTCAGGACATGGCCTCGGCGATCAGCTCATCGGCAGCTTCCGCCAGCACATCGTCCATCGCTTCGCCCGCCACCGTCTCCCGGCCGATTTCCAGCATGACCGGAACGGCGAGGGGCGAAACGTGCTCCAGCGCGCGATGCGTGGTGTGTCCCTTGATTCGCTTCAGCATATCGCCAAGGCGGCCAATATCCAAAAGTCCTGCTGCGGCATCGCGTCGCGTCGCTTCCAGCAGGATATGATCCGGCTCATGGCTGCGAAGAACGTCATAAATAAGATCGGCGGACACCGTGACCTGCCGTCCGGTCTTTTCCTTGCCGGGATGGCGGCGTTCGATCAGCCCGGAAATGACTGCGCAATTGCGGAAGGTGCGTTTCAGCATGAAGGATTCGTCAAGCCATGCTTCCAGATCGTCGCCAAGCATGTCCTCATCGAGAAGGTCGGCCAGCGACAGGCGGCGAGACTTCAGCCGCATGCCGATATCCTCCATGGCCCAGATGGCCAGCGAATAATCGGTGGCGACGAAACCCATCGGTTTTGCCCCGGCCCGCTCCAGCCGCCGCGTCAGAAGCATGCCGAGTGTCTGATGCGCCAGCCGTCCCTCGAAGGGATACATGACCATGAAGAAGCGCTTGCGGAAAGGGAAGGTCTCCACCAATAGCTCGTCGCGCTTGGGAATGATCGACTTCTCCTTCTGGATTGCCAGCCAGTCGCGAACCTGATCCGGCAGGGCATGCCACCGTGTCGGGTCTGCCAGCATGGAGCGCACTTGATCTGCCAGGTAGGTGGAAAGCGGAAATTTGCCACCGGCATAGGAGGGTATCTTCGGATCCATGGAAAAGGCCTGTGAGACCAAGCATTCATTCTCCCTGATGCCCTCGAACCGCAGCACCTTGCCGGCAAAGAGAAAAGTATCGCCCTGCACCAGCTGCTCTAGGAAATATTCCTCGACCTTGCCGAGCGACATGCCACCGCGACCGACCGTGCCCTTGGCATTGCGCTTGACCATGCGGACATTGAGTTCCGCCGCCTCGACGATGGTGCCGAGGTTGAGGCGATATTGCTGCGCTACCGCCGGATTGGACACGCGCCAGCGACCGTCCTTCATCTGGCGGATGCGGGCATAACGTTCATAGGTGCGCAGCGCGTAGCCGCCGGTGGCAGTAAAATCCACCACCCGATCGAAGGTGGCACGCGGCAGGTCGGCATAGGGCGAGGCGCTGGTGATTTCGCGATAAAGTTCATCCGCATCGAAAGGCTCGGCACAGGCCATGCCGAGTACGTGCTGGGCGAGAACATCAAGCGCGCCTTCGGCGATCGGCGGCGTATCCTGCGCGCCGATATAGTTGGCATCCAGCGCTGCCCTGCATTCCATCACCTCGAAGCGGTTGGCGGGAACGAGAATCGCCTTTGACGGCTCATCCATGCGGTGGTTGGCACGGCCGATACGCTGAGCGAGGCGGCTAGCGCCCTTCGGCGCGCCGACATGCACGACAAGGTCAACGTCACCCCAGTCTATGCCGAGATCGAGGGTGGAGGTGGCAACAACGGCACGTAACCTGTTTTCCGCCATGGCCGCTTCCACCCTGCGGCGCTGCCCGGCATCCAGCGAGCCGTGATGCAGTGCGATCGGCAAATTGTCGTCATTGATCGTCCAGAGCTCCTGAAAGACCCTTTCCGCCTGCGAGCGTGTGTTGACAAACACCAGCGTCGTCCGATGCTGCTTCAACGCTTCGTATAAGTCCTTTCCGGCATAACGTGCTGAATGGCCGGACCATGGGATGCGTTCTTCCGTGTGCAAGATGGAAATATCCGGCTTTGCACCGCCTTCGACGGTTATCAAGCCGGCGGGCGGCTTCCCCTGCCCCTGCGGTGCAAGATAACGGCGCAAATCCATCGGCTCCGCCACCGTGGCCGAAAGGCCGATGAAACGGACATCGGGCGCATGCCGGCGCACGCGGGCGAGCGCCAGCGACAGCAGATGGCCGCGTTTGGAGGTGACGAGCGAATGCAGCTCATCCAGCACCACATATTTCAAGTCACGGAAAAAGCGCTCGGCCTCCTTATTGGCGAGCAGCAGCGAGACCTGTTCCGGTGTGGTCAGCAGGATATCCGGCGGGCGCACCTTCTGGCGCTGGCGTTTCGCCTGGGGCGTATCGCCGGTGCGGGTTTCGATGACAATCGGCAGACCCATTTCGGAAACGGGCTTGGTGAGATTACGCTCGATATCGACTGCAAGCGCCTTCAGCGGTGAGATGTAGAGGGTGTGCACGCCGACAAAGCCGGAGCCAGGCGGTATCTTGCCCCGCTCTGTCAGATCGGTGAGCGAGGCCATGAAGCCGCCCAACGTCTTGCCAGCACCGGTGGGCGCGATCAGCAACATGTTCTCGCCGCCCCGTGCCCGCGCCATAAGCTCTAGCTGATGGGCGCGCGGAGACCACCCTTTTTCGACAAACCATTTCTGGAATGAAAGGGGCAAGGTGCCGACATCTATGCCGGAAATGGGGGGCTCGGTGTGTTTCACGCCTTTAACGTAGTGAAAAACCTGAGAAAAAGAAGGGCGGAACAGGGCCGCTTGACAGGAAAACAGAATCATGGATAAATAATATCCATGATAGCGCAGCAACAGGACATGGAAAAGACCGATGAAACTCGGGGACGGCGTTGAACAGGCCATTCACAGCGTGGGAATGCTGGCGGGACTTTCCGAAGGCGGCGTGTTGTCCGCGGCCGCGCTCGCGGAATTCCACGGCGTTTCCACCAGCTATCTTCTGAAGCACCTGCAATCATTGTCCAGCGCGGGAATAGTTGCCACGGTGCCGGGGCCGAAGGGCGGCTATCGTCTGGCGCGACCGACTGACAAGATCACCCTGCTGGACATCGTTCTGGCCGTTGAAGGGCCGCAGCCGGCTTTCCGTTGCGCGGAAATCCGGCAACGCGGTCCAAACCCATTGCCGGGCCGGTACTTCACCAAGCCCTGTGGTATCAATGCAGCGATGTTGAAGGCGGAGAAGGTCTATAGGGCGGAACTCGCCAAAACCACCATTGCCGATATTCTGGGCGATCTTGCCGCCACTGACGATGGTGGGATTGCTGCGCGTGGCTGTGCCTTCCTGGAGTTGAACGAGCGCAAGACAGCAGCGCGCTGAGACTGGAAAACAGGCTCCGAAGAAAAAACCGATCTACGCCGGAGAGCTTCGCCGCTTTCCGGACCGATGACGCATGACTTCAAACTGACCCAACCAACGGAGAGACCCATGAAAACCCGTATCAACTATGCCAAAGCATCCCCCGAAGCCTTCAAGGCCGTCATGGCGCTTGAAAATTACGTTCAGGGCAGCGGACTTGAACGCCGTTTCGTTCACCTCATCAAGCTGCGTGCCTCGATCATCAATGGCTGTGCCTTCTGCGTGGATATGCATGTAAAGGAAAGCCGCCATGACGGGCTTTCCGAACAATGGATCAACCTGATGAGCGTGTGGCGGGAATCTCCCGTTTATACACAGCAGGAACGCGCATTGCTCGGCTGGGTGGATGCGGTGACGAAGATTGCTGAGACCGGGGCTCCGGACGATGCCTTCGAAACGCTGAAAGCGCATTTCTCCGATGAGGAAATCGTGAAGATTACGGTGGCCATCGGCGCCATCAACACCTGGAACCGTATTGCCGTCGGTTTCCGCTCGCAGCATCCGGTTGATGCGGCTGCGAAGGCGGCCTGACCTCGCAAACCCGCGACCGGCGGCCGCTACATGGCAATGTAGCGGTCGTTCCTGTGATTGATAGCAAGCGTGAGGTTCATAACCAGTGCTCCGAGAACGGAGCAGATAATGACAAAGGGTGTGGCAACGAAGAATGAGCAGGCCAGCACCATGCCGTCAAAGGCGAGCTGCACGAGGCCGGCGCGCCAGCCGAAACGATCCTGCAGATAAAGCGCCAGAATGCCGAAACCGCCGAGGCTGGTGCGATGACGAAACAGCGCCAGCATGCCCGCCGCAACCGTCAATCCGCCGAAAAGTGCTGCGGCAACCGGATTGATGCTCTGAAAGGCGAAAAAGCCGGGCATATATTCCGACAGCAGCGCTGTCAGAGCGATGGCGCAGAAGGTCTTGACCGTGAAGGCGAGGCCGAGGCGGCGGAAGGCGAGATAATAAAACGGCAGATTGACGAGGAAGAAGACCGTACCGAAGCTGAGGTCGGTGCCGTAATGCACGAGGAACGCCAGACCAACCGTGCCACCCGCCAAAAGACCGGCTGCGGAAAACAGCGTGACGCCGAGCGATACCAGCATGCTGCCCGCAAGAACGCCCTGCGCGTCTTCCAGCAGCGAATGACGATCCGGCGCGGAGGCCCAAAGATTAAGACGCCTGCGCGCGCTCGTATCGTCCATGCCTTGTCCCCTGAATACCAAGCCCTGCCGAGCTATTGCGCTGAAGTGCGGGAGATTTCAACCACCCTCGCTCAGCGCACGACGATATATCTGTCCGAACGGTGATTGATGGCCAGAAACATGTTGAGGACAAAGGCGCCGACGATCGAATAGACAACCGTGACCGGATCGATGACGAGGAAAGCACAGAGCATGACGAAGGCATCGAAGGCGAGCTGGATCAGGCCGGCGCGGATGCCAAAGCGATCCTGAATATAGATGGCCAGAATGCCGATGCCGCCAAGGCTGGCGCGGTGGCGATAAAGCGCCAGCAATCCGTAACCCAGCAGCAGACCACCGAGCAGCGCCGCCCACAGCGGATTGATGCTGTCGATCACCATCCAGCGCGCTTCCACTTCCGTCAGCACCGAAACAAGGCCGATGGCGATGAATGTCTTGAAGGAAAAGGCAAGGCCGAGCCGACGGAAGGACAGGTAATAGAATGGCAGATTGACGAGGAAGAACAGCAGCCCGAAGCTGATGCCGAAGGCATAATGCAGGAGAAAGGCGACACCGGCGGTCCCGCCCGTCAAAAGGCCGACCTTGTTCAGCAGATAAAAGCCGAGCGCCGAGACAATGGCGCCGGTGACGATGCCCTGCACGTCTTCCACCGGCGCGTGTCTGGCCGGATCGGAACTCCACATGCCGTAAACGCTTCTCGTTCTCAAGCTTTGCCCTCGGTTTCTTTCATATTTTGCACTGCAAAACGAACCCGATCAAGATGGATACGTAAGGAAGGCTGACCTATCGAGAAAATGGAAAGAAATGAGATGTTCAGACCTTGGCGCGGGCAAGAAAAAGAATGCCGGAAAGGGGTTTTCCGGCATCCTTGCGAATGGTGGTCTTGCGAATTTCCATGAGATCAAAACCCGCCCGTTCCAGAAGACCGCTGACATAGGTTTTCGAATGGGCGTAACGAAGGGATTCCCGCAGAACGAAACCATCCTCCCCTGCCGCATCCTCAACTGAAAAGGCAAAGAAGCCGGAGGGCGCCAACAGGGCGGAAACGAGGGGCATGACGGTTTCGAGACTGCCGAGATACATCATTACATCGGCGGCGGCGACGAGATTGGCGCGCTTCGGCGCCAGGGTCGTGGTGAAGAGCCCCGAAGTTTCCGCTTCGAGGGAAAGATCGGCCTGGCCGAGGTGATCGTAGAGATCTTTTTCCTCCGCCTTGGCAAGCATGTTCTGTGAAATATCGAAACCTTCCAGCCGCTTTGCGAAGGCTCTGATTTCAACGCCGAGGAGTCCCGTGCCGCAGCCGATGTCGACGACAGTGTCGAATACCCGGCCATCCGCCGCCTTCTCGATCAGTTCCGCCAGTTTCTGCGGCACGCTGTAATCGAGCTTTTCGACCAGCGAAGTTTCGAAACGGTCGGCATAATCGTCGAACAGCCCTTCCACATAACGGCTCGGCGGCTGTTCCGGTGTTTCTGCGGCGCCGAGAACCGCAAGCTTCAGTTCGGCTGCAAACAGCCCTTCCTCATCCATCTCGGCGACCTTTTCGTAAGCCGCCACGGCCTTGTTCGTTTCCCCCGCCTTTTCGTGATATTCCCCGAAGCGAAACCAGCCCGCCGTCCACCGTGGCGCTAGTTCCAGCGCCTGTTCCATGAGTTCGGCGGCGGCGGGATAATCACCGCCCTCCGCCAACATGCGGGCATAGTCCGCCCGGCGGTCGGCAATGACGTCACCGGAAGAAAACTGGTTTGGGGCCATTCAAGATTCCTGAGAAGATGCGCGCTGTCATTTCTCAAGCCATAAAAAAACTCAAGTCCTATTTCATGGCGCACTCGTGGAATTGGCTGATATGCGCGATATAGTGCGCAAAAACTTGCATCGATGT
This sequence comes from Agrobacterium sp. SORGH_AS_0440, assembly GCF_031453135.1. Taxonomy (NCBI): domain Bacteria; kingdom Pseudomonadati; phylum Pseudomonadota; class Alphaproteobacteria; order Hyphomicrobiales; family Rhizobiaceae; genus Agrobacterium; species Agrobacterium sp. SORGH_AS_0440. The sequence continues at coordinate 396,909 of NZ_JAVIYR010000002.1, read as the reverse complement.
GGTCCGTTTCATATGTCAGGACAAAACAGGAGACTTGCTGATGGCCGGTGAGGTCAACAAATTGCTGGGCGACACAGTGGCCCGAACGGTGGTGAAGCTGCTCGTGGTCTCACTGCTCGTCGGCTTTCTGATGGCGATCTTCGGCTTGACGCCGTGGAACATCATTTACGGCGCGCGCGACTTCGTCGTCGACCTGTGGCGCAGCGGTTTCCATGCGCTGGGGGCGATCGGCGACTATCTGATCCTGGGCGCCACGATCGTCATTCCCGTCTTCATCATCCTGCGCCTTCTGAGCTATCGCCGCTGACATGACCGACACTTCTCTCCAGACGCTTACACGGCGCGGTTTCGTGCTGCTTTCCGCCGGTTCGGTTCTTTCAGCCTGCGTTTCCGTTCCAACCAACAAGGGCGTACCTTCAGGCACCCGCGATGAGACCGCAGCGGCGCTTCCAATGGTCAACGACCTGCGACGCTCGAAAGGACTTTCGCCGCTTTCCATCAATGGTGCAGCCAGCAGCGCCGCCGCCTATCAGGCCGGACGCATGGTCAAGGCGCAGAAGATGGCGCATCTGATCGGACTGACCGACAGTTTCCTGATCCGAATGAAGGAGGGGAATGTGCCGCTTCCTGCGGCGGAGAATGTGGCCGCCGGTCAGGATAGCGTGGAGCGGGTGGTGAAGGCCTGGATCGGCTCCAAACACCACCTCGAAAACATGCTTGGGCCTTATAACGGCCTCGGCGTGGCGGTCGCCTACGATGCCACCAGCCGCAACCGGCCCTATTGGGCTATGGTGCTCTGCGCCTGAGGTAAAGGGCGGGAAACCAGCCTCTTCCCTCACTCCTGTGACAAGCACAGGGATGAGGAAGGAGAGCCCTGAGGAAGCGCTGCCTCGACCTTCCAGGCCCGCTGTCAGCCGAGCTTACGATCCGCCCAGCGGTCAACCGCGCTGTCACGCAGATCACGGATCGATTCCACGCCCTCACGGGCAACCAGCTTCGACAGGCCCTTGACGATGGCAGATGGCAGACCGGGGCCTTCATAGACCATGCAGGAGTACAGCTGTACCAGATCCGCACCTGCCCTTACCTTTTCCAAAGCCGTTTCCGGGGACGAAACGCCGCCGACACCGATGATCGGCAAATTGACGCCGACGCGACGGCGCACCTTGGCCAGAACCGTGGTGGAGAGTTCGAAGAGAGGCTTGCCGGAAAGGCCACCCGCCTCACCCTTGTGCGGGCTGGCTCGCAGGCCGTCGCGTGAGAGGGTGGTATTGGAAACGATCAGGCCGTCCAGATCATGGGCAAGCGCTTCTTCAGCAACGTCGTCCAGTCCCTCTTCGGTCAGATCGGGAGCGATCTTGAGGAAGACGGGGATGCGTCTGCCGAAACGTTCAGCTTCCGCCTTGCGGCGTTCCAGCACGGCCGAGAGAAGGGCGGCAAGGCTTTCGCGCGCCTGCAGGTCGCGGAGACCAGGTGTGTTGGGGGACGAAATATTGACGGTGAAATAGGATGCGACCGAATAAAACGCCTCGATGCCCTGCACATAATCGGCGATACGGTCTTCACTGTCCTTGTTGGCGCCGATATTGACGCCGACAATGCCACGCAGATGCGCCTGCTTCAGACGCTCCAGCGCAGCGGCATGGCCTTCATTGTTGAAACCGAGGCGATTGATGACGCCCTCATCTTCCACAAGGCGAAAGATACGCGGCTTCGGATTGCCGGCCTGCGCCCGCGGCGTGACGGTGCCGATTTCAGTGAAGCCGAAACCGAGCTTCAGAAGCGGTCCCGGTACTTCCGCATTCTTGTCGTAACCCGCCGCCATGCCGAGCGGATTGGGGAAGACAAGGCCCGCCACGGTCTGCTGCAGTCGCGGATCGTGCGGCACCATGCAGGTGGGCAGGAAGCCGCTTTTCAGGGCCGCAATGGACAGCCCATGGGCCTTTTCCGGATCGACCAGGAACAGGCCCTTGCGGCCGATCGAGGAAAATAATCCGCTCATCACAAAATCTCCGGAAACTGGTGCTGGCCGTCGTGATCGAGTGCAAGCGGCGTCTCCCAGAGCACGGCGCTCAAGGGAAGAGGCCCATAAAGGTGAGGGAAAAGATCGCCGCCTCTTGAGGGTTCATAGACCAGCTTGTCGCCGAGGGCCGCGCCGTCGACTGCAATCAGCAGCAGATTGGCCTGGCCGGAAAAATGCCGCGCGGCTGTTTCCGCCACCTGCCTGGCCGTGGAAAAATGGATGAAGCCATCGGTCAGGTCGATGGCGGCGCCGTCGAAGACACCCTTTGCCCTGGCCTCGTTCCACAGCGTCTCCGGCACGATTTTATAGATGATCGCGGGCGTTTCCTGCATGCGCTCTCCATGGCTTTCCAACCATCGCGGTTTGCCGTAAAGCTAGGGGATTGTCCACAGTTTCCACGGTATTTTTATTGCTGAAAGCCTGAAAGACCGCCTGTCCACAAGCTTTTCCTTGTAAAGAGGAACCGATTGGCGCAACCTTTGGCGGAGGAGCCGGGCGTGTTTCGACCACCGGCAAAGGGAGTGAGTCAATAACTGGAAAAGAACCGCATAATGCCCTTGGGAGGGGGCCAGAATGTCGGAACTTGTCATTATCATTGCAGATGATCATCCACTTTTTCGCGGTGCCCTGAAACAGGCCGTATCCGGCCTCGACGGACACCAGACCATCATTGAAGCCGGTGATTTCGAGGCTGCCAGACGCGCAGCCGCAGCCCGTAACGATGCGGATCTGATGCTGCTTGACCTTGCCATGCCAGGGGTCAGCGGGTTTTCGGGCCTCATGGCGCTGCGCGCAGAGTTTTCCAGCCTGCCGATCGTCATCGTATCGGCGACGGATGACGCGACGACCGTCCGCCGCTCAATCGAACTCGGCGCTTCCGGTTTCATTTCAAAATCCTCCGGCATCGATGACATCCGTGATGGCATCCGCGCGGTTCTGGAAGGCGACCTGTGGGTACCGGCCGGCCATCACGGCGAAAAGGAGCACGATCCGGATGTCGCCGATCTCATCGGCAGGCTGCGAACGCTGACGCCGCAGCAGAGCCGTGTTCTCGGCATGCTGGCAGAAGGCCTGCTGAACAAGCAGATCGCCTATGAGCTCAATGTTTCGGAGGCGACGATCAAGGCACATGTCTCCGCGATCCTGTTGAAGCTCAAGGTGGACAGCCGCACGCAGGCGGTCATCCAGCTCGCCAAGATCAACACATCGGCTCTTGTGGCGTAAGCAAGGATTTTATTCCTTTCCTTCCTTTACTCCGGACCGGATATGGTCTAGATTTCGAGGTGTTAACGACAGGAGCTTTTCCGCTATCGGCTCCGTTTGCGGGCTTTCTACCATGCTTTCACATGAGACGATCTGGAGCGCCATCGATACGCTTGCCGAACGCCATCAGCTGACGCCTTCGGCATTGGCGAAGCGTGCCGGTCTCGACCCTACTTCATTCAATAAGTCGAAGCGTTTCGGTCCGGACGGCCGCAAACGCTGGCCCTCGACGGAGTCCGTTTCCAAGGTGCTCGAAGCGACGGGAGCGAGCGTGGATCAGTTTTTCGGTTATGCTTTCGGAAAGGCGCAGACGCGACCTGCCGGTGCGGAAAGTGCCATCCCCCTGCTCGGTTTCGCTCAGGCCGGTTCCGGCGGTTTTTTTGACGACGGCGGCTTTCCGGCAGGTCAGGGCTGGGACGTGGTTGAGTTTCCCTCGTCTCCCGAACGCAAACAGGGAGTCTACGCGCTGGAAGTGCAGGGAGAGAGCATGATGCCGCTTTACCGCGACGGCGACATCCTCATCGTGGAGCCTGGCGCGCAAGTACGGCGCGGCGACCGCGTTGTGTTGAAGAGCCGTGACGGTGAAGTGATGGCCAAGGTGCTGGCGCGGCAAAGCCCCAAGAGCATCGAACTTCTTTCGCTCAATCCTGAGCATCCCAATCGGAGCTTCGAGATGGCCGATGTGGAATGGATCGCCCGCATCATATGGGCCAGCCAGTAGGCCGATATCCTGCACGTCATTATCGCTTTCACCGCGATGGCTAAAAGCGCGCAGCACTGTGCCGTGCCTTAGAGGCCGAGTGCCGTCACGGCCGCGTCAACCGTCATGACTTTTGCGCCACCGGATGCCGCCTTACGCACGAAACCCTGAAACCTGTCTTCCGGGCAACCGTAAAAGCTTGGCGCAGACGACACGTCATGGGTAAAAATGACGAGCCAGCCGCCGTTTTGCAGGACGTCGTCAAGCCAGCGATCAGCGGCATCGAGATAGTTCGGATCGGGCCGCAATTCGACGGCAGCAAGATTATGCGGATCGATGCTGCCGCGGTTGATGCCGGGCATGATCCCGCGGGCGGTCCTGAACCTGCGCCGCAGCATAGGCTGCATGAGTGGCGAAGCCATGCCGAAGGGGGTGGAGAAATTCCGCCTGTGCCCGTTTTCATCGAACGAGGCCAGCACCTTTTCATTACGATCGAGATCCTCTTCCAGCCCTCGCCGTGAAAAGCTTGAGAGTTTGCGATGGGAATAGGTATGGCAGGCGAGCTCATGACCGGCCGTAGCCAGTTCCGAACAGCCCCTAGCGGAAATCATGTCCTGCGGTTCGTCATGCCTGTCGATGAAGACCCCGGAAATATAAAAGGTCCCGCGAACATTCTCGTTCTCCAGAATGCGGGCACCGCTGGTCCAGGCGCTCGCCGGAACATCGTCGAATGTGAAGGAGACAATCGGTTCGGATGTCTCGATCCGCGCCGTCGGTCCAGAGAAATACCGCACGAGCCGGTTATTGACCCGGTCTGCGATCGTTCCGATTTTCTGCGTCATACTAGCCCCCCGGCCCGCCGTGCAAATTACTGTCCCTGTTCCAGTATGTCGTAAGCCTGATGTCTCAAACAATAGATCGCAATAAGAAGAGAAGACCAGATAGGCCCGGTTCCGGTAAAGAAATTACTCTCAAGACAGGAAGAAAGCAGCGCATATACCCAAATTCGCCCAAAAAGCCGCGTCAGGCCGGGATCCGTGCCTCTGTCCACCGCTGTTCGGAAATCATTTGCGGGGATGATCACGAGCCATATGAGAGTGAGGACGAAGGCGAGCAGTCCGCCATTCAAAAGGCTCTCGACATAGCCATTGTGCGCGTGAAAGGCCGTGACCGCCCAAGTCTCGGCAATATCGGCCTGTGACAGAAGCCGGTCGCTTGTCCAGAAGGCCTGAAATCCCTGCCCGAAGATCGGCGATTGCGCAAAGGTGTCGAAAGACAGGCGCCATATATCCGTCCGTCCGGTGAACGTGGAATCGATGCCCAGGCTTTCGACGAGGCTCTGTATGCTCGGGAAATAGGTGGAGCCGATTGCAACGATATTGAGAAACGCCAGAAGGCCACCGATCATCAGCAATGTCCGCCCGGCATGCCGCTCCATGACCCAGACCAGGGCGATGGTGACGGGCAAAAGCATCGCTGCAGTTTTCCCGTTGGTCTTCCAGAGAAAAAAGCCGGCCAGCAGCGTGATCGCTATTCCGCCCAGCGTGGACCAGGCATTGCGCAGATAGAGGCCCACCATGAAAAGAATGATCATTGCCGGCGCGGCGGCGTTCTTATGATTGAATATTCCGCGCCAATCGCCTGCAAGCGCCTTCTCATCGAGATCGTAAGGCTGATGGATTGCGCGCGAACTCAGGAAGATAACCCCGAGATAACAAAGCGCCAGCAGGAGAATGGCGAAAACGGCCATCATCCGGTCGAATTGCCGCCTGTCGCGCGGCATGACAACCAGCACGCTGGTGATAAAACACAGGAGCGCCGTGAAAATCAGGCGCTGCAACGACGTGCCGGGCTCTGCACCAAGGACCGAACAAAGCGCGAGCCAGGAAAACAGCAGCAGGATTGGCAAGCGGGGCCTCAGCAAAAGCCCCGTCAGACGATGGCGCAGTGCGAAGACACCGAGGATGAGCGCGATCACCAGACCGGTCAGCTGATTGGCGGCGGCGCGCGGCACGGGTGGCACCGCAAGATTTTCAAAGGGCGCGACAGAAATCCAGATGTAAAGCATCGTGGCGACAAAAAAAATCGCGTCGCGACGGCCGCCCGACAGGGACATGGCACTGCTGTTTTCTGCAGAAATGGACCGCGTATCAGCAAAACGCGGCATGGTGGCCTGCTTCGGGAACGGAAAATCGGATCATGGACCTGCCCTGCAACGAACAACCAAACCCTTCTGAACCGGGCGATGTCCTAATAACCATAAACAGTCATTATCATCATTATTGTGTAATTGCTTTAACCCTCTCTTACCTCAACAGAGCTAAGACAGGAGAAACTGTCATTCATTCAGGTCGTCGGTGTCGAATACCGCCCGGTTGCCGCCCCTTCAGTTCGTAAGACTTTAAAAGGGACAGTCCTTTTGAATTCGCCCGGCAATGCCGGAAAAAACGGAGAATGAGGTGTCGTTGAACACGCCGCGGCTCGGCCATCTTGTCAGACTTGGATTGGCCTATATTGCATCCGGAGGCGCGCTGCTGATGTCCAGCGCCGCCCAGCTCTTGACCTTCGCGCTGCTAGCCCGCCATCTGGGTGTCGAACAATTCGCGCTTTACGCCTCGATCACGGCCGTGACCAATCTGGGCGTTCAGATTTGCGGTATCGGCTCACAGGAATCGCTCATTCGTCGCGTGGCGCAGGATCGCGGCATGTTCCCCGTCATGCTTGGCCACAGTTATCTCCTCAGCGCGGCGACGGGTGTGGTCCTGACGCTCATCGGCATGGTGACGATCCCGGTGTTTTTCCCGACGTCGGAAACGTTGCTGCACACGCTGATCACCACTTTCCTGATCCTGTTCACCAACCTCGTTCTCCTGAAGGTTATTTCGCTTTCCACGCAAAGCTTCATCGCCCATTCCGACTTTGCCTCGGCCAACAAGCTGGAGGTGATGTTTGCCGTCGCCCGCACCATTGCCGCCGTGGTTGCCTGCCTCGTCTTCAAGGTGGAAACGGTCGAGGCCTGGGCACTCTGGAACCTCGCCGCCCACACGATTGCAGCCATGATTTCCGTCAAGGCAATAGGCAGGCTCGGCCGACCGGTCTTTCGGATCGTCCGGGAGGAAATTCGCATCGGCATCCTGTTTTCCACCCAGTTCCTGTTCAAGGCGGTACGCGGCAATGCCGATATTCTCGTCCTTGGAGCCATCGCCAGTGCGGAGGTCCTGGGCAGCTATTCCATCGCCCGGCGGATTCTCGACAGCTCCTATCTTTCCGTCGAGGCTCTGAACCGGCTCATCTATCCCGGATCCGCCTCTGCAGCGCTGCAGGGTATCAGCAAAACCATCGAACGCGCCTATAATGTGCTGAAAGCGGCGCTGTTCATCGCGACCGGCAGTGCGCTGGCAATCTTCATCATCGCGCCCTTCCTGCCGCTTTTATTTGGCGACGAATATGTTTCGCTTCCCACCATCACCCGCGTGCTTTGCTGGGCCGTACTGCCGATGGCCGTGGCGGCTACCGCGCTGGAGGCGCTGGGCGCCTCCGGGCGCCAGGATATCCGCGCCAAGATATGGAACAGCGGCAATCTCATAGGCTCCGTCGTCGTTGCCTTCTTCACCTGGTCTTTCAGCATTTCGGGAACGATCGGCAGCTATTTCATCGTCGAAACCGCCATAGCGGCAGCTGTGTGGGTGGCGCTTCTACGGCTGCGGCGGAGCGAAGAGGCTTTCGCTGCGGTTAAATAGAGCGCGCCTCATTCAGTTGAATCGAGTCGGTCCGGGTCTCTCCTAATAGAGCCCGTAGGGAAAATAACGACGATAGATCTCTTCGAGCCGGCCGTTGCGGGAAAGAGCGGCAAGCGCCTGATCGAAGGCCGGCACCAGCACATTATCCGGATCGACCGTCATGATGGAAAGGCCCTCGCCGAGGAACCTGTCCGACATATAAGGCCCCCCAAAAAGAGCGCAGCAGCCTTCGGATGCGCTTCCTGAAACCCAGAACGGCAAGCGCAGGGCATCGGCAAAGATGGCGTCGACCTTACCGGCCTTCAGAGCACCGTACATGGGTTCGTAGCCGTCAAAACCCTCAACCGCCGCCTTGGGAAAAAATGCCTTGAGCATCTGTTCGTGCCGGGAACCGGTCACCACACCCACTTTCTTGCCGGACAGTGCGTCGGCGCCGGAGCCGGCAAATTTCGTCGCCTTGTTGACAGCCAGCCGGGCCGGCAACAGAAGATAGGGGCGCGAAAAGGTGAAGCTCTTGCGCAGCTCGGCCGTGACGGCGAGACCGGAAATCACCGCTTCGCCCTCTCCCATCTCCAGAGCCGCCTCCAGCTCGTCAAAGGGTAAGGCCTGTACCTGACATTTGCTCTCCACCTTGAGCTGCGCGCACACCTCGCGAACGAGATCGACATGGAAACCCGCAAGCCGGCCTTCCTGATCGGTAAAATTGAAGGGCGGAAAATCCACCGACATCAAAAACCTGATGCGGGGGACGGAGGAAAGGTCGCCACCGGGAAACCGCTCCTGAGCGTCGAAAAGCACTGGCATGCGGTTCCCGTCCGACAGGCCCTCCGCATGAAGCTTTTCGAAAATACCGACAACTTGCAAAGCGAACACTAAAGTAAAAACAAGAATTATATTTCGCGTTACAATCGTCATTCTCATCTATACTATCCGCAGCAGGAAGTGGGGCGTTACCATGACGGTGGCGGCAGTGCATGGATTATTTGCGACACTATACACGAGAATCGTTTCGCACGACGCCTGCCGGGCGAAAAATTGTATTTTCCCGCATACGCGACAATCCACCCCAGACGGTTCCTGATCGGGGTGAAGCCGGACACATGCGCTTCCTTCGGGCGCTGGGATTTGGCAAGCCCTACATCAGCGCGTGCGAACGGCAGGCGCAGGAAAACGGCTCGACGCTGGAAGCGGAACTGCTGGCCGGCGGCCTTGTCGCGACAGATGCCTATTTTGGCGCTTTCGCCAGATTTTTGCGGTTACCCTTTGTCGCGGAGATCGATCCGGACCGGATCGCAGATGTCCATAGTCTCGATACGCAGCTAGCCGAGCCGCGCTTGCTACGGCTGACGCCTGCGAACGGTAAACCAGCACTTCTGATCGTGCCCGAGCTGGCGCGGATGGAATTACTGAAAAGCCTGCTGGATCGACATCCGCATCTTCTGGACGAGCTCGTGGTGACGACGCCGCATGCCATGCGCGATGCGATCTGGAAGGCGGGTGAAACACGCCGCTGTCGTGAGGCTCGCCAGCAACTCTTCAACACCGCGCCGCAGTACTCTGCCAGGATCACGCTTCAAGGTCATCAGGGCTTTTATAGCGGTATCGTCGTCACCCTGCTTACGCTCTCGCTGCTGTTTCACACACAGACGGCCATGGCCGTCATCCACGTCGCCCTGACGATGCTTTATTTCTTCACACTGCTGTTCAGGCTGTTTGTGCTGATGCAGACTTCAGGAGAGAAAGACACGATGACTGCAGCTGCGCTCGAACCCGACGGAAATCTGCCGGTCTATACCATTCTGGTGGCGCTCTATCGTGAGGACGCCATCGTCAGCCAGCTCATCGGCGCGCTGGAGCGGCTCGACTGGCCCAAATCCCGACTGGATATCAAGCTCGTCTGCGAGGCAGATGACGGGGCCACAATCGACGCCATCCTTAGATTAAATCCCGGACAGCATATTGAGATCGTGAGAGTGCCGCCTTCCCTGCCGAGGACCAAGCCCAAGGCGCTTACCTATGCGCTCTCCGGCGCGCGCGGGGCGTTCGTTGCCATCTATGACGCGGAAGATCGGCCACATCCGCTGCAATTGCGTGAAGCCTATGCGACCTTCCGCCATCAGCCGGAGAACGTGGCCTGCCTGCAGGCGCCGCTTATCATCAGCAATGCGCGCTCTTCCTGGATCAGTGCCTGTTTCGCCCTGGAATATGCCGGTCTGTTCCGTTCAATGTTGCCCGTGCTTGCGGCGCACCGGCTACCGCTGCCGCTTGGCGGCACGTCCAACCATTTCCGCACCGCCGTATTGCGTCGCGTCGGCGCCTGGGATCCTTACAATGTGACTGAGGATGCCGATATTGGCCTCAGGCTGCACCAACTCGGCTATCGATGCGGCGTCATATACCGCCAGACGCTGGAGGACGCGCCCACCACGCTTCCCGTGTGGCTCAACCAGCGGGCGCGCTGGTACAAGGGTTGGCTGCAGAGCTGGCTGGTGATGACCCGCGCGCCCGTTGCGACGGCGCGCCGCATGGGATGGCTCTCCTATATCGTCTTCCAACTGTTGATCGGCGGCATGCTGGTGTCGTCGATGGCTCATCCCCTGCTCTTCATTTCCGTAGCGTGGATGGCCACGGCTATCGGGGACAGCGGTGCAGACATGCTGTTTTCGTGGCAGGGTGTTCTGTTTCTTACCGATACGCTGAACATCGCCGGCAGTTACGCCATATTCGTGCTGATGGGCAGGAACAGGATGATCGATTACGAGAGGAGGCAGGTGGGAAAACGCTGGCTGGCAATTCCGCTTTATTGGCTGATATTGTCTCTGGCGGCCTGGCGTGCCGTGCTTGAGTTAAAAACCAAGCCTTTCGTCTGGAACAAGACGCCTCACGTACCAAGCGTTAGCAACACTACCTGAAACGCTTGCCGCTTCGATCCTCTACCTGGTCGCAGAAGGCGGCTTCTATTTTCTGCCGATATCGTCGCGATTTGCAAAACCGAAGCCGGCCTTACGCAACTCGCCCACCGATGCGCATATAATCGACGTCTGCCGGAGCGCTTCGTCCGGCAGACGTCCCGTTTCATTTCAAGCGCGGTCGATTATCGTGCAACAAGCTTGTTCTTGATCAGGCCGACGATGACCTGGACGATCAAACCGCCGACACCGCCGCCAACGAGCTGGCCGGCAAGGACGCCAATATCCACACCGCCAGCCGCCGCGTCTCCCGCCGCCCCAAGCAGCGATCCGAGCACGGTTCCACCGCCAATACCGCCAATGGCGCCGGCAATCAGGTTGCCGAGCGCGCCAAGGTCAGAGTCCTTCAGTATCTTTCCACCGGCTGTCCCACCAGCCGCACCGCCGATGATCTGGGCCAATATCGAAGCAAGATCCATGTCATCCTCCTCACTTGTTTTCCCGACCATTCGGAAAAACAAAGCCTCCTAATCACGTCTGTGCGGGCTGGATGGAGCCGGCATGGCCGACCTTCTCTTCCTCACCGAAAATTTTCCAGATTACAGCGCCAATCGCCCCACCGACGATCGGGGCAAGCCAGAACAGCCACAGCTGCTGCAGAGCCCATCCACCGACAAACAGGGCCTGCCCCGTGGAGCGGGCCGGGTTGACCGACGTGTTGGTGACCGGAATGGAGATCAGATGAATGAGAGTAAGTGCAAGACCGATGGCGATCGGCGCGAAACCGACTGGCACCCTGCCATGCGTCGACCCCAGAATGATGATCAGGAAAAACGCCGTCAGAATAACCTCGATCAGCAACGCCGACAGGAGCGAATATCCCCCCGGCGAATGCTCCCCATAGCCATTGGCAGCAAAACCGCCAATGTCAGCCCCCGCCTTGCCGGTGACGATCACGTAAAGAGCCGCCGCGGCAACGACCGCCCCCAAGACCTGCGCAACGATATAGGGCAGTAGGTTTGCTGCCGGAAATTTACCGGCAACGGACAGGCCGACCGAAACAGCTGGATTGAAATGCCCGCCGGAAATACCGCCAACCGCGTAGGCCATGGTCAGCACCGTCAGGCCGAAGGCGAACGCGACACCCAGGAAGCCAATGCCGAGTTCAGGAAAAGCAGCAGCAAAAACCGCGCTGCCACAGCCACCAAAGACCAGCCAGAAGGTTCCCAAAAATTCAGAGAGAAGTTTGCGACTCATAACATTTCCCCATCATGTTACGACTGGATCAACTATTACGTGCAATTTAATCGTAGTCAAGCAAAATCACATAGTCCCGCTGCCACCGACGTGGCAGCAGACAGGGGCCAATATTTTTGGCGAGGGGATCAAGGGAGACTGGAGCGGGTGAAGGGAATCGAACCCTCGTATTCAGCTTGGGAAGCTGCTGCTCTACCATTGAGCTACACCCGCACCCACAAACAAGACATCGGATAGTTCGCGGCGGGTGTCAAGCGCCCGCCGGGGCTCATTATGCGGCGCGAAAGTGCTTGGAGAGCTTCAGCCCCTGCGCCTGATAGTTGGAGCCGAGACCGGTGCCATAAAGGCCTTCCGGTTTCTGCAGCATATGCTCATAAACCAACCGGCCGACGATCTGGCCATGCTCGAGAATAAAGGGCACCTCATGGCTGCGCACTTCCAGCACGGCGCGGCTGCCGGTGCCCCCCGCCTGCGCGTGGCCGAAGCCGGGGTCAAAGAAACCGGCATAGTGCACACGGAATTCGCCCACCAGCGGATCGAAGGGCGTCATTTCGGCCGCATAAAGCGGCGGCACGTGGACGGCTTCGCGCGAAACGAGAATATAGAATTCGTCCGGGTCGAGGATCAGTTCGGCGCGGCCGCGCGCATAGAGCGGTTCCCAGAAATCGAGAACATCGTGCTGGGCCTTCTTGTCGACATCCACCACCGCCGTATGGTGTTTGCCGCGATAACCGATCAGCCCGTTTTCGCCAAATCCCTTGAGGTCGATCGAGAGTGCGATACCACCGCCCGTCACGTTCGGGCTTTCGCTGGCGACCAGCGTTTCCGTCTCGTGCAGTTTCAGAAGCTCGCTTTCATTCAGCAGCGAATGGCCAATGCGGAAACGGATCTGCGACAGGCGCGAGCCACGGCGAACCACCACGGGGAAGGTGCGCGGGCTGATTTCCAGATAGAGCGGACCTGTGTATCCCGCCGGTATCTTGTCGAATTCCTGCGCATTGTCGGTCATGACGCGGGTGAAGATATCGAGGCGACCGGTCGAACTCTTAGGATTGGCCGAGGCGGACATGTCCGCCGGCAGCGCAAGGCTTTCCATCAGCGGAACGATATAGACACAGCCGGTTTCCAGCACCGCGCCCTGGCTGAGATCCACCTCGTGCAGGCTGAGACGATTGAGCTTGTCGATGACCTTGGTTCCGGGGCCGGGCATGAAACTTGCACGAACACGATAGGCCCTGGAGCCAAGCCTGAGGTCGAGGCTGGCGGGCTGCACCTGATCGACATCGAGATCGGCCTCGCTTTTCAGCTTGCCGCCTGCAAACAGCGCGCGGATTGCGCCATCCGCCAAAATGCCCGTGGTTCTCATCATGGTCGTCATTCCTTTTTACGGCGACAAAACCAAAAGGAAAGCATTGACGCAAGCCGGTAACGGCAGTATGGCAAGCTTATCCCGTGGTGATTTGGCCGGTCGGCTTGCAGCCACGTTAAACAAGTGGCTAAAAAGACCGGGTGCTAGGAACCGGTCTGCTTTTGCGGCCGGTTTTTTTGTTTTGAAGGTGATCACATGAGCAATAAATGGCGCCCGGCAACCCAGCTCGTTCACGGCGGTACGCTACGCTCCCCTTACGGTGAAACGTCGGAAGCGATTTATCTGACCCAGGGTTTCGTCTACGAAAACTCTGAAGCAGCCGAAGCGCGCTTCAAGGGTGAAACCGACGGCTTTATTTACGCCCGCTACGCCAGTCCGACCAATGACATGTTCGAAAAGCGCATGTGCCTGCTGGAAGGCGCTGAAGACGCCCGCGCACTTGCTTCGGGCATGGCCGCCGTCACCGCCGCCATCATGTGTCAGCTGCGCGCCGGCGACCATATCGTTGCCGCCCGTGCCCTCTTCGGCTCCTGCCGCTGGGTGGTTGAAACGCTCGCGCCGAAATATGGCATCGAATGCACGCTGATCGACGGACGTGATCTTGGCAACTGGGAAAAGGCAATCCAGCCAAACACCAAGCTGTTTTTCCTCGAAAGCCCAACCAATCCGACACTCGAAGTGGTGGATATCGCCGGCGTAGCGAAGCTTGCCAACCAGATCGGTGCGAAAGTGGTCGTTGACAATGTCTTCGCCACACCGCTTTTCCAGAAACCGCTCGAACTCGGCGCCCATATCGTCGTTTATTCGGCCACCAAACATATTGACGGCCAGGGTCGCTGCCTCGGCGGCGTGATCCTTTCCGACAAGAAATGGATTGAGGAAGAGCTGCAGGATTATTTCCGCCACACCGGCCCGGCCATGTCGCCGTTCAATGCCTGGACGCTTCTGAAGGGCATCGAGACGCTGCCGCTGCGCGTGAAGCAGCAGACGGCCAATGCCTCGAAGATCGCGGACTTCCTTGCCGATAGCGGCAAGGTCGCCAAGGTCATCTATCCCGGGCGCGCCGATCACCCGCAGGCCGACATCATTGCACGGCAGATGTCCGGTGGTTCGACGCTGGTGGCTTTCGAATTGAAGGGCGGCAAGGAAGCGGCCTTCAAGCTGCAGAACGCGCTTGAGATCGTGAAGATTTCCAACAATCTGGGCGACGCCAAGAGCCTCATCACCCATCCCGGCACCACGACGCACAAGAACCTCACAGACGAGGCACGGGCGGAACTCGGTATCTCCGGCGGCACTTTGCGCCTTTCCTGCGGCATCGAGGATACGGACGATCTGCTGGAAGATCTGGCAAAGGGTCTGGCAGCCGTTTCGGCCTGACATTCATATTCAATAATCGACATGGCCCGGCCGGAACGCCGGGCCATGTCGCGTTTGATGGCCTCGAAAGCCAGTATCAGGCAACCATTATTTACCTTTTCCGTTATCCCTAACGGTAAAAAACAGCGCAACGGGAGACAGCTCCTGCCCCTCAAGTCATTCATTTTCTTGACGATAGCCAGAGCCTATAGTGTAGGATAAGCGGGCAGGGAAAATATCGAGGTGTGGCGCGTATGTATCGTGCTCTGACAAGGGATATCGAGGTGACGGTTGATCCGTATTATCTCGAAGAACAATCCGACCCGGATGACGACCGCTACGTCTGGGGCTACAAGGTCGTGATCGCGAATAACTCGGATGTTCCCGTTACTCTCGTCAATCGCTATTGGCATATCACTGACCAGAACGGTCAGGTCGACGAAGTCTACGGACCGGGTGTCGTGGGAGAACAACCGCATCTCAAGCCCGGCGACACCTACGAATATTCCTCCGGCTGCCCGTTGGACACGCCGTCCGGCCTTATGTTCGGACATTACGAGATGGAAACGGAAAGCGGAGAAGTGTTCAACGTCACCATACCCGCTTTTTCGCTGGATTCTCCGGGGCTGATGCGGGTCTTGAACTGACCCGCCGGCCATGAAAAACCGCGCCTTTACAGGCGCGGCCCTTATTCAGGCGTTTTCAAATTCGCTGACATCGTAGCGATAAGTGGTCGAGCAGAACTCACAGGTCACGGCAATCGCGCCGTCTTCCTCGCTTGCCTTGATCTCTTCGGCGGTAAAACCCGAGAGCACGCCCTTGATCTTATCCCGCGAGCAGCTGCAGCGATCGAAAATGGACTGCGGATCATAGATGCGCACGCCGCTTTCATGGAACAGCCTGAACAGGAGACGTTCCACCGGCACCTGCGGATCCGTCAGTTCGTCCGTATCCACGGTGTTCAAAAGCGTCACGGCTTCCGTCCAGGCATCATCCTCCTGCACATCGTGACCGCCTTCATCGCCATCGCCGCCGTGCAGGTCACGCATACGCAGCCGCTCGGGCGCCTGCGGCAGGAACTGGGCGATAACGCCGCCCGCACGCCAGCCATGACGCGGTTTGCCTTCCCCGTCGCGATCGAAGAATTCGGCCACACCGAGGCGCACACGGGTTGGAAGCTGCTCCGACTGACGGAAATAAACCCCGGCAATGTCTTCCAGCGACGAGCCATCGAGTGGCACGATGCCCTGATAGGGTTGCATGCCCACGCCCTGATCGATCGTGAAGGCCAGAATACCGTTGCCCAACAATTGTTCCGGCGAAGTCGCCCCTGCCGCAAGCGCCTCCGCCAGCCGCTCCTCATCAAAACGGGCATAAGCGCGCATGCTTTCCGGCGCGGTGAAATCCGCCACCAGCAGGTCCACCGGACCGTCGCCCTTGGTCTGTACCGTCAGCTTGCCGGAAAACTTGAGCGATGTGCCGATCAACGCCGTCAGAACGGTCGCTTCCGCCAGCAGGCGCGCGACCGCAGCCGGGTAATCGTGGCGCTCGAGAATGGCATTCAGCAGCGGCCCCACCTGCACGGCGCGGCCGCGCACATCCAGACCTTCGACCTGAAAGGGCACGACCTTGTCGTCGCCAGCAAAATCAAGATCGTCCAGTTCAACCGTTACATCTGCCATGTCATACTCCCTGGCGCAGCCGTGGCGCCGCTACCGTCCAAAAGTCCGGCTTTCGAAATGTGCTTTTTCCGCTTGTCGCACAGAGACCCGGGAAGAGAAACCGCTTCCGGGGAAAAACGTGCAAATCGTGACGATGGCCCGCCAGAAAACCGACGAGCCTCTTCGAAGTCCAACAGATGGTAATCGCTGCCGAGAAGTTCAAGCACCCGCCCGACGTTGATCAAACGGGTGATATTTTCAGATGACGCCCATGCACCAGGCGATGATGGATTTCTGCGCGTGGAGGCGGTTTTCCGCCTCGTCGAAGACCACCGATTGCGGGCCGTCGATCACCGCATCCGTCACCTCTTCGCCGCGGTGAGCCGGCAGGCAATGCATGAACAGCGCGTCTTTTTCCGCCTTGGCCATCAGGGCTTCATTGACCTGATAGGGCTGGAAGATGTTGTGGCCGCGCGCCTTGTGTTCCTGATTCATGGAGACCCAGGTATCGGTGACGACGCAATCAGCGCCCGCCACCGCCTTGTCGGCATCGTGGCACAACATTATCTCGCCGCCATTGTTGCGGGCCCAGTTCAGGAACTTGTCATGCGGTTCGGAGCCCATCGGCACTGCCATCGTCATGCGGTAACCGAAACGGGCCGAACCCTCCACGAAAGAATGCAGGACATTATTGCCGTCCCCTGTCCACGCAATCGTCTTGCCTTTGACCGGACCGCGATGTTCTTCGAAAGTCATGATGTCAGCCATGATCTGGCATGGATGCGTGTCATCCGTCAGGGCGTTGATGACAGGCACTGTCGCATGTTCGGCAAGCTCGAGCAGGCGCGAATGATCTGTCGTGCGGATCATGATGGCGTCAACGTAACGCGACAGCACCTTTGCCGTATCACCGATCGTTTCCGCGCGGCCGAGCTGCATTTCCGTACCAGAGAGGAAAAGCGTCTCGCCGCCAAGCTGGCGCATCCCCACATCGAAGGAGACGCGGGTCCGCGTGGATGGCTTTTCGAAGATCATGGCCAGCATCTTGCCGGCAAGCGGTTTTTCCGCCGTTCCGGCCTTGGTGGCCGCCTTGCGTTCGCGGGCATCGTCGAGAATTACCCGCAGGTCCTGCGAGCTGACGGCCGACAGGTCGAGAAAATGTTTAGGTGAAGCCATTTCAAACTGTCCCATGCTTGCGAGCCCCAGGAAAGAGGCCCGCCCTTCAGTGTTTCCTCAGGCGATTTTTGCCTGTTTCGCTGTGAGGGAAGCGGCGGCCGCTTCCACGCGTGCCAGCCCCTCACGGGCTTCCTCCGCCGTGGTGACGAGCGGCGGCAGGAGACGAATGACATTATCGCCCGCTGGTACGCCCAGCAGATGCTCGGCGCGCATGGCCTGCAAGAGCTCGCCCGACGGCACCTTGGCCTTGATGCCGAGAAGCAGGCCTTCGCCACGGATTTCCTCGATAACGTCAGGATAACGGTCCTTCAGCGAAGCAAGGCCCTGGCGGAAAACCAGCGCGACATCACGAACCTTTTCCAGAAAGCCGTCAGAGAGGACGACATCAAGCACGGCATTACCGACTGCCATGGCCAGCGGATTACCGCCATAGGTGGTGCCATGCACGCCCGCCGTCATGCCGGAAGCGGCATCAGCCGTTGCAAGGCATGCGCCCAGCGGAAAACCACCGCCGATGCCCTTGGCAACCGCCATGATATCGGGGGCGACACCAGTGTGTTCATAGGCAAAGAGCTTACCCGTGCGGCCAACGCCCGTCTGCACCTCATCGAAAATCAGCAGCAGACCGTGTTCGTCGCAAAGCGACCGCAGTAGCTGCAGGAATTCCTTGCTGGGTGCGCGAATACCGCCCTCACCCTGAATGGGCTCGATCAGAAGCGCTGCCGTCTCGGCCGTGATGGCGGCTTTCAGCGCATCGACATCACCGAAAGGTACCTGGTCAAAGCCTTCGACCTTGGGACCGAAACCTTCGAGATATTTCTGCTGGCCGCCGGCTGCGATCGTTGCAAGCGTACGACCATGGAAGGCGCCTTCGAAGGTGATAATCCGGAACTTTTCCGGGTGGCCCTTGGAATAATGATAACGACGCGCGGTCTTGATTGCACATTCCAGTGCTTCCGCGCCGGAGTTGGTGAAGAAGACCTTGTCTGCGAACGTTTCCTCCGTCAGGCGCTTGGCAAGCTTTTCCTGGCCCGGAACTTCATAAAGGTTCGAGACATGCCAGACCTTTTCGGCCTGCGTCTTGATCGCGTCGACAAGATGTGGGTGGGCATGGCCCAGCGAATTGACGGCAACGCCGGCCGCAAAATCGAGATATCGTTCGCCGCTTTCCGTGTACAGCCAGACGCCCTCGCCTCGCTCGAAGCGCAGGGGGGCTCTTGCAAATGTATCGAACAATGGCGCGGCGGCTTCGGCCATGGCTGTATCACTCCTTGCGCGGATGCGCTGTCAGACGGTTGTCAATAGGCTTCAAGGGTTATCCCTCGCCTGAAAATCAAAAATGCCGCCTCGCGGCGGCAGGGGCACTATTGTCACTTCGCTTGCCGATGTCAACAAAAGTCCGTATTTCCTAGGCTTCTCAAGCCCTAGTAGGTGGCAGGTCGCAAGGCCCAAGGTGTTGCCTTTCTGACTCAACTCGCCAGCAAGTTGGGGAAAACCGGAAAATCGATTCGAGATGATTCCCGCGACTCTTGCCACGGAGTCTGCGTGGCACTAGGTTAATCGCTAATTACTAGACTGCATTGCGGCGGAACTAGTCACCAAAAATCAGGCAGAAACCACGCTCGCGGCATGCCCGCGAGACGGAGAAGGATTCTGTCGAAATACGCGCGAAAAGCGGAGAAGCGGCATGAACTGGACAGACGAGCGGGTCGAGAAACTCAAGAAATTGTGGGCCGAAGGACTGAGCGCCAGCCAGATAGCAGCTCAGCTGGGCGGCGTCAGCCGCAATGCCGTGATCGGCAAGGTCCATCGTCTTAATCTGCCCGGACGCGTCAAGGCTGGCGGCCCGGTGACGTCGGCGCGTTCTGCGCCCAAGCGGACTGCTGCACCTGCCCCGCGCACGGCGAATTTCGCTGGCCGCGTCAACGCTGCACCTGCTCGGATCCTGACCCGCTCCAACGCGGCGACCGCTCTTCAGGAAGAGGTCGGCATCGAAACTGCGGAAATTCTCGATTACGTTCCGTCCAGAAACGTCGTTACTCCGATCTCCCGCCGGCTGACGCTGACGGAACTGACGGAGCGCACCTGCAAGTGGCCGGTCGGCGACCCCCTGAAAGATGATTTCCATTTCTGCGGCTGTGAAGCGCTGGAATCTTCGCCTTATTGCAAATTCCATGCGAAACTCGCCTACCAACCGGTCAGCGAGCGCCGCAAGGCTTGAGTGTTGCGGCACACATTTGACACTCAAAAACTACGGGCCTTCGGGCCCGTTTTTTTGTGACAAAATACCGCGATTCCCGGGCAGCGACAGCAGAACACCAAGGCTTATTCATCGTCGTCGGGTTTCGCCCCTCAATCCGAATTTCGGTGGACTCTCAACCGTTCGTCAAAGAAATGAAAATATCGTGCTTACGGAAGGTTCAAAATGAAAAGGCCCGACACCATTCCGGTTTCGGGCCTTTCGATTTCGGCGGAACGTCATGCTGAGGGGAACCCTCAGTTCGGTTCCGATCAGGCTTCCATCGAATATCCGGCACCGCGCACGGTGCGGATGACATCCTGCATATGGGAAAAGTTGAGCGCCTTGCGGAGACGTCCGACATGCACGTCAACCGTCCGCTCATCCACATAGATATCGTGACCCCAGACGCCGTCCAGCAATTGCGAACGGGAGAACACGCGGCCCGGAGAGGTCATCAGGAATTCCAGCAGGCGGAACTCCGTCGGACCGAGACGCACCTCGCGGCTTTTGCGGTGAACGCGATGCGTCTCGCGATCCAGCTCGATATCGCCGCACTTCAGCACCGAAGACAGAACCTCCGGACGGGCCCGGCGCAGCATGGCCTTGACGCGGGCCATCAGTTCCGGCGTGGAAAACGGCTTGACCACATAATCGTCCGCGCCGGTGGCGAGGCCGCGAACCCGTTCGCTTTCCTCGCCGCGCGCCGTCAGCATGATGATGGGAAGGCGCTCGGTTTCCGGCCGCATCCTGAGCCTACGGCACAGCTCGATACCGGAAACGCCGGGAAGCATCCAATCCAGGATGAGCAGATCCGGAATACGTTCCTGCAGCCTGATCTCTGCCTCGTCTCCACGGGGTATGGTGTCGACGTCATATCCCTCAGCCTCGAGATTGTAACGAAGCAGGACGCTCAGCGCTTCCTCATCTTCCACAACTGCAATCTTGGGCACCATATGCTAACTCCGCAAGCCGCTGCTTGTCTGTTACTCGGTCACCGAACCGAGCGTGTTGGAACTGTCGTCCTTCGGACGCTCGCCCTCCGGCTGGCTGCCGGTGGTCATGTAATAGATCGTCTCGGCGATGTTGGTGGCATGGTCACCGATGCGCTCGATATTCTTGGCGCAGAACAGAAGATGCGTGCAGGTGGTGATGTTGCGCGGATCTTCCATCATGTAGGTCAGAAGCTCGCGGAAGAGCGAGGTATACATGGCGTCGATTTCCTCGTCGCGCTCGCGAATGGCATTGGCCTTTTCGGCGGAACGTGTCGAATAGACGTCAAGGACTTCTTTGAGCTGTACCAACGCCAGCTCCGACAGGTGCTCTATGCCGCGGGCGAGTTTGCGCGGCACGCCCGTTCCGGCCACCGCGATGACACGCTTGGCAGTATTCTTGCCGAGGTCGCCAACGCGCTCGAGGTCCGCTGCAATACGCAGCGTGCCGATGATCTCGCGAAGGTCTGCCGCCATCGGCTGGCGCTTCGCAATGGTGACGATGGCCTTGTCGCCGATCTCTCGCTCGGAATGATCGAGGATAGCGTCATCGGAAATGACCTTCTGGGCAAGCGCGGCGTCGGAATTGACGAGCGCACGCACGGCGTCGGCACACATCTGCTCGGCGAGACCACCCATCTCGGCGATGCGTCGCGTCAGGAACTTCAGTTCGTCATCATAAGCAGACAGAATATGCGAATGGGTCGTTGTCTGGTTCACGGTCTATTCCTCCGGCTTGGCCTTGCATGCGACCGCCCGAAGCGGGGCCGCAGCGGCACCAGTCTTGTTGGGTTGCGATAAAGCGCCGGCCGCGATCAGCCGAAGCGGCCCATGATGTAATCCTGCGTGCGCTGGTCATCCGGATTGGTGAACATCTTGTCGGTTTCATTTTCCTCGACAAGGTGACCGAGATGGAACATGGCCGTACGCTGGGAAACACGTGCCGCCTGCTGCATGGAGTGCGTGACGATAACAATCGTGTAATTGGTGCGCAGTTCGTGGATCAGTTCCTCGACCTTGGCAGTGGCGATCGGATCCAGCGCCGAGCAGGGTTCGTCCATCAGGATCACTTCCGGGCTGACGGCAACGGCGCGTGCAATGCACAGGCGCTGCTGCTGACCGCCGGAAAGACCGGTGCCGGATTCGTGCAGGCGATCCTTAACCTCGTTCCAGAGACCCGCCTTCTGAAGGCTCTGCTCAACGATCTGGTCCATATCCGCCTTGTTGCGGGCGAGACCGTGAATGCGTGGACCGTAGGAAATGTTTTCGTAGATCGACTTCGGAAAAGGGTTTGGCTTCTGGAACACCATGCCGACGCGGGCGCGCAACTCCACGACGTCAATCGCCTGATCATAGATATCGTCGGCGTCGAGCGTGATCTTGCCCGTGACCCGGCAACCGTCGATCGTGTCGTTCATACGGTTCAGGGTACGCAGGAAGGTGGATTTGCCGCAGCCGGACGGGCCGATAAGCGCGGTTACCGTATTTTCGCGAACGTTGAGGTTCACGTCGTAAAGCGCGCGCTTTTCGCCGTAATAAACCGAAACGTCCTTGCCGATCATCTTGTATGAGACTTCATTCATTTTCTTGTCCAGCGCCTTTTCAACTGCTGCTTCCGACAACATGTTCATTGCTCAATCTCCCTTTACCAGCGCCGTTCGAAGCGGCGACGCAACAGGATTGCGCCAACATTCATGACGATGAGGAACAAAAGCAGGATGATGATAGCGCCTGAAGTCCTTTCGACAAAGGCGCGCTCCGCTTCATTCGCCCACATGTAAATCTGCACCGGCAGGGCCGTGGACGGGTCCATCGGCGTTGTCGGGTAATTTGCTACGAATGCCACCATGCCGATCAGCAGCAGCGGCGCAGTTTCGCCCAGCGCGTGTGCGAGGCCGATGATGGTGCCGGTGAGGATGCCGGGCATGGCGAGCGGCAGCACGTGGTGGAAGATCGTCTGCATCTTGGAAGCGCCGAGACCCAGGGCGGCGGCGCGGATTGACGGCGGCACGGCTTTCAGGGCAGCGCGGGTCGCAATGATGATCGTCGGCAGGGTCATCAGCGTCAGGACGAGGCCGCCGACCAGCGAGGCCGAGCGCGGAAAGCCCATGAAGTTGATGAAGACGGAGAGGCCGAGCAGACCATAAACGATCGAGGGAACAGCCGCGAGATTGTTGATGTTCACCTCGATGAGATCAGTCAGACGGTTCTTCGGAGCAAACTCCTCAAGGTAGATCGAAGCCGCAACACCGATCGGCAGCGACAGCACCAGCACGATCAGCATCATGTAGAAGGAGCCAATCAGCGCCACGCCGACACCCGCCGCTTCCGGACGGCTCGAGGCGCCGTTGATGAAGATGCCGGTATTGAAATGCTTGCCAAGCTGCCCGCTTTCGGCGAGCTGGTTCATCCAGCCGAGCTGCTGGTTCGAGATACGGCGATTGGCTTCATCCGCCGTCAGATCGACCTGGCCCTTGAAGGCGCTGTCGACGTCGCCCGAGGCCAGCAGCGTCACCGTGCGGGTGGTGCCGATAACGGCGGGGTCGGCAACGACGATATCGCGAAGCTGCGTACGTACGCTATCGGAGATCAGAAGGTTGACGGCGCGAAGACCGGTGCGGTCCGTTGGCGCGACGCCCAGAACCTTGGCAACCGCATCACGGGCAAGAACGGGATAATTGGCCGTCATAAGCTTGGCCGGATTGGTGGCACGCTCGTTCTTGGGATCGATGATCTGTTCGGAGAACTCAACCGGAACGGTGATCATCGTCTGCTGGAACGCGGTGTAACCCTTGGAGACAACCGAGAAAAGCAGAAGGAAGAGAAAGATGAGGCCGAAGGAAATCGCTGCCATGCCATAAGCACGGAAACGGCGTTCGGCGGCATAACGGCGCTTGATGCCGATATCACGACGCGTCGCCTTGACGGCGTTCGCACCAGCTGCGGGAGAGGCGATGTCGGTCATTCATATTGCTCCCGGTATTTGCGCACGATGTAAAGCGCGTAGATATTCAGGCAAAGCGTGATGGCGAAAAGCGTGATGCCAAGCGCAAAGGCAACCAGCGTCTGCGGTGAGGTGAATTCAAGGTCGCCCGTCAACTGGCTGACGATCTTGACCGTCACCGTGGTCATGGGCTCGAAGGGATTAAGCTGCAGTCGGGCAGCGACACCTGCCGCCAGAACCACGATCATGGTTTCGCCGATGGCGCGCGACGCCGTCATCAGCACGGCGCCGACGATGCCGGGAAGAGCAGCCGGAAGAATGACCCTCTTGATGGTTTCGGAGCGCGTGGCGCCAAGTCCGAGCGAACCATCGCGCAGCGAACGCGGCACGGCGGTGATGATGTCATCCGACAGCGACGACACATAGGGGATCAACATGATACCCATGACGAAGCCGGCGGTGATGACACTCTGCGCCTGGATGAAGTTGGCGTAGTTACCCGTCGCCAGCCCGTTGATCTGCGCAGAAATGTCTCTGAGGAAAGGACCGACCGTCGTCAGCGCGAAAAAGCCGTAGACGATGGTGGGGATGCCGGCGAGCACCTCGAGCAGCGGTTTTGCCACCGAGCGCAGGCGGGGTGAAGCATATTCCGACATATAGATCGCCGAAAACAGTCCGACGGGAACGGCAACCAGCATGGCGACGAAGCCGATATAAAGTGTGCCGGCAAGCAGCGGGATCAGGCCGAACTGTCCCGATGAATCGGTCGCACCCGGCAGCCGCAAAACGCGGATCCCACACCGTGCCGAAGAAGAACTGGTGAGCCGGAACCATGTTGAAGAACTGGATCGCTTCCGTCAGCATCGACAGAACGATGCCGATCGTTGTCAGGATAGCGATGGAAGATGCGACAAGAAGAGCGCCGAGAATGACCTTTTCGACCTTGTTGCGTGCCCGGAAGCGCGGTGCAATCGCCCGCAGCGCATAGGTGGCGCCGCCAAGCGCGGCCAGCAGCACGACAGCGATCATCGCAAGACGGCTCGTGGCGGTCATGGTGTTCAGCGTTTGGGCGGCGTCAACCATGAACCGTTCCGGATCACCGGCAATCGCCACGCCCTTGGATGCAAGCAGAGGCCTCACCGCGCTTGTGTCCGCATCGACCTGCGCCGTTTCTTCCGGTGTCAGCCGCTGAAGGCCGCGGGCGATGGAGGTTACCATGCCGTAGGTCAGGCTCTGCTGCGCCTCGGATTGCGCCCGGATGTCTTCCGGGAAATCGCCGCGGACCGCTGATGTCACGATGAGCGGGCTGATAATCAGCCAGACGCTGAGAATGAACGCCGCGGGCAGTACCGCCCAGACGACCGCGTATGAACCGTGATAACCGGCTCGGGAATGCATGCTGGAAGGACGCCCACCAGACAGGGCAACGGCACGGCGGCTGCCGAGCAGATAACTGCCGATGCCGATCAGCGCCAGTATCAGCAAAAGGATCGATGTGTTCATTAGAGTTCCCTCGGCGTGCCGCAGGAGCACGGTGCGATATAGGGCAAATCAAAAAGTCATCAAAACGAGACCGCTGGACCATCCCGGAATGCCTGCCAAGTGACTGTATCAAAGTCCGGCAAGCGTCAAGGTTGATACATCCTATCCATCTGTAATCCATAGACAATCATGTGGACGACGATGAATAGGAACTGTCAACCGGAGACATTCGCCCAAGCGGAGAGGCACCGGATGGTATGAGGGGCGCGGCAGGCCGCACCCCTCCTTCTTCATTACATCGTGGAACCGGCCGAGAACTTGGCACGGATTTCTTCGCGCTCTGCGTCCGGAGCGGCAACCAGGCCGTAATTTGCGAGCGGGGAATCCGGGCCGATCATTTCGTCGGAAACGAAGAACTCGACATATTCCTTAAGGCCCGGGATAACGCCCAGGTGAGCCTTCTTCACGTAGAAGAACAGCGGGCGGGAAACCGGGTACTTGCCGCTGGCAACGGTTTCAGTGGACGGAACAACGCCCGAAACGGTAGCGACCTTCAGGCGGTCGGCGTTGTTTTCATAGAAAGCGAGGCCGAAGACGCCGAGGCCTGTCTTGTTGGCGTCGATGCGAGCGAGCGTCTCGGTGTAGTCGCCGTCGATGTCGACTGCAGCGCCGTCCTTACGGACTGCTACGCACTTGGCAGCAGCCTGCTTGGCGTCGGTGATCAGCGTCTTGATGACGTCGGTCGCCTTGGCTTCCTTGCAACCGTCAGCCATGATCTTCTCTTCGAAGACTTCGCGGGTGCCGTGCTTGGAACCCGGGATGTAAGCGGCGATCGCTACATCCGGCAGTTCCTTGTTGATTTCCGACCACTTCTTATAGGGGTTGGCAACGAGCTTGCCGTCCTTGACGATTTCAGCGGCGAGAGCGAGGTAAAGGTCCTTCGGCTCAAGCTTGATGTCCTTGTTGGAAGAATCCATTGCGAAGACGATACCGTCGTAACCGATCTTCACTTCCTGAACGTCGGTAACGCCAGCAGCCTTACAGGCGGCCAGTTCGTCGCTCTTGATCTTGCGCGATGCGTTGGCGACGTCGATGGTGCCTTCGCCCACGCCCGAGCAGAACGCCTTCAGACCACCACCCGTGCCGCCCGACTCGACGACCGGAGCCTTGAAGTTCGGGAAGGTTTCGGCAAAAGTCTCGGCAACGATCTTGGCATAAGGCAGAACCGTGGAGGAACCGGCAACCTGGATCTGGTCGCGAGCAGCGGCGGCGCCAGCGAAGGCGACAGAAGCCACCAGAGCTGCTGCGGAAAATTTAACGAAGTTCATTTGTCTCTCCCGTCGTGGGCTTGTTTGTGGACGCAGCCGATAGCGGCACTCGCTCTTAGCATGCGCTCGGCGACCTCTTCTTAACCACCGTAGCCCCATCCTTTTATGTCACTTCGATGAAAGATTTGTGACAAGCTAACTAATTGATTTAAAATGCAGATTTACGTGATATTTTGTATGTACGGGTATTTATGTCAGAATCTGACGGTAAAATCCGTGCCGCTGCCCAGTTCAGATTTAATGATGAGCCGAGCGCGGTGGCGGGTGAGAATGTGCTTGACGATGGCAAGACCAAGCCCCGTTCCCTTTTTGGAGCGGCTGTCGGCGACGCTGACGCGATAAAACCGTTCCGTCAGCCGCGGCACATGTTCGGCCGGTATGCCCGGCCCCCGGTCGACGACGCTCACCTCTACCGGTTTGCTGGGCTCAGCCCGCAGCCAGACATCAACAATCTTGCCTTCCTGGCCGTACTTACATGCATTTTCCACGAGGTTCTGGAATACCTGCACCAGTTCGTCGCGATCTCCCTGCACCTCCGCAGGACCATCGGGCAGATGCAGGGTGATATCGACATCGAGTTCGTTGGCAAGCGGCAGAAGCGTATCGCGCACATGGCCTATGACGGGAACGAGATCGACCTTCTGATCCGGCGCGATATTGGCGCGCAGCTCCAGCCTCGAAAGGGACATGAGGTCATCCACGAGCCTGCTCATGCGGGTTGCCTGATCGAGCATGATGGCGAGGAAACGCTCCT
The DNA here is from genome assembly GCF_031453135.1 of Agrobacterium sp. SORGH_AS_0440. Lineage (NCBI taxonomy): Bacteria > Pseudomonadati > Pseudomonadota > Alphaproteobacteria > Hyphomicrobiales > Rhizobiaceae > Agrobacterium > Agrobacterium sp. SORGH_AS_0440. The sequence goes on along the minus strand of NZ_JAVIYR010000002.1, from coordinate 369,713 downwards.
GCGCCTTGGGATCGTTGCGTGCCGGCCCCTGCATGGTTTCGATGAAACCGCGCAGGGAAGCCAGCGGAGTGCGCAGTTCATGGCTGGCATTGGCGACGAAATCGCTGCGCATGCGGTCGATGCGGCGAAGTTCCGAGACATCGCGGAATGACAGGATGTAGAAAAGCGGGCCCGCCCCCTCGCCCATATCCGCACGGGCGATACGGACGATGAAGACCCGTTCTGAGGGGAAACGCTCGGAATGTTCGACCTGATTGGGCTCACCGGTGGTTATGGTTTCGCGAATGACATCCAGCAGGCCCGGCGAGCGCAGCCTTGCGGAAATATGCGCCCCGGCGGGAAGCTGACCAAACGCCCGTTCGGCCGCGCCGTTCTGAAACAGCACGCTGGCATTCTTGTCGAGAATGAAAACGGGCGTATCCAGCACGGCAAGGCCCGCCCTGACGCCGGAAATGACACTTTCAGCCGGAACATCAGGCTCATCCACCTGTCCGGCCGCATTTTTGGCCTTTTCGGAAAAGGCCGGTTTTTCGCGAACGGCCAGAATGGCGATGACCGCGCAGAGCCAGAGGACGGCCGGCATATAGGGCGTGTGCAACTCGGAAACTGCCACGATGGCGAGCATGCTGACGACGAGCACGGGCAGCCAGTTCCGGCCAAGCTTCTTTGCCAAAAGCCTTAATCCACCATCGCCTTCCATGACTGTCATTTCAGCCTGCTTTCCACTCTCGCTCGACAGCGCATCGAAATCTCATAGGCCAGCTTCATGACAGAGATTCATCACCGCATATTTTCCACAGCGTATATGTGCAAATTCCACGCTGCAATCGTCACACCGCCACAGCTTTCTCAAGCAATCCTCTTTCGCTTGAATTCTGCCGGGCGATGTGAACTCATTGGCGGCGAGTTGCCTTTACACAACAACAGCCGGAGGAAACCATGGCCGATGAAACGAAGAAGCGGACAGTCGAGATTACCGTTGGCGGAAAGCTGCGCAGCTTTGACATCGACGATCCGGTTCTTCCCGACTGGGTGGAAGAAAACAAGCTCTCGGCCGGCAATTTTCCCTATGACAAGAAAATGAAGCGCGAGGAATACGATGCCGCGCTGGAGGCGCTGCAGATCGAGCTCGTGAAGGTCCAGTTTTGGCTCCAGGCCACAGGCAAGCGGGTCATGGCAGTTTTCGAGGGCCGCGATGCGGCCGGCAAGGGCGGCGCCATCTTCGCGATCCGGTCTTATCTCAACCCACGCTATGCCCGCGTCGTGGCGCTGACCAAGCCAACGGAAACCGAGCGTGGGCAATGGTATTTCCAGCGCTATATCTCGCATTTTCCCACGGCAGGCGAACTGGTTCTGTTCGATCGCTCCTGGTACAATCGGGCCGGAGTGGAACCGGTGATGGGTTTCTGCACCCCCGAGGAACATAAGCGCTTCCTCAAGGAAACGCCGCGCCTGGAAAAGATGCTCGCCCATGAGGACATCCACTTTTTCAAGTTCTGGCTCGATATCGGACGGGAAACGCAGATCGACCGTTTCCACGATCGCCGCCATAGCCCGCTGAAGTGCTGGAAACTTTCGGACATGGACATAGCCGCGCTGACGAAGTGGGACGACTACACGCAAAAGCGCGACGAGATGCTGGAAAAGACCCATACCGATGTCGCGCCCTGGACGGTGGTACGCGCCAATGACAAGCGCCGGGCCCGGGTCAATCTCATCCGCCACATTCTCAATTCGCTGGACTATGAAGGCAAGGACAAGAAGGCGATCGGCGAGATCGACAATAAGATATTGGGGGCGGGCCCGAATTTTCTCGGAAAAGCCGAAGAGAAATGAGGAGAGCCGCCTTTGGCGGCTGCTCGTACCCTTTTATTGACCCGGCAGGATGCGCACGGAATAAAGGTTGACCGGGCGGCCGCTGCCATCGATATCGCTGTTGATGAAAATCCTGCCCGGCGCGTTGGGGGCCAGCGAACGCTCGAATGTCGCGTTCAGCAGCATGTCGGCGCGCTCGGCCGTGGCCGTAAACCGGTGGCGCGAACAATCGCCCAAGGTAGCGAAATCGCATGCGACGGACACCTGTGTCTGCCGGTCACTGGAGGATTGCAGGGTAATGGATATGGTCGAGGATTTCCCGGCCATGTCCCGCATCACTTCGACTGGAACCTCGATGCTGACGGCGCCATCCTGCGCCACGCTTCTCGACGTCACCCGAATTGCCTTGCCGGCGGGCGTTGCGATATTTTCGACATTGGCGCGTGGACCTGCCGAAACTCCGGAATTACCGCGCTCGGCATTAAAAACCTCGACCCAGTCGTCGGAAAAACCACGCCCGGCCGATAGGCTCGGGGCGGGCTCGGCGCCATTAAAGTCCTCTGCCTGCACCTGCGCCGGCGGATTGGGCACGCTGGTATCCCGCTGTTCCGGAGAGAGCAGGACACCCGAGGAATAGGCCCACCAGGCGCCGAAACCGACAAAGGCCAGAAGCGTGACATAGATGAAAAGCCGGGCAAAAAGCCCGCGGCGCTTGCGGCGACCAACAGCACCTTCGGGGCGGAAGGCAAGCGATGCGTCAGCCGCGCTGGAACCTCTCCTCGATGGTTTTCCGCCGCGCCGGCCTGGTCGGGGGGATTCCGGGGCCGTGGCGGCACCGGGTCGCGCATCGCGCGTTTCACCGCGCAGTTCCGGCTCGACAGCCACTTCATCCCGATGGGGCGGCTGCGAAACGGGATAGACGGAATCATCATCCTGCGCCGCGCTTTCCTGCACGGGCGGCCGCAATTGCTGCTCCACCCTGTCCAGAAGCCGGTTGCGTTCCTCGTTCTCGATGAGGTGGATCAGGCTTTCAAGCCGCTGGCGCTGCTGGGCAACAATCTGCGGGTCGTCGATGCCCTGCTTGCGCAGGCCCGCTTCCAGCGCCTGACGGGACGATTGATAAATACGTGCACGAACTTCGGCGTTCGATCTGTCCGATTTTTCCAGAGCATTTCTGATTGCCGTTTCCAGTCCGCTCACGACCGATCCTTGTTCTAATGCGCTTTGCAAAATATGCGGCGCTGCGCCATGGGTTCACGATTCGGTAACGGCTATGCCGCCCCTCCGCAAGCATCGTTTGTGATAAAGACCGGATTGTCTTGGGGAAAATCGATCTATTGTGGCGCTACGAACGCAGGTTCGGCGACGCCTCGCGGTACTGTTTTCGCTTCCAATCCGACACCGAACACGATAATGACTTACGTGCGCGTAAACGTAATCTGGGGGAGGAGCCATGCTACCGTCCGTGCTGAAAGACAATCTGCGTCTTCCGGTCATAGCGTCACCATTATTCATCATTTCGCACCCGCAACTGACGCTGGCGCAATGCAAGGCGGGCGTCATCGGCGCTTTCCCGGCGCTGAATGCGCGGCCGGAAAGCCAGCTCGATGAGTGGCTGGCGATGATCACCGAAGAGCTTGACGCGCACAACCGGGCCAACCCGGATCGTCCGGCCGCGCCTTTCGCGGTCAATCAGATCGTGCATATGTCCAACCGGCGACTGGAACATGATCTCGGCCTTTGCGTGAAATATAAGGTCCCGGTGGTTATTTCCTCGCTCGGTGCCGTGCCGGAAGTCAATGCGGCCGTGCATTCCTATGGCGGCATCGTCCTGCACGATGTCATCAACGATCGCCATGCAAGGTCGGCCATCCGCAAGGGCGCGGATGGGCTGATCGCCGTCGCGACGGGCGCCGGCGGCCATGCGGGCACACTTTCTCCCTTCGCCCTCGTGCAGGAAATCCGCGAGTGGTTCGATGGCCCGCTGCTGCTTGCCGGCGCCATTGCCAATGGCGGCTCCATCCTCGCGGCACAGGCGATGGGCGCGGACATGGCCTATATCGGCTCCCCTTTCATCGCCACGCAGGAGGCCCGCGCATCCGAAGCCTACAAGCAGGCAATCGTCGATGCGCAGGCCAAAGACATCGTCTATTCGAACTATTTCACCGGTGTTCACGGCAATTATCTGAAAAGTTCGATCGTCGCCTCCGGCCTCGACCCCGACAAGCTGCCGGAAGCGGATCCCTCAAAGATGGATTTCGAATCGGCTTCCGGCGGCGCAAAAGCCTGGAAGGACATATGGGGCGCGGGCCAGGGTATTGGCGCGGTCAAGGCGGTGGAGCCGGTAGCGGCTCTGGTTGATCGGCTGGTCCAGGAATACGAGGTTGCGAGGGGCCGCATCTGCGCCTTAGCCTGATACGCCCCTTAAACATTGGACAGGCAAAGCTTTTTGCGGAAATTTCAAAAGCCACGCATTCAAGGCTTGAAATCCGTCGGCATTGCCTGTATCAGCCCGCCATGAAGCTGATCCGTGACAGACGGATCACAACCGGGCCGCTTTAGCTCAGTCGGTAGAGCACATCATTCGTAATGATGGGGTCACGTGTTCGAGTCACGTAAGCGGCACCATTTTCAAACAACAATCCATCTCAAAAAGCACGTCCGTGTTTAAGTGAAACCAAACCGCCCCACACACGTTCTCCGGCTGGTCAACAGTCAACCGGAAAGCCTGTCATCGTGGACGTTATTCGTATTCTCATCGCCATCATCCTGCCGCCGGTTGGTGTATTTCTCCAGGTCGGACTGGGGCTGCACTTCTGGCTCAACATTCTTCTGACGCTGTGCGGTTATGTGCCCGGCATCATCCACGCGATCTGGGTGATCGTGCGGAGGTGACGTTCCGCATCGCGTGACGATGGAATGTCCGCAATTTTTTAGCACGTGATTAAATTATCATGTGCTTCTGGAACCGCATCTTCTCCTTCACGTTATGGCGATGACATAGACAAGGAGAAAATCATGAACCAGATCATCTACATCGTCGGCCTCGTCGTTATCGTCCTGGCGATCCTTTCGTTTTTCGGCTTCCGCTGATCACCGTTGTCAATTCCATTGCTTGCGCTTATCCTAGGCGGCAGTGACACAGGACAGCGTTCATGGGTTGCTCCGCTGTCGGGTTTGTTTCGGGATCGCGTTGCTCTGGGAGGTGCACGATGAAGAACGAGAGATGGACAGAGCCTGTTGAGGTCAATCTGGATGCGAACGGCAAGAGCGTCGTCGCCGGCCCATTCGAAGCACTGACATTGTTGACCGAAGGCTGGCCAAATCGGCGCGGATTGAGTTTCGTGAGAGCCAGAAGTGCCTGCCGCGCTGCTCTTGACGGGAGAAAATCGCCGGAGGAAGCGCGTAAGTGCTTCACAGATGCGGTTTCCGACATGCAGAAGAACCCACATTAATGCAGAAAAAACGGCTCCTTCAGGAGCCGTTTTTGTAAGGCGTTTCCGGCTGAAGACCAGCTGAAAACGCCACAATGCCCGTTGGCAAGATTATTTGCCTTACATCCAGTAAGGGGCGACGCCGTAATAGTCGTAGACCTTACGATCCCTTGCGTTCAACAATTCGTCATCATCGAGATTGGCGAAATGCGGAGCATTTTCGATCTGTTCCTTTGTCAGGTCGATGCGGTAGCCGTCGAGCTCTTCGTCGTAATGCAGCTTTTCCCACGGCAACGGATAATAATCGTCGCCAATGCCGAGAAAGCCGCCGAAGCTCAACACCGCATAGGCCACGCGGCCGCCGCGCTTCTCAAGAATGATGCGCTGGATCGAGCCGATATGCTTGCCGTCGGCGCCGTAAACGCGGGTGCCTTCCACCTTGTCACTGGCGATGAGGCTGGGCGTGTCCTTCACATAGGGGTCCTGGCCGGCGCGGGGTTCCTGATGCAACATGATAGTTTCCTCCTTGATTTCCTCAATGGGTCACGTCTGTAAACCCGTCGCCGGAGAAATCGTTCCGGTGCGTTTCAGATGCCGTCAGGGATTTTTTTGGAGAAAGAACGGAACAAAAGGCAGTTACTGGCGGCTCCTCTGCCAGACCGAGGGGGACACCCCCACCATCTTTCGAAAGACGCGGGAGAAGTGCGCCTGATCGGAAAATCCGGCTGCGATGGCAATGTCGGTAAGCGCCATCTCGGTTCGCATCATCAGATCCTTGACCCGATCAATACGCGCCTGCATCTGCCACTGGTGCGGCGGGACGCCGGTGGAGGCCTTGAAGGCATGGCTGAAATGGGATTGCGACAGGTTTGTAAGTTCCGCAAGTTCCTCAAGCCGGATCGACCGAAGGCAATGTTCGCGAATGTAATCCGTCGCCGCCCTTAATTGCCAGGCGGCGAGCTTGCTGCGCTTTTTGACCGGCTCCCGCCTCACTTTCAGAAAATCCGTCAGCAGCGCCAGCACGAGGCTCTCGCCATAGAGATCGTGCAGCGGATCGGGATTGTCGCATTCGGCTGCGATCAACCGCGCCAGCGCCAGCAGGCGCTCATCCTCGAACATCAGATGCGGGTCGAGCAAACCGTGCGGATCGAAACCCTGCACCAACCGAGCCCCCAGCAGTCCAGCGTCGAAGTGCAGATCGAGGTGGCGGAGGAAGGAAACGTTGCTCAACTCCGCATGCACATCCAGATCGGCAGGCACGAAGGAAATACGGTTCACCTCGGAGGCGGTATACTTGTCGCGGCGGTAGCCGTTCATGACGAACCTGCCATCATCCTTTCCATCCATCTCCAGCAGAAAAACAAAACGCGGGTCCTTGCCGACATAACGTCCACCTGCTTTCGGTGCACAACGCACGTCCCAGAGATCGGCAACGATGCCGTTCCAGACCCTTGAGCGCGGGCCGCCTATAACGGCAAAACCGTCGATTTCATTTTCCATCCGCACGCGGAAAGCCATGGCTTCTCGATCCCGCAGGGCGCGCCATGGCGCCACTATAACATGATAAGTTTATTCATGTTTATAGTGGCAAACCAATTTCCCCGCAACTGCGGCCTTTGACCAGGCCTTACCACTTCTTGGAAAGCTTGAAGGTGATGGTGCGGCTGTCGCCCCAGCCGCAGACGGAGACACCGGCGCAGCCCTTAACGTATTCCTTGTCGAAGACATTGGCGACGTTGATGGATGCGGTCCAGTCGTCCTTCTGGTAACGGACCGCGGCATCGAAAACAGCGGCGTCAGGAACGCGCAATGTATTCGCCGCATCCGCCCAGGACTTGCCCTGATACCGCACACCACCGCCGATGCTCAGTCCGTCAAGTGTATCCGTGGTGAAAGCATAGTCCAGCCACAGCGAAGCGGTATGGGCGGGCACGATCCATGGCGATTTGCCAATGAGATTTGGATTGGCATCGCGGGTAATGTCGATATCGGTGTAGGAATAGGAGGCAAGTGCCTTCCAGTTTTCATTGAGATTGGCTTTGGCCTCCAGCTCGAAGCCGGTGGATTCGACCTGTCCGAACTGGCCGCTGGTGGTCACCCCACCCGCCGTATAGGACACGATAGCATTATCCTTGACCAGCTTGAAGACCGAGGCGGTGATGCTGCCATCGAAGAACGTCGGCTCGTATTTGATGCCGGCTTCGAACTGGTGGCCTTCTTCCGGCACGGCGGGTGTGCCGTCTGCAAGCGTATCGATAAGCGGATTAAAGAAGGTGGCGGCGGAGACGTAGGGCGTCAGGCCATTGTCGAATTCGTAGGCAAGGCCGGCGCGGCCGCTCAGCGCGTCGTCATTGGAGCGGCGGGACAGGCCCGTCGGCAATCTGTTGTTCAGCTCCGTATCGACATAGTCGTAACGGCCATTCAGCGTCACAAGCCAGCCATCTCCGAACCGCAGCTGGTCCTGCGCATAAATGCCGATCTGCTGTTGGGTCACGATGTTATCGGCATAAACGAAATTCGTTCCCTGCGCCGAACCGTAAACCGGATTGAGCGCGCCGATCGCATTCGACCCGCAGCAGGCCTGCACCTGATCCAGCCGGTAATATTTATAGTCCAGACCAAAGAGCAGTGAATGGCTGACAGCACCGGTATCGAACTGGCCTTCCACTCGGTTATCCACACCGAAGCTATCGACCTTCGACACGCCGTCGTAACCGAAGCGGGTCAGCATATAGTCCTTGGTGATCGGATCGAGGATCGGCTGGCCGCTGGCATCGGCATTTGCCCAGCCGCCGGGATAGGGCCCGGTCTCGTGCTTGTACAGATGCCCATAGCGGGCGTTCTGACTGATCTTCCAGCCATTGTCGAATTCATGGCTGACCTCGTAGCCCACCATCGATTGATAGACGCGGCCGTTATCAAGGTCCGGCTCACCATAAAAGGCTTCATGGTTGAGCTTGCCGAAGGGCGCGTCGGCCACGGTGCCGACATAAGGAAGGAAACCGTTGCCCACATGCACCTGGTCAAGCGCCGAAAAATACCCATAGAGCGTGGCGCTTGTCTGCGCATCCGGCTCGAAAGTGACTTGCGGCATGATGAAGCCGCGCAAATCCTCGGAGTAATTCGTATAGTTGTCGCCGCCCGAGACCTTGCCGGTGACGCGGTATTTCCATACGCCCTCATCATCCACCTTGTCGCCGAGATCGAAACCGAAGAAAGCGTTGCCGAAATTATTGATGCCGATTTCCGTTTCGCGAACGGGTTCCTCCTGGGTGCGCTTGCGGATCATCTCAACGATGCCACCGGGATTGGCGCCGCCGTAGAGCACCGACGCAGGCCCCTTCAGGACTTCAACCCGCTCCAGACCATAGGCATCCATCTGGAAACCGCCGAAACCGTAACTGAACAGGTTCAGCCCATCCAAAAACACCCCAGTCTGGGTGGCCTGAAAACCGCGAATGTAAAACCAGTCCGTATCCGGATCCGTGCCAAAGGGCTCCGCCGTCACGCCTGGAGTATACCGCAGCACCTCGTCGATCTTCGTCACCGCGCCGCGGTCGTTCATTTCCTGACGGCCGACGACCGATACGGATTGCGGAATATCTCTGGTTTCCGTCTCGGTTTTTGAACCCGTCGCGCTTTTCTTCGCGACGTAGCCCCGGACGGGACCAGTTGCGTTTTCCGTGCCCTGCCCGTCAACGGTAATCTGCTGAAGGACGGTTGTGTCCTGCGCGTGCACCATCGCAGACGCCAGCAAAACTACGGCAGCCGTTCCCAAAGCCAGATTGCGCAAAAACATCCCATGCAAATTTTTCAAGATATGCCCCGGAAACATCGCGACCGTATTGATATCCCAAGGGTCGCAGCACCTCAATTAAGCTGAGTATTTACATCAGGATTAAGGCGCGATGCTTGTCGTTTTCTGGGTGGATTTGAAGCTTATTGGCCTCTCGCTCAATTTTGCGCCCGCAATTTATCCGGCGGAGCTTCGATGTCAGCTCTTGCGCCGGCCGATCCTTGCAAGTTGCATGACCGGAAGCATGCCGATGACGACGATTGCCAAGGCTGCGATGGCCGCCTCCTCGTAGGTGCCACGCGCCGCTTCGCCATAAAGATGGGTGGCAAAGGTTTCGAAATTGAGCGGCCTCAACAGGAGCGTAGCGGGAAGCTCCTTGACGCAATCCACGAAGATCAGCAGTGCCGCAGCCGCAAGTGAGGCCTTGGAAAGCGGAAGATGGACGTGTCGGAATGTCTGCGTTGCGGACCGCCCGAGCGTTCGCGAGGCGTGATCGAAGGACTGCGGGATGCGGCTGAGGCCAGCATCCACCCCACCGGCGGCAATGGTAAGGAAACGTGCGGAATAGGCGTAGATCAGCGCGGCGCCACTGCCGATGAAGATGAGGCCTGTCGATATGCCGAACCAGTCGCGCATGGTCTCGTCGACAAAGCGGTCAAAGCCGCCGAGCGCGATCAGGACGCCGATGGCGATGACCGTTCCGGGGGCGGCATATCCCACCGTCGAAAGACGATAGGACCAGAGCGACAGACGGCCCGGCGCAAGGCGCATGGCGTAAGCGACGACAAGGCCGAGGATGAGGGTGATCACCGTCGCCACCCCGGCAAAGACGATGGTGTTCAGGGCCTCATCGGCAAAACGGGGGGACAATCCGTTGAAACGAAGCCGTTTCCATGCCTCGGTGACGAGATAGCTGGCTGGCGCCATAAAACCGATCAGGACCGGCAAGCTGCCCAACAAGAAAGCGGCCCAACCCTTCAGGCCATTGAGCCGCAGCGGCTCCAGTTGCCTGCTTTTCTGCGCAGAGACCGCGTAGCCCTGCTTGCGTCGCGCCCAGCGCTCAAGCGCCACGAGGGCGACAACGATGAACAGCATGGAAAGTGCAATCTGCGCCGCACCCGGCAGGTCGGATTTCGTGACCCAGGTGGTGTAGACGGAGACGGTGAGTGTGCGGACGCCAAGAAATTCGGACGCGCCGATATCGTTCAGCGCTTCCATCAAGGCAAGGCTGACGCCGACCGCAATCGCCGGGCGCGCCAGCGGCACCGCTACCTTGAAGAAAGCCGCGCGTCTGGAGACCCCGAGCGTGCGCGCCGCTTCCAGCAGGTTGCCTGCCTGCGTGAGGAACATGGCGCGCACGGGAATATAGACATAGGGAAACAGCACGAAGCCCAGAAGGACAATGCATCCGGTCATGGACCTTATGTCCGGAAGACGGAATTCACGCGGGCTGGAATAGCCGAGCAGCCAGCGGATCGCGCCCTGCACAGGCCCGATGGGATGCAGAATATCCAGATAGGCGTAAGCGACGATATAGGTGGGCATGGCCAGCGGCAGCAGCAGCGCCCATTCCAATATTTTGCGGCCGGGAAAATCATAGGCGGTGACCAGCCAGGCGGCACAGGTTCCGACGATACCTGCCAGCAGCCCGACACCGGCAAGAAGGATCGCCGTATCCGGAAGCGCCGTCCAGAGCACGGTTGAGCCCAGATGCGACCAAAGGCCATCAGAACCCTGCAACGCCTGCGAGACAAGCGCCAGAACCGGAACCATGGCGCCGCAAACCGCCAGCACTGAAAGGCACAGCCACCAGAAGGAGGATGAAAATCTGGCTCGGGCACGAGGTGACAATGGCTGGGTGGCGTCTGGGTTCATGTGCTTCTGGAAAATACGCGGAAAGGCGCCCGCAATTGCGAACGCCTTTCACATGTTATCGCTGATTGGCCTTTACTTGTCGAAACCGACCTTGTCGACCAGCTCGCTCGCCTGCTTGCGATGCGATACGATTTCCGTCAGCGGCTTGTTATCGATCTTCAGCGTGCCGAACGAAGCGACGATCTCGTTGAGAGCCGCGCCCTGCTTGACCGGATATTCGTAGTTGGCCTCGGCATAGATCTTCTGGGCTTCGTCGGAAACGAGATATTCCAGAAGCTTGACGGCTTCCGCCTTGTTCGGCGCATTCTTCGCCACGGCTGCGCCGCTGATATTGACCTGCGTGCCGCCATTCTTGAAGGTCGGCAGAACCACCTTGATGGCGTCGCCCCACTTCACCTGCTCCTCGCCGCCCTTGCCCGAGCGCATCAGGCCGACATAATAGGAGTTGGCGATACCGATATCGCAAATGCCGCCGAGGATGTCCTTGGCGACATCGCGGTCACCGCCGCCTGCCTTGCGGGCGAGGTTTTCCTTGACGCCGGCAAGCCACTTCTCGGTGTCTTCAGCGCCATAATGGGCGATGTAGTCGGCAAACAGCGCCGTATTATAGGGATGCTGGCCGGCGCGAATGCAGACCTTGCCCTTCCACTTCGCATCAGCGAGATCTTCATAATTGAAGGAAGCGAGATCAAGGTCCTTGGCTGCATACAGAACGCGGGCTCGCATGGAAAGCGCGAACCAGTGACCCTTGGCATCGCGCAGTTCAGCGGGGATGGCCTTGCTCAGGGTCTCGGATTCGACCGCCTGCGTTACGCCCTTTTCAGCGAGATCGACAAGATTGCCGGCGTCCACCGTCATCAGAACGTCAGCCGGCGAACTCGCGCCTTCGCTCAGCACACGCTCCGCAAGGCCGTCCTTCAAAAACACGGTATTGACCTTCACGCCGCTCGAAGCGGTGAAGGAGTCCAGGAGGGGCTGAATGAGGCCCGGCTCGCGGGTGGTATAGATATTGAGTTCAGCGGCATTGGCTGCGCCGGCTGCAAAGGCAACCGTGCTGGCAAGCAGGGCGAACCCGGTAAATTTCTTCATGTTTTGTCTCCCTCTCCGATAACGGCAATAGGGGAGCAGACATCATACATGATGATACAAATCAAGTTTTATTTCGCCATTTTCCGCCGCCTTTTGATCACCAAGAGTTGAAAACGGGCAGAAAACGAACATGCAAATGCGCTCATTCAACTTCAGGTAAATATCAGCACACCCTTCGGATCAATTCCGAAGCGTATCGCCCGCGTCTTGGCGGCTGTACGCTGCATTGTTCTGACGCGAAGATCAGCTGGTAATCCGGGCACGGCGATGCCGAGCTGTTCGATCTCCCCCAGGAAGACCCGGCTCGATATTTCGCCAGCAATACCTTCTTTCGCGGCGTCTTCGATAATCGAAATCGCATTGGGCCGAACATAGGCAACCGCCGGGAGGCCATCGGGCAGATCGGAGGCATCCCCCAGCAGGCCAAGCGGCGTTTCCACGCGACCCTGCCTTACCCGTCCTTCAATCTTGTTGAAGGCGCAGAAAAAATCAGCGGCATAGCGGGTCTTGGGATTGTCGTGGATTTCATAACCCGTGCCGCTTTGCACGATCCGTCCGCGCTGCATCAGAACCACGCGATCGCCCGCCGAAAGCGCTTCTTCGGGATCGTGGGTAACCATGATTGCCGTCGTGCCCAGCTGGCGTAGAAGACCGAGCGTCTCTTCGCGCACATCGTCACGCAATCCCCTGTCCAGATTGGAAAAGGGCTCGTCCATCAGCAGAAGGCCAGGCTGCGGGGCGAGTGCACGGGCAAGCGCGACGCGCTGCTGCTCACCGCCCGACAGCGTATGCGGATAACGTTTCGCAAGTTCCTTGAGATGCACGTGTTCGATCATCTCGGCAGTGCGCGCCCGGGCCTGCGCTTTCGGCAGCGAGCGGAGGCCGAACATGACGTTCTGCTCGACGGTAAGATGCGGGAAGAGCGCATAATCCTGAAATACGAAACCGATATTGCGCTTTTCGGGCTCGATGAAAACTCCAGACCCGGCCACGACAGCGCCGTTCAGGGAAACGCTGCCTTTATCGGGTGTCTCCACGCCTGCGATGATACGCAGCAAGGTTGATTTTCCGCAGCCGGAGCGCCCTACAAGACAAATGATCTCACCGCTTTCGACGGACAGATCGATGTCGGACAATACATCCGTGTCACCGAATTTCTTGCCCACCGATTTCAGTTCTAGCGCTGCGCTGCCTGCCATTTCCAATCCTGCCCTGCTTTGCGAATTATGTTGATCGCTCAAATCAGGATTAAAGTCAAAAAAGACGGGGAAAATGCGTTTTCCATCACGAGTTGGCGAGATGTGCGGCAGCAATATTGACGTTTACGTTAGAGTTAAATAGGTTTCGCCGACAAGATGGACGTCAAGGGATTACGCGTCTATCATTCGTCACCGGGGAGCGGGAGGAGCAGTCGATCCGGTGACGTCACAAGTGGTTCCCTCACGCCGGCAGATGCCGGCAGGTGCGGGAGCCTCGTGAACATCAGGCAGCTGAAAGCGCTGTTCACGCGTTCCACAGAATGCGCGGCGCGAAGAGACTCTGGGAGGAGCAGCATGAGTGAATTGTCCCTGGGACACCCGCAGAACGCCGTCATTGGGAAGCGCTGGCTGTCTTCCTATCCGCCGGGCGTTCCTTCCGAAATTCCCGTATCGACCAATGCCTCCCTCGTCGATCTTCTCCAAAAGAGCTGTGTGCAGTTTGCCGACCGGAAGGCCTTTTCCAGCATGGGAAAGTCGCTGACCTACCGGGAACTGGACGCTGAAACCCGAGCCGTCGCCGCCTGGCTGCAGTCCAGAGGACTGGAAAAGGGCGACCGGGTTGCCGTGATGATGCCGAACATCCTCCAAAATCCGGTTGCGGTTTATGGAATCCTGCGGGCAGGCATGGTGGTGGTCAATGTCAATCCGCTCTACACACCGCGCGAGCTGGAACATCAGCTGAAGGATTCCGGCGCAAAGGCGCTTTTTGTGCTGGAGAACTTTGCACATGTGGCGCAGCAGGCGGTGCCGAAAACCGCGGTGCGGCACGTGGTCGTCGCGGCGATGGGCGATCTTCTCGGCCTCAAGGGACATATCGTCAATCTGGTGGTCCGCAAGGTCAAGAAACTGGTGCCCGCCTATACCATCCCCGGCTCCATCAGCTTCACGGCGATGCTGAAGGAAGGTCAGGGATTTTCGCTGAAGCCGGTCAGCCTCACGGCGCAGGACGTTGCTTTCCTGCAATATACCGGGGGCACGACGGGTGTATCCAAGGGTGCGGTTCTCACGCATGCCAACCTTCTGGCCAACAAGCTTCAGATCAGCCTGTGGCTGGACGCCGCCTTCAACGGCCAGAAGGATCGCCCGGAAGTTCTCAACTTCATCTGCGCGCTGCCGCTCTGCCACATCTTCGCCTTGACGGTGAATTCGCTGATGGGCATTGCGCTTGGCGGCCACAATCTGCTGATTGCCAATCCGCGCGATATTCCCGGTTTTGTGAAAGAATTGTCGCATTATCAGCCGCATATTTTCCCCGGCATCAATACGCTTTTCAACGCGCTGATGAACAACGAGGATTTCCGCAAGCTCGATCTGTCGTCGCTCATTCTGGTTCTCGGCGGCGGCATGGCGGTGCAAAGGCCTGTCGCGGAACGCTGGCTTTCCATCGTCGGCTGCCCCATTGCGGAGGGTTACGGCCTCTCCGAGACATCGCCGGTTGCCACCGTCAACCGCCTCGATTCCACGGAGTTCAGCGGAACCATCGGCCTGCCGATCTCTTCCACCGAAATCGATATTCGCGACGAGGACGGCAACAGCCTGCCCACCGGAGAGGTCGGAGAAATCTGCATTCGTGGGCCGCAGGTGATGGCGGGTTATTGGCAGCGGCCGGACGAGACGGCAAAGGCGATGACATCAGACGGCTTCTTCCGTTCCGGCGACATGGGCTTCATGGATGAACGCGGTTATACCAAGATCGTCGACCGCAAGAAGGACATGATCCTCGTCTCCGGCTTCAACGTCTATCCGAACGAGGTGGAGGAAGTGGCCGCCAGCCATCCAGGCGTCCTGGAATGCGCCGCCATCGGCGTTCCGGACGAGCACTCCGGCGAAACCGTCAAGCTTTTTGTGGTCAAGAAGGACCAGTCGCTCACGGAAGCGGAACTCAAGGCGTTTTGCGCCAAGAACCTGACAAACTACAAGCGGCCGAAGATCATCGAGTTCCGTACCGAGCTGCCGAAATCGAATGTCGGCAAGATCCTGCGGCGCGAATTGCGCAATCTGAACTGAACGAAATCGAGCCGGGTGACCGGCTCTTTTCTTTTATCGAAGCCGCCTTGATTTGGCCGCCTGAAAAAGAATAGTTTCCTCATCCTTCCACGGAAGCCGAGGAGCACAAGATGCAGGCCACCATCGAAAAACTGAAAGCAACGGCGAGCAGCACAGCCGCAACCGATCTTCGCGCCGCCTTTGCGGCCGATGACAAGAGATTCAGCCGTTTCAGCGCCAAGTTCGATGACCTGCTGATGGATTATTCCAAGTGCGCCGTGAATGAAGAGATCGTCACGCTTCTCGAACAGCTTGCACAAGAAGGCGGCGTCGAGGCCAAGCGCGAGGAGATGTTCTCCGGCAAGGCGATCAATTTCACCGAAGACCGTGCCGTCCTGCATACCGCGTTGCGCAATCGCGCCAACACGCCGGTTCTCGTTGACGGCAAGGACGTGATGCCCGATGTGAACGCGGTTCTGTCTGCCATGGGCAAGTTTGCCGATGCCATCCGTTCCGGTTCGCTGAAGGGCGCGACCGGTAAAAAGATTACCGATGTCATCAATATCGGCATTGGCGGTTCCGACCTCGGCCCGGTCATGGCAACGCTGGCGCTGGCACCTTTCCATGACGGCCCGCGGGCGCATTTCGTCTCGAACATTGATGGCGCGCATATCGCCGATACGCTGAAGCTCATCGACCCCGAGACGTCGCTCTTCATCGTGGCGTCGAAGACCTTCACCACCATCGAGACGATGACGAACGCCGCCACGGCGCGCCGCTTCATCGCCGAAAAGCTGGGTGAAGACGCCGTCAAGCATCACTTTGCCGCGGTTTCCACAGCGCTGGACAAGGTTACCGCCTTCGGCATCGAAAGCGACCGCATCTTCGGTTTCTGGGACTGGGTTGGCGGCCGTTACTCGATCTGGTCTGCCATCGGGCTGCCGCTGATGATCGCCATCGGTCCGGATAATTTCGGCAAGTTCCTGGATGGCGCCCACGCCATGGATCGCCACTTCCGCGAGGCGCCGGTCCGTGAAAATCTGCCGATGTTGCTCGGCCTGATCGGTTTTTATCACCGCAACGTACTGAATTACCCGACGCGGGCGATCCTGCCCTATGACCAGCGGCTCTCGCGTTTCCCGGCTTATCTGCAGCAGCTGGACATGGAATCAAACGGCAAGGGTGTGACCATCGACGGCACGCCGGTCGAAGGCCAGTCCGGCCCGGTTGTCTGGGGCGAGCCCGGCACGAATGGTCAGCACGCCTTCTATCAGCTGATCCACCAGGGCACGAGCGTCATCCCGGCGGAATTCATGATCGCAGCCAACGGTTTCGAGCCCGAACTGCGCCACCAGCACCAGCTTCTCATCGCCAATTGCCTGGCGCAGTCGGAAGCGCTGATGAAGGGACGGACGCTGGCTGAGGCAAAAGCCCAGCTCACCTCCAAGGGCGTGGATGACAGACATGCGGATTTCATTGCGCCGCACCGTGTCTTCACCGGCAATCGTCCGTCCATCACCTTCGTCTACGACAAGCTGACGCCATTCGCGCTTGGCCGCCTGATCGCGCTTTACGAACATCGCGTCTTCGTCGAAGGCGTGCTGTTCCGCATCAACTCCTTCGACCAATGGGGCGTGGAGCTTGGCAAGGAACTGGCGACCGGCCTGCTTCCGGTCGTCGAAGGAAAGGAAAGCGCCGCTGGCCATGACAGCTCTACGCAGGGCCTGGTGAAGGCGCTGGCGGGTCTGGCGGGGTAAATCCAGGCACTGCAATTTACGAAAGCCGGAGGGCGACTTCCGGCTTTTTTCAATGCAGCGTTGATCGAATGTCATTTGGAGGTGCATATGTCGTTCCGGCCGGGCAGGGACTTTCTGGAGTTTCACAACCTGAGTGCGGACGCGATCTTCTCGATCATCGACCGCGCGTGCGCTCTGGCCCAGGACTGGTTACAGGGCGACGATGCCACAGACGCTCAAGGGAAAACGTGTCGGGCTGATCGTTGACGACACCGGCTGGCGCAATACCGCCGCCTTTGATCTCGGTATCCAGGCAATGGGCGGCACCTGCGTTACCGTTCCGATCAACTTTAACGGCCGAGAAGAGATTGCCGATCTGGCTGGTTATCTCGACAATTGGTTCGATCTTTTGATTATCCGCACGAAGGAACTCTCGACACTCCGGGCACTTGCAGCCGACATGCGCGCGCCTGTCATCAACGCGCGGACAAAATTCAATCATCCATGTGAAACGCTTGGTGATTTAGCCTATGTGAAAAGCCTGAGGGGCCAGAAAGCCGGCCTCAAAATCGTCGGTGTAGCACCGGACGCCAATATTTTACGCTCTTGGGTCGAAGCCTCGATTTCCCTGCCCATTCAGGTCACGCAGGTTTACCCGGATCAATGGCACGTCAGGGATGCCGCGCTCATCAATCCGAACTTCCGGGCAAGCACGGACATGGACGAGCTACTGGATGCGGATGTGGTCATTACCGATTCCTGGCCGTCCGACGCCAATCATCATCTGGCCGATTATCGCATATCCGCGTCCCATCTCGACAGGATGCGGCCTGATGTGATTTTTTTGCCCTGTCCGCCAGTCTCGCGTGGCCAAGAGGTGACCGCGGACGCAATGGCCCACCCGGCCTGTCAGAGCCGGTCGGCAAAAGCTTCTCTTCTACATGCCCAGAATGCCCTGATGGAATTTCTTCTCGCCTGAGGCGGGGCTCCAGCCTCAAATATAAAGGGCCGCCATCTTGCGCCACGCACCCGCCCGATGCGCGCGGCCTTCCCATACATGCATCTAGTGCCCCACCTGCTTGCCTGAAAGCACGCGGCTTAAGTGGTGATTGTTGTCCAGAAAGGGGTCTGCATCGCCAATGGTGAAGACCATGTCGATGCGGCGCAGGTGATCGAGCCGCCATGGGCAGTTTAACCCGGGAAGAAAGTGGCTCGGCATGTGGAAATAGACGTCATCGTCATAATAGCCGTCGAACAGATCACCGAAAGACTCCACCTCCATCGTCAGGTCATAGCGGCCGGAAAAAGCGACGAGCTTGGTGAAGAGATGCGGGTGACGGAAGACGAGGCTGGCGGCCTGAAAGGCACCGAGGCTGCAGCCCTGCACGATGGTGCTATCATGCGGATTTTTCTCCGCCATCAGCGGCAGCACTTCGCCCAGAATATAGGCCTCGAGTGCGGCGTGACGTCGGAGACGGTCGGCGGGATGGTTGTGGCCCGCGTAGAAACTTTCCCGTGCCAGACCCTCGATACAATAAAGCTGGAGGTGGCCGGCCTCCAACTTGTGGGAAAGACTTTCGACGACGCCCAACTCCTCATATTCGAAGAAGCGCCCGTCGCGTGTCGGGAACATCAGCACTTTCGCGCCGGCATGACCGAATATCAGGAGTTCCATATCGCGATGGAGCCTGTGACTATACCAGCGGAGATATTCGCGTTTCATGGCACCTTGAAAAACCGTCTGACCTTGTCCTTATGGACCGCATCTTGCGATGCGCTGTCAGGGTAATCGAAATGCCCGGCGTCGAGGATGAAGATTTCATTAAATTTTGACGGCGGCAAAGCGTTGGCCACCGCGAACTGGCAGGGCGGCGCCACGGCTGGATCAAAAAGCGCAGGCGCAATCAGCATGGGCACGCTTATGCGGGCGGCCGCGCAGGCCGCATCGAAGAGGCGCAACGTTTCAAGCACATGGGCGTGCGTCTTCGCATAGGTCTGGACGGCGTCCGCGCTGCCGAGTGTTGGCAGCGTCAGCCAGAACGGTCGGTGGCCGAAGGTCGGCACGACGAGATGGCCGCGGTCGATACGCTTATCATAAGGGATCGCAAGAGCGCCGATACCACCCCCGAAGCTGATGCCGCTATAACCCACCTGCCCCTCCAGCCAGGGATAAAGGCTGAGAAGCGTCGAGACCGCGATCCAGAGGTCATCGACACAGCCGCCGATAATATAATCGTCTTTCCGCTCGATATTATAGAGAACGTGAAGGGCCGGATCGGATGAAATCGGCGGACAGGCACTCAGCGACAGTCCACGAAAGCAGGGAAACAGCACGGCTGTCTCTTCCACCGGCACATCGAAATCAGGCTCGCCGCGCCCGCCATAACCGTGGCCGACGACCAGGCCGCGGCGGACCTGTCCTTCGCGCGGCAACAGCAGCCATCCACCGATACGGAAACCGTCGGTGGAGGTGTAGGTCAGATCGAGGACCTGCCAACGGGGATCGCTCAGCTTGCTCCGGCGCAGCACCGGGCGCGGATCAGTGGCAAGCGCGCGGCGATAGCGCTTCTCCCAGAAGTCATCGAAACCGGGTGGCGCTTCCGGGGGCGTGATGGCAAGCAACTGCTCGCGTTGCATGCCGTAGGTCGGGTCGAAATCAAAGGGATGGGCTGTTGAAACACTCATGCGACGCTTGTTTCTCGAAAAAACAGCAGACACAAGCTTGATAATACCGAAATAACGGTTTTTCACGATTTTGGCGGCGTGATGCGTGTTGAACCATCTTTTCAAAATGGTTCAACCCTAACCCATCACAAGCCGATTTCGTGCGCAAAAGGCGGATTGGCGCCAGCGCGCGAAACGGTGACTGCCGCCGCCTTTGCACCGAGCGCAAGCGCCTTTCTGATCTGCTCTTCCGTCAGTGACGCCACCTGCGCCTTGGTCAGCAGGCCCTGCATTTTCAGCGACGCAAGAATGCCGGCATCAAAGGTGTCACCCGCACCGACGGTGTCCACCACCTCCACGCGTTCAGAAGCAACTTCGACCTTCAGGCCGGTCGTATAGCCAACGGCGCCTTTCGCACCGCGGGTGACGACGACCAGCTTTGCGCCGTGGTGCAGCCAGTGGCGGGCGAGTGTATCCTCATCGCCTTCAAGACCGAACCAGGCAAGGTCCTCATCCGAGAACTTGACGATATCGGACATGGCGGCCATGCGGCGGATGCGGGCCATATGCGACTGCTTGTCCTTGATGAAGCCAGGGCGGATATTGGGATCGAGCGAGATGACACGGCTTTCATGCTCGCGCGTCATCAGCGCTTCATAGGTGCTGCCGCAGGGCTCGGGGATGAGGCTGATGGCTCCGAAATGCAGCGCTTCGCAATGGGCGCCCAGCGCCGGAAGCTCGGCTTCGGTAATCATCCGGCCGGCGGTGTTCTCGTCATAGAAGGCATAGGTCGCGTGGCCGTCGACCAGCTTTACGAAGGCGATGGTGGTGGGGCGCGAGAGGGTGGCGCAATAGCTGAAATCGACATGGCTCGCCCTCAGGGTTTCCCGCAGGATATCGCCCATCATGTCATCGGAAAGACCGGTGAAAAAGGCGGAGGGAACGCCGAGACGTCCCAGCGCAATGGCCGTGTTGAAGACCGCACCGCCTGCATAAGGGGCAAAACCCGCCTCTCCCAGCGTTGTCTGCCGGGGCAGCATGTCGATCAGGGCTTCACCACAACACAGGATCATTACGGTCCTCCTCAAAACAGCAAATCAAATGGACTTAAATCGATTTAGACGAAGATGGATCGGAAGGCCAGCCACAAGCTGGCCACCCGCATCCGAAATCAAGATTGCGGCAATTCGCTGACACCGCCGCGCTTTGCCGACCAGGGCAGCGGGTTATCGAGGAAGGCTTCAACCCCGGAGAGGGTCTTTTCATCGAACAGTTTTTCAGCCCGGGCAACGGCCAGAACATCGCGCCAGGTCGTCAGGTAATGCAGCTTAACATTGCCGTTGGCAAAGCGTGCTTCCGCCTCCTGGAAGATGCCGTAATAAAAGAGTGCGATGCCGTGATCGACGATGCCGCCCGCCGCACGGATGGCGTCGATAAAGGTAAACATCGAGCCACCTGCGGTCGTCAGATCCTCGATGACGAGAACGCGGGCACCCTCGGGCATATGTCCTTCGATCTGGGCATTGCGGCCATGGCCTTTCGGCTTCTTTCGGCAATAGATCATCGGCAGGCCGAGGCGCTCGGCAAGGAAAGCGGCGAAGGGAATGCCCGCAGTTTCGCCGCCGGCCACACAGTCAAACTTCTCGAAACCGGCCTCGCGCAGGACAGCCGCCGCCGCAAAATCCATGGCTGCGGAGCGAATGCGCGGGAAGGAGATGAGCTTGCGCATGTCGATATAGACAGGGCTCTTCATGCCTGACGCGAAGGTGTATGGGCTTTCGGAATTAAAATGGACCGCCTTGATTTCCCACAACATTTTCGCAACCAGTTCGGCAACGACGGCGCGATCGGTGAATGTGAAGTGGTTCATAGGCGTTCTCCTTTTAGGTCTTGGTTTCTCGCTCCGAAAACCCGGATCGGTGTTCGGAAAGCACGCGTCTTTGTTCGGTATTTCGTGCGCCAGCCGAGGTGCCGGCGGACCATAACAAAACCGCCGGCAGTGCCGGCGGTCATAAAATCAGTTTACATCCCAATGAAGCGGGAACATCGGATCGAATACGGTCACCGGCCCGGCGCCCGTTTCGATCTTGGCGGGGAATGACACTGGCTCGTCGCGCTTGACCAGCGTGATCGTCTCCTCATTCGGCGCCAGACCATACCAGGCCGGGCCGCTGAGCGAAGCGAAAGCTTCCAGCTTGTCGAGAGTGTTTTCGTCCTCGAAGACATGGGCAAGGCAGCTCATCGTATTGATGGACGTGTAAATGCCCGCGCAACCGCAGGCGCATTCCTTCAGCGGGTCCACGTGCGGAGCGGAATCCGTGCCAAGGAAAAAGCGCGCATCGCCAGAGGTCGCGGCAGCCCGCAGCGCAAGCCTGTGCTCCTCACGCTTGGCGACGGGCAGACAGTAATAATGTGGCTTGATGCCGCCAACCAGAATGGCGTTGCGGTTGATGATGAGATGATGCGTGGTGATCGAGCCGGCCAGATTGGCCTTGGAAGACTTGATATAGTCAACGCCATCGCGGGTGGTAATGTGCTCCATCGTCACCTTCAACTCCGGCAGGCGCTGGCGCAGCGGTTCCAGAACCGTCTCGATGAAGACCTTCTCGCGGTCAAAAATATCAACTTCCGGCGTTGTTACTTCTCCATGCACGCAGAGGGGCAGGCCGATCTTCGCCATGCGCTCCAGAACAGGCATGGCCTTGTTAAAATCGCGCACACCGCCGTGGGAATTGGTTGTGGCACCGGCGGGATAAAGCTTTACAGCGGTAATCAGGCCGCTTTTCTTGCCCTCTTCCACGTCGTCGGCCTGCGTGTCCTCGGTCAGATAGAGCGTCATCAAGGGCTCAAAGCTGTCGCCCGCGGGAATGGCCTTGACGATGCGGTCGCGATAGGCGCGGGCATCTGCGGTGGTGACAACCGGCGGCACCAGGTTCGGCATGATGATGGCGCGGGCGAAATGACGGCTCGTATCCCCGATCACCCCTTCCAGCATGGCGCCATCACGAAGATGCAGGTGCCAGTCATCAGGGCGGCGCAGGGTGAGCGACTTCATCGGGATACCTCGGAGCATGATGGAATTGCGCCCGCTTAGCATCTTTTGTCGCGGGAAAACAGCCGCCCGACATGATCAGGCAGCCGTAAATGTCATTTTTTTGAAGCGCGCTTTAGATGTTGCCCGCTTCCGGACCCCAAACGTCGGTCATGGCAAAACCATCGGCCAATGGGTCGAATGGGTCGAGGCCGACCTGATGCAGACCAAAGGTAAAGCCGCGCCCGGCAATCGTGGGAATGACAGCCGGACGGCCCGCAACTTCGGTGACGGCGGAAAGGCCGACATCGAATTCCGAACCGATGATCGAGCGGGATTTATACTCGTCGCCCACCTTCACCTTGCCGCGCGCATAAAGCGTGGCGAGATTGGCGGAATTACCGGTGCCGCAGGGCGAACGATCCGCCCGGCCCGGCCACATGGTGGTGCAGGTGCGGATGGAGCCATCGGCGTCCACATCGCGGAACATCACATAGGCCACGCCCGATATGGCGGGGATTTCGGGATGCACAACGGTCATTTCGCGGTTGACCAGGTCCTTCAGGATCATACCCGCAGAGACCAGCTTCGCGGCATTGGCTTTTTCGATCGTTAGACCAATCTGACGCACATCCACCAGCGCATAAAAAATGCCGCCATAGGAGATGTCCATCGTCACCTTGCCCCATTGGGGTGTGTCGATGCTGACATCAAGCGCATGCACGAAAGACGGCACCATGGTCAACTTGACCTTTTCGCAGCGCCCGTCGCGGCAGGTGGCCGTTGCCTTCACCAGACCGGCCGCCGTTTCCAGAATGATAACGGTTTCCGGTTCGTGCATCTCCACCATGCCGCTTTCCAGAAGCGCAGTCGTCGCGCATATGGAATTCGATCCGGAGCTGGCGTGCGCCTGGTCCGGCTGAAGGATGACGAAGGCGGCGTGCGCATCCGGATGCTTCGGCGGCAGAAGCAGATTGACCGAGCCCATGGGCGTGCCGCGCGGCTCCAGCGTCAGGAAGCGACGAAGCGCCTCTCCCTTTGGGTCGGTATTCATCCAGTGAAGCTGTTCAGCCACCGTATTGCCGGGAATTTTCGGCGCGCCGCCGGTGACGACACGGCCGATTTCGCCTTCGCAATGAACATCGAGAAGCTGGAGGGTGCGTTTCCAACGCATGGGTCTTACTCCGAAAGGGGTTGTCGACCGACCATACAGATAAAAATACAAGCTGTATACAAATCTGACGACGCTCTGTGACAAAAAGCGCTTAGCGTTCCCGCGGCCCCTAACGCATCGCAGTTTAGCGATTGCGGCATTCCGCCCGGTTTCGATTGGCAGCGGCATCGCAGTTGATCCTTGACGACTGAAGCGCCTGATCGTCCACCACGGAGCCGGCCGTATCACCCACCGATCCCACGGTATTTTCCACCGAGCGGCCAAGCCGCTCCACCTGCCTGCCGTAGTTTTCCCGCGTGCGGGGATCGAACACAGCAATTGGCGCGCTGACCACAACGCTCGCTGCTGTTCCCACCGTCTGCGCGGCACCGATGCTGACGGCGCCCAAGGCTTCGCCCAGGCCGACATCGGAATCCGTCACGGTCTGGCCCGCGATGAGGCGGTCGCCAATCAGACGCACGACCTCCGGGCTTTCGGCAAACTTGCCGTGGTTCAGGCGGTCACCCGATTGCAGCTTCGTCAAATCGAGAACCGTGATACCGGCCTTCTCCAGTTGGCTGCTGTAGGGCTCAACGGAAGGATCAATCTGGCCAAGACGGTCAACATTGCCGGAAATGCGGCGCGACAGGCTGAGCGCGCGGTCATCCTGCGAAACGAAGAGCGTGAATTTCGGTGGTGTCTTGCCGAGGCTTGCGAACTGGCGGCTGAAGACATCCACGTCGAGATCAGGTGCTGCCAGAATGACGTTGCCGATCTTCGGATCGACGCGGCCATTGCGGATAGCCATCTGCCGCAACGCCTCCACCGCAAGCCAGGTGCCCATGGAATGCGCCATGACCGTGACTTCACGGATGGATTTGTCTTTCGCCAGCCGCGTCAGCATCTCTTCCAGCGCGTCACGGGAATAGTTGGTGCTTTCCTTGTCGTAATTATAGTCGAAGATGCTGGCGCGTGACGGCCAGGTGAAGACGACGGGCACGACATCGGTTCTGGAATCATGGACGATCTGGGCAAATCGATAGACGGATTCCTCGTAGCGGTTGTTGAAACCATGCACGAAGACCAGCACGCGGCGGTCCTTTTCAATATGCCGGCCGATCCAGCTTCGCGTCTCGGCTTCGGAGCGAATGGGCTCGACCGCAACGGTAGTGAAATCCTTCAGCGGATTGGGCGGCAGCTTCTTCGGCCACTGCACCTGTCCGACCTTGCGGTTGGCGTCTGGCGGTATCGAGACGGTGACCGCGTCGACCTTCAGCCCCGTACCCCGCTCGCCGCCGAAAAGAACCGCAGGATTGTCAGACGGCGCGCGTGTCGTCGCGACAAGGAGATTCACCGGCGTCGTACCGGCCACTGTTTGTCCCGTTGGCGTCATCACTCCGATCGGCCGCCCGCCGCAACCGGCAAGCAGGGCAACAATCGCGATCATGGCGACGAAGCGAATGGGCATTACATCACTCTCCTGCAACCCTGAGGCAGCCGGGTCGCTGCCGAGAGAGAGGATTTTCTACCGGAGGCGGAACTGACGCGCCAGCAACCACAGCGAAGTGGCGGATGATTTCCATCCCGGTGTGTCCAAACGGACCCAATTTCGCGTGGGCGCGTCCGATACCTCAGGCTGGATTCCTGATCCGCCGCTATTTCTGCGGCAGCATGGTGCCCCTTTCACGCAGGGCGCCATGCCACGAAAGCGCTTCTTCCATGAGATGCGGCGTGTGCCCTCCCCGCGAGACTGCCCGCTGGAAATAGTCCGTTAGCGCATCACGATAGGCCGGATGCACGCAGTTCTCGATGATGACCGCCGCGCGTTCACGAGGCGCAAGGCCACGAAGGTCGGCAAGGCCCGTCTCGGTCACGAGGATATCGACATCATGTTCGGTGTGATCGACATGGCTGACCATGGGAACGACGCTCGATATGGCGCCGCCTTTGGCGATAGACTTGGTGACAAAGATGGACATATAGGCATTTCGGGCAAAATCCCCCGAGCCGCCGATGCCGTTCATCATATGCGTTCCCCCGACATGGGTCGAATTGACGTTTCCGTAAATATCGAATTCCAGCGCCGTGTTGATGCCGATGATACCGAGGCGACGGATAACTTCGGGATGATTGCTGACCTCCTGCGGGCGCAGAATGAGCCTGCTTTTATATTCGGCCAGACGCGGCATGACCCGCTCATTCATGGCGGAGGACAAGGTGATCGACGAACCCGACGCGAAAGTCAGCTTGCCCGCATCGAAAAGTTCGAATGTGGAGTCCTGCAGTACCTCCGAATACATTTTGAGATCGTGAAACGGCGTATCAATGAAACCGTGCATCACAGCATTGGCGATCGTGCCGATGCCGGCCTGAAGCGGCTGAAGTTCGTGGGTCATACGGCCTTGACGCACCTCGTTCAGCAAGAATTCAGTGAGGTGGCCGGCAATGGCCCTGGTTTCATCATCCGGCGGCAGCACTGTCGAGAAGCTGTCGCTCTTGTCACTCAGGACAATAGCGGCGATTTTTTCCGGCGGCACCGGAATGAAGGGCAGTCCAACACGGCTATCCGTCGCCACCACCGGGATGGGCATGCGGGTCGGACGTTTTGCGGGAATGAAGATGTCGTGCAGCCCCTCCAGCACCTCGGGCTGGGACAGGTTGATCTCGACGATCACCTTATCGGCCAGGATGGCGAAGCTCGCGGAATTGCCAACGGAGGTGGTGGGCACGATGCCACCTTCAGCCGTGATCGCCACGGCTTCAACGATGGCGATATCGACGCCGTGAATCTGACCGCCGCGCAATTGCTCGACGGTCTCGGAGAGATGCTGGTCAATGAACATGACCTTGCCGTCATTGATCGCCTTGCGCAAAGCCGGATCGGACTGGAACGGCATGCGACGCGCCAGCATGCCCGCCTCGACCATGGTCTTGTCGAGATCATTGCCCAGCGATGCCCCCGTCATCAGGGTGATTTTCATGGGATGCAGCTTGGCATGCTCCGCCAGCGCCAGCGGCACCGCCTTGGCCTCGCCGGCACGCGTGAAGCCACTCATGCCCACAGTCATGCCATCCCGAATGAGACTGGCGGCCTCTTCGGCACTGACGATCCGGTTCAAAAGGGACGCGTTGCGAATACGCTTTTCGAGCATGCACTTCTCCATGATCTGCAATCACGATGGCACGGCATTCGGCTGGCCACCTATTCGGCGACTATGGCGTGCAGTTTCATCGATGAAACTGACATAGATCAAGGGCAAGAAGGGAACCATCACTTCTGCGTATCAAATCCCGTTCAGCGACAATAAGTGACGCATCGGCGCGACAGGCTGGCAGGCCCTCACACCATGCCGGCCCTGCGATCGGCAGGAGACTTCCGTTACGCCGTGATCGGCGAGGAGTGACGAGGCCTTGTTCGCGTCATCGCAGTGAGGAAAAAGCAACTCGTCAGGGGCCTTCGCAGACAGGCGCCCGCCCAAGCACGACCTGCCCTACTTCCACATCATAGGCACGCAGGCCGAACGCGCCGAGGCTTATGACCCGGTAACAGGGATTGCCGCCCGTCCACAGGGGATCGACAACGTCGATATCGGTGATAAAGCGATGCGCGCAGGCCTGACCGGAACTATAAGCGATGCCTTCGGCCGTCGTGCCTGCCATTGGCACATGGATATGGCCAAAGATGATGTGACGCACACCGGCCGGGTGAGCGACGAGCCGGCGCATGACAGCCCCGTCATCATGCATGCCGATATGTTCAAAATGGCGGATGCCACAATCCATCGGCGGGTGGTGAATGAAAACCGTCACGGGCAACTCGCCCGCGCTTTCCAGCGTGCTCTCCAGCCATGCCAGACGATCCTCACCATACATGCCGCCTATGACATCGGCTTCATGGCTGTCCAGAAACAGCAAACGACCAAAATCGGTGTCGATAAAGGACTGGATGTAACCGTTATCGTCCCGCGGCTGTTCGGGAAAGGCGGCCACGAATTCCGGGCGGCGATCGTGATTGCCGAGCATCAGCCGCACCGGCATGGAGGCCGACGCGAGGATGCCGCGGAGCAGCTCGTAGGCTTCCGGCTCACCGTAATTGCAAAGATCGCCCGTCATGACAAGAAGATCGGCGTCGGCGTGTTTTTCAACGATATCAGCGATTGCCGCGCGCAGCTGCTTTTCCGGGTCGACGCCATTTATGGCGACGCCGGGCAGCAGAAGATGGGTATCAGTGATCTGGATAATCTTCATTTGGGGCTTCCTGCGCAAAATGGCTGCGGGAACGGATTTCCCGCAGCCTCTCGATGGTGCTGATTATTTCAGCAGGGCGTTGGTCTGCTCGACGATCTGCTTGAGACCGGCTTCCGGCGTCACCTCACCGCGCATGACGGTGCCGATGATGTCACGCTGGGTGCGCCAGATGCGGACGGAATCGCCACCGGGGTAACCGGCCCAGGGCAGAGAACGGTCAGCCTGAAGCGAAGCGGTTTTCACATTCGGGTTCTCGACGTAATAAGGAGCGAGGAAGTCCGGGCCGGTTGCCAGCTTGTTGGTCGGCAGGTAACCGGTGATGCGAACGATGGTGTTCTGCGCTTCCGGACCGGTGATCCACTTCAGGTATTTCCAGGCAGCATCCTGCTTGGCCTTGTCCTGCGTCAGGATAACGGCAGAGTTACCGCCGGTCGGAACGCCGCCCTTTTCCTTGTTGTCCAGCGGGAAGGTCGCCGTCTTCAGCTTGAAGCGGTCGCCAACCAGACCCTGGATCGTCTGAACGTGAGCGGGCGTCGAGAAGATGAAGCCGGTGAGGCCTGCGCCGAACTGCTGGCGGGACTGATCCCAGTCGAGCAGGTTCTGGCCACCTTCGGTGACGAACTGGCGGGTCATCTTCAGGGCGTTGAGGCCGATCTCGTTGTCGAAGGCAACGGTCTTGGTCTTCTCGTCAACGAGCTTGCCGCCCTGCTCGACAATGAGCGCCTGCCACAGCCAGTCATCCGGCCAGCCGTTGATGTCGTAGCTCATGCCAGCGAACTTGGGGTCGAGAGCCTTGATCTTCTTGGCAAGAGCGATGAGCTCCGCAAAGGTCGTCGGCATCTTGTCCGGGTCGCCGCCGGCCTTGGTGACGAGGTCCGAGTTGATGTAGATGATCGGCGAGGAAGCGTTGACCGGCAGACCATACTGCTTGCCGTCGATCTGGCCGAGTGCCGCCATCTTCGGGCTGTAGTTCTTGTCGAGGAAAGCCTGACCGCCTTCAGCCTGAATGAACGGGCCGAGATCGGTGATCTGGTTACGCGGTGCGAGCGTGTGCACCAGTTCCGCCGTCAGATTGTAGCCCGAGAAATAAACGTCGGGCAGATTGCCGGTGACGGCAGAGCGCAGAACCTGCTGCTGGCCTTCGTTATAACCGGCAGCCGGAGCGAGGAAGTTTATCTTCACGTCCGGGTTCTTCTTCATGAATTCATCGGCCAGCGGCTGATGGAATTTCGTGAAGCCCGGCAGGTTGTAGAGAACATTGAGCGTGATTTCGTTGGCGAAAACCGGCTGAGCGAGGCCCGCAAAAGCCATGCCAAGGGCCAGACCGCCCATCACAGCGCGTCGGTTGAGTTTCATGTCAGTCTCCAGAGAGGTTGGGAGGAGGAAGTCTGAACGGCGTCACTTGACGCCGGTCATGGTAATACCGGCGATGAAATGCCGCCGTGCCAGGAGGAAGCACAGCACCATCGGCGCGGTAATCAGTGTCGCGCCCGCCATCAGCGCGCCGTAATTTGCGCCGGATTCAACATCGGCGAAAAACATCATGCCAAGCGGCGGTGGCGCGAGATTGGTGTCAGAGATAACGATCATCGGCCAATAAAGGTCGTTCCAGTGGGCGACGAGCGAAAAGACCGAGAAGGCGGCGAGTGAAGGCAGCGAACCACGCAGCACAAGCCCCCAGCAGATCTCCATTTCAGAGAAGCCGTCCATGCGTGCCGCTTCGATGATTTCATCCGGATAGCTGCGGAAGGACTGATTGAACAGGAAGATGGCGAAGACGGAGAGAAAGAAGGGCATCATCATCGCGAAATAGGTGTTCAGCAGCTCCGTCTTTGCCAGACCGACGAAAAGCGGCAGGGCAAGGGCCTGGATGGGGACGCAGAGCGCGGCGACGACCAGGCCAAGAAGCAGCTTGCGGCCCGGGAACCGCAGTTTCGCCAGAGCGTAGGCCGCCGGCACAGATGTCAGTATCTGGACGACAAGAATACCGAAGCAGACGATGACGCCATTGAGCATGAAGCGTGCCATGGGCACTTGCCCGGCTGCGCGATTGTAATTATCGGCCGCGTCGAATTTCTCCGGGATCGGCCAGAGCGAAACGTTGAATATTTCCGCCGGCGAACGGATTGACGTCAGCACCATCCAGTAGAACGGCAGGAGCATCAGGAAAGCGCCGAGCGCCAACACAAGATGCGGAAGATATTTGCGGAGTGCGGCCATCAATAATGCACCTTCCGGTCCATATGCAGCGTCTGGCCGATCGAAAGCACCAGTACGATTGCGAGGAAGATCACCGTCAGCGCGGCGGCATAACCGGTGTTGGAATACTCAAAACCTTCGAGATAGAGATCGAACAGCAACGTCTCCGATCCGAAACGGCCCTTGGTCAGCACTGCCACCGTCTCGAACACCTTAAAGGCCGAGATGGAAGTGGTGACCACAACGAACATGGTCGTCGGTCCGAGCATCGGCCATGTCACCGTCAGGAAGCGGTCCACCGGGTTCTTCGCGCCATCGAGACGCGCCGCCTCGTGCAAATCCTTCGAAATGGCGGTGAGACCGGCAAGGAACAGCACCATGTTGAAGCCGAGTATCTGCCAGACGCCCATCAGCGCCATGGTAGGGATAAGGAGAACGGGGTTGGAGAGGAAAGCGACGGGTTCGAAGCCCATCCACTTGATCGCCGCATTCACCGGGCCGAGCGATGGATGGAGCAGGAATTGCCAAACGGTCGCCATGGCCACCAGCGTTGCGGTGACCGGAAGGAAGTAAGCTACTTCCCAGAAGGCGCGGCTGCGCTTGCGATTATAGACAAGCAAGGCTACGCCGAGCGCCAGAAACACGCCGAAGGGAATGACGATGGCAGCGTAGATGGCCGTATTCGTCAAGGCACGCAGGAAAACCGGATCCTGAAACGCCTTGACGAAATTTCCCAGTCCCACAAAGCGCGTGGACAGCGCGCCAAGCTGATAATCCGTGACGGAAAACCCGGCGAGAACGAGCATCGGCACGATATAGATTGCCAGAAGCAGCAAGCTTGCGGGTGCCGCAAAGATCAGGCCGCGCCGGATCATCCGCCGGTCGGCCTTTGAAAGCCGCGGGCGAGCGCTGGCACGCGCCGCGCGCCAGAAAAATCAACCGCCGTCATGCCGGCACCTGCTCGCGAACGGTCACCTTGCGGCGGAGACCGTCGGCGGCGAAAAGATGCGCGCGCTCCGGCACAAAACCGAGGGTCATGACGCCATTCGCATCAGCGCCAAGCGTTTCGCCGGCACCCTGTCGCAGGGTTACGGCCACCGTCTCATCACTTAAAAGACGGCAACTCACGAAGCGGTCTGCGCCATGGGTTTCGCTGCGGACCACACGCACGGCCAAACCTTCCGCGCCGGGACGCAGATCCTCTGCGCGAAGACCAAGCGTTGCGGGACCGGCGTCGCGGCCCGCGGCTTCGAGACCAAGATCCCGGGCGAAAGCCGTCACCTTGCCGCTGGCGGCGATTTCGACCGGCAGCAGATTGATGGAGGGCGTGCCGATGAAGCGCGCGACGGTGAGCGTGGCGGGCTTGCGGTAGAGTTCATCCGGCGTGCCAAGCTGCTCGATACGACCTTCAGACATCAACGCGATACGGTCGGACATCGTCATGGCTTCGATCTGGTCATGGGTGACATAGATGAAAGTCGCGCCGAGCCGCCGGTGCAGGCCTGCCAACTCTTCGCGCATGTGGGCGCGAAGCTTCGCATCAAGATTGGAGAGCGGTTCGTCCATGAGGAAGGCGGCCGGCGAACGCACCAGTGCCCGGGCAAGCGCAACACGCTGACGCTGGCCGCCGGAAAGCTGCGCCGGCTTGCGATCCAGCAGATGCGCGATCTGCAGCGTCTCGGCCGCCTGCTCGACGGCTGCTTCGATCTCTCTCACCGTTTCGGCCGGGGCCGCAAACCGCCCGATCAGCGGTAGCCGCGCGGCAAAGGGCAAACGCCGCATCCTAAGCGGCGTCGCGATGTTCTGGCGCACGCTCATATGCGGATAAAGGGCGTAGGACTGGAACACCATCGCGAGATTACGGTCGCTCGGATCGATCTCGGTCACATCCTGTCCGCCGATGGACACCGAACCGCGATCCGGCGTTTCGAGCCCTGCTATGATGCGCAGCAGCGTGGACTTGCCACAGCCCGACATGCCCACCAGGGACAAAAACTCTCCGGGGCGGATGGAAAGATCGATCTCTTTCAGAACATCGTCGGCGCCGAAGCCTTTGCCGATGCCCGAAAGTTCAAGTGATTGTGGCGTCATTCTGCGCTCCTTTTCTGAAGCGCATATGCTTATATTGTATGACAATATGACGAAGGTTTGAGGAAAGTTCGATGACACGCGAAAGCCCGGAAATCTCGGACAATCGAAAACCGCGATGAATGGGCCTTTACTCGAAACCACTAAAATTGATGGGTATTTCCGCGCTTGTCCGTGAACCGAAAATCGCTGGGGGCGCAGACTTATAATGCGGCGAGAATCACATGCGCCTGAATTTTGCCGGTAACCTCACCGCTGCCATGGCGGGCTTCAATGGCTGCGGTGACGTAATCTGTCGCAGCATCCAGTGTTCCGGGGGCCCTTGCCTCGATTTCCGTGCGCAGAACCGTTCCCTGGCAATAAGCAACCGCCGGAATATGGGGCGAATCGGCCCGACTTTGCGTCGCCACCGTTTCAATCGTCACCCAGGAAAACCCCGCATCCTCCAGTTCGCGGCGGATCGCGGCCACATCATGATAACCATGCGGGGTGCGTGCGAGGAAGCGGGGTGGATCATCGGGAAACAGGCGCGCCAACGCGTTTGTCACTTCATCTGCGAAGTGGTTTTCCCCAATGCGATCCCAGACATTGAATAAATAATGCCCGCCGGGCTTCAGCACCCGCTTTGCCTCACGATAGGCCGACGGCCGATCACCAAAAAACATTGCGCCGAACTGACAGAAGACAAGATCAAAAACAGCGCTTGCAAAAGGCAGGAGCTGGGCATCGGCCTGTTGCCATTTTATGCGGTGATCCGGTGCCTGCTGCGACGCGGCAAAGTCGAGCATAGGCTGATTGAGATCGGTCACCACATAGCTGGCGGCAGGCAATAATCGGGACGTGAATTCGCGCGTGACGGCGCCGGTTCCTGCAGCGACCTCCAGAATATCAACCGGCATCAAGGCCGCCGCCCGCCGCGCCAGATCAGTGGCGAAAGGTGCGAAAATCAACGGCACCATATAGCGGTCGTAATTTTCCGGAATCGACCCCGCAAATACCTTATCCGCTTCCAACATGGCTTTCACCCCGAGCCATCCGACGATCGGATGATTTTAACATATATTCGGGATGTGTGGAATTCGTTCGGTCCTGCCGCGTGCCAGAGGGGCCGAGGAATCTGGCGGAACGGACTTGCTCATCCAAGCCGCATACGAGGCTAGAAATATCGCGTGTTTCAATGCTTGTTTTTAAGAAAAGAAATGGCGCACCCGAAGAGATTCGAACTCCCTTGAGCGGCGCATATAACCCGACAAACGCTTGACTTGTCCCCATGCTGCGGAGGCTCTGTGTACCAATGCGGTGAATCAGTGTCAACACAGCTAACCTCCGAATTTCTTTCTGTCGATTGCAGCGAGAAATTCATCTTTGGTTTTAAACCTTCCGATGTTGCCGATGGCCTGTGATAGCGCCGCTCTGATATTCTCGAAAGCGCTATCTAGCTCCTCGACATCCGTCGTGGTCAAGCGATGATGGATGTACTGCGATCTCATCTTGTATGTCCTGCGAAAATTCTCGACGATCGCTTGTCGCTTGTCAGGCACAGAGGTGGTCAAAAAGGCTACGCGCTCGCCCACATTTTGCTGAATAGGCTCGCTCGCGTTTTTCAACATTAGCCCTTCAATCGCAGAGAATGCGAACACCAATCGGTCAGATAGTTCAGGGAATGTGGTCGCGCGAGAAAAGGCTAATATGCTTGACCGGATTGCCTTCTCAAAATCGCTAAGCTTTTCGAGATCAATTAATCCAGCTACAGCATCAAGGCCTTCCTCGACATATGCTCCGGCCTCTTCCTTACTCACACGCCAGTAGTCAACATTGTCTAGCGCAATGCCAGATGAATAATGTAGGCCACCGTCTGTGCCATCAACGATAACATGGGTTTTAGGAATGGATAGCTCACCGAGTAGTGTAACTGGCGACATAATTGTTGACGCTACAGTAGCCACACTAAAAAAACGAAGAAGTCCAATCGCATCACCAGCCCGTTGTAGGGCCGCTTTCTGTGCGTAACCAGCCTCAGCTAGCACCTCAAATTGGAGAGCCGAACAGTCCGCCATTGAAGTGCGGAGAAGACCAACAAATTTTTCAACATCTGTTGCTTTATTAGGGTTAAGCTCTAGGAGACGTGCTTGCATCATATCGAAATACCTAGGGCCCATTGGTATCACCCTAGACATTCCAAATTGAAATGCCTCCTCGACTGCCAAATGCTGAATAGGGACGGTAACGGTTCGCAATACGATGTCCTCCGCAACCTTTCGCAAAAGTAAATCACAGAAAGGCTCTTCTAATCGGACCTCAAGGCGTCCGCGCGCCCAATCCAGAAACAGGTTTTCCACGTAGTCGGTACTTACGGAATTGGAGGCCCATTTGACCTTCAAGACTGCATCGATCAGCTTTGTTAGTTTTTCAAAATCTTCTTGTGTGAGACCAAATGAATGGTTGCCTTCCCACATGAACACGAAGGCTCGGCCACCAGACACCTGAGTGACCCATGCTTTGGGGTGCCCCACAATGTCATCATCTGTGATGGTGGTTATGTTATCTGGTTGCCACCAGCCGTTGCTTGGTTGCCTTTGGGGCGAAACTTCAATTCGCCGCACCGATGAAAACACGTCCCCGGCAATGGCCTCAATGGACGCCCTAGCCGAGGGATGTAGTTCGAAGACAACAGTAGCCATGGATAGTCCAAGTAATAAGGTTTCATTATTTGGTCGCGCGAAGAAACAATGGCTTTTAGCGAAGCCCTCTCTCCGCGTTGATTAGGAACAGTATAGTTGATGCAGTCATATGTAGGACATAGCTAGCTAGATAGTCTGGAACCGCCTGCACTATAACGCCTTGCCCATGCCCACTAGTTTTATTTCTTGCTGTAGGTACGCTTGATTCCAACATTGAGCGGAGACTGCTGAAATGGTTCTGCCAGTAAGAGGGTATCAAGCCATTTTCCAGACACACGTCGATGAGCTTCTTTGCCGTATCGTTTTGATTGATTTGCCACCTACGCTTATTGCAGATGATTTTCATCGTGCTTTCAAAGGCCTTGAGTGCATCGGTCAGGCACTCCTTCGTCTTCCCCTTGCGGAAATGATCAAAAGCACTGCGGAATTCTTCGTCCGCGCCTGCGTAAATCTTATCTTGAAGAAGCAAGAGCGCGGGCCGTACTGCTTCCGCATGAACAAACTCGGAATCGATGCGGACTATCTCACTCGCAATATACTCGTACCCCACGCCTGCTCTGCGCATCCTAGCATTGATCTCAGCTAAGGCATCTTTCGCTATCGTCTCCGCGTCGCTATGTCCTCGGTAATCCGACTTGCTGGCTTGCCTTTCAATGATGCGACACAAAAGCTCGACCGCACTTAGTACCTTTTCAACGTCCTCCTCGCCTAATATGAACTCCGTAAGTTCCGCGAGATAGTTCAGTTCGTAGCGGTTGCTACGATGGGGTAGTTGAAAGAGCCCGAATTCGCGCCGTAATATTGTTACTACGATTTCATATGATTTTCTGACGTTATCTGACCCACGAGCATAGTGGTCACTATAAATTTCATAATTACCCACAACTTCATGCATGATCGTTACGATCTGTACCCTAAGCGGGTTCGGGAGTTCATCGTAAGCGTATACGTCCGGCACCTCGCCGCGTTTTTGTTTTTGCCGCTGCCAGAAAGTCTCAAAAATCACGACTTGCCTCCGTCCGAATCGAGCAAAGCTGCGTATATTAGAAAATATACGTAGCATTGAACGTGACTGCTACAAGTTGTTAGGACTCTCTTTCCACAAGCGGTCGTATACAGACCAGAAACAAAACACGTAGACGTCCTCTCAGAGATGTCTAAACGAAATGCTCACCCCGCTTCCGCAATTATCCTGTAGACCGTCGAGCGCGCGACATTGAAGCGCCGGGCCACTGCTGCTGGCTTATCGCCCACGGCGAGAGCGGCCCTTATGGCATCCCCATCAACCGTCACAGGACGCCCTTTGTATCGCCCTTCTTCTTTCGCTTTGGCGATACCCTCAAGCTGCCTCTCTTTCCTGAGGTCCGTCTCAAACTCGGCAATGGCACCCAGCATGTTGAACATAAGGCGTCCGGTAGGTGTCGTGGTATCGATGTTCTGTTCCGTTGCGATCAAGTCCACACCCTTGGCCTGTAGTTCCTGCGAGATTGCGTGTAGGTCGGACACAGAGCGGGCTAGGCGATCAAGGCGGGTCACAACCAACGCATCCCCCTTTCGAGCAAAGCGGATGGCCTCAGCGAGCTTTATGCGGCCTTCGCGGGTGGTTCCACTTGCCTTGTCGATGAAGACCTCCTCAACACCGTGGCGGGTAAGGATATCCACCTGAGCGGTTTCATTCTGGCCGGTGGAAGATACGCGGGCATAGCCGATTTTCATGAGACACCTTTTGTCCGATAAGGTCTAGATGAAATCGGAATATCGTCCGATAATCCACGTGTCAATCCATATAGGACACTTCTCCGACTGATACGACCGTCCGCAGTGGGTATACTTTATCGGACGAGAGGGGCGGCTAGCTTTTTTTCCTGTTTGCAAAAATCCTTTCCACAACAGCGGCATGTTTCTCATCGCTCATTGCATTTAGCATATGGCTCGTTATCAAGCGGTCTTGGAATGAATTTTCATATGGTAATGTTATTACGAAATTCGACTTGCTCTCTCCCAAAGCAACGTCTTTGTATCGCCATTGAACAGGGTCATCGATCTCATCTTCTATGTGAATAATCAAACCGTCCATGTAGAAGCGAAAGAAACCGACTTCCCGCTTTTCCCCTTGCTCCTCAAATTCTCTGATTTGCTTTATTGGAGTTTGGTTGTGCCAGCCGCCACGCGTTATCAGCTGAATTAGGTGAACCGGAAAATGTTCGAATGGAGTGGCATCATTGGACAAAACCAATTCTGTGAGAAGCCGCATTCGCACATCGGAGATTTTCACCGTTGAAAATCCCGGGAGATTGGTCATTGCTGCTCGCCACAAAAGACTAAGGCAAAACCGCCGCATTTTTACGGGGTCCGAAAACGAGACCTTCCTTAATCCCTTCTCACCGTTAAAGTCTTCGCTCTCCACAGGGCATTTTGACTTATCGCCCCATGAACTCCACACGAGATAGTGGCGGCGTAATTCGGCTATGGCGAATGTGTCGAGACGCTCAAAAACGTCTTCACCCTGTCGGGTGACGAGTGTCTTGTCAAACCAGCTATCGTAACGAGCTATTGGATGCCTATCGTCCCCTCCCTCAACCCTCACTTCGCTGCGGTCCGGGGGCGTAGTGAGGGCTTTGGGAAGTAAATGACATTTAACAAAGGTTCCGCGTGTTCCAGTGAGTTTGCACGTCCCGAATGCCATGGCCAGACCAAATCATCGTTAAGTTGAATGAAGCTGCGTGATTATGACGCTGCATCATGATTGATCAAGTCGCGAGTGATATCAGCCGCCATCAATCTCTTTGCTAGTTCTCTCCCGGCCTTGGTTAGGTGTATCTCGGGTGACCTAGCACCCGTAGGCCCGCATCGCTGCTCCACAAGACCAAGCCCCGGTTTCCCATGCCGGTCATGCTTGCCGAGTGCGTAGACGTTTCGAGAGACAGATGATTGGCTAATGCCGACAAGTTCCGGTAGGTCACACTGGAGAACTCCGGGGCGCATCGCCACGGCCAAGAAAACCGAGACCATGTGTATCGGCATATCAGCCCGGAACTCCCTCAGCACCTCAATGCGGTCACTCAGTATCCGAAGCGCACTCACCCGCTTGGGCGTCCTCCGTTTCTCAATCGCCAGTTCCATATGGTCTCCCTTTGCACGTCATGAAGATGCCGGAAGGAATGCCAAGGTCAAGACTTGATCTTAATGAGGAGTGAGCCTAGCCGCGCCTGTGTACCTGCCCGAGCTAATCTGTGCGTCCGTGGGGGCACGGGGGAGTGCGCGCGAGCATTTCTATCGATTGCCGCCTCGAATTTTTTTGCCGAAATAGCTGCGTGGAAAGAACATGATTGGGGGCCCCTGTGACGAGACATAAGTTACCTGAAGAAATCCGCGCACTAGTTCATGCAAGGAATATGTTGCGCACTAGGTTCGAACACCACGGTCTTAGTTTCACCCTTGACGGCAATCTTGTAGGCGACTTGGGTGAAGCTGTGGCCGCTGAACTTTTCCATCTCACGCTTGTGCCCACTCGAGCATTTAAAGCCGTCGATGCATACGATACCGAAAACCGTTCTGTTCAAATCAAAGCATCAGGTCGGGGCAGGACGTTTGCCTTCACCCACTCCGAATTATGCGCGGACAGACTTATCGCGCTTGTCTTCGACTATGAAAATGAAGAAGTTGAAGTGGTCTATGATGGAGAGTACCGCGCAGCGATCAGCCGCCTACCTGATACCTGGGATGGCCAAAAATCGGTTTCGGTTCACTTCCTACGGACTCTGAAAAAATGAGCCTCAGAGAGGTTTAGCGGCACCTATTCAGCTGACATACGGTCTTGGCTTTGGACGATAAGATACGTATCTTTGTGAGCGGTAGCGGTGGCTACCACCGGGCCTCATTACGCTAGAGGGGCTGAAACACGAGGGTCGCGGTGATCGAGACTGCGGCCCTCACCCCTCCTGCATCAGGGCTGCTTGGGTTTCCCATAACGATTATAGCTGTCCAGCCCGACACCGCCTATCTTGAGCGCGGCAGCAAAGGGGCTGGGGCCAGTTGCCCACGGCATCGAGTTGATACGGTCCTGAGCTTTCGCCTTAAGGCCGTCCATCTCCCGCGTGAGGTTTGCCGTGGTGAACCCCGAGTTCTGGCTGATGCGGTCCTTGGCGGTCGCTTCTTTTCCGTAAACGTCCGCAAGAAGAGCATCGACCGAGAGGCCGGATACACCGGCTTCCCCGGCTGCGACCATGGTGGTGGCGCGGGCAGCGCGGGCTTCACGGGAGATATCCTGCTTCTGGACAGCCGCCGCATCCTCCTCCTGAATTTGTCGTGTCTGTACGTCAGCGTATTCACGAACAAGGTTTGCGTTTGCGGCCTTCTGGTTTTCACGGACCATTGCGTTTTGCGCTGCTGCGGCCTGCCGTTCGCCTATGTATCCGGTAACTGTCTGTGCAGTCCCGAGCGCCGCAGCCACCATCGTTATTGGATCACACATGCGGCGCTCCTGATTTTGAATGCTTCTTGGAAATTATGTCCGCTGGGGCTTTTAGCGATCTTGCCGAAATCAAAACCACAACGGTGCAACATCCGCTTCCGAGGACGATCACGGCAATCCATGAAACTCGATAGGATGGGATACTTCCCATGGAAGATTTCGACATGATGATTGGCTGTCGCGGTCAGGCGTTCGGTGTCGACGCCCAAATCATCAGTCGCCAGAAACCAGAGGTTCCCCACGGTGCGGTCTTGGGGATACGGCACAGTCCCGAACATCGCCACCGGCAAACCCCGGTCATCCAAAGCGGTCAGGCAAATGTCGGAATGTCGGAGACCTCGGGTAAGGCTAACTTCGGCGGAAGGCGATGCACATGCCACGAGGCTTTCGAGGTCGGCCTTGCGGAGCCTTGGGGCGAGATAGGTAATGTCATCGGGAGCGGATGGCCGGACCTCAAGGCGGGCCGGTGATGGCGGTGGTTTGCGTTTCACGGAAATATCCTTGCGGGTGTCGCAGACAGAAAGCCGCTCCTCAAAGATGAGGCGGTGCTGTGGGAGGTGGTGACGATGGTGGAGAAGGGTACAGGATGCAGAGCGATATTGGCTGCCATAGGTCAGCATAAAGACGCCAGAAGGTTCCCATAGGTATTACCTATGATTATGCTTTTATAATCATCCTATGAATAAATATCTTAGGTTTTACCTAGGGAAGACCATCTCTTCTCCTATGGTGGGCTATAACATCTCCTCCTATGGGGAGGGGTAATCGATGGTCTGCCTATTTGGTCTAAGAGATCATGATCCCGATAGGAACCAATTGAGATGCTTTTTCCTGATCGACAACCGCCCTTTGGGGAAGCCTCCCTCTGCCGCCGCATTCGCCAGAGTGTCAGCCATCTCATTGAGACGATGACCGGAATGACCAAGCACCTTCTCCCAATAGATGGTCTTTCCAGCGCAGGCGGCATCTAGCCTTTCCCAAAGCTCCCTATTCTTCACCCAGCCGCTAGATGACTTCCAGCCTTTG
This sequence comes from Agrobacterium sp. SORGH_AS_0440, assembly GCF_031453135.1. Taxonomy (NCBI): domain Bacteria; kingdom Pseudomonadati; phylum Pseudomonadota; class Alphaproteobacteria; order Hyphomicrobiales; family Rhizobiaceae; genus Agrobacterium; species Agrobacterium sp. SORGH_AS_0440. The sequence continues at coordinate 329,159 of NZ_JAVIYR010000002.1, read as the reverse complement.
GTCTTCCACTGGGGCAGGAAGAGCGTGAAACCTTTGAGTACATATTCGCTATCCGTTTGAATGATGGTCGGCGTTTCCGCCTCCCGGACGCTCTCCACGGCCATGATAACTGCCGTCATTTCCATTCGGTTGTTGGTGCTTTCCAGTTCTTCCGAACGGGCTGCATTGGGTGCTTGCTGGAGAAGCTGCATGCCGTCCCATAGCTGCTTGATGTAACCCCAGCCACCGGGGCCGGGATTGGGAATGGCAGCGCCATCGGTGGCGATGATGTAATGCCTGCCCGCTTTGATGGAGGGGAGGCTGATATCGGGGATTATGGTCATGCTGTTTCCATCGGTTGTTTATCGCGCATAAGCGCTGGAAAAAGAAACCCCCCGGCCCGTGAGGACCGAGGGTGGATTTTGCGATTGAACGCCAGCGGTCATTTGTTGGAGGGCTTCTGTCCGTTGACTTCCTCGTACTTATCGCCGGTGAAAAACCCGCCGCGCACAGGTGGCAACAGTCGTTCCAAAAGCGGCACATGTGGTTTCTCTGGTTCTGCTGGGATGCCGGATGCCTTCCGGTCTTCCTCGTCACGTTTGCGGATGGCTTCGGCAGTATCCCCCGTGAATACCCCTCCGGGGACCATCGGCATCATTCTAGCCAATGGCGTGATGCCTGCCGCTAGGTCTTTCTGCTTCCGGGTGTGTTCATCGATGACTTTCTGCTTGACGTTATCTTGCCGCTCCCGCTCCATTTCAAAAAGAGAGCGAAGTGTCAGATTTGCCCGTGCAGAGTTCTCGACGGGATATTGACCGGATTGATGTACGATAAGCCAGCCCTGCCCGTTTGTGGCGGGCCTGATAGTCAGGTCGCTCGCTTCCACCCCCTCGTCTTCGCCAAAATCCTCGACATATTTTTCAATGGCGCGAGAGGCGAGAGTGCCGAAGTTTTTAGGGATGTCCTTTCCACCCGTGTAAACGAAGTTTCCGCCAACTTCGGTGTGAGAAGCAAGAAAGCGGCTCTTGGCTTCGTCAAGGGCATCCTCTGTGGCCATGCCATTTTGGACATAAAACTTACCCAGCCGGGATATTTCAGAAGCCACGTAACTCTTGTTCGCGGGAGGTGAACCTGAGGTAAACCATCCGCCTCCATGCCGGATGTCGTTAACCCGCTCCTCGACCTGATCTAAGCGGGCTGAGGTGCCAATCGACCGGACTTTATCTGGGTCCGATGTTTGCATCATTGCCATTTGCATCGCCTGTTCCGGCGCAAGTTTGACGTACTGTGTTGCAACTCGGTACGCCTCAAAGAAGTCCCTGTCGGTGCTGTCCTTGATGTGCGTTTCGAGAAGCTTGGGATTGGCAGCATGCAACCTCATATAGAGGTCGGCACTGTCCTGTAGCACAGGTGGAACGGCACCGCCCGAAAGGGTGAAAGGGGTGGCGGCTTTCGACCCTGATTTGAGCAAGCTTTCCCATTTCGGATTAGTAAGATTGTTGACCGAGAAACTTTCCACCTGCATCCCAAATGCCTGCTCCTTGTCTGCCTTGCCCAACTGCACAAGCCGCTCGGTCTGATCGACAATCCTTTTCGCTAGGGCCTTTTTCTGCTCCTCCACAGAGACCGTCTTGTTGCCACCTGTGTCGGTCAAAACGGTCGCCTCCTCGATAAACGGAAGCATCCCTGTTCTCGCTGCCTCGAAATTGCGGAGAATAAGGTCTTCCTCGGACTTCGTGGCAGCGGCGCGCATCTGTAGCCTTTCGGTGTTTTTTCGCGCCTGCTCCTGCTGCTGTTCTACCACGGTATTATTGTGGTTGATGACAGCGATTGACTGGGCTTCCGTGTAAGCGCCGGGGTTAGCCTTATGCCATTCGCGGAACCGCTCTACATTCAGTTTCCCTTCCTGCGCCTCGTTGAGAAAATCGTATCGCGTTTCGCGTGTCGCTTTTTCGGTGTTGTCAAATGCCTGCCTTTCGGCATTTGTCGTGATACGATTTGCATCCGCCTGAAATTCCCGGTTGGCTGAGAGGGGGCCGAGAACAGTGCCATCGGCTCCCTTGCGGTCGGAATTGAGGATGGCGTTGACCATCTCCATGTCGCCCTTAGTCGCGAAAGCTTCGGCCAGCCGGACCATTTCCCTGTCCTGCTCCTTGAAGTCCACATGGAGCAGAGAGCGGTTACCTTCGTATTTCCCCCGGAGTGCGGTGACGATTTCCTGAGGGCTTTTACCGGCTTCCCGGAGTGCGGTGGCTTCACCGTGGAAGGTGTCGTAGACCCCGCTGACGGTATCCTGTTTCACCTGCTCGGTCTTGTATTGAGCCTGAGCGGTCTTCGCCCTGGCACCGAAGCCGTCCATGACCTTGGTGTACGCCCCAGTAAAGTGGGGGTCGTTCCCGTACTGCTCTAAGTCTTCCGCTGTCCGGCCTCGGATAAGACCATCGACATCACCAGAGTTCTTGTCGAAGTTGGTCTCGTATTCCGTGGACAGCTCGTTGACGCGCTCATACGCCAGCCGTTCGCCATACTGCTTCATGAAAGCAGCCTTGAACCACGGGTTCTCCATTTCGCTCATCTTGCCGCTGTTCACAGCATCACGAGCCTCTTGGAAACTCATGCCGCCAATGCGCCGCATAGCGCGGTCCTCGGCGTCCTTCTGTGCCTTGGCGGCGGTATTATCGAGATAGTTGGTGAGCGCTGGGCTGATCTGGGCAAGCGCCCCGGCAAGCTGCTGGAGACCGTTGGGTCCAGAAGGTGCGGCCTGAGGGCGGCTGTAGGTATCCACCGGGCGAGCCTGCGGCTGCAAGGCTACATCCCCGATGGGGTTCCGAACCTGCACGCGTCCACGGTTCGAACCACCCACTGAGGGACGGTCATCTTGTCGGGTCAATCCCGGTAGTTTTGTCATGGGAGTTCCTTCTGGCAGCCGAAAAGGTGCCGAGCTAATAAAAGGTGGGGCCGGAAGCCCGGTAATGGAAATGAAAAAGGCCACCGCCAGCTTTCATGAAAAAAACTGAGGGTGGCCCGAAAAAGGAATTCTCGCGCCACCATCGTCGGGGCGGAGAAACTCTATGGTGAGGGGTAATTCAGCCGTCTGCTGATTTGCGAGCCTCTAATGGTGGGTTCTAATTAACGTCCAGCCAGCCGCGCATACTGCTCACTAAAGCGCTCCGCCCGTTCTGCCCTGTCCAGCGCCTGACCAAGATGGTTACGAGCTTGGGAGTACCCCTGCTTGATGGCCTTGGTTTTTCCGCGACTCTTCCGGGCTTGATTTTTCAGGAACTCGACATTGTATTTTTCAAGCGCGAGCGCCGCCTCCAGCTCGACAATGCGTTTTGTGAGGGCCTCGACGGTATCATTGTGTGTGGCGTTACCGGTGATGATGTTGCGCATGAAAAATATTCCCTGATAAGCGCTGCACCTTCCGCACTGTTCGGAAGGCGTGGAAGCGAAGCCCCCAAGAAGGGCCACAGGAAGGTACAGGTGAGCGGGCGTAAGGATGCCGCCGAACCTGCCTTTGGTTGCCCCGTGGTTCTTCCTCGGGGCTTCTAGGCGGTCTTGATCTCGATGGGCGGGAGCTTGCAAATTTCACGCAACAAGGCACTGGGCTCAAACTCGCCGTAGTTATTTCCCTGTGTCGGCAGGCTATGCCCGCAAATCGCGTCAAGGTAGACGTTATCTATACCAGCGGTGCGGCCCTTGGATTTGAACCAGTGCCTCCAAGCGTGGTTAGGTCCGATACGGGGGTCGGTTACCCCGGCAACGGACCTCACCCACTCCCCAAGCAACTGGACTGTCTGCACCCATGGCTGTTTGGATTTCAGCGCGCAATTGAAAAACAACGGTCCAGCTTTGGCGCGACCGGCGAACTTCCACAAGCCTTGCTCAATGAGGTGCGGGTGAAGTGGAACGTACCGAAATTGTCCTGTCTTGATTGTTCCAGCATCAGGCAAGAGTGCAATGCATTGGATGCCGTCAATCTCTACGAAATCCTGTTTACGGAGCTGGCAGACTTCACCAGCTCTTGCACCTGTATATGCACATATCCAAGGCACCCAGCGCATGGCCGAACGGTTGATTTCGGAATAGCTGTTCTCTGCGGTCAACGCATCGAGCGCACAACGGAGGATGCTATGGGCTTCCTCAACATAAAAGCTCTTGGGGCGGCTCTGCTTTTTCCGAGGACCTTCTAGCAAGAGCTTTGCAGCCGGATTATGCACCACCAGTTTCCCGCCCTGCGCAGTCATCCCATAGGCATAAACGGTGCTTATCGCAGCCCTGTACGCTTTTATAAAGGTTTCATGCGAAACCGCACCCGCTTCGATAAGCTTACTATGCCATCTAACGATATCCGCATCCGTCAAGCGGTCAGCGTCATCATGACCGAGATACGCCACAAGCTGCGTTATGATACCTGTGTAGCGTATCACCGTTTGCGGCTTTGGCTGTTTCAGGCGTCCCGCCCATGTGGAAAGAAGGCCGGTGATTTTGGTCTTTCCGCCCTCATCGACTTTAGATTGAGCATTGCCCATGTCGAAAGTAGGAAACCGAGAGCCTGTTATATCAGGGCTGAAATCACCTTTGGCGCGCTTTTCCAAAAGGTCCGCTATGTCTGAGGCCGCACGGTCGAATTCCAGTAGGAGGCGCTCGTAAGTGTCCTGAGTGACCGTAAGGTGATGCTGCGCGAGCGCACCGTCAACCCATGAACCCAAGCGGCTGCGAAGGTCTGGCAGAGGTTTGATCATCAACCCATAGAGGTCTGACCGCTGTAACACGCGGTCGTTTGCCTCCCATTGGCGGCGGCGTTCGGCCCACTCCCCGGCTTCCCTTGGGTCGTCTTCGAGCGCCTTGCGGATGGTATGGTACATCTCACCGGCTAGGCCAACGATTTGCCGCAGTGTGAGGGTCACAGGGCCATTTTCGAAGCTCAACCAAATGCGGTCAAACTCCGCTTGCGCCTCTGGGGCCAACCTTTTCGCGTCTGCTGGTGTCTTGGTTCTGAGCGATACCTTGATATCATCCCCAATTGTCGGACATGAAGCATAACCGTCAATCGTGACCGTGACGGACTTCCCCTTAGCTATTGACTTGAGTCGCGCTGGTACGCGCTGCCGATACCAATAAACGCCAGTCGAAGGATGTTTATATGGGGAGGGCATAGAAAGGACCATGTGTGCTACCTTTGTGTACCAAAAGCAGCAGGAAATTAATCAGCAAAATCAGATTATTGTTATCCATCAAGAGGATGGAATGGCGCACCCGAAGAGATTCGAACTCCTGACCCCCAGATTCGTAGTCTGGTGCTCTATCCAGCTGAGCTACGGGTGCGTGCCGTTCCGGTCGTTTCCGGTGGCGTGGCGATCCTCTAAAACGTCCTCATTCCGATTGCAAGCGATTTTGCTTCGAAATTGTCATTTTTCCGCAGCAATTCAATTATCGCATTGAAAATAAACGACATTCCTAAACGTGCGTTTTCGAGAGCGCGTGAGCCGCATATCATCCAGCGGGTATGAAGGCTGCGCTGGACTATCCGGGTGGGGGCCTTTCAGGCGGTTCTGGCCGCCTGCACCGTCGTGGCGCGATCGGCGATTTCGATGCGGAACTGCGTGCCGGGGCCCGGCTTCTCGACAAGCGCGATGGTGCCGCCGTGGGCCAGCACCAGTTCGCGGGCGATGACCAGGCCGAGCCCGGTGCCGCCGGAACGGGCCGAGCCCCTGAAGGCGGAAAACAGGTTCTCCTTGGCCTTCCGCGGCATACCCGGACCGTTATCGTCGATCACGATGCTGACGACGCTGCCGGCCCTCTGGCCCGAGATGGAAAGATACCTCGGCGCGGCATTGGCGGCATCGGATTGCAGGGCCTGGACGGCATTGCGACACAGATTGTGGATTACCCGGAATAGCTGCTCCGAATCCGCATCCACCGTCAACTCCGCGGGCACGCTGTCGCGGAATTCAATACCGCTGTCCGGCTCCAGCGCCAGGATATCGCGCACGTCCCGCACCAGAAGGCTCAACTGCACCATCTTGCGTTTCGGCGCACCTTCCGTCGCCTGGCCATAGGCCAGAACTTCGCCGGTATAGGCAACGGCACGGTCGATGGTACGCAGCAGTTTCGGCGCGAAGCTTCGCACCATCGGGTCTTTTGCGTCCACCAGACGGTCAGACATCAACTGCGCGGATGAGAGGATGTTGCGCATGTCGTGGTTTATCTTCGAGACGGCGAGGCCGAGATCCACGAGGTTTTTCTGTTGCCGCAGCGTTTTCTGCAGTTCCGTCTGCATATCGGCGAGATGACGCCCGGCAACGGCCAGCTCGTCCGTTCCCTCCTCCGGCACGAAAATCCGCTCCGGGTTGCCAGGATCTTCCGAAAAATTCTGCATGCCGAGCGTCAGCCGGCGTATCGGCCGTATCATGATGCGGTTGATGGAGATGAAAATGAGGCCGGCGGTGATCAGCGAAAGAACGATGGAAATGAGGAACACATTGCGGGCATAGGCCAGCATGGCAGCCCTGAGCTTGTTCTCGCCCAGCACCAGTTCGATGATGGTGTCGCTGTCGCCAACGACATCGAAAACGCGGATGACGCGGTTACCGCCGAACAGCAGGGTGGAAAAGGCATCGCGTACTGCGGCCACCTGCGACACATCGGAAAGATCATATTGCTCATCGACGCCGGGCGGGGTTTCCGCAGCCGCCAGCAGCCGCGACGTACCGTCCTTGCGCAGGGCTATCAGTTTCGCGCCTGTCGCCATCAGGGTATCGTTCTGCACGCTTCGCGGCAATTCGGCCTGCAATCCGTCAATCACCGCGCCGGCCGCGGCAGCCGTATTCAGACGATCCCTCAACCAGGACAGGCGCATATTTGCGACGGAAGGCACGAAGATGAGCACTTCCGCGATCATGACAAAAATGACCGTGAGCAACAGCAGCCGCCCGGAAAGACCGGCAGTCAATCCCGGCATGCCGTGCGCCGGATTATCTTCCGTGCGGTCCAAGCTGTCTACGCCTTTAGAAAACACCGGGGCCTGATCCTGTATGCGCGCCGCCGCTTCGGTTGAACGGCTCGGTTTATATGCACCAACGATAATAGGACCTAACGGATTTTTTTCCAATGCGCTGCGACGCAAGGTTTTCATTGCAATAAAACAAACGCCGCCACAAGGCGGCGTCTGAAGCAAGAAGCGGCTTAGTTATCAGGTAACCCCGTCAGAATTCCTGCCAGTCCCCCTGCGCCGGCGCTACGGCTGGCTGAGCGCTGAGTGCCCGGCTGACGCTGTTCATCAATTTGCGCGCCGGAGAAGCCACCGCCGTCGTTCTGTCTGACACTGCAACGGGCCGCATGGGCTGCGCGGCGCGGGCCGGACGCGACGCGGTCTCGGCGCGAAGGTTCCGCTGAACACCATCCGCGCCGACATTGAAGCGGGTCACCAGCGTGACAAGATGGTCCGCCTCGCTGCTGAGCTTATGGGTTGCGGCCGAGGTTTCCTCCACCATGGCGGCATTACGCTGTGTAACCTGATCCATCTGGTTAATGGCCGTATTCACCTCGTGCAGGCCTGTGGACTGTTCCTTCGCCGCGGTAGCTATGGAGTGGATATGCTCGTTGATCGCCAGGACGCGCGTTTCGATCTCACTCAAAGCGCTGCCGGTTCTCTGGACCAGCGATACCCCGCGCCCGACTTCCTCACCGGACTTGGTGATCAGCGCCTTGATGTCCTTGGCCGCCGTTGCCGAGCGCTGTGCGAGCTCACGCACTTCCTGAGCGACGACTGCAAAACCCTTGCCTGCCTCGCCGGCCCTGGCCGCTTCCACGCCCGCATTCAGAGCAAGGAGATTGGTCTGGAAGGCGATTTCATCGATGACATTGATGATCTGGCTGATTTCCCGCGACGCATGCTCGATACGGTCCATCGCAGAAACGGCATCGCGTACGACATTGGCGGATTCTTCGGTCTTCTGCTTGGTTTCAGCCACCATGGCGCTGGCTTCCTGGGCGCGGTCGGTGGAATTTCGGACAACGGCAGTGATCTCGTCCAGAGCGGCGGATGTTTCCTCGAGCGCCGCGGCCTGCTGTTCCGTTCGCCTGGAAAGATCATCGGCGGCCGAGCGCAATTCGCCGGCATTACCGCTGATACCCTCCGTGCTGCTGCGCACTTCGCGCATTGTTTCCCGCAGCTTGGCCAGCGTCTGGTTGACGTTCGACTGGAGTTCGGCGAACACGCCGCGGAACTCGCCATCCATCTTCTCCGTCAGATCGCCCCGCGCAAGACCTTCGATGACGCGGCTGGTCTCGGAGACACCATTGTCCACGCCGATGAGCAGGGCGTTGATCGTGGCTGCGAAACGGTTGAGGTTGTCGTCGCCATAATCCTTGTTGATACGGCGGCTGAAATCCCCTGCGGCGGCGGCATCGACGACAACGGCCATGCCGGCCTGCAGGTCGTCACTCTTGGCCCGCATGGCGGATTCCTGAGCGTTCATGCGGCGCACTTCGCGGCCATTGGTCTTGAAGACCTCGACGGCCGCGGCCATTTCGCCAATCTCGTCCTTGCGCCCAAGGTAGGGAACTGCCACATCCAGATTTCCGTCGGCCACCTCGCTCATGACTTGGGATACCCGGCGGATCGGCGCACTCAGTTGACGCGTTCCGATATAGAGGCCGAAAGCAGCCCCCGCCCCCACGCCGGCGACAGTCACCGCGACAATCACCCAGAATATGGAAGTGCTGAAAGCGTCGACCCCCGCCTTGACGACTTCAAGCTCGGCAATGTCGTTTTTCACGATACTGTCGATCTCCGCCTGATAGGCCTTGCGATTGGCGCGGTTTGCTTCGTTGTTGCCCTGCTGGCTCGCCGCCTGAGGCCCGCTTTCCTTAGCCAGCCGGACGGTCTCCAGGCGGAAAGTCCGGAATTCCTTCGAGCGGCCGGCAAGCTTGTCGAAACCAGCCTTCTGTTCCGCCGGCACGAGCGGTGCCCAGCTGGTAATGAGCTTGTCCATGGCGTCGAGGTTCTTGACCATGCCGTCGGCAAAGGGTGCGGCCGCAGCAATGTCCGCCGCTGCATAGATGCCACGCGCCTCCATGACGACTGCCGTTACCAGACGGTTGAGCGCCTCGCCCTTGTAAGCACGTTCGGCCGCTTGTTCGAAATGGTGCGACCGAACCCAGAATTCGTTGATCGCATAGATGGACAGCCCGCCGATGGTACAGGCAACAAGGCTCATCAGTCCGACAAGTAGATTGATACGACCGCGAATTCTCAATTTCGTTCCCCCAACAAAAACCAGCTGCGCGATGAAAATGGGAAGCTGGCATAACTTTTCGCGTCACAAGATTTATCAATGCGGCCTTAAGAAAGAATTTCAGATTTTATCGATTGCGGATGGGAATCGGCCCTTATCTGTCGTCGACAAGAGAAATCGCGGTGCGTTTTCCGCAAAAGGTGAAGAGCGAAAACCCCTTCGGCAATTGACTTTGCTTGGCCTATGCCCTTATAAGCCGCGCACGCTCGGCCATTGAAAGCTCGCCCAGGCGGGTTTAGCCGTGCAAAAAACGAAACGCTCTTGCAAATAATTGCAAATTCAAGAAGGGCCGCACACCGCGGTATTAAATAAATGTCGAAGCGTACCTACCAACCGTCCAAGCTTGTTCGCAAGCGTCGTCATGGTTTCCGTGCCCGCATGGCTACTGCCGGCGGCCGCAAGGTTCTCGCAGCCCGCCGTGCGCGCGGCCGCGCCCGTCTGTCGGCTTAATTGCCGATCTGTGGCCCGATGAAAGTCGTGGGCACATGAGCGAGACTAAGAAAAGCCCCGGCCGGCTTAAAAACCGGTCGGAGTTTCTTGCCGTTCAGGCAGGTGAAAAACGGCGGGGAAGCACCTTTCTTCTGGAAGTGCTTGATCGGAAATCCCCGGAAACCGAGCCTCGCGTCGGTTTCACCGTAACAAAAAGACAAGGCAACGCGGTCGAGCGAAATCGCATGCGCCGCCGTCTGAAGGAAGCCGTCAGGCTTTCTGCCGGGGTCGCAATGAAGCCCGGTCATGACTATGTGATTGTCGCCCGCAGGGATGTGCTTGATACGGCCTTCCCGAAACTTCAGTCTCTCCTTGCCGAGCGCATTGAAGGAACGGCGAAACCGAAACGGTCCCAGGAGACCCGCTCCAGGAAAGAATGATGGAAAAGAACCGCAATTACTTCATCGCGATAGCCCTTTCGGTTGTCATCGTCCTCGCCTGGCAATTCCTTTACATGAATCCGCGTATCGAGCAGCAGCGCCGCGCCGAAGAGGCCCGCCAGGCGCAGCAGCAGACCACGCAGCAACAACAGCCGGCGCCGGGCGCCGCACCAGGTGCTGCCGTTGAAGGCGCACCGCCCGCCTCCTCACCGCAGACTGCCGCAACGGCGACCCGCGAAGAGTCGATTGCAAGAACCCAGCGTGTGGCCATCGACACCAATGCCATCGCCGGCTCGATCAATCTCACCGGCGCCCGCTTCGACGACATCCGGCTCAAGGACTACCATGAGACCGTCGATGACTCGAGCCCGATCATCACGCTGTTCTCGCCCGCTGACACCAAGGACGGTTACTTCACCGAGCTCGGTTACGTTGCAGCGCAGGAAGTCGGCGGCGTTCCCGGTCCGACCACCGTCTGGACGCTCGCAAGCGGCGACAAGCTGACGGAAAACACGCCCGTCACCCTCACCTACACCAATGCCAAGGGTGTGATTTTCTCCCGTACGGTTTCGATCGACGAGCATTACATGATCTCGGTCGCCGACAAGGTTGAGAACCCCGGCCAGGCGGCCATCTCCTTCGCCACCTATGGCCGCGTGACGCGTAACAACAAGCCCGCAGTTCCCCCGGTCTTCGTCATCCATGAAGGTTTTCTCGGCGTTTCGGGCAAAGACGGCAGCCTGACGGAAGAAAAGTACAAGGACGTCGAAGAAGCACCGGTAACGGTTGCCAAGGCGACCGGCGGCTGGCTCGGCATCACTGACAAATATTGGGCTGCGGCCATCGTTCCGCCCCAGACGACGCCATTCGAAACCCGTTATTCGCACATCACCGGCAATCAGCCGAGCTATCAGGCAGATTTCAAGAGTGACCCGATGACGGTCGAGCCCGGCCAGTCGATCGAGCTGAAGAGCCTTGTTTTCGCTGGCGCCAAGGAAGTGCCGCTGGTTGACCGTTACGAGACGACCTACGCAATTCCGAAGTTCGACCTTCTGATCGACTGGGGCTGGTTCTACTTCATCACCAAGCCGATGTTCAAAATGATGGATTTCTTCTTCCGTTATTTTGGTAACTTCGGCGTAGCGATCCTGCTTACCACCATCGTCGTCAAAGCCCTCTTCTTCCCGCTCGCCAGCAAGCAATATGCTTCCATGGCGAACATGAAGCGCGTGCAGCCGAAGATGGAAGAGCTGAAGGCCAAGCATGGCGATGACCGCATGGCCATGCAGCAGGCGATGATGCAGCTCTACAAGGAAGAAAAGATCAATCCCGTTGCCGGCTGCTGGCCGATGCTGCTGCAGATCCCGGTCTTCTTCGCGCTCTACAAGGTCATCTACGTCACCATCGAAATGCGGCACGCGCCGTTCTTCGGCTGGATCCACGACCTTTCCGCGCCGGACCCGACATCGCTGTTCAACCTCTTCGGCCTTCTGCCTTACGATGTGCCGCACTTCCTGATGATCGGTGTCTGGCCGCTTGTCATGGGCATCACCATGTTCCTGCAGATGCGCATGAACCCGACGCCGCCCGATCCGACGCAGGCGATGATCTTCAACTGGATGCCGCTGATCTTCACCTTCATGCTGGCCTCCTTCCCCGCCGGTCTGGTCATCTACTGGGCATGGAACAATACGCTCTCCATCACCCAGCAGGCGGTCATCATGAAGCGCCAGGGCGCCAAGATCGAGCTGTTCGATAACATCAAAGGGCTGTTCAAGCGAAAGCCGGTGCAATCGAAATGAGTGAAACCGGCGCGGCAACCGAAAAGCCACTATTCGGACGACCCTGGATTTTCATTCGCGGCGTCCCCGCGATGAAATTCCTGCCGCCTGAAGGGCCGCCGGAAATTGCCTTCGCCGGTCGTTCGAATGTCGGCAAATCCTCGCTCATCAATGCGCTGGTGGGCCACAAAGGGCTTGCCCGCACCTCCAACACGCCGGGACGCACCCAGGAACTGAATTATTTCGTTCCCGATGGTTACTCCGGTGCAGAGGGCGATCTTCCGCCGATGGCGTTGGTCGACATGCCCGGTTACGGTTATGCGCAGGCCCCCAAGGATCAGGTCGATGCCTGGACGAAGCTCGTCTTCGATTACCTCCGCGGCCGTGCGACGCTGAAGCGCGTCTACGTGCTGATCGATTCCCGCCACGGCGTGAAAAAGAATGACGAGGAGGTTCTGACCCTCCTCGACAAGGCGGCTGTGTCCTACCAGATCGTGCTGACGAAGACGGACAAGATCAAGGATGCCGGCGTGCCGCGGCTGATTGGCGAAACGCTTGAGAAAATCCGCAAGCGCCCTGCCGCCTATCCGGAAGTTCTCGCCACATCCTCGGAAAAATCAGTCGGGCTGGATAACCTGCGGGCCGAGATCATCAGAACGATCTCTCTTTGAGAGGCGTGCCTCTCAGGCGATGGTGAAAAGCAGAACGGCGGTCCAGAGCATCGCCGTCAAAGCCAGAAGGCGCCAGAAGCGCACGGAATGCCAGATCTCCGAGAGCATGGCTGCGAACATGCTGCCACTCCGCAACGGCTGGCTCCTGAATGGCAGACCGGATCGGCGGGGGTCCCGTTCCAGCAGCGCAGCGACGGTCGCATTTTCGCGATATTCGGTTTCCGCCAGATTGTCACGCCAGCGCCTGACCATGGCCGCGAACTGCCTGTCGCGTTTTACGCGCTTGGCAAGCTCCGCCATGCTTTCCGGCGGCAGGGCACCCAGCACATATTCGCCGGCGAGCACTTCGTCCCGCAAACCGCTTTGCTTGTCTCGATCGGGTGCCGTCATGTGTTCAATCACTCCTCGGTCGTTCAGGTGCACCATTTCCACGGCGCGAGACATCTTCATCACCCTGAATTAACCCCTCCCCTTCATCAGCAAGGCTGGTCCCATTGGCCCTTTATGTCAATCTCATTACAGGGCCGGAACAGGCAAAAAAAAGAAATTTGACCGCAGCCGACACAATAAGGCCCGGAGGTTATTTCATCCGTCAAAGACTTGCTTTAGAGCGGTGACAGGCTTCAACGGCCGCAACCACAGACCGAGGTTTTTAGATGACGTCTTCCGAAAGCGAAACTCAGGCGCGGCTGCTCGCACAGGCTCTGCCTTTCATGCAAAAATACGAGAACAAGACCATCGTGGTGAAATATGGCGGCCACGCCATGGGCGATTCCACGCTTGGCAAGGCATTCGCGGAAGACATCGCCTTGTTGAAGCAGTCGGGAATCAACCCCATCGTCGTGCATGGCGGCGGCCCGCAGATCGGCGCCATGCTGAGCAAGATGGGCATTGAGTCAAAATTCGAGGGCGGCCTGCGCGTCACCGACGCCAAGACGGTCGAGATCGTTGAAATGGTTCTGGCCGGCTCGATCAACAAGGAAATCGTCGCCCTCATAAACCAGACGGGCGAATGGGCCATCGGCCTGTGCGGCAAGGATGGCAACATGGTCTTCGCCGAGAAGGCGAAAAAGACCGTGATCGACCCCGACAGCAACATCGAGCGCGTGCTCGACCTCGGCTTCGTCGGCGAAGTCGTGGAAGTCGACCGCACACTGCTCGACCTGCTCGCTAAATCGGAAATGATTCCGGTCATCGCACCGGTCGCCCCTGGCCGCGATGGCGCGACATACAACATCAATGCCGATACCTTCGCCGGCGCGATTGCGGGTGCACTTCACGCTTCGCGTCTGCTGTTCCTCACCGACGTTCCCGGCGTTCTCGACAAGAACAAGGAACTCATCAAGGAGCTCACCGTCTCGCAGGCACGCGCCCTCATCAAGGACGGCACGATTTCCGGCGGCATGATCCCGAAGGTCGAGACCTGCATCGACGCCATCAAGGCTGGTGTTCAGGGCGTGGTGATCCTCAACGGCAAGACGCCGCACTCCGTCCTTCTGGAAATCTTTACCGAAGGCGCCGGCACGCTCATCGTGCCCTGATGTGCTTCAGGGTGGCGGACGGCAAACCTGTCCGCCACATCAGGCATTCACCCGAATGCCAGGAGCGACAGCACACCGACCACAATCAGCAGGCAGCCGGACAGTTCAAGCCGGTTGATCTTCTCCTTGAAGAAAAGCACGGTCGAAGCGAAGGCGAACAGCATCTCCACCTGCGCCAGTGCCTTCACCACGGCGGCCTGCTGCAGGGTCATTGCCGTGAACCAGCCGAACGAGGCCGTGGCGCCCACGAAACCGACGGCAAGTGATGGTTTCCACACCCTGGCGATGCGCCGCAATTCTTCCCTCTCCCGCCAGATGATCCACAGGAACATCGATACCGTCTGCATGACGATGACGATGACGAGGGTGAAGCCCGCCTGCATCATCGCATCCGGGGCAGGCAGGCTTGGTGCTAGCGCCAGCGATGCCGACCGATAGGCAACAGACGACAGTCCGAAGAACGCACCCGAGGCGAGGCCGATACCCGCCGTTCGGCTGAAGATCGAGGTGAGGAAGGAAGCGGGCGTTACTTCCGTGCGCGCCACGGAAATCAGCATGACGCCGGCGACCGAAATCGCTATCGCCGCCAATGTACCGCCCGTGACGCTCTCGCCTATGAAAATGAGAGCAAACAGCGCCGCCTGTGCCGGCTCCGTGCGGGAATAGGCCGTGCCGACAGCGAAATTGCGGAAAGAGAACAGGTGCACCAGAAGGAATGTGGCGGCGATCTGCGCCATGGCCCCGACCGTTGCCCACACGGCGAAGGCCATGTTCGGCACCGGCAGCGGACGGCCAAGCCCAAGATGCAGGAATGCAAGATAAGCGAGAGCGAAGGGCATGCCGAACACGAAGCGCACAAACGTTGCACCCGTGGTGCCCATCATGCCCTTGAGGTGTTTTTGCAAAGTCGAGCGCAGGTTCTGCAAAAACGCGCTTGCGAAAGTAATGCCTATCCAGAGTTCCATGCCCTTGGCGGTATCATGCGCGCGAGGCCGCAGCCAAGCCCGAATTTCTGATCAATCGTCCTCTTTTCGATTTTCTTCCGCATTCGAAACAGGCATAAAGCTGCCCATGGACACAAAGCCGAAAAACCTGCCAGACGCCGCCGATTTCGCCCATGTCAGCGAATGGATCTTCGATCTCGACAACACGCTCTATCCGCATCACGTCAATCTGTTTTCCCAGATCGACCGCAACATGACGGCGTATGTGGCGGAGCTTCTGAAGCTCGACCCCGACGAAGCGCGCGCCTTGCAGAAGCGTTATTATCACGACCACGGCACGACGCTGCAGGGCCTGATGATCCATTACGGCATCAGCCCGGACGAGTTTCTGGAACGCGCCCATGCAATCGACTACTCGGCGCTGAAACCGCATCCGGAACTGGGTGAGGCCATCAAGGCTTTGCCGGGTCGGAAGTTCATCCTTACCAATGGCAGCGTCAAGCATGCGCAGGCTGCTGCCGGAGCGCTCGGCATTCTCGATCAGTTCGAGGATATTTTCGATATCGTCGCCGCGGGTTATCTGCCGAAACCTGCCAGCGCAACCTACGAGAAGTTTGCAGCACTTGCAAAACTCGATACGAAAAAGGCTGCGATGTTCGAGGATTTGCCGCGCAATCTCGCGGCCCCGAAAGCGCTGGGCATGAAGACCGTGCTACTCGTGCCATCAAATCTTGAGGGCGTCATCATGGAACGATGGGAAATCCCTGATGTGACGGATGAGCATATCGACTACATTACCGACGATCTGACCGGGTTCCTGACAAAAACCATCGCCCGCTGACTAGCGAACATTACCGAAGCTTCATGCACCTTACGGATGTTTAAGTGGTGGGGCTTGCTGGACGTCACTATCTTTTCTTCAGGGACACCAAAGAAAGGTAATGACGATGACCACACGCAAAATCGCCCTGTCTGCTCTTGGCGCAGCCCTTGTGCTCAGCACGGCCGCAACGGCCAGTTTCGCCGCACCCGGTAAAGGCCATAAGGATCGCATGCCGATCCGCCAGGAGGCTGCCTTCGTTCACCTGCTGAAGGTGGCCGACACGAACAAGGATGGCAAGATTTCCAAGGAGGAATTCACCGCCCGTCAGGATGCCCTGTTCGCTGAGATCGACAAGGACAAGGACGGCTCGATCACGCCAAAGGAAATGCGCGAATATCGTCAGGCAAAGATGGAGGCCTTCCGGGCCGCTCACCCGCGCCCCGAGCGGGAAGAGGCCAAGGCGGATGAAGCGAAAGCGCCTGAGGGCAAGCGTGCCGAGCGTGACCATGGTGGTCGTTTCGGCCATCAGGGCTGGGGCAAGCACGGCGGTAAAGGTGGCGGCTTCGCGCTGATCCGCTGGGCCGATACTGACGAGAACGGCCAGGTCAGCAAGGCCGAATTCGCCGCCGCCGGAGAAAAGATGTTCGAACGACTGGACAAGAACAAGGACGGCGTCATCTCCATCGACGACATGCCGGACCGGCCGTTCCTCTAAGCCAAAAAAGCAGAAAGCCCGCTCAACCGGCGGGCTTTTTCTTAATGCAGACTGACGGTTTTAAGATCGTCTTCCGCCGCCTTGAAGAAGGTGCTCGAACGATTGTCTGTCAGGAGAATTGGCGTCCCGTCCGCGCCGAACAATGCCCAAAGGTCCAATTGCGGATCGAGATCGGGCGCCTCCGGGAAACAGCGGCTGACGTCTTCCGCTCGGATCTTGCGGATATATCCCACTTCTCCTTCGCCGATATGGGCGAGCTGGGATTGGGTGAGACGCGCATGCGCTTCTTTCAAAAGCATATTTCAGCCTCCTTCTTCACGCCGAGCGATTCATGTCCGATTCCGGCGTTCATGGTCTACTCTGAGACGGAAATATTAATTTTCTTTACCACGTCTGAAATTTCGGGCCGGACCAGATCGATGGAAAGAAGGCCGTTGCGCAGGCGCGCCTCCCTGACTTGCATGCCATCGGCAAGCACGAAGACCCGCTGGAACTGGCGTGCCGCGATGCCTCGATAGAGAAAATCGCGCTTCTCCTGTTCCTGCTGGCGTCCGCGAATGACGAGCTGATTATCAGCCGTCGTCACGTCGAGATCATCCTCGGAGAACCCCGCCACGGCAATGGTGATGCGCAGGCGTTCCGGTACGTCATCGCTGCCGGGCAGGCGCTCAATATTGTAGGGAGGGTAGCCGTCATTGGCCTTCGCCATGCGCTCCAGCGTCTTTTCCATGGCATCGAAACCCAGCAAAAGCGGGTGGGTGAATGGCGTCATGCGGCTCATATCTGTTCTGTCCTTGCAACCAAGCGACGTTTAGCGGCCCCGCTTCCGGCAACCTCGCCGGTCAATCGCACCGGCCCCTGCAATATGGGAAGCCGAACCGCGATGCGCAAGTCAAAGTGACCGGTGAGCGGCGGCAGGAATGAGGCTTGACAAGTGAGCACCCGCGGCTCGAAAAAAGCGCTCATCTCAACGGCGGGCAAGACATGGCAGAACGCAGAAAAATCATTATCGACACCGATCCCGGACAGGACGACGCAGCCGCGATCATGCTGGCCTTCGGCAGCCCGGAAGACATCGAAATTCTGGGGTTGTGCGCAGTTGCCGGCAATGTTCCCCTGAAGCTGACAAGCCGTAACATTCGCATCATCTGCGAATTGTGCGGTCGCACCGACATTCCCGTTTACGAGGGCGCCGAAAAGCCGCTGGTGCGCAGGCCCATCACCGCCGAACATGTTCACGGCAGTACAGGTCTCAACGGCCCGGTTCTCGACGAACCGACCATGGAGGCAGAAAAGCAGCACGCGGTCGATTTCATCATCGAGACGGTGATGCGGAAGCCTGAGGGCACCGTTACCCTCTGCACCCTCGGGGCCTTGACCAACGTGGCGCTGGCGCTCCTGAAGGCGCCGGAGATCGCTGATCGCGTCAAAGAACTGGTGATGATGGGCGGCGGCTTCTTCGAGGGCGGCAACATCACGCCCGCGGCGGAATTCAACATCTATGTGGATCCGCAGGCTGCCGACATCGTCTTCCGCTCCGGCATGCCCATCGTCATGATGCCGCTCGATGTCACGCATCAGTTGCTGACGACCAAGGCACGCGTCAATCGCATTCGGGAGATCGGCACGAGGCCGGCGATCGCCATGGCGGAAATGCTGGAATTCTTCGAGCGGTTCGACATCGAGAAGTACGGTTCGGATGGCGGTCCGCTGCATGACCCAAGCGTTATTGCCTATCTCATCAAGCCCGAACTGTTCGAGGGCCGCGAATGCAATGTCGAGATCGAGGTCCATTCCGAACTGACCATGGGCATGACCGTGGTGGACTGGTGGCGCGTGACGGATCGCCCCGCCAATGCCCGCGTGATGCGAAAGGTGGATGCGGATGGTTTCTTCGAGTTGCTGACGGAGCGTTTCGCGCGTCTTTGACGGACGCTGATGCTAAAAAAGGCCGCTGGCGATACCAGCGGCCCTTCATATTTCAAACGGAAAACCGCATCAGAATTCCGTCCAGTCATCCTGAGCCAGCGCATTTGCGCCGCTGGTTCTAGGACGCGCGCGGGGCGCAGCTGGACGGGCGGACGTCGGGGCGGCAGCAGCGGGAGCGCGCATGGCCGCAGCGGCGGCACGCAATTGCTGGCTGGGCTGACCGCCGGAAACTACGAAACCGGCGACAAGCGATTTGAGCGTTTCGGCCTCGCTGTTGAGCGTCACGCTGGCCGCAGTGGTTTCCTCCACCATCGCCGCATTTTGCTGGGTGACCTGATCCATCTGCGTAACGGCGGAGTTGATTTCCTTCAGGCCCACCGCCTGCTCACTGGCTGAGGCCGAAATCTGCCGTATAAGCTGGTTGATCTGCAGAACCTGATCGGCGATCTTTTTCATCGTGTCGCCGGCCTTGCCGACCAGCTGAACACCCTCGCCCACCTGCGTGGCCGAGGTATTGATCAGACCCTTGATCTCCTTGGCAGCAGTTGCAGAGCGCTGCGCGAGTTCGCGCACTTCCTGGGCGACAACGGCAAAGCCCTTGCCGGCATCACCCGCGCGGGCCGCTTCCACCCCGGCATTCAGCGCCAGAAGATTGGTCTGGAAGGCGATCTCGTCGATGACGCCGATGATGCGAGAGATTTCCGCCGAAGATTGCGCAATGCCCTGCATGGAGTTCACGGCCTGCTGCACGACCTCGCCAGACTTGCCGGCGTCTTCACAGGCATGGCTGACGGCACCGGCCGCCTCTGCGGCGTTTTCGGCGCTGGAATTGACCTGGGCGGTCAGCTCGTTAAGCGCAGCGGCAGTTTCTTCAAGGCTGGCGGCCTGCTGTTCCGTGCGATGCGAGAGATCGCTGGCGGCGCGGGTGATCTCACCGGTGCCATTGCCGATGCTGACGACGGTTGCGTTGACGGT
This sequence comes from Agrobacterium sp. SORGH_AS_0440, assembly GCF_031453135.1. Lineage (NCBI taxonomy): Bacteria > Pseudomonadati > Pseudomonadota > Alphaproteobacteria > Hyphomicrobiales > Rhizobiaceae > Agrobacterium > Agrobacterium sp. SORGH_AS_0440. The sequence continues at coordinate 309,630 of NZ_JAVIYR010000002.1, read as the reverse complement.
GGAAACCGTTTCCTCGAGGCTGGCAAGCGCCGAGTTGAAGTCGTCGCGCAGCTTTGCATATTCGCCCGGGAACTCGTCCTGAATGCGGTAGGTCAGATTGCCCTGCGACAGGGCATTCAGGCCGGAACCGAGAACGCTGACAATGTGCTGCTGCATGCGGCTGTTTTCATTGCGCTCGAATTCAGAGCGCTGGCGCTCCGTTTCGGCGTGACCACGCTGGGCGTCGGCTTCGGCCTCCATCTCACGGATGCCGGCAAGCTTGGCGCGGAAACCTTCAAGCGCTGTCGCAACCGAACCGGTCTCATCCTGCCGGTCTTGACCGGAGACGGGCACGTCGTAGCGACCGTCGCTCAGCGTCCTGACGTCGGTAACTAGCGATGCAAGCGGGTTGCGAACGAAATAACGGACTGCAAAATAAAGCGCTGCAATGACGGCGGCAAGAATGACGATCGCACCGATGATCATCAGATAGGTCTGCTCCTGAACCGGAGCGTTCAAGGCCTGATGGGGAATATCAACAAGGACGACCCAGGTTGCGTTGAGCCCTGGAACGGCGAAGGGATAAACGAGACGGTTATACGGCGCGTCGGTATCAAGGCCGAGGTCTTCGATGAGACCCTGCTTGCCGGAGGCAATCGCGGCCTGGACCGTGGCCGCGCCTTCTCCGTCATACGCTTTCATATTCTGCTCGGGCGTTGGCGGAACCAGCCACTGGCCGCCCTGGGAGACGAGCGTCACGCGACCAGTTTCAAAAGGATGCAGAGACTGCAGTTTCTGGGTGAGAGAGGCGAGTGAAATATCGACACCTGCCACACCGATCATCTTGCCATCCGACATGACGGGGTAGGCAAGCGAGGTCATCGTGGTCGGCACTTCCGTGCCTTCGGCGAGATAAGGTTGGGTAATCGCTCCCTTGCCGGTCTTGGCGGCCAGCGCATACCACTCCGCTGCGTAATCGTTCTTGAAGGTCGAGAACTGGATATCGCCCTTCTGTGTCTTGGACCAGTAAGGTGCGAAGGCGCCGGTCGCATTGGTTCCGAGATCGAGCCTGCCCGCAATCTCTGTCGACTGGCCATCGAAAAGGCCGAGCTGCTCGCAGAACCAGCTGCCGAATGCAAAGGTATTCTGCTCCACATTGGCCTTGAGGATGTTGACGATGCCAGGGCGATCCATCGACTTCGCCTGATGCGCCCGACCGATGACGCCAGCCATTGAGCGGGCAGCGCTGCCGAGTTCACCGACGTCGGCGGCGATGACGTTGGCGATGGCGCGGGCTTCCGTATTGGCCTGATCCATGGTCAACGCGTGTACGCGCTCACTGGTCTGGGAGATGAGGAAAGAATTGGATGCAACGAGAACCGTGGTGATGGCACAGCCGGTTACGAGGATCAGCTTGGTCGCAAGCGACTTCACTTTGAGATTGAACATTTAGGCCCCAATGGAAATCGTCAACCCGAAGGAGCTGACGTCAACGGATGACAATCTCCGTCATGGAGGCCCGTCCGCATGGGACAGTGCGCTGCAGCGCGACAGGGCGAAGTTAGAATATGATTGCTAATTAAGCCCTAATAATACTTCGCCGCGCCGTGCATCTTCAGTGTTCGTAGTAGTCGGAGATGATCTTCCAGGCATCGTCCGCCGTTTCGGCAAAGTGCAGGAGATTCATATCCTCGGGAGCGATGGTGCCGAAATCCGCCAGGAACTCGAAATTGACGACGGATCGCCAGAACTTTTCTCCAAAAAGAATGAGAGGGATCGGGGCCATGCGCTTGGTCTGGATCAGCGTCAAGGCTTCAAAAAGCTCATCGAGCGTGCCAAAACCGCCGGGGAAAACCACCACGGCCTTTGCCCGCATCAGGAAGTGCATTTTCCGGATCGCGAAGTAGTGGAAATTGAAGCTCAGTTCCGGCGTTACATAAGGGTTGGGCGCCTGCTCGTGCGGCAGGACGATATTGAGGCCGATGGAAGGGCCGCCGGCATCCATGGCGCCTCGGTTACCCGCCTCCATGACGCCGGGGCCGCCGCCGGTGACCACCACATATTCCAGGTGACCGGATTTCGCGCCGTAGTCGGTGCAAAGGCGGGCGAATTTGCGCGCTTCGTCGTAATAAACCGAGGATTGCTCGAGATTGCGCTTCTGCGTTTCATTGCGCGCCGCCCAGGCCTCTCCTCCCGGTTCGGGAATGCGGGCGCCGCCAAACATGACGACGGTGGAATTGATCCCGCGTTCGGTGAGCGCCATTTCCGTCTTCAGAAGTTCCAGCTGCAGCCTGACGGGTCGCAATTCCTCGCGGCAGAGAAAGTCCGTATCCACATAGGCCAGCCGGTAGGACGGGGAGTCCGACTGCGGCGTCTTGACAACGACCTCGGCCTGCTGCTTGTCCACAGCGCTGCGCTTCAACGGGTCCCATACCCCGTCCTTGCGCCGCAATTTGCCGTTTTTCAGTCGTGTCATTTCCATGCCTTTCGTCTGCGGCGCCAAATCACCCAAATCGCATTGACGCCTTTCCAACACTCCCTTAGATCAAATGGCCAAAGCCTTCCAGCGGCACGGAACCCGCCGTGACCACGAACACACGCGACTTTAAGGAATTTTCCATGAGCCTCACGGATCTCTCTTCCCTCGAAACGATCATCGAAACCGCCTTCGACAACCGCGACAGCGTGAATGTATCGACGAAGGGCGAGGTTCGCGACGCCGTGGACACATCTCTTCAACTTCTCGACAGCGGCGAGGCACGCGTTGCTGAAAAGCAGGCGGATGGAAACTGGAAGGTGAACCAGTGGCTGAAAAAGGCCGTGCTTCTCTCCTTCCGTCTCAATGACATGGAAATCGTGACCGGTGGTCCGGGCGAAGCCACCTGGTGGGACAAGGTTCCGTCGAAGTTTGAAAACTGGGGTGAAAACCAGTTCCGCGCCGCCGGTTTCCGCGCGGTGCCAAACGCCGTCGTGCGCCGCTCGGCTTACGTGGCCAAGAACGTCGTGCTGATGCCTTCCTTCGTCAATCTCGGCGCCTATGTCGATGAAGGCACGATGGTCGATACCTGGGCAACGGTCGGCTCCTGCGCGCAGATCGGCAAGAACGTGCATCTCTCCGGCGGCGTCGGTATCGGCGGCGTTCTGGAGCCGCTGCAGGCAGGGCCCACCATCATTGAAGACAATTGCTTCATCGGTGCGCGTTCGGAAGTCGTGGAAGGCTGCATCGTGCGCGAGGGTGCTGTTCTCGGCATGGGCGTCTTCATCGGCAAATCGACCAAGATCGTTGATCGCGCCACCGGCGAGATCACCTACGGCGAAGTCCCGCCCTATTCCGTCGTCGTTGCCGGCACCATGCCGGGCAAACCGTTCCCGAATGGCGAGCCGGGCCCCAGCCTCTATTGCGCCGTGATCGTCAAGCGCGTGGATGAAAAGACCCGCTCCAAGACCGGCATCAACGAGCTTCTGCGCGACTGATATAAAGCTGATACCATGACCACGACCGATCCCGTTGCCAATCTCGCCGCCCTCATCCGTTGCCCTTCGGTGACGCCTGCGGAAGGCGGCGCGCTTACTCTGCTCGACAACCTGCTTTCGCCGCTCGGTTTTGTGGTGGAAAAAATGGTGGCGAGCGAGGCGGGAACACCCGATGTAGAGAACCTCTACGCCCGTCTCGGCAACGAGGGGCCACATCTGATGTTTGCGGGCCATACGGATGTGGTTCCCGTGGGGGATGAGGCCGCATGGAGTCACCCGCCTTTTGCCGCAGAGATTGCCGGTGGCGAAATGTTCGGTCGCGGTGCGGTGGACATGAAGGGCGGCATCGCCTGTTTCGTGGCAGCCATTGCCCGCCATATTGAAAAACACGGCAAGCCGCAGGGCTCCGTCTCCTTCCTGATCACCGGTGACGAGGAAGGCCCATCAATCAACGGCACTTCCAAGCTGCTGGAATGGGCTGCTGCAAAGGGCGAGACGTGGGACGCCTGTGTCGTCGGGGAACCGACCAATCCCGACCAGCTGGGCGACATGATCAAGATCGGCCGCCGGGGGTCGCTCTCCGGTCGCATCACGGTCCATGGCGTGCAAGGCCACGCCGCCTATCCGCATCTCGCCGACAACCCAATTCGCGGTCTGCTGCAGTTGACGCATGCGCTGATGCATCCGCCCTTTGATCACGGCACGGATAATTTCCAGCCTTCCAATCTCGAAGTAACGACCGTCGACACCGGCAACGCCGCCACCAATGTGATCCCGGCGCGGGCGACTGCCTCCTTCAACATCCGTTTCAACGACACATGGACAGCGGAGAGCCTTCGGGCGGAAATCATCCGCCGCCTGGATGCCGCTGCGGCAGACGGCGAGCTTCGCCCCGACCGCACACCGGTAAAGTACGAGATCGTCTGGGCGGACCGACCGGCCCATGTCTTTTTGACCCGGAACAATGCCCTCATTTCGTCGCTGTCAGGCGCGGTGGAGGCCGTGACCGGCAAGGAGCCGAAGCTTTCAACCACCGGCGGCACGTCGGATGCGCGCTTCATCAAGGACTATTGCCCTGTCGTGGAGTTCGGCCTTGTCGGGCAGACCATGCACATGGTCGATGAGCGGGTAGCCATTGCCGATCTTGAGACGCTGACGCGCATTTACGAAACCTTTATCGAGCGCTGGTTCGCCCATGCCGACGGCAAGTGAAGTAAGGCTCTATCTGACGGGCCTGTGGCTGTTGCTGCTCGGCGACCATAATGGCGCACGTTATCTGGACCTGACCGAACGCGGCATGTGGCGGTCCTTCTATTCCGTCCTTTGGTGCCTGCCCGCCATGCTGGTTTCCTGGCTGTGGCTGCGGGCAGCGTTTCTCGCCAGCTACCCGCCGGGAACAGGAACGGGGTTCATCTTCTTCTTTCGCCTGGCGATGGTGGAGGCCATTTGCTGGATCGTGCCGCTGCTTTTGATCGGCATGTTGCTCTTTGCCTTTGGCGCACGTGAAAAATTCACGCCTCTCGTCACCACCATGAACTGGCTGTCGCTGCCCTTCTCATACGCCTACGCCGTTCTGATCCTGATTGCGTTCTTCCTGCCACCGTTGCAGGGGCTGATCGCGATTTTGTGGCTGGCGCTGCTTCTGTCGCTGGTCTTTGCCTTTTCACGGATCGTGCGGTTTTTTATCCGCGACCAGTCGCTGCTCGTTTCCGCCATCGTCATGACGCTACTGGTGCCCGGCATGCTTCTGTCGGAAGCGTTGCAGCGCTTTCTCGGTGTCTATCCGGCCTGAGAGAATTAGACGTCAATCCGCATCCTGCATCACCTCGGCTTCGGGGTGTCGGCGCGGCGGAATGACGTCGGGATAATCGACCTGCATGAAATAAAGACCGTCCGGTGGCGCGACCGGGCCACAGGCTTTTCGATCGCGTGCCTCCAGTGCGGCACGCACGTCCTCTGGCGTCATCGTGCCCTCGCCTGCCAGTTTCAGCGTGCCGGCGAAAGAGCGGATCTGGTTATGAAGGAAGCTCTGCGCCGTCGCGCGTATCTCGATGAGATCGCCATTGCGCGTCACATCCAGCCGGTCGAGCGTGCGCACGGGGCTGTTCGCCTGGCAGTGCACGGAGCGGAAGGTGGTGAAATCATGCCGGCCGACGAGCATCTGGGCGGCTTCATGCATGCGCTCGTGATCGAGGTCCTTCGACACCCACCACGCCCGCTTGTGCTCCAGCGCCAGCCGGGCTTTTCGGCAGACGATGCGGTAGAGATAGTGCCGACGAAGGGCGGAAAAACGGGCGTCGAAATCCTCAGTCACGGAGGCGGCATCGAGCACGGCCACCGCTTCACCCGCCATGGCGAGATGCGCATTGATGGCATTGCGTAGCTTGTAGGGCTCCCAGTCTCGCGAGAGATCGACATGGACAACCTGCCCAACGGCATGCACGCCGGAATCGGTTCGGCCAGCGCCGCGAATGGAAACGCTCTCGCCGGTCAGCGACCGAACCGCAGCCTCCAGCGCACCCTGAACCGAGGGGCCGTTTTCCTGTCTCTGCCAGCCATAATAGGGCGTACCGTCATATTCGACGGTCATGCGGAAGCGTGGCATCAGCCGAGCCTTGTAGTGGCCGGAACCGGGGTACCGCGCACGAAATCGGCCGCCGACATCGGCTTGCCACCCCGCCTTCTGCAAACGGGTAAGCCGCACGGCGCCGCTGCCGCAGGCAATGGTGAGAACATCATCCAGTGCGCTGCCTGCCTCGCCCATTCCGCTGGCGAGCTCGGACGCCAGTACCTTGACGCGCTCGGGCTTGCCGCCGATCTCCATCTCCAGCCATGCGCCGGGAAACGGCGAAAGGCCGCGAATATGATTATGCACATCCTGCGCCGGCCTTGAAAAATCGATACGGGTTTCACCCTTGTCGATCTTTGCGGCGTAGAGCACACCCTCTTCCGCCTGTGTGACGAGGGGCAGGTCATCTGCTTCCAGCTTGTCCATCGCCTGACGCATCAACCGAGCGCCTGTCAGCATCAGGCTGTCATGCAGCTCGCCGGCCGTCATGTTCTCGGCAATCGCGACTTTAGCGGTCAGCGCGACAGGGCCGGTATCCAGACCCTTTTCCATTTTCATGACCATCATGCCGGTTTCGGTGTCACCCGCCATGATCGCCCGCTGGATGGGAGCCGCGCCGCGCCAGCGCGGCAGCAGCGAAGCGTGACCGTTGTAACAGCCAAGCCGCGTGCCGGAGAGGATCGCTTCAGGCAGCAGCAGCCCGTAAGCCACGACGACCGCGACATCGGCATTGAAATCCCGAAACTGCTGGCGATCTTCCTCCGCCTTGAAATTCAAGGGTGTCAGTACCGGTAAGCCCAGCAGTTCCGCAGCCTGATGCACCGGCGATTTCTGCAGATCAAGGCCGCGACGGCCGCCTGGACGCGGTGGCTGGGTATAGACGGCAGCAATCTCGTGGCCCGCTTCCACCAGTGCACGCAACGTCGGAACGGAAAAATCCGGCGTGCCCATGAATATGATGCGAAGAGCCATGATTGCCCCCTGCCCTGTCTTCCGCTCCGTCAGCTGTGCGACGGATCAGACTTTTGCGCGGGCTGCTTTCGTGAATTTCTTGATGACCATGTCCCGCTTCAACCGCGAGATATGGTCGATGAACAGAACACCATTCAGGTGATCGATCTCATGCTGAAGGCAGGTTGCCAGCAGACCATCCGCCTCGACCGTCTGCTGCTTGCCGTCACGACCGACATATTGCACCGTGAGCGACGCAGGGCGCTCCACCTCGGCATAATAATCGGGAATCGAGAGACAGCCTTCCTCATAGGTGGAAATGTCATCGGAAACCTTGAGGATTTCCGGATTGATGAAGACGATCGGGGTCTTTTCTTCGCCTTCACGCGCAACATCGATCACCAGCAACCGGCGCGGCACACCTATCTGGATGGCGGCAAGGCCGATGCCGGGGGCATCATACATCGTTTCCAGCATGTCGTCCGCCAAACGCAGCACCTCGGCATCCACCTTTTCGATGGGCTTCGATTGCTGGCGCAGCACGGGATCGGGCAAAATGATAAGCGGTTTGATGGTCATGGCTTCCCATAACGTATCTCTCGCGCGGAGGAAATAAAAAACACGACGATGAAAACGGCTCGCGGCATCCGTTCTGCCGGACTCATTTCCGCCGCAGGAACGTTCTTGTTTTGATCTTACGAATCAATCGAAATCTGCTAGATTTAGTCATGAACACAGACTTCTCGGTTCTCCTTCAACCCGCGCTGCGGGCCGGCTCAGTCGATATCAGCTTCGGCGCGCTTCTCGCTTCCGCGATTTTCGGCCTTGTCGTTACATGGCTTGTGACGGCGAACCGGTCGAAGAAAGCTGGGGCCGATGGCGAGATCTCCGACCTGCTCAAAACCCAGTCCGAACTGCATGGCCGGATCGCGGCCATGGCGGAAACGCTCGGCACGCGTCAGACGGAGATGAGCCAGACGCTGAATCAGCGTCTTGATGGCATGTCGCAGCGGCTGGGCGAAACGCTGACCGAGCAGACCCGGTCTACCCATGAAAATCTGAGCCGCCTTCAGGAGCGCCTGGCGGTCATCGATGCCGCACAGGGCAATATTCAGGATCTGGCCAAGGACGTGGTCGGGCTTCAGGCGATACTTTCCAACAAGCAGACACGCGGCGCCTTCGGACAGGCGCGCATGGAGACGCTGATCGCCGACGCCCTGCCGCCGGGTTCCTTCCAGCTGCAGCCGACACTTTCCAACGGTTACCGGCCGGACTGCACCATCAAGATGCCGAACAATGCGCCGCCGCTCGTCATCGATGCCAAGTTTCCGCTGGAAGCCTGGAACGCCATCAAGGCGGACGAGACGCCGGAAACCAAACGCGCGGCCGTGCAGCAGTTCCGCCGGGACATGGAAGTGCATATTCGCGATGTCGCCGAGAAATATCTCATTCGCGGCGAGACACAGGATACCGCCTTCATCTTCGTGCCGTCGGAATCGATTTTCGCCGATATCCACCAGCATTTCGAATATCTGGTGCAGCGCGCCCATCGCGCCCGGGTGGTCATCGTTTCGCCATCGCTGCTGATGCTCTCTGTGCAGGTCATCCAGTCCGTGCTCAAAGACCAGCGCATGCGCGAGCAGGCGCATCTCATTCAGGGTGAAGTGGCGCTGCTCATGGACGATGTGCGGCGGCTGGACGATCGGACGCGGAAGCTGCAGGCCCATTTCGGGCTGGCGCAGAAGGACGTCGACATGATGCTCATCTCCTCTGACAAGGTACTGGCGCGCGGACAGAAAATCGAGGGCCTCGATTTCTCACCGACGGAAAAAGACGCTGCTCATGGTGAAATCGAACAGGCGCGTCGCTTTGCCGAAAACCGAGCCGGTGCGGCCAAGTTGCGGGTGGTTGACGACGAGTGATCGTCTCGGGCAAAGTCGCCGCCTTGCTTAAATTTCGTACGGACCCAGCGCCCCATGATTACTGTTTTCGGCTCCATCAACATGGACCTCGTCGCGACCGCCAAACGTCTGCCCAAGCCCGGTGAAACCGTAACGGGAGAGACATTCTCCACGGCCGCCGGCGGCAAGGGAGCCAATCAGGCGCTTGCCGCACGGCGTGCGGGCGCCGCGGTCAAGATGGCGGGCGCTGCGGGTGATGACACCTTTGCCGCTCCAGCACTGACCTTGCTGCGGGACGCGGGAACCGATCTGTCATTGGTCAAAACCGCGCCCGGCCCGACTGGAACGGCGGTTATCCTGATCGGCGAAGGCGGAGAGAACATGATCTCGGTCATTCCCGCTGCGAATGGTGAGGTCTCGGCATCCGACGCGGCAAAGACCATATCCGAAATGGCTCCAAGCGATATTCTCATGCTGCAGTTCGAGATACCGGCACCCGCCATCGAAGCTGCACTGACGGCCGCAAAGGCGAAACGCGTCACCACCGTCATCAACACAGCACCGCTGACCGCGGACGGACCGCGTCTCGCCGGCCTTGCCGATATCGTCATCGCCAATGAAACCGAGTTCGAGCTGCTGATCGGCAAGAATGGCCTCTCCAGCGACGAGCGGGAAAACGAACTCAAGGCCCTTCACGAGAGGACCGGCCAGACTTTGATCGTCACGCTTGGTGCGGATGGCGTGATCGCCATTCGTAATGGCAAGCTCTACAGGGCTTCCGGCCTGAAGATCGAGCCGGTCGATACGGTTGGTGCGGGCGATACCTTCTGCGGATATCTCGCCGCGAGCCTCGATCAGGGAATGGATTTCGAAAGGGCTCTGAAGCGGGCCGCAGTCGCAGGCTCACTCGCCTGCACGCGTGCCGGCGCGCAGCCTTCCATTCCGCAGGCAGCGGAAGTTGACGCGGCCCTTTAAGGGGTCTTGCCGTTAGCGCATTTTCCGGACGTAAAACCGCTGCACACTTTTACTTGAAATGCTTTAGCGACGGATGAAGGTGAGATAGGCCGAGCTGCGGCCTTCTCTTTTTGCCTTGTTCTCGTAACGCGTGCCCGGCCAGTTGGCATAGGGCGTGCGCCAGTCATCAGCGCTTGTCGCCGTCCAGTCAAAGCCGCCGTGCCGGGCGCAATGCTGCAGCGTCCAGTTGACGTAAGTGTCGATGTCGGACGCAAAGCAGAACTTGCCGCCGGGTTTCAACACACGATGGAAACGGGCGAGATTGACGTCTGACACGAAACGCCGCTTCCAGTGCTTCTTCTTCGGCCAGGGATCGGGATAAAGCAGATCGATGTGATCGATCGATCCTTCAGGCAGCCAGTCGAGTAACTGCGTCGCATCATCGTCGTAAAGGCGGATATTCATCAGTTCACGTTCGCGAACCGTGGCAAGCAGTTTGGCCATGGAATTGACGAAGGGTTCGACACCGATGAAACCCGTCTCGGGATTTTCGACCGCGCGGTGGGCGAGATGTTCGCCACCGCCGAAACCGATCTCCAGACGGATCGATCGCACATCTGCCGGAAAGAGCGCGGCGAGATTTTGCGGGGGCACGCTTTCCAGATCGATTTTCAGCAAAGGCAGCAGATTTTCGATCGTATCGACCTGCTGATTGCGCAGGGGCTTGCCCTTGCGCCTGCCAAAAAACGCTTCCGTCGCGCGCGAACGCCGTTCTTCCGTCATCTCATACTCTCAAGACCAAATAGACTTAACCCGCACAGCACCCCGTGAGGCACTGTGCGGGTTACAAAACTCGGTGACGGTATCTCTCAATCGCCGCCAAATAACAAGCGCGATATCCAGTTGACGCATTTTCCGGACGTAAAACCGCTACGCACTTTTACTGGAAATGCTTAAGCGCTCAAAGCTTCCTTGAGCGGCTTCACCAGATCGAGCTTCTCCCAGGAGAAGGAGCCGTCGCGGCCAGCCTTACGGCCGAAATGACCATAGGAAGACGTCTTGGCGTAAATCGGCTTGTTGAGATCGAGATGACGGCGAATGCCCGATGGCGAAAGGTCCATGACCTTGCGGATCGCGGCCTCGACCTGATCTTCGCTGACCTTGCCGGTGCCATGCAGATCGACATAGATCGACAGCGGCTGGGCAATGCCGATTGCATAAGAAATCTGAATGGTGCAGCGCTCGGCGAGGCCGGCAGCCACGACGTTCTTGGCGAGGTAGCGGGCGGCATAGGCGGCGGAACGGTCGACCTTGGTCGTGTCCTTGCCAGAGAATGCGCCACCGCCATGGGGGGCGGCACCACCATAGGTGTCGACGATGATCTTACGGCCGGTCAGACCGGCATCGCCATCAGGGCCACCGATGACGAACTTGCCCGTCGGGTTGATATACCACTGGCAATCGTCAGCGATCTTCAGATCACCGAGAGCTTCGCGGATATAGGGTTCGACAACGGCGCGAACCTTTTTCGAATCCCAGCTTGCATCGAGATGCTGCGTGGACAGCACGATGGACACGGCTTCGGAAGCCTTGCCGTCGACGTAACGAACCGTCACCTGGCTCTTGGCGTCGGGGCCGAGCTTCGCCGCCTCGCCTTCGCCGCTTTTACGGGCGGTGGCCAGCAGCTGCAGGATACGGTGGGAATAATAGATCGGCGCCGGCATGAGGTCAGGCGTTTCCTTGCAGGCGTAACCGAACATGATGCCCTGGTCGCCGGCACCCTCGTCGCCCTGCTTGTCGGAAGCGTTGTCCACACCCTGCGCGATATCAGCCGACTGCGGATGCAGGAGAACGTCGATCTTGGCGGTCTTCCAGTGGAAACCATCCTGCTCGTAGCCGATATCACGGATCGCCTTGCGGGCGGCGGATTTGAACTTCGAGGGATTGATAACCGGATGGCCGGCTGCGTCCTTGAGGACCTTGCCGTCCTTGTCCTTCTTCAGCAGCGTATCGGGAACCCGAACCTCGCCCGCAATCACGACGCGGTTGGTCGTTGCAAGCGTTTCGCAGGCGATGCGCACGGTCCACGGGTCCACGCCCGTCTTGGCCGCTTCACGGTAAATGAGATCCACGATTTCATCGGAAATACGATCACAAACCTTGTCCGGATGACCCTCGGCCACGGACTCGCTGGTGAACAGATAATTGGCACGCATGCGGGATTCCCCTCAAAGAACGGTCTTCGAGTTTGTTAGTCATTTCGGCCGCGAAAAACAAGGACACAACCACATAAATATATCGTTTATGTGAGAATTCCTTTCTAATCTGGCACAAAAAAACGGTCCCTGCGGACCGTTGAGTGCCCGGCATACCATGCCGGAAATTTTCTGCGCTGCAGGGGCCAGGCCCTACTCGGCATCGCCCTCGGCGGCGAGCGCCTTGACGAGATCGACCAGACGGCGACGGACCTTCGGGTCGGCGATCTTCACGAAGGCGCGGTTCAACTGCAAACCTTCAGCCGAAGACAGGAAGTCGACGACGTAATTGGAGCTCGAGGCTTCCGCCATGCCGGATGTACCGCCAGCCTGATCGCCGGGTGCATCTTCGAAAAAAAAGGAAACCGGTACATTGAGGATCGCCGAGATATTCTGCAGGCGGCTGGCGCCAACACGGTTCGTGCCCTTTTCGTACTTCTGAATTTGCTGAAAGGTAATTCCGAGACTTTCACCCAGTTTTTCCTGGCTCATGCCGAGCATGGTTCTGCGAAGACGAATTCGGCTTCCGACATGAATGTCGATGGGGTTAGGCTTTTTCTTATTTTCGGTCATCATGCGGTCCTGACACTCGGATGGGTTGATATCTCGCTTCATTACTATTCGAAGAAATGAGCCGGTATTTCGACAGCAGCTAAACTTGTTTTACGACTGACGTATTCACTATGCAATTGCAGGAGTTCCCGGTCAATTCTGGCGCCGGGCAAAACTCCAGGCAGGAAATACCGCAGCGATCATCATCACGGAAAAAATCAACCAGAAATACGTCCGATGTGTGTCGTAAGTAAATGCGTCGTTTGACCCACCACTCAAAGTGGCGTCAACAATGCCCACCCGACCGTAATCCAATCCGGCAATAATGCGGCCATAAGGGTCTATAACCGCCGAGATACCCGTATTGGCACCGCGAATCACCGGCACACCCGTCTCAACCGCCCGCACTCTGGCCTGAAGAAAGTGCTGATACGGCCCAGGCGTATCACCAAACCAGCCGTCATTCGTCACATTGAGGATCGCCGCCGAGCCAGCGAGAGCCGGCGTCATCTCACCGGGAAAAATGATCTCGTAACAGATCAGCGGATAAAAGGTCTTTCCGGATGGAAGCGTCAGGGGCGTGCGCGAAGAGGCTGCTGAAAAGCCCCCGGGCAGGGCGATGACATTATCAATGCCAAACTCCCGCAGGATACCCTCGAAGGGAACATATTCTCCAAAGGGGGTCAGATGGACCTTGTCCGTCGCGCCGATGATTTCTCCCTGACTGTCGATGGCGTAGACCGAGTTATAATAACGCGGCGGCCTGCCAGCACCCGCATCTTCCATCCTGACGGCTCCGGTGAAGAGCACCTGCCCGTCTTGCAGCGTCTTTGCGATCTCGGCCAGCGCGTCGGGATTTTGCGTTAGGATGAACGGCACCGAGGTTTCGGGCCAGACAATGATGTCGGGGCGCTTTTTGCCTTCGCCCGGAGGCAGGGCTGTCAACCGCAGATGCTCGCCGAAAATCTCGGCGCGGTCATCATTCAGCATCTTGCGAGACTGATCGATGGACGGTTGGACGATTCTGACTGTCACCGCATCTGCCGGTGTCTCCGCGGGTGTCTGGACGCGGTAGAAGCCATAACCCACATGGCTGGCCAGCAGCAGCGCCGCCAGGGAAAGGCCGGGCCACATGCCTTTTCTCGTGGCGATGAGCGCGGGGGACGCGAAGATGAAAACGGCAAGCGTGGTCACACCGAAAAGACCGATCAGATGCGCCGACTGCATCATGACCGGGATCGGCATGATGCCGTAACCTATGGCGTTCCACGGAAAGCCCGTCGCCAGGAAACTGCGCAGCCATTCCGCAAATCCGAATGCGGCGGCAAGGGCGGCGATCCGGCCTAGACCGTTCGACCACACAAGATTGGCCGCAGCAACCGCGAAACCGTAAAACAGCGCCAGAAAGGCCGGAAGCCCAAGGATGGCAAGCGGCAGCGCCCAGGCAAATTCGTCCGCTTCAAGCAGAAGCGCGTTGCCCAGCCACCACAGGCCAGCCACGAAATAACCGAGACCGAAACACCAGCCTATAGCAAAAGCGGGAAGAATGCGGCTGAAGAGGCCGCCGCCCGGCTTGCCGGTGCAGCCATCCACCAGCCAGACCAACAGGGTGAAAGACAGGAAAAGCGCTGCGAAGAAACCGAATGGAGGCAGGGCGAGCGCTCCGACCGCGCCTGCAGCAATCGCCATCACTGCGCGGCTCATGCCGCCGGCCAGCATCACCCTGCCTGCAAGACGCTCCATGCCATCTCCGTATCATGCGCATCCGGAAACCCGCTCCAGGCAAGCCATTCCGCGAAATTTCCCTTTGTTTCGACGTAAAGGAAAAAAGATTCGCCGTCCACACCAGGCAGGGCAGATGGAGCGGGATCTCATGCCCGGGTAGTCGAACCCGCAGAATCCGGAAGATCAAACGGCGGGATCGACGGGGGCTACCCGTCTATCCTTTCAGTCCACGTTCTGCTGATGGGCGATCAACCGCGTCTCCGGCGGCGGCAATGCAATCACCTCACCGGCATCGCCAGGGGCGCGGTCGTCTTCCCCTTCGGAGCCGTGATCGCGTACGATACGAACGCCCTTGATACGCCTCGTATCCGCATCGAGGATCTGAAACTCGAAACCGGGCACGGCGCGAACGACCTCGCCCTTGGCGGGGATACGGCCCAGCGCGAAGAAGATGAGTCCACCGAGCGTATCGATTTCTTCCAGATGTTCGCGCACGTCGAATTCCGGACCGATAGCCTCGGCAAGTTCGGTGAGTTCCGCGCGGGCATCCGCCACGAGCACATCGGCAGAAAGACGCGAGAACATCGCCTCGTCCTTGTCGTGCTCGTCGTCGATGTCCCCAACCACCATCTCGACGATGTCTTCATGGCTGACAAGACCGTCGGTACCGCCATATTCATCGATCACCACGGCGAGCTGGGTTCTCTGGGCCTGCATGGTCTTCAGAAGATCGGAGGCCAACATGGACGGCGGCGCGAAAAGAATCTTGCGCACCAGCCCGGCGTCGGCAACCGTCTTTTCCAGATCGACCCGCGCCAGATCGAAATTCGGCCGCGGCGACCGCGGCGCCTTCACTTCACCGTAAGCGACGCCACGCGATCCCACCCGGCGCTTGTTGCGAGCCTGTTTGGCAACATAAGCAAGCAGATCGCGGATATGGATCATCCCCTTGGGGTCGTCCAGCGTCTCTTCATAAACCGGCATACGGGAACGTCCGGTTTCCTCAAACAGGATCAGCGCGTCACCGATCGTCATATTCTGATCGAGACCGTCAATATCCACCCGCGGGATCATGATATCTTCGACCCTGATCTCACGGAAACGGAGGATGTTGTGTAGCATCGCCCGTTCTTCGGGCGTAAAAGCGGCGCCTATTTCAGTGTCGTCCATCAGCGCATCGGTCAGATCCTCGCGCAGGCGCTCACCCTGAGACGGTTTCAGCAACCGCGCGATGCGCGACCAGATGGTCGATCTCGGTTTGGCATTGTAGTCCTGACGTAAGTGACTACTGCCCTCCTCCGAAGAGGACTGCTCGCCGTTTTCTCTGCCCTCATTGGCAGGTCGTGCAGAATGTTCGTTCATGGCTCCAGACAATATTTAAAGCGGTTCTTGACCCGCATAGGGATCAGATAGGCCAAGCACCGCCAAAATGCGAGTCTCAAGCGACTCCATTTCTTCCGCTTCTTCCTCGTCCATGTGGTCATAACCAAACAAATGCAGGAACCCATGAACGAGAAGATGGGTCAGATGATCCTCGAAACTCTTCTCAAGTTCAAGGGCCTCTCGCTCTACCGTTTCTCTCGCGACGACGATATCGCCCAGCATAGGGCCGGGCATTCCGCCCGGCTCCAGCGGAAAAGCAGGGAAAGACAAGACGTTGGTCGCCTTGTCCTTGTCACGCCACTCGGCGTTGATTTCCCGGATATTTTCATCGTCGGTGAAGACCAGCGAGAGCTCGACCGGCATTTTCGGGAAGGGTTGATCCTCTTCCCGCTTCAGAAAATCGACCGCCGCATCCAGCGTCTTTGACGCAAAAGCAGACAGGTCCTCTTCCGAGGACCAGCCTTCGGCCTCGACGCTGATTTGAATATCCAGAGCTGTCATTATCTTTTCGTCAGTCGCCCTTCAGCAGGCTCTCATCCGGCACAGCCGTATGGGATTCATAGGCCCGGACAATGCGCGCCACCATCGGGTGACGGACAACGTCCACATCCTTGAACCGCACAACGGACACGCCTTCCACATCCGTGAGGATCTGCAGGGCTTCCACGAGGCCAGACTTCACGCCGCGCGGCAAGTCCACCTGGCTTGGGTCGCCGGTCACAATCATGCGACCGTTTTCGCCAAGGCGCGTCAGGAACATCTTCATCTGCATGGTGGTAGTATTCTGAGCTTCGTCCAGAATGACGGCGGCATTGGCAAGCGTGCGGCCGCGCATGAAAGCCAGAGGTGCAATTTCGATGACGCCCGCCTGAATGGCGCGCTCCACCTTGTCGCCGGGCATCATGTCATACAGCGCGTCATAAAGCGGGCGGAGATACGGATCGACCTTTTCCTTCATGTCGCCGGGCAGGAAGCCCAGACGCTCACCCGCTTCAACGGCGGGACGCGAAAGGATGATGCGATCGACCGCGCCACGCTCCAGAAGCTGCGCGGCATGCGCCACGGCCAGATAGGTCTTGCCCGTGCCGGCAGGGCCAACACCGAATACGAGTTCGGATTGTTCCAAGGCGCGCATATAGACGTCCTGCGTGGGCGTCCGCGCCGAAATGGTTTTCTTGCGCGTTGAAATCTGCGCCATGGAAATCTTCGCCTTGCGCTCCATGGTCGGCAGCGTCAGCTGGTCGTCCGCTGCAACGGCCATGCGGATCGCCCCCTCGACATCAGAAAGCTCGACGGCGCCACCTTTCAGCAAACGCTCGTAAAGGAAATCAAGCGCGCGGCGGGCCTGATTGGTGGAGACCACATCGCCGGTGATAGCGACCGAATTTCCACGCGGACGAGCGTCGATATTGAGGCGCTGCTCCAGAAGCTTCAGGTTCTGATCGAACTGACCGAATAGCTCTCCTGCTATCCTGTTATTCTCGAACGTGAGGACGAAGTGATTGGCGTCGGTCGCGGCTTGGCGTGGCTGGCGCGATGAATTTGATACCAATTCGTGTGCGTTCAAGCGGTCAGGCTCCTGTCCCAATCAGTGTCGGCTCCCCACTCTAACTCTCTGCCACCTCGGCAAACAAGCTGTTTGGACCCGTTGCGGTGATTCGTACATTAACAATGTCACCGATTTTCAAAGTCTTTGCATCAAGATTCACGGATTGCAGCCACGGAGAACGACCTATCAACTGCTCAGTCATGCGGCCGGGCTTTTCCAGCAGCACATCCATGGTCTTTCCGACCAGCGATTCGGCAAATTCCTTCTGTTGCCGCAGCAAGAGAGCCTGCAATCTTTCCAGCCGCTCGGCCTTCACGTCTTCTGCAACCTGGTCCGTGAGGTCGGCCCCCGGCGTGCCGGGACGGGTGGAGTATTTGAACGAGAAGGCCTGCGCGTACTTCACCGTTTCGACCATCGCCATCGTATCTTCGAAATCGCGATCCGTCTCGCCGGGGAAACCGACAATAAAGTCTCCAGACATGGCAATATCAGGGCGGGCGGCGCGGATTTTTTCAATAAGCTGGATATATTCCTCGCCCGTATGGCGACGGTTCATCGCTTTCAGAATTCGGTCCGAACCGGACTGAACCGGCAGATGCAGATAGGGCATCAGGATGCGCAGGTCGCGATGGGCGCCGATCAGGCGATCGTCCATGTCGCGCGGATGGCTGGTGGTGTAGCGGAGCCTCGCAAGGCCCGGAATTTCCGCCAGCCGGTAAAGCAGTTCGGCAAGGCCCCATTTTTCGCCCTTCGGGCCTTCGCCCTGCCAGGCGTTGACGTTCTGGCCGAGCAGCGTGATCTCACGCACGCCGGCATCGACAAGCTTCGTCGCCTCATCAACAATCTGGCGCACGGGACGGGAAACCTCCGAACCGCGCGTATAGGGCACGACACAGAAGGTACAGAACTTGTCGCAACCTTCCTGCACGGTCAAAAAAGCCGTAACACCACGCGTTCGCAGCGTGGATTTCTCGGCAACCGGCAGGTGTTCGAACTTGTCCTCCACCGCGTATTCGGTCTCGATGACGCGCTCGCCTCCACGTACCCGTTTCAGTGCTTCCGGCAGGCGGTGATAGGTCTGCGGGCCGATGACGACATCCACGGCGGGCGCCCGGCGAAGGATTTCCTCGCCTTCCGCCTGCGCCACGCAGCCGGCAACGCCGATCATGAATTCCCGACCCTGCTCTTCGCGCGACTTTTTCATGTCCCGCAGGCGGCCAAGCGCGGAGTAGACCTTTTCCGCCGCCTTTTCGCGAATGTGACAGGTATTCAGCAGAACCAGATCCGCCTCGCCCATATCCTCCGTCTGAACATAACCGTCCTTCGCCAGCGCATCGCTCATGCGGACGGAATCGTAGACGTTCATCTGACAGCCATAAGTCTTGATGAAGACCTTTCTGCTGTTTGCCCCATCGCGCGCGATGGATGCGGGCTGGCTGTTCGAACCCTCGCGGGCGATCATGGGTGGGGCGTCAAGGCCAAGCGTTTCCTGGGTCATGGCGGCTATCTAGTGTTTTTCACGGCCAGATTAAACAGAAAAATGCCGGAAAAGCTACGATCTCACGAATTCCGCCAGCCGCCGCGCAGGCTGAAGGCCAGCATTGAGCGGATGGAGGCGGCGATATCGGTCGCCAGTCGCTTGCGGTTGTCGGTGCTGTGGAACGGAACGCTGTCACCAAATGTCACGTCGACATCGATGGCGCCCGCTTTGATGATGCCGAGCAGATGCGGCACGAGCGTGATGCTGCCCGGCCAGGCGGCGATGACGCGATGATAGCGCCCCATCGCCATGCCATGCAGCCGCGTATAGGCGATGGCTACCGGCTGGACATAAACAAGCTTGCCCGGTACCTGTTCTGCGGCGGTGGACGCCGCACCGAAGAGCGAGGATTTGACGGCCAGCATGCGGTTTCCGTCCGAGGTAGTTCCTTCGGGAAAGAGGACAACGATCTCGCCATCGGCCATGCGGCTGGCGATCTCGCTCACCTGCATGCCGGTGCTGCGTTTCTGCTCGCGTTGAACGAAGATGCTTTTCTGCAGCCGCGCGAGCCAGCCGAAAACCGGCCAGTCGCGCACCTCAGTCTTGGCGATGAACACCACGTCGGCAATGCTGCCCAAAACGAGGATGTCTTTCCATGAGGCGTGATTGACCGCGAGCATTAACGGCTTTGCCCGCTCCACTTCCCCGTGGACATGCACGCGTATGCCGAGAACATGGCAGGCGATACGATGCCAGACGCGGGGAATGCGGCGGCGGAGCCGCCAGTCGAAGGCAAGGCCCAGCAGTTGAAGCGGCAGCAAAACAAGCGTGACGATCAGGAGTACGACCGCAATATAGGCTGTCCGCAGCCACATCATGATGGGAACGCCCGCTTGTTCACCGGCGTCTCAGTGTTCGCCAGGCTTCAATGGCACGCCGTAAAGTTCCAGCCGGTGATCCACGAGCCTGAAGCCGTGTTCGCGGGCGATCTTCTCCTGCAGAGCTTCGATCTCGGCCGAGTGAAATTCAATGACGACGCCATTCTTCAGGTCGATCAGGTGATCGTGATGCTCTTCAGGCACGGTCTCGTAGCGTGAACGGCCGTCGCGAAAATCGTGACGCTCGATGATGCCGGCATCCTCGAACAGCTTCACCGTTCTATAGACGGTGGAAATCGAGATGCGCGGGTCCACGGCGGAGGAACGGCGGTAAAGCTCCTCGACATCTGGATGGTCGGCCGATTCCTGAAGGACGCGGGCGATGACACGGCGTTGGTCGGTCATCCGCATACCGCGTTCGGCACAAAGCTCCTCCAGCGTTTTCGAAAGGTCTGTCACGTCTTATGGCCTTTTGAGAATTCCGGTTTGCGGCTTTCGCCGAAAAAATGCCTGTCGCAGGGAACTAGCGAAGATCGCGGCGCATGACAAGCGCCGTCGACTTCGTTCCATCTTTGGCCGTGTAATAGGCTTTGCGTTCCGCGACGGTTTTGAACCCGAGCTTCCTGTAAAGACCCAGAGCGGACGCGTTGTTATTATCAACTTCAAGGAACATGGTTTCTGCGCCGCGCATCATCGCCTCGCGGATGGCCGACTGCATCAAACGCCAGCCGAGACCCGCACGTGCGAACTTGTCGGCAACGACCACGGTCAGGATTTCCGCCTCGCCCGCCACTTCCCTCGCCAGCACGAATCCACCGAGCGGCTTGCTGAAAAAGGCGTTTGTCTGCCGGGCAACGGCACCGAAAACCGATCCCTGCGTCAGCAGTCCCGAAAACTCCCCGTCGTTCCACGGGCGCGGAAAGCGCAGCGCATGCAGTTCCGCAACCGCGGCGCAATCCTCATGCTGCATCGGCACGATCTCGAAATAGGGCTTCCAGCTTAGATATTCGTCAAACATATCAGGAATCGGGAATCAGAAACATGCACTCATGCATGCCGTATCAGGCAACGTCCTGACGTGCCAGCGCAAAACCGGTTTGTGGCCGGGCATCCGGCCCACGCAGATAAAGAGGTGCCGGTTTCGGCTGCCCTTCCGGCTTGCGCGCGCCAGCACGGGCAACCGAGGCAATCGGAAAGTGGTCCGGCCCGGACCCGCTTTCCTCTCCTGCAAACAGCGGCGCGGCGGAGCCGATGATGGAACAATTAAAACCGGAAAGAACACTCTTGGCGTCATCCAGAGACAGAAGCGCCGCCTCGTTGAGCGGTAATCCGTCCATGCCGAATGTCTGGAGATAGGTTTCGCCACGTTTGGCATCCAGACCGACCGCCACTGGCCGGTCGGGGTTTTGCAGCAGATGATGCAGGGCAAGCGTTTCTAGCGTGGTGACGCCGACGGCCTCGACGCCGAGCGACAGGGCAAAACCGCGCGCCGCGGCAACACCGACCCGGATGCCCGTGAAGGACCCGGGGCCGATGGTCACGGCAATACGCCCGACATTCCGCAGCGACAGTTGCGCCTGCTCCAAGGCTCCATCGATCACGGCCATCAGCCTTTCGGCATGGCCCTTTCCAATTGTTTCGCAGACTTCTCCAAGCACCCTGTCCGAGGTGCTGTCATAGATACAGGCGGAACAATCCACACCTGCGGTGTCGAGTGCGAGAACAATCATGATCTGGCTTTACAGCATTATACCGCTTCGACTTCGCGCACTTCCGGCACGAAATGGCGAAGCAGATTCTGAACACCATGCTTCAGCGTGGCGGTGGAGGATGGGCAGCCCGAGCACGCGCCCTTCATGTTCAGGAACACCGTGCCGTCGCGGAAGCCGCGGAAGGTGATGTCGCCGCCGTCCTGCGCCACGGCGGGACGGACGCGGGTTTCCAGCAGTTCCTTAATGGTGGCGACGATGGTTTCATCACCCTCTTCGAAGAACTCGCCTTCCTCATCCGATACTTCGGCCGCAATGGCAGTGCCCATGATCGGGCGGCCGGACATGAAGTGTTCCATGATCGCGCCCAGAATGGCGGGCTTCAGGTGCTGCCATTCCGCGCCGTCCTTGGTGACGGTGATGAAATCGAAACCGAAATAAACGCCGGTCACACCCGGTATCATGAAGAGGCGCTCTGCCAGCGGCGAAGCTTGGGCCTGCGACGGGTTGAGGAACTCCACCGTTCCGCTTTCGAGCACGACCTTGCCCGGCAGGAACTTCAGCGTTGTCGGGTTCGGCGTGGCTTCCGTCTGAATGAACATCGTCTGTCTCCTTCGAGGTCGCCGTTCACGCCCCGCAATTTAGAATTCTTCCAAAAAATACGCCCGGCGAAGCTACACTTCAAGCCCTGACATGATAATTACATTCAAGAAATCGTAAGGCCCTGAATCTCGCCCGAAACCGGATCAGCAGAGAGCGTCGATTTCCTCATCGGACAAAGTATCCGGCAACACGGTGACGGGGATCGGGAAGGCTGCCCCTCGCCCGGCGATGGAGGAAACGAGCGGTCCCGGACCTTCCTTCGTCGATCCCGCCGCCAGAACGAGAATGGCGATATCGCGGTCTTCCTCGATCAGCCCATGGATCTGCTCGGTGGCGCTGCCTTCGCGGATCACCGCTTCCGGCTCGATGCCGATCGTCTCGCGCACCTTCTGGGCGATCTTGGCAAGCGTGGCTTCCGCCTCCTCGCGCGCCTCGGCCCGCATGATCTGCTCGACGCCAAGCCACTGCTGGAAATCGCCTTCCGGGATCATGTAAAGCAGCACCAGCCCGCCATTGGAGTTCTTGGCGCGACGACCGGCATAGTGCACGGCCCTCTCGCATTCCGGCGTGTCATCGATAACTGCAAGAAACTTGCGCCGATGCCCTTCCAGACGCGACAGCCGTTTTGAAACCATTCTGCACTCCCTAGGTCCGCCGTGATCCGTAAACCGCCCGACGGTTCGGGCGGAGATTATATCAAATCACGACAGGCGCAAACCGCCCGACGCATTCGAGCAGCAGCGACCTGTCAGCGCAGGAAGCCGACGATGTCGCGCACCTCGTTCATGGTCTTTTCGGCAATGGCGCCCGCCCGTTCGCCGCCCTGCTTGAGGATGGCGTCGATATGGGTCGGATCATCGAGAAGGCGACGCATCTCATTGTTGACGGGAGCCAGCACATTCACCGCGAGCTCGACCAGGGCCGGCTTGAAAGCCGAGAACTGTTGTCCGCCAAACTCGGAAAGAACGTCGGCCTTCGTCTTGTCGGAAAGCGCGGCATAGATGCCAACGAGGTTGTCGGCCTCGGGGCGACCTTTGAGGCCTTCCACTTCGCTCGGCAGCGCATCAGGATCGGTCTTTGCCTTCTTGATCTTCTTCGAGATGGCATCGACATCATCCATCAGGTTGATGCGCGACAGATCGGACGGGTCGGACTTCGACATCTTCTTGGTGCCGTCCTTCAACGACATCACGCGCGGGGCCGGACCGCCGATCAACGGCTCCACCATCGGGAAATAGGCGTGCACCGGCTCATCGCCGACCGTTATATCAAGCCCGAGGCCCGCCTTGCGGATATGGTCGCTGAAATCGATGTTGAATTTCTGGGCGATGTCGCGGGCGAGTTCCAGATGCTGTTTCTGGTCGTCACCAACAGGAACATGGGTGGCACGATAAACGAGAATGTCGGCAGCCATTAGGCTCGGATACGCAAGGAGGCCGAGCGACACCTGTTCGGCATTCTTGCCGGACTTGTCCTTGAACTGCGTCATCCGCTCCATCCAGCCAATGCGCGCCACGCAGTTGAACACCCAGGCCAGTTCCGCATGCTGCGGCACGGCCGACTGGTTGAAGACGATATGCTTCACCGGATCAATGCCCGAGGCGATGAAGGCGGCCGCGATAGAGCGGGTCTGCGCCTTCAGGTCCGAGTGAACGAGCTGGGCGGTGATGGCGTGCATGTCGACGACGCAATAGATGCAATCATTATCTTCCTGCAGCGCCACGAATTTGCGGATCGCGCCGAGATAATTGCCGAGATGCAGATTGCCGGTCGGCTGGACGCCCGAGAAAACCAGCGGCTTGAATGCGTTCATTGTCGTCCTCGAAAAGGCTTGTGGAGGGCCCCGCCCCGTGATTGGAATTGCACGCGCGCTTATGCACCCGCAGCCCCTCGCAATCAAGCGCTTTCAGGGCCTGTCAGCCGCGCGGCTCCAGAAGATCCCAACGATTTCCATAGGGATCGACAAAGACCGCAACGGAACCGTAAACCTCATGGCGAGGCTGTTCCAGGAAGCGCACGCCGCGGGCAAGCATCGTCTCATAATCGCGTTGGAAATTGTCGGTATGCAGGAAAAATCCGACACGGCCGCCGGTCTGGTTGCCGATGGCAAGGCGCTGCTCTTCACCATCGGCCTCGGCGAGCAGAAGGGCGCCACCGTCAGCGCCCTGCGGCTTGACCACCAGCCACCTTTTGCCGTCGTCCAGTGGCTGATCGGAGAGGCACTCGAAGCCGAGAACATCGCAATAAAACGCCTTCGCCCGATCGTAATCATCAACCACGACGGTAACGAGGGCGATGCGGCGGTTTTCAGCAAAGGACATCAGCCAGCCTCCGTCTCGACGTTCTTTTTTCCGCGCTTGCGGGCGGCCCGCTTCACCATGCCGATGTCGGCACCTCCAGACACGAAAGCCAGAACGAAATAAACCAGCATGGCGGCAAAGACGAGGCCCATGATCGTGCCGGCCCGCACGAAAATGGACGAGGCGGAAGACAGCTCGAAGGTCAGCCACGTCAGCGCATAATGCACAAATACGGCCATCAGTGCCGCGGCCAGGAGCAGGCGCGGGATACGGGTGAGTAGCGGAATATCCACATGCCAGTGACCGCGCCACAAAAGCATGCCGAACAGCAGGGCGGCATTCACCCAGCCGGCGGTGATTTCGGCAATGGCAATGCCCGGGCCGCCAAGACGCGGGAAAAGCGTCAGTGCCAGCGAGACGTTCACGACAACCGAAATCGCCGCGAAAATCATTGGCGTGCGGGTATCCTCGCGCGCGAAAAAGCCCGGAATGAAGGCCTTGATGAGCACGAAAGCCGGCAGGCCCAGACCGTAGATGCCAAGAATTTGCGCAACGGTGAAGGTGGCCGAGGGCGAGAAATTGCCGCGCTCGTAAAGGAAACGAACGATGGGTTCGGCCATGACGAGAAGAGCGGCTGCAGCGGGCAGGGTCAGGAACAGCACGAACTCGACCGAGCGGTTCTGCAGGCTTCCGGCCTCCACCATATGGCCGCCGCGCAGCGCTCGCGCCAGTTCCGGCAGGAGCACCGTGGCAACGGCAATGCCGACGACGCCGAGCGGCAGTTGATAGATTCGGTCCGCATAGGCAAGCGAGGATATGACGCCCTCGCCGCCGGAAGCGATGTTGGTGTTGATGAGCAGATTGATCTGGGTAATGCCGCCGGTGATGGCTGCCGGCAGGGCAAGGACCAGAAGCCGCTGCACGTTCTTGGTCAGCCGTGGTCTGCGGAAACCAATGCGCATGCCGGCATTGCGCACCGCAATCCAGACGATGGCGAGCTGCACAAGACCTGCCACCATCACGCCCCATGAGAGCGCGTAACCGACCTGAAGCGGATCGTAATTTTTCCACCATGCCAGCGCGAGCACGCCGATGAGAATGATGTTGAGGAAAACGGGAGCAATCGCAGCCGCAAAATAACGGTGCAGAGAGTTCAGCATGCCGCCCATCATCGCCGCCAGCGACATGCAGGCGAGATAGGGGAACATGATGGTGGCAAGGTGGATGGTGTTTTCGAACTTCACCGGGTCATCGACGAAACCGGGAGCAATCACCGTGCGCACGATGAAAGGCATCGACAGTTCCATCAGGATCGTCAAGGCCAGCAGCACCGTGAACAGGACGCCGAAGACCTCTTCCGAAAAGCGCCTTGCGCCTTCCATGCCATTCGCTTCGATTTCCTTGGCGAAAAGCGGCACGAAGGCAGAGTTGAATGCACCCTCGGCGAAAAGCCGCCGGAAGGTATTGGGAAAGCGGAAAGCGGCGTTGAAAGCATCCGCCACCGGCCCGGTGCCGACGGCGGCTGCCATCAGCGTTTCGCGCAGGAAGCCGAAGATGCGGCTGCCGAGCGTGGCTGTGCCGACTGTGGCGAACTTGCCGATGAGACTCATGGGACTTTCAAGCCTTTGCCGTGCGCGCGGCCGGCAGCGCCGCCACGTCTGGATGGGCGATGATGCCGTTTGGCATGCGGTCGCGCAATTCGTCTTCCTGCTCGCTCATGACCGCCTTCAAACGTTGCGCGATGCTGGCCTGCCGGTTGTCGTTCGTCACCTTCTGACCGAAGAGATCAGTGACGTAGAAGGTATCGATGACTTTTTCACCAAATGTCGTGATGCGGGCGGAGTGAATGTCGAGTGACAGGTCGGCGATGACAGCCGTCATGTCAGCCAGAAGCCCCGGCCGGTCGAGGCACTCGACCTCGATGACGGTGAACTTGTTGGACAAGCCATTCGAGATCGTCACCGAAGGCGGAATGGTGAAGGCGCTCTTTTTCTTCCGGCTCTTGGTGCGGGTGGCGATCATTTCCGGCAGGCGCTGCTTGCCGGAGAGTACTTCCTCGATCAGTTTGCCGACATTGTTGCCGCGCCGCGTCTCGTCCTCGTCGATCGGAAATTCGCGGTTGATGAGGATCGTATCGAGCGCCCGCCCGTCTGAGGTGGTGAAAATCTGCGCATCGGCAATGTTGGCGCCGGCCGCGGCGCAGGCGCCGGTTATGATCGAAAGCAGGCGCGGATGGTCGGGCGCCAGAACGGTGATTTCCGTGATGGCGTGGAAGGAATGGGTGCGCACCATGGTCGAGAGTGCCTTTTCCTGCTTGTCCGCCTCGCGGATGAAGCGGGTGTGTCGCACCTGATCTTCCAGCGCCACAGTCAGGAGATAAGGCTCGTAATGCAGCTTGGTGTATTTGCGCCGCGCCTTCTGGCCCCAGTCATCAAGGGCGTCGTAGAGCGCCTGCCGGGCAATCTGCGCGCGCTCCTTGCGCGAAACTTCCGAGAAACCGCCGGAGAGAAGCAGTTCCGTCTCATAATAGAGCGAGCGCAGCAGCTGGCCCTTCCAGCCGTTCCACACACCCGGACCGACAGCCCTGATATCGCAGACGGTCAGGATGAGCAGCATCTTCAGCCGCTCCATGGATTGCACCTTGTCGGCAAAATCGGTGATGGTCTTGCGGTCGTGCAGGTCACGCGTCTGGGCAACCATGGACATCAGAAGATGCTGCTCGATAAGCCAAACGACGGTTTCGGTCTGCTTGCCGGTGAGACGGAAGCGCTGGCAGAGCTTGCGGGCGACGCGGGCACCGGCGATCGAATGATCTTCCTGCCGGCCCTTGGCGACATCGTGGAGCAGCACCGCCACATAAAGCGCCTCGCGTTCCTCGACGCCGGGCATCAACTGATTGGCGAGCGGATGGGCATCGACAGCCGTTCCCTTATCCACTTCCGACAGCACGCCGACGGAACGAATGAGATGCTCATCGACCGTGTAATGATGATACATGTTGAACTGCATCATCGCGACGATCTTGCCGAATTCGGGAATGAATTTGCCGAGCACGCCGGCCTCATTCATGCGCCGTAACGTCAGCGCCGGATCGCGCCGCGAGGTCAGGATCGACAGGAAAAGCCGGTTTGCTTCCTCGTTTTCCCGCAGCTCGTCATTGATGAGCGAAAGCGAACGGGTGACCACGCGCAAGGCATCGGGGTGCAGTTCGAGATTGTTGATATCGGCGATATGGAAGAGCCGGATGAGATTGACCGGGTCGTTCTTGAAGACGTCGGGTTTCGCGAGCGCGATGCGCCCCCGGTCCTCGACGAATTCCACCGAGCCAGGGATTTTACGCACGCGATGGGCAAAACGGCTGAGCACGCCGGAAAGGCCCGGCACGTCCTTCGCCTGCCTGTCTTCCAGCCCGGCACAGACAATGCGGGTCAGATCACCGACATCCTTCGCCACGAGGAAATAATGCTTCATGAAGCGCTCGACGGCGGAAAGGCCGGGGCGCGGCTGATAGTTCAGCGCATCGGCAATCTCACGCTGAATATCGAAGGAAAGGCGCTCTTCCGCTTTATTGGTAATGAAATGCATCTGGCAGCGCACCGCCCAGAGAAAATCATCGGCCTTTTCGAACAGCTTCAGTTCGGATCTCGACAGGACACCGAGCTTCACCAGATCGGCCGTGTCGCGAACGTGGTAGTAATATTTGGCGATCCAGAACAGCGTGTGCAGGTCACGCAAGCCGCCCTTGCCTTCCTTGACGTTCGGCTCCACCAGATAACGCGTATCGCCAGCCTTGCGGTGGCGCTGGTCACGCTCGGCGAGCTTGGCGGCGATGAATTCCGGGCCTGTGCCGGTGACGACTTCTGACTCGAAGCGTTTTTCGAGATCGTCGGTCAGGGATTTTTTGCCGCAGATCGCCCGCACCTCCAGAATGGCGGTGCGGATCGTCATGTCGGATTTGGAAAGCCGAATGCATTCATCCACGGTGCGGGTGGCGTGGCCGACCTTGAAGCCGAGATCCCAGAGGAGATAGAGCACGAACTCCACGGCCTTGTGCATGTCAGGCGTGTTCTTGGTGGGAAGCAGGAACAGGAGGTCGATATCTGATCCCGGCGCCAGCGTGCCGCGTCCATAACCGCCAACCGCGGCGACAGCGATCTGGGGCGCATCTTTCGGATAGACGTATTGGCAGGAGAGATCATAGAGCGTTTCGATCAGCCGATCCTGGAGCCAGGAGATGCGACGGGCGCAATCAATACCGCTGCCATCGGCCTTGAGCAGTTCCCTGGCCTTTTCCCGGCCCTCCGTACTGGCCTTGCGGAAGATCGGCAGCAGATCGGACTTGATATCGGCGATGCGTTTGCCGTCTTCCCTGAAGATGATGTCACAGTCGCGCTTCAGCGCCGATACATCGAGAATGTCGGAAAAATCCAGGTCCTTGATGGCCATCTATGCCGTTATCCATGTCCTGTGGGAAACCCCCACCGCTTGCGTTGGGAGTGTCCTATAAAGAGTTTCAGAGGCTATGGACAGGCACTCTATCCCTTCAAGCCTTGCCAAGTTCTTTCTTCAACGCATAGAGCGCGTCCAATGCCTCACGCGGTGTCATTTCGTCCGGATTGAAGCTTTTCAGGGCTTCCTCCACCTTTGATGATCCTGCCTTGCGCGTTTCCTCGCGGCGAACCGCGATCTGGAACAGCGGCAGATCATCGATCAGCTGGCTTGCCGGGTTCTTGCGGTCGGCATCTTCGAGCTTCGTCAGCACCTCGCGGGCGCGCTCCACCACCGAGGCCGGCAAGCCCGCAAGCCGTGCGACCTGAATGCCGTAGGAACGATCCGCAGCGCCGGGTCCGACTTCATGCAGGAAGATGACGTCACCTTCCCACTCCTTCACCCGCATCGTGGCATTGGAAAGGCGGCCAAGTTTTTCCGACAACACCGTCAGCTCATGAAAATGCGTCGCGAAGAGGCCACGACAGCGATTGACCTCATGCAGGTGCTCCACCGACGCCCAGGCGATGGAAAGTCCGTCGAAGGTCGCTGTACCCCGGCCGATCTCGTCCAGAATGACCAGCGAGCGGTCCGTCGCCTGATTGAGGATGGCGGCAGTTTCCACCATCTCCACCATGAAGGTCGAGCGGCCACGCGCCAGATCGTCAGACGCGCCGACACGCGAAAACAACCGGTCCACAACGCCGATATGGGCAGCTTCCGCCGGCACGAAGGAACCGATCTGCGCAAGGATGGCGATCAGCGCATTCTGGCGCAGGAAGGTCGATTTACCGCCCATGTTGGGACCGGTGAGCAGCCAGATCGCGCCGTTCTTGCCGCCATTGACCGCCGACAGGTCGCAATTGTTGGCGATGAAGGGCCCAGCTGACTGCCGCCTGAGCGCCTGTTCTACAACCGGGTGTCGCCCACCCTTGATCGAAAAGGTCATGGAGGCGTCGACGATCGGCCGGCAATAGGCCTGTTCGGTTGCGAGATAGGCCAGGCTCGAGGCGACATCGATGACCGCTAGCGCCAGCGCGCCGGCCTTGATCGCGTCGGCCTGCTGCACCACCGCCTTGACCATCCGTTCGAAGGCTTCCAGCTCCATGGTCAGGGCTTCGGCAGCAGCATTGGCGATGCGGCTTTCGAGATCGGCAAGCTCGGTGGTGGTGAAACGCATGGCACCGGCCATCGTCTGGCGGTGGATGAAGCGGGCCTTCGCCTCGTCGGTCGCCGTCATCACATCGGCATTGCCCGCCGTCACCTCGATGAAATAGCCAAGCACATTGTTATGCTTGATCTTGAGCGACTTGATGCCGGTCTCCTCGGCATATTGCAGCTGCAGCCCGGCGATCACCCGACGCGACTGATCGCGCAGCGCCCGCACCTCATCGAGTTCGGGATTGGCGCCCTCACGCAGGAAGCCGCCATCGCGCTTCAGAAGCGGCAGATCGTCGGCCAGCATCGAGCCGAGCATCGCTTCCAGCCCGCTCGGCAAGGCTTTCAGATCCGCAAGGGCTGAGGCAAGCTCCTCCGGCAACAGCCCCTGATCGAGAATGGCGGCAATTCTCTCGGCCGACGCCAAGCCCTGCCGGATCGCGCCGAGATCGCGCGGGCCGCCGCGCTCCAGCGCAAGGCGGGAAAGCGCGCGCGGCATATCGGCCACCTGCTTGAGCGCATCGCGCAGACCGTCGCAGAGGGAGACGTCGTCAATCAGATAAGCAACCGCGTCGAGACGGGCATTGATCCTCTCCGGATCGGTCAAGGGTGACATCAGCCGCTCGGCGAGAAGCCGCGCACCGCCGCCGGTGACCGTGCGGTTCAGCGCATGCAGCAACGAGCCGTCCCTCTCACCCGAGAGCGTCTTCACCAGCTCCAGATTGGCACGGGTCGCGGGATCGATGAAGAGCGTGGAGGCAGCGCTTTCGCGTTCCGGCGCGCCGAGCGGCGGGCGCTCGGCGATCTGCGTTTTTTCGACATAGGCAACGGCGGCAGCGGCAGCGGCCATTTCCACGCGCGAAAATGTGCCGAAACCATCGAGCGTCGAGACGTTGAAGTAACGCGCGATCCGCCCTTCAGCCGTAGCGCTGTCGAACAGAATGGCCGGCTGCGGCACCGCCACGCGGCCCAGCATATCGAACACCGGCCGCAATTCCTCGTCGTGGAACAGGCTGTCGGCAACGATCAGCTCGCGCGGGTCGATACGCCAGATATCGGCAAGAAGCCGCGTCAGCGTCGTTTCCGCCAAACGGAAGACGCCGGTGGAAATATCAATCCAGGCAAGCGCGAACTGTGCCTCCGCACTGCCGCGAATACGAGCAAGCGCCATCAGATAGTTGGATTCCGTTGGCGAAAGCAGCTTTTCTTCGGTGAGCGTGCCAGGCGTGACAAGCCGCACCACATCGCGTTTTACCACGGATTTCGATCCGCGCTTCTTCGCCTCGGCCGGGTCTTCGACCTGCTCGCAGACGGCAACGCGATAGCCGCGCATGATGAGCTTCTGGAGATAATCATCCGCAGCATGGACGGGAACGCCGCACATGGGAATATCGTGACCCATGTGTTGGCCACGTTTCGTCAGCGTGATACCGAGAGCGCGGGAAGCTTCCACCGCATCGTCAAAGAACAATTCGTAAAAATCGCCCATGCGGTAGAACAGCAGCGAACCGGGATTGTTCGCCTTGATTTCGATGTATTGCTCCATCATCGGAGTGGCCGTCGCACGGCTCTCTTCCGAGATCAGGGAAGCGGTTGTCAGAACGTCCGTCAATGGCCTGCCGATGTCATATCGTGTTGCGGAAAAGGAGCGCTGACACTAACGGGAATGGCTACCCCAAGACAACACGCACGGCACCGCTGCCCACAGGAACATCCCCTCCGGCTACGCAGAACCCGCTCAGCCGTTGATACGTTCGGTCTCGCCGCCATAATAGCTGATGTATCGGCCGGCGATCGACGAAACCGGCAGGACCACCAGCACGTCGGTCGTGTTGAAGGCGTGGTCTACCACCGCGCCGGAGCCGAACATGGCGCCGAGGCGCATATAACCCTTGATGAGCGGCGGCATGGCGTTCAGCGCCTTGCGGGCGTTCAGGGCTTCTGCCGGAACGAGGTCCATTTCATGGTAGAGCTCAGGAAGAGCAACCGCCTCCCACTCCCCCTTAGCAAGGCAGTTATGGTGCAGGAAAGACAAGGCGAGCGCATGTGCTTCCGGCTGCACACCCGGGAAGGAGGCGCAGCCGATCATGGCGTCCATCCGGTGTTTAACGGCGTAGGACCAGTTGCCCTGCCACAGAAGCTCGACGGTGCGCTTGGTGCGATATTCCGGCAGCACGCAGGAGCGGCCAAGCTCCATGAAGCGCTTGCCTGGGTGGCGCGCAACGAGACCGGCGATGTCGAATTCGCTGGCGGAATAAAAGCCATTATTGGCGAGCGCGACTTCCTGACGCAGCAGGCGATAGGTGCCGACGATCTGATCTTCGCTGTCACCCTCGATCGACTTATCGAGCACGAGCAGATGGTCACACACACTGTCCCAGGCGTCGAAGTCGCGCTGGCGCCGCATCGCTTCTGCCGGAAGCCTTGCCTTCATCTCCTCGACGAACACCCGGTACCGTACGGACTGCGCAGCATCAATCTCGCGTTCATTTCTGGCAAGCCGGGTTTCCAGCGTGCCGATGCGACCGAAAAGGCCCTCATTGTCCTGAGCTGTCTCCGGACGAGGAGTAATGACAACATTGTTTTCACAAATGTCGTGATTGAGGATTTCGGCAACCATGGGGAATCGCTCCGCCACCAAAGAATTTTCCTGTCATAAATCACTATTTAACGACAGAATAGTGACAAAATGCAGCCAGAGCGAGTCTGTCAATTTACGATAGCGACAGGCGTTTCGCCTCCAGCAGACGACGGATTTCCTCAACCAGTCGTCGCGGGTCGGCAGGTTTCGTCAAAATCGCGCCAACACCAGCCTTCAGCAGGATTTCGGCGGTCGCGTCACTGGTATCGCCGCTGAGCACGATGACAGGAATATTTCTTTCGCCCTGCAGCATATGGAGGAGGTCAGGGAGCGCTTGGAGCCCGTCGCCGCCCGGCATGTTGAGGTCGGAGACTATGAGATCAGGCAAACGGGATACGCCCTGCTCCAGAGATTGCCGCAACGCCGCAAAATCCCCGACGGCGCGGACGATATAGCCGCTTTTTTCCAGAACGGCGCGGATGACGCGCTGATTAACAGCATCGTCTTCCGCCACGAGTATCTCGATACCGCTCGCCCCCTCCACCACCCGCGAGGAAAATCCCACATCCGGGTGGTTGTCGTTGATGGCGTCCCGTCGCTCTATGCCGCGCAGACGACCGCACAACACGTCGATCAGGGATTTTTCCCGCAGCGGCCGGATCAACCACGCGTCGAAGGCCACATGCATTGTCGACGGCCGCTCTTCGGGGCTGACGAGCAGCGTGCGGCGGACATTGCCGTCCGGCCAATCCTTAAGTGCATCTTTGAACAACGGCGAAATGCGCCGGTCGACGATGACATCGGTAAGGGGGGCTGTCCCGATGGCGGAACTCTTCCTCAGCTTTTCCAGATCTTCAGGCTGATGGATAAGTGTGCATTGGCCGCCGAAGGCCTCGATCGCCTCCATCGTGACCGCTGCCGCCACGCCCCTTGGTGCGACGAGCAGGACATTTGTATGTCGCAGGCAATGGCGCCGCGCCGGATCCGCCATTTCGGCAGGCGCGCCTCCCGGGCGAAACGCCAGCTTGAAAGTGCTACCCTTGCCCTTGCGGCTGGAAACCGTGAGACGGCCGCCGAATTCCCGCACGATACGGGCGGAGATCGCAAGTCCAAGGCCCGTGCCTGCGCTTCGCTGCGACAACGGGCCAGCCTGTTCGAATTCCCCAAAAATACGGGCCTGTTCCGCCCGGCTCATGCCCGGGCCGGTGTCTTCGACGGCGATGTGCAATTCGTCACCGATCATGCGCGCCCGGATGACGACGCCGCCTTCCCGCGTGAATTTGACGGCATTGCCGAGGAGATTGAAGAGGACCTGACGCAGCCTCGCCGGATCGAAATCGAGATGATCGGGTACTTCAGGCGCAACGAAGGATGTAATCTCTATACCTTTTTCATGGGCGCGATGGGCGAGCATCTCAACGATGCTCTCAATCAGCCGCCGCAGGTTCTCCGCGCGCGGATTGAGCCTGAAGCGGCCAGCCTCCATGGTCGAATAATCCAGCAGATCCTCGACCAGCTGCACCAGCGACTGGCCGGATTGCCGCATGCCATCGAGATAGTTGCGCTGCTCGTCGCTGAGTTTCGTCTGCGACAGAAGATGGTTCATGCCGAGCATGCCGGAAAGCGGCAGGCGGATTTCATGACTTACCGTGGCAAGCAGCCTCGCCTTTTCCGCCTCGGCCTTTTCGGCGCGCAGACGGGCATCTTCCCTTTCGGCAAGTGCAAGCCGCTCCTCAGTCACATCTCGGGCGATGCTGCTGATGTGAAGACGGCTGCTTGCCAGATCGCGGGTCACGACATCATGCCAGGAGAAGATGCGTTGGCCGAACGGGGTCGCGATCTCCACATCATAAGCGTGGACCTTTTCGCCCGGGCGGAAAGCGATCCCGATTTCCTCGCAGCTCAACCCTTCCGGGGCCGTGCAGCCGGTCATTTCGCGAAACACTCTATTCGCCTCGACAATACGCCGGTTCATGTCGCGGATCACGACTATATCGCCCATGAACTCCTGCATTTCGGCAATCAGAGACCGGTTTTGCGTCTGGCGCAGCCGGAGATCTGCTTCTGCAACCAGGGCATCGGGCCGATGCAAAGACTCATCAAAGAGCGCATGGAAAAGGACACCGACGAGCACTGCGCCGAAAAAGATCGCCATCGCAACAGTGACAGCATAAGGCACTGCAAGCGCGATAAGGGCAGCGGAAAAAGCCCCCACCGATAACGACACGGCGACATAGAGCGCAATCGACCCGGTACCGGTCGCATGTCCTTCATCTGCAGGGCGTGCCGTCGTATCGAGACGATCCGCAGGCTGCACCGCCGTGGCAGCCAGGCCAAGGCCATCCGAGACTTTTTGCCGAAGTTTTGCCAGTTCGCTCATAGGCAACCGCTACCACGGCAGCGGTTTTGATATGTTTGGCCGAAACGGTAAAATTTTACTTTTTAGCCGCCCGGGCGTGCAAAAACTCGTCGAGAATGACGCAGCCTGCACCGATGGTTATGAAACTGTCAGCAAGGTTGAAAACAGCGAAGGACCATGTCTGGGTGTGGAACAGGATATAGTCGATGACGTGACCGTAAAAGAAGCGGTCTAGAAGATTACCCGCTGCTCCGGCGATGATGAAGGCAAAACCGAGATGGGCGAAGGTGCGATCGGCAGCCGTCTTGCGCCACAGCCACAGAACGAAGACAACGATGACGAGCCGCATGCTGACGATGAACCACCCGTGCATGTCTTCGAGCATGGAAAAGGCGACACCAAGATTGTAGGTGCGGTAAAGCGCCAGAAACGGCGCGACAGGCACCATCTCCTGCAGCGGCAGATAGGCTTCGACCAGCTGCTTGACGATTTGATCCAGCACCAGCGCGGCGACGATCAGGGCAAAGGCCGGGCCAAATTTCGAGAACAATGCCGCCTTGGCCATTACGTCACCGGTGCGAGTTCGAGGAGATGTCGCCGTGCTTCGAACAGCATGACGGCGGTTGCGATGGCGAGATTAAGGCTGTCTGCGCGACCCTGCTGGGGAATGCGCGCCAGCTGGTCGGCCTTGCCGGCAAGCTCCGGCGGAAGGCCGGATTGTTCATTGCCCATCAGGATCACGACCGGCTTGCCGGCATAATCGATCTTTCGATAATCCACAGAACCGGCAAGATGGGTGGCGACGACGCTGACATGTGCCGATTTTTTCCAGGACAGGAAGTCCTCGACCGAGGCGCGCGCAACGGGCGTGGCGAAGACCGAACCCATGGTGGCGCGTACCGTTTCCAGCGAAAATGGGTCCGTGCAATCCCCGACCAGAATGACCCCCGAGGCACCAGCCGCGTCCGCTGTGCGGATGATGGTGCCGAGATTGCCGGGATCACGAACCCGGTCGAGTGCGATATAGGTCTCGCCCTTTTCCGGCCGGATATCCTTCAGCGGCTTCCATTTCTGCTCGAAAATGCCGACGACCATTTGCGGATTGTCGCGGCGGGTGATCGAGGCGATGACCTTTTCGCTGACTTCGAGCACCAGCCCGCCGGATGCGACCGTCTTCACCGCCGCCTGCTCCACCAGCGGCTTGCCCTTGGCGGCTTTGGCGTAAACCAGCGTCTTTATCGTCCAGCCGAGTTCGAGGGCATCGATGACCAGCTTCAGGCCTTCCGCCATGAAAGTGCCGGTCTCCTCCCTGCCCTTTTTCTGGGTGAGCGCCTTGATGTCCTTGATGATGGGATTGGCGAGGCTGGTCACTTCCTTGACCTGACCAACCCGGCGCGTTGTATTTTCGCGCATATCCTTCATTTCGGCTCCCAGCGGCTGAACAGCGATGTGGAAAGCACGCGGCCGGGCGTCTTGCCGTCCAGCCCGGCTTCACGGATGACAAGTTCGCCGGACGTGACGACGCCACCGGCGCCGCGCATGGTTTCACGCATCAGCTCATGCATTGAATAGAAGCTCGCCCTGATCGAATAGGCTGTCAGCACCAGGCCGAGCGCTTTGGGCGACAGGATTTCCCGGCAGATGTCCAGCATCAGAGGCAGATGGTCGAACAATTGCCAGACCTCGCCGTGGGTCCCGCGGCCGAACTTCGGCGGGTCGGTGAGGATGATATCGTAGCTGTTGCCGCGGCGTTCCTCACGCTGGATGAACTTCATGGCGTCTTCGCAGATCCAGCGGATCGGCGCGTGCTCGAGCCGGGCAAGGGCCTGATTTTCCTTGGCCCAGCCGATCGCCTTCTTGGAGGCATCGACGTGGGTGACTTCAGCGCCCGCAGCCGCCGCGACCAACGAGGCGACGCCTGTATAACCGAACAGATTGAGCACCTTCAGCGGCCGGTCAGCCGTCTCGATGGAATGTTTCAGCCACTCCCAATGAACGATCTGCTCGGGAAAGACGCCAACATGCCGGAAAGCCGTGAAGCGGCCGAGAAAATCGACGCCCAAGAGCGACAGGGGCCAGGTTTCTCCGAGCGCTTCCTTGGGAAACCGCCAGCGGCCCATGCCGTCCTCGTCCGTATCGCCGGTAAAGACGGCATCGGCATTCTGCCATACGCGGTCGGGGATCGACGGTCTCCAGAGCGCCTGCGCCTCGGGACGGACGATGCGATAATCGCCATATTGCTCGAGCTTCAGGCCGTTGCCGCTATCGATGAGGTGAAAATCACCGGCGCCGCTCGATTCCAGAATGACGGGAACCTGTTCCGCAGGCAGTGCGCCGGTGCGCTGCATCAGTGCGCGCGCAGGAACCTGTTCGATGGCGGCGGCTACAACGGTTTTTTCCTTCGGTGCGGCCTTCTGCACGCTGCGCACCGCATCCGGCTCGCGCTTTTTCGGCGCGGCATCCGCGCGGCGCGCCGGCTTTACGGCATGAGCCTGTTTTTTCTCGTTTCCGGCTCGCGCGCGATTGCCCGGCCGGCTGTCTTTTTTCTTCAATGGAAATCTTTCCGCTTTTGCCCGCGTCTTATCGCGCCAGCAAATAACATTCCGTAGGCCGCTCGACTAGAGCCGGGACCAATACTGGCGCCATCACTTTGCCGGGAGTTGTCCCGCCTGTGGAAGCTGGCCGGCCGCGGCAGCCTTTTGACGGTTGGCCTCGTCGTGCCAGCGAACGGCTTCCTTCGCCTCGATACGGGCGCGTTTGCGATGTTTGCCCTGAGCGAACCAGGTGGCCGCAGACCCCAGCAGTACACCAAAAATGACCGCCAGAAACAGGAAAACGAAAAATGGCGCGGTGAAGGACAGAACGCCGTCTTCCGGTCGGAAGGGGTTGAGCGCCAACGTCACGGACTGACGATTGGCGACACACAGGATGACGAGGATGATCGCCAGCGGAAGCAGGATGATGAGGTTGATGATTTTTTTTGACATCCGAAAATACTCCATCGCCGCGAGGAAGGCCGGCTCCGTTTCAGTCGCCGGCGTCAAGAACGATCAATCGTCCTCTTCGTCACCCATTCCGGGGTTCAGGCGTTCACGCAGTTCCTTACCCGTCTTGAAGAAGGGCACCCATTTTTCCTCGACGAAAACCGATTCACCCGTGCGCGGGTTCCGGCCCGAGCGCGACGGACGGTTTTTCACCGAAAACGCGCCAAAACCGCGGAGCTCAACACGATTGCCTGCCGCCAGAGCGTCGGTGATTTCATCCAGCACCGCATTGACGATGTTTTCCACGTCACGGTGATAAAGGTGCGGGTTACGCGCAGCAACGATCTGCACCAGTTCAGATTTGATCACGGTTGCCCCCTGAAAGAATTGGATTTTTAACGCGGCTCAACCTGCCAAACGGAAACAAGACCGTCAAGAAACAACTTGTCCGTACCGAGCTGGCCAGGCCCTGCGAAGGGAATTAAATCGTCATATCCCAGAAACTTCGCTATTTGCGCAACACTGAAAAGCGCGAAAGGCGAATTGGAGGACGGCGCACGCCATTCGACAATCGGCAAATCCTTTGCCACACTGCGGGTTTCGAAATAGGTGCGAATTTCCTTTTCGCCGCCGAGCGTGTCGACCAGCCTGTTGGCAAGAGCCTGACGGCCGGTGTAGATCGATCCATCAGCCAGTTTCAGCACATCCTCGCGTGGCAGTTTGCGGCGATCTGCCACAAGGTCCACAAACCAGCCATAGCTGTCCATCACCATGGCGCGGATCATCGTCTTTGCTTCTTCCGGCGCCTCGTGGAACGGTGAAGGCTCCGCCTTCATCGGCGACGACTTGATTTCCTGCAACGAGACGCCGAGCTTGTCCATCAACTGGCCAAGTTGGGGATATTGGAAGATCACGCCGATCGAACCGGTGATCGAGGTTTCTCCGGCAACGATGACATCGCCCGCCGATGCGATCATGTAACCTGCGGAGGCAGCGAGCGTGCGCACATCCGAAACGACCGGCTTCTTTTCTGCGACCCCTCGAATGGCCTTAAAGATGCGCTCACCGCCATAGGTGGTGCCGCCTGGCGAAGAAATCGACACGATCAGCCCTTTGACATTGTCGCTCTTGGCGATCCTGTCGAGCCGCTCGAGAAGTTCGGTATTGTCGGTGATCAGGCCAGAGACCTCGACGCGGGCAATATGGGGCTTCGCACTCTGCTGCGGTCCATCCCAGAAAAAACGGTAGAGGCCGAAGAAACCGGCAACGAGCAGAAGAACGGCGGCAATCCGCCAGAAAGTCAGCTTGCGGCGCAACCGCCTGCGATCCGCTATCGCCATATTGTCCATAAAAACCTCTGTCATCCGCTCTTGCGCTTCAGGCCATATGGTTCTTCTAACGCGAAGCCGCAAGGAAACAATAAGGAAACCAGAATTACGATAAAATTCGCATTTCCCTTGCACCTTTCCAGACAAAAACCATATTGGCAGGACAAAGCACTCGTGCCAAAGACATTTAGATAGAGACACAAGCTTCAATTGTGCGCCTGAAAGGCGCCGGAGAAGCATTCCGGACCCGCTCTTATGCTCGAAAGACTCCGCGAACCCGCGCCAGCATTTCCGCTGCCCAATGACCAGAACGGCGCTTACGGGCGTGCGCTCCGGCATTCAGCGCGTGTGAAACGGCTGAAAATCATTCTGCCGCTCGGGGCGGCAATCGTTTCGCTTGCCTTCATCGCTGTCTCGGTTATCCGAACCTGGGCGCCTGAAGAAGTCTCCCTCGAAAGCGCGAGGATAGAAGACGGCAAGATCGTGATGGAAAAACCTGCCGTTGCGGGCCGCAACGAGAAGGGAATCGATTACTCCATGAACGCCGACCGCGCGTTGCAGGACATCGCCAACCCCAATCTGATGACGCTCGAAAAGGTTCTGGCGGCGGTTCCGGTAAACGACAGTGTCGCGCAGGTGATTGCCCAGGAAGGCATTTTCGACCGCGCCACGAACAAACTAAAGATGACCGCCCCTTTTGACATCAATCTCAGCAATGGCATACAAGCGAAATTCCAGTCTGCGGAAGTCGATCTGGAGGCCGGGAAAATGAGCAGCCAGCAGCCGGTTTCAATCAAAACAAACGACGGCTCGATTGTTGCGCAATCGATTGACATCGCCGATAATGGCAAGACAATTACATTTTCGGGGCAGGTACGGGCACGTATCGCTGCATCCAATATCAAAAATGAAGGCAAGTGAGAGCCCGGTCCAGATGATGCAAATTTCCCGTCCCGTTTTCCTTGGCAAATCCGCAGGCTTAACAGCCGCAGGTCTTGTTTTTTCGTGTCTTGCAACTGTGGCTTTCGCCCAGAACACCACCAGCAACATGCAGGGTGTCAAGCTTTCCGGCGATCAGCCGATTGCGATTGAAAGTGACCAGCTCGAGATTCGCGATCAGGAGCGCAAGGCATATTTTACCGGCAACGTGAAGGTTGTGCAGGGAACGACCACCCTGCAGGCCGGCAAGATGACGGTGAATTACAAGGGCGAGGGTTCCTCGCTCACCAGTGGCGACGCCAACATCGAAAAAATCTTCGTGGACAATAATGTCTATCTGACGTCCGAGACCCAGAAGGCGACGGCCGATCACGGCGAATTCGACATGGCGGCGCAGACCTTCATTCTGACGGGCAAGCAGGTCGTGCTGTCCGAAGGCACCAATGTCTTCACCGGCTGCAAGCTCACTGTTCTGATGAATACGGGACAGGCCAAGCTCGAAAGCTGCGGCGGTCCTGTCCGGATCATGCTCGATCCGAAATCGCAGAAGAAACAGTAGTCTTTCCTCGTGAAGATACCCTCGATCTCAAAAATATTCGGCGGCGGGCGCCACCGATCCACGGACGCCGCCTCACCGGCGGACAAGACCCCCTATCAGGGCACGCTGATCGCGCATGGTTTGACCAAGACCTATAATACGCGTCGCGTGGTCAACGGTGTTTCGCTGGTCGTTCGTCGCGGCGAGGCTGTGGGCCTGCTCGGGCCGAACGGCGCCGGCAAAACCACCTGTTTTTATATGATCACGGGCCTGGTTCCGGTCGATACCGGCAAGATCGCCATCAACGGCAATGATGTGACCACCATGCCGATGTATCGGCGCGCGCGTCTCGGCGTCGGTTATCTGCCGCAGGAAGCCTCGATCTTCCGCGGGTTGACCGTGGAGGAGAACATCCGCGCCGTGCT
Organism: Agrobacterium sp. SORGH_AS_0440; assembly: GCF_031453135.1. Lineage (NCBI taxonomy): Bacteria > Pseudomonadati > Pseudomonadota > Alphaproteobacteria > Hyphomicrobiales > Rhizobiaceae > Agrobacterium > Agrobacterium sp. SORGH_AS_0440. The sequence goes on along the minus strand of NZ_JAVIYR010000002.1, from coordinate 268,568 downwards.
GGAAGTGCACGAGCCGGACGCAGCCAAGCGCAACCGCAAGCTCGATGAGCTGCTGGAAGAATTCCATATCGCGCAGCTGCGCAAGTCGCCCGCCGTGGCGCTTTCGGGTGGCGAGCGCCGCCGTCTGGAAATCGCACGCGCGCTTGCGACAGATCCGACCTTCATGCTGCTCGACGAGCCTTTCGCGGGCGTCGATCCGATTTCGGTCAGCGACATCCAGAATCTGGTAAGGCATCTGACAGCGCGCGGCATCGGCGTTCTCGTCACTGATCATAATGTCCGAGAAACGCTTGGCCTCATCGACCGCGCTTACATCATCCATGCAGGCGAGGTGCTGACGCATGGACGTCCCGACGATATCGTCAACAATCCGGATGTGCGTCGCCTCTATCTCGGCAATAATTTCAGCCTTTAAGCTGTAGGGCGCGAAAGATTCTTCGTCGCGCCCTGCCCTGACGCTTGACCAAACAAAATAAAAAAGCAATTTTTGGGCCAAGTTCTGTCGTCTCGGTAAAATTTCTGGAAAATCTGGCGACGGAGAAGCTGTAAAGGGAGTTTCGCGTTCGCCATGGCATTGTCTGCCAGCCTTTTGCTGCGTCAAAACCAGTCTCTCGTGATGACACCGCAACTGATGCAGTCCATCCAGCTGCTTCAGATGACGCATTTCGAGTTGACGCAGTTTATCGCGCAGGAGGTGGAACGTAATCCGCTGCTGGAAATTGCGGCAAACGATGGCGATTTGAGCAATGACATGCCGGCGGAAGCCGACAATTTCGGCGACAGCGATGGTGACGGCGCGGGAAAATCCCCCAGCGTGACCGCGGATAGTGAAGACTGGTACGGGGATCGCGCCGCCAATCTTGGCGAGCAACTCGACACGAGCTTCGAAAACGTCTTTCCCGACGATGGCGAGCCGAGAAAGGCCGATGCGCCCGAACTGGCGAGCCAGTGGAAATCGATGCCGGGCCAGGAATCCGGCGAAAGTTACGATCTCGATGACTTCGTCGCCGCAAAACAGAGCCTGGGCGACCATCTCAGTCAGCAATTGCCGCTCTCCATCTCTTCCCCCGAAGACAGGATGATCGCCGATGTGCTTATCGGCCAACTCGATGAGACCGGCTATATCGCCGCAGACGCTGTCGACGACGTCGCCGAGCGGCTGGGAGCGGCTCCTTCGACTGTCGAGCGGGTTCTGAAGACACTCCAAGGCTTCGATCCTCCCGGCGTATTTTCACGTTCACTGAGCGAGTGTCTGGCGATCCAGCTCGCGCAGAAGGACCGGCTCGACCCGGCCATGCGGGCTTTCATCGACAATCTCGAGCTTCTGGCGAAACGGGATTTCGCCTCCTTAAAGAAACTCTGCGGGGTCGATGAGGAAGATCTACTCGACATGCTGGCGGAAATCCGCACGCTCAATCCACGCCCCGGTGCAGGCTACGATTCAGCGGTTTCGGAGACCATCGTTCCCGATATCATCGTTCGTCCCTCCTCTTCCGGCGGCTGGCTGGTGGAAATCAATCCCGAGACCCTGCCACGCGTGCTCATCAACCAGAGCTATTTCGCCGAAGTCTCGAAACACAAGGCTCGCGCAGGAGAGGACCAGGACTTTCTGGCTGAATGCATGCAGACCGCCCATTGGCTGACCCGCAGCCTCGACCAGCGCGCCCGGACGATCATGAAGGTTGCGACGGAGATCGTGCGTCAGCAGGATGCCTTTCTCCTCAATGGCGTGGATCACCTGCGGCCGCTGAACCTGAAGACGGTTGCGGACGCCATCAAGATGCACGAATCCACCGTCAGCCGTGTGACATCAAAGAAATACATGCTGACGCCACGCGGGCTGTTCGAGCTCAAATATTTCTTCAGCGTGTCGATCAGCGCTGTGGAAGGCGGTGACAGCCATTCAGCGGAAGCAGTTCGTCACCGCATCAAGGCCATGATTGCGCAGGAAGCGGCTGATGCGGTGCTTTCCGACGACGATATCGTAGACAATCTAAAGAAGAACGGTATCGATCTCGCCCGCCGCACCGTCGCCAAATATCGGGAGGCGATGAACATCCCCTCCTCCGTGCAAAGACGCCGGGAAAAGAAGGCTCTTGCCAGGTTGTCCGCCTTCTGAGCGATGAACCCGATCACGTTTATGGCGGTTTTTTGCCGCACCATTGACTCTTGTCGCGGCAAGGGCTAGAAGCCCGCCGCACACGTAAGCAAGGTCATTTGTAACGGATTCATCTCCACCGTCCATGGGCGTAAAATTCGAATGAGGGCTTTTTAAGGTCTTCGAAACGCTTGGATGCGCGCGCGGCTTGACGTAAGCTGGTACTCGCAAATCACTACAAAAAGGAAAATTTCCATGAGTGTGCGTGTATCTGGTAAACATATGGAGATCGGTGAATCTTTCCGTCAGCGGATTGAGGACAATATAGGTCTGGCGGTTACCAAATACTTCGATGGGGGGTATTCAGGCCAAGTGACCGTAGAGAAGTCCGGATCGCGTTTTGCGGCCGATTGCAAGCTGCATCTCGATACGGGCGTTGTATTGCATGCGGCGGGTCAGGCGAATGATCCGCAAGCGAGCTTCGATGCCGCCGCCGAGCGGATCGAAAAGCGCCTGCGTCGCTACAAGCGCAAGCTCAAGGACCATCACAATGGTGCGAACGGCGTGTCGCAGGAAATCGCCTATACGGTGATGGATGCTATTCCCGATGAGGACCACGAGGTCCCCGAAGATTACGCACCCACCATTGTGGCCGAGAGTTCGAAACAGATTAAGACCATGTCTGTTGCCAGTGCCGTAATGGCGCTCGACATGACCGACGAACCGGTTCTGCTGTTCCGCAGCCCGGGCAAGGAATATCTCAACATCGTCTACCGGCGTCACGACGGCAATATCGGCTGGATCGACGCGGAAACGATCAAGAGCTGAACAGTCTGACAAGACGTGGAAGGCAGGACGCGAAAGTGCATCTGCCTTCCGCCTCGTCTCGATGGCATGAAGGAAAAAGAGAATGGCGTTGGCAGATTTGCTGCAACAAGATGCGATTATTCCCGCCCTCAAGGTGAATTCCAAAAAGCAGCTGCTTCAGGAGCTGGCCGCAAAGGCAGCCAGAATTACCGGAGTCTCGGAACGGGAAGTGTTCGACGTCATCCTCCAGCGTGAAAAGCTCGGTTCTACCGGTGTGGGCCACGGCATTGCCATTCCCCATGGCAAGCTCAACAGCATCCAGCAGATCACCGGTGTTTTCGCACGTCTTGAAACGCCGGTCGATTTCGAAGCGCTGGACGATCAGCCTGTTGATCTGGTTTTCCTGCTGCTGGCGCCAGAAGGTGCCGGCGCCGACCATCTGAAGGCACTTTCACGCATTGCGCGTGCCCTGCGCGACCCTGAACTGGTGGCCAAGCTGCGTGCTACAGATTCCGATACGGCGATCTACGCCTTCCTTAATCAGGAACAGGCAACGGCTGCCTGACGGCAGGCCTTCTATTCCCAGTTAATGGCAATAAAAAACGCGCCCTGAAGGCGCGTTTTTCGTTACGTCGGCACAGATGGCCTCAAGCGTCTTTTTCATTGACCGACGCGGTGCCCGGTTCGGCCGAGGCAGCGGTTTCCGCCTTCGGGCCGCCCTTGGAGACACCGACCATGGCGGGGCGCAGAACGCGGTCGCCAATGGTGAAACCGGCCTGAATTACCTGCAATACGGTATTGTTGGGAACCGTCGTGTTGGGAATCTCAAACATGGCCTGGTGGAAATTCGGATCGAACTTCTGGCCTTCGGCATCGATCTTCTTCACGCCATGGCGTTCCAGCGTCGACAGCATCGAGCGCTCGGTCATTTCGACACCTTCAATCAAGCCATTCAGGCCGGCTTCGCCATTGGTCTTGAGCTCAGCGGGAATGGCCTCGAGAGCGCGGCGAAGATTGTCTGAAACCGCCAGCATGTCGCGGGCAAAAGCGGCCATGGAGTAGGTCTTGGCATCCTTTACGTCGCGTTCCGTGCGACGACGAAGATTGTCCATTTCCGCGGCAAGGCGCAGGAACTTGTCGCGCAGGTCGGCATTTTCCGCCTTGAGCGCTTCGACCGGATCGGGCTCCGCCGTTTCAGCCTGTTCTTCGCCTGCCTGAACAGGTTCGACAAACTCTTCCGCGACGTCCGCGTCAGGTCCGGGCTTTTTTGTATCGTCGGTCATGACGTTCTCCAGATTAGACTGTTAGTGGTTGCGCCCGATATCGAGCTTTGGCGGGCAAAAATCAAGGCTTGCGGCGAAAAGCTTGCCGCATTCTCCTTCCTTGCCGGCTTGTCTATCTCTGTTTGCGGGAAAGGCGGGCCATGATCTGCGCGGTGTAATCCACCATGGGCACGATACGGGCATAATTCAGCCTGGTGGGCCCGATGACGCCGACCGCACCAACGACACGATTGTCCTCGTCACGATACGGCGCGACGATGAGCGAGGAACCCGACAGCGAAAAGAGCTTGTTTTCCGAACCGATAAAAATCCTCACTCCCGACCCACTTTCCGCGAGGTTGAGGATTTCAATGAGGTTTTCCTTACGCTCCAGATCGTCAAAGAGCAGGCGAACACGATCGATGTCTTCCTCGCCGGCCAGTCCCTCCAGCAGGTTGGACCGCCCGCGAACGATGAGACGACCAAGCTTGCCGTCCTCGCTATCGCCCGCCCAGACAGCCAGACCGCGTTCGATGAGATCCTGTGCCAGCGTGCCGAGTTCGGATTGCAGCTCCGCCTGCTGCTTCTGGAACTGGCCGCGCAATTCCTGCAGCGTCTGGCCGGACAGATGGGCATTGATGAAATTCGCAGCCTCGGTCAACTGTGACGAAGAAATGCCAGTCGGTAACTCTATGATGCGATTTTCGACCTGATTATGATCACCCACCAGCACGGCGAGCGCCTTGGTCGGTTCGAGCCTGATGAATTCGACATGCTTGAGCACCACATCGTTCTTGGCCGTCAGCACCAGGCCTGCGCCCCGCGACATCCCGGACAACATGCGGCTCGCTTCCGTCAGCAGCCCTTCCAGCGATTGCTCGTGACCGGCGACCGGCCCGATCTGGCGATCGATACTTGCGCGTTCCTCCGCCGGCAGATCGCCTACCTGCATGAAGGCATCGACGAAAAAGCGCAACCCGGTCTGGGTAGGAAGGCGCCCCGCGCTGATGTGAGGGGAATAGATGAGGCCCAGTTCCTCCAGATCGCTCATGACGTTCCGGACGGAGGCCGGTGAAAGCGACATCGGCAGCAGCCGCGACAGGCTGCGTGAGCCCAACGGTTCGCCGGTATCGAGATAACCTTCGACGATGCGCCGGAAAATTTCCCGCGACCGTTCATCGAGAAGCGATGCCTGATCTTTTGAAAGCGGTGCAGAAAAGCCCATTCGTCCGTTCTTTGTCGTCCATATCCTGTCTGCCATCAATATAATGCGTCGCGCGGCCGCGGCAAAATGGAAATTGGCTTTGCAAAAGCCAGGACCTCGCCTTAGAAGGCAGGGACCAACATGGAGAGTGGATCATATGCGGCCTTCAGGCAGAAAAACCGACCAGATGCGCAAGGTTTCCTTCGAGCGCAATTTCTCGAAACATGCCGAAGGCTCCTGTCTCGTGAAATTCGGCGACACGCATGTGCTCGTCACCGCAAGCCTCGAAGAAAAGACGCCGCCGTGGCTGCGCAACAGCGGCAAGGGCTGGGTTACCGCAGAATATGGCATGCTGCCGCGCTCCACCCATGAACGCATGAAGCGCGAAGCTGCTTCCGGCAAGCAGGGCGGCCGTACGCAGGAAATCCAGCGCCTCATCGGCCGCTCGCTGCGCGCCGTCGTTGACCTGCAGGCGCTCGGCGAACGCCAGATCAGCATCGATTGCGACGTCATCCAGGCCGATGGCGGTACCCGCACCGCCTCCATTACCGGCGCGTGGATCGCGCTGCACGATTGCCTGAAGTGGATGGAAACCCGCAACATGATCAAGGTCGAGAAAGTCCTGAAGGATCATATCGCGGCGATCTCCTGCGGTATCTTCGCCAACCAGCCGGTTATCGATCTCGACTATCTCGAAGATTCCTCCGCCGAAACCGACGCGAATTTCGTCATCACCGGCTCGGGCGGTATCGTCGAGGTTCAGGGTACTGCTGAAGGCGCGCCCTTTTCCGAAGAAGAATTCCTGACGCTGCTCGGCCTGGCCAAAGCCGGCTGCAGCGAATTGGTCGCCCTTCAGAAACAGGCCATCGCCTGAGCCGACAGGAAAGCGTGATGCGCAAGCTCGATACCAGAACCATCGTCGTCGCCAGCCACAACAAAGGCAAGATTGCCGAAATTGCCGATCTGATCGGCCCTTTCGGCTTTTCCGCCAAGTCGGCGGCTGAGCTCAACTTCGAAGAGCCGGACGAGACAGGTACGACCTTCGAAGAAAATGCCGCCATCAAGGCGCTTGCCTCTGCTAAGGCATCCGGTCTTCCGGCTTTGTCCGACGATTCCGGTCTGGTTATCGACGCGCTTGACGGTGCGCCCGGTGTCTACACCGCCAATTGGGCGGAGACGGCTGACGGCACACGCGACTTCGCCATGGCGATGCGGAAAGTTGAAGATGCACTGGCCGAGCATGGCGCATCGAAACCGGAAGATCGCACGGCCCGCTTTGTCAGCGTGCTGTGCCTGGCCTGGCCCGACGGTCATGTCGAGTATTTCCGTGGCGAGGTGGAAGGCACTGTCGTCTGGCCACCGCGCGGAACGAGCGGATTTGGCTATGATCCGATCTTCAAACCCGAGGGTTACGACACCACATTCGGTGAGATGACCGCGGACGAAAAACACGGCTGGAAACATGGCGACAGCTTTGCGCTATCGCACCGTGCCCGTGCGTTTAAAAAATTCGTAGAAACCTGCCTGGAGGCATGAACCCGATGGTCGGGGAGCACCAACTTTATGCCCCCGGCGCATCGCTTCTGCCGGATACGGGCGATCCCGGTTTCGGGATTTATCTGCATTGGCCCTTCTGCGCGGCCAAATGCCCCTATTGCGATTTCAACAGCCATGTCCGCCACCGGCCGGTAGATCAGGAGCGGTTTACGGCTGCCTTCCTGCGTGAAATGGAACATATGCGGTCGCTGAGCGGCCCGCGCGTCGTCACCAGCATCTTCATGGGCGGCGGCACGCCATCGCTGATGGACCCGCAGACAGTCGCAGCACTTCTTGATGGCGTCTCGCGCTTCTGGCATGTGCCGGATGGTATCGAGATCACCATGGAAGCCAATCCTTCGAGCGTCGAGGCAGAGCGGTTTCGCGGTTACCGGGCGGCGGGCGTCAACCGCGTCTCTCTCGGTGTGCAGGCGCTGAATGACCGCGACCTGAAATTCCTCGGACGGCTGCATGATGTCGCTGACGCCCTGAAAGCCATCAGGCTGGCGCGTGAGATTTTCCCGCGTATGTCCTTCGACCTCATCTATGCCCGCCCGAACCAGACGGTGGCCGAATGGGACGCCGAGCTGAAGGAAGCAGTCTCCTATGCCGTTGACCATCTGTCGCTCTATCAGCTGACAATCGAAGAGGGCACGCCCTTCTACGGCCTGCACAAGGCCGGCAAACTCATCGTGCCAGATGGCGAGCATTCGGCCGTGCTTTATGAAGCCACTCAGGAAATCACCGAGCGTTACGGCATGCCGGCCTACGAGGTTTCCAACCATGCCCGGCCCGGTGCTGAAAGTCGCCACAACCTCACCTACTGGCGTTATGGCGATTACGCGGGCATCGGTCCTGGCGCGCATGGGCGTCTGACGCGCGGCTCCTCCAAGCTCGCAACGGCAACCGAACGCCACCCTGAGACCTGGCTGGAAACCGTTGAGCGGGAAGGCCACGGCATGATCGATCAGGAACTCCTCGGCGTCGATGAACAGGCCGACGAATTGCTGTTGATGGGCCTTCGCCTGCGGGAAGGCATCGATCTCGCCCGCTGGAGCGATCTTTCCGGACGCGACCTCGACCCGGAAAAGGAAGAGTTTCTTCTCCAGCACGGCTTTGTGGAGCGGCTCGGAAACTCCCGGCTGCGCTGCACCCCATCGGGCATGCTCATTCTGGACGCCGTCGTCGCCGACCTCGCCTGCTGACACCCGCGCATCCGGCTTTAATCCTCAAACAAGAAGACAATAAAAAAGCGGCCCGGAGGCCGCTTTTTTCATGCGTTGTTTTCGTTGATCAGGCGCTTCAGCAGCTCGACCTCATGACCGAGCTTGGTATCGCCGGAGATCAGCTCCTCGATCTTGCGCACCGCATGCAGAACCGTGGTATGGTCACGTCCGCCAAAACGGCGGCCGATCTCCGGGAAAGACCGCGGCGTCAGCATCTTCGCCAGATACATGGCGATCTGGCGTGGCTTGACGATGACTCGGGTGCGGCGGTTGGACACCAGTTCCTGCCGCGACACGTTGTAATGCTTGGCGACGATCCGCTGAATATCCTCAATACGCACGCGCTTGGCCTCGCCCGTGCCGACGAGATGCGACAGTAGTTCATCGACCCGATCGACCGACAGATTCGGTTCGAAAGAGCGCCGGAACATCAGCTGGTTGAACGCACCCTCAAGTTCGCGGCCGCTCGCCGTAACGCTTTTGGCGACATGGGTCAGGATTTCGTCCGAAATATCAAAGGAAGGATCTTCCTGACGGGCCGAACCGAGGCGGCGGTTGAGCATTTCATAACGCATGTCGTAATCGGGCCCTTCGATCTCGATGGCCATGCCGCCCTGAAGGCGGGAGCGCACGCGCGGATCGAGCGATTCCAGTTCCCATGGAGCGCGGTCAGCCGCAACCACGACCTGCTTGGCGCTGTCGAGCAGCATGTTCAGCAGGTGGCAGAATTCGTGCTGGATCATCTTGCCCTGCAGAAACTGCATGTCATCGATGACGAGCAGATCGATATTGCGCAGCGTATCCTTCAGCGTCAGAGCGTCATTGTCACGTATCGCGGTTGCGAAACGCCACATGAAATATTCGGCCGTCAGATAAACCACGCGCGGATTGCGCGGGCTGTCGATGGCCGCATTCGCGATGGCCTGCAGAAGATGTGTCTTGCCGAGGCCCACACCCGCATGGATGAACAGCGGATTAAAACGCACAGCGCCGGCGCCGGCTTCTGCGATCGTCTTTGCGGCTGCAAGCGCAACACGGTTGGAGGAACCTTCTACAAACGTCTCGAAGGTGAAACGGGTATCCAGCGGTGACCCGAACAGCGGACCGGAGCCGCCCTGACGCAGGGTTGCCTGCGCGGCCACGGGCTGCGCAGAAGGCGCCGCCGCGGGCTGCTGCGGGACAAAAGGCTTGTTGCGCTGAACCGCCCCGATTTCCTGAGCGGGCTGTGCCCGTTCCTCAGCCTGGGCCGGGCGCACCGGGCGGCTGGCCGAGCGGACCAGAATCTCCACCTTCAGCACATCCGGATCCTCGCTCTGCACGAGGCTGGTGATCAGGTCCATATAACGGTTATTGATCCAGGACTTCAGAAAGGTCGTCGGAACGGTAAAACGAACGACGCTTTTTGAAACGGAATGGAGTTTCAGCCGTGCAAACCAGCTCGCATAGACTTCCGGACCAACCTGTGCCTTGAGCCGCGCGCTAAAACGTTCAAACAGCGCATCATGCCTCATTGCCGATTTGTCCCCTGCCGCTTCTGAGCAAGCTGCATCACATGCCTTTGGTGCGCGGTCCCCATCAGCCACCGCACCCATCGCCAAATTCAATTGCATATTGCCGCCTTTCAAATTGCCAATCATAGCCTGACGACCAAAATAGATCGCCAGAGATCCCCCTCGTTTATTCCCGCCTCCAGCGTTCCCCTCGAAAGAACGTCAAAGACTATTCTCGTTTGCGAGCCGGTTTCCCATTTCCCTCTCCCTCATGGAGAGGCCTGCGACACGCTCAAAACGCTCCTTTCGCCACAACCTTAAGGCGCATTTTTGAGGACAAAAAGCTCCCGCCCGTTCCGAGACCGAAACGGTACAAAAAGCTCCATGACCTGAAAAAACGGACCTCGAAAGACCCGTCAGCAAGAAGGTGAATATCGTCGATACGAACATCGAGATAATCTGTGGACTGAGATCCGCACCCCTTGTTGGAATGCATTTAGGCAGGATCGTGGGGAGAGATCAATGGCGTTTTTTCTGCAAAAACGTAGATCGGCCATTGACTCGCAAAGGCCGTTTTGCATCACCGTCAAGGTTCAAAGCAGAATCGCTTATGAATCAATGAGATTCAATTTTGGCGTTTTTTGAGAGCCTGTTTTGGCAAAAAAATAAAAATCTTCTTGACTCAAAACTTGCCCCGACTTCCGTAGAGCAAGCTTCCCATTTTGGAGAAGACCTCCAGCAAGTATTTGTTTTTGCTTAGTTTTTCCTGTCGTTCAGTTGACACGCATTTGTCACGTTACGGGAGGAATGATTAACAGGCGGTTAGAATCAGAAAAAGCCCGGTCAAAGACCAGGCTTTTTGAATAATTATTTGTAATTAGCCGGATTAGGTGGAAAGAGCCTTCACGCGCTGTGCAAGGCGCGACACCTTACGGGATGCCGTGTTGCCATGCAGAACGCCCTTCGTAGCGGCGCGCTGGATCTCGGGCTGAGCTGCCTTCAGAGCTTCGGTAGCGACAGCGAGATCACCGGTAGCGATAGCTTCCTCGACCTTGCGGATGAAGCCGCGAACGCGCGAACGGCGAGCCTTGTTGACTGCGGTACGGCGAGCGATCTTGCGGGTCGCCTTTTTCGCCGAAGTTGTATTGGCCATGTATGCCTCTCTTCGAATTCAAACCAAATTCCGCAACCAGAGGATCGGGTCTTTCGAAGACCTCACGTAACCCAAGAATGCGGGAGTAATTTCGGACAAGCCGGATGGCTTTCCTTAACCGTGGGCGGGCATATACCGCTAAAGCTTACGCCCGTCAACGCGCAAAACGCTTAAAAGCGCCGATATTCCGAATCCTTAGCGATTCCGGAAAGCAGGTTTGCGCTTTTCGACGAAGGCCGCCATGCCCTCCTTCTGATCTGCCGTGGCGAAAAGCGACTGAAAGGACCGTCTTTCATATCTCAGACCTTCCGAAAGCGGCACTTCGAAGGAACGATTGACACTTTCCTTGGCCATGAGCACGGAGGCACGCGACAGCGACGCGATGCGGGTGGCGGCCTCCATCGCCTCGTCCATCAGGTTCGCGGCTGGCACGATTCTCGATACGAGACCGGCGCGCTCGGCTTCCGCCGCATCCATCATGCGGCCAGTCAGAACGAGGTCCATCGCCTTTGCCTTGCCCACCGCGCGCGTCAGCCGCTGGGAGCCGCCCATGCCTGGAATGACACCCAGCGTGATCTCCGGCTGGCCGAACTTTGCCGTATCGGATGCTATGATGAAGTCGCACATCATGGCGAGTTCGCACCCACCCCCGAGGGCAAAGCCGGAAACGGCGGCGATGACGGGTTTGCGGGTGGCCGCAACCTCGTCCCAGCCGCCAAGAAAATCGCCGACATAGGCATCGACGAAATCCAGCCCCTGCATTTCCTTGATATCGGCACCAGCCGCAAATGCCTTCTCAGAGCCGGTGATAACGACCGCACCGATGGAATCGTCCACGGAAAATGAAGACAGGATGTGTCGCAACTCTTTCAGAAGCACGGAATTGAGAGCGTTTAGCGCCTTTGGACGATTGAGCGTGATGACCCCCACCTCGTCGCGCTTTTCGACCAATATCGTTTCATAATCCACGGCAGTCTCCCCTTCTCCGTCGTTCGTTCATTTCTGGCAGGCGGCGCAATAAAAGGTGGAGCGGCCAGCCTGCACCACCCTTTCAACCGTACCCCTGCAGCCGGGGGTACGGCAAGGCTGCCCCTCCTGATCGTAGACCGAAAAGGAATGCTGGAAATAACCAAGCGTTCCGTCCGTCTGTATATGGTCGCGCAATGATGAGCCCCCGGCGGCGATGGCATCGGCGATGACATCGCGGATTTTCTCCGTGAGATCGACGAGCTTCGCTGTGGGCTTGCCACCTTTCGTTACCAGCGTTCCGGCGGCACGCAGGGGGGAAAGATGGGCGCGCCACAGCGCCTCGCAGACATAGATATTGCCGAGGCCGGCAATAACCTTCTGGTCCAGCAGCGTGCTTTTCAGCGGTTGGCTTTTACCGTCGAACCGGCTCGCGAGATAATCCGCACTCAGCGTATTGCCTGTTGGCTCCGGGCCAAGTTCCGCAAAGGCGGGATAAAGATCGAGCTTGCTGCGCTCCACCAGATGCATGAAGCCGAAGCGACGCGGATCATTGTAGATAACGCAGATGCGCTCTTCGCCTTTATCCAGATGAAAGACGACGTGGTCGTGCTTGCCGTCCTTCGAGCGGGGATGGTGGAACACGCCGGGTATGCTGCCTTCTGCATCGGCTTCCGCTTCCACGCGGAAAGAGCCGGACATGCCGAGATGGGACACGATTGTCAGCCCGTCCTCCAGCTCGATCAGAAGATATTTTGCCCGCCTTCCGAGCGAGATGATTGTCTTCCCCTCGATAAGCTCCGCGAAATCCTCTGGAAACGGAAACCGCAGGTCGGGGCGGCCGAGATGGAGCTTGCGAACCCTTGCCCCTTCCATGGCGGGAGCAAGGCCGCGTCTGACGGTTTCGACTTCTGGCAATTCTGGCATCTGGCTTATCCGGCAGTTTTTCGTTAGGACCATGTGGTCTATAAAGTGCACGCGAAATGTCGCGCCCAGGCGATGCGGCAACAGATAGCGTCGCCATGGCGTTTCCGCTATGGTCCGCCACGCAATAAATATGGAGACAGACGATGACCGACGCCCGTACCACCGCCCAAGGCGGCATGGAAACGTCCTATGGCTTCCACAAGGTGGACGAAGGCCAGAAGCAGGGGATGGTCAACGAGGTCTTCCACAAGGTGGCCAAGCGCTACGATATCATGAATGACGTGATGTCGGCCGGCCTGCACCGGCTGTGGAAGGACGCCATGGTGTCCTCGCTTTCGCCGCGCAAGGATCCCTCCTACAAGGTTCTGGACGTGGCTGGTGGTACCGGGGATATTGCCTTCAGGATCGTCGAAGCTTCCAACCGTCTGGCGCATGCCACCGTTCTCGATATCAACGGCTCGATGCTTGCCGTCGGCGAAGAGCGCGCGGCGAAAAAGAAGCTTTCGGACAATTTGACCTTCGTGGAGGCCAATGCCGAGGAACTACCTTTTGAGGCGAACAGCTTCGACGCCTATACGATCGCCTTTGGCATTCGCAATGTTCCGCGCATCGACGTTGCGCTGAAGGAAGCGCACCGTGTGCTGAAGCGCGGCGGGCGGCTTCTGGTGCTGGAGTTTTCCGAAGTTGAGATGCCGCTGCTTGATCGCGTCTACGACGCGTGGTCGTTCAATGCCATTCCGCAATTCGGCAAGATGATTACCGGCGACGCCGAACCCTATCAGTATCTGGTCGAATCGATCCGTAAATTCCCCAATCAGGAGGATTTTGCGACGATGATCCGCACCGCCGGCTTCTCCCGCGTGACCTATACCAATTACACCGGCGGCATCGCCGCCCTGCATTCCGGCTGGAAGCTCTAAGACCATGGCCGGCATAGGCAGGAGACAAGCATAAGCATGAGCACTTTGGGCGCATATTTCCGCCTCGCAAGGGTTGGCTGGGTTCTCGTGCGCGAAGGCGTCGTGCTGGCCCTGCCGTCCGATGACCTGCCCGCTCCCGCGCAGGTGTTAAAAGCCCTGCTGAAGCCATTCGCCCGTAGCAAGGCGAAAAGAGCGCAGCGTAGTGATCGGCTGGCGGTGGCTGTCGAGCGGCTTGGGCCGTCCTATGTGAAGATGGGTCAGTTTCTGGCCACCCGTCCGGATGTGGTGGGCGCGGAGTTCGCAGACGATCTCGCAAGCCTTCAGGACCGCATGGCCTTTTTCCCAGCAGCAGCCGCCAAAGCGAATATCGAGGGATCGCTCGGACGGCCGGTTTCGGAACTCTACAGGGAATTTGGCGACCCGATCGCCGCCGCCTCCATCGCCCAGGTCCATCCGGCGATTGTGGATACGCCAAAGGGGCCACGCAAGGTTGCCGTGAAGGTGATCCGTCCCGGCGTGCGACAACGCTTCCAGAACGATCTCGAGGCGATGTATCTGATCGCCGACCTGCAACAGCGCTTTGTCCGCTCGGCCCGTCGTCTGCGCCCGGTCGAAGTGACGCGCACGCTGGAGCAGACCACCAAGATCGAGATGGATCTGCGGCTTGAGGCCGCCGCCCTTTCCGAGCTTGCGGAAAATACCAGGCAAGATCCCGGTTTTCGTGTTCCCGAAGTCGACTGGGAACGCACCGGTCGTGACGTCGTCACCATGGAGTGGATCGACGGCGTCAAGATGTCGGACATTGAAGGCCTGAAGGCCGCCGGTCACGACCTGAACAAGCTCGCCGACACACTGATTCAGTCCTTCCTGCGGCACACCCTGCGCGACGGTTTTTTCCATGCCGACATGCATCCCGGCAATCTTTTCGTCGATCCGCAGGGCATGATAGTCGCGGTCGATATGGGCATCGCCGGACGGCTCGGGAAAAAGGAGCGGCGGTTTCTCGCCGAAATCCTCTACGGCTTCATCACGCGCGATTACATGCGGGTGGCGGAAGTACATTTCGAGGCCGGTTACGTGCCGGGCCATCACGACATAGCGAGTTTCGCGCAGGCGATCCGCGCCATCGGCGAGCCAATTCACGGCCAGCCGGCCGAGACGATCTCCATGGGCAAGCTCCTGACCCTTCTCTTTGAAGTCACCGAGCTTTTCGACATGGAAACCCGGCCGGAACTCGTGATGCTGCAAAAGACCATGGTGGTGGTGGAAGGCGTGTCGCGTATGCTCAATCCGCGCTTCAACATGTGGAAGGCGGCTGACCCTGTTGTCGGTGGCTGGATAAGGGACAATCTTGGCCCGAAACGGGTCGTAACCGATCTGAAAGACGGCGTTAAGGCCGCCCTGAAGCTCGCCGAGGCAGCGCCGGAAATCGCCGCCAAGACGGAGAAGCTGCATTCCGAACTGATGTATATGAGCGAGCACGGCTTGCGTTTCGACGCCCAGACCGCAGAAGCCATCGGCAGGGCGGAAGCGCGCCATACCAGATGGGGGCGGATAGCGCTGTGGGTTATTGCGCTGACGCTTGTCTTTATTGCCATCAAGGTAAGCTGAACATCTCGGCACGTTTCCGTGCCATGTTTGTGTAACGTCTCGAGGTAATAAAGACCTGGCCTTTCCTCGGGTCAGGCAGTTGTGCGGGTAAAGGGCTGCTTTGAAGCCGCGATAGTGCGCGGGTGCTAGAGACGGATGATGCCGGTAGGGATTTGATTGTGATGGCTAAAGCGCAGATACTGAAACAAACCCTCTCCTATTCCTCCTGGCCACTCGTCTTTGTTGGCGGCCTCGTGGGGTCATATTTCGCCTTCACGAGCAGCCATCCGATCGCGGCGTTTCTCAGTGTTTATGCCTGCGCGGTTATCACTCTCTTTCTTCTCGAACGCTATATTCCCTATGAAGTCGAATGGCTCGAAGGGGATGGCGAGACAATGACGAGCATCGGCCACACGCTTTTGACCAAGGGGCTTGTGCAACTTGCCGCCGCAGCATCGGCCATCTTCCCGATGCTGGCCGCGAACGTGCTGCAACCGCTTGCCGCAATGCGCTCTGACCTGTGGCCATCGCATCTGCCAATGGTGGTGCAGGTCTCGCTTGCGGTAACGATTGCCGAATTCGGTCTCTACTGGGCCCATCGCATCGCGCATGAAACCGTTTTTTTCTGGCGGTTCCATGCCCTGCATCACAGCGTCGTACGGCTATGGGTCGTCAATACCGGGCGGTTCCATGTGGCCGATTCCCTTTTCAAGATCGCGCTCAGCCAGATTCCGCTTTATTTCATGGGTGCGCCGCTGCAGGTGTTCTGGTGGCTGGGTGCTGTGACCGCATTCATCGGTATCTTGACCCATTGCAATGTCGACATGAAAACGGGTGTGCTCGACTATGTCTTCAGCACGCCGCGCCTACATCGTTGGCACCATTCAAAACAGCTTCCGGAAGGCAATACCAATTACGGCGAAAACCTCGTCATCTTCGATATTCTCTTTGGCTCCTACCATAACCCTGACCGACCCTCATCAACTGATATCGGCATCAAGGGTGAGATCGCCAAGGGGTTTTTGCCACAGCTCGTGCAGCCCTTCACCAAAGAAGGCGTCCGCCAGATCATCGGCAAGGACAAAAAGGTCAATTGAAGCGGAAATTACAGGGCGGGTGCGGGATCGATCACGATGCCCAGCTCGCCCCGCAGTTTTTTTGTCAGGCCGGCTGCCACAAGCTCATAGGAGCGGCGCACATAGTGCTCCACTTCTTCCCGTTCGAGCGGAGAATGATCGGCAATCGATATCCATTTGCGTTTGGCAAAATACGGCGCCTGGGCGATCCCTTCGAGCGCAGTGAGGATTTCAAAGCTCTCCTCCGAGCATTTCACCACCAGCCGCCAGTCTTCCCGTTCGCCCAGCACGGCAAAGACCTTGTCGCCCACCTTGGCAACATGCGAATCCCATTGATCGACGAAACGCACGCCCGGCCATTCGCCAAGCATCCTGTCGAATGTCTTGCGATCAAAGATGGTCATGTGAGTTTCTCCGCGACAAAGGCTGCCAGACGTTTTGCCACTTCGGCCTTATCGAGATCCGGCCATGCCTCAACACCCTCAGCCGAAATGATTTTCACGCTGTTGCGGTCTCCACCCATGATTCCGGTTTGCGCCGAGACGTCGTTGGCGACGATGTAATCCGCGCCCTTGCGTTCCAGCTTGGCGCGACCGTTTTTTTCCACGTCCTGCGTTTCGGCAGCGAAGCCCACCACAAGCTTTGGACGGTTTTCATGGTGGCCGACGGTTTTGAGAATATCGGGATTTTCTGTCAGCTGGAGCGCCGGCGGCGCATCACCCGGCTGTTTCTTGATCTTTTGTTCTGATGAACCCGCCACCCGCCAGTCGGCGACGGCGGCAACCATGACGGCGATATCCGACGGCAGCCTTGAGATCACCGCGTCCCGCATTTCTTCGGCGCGCTCGACATGGATTACCGTCACACCGGCGGGATCAGCAATGGTCACCGGCCCGGAAACCAGCGTTACGTCTGCACCGAGTTCCGCGAGAGCCGCTGCAATCGCATGGCCCTGCTTGCCCGATGAACGGTTGGCGATGTAGCGCACGGGATCGATCGGCTCATGCGTAGGGCCGGAGGTCACGATCGCCGTCTTGCCCTTCAGGGGCTTCGTCCCCCCATCCAGCAGCGCTTCAACGGCTTGGACGATCTGTAAAGGCTCCGCCATTCGGCCGAGACCAGCCTCCCCCTTCTCAGCCATCTCGCCGGCAATTGGTCCGACGAAAAACACACCGTCTTTCTTCAGCGTATCGACATTGCGTATTGTTGGCTTTGCCGACCACATTTTTGGGTTCATCGCCGGCGCAACCAGCACCTTGCGGTCGGTCGCAAGAAGGACCGCCGAAGCTAGATCATCGGCCAAACCATGTGCCATCTTCGCCATGAGATCGGCGGTGGCGGGCGCCACCAGCACGAGATCGCAATCGCGCGCCAGCCTGATATGGCCAACATCCTGCTCGTCCTGCCGTGAAAAAAGCTCCGTGAAAACATGGGTGGCAGACAATGCACCAACGGCGAGCGGGGTGATAAATTCCTGCGCGCCTTTCGTCATGACAGGCGTAACCTTTGCGCCGCGCTCTTTCAGACGGCGGATGAGGTCGAGGCTCTTATAGGCCGCGATGCCGCCTGATATGATGAGGAGAATATGTTTGTCTGAAAGCGCCATAATGCCGGACCAGTTTCCCGTTCACCGGGAAACTAGAGCATTTTCAGTGAAAACGTAATCACCTTCAATGCTCTAGCTCTTTGTTTTTCCACATTTCTGGACGGAAAGACGCTTGCGCATTTTTCCTGAAATGCTCGGCCCTTCGCATACAAAGTGCAACCCGGCCGATATCACGCCGCCTTGGCGACGTGATATTCCTTGATCGCAACCATCTTGATAGCGGGGAAACGCTCGGATTCATAACGCAGCGAAAAGGCATCCTGCGCCAGAAATACCGGATCGCCATCCAGGTCGCGGGCGATATCGCCACGCTTGACGTTGAGGAACTTGTCCATTTCTGCCGGCTGATCGGACGAAATCCAGCGGCAGACCGAGAAGCGCGACATTTCGAAGGAAACCGGCAGGCCATATTCGCCCATCAGTCGTTCCTTCAACACGTCAAGCTGCAGCGCACCGACGACGCCGACGATGGCTGGCGAGCCGTCTTCCGGCGAAAAGAGCTGCACGACGCCCTCTTCAGCCATTTGCTGCAGGGCTTCCTTCAGCTTCTTCGCCTTCATCGCATCTTCCAGACGCACACGGCGCAGGATTTCCGGCGAGAAGTTCGGCACACCCTGAAACACGAGGTTTTCACCCTCGGTCAGCGTATCGCCGATGCGGAGCGTGCCGTGGTTCGGAATGCCGACCACATCACCTGCAAAGGCTGTGTCGGCCAGCTGGCGTTGCGAGGCGAAGAAGAATTGCGGCGCGGTGAGTCCCATCTGCTTGCCGGTGCGTGACAGGCGCGCCTTCATGCCGCGCTCCAGCTTACCGGAGCAGATGCGGGCAAAGGCGATACGGTCGCGGTGGTTCGGGTCCATATTGGCCTGAATCTTGAAGACGAAGGCAGTCATTTTGTCTTCGGCCGCATGCACGGTGCGGGTATCCGCCACCTGATCGCGCGGCGGCGGTGCGAAATCGCCGAGCGCATTGATAAGGTCACGCACACCGAAATTGCGCAGCGCCGAACCGAAGAAGACCGGCGTCATATGACCTTCGAGGAAAGCCTGCCGATCGAAGGGACGGCAGGCTTCCA
This sequence comes from Agrobacterium sp. SORGH_AS_0440, assembly GCF_031453135.1. Classification (NCBI taxonomy): domain Bacteria; kingdom Pseudomonadati; phylum Pseudomonadota; class Alphaproteobacteria; order Hyphomicrobiales; family Rhizobiaceae; genus Agrobacterium; species Agrobacterium sp. SORGH_AS_0440. The sequence continues at coordinate 249,632 of NZ_JAVIYR010000002.1, read as the reverse complement.
TCGCCAGTTCCGTTTCTTCGATGAAAGCATCGCGCTCATTTTCCGGCAGTCGATCCGCCACCGCCTGCGGACCGTTAACCTTCATGGCCTCCACCTGCGTGTCGACGCCGCGGAACGTGCTGTCGGCAAGATGATAGGCGCCGCAGAAGGTTTTGGCGCGGCCCACCGGCCATGTGATCGGCGCCGTATCGAGCGCCAGCTTCTCCTCCACCTCGTCCAGTATCTCGAAGGGGTCGCGGCTTTCGCGGTCCATCTTGTTGATGAAGGTGATGATCGGAATATCGCGCATGCGGCAGACTTCGAACAGCTTCAGCGTGCGCGGCTCGATACCCTTGGCGGCGTCGATGACCATGATCGCCGCATCCACGGCCGTCAGCGTACGATAGGTATCGTCGGCGAAATCTTCGTGGCCGGGCGTATCGAGGATATTGAAGACGCGGTCGTTATATTCGAAAGTCATGACCGACGTGACGACCGAAATGCCGCGCTCGCGCTCGATCTTCATCCAGTCCGAACGGGTCTGGATGCGGTCCTTTTTCGCCTTCACCTCACCGGCAAGCTGGATTGCTCCGCCGAACAGCAGCAGCTTTTCGGTGAGCGTGGTTTTACCCGCGTCCGGGTGCGCGATAATAGCAAAGGTGCGGCGGCGGGAGACCGCCTCGGCAAGTGTTTCGGCCATCTGACAAATCCTGTGGAATTGCGGGGTATCTAGCGTTTCAGGCCCGGTTTTGCAATTGACCTTGCCGCGATCTCGGCAAACTAATGCCGCATGACCGTTCAAAACAACAATCTGCCTCCTCTTCGTCTTGCCCGCCTCGCCCACGGCGCGGGCCTTGAACTCCCCTCTTACGAGACCGGTGGCGCCGCCGGCATGGACCTGCGTGCAGCTGTGTCCGTGGGTGAGCCGTTGACCCTGAAACCCGGTGAACGGGCGCTGGTGCCGACCGGCTTCGTGTTCGAAGTTCCCGCCGGATATGAGGCGCAAATCCGCCCCCGCTCCGGCCTTGCCATCAAGAACGGCATCACCTGCCTTAATTCCCCGGGCACGGTGGACAGCGATTATCGCGGCGAGGTGAAAGTCATCCTCGCCAATCTCGGTCAGGACGATTTCGTCGTCGAGCGCGGCATGCGCATTGCGCAGATGGTCATCGCGCCCGTGACGCAGGTGACTGTTGTCGAAGTGATGGAAACTTCGCAGACGGCGCGTGGCGTCGGCGGTTTCGGCTCTACCGGCGTTTAGCGACACCCCTGGTGCAGAGGAGCGGACTGATTGTCTTTGCCCGGCATTTTCGCTATGGATCTGGCGGATTTTCAGGGAAACACGATCATGACGCTGACCACCCTATTCGCTTATGCCACCGCCCTCTTCATCGCTGCCGCCATTCCCGGCCCCGGCATGACGGCAATCGTGGCGCGGGCGCTGGGTTCGGGCTTTCGGGAAACCTTTTTTATGGGTCTCGGGCTGGTGCTTGGCGACATGATCTATCTGACCGCTGTGATCCTGGGGCTGGCCTTCGTCGCGCAGACCTTTCAGGAGGCCTTCATGGTCCTGAAATTTGCAGGTGCGGCCTATCTTCTCTATATCGCCTGGAAGCTCTGGACCGCCGGTCTCTTGCCGCAGGACCTGAAGGCGAAGAAGAGCACGAGCATGTCCATGTCCTTCCTGTCCGGCCTGCTGATCACCCTCGGCAATCCAAAAACCATGCTTTTTTATGTGGCGCTGGTGCCGACGCTGATCGACATCCGCGTGATCGGCCCTTCGGAATATGCGACGCTTCTTGCCATCACCTTTGTCGTGCTGATGGCGGTTCTCCTGCCTTACATCCTGCTTGCGGCCAAAGCGCGCAACCTCCTGAAAAGACCGAGCGCCCTGACAATTCTCAACCGCACCGCGGCGGGTATTCTGGCTGGAACAGCGACGATGATCGCCATCCGCAGCACGTAAAACAAATTCGTGCATTTCCGCGATCTGGCGTGAAATTATTCCCGCAATTCACGGATATTAGGACGAACGTTCGCTAGCTTGCGGAGGTTATTGCTCCTATTCTGCCGCTCAAATCTTGCGGTCTTTACACAGGAGAGCATCATGCCGGAAGCCAGAAAGCCCGGACGCGGACGCGTCTATTCCTCGATTACGGAAACAATCGGCGATACACCGATCGTGCGGCTCGACAAGCTGGCGAAGGAAAAAGGCGTGAAGGCCAACCTTCTTGCCAAGCTCGAATTTTTCAATCCCATCGCTTCGGTGAAGGACCGCATCGGCGTCGCCATGATTGAAGCTCTGGAAGCCCAGGGCAAGATTACGCCCGGAAAGACGACGCTGGTGGAACCGACCTCCGGTAATACGGGGATTGCGCTCGCCTTCGCTGCCGCCGCGAAAGGCTACAAGCTGATCCTGACCATGCCTGAAACCATGTCGGTCGAGCGTCGGAAAATGCTGGCTCTCCTGGGCGCGGAACTGGTGCTGACCGAAGGCCCGAAGGGCATGAAGGGCGCCATCGCCAAAGCGCAGGAACTGGCAGAAACCCTGCCTGACGCCATCATTCCGCAGCAGTTTGAAAACCCCGCCAATCCGGAGATCCACCGCAAGACGACGGCTGAAGAAATCTGGAACGACACCGAAGGCACGGTTGATATTCTGGTCTCGGGTATCGGCACCGGCGGCACGATCACCGGCACGGGTCAGGTTCTGAAATCCCGCAAGCCCGAGGTGAAGGTGATTGCGGTGGAGCCCGCCGACAGCCCCGTTCTTTCCGGTGGCAACCCCGGCCCCCACAAAATTCAGGGCATCGGCGCCGGTTTTGCCCCCGCCATTCTCGACACCGGCATTTATGACGAGATCGTAACCGTCACCAATGATGAGGCTTTCGAAACCGCACGTCTGGCGGCGAGGCTGGAAGGCGTGCCCGTTGGCATCTCCTCGGGTGCGGCGCTGGCGGCGGCAATCAAGGTCGGTGCGCGTGAGGAAAATGCCGGCAAGAACATTGTCATCATCATTCCCTCCTTCGCGGAACGTTATCTTTCGACAGCACTTTTCGAAGGGCTTGGGCTCTAGCCCCTTCTCGGCACCCGGTTGCGGAAGAGCGAATATTTGACGTGCCGCCTGTTTGCCGGCGGCACTTCCGTTTCAAGGCCCCCTCATTCGGCCCATCAGCTACCGAGCTGTCCAAACAGCATTTTACCCGTCATTCCCGGAACCGCCTGATTGACCGGCAGGCATAAGCGTCCTTCCCAGACAAAGTGCCCTTAGCTGGTTTTACGCCGCGGCGGTTAGCCTTTCGCCGGCGATACGATAGGACACTGCTTCGGCAATATGGATACGCCCAACCGTTTGCCTGCCATCCAGATCCGCCAGGGTGCGGGCCACCTTGAGAATGCGATGGTAACCGCGCGCGGAAAACTTCATGCGCTCCGCCGCATCACGCAGCAATTGCAGCCCGGACTGGTCCGGTTCGGCGTATTTTTCGATCATTGCTGTCGTGCAGCGGGCGTTGGTGCGGATGGCAGGGAAGCCCGCTGCCGCATAACGTTCCTGCTGAGCAAGGCGCGCTTCGGCGACGCGCGCCGCGACCACGGCGCTCGGTTCGGCCGTCACGGGCCGAATGAGATCGGCGGCGGAAACGGCGGGAACGTCGATACGGATGTCGATGCGATCGAGCAGCGGGCCAGAAATGCGAGCCTGATAGTCTGCCACACAACGTGGGCCTCTGGCACAGGTAAAACCCGGCTCTCCCGCCATACCGCAACGGCAGGGATTCATTGCCGCGACAAGCTGGATTTGCGCGGGATAGCTGACACGGTGATTGGCTCGCGCAATAATGCATTCGCCGGTTTCGAGCGGCTGACGCAGGGCATCCAGCACCTGCGGCGAAAATTCCGGGAACTCATCCAGAAAAAGAACGCCATGGTGAGCAAGCGAAGCCTCGCCCGGTTTGGCCCGCAGCCCGCCGCCGATCAGGGCCGCCATGGTGGCGGAATGATGCGGCGTGCGGAAGGGCCTGCGATCCGAAAGCTTGCCACCCGACAATTGGCCGGCAATGGAATGGACCATGGACACTTCCAGCAGTTCTGCCGCCTCCAGCGGCGGCAGGATCGAAGGCAAGCGGGCGGCGAGCATGGATTTTCCCGAGCCGGGCGGGCCGACCATCAGCAGATTATGGCCGCCGGCGGCTGCCACCTCCAGCGCCCGCCGGGCGCTCTCCTGCCCCTTTATGTCAGCTAGATCAGGCAGATTGACCGGATTGGCGCGAATGGCGGGCGTCGGGCGCGAGAGAATCTGCGTGCCACGAAAGTGATTAGCGAGCGCAATCAGGCTGCGCGGGGCGAGAATATCGATCCCGGCTCCGGCCCATGCCGCCTCCGGGCCGCTGTCAGCCGGGCAAATCAGTCCCTTTCCAAGCGCATTGGCCCCGATCGCTGCCGGAAGCGCGCCCGCAACCAAGCCGATAGTACCATCGAGATTGAGTTCGCCAAGGACCACGTAACGCCCCAGCGCTTCGGCCGGTATGGCTCCCAGGGCAGCCATGAGGCCAAGGGCAATGGGAAGATCGAAATGCGATCCTTCCTTCGGCAGATCGGCAGGGGCAAGATTGACCGTGACCTTCTTTGCCGGCAGCGCCAAGCCTGAGGCATGTAATGCCGCCTGCACGCGCTCCCGGCTTTCGGCGACGGCTTTATCCGGCAGACCGACAATCTGGATGCCGACCCTTCCCGGTGCGACCATGACCTGCACCTCGACAGGCACACCCTCTATGCCCTGAAATGCCACCGTATTGACCCGTGCCACCATGGCCTGCCCCCGCAAACCGCCGCGCTTTCAGAGCCTTATGCCCATCCACGACCATTGCCAAGCAACGTGCCACAGCTCAAAGAATAAAACAAGAACATCCAGCGAACAATTTATCGCATCCGCTGTATTTTAGTTGTATCGAGTTGTATAGCCGGAACAAACCGAGAGCGATTTATGTCTTATCAAAAATCCTGAGCTTCGCGCTTTTTCTCGATGGCGTCCCACAGCAGGCTCGCCACATCGGCGCCGCCGAATTTCCGCACCTCTCGAATGCCGGTCGGCGAGGTGACGTTGATTTCGGTGAGGTAATCGCCAATGACATCAATTCCAACGAACAGGAAACCACGCTCGCGCAGGGCGGGGCCGATACGGCGGCAGATTTCCTTTTCGCGCGCGGTCAGTTCCGTAGGCTCAGGGCGGCCGCCAGCGTGCATGTTGGAACGGGCGTCGTTTTCCGCTGGAACGCGGTTGATCGCACCCACCGGCTCTCCATCCACCAGCAGGATGCGTTTATCGCCCTTGCGGACGTCGGGCAGATATTCCTGAGCAATGTAAGGTTCGCGGAACATCTGACCGAACATTTCCAGCAGCGAGGAGAAATTGCGGTCGTCCCGCGCTGAATGAAAGACGCCCGCACCGCCATTGCCATAAAGCGGCTTGAGAATGATATCGCCCATTTCGTTGCGGAAGCGCGCGATTTCCGCGACATCCTTCGTGATCAGCGTCTTCGGCATGAGATCCGCGAATTCGGTGACGAAGATCTTCTCCGGCGAATTGCGCACCCAGGCGGGATCATTGACCACCAGGGTCCTCGGATGAATGCGCTCCAGCAGATGGGTGGAGGTGATATAGGCCATGTCGAACGGTGGATCCTGACGCAGATGGATGACATCCATCGTGGACAGATCGACGCGCTCCGGTTCGGAAAGCGAGAAATGGTCACCCTTGATGTCGCGCAGCTCCATCTGCTCGACGGTCGCGTAAATCTTGCCATCGCGCATGGAAAGGCGGTCGGGCGTGTAATGGAACAGCCGATATCCGCGCGCCTGCGCTTCAAGGCTCATGGCGAAGGTGGAATCACCGCCGATGTTGATGCCTGAGACATGATCCATCTGGATCGCGACGTTCTTGATCTTCGCCATGCGCATGTTCCTCTCGCAGCATACGGACGCCTGCGATCCGCCATGCCGTGTCTCATCTTTCAAGCGTTCCGGCAGGACCGGAAGAGACCCGGAAATGCTTCAGAAAACTTGAAAGATGTAGGGCAGCGACCATTCAAACGCAACTGCTGCGAGCCGTGGTTTCTGTGAGTTTTATTGAACCTTCATAATTCCTGCGGCGAAGGCACACCCGCGCCCGCCAACGGCATGGGCGACGGCTCAGGCTGCCAGCTTGTAGGAGCGACCGGCGAACAGCTTGTTCTTGACGCGATAGGCAAATGCCAGCGCCGTGGGGAACGGACGACGCATGAAGGCAACCTTGCGCACATAATGATCAACACGCCAGGTGGCCCATGTTCCGGCCCTGAAATAAGCGACGTCACCGACCCGCAGGATGCTGACCGAGCCGTCCTCGGCCGTCACATGCACCTCGCCTTCCAGAATATAGACGGTCTCATCCCAGCCGAAGAACCAGCGGAATTCGCCTGCAGTGCAATCCCACATGGCAGTGCTTGAGGCACGGTCGCCGCTTCGGGAATGATCCGCAGCACGTGCCTGCGGGTTGCCGGCAATGATCCATTCAGGATTGATAGGCGCCGGCTGAAGCCGCAGATCGGTGCAGGATGCGCTGACCACGGCGTCGTCTTTTTTCCGACGCAGATAGGCCGGCAATATCGGCACCGTACGGATAGCCATGGTTGCGGCCGCCGCGAACATCATTTTGAACGACATATGAGAAAACCCCCGTGAAATATTGGAGGCCTTTTATCATCGGGATCGTAACAAACCAGTTTTGACAATCGGCGCAATTTTAGCCATCGCGCCGATTTCAGGTGACGAACTCAGGCCGTCGCCAGTTGAGCGTCCTGCAACACCGTCTGTTCCGCTCTGCTGGCGATACGCTTGCCAGTTTCGCTGGCGAAGAAGTGCAATTTTTCCGGAGCAATCGTCACCGAAAGCGCGGACGGAACCTCGACGTCAGCCGGAAAGGCCACGGTCAGGCTCTGATCGCCGATCATGCCGTGTATAAGGCGTTGCGAACCCAACTCCTCAATATAATCCACCCGAAGTGCGAAACCCTGGGCGTCAGCAGCAGCGAGACGAAAATCTTCCGCCCGCATTCCAACAGTCACCGGGCCGGACGTGGGGGCGAAGCCATTGAGCGCAAACAGCGACGGCCCGATGGCAAGGCTATCGCCGTGCAATTCGGCGCTGAGAAGATTCATGGCCGGAGAGCCGATGAAACTTGCGACGAAGGTTGAGGCAGGCGTGTGATAGACATCCAGCGGCGCACCGATCTGCTCGATACGGCCGCCATTCAGCACGACGAGACGGTCGGCCAGCGTCATGGCTTCCAACTGGTCATGGGTAACGTAGATCGATGTCGTGCCTAGACGTTTTTGCAGCCGCTTGATTTCGCCGCGCATGGAAACACGCAGCTTGGCATCGAGATTGGACAGGGGTTCGTCGAACAGAAAGGCAGCAGGCTTGCGAACGATCGCGCGCCCCATGGCGACGCGCTGCCGCTGACCACCGGAAAGGGCGCGTGGCTTGCGGTCCAGATAGGGTTCGAGTTGCAGCATACGCGCCGCTTCAGCCACACGGGCGTCAATTTCCGCCTTGGGTGTCCTGCGGTTCTTCAGCCCGTACTCCAGGTTCTCGCGTACCGACATATGCGGGTAAAGCGCGTAGTTCTGGAAGACCATGGCGATATCGCGGTCGGCCGGATCGGTCTGGTTGACCACCCGGTCGCCGATCTTCACCGTGCCTTCTGAAATATCCTCAAGCCCGGCGACCATACGCAAAAGCGTGGACTTGCCGCAGCCGGAGGGACCGACGAGAACGATGAACTCGCCGTCCTTGATGTCGATATCGACATAATGCACGGCGCGCACGCCGCCATGATAATCCTTGCAGACCTGACTGATTTCTATCGCGGCCATTTCGGTCTCCTTATTTATCGCTCTCGGTCAGGCCCTTGATGAACCAGCGCTGGAAAATAACGACGATCAGCACGGGTGGCAGCATGGCCAGCACGGCGAGCGCGAAAGCTTCGTTGTAATCGGGGATTTGCGAACCGACCCAGACCTGCAGGATCGACTTGATGCCACGCATCAGGGTGAAGAAACTCTCATCCGTCGTCATCAGCATGGGCCAGAGATACTGATTCCAGCCATAGACGAACATGATGATGAAGATCGCCGCCATCATGGTGCGCGACAGCGGAATGAGAACGTCGACGAAAAATTTCACTGGCCCCGCACCATCGATACGGGCAGCCTCCAGCAGCTCTTCAGGCACGGATTTGAAGAACTGCCGGAAATAGAAGGTGCCCGTCGCCGAAGCGAGAAGCGGCACGATCAGACCGGTATAGGAGTTCAACAGTCCGAGTTTGCTCATTACCTCGTAGGACGGCATGATGCGCACTTCGAGCGGCAGAAGCAGCGTGGTGAAAATGATCCAGAAGGCGAGCGTCGCAAAACGGAAGCGGAAATAGACGATCGCATAGGCCGCCGTCATCGACAGGACAATTTTGCCGACGGCAAAGCCGATGCCGAGGATCAGCGAATTCAACACCATGTTCAGGCCTGTAACCTGTCCGGTGAAACCACCCTTCTGGGTAAGGACCTTCTCATAGGTTTCGATGAAATTGTCGCCGGGAATGATCGCAAGGCCGCTGCGGTGAATTTCAGCCGCCGTGTGGGTGGACGTCATGAAGGCCACGACAACAGGCAGGATTAGAAACAATGCGCCAATGATCAGCACCAGATGATCGAGGGGTTTGGTCTTGTACATCGTCTTTTCCCTCAATTGTAATGGATGCGCTTCTCGATGAAGCGGAACTGGATGATGGTGAGGACGAAAACGACCAGCATGAGGATGACGGACTGGGCCGAGGAACCGCCGATGTCATTGCCGCGGAAGCCGTCGAGGAACACCTTGTAGACCAGCGTGATCGGATTGTTGGCGGCCTTATCCTTCACCATCACGTCAATGACGCCGAAGGTGTCGAAGAGCGCATAAGTGATGTTGATGATCAGCAGAAAGAAGGCCGTGGGCGCCAGGAGCGGCATGATGACGGTCCAGAACCGGCGAAAGCCCGAACGGCAATCGATGGACGCGGCTTCCCGCACGGAGACCGGAACGCCCTGGAGACCGGAGAGGAAGAAGATGAAGTTGTAAGGAATCTGCTTCCAGACCGCGACAACGATCATGGCAAAGGCCGTATCGAAATAATTGAGGCCGACCTTCATGTCCCAGCCAAGAAACGCGGCCATCTTCACGAAAGGGCCGATATGCTGGTCGAAAAACATCATGCCGATAAGGCCGGCTACCGGCGGCGCAATGGCGTAAACGGAAATCAGCAGCGTCTTGTATGTCGAACTGCCGCGAATGACCGCATCCGCCTTAACGGCGAGCAGCAGGCCGAGCGCCAGCGAAAAGAAGGTGACGAGCACGGTGAAGACTACCGTGAATTTCGCGATGCTGAGATATTCGGGGCTGAAGATCGCATCCGAATAATTGGCGAGTCCAACGAAGGAAGCGCCGAACCCGAACGGGTCTTCGATATAGAAAGACGAATGGATGGCCTGAACGGATGGCCAATAGAAGAAGATGAAAATCACCGCAAGCTGCGGTGCCAGAAACAGGTAGGGCACAAAGGACGAGGAGAACTGCACGCGCTTCATGCCGGCTTCTGCGGGCTTGGCGGGTTTTCCAGCCTTTGCGGACCGACCGGAGAAAAACCGGCGCGGTTGAGACGATGTATAGGCCACGCTTGCGCCTCCTTATCCAGAAGTGAGCCTCCCTTCCGTCAGAAAGGAGGCTCGACAAGATCAACGGTTTCGAAGAGATCGATCAGCCGGCCGTCTTGGCGAAGCGGGCCAGAAGGTCGTTTCCTTCCTTCTCGATGATTTCGAAAGCAGCCTTCGGCGTGACTTCGCCGGAGAAGATGCGGTTATATTCGCGTTCCATCACGGCGCGGATCTGCGGGTAGAAGCCGAGGCGATAACCCTTGGACCAGTCGCCACCCTGCAGTGACAGCTGCTGGATGCCGACTTCGGCGACCGGCTTTTCCTTGTAGTAGCCTTCAGCCTTGGCCTTTTCATAAGCGGCCTTGGTGATGGCGACGTAACCGGTTGCCTTGTGATAGAAGACCTGGATTTCCGGCGAGGTCAGGAACTGGAAGAAGTCGGCCACGCATTTGTTTTCGGCTTCGGACTTGCCCGACATTGCAAAGAGGGCAGCGCCGCCGATGAAGGAGTTGGTACCCGCGCCCTTGATGGAGCCCCAGTAAGGGAGGAAAGTTGCCGAGAATGGCATTGTGGCCGTCTTCTGAAGGCCCCCGAAGGAACCCGACGAACCGATCCAGAGTGCTACCTTACCTTCTTCGAAGGGCTTCTGGTTGTCGTTCCAGCCGGCGCCGTAATAGGCAAACAGGCCCTTGTCCTTCCAGTCCTTCAGCTTCTCGAACATCATGACGAGGTTCGGGTCGGTGACCTTGAGCTTGGTGTCGGTGACGCTGTCGTAACCATTGTTGTTCGTGGCGAACTGGATGTTGTTACGCGAGAAGAAGTTCTCCGTGAACTGCCAGGTCAGCTGCGACTGGACGAGCGGAATATAGCCGGCTTCCTTCAGCTTCGGGGCGACCTTTTCAAAGTCTTCCCAGGTCTTCGGAGCTTCGACGCCAGCCTTCTTCAGGGCCTCGTCGTTGATGTACATGATGGGAGCGGAGGAATTGAACGGCATGCCGACGAACTTGCCGTCAGCGGCAGCGTAGAAGTAGCGCACGCCGTTGATAAAGGCGTCGCGATCGAACTTGTAACCGGCCTTGGTGATCAGGTCTTCGGCAGGAATGACCGCGCCCTTGGCGTTGATGATGGTGGCAGCACCTGCATCGAAAACCTGAAGAATGTTCGGCTGTTCGCCCGAACGGAAAGCTGCGATGCCGCTGGCGAGAGCTTCTTCATAGGAGCCCTTGGAAACCGGCGTCAGCGCGCATTCTTTCTGGGCTTCGTTGAATTTCTGGGCGACTTCGTTGATGACTTCGCCGTTACGGCCGCCCATGCCATGCCACCAGGTGATGTTGGTCGCAGCCATGGAAGAGGTCGCGGAGATGCTGACGGCCACAGCGGCCATGGAAATCTTCTTGAACATATCAAATCCTCTCCACCATTTATTGGGGTGAGGATGCGAATAGAGGGGTTCAATGACGCCTCTTTGACAGTTCCATGTCAGATTTATTACAGCGGCGGATGAAAATCTCAGTCGGATGTGCGTTTCAGGGGCCGCGCAGGGTTCCCGACCACCGTCACGCCTGCAGCGACGTCGCGTGTGACGACCGAACCGGCACCGACAATCGCACCGTCACCCACTGTCACGCCCGCAAGCAGAATCGCTCCACCGCCGATCCAGACGTCGCGACCGATGGTCACGGGTTTTGCGATTTCAATGCCTTGGGCACGCGGCACCGGGTCGCGATGGTGTTCCGCACAGTAAATCTGCACCGCAGGCCCCAGCATCGCGCCGTCGCCTATCGTTACCTTAGCGGAATCGAGAATGGTGCAGCCCGCGTTGAGATATACATTTTTTCCGAGCGTGATGTTGAAGCCGTAAGCGCAATGAAACGGCGCTTCGAGAAACGTGCCTTCCCCGACGGAATTAAACAGCGCGCGCAGCAGCGGTGCAATTGCCCCGCGCTCATCCGGTGGCATCGTATTGTGCTGGTGGACGGCCCCTCGTGCGCGCCGGCGCAATATATCCAGCTCGCCATCCATGCAGCTGTACCATTCGCCCGCGGCCATTTTTTCACGCTCGGTGGACATCGTCTCCCCTTCAAAAGGCATCGATAAAATGCTGCGGCAGACCTCGCGGCAGAATGGCGACGATATCGAAGCGCAGTGAAAGCCGCCCGGCATCGCCGTGGCGGGCCAGCCACAGGTCCGCAGCCGCCCGGATGCGTTGCTGCGAATGAAAGCCGACGGCATCGATCGCGCTGATGCCGGACGGCCGGGCCTTGACCTCCACAAACGCGACGACGTCCGCCTTGCGGGCGACAAGGTCAATCTCCCCCAGCCGGGTGCGATAACGAATGGCGAGAATGCGATATCCCTTCAGCAGCAGAAAAAGTGCCGCCCAATATTCCGCAGCATGACCACGCCGCTCGGCTTTTCGCCTTTTATCGTTTCGCCAGTCAGCGGCCATCCGCTTCCTTCATGTCCAGCAGCCTTTGATAAAGCTCCTTGCGCGGCAGGCCCGTCAGCTTCGCCGCTTCGCCTGCAGCCCTTGCAGCGGGCATGGTGGCGACCAGATCCTTCAGCAGCTTCTCGACATCCTCGATATCGGGAATCTCGTCATAGGAAGGCGGCTCCACCAGAAGCACGATCTCGCCCTTCACCACACGGTCACCGTCATAGTAATCCGCAAGCTCACCGAGCGTGCCGCGGCGGAATTCCTCGAACGTCTTGGTCAGCTCGCGGCAGACCACGGCACGGCGCTCACGGCCAAGCACTTCCGATGCGACCTTGATGGAAGCGCTGATGCGATGCGGTGATTCAAAAAAAATGAGGGTCGCGGGGATTTTCGCCAGTTCGGCAAAACGGTCGCGCTTGCCGCGGTCCTTTACCGGCAGGAAACCCGCAAACAGGAAGGCGTCACTTGGCATGCCCGAACCGACCAGCGCGGCTAACGGCGCCGAGGCGCCCGGCACCGGCACGACGCGATGCCCGGCCTCGAGTGCAAGCTGGCCAAGCCGGTAACCAGGATCGGAAACAAGCGGCGTTCCCGCATCCGACACCAGCGCCACGGATTTTCCTGCTTCCAGCGCCGCGATGAGCTTTGGCCCCACTTCATTCGAATTGTGCTCGTGATACGCAAACGGACGGGTGCGGATACCGTAACGCTCGAGCAGGATGCGCGTGACGCGGGTATCCTCGCAGGCGAGAACATCAGCAGAAGCCAGCGTCTCCAGCGCGCGAATGGTGATGTCGCCCAGATTGCCGATGGGGGTGGCGACGAGATAAAGCGCGCACTCCAGCGGACGCGCGGGAATTGTGGCAGCCCCGATCCTGAATTCCTTCACCGCCTGCCTGGCGTCAATCTTCGATGTTTCTTCCGTCACACGGCTTCCAATCATTCTTGCCGATCATTTCCGGCCGGTCGGTCCAGTTATTCCTCTTTATGGGCAATTGAAAACCGGCGAACAAGGGCAACGGGCGGCGCCAGCCTGTGGATCATGTTGTATAGCAGCAAAATGACCCGCGGCAGACGAACTCGGCTCTTGCATTCTCCGCAATAACTCTGCCATTTTGCCCGTCCACATTATCCGGCATTTGCCGGTGAAGACTCTTCTTGCCGATCCGGCGGTGGCCGGTTCGCAACGGTTGAAAGCGGTAGTGTCCATGCGTATTACTCTTGAGCGGTCGAACCTTCTGAAATCGCTGAACCACGTCCACCGGGTCGTCGAGCGTCGCAACACGATCCCGATCCTGTCGAACGTTCTGCTGCGCGCTTCCGGCGCCAATCTTGACATGAAGGCGACCGACCTCGATCTCGAAATCACCGAAGCGACCCCGGCCATGGTGGAGCAGGCGGGCGCCACCACCGTGCCGGCACACCTGCTTTATGAAATCGTGCGCAAGCTGCCGGATGGTTCCGAGGTGCTTTTGGCGACCAATCCGGACGGTTCCTCCATGACCGTCGCGTCCGGCCGCTCGAAGTTCTCGCTGCAATGCCTGCCCGAGGCGGATTTCCCTGACCTGACCGCCGGCACCTTCAGCCACACCTTCAAGCTGAAGGCGACCGATCTGAAGATGTTGATCGACCGCACGCAATTCGCGATTTCGACGGAAGAGACACGCTATTACCTGAACGGCATCTTCTTCCACACCATCGAAAGCAATGGCGAGCTGAAGCTGCGCGCTGTCGCAACCGATGGTCACCGTCTGGCACGCGCCGATGTGGATGCGCCGTCCGGTTCCGAAGGCATGCCTGGCATCATCATTCCGCGCAAGACTGTCGGTGAATTGCAGAAGCTAATGGACAATCCGGAACTGGAAGTCACCGTCGAAGTCTCGGATGCGAAGATCCGCCTGACAGTCGGCTCGGTCGTTCTGACCTCGAAGCTGATCGACGGCACCTTCCCGGACTATCAGCGCGTGATCCCCACCGGCAACGACAAGGAAATGCGCGTCGATTGCCAGACCTTCGCCCGGGCCGTAGACCGTGTTTCGACGATTTCTTCCGAGCGCGGCCGCGCGGTGAAGCTGGCGCTAACTGACGGTCAGTTGACGCTCACCGTCAACAATCCAGACTCAGGAAGCGCTACTGAAGAAGTGGCCGTTGGTTACAACAATGATTCGATGGAAATCGGTTTCAATGCCAAATACCTCCTCGACATCACGTCGCAGCTTTCAGGCGAGGATGCGATTTTTCTGCTGGCAGATGCCGGATCGCCGACGCTCGTTCGCGACACGGCCGGCGATGATGCCCTCTATGTTCTGATGCCGATGCGCGTTTAAACGGCTGTTTTTTGCCAATTCAATCAAAAACGCCGGTGGATCGCTCCCCGGCGTTTTTTGATTCGAGTAACGCGCATTTCAAACGAAAACCGAATTTTTCCAGTTACGACATTTTGCCTTGTTTTTGCGCCAAATGGGATCAACATTGCGTAACAGTTTTTTGACAATGACCAAATGCATCTGAGGGGAATTATGGCACTTAACCTGAAGCAACGCCTTGAACAGAAATTCGAGGAAGAAATCCGCTTTTTCAAGGGCATGGTCAGCCAGCCGAAAAAAGTCGGCGCCATCGTACCGACATCGGCCATCACAGCGAAAAAGATGGCGAGTGTCATCAATCCCCATTCCGGCCTGCCGGTTCTTGAACTCGGCCCAGGCACGGGTGTCATCACCAAGGCCATCCTGGCGCGCGGCATCAAGCCGGAGAATTTGACCGCCATCGAATATTCGACCGATTTCTATAATCAGCTGCTCAAAAGCTACCCCGGCGTCAACTTCGTCAATGGGGATGCCTTCGATCTCGATGCGACGCTCGGCGAACACGGGCATCAGATGTTCGACAGTGTCATTTCAGCCGTGCCCATGCTGAATTTTCCGATGGCCGCCCGCATCAAGCTTCTCGACGAATTGCTGAAGCGCGTGCCGCATGGCCGCCCCGTGGTGCAGATATCCTATGGCCCGATCTCGCCGATCGTCGCACAGCCGCATCTTTACCACATTCGTCATTTCGATTTCATCGTGCGCAATATTCCGCCGGCGCAACTGTGGACCTATACTCGGGCCTGACGTCCGGCAGATCGAGAAAATCCGTCATTTCCCGGTCGTAGCGCATGGTTAGGGTGTCGATGCCCTTTCCATGGCCTTTTGGGGACCGATTGCCGTGCATGCTCTCTACATTACCCACCCCCAGGTCAGAATAGATCGGGCTGTTCCCGTTCCTCAATGGGGGCTTTCGGAAAGAGGTGCCGAGCGGGCGCGAGAGGCAGGCCGCCTGCCTTGGGCGCTGGCATTGCGCCATATCGTTTGCAGCGCCGAGACGAAGGCGATTGAAACCGCCCGTATCCTTGCCGAGACATCCGGAGCGGAGATAGAAATCGTCGAGGAGATGCATGAAAACGACCGGTCCTCCACCGGTTTCCTGACGCCACCGGAATTCGAGAAGGCGGCGGACTGGTTCTTCGCTCACCCGCAGGAAAGTTTTCGCGGCTGGGAGCGGGCAATCGATGCGCAGGCGCGGATTGTCAATGCCGTCAGAGCTCTTCTTGACCGGCACGATACACAGCGGCCTATCGCCTTTGTCGGCCATGGCGGTGTGGGCACACTTCTGAAATGCCATATAGAAGGCCGCCGCATCAGCCGCAGCGAGGACCAGCCACCCGGCGGCGGCAATCTCTTTCGCTTCTCCATCGCCGACTTTTCACTTGCAGCCGCCTCCCCCGCATGCGACTGGACGGCAATGGAAACATGGCAGGGATAAGACAATGACCGCGCGCGAAAAACTCATCGTCGGGCTCGATGTTCCGACTGTGCAACAGGCCGAAGACATCGTTTCAAAAATCGGCGACGAGGTTCTTTTCTACAAGATCGGTTATCAGCTCGTCTTCGCCGGCGGTCTGGAATTCGCGCGCGACCTTGTCCAAAGCGGCAAGAAGGTCTTCCTCGACATGAAGCTGCTCGATATCGACAACACCGTCGCCTCCGGTGTCGAAAACATCGCCCGGATGGGCATGTCGATGCTGACGCTGCATGCCTATCCCAAAGCCATGCGCGCTGCCGTCAAGGCGGCGGAAGGTTCCGGCCTCTGCCTGCTCGGTGTCACGGTGCTGACGTCGATGGACGACAGCGATCTGGCCGAAGCCGGTTACGCCGCGGATGCCCGTTCGCTGGTGCTGCGCCGCGCGGAACAGGCGCGCGAGGCGGGCATGGGCGGCATCGTCTGCTCGGCGGAAGAATCGACCGCCGTGCGCGAAATCCTCGGCCCCGATCTTGCGGTCGTTACCCCCGGCATTCGCCCCGCGGGCGCCGATCTCGGCGATCAGAAACGGGTGATGACGCCTTACGACGCCATCAAGGCGGGTTCGAGCCATCTGGTTGTCGCCCGACCGATCGTCAGGGCGGAAGATCCCAAAGCGGCGGCCCGCGCCATTCTCGATGACATGCTGCGCGCCAGCTTTCCAGCCAATCAATAATGACGACGGGAGGAGATGAAATGGCAAAGGGATATTGGATCGCCCGCGTCGATGTTCGCGACAGCGAGCGTTACAAGGACTACGTCTCAACGGCAAAACCCGCCTTCGAGCGGTTCGGTGCGAATTTCCTCGCTCGTGGCGGTGCTTTGACCGAGCTTGAGGGCAAGGCACGGGCGCGCAACGTCGTCATCGAGTTTCCTTCGGTGCAACACGCCATCGATTGCTATAATTCCCCCGAATACCAGGCAGCCGCCAAAATCCGCCAGGAAGTCGCGGATGCGGAAATGGTGATCGTCGAGGGAATTTGACGGTCGTCAACCCTATGTCCCAAACCCGCCTCTCCCCGGCGAGAACATCTCTTCCCGTGCGCGCGGCTTTGGGCTAAGAGACTGAAAAACGCTTTATCGACAGCTTCTGAGGAGCCTCCCATGACCTTGGCCAACCTTCCCCCCCTCGTCACCGTATTCGGCGGTTCGGGTTTTGTCGGGCGGCATGTGGTGAGACTGCTCGCCAAGCGCGGTTATCGCATTCGTGTCGCCGTGCGCCGACCCGATCTCGCCGGCTTTTTGCAGCCGCTTGGCAATGTCGGCCAGATTTCCTTTGCGCAGGCCAACCTGCGTTACCGCGATTCCGTCGTCAAAGCCGTGGAAGATGCGGATCATGTGGTCAATTGCGTCGGCATCCTGACCGAAAGTGGCCGCAACACCTTTGACGCCGTGCAGGAATTCGGCGCGAAAGCCATCGCCGAGGCCGCCCGCGATGCCGGCGCCACGCTGACGCATATTTCCGCCATCGGCGCGGAAGCCAGTTCGTCCACGGGTTACGGCCGCACCAAGGGCCGCGCCGAAGCTGCTATCCATTCCGTTCTGCCCGCCGCCGTTATCCTGCGTCCTTCGATCATCTTCGGACCGGAAGATGATTTCTTCAACAAGTTCGCGAAGATGGCCCGCGGCATGCCCTTCCTGCCGTTGATCGGTGGCGGAAAAACCAGGTTCCAGCCGGTTTATGTCGAGGATGTCGCGGAGGCGGTCGCCCGTAGCGTTGACGGCAAGCTGAAACCCGGCGCCATCTATGAGCTCGGCGGCCAGGATGTGATGACGTTCCGCGACTGTCTTGAGGCCGTTCTTGCCGCCACCTATCGCGAACGTCCGTTCGTCAATCTGCCTTTCGGCGTTGCCTCGATGATCGGCAAGGTTGCTTCGATGGTGCCGCTGATCACGCCACCGCTGACATCCGATCAGGTGACCATGCTGAAAAAGGACAACGTCGTTTCCGCCGAGGCGGAAAAGAACGGCCTGACGCTGGAAGGCATCGGCATTACGCCCGTTCGTGTTGCGTCTGTTCTGCCGTCCTACATGGTGCAATATCGCCCGCACGGCCAGTTCTCGAATGCGGGCAAGGCGGCCTGAGCTCTGCCGCCATGCGGCACCTACTTGAAAGGCGGGACTTGTTCCCGCTTTTTTTGTGCATTCTTCATCGCAACCAAACCGCTTTCGGTGCATTTCTCCTTCGATAACGGGAAGGAGGCGACATCAATATCGGAGCGGCGAGCCGCTGGAAAAGGTTAACGGCGGAAAGGTCTCCGCAGGCAAGCGTGGCACAAGCGCAACTGTGGAAAAGACTTCGCATTAACCCGGTATTCAACAAGCTGCTTTATTGATATTCGCCACATTCCAAACATATCCCGAACCCTCAATTCACACACGGCGGCACGATCCGCGCGAACGAACGTCTGAAAGGCAATCATAAAATGGGCAGATCTATCGCACTCTTTTTTGCGTGTGCGGCTTTGGTGGTTCTGGCGGGTTCATTCATGGCACCGGGCACGGTTGCAGCGGGCAAGAGCGGTTGTGCTCCGGCTTATGGCGTGGACCCCTGTGCGACGGCTTCGATCAGCACCAACTGACCAGCCTTTAGAAGTTTAAAAAAAAGCGTCGCCGGTTTTCCGGGGCGCTTTTTCTTTTTCAGACCATATAAATTAAAGCCTTAGCCCAGGACCAGAAGCGCGATAAGTCCCAGAGACCCGATGGCGATGCGCCACCAGGCGAAGGGCGCGAAGCCCCGTCGCGAGACGAAATCCAGGAGCGAGCGAACGACAAAAAGACCCGAGACGAAAGCGGCGATGAAGCCGACGGCGATCAGAGCGCCGTCATCGAAACTCAGGGCATCGCGGTTCTTGTAAAGATCGAGCGTAAACGCGCCGAGCATGGTCGGCATCGCCAGGAAGAACGAAAATTCGGCGGCGGAGCGCTTGTCCGTGCCCATCAGCAACGAGCCGACGATCGTGGCGCCGGAACGCGATGTGCCGGGAATCATCGCGAGGCACTGGAAGAGGCCGATCTTGAATGCAAGCGACGGCGGATAATCCATGATGTCGGTATATTTCGGGTTCAGCGGCATTCGGTCGACGGCAAGCAAAATGACCCCGCCGATGATCAGCACCACGCAGATGAGCATGGGCGTTTCAAACAGCACGGTCTTGATGAAGTCATGCGCCAAGGCGCCGATGATGGCCGCCGGCAGGAAGGCGAGAGCGACGGCCAGCACGAAGCGGCGCGCTTTCGCGCTTGTCGGCAGAGCGAGCGCTATCGATACAAGCTTTTGGAAATAAACAAGAAGTATCGCAAGGATCGCACCGAGCTGGATGAGAACCGCAAAGGTGTTGCCGGGTGATTTGAAGCCGAGGAAGTGCCCGGCCAGCAGCACATGCGCCGTTGAGGAAACGGGAATGAACTCCGTCAGACCCTCGATGATACCCAGCAGAAGCGCGCTGATGATCGATTGGTCACCCATGGGGAATCCTTCTTTTCAGGGGAAAGTGGCAATGGAAGGCAATTGCGTTAAACTTGTTTTAAAGTAGCCAAGCTCTTATAGCGTCTTGATGAAGCGAAACTGAAAAAGTTTTCCGGCAGATGCCGATCATGACAACCAATCGTAAAAATTGAGTACCGATGCCAACTCTCTATCACTCTCCGATGTCGACCGCATCCCGGTTCGTTCGTCTGATCCTTGCGGAATACGGGTTCCAGACCGATCTCGTGGAGGAGCAACCGTGGGAAAGACGGCGGGAGTTTCTGGCGCTCAATCCGGCTGGCACCCTGCCGGTCTATCTCGACGACAATATGCGCTCCCTCAGCGGGCCTTACGTGCTTGCGGAATTTCTCGATGAAACCCATGGGGTTTTGAAGCGTGACAGGCGTCTTCTGGCGGAAGACCCGTTTCAGCGCGCGGAAATTCGCCGCCTGACGGAATGGTTTCTGCAGAAGATGGAAAATGACGTGACCCGGCCGCTGGTACGGGAGCGTGTTTACAAATTGCAGATGACGACCGCGCAAGGCGGCGGCCCGCCGGATTCCAAATTGCTGCGCACAGCCCGCAACAATATCCGCCAGCACATAAAGTATCTGGAATGGCTGGCCGGTTCGCGCACATGGCTGGCGGGTGATCGGCTGAGCTATGCCGATCTTGCCGCCGCAGCCGCGGTTTCGGTTCTGGATTATCTCGGCGAGATCAACTGGCTCGAGGCGCCCATCGCCAAGGAATGGTACCAGCGGGTGAAATCCCGTCCGTCCTTCCGGCCGTTCCTGAGCGAGCGTATTCCGCGCCTCGCCCCCTCCTCCCATTATGCCGATCTGGACTTTTAAGTTCAGCCTTTCGGTTATTTGCTGCGGCCCGGGACTGCGCCTATATATGACGCGCAATAACCCGCAGGAGAGACTACCATCGACGTTGCCGACGAGAAGCAGCGGATACGCGCGCGCAAACTGACGGATTTCATTCGTCAGGAAGCCCTTTCGCTTGGCTTCGATCTATGTCGCGTCACAGCGCCGGACAGCATTCCGCTCGCACCGGAACGGCTGAGAGAATTTCTCGGCAAAGGTTATCACGGCACGATGGCGTGGCTGGAAGAAACCGAGGCCCGGCGGGCGGAGCCGAAAACGCTGTGGAGCGATGTACGCTCCATCGTCATGTTCGGCCTCAATTATGGTCCCGACGAAGACCCGCGCAATCTGCTCTCGAGACGGGACAAGGCAGCCATTTCGGTCTATGCCCGCAATCGCGATTACCACGACGTCATCAAGGGGCGGCTGAAGGAAATCGCCACGCGCTTTGCCGCACGCGCCGGCGAG
The DNA here is from genome assembly GCF_031453135.1 of Agrobacterium sp. SORGH_AS_0440. NCBI lineage: Bacteria > Pseudomonadati > Pseudomonadota > Alphaproteobacteria > Hyphomicrobiales > Rhizobiaceae > Agrobacterium > Agrobacterium sp. SORGH_AS_0440. The sequence continues at coordinate 228,845 of NZ_JAVIYR010000002.1, read as the reverse complement.
GATGTGAAGGTCTTCGTCGACACCGCCCCGGTGATGGAAAAACCGCTCGCCGCCGCTGCCGGCCTCGGCTGGCAGGGCAAACACACGAACCTCGTCAGCCGCAGCCATGGTTCCTGGCTGTTCCTCGGCAGCATGTTCACCACCGCTGATCTCTGTCTCGATGAGGCCGAGAAGGATCATTGCGGCTCCTGCCGGGCCTGTCTTGATGCCTGTCCAACGGCGGCCTTTCCCGCCCCCTATCAACTCGACGCCCGTCGCTGCATCTCCTATCTCACCATCGAGCACAAGGGGCCAATTCCGCATGAGTTCCGGCCGATGATGGGCAATCGCATCTACGGCTGTGACGATTGCCTCGCCGCCTGCCCATGGAACAAGTTCGCGGCCAGCGCCTCGGAAATGAAATTGCAGGCGCGCGATGATCTGAAAGATCCGTCTATCGATTTCCTCCTGACATTGGATGATGCTGCCTTCCGCAGCTTTTTCAGTGGCTCTCCCGTCAAACGCATCGGCCGTAGCCGATTTATCCGCAATGTGCTGATTGCGGCCGGCAACTCCGGAAACCGGCAGTTCGTGGAACGATGCAAGGCTCTTGCCGAAACGGACCCTTCGCCGGAGGTACGCGGCATGGCCGCATGGGCTTTATCGCGGCTTATGGACAGACAGGAATTCCGTACATACTCTGCCACGCGCGCACCGGAGACTGATCCGGAGGCGGAAATGGAATGGCAATTGGCAGAGGCGTGAACCATGCATGTGATGATTTTTGGCGCGGGTTATTCGGGGAAAGCCATTGCCAACGCGCTGAAATCCCAAGCAGCAGGGATCTCCGGCACCACGCGCAGTCAGGACAAATTCTCTGGCCTCGCCAGCGCACACATGACGCCCTTGCTCTTTGACGGCGTCCAGCTCAATGATGAGCTCGTCGCTGCGATGGGCAATGTCACGCATCTCATACAATCCGTCGCGCCGGGCAAGGATGGCGATCCTCTGCTTCCGCTTCTGGGCGGCGACTTGAAAAAGCTCCTGCCCAATCTGGCATGGATCGCTTATCTTTCTACCGTGGGTGTTTATGGCGACCACGGCGGCGCTTGGGTGGACGAGACAACACCCTGCCGCCCCGTTTCCCCACGTTCTGTGGAGCGGGTAGCGGCTGAGGCCGCATGGACTGAAGCGGCCCGCGACGCCGACGCGCCGCTTTCCATCCTGCGTCTATCCGGAATTTATGGCCCGGGGCGCAATGCCTTCATGAATTTTGAGAAGGGAACGGCGCGGCGGCTGGTGAAGAAGGACCAGGTATTCAATCGCATCCGCGTGGAGGATATCGGCGCGGCGGTTGCCTTCCTGGCACAGAAACACGAAGGCGGCATATTCAACGTGACCGATGATGAACCCTGCCCCCCGCAGGATGTGGTAAGCTTCGCGGCAGCGCTGATGGGAGTGGAACCACCACCCGAACAGGCCTTTGAAACTGCCGATCTAACACCGATGGCGCGCTCTTTTTATGGCGAGAACAAGCGCGTTTCCAACGCCAGAATTCGCGATCTGGGCTTCGATTTTCGCTTCCCGGAGTACAGGGCCTCGCTTCGACAATTATGGGAAAACGGCCTCTGGCGAGGCTGAAAAATGCCATCTCCAAAAGCGATGAAAAATCCTTCCAATCCCGCTTTTGCGGATGGTTTTCGTCTTATTTCAGCCAATTAGGATTTTATTAACCAAGCCGAAATGACTAAAATCATAGTCATTAGAAAAATATTTCACTCACATTTCGTGAAGTGGATTCACGAAGCCGTGACTTGCAACAGCATTCCCATTGAGCATTGATTCTGCGTTATTTTTTCCGCTTCTTCAAACGGGCGCGGCAATGGCAGCTTCCGGCCGATGATCACGAATGTTGCAGTCTGTAACAGTTCGTGATTTGAGATCAGCTTTTTTTCGCCATTTTTCCCTCGCCCTACAATCTCGCATCAAAAGGCGTTCAGGCCAGTTCATGGCCGTTTAGCAAGGGCACAATCAATCGGCGCGGGGCCGATTTTCAGGGAAGCACTGTTTTGAATATCCGTCGTATAACTTTCACCGCTGCAACTATCGCCGCCTGTTCCATCATCGCGCCTCTTCAGGCGAATGCGGCAAATGGTTGTGGAGGCGCATCGTGGTATGCGTTGACCTCCAAGACTGCTTCTGGCGAGCGTATGAACGCCGCCAACCTGACCGCCGCTCACCGCTCCCTGCGGTTCGGCACCAAGGTCAAGGTTACCAACGCGCGCAACGGCAAGGCCGTTGTCGTTCGCATCAATGACCGCGGGCCATTTATCAAGGGTCGCGTTCTCGATCTTTCCAAGGCTGCGGCCAAAAACATCGGCATGATCAACTCCGGCACTGCCAAGGTCTGCTACGAGGTCGTCAAAGCCGATTGAGCCTTGCCCTCGCCGCCATTCGCGTCTACCAACCGGACTTGTCAGGAAAACGAGGTAGACAATGCGATTAGGCGGGCGTTTGGCCGGAGCAATCGAAGTATTGGCGGATATTGAGGGACGCAGGCGTCCCGTCGCCGATGCTCTGAAGGACTGGGGCCTTGCCCATCGTTTCGCCGGGTCGGGCGACAGGGCCGCGATCGGCAACATTGTCTATGATGCGTTGCGCATGAAACTGTCGCACGCCTGGCTGATGGATGACGACAGCGCCACCTCACTCGGCTACGCTGTTCTGTTGCGTCAATGGGGCAAGAGCTTCACGGAACTGGCAGCGGAATTCGATGGTGACAAATTCGCGCCTGCCGCACCGGACGCTGAAAGACAGCAGGCATTTCTCTCCCGTTCCCTTGCCGAGGCGCCGGCCCATGTTCAGGGCGACATTCCCGATTGGGTGCAATCTTCCTTCGAGACCGCATTCGGGGAGCGCTGGCTGACTGAGGCTCAGGCGCTCAATGAGCGCCCTACTCTCGATCTGCGTGCCAACACCTTGAAGGCGACCCGTGAAAAGGTTTTGAAGGTTCTTGAGGAAAGCGGCGCGGAGGCCACGCACATCGCCCGTCAGGGTGTTCGCATTCCCGCAGGCGAAGGCCCATCCCGCCTGCCGAACGTCACCGCCGAACTCTCCTTTCAGAAGGGCTGGTTCGAAGTGCAGGACGAGGGGTCGCAGATCGTCGCCGATCTCGCCGGCGCGCATGAGGGTGATCAGATCCTCGATTATTGCGCAGGCGGCGGCGGCAAGACGCTGGCCATGGCTGCCAGCATGAACAACAAGGGTCAGGTCCACGCCTTCGACGCCGACCGCAAGCGCCTTGCGCCGATCATCGAACGGCTGAAGCGGGCCGGCACGCGTAATGTGCAGGTTCATGACCGCGCATCGGGCCTCACGCCGTTTCAGGAAAAATTCGACCGCGTTCTCGTCGATGCCCCCTGCACCGGAACCGGAACATGGCGGCGGCGCCCCGACACCAAATGGCGGCTGACCGCGCGCAATCTGGAAGAGCGCGTGCAACAGCAGAGCGAGGCACTTTCGCAGGCCAAGGGATTCGTGCGCCCGGGCGGAGAGCTGCTCTATGTAACCTGTTCGGTGCTTCCCGAAGAAAACGAACAGCAGGTCCGTCGCTTCTGTGAGCAAAATCCAGATTTTGCCATTGGTTCGGCGTTGGAGCGGTGGCAAACGACTTTCGGCAGCAGTGCCAACAAACCGCATTCTTCCGACGGCAAGACAGTGACGCTCACGCCTGCAACCACAGATACGGACGGTTTCTTCTTCTGCCTGATGAAACGCAGAGCATAAAAGCATTTTGCATCCAGGGATTTTACCTGGGAAATACAGCACGGGCTTGTTTCAAAGCATTCTAAACTAGAATGTTTGACACAAGTTTGTGATTGGGTCAGAACTCGCTTGCCGCAGCGTGAAGTTATTTCATGCCTGCTCAAGGAGAGGGATCATGATCCGCAAAACCATTCTCAGCGCTTCTTTCGCGCTTCTTGCCGCATCGGCGGCTTTCACCGCGGTTCCTGCAAAGGCTGCCACCGACGCGGCCGCTGTTGTCAAGCACTATGCCGATGTCGCACATGCGAAATACGAGGATTCGCTGATCACAGCGAAGGCGCTGGATAAGGCCGTCGACGCATTGATCGCCACACCGAGCGAAGAATCGCTAAAGGCCGCGCGGGAAGCCTGGATCAAGGCACGTGTTCCCTATCAACAGTCGGAAGTCTATCGTTTCGGCAACCCGATCGTTGACGATTGGGAAGGCAAGGTGAACGCCTGGCCGCTGGACGAAGGCCTGATCGACTACGTCGATGGTTCCTATGGCACGGAAAGCGACGAAAACGAGCTTTATGTTGCGAATATCATCGCCAACCCGAAGATCAAGATCAGTGGTGAAGAGGTCGACGCCTCCAAGATCACCCCGGAACTCATCGAAAGCCTGCACGAGGCGGGCGATGTCGAAGCCAATGTGACGACCGGTTACCACGCCATCGAATTCCTGCTCTGGGGCCAGGATCTGAACGGCACCGGGCCGGGCGCAGGCAACCGCCCTTACACCGATTATGACAAGGCGAAATGCACGAACAGCAATTGCGATCGCCGTGCCGATTATCTGAAATCCGCCTCCACCCTGCTGATCAAGGATCTGCAGGAGATGGTCGACGCCTGGGCGCCGGAAGGCGAAGCAACCAAAACGCTGGAAGGCGATCCGAAGGCAGGCCTCACCGCCATTCTCACCGGCATGGGCTCGCTCTCCTATGGTGAATTGGCCGGCGAACGCATGAAACTTGGCCTTTTGCTGCACGATCCGGAAGAGGAGCATGATTGCTTCTCCGACAATACCTATAATTCGCATCTCAACGACGCGATCGGCATCGCCTCGGCCTATACCGGCGACTATACCCGTGTGGACGGAACGAAGATGACTGGCGCGTCGCTCTCGGAACTGGTCGGCGCCAAAGACAAGGCGTTGAACGACGAGATGCTGGTGAAGCTGGACAAGACGCTCAATGTCATGCACGCGATGGAAAAGCGCGCTCAGACGGTTGAGGCCTACGATCAGATGATTGGCGAGGGCAACAAGGAAGGCAACGCCGTGGTTCAGGCCGCCATCGATGGCCTCCTCGACCAGACGAAATCGGTCGAACGCGTCATTGCAGCGCTCGATCTCGGCAAGATTGACCTCGAAGGATCCGCCAGCCTCGATAATCCGAACGCCGTTTTCAAATAAACGGCAAGAACGGGCCGCAGGGAGACTGCGGCCTGTTCCTCCCCACACGCGTTTGACTTTCATGGAAACGTCTCTGTCGCCGATCCGTAGGCCGTTCTTATTCGCCGGGGCAGCCTGTCTTTTGGCGACGGCGACGCTTGCCGCATCCTTGCGTGACGATCTGACGGAAAATGACAGAAACCGCGTTCTTGCAGTCACCGCTCCGGTGATCGATTTTACCGGCCCGGAGCCTTTCGAAGCCATGTCTGGCGGGGCGTCGACCAATACCAACAGAACTGACAGCAACGCGTTTTCCCATCCTTCAGCCACCATGCCCCCGAAGCGGAGGCAGGATTTTAAGCTCGGCAACGCGCTGTTTCAGAAATTGTGGGTCTCTTCTCCTTCTTCCACGCAGGCTTCAGACGGTTTGGGGCCGCTCTTCAACGCCCGATCCTGCCAGACGTGCCATGTGAAGGATGGCAGGGGCCGTCCGCCTCTTGCCGGCGAAGACGCCGTCTCCCTGTTTCTACGGCTGGCAAGGCCGGCTAGAGACGAGGCGGAACGGACGGCAATCGCGCGCCATGAAGTGTTGAACTTTCCTGACGACACTTATGGACGGCAGCTTCAGAATCTTGCCATTCCCGGCCTTGAGGCCGAGGGCAAGGCTGTCATCACCTATACGGAAAAGCGGGTGTCCCTGGCGGATGGCGAGATGGTGACGTTGCGACAGCCTGATTATGTCGTGGCAGAGTTGAAATATGGCCCGCTCGGCGCCGATACTTCGCTGTCAGCACGCATTGCCATGCCGACCCTTGGGCTTGGCTTGATAGAAGCTATCAGCGACACCGATATTCTGGCCAACGCCGATCCGGACGACAAGAATGGGGACGGCATTCAAGGGCGTCCCGCTTGGGTCAAGGATCATCGCACCGGCGAAACGAAACTCGGGAGGTTTGGTTGGAAAGCTCAGAACGCGAGCGTACGCGACCAGAGCGCAAGCGCTTTCTCCCACGATATCGGCATCTCCACACCGGATGCGCCGAATGCCTATGGCGACTGTACCGACAGGCAGAAAAAATGTCTCGCCATGCCAACGGGCGTGCAACCGCGGCTCGGGCCAGTGGAGGCGCCGGATCAGGTTCTCGATCTCGTGACCTTCTACACTGAAAACCTCGCCGTGCCGCAACGGCGTGATGTCGGTGAGCCGATGGTGCTGCGGGGCAAGCAACTCTTTTACGCCTCGGGCTGCACGGCCTGCCACACCCCAAAATTCGTCACCCGACGCGATGCCGCCGATCCGATGCATGCGTTTCAGCTTATCTGGCCCTATTCCGATTTTCTGCTGCATGACATGGGAGAGGAGCTTGCCGATGGCCAACAGGTGGGCGAAGCAAGCGGACGACACTGGCGGACCCAGCCTCTCTGGGGCATAGGTCTGACAGAACGCGTGAATGGCAATGGTTTTTACCTACATGACGGGCGCGCACGCAGCGTGACGGAAGCGATATTATGGCATGGCGGCGAAGGGCAGAAAGCGCGCGACGCCTTTGCCGTCTTGAAAAAATCCGACCGGCAGGCTTTGCTGGCCTTTCTGGAGTCTCTTTAATGAAAAAAGCCATGCGAAAAATCTCCGGCCTCATATCCATGCTGATGCTTTTGACCACACAGCCGGCCATGGCCCAGGATGTGGAACTGATGCCGCCGCCACCGCTCAACCCCGCACAGGTGCGCGGCGTCATGGAAAAGGCAGTGACCGGCTTCATCCGACCCGGCTACGACCACTTCCGACGCTCCGCAGAGACGCTGGAGGACAGCATGAAGGCTTTCTGCGCGGCGCCTTCTGCTACGACGGAGAAGACGGCGAAGGACGCCTTTGCCGATACCGTCTCAAGCTGGTCGACCATCGAGATCGTGCGTGTCGGCCCTGTCATCGAACAGAACCGTTTCGAGCGCGTCCTTTATTATCCCGACAAGAAGGGGCTCGGGCTGAAACAGGTTCAGCGTTACCTTTCCGACAAGGATGAAAGCGTTACAACCGCTGAAGGACTGAGTGGCAAGAGCGTTGCCGCACAGGGGCTGGGCGCCCTGGAATTCATTCTCTACGGCACCGGCGCGGACGAACTTCTTGATAAGAAGGGCGATTTCCGCTGCCGTTTCGGAGCCGCCATTGCCGGCAATATCGCCGATGTCGCGGCAGAGCTTTCCGATAGCTGGAACGCGGCCGATGGCGCACAGAAAAACTGGACGCAGCCGGGGCCTGATAACCCCGTCTTCCGCGACGAACGAGAGGCGCTGGTTGCCCTGCTCGGCATTCTGGTGCACGGCGCCGAGGCGATCCGCGACCAGCGGATCGAGACCTTTTACAAGGGGCCGGACAAGGCGACGTTTCCCCGCACCGCCATTTACTGGCGGTCTGGCCTGACATGGAGAAGCATCTCCACAAACATCAAGGCCATTCAGACACTGCTGCATACCGCCGATATGGCCGAACTCGTCCCACCCGACCAACGCTCCATCGTAAATTCCATCGACTTCATTGCCAAATCGATGATCCGCGTGGCCGGGACAATCGATGCAGATGTGCAAAAGGCGCTGGATCAGAACGATCAGCGCGCGAAGGTGGATTATCTTCTGCTGAACGGCAAAGACCTTATCTACCGGTTAAACGATCAATATGGCGGCGCGATTGGCCTCAGTTCCGGCTTTTCTTTCGCCGATGGGGATTGAACCGATGATCTCCGGCACCAGGCGGACACTGATAGATCGGCGCAGCTTCATCAAAGCGGCGGGAGTTTCCTTCCTCTCCGCCTTGGCTCCCCGTTCACTTTATGCGCTTGAGCGGACAGACGCGGTCTTTGCTTCTGCCTTCCGCGCCCGTGACGGGTCCTACGGCATTGCGACGGTGAGCGAGGGCGGCGAGATCATCGACCGCGTCACGCTTCCTGCCCGCGCCCATGGAATGGCGACGAGCCGCGCGACCGGCATGACCGTGGCCTTTGCCCGCCGGCCGGGGACATTCTTTATGGCCTTCGACCCCGGGGGGCATCGCGAACCGATCGTGATGCACACGCCGGAAAACCGCCATTTCTACGGTCATGGACAGTTTTCGCCAGATGGGTCGATCCTCTATGCCAGCGAAAACGACTTCGACGGCAATCGTGGCGTTATCGGGCTCTATGACGCCAGAAACGGCTTCATCCGCATCGGCGAATATGACGCGCATGGCGTCGGCACGCATGACATGACGGTGAGCGACGACGGGCGAACGATCATCATCGCAAATGGTGGTATCGAAACCCATCCGGATTTCGGCCGCACCAAGCTCAACGTCGACAGGATGCAACCTTCTCTCGTGCTGCTGGACGCCGCAACCGGCCATTTGATTCAGAAACACGCGATGCCGAACGGACTGCGGCAGCTATCCACACGTCATGTCGATATCGGGGATGACGGACGCATCTGGTTCGCCTGCCAGTATGAAGGACCGCGCAACGATCTTCCGCCACTTGTCGGCCATTTCTCTAGGGGTGAGGATGTAACATTTGTGGATCTACCGGAAGAAACAACGGTCCGCCTTGCCAATTATGTGGGTGCCATCGCCGTCAACCGACGCGATCAGCTGGTTGGCCTGACCTCGCCCAACGGCAACGCCGCCGTGACGCTGGATGCGAAAACCGGGCGTGTGGTTTCCGAGACGACAGTGCGGGACGCGGCAGGTGTTGCGCCCGCCTTAAGAGGCATCGCGGTTTCGTCCTATCAGGGGTTTTTCGGAACCCGGCGCAGCGATGTGGCATGGGACCAGCACATCGTGCGGCTATCCAGCTAAAATATTGAAAAAACAGGGGAACAAAAGCCCAGCCGGCGCATTGGACGGATCATGAGAAATCTTGCGATCTATATTGTCTTTGTGGTTGTCGTTGTTGCCGTAGGGGCGTTGATCGGCGTCAACAATGTGCCCGGCGAATGGTATCAATCGCTGCAGAAGCCTTTCTTCAATCCGCCCAACTGGATTTTCGGGCCTGTCTGGACCGCGCTTTACGTGCTGATCGGCGTTGCTGGCGCGCGGACATGGATTCGCAAGCCGATGGGAACGCGCATGCGGCTCTGGTTCACCCAGATGGTACTGAACTTTCTGTGGTCGCCGATCTTTTTCGGCATGCAGAGTCCGGCTGGCGCATTGATTGTCATCATCCCAATGCTGATCAGCATTCTCGCCTTTATAGCGCTTTCCTATCGCCGTGACCGCATATCAATGTGGCTTTTCGTACCCTATGCCGTATGGGTCGCCTTTGCGACGGTGCTCAACGCAAGCATCGGCATGCTCAACTAAAGTGCTTGCGCATTTCCAAAGGAAAAGCGCGCTCGATTTTTCCTAATTTCTCTAATTTGCCGCATCGCCCTTGTCTTGCCTGCCGCCCCGCGCCATGTCAGTTTGCGATGAGGCAGAAGCAGGCAGGCAGGCCATGGAGATCACTGATCCCGGCGATTTTCGTCAGCGGATAGAAAGAAGCTTTGCGCGGCAGGGCGTGGTTCAGGCGATTAACGCCGAAATCAGCCGTATCGAACACCGGCTGGTGGAAATCGAACTCCCTTTTCATGAAAAGCTGACGCAGCAGCACGGCATACTGCATGCGGGTGTCATCGCCGCCGGTCTGGATACCGCCTGCACCTATGCCGCCTATACGATCATTGAGCCGGAAGCCTCGCTGCTGACCATCGAGTTCAAGGTGAACCTCATGTCGCCGGGACGGGGCGAGCGGTTTCTGTTTCGCGGCGAAATCATCAAGCCCGGCAATAATCTTATGGTCGCCGATGGCCGCGCCTATGCCCTGTCCGATGGGCCGGCAAAGCTGATAGCCTCAATGACGGGCACGATGATGGTGGTTAAAGGACGCGAGGATATTACCGGATGAGCTACCGGCTTATGCATGTCGCGGATAAATCACTCCTGTTCGTCATGGCGGCTTCCGCCGAATACGGTCCCCACCTGCAGGCACGCATCACACCGCTGATGACCGGTGTTGGACCCGTCGAAGCGGCTATTGCGGTCACGACCGTTCTTGCCGGTCTCGATACGGCGGGCCATCTGCCAGACCTCGTTGTGTCGCTCGGCTCCGCCGGTTCCCGCACGCTCGACCAGACCGCAATCTACCAGGCAGTGTCGGTTTCTTATCGTGACATGGATGCCTCTCCCTTCGGTTTTGCGAAGGGTTGCACACCGTTTCTCGACCTGCCGGCGGAGGTGGCCTTGCCATTGCGGATACCCGATGTTGCCGGGGCGCGGCTTTCCACCGGCGCCAACGTCGTTTCAGGCGAGGCCTATGGGCTGATCGACGCCGATATGGTGGAAATGGAGACATATGCAGTTTTAAGAGCATGCCAGCGTTTCGGTTTACCGCTGATTGGCCTGCGCGGTATTTCCGACGGCAAGGCCGATGTGAAACACGTGAATGACTGGACCGAGTATCTGCACATCATCGACGAAAAACTGGCGGATGCCGTTGACCGGCTCTGTCGCGCTATCGAAGACGGCGCGATAGCCCTCTGAACCTTGCGATTTTCGCGATTTTCTACCGTTTGCCACCCGCTTCCGGGTTGCCTAAAGCCGCCATTTTCTTTAAAGGCTCGCCATGACCCAGATAGCCCATCCCGACAGCATTCTCATCATCGATTTCGGCAGCCAGGTGACGCAGCTGATTGCGCGCCGCATCCGCGAAGCCGGGGTCTATTGCGAAATCCACCCGTTCCAGAATGCCGCAGAGGCGTTTGAGAAACTTCAGCCCAAGGGCGTGATCTTCTCCGGCGGCCCCGCATCTGTCACGGCGGAAGGAAGCCCGCGCGCGCCGCAGGCAGTGTTCGACAGCAAGGTACCGATCCTCGGCATCTGCTATGGCCAGCAGACACTGTGCACACAGCTCGGCGGCGTTGTCGAGGGCGGCCATGCGGCGGAATTCGGCCGCGCCGATATCGACATCAAGAAGGCTAGCCCGCTGTTCGAAGGCTTCTGGGAGCAGGGCAAAAGCTACCCGGTGTGGATGAGCCATGGCGACCGCGTGACGAAGCTGCCGGAAGGCTTTGAGGTCATCGCAACCTCCGAAAACGCACCGTTCGCCATCGCAGCGGACGAGAAGCGCCACTATTACTCCACCATGTTCCATCCGGAAGTGGTGCATACGCCCGATGGCGGCAAGCTGCTGTCAAACTTCGTGCACAAGATCGTTGGTCTGAAATCCGACTGGACGATGGCGGCCTATCGCGCCGAGATGATCCGCAAGATCCGCGAGCAGGTCGGCACCGGCCGGGTGCTCTGTGCACTTTCAGGCGGCGTCGATTCTTCGGTTGCAGCTATTCTCATTCATGAGGCTATCGGCGACCAGCTGACCTGCGTTTACGTCGATCATGGGCTGATGCGGCTTGGGGAAAGCGAACAGGTCGTCGGCATGTTCCGCGACCACTACAATATTCCGCTTGTTCATGTGGACGCATCCGACCTGTTCCTCGGCGAACTCTCCGGCGTTTCCGATCCGGAAGTGAAGCGCAAGACCATCGGCCGTCTGTTCATCGAGGTTTTCGAGGCCGAAGCGGCCAAGATTGCCGCCGATGGCAAGGGTGCTCCGAACTTCCTCGCGCAGGGCACGCTCTACCCCGACGTCATCGAAAGTGTCTCCTTCTCCGGTGGCCCTTCGGTGACCATCAAGAGCCACCACAATGTCGGCGGTCTTCCCGAGCGCATGAACATGCAGCTCGTCGAGCCGCTGCGTGAACTCTTCAAGGATGAAGTGCGCGCTCTTGGCCGCGAACTCGGCCTTCCGGAAAGCTTCATCGGCCGCCATCCCTTCCCCGGTCCGGGTCTTGCGATCCGATGCCCCGGTGCGATTACCCGTGAAAAGCTCGATATTCTGCGTAAAGCGGATGCGATCTATCTCGACGAGATCCGCAAGGCCGGTCTTTACGACACCATCTGGCAGGCTTTCGCCGTGCTGCTGCCGGTCCAGACTGTTGGCGTCATGGGCGACTACCGAACCTATGACTTCGTCTGTGCGCTGCGCGCGGTGACCTCGGTGGACGGCATGACTGCGGATTTCTATCCCTACGACATGAACTTCCTCGGCCGTGCGGCAACCCGCATCATCAACGAAGTGCGCGGCATCAACCGTGTCGTCTACGATGTCACGAGCAAGCCGCCCGGCACGATCGAGTGGGAATAGGACCATACTCGATACGGTGAGGTTGCTGCCGCAACGCCACCGTATCTAAGGAAGAAAGACGACGCCGCGACTAGTTCGCGGCGTTTTTGTTTTGTCGGATGAGATAGATCATCTGGGCAGTCAGGCCAACCACGAGGATCGCCAGCAATCCTGCCTGGGTGCCGAGAAGCAGCGGCGATTTCAGGTCTGTCACTATCGGATGACCGTCGGGAACACGGCGCAGAATTTCACTCACCGTCGGGACCATCAACAGAAACGCGGTAATGCTGAGACAGATGGTTTCAATATATCTGGCGATACGCGTTGAACCCAGAACGCGTTCGATACCGTAGCCTGCAAGCAGGAACAGGATGGTCAGGACGCCAACGACGTAGCTGATTAGCTGATGCGCCACAAGAAAGACAGTTGCAGCGCCAATCAGCATGGACACAAAGTAGATTGCCCCGGGCGTGGATCGGGGGACGATGCGACCGTAACGGGTAAACATGAAAATGGCCGCGGGAATGGCGGGCAGACTGCCGAGCGTGTGGATCCAGCCAAGCGAAGAAATACCGAACATGCGAAATTGCCTTTCTCTTCCTGAAAGATGGGGTGGTCCGGAACGCAGATTGTCGCCGGCATGTCTGCCAGAGCAGCGTCATTAGTTGATCGGTCGGTCTCGTTTGGGTCATGCGTCGACGCCCCTCGCAAGATGCAGTTCAAGCGGTGATGCGCTCCAGCATCGGGCGGGTTATGGCGCCAAAGCTTGCGGCATCGCCATGTGCGCGCGCTGAGAGCATTGCGCCGTGCACGGTGGCCATGAACATCTCAGCAGTGACCCGCGCTGTGCCGGTTAGTGCAAGGCGCCCCTGGGAAGCGCCGCGCTCCAGCACGGCTGTAAGCCAGTCCGAGAGACTCCGAAAATGCGCACGCACCTCGAGAACGACCGCTTCGGGAAGAATCGGTATTTCGCCGGCAAGCAGCGCACAGACGCAGAAGGGGTGGGTTGCATCGGCGATGCAGCGCTCCCAATAGCCGATATAGGCGCGAAGCTGCTCCAGCGGATCTGGAATGTGCTGCTCCAGCGCGGCGATACCGGCTTCGGCCTCGTGCCTGTACTGTGACACCAGTTTCGCGACCAAGTCGGCCTTGCTGGGAAAATGGTGATGGATACTCGCGTTGCGAATGCCGACTACATGGGAAATATCGGCATAGCTAAAACTATTATAGCCCCCTCTCACAATCAGGGTCCGGGCGCACTGGAGAATGTCATCGGCTTTGGTTTTAGAACTTTTCATGCTTTTACCTACCAACTAGTAGGTAGAATGTCAAACACGTTCTTCGCAGTGAATAAGCCCCGGCGATGGGATCCGGACGAGGATCGACCCCGACGATCACAGGCGGAGAACCATAAAAGAAAGGCATGCCCTCAGCCGTTGCCCCGTCATTGCCTGGCCCCATCGACATATCACTCGCATTGGCTTCTTGGTTGGCCCTGCTTCCCGCCACCTTGGCTAGCGGATTGCTGGTCCTGCGGACCAGCTGGGAAGATCGTCTGCCCTAGACCGAGTTGCCGGGTTATACGGATTGCGTTAGCGAAAGTCCGTATTAGATGAAGTTTTGTTCGCTTTTTGTTCTTTCAATTTTCCTCGGCGATGATAATATTGCGGCCTTGAGCAAAGGCCGTGGAGCATCGTCGTGAGTTTCGAGTTGACGGATAATGGAGGGTTAGGGCAGCTTTTCCTCGAAGGCTTCGATCTGGAGAAGCAGCGACGGGTCAATCCGCGATTTAGCAACAAGGTCTTGATCGTGCTGAAGCCGCCGGTGGCCTTGGCGGAAAGAATTTTCACCGATGCATCGTGCCATGCCGCCGGGCGGACGAAGCGGGCGGCCCATCCAGCCGAGCTTCTGCATATCACCCTCCTTTGCGTCGGGTGTTTCGACACCGTGCCTCGCGGTTTTGCGAACCGGCTGAAGGCGGCACTGGCGGAAATAAAGGCGCGTCCCGTTCCGATTACATTCGATGGCAGCTCGCTTTTCGGCAATCGCAGCTGTCTGGCGCTAAGCAGCCGCCGCGAGATGCTGGAGCTCAGGGCATTGGCGAAGATGGTGCAGCGCGCCCTTTGGCGGGCCAATCTGCCCTTTGTCGCCGCATCGTCGTTCACGCCGCATCTCACCGTGGTCTATGGCTGCGGGAAAATCGATATCATGCCTGTTGAAAAACCATATAGCTGGCTGGCGGGCAGCTTCGAACTCATCTTCAGCCATAATGGAGAGACGCGGCACGAATCTCTCGCGCGCTTCCCGCTTTCGGCGAAAGCGGACCGCTATGAGCAGCCGGAAAGTCAATTATATCTGCCGGAAAAAATATTCAGGCCGCAGAAGCGGTCGGCGCACAAGATGGCGGCACGATAACGCTTGCGTGAAAAAGCACGGCATACATGCCTAGCATTAGCTGCCCCACTGCTGTTAGACGCAGAGGATGCGCCAGCAAAAGCGCAGTTTGTAGCGCCCGCCGAGAACCGGGTGTTCCGGTATCTGGCGCGAGCGAGGCGGTGCCGCCTCGCCGGGAACGATAACCAGCTTAGAGCTGAACCTTGTCGAAAGCCTTGCCATCGATGCCGAGGGCTTCGAGATCGGCACGGGCGGGCTTGCGATGCGCGCGAACAGCGGCCGAAACCGAGAGCGCTGCACCGAGAACGGCGAAAGTTTCACCGAAGAAGTTACGCGATGTCTTTGCAACCTGACGCATTTTTCTCTCCATCTTTGATGCCCAGATAATGGGCATTTCCGCACCGTTCTACAACTCATGATGTAGCAGGGAAGCCATGCAGCTTTGCTCGCGCTCGTTCGGATATCAGCCATTGCGATTTCGCATGGCTCAGGCTTGGCGTCTTCAAAAGGACGCAGGGCGCCTCAGCCGGCGGGTTGAATAAGGCGGATATTTTGTTATGCCGGAAAGCTTGAACACAAAGAGGCTGGCAGCATGACGATCATCATTTACGGCATCAAGAACTGCGACACGATGAAGAAGGCCAGAAGCTGGCTGGAAACCCATGGCGTCGACTATTCTTTCCATGACTACAAGGCCTCGGGCATTGACCGCGCCCATCTGGAGACATGGTGCGATGCCGCGGGCTGGGAAATGGTTCTCAACCGCGCCGGTACGACCTTCAAAAAACTCGATGACGGCCAGAAGGCTGGCCTGAGCCGCGAGAAGGCCATTGCACTGATGCTGGAGCAGCCCTCTATGATCAAGCGTCCGGTGCTGGAGGCGAAGGGCAAGATAACCGTCGGTTTCAAGCCTGAAACCTACCAGACTCTTTTTGCGTGACTGCAATCTGCCATGTCCAAAACAACCCGCGCCACCCAGATGCTGAACAAGGCGGGCGTCGCCTTCACCACCGTTACCTATGATTACGACCCGAATGCAGACCGCATTGGCCTGCAGGCGGCCGAGGCGATCGGCGAGCCACCGCATCTGGTGCTGAAAACGCTGATGGCGGAGCTGGACGGCAAGCCGGTCTGTGTCGTCGTCCCTTCGGATCGTGAGGTCAGCATGAAGAGGCTTGCGGCCGCTTTCGGAGGCAAATCCGCCAGCATGATGAAACCTGCCGATGCCGAGCGTGCCACCGGTTACCATGTCGGCGGCATCAGCCCTTTCGGGCAGAAGAAGCAGGTGCCTACGGCCATCGAGGCCGAAGCGATGACGCATGATTATGTCTACATGAATGGTGGGCAGCGCGGCTTGCAGGTGAGGCTTTCTCCCCGAGATGCCCAAACGGCACTGAAGGCCATTGCCGCACCGCTGGTCGCCGATTGAGGCGCAGGGGCGCGCCTGAAAGCGTTTGGCTTTCAGGAGGAATGGGCTATGGTCGGCGCCTCCGATTGAAATAGACGAAGGCAGATCATGACTGTTTCCCCCATCGATCCCGTCAAACTCGAAAAACTGGCCGAAGTCGCCATCAAGGTCGGTCTGCAATTGCAGAAGGATCAGGATCTGGTGATTACCGCGCCGCTGGCAGCGCTGCCGCTGGTGCGATTGCTGACAAAACATGCCTATATGGCGGGCGGCGGACTGGTTACCACCTTTTACTCCGACGAAGAAACCACGCTTGCCCGCTATCGCCATGCGAGCGACGCCAATTTCGACCGGGCTTCCGGCTGGCTTTATGATGGCATGGCAAAGGCCTATTCGAACGGCGCGGCGCGGCTGGCAATTGCCGGCGATAACCCCATGCTGCTGGCCGAACAGGACCCCGCCAAGGTTGCCCGCGCCAATAAAGCAAACTCCACCGCCTATAAGCCGGCGCTGGAGAAGATTTCCAACTTCGACATCAACTGGAACATCATCTCCTATCCGAACCCCTCCTGGGCAAAGCAGGTGTTTCCCGACGTGACGGAAGACGAAGCGGTCCGCAGGCTTGCCGACGCCATCTTCGCTGCTTCGCGGGTGGATCTGGCTGATCCGGTCGCCGCATGGGCTGAGCACAATGCCAACCTTGCCAAGCGCTCGGCGTGGCTGAATGGCGAACGTTTCGCTTCACTGCATTTCACCGGCCCTGGCACGGATGTGAAGATCGGCTTGGCGGACGGCCACGAATGGCATGGCGGCGCCTCCACCGCCAAGAATGGGGTCACCTGCAACCCCAATATCCCGACCGAAGAAGTGTTCACGACACCGCACGCGTTGCGGGTCGACGGTTACGTCTCCAGCACCAAGCCCCTGTCGCATCAGGGAACGTTGATCGACGATATCCAGGTGAAGTTCGAGGGTGGACGTATCGTCGAAGCCAAGGCTTCGAAGGGCGAAGCTGTATTGAACAAGGTACTCGACACTGACGAAGGCGCGCGGCGCCTCGGTGAAGTGGCGCTGGTGCCGCATTCCTCGCCGATTTCGGCAAGCGGCATCCTGTTCTACAACACGCTGTTCGATGAAAATGCCTCGTGCCACATCGCGCTCGGTCAGTGCTATTCGAAATGCTTCCTCGACGGCGCGTCGCTGTCGCAGGATCAGATCAAGGCGCAGGGCGGCAATTCCAGCCTGATCCACATCGACTGGATGATCGGTTCCGACAAGGTGGATATCGATGGCGTGAGGCCGGATGGCTCCACGGTTCCTGTCATGCGCAAGGGCGAATGGGCCTGACGACACCTATCTCGGCAACTGGCTGCGCTGACTGAGCCAGATGCTGAAGAGCACCGCAACGAAACCTGCGATCTGCGCTGGCGTGAGGCTTTGGCCGAGCGTCAGCCAGCCGAGCAGGGTTGCAACGACCGGGCTTAGAAAACCAAGCGATGCGGCGGCGGAAGGTTCGATGCGGGCAAGTCCGCGGAACCACAGAAAATAGGTCAAGGCAGCGCCGATAAGACCCAGATAGGCCATGCCGAGAATATTGGCGGCCGTCGGCGTCGGCAGTGCGGGTTCAAAAAAATACGCGACCGGCAGCAGCAGGATACCACCGGCTGTCAGTTGCCAGGCGGTAAACGTCAGGTTCGACACCGGCGGACGCCATTTGCGGGTCAGCACTGTTCCAAAAGCCATGGACACGGCACCGGCAAGGCCTGCCGCCACGCCGATACCATCCATCGCAGCCCCCGGCGCCAGAACCAGAAGCGCCACACCGACAATACCCAAAAAACCGGCTGCGATAGCCAGCGGCCGGACCGGTGTCGCGAGAAACAGCCGGGAAAGGCCAATCACGATCAAGGGCTGGACCGCGCCCACCGTTGCCGCCACGCCGCCGGGCAGCCGATAGGCCGAAACGAAAAGCATCGCCCAGAAGAACGAGAAATTCAGTGCCCCCAGAATGAGGCTGCGCGGCCACCAGATACCGTTTGGCAGTTTTCTCACGAAAAGCAGCAGCAACACGCCAGCCGGCAATGCGCGCAGCATGGCGACATGCAGAGGGTATCCATGAGGCAAAAGCTCGGTGGTGACGAAATAGGTCGTGCCCCAAATAGCGGGAGCAAGAGAAGTCGTCAGCACATCGGCGGCATAGGCTGTATTTTTCTTCATTTCAAGAATCTCTATATCAAGACAAATGCACCCTAAGTGATTTTATCTTGACGTCAAGATACTAATTGTTATGCCTTGATGATGAGCAAAGAACCACTTGACCGCGTCGATCACATTCTGGCGCAATGGCGCAGGGAGCGGCCCGATCTCGATGTCGAACCCATGGCGCTGCTGGGGCGCCTGAACCGTCTCACCACCCATCTAGCGCGAGAGGTGGAGACCGTGCTGCTGAAGCACGGTCTTTCCTCCTCCGCTTTCGATGTTCTCGCAACATTACGGCGTTCCGGATCACCCTACCGGCTTTCCCCCGGCGATCTGCTGGCGATGACAATGGTAAGCTCCGGCACCATGACCAACCGCATCGACCAGCTCGAAAAAGCTGGGTTTGTGAAGCGCATACATAATCCCGATGACCGGCGCAGCGTCTTGATATCGCTAACTCAACCGGGATTTTCCATTGTCGAGGAAGCGGTCGGTGCACATGTCGAGAACCAGCAGCGTCTGGTCGCCAGTCTGAGCGAGGAAGAGCGCACGACGCTGAACCAGCTGCTGAAACGGTTCTTGCGGGATTTCGAAGCATAGGCATTTCCGCCTGGCAAACATAATGCTCTGTGATGCCGCTTGTTTCGCGCCCAAAAATCCTGTAAGCAATTTTCCGTAAACCTGTACTACAGGTTGGAGGAAAAATGTTAAGTGCCATTTCGCATGAATCCGGCCTCGTCAGCAGCACGATCGGTGCGATCACGCGTCATATCCGCGAAAACGAACTTGCGCCCGGCGCCAAGCTCCCGAGCGAACTTTCGCTCTCGCAGCAGCTCGGCGTTTCCCGCACCGTCGTCCGTGAGGCCTTCCGGTCCCTATCGGCCATGCGGCTGATCGATGTCAGCGCCGGCAAACGCGCTACGGTGGCGACGCTGGATCATGGTGCGATGTCGCTGATGTTCGAACATGGCATTCACACTGAGCAGATCAACATTCAGCAGATCTACGATGTGCGCCGCACGATCGAGGTCAGAACCGTAACGCTCGCGGCGCTCAGAAGAACGGATGCGGAAGCGCTCACCATTCTCGACCATGCCAACAACATGGAGCGGGACTTTGGCGACAATGACAAGGTCATGGAACATGATCTGGCTTTCCACCTTGCTGTTGCAAGAGCCTCCAAGAACCCGGTTTTTGAACTCATTCTCGGCGCCTTTCAGAATGTAACGCGCCAGACGTGGCCGATCGGCTGGAAAAGCCGCACATCCGATGCACAGCGACATGCTGCAGGCGAACTTCACATCGCCATCGGACAGGCCATTGCCGCCGGCGACCCGCAAACCGCTTCAACGCTGATGGCGCGTCATTTCGATGAAAGCGTTCACGCGCTTCTGGCGGCCGGCATCGCCTGATTTTTTTCAACGCAGTCCCAGACGGAAACTGACTGCCTCTGGAGGAGACACTTCATGAAAATCACCAAACTCGAGACCGTCCGCGTGGCGGAACGGGCAAACCTGCTCTGGGTTCTGGTCCATACGGATGAAGGCATTACCGGGCTTGGCGAAACCTTTTATGGCGCCGAGACGGTGGAGACCTATGTGCATGAATATATTGCCCCCAGGGTCATCGGCCGCAATCCGCTGCAGATCGACCTTCTGGCGCAGGATCTCGTCGGTTATCTCGGCTTCCGCTCATCCGGTGCGGAAGTGCGCGGCAATTCGGCATTCGATATTGCGCTTTGGGATATTTTCGGCAAGGCCACCAACCAGCCGATAGCCCAGCTGCTCGGTGGTTTCAGCCGCAAGGAAATCCGCACCTACAATACCTGCGCGGGCACTGAATATATCAAGAAAGCCACCGGCCAGCAGACGGCCAATTACGGCCTCTCCGGTGGCAAGGATTATGACGATCTGAACGGCTTCCTGCATCGCGCGGACGAGCTTGCCCATTCGCTGCTGGAAGACGGCATCACGGCCATGAAGATCTGGCCTTTCGATGCAGCGGCGGAGAAGACGCGCGGGCAATATATCTCGATGCCGGACCTGAAGACTGCGCTTGAGCCGTTTGAAAAAATCCGCAAAGCGGTGGGCGACAAGATGGATATCATGGTGGAGTTTCACTCCATGTGGCAGCTTCTGCCCGCCATGCAGATCGCCAAGGCGCTCACGCCATACCAGACCTTCTGGCATGAAGACCCGATCAAGATGGACAGCCTTTCCAGCCTGACGCGGTATGCCGCCGTTTCGCCCGCACCGATTTCCGCGTCCGAAACGCTGGGCTCCCGCTGGGCCTTCCGCGACCTGCTCGAGACAGGTGCTGCCGGTGTGGTGATGCTTGATATCAGCTGGTGCGGCGGGATTTCCGAAGCGCGCAAGATTGCCTCGATGGCGGAAGCCTGGCATCTGCCGGTCGCCCCCCATGATTGCACCGGGCCGGTGGTGCTCTGCGCCTCCACACATCTGTCGCTCAATGCGCCGAATGCGCTGGTGCAGGAAAGCGTGCGTGCCTTCTACAAGACCTGGTATCGCGATCTCGTGACCGCATTGCCGGAAGTGAAGAACGGCATGATCACCGTGCCGCCAGGCGCTGGCCTTGGCATGGAGCTGCATCCCGATATCGAAAAGACCTTCACCGTCAGCCGCCGTTTTTCAGATGCGGCATCGATCTGATCAGAACAGGCTGCCCTGGTTGCCAGGGTCCGAAGAAGCCGGTTTGACCGGCTTCTTTTTCAACGCGACGGGCGTATCCGGGGACGGCGTCCCCTCTCCCGTTGTGATGGCGGAGACGCGACCGTCGGCAAATTCCATAGAGACAACAGCGCCTGACGCGATAGCCGCCGCACGAGTCAGCGGCCGGTTCTCATCATCGCGGATGACCGCGTAGCCGCGATTCAGCACGTTCTTATAGGACAGCGATTGCAGGATACGATCATGGGCGGCAAGACCCGAACGGTTCTGCGCCATGCGATGCAACACGGCGGTATCGGCGCGACGAGACGCGGTGACGACGCGTTCCTTCTGCCGCTCCAGCTGGCCGAGAAGTCGGGCAGGGAGCGAACGCAACGCGGAATCGAAAGCATCAACGCGGCCCTGCCCCTGCAACAGGCGGCGTTCCACCAGGGTCTCGGCCCGGTGTATGCGTTCGCTGATCCCCTGCCTGTGGTGTTTGAGACCGTTCAACAGGGTTTCCGGCCTGAGACCCGAGGCAGAACGTTCGAAGGCACGGCGCTTGTTGAGGGCTGTTATTTCCAATCCGCGACCAAGACCGCTCGCGGCCTCGTCGAACCGGCGGCGCGGCAAAGCAAGAAGCTGATCAAGCGAAGGCAGCGCGCGCACCAGCGCCCGCACACCTTGACGGCGATTGTCCATCTGCCGCAAGACCGAACCGGAAAGGCGGGCAGCAAGGCCCGACAGCTGCGCTTCCAGCTCTGCACGCACGGGCACGGCCATTTCGGCGGCTCCCGTCGGCGTCGGGGCGCGCACGTCCGCGGCATAATCGATCAATGTCGTATCGGTCTCGTGTCCGACGGCGGAAATCAGCGGGATTTCGCTCTCGGCAGCGGCGCGCACGACGATTTCGTCGTTGAAGCTCCAGAGGTCTTCGAGGCTGCCGCCGCCGCGCGCAACGATCATGACATCGGGGCGGGCAATCTCGCCGCCGGGCTGAAGCGCGTTGAAGCCGCGAATGGCGTTCGCCACCTCCTCACCCGAGCCTTCGCCCTGCACTTTGACCGGCCAGACGACGACATGGACCGGGAAACGATCCGAAATGCGGTGGAGAATATCGCGGATGACCGCGCCCGTCGGCGAGGTCACAACTCCAATGACGCGCGGCATGAAAGGCAGGCGGCGCTTGCGGGCCGGATCGAACAGCCCTTCCGCCGCCAGCCGCCGGCGGCGATCCTCCAAAAGCGCCATCAGCGCGCCGGCGCCGGCGGGCTCAAGGTTTTCGATGACGATCTGGTATTTCGAGGAACCGGGAAAGGTGGTGATCTTGCCGGTGGCGATGACTTCCATGCCCTCTTCCGGGCGGAATTTCAGCCGCGAGAAGGTGCCCTTCCAGATCACCGCATCGATGCGGGCACGATCATCCTTCAGTGAGAAATAGGCGTGTCCTGACGAATGCGGCCCACGATAACCAGAAATTTCGCCCCGCACCCGCACCTGTTCGAACGCCGTCTCCACCGTGCGTTTGATGGAGCCCGACAGTTCGGAGACCGAGAATTCGGCAAGATTGCTCAATGCGGCGTGGGAGAAGATATCGCTCATGCCTGTTTGTAACCAAAAGCCGTCGATTCGGAAATGCCAGCGCCGGCCAGCGCTTTTTTAACCGCGATGAAACCATATCCTCAACTACCGAGTTAGGAAAATGGGGAATGGAGGAGAAAACAAGGGTTCGTTAGGGAAGACGGCGTTACGTCTGTCCCAGGCCCGGCAACCAAAGAGGAGGCGGCATCATGATTTTTCTTACCGCCACATTGCTTGGCGTAACCGCAGTTGCGTTACGTTCGGTTTTCAGCATCGTTTTCATCTGCATGATGATTATCGGTGCCTATGGCGTGGCGATTGCACTTTCTCCCACGGCCGTACCGCTGATGTCGCTGCTTCTGGCACTCGCCGGTTACAATTTCGGTGTCGTCGGTGTCGTTATCAGCCTTCTCGTGCTGCAGCGCCCGCGTTCCACTCAGCCAACCCTCTAAAAGTCCCCCGGCCTTGAGGCTTCCGCGCTTTGCCCTTACCGAGATTTGCGGGCTGGCCGCCGACATCATCGTTACCTGCCTGCTTATGCTCTATCTCGGCGTTGATCCGCTCGTCGCCCGCGTGCCCGGCGCGGCAACGGGTCTCGCAACAAGCTGGCGGCTGAACCGGGTCAATGCTGAGGCATCAGTTAGGCCGAACGGTTTTTTGATGAACGCCGTAACTTTCACCTCACGTAGTGTCAGCGTCGGGCTTTTTGCGCTGCTGCAATGGCGCAACCCCCTGGTGCAACCGCTTGTGACACTTGTCCTTTCAGCATTCGCGGCACTGGTGCTGGCGCTTTACGGCTATTGGCGGCTTCAAAGGCAACGGCAAGAGCGAGACTAAACCGTTTCCCAGCCGTCCTTTTCCGCCGCCCGGTAAATGGCGTCGATGAAAAGCTGGTTCTTCCTTGAGCTTTCCAACGTGACGACGTCTTCCTCACCTTTCGCCGCACGTGCAAAGGCCTCCGCTTCCAACTTGTACTGACGGCTGTCCTGAAACCGGAAGATTTGCGAGGCGTTATGGGTCTGATTGGTTAACTCGATCTCTTCCGCACCCCACCGATTGGCGTTGAAGGGCGACTTTACCTCGATGTAACCGTCCGTGCCATGGAAGACCATGAGCTGGCGGGAGGCGAGTTGTGTCGCCAGATAGAAGCTCAGTTCAAAACCGCCGAAATCGGCCCTGACGCTAGCGTAGATATCCGTGACGAATTCACTGTCGCGTTCGACGGTTGCTTGCACACGTTTCGGTTCCGCACCGGTGGCAAAACGCGTCACGATCGTCGGGTAGACGCCGATATCCGGCAGGGCGCCGCCGCCCAGTTCGGGAATATTACGCATATTGCCGGGATCGCGGTTGAAGTAGGTGAAAGCGCCCTGCACGTGTTTCAGCGAACCAATTGCGTCCGAAGCCAGCAGTTCTTTCACCTTCGCCCAGACCGGAGCGTAGGCCACCATGAAGGCCTCGGATACGATAACGCCGTTACGGTCGCGCGCGGCGATAAGGGCGTCTATCTCCTCGGCCTTTAATGAAATCGGCTTTTCGCAAAGAACATGCTTGCCGGCATCAGCCGCCCTGACGGTCCATTCCACATGCTGCGAGGTGGGAAGCGGAATATAAACCGCGTCGATGACATCAGAAGCCAGCATTTCTTCATAGGAGCCGAAAGCGTAGGGCACTGAAAAGCGATCGGCCACCGCGCGCGCTTTGGCAGGATCGCGGCTGGCGATGGCGCTGACCACACAGTTCTGTGCATCCTGTATTGCCGGAATAACGTGGTCCTGAGCGATTTTCGCCGTTGAGATTATTCCGAAGCGCAGCATTCCGTTCTCCCGTTCTGTCATTCCTGGAAACTTAGCACCGCCACACACTCTGGCAAGCCGCGGCAGCGCTACTGATAAAGAATGGCCGGATTTGCCCGGTCATTGTCGGTCTGGCTGCTTTTATACGTACATCAAAAGGGAAATGATGCTAGATATGAACCCAACGGAGAACCGTGAAATGTCCTCTTCCAACACCGCGCTGCTTGTCATCGACGTTCAGGAATCCTTTCGTCACGCCCCCTACTTTGATGAAAGCGGCCTCTCGCTTTATCTTGAGAAGCAGCAGGCGCTCATCGATGGCGCCAAAGCTGCTGGTATTCCCGTTGTGCAGATCTTCCATGTCGATGGTGACAAGGCCTTCTCAAAAGACAGCGGTTACATCCGCGCACTTGAGGGCGTAAGAATTACCCCAGATGTCACCTTTCACAAGAACCGCCATTCGGCCTTTGCCGGCACCGGTCTTGAAATCTGGCTGACTGAGAAGGGCATCAACCGATTGATCGTCTCCGGCATCCGTACCGAACAATGCTGCGAAACCACGACCCGGCACGCTTCCGATCTTGGTTACAAAGTCGACTACGTCAGCGAAGCGACGCTGACTTTCCCGATGACACATGCTTCCGGCACCGTTTTCAGTGCGGAAGATATCCGCAAGCGAACCGAACTGGTGCTGGCTGGCCGCTTCGCGCGCATCGCAACTGTCAGCGACGTGCTTGCAACCATCAAAGAGGCCGCCTGATGGATGAGGGCGGCACCCGCGTCATTCCCTTTTATACGCTTGTGCCGCCACATGCGCTGTTGCTCGATATAGCCGGCCCGCTTGAGGTGATCCGTTATGCCAACGGGGAACAGCGCGACATCCATTTTGACTGCCGGTACATTGCTGCGAGCGACGAGCAACAAACTTCCATTGGCCTTGCGCTTGCCCGGCTTGAGAGCTTGCCGGCGACGTTGCCGGAAAATGCTCTTCTACTGATCTCCGGGAGCACATCACGCTTCGACAGTGATCCGGGAACGCAGCGTGAGCGGCAGGCGCTGGCGACATGGCTGCGCCGTGCAGTGCGTCCCGACACCACGGTGATTTCCATTTGCTCCGGCGCGCTTCTGGCGGGCGAAGCGGGCCTTTTCGACGGCCGCAACTGCACGACCCATGCCGACTGTATAGAGGGGCTACGCCGCATTGCGCCATTGTCACAGGTGGCCGAAAACCGCCTTTTCGTCGAGGACGGCAACCGTTTCTCCAGCGCCGGTATTTCTACCGGCATCGACCTGATGCTGCATGTGGTCTCCCGGCTGACATCGCCTGCGGTTGCGGCACGCATCGCCAAAACCATGGTGGTTTATCTCAGGCGTAGCGGTAACGATCCGCAAATCTCCCCCTGGCTCACAGGCCGCAACCACATCCATCCCGCCATTCACCGGGTGCAGGACCGCGTGATGGCCGAACCGGCGCAGGACTGGTCGCTGGAGCGGCTAGCGGAGATCGCCGCGCTCAGCGAAAGGCATCTCTCACGTCTGTTTCGCGAGCATGCCGGCATCAGCGTCATCGATTATGTCAACCTGATGCGGGTCAACCTCGCCCGTGATATTCTCGCAAACAGCCGCCTTGATATGGAGGCCATTGCCGAACGGGCGGGTTTTGCCTCCGCCCGGCATTTGCGACGGGTCTGGCAGCAGCATAACCGTTATCCGCCTAGCCACTATCGCGGCTTTCACGCCTGATAATCTCGGACCTCCCGCAGCCTGATGATTGCCATCAAAGGAATTGAATGGTTATGCCGGCGGGCAGTTGCTAACCTTGCGATAAGACAGCAACAGGAGCATTCCCCGTGGAAAAACGAAGCCTCGGCCGCACCGGCCTCTCCATCGCCCCCATCGTCTTCGGCGGCAACGTGTTTGGCTGGACAGCGGATGAAAAGACGTCCTTTGCCCTGCTTGACGCCTTTTTTGATGCGGGGTTCAACGCCATCGACACGGCGGATGTCTATTCCGCCTGGGTGGATGGGCATGTAGGCGGTGAATCCGAGGCCATCATCGGCAAGTGGCTGAAACAATCCGGCGTCAGGCGCGAGGACGCGGTGATCGTCACCAAGGTAGGTTTCGACAATCGCGGCCAGAAGACCGGTCTCAGTGCCAAGTGGATCGCCGAAGCCGTCGAAGCTTCGCTGAAGCGGCTTCAGACTGATTATATCGACCTTTACCTCGCGCATAAGCCGGATGCCGACGTGCCGCTGGAAGAAACACTTGCCGCCTTCGCAAAACTGAAGGAACAGGGAAAAATTCGCGCCATAGGCTGCTCCAACTATTCCGCGGGCCAGCTTCAGGATGCGCTGGACACGGCAGAAAAAAATAATCTTCCGCGTTACGACGTGCTGCAGCCGGAATACAACCTCTATAACCGCAAGGATTTCGAAGGCCCGCTTGCCGAGCTTTGCCAGAAGGAAGAGATTGGCGTCATCAATTATTACAGCCTAGCGGCCGGCTTTCTGACCGGGAAATATCGTGCCAAGGCCGATACAGAGGGCGTCGCCCGCAGCTATCGCGTGGGCGAATATGTCAATGCCCGTGGCCTTGCCGTCCTGGGGGCCATGGATGCGGTGGCAGTCGAAACGGGGGCCAAGCTTGCAGATATTGCACTGGCCTGGCTGTTGAGAAAGAAGGCGATAACCGCGCCCATCGCCAGCGCCACCAGCCTGTCCCAGCTCGAAAGCTTCAAACGCGCCGTTGAGTTGACCTTGACGGATGAGATGATGACGCTTCTCGACAAGGCGGGTGCATAAATGGAGCTTGTAATTCGCGATGCGCAGCCGGCTGACCGGGCGGAATGGCTGCGCCTATGGAACGACTATCTCGCCTTTTACGATGTCGATCTTGCCGACGAGGTAACCGACCATACATGGGAGCGCATTCTCGACCCCGCCTCCCGCGTTTCGATGCGGGTGGCAATGCTTGGCGACCGCATGGCCGGTTTCGCCATTCACCACTTCCATGATTCCACCTGGGTGAAAACGCCTGACTGCTATCTGGAAGACCTTTTTGTCGATGGCGAAATCCGCGGTAAGGGGACGGGCCGGGCGCTGATGGACGACCTTATCGCTATCTGTAAGGAAAAGGGCTGGTCCAGGCTTTACTGGAACACCGGTGAGGACAATCACCGCGCCCAGAAGCTCTACGACAGCTACGTGAAAAGCGACGGCCATATCCGCTATCGCATCACCTTCTGATCACCCCCGGAAGCGGAAGAAATCCACGAAGGCCCTCAGCGCCGGACGCATCTGCCGGCGCGAGGGGTAATAGATGTAAAATCCATCAAACGGCGCGCACCAATTCTCGAGAACGCGGATCAGCCTGCCCTCCCTTATATCGTCTTCGACACGCTGTTCAAAAACGAAGGCAAGCCCTGCACCGTCTATCGCCGCCCGGCGAATGAGACTCTGGTCCGACAGGATCAGCGGCCCCTGAACGTCGACCACAAGCGCTTTGCCATTTTTCTCCAGCTCCCAGCGATAGATCAATCCACTCGCAAAACGCCGGCGGATGCAGCGATGCCGGATGAGGTCCCTCGGATCACGGGGAGGCGGATTTTCCGCAAAATAGGACGGTGCGCCGACAATCGCACCACGCCAGGCCCCGCTCGCTTTCACGGCGATCATATCTGCATCGAGATGTTCCCCGAGACGAAGCCCGGCATCGAAACCTTTTGCGACAATATCTTCAAAGCGATCATCGGTCGAAATTTCGAGGGAGATTTCGGGATAGAGCCGCAGGAATTCCCCCAGCCGGGGCACAATAAGATCTTCAGCGGCAAGTCTGGGGAGAGTGATGCGCAAAGGACCTGCGGGGCGACCGCCCTGTTCGGCAAGGGTATCGATGACGGCGTCGATATCGGCAAGCGCCGGACCCAAGGTTTCGAGAAGCCGCTTTCCCTCCTCTGTCGGAGAAACGCTGCGGGTGGTACGGTGAAGTAGCCGCAGGCCCAGGCTCGCCTCCAGCGACGAGACCGCATGGCTGACGGCGGAAGGGGCAATACCGAGTTCGGCAGCCGCCTTGCGAAAGCTCCGGCCTTCGGCAACGGCGGAGAGAACGGCCAGTTGGGAGAGTTGCACACGGTTCATTGTTCTAAATTATAGAACAACCCACGCGGATTTGCAGTGATTATTTTTCCTGCTCTCATTCGCTATGTTCCCATCACGCCCTGATGACGGGCGGTTCCTTATGGAAGGACGAACAGATGAAAAGCAGAACCCTTGGAGACAATCTGACCGTATCGGCGCTCGGCCTCGGTTGCATGGGAATGACCCATGCCTATAGCCCGACCGGTGACGAAAGCAGTGCGATCGCGACGCTGCATCGCGCTGTTGACCTCGGCGTTACATTTTTCGATACGGCGGAAGTTTATGGGCCCTACACGAACGAAATTCTCCTCGGCAAGGGCCTGAAGCCTTATCGTGACAGGGTGGTGATTGCCACCAAGTTCGGCTTCAAGATTGATGGCAGCAAACCCGCGGGCCAGATGATGGTGGGAACGGACGGTCGACCGGAAAATGTTCGTGCCGTCGCCGAAGCCTCCCTCAAGCGCCTCGAAGTTGACGCCATCGACCTCTTTTACCAGCACCGTGTCGACCCCGATGTGCCAATCGAAGAAACTGTGGGGGCGATGGCGGAACTGGTGAAGCAGGGCAAGGTAAAACATCTCGGCCTTTCCGAAGCCAGTGCCGAAACGCTTCGAAAAGCCCACGCCACCCACCCGATTGCCGCCATTCAGAGCGAGTACTCGCTGTGGACCCGCGACCCGGAAGAAAATGGCGTGCTGGATACCTGCCGTGAGCTTGGCATCGGTTTCGTACCGTTCAGCCCGCTTGGGCGCGGTGCGCTGACCGGAGCGCTGAAATCGCTGGACGGACTTGCAGCTGATGATTTCCGGCGTGGCCTGCCGCGTTTCCAGGGTGAAAACTTCGACGCGAACCTGGCGCTGGTCAGACTTCTGGAAGACATGGCTGCCGAAAAGGGTGTGACTGCCGGGCAACTGGCATTGGCCTGGGTGTTGGCGCAGGGGGATTTCATCGTACCGATCCCGGGCACCACGAAGATTGCCAATCTGGAGAAAAACGTCGCGGCCGCTGATGTGTCCCTGACGCCGGAAGAAGTCGAAAGCCTTGGCGCGTTGCTGGCTCCGTCCAAGGTTGCGGGCGAACGTTATCCCGAACGCATGTCACAGATGGCCAATCGTTAAAAAACAAAAAGCCGCGGTGGTTGCCGCGGCTTTTTTCAATCTGTTATCCGACGTCAGGCGCGCAGAACGCCGCCTGTCGATTTCTCGACATTGCCGACGATCTTGGCCGTCAAGGCTTCGAAATCCTCGTCGGTTAGAGTCTTGTCGACCGGTTGAATCTGCACTTCGATGGCGACCGACTTTGCGGTTTTCTCCGAGCGATGCGCCTTCGAAAATATCGAAGACATTGACGCCTGTGATCAGTTTGCGATCAGCGCTCGTTGCCGCCTTGATGATCGCCCCCGCCTCTACGGCCTTGTCGACCACGAAGGCGAAGTCGCGCTTGACCGCCTGGAAGGGGGAGAGTTCGAGCGCAGGCTTGGTGCGGGTGGCTTTCTTCTTCGGCTCCTGCATGGCGTCGAGATAAATCTCGAAACCGCAATAGACACCCGACACATCCAGCTCGGACAGTGTTTTCGGATGGAATTCACCGAAGTAACCAAGCACGACCTTCGGGCCCATCTTGATGGTGCCGGAGCGGCCGGGATGATACCAGGCAGGCCCGCCGGCCTCGATCTGGACATTGGCCATGGGGAGGCCGCAGGCTTCCAACACCGTCAGTGCATCCGCCTTTGCGTCGTAGACATCCACGGGCTTGCCGCCGCCCTTGGACGCATTAGACCACATGCGGCCGCTGCCAGCGAGCGAGGCCGTGCCACGGCGAACACCGCCAGCAACACGGCGCTGCGTCTCAGGCGTGTCGCCTTCATAGGTGCCGGAGACCTCGAAGATTGCGACGTCACCATAGCCCTTGTCGGCATTGCGCTGTGCGGCGGTCAGCAGGCCCGGCAGCAGCGAGGGCCGCATATCCGACATATCGGCCGCAATCGGGTTGGCGAGCTTCAGCGCCGGCGAGCCGCCGCCGAATAGCTTCGCCTGCGCTTCCGGGATGAAGGACCAAGTGACGGCCTCCAGCATGCCGCGGCTTGCCAGCGCACGGCGCGCGGTGCGCGTGCGGACCTGCAGCGTGGTCAGGATGCGACCGTTGACGGCACCGAAGCTTTCCAGCGGCTCGGGTTTGATATTGTCAACGCCATGAATGCGCATGACCTCTTCAACCAGATCAGCCTTGCCGTCGACATCCGGGCGCCAGGACGGCACAGTGACGGACACGCGCTCGCCCGTTCCCTCGACCCCAAAACCCAGGCCCTTGAGGATGGCGAGGCTCTCTTCAGCCGAGACTTCGAGCCCCGTCAGCCGCTTCACTTCCGCAAGCGGGAAATCCACGACCCTGGGCTGATATCCCTTGTAACCAACGACCTTGGCTTCGCCGGCAACGCCGCCGCAGAGCTCCAGAACCAGTTCGGTGGTCCGCTCCAGGCCCGGAACCATGTATTCCGGATCGACACCGCGCTCGAAACGGTAGCGCGCATCGGTGATGATGCCGAGCGAACGGCCGGTCTTGGCAATGTTGATCGGGTCCCAGAGGGCGGATTCGATCAGCACGTCGACGGTGTTTTCGTCGCAGCCGGAATGTTCGCCACCCATCACGCCGCCGATAGACTCGAGGCCCTTTTCATCGGCGATGACGACATTGTTCGGGCCGAGCTTATATTCACGCTGATCGAGCGCGAGGATCGTCTCACCCTCCTTTGCACGGCGAACAGTCAGATCACCCTTGACCTTGGCAGCGTCGAAGACGTGCATCGGCCGGCCCTGATCGAAGGTCATGTAGTTGGTGATATCAACAAGCGCATTGATCGGACGCAGGCCGATCGCCAGAAGACGCTGCTGCATCCATTTCGGGCTGGGGCCGTTCTTCACACCGCGCACGATGCGTAGCGAAAAGCCAGGGCAGAGGGCGGGATCGTCCAGTTCCAGCTTCACATCGACGGGCGTTGCGCCTTCCACCTTGAAGGAGGGTGCAGGCTTTGTCTTCAGCTTGCCGAGACCGGAGGCCGCGAGATCACGCGCAATGCCGTAGATCGAGGTGCAGTCCGGACGATTGGGCGTGAGATTGATCTCGATGACAGGATCATCGAGGCCGGCATATGATGCGAAGGAAGTACCGACGGGCGCATCCGCCGGCAGATCAATGATGCCGTCGTGATCGTCGGAAATGTTGAGCTCCTTTTCGGAGCACATCATGCCATGGCTTTCCACACCGCGAATCTTCCCGATGGCGAGCGTGACATCGATGCCCGGGACATAGGTGCCGGGACGTGCGAGCGCACCGACGAGCCCAGCGCGCGCATTCGGTGCACCGCAGACGATCTGCACCGGCTTGCCGTCACCGGCATCGACCATCAGCACTTTCAGGCGGTCGGCCTCGGGGTGCTTTTCAGCGGAAACCACCTTGGCAATGACGAAGGGCTTGTAGGCCGCCTTGTCGTCAACATCCTCGACCTCAAGGCCAATCGCCGTCAACCGCTCGCAGATCTCGTCCAGCGTCGCATCGGTATCGAGATGCTCTTTCAGCCAGGAAAGAGTGAATTTCATGTCTTTGCTCCTTGGCTAACCGGATTAAACGCTCAGACCGCCGAACAGCGTCGGCATGTCGAGCGGGCGGAACCCGTAGTGGTTCATCCAGCGGACATCGGCGTTGAAGAAATCGCGCAGATCGGGCATGCCGTATTTCAGCATGGCGATGCGGTCGAGACCCATGCCCCAGGCAAAGCCCTGATATTCATCCGGATCCAGCCCGCCGGCGCGCAGCACGTTTGGGTGCACCATGCCGCAGCCGAGAATTTCCATCCAGTCCTTGCCCTCGCCGAACTTGACGATGGGGCCGGAACGGTCGCACTGGATATCCACCTCGAAGC
This sequence comes from Agrobacterium sp. SORGH_AS_0440, assembly GCF_031453135.1. NCBI lineage: Bacteria > Pseudomonadati > Pseudomonadota > Alphaproteobacteria > Hyphomicrobiales > Rhizobiaceae > Agrobacterium > Agrobacterium sp. SORGH_AS_0440. Next base: position 196,383 of record NZ_JAVIYR010000002.1, on the reverse strand, counting down.
TTGGCTCCGTGAAGGGGAAGAAGGACGGGCGGAAGCGCATGACGACGCTGTCGACCTCGAAGAAGGCCTTGCAGAACTCCTCAAGAATCCAGCGCAGATTGCCGACATGCGCCTTCTTGTCGATGACAAGACCTTCGACCTGATGGAACATCGGCGAATGGGTGGCATCGGAATCCTGGCGATAGGTCTTGCCGGGGATGACGATGCGGATCGGCGGCTTCTGGCTCTCCATGGTGCGGATCTGCACCGGTGAGGTGTGGGTGCGCAGCACCTTACGCTCGCCTTTTTCGTCCGGCTGGAAGAAGAAGGTATCGTGCATCTCGCGGGCCGGATGGCCTTCCGGGAAGTTCAGCGCCGTGAAGTTGTAATAGTCAGTCTCGATGTCAGGACCTTCGGCGATGGAGAAACCCATATCCGCGAAGATGGCAGTGATTTCGTCGACGATCTGACTGATGGGATGAATGCGGCCGCGCTCTGCCGGAGACTGGCGGACAGGCAGGCTGACGTCCACCGTTTCGGCCTTGAGACGCGCGGCGATGGCGGCATCTTTCAGCGCGTTCTTGCGTTCGCCGATAAGGTCGGTAATTTCGGTCTTGAGCTGATTAATGGCGGCGCCGCGGGTCTGGCGCTCCTCCGGGCTCATGCTGCCAAGCGTCTTCAGAAGCTCCGAAACCGAGCCCTTCTTGCCAAGCGCGGAGACGCGCACGGCTTCGATGGCCGGTTCATCGGCAGCGGCGGCGATCTCCGACATCAATTGCGATTTCAAGGTATCAAGTTCAGTCATCTTTTCCTGCCTTGCCGGATTTTTTAACAGCGGCGTCGGTGTTCACAGCATTCATCAGATAGTCTGTCGCCATGATAAAGCGTCGCAGATCACTACCCATCCGCACGCGCCCGATCAACCGGGCAAGCGGTAAAAAACGCCCGAGAATGCGGGTCAAGCGGGTTAATTCTTCCAGTGCGCGGGGCGGAGCATTTTCGAGCCAGCGCGAAAAGGCGGCGTCGCGGGTTTTGGGGGCATCATTGGCGCGCGTGGCCACCTGCAGAAACAGCAGCCAGATATCACGAGCCTGCGCCGTTTCCAGCGGCATGACATCCTGAGGGCGCTCCTCGAAATCCATGAAACCGATACGGCCATCCTTCAAGAAGAAGTCTCGTACATGCGGGCGGCCGTGGCAGAGGCCTGCGGCATGCAGCTCGCCAAGTGCTTCTGCGGATTTAACAAGCAGGGCGTCATGCTCGATCGGATCGGAGGCCTTCAGGGCATCCATGCGCTCCATGAGCGTCGGGCCTACATCTCCCAGCACCACGGCCGTGCGGGATGAGTAGATCAGCGGCGGAACCGGGAAGCCGCGCTGCTGGAACTGCTGCAAGGTTTCCAGTTCCCGCTGCATGAGGCCCGCGCCATCAAGCGGCTCGGAAGGGCGAAGAAAAGCGTAGGGCAGCAGTTTTGACAGCAGCTTCTGAATTTTCATCCACCACGTCACACGCTCCGTGCCCTGCCGTTTGATCCACACCGTCAGCTGCGAGAGTTCAACCTTCTGAATGCGACGGTCACTTTTCAGGAGGACACGCATCACGGTTGCGATGTCATCGTCGTCGAGATGAACGCGAAAACCTTCCGCTTCCACAACCTCACTTTTATTGACCTGCATTTCGTCCACCAAAGGTTTCGCTTCAAACGGCGTGAATACTCCAAGTCTTCTAAATTTCTAAATTAAAAAACGCCGATAGAAATGCATGGCAGCTGAAAAGAAAAAACCCGCGCCGGTTGCCCGACGCGGGTTCAAATGAACAACAGATTGTCCGCGCCGTAATTACTTTACAGCGGTTTCAAACTCGTTGGCCGTACCAGCATCCTTGAGGTACTCAAGCGCCTTCTTCGCTGCTTCGACGAGCGCGCCGAATGCTGCCGGCTCGTGGATAGCCATGTCGGACAGAACCTTGCGGTCCACTTCGATGCCAGCCTTGTTCAGGCCGTCGATGAAGCGGCCATAGGTGAGACCGAATTCGCGGACAGCAGCGTTGATACGCTGGATCCAAAGAGCGCGGAAGTTACGCTTGTTGACCTTGCGGTCGCGGTAAGCGTACTGCTTGGAACGATCCACGGCAGCCTTTGCTGCGCGGATGGTGTTCTTGCGGCGGCCGTAGAAACCCTTGGCTGCCTTGAGTGTCTTGGTGTGCTTGGCGCGGGAAGTTACGCCACGTTTTACGCGTGCCATGTCATGATCTCCTTAAAGTGTCCAAAAATGCGGAAAAGTCTCAGAGACCGTTCGGCAGGTAGTTCTTGACGACCTTCTTGCCGTCAGCTTCGGCGAGAACCATGGTTCCACGCGCGTCGCGAATGAACTTGTTGGTACGCTTGATCATGCCGTGGCGCTTACCGGCGGCGGCTGCAACAACCTTGCCGGTTGCAGTGATCTTGAACCGCTTCTTTGCAGCGGACTTCGTCTTCATCTTGGGCATTTTGCTACTCCGTTTTTGTATCGAAACAGGCAGACGAGGCCTATTTCAAGCTATTCAGGAACGGCCTCGGCATGCCCTGCCGGACCGTTCGGACGCGCGCTTATAACCGCAGTCGGTTAAAAGCGCAACGGGGAAAGCGAACTTCCCCGTGCGGCTCATTACGCCAGTTCTGTGGCGGTATAAGTTATTTCGGCGCGAGAACCATCATCATCTGACGGCCTTCAAGCTTCGGCTCGGCCTCCACCTTGGCAATCGCCTGAGTGTCTTCCTTCACCTGAAGAAGAAGCTTCATGCCCAGTTCCTGGTGAGCCATTTCACGGCCACGGAACTTCAGCGTCACCTTCACCTTGTCGCCATCTTCAAAGAAACGGCCCATCGCCTTCATCTTCACGTCATAATCATGCGTGTCGATGTTAGGGCGCATCTTGATTTCTTTGACTTCGACGATCTTCTGTTTCTTGCGCGCTTCAGCGGCCTTTTTCTGGGTCGCGTATTTCAGTTTGCCGAGATCGAGGATCTTGCACACCGGCGGTTCAGCGTTCGGCGAAATCTCAACGAGATCGAGACCGGCCTCCTCCGCCAGTTTCAATGCCTGATCCGTCGGCATGCTACCGAGGTTCTGGCCCTCTTCATCAATAAGCTGAACTCTGGGAACCCGAATTTCCCGGTTGGAGCGCGGCCCCTCCTTGACGGGGGCATCGGCTTTGAAAGGTCTGCGAATGGTCGTATTCTCCTGATCTGTTTCTGGATCACGTCGGCAAAAAACAGCTTGTTTGGTACAAGCGGCGGAAATGTCGTTATTGCCGTGGCGAAGTCAATAGCATATCTGCCCGAAAAGATCACCTGTTGTCACGGTTTTTGCAAATACGCCGCCGTTGTTGCACTAAAATCAGGAGAATTGCATATACATGAGCGAACAAGCCGCCGAATTCCTGCGCGTAGGTCCCGATAACGACAGCCGCGAGATTGCCATTCTCCATCGTCCGGCGATTTCCGGCAAAAGCGAACCCATGCTGGTGTGGCTCGGCGGCTATCGTTCAGACATGACCGGAACAAAGGCGGTCGAACTGGATCGCTTTGCAGCGGAAAACGGCCTTGCCTGCCTTCGGTTCGACTATTCCGGCCACGGCGCGTCCGGCGGAGATTTCAAAAAAGGCACGATCTCCCGATGGCTGGAAGAGGCACTCGCCGTAGTGCGTGCAAAGGCGCCGTCGAGCGTCATTCTCGTCGGCTCTTCGATGGGCGGATGGATCGCCTTGCGCATGGTTGAGGAACTACGCAAGACAGGTGGCGCCCCATCCGTCGCAGGCCTGATCCTCATCGCGCCTGCGCCTGATTTCACGGCGGAACTGATAGAGCCCAGCCTGACGGAGGCAGAAAAGACATCGCTGCTGGAGAGGGGCTATTTCGAGGAGCACTCGGAATACAGTCCCGAGCCCAACATCTTCACCCGCGCGCTCATGGAAGACGGCCGGCAGAACCGCGTGTTGCAGGGCATCATCACCACCGGTTGCCCCGTTCACATCCTGCAGGGCATGCGCGATCCCGACGTGCCCTATCAACACGCGCTGAAACTTCTGGAACACCTGCCAGCCGACGACGTGGTTCTGACGTTGATCCGCGACGGCGACCACCGGCTCTCCCGGCCACAGGACATTGAAAGGATGCTCACGGCGGTTAGAGCCCTTGCAACATAGGCATTTCCGCAACGCTCTTAACCATATTCAACGAGTCTTGCGCGCCATTGATTGCTAAAGATTGACTCCTGCCCCCCAACCCTCTTAACTTTTCATTAAGAATTAAGGGACGGGTTTCATGATGAACGCACCGCTGGCGCGTGCGCTGCTGTCTGCAGTTGCCGCCGGGCTAATGACTGCTGCCTCCGCCATGGCGGAAACCAAGGGAAGCCCTTCCATGGTGACGGGCGGGATCACCTCCCAGCCGATCGGCCATTACGAGTTCTGTCAGAAATATGCCGATGAGTGCAACATTCGCAGCAAGGCGACGCCGCCGCCACGCGTCACCGACTATGGCTGGGGCGTCATTCGCGAGGTCAACACCTCCGTCAACACGACTATCGTGGCGATGACCGACCAGGAAATCTATGGCAAGGACGAGGTCTGGGAATACCCGACAACCGCCGGCGATTGCGAAGATTTCGTACTGCTGAAGCGCAAGAAGCTGATCGAGCGCGGATTTTCCGTGGCCGACCTGCTGATAACAGTCGTTCGCAAGCCTGATGGTGAAGGTCATGCGGTGCTTACCCTTCGCACCACGGATGGCGACTATATCCTCGATAATCTCACCGACGACGTGAAGCTCTGGACCGACACAAACTACACCTATCTGAAGCGGCAGGCGTCCTTTAATACGGGCCGCTGGGTTTCCATCGAGGATGGTCGGGACGTTCTGGTCGGCGCGTTGCGCTGATCTGCATGAAATCGATTATATCGAAAAGCCCGCGGCAGGCGCCGCGGGCTTTTGCCTTTTAGCCATTGCCGATGATAATGCCGGCCGCCAGCACCAATGAGCCACCGAGGACCACCTGAAAGACGGCGCGCAGGAATGGCGTTTCCATGAAGCGGTTCTGAATGAAGGCGATAGCCCAGAGTTCCACGAAAACAACGATCGCGGCAATAGCCGTGGCTGTCCAGAAATGCGGGATGAGATAGGGCAGCGCGTGGCCGAGGCCGCCAATGGCCGTCATGATGCCCGATGCCAGGCCGCGCTTCAGTGGCGAGCCGCGACCGGAAAGCTTGCCGTCGTCATGAGCGGCTTCCGTAAACCCCATGGAGATGCCCGCGCCGACGGAGGCGGAAAGACCGATGAGGAAGGTCTGCCAGGTATCCTGTGTGGCAAAGGCCGCTGCAAAGATTGGCGCCAGCGTCGACACGGAACCGTCCATAAGCCCGGCGAGACCCGGCTGCACATAGGTCAGGAGGAACTGACGCTTGGCGGTCTCCTCTTCTTCCGTTCTGCCGTTTTCATCGAGATGTTTTTCCTCGAGCATATGCGCGATATCCTCGTGGCCGCGCTCTGCCTCCGCCAGATCACCGAGCAACTTGCGCGTCGAGGCATCCGTGGTGCGCTTGACGGCTTCGTCGTAAAAACGGATTGCCTGCGCTTCCATCAATTCCGCCTGGGCGCGAATTTTTTCCAGTGAGAGATTCTTCACGAGCCAGTCCGGTGTGCGTTCGTAGAAACCACGCACATGTTCGCGGCGTATCAACGGTATGGTTTCTCCGAAGCGGCGGCGATGCATGTCGATCAACACGTTTCGATGCTGCTGCTCGACCTCGGCCATGTCGTCAAAAACCTTCGCCGATTGAGGATATTGCGCGCGCAGGTGATCGGCATAGGAGCGGTAGATGCGAGAGTCATCTTCTTCCGACGAGATGGCGAGCGCCAGGATTTCCTGTTCGCTGAGGGAGGAAAAGGGACGTTTGGAAAGCGAGAAAAGACTGTGGAACATGGCTGAAACCTTTTTAGAATAATTCTAAATACATCCGCATCACCCCGCGATCAAGCCATATTAGAATTCTAATCAGTCAAAGCGCCGCATTGCCGATGGCAGCGCAGCGGCGTAAATTCGTTGGGAAAGGATCGATGATGCAGAACCCAGCCGCGGCAAGAGCCGCCCACAGCGCAGAAATTCAGGACAGGGCAGAAAAAGCGATGGCGGCTATCGGTGTCGATGCCCGTTTCATCGATCTGCTGGTGGAAACATTTTACGGTCGCGTGCTGAAGCACCCCGCGCTCGGGCCCGTTTTCGATGCGCGGCTTGCAGGCCGCTGGGCGGAACATATGGCCAGGATGAAGCAGTTCTGGGCGGCCGTCGCGTTCAAGAATGGCGGATATGGCGGCAAGCCGGTCCAAGCCCATCTTGGCGTAAAAGGCATGACCGCCGAGCTTTTCCCCCAATGGCTTGCGCTGTTTTCCGCCACACTCGATGACATTGCACCGGGCAGAGAGGCGCACGACTGGTTTATGGAAACCGCTGAACGCATCGCCAGAAGCCTGACGCTCTCGCTCTTTTACAATCCGGCGCTCGATGATCCCGCGTTGACGCGATCGTCGTCTTAACCGCAAGGCGCGGGGCCTGGGTACGGCACCTGATTGCAGAGTTGGAACGATGACGAAGCGCCGCGCAGGAGCGCGCAGGTTTCGAACATTCCCTCTTGATGGCCGCAAGGATAAATGTTTAGTAGCCGGCGGGAGGCGTACCGTGCGGTTCGCCTGTAATATGAAGCATAGCAGGGCTTATCGACATGGATCGCAGATCATTTATCCGCAAGGCTGGCGCCGTGGGCGCCGGTGTTACCGCAACGGCGCTGGCCGCTCCGGCCATCGCACAAGAAAATCCCAAGATTACCTGGCGGATGACGTCGTCCTTCACCAAGGGCCTCGACATTCTGTTCGGCGCGGGCCAGATCGTCGCCGATCACGTTAAGGAAGCTTCCGGCGGCAATTTCGTCATTCAGCATTTCGCGGGCGGAGAGATCGTGCCGGCCCTGCAGGCTGCGGACGCGGTGACGGCCGGAACCGTCGAAATGGCGCATACATGCGCCTATTATTACGTTGGCAAGGACCCGACCTTCGCGCTCGGGACCTCGGTTCCCTTCGGCCTCAATGCGCGCCAGACGAATGCCTGGTTCAACCAGGCCGGCGGCAACGAGCTGCTCAATGAGTTCCTTGCCCAGCACAATATCTACTCGATCCTGCTCGGCAACACCGGTGCCCAGATGGGCGGCTGGTTCCGCAAGGAAATCAACACCATCGACGACCTCAAGGGTCTGAAGATGCGTATTGCCGGCCTCACCGGCCAGGTGATGCAGAAGGTTGGCGTGACGCCGCAGCAGATCGCCGGCGGCGATGTCTACGCCGCGCTCGAAAAGGGCACGATCGACGCCACCGAGTTCGTCGGCCCCTATGATGACCAGAAGCTCGGCTTCTACAAGGTCGCGAAATATTACTATTACCCCGCATGGTGGGAAGGCGGCCCGGCCGTTCATGCCTTCGTCAACCTGCAGAAGTTCAACGAACTGCCGGAAAACTACAAGCGCATCCTGAAAGACGCCTGCGCCGCGGGCAGCGCCAGCATGCTGGAACGCTACGATGCGCGCAATCCGAAGGCGCTGAAGGAATTGGTAGCGCAGGGCGCGATCCTGCGCCCCTTCAGCCAGGAAATCCTCGATGTCTGCCACAAAGCGGCGCAGGAAACCTATGCGGAGATTTCGGCCAAGAACGAGAGCTTCAAGAAAATCTACGAGAGCCAGCAGGCCTTCAAGAAGGATGCCTATCTCTGGGCACAGATCGCCGAATACACCTATGACACCTACATGATGATCCAGCAGCGTAACGGCACGCTCTGATCGACAATCATTTCCCGACGATCTTCAGACGGTCATCCGGCATCTGCCGGGTGGCCGTTTTGTTAGACGAGACCAGTTTCCACACCTGCCGTTCCCGCCAGTCGACCGGGCTCATGCCGGTGACGCGGCGAAATTCCCGGTTGAAGTTGGACTTGGTTTGAAAGCCGGAAGAAAACATGATCGATGTCACCGATTGCTCCGTCTCCTCCAGCAACCGGCAGGCTTCGCGGATGCGCAGCTGGTTGACATATTGCGAGACGTTGACGCCAAGCGAACGATTGATCGCACCCGAAATCTGCCGGCTCGGCAGGCCGAGGCGTCTTGCTAGGCGCGACAGGTTGAGATTTTCGTCGCGGTAGAGCGCCTGCGACGTCATCAGGCGATCGAGGCCCGCAACGATCTCGCGGTCCTGTTGTGATGGTTCCGAAGGAGGCGGCACCTCTGCCGGCGGCTCCGCGGCCGCTTGCGACGCCTTGCTTTTCCCGGCCATGGCCGCCATCAGCCCGATCAGCAACAGGCCGAAAAGATTGGCGTTGCTGACGAGCGCCGCGACGTTCTCGCCATGTGCCCATTCGAAATCGAGAAACACCAGAAGATCGAACATAGCGGAAACGCACAGCGCCGCAGCAGCGATGATGAGCGCCTTGTGTGCCGAAGCGACGCTCGCAAATTGCGCCTCGTCCAGCCCATCAGGCCCTTTTCTTCCGAGCAGCAGCAGGGCGGTCGCATGGCCAACGAAGAGGGCAATCAGGCCAAGATCGATAGCGACCGGGAATGTGAATTCCAGAAGAATGACCAGCAGAGGGGACAGGGCGAGGCTTGCCAGCATGGCCCTTCTGCTTTCCGGCCCCACCTTCATCAGGCCGCGAAAGGCAATGTACACAAGTGGTGGCAAGCAGGCGGCCAAAACCGGCAGAACGTATCGCACCAGGCTCACACCATATCCCCAGCGCAGGCCGACGAGCACAGACTGCACGGCGCAAAGGGCGATAAGCGCCAAAAATACGCGGTTTGTCCGCACATCGTCTCCGCTTCGAAAGAAGACGATGAACATGACCACCAACAACAGCGCCACGACGAAAGGCAGGGGAATGAAAAGCACGATAACCATCCCGGAGCGAAACCTTGTCGCACTTCATGGACCAGATCGCGTTTCGGTACGACCTTTAACGCGATCAAGGACGCAAAAAATACGTGGCGGCGCAGATTGAGCCCCGTTCTTCCCAAACACACGAGGTTTTCATGCGCCCTGTCACCACCATAGCGACCATGTTATTTTCCGCTTTCGTCACTCAACCGGTTTTTGCGGCGGACGCCGTCGGCATCAGCGAAACTACCGTTCATTCGCCAGCTCGCGGCAAAGACCTTGCTCTCACCGTCTGGTATCCATCTGACGGAAAGGGCACACAGGCGCCTTCCGGCGAGGACCGAATTTTTCAGGGCACGCCCGTGTTCAAGGATGGTGCGGTGAAAACGGGCCGTTTGCCGCTCGTGCTTCTGTCCCACGGCTCGGGTTCAAGAGTGTCCGGCATGGCATGGATCGCCGCGAAGCTTGCGAGCGAGGGTTTCATCGTCGCCGGCACCAACCATCCCGGCACCACCAGCGGCGATTCCACGCCCGCCGATACGCCGAAAATCTGGGAGCGAACAGACGATCTCTCAACGATCATTACGGTCATGACGGCAGAAGGCAAGTGGTCGAATGCGATCGACACGAAGAGGATCGGCGTTCTCGGCTTCTCGCTGGGCGGCAGCGCGGCGATGGAGATTGTGGGTGCGCGCGCCGATCTCGATGCCTATGCCCGCTATTGCGAGGACTATTCTTCGATGATGGATTGCCAGTGGTTCGCCGGCGGCCGGGGTTACCTCAATGGCGAGCCGGTCAGCGTTCCGAAGCTGGATATCAAAACCCTCGACAAGGCCCGTTTTGAGCAGCAGAACCGCGATCCCCGCATTCGCTCCGCCGTGCTGATCGATCCCGGCCTGGCGCTGGCTTTCAAACCGGAGAGCCTGAAAGCGATCGATATTCCGCTGACCTTCATCAATCTCGGCAGCAAAGGTAAAATTCCGCCGGCCGTGCTTGCGGATAAACTCGCAGACGACGTGCCCGGCGCGACCTATCTGCGGGTGGACGACGCCAACCATTTCAGCTTCCTGCCCCTCTGCAAACCGGATGCCGATGCATTTCTCAAGTCCATCGGCGAGCATGATCCGATCTGCGAACCGGCCGGACCACGAGACCGCGCGGATATTCACGCACAATTGGAGACGATGATCCTTACAGCTTTCAACCGCACGCTGAAGCCGGGCCAGTGAGGCCGCAGTCTCAAAGGCCTAGCCGATCCGCTTATAGAACAGGGTCGTGCTGCAAAAGCGTCCATCCGGAAACAGGGCGTAATCCGGAATGACGCCGACCAGTTCCCAGCCGAGACGGGGATAAATCGCCTCGGCATCGCTGCCAGTTGCCGTATCCAGAACCAGAAGGGTACGGCCACGTTTTGCCGCTTCCTCCTCCACCCTTTGCATGAGCTTGCGGGCGACGCCAAGGCCTCGGGCGGATGGGTGCACGAGAAGTTTCATCAGATCGCCGCGATGTGGCTGGTTGGGTTTGGAGGCGAGCCCCACCTGCACGGTGCCGACTACCTTGCCATCCACTTCCGCTACCACATGAATAGTCGCACCCTGACCTGCCGCTTCAGCCACGGATCGCCAGAAGGGTTCGGCATCCTGCGGGGAAAAGGGCAACATGAAGCCGACGGAGGCGCCGCCGTTCACGCAGGCGGCGAGGACTTCGCAGAGTTCTGGCAGGGCATCGATGGTCTCTTGCCCGTTCAACATGCGGATGATGGTCATAAAAACTCCTGTGGGGAAATCAGCGCTGTCTTTGATCCAGCACAACGGCATAACGGGCAGGTTTTTCGGAAGGATTGTGGAAGACGTGCCCTTCTCCGACCGGCATGAAAAGGCAATCGCCCGGCTCCAGCCGGTGAACGTTTCCGCCGCTCGTCATTTCCAGCACGCCTTCGAAAAGCCAGACATATTGCGTCATGCCCCGGCTTGCCGCATGCGGCGGAAAACCGACGCGCGCGCCGGCTGGAAATTCGACTTCGACAATATCGACATCCGATCCCACGCGCGGCGGGGAAATGGCGCGGCGGACATAGCCTGTCTCGGGATCTTTCCAGAGCTGCTGGTCGCGCTTTCTCACCAGCGGAGAAACGGTTTCCTCATTTTCGGCGAAGAAACCGGAGAGCGACAGGCCAAATGCCGCGCAGATGCGGGCGAGCAGCGACGCGGTGGGGCTTGCCTCTCCCCTTTCAATACGGGAAATCATGGCGCGGCTGACGCCCGATTCGGATGCAAGCCTGTCCAGCGTCAGGCCGCTTTCAGCCCGCAACGTTTTGATGCGCTCGCCGATCGAGCGTTCGAGAATGTGATCTTCGTTTTCCATCATATGAGAATTTCACTCTCACATGATGGAGTCAATATCCTTCATAGTGGAATTGTCATTTTTCCGCCGGGTGCTTATCGGCAAATAGGCGTCAGGCGCCGACCTGGGCAATCCAGTCATTCAGATTATAGTAGTTCGTTACTCGGCTAACCTTTCCATCTTTCAGGTCAAAAAAGGCGCCGGCCGGCAGCACATATGTCTGACCGTTCGCCTCGGGCAACCCCTCGTCAGTCTTGAGATATTCGCCATTGACAATGAATTCGGCGGACGCGCGCTTTCCATCCTCGCTCGCCATGATCACCATATCGGTAAGGTTTTCCTTATAGCAGCGGTTCATATGATCCATGAAGGACGCAAAGGCGGCCTTGCCGGTCTGGCGCTCGCCCTGATTAATGTCATGCACCACCTCATCGTGAAGCAGCGCCAGGAAGGCATGCATATCCTGACGGTTGAAGGCATCGTAATAGGCGCGGATGGTCTCGGCAGCGGTCATCGTCTTCTCCGTTCATGCTTGCGCGGGTGTTCCATGACGGTATAACCAGTGCAACCGAGAGTGAAAATGCCCATGACCGTCGAAATCAAGTCTCTTTCCGGCATTGACGCCACACCTTATTTCGATGACCTCGCGCGCCTGCGGATCGAGGTGTTTCGCGCCTTTCCGTATCTCTATGACGGCTCGCTGGAGTATGAGCGCAAATATCTTGCGACCTATGCCGATACGGACGGGGCGGTCTTCGTGCTGGCGCTCGATGACGGCAGAGTGGTCGGCATGTCCACCGGCATGCCGATGGCCGCCGAAACCGACGAGGTGAAAACGCCATTCGTGGAAGCGGGCTACGATCCGGACCGGATATTCTACTTCGGTGAAAGCGTGCTGCTTCCCGGCTATCGCGGCCACGGCGTCGGCGTGCGCTTCTTCGAGGAGCGGGAGGCACATGCAAAGCGGCTCGGCTTCAACCAGTGCACCTTCTGCGCTGTCGAGCGGCCTGCCGACCATCCCCGCCGGCCGACGGATTACGTGCCGCTCAATGCCTTCTGGGAAAAGCGCGGTTATCGCCACCACCCCGAGCTGCATACAAGCTTCACCTGGCAGGACCTCGACGAAAGCACCGAGAGCCCCAAACCCCTGTCATTCTGGATGAAGACCATCCTTGCCGGAGATGGAGACACATGACACGCCTCGCCGCCAGCCAATATGCCATCGAGCTGATCGAGACATGGGAGGCCTATACCGCCCATATGTCCGCCGTTGTCCGCGAGGCCAAGCGCGAGGGCGCAGAACTGCTGCTGCTGCCGGAATATTCGGCTATGATGCTGACCGGTCAGTTGCCACCCGACATCCGTTCTGATCTGCACCGTTCCATCGAAGAGATACAGCCGATGATCCCCTCCTGGGTAGAGCTATGCGAGGAGCTGGCGCGGCAACATCAAATTCTGTTCCAGCCCGGCAGCGCGCCGGTGAAGGACCCGGACGGCAAATTCCGCAATCGCGCGTGGCTTTTTGGTCCGGATGGCCTAATCGGTTATCAGGACAAGCAGATCATGACCCGCTTCGAACGGGAGCAATGGAACATCCATGCCGGCGTCGAGGGCCTTAAAGCGTTTAATACGCAGATCGGCAGGCTGGGCATTCTCATCTGTTACGACAACGAGTTCCCGATGCTTGGCCGCAGGCTGGCGGAACTCGGCGTCGAACTGGTCCTCGCGCCCAGTTGCACCGATACCCTCGCGGGTGCCTATCGGGTCCGCATCGGCGCGCAGGCGCGGGCGCTGGAAAACCAGTATGCCGTCCTGTCATCGCCCACCGCCGGGGAAGCGCCATGGTCCCCGGCCGTCGATGAAAATCGTGGTCGCGCTGCTCTTTACGTGCCGTCGGACTACGGCATGCCAGCATCCGGCATCGTCGCGGAAAGCGAAAGTGATGCGGTGACGCAAAGCAGCCTTTTGATCGCCGATATCGATCTTGCCACAGTGGCAAGGCTGCGCACCGAGGGGCAGGTCGCCACCCGCCGTGACTGGCCGGAGCAATTTGCGATCTGAAAAGCCGATTTTAGAAGGCTTTTAACCAAATTCCCGCTTTGCGGCATGACAAGCCCCTGCTATAGCGCGGAACATGAGCACAAATTCGACCCGCACGCCCCTGGACCATATACGCAACTTTTCGATCGTAGCCCACATCGATCACGGCAAATCGACGCTGGCCGACCGGTTGATCCAGTCGACAGGCGGCCTCGCCGAACGCGACATGTCGGAACAGGTGCTCGATTCGATGGATATCGAGCGCGAGCGCGGGATCACCATCAAGGCTCAGACCGTGCGCCTGCATTACAAGGCGAATAACGGCGAGACCTATGTGCTTAATCTTATCGACACGCCCGGCCACGTCGACTTTGCCTATGAAGTCTCCCGCTCGCTTTCGGCTTGCGAAGGTTCGCTGCTGGTGGTCGACGCTTCGCAGGGCGTGGAAGCCCAGACGCTCGCCAATGTCTATCAGGCAATCGACAATAATCACGAACTGGTGACGGTGCTCAACAAGATCGACCTGCCTGCGGCCGAACCCGACCGCATCAAGGAACAGATCGAGGAAGTCATTGGCATCGATGCTTCCGACGCCGTGATGATTTCCGCCAAGACAGGTCTTGGCATTCCCGATGTTCTGGAAGCCATCGTCCATCGCCTGCCGCCGCCGAAGAGCGATGTCGGCGAAAACGGGCCGCTGAAAGCGCTGCTTGTTGACAGCTGGTACGACACCTATCTCGGCGTCATGGTTCTCGTGCGCGTCATCGACGGCGTGCTGAGCAAGGGCCAGCAGATCCGCATGATGGGTTCGGGCGCGAAATACGGCATCGAGCGCGTCGGTGTCCTGACCCCGAAGATGGTCAATGTCGATAGTCTCGGCCCCGGCGAGATCGGCTTCATCACCGCCTCGATCAAGGAGGTGGCCGATACACGCGTTGGCGATACCATCACCGACGAAAAGCGCCCGACGGCGCAGGCCCTGCCCGGCTTCAAGCCCGCGCAGCCCGTGGTGTTCTGCGGCCTCTTCCCGGTCGATGCGGCCGACTTCGAAGATTTGCGCGCGGCGGTGGGCAAGCTTCGCCTTAACGACGCCTCCTTCTCCTTCGAAATGGAATCGTCTGCCGCTCTCGGCTTCGGTTTCCGCTGCGGCTTCCTGGGCCTGCTCCATCTCGAAATCATTCAGGAACGCCTCGAGCGCGAATTCAATCTCGATCTCGTCGCGACAGCGCCTTCGGTCGTTTATGAAATGACGCTGACGGATGGCACGGAAAAGGAACTTCACAACCCGGCGGACATGCCCGACGTGGTGAAGATCAAGGAAATCCGCGAGCCCTGGATCAAGGCCACGATCATGACGCCGGATGAATATCTCGGCGGCATCCTGAAACTCTGTCAGGACCGGCGTGGCCTGCAGACCGAGCTGACCTATGTCGGCAACCGCGCGATGATCACCTACGAATTGCCGCTCAACGAAGTGGTGTTCGATTTCTACGACCGCCTGAAGTCCATCTCCAAGGGCTATGCCTCGTTCGATTACAACATCATCGATTATCGCGAAGGCGATCTCGTCAAGATGTCGATCCTCGTCAATGGCGATCCCGTTGATGCGCTTTCCATGCTGGTCCACCGCTCGGCGGCCGACCGGCGCGGGCGCGGCATGTGCGAAAAGCTGAAGGAACTCATTCCGCCGCACATGTTCCAGATCCCGATCCAGGCCGCCATCGGCGGCAAGGTCATCGCCCGCGAGACCGTGCGCGCGTTGCGCAAGGATGTAACGGCGAAGTGCTACGGCGGCGACGCCACACGCAAGCGCAAACTTCTGGACAAGCAGAAGGAAGGCAAAAAGCGCATGCGCCAGTTCGGTAAGGTGGAAATTCCGCAGGAAGCCTTTATCGCCGCTCTGAAGATGAACGACGAGTAGAAAAGAACCACTGAACCCGTCGGCCTACGGGTTCAGTGTTAGTTGCCTTATTGAAATCTAGCGTCCAGCTTAGTCTTCCTCAAGAACTGCTTTTTGAGCTTCAAGCAATCGGATCAGTTTGCCAATTTCTTTTGGCCCCATTTCTCCACGCACTAAGACTCGAATGTTGGTTTCGTTACTTAGGCTATTGCGCATCCATTCAGTCTCCCCTTTAGCGGGGAAGAATGATTGGTTTTCTTGCAAGATTGGAAATGTCGGTGGCTTCAAATCAATGGGTGCAGAAACTTCGACAATTACCTCTTGCATAGGAATGCCTGTTTGGCTTCCGTCTATCACAACCCAGTTACCGTCTTCGGATACCAATCTAACGCGCTGGGGCTTAGGAAGCTGTAGCACTCCCTGCGACTCCCATTGGATGAGATCGCCAACTTTCGCACCACCAAACCTCGTTGAGTCTTCTACAGAAAGCGTTTTCTTCGACCCGATAGGTTCCGATACCTCAGCATATGAAAGATCATCACTTTCAAACGCCCCCTCTTGCTCTAAATAACGACGCGTTTCCATATAGGCAGAAACTACGGGACCAATTGCGCGATCAAGAAAGTTCTCCCTTGTCAGCCACGACTTTAAGGCACCTTCTGATGGCACGCCATCTTGGAACCGGTCCCGAATCTCAGCAAATATCGTCGGGGTGAAGGCTGCTTCGATGAGAGCTTTTTTCCTCGCGGTTTCATCAACGGGGTGAAGGATATCAACGGCAAGCTGTGTGACTCGAGTTTGCCCTTTCCCCGCCTTTTCAAGCAATCCATAGTGCGCGAGGGAAGCAAGCGCCTTATCAGAAGCACCGCTTTGACCGCTATACCCGATATGTTTTGCTGCTACATCCCTATCAATTATATGCCGCCTGTCGGCGGTATGAATGCTTCGTACTTGACCGATAGCCTTCGGAAGACTGGCGTTGGGGTAACCTGGGCTGTGCGCTCGCGTCATACTTGATCTCCAATTTCATCAATCCATAGCATAAGCAATGAATTGAAGCAACAAAAGCAATCACGAAAACTTTTTTTGATAGGCAAATCAGCAATCATATTGCGGTAACGCGAGCATTCATGCATAGTATCTCACATGCCGAGTCGTGAATCGGCACTAAGGCCGCCTGATAAATTGGGGAAACTTGATGAAAAGAGCGATAGCCTACCGAATCAACGAGCACCGTTTCGGTAGGCGGCAACAGAAAGGGCCACAAACATATCGAGTACCAGTCGATATGAAATGTGACCCGTGGTGTCAGCGGACAAGCCCAAATCCGTTGGACGGAGTGACTGGGGAATGCCGATATCTGAAGCACTTAACACTTCAAGAATCGCATTTTCCGGTCTCCGTTTCAAGAGGGCATTCCGTCGTAGTCAGGAGAATATAATGACCAACGACAATATGCCGAGCTACACGCTCACTTTTGATGATGCCATCCAGATTTGGCTTCGCCACTGGAAGGGTGAATTCCAGAACCGGATTGCAGCGAGCTTCGACGTCAATCCGGGCCGCGTTAACGATGTCCTTAAAGAGCGGAAACATGTCGGCAGCCGTGAAGCCGCGCTTTCCCGGCGCTCCGCGTGACGAGAGGTTCTCAACATGACGAATAAACGTAATCAGCATGTTGTTCCTCATCCCGATGGCTGGGCCGTAAAAGGCGCCGGCGCAGAACGGGCAACGAGGGTGGTGGAAACCCAACGTGAAGCAATCGATATTGCCCGCGGAATCGCACAAAATCAGGCAACGGAAATGCTGGTTCACGGAGAGAACGGTCGCATCCGCGAGCGTAACTCTTATGGCAATGATCCGTTTCCGCCCAAGGGCTGACTGATCTTTTTACTGGTGCTGGTGGCCTCCCAAGGCCACCAGTTTTATAAATTCCTTTTATTCTCATATCTCCGGAAACAGGATCGACCGATGCGCCGCCGCACCGGCCATTGCGCCGTCGCCAACCGAAAGGGCGACAGAGCCGGCAGCCCTTGCCACATCGCCGCAGGCAAATATGCCGGCAATGGTGGTCTGTTTCATCGGATCGGTAACGACGGTCGATCCCATCGGTCCTTCCTCGATGGCGCAGCCGAGTTTTTTTACCCAGTCTGAGGCGATGCGCAATTTCGGCTGGGTGAAAAGGCCCGCCAGTGCAACATTACGCCCATCCACCAGAGCGATATCCGCACGTCCGGCGATTTCCCGGATATGCGTTTTTTCCACATGGACCCCGCGAGCAGACAGAAGCGCATCCTGATCAGCATCCGGCTCGAAGACACCATTGGTAAAGAAGGTCGTCTCCCCCCAGTCCGGGAGTATCAGTGCATGATGTATGGCCAGAGGTGAAGCCGCGATAACGCCGATCTTTCCCTGATCCAGTTCGTAGCCATGGCAATAAGGGCAGTGGAAAACAGAGGACCCCCAGCGGTCCCTCAGCCCGACTATATCCGGAAGTTCGTCGGTCACGCCCATTGCGAGAATGAGACGGGCGCCGCTTTCACGGCGACCGCCATCGATTTCAACCTCAAAGTCACCAAAAGTCCCTTCCGCATCCGTTACCCTCCCCCGCGCCCACTCGATCGTCGGGTAGCGCTCGATCTGGCTGCGTGCCTCGCTCACGATTTCGCCGGGCGCCTTGCCGTCCTGCCCAAGAAAACCATGAGAGTGGCTGGCAAAGCGATTTCGTCTTTCGCCTGCGTCCACCACCAGAACCCGCTTCCTTGCGCGGCCCAGCTGCAGGGCGGCGGATAACCCGGCGTAACTGCCGCCAATTATGATCACGTCGAATTTCATGATGCACCCATGGTTTGAGACCGACCGTAACCCCGGTCCATATCATGTGACTTATATTGTTACATGAAAGTTCGAGTCAATGGTCATGCAACTTATATTGTTACATCAGCCGGAGGGTGATAAGCGTGAATGCAAACAGGCGGGCTTCAACAATGAGACACGACACGCGACTTTCCCGGGTGCTGCATATTTTGATCCATATGGAAAAACATGAGGGCGCGGCGACTTCGGAAAGTATCGCAGCCATGTTGCAGACCAACCCCGTGGTGGTGCGCAGGACGATGGCGGGCCTGCGCGAGCAGGGATATGTCTCTTCCGAAAAAGGACATGGCGGAGGATGGGTTCTGGCGCGCCCACTCAATGAGATTACATTACTCGATATCTACAGAGCGCTTGGCGCACCCGGACTGTTCTCTATCGGTCTGGCAGGTGACAATCCGGATTGTGTTATTGAACAGGCAGTCAATGCTGCACTTCTCGAGGCCATGACCGAGGCGGAGAGCATTTTGTTATCCCGCTTCGGAAATATTACGCTTTCGGCGCTGGCGGCAGAATCGATCACCCGCTGGTCAAAAGTCTCCAATCATCCTTCCGCCATGGACCAGCTCTGAGCGAGTAAACCAGCGATTGTGCAAACGAAAAAAACCGCCTGCTCGGAAGCAGGCGGCTTCATCATGTCCAGTCAGCCATTAAGGCTGGGTCTGGGTTCCACCCGTGTTCGGACTTGCCGGGGCGGCGTTATTTGCCGGCGGCGTTGCCGGGGTAGTCGGTGCCATCGGTGCCGGCGCCTGGTCCGTCGCAGCGGGTGGCGTGGTGGACGACGTCGTGGCGGGATCGGTGGTCGGGCCGCTCATCTGCGACCAGGCGAAGACGCCCACCAATACGACGACGATGATTGCCAGCCACGGCACCCAGGACGACGAGGTGCGGGCACGCGGTTCGTTGTTGATATTCAGTTCCGGACGAAGATCGCGGTCCGGACGCGGGTTGTTGGGATCGAATGTCATGGTGTTTCCTCCTCTTCATTCTGCCGAGAAAACGACGTTCCCGCGATTTTGTTCCGATCAGTCGCCCCTGCGGTCAGGACGAAGGTGAAACGGGCGGCTGACGAAGAGCATCTGCAAGCACGGTCATGACGTGTGGACCACCCATTTGCGACACGTTGAAACGCATGAAACCGGACGCGCTCTGCGAGGAACTGAACACATTCCCCGGTGCGAGCACCAACTGCTGCGCGAGCGCGCGGCGCGCCACATCGGCAGCATCCACGCCTTCCGGCAGGCGGCACCATAAAAACATGCCCGCCTGCGGTTCGATCCACGGCACGCATCCAAGTGAGATGAGGCGCGCCGCCGCCTCCGGCATCGCCGCCGCAAGCCGCAGACGAAGCGCCTCGACATGTTTGCGATAACTGCCATCCGTCAGAAGCGACAGGACCAGCGCGGCTGAGAAATGCGCTCCGCCGAAAGCGGTGGCGATCTTGAGGTCGGTCAACGCTTCCACCCACGCCAGGGGCGCTGCTATGAAACCGCAGCGCACGGAAGCCGACAGTGTTTTTGAAAAACTACCGATCTGGACAACGCGGTTCAGGCCGTCGAAGGCCGCCAGACGCGGGGCGGCCTGAGTTTCGAAATCGGCGAAAATATCATCCTCAATGATGGTCAGTCCCGACTGTTCGGCCAACATCAACAAACGGTGGGCATGAACGGCGGAGAGCCGCGCGCCAGTGGGATTATGGATCGCGGAATTGGTGATATAGAGCCGCGGCCGGTGCTCTTTCAGCGCCTGCTCGAAAATCGGCAGGTCCGGCCCTGTAGGTGTATAGGGCACGCCAATGGCCCTGACGCGGTGCGCGCGCAAAAGGGCGTGGAAATTGAAATAACATGGATCATCGACGATTACCGTATCTCCAGGCTGCAGCAAAAAGCGGCACAGGAGATCGATTGCCTGGGTACCGGAATCGGTCAGCATGATCTGGCTGGCCCCGGCCTGAACCCCGTGATCGGCCAGCCTGCGCGACAGGAGCTGCCGCAGCGGCAGAAGCCCCATCGGGCTCGCATAATCCGTCAGCAGGGCGGCATCCGCGCGCGCAAGCCCCCTGATCGCCCGCCGCATTGCCTCTTCCGGCATCCAGGACGCGGGAAGCCAGCCGCAACCGGGCTTGGCGAGGACGGACCCTTCGTCCAGCGCCTGGCGGGATACCCATAGCGGGTCCACCGCCCTGTCCAGCCGGGGCTCGATATCGGCGAGAGACAGGGGCGCAAGCGGACCGGCTACAAAAAATCCGGAGCCCGGCCGCGAGCTTATCGTGCCATCGGCCACCAGCCGGTCATAGGCTTCGACAACAGTGGAGGTGGAAACGTGCATGGCTTTCGCCAGCCCGCGCACCGAAGGCAGGCGCGCGCCTGGAACGAGGCTGCGCGAAGCAATGCGCTGGCGAATGCTCGCCATGACCTTTTCTATGCGCGTACCGGGTTCGATCTGCGCGAGGGTTGAAAACCGCCCGTCCACAACTCTCTCCATCCGTACTGGAACATCAACCATAACAGTTTCTTTAAATTGTACATGACTGTCGCTGTTGCCGCCAGCAGTTCCGGAGGAAGAAGGACAAAATGCAGGAGATGACGATGGACAAGGCGACAAGCGGCTGGCTGAACGGTCTGACGGGCGTGGTGATATTTAGCGGCTCGCTGCCCGCCACGCGCGTTGCGGTGACGGGTTTCGATCCCGTGTTCCTCACTGTGGCCCGCGCCAGCATTGCGGGTCTATTGGCGGTGGTGCTGCTGCTTGTTTTCAGGCAAAAGCGCCCGGCGCGCCATGATTTGACATCGCTCTTCATCGTCTCGCTTGGGGTTGTCGTGGGCTTTCCGCTGTTGACGGCGCTTGCCCTCCGACACGTTACCTCGGCGCATTCCATTGTTTTTGTCGGGCTGTTGCCGCTGGCCACCGCAATCTTTGCGGTTCTGCGCGGAGGCGAGCGCCCGCGCCCGGCCTTCTGGCTCTTTTCCTGCGCGGGCAGCGCCCTGGTGGCGGGCTTTTCGATGTGGAATTCATTTTCGACCGGGCTTGAGGCCTCGCTTGCCGGTGATCTCCTGATGCTCGGCGCAATCATCGTCTGCGGACTTGGTTATGCAGAGGGTGCCGCCCTTTCCCGCAAGCTGGGGGGCTGGCAGGTCATTTCCTGGGCGCTGGTTCTCTCCCTGCCGGTGATGCTGCCGCTCGCCTTTTTCACAGGGCCGCAAACGCTTGCCGGCATCGATCCCCAAGCTTGGGGCGGCCTTGCCTATGTTTCCCTGTTCAGCATGCTGATCGGCTTCATCTTCTGGTATCGCGGCCTGGCGCAGGGCGGCATTGCGGCAGTCGGACAATTGCAGCTGCTGCAGCCGTTCTTCGGCCTCGCGCTTGCCGCAACCCTGCTGCACGAAGAGGTAAGCCCTGCCATGATTGCCGTTACGCTGGTTGTAGTGCTCTGCGTCGCGGGCGCCAGAAAATTCGCGCGCTGACACGGGCGATCCTTCAGCTGGAACGGCGATCCACCCAGCGGTGCCACGCATCTTCGCTGCCGTTGAAGACATTGAGATCGATGCGGCCATCGACGCCATGTGACAGGCCCGAGCCGGAATATTGCCAGAACAGCCATTTGCGACCGGGATAGACCACCGATGGGTGCTGGGCGACGGCGCGCAGCCAGAAAGGATAGTCCTGGAACTCGCCGGTCAGGTTATCCTTGTAAAAATCCGGCGCGGTATAAATGATAGGGCGCTGCCCGTAATGGCGCTCGAGCTTGTTCATGAAGACGCGCATCTTTTCCAGAACGCGCTCACGGGAATGACGCATCTTGCAGCTCGACTCGCCGTTATATTCCACATCGATCACCGGTGGCAGCGCGTCGGGATCGCGTGGCACGTTGCGAATGAACCAGTCTGCCTGTTCGCTGGCCGAACGGCACCAGTAGAAGAAGTGATAGGCGCCACGGCGAATGCCCGCGGCCTTTGCACCCTGCCAGTTGGTGCGGAACATCGGATCAAGGTGATCGCCGCCATCCGTGGCCTTGATGAAGGCGAAATTGGCCCCGCGGGTGCGCAGCAACGGCCAATCGATATTGGCCTGCCAGCGCGACACATCCACGCCGTGCACCTGGAAATGCCGCGGCTGAACCCGGCCGAAATTGATCGGTTTCGCATCGCTGAAGCTGGAACGGAAAATGCGGGAGCGGATCTGCGCACCGGCGCTCGCCGCCGGAGCCGCCGCCATGGCCAATTGGACCGGACGCTCCATCGGCCGTTCGGCCGGCCGTATCATCCCGGCCTGCGGCGGGACCGGCAAACGGATTTCAGGCGCATCCTGCGGCAGCGACGCCCTCGGCGTGACGGCGGAAAAAGCCTTGGGCTCTTCCGGCACCGGCCCGCCCCAGGCCAGTACTTCCTGCCGCGGTTGAGCGGTTATCGGCTGCGAGCCGACACTTGCCTGCGGCACCGGCGCTGATGGCGTGACAGAACTCGTGGTTTCCTTCGACGGCAAGCCGGCAACCAGGCTTTCCGGACCGGAACTGGACGTGCAGCCGCCAAGCAGAAGGCAACCGAAAAGAAGTGCTGGCACAGCCGATGAACGCATGAGAACCCGTACGCAAAACAAATCGGGGACGCACTGGCGCCACCCGGAGACCTCGAAATACAAATGCTAACGGAAGATTATCAAAAAAGACTGAATCTTATCTTTACGCCGGCACCCACCAATGCGCCCTTCATTTCTGGCAGGTAAATTGCATTCCGGTTCTCATTGGACGACTCAGGCCGTCATGGTGCTGAGATCAACGGTATCGGCGCCGGGGGAATTTCTCTTGATCGACTCGATCGCGTGAATGGCCGAGGCCTTGGCCTTATAGCCTTCAGAGACAAACATCGTCTCGCCGTTCGAAGCCTTGAAGCGAAAGCGAAACTCTCCGGCTTTGTCTTGATAGATCTCGAATTTGTACATGGGCTTTGCGGCTCCTTCGCGCTGAAAAATGAACTCCACGCAATTCTGGTCTGGCACCATGATATTCGCAACAGAAAATCCGTCAGATGAGCCGCACCCAGGCACGGGCAATCTCCAGACCCGCTGCATCCGCCATCCCTGCACGCAGGTCGCGATGATCGGGATATTGTGCCAGCCAGCCGGGCGCCATTTTTTCGATGGAAGCGGGAAAGGCCTCGCACCACCCGTCGACGACTGCTGCGGAGGCCTCGAAATGGAACTGTGTGCCATAGACCGCCCGTCCGAGGCGAAAGGCCTGATTCCGCGTCGCGGCATTGGTCGCAAGCCGGGTGGCGCCGGGTGGTAGTGTAAATGTATCGCAGTGCCATTGAAAAATCGGAAAAGCTCTATCCAGCCCGGCCAAAAGCGGATCGGAAATGCCCTCTTCCGTGAGGGACACCTTTTGCCAGCCGAATTCCGGTGGACCGGAGAGAATATTATCGCCACCATAAGCGCGGGCCAGCAGCTGGCTGCCGAGGCAAACACCCATGACTGCCCTGCCCGCATCGCCAAAGGTTTTCATCAAACGCGCAAGCTCTGGAAGATAGGGATAGAGGGCATCGTCGAGTGCGTTCTGCTCCCCGCCCAGAACGATAAGGGCATCATGACCGCCCGCATCTTTCGGAAGCGGTTCCCCCGCATAGGCGCGAATGACGTGTACCGCCGCATTCGCCTCCGCCAATGCCACGCCGAGTTGTCCATACGGCGTGCCCGCCATGTTTTCGATAATTGCGACGCGCATGCGACCTCTTGATGATAACAGATGATTCAGCCGGCAGGTTTCGCCGATTGAATCCAAGCTTCATCATGATGAAAAGGGATTTTCAAGAGGTACGGCAGCAGTGGCGTGGCACAGCATGGGCCCTGCCACTGGATATTAGAATTCCCGCGAGAGCTTCGCGTCGACCGAATGCCGGTTGCCGCCCCGAATCGCGAAGAACAGGAAAATCGCCGCCCAGAGAATCGATTTTTCCGCACCGCCCAGACCTTCCGCCTTCACCACACCATGGAACCAGACCGTTACCAGAAGGACGATCATGGCGGCGAAGGATGCCGGCCGCGTGAAAAGGCCGATGGCGATGAAAATACCGCCGAAGAATTCCGTTGCCGCCAGCAGCGGCGACCAGAAGACGCCCGGGTAAAAACCGAGGCTCTCCACCATGCCGACCGCCCCGAAGGGATTGAGAATCTTGCCGAACCCATGGGTAACCAGCAGAAGTCCCGCCGTGACACGCAAAATGGTCTCCACCACATCGTGTGTCCCGTTATAAAGCGGTGCGACGGCGGGAACGAACAGACGCTGACGATTATTGTCGAACTGGGCCATAGGATCTCTCTGTTTGAGCATTCGATTGACTTATCTGTTCGCAAAGCCCCGTGATAAGAACAAGCATGTGCCGGGTAAAAACATGAGCGTTAAAGTTAACATTATCGTGACTCGGCCGCGAAGGAGACGTGATGATGACCGACACCAAACCGCGCATAACGATACGCTACTGCACCCAGTGCAACTGGTTGCTGCGGGCTGGATGGATGGCGCAGGAGATCCTGCAAACCTTCGCCTTGGATATCGGCGAAGTGAGCCTTGTCCCCTCGACCGGCGGCGTGTTCGAGATCGGGGTGGACGGTACCATTATATGGGAACGTAAACGTGACGGCGGTTTTCCCGGCCCAAAAGAGCTCAAACAGAGAATCCGCGACATCATCGACCCGGACCGAGACCTCGGTCATGTCGACAGGACGAAGCACGAAGGCCTCGACACCTGACCCGGCGACGGGTTTCAACAGCACCAGACAAGTTTTTTCCCTTTAAAATCAATGACCGTCATAAAAGTTCAAAAAGCCTGTTGACACCGGGCGGCTGCCCTCGTACATCGCTCTCCGTCGCCCAGATGGCGGAATTGGTAGACGCGCCAGCTTCAGGTGCTGGTACTCGCAAGGGTGTGGAGGTTCGAGTCCTCTTCTGGGCACCATTCCATTTTGATCTTAGCCAGATCAAATACTTAGACGAAAAAACAGCAACATTTGGCCCTCCTGCAGAACGCAGGGGTACATGTTGCGGTTTTTCGTTTTGCTGACGTCCAGCGCCAATCTTACCCTTAGGAAAGATGCAGATGACGAGCCGAGGCTCACGCCTTCACGTCATCGAATACGGCGGCTCGATCGTTCGGATTTGAGGCGGACCAAGCCTTGTTAAGGCTGGGCGTCCTTGTCGCCACTGTTTTGCGAATGCTGCTCACAATTGGGCGTACAGGAAAGAACGGTTCGCTCCGTCTGGCGGAAAACACGGACCGTATTGCCTTCATCAATGGAGACGAGAATCCGCTCATCGACGATTGGATTCCCTTCGGCGTCGAGAAGTACGAGATTTGTCGTGCCGAAACTGCGGCCTGTCAGAACGATCGTGGTGGCGTCGGCAACCGTGGCATCGGCAACTTTCGAGTTGCCGACGATAACCTTGCTGACAGGACGGTCGAGACGGAGGACGCGGGCGTGGTTCATCGAGACGCGCAATATGTCTTCTTGGGCAAAACCGGGCCGGAACGCCCCTCCCAGAATGACGGACAAGCCGACCACAATTTTCGTCAGTTTTCCGGATGACACGCTTTTTGCCCTTGCTCACTAACCAGCAGTTTACCGCGTCAAAGAATGCGTGGTTTTAGTGAATGAAGCGTTAAGTGACGAAAATGCGTGATGCGCACGGTAACCATGCATAATTCCTGGCATTCACGACCTGCGCCGCCCCGCATCATAACTGAACATCTGTGTCTCATTGAGGAACCCGTTTTCCCAAAATGAGAACAGCCCTTCGACAGAAGAAGTTTGTTTATAAGCAAATATAGAAATACATTAAATACTTTTCATATTTATTTACCAAAGGAAACTCATCCTGCCGTTTACTTTGAGTTAATCGTTTTTTTTAAGCGCTTGGAAATCGCTCGTCTGTAGTTTGAAGGCAACCGAACAACGGAGAACAGTTGTCGGCGTGCTGAACTACACAAGAGTTAGGAGATACTCATGACCAAGATTTTCGCTCGTTTCCTCAAGGACGAATCCGGCGCTACGGCAATTGAATATGGCCTGATCGCCGCGCTTATTTCCGTTGCAATCATCGGCGGCGCTTCGGCCGTTGGTACGCGGCTCAATGCTTTCTTCACCGCTCTTTCTCAGAGAATCAACGCCAATGCGCCTGCCCCAACAAACTAAGCGTTACTGAATCAGAAGTGGACACGCCGCCCTTGAGGCGGCGTGTCTTTTTTATGAATACCTTCGATAGAGTAGCTGCCGTGAAAAGCAGCACGAGGAGATGGTCGTGGTAGTCGCTGCAATTTTCCTGATATTGCCTTTTTGCCTCGCTTTTGCGGCTCTGAATGATCTCTTCAGCATGACGATACCGAACAGGATAACACTTTTCCTGCTATCGTCTTTTGTGGTCATAGCCCCTTTTTCCGGAATGGACTGGCATACTTTTGCCATGAGCCTCGCGGCCGCCGCTATTGTATTTTTTGCCTGTTTTGCGCTTTTCGCCGCCAATGTCATGGGTGGAGGAGATGCCAAGCTTCTGACGGCCGCTGCCGTGTGGTACGGCTTCAACATCTCCCTCATAGAATTTCTGCTCGCAGTGACCTTCATCGGCGGTGTGTTGACACTTGGCATCCTGCTTTTGCGATCCCGCTCACAGGAAATAATGGCGATAGGCATTCCTATCCCAGATTCACTGATGGTGGCAAAGAAGATCCCCTATGGGATCGGTATCGCCATTGCCGGACTTCTGACATACGGTGAAGCACCGATGGTAAAGGCCGCCATCGCCGGTCTTCTTTGAATGAATTACTTCAAGGACCGAAATTAAAGGCTCGTTAACCACAAACCCAAGTATAATATTAACCATAATTATACCAATGACGCGCCATCCTGACGGGAGAAGAATCTGATTCCATCAAGGATCGAGCATGAAACCGTCGCGTATCGTCATTCTCTCCGTTGCCCTGGTTGCAGCCGGCCTTGCCGGTCTTGTCGCCATGCAGATTTCCGGTGCAAAACAGGTTATCGAAAAGGCGGAAACGATCATCCAGAAAGAGCCGACGGTCAACGTTCTCGTTTCCTCGGTCAATTTACCCGTCGGCAGCCGTCTGAATGACAGCTCGGTGCGCTGGACGCCCTGGCCGCAGGGCAATGTCGTCGACAGCTTCATAACCGAAGCCAAAAACCCAAACGCAATCACCGAACTCACCGGCGCCGTCGTGCGGTTGCCCCTGTTCGAGGGGGAACCGGTGCGGCCGGAAAAAGTCGTCGATTCCAGTACCCGCATCATGTCATCGCTTCTGCCGGCAGGAAAACGCGCCGTCGCCACGGAAATTTCCGTTTCAACCGGCGCGGGCGGCTTCGTACTGCCCAATGACCGTGTTGACGTCATCATGGTTCGCAAGGGTGAGAACGGAAACTTCCTGACCGAAAATGTTTTGAACAATGTCCGGGTTCTCGCGATCGACCAGCAGATCAAGGAAGGCGAAGACGGGATTTCCGCCGTCGTGGGCGCAACGGCCACACTGGAACTGACGCCTGAGCAGGCGAAGATCATAACGGTGGCGCAGCAGATGGCGGATCGCCTCACTCTCGCCCTGCGCTCGATCGCCGATGCACAGGAAAACGACACGCTTTCGGCGGGCTATCTTCTCAACGGCGGCTCCGGCCAACCGGAAATTCAGGTGATCAAATCCGGTTCAATCGTCAAGGGCAATCAGGGAGCATCACAATGACCGGGGGGTTCATGGCAAAGCGCGTTAAAAAACACCTGCGTTCATCGATGCTGGGCGGACTTGCATTCTGCGTGGCTTTTTCAGGCATTCCAGGCCCGCATTCGCCCGAATTTCTGCGTCTCGGCGAGGCCGCGGCACAAAGCGCCAACATCGTGCGCATCACCGAGAGTGGCTCGGGCGTTCGCAAACGCCTGAAACTCGGCCTCAACAAGGCTTTGGTCATCGACCTGCCCGAGGACGCCCATGATATTCTCGTTGCTGACCCCAGCCTTGCCGATGCCGTGACCCGCACGTCGAGACGAATCTATCTCTTCGGAAAAACGGTGGGGCAGACCAATATTTTCATTTTCGGCGATAGTGGCCGTGAAATCGTCAGCCTCGATCTCGAGGTGGAGCGCGATATCGTCGGGCTGGAGACCAATATTCGCCGCTTTATTCCCGACTCCGACATCAAGGTCGAAATTGTTTCAGACAATATCGTTTTGACGGGAACGGTTCGTACACCGCAGGACTCGGCACGGGCAGTACAGCTTGCCGAAGCCTTTCTGAAGGGTGGTGAAGCCACCACCCGTAACATATCGCTGACAGGTGGCGACAATGGCGGAGACGCCGCAATTTTTGCCGAAAACCGCCAGGTATCGCAAATCGTCAATATGCTGACGATCGAAGGCGAAGATCAGGTAACGCTGAAGGTTACCGTCGCCGAGGTCAGCCGGCAGGTGCTGAAACAGCTGGGTTTCAATGGCTCCATCAGCAGTTCGACAAGCAATAACGGCTTCGAATTCGCAAATCCGTCCAATCTTGGAAATGCAATCAGCGGCGCCTCGCGGATCGCCAGCGGCGCGATCGGTTCCGGTTCGCTCAACTTTGCCACCTATCTCAATGCCATGGAGCAGGCCGGTGTCGTACGCACGCTGGCCGAACCCAGCCTCACCGCCATTTCCGGCGAGCAGGCAAAGTTCTATGTCGGGGGCGATTTCCGTCTGCCTGCGGAACAGGAAGTCACCATCGACAAGGATACGGGCCAGCAGACCATAACGCGCACGACCGACACGGTCGACTACGGCATAACCTTGAATTTCCGGCCGGTCGTGCTTTCGCCAGGACGGATCAGCCTCAAGATCGAGACCAATGTTTCCGAGCCTACCTATGAAGGTAACGTGGTAACCGGAAATGCAGGCCGGAACATCCCAGGTTCGACTTATATGTCGATCCGCAAGCGCGAGACCTCGACAACCGTCGAACTCCCATCGGGCGGCTCGATCGTCATCGCCGGCTTGGTCCAGGATAATATCCGCCAGGCCATGTCGGGGCTTCCGGGCATTTCAAAGGTTCCGATCTTCGGCACGCTTTTCCGCAGCAAGGACTTCCTTCGCAACGAAACGGAACTTGTCATCATTGCAACGCCCTATCTGGTGCGCCCGGTCGCGCGCAACCAGATCGCCCGGCCGGATGACAACTTCAATCCGGAAAACGATGCAGCCATGTATTTCATGAACCGCGTCAACAAGGTCTATGGCCGCAAGGACCAGGTTCAGGCGGCTCCTTATCAGGGATCGGTGGGGTTTATCTACAAATGACCAAACGCGCACGAAATCCCCTCTTCAGAGCAAGCCCGGCGGGGGCAGGAAACATCATGCAGGAAACCTCTTCCTTTTTGTCCATCAAACGCGCCGGTCTCGTCGCCATGGTTGCGCTCACCGCCGGCCTTCTGCAGGGCTGCGCGCGTGACCCTTTGACGACCAATGCCATTCCTGACGACTATCGCACCCGCCATCCCATCACGCTCTCGGAAGCGGAACATTCGCTGGACATTCCGGTTTCGGCAGGCGACAGCCGGCTGACCACGGCAGTGGCGGACAATGTCCGCGGGTTTGCCCAGAACTACGCGTCCATGTCGACCGGCATCGTCAATATCCAGGTGCCGTCGGGGTCCGCCAATTCGGCGACCGCATCAAAAATGGCGAAACAGATCCGCTCGACGCTTTCCGGCGCCGGAGTTTCTTCGGGCAAGATCATGGAAACGCGCTACGCCGCCTCCCCGAATGGCGATGCTGCTCCCATTCGTTTGAGCTATGTGGCCGTCACCGCCATGACCGGGCAATGCGGCCAATGGCCGGAAGACCTTTCGGACAACACCTTCGCCAACAAGAACTGGTACAATTTCGGGTGCGCTTCGCAAAGCAATCTCGCGGCTCAAGTCGCCAATCCGATGGATCTGGTCGGCCCGCGCGGCATGAGCCCCATCGATGCCGAGCGCCGCGCAGTGGTTATCGATACGTATCGTAACGGCAAGAACACGGCCACCGCAAACTGATGCGGTCCCAACAATTGTCACGGCAGGAAAGACGATGAGCGCTGTAGAATACGACATCAAGTCAAGCGACGGAGCAGACACCCTGCAGCCGGTGCGCACCTCCGATATGGACCGCCTGCGGCCCCTGCCACGCATCTCCATCCACGCCTTCTGCGTCAGCGACAACATGCAGGGCGTCATGGACGCATTGTCCGGTGACAGGCGCATGAGCAAGGTAACATTGCGGGTGACGAAGGGTGACATCAACGCTGCGGCCACGATGTTCTCTGCCTCGCCTACGCCAAATCTCATCATTCTGGAGACGGCAAGCGCGCCGGCTTCGCTGCTGGATGATCTTGCTCCTCTCGCGGAGGTTTGCGACCCCTCCACCCGTGTCATCATTGTCGGCCGCCACAATGACATAACGCTCTATCGCGACCTCATCCGCAACGGTATTTCCGAATATCTGGTCGCCCCGGTCAACATGGCCGATCTTCTGGCTTCGATCGCCGCGATCTTCGTCGACCCCGAAGCGGAGCCGCTTGGCCGCAACATCGCCTTCATTGGCGCCAAAGGTGGGGTGGGCTCCTCGACGGTCGCACATAATTGCGCCTTCGGCATCTCGACCCTGTTTTCGACGGAAACCATTCTCGCCGACATGGATCTGGCTTATGGCACAGCCAATATCGATTTCGATCAGGATCCGGCCCAGGGCATGGCGGAAGCGGTTTTCTCGCCGGAGCGGCTGGATGAGGTATTTCTCGACCGCCTTTTGACGAAATGCTCCGATCACCTATCGCTGCTCGCGGCACCGTCGCTTCTTGACCGGACTTACGATCTAGACCGCCAGGCCTTTCTGCCGATCCTTGAGGTTTTGCAGCGTAGCGCCCCCGTCGCCGTCCTCGACCTTCCCCACCAATGGTGCGACTGGACAAGGGCTGTGCTTGCGGAAGCGGATGAGGTCGTCATCACCGCGGTTCCGGATCTTGCGAATCTTCGCAACACCAAGAACCTGTTCGACGCGCTGATAAAACTGCGCCCCAACGATAAATTGCCGCATCTCATCCTCAACCAGGTGGGCATGCCGAAGCGACCCGAAATCGCTCCGGCGGATTTTTTCGACCCGCTGGAAATCGAGCCGATTGCGATCATTCCATTCGAGGCGCAATTGTTTGGAAACGCCGCAAACAGCGGACGCATGATTAGCGAAATGGATGAAAAATCCCAGATCGCAGAAACCTTCTCGCAAATTGCCCATACCATCACCGGTCGCACGGTGCTGCGCAAAAGCCGGCGCGGCGGTCTGGACAGACTTAAGAATATTCTCAAGCGCAAGTAGGGATTCCCTCCGCGCCTATTGACGGAAACGCCGATGTTCGGAAAACGCGGGGCCGAGGGCCCAGCCAGAAGCACGAAGCCGGATCCCGTCGCACCTGTCCCCATGCAGGTGGCGGCGCCCGAGCCCCGCGCTCTCTCCATCGACACGCTCGAGCCGGGCCAATCACCCGTAGCGCGACAGATGGCGGTAACGCAGCCGGCGCAAAAAAAGCGCGCCCGCACGGAGGATTATTACAATACCAAGGGCCAGGTATTTTCCGCGCTCATCGATACGATCGACCTTTCGCAGCTCGCCAAACTTGATGCGGAAAGCGCGCGCGAGGAAATTCGCGATATCGTCAACGACATCATCACGATCAAGAATTTCGCAATGTCGATTGCCGAGCAGGAAGAACTGCTTGAAGACATCTGCAATGACGTTCTCGGTTATGGGCCGCTTGAGCCCCTTCTTGCCCGCGACGATATCGCCGATATCATGGTCAATGGTTCGGGCCAGACCTTCATCGAAGTCGGCGGCAAGACCATCGAATCCGACATCCGCTTCCGCGACAACGCGCAATTGCTTTCCATCTGCCAGCGCATCGTCAGCCAGGTGGGCCGGCGTGTGGATGAATCGAGCCCCATATGCGACGCCCGCCTGCCGGACGGCTCGCGCGTCAACGTCATCGCGCCGCCGCTCGCCATCGACGGCCCGGCGCTGACAATCCGAAAATTCAAGAAGGACAAGCTTACGCTCGACCAGCTCGTGCGTTTCGGTGCGATCACACCCGAAGGCGCGACACTGCTCAAGATCATCGGTCGTGTCCGCTGCAACGTCGTCATCTCGGGCGGCACCGGCTCCGGCAAGACCACGCTTCTCAATTGCCTGACGAGCTTCATCGACAGGGATGAGCGCGTCATTACCTGCGAAGACACCGCCGAACTGCAGCTGCAGCAACCGCATGTCGTCAGACTCGAAACGCGGCCTCCGAACATCGAAGGGGAAGGTGAGATCACGATGAGGGATCTCGTCAAGAACTGCCTTCGCATGCGGCCGGAACGCATCATCGTCGGCGAAGTGCGCGGACCGGAGGTATTCGACCTGCTCCAGGCGATGAATACCGGCCATGACGGTTCAATGGGAACGCTGCACGCCAATACACCACGCGAGTGCCTCAGCCGCATCGAATCCATGATCGCCATGGGCGGCTTCACCCTGCCGGCCAAAACCGTGCGTGAAATCATCTCGGGATCGATCGATGTCGTCATTCAGGCGCAGCGCCTGCGTGATGGTTCACGCCGGATAACCCAGATCACGGAAGTGATCGGCATGGAAGGCGACGTCATCGTCACTCAGGATTTGATGCGATACGAAATCGAAGGTGAGGATGCCAACGGCAAACTGATCGGCAGACATGTATCGACGGGCATCAGCAAACCCCATTTCTGGGACCGTGCACGCTATTATGGCGAGGAAAAACGCCTGGCCGCCGCGCTCGATGAAATGGAAAAGACCTCCTAAGGGAAAGCGACCGCCATGGACCCGACAATCCTCTTATTGGCCGCACTCGTCGCCGTTTCGGCGGGCGCGCTCGCTTACGCTTTTCTTTTCCAGCAGATAGAGGTCGAAAAAAAGACCACCAGCCGCTTCAAGCGGGTCCAGGCCGCGGAGACGGACCACACCAACATCAAAGCCGCACGTGACCGCGTGCATGAGCTCAGCAAACGCCGTAAATCCATGCAGGACAACCTGCGGGAAATGGAAAAAAAACAAAATGAGAGGGCAAAAAAGGCCAAAAATGTCGGTTTGCGCGAAAAGCTCGTTCAGGCGGGGCTGACGCTGTCCCTGCGACAGTTTCAGCTGCTGAGCGTCGGCGCGGCGGGCTTTGCCACCCTCATCGCACTTCTTTATGGCCTGTCATTGCTTATCGCCCTACCGATAGGCGCCGTTATCGCGCTGGGGCTGCCGCGCTGGGCACTGGCGTTCCTCCTCAAGCGCCGGCAGAAAAAATTCCTCGAAGAGTTTCCCAACGCACTTGATGTCATGTGTCGCTCGATCAAATCCGGCTTGCCGTTGAACGACGCGGTGCGATTGATCGCATCTGACGGCCAGGAGCCGGTGAAAACGGAGTTCCAGCGGGTTGTCGACGCGCAGCAGGTCGGCATCGGCATACCCCAGGCGATCGAGCGCATGATGCTGACAATGCCGCTTTTCGAAGTGAGCTTTTTCAGCACCGTCATCAACATTCAGGCGCAGGCCGGCGGCAACCTCTCCGAAGCGCTGTCGAACCTTTCAAAAGTTCTGCGCGACCGCAAGAAGATGCGTGCCAAGGTGAATGCACTTTCGATGGAGGCAAAGGCGTCTGCGGTCATCATCGGCTCGCTGCCCTTTGTCGTCATGATGCTGGTGCACTTTACCTCGCCGGAATATCTATCGGTGCTTTTTACCGATATTCGCGGCCATATCATTCTTGGGGCGTCGGCCGTCTGGATGTTGATCGGGATATTCATCATGCGCCAAATGATCAATTTCGATATTTGAGGGCGCAGAATGAGCGGGAGTTTTCTTTCGAGCCTCACCAATCCGCAAACGATCGTCGCCGTTCTGGTGACGCTGGCGGTTTTCGCCACCCTTTATACGCTCATCATGCCGGTTTTCGAGCGGAAGGATTTCGCCAAACGCATGAAAGCCGTGTCGTCGGAACGCGATCTCATCCGCAGCCGCGAGCGCGAGCGGCTTGCGACCGTTACCAGGGAAGGCAAAACCTCCTTGCGCGGCAACAATAACAAGTCCGCCCGGCGCATCGTGGAGAAATTCAACCTCCAGGAAGCGCTTGCGGACAAGAACACGATGAACAAGCTGCGGGCAGCAGGGCTTCGTTCCCAAAACGCGTTCAACACGTTTCTCGCCGCCCGCTTCATCCTGCCTTTCATTTTTCTGGCCGTAGCCTTCACCTGGATCTTCGTGCTCGGCAATCTCTCCGACAAAGCCTTCATCGTCCGGCTGATGGCTGTGTTGCTGTTCGGCTATATCGGTTTCTATGCTCCCAATATCTATGTGTCGAACCGCATGAACAAACGGCAGGCGTCGATCAAGAAAGCCTGGCCGGATGCGCTCGACCTCATGCTGATCTGCATCGAATCCGGCGTGTCCATGGAGGCCGCGATGCGCCGCGTGGCAGAGGAAATGGGTGAGCAGTCACCCGAACTGGCTGAAGAAATGATGCTGACGACGGCGGAACTGTCGTTCCTGCAAGACCGGCGGGTCGCTCTCGAGAATTTCGGCACGCGAACACAGCTCGAAGCCGTGAAAAGCGTCGTGCAAGCGCTTATTCAGGCGGAACGGTACGGAACGCCGCTCGCTCAGGCGCTGCGCGTTCTCGCACAGGAAGGCCGCGACGAACGCATGAACGAAGCGGAGAAAAAAGCGGCTGCACTACCGCCGAAGCTCACCGTGCCGATGATTGTATTTTTCCTGCCGGTCCTCATCGCCGTCATTCTAGGCCCTGCCATCATCCGCGTGCTGGACACGTTCTGAAAAACATTTCGCCCGAATTTCGCGGCGACGCGTCAAGTTCCGGATATAGGGACGCGGCATCGCGCGAAGCATCAGCCCGCCGGCTTTCCGTCTTTTTTTGCGAGCTGCTGCCAGGAATTTTGCTGGGACAGCATTGCCCGCAGATAAGTCAGGTTTGCCTGAGCCTGCTGCGGCGAGAGTTCCTGTACCGCAATACGCTCTGCTTCGGCGAAGCGACCCTGGAGGCCGACAACGAGCGCGAGGTTCTGGCGAACGCGGCTGTCGGCGCCAGGCTGGGCGATGGCCGATTGCAGGTAGGTTTCGGCAGTGCGCGGATCGCTCGACAGCACATAGGACATGCCCAGATTTGAAAGCACGCTCGGATCGTTCGGCTTCAGATCAAGCGCCTGCCGATAGCGGGCGCGGGCTTCGCTCGAACGTCCAAGCTGGTCAAGCACCGCGCCTTCGGCCGAGTAGAGGCGCCAATCGGGTCGATCGGGTGTCTGCGCCCGCTGAATGGTTGAAAGCGCCTGCTCCAGCTGTCCCGCAGCCGCCTGTGCCTTGCCATACGCGGCAAGCACGTCGCGGTCGGCGGGATTGGCGATGGCTATCTGCTGCATGACTGCAAGAGCCTGCGTGTTCTTGCCCGTCATCATCAAGACGCTGGCATAATTCATGCCCACCGACTTGTCCTTGGGATTTCGTTCATAGGCTTTGCCGGCGGTTTCTTCCGCCTGGCGAAGCTGGTCCATGTTCATGTGATCATAGGAGCGCGCGGCGGCGGGAATGGAGCCGGTAGACATCCGGTCCGGTTTGTTGGTGCTTGCACATCCAGAAACCGCAAGAACCAATGCGGCAAAACACGCGCCCCGCAGCAACCCTGTCCGGCCTGTCTCAGCCAAAGAAAAAGCAGTCATGGCAGCGCCCTCGCCCAAGAATGATCAATCTTGCGCCCGACAAACGACAGACTCACATGACGCAACTTTCGCTTAAGCAATAATCTGTTAACCCTAACAGAGCGTTAATCGCACCGATTCTCGACATTTACGGAAGCATATAATGGCGCCCTATCAGTTCATCGAACGCCCGACCCCTTTCAGCTCAAAGGCAGGCAGTACACTGCCGGTTTTCGCAGTCACGCCCGCCCACATCGAGCAGGGCGCCATTGACCCCGTCGCTCTGGACTGGGCAAAGAAAGCAGGGTTCAAGGCCGAGGCCGGTGCCATCCTGCTCGTTCCCTCTGCCGATGGTTCGCTCGGCGGCGTGCTTCTCGGCCTTGGCGGCAATCCCTCTGAAATCCCGTTCATCACCGGTAAACTCGCCCGCGAACTGCCTGAAGGCGAGTGGCACATCGAGACCGCACCACTGACGGCCAATCGCCTCGCTCTCGGTTTCGGCCTCGGCAGCTACCGCTTCGACAAATACAAGACCACCAAAACCAGCGGGGCGAAGCTGCTCATTCCCCAGGATGCCGAAGACGGCGAGATCAAGCGCATTCTCGCGGGCGTCTTCCTCGCGCGCGATCTCATCAATGTGCCTGCCAACGACATGGGACCGGATGAGCTGGAGATCGCTTTCCGGGGCCTTGCCGCCCATTACAAGGCGAAGGTGAAGGTGACCACCGGCGACGACCTGCTGAAGGAAAACTTCCCCCTCATCCACGCCGTCGGCCGCGCCAGCGAAAGCGCACCACGCCTTCTGGAAATGAACTGGGGTAAAAAGGGTAATCCGCGTCTGACGCTTGTTGGCAAGGGCGTGTGCTTCGACACCGGCGGTCTCGATATAAAACCCGCAGCGTCCATGGCCCTGATGAAGAAGGACATGGGCGGCGCCGCCAATGTCCTTGGCCTGGCGCTGATGATCATGGACGCGAAGCTGCCGGTCGACCTGCGCGTCCTCGTGCCCGCCGTCGAAAACTCCATCTCTTCCAACGCCTTTCGTCCCGGCGACATTTACCGGAGCCGCAAGGGGCTGACGGTGCAGATCGACAATACCGATGCGGAAGGCCGCCTCGTTCTGGCGGACGCTCTGGCCTATGCCGATGAGGACGCGCCAGACCTGATGATCGACATGGCAACATTGACCGGCGCCGCCCGCGTCGCGCTCGGTCCCGATCTGCCGCCCTTCTACACCGACGACGACGATCTGGCCCACGACATCGCTGAAGCCAGCATCGATACCGACGATCCGCTGTGGCGCATGCCGCTCTATATGGGATACGACAAGGACATTCGCTCGCGCGCGGCCGATATTACCAATGCGCCTTCCGGCGGCATGGGCGGATCGATCACCGCCGCGCTGTTTCTCAAGCGTTTCGTGACCAACACCCGGCGCTGGGCGCATTTCGATATTTACGGCTGGTCGCTGAGTGAAAGGCACCACTCATCGATCGGTGGAGAAGCGCAGGGTATTCGCGCCCTCTTCCATTATATCGCACATCAGTTCACGAAATAGCGGCTTTAGGGGTGCTTCGTCGACCGGAGCGCCCCGCTTTGATCAAACCAGAACCTTCTGTTCCTTGTGATCTTCCTGGCCGAAGAATTTCAGGTAACGCTCCACTTCGGCCGGTTCACCGGTTGCTTTTTGCGGATTGTCCGAGAGTTTCACAGCCGGCCGGCCATTGGCGTCGCTGACCTTGCAGACGATGGAGATCGGCTTGAGGCTGGCGATGGTTTTTGGCGCGCAGCCAGCAAAATCATTTGTGAGGTTGGTGCCCCAGCCGAAGCTCATGCGAACGCGGCCTTCGAAATGCCTGTAAGTGTCGATGATGGCATCGACATCGAGGCCATCGGAGAAGATCAGCATCTTCTTGCGCGGGTCCCGACCCATCTTCTGCCACCACTCGATGATCTTCTCGCCACCCTCGATCGGCGGTGCGCTGTCCGGGCGGAAACCCGTCCAGTCAGCCACCCATTCCGGCGCATTGCGCAGAAACGCCGCCGTGCCGAAGGCGTCGGGCAGAACAATCAGCAGGTTGCCACCATAAAGCCGGTTCCAGTCCTTCAGAACCTGATAGGGCGCGGCAGCCAGCTCCTCATCCGTCTGCGCCAGCGCCGCGACCACCATCGGCAGTTCATGCGCGTTGGTCCCGACGGCTTCAAGGTCCGAATCCATGGCGAGCAGCACGTTGCTCGTACCGGTAAAGGCCGGCCCGATGCCTTCCTTCAACGCCTCGACGCACCAGCGCTGCCACAGAAAGCTATGGCGGCGGCGGGTGCCGAAATCGGAAATGCGCAGGCCCGGCAGTTCCCGCAGCCGCTCAACCTTCTCCCACATCTTGGCCTTTGCGCGGGCATAGAGAACATCCAGCGTGAAATAACCGAGCGAGCGCATGGCGCTACGCGAACGCAACTCGTTGATGATGGCGAGCGCCGGGATTTCCCAGAGCGTCGTATCCATCCAGCGGCCGTGGAAATTCAGCTCGTACTGCCCGTCGCGCTTGAAAAGCTCATATTCCGGCAGCTGATAGCTTGATAGCCAGGAGAGAAATTCCGGCTCGAAAATCTGCGAGCGGCCGTAAAACGTGTTACCCGCAAGCCAGATATTCTCTTTTTTGGAAAGACGCAGAGTACGCGCATGATCGAGCTGTTCGCGCAGCTCCATCTCGTCGATCTCCTCGGCCAGCCGCACCGTCTTGGTGCGGTTGATCAGTGAAAACGTCGCGTCGACTTCCGGATAAAGCTTCCAGATCATCTGCAACATCAACAGCTTGTAGAAATCCGTATCGATCAGGCTGCGGACGA
Organism: Agrobacterium sp. SORGH_AS_0440; assembly: GCF_031453135.1. NCBI lineage: Bacteria > Pseudomonadati > Pseudomonadota > Alphaproteobacteria > Hyphomicrobiales > Rhizobiaceae > Agrobacterium > Agrobacterium sp. SORGH_AS_0440. The sequence continues at coordinate 157,691 of NZ_JAVIYR010000002.1, read as the reverse complement.
TCGGGTCAAGTTTCCAGGTATGATTGTGGACACGGGTGGCTATATCGGTCTTCGTCATACTTGCATTCCCCAGTATCGGCCAAAGGTCAGAATAGCCGATGTCAATCCGCACCCTGGCAGGTATCAACCCGTCATGCGGAAGATTTATCTGAAAAAGCGACAACAAGTCCAGAGCACCGGCCCGGCAAATGCCTCACCAGGCCGCCCGCGCGTTGATTTCCCGGCAACCTCATTATCGTTTTCAGCCAGGGGCTACGGGCACGCCGCGTCAGAAAGTCGGATCAACGGGATTGATGCCGGGGTACCAATCCTTGGAAACGGGGTTACGTCCGCCAAAGCTGGAAATACCGTTTTCATCGGTGCAGCGGTAACCCTGGACGGGAAGTCCGCGACTGCCGAAGACGGTCCGGTAGGGCCCACGTGAATATCCGGTGCTTCCCAGTTCGCTATGGCAGTTATAACGGACCTTGGGTTGGAGCGTTCGAGGGTCTTTTACACCGGGCAGGTTGGCATAGGCGTCGGGTGCCGGGGCAAAACCGTTCTGGAACACCGTCTGGGCCTCTGCCGAAGTGCTCAATAAGACCGCCGCGAGGATCGCTGCCAATCGTGCCGCCGTTCTTGTCTTCATGAGTGTCCGTCCCGTACCATTATTGACAGCATGTAGGCCGGCGACGGCTGTCGCACAAAGGGCAAGACGGGAACAATTTCGTGAAGCGCTCCCTCAGTCCTCCAGGCGACGGAACGCCGTCGGCTTTTCATAAAGCCAACCGATGCGCTCAATGGCTGCAGCGAGATTTTCGCGCGCGACATTCATGGTATGGCCGTTGGCGTGCAGCAGCGTTTCCTCATTTTCCATCAGCCCGACATGGCCTTTCCAGAAAACCAGATCGCCGCGCCGCAACTCGTCCCGCTCTATTTCCACACCGAGCGATTTCACCTGCATGTCGGTATCGCGCAGCACCCGCCGGCCCGCCATCGCCATGGAAAGCTGTACGAGGCCTGAACAATCGATACCAAAGCCGGAGCGACCGCCCCACAGATAGGGGGTTTCGATGAAGCGCAACGCCACCGCGACATAGTCGTCGTCAGCGGCAGCATCGACGGTCCGGCAGTGGGCGGCAATGACGCCTTCGCCATTTTCGGTCATGAGATACCGGGTGCCACGGGTCTCCTCTTCACCGACGATCCGGATCAAGCTGCCCATGGACAGCGCCGCCACCGGTGGCTTGCGCAGTTCGGCCGAAGGATAAACAAAGGTACGGGGAGCAACGATACGGTGAGTGGCCGCGACGACATCACCAATGGCCGTTTCCGGCACGTAACCCGCATAACCATCCGCATCCGCCTGCACCCAGGCCCAGCCGTTCGCCCTGTCGAAAACGCGCAGGGTCTCGCCGAACAGCAGTTCAGTATCGATACCGGCGACAAGGTCCGGCGTGGGCCGCAGGCCGATGACAGGTACCACGACCTGTGCGGGAGATCCGCGGACGAAACGATCGGCCTGCACCGCCCCTTGCAGTTTTTCGTCGGCGAGATCGGAGCGGAAGACATTCAGGCGGCGGTCGAGCATCATGGGGTTCACGTCCAGAGGTTAGATATTACGGGCCTGATCAATAATCAGATCGCCGAATTTTTCCAGATAAAGCGCACCTGCGACGGTGCGCTTTATCACGACATTGCGCCTGTCCCGCTCATCCCGGGCCCGGTCAACCAGCCCTAGCGCGCCGAGACTGTCGAGCGCGCGGGTGATGACCGGCTTGGTCACGCCCAGCAGGCCGGCGAGGCCGCGCACGGTATGCGGCGGCGGCACAAGATAAATCTGCAGCAGGATGGCCGTCTGACGCAAGGTCAAATCGGGCGCATCGGCCGTGACCTGCGCCATCGAGACGCGATGCCAGAGCCCGAGGGCGGCCGTGGGCGAAAGTTCTGCAGGCAAGCCGATAAACCTTCCAGTCGTTGTCCTATCGTTTTCATGCAACAGCGCGAAAAACTCAAGAACCATCCCCACAAACAGAACCGCCGCACGGCGCAGATCCGAAAGATCGCGCGGCGCGGCGGTAATTGTTGACCCGTTTTTGGGCCATATGTCCCCTCTGGACTTGCAAGATGAGATGCAGAAATCGTGCCAGTTTTGCTGCGCCGCACAAGTATATTTTAAATCAGTGACTTAATGGATAAATGACGCGCGCAGCGAAGGCGTTTGCAAGGCGTAAATGGCGATAAAAAGAGGCAAGAACGAACTCAATGCTTAAAAACTGTCTCCCGCCGTGACGGCGGAAGACAGGGGTATTGTGGATCAAATCTCTGCGCCGCGTGCGGCATCGACTGCATCGGCATTCTGCTGCCGATTATAGCGGATCGACGACCAGAGCGAGATACCGATCAGGGTTGCGCCGCCAAGGCCCGTGATGACTTCAGGTATATGCACCATGGTCTGCACATACATGATGACCGACAGGATCAGGATCGCATAAAAGGCGCCGTGCTCGAGATAGCGATATTCGGCAAGCGTTCCTTTCTCGACCAGCATGATGGTCATCGAGCGCACGTACATGGCGCCGATGCCGAGGCCGATGGCGATGATGAACAGGTTCTGCGTCAGCGCAAAGGCACCGATCACGCCATCGAAGGAGAAGCTGGCGTCAAGCACTTCGAGATAAAGAAACGCACCGAAACCGCCCTTTGCTGCGCCCTTCCAGCATTTCCTGGCTACGATCGAGAATGCCGCCGACAACTTCTACCAGCAGGAAGGTCAAGAGACCCCAGATCGCCGAATGGAAGAACGTGTTGGCCGCGACCGGACCGAGTTCCGGGTTGTCGCTGGCGCCGATGATGCGCGAAAAGATCAGCATGACAACAAGCACGAAGGCGATCTCGATGCCCTTGACGGAAGAATAGGTCGCAGCCTTTTCCTCGATCCAGCGCACCCAATGCACGTCCTTTTCATGGTCAAAGAAGAAGTTGAGACCGACCATCATCAGGAAGGTGCCGCCGAAAGCCGCAATCGGCAGATGGGCATCCTGCATGATTTCCGCATAACGTTCCGGCTGGGTTGCCGCCATGACGATGGCCGTCCAGGGACCGACATTGGCAGCGACGACAACGATCAGCAGCGGGAAGACGATACGCATGCCGAAAACGGCAATGAGAATGCCCCATGTCAGGAAGCGGTGCTGCCAGACCGGCGTCATGTCCTTCAGCTTGTTCGCGTTGACGATGGCGTTATCGAAAGAAAGCGAGATTTCCAGCACCGCCAAGACGACGCAGATGAAGAAGATCGTCGCGGTACCGCCAACCGTACCGGTCATTTCCCAGCCAAGATAGCCGCCGAGGATGAGACCGACGATGGTGACGATAAAAGCCCACTTGAAGTAGGAGAGCGTGGTTTTCTGGGCAGCGCTCATGTCCGGTCACCGTTCATTACGAGGACGGTTGCAGACCGACGCGGGGCGTCAGGCCGCACGCAGAAAGCACGCGCGCGAAGCACATTCAGGTTTTTCATAGTTTTTAATCCGCCGGCGAATTTTGCAGGCGGTACCGACATCACGAGAGCGCCGTAAAACTCTCGCCAGAGGGGCCCGGCACCTTTGTTTCCTCTGCCCTTGCGAGACAAATCATCGCAGGGCCCCTTCTTACTCCCTGAAGATCACGCCTTCGTCAAGTCCCGTGATTGCAACCAGAGATCAAACCTGCTCTGCGGCCAGATCTTCGGCGGTTTCGCGACGGCGTTTGAGCGTATTTTCGCGAAAGAAGATGTAAAGGCCCGAAAGAACAATCAGGCCCGCGCCGACCACGATACTTGTCTGGGGCACATCGCCGAAGAACAGCCATCCAAAAATGACCGCCCAGAGCAGCAGCGTATATTGCAGCGGCGCAACCGTTGCAGCATCGGCAAGTTTGAGCGCCCGGTTGACCAGCACATGCGCCGCCATGGCGACGACGCCGAGCAGGCCGAGGAAGGCAAGATCAAAACCGGATTGCACCGGCAGCCATCCCGATGGCGTGACGAGCACGGCGACAATGCCCGCAAGCGCAGCGCCGATGATCTGCCAGAAGGCGAGCACCGTGTCGGGCGTATTGCGCAGCTGGCGGCCGGACAACATCATGAATGCAAAGGCAGCGCTGCCGAGGATAGAAAAGAGTGCAGCGGAGGTGAGGCTTGCCGAGCTCGGCTTGAGCGCGATGAGAACGCCGACAAAACCGATGCCAATGGCCGTCCATCTACGCCAGCCGACCTTTTCTCCGAGCAGAAACGGGGAGAGCGCAGCCACGTAAATCGGCGCCGCGAGCCAATAGGTCATGACGTCCGCCAGGGGCAGCGCCGCGACCGCGAAATAGAAACAGAAAAGCTCGGCCGTGGAGAAAAAGACGCGCGCCGCCTGAAGGCCGGGCCGCTCGATTTTCACGAGGCCGGAGAGGCCGGCTCTCCAGACGATCGGAACAAGGATGACCAGCGCCGCGGCGCTTCGGATAAGGATCACCTGGCCCTGGCTGTAGGTCGATACGAGCCATTTTCCCATGGCGTCGTTCAACGCAAACAGCAGCATTCCAAGCAGCATCACGGCCACGCCGAGGCCCGTCGGCGAAAGCTTTTTTATCATAGTCGACATGTCAGTTCCGATCTCCCAATGGTTGCATTGGTCGTCCAACCAGCCGTCCTTTGTCAAGTCCAGAACGGACGGGTTTGCACAATTAATAGTACTATTACGCCGGGGCTTCGGATATCAGGTGAAGATGCGTCGTTCTTCGGCCACGAGTTCCTGGAGAAAATTGACCACAGTGCGGACACGGACCAACTGGCGAGCGGATTCGTGATAAGCTGTCCAATAGGACCGGCTGATGGTGAGATGCGGGATGATCCGTATAAGTTCGGGATATTGGCCCGCGATGTAATTGTGCAGGATGCCGATCCCTGCACCGGATCGTACTGCCTCCGTCTGGCCGGTAGCGCTTGAGATTTCAAAGGCGGCGTCCCAGTCACGCATGATTTCGCCGGTGAAGTTCAGCGAAGGCGAAAAGATCAGGTCCTCCACGTAACCGATCCGCCGGTGGCGTTTCAGTGCCTCGACATCATCAGGCGTTCCGTAGTCAGCCAGATAATTCGCCGAGGCATAGAGGCCGAGTGAATAATCGGTGAGCTTGGAAAACATCAGCCTGCCCTGTTCCGGCCTTTCGATAGTGATGGCGATATCGGCCTCACGTTGCGACAGCGAAAAGGAACGCGGCACCGGAACGAGCTGGATTTTCAGATCCGGATAACGCGCCGTCAGTCTGCCAAGCCTTGGCGCGAGGAAGGATACGCCGAGGCCGTCCGGCGCGCCGATGCGCACCGTTCCCGCAACCGCAGTATCGACGCGACCAAGATTGGCCTGGGCATTCAGCATTTCAGTTTCCATGCGCTCCGCACTCGCAAGAAGCCGCTGACCCTCCTCCGTCAGTTCGCAGCCATTGGTGCTGCGCAGGAAGAGCTGGGTGCCGATGGCGGCTTCCAGCGCGGAAACCCGGCGGCTGAGAGTGGCGTGGTTCACACCGAGCTTTCTGGCCGCGGAAAGAAACTGGCCGCTTCGCGCCACGCTCAGGAACAAACGTACATCATCCCAGTTCATGCCACGTTCCTTGTGTCTATTTTTGCACAATTGATGCTTATTTCAGGCGATTGATTTGTGCAAATCGAAAGGCAATGCTGCGCCATCACATTCTGGAGGAACACCATGAAGGAAATCGGTCATTTCATTAATGGCAAACATGTGCCGGGCACCAGCGGCCGCACATCGAATGTCTACAATCCGGCCACGGGCGAAGTTCAGGCTACGGTCGCGCTTGCCAACGACGCCGAACTGCGCGCGGCTGTCGAAAGCGCCAAGGCGGCACAGCCGAAATGGGCTGCGACCAATCCGCAGCGTCGTGCCCGCGTTTTCTTCAAGTTCGTCGAACTTCTGAACCGAGACATGAACGAGTTGGCGGTGCTGCTCTCCAGCGAGCACGGCAAGACCGTCGAAGATTCCAAGGGCGATATCGTCCGCGGACTTGAAGTCTGCGAATTCGTCTGCGGCATTCCGCATCTGCAGAAGGGTGAGTTCACCGAAGGCGCAGGCCCGGCCATCGACATGTATTCGATCCGCCAGCCGGTCGGCATCGGCGCAGGCATCACCCCGTTCAACTTCCCCGGCATGATCCCGATGTGGATGTTCGCCCCGGCGATCGCCTGCGGCAACGCCTTCATCCTCAAGCCTTCCGAGCGCGACCCGTCGCTGCCGATCCGCCTCGCGGAACTGATGATCGAAGCCGGTCTTCCGGCCGGCATCCTGAACGTCGTCAACGGCGACAAGGGTGCCGTCGACGCCATCCTCACCGATCCCGATATCGGCGCGGTTTCCTTCGTCGGCTCGACGCCGATCGCCCGTTACGTCTATGGCACCGCTGCCATGAACGGCAAGCGCGCGCAGTGCTTCGGCGGCGCGAAGAACCACATGATCATCATGCCGGACGCCGATCTCGATCAGGCCGTGAACGCGCTGATGGGCGCCGGTTACGGTTCGGCCGGCGAGCGCTGCATGGCTGTTTCCGTTGCAGTTCCTGTCGGCGAAGAGACGGCAAACCGTCTCGTTGAAAAGCTCATTCCGCAGATCGAGGCACTGAAGATCGGTCCTTACACCGACGACAAGGCCGATATGGGCCCGCTTGTCACCAAGGAAGCCCAGACGCGCGTCAAGGGCCTGATCGACAGCGGCGTGGAACAGGGCGCAAAGCTCCTGGTCGACGGCCGCGACTTCAAGCTGCAGGGCTATGAAGACGGCTATTTTGTCGGCGGCTGCCTGTTCGACCACGTCACCCCTGACATGGACATCTACAAGACGGAAATCTTCGGACCGGTTCTGTCTGTCGTTCGTGCCAAGAACTACGAAGAGGCGCTGGAACTGCCGATGAAGCATGAATATGGCAACGGCGTCGCCATCTTCACCCGCGACGGCGATGCAGCCCGCGATTTCGCAAGCCGCGTCAATATCGGCATGATCGGCATCAACGTTCCGATCCCGGTTCCGCTCGCCTACCATTCCTTCGGCGGCTGGAAGGCTTCGAGCTTCGGCGACCTCAACCAGCACGGCACGGATTCGATCAAGTTCTGGACGAAGACCAAGACCATCACCTCGCGCTGGCCGTCTGGCATCAAGTCGGGTGCCGAATTCGTCATGCCGACGATGAAATAAGCCGCAAGCAGGCAATACAAAAAAGCCCCGCTGTTTTGCAGCGGGGCTTTTTTGACTGGAATTCATCCGTGCTGGAAGCAGGGCCTGAGATCAGTTGGTCGGGCCGTCATTAAAGCCCACTTCGTCCACCAGTTCGGATGCCTGCTTGCGATGGGCCGCGATGTCCGTCAGCGGCAACCTGTCCGGATTGATGGGGCCGAAGCCCTTCACCACATCCGATGGCTCGGCGCCGGGCAGCACCGGATATTCGAAGACCTGCCTGGCATAGATTTCCTGTGCCTCGCGCGATGCCAGGAATTCCATGAGTTTCAGGGCATAGTCCTTGTTGGGGGCGTATTTCGTCAGGGCCATGCCGGAAATATTCACATGGGTGCCGCGGTCGCCCGCATTGGGAAAGATGACGCGCACGGATCCCGCCCATTCCTTTTCTTCCGGCTCGCGGTCATTTGTCAGCATCAGGCCGACATAATAGGTGTTGCCAAGGGCAATATCACACTCCCCGGAAAAGATTGATTTCGCCTGGCTGCGGTCGGTTCCATCAGGTTTGCGGGCAAGGTTGTTCTTCAGGCCGGTAAGCCAGGTGCGGGTATAATCGACACCATGATGTGCAATCATTGAGGCGATCAGCGCAATATTATAGGAATGCTGGCCGTCGCGAATGCAGATCTTGCCCTTCCATTTCGGATCCGCCAGTTCCTCATAGGTGATATCCTTCTGGCTCACCCGCTCCTTCGAGGCATAGACAACCCGGCCGCGTGTCGTCAGGCCGAACCATTCGCCCTCGGGATCACGCAGATTGGCGGGGATATCCTTTTCGATGACGGGATCGTTGAGAACAGGCTGCGTGACACCGCCCTCCTTGGCCTCGACCAGACGGGCGATATCGACCGTCAACAGCACATCGGCCGGCGAATTGACGCCTTCTGCCTGGATGCGTTCCACCAGTCCCTTGTCGAGAAAAAGAACATTCGTCTCTATTCCCGTTTCCTTGGTAAAGGCGTCGAGCAGCGGCTGGATCAATTCAGGCTGGCGATAGGAATAGACATTAACCTCTCCCTCTGCCCAGGCTTTGGGTGTGCAGGAAAGGATCATCATCCCTGAAAAAACGGCAGCGGAAAAATATGATTTCAAGCTTGCCATTGTGAATGCCTCCATTACATTCCGATTCTTGACTTGTTTGTTCATGAATCATGAAGGCGGTCAACAAGGCTGTTTGAGAAATCTCGGATGGATGCCAGTTTTTTCGGTTTCTGGAATTGTTCTAAACTGAAAAAGAGACTATATAACTCCACATTGAGAGTTAGGAGACCAGCATGCGCTTGACCAAACAGACCAACTATGCCGTGCGCATGTTGATGTACTGCGCCGCAAATGAAGGCCATCTGAGCCGCATTCCGGAGATTGCCAAGGCCTATGGCGTTTCCGAGCTGTTCCTGTTCAAGATCCTCCAGCCGCTCAACAAGGCCGGCCTGGTGGAAACAGTTCGCGGCCGCAATGGCGGCGTGCGGCTTGGCAAGCCTGCCGAAAAGATCAGCCTGTTCGATGTGGTCAGGGTCACCGAAGACAGCTTCGCCATGGCGGAATGTTTCGAGGACGGCGCCGTCGAATGTCCTCTTGTTGACAGCTGCGGCCTGAACTCTGCGCTGCGCAAGGCGCTCAACGCCTTCTTCGACGTGCTGGCCGAATATTCGATCGACGATCTCGTCAAGGCTCGGCCGCAGATCAACTTTCTGCTTGGCCTCGACACCACGATGCCGAAGGTCGCTGCCCTTCCGGCTGCATGATCGTCTTATTGCTTCCCTGGCGATTACACCATAGCCCGTGCCCATGAGGTCACGGGCTTTTCTTTAAGGAAGCCGCGCGAGACAGAATATTTTTGATCCCGCGTGTTGACCTCGCGAACGGAAGCGGCGCATTTGGTCGCGAGCTTTTTCAAGCAACCAATCAGCGTCGCAATGATCATCAAGCCTGAATTCCATACATTTGCGCTTACCGCGCTCATCGGCAGCATAGGTGCGCTGCTCGCCAGCCTCATCGATATCCCGGCACCCTTTCTATCCGGCCCGGCACTTGCGGTGACGATCTCTGGACTGGCAGGCCTCAGGCTTGGCATTCCCGCCTTCATCCGCAATGCCTGTTTCGTCGTTGTCGGCATTTCGATGGGAACGAGCGTGACGCCCTCCGTGATAGACGCTGCGAAGACCTGGCCGGTGAGCTTTGTCGTCGTCCTCGTCGCTGTCGTCATCATGCTCTATGTCGCTTACTGGATACTGCATTACGGTTTCGGCTACGACCGGACCACGGCAATGCTCGGCGCTTCCCCCGGCCACCTCAGCTATATCATCAGCCTCGGGGCCGAGACGAAAAGCGACCTCGCAACCGTCAGCATCGTGCAAAGCGTCAGGGTACTTGCGCTCACTCTTTCCGTACCGCTGATCGTGGAATATTTCGATCTTGTCAGCACCGAACCGCTCCTCACCAAACCGCCGATGGATCTCCTCACCTTGGGACTGACCATCGTCGCTTCCCTGCTGACCGGCTGGCTTTTCCTGCGCTGGAAGTTTCCTGCTGCCCTGCTGCTCGGCGGCGTCGCGATCTCCATTGGCACGCATATTACCGGCCTCACTGAAGGCGGCGTCCCGACCTGGCTCAGCCTTCCAGTGTATGTGCTGATCGGCTGCCTGATCGGGACACGGTTTTCGAATGTCTCGCTGATGGAGGTGCGCAAGGGCTTTGTAGCGGGCTTTGTCGTCACCATCGCCGTCATGGTGATCGCCGGCAGTATTGCCTGGATGATTTCCCACGTGACCGGCGTTCCGCTCAATGCGGTAATGATCGCCTATTCACCGGGTGGCCTCGAAACGATGGCTGCGATGGCGGTCATGATGCACGCAGATACCGCCTATGTCGGCTCGCATCACGTCATCAGGCTTCTGTTCCTGTCGGTTCTTATGCCGCTCGTCATGGGAAAGGATGCCCGAAACACGAGACGGCGAAACCTGACATCTGCCGGAAAAATGCTGGCAGCATTGCAACCTTTTTCTCTCCGGTACGTTCAGGCTTAGCCGCAATTGCGGGCGGCGACCTTTCGCCTGCTCGGCAGGCTGACCCATCGGAGGACCATTCATGAACCGCTTGATGACGTTGACGGGCGCCGGACTTGCGCTTGCCTTTTCTGTTTCGATCGCTCAGGCGCAAGTGGTCGTGTCGTCGAAAATCGACACGGAGGGTGGCGTTCTCGGCAACATCATTCTCGCCGTTCTCAGCAAGAACAATATCGAGACGACGGATCGCATTCAGCTCGGCGCAACGCCAGTCGTCAGAAAGGCGATTACCGCGGGCGAGATCGACATCTACCCCGAATATACCGGCAACGCCGCCTTCTTTTTCTCCAAGGCGGATGACCCGCTCTGGAAGGACGCCGCCAAGGCCTACCAGGAAGCAAAGACGCTCGACTATGACGCCAACAAGATCGTCTGGCTGACGCCCTCCCCGGCCAACAATACCTGGGCAATCGCGCTGCGAAAGGATGTTGCGGACAAAAACAAGCTGAAGACGCTCTCCGATTTCGGCAAATATGTTGCCGACGGCGGTGAAGTGGTTCTTGCCGCTTCTTCCGAATTCGTCAACTCGGCTGCTGCCCTGCCGGCGTTTCAGACCACTTATGGCTTCACCATGAAGCCGGACCAGTTGATCACGCTGTCCGGCGGCGATACGGCCGCTACCATCGCAGCCGCAGCCAACCAGACCAACAACGCCAATGCCGCCATGGTCTACGGCACGGATGGCGGCATCGCCCCGTCCGGTCTTGTGGTGCTGGAGGACGACAAACATGTGCAGCCTGTCTATCAGCCGGCGCCCATCATTCGCGAAGAAGTCCTGAAAAAGCATCCGAATATCGAGGAACTTTTGAAACCCGTGTTTGAAAAGCTCGATCTGGCGACCCTGCAGGAGCTTAACGCCCGTGTGCAGGTGGGCGGCGAGCAGGCAAAAACCGTCGCGCTCGACTTCCTGACCAAGAACGGCTTCGTCAAGTAATAGTCTGTGGTTCCGGGCGACGGGTCGGGAAAAATTCGTTCTTCCGGCCTTCGCCTGATCGATGAGACAGGGGAGTGGGATTTGACGAAATGGCCTGACAAGGTGGGGGTGGTGATTTCATGCCTGCTTCTCTATGCGCTTCTCGTGGCGCCCTTCATGACATTCCGTGCAAACCGGATCGTTCAGGGTGAGACACGAACGGTTTTCGAAGCCCTCCCGGCTTTGGCTGCCGCCATTATCACCACCGTCGTTCTTCTTGCTGCATTCATCGCGTTCTTTCGCTTTTCCGCCCGCCTCAAACTCACGATTGCGCTGGTCGGGCTTGCAGTACTGGCGGTTTTCGTCGGTCAGGCTGCTTCTTTCCTGACACCGGAGGGCAATAGTTTTGCCCGCGTCTCGCCTGCCAGCGGTTTCTGGCTGATTTTTGCCGGGCTGGCCCTGCTTGCTACGGATTGTATAGCCCGTCTCAGGCCCAGGCCCGTCGTTCGGATTTTGCTGTTGCTGCTGGCGGCGGCTGCACTTGCGGCCGTGCTGACAAGCGGTCTCTGGAACGATCTCTCGATCATCAGGGAATATACCGGGAGAGCCGACACATTCTGGACCGAAGCACTGCGGCACGTGCAGCTCGCCATCGGCTCGCTCGTTGCGGCGACGCTCGTGGGCATTCCGCTCGGCCTCCTCTGCTACAAGGTGGAGCGGCTGCGGGCGAGCGTGCTGAACACCCTCAACATCGTCCAGACCATACCCTCCATCGCTCTTTTCGGTTTGCTGATCGCGCCGCTTGGATGGATCGCAGCGACGGTGCCGGGCGCGGCAAAGATCGGCATCGCCGGCATAGGCATGGCGCCCGCCTTCGTGGCGCTATTTCTCTATTCGCTGCTACCGGTGGTTTCCAACACGGTGGTTGGCCTTTCCGGTGTTTCGCGAGCAGTCCGGGAGGCAGCGCGCGGACTCGGGATGACTTCGACGCAAAGCCTGCTGCGGGTGGAGTTTCCGCTGGCCATGCCGGTCATCCTCACCGGCATCCGCATCGTGCTGGTGCAGAATATTGGGCTCGCGACGATCGCGGCGCTGATTGGCGGCGGTGGTTTTGGCGTTTTCGTCTTCCAGGGCATCGGGCAGACGGCGATGGACCTCGTGCTGCTGGGTACCGTGCCGACCGTTTTCCTCGGCTTTGCGGCTGCAATCATGCTTGACGCCCTCATCGACAGCAATCTCTTCAGCGCAGGCGGAAGGCAAAAGGCATGATCGAGATCGACACCATCACGAAGCGATATGGCGATACGACCGTTGTGGACCAGGTGTCACTAACGGTCGCGCCGCGCACCGTCACCGTCATCGTCGGCACGTCGGGGTCGGGAAAAACCACCCTGCTGCGCATGATAAACCGGCTGGTGGAGCCAACTTCCGGCGCAATCCGAATAGACGGAAAAGATGCCAGCGCGATACCCGGATTCAGGCTTCGCCGCCAGATAGGCTATGCCATTCAGGGCCATGGCCTGTTTCCGCATCGAACGGTGGCGGAGAATATCGCGACCGTGCCGCAGCTGATCGGCTGGGACCGCAAACGCATCGCTGCGAAGATCGATGCGCTGATGCACCTCTTCCAGCTCGAACCTGCACTTTATGCCGAGCGTTTCCCGCATGAACTTTCCGGAGGCCAGCAGCAGCGTGTCGGCGTGGCGCGGGCGCTGGCCGCTGAACCGAACATTCTCCTGATGGACGAGCCATTCGGCGCTCTCGATCCGGTTATCCGGGCCAAGGCCCAGAAAGACCTCATCGATATACAGAAGAAGCTGGGCGTGACCGTCGTTCTCGTCACGCACGACATGGACGAGGCTTTTCATCTGGCTGATCGTATTGCAGTCATGGACAAGGGACGTATCGTGCAGGACTGTCCGCCGGCAGAACTGGTGCTGAAACCCGCGAATGACTTCGTGCGCACCATGATCGGGGAAAACGAACGCGCGCTGAAACTGCTCTCGGTCCTCTCGGTTGCCGATGTCGTGGAGCCGGGAAGCGCCGAGGGCGAGCCGCTAAGCGAACATACAAGCCAGCGCGACGCGCTTTCGGCCATGTTATGGGCGGGCCGCGATGTCCTGCCAGTGATAAAAGACAGCGGACAGCCCGCGGGCCTGGTGCGGCGTGACGTTCTCCTCCAGCGCGCCGCCGGAAACCGATGAGAAAAGCCGCTTCTTTCTTCGCCCTGGGATTTCTGGTGCTGGCGCTGATGGCGTTTCTTGCCTCGCCCCAGAGCTTCTCGCCCCTGTTCAGCCCCCTTGTGCAGGCCAATGCGCCAGCCATCTACACGCAGGCCAATCTGCTTTCCCTCACCCTTTCGCATCTCGCCACTGTCGCTATCGCAACGGGGCTTGCCGCCATGATGGCGGGTGCGCTCGCCATTCTCGTAACCCGGCCCTTCGGAAGGGATTTCCTTCCGCTCTCCCGCAGCATCGTCAATATCGGCCAGACCTTTCCCCCTGTAGCGGTTCTGGCGCTCGCGGTGCCGATAATCGGTTTTGGCGAAAAACCCACTCTGATCGCGCTGTTTCTTTATGCCCTGCTGCCCGTCTTCGAAAATACGCTGACCGGACTTACCACCCTTCCGCCAGCAGTGGTGGATGCCGCAAAAGGCAGCGGCATGACCGGCTGGCAACGGCTCGTAAAAGTGGAGCTGCCGCTCGCCCTGCCGGCCATCCTCGCCGGGATCCGACTTTCGGCGGTCATCAGCCTTTCCACCGCCACCATCGGCTCAACGGTTGCCGCAAGGACGCTTGGGGAAGTTATCATCGCCGGCCTGCAATCCAACAATCTCGCTTTCATCCTTCAGGGCGGGCTTATCGTTGCGGCACTGGCGATCCTGATCCACACCGGCTTTTCCGCCCTGGAAAGGACCGCGGCCCGCAGAACCGGGCAATGAACAGGACATGCGTCACATTTTATATTCCCGGCGTTCGCCGCACATGGTAGGGGCAAACCGTCGAAACAGAAATTTCAGAGGTTCGGGTGACACAGGCAATCGTCGTGATGGGAGTGAGCGGTTCTGGCAAGTCCACGGTCGCGGAAGGTCTGGCGGAAAAACTGGGCATTGCCTTTATTGAGGGCGATAAACTCCACCCCAAATCCAATGTCGAAAAGATGTCAGAGGGTATTCCTCTTACTGATGAAGACCGCTGGCCCTGGCTCGATCTCGTCGGCGCGGAACTTCGCAAAGGCAGCGAAAGCAACGGTATTGTCGTTTCCTGCTCGGCGCTCAAGAAAATCTATCGCGACCGCCTCCGCCAGGCCACAGGCGGCCCGCTGGCGTTCGTCTATCTGGATGGCAGCCTGGAACTGCTTAGCCGCCGGATGGGCGAGCGCAAGGGCCATTTCATGCCGCTCTCGCTGCTTCAGACCCAGCTTGCCACGCTGGAAGTACCGACGGGAGAGCCCGGCGTCGTGGCCGTCAGCATCGATACGACCCCGGAAGAGATCGTTTCGAACGCGCTTTCCGCTTTGAAAACGGTCGCGTTTTAAAGCCCGAGCCTGTCTCTCAGGCCATACCACCAGGCGCCAAGTACGGTCAGCGGAACGCGGAACGTCTTGCCACCCGGGAAGGGATAGTTCGGCAAGGAGCTCCAGATATCGAAACGTTCGGCGTGGCCTGCAACGGCCTCGCCCAATATCTTGCCGAGCAGATGCGTGGTCGTTACCCCGTGACCGCTGTCGCCATGGGAAAAGTAGATATTGTCCGACAGTTTGCCCATGTGCGGAATACGCGTCAGGGTCAAGGCGAAGTTGCCGCTCCAGGCATACTCAATCTTTATCTTTTCCAGCTGCGGGAAGGTCTTCAGCATGTTCGGGCGGATCACGCCTGTCAGGTCGGCCGGATCGCTGCCGCCATAACCGATACCTCCGCCGTAAAGCAGACGGTTGTCCGAGGTGCGACGGTAATAATCGAGAATGTAATTGGCATCTTCGACGCAGTAATTGGCGGGCAGAAGCGCCTCGATCAGATCGGCGTTAAGCGGCTCCGTTGCCATGACCTGACTCGAGACCGGCATCATCCGTTCGCCAATTTCCGGCAGCAACTTGCCGAGATAAGCATTGCCGCAGACGAGAACATATTTCGCCCTCACGCTGCCCGTTGCCGTCCGCACGACGGGGTTTTCCCCCTGCTCTACCGCAATGACCCGCGAATTTTCGAATATCCGAGCGCCCAGGCTTTCGGCAGCCACCGCCTCGCCCTGCACGAGATTAAGAGGATGGATATGGCCGCCGAAACGATCGATCATGCCACCGGCGTAACGATCGGTCTTCACGTAGCGGCCGACATCCGCTCCGGAGACCATTTCCAGGCCGCCATGACCATGTTTTTCCCAATGGGCCTTGTGTGCCTCCATTTCGCGAATCTGCTTTGACGTGAAGGCGGCGAAGAAACCGCCGTCGACCAGATCGCAGTCGATGGCATATTTGGTGACGCGGTTGCGGATGATCGCGCCGCCTTCAAGCGACATCTCCCCAAGCTTCACTGCCTTGTCATGCCCGTAGCGGCCGGCGATGGTCTCGAGATCCCGGCTGTAACCGTTGACGATCTGCCCGCCGTTGCGCCCCGATGCGCCGAAGCCCACCCGCACGCCTTCCAGCACAATGACCGCGTAGCCACGTTCACTGAGTTCAAGGGCGGCGGAAATGCCGGTGAAACCGCCGCCGATCACGCAGACATCGGCTTCCAGCGCGCCCTCAAGCGTCGGGCGCACGGTTTTGACATTGGCGGAGGCCGCATACCATGACGATGTGTGGCCGGGATTGGGAATGTTGGTGACCTCAGCCATTTCACACCGTCCTGATATAGGCGTCATATTCGACGTCGGTTACACGCAGGGAGAATTCGGAAAGCTCCTGCTGTTTGCAGGCGGAAAACAGCGTACGGTATTTCTGGCCAAGCGTCGCATAGGCGAAGCTGGACCGCGTGAAGCGTTGCAGCGCATAGTCCCAGTTGGTGGGCAGCGGCTCATGGTTGATCGCGTGACTGTCGCCGGAAATCGCGCCGCCGGGCTGGCGCTTCTCCTTCATGCCGGCGAGCGCGGCGCTCAGTATCATCGCGAGAACCAGATAGGGGTTGGTGTCGGCGCCGGCGACGCGGTGTTCGATACGCGTCGCCGCCTTGCTGGCAACAATGACGCGCACCGCTGCTGAGCGGTTATCGATACCCCAGGAGGCGTAGGTCGGCGCATGTTCGCTCGGTGTGAGACGGCGATAGGAATTGGCATGAGGTGCAAAGATCGCCATGCTCTCTCCCATGTTTTCAAGGAGGCCGCCGACCGAATGCAGCAGCGCATCCGAAGGGCCGTTTTCTCCCGCGTAGATATTCCTGCCATCCCTGTCGAGAACGGAGAAATGCACATGCATGCCATTGCCTGCCTGCAGCCCATAGGGCTTGGCCATGAAGGTGGCGTCGAGGTCATGCCGGCGCGCCACTCCTTTAACGATACGCTTCAGAAAAACGGCAAAATCGGCAGCCTGCAACGCGTCAGGCACGTGATTGAGGTTGATCTCATATTGGCCGGGACCGTTTTCCCGCAGCGTCGTATCGGCAAGCACGCCCTGCGCGCGGCACGCTGTCGCGATGTCGTGGAAAACATCTTCGAAATCCTGCAACTCTGAAATCGACAGGACCTGCGTCTGGCCCGTATGCCACCGGCCCTCGCGGCTGTGCGGCGGACGCACGGGATCGAGCGCCGAACGAACGGGATCGATCAGGTAAAACTCGAGTTCAGTGGCCACGACAGGGGTCAAACCCGCTTTTTTATAAGCATTGAGAACCTGCGCCAGAACATGGCGCGGATCGCCGTAAAAACCGGTTCCATCCGGATTCTTCATGGCGAGCAAAACCTGCGCCGTCGGCCGGCCGAGCCATGTCACCCGCGACAGTGTGCCGGGAACGGGAAAGCAGAAGCCGTCCGGATCACCCGTGCCCTCCGCGAGGCCCGCAGCGTGGACATCACGGCCCCAGATATCCAGCGCATAAACGGAACGGGGAATGGCCATCCCCTTTTCAAGCACGTCGATTGCCCGTTCGCGCGGAATCCATTTGCCGCGCGGCACGCCGTTGGCATCTATGACAAAGGCTTCGAGTATTTCGATATCGGGGTTATCGACGAAAAATTTCTTTGCGTTTTCAATATCATCCATCATGCACCAGCAAGCCGTTTCCATCTCTGATCATGCGCAGCAATCTTCGCTAGCGAAAATCATCCTGCTGCTGATAGATGAGAAACCTCGCCACCATGATGACGTCTGCCCCTTTTCCCCTTTGCATGGGACCATGTTACGTGGCCCGCTCGCAGAAGGCCAGCGGATTTCGTTCTCAGGGATTGAACCTTCCCGGGCGATACGCGTCAATCGCGATAACAGGCGTTTCGCCCAGCATCGTTTCAGCCAGAACACGACCGGTAATGGGCCCGAGCGTCAGCCCGTGATGGGCGTGGCCGAAGGCAAACCATAAAGTCCGGTGACGTGGCGCCTTGCCGATTATCGGCATCATATCCGGCGTGCAGGGCCGGGCACCCATCCACGGTTCCGCATCCAGCCGGCCGCCAAGAGGAAAGACGGTCCGCGCCACCCGCTCCGCCCGTTCAATCTGCACGGGCGATTTCGGCGCATCGCGTTCGGCAAATTCCGCCCCCGTCGTCAGCCGGATACCTTTTCGCATCGGCGCAAGGAAATATCCCCGCTCTGCATCGATCAGCCAGTTATTGAGCTTAGTGCCTTCCTGCGGCGCGTAATGCATGTGATAACCGCGCTTCACGCCGAGCGGAAAACGGTAGCCCAGTCGCTCGGTGACGGTATCCGCCCAGGGGCCTAACGCCACGACGGCATGTTCGGCCTCGACTGCGCCGGTTTCGGTGCGCACCGCCCAACCGCTCGCCGTCTGACTGAGGGTGGACGCATCGCCCCTTGACACGCGTCCACCGAGGCTCTCGAACAGCCGGACATAAGCGAGCGTCAGCGCATGCGGATCGAGCACCGACCAGGGATCGTTCCATTTCAGGCCGCCGACGAAATCATGGCTCAGATGCGGTTCGGCAGCGGCAAGTTCCTCAGCGTCGAGTTTCGTATGGGAAATGCCATGGTCTCGCGCCAGACGTTCGGCAAAGGCAAAATCAGCGTCCCGCCGTGCGGCGGTTCGGTAGGCCTCCATCCAGCCATTCTTGACGATCAGGTCACCGGCTTTGGCCTCCTCGATCAGGATGTTGTGCTCGGATACCGAGTGCTCGATCAGCGGTGCATAGGCCCGGGCAATTGCCGCATGGCGCGCGGCTGCGGAATTATACCAGTAGCGGCCCAGAAAAGGCGCGATCTTGGGCAGAGCTGAGAGATGATAACGGGCATCGATGCTGTTATTCAGGGAATAGCGCAGCAGCAGGGCGATATCCTGCGGAAAGGCATAGGGCACCACACCTTCTCTCTGGATCAGCCCGGCATTGCCGAAAGAGGTTTCCTCACCCGGTCCGCGCCGGTCGACCAGCACCACCGACCTGCCCCTGCGGGCCAGCTGCAAGGCGGTGGAAACCCCAATGATCCCCGCCCCCAAAACGATCACATCCGCTGCCATGGCAATCAATCCGTCTCTGCGTCACATACCCAGCAACATGGGTCGGCATTTTTCGCGAAGCAACAGAAAAATCATTGCCTTAACAGAAACACCACGCGGCCTACTGGCTAATCGCCTTCGTTTTCACGGCCTCGATGTGGAAGGCAGCCGCCAGGAGCGCCCGGGTATAGTCCTGCTGTGGACTGGCGAAGATTTCCGCCGCCGGGCCGCTCTCCACCACCTTGCCGTGACGCATGACGATCAGGTCGTTGGCAAGTGCCTTCACCACCTTCAGGTCGTGGCTGATGAAGAGATAAGCGAGCTCATGCTTTGCCTGGAGATCACGCAAGAGATCGACCACCTGCGCGCCTGCACACTCATGTCGAGTGCCGATGTCGGCTCGTCCAGCATGACAAAACGGGGTTTAAGCACCATGGCACGGGCAATGGCGATGCGCTGGCGCTGGCCGCCGGAAAATTCATGCGGATATCGCCAGCGGGTGGCCGGATCGAGACCGACCTCTTCCAGCGCGGTGGCGACGCGCGTATCGCGTTCGTCGGCAGACAGCGACCGCTCATGCACCTTCAAGCCCTCGGCGACGATCTCACCCACCGACATGCGCGGGCTGAGTGAACCATAGGGGTCCTGAAACACGACCTGCAGCCGGTTCCTGAGCGGCTTCATCATCTCATAGGAATAGTGGTCGATCGACTGGCCGATGAAGCTGATACGTCCTTCAGATGCGATCAACCTGGAGAGCGCGAGACCAAGGGTTGTCTTTCCGGACCCGGATTCCCCGACCACACCCACCGTCTGGCCGGCACGCAGCGTGATATCGATACCGTCCACCGCCTTAACATGGTCGACAACGCGACGCATCAGCCCCGCCTTGATGGGAAACCAGACCTTGATATCGTCGCCCTGCATGACCACAGGCTTACTGCTGTCGGAAACCGGTGGCTCGCCCTTGGGCTCCGCCGCCAGCAGGTGGCGTGTATAGGCATGCTGCGGATCGTTGAAAACCTGTTCGACGGTCCCGGTTTCTACGATCTTCCCCTTCGTCATGACGCAGACGCGGTCGGCAAATTTACGGACGATGCCGAGGTCATGGGTGATGAACAGCATGGACATGCCGTGTTGCTTTTTCAGATCACCGAGGAGTTCAAGAATCTGGGCCTGAACCGTCACGTCCAACGCCGTCGTCGGCTCGTCGGCAATCAGCAGTTTCGGCCGGTTTGCCAGCGCCATGGCGATCATCACACGCTGCCGCTGGCCACCGGACAATTCGTGCGGATAGGCTTTCAGGCGTTTTTCCGGTTCACGGATACCGACCTGGCGCAGAAGCTCCAGTGTGCGTTCACGCGCCTCGCTCCCCGTGATTGCCTGATGCAGCTCAAGGATCTCTCCGATCTGACGCTCGATGGTGTGGAGCGGATTGAGCGAGGTCATCGGCTCCTGGAAGATCATGGTGATGTCGTTGCCGCGCACCGCACGCAGGGAGCGCTCCGGCAATGTCAGCATGTCCTTACCATCGAACAGGATTTGTCCCGAGGGGTGGCTTGCTGCCGGATAGGGCAGCAGTTTCAAGATGGAATTGGCCGTCACCGACTTGCCAGAGCCGGATTCGCCGACAAGGGCAACGACTTCGCCCGACATCAGATCAAAAGACACGTGATCGACCGCAACACTTGTCGCGCCGCCCTGGTGGAAGGCGACAGAGAGATCACGAACGGAGAGCAGCGGCTGGATATTTGTTTCCGTCATGGCGATCACCGGAACGTCTTGCGTGGATCGAAGGCGTCGCGAACGGCCTCGCCGATGAAAATAAGGAGCGACAGCATGATGGACATCGTGAAGAAGGCCGTGAGACCGAGCCAGGGCGCCTGAAGGTTATTCTTGCCCTGCGCAATCATCTCGCCCAGCGACGGCGATCCCGGCGGCATGCCGAAACCGAGAAAATCGAGCGAGGTGAGTGTCGTGATCGACCCTGAGAGAATGAAGGGCAGGAAGGTCAGCGTCGCCACCATGGCATTGGGCAGAAGGTGTCTAAACATGATCGTCCAGTTGCCGACGCCAAGTGCGCGGGCGGCACGGACATATTCGAAGTTTCTGGCACGCAGGAATTCGGCGCGGACAATGCCGACGAAGCCGACCCATGAGAAGAGCAGCATGATCCCAAGCAACACGAAGAAGCCGGGCGGCAGAATGGCCGCAATGATGAGCAGGATGTAGAGCACCGGCATGGACGACCAGATTTCGATGAAACGCTGCAAAAGCAGGTCCGTCCAGCCGCCGAAATAGCCCTGAATGGCGCCGGCGGTGACGCCGACAATGGCGGAAGCAATGGTCAGCGTCAGGCCGAACAGCACGGAGATGCGGAAGCCGTAGATCATCCGCGCCGTGACGTCGCGGGCCTGATTGTCGGTGCCGAGCCAGTTCAGATTGCCAAGCGTGCAGCCGGGATCGGCATCGCCCTGCGGATAGGCCGAGCAGCGCTCCTTTTTATCCATCAGCCAGAAAGGTGCCGTGGGCGCGGAATGCGGAATATTGGAATTGACCGTCTGGTAGGAGTAGCGGATCGGTGGCCAGATCATCCAGCCATTGGCGTTGATCTCGTCCTGAATGAAAGAGGATTTGTAGTCGGTCTGGGCCAGGAACCCGCCGAATTTCTCCTCCGGATAATCCACCATGACCGGCACCAGCAGCTCGTCCTTGTAGGAGGCGAGGATGGGTTTGTCATTGGCGATAAATTCCGCCATCAGGCTCAGGAAAAACAGGATCAGGAACAGCCAGAATGACCAGTATCCACGGCGGTTTGCCTTGAAATTCTGCCAGCGGCGCTTGGTCGTCGGCGAAAACCACGGGCGCTTGGGATTTACCAGCGTCTCGGTTCCTGCAGGATGAGCGAGCGACATCACACGTCCCTCCGCTCGAAGTCGATACGCGGATCGATCCATGTGTAGATGAGGTCAGAGAGCAGGCCGACGACAAGGCCCATCAGCGAGAAGATGAACAGTGTGCCGAAGACGATCGGGTAATCCCGGTTGACGACCGAGAGATAACCGAGGCGGCCGAGACCATCCAGCGAGAAGATATTCTCGATGAGCAGCGATCCGGTGAAGAAGGCCGAGATGAAAGCACCCGGAAAGCCGGCGATCACGATCAGCATCGCGTTGCGGAAAACATGCCCATAAAGGACCTTGCGCTCGGTGAGACCCTTGGCGCGGGCAGTGATGACATATTGCTTCTTGATCTCGTCGATGAAGGAATTTTTGGTCAAAAGCGTCGTTGTCGCAAAGGCGGAGAGCGACAGCGCGATCAACGGCAGGGTAAGATGCCAGAAATAGTCGATGATCTTCTGCCACCAGTTCAGCTGGTCAAAATTGTCCGAGACCAAGCCGCGCAGCGGAAACCAGTCGAAGAACGAACCGCCGGCGAAAAGCACGATGAGCAGGATGCCGAACAGGAAGCTTGGCACCGCGTAACCGATGATGATGATGCCTGAGGTCCAGACATCGAAGGTCGAGCCATCGGAAACGGCCTTCCTGATGCCGAGCGGAATGGAAATCACATAGGATATGATGAGAATCCAGAAACCGAGCGAGGCTGAGACCGGCAGCTTGTCAATGATGAGATCGATGACCGACGAATTGCGGAAGAAGCTGTCGCCGAAGTCGAAGCGAATGTAATTCCACATCATTTCAAGGAACCGGGTGAGCGGCGGTTTGTCAAAACCGAACTGCTTTTCGAGCTTCTTGATCAGCTCCGGATCGAGCCCCTGTGCACCGCGATATTTCGAACCGCTTTCATCGAAGCCGCCTGATTGCCCCATGAGATCGCCGCCGCCCGAGAGCCGGTCGGAGGCGCTGTCGCCCTGACCCGTCAGCTGCGCGACGACCTGTTCCACCGGCCCACCCGGGGCGAACTGGATGACAAGAAACGAAATGCCCATGATGCCGATGATGGTCGGGATCATCAGCGCCAGACGTCTGAGGATATAGGCGCCCATCAGCCTCTTCCCCCAGCCGTTCGGTCAGCGATTTTCGTCTCGGTCAAGCCCGGTCCTTTCCTCAAAGCGGCGTCACGCGCATTTCAAGCGATTCGTCTCGGCCTATGTGAATCAAGCCTTGATCGCGAAAGCAAGGCCGGCGTCATTTTCCAGCCTGGCTGGACCACCAGGCTTCAGGAAAACCGATGCCATATTCGGGCAGGTTTTCCGGGCGGACAATCGTGTTCCAATAGGCGATGAACAGCTCGCCGCGGTAGAATTGCGGAATGACATAGCTGTTGGCGAGCAGCACCCGGTCGAGCGCCCGGGCAGCAGCGACCTGCTCATCGCGATTGGGCGCAAAAATGACTTTGCGCACCAAAGCATCGACGGCCGGGTTCTTGATGCCGGCGAGGTTGTTCGATCCCTGACGATCAGCAGCCGCCGAACCCCAGTAATCGGCTTGCTCGTTACCCGGATTGGCCGACGTCGCCCAGAGCTTGACGATAATGTCGTAATCGAAGCTGCGGGTGCGGTTGGTGAATTGCGAGGCATCGACTGTGCGGACGGTCGCGTTGATGCCGATTTTCTTCAGACTTTGGACATAAGGAAGGATTGTTCGTTCCATGCCGGCGGAATCAATCAGGAATTCCATATCGAGTTGCTGGCCGGTTTTCGCATTGACCATGCGATTGCCGCGCAGTTCATATCCCGCCTCCTTCATCAGCCTGACGGCTTCGCGCAGATTGTCGCGTTGCTTGGCCGGATCGCCCGCCACCGGATTCTTGTATTCCGTCGTGAAGACCTCACGTGGAACCTGATCCTTGAGCTCCTGAAGCAGCTCCAGTTCGCGACCCGTCGGCAGGCCTGACGAAGCCAGTTCGCTGCCCATGAAGAAGCTGTTGATACGCTGGAACTGACCGTAAGCCAGCGTGCGGTTGAGTTCCTCAAAATCGAAAGCATAGTTCAGCGCCTTGCGCAGTTTCGGGTTCTGGAACTTTTCCCGCCGCATGTTCGGCACAAAGGCCTGCATGATGCCGACGGAACGGTAGATGTTCGGCAGCTCCTCCTTTTTGACCCGACCGTCTTTGACGGCGGGAAAATCATAACCCGTGACCCAGCGGCTGGAGGAAGCCTCCCGCGCGAAATCGATCGTGCCCGATTTAAACGCCTGGAATTCCACGTCCTGATCGGCAAAAAAGGTGTAGGCGATGGTTTTGAAGTTGTTCATCCCGACATTTACGTTGACGTCCTTGCCCCAATAATCGTCACGGCGTTCATAAGTGATGGTCGATCCGGGGGCGACGGCAGCGATCTTGTAGGGGCCGGAACCCATCACAGGCTCCAGCGTGCCGCGCGATATGTCACGCGGTTTGCCGTCCGGGCCCGCGCCCTCCCACCAGTGCTTGGGAACGATCAGCAATTGACCGACGATCTGCGGCAGCTCGCGATTGTTCTTTTCATCGAAGGTGAAGGTGATGTCCCTGTCACCGCTCACCTCCGCCTTGGTGACGTGGGTGTAATAGGTCGCAAGCTGCGGGCTCAGGTCCTTGGCTTTTTCGAAGCTGAACACGACATCCTCAGGCGTCACAGGCTTACCATCCGCCCACTTGGCCTCCTGACGCAGGCGGAACGTCGCTTTGGAGATATCCTCGGGATAGCTGACGCCTTCCGCCAGCAAACCATAGGAGGCCGAGAGTTCCTCTTCCGTTGACTTCATCAGCGTATCGAAGACGAGCGAAAGGCCCGTCGCAGCCTCGCCCTTCGCCAGCAGCGGGTTCAGCGTATCGAAGGTGCCCGATGTGGAGAGGCGCAACGTGCCGCCTTTTGGTGCATTGGTGTTTACATAATCGAAATGGTCAAATCCATCGGGATGCTTCAGCTCCCCGACCGTCGAAATCCCCTTTCGCCAGACATCGCCCGACTGGGCGGAAGCCGCCGCCGGCATCAGGAGGGCGGACGCCATAAGGGCGATAAGAAGTCGGGATTTCAGTGGTGCCAATATCATCGGGTCAATGTCCCTGTTTTTGTGCCTGTTGCGGAGAGCATAAAAGAAACATTGGCAAAAAACAGATGCGCTGTCTCACAAGCTCTTTATCAGCGTCGTTATCCCGCCCTGAAGGGCAACACGAAACACGGTTTTAACAAAATCCCGTTCCAGTTTATTCTAGGGGCAAGAGAATCAACTGATCGGACGGGCACGGCTATATGACGGCGGGATCATCGAGAATTTTCAAGGCGACCATGCTGGCGATGTCGGTCGTCTCGTCGCTGCAGTTGCAGATCGAAACCGCATCGGCCGAAGACAGGCCCGCAAAAGAAGTGTTCGGCCACATGGCGCTGCCTTCCGCCGCCGCATCGCAGCCGATCGGCTCCTATGCCAAGGGTTGCCAGTCCGGCGCAGTCGCCATGCCAACGGATGGTCCCGGCTGGCAGGCCATGCGCCTTTCGCGCAACCGGCGCTGGGGCCAGCCGCAGTTGATTTCCTTCCTTGAGCAATTTTCGCAGGACGCCCAGAAAATCGGCTGGCCGGGCCTGCTGCTTGGCGACATTTCCCAGCCGCGCGGCGGTCCGATGCTGACAGGCCATGCCTCGCACCAGATCGGCCTCGATGTAGATGTCTGGTGGCGGCCCATGCCCACGCCCCGGCTCACTGTCGAACAGCGCGAAACGGTGCCCTTCATCTCCATGCTGGACAAGAGCAAGTTTCTGACGGTTGACGACCGCAAGTGGTCGCCGCTGAATGCACGGCTGGTGATGATGGCGGCAAGTTACCCGCAGGTGGAGCGTGTTTTCGTCAACCCGGCGATCAAGCAGAAGCTCTGCCAGACCTGGACCGGCGATCGCACCTTCATGGGGAAGATCAGGCCGATCTACGGCCATGACGAGCATTTCCACATCCGTCTCGAATGCCCGCCCGGCGCGCCGAACTGCAAGCCGCAGGCCGCCGTCGGCAAGGGCGATGGCTGCGACAAGTCTCTTGCCTGGTGGTTCACCAAGGAGCCATGGGCGCCGCCGAAAAAGGACCCCACTGCCAAGCCGGTGAAACCGCGTCCCGTCATGGTTTCCGACCTGCCCGCTGCCTGCGCCGCCGTGGCCGCCGCTCCTTCCGCCAACCCCGAGGGGATTGCAGCCCAGGCTTATTCAACTTCGCCGACCCAGGCCGTGCGCCAGCAAAGCGTGGAACAGGTCATTCAGGCGGCCCCCGCCCTGCAGCCGCCTTCGGATATTCCACTTCCGACCCAGCGCCCGACATTGAACTGAAACAGAAATGAGGCATTCAACAGCTTCCCTTTTCAAATGGCGGCAAGCTGTTATAGAAGGCTTCAAATCGATTTAATTCTACGGGGACGGGCTGGGACCATGGAAGGACAACGCTGTATCGCGCTCATCGCTCACGACGAGAAAAAGGACGATATGGCGGATTTCGCCCGTCATCATCAGAAGGCGCTTGCCAATTTCAAGATTGTCGCAACCGGCACCACCGGTGGACGGGTGCAGGAAGCCTGCCCCGGGCTTGAAGTCATTCGCCTCAAAAGCGGCCCTCTCGGCGGCGACCAGCAGATCGGCGCGATGATCGCCACTGGCCAAGTGGACATGCTGATCTTCTTTACCGATCCACTGACGGCAATGCCGCATGATGTCGACGTGAAGGCTTTGACGAGGCTTGCCACGGTCTATGATATTCCCATGGCGCTCAACCGCGCCACCGCAGAAAATCTCATCGACTTCCACGTCGCCAACTGACCCTCCCACCATGGAACAGGCAATGCCGAAGACGTCCGATACCGAATATCTGTCCTTTCCAATCCTTCTTGGCGACATCGGCGGCACCAATGCCCGCTTTTCCATCCTGATCGATTCCTTTGCGGAGCCCGTGCACCTCACGACGGTGAAGACGGCGGAATACCCAACCATTGACGACGCCATCCAGCAGGCTGTTCTGGACAAGACCTCACTTCAGCCCGTCTCGACCATTCTTGCCATTGCCGGCCCGATCGAAGGTGACGAGATACCGCTCACCAACTGCCATTGGGTCGTCAAGCCGAAGGGAATGCTCGCCAATCTCGGCCTGAAGGACGTCATCGTCATCAATGACTTCGAGGCGCAGGCGCTCGCGATTGCGGCTCTGGACGACAACAACCGCGACGCCATCGGCTCCGGCAAAAAAGACGTGCTGGCCTCCCGCGTCGTTCTTGGACCGGGCACGGGACTTGGTGTGGCCGGTCTGGTTTATGCGCGCCATATGTGGTTTCCGGTTCCGGGCGAAGGCGGCCATATCGATATCGGCCCGAGAAGCGCGCGTGACTACGCGGTTTTCCCGCATATCGAAACCATCGAAGGTCGCGTCGCTGGCGAACAGATTCTGTGCGGGCGCGGGCTGGTCAATCTTTACCGCGCCGTCTGCAAGGCCGATGGCATCGAAGCCGTCTTTTCCGATCCGGCCGATATTACCGCGCAGGGGCTCACGGGCGAGAATGCACATGCCAAAGAAACGCTTTCGCTTTTCAGCACCTATCTCGGCCGCGTGGCGGGCGACCTCGCGCTTATCTTCATGGCCAAGGGCGGCGTTTATCTCGCGGGCGGCATTTCGCAGAAGATCATTCCGGCGCTCAAGAGCCCGGAATTCCGGACCGCCTTTGAAGACAAGGCGCCGCACAGCGCGCTGATGCGGACCATCCCCACCTTCGTCGTCACTCACCCGCAGGCGGCCCTTTCCGGCCTCGCCACCTATGCGAGAACACCTTCCGATTTCGGCCTGGCGCTGGACGGGCGGCGCTGGAGGGTCTGATCGCCCGAACCGTTCCGACGTGATGCTTGCGAAGCGGGCGGACGGTCTTTAACGTCACTGCGGAATCAAACATCCGATACCGGCGGGCTCCGATCCGCCCGACATGAGAAGTGAGTGACAGCATGGGCAGCAGCGGCATGAAACTGGTGGTGGTCGGCGCGGCGGGCCGCATGGGACAGGCGTTGATCCGCCTCATTCACCAGACGCCGGGCGTTCAGCTGCATGCTGCGGTCGCGCGCGAGGGTTCGGCCTTTGTCGGCCGCGATGCCGGGGAGATTGCCGGTCTCGGCCCCATCGGCGTCGAAATCACCAGCGATCCGCTGCAGGCATTTCTCCACGCCGAAGGGGTGATCGACTTCACTTCACCGGCAACCAGCGCCACCTTTGCCGGTCTCGCTGCACAGGCCCGCATCGTGCATGTCATCGGCACCACGGGCTGCGCGCAGGAAGATGAGGAAAAATTCAAGGCGGCGTCGCGCCACGCTCGCATCGTCAAGTCGGGCAATATGAGCCTCGGTGTCAACCTGCTCAGCGTCTTGACGCAGCAGGCGGCGCAGGCGCTGGACGCGGAGAACTGGGATATCGAAATCCTGGAAATGCACCACAAGCACAAGGTGGATGCACCTTCCGGCACAGCGCTGCTGCTGGGCGAAGCCGCCGCCGCCGGCCGCAACGTCGATCTTTCCACGTCATCCGTTCGTGTGCGTGACGGCCATACCGGGGCGCGAGAGACCGGAACCATCGGCTTTGCCACACTGCGCGGTGGTTCGGTGATCGGTGAACATTCTGTCATCTTCGCCGGCGAAGGCGAGCGCGTCGAACTTTCCCATTACGCCGGCGACCGCTCCATCTTCGCGCGCGGCGCGATCACGGCAGCGGTCTGGGCCTTCGACAAGAAGCCCGGTTTCTATTCGATGCTGGATGTGCTGGGGTTGTCGCAGGCGGAATAGTCTTCCACCTCGATTTTGACCCTAGTTTTCCACCGTGAATTCGACCGTATCGGCCGAGAAGCGGCTGATGGCGTATTGCACCGGCACGCCGTCCATATCTGCGTTCAGTGCCTGGGTTATCAGCAGGATGGCGCCTGGCGACAATTCGAGATCGGCGAGATCGCGCGTATCCGCGTGACTAGCAGAAATGACGGTCGAAATACGCACGTAGTCAGCCACGCCAAGCATCTTGAACGCAGCCGTAATGGAGCCGCTTTTCTGATAGGCCTCTCCTATTCCGGCAAAACGGTCGGCGGGGAACCACGTGGTCGAGCGGGAGACCGGGCGAGTATCCGCCTTTCGGAGCGTTTCGAGACGTATGAGCGGCGTACCCAGCGGCAATTGCAGTCGCGCCGCCAGATCGGCATTGGCCGGCTCGGTGATGTGGGAAAGCAGCAGCGCCTCCATTTCCTTTACCTGATCGCCGATGCCAGCCGTAAAGCGCGTGCGTAGCGATATCGGAAAGCTCAAACGCTCCTTGCGGGCGATGATCGTGCCGCGTCCCTGCATCGGCTCGAGTATGCCCTCGCTCGCCAGTGCGGCAATGGCACTCCGGACAGTATGGCGGTTGACGCCGAATTTTTGCGCCAATGTCATTTCTGGCGGTAACATTCCGGTTTCGTCGTGATCACCAGCGGCGATTTCGCCTCTGATCCGGTCGGCAATCTGCCGCCAGAGCGCCACTCCATTCTTTCTTTTCATCGTTGCCGAAGGGCTCATGTCACACGCTTGTCATTCATCGCCATTACTTGTAGCTTATATTGTATAGTTGTCTATATCAATAGACATTAGAGGTCAAGCGATGACGAACGATGCGGCAGACATACACGCAGGCAGAAAAAGAGCGGCAGCGCTCCTTGCCCGTGCCACGGTTCAGGAACTTGAAACGGCCTGGAACCGCCAGGGTGAGAACCCCAAAACGGAAACCGTACGCGGGCCGGAAACCGGGCTGGTGATGGTCAAGGGCCGGATCGGCGGTGGCGGCACTCCTTTCAACCTCGGTGAAACGACAGTCACCCGGGCGACGATCAAGCTGGCCTCCGGCACCGTGGGTCATGCGCATGTTCTCGGCACCGGTCGCAAAAAAGCCTGGTACGCCGCCGTTTTCGATGCGCTCTGGCAGGAAAGCCCGACACGGGATTTCATCGAGACCGAGCTTCTCTCGCCTCTCGAAAAAAGGCTGACCGCAGAGAAAGAGCGGACAATGAAAGAGACTGCCGCCACACGGGTCGATTTCTTTACCATGGTTCGAGGAGAAGATTGATGGGTGTCAAGGCCGAAGCACTGACGGGCGGCTTCTCCGACGCCGTCTTCGATTCCCAACGGGTTTTCAAAAAACTGATGGACGGCATGGCCCGTCCGGGCACCACACAGGCGGTCGAAACAGCAGTCTTTCCGCCGCTGCCGCTTGCCGCGGCGACCGGAGCGGTTCTGCTGGCGCTCTGTGACCATGACACTCCGGTCTGGCTGAGCAGCGCACTGCGAAAAACCGCTGTCCCCGGCTGGATCGGTTTTCACACTGGCGCAGCTGCGACAGAAGAAAAGGGCACGGCACATTTCGCGGTCTTCGAGGCCGGCAGCGCCATTTCGTCCTTCGGTCTCTTCGCCCTGGGAAGCCAGGAATATCCCGACCGTTCCACCACGCTCATCATCGAGTTGCCTGATCTCGATGGCGGTCGGGAACTGCAGCTTTCCGGCCCTGGCATCCGCCACGTCAACGTGATCAGTCCTTCCGGTCTGCCCGACATATTCCCGAGGCTCTGGGCGGAGAACAACGCCTTCTTCCCGCGCGGCGTCGACGTGATCCTGACGGCTGGCGATAAATTCGTCTGCCTGCCGCGCACGACGCGCATCAAACTCGTGGAGTCATAAGATGTATGTTGCTGTCAAAGGCGGTGAAACCGCCATCGCCAATGCCCACCGGCTTCTGGCCGACAAGCGGCGCGGAGACCGGGACTTGCCTGCCATGACGGTCGCGCAGATCGTTTCACAGCTTTCGCTCGCTGTCGACAGGGTAATGGCGGAAGCGTCTCTCAACGATCAGTCGCTCGCGGCCCTTGCCATCAAGCAGGCGCGCGGCGACATGATCGAAGCCATCTTTTTGCTGCGTGCCTACCGCACCACGCTGCCGCGCTTCGGTTACTCGGTACCGGTGGACACAGCTGATATGACGGTGAAGCGGCGCGTTTCCGCGACTTACAAGGACCTGCCGGGCGGACAATTGCTGGGGCCGACCTTCGATTATACCCACCGCCTGCTCGACCCCTCTCTTCTCGAAGACCAAACGGTCGAAGCAGCAACCCAGCGGGATAGCGAGCCGGAACATGTCATGCGCGTTTCCGATATTCTCGGCCAGGAAGGGCTGATCGAAAGCGATGGCGAGTTGCCGGACGACCATATTGCCGGTGACCTGACGCGGGAACCGATGGAATTCCCGATGTCGCGCGATCTGCGCCTGCAATCACTGGCACGCGGCGATGAGGGTTTTCTTCTGGCGCTCGCTTACTCCACGCAGCGCGGCTACGGTCGGACACATCCTTTTGTCGGCGAGATTCGCATCGGTGAAGTTGAAATCCAGCTAGACGTACCGGAACTTGGCTTCGCGGTCTCACTGGGCGATATCCAGGTTACCGAGTGCCAGATGGTGAACCAGTTCAAGGGTTCGTCCAAGGCCCCTCCGCAATTCACGCGCGGTTATGGCTTGGTGTTCGGTCAGAGCGAGCGCAAGGCGATGGCCATGTCGCTGGTCGACCGTGCACTACGCGCCGGCGAATTCGGCGAAGATGTCGTAGCGCCGGCGCAGGACGAAGAATTTGTCATCTCACACGCCGACAACGTGCAGGCAACGGGCTTCGTCGAACATCTGAAACTGCCGCATTACGTGGATTTCCAGGCTGAACTCGACCTCGTCCGAAAAATGCGTGCTGATTTCGAAGCGACGAACGCGAATGGCGCGGAATGGATGGGCGATGCGGCCGAATGACTCAGCGGCTGCGCTGCTCGCCGAACCAGTAAGCGCAAAAGACGGTCGTTGCTGCAAAGACAGCAAAGAACACGGCTACAAGAATTCCAATCTCCATGAGCTTGTACTCCTTTTTTCACAAGGCTAACGCGCAATGCTTGAAGAAGTTTCATTTGACGACGGACTGGCTGCCTACAACTTCGCCTATCTGGACGAACAGACCAAGCGGATGATCCGCCGGGCAATCCTTAAAGCCATCGCGATTCCGGGTTATCAGGTTCCCTTCGCTTCCCGTGAAATGCCCATGCCCTATGGCTGGGGCACGGGCGGTGTGCAATTGACTGCCTCCATTCTTGGCCCCGACGACGTGCTGAAGGTAATTGACCAGGGCGCCGATGACACGACCAATGCGGTTTCCATCCGCGCCTTCTTCCAGAAGGTGTCGAATGTTGCCGTCACGACCCGAACGAAGGATGCCACCATCATCCAGACGCGGCACCGCATTCCGGAAGAGGAACTGCATTCGGGCCAGGTGCTTGTCTATCAGGTTCCCATTCCCGAGCCGTTGCGTTTCCTCGAGCCGCGCGAGACCGAAACGCGCGTCATGCACGCGCTGGAGGAATATGGCCTGATGCACGTCAAGCTTTACGAGGACATTGCCCGCAACGGCCGCATCTCCACCACCTACGCCTATCCGGTGAAGGTGGCCGGGCGTTATGTGATGGATCCATCGCCAACCCCGAAATTCGACAACCCGAAAATGCACATGTCGGACGCGTTGCAGCTGTTCGGCGCCGGGCGCGAGAAGCGCATCTATGCCGTACCGCCCTACACCGACGTCGTCAGCCTCGATTTCGAGGATCATCCTTTTGAAATCCAGCGCTTCGACAAGCCCTGCGCGCTGTGCAGCGCAGAAAATGTCTATCTGGATGAAGTGGTGCTGGATGACAGAGGCGGACGGATGTTCGTCTGCTCCGATACCGATCATTGCGAGGACCGCCGCGCCCATGGCCACAAGGGCCATATGCTGGCGGATGTGAAGGAGGCCGCAGAATGAGCGACGCACCGCTTCTCAAAGTCCGTGACGTTTCAAAATATTACGGTGACCGAGCCGGTTGCCGCAATGTCTCTTTCGAACTTTATCCAGGTGAAGTTCTCGCCATAGTCGGCGAATCCGGTTCCGGCAAAACCACGCTCCTCAACTGCATTTCCACCCGGCTGATGCCAACGGCAGGCAGCGTGGAATATCGCATGCGCGACGGCTCTATGCGCGATCTCTACCATATGGGTGAGGCCGAACGGCGTTTCCTGATGCGCACCGACTGGGGCTTCGTGCATCAGAACCCGGCAGACGGGTTACGAATGGCGGTTTCGGCCGGTGCAAACGTCGGTGAGCGGCTGATGGCAGTTGGCAACCGGCATTACGGGAATATAAGGCAATCTGCCAGCGAATGGCTGGAGAGGGTGGAAATCGGCACCGACCGTATCGATGATCAGCCGCGCGCCTTCTCAGGCGGCATGCGCCAGCGTTTGCAAATCGCCCGCAATCTCGTCACCTCGCCGCGCCTGGTTTTCATGGATGAGCCAACGGGTGGTCTCGATGTGTCCGTGCAGGCGCGTCTGCTTGATCTTGTGCGTGGCCTCGTCAACGATCTCGGCCTCGCCGTCGTCGTCGTCACCCACGACCTCGCGGTAGCCCGGCTGCTGTCTCACCGCATGATGGTGATGAAGGGCGGCGACGTCATCGAGCACGGCCTGACCGACCGGGTGCTGGACGATCCGCGCGAGCCCTATACGCAATTGCTTGTTTCCTCCATCTTGCAGGTTTGACGCCATGCCGACGCCTCTCATCGTTTCGGAAGTCTTCAAAAGCTTCACCATGCATCTTCGCGACGGCATCGAACTGCCTGTCGTCCGCGATGTCAATTTCTCTGTCTGCAGCGGCGAATGCGTCGTGCTCGGCGGGCCCTCCGGCATCGGCAAGAGCTCGATCCTGAAGATGCTCTATGGCAACTATGCCATAGACA
The DNA here is from genome assembly GCF_031453135.1 of Agrobacterium sp. SORGH_AS_0440. Classification (NCBI taxonomy): domain Bacteria; kingdom Pseudomonadati; phylum Pseudomonadota; class Alphaproteobacteria; order Hyphomicrobiales; family Rhizobiaceae; genus Agrobacterium; species Agrobacterium sp. SORGH_AS_0440. Next base: position 124,111 of record NZ_JAVIYR010000002.1, on the reverse strand, counting down.
GCGGACAGATTCTGATCCGCCATGAGGGTGAAGTTGTCGACATCGGCAGCGCTTCCCCTCGCACGATCCTCGACATTCGCCATCGCACCATCGGTTATGTCAGCCAATTCCTCCGCACGGTACCCCGAGTCGCCGCCATAGACGTTGTTGCCGAACCGCTTCTGGCGCGCAGGATTGCCACTGAAGAGGCACGTGAGCAGGCGGCCGCTCTGCTTTCGAAACTTAACCTGCCGCGCGAATTGTGGTCGTTGCCGCCCGCCACTTTCTCAGGTGGTGAACAACAGCGCGTCAACATCGCCCGCGGCTTCATCACCGATCATGCGATCCTGCTGCTCGACGAGCCAACTGCTTCCCTTGATGCCACCAACCGGCGTGTCGTCGTTGAGATGATCAGGGAGAAAAAGGAAAAGGGCACGGCACTGCTCGGCATCTTTCATGATGAAGAAGTGCGGGAAGCCGTGGCCGACCGCATTCTCGACGTTTCGCAGTTTTCTCCGCGGAAGGCTGCAGCATGAGTGTGAAGGTCGGCCTTGAGCCCGTCATCCACGAAACCGCCCGCGTCACCAACAGCGCGATCGGCCGCTACACCGAAATTTCGGAGCGTTGCCGCATCGAGGAGGTCGAGATGGGCGACTATTCCTATGTCATGCAGGACGGCGCCATCTGGTGCGCGACCATCGGCAAATTCGTCAACATCGCTGCCTCCGTCCGCATCAATGCCACCAATCATCCCATGCAGCGGGCGACCTTGCATCATTTCACCTATCGCGCGCGCAATTACTGGGACGATGCGGAAGACGAGACCGATTTTTTTGCCGCTCGCCGCGCCAGACGCGTTGTGATCGGTCACGATGTTTGGATCGGCCACGGCGCCACCATCCTGCCTGGGGTTGCCGTTGGAAACGGCGCGGTGATCGGAGCAGGTGCTGTCGTCTCGAGGGACGTAGCGCCCTACACCATCGTGGGAGGTGTACCCGCAAGACTGATCCGGGAGCGTTTCCCCGCAGAACTGGGCCGGCAGATGGATGACCTCGGCTGGTGGGATTGGGATCACGGAAGACTGCGCGACGCGCTCGATGATTTTCGCAGCATGTCGGCCGAGGATTTCATCAGAAAATATCGCGGCTGAAACATTACAGACCTGATCGACCCCGGGAAGTTCCCGGGGTTTGCTTTTTCAGTTTGGTATCCCGAAGACGCGGCGGGCCGGTTCCCAGACATTCGCCGGCAAACATGCGGCCGCAACACATGAGCTCTTTGTAATATTTTCTTCATCAAACTGACATTCGCACTTCACGCACCGCTGTTACGCCGAACCCCGTCAAAAGAAGATTGGACGGGGAAATGAGCTTTCACCTGAAGCAAGTCACGCGCCGTTTCGGCAATCACACCGCGGTCGATTCCGTGAATGTCGAAATTCCGCAGGGCCAGATGGTCGGCGTGATTGGACGTTCGGGCGCCGGCAAGTCGACGCTGCTGCGCATGATCAACCGCCTCGTCGATCCGTCCTCGGGTTCCATTTATTTCAATGACACGGAAGTCTCGTCGCTGATGGGGGCTGCACTGCGCAACTGGCAGCGCGACTGCGCCATGATCTTCCAGCAATTCAATCTTGTTCCGCGCCTCGACGTGCTCACCAATGTCATGCTTGGGCGCCTCAACCACCGTTCCACGGCATTGAGCCTCTTTAACATCTTCACACATGAAGAGCGCCTGATGGCCATCGCCGCGCTGGAGCGGCTTGGCATCGAGCATGTGGCCATGCAGGCGGCCGGTACGCTTTCCGGCGGTCAGCAGCAGCGCGTCGCCATCGCCCGCGCCCTGATGCAGTCTCCGAAGATGGTCCTTGCCGACGAGCCGATCGCCTCTCTCGACCCGCTGAACGCCAAGATCGTGATGGACGCGCTGCGCGACATCAATGAGCGTGAAGGCATCACCGTCATTACCAACCTGCACACGCTGGATACCGCGCGCAACTATTGCGAACGCATCATCGGCATGTCTCAGGGCCGCGTCGTTTTCGACGGAACGCCCGCCGAACTGACGGCCGCAGCCGTTACCGAGATTTACGGAACCGATTCTCAGGGATCCGGCATCGACGAGACCATGACCTCGACCAGCATCAATATTCCCGGCGCGCAGCTTGCCGCGCGTCCGGTGCAGCAATCTGCCGGTCCCGAACCGCTCGCTCTCGCCGGGCTCTGAGGGAACCGCCCAGCATCGTTTGCGCCCGCGTCAAGGGCCGATGGTTCACAACAAACTCCGGCTTGCCGGGAAACAGGAGAAAGTCCATGTTGAAGAAAATCCTTCTTTCGGCAGTCGCCCTTGGCGTTCTGGCCGGTTCCGCCATGGCCCAGGACGTCAAGGTCCTGCGCATCGGTCTCGACGGTTCCGAAAACGAAGCGGACCAGATCCGCAACACGAAGTGCGTAGCCGATGGCCTGAAGGCCGCGACCGGCGTTTCCGAAGTTCAAATCTTCCCATCGCCGGACTATAACGGCGTCATCCAGGGTCTACTCGGCGGCACCATCGACATCGCCTCCATGGGCGCTTCTTCCTACGCCAAGATCGCCCTGGCCGATCCGAAGGCCGTTGATCCGATTCTGACCACCGCCGGCGCTGACGGCTCGACCGGTTATTACACGATCATGGTTGCCCGCAAGGACAGCGGCATCAAGACGCTGGCTGATGCCAAGGGCAAGAAGATCGGCTTCGCGGACCCCGATTCCACGTCCGGCTTCCTCGTTCCGAACGTCGCTATTCCGAAGGAAACCGGCGTTCCGGTCAAGGAATACTTCTCCGAAACCGGCTTTGGCGGCGGCCATGAGAACCTCGTTCTCGCCGTTCTCGACAAGAAGTTCGATGTCGGCACCACCTTTGGTTCGGGCGTGGGCAAGTGGGAAGAAGGCTACACGGCCGGCAACCTCTACCAGATGGTCAAGAAGGGCAACCTTGACATGGACGATATCGTCGAAGTCTGGAAGTCGCCACTGATCCCGAACGGCCCGCTGATGGTCACCAACAAGCTCGGCGACGCGATGAAGCAGAAGGTCGAAAACTTCTTCATGGAACTGCCGAAGAAGGACCTCGCCTGCTTCCAGGGCTTCACCCAGGGCAAGAACACCGCCTACATCAAGGTCGACCCGTCTTTCTACCAGACGATCATCGACGCCCGTAAGTCGGTTATCGGCGGCTGATCCTCAGATCATATCCGGAAGCGGCGGTGCCTTGCGGCGCCGCCGCTTTTGCAAATAAAGGAAAAGCGGCATGGCGACCACACTGCACCATGGTACCTTCTCGCCAGAAGGATTGAGCGCATCGTCCCAGACGGTCATGCGTCATTATCAACAGCAGCTTGCGACTCGGCGAATCTATACCGTCATTTCGCTCGTGATCTTTCTCGTCATCCTTGCCGCGTCCCTGAATTTCGCCAATGCGGCCAATTCAGGCAAATTTTTCGAGCGCCTGCCCTATTTCTTCGATTTCATGAAGACCTTCGTACCCGATAGTCCGCTGGAAATCTTCCGGGCCATGTTCGACCTGCCGTCGCCCTATGCGGACGGTTCGCTGAAATACAACTATGTCGCGGATCGCGTTTACATCACCAGCGGTTTCTACATCCCGCACTTCATCTACCAGCTGATCATCACGCTCAATATTGCGCTGGTCTCGACGATCATCGGCACGGGCTTCGCCTTCGTGCTCTGCTTCTTCGCCTCCACCAATCTCGTTGGCGCCGGCCTTGTGCGCTGGTTGGTGCGCCGGGTGATGGAAGTGCTGCGCGCCTTTCCTGAAATCGTCGTCGCCGGGCTTTTGACAGCCATTCTGTCGATCGGTCCGATCGCGGCGATCATCGCAATCTCGGTCCATACCATCGGTGCTCTCGGCAAGCTCTTCTTCGAAGTGGTGGAAAATGCCGACATGAAGCCGGATGAAGGCCTTCGCGCCGCCGGTGCCAACTGGCTGGAGCGGGTGCGTTTCGCCATCGTGCCGCAGGTGCTGCCAAATTTCGTTTCTTATGCGCTGTTGCGCGCCGAAATCAACGTGCGCGCCTCCACCATCATCGGCGCCGTGGGCGGCGGCGGCATCGGCGAAGTGTTCCGGCTCTCCATCGGCAATGATCATGCGTCGAAGACCTATGCCATCATCCTTCTGCTGCTGATCACCATCATCGCCGTCGATCAGTTTTCCGGCTGGCTGCGCCGCAGGCTGATCGGCCATCAATCCTTCGAATTCGGACGGGGAGCGGCCTGATGTCTTCCAGCTTCATTCTCAACACTGCCGAGCGCGAGAGGCTGACGGCTGCGCATCCTGAGGTATTCAACCGCAGTTTCATGCAGCGATATGGTCTGCTTGTCGGACTTCTTGCCGTCACCGCCTACCTCGTCGGCTGCTTTTTCCTCTTCAATGTTGGTCCGGCTTTCATGCAGGGCCGATGGGATCGCGCCTCCAGCTACATCCAGGACTGGTATTCCTGGCGCGCCCAACCGCGCCTCCGTTTCGAAGCCGGCAAGGTTGAACCGCAATGGTCGAGCCGCGGTCAATATCCGGTCGATGCGAAGATCGACTGGCTGCAACCCCTGCCCGATGGCGGTTACAGCGTTGTTTATGCGGGTTCGGACAACCGCCTCGATGTGACGCCAACCCGCGTGGATGTCTATGTCGACGGCAAGAACTATCCCGTCATGATCAACGACGACGGCGTTGTTGCACCACAGGGGCTGCCTGCCGAAATCCAGCAGGACGGCAAGAAGGTGCTGGTGCATTACGGCTTCGCCGGTCAGGCGGAAATCCGCACCAGTCAGGTTTATGTGCAGCGCCGTTTTCTTGGATGGGCGAACTTCCTGTTCGATACGAAATCGGAATTCTGGGGCAAGGGTTATGGCGAGCTTGCCGCTCTCGCTCTCTGGGGAGAGAGGCTCGATCCCGCGCGCTCCAATCTCAGCCATATGGTCGATGATTTTCTCGACAACAGTGTCTGGCAACACGCCGACATCCTGTCCAAGCTGATGCAAACGCTGGTCATGGCTTTCGTGGGTACGCTTTTCGGCACCGTCGTTGCCCTGCCGCTCGCCTTTATCGCCGCACGCAACATCACCGCGAACAGGGCGGCGAACTGGGGCATGAAGCGCCTTTTCGATTTTCTGCGCTCGATCGACATGCTCATCTGGGCACTGTTCTTCACCCGCAGCTTCGGCCCGGGACCGATCCCCGGCATTGCCGCGATCTTCTTCACCGATACCGGCGCGCTCGGAAAGGTCTATGCCGAGGCGCTGGAGAATGTCGACGACAAGCAGCGCGAGGGTGTCAAATCGGTCGGCGCCTCGCCGATTGCCGTCAATCGCTTCGGCGTGCTGCCGCAGGTTCTGCCTGTGTTTATTTCACAGTCACTCTATTTCTGGGAGAGCAACACCAGGTCCGCCACCATCATCGGTGCGGTGGGAGCCGGGGGTATCGGCCTGAAACTGCTGGAAGCGATGGGCACCAATGCCGACTGGGACAAGGTGGCCTATATGGTCCTGCTGATCCTCTTCGTCGTTTTCCTGTTCGACCACATTTCCAACTCGCTACGTTCGCGTCTGATCGGAAAAACGCAGCATTAAACCCGGCAAGGCGGGACTTCACGTGACGCCGCAAGCGTTCGTCATCCCGCCCCGCACATCAGGAGAAGCGACTGATCCTTTCTCCGTTCCGCGTCCGTAGGGCTAACTTATCCTCAAGCGCACCCTTAACCTCTATGAGGTTCCGGACGCGCTTTTTTCCATCTGCATCATCATTCTGTCACGGAAAGAGATTACTTCGCACTCCTGACCTTGCGGGAGGCGGGCGAGTCACGCCAAATAGCTTCTCATCCCTGGTTTTCCATGACACCGAAGAGTGCTTGCCGTGCGCTATGCCATCTATTTTTCTCCGGCTAAAGATCATCCTCTGACCGAAACGGCATCCCGCTGGCTTGGACGAAACGCGTTTTCCGGCAGACTGCATGATGACCATGCCGACTATGCGGAGATGACGGAAGAGCCCCGCCGTTATGGCTTCCACGCAACCCTGAAAGCGCCTTTCGAGCTGTCAGAGAAATACAGCGAAGCAGAGCTGCTGGCGGCCGTCGCGGACTTTGCTGCAAGCCAGCCGGCCTTTGACATTCCGCGTATCGTGGTTGGTGCACTTGGGCCATTCTTCGCCCTGGTGCCGGATCGCATTTACCAGCCGCTGCAAGACTTTGCAGCGGAGATCGTGGATCATTTCGACCGGTTCCGCGCCCCCCTGTCCGAAACAGATATTGCCCGCCGCCGGCCGCAGATGCTGACCGAAAGCCAGCGGGAAAATCTTTCGCTCTGGGGCTATCCGCATGTCATGGATGATTTCCGTTTTCACATGACGCTGACCGGCCGGATCGACGAAAGCGAACAGCCCGCCGTGCATGAGCTTCTCTCCGCACGATTTGCCGAATTCACCGACAAACCCCTCACCGTTTCCGGCCTCGCCCTGTTCATTGAAGAAACGCGCGGCGCCCCCTTCACCGTTCACAGCTGGCACCCGCTTGGCCAGCAGCCAAAGGAAGATGCGACACCATGACTGAGCACGCCCTTTCCAACGCCCGTATCGTTCTGGAAGACGATATTATTCTGGGCTCCGTTCTGATCCGCGACGGCAAGATCGCCGATATCAGCGAAGGCGCCTCCAAGACCGGAGAAGATCTTGAAGGCGATTTCCTGATTCCCGGCCTGGTGGAACTGCATACCGACCATCTCGAGCAGCATTATTCGCCGCGCCCCGGTGTCATCTGGGACAAGATTGCCGCCATTCAGGCCCATGACGCACAGGTGGCGGCCTCCGGCATCACCACCGTATTCGATTGCCTGCGACTTGGCTCGGATGAAGACGGTGGTTTCAAAAAAGGTGAAATGCGGGAAATGGCTGACGCCATCGAGGCGGCGGCGGATCAGAACCGCCTGCGCTCGGACCACCTGCTGCATCTGCGTTGTGAGGTCGCTTCCGCCGATGTGCTGGAGCATTTTGAAGATTTCGAAACCGATCCGCGCGTGCGGCTGATTTCGCTGATGGATCATTCCCCGGGCCAGCGCCAGTTCCAGTCGATGGACCAGTATATTTTCTATTATCAGAAGAAGCGCGGTCTGAGCGACGAGGCGTTCGCCGAATTCGTGCGGCGCAGGCAGGCGGCATCGGCGGAATATTCCGCCAAACATCGTGATTATCTGGCTGCCCGCTGCGCTGAGCGTGGAATCACCGTTGCGAGCCACGACGATGCAACCGAAGCGCATGTCGGCGAAGCAATTGGTCACGGCGTGAAGCTGGCGGAATTTCCCACCAGCGTCGAGGCGGCAAAAGCTTCGCACAGCGCCGGCATGAGTGTCTTGATGGGCGCCCCGAACATCGTTCGCGGCAAATCCCATTCCGGCAACATCGCCGCCCGCGATCTGGCCGAAATTGGTGTTCTGGATGTTCTCTCTTCCGACTACGTGCCCTTCAGCCTGCTCTTCGCGCCGTTCCTGCTTGCCGATCAGGTGGAAGCCATCACGCTGCCGGAAGCTCTGCGTATGGTCACCGCCACACCGGCGCGGACCGTTGGTCTTCACGACCGCGGCCGCATAGCCGGCGGTCTGCGGGCCGATCTGGTCCGGGTTCACCGCGAAGATGGCGTTCCCGTGGCACGTTCCGTCTGGCGTCTGGGCAAGCGCGTGGCATGACCGGCGACGGACAAGACAGCCGGCGCGAGGGATCGCCCGGAACCATGATCGTCATTGTCGGCCCCAGCGGGGCCGGCAAAGATACGCTGATGGATTATGCGTCAATGCAGCTGTCCGGCCGGCCGGGCTTTCACTTCACCCGCCGCGTCATTACCCGCAGTAGCGACGCGGGCGGTGAAAACCACGACGCAGTTTCCATGCAGGAATTCAACCGACTTGAGAGTGAAGGCGCTTTCGCAGTCTCCTGGCAGGCGCATGGGCTGAAATATGGCATTCCGGCCGCTGTCTATCGTCAGCTGGACGCCGGGGACGTGGTTATCGCCAACGGTTCCCGGTCGGCCCTGCCTCAGTTCGGTATTGCTTTTTCCCGCCTGAAGGTCGTGAATATCGTGGCGCGACCGGAGGTTCTGGCACGAAGGCTGGAACAGCGAGGACGGGAGAGCCGCGACGATATCCTGCGACGGCTGGAACGTAGTGCTCTCTGTGTCGACGGCGATTTTGACGTGATCACTGTGGACAACAGCGGCGCGATCGAAGATGCGGGAAAAACAATGATGGAGCTTCTGGAGCAAAGCGTCCGCAACCGTACATAAAATCCCCGGCCGCGCTGCTCGACAAACGGGTGCGCGAGGCTTACCATCAGGCGACAATTTCCAAACATGGTACGCCAAGGCTAGGGATGCCCGAAAAGAGGCTCAGCGACGAAATAACTGTGGTGGCCGGTCTGGCCGCTGGCGTCAGCAATTATGCGCGGGGGCGTGGCATCGATATCGCACCCATCTGCAAGGCTCTTGAGATCGATCCCGGCAATTTCGGAAGTCTCACAGAGCGCATCAGCCTCGATAGATTATGCCGTCTGCTGGAAACCTGCGCCCTGATATCCGGCGACGACGCTTTCGGATTGCAGTGCGCCTCCACTTTTCCCGCCGGCGCGTCCGGTGCTTTCGGATATGGCCTGATCAGCGCCCCGACGGTGCGGGCGTTTCTGCGCTTTCTTCAGGATCACGTCTATTATGCGACCAATAACAGCAATTTCACCATGGTTGCAGATGCGACCGGGGTGACGCTGTCATGGTCCTTTGCACCGGTGATTGTCAAGCGTGATCAATATGTCGATCTGTCCCTGGCAATCCTGATACAGCGGCTCCGCGATATTCTGGGAGAGCGCATCCATCAGATCGAGATTGGGATGGAGCGACAGAAACCCGATAATATTCAATTATTTAAAGAAAGAATGACGAAGCGGATCAGCTTTTCCCAACCGATCCATACCATGCGCCTTCCCCTATCTCTCCTTGAGGTGGCCAATCCGAACGCCGATGAACGCCTGTTCGAATTGATGAATTTGCAGTGCCGGATGCTTCGACCGGAGACATCGGCCGACGCGACGCATTTCATCGATCAGGTGAAGCGGTATATGCAGATGAGGCTTTCCGATGCGGAGCTTTCGCTCAGCGAGATTGCCCCCTATTTCAACCTTTCGGAACGCAGTTTTCAGCGGCGCCTTGCCGAACTCGGGACCAATCTCAACGAGATAAAAGATGCCATTCGCAAGAATGCCGGATTCAAGCTTCTAGTGGAAAGTGATCTTCCGGTCTCCGACATCAGTTACCGGCTTGGATATTCGACCCCAGGTGCATTTTCCCGCTCCGTTTCCCGCTGGTTCGGGGCAACACCTACGGATATTCGCCGGAAACACGCGCATCATTCCGCCGGATAATACATGGCTACAGCATCAATATTTCGGAACGAGGCATTAAAGTTGATGAATATATCAACAGTTGTCGCGATGTGTGCCGAAACATAACAATAAAATGAAAAACTTGGCGCGTCATGTTATTTTATCGGTGGAACACATCGATTATTAGAGCGCCGATCTCCTTCGGGTGTGACGAAAACATTCCAAAGCTTTGAAACTGCATTTTACGCCAGACAGATTGTCGTCGCTGGGCGTCGTTGTCGCAGGCCCTCAATGGCTGGAATAGAACGTCCGCATCGGATTTACAGGCTGCGAAAGCGGCCCCTTACCGCAAAACTCCTGAGGCCAGATGAAACCTATTGGCGAAATTGGCGTTTCTGTTCGCGTGTGGACGGAGCGGCCAACGAGCTGGTGTCGGAGAATGAACACTGCCTGCTCCTGCCCGGGAAGGGCAATCTTTTTTGAGGCTGAAAGAAATGTCTTCAAATACGCCGCATGAACATCGCCAGATGCATGAAGTCGTCCTCTCGGAGCGTGAGCGGCAATATCTGGGGCTGGTCGCGCGGGGCAAACATCCCTCACACGTCGCCGTGATAGTCGGCGCCGACGAGGCGGACGTCAAGGATACTCTGGAAAAGGTGCGCCACAGGCTGGGTGCGACCAATCTGCTGAATACCGTCAGTATTGCCCTGCTGCGCGGCCTGATCGAACAGGAGGCATAATCGCCACCTGCTCAACTCAAGCTTCCGCGACAAAGTCCTTTCCGGAAGCTGAAAACCGGATGAGCGGCTTTCTGCGTCAAAATCCTTCCATATCAATGGCGGGATCGGCGGACCAAATGGCGGCTGGACATGATGTCCGGTCCCATCGATGCAGATAAACGCAGCCATTTACGGTTTACCCGGCGGGTCACGGTCGACCCGCCGGGTTTTTAATGTCCGGTCAAAGCGATTGAATTTCGCCAAGAATATCGCTTTCGATCACGATACCGCTTTCCAACGCCTGTTTGCGGATACCTTGGCTGCGGCGACCGGGCAGGCGGACATTTTCCTGTTTTTCTATCTCCTGGGCGATGAGAGCCAGCCTTTCGGTAAAGGCAGAGCCGCCTGATGATACAGGGTCTATTGCGATAATGGTGTGTCCGAGCGAGGGGGGCGCACCCTTGTCGTCCAGAAGGGAGGAAGCCTCGAAGGCGAAGTTTCCGCCGGTAATTGCAGCGGCCATGATTTCCACCATCAGCGCCAGCGCTGCGCCCTTGGCTTCGCCCGCAGGAACCATGGTTCCTTCTATGGCCTCCTCCGGATCGGTGGTCGGTCGGCCATTTCTGTCAAGCGCCCAGTCGCCCGGAATCGTCTCCCCCTTCTGGCGCGCCGCCATGATTTTTCCGCGTGCGACCTTAGAGAGAGCCAGATCGATGACGAGTGGATCAGCGCCGCCAACGGGCGTGGCAAAGGCAATCGGGTTCGTACCATAAAGCGGCTTGCTGCCGCCCCAGGGTGCCATGGACGCAGGCGCATTGGCGAACATCAGCGCCACGAGACCCGTTTCGGCAATACGTTCGACAGTCAGCGCCATGACGCCGGCGTGATGGGAACGGTGGATGGCGGCGAGCGCGATCCCCTGCTGGCGCGCCATTTCAGGCAATTCCTCAAGCGCGAGATCGATCGCCGGATAGGCGTAACCATGATTGGCGTCGACCGAGAGGACGCCGGGCTTCACCCGTGTGGCCACCGGACGCGCCTTGCCATCGACCTTGCCTACACGGGCCTGACGCACGTAAACGGGTATACGGCGAAAACCATGACCACCCTGCCCGGCGGCCTCGGAGGCGACGAGCGCCTTTGCCACCGAGCGGGCGTTTTGCGGTAGGACGCCGTTGCGCTCAAAGATAGAGGATACGAGATCCTCCGCCTCTGCGATTGAGAATTTCATTCCGGAATGCCTCTGCTTGTGATGTCGTCAAGACCTACACCATCGAAAACATTCGCGAAATATCATTGAGGCCACACCGCGGCACAGGTCGGAAAAAATCGGTCCCGCCAGGGGAGCTGCTAGCGGATGCTGATCGGCAGCGTGATCGTCCTGTTTGCTTCCGGCGGCGGGGCGGGCACGGGCGACGCGCTCTGAATCCAGGCTGCGATCTGCTGATCCACGGACGAATCGCCGGTGGACTGAACAACGCTGACACCGCTGATGGCACCGGCATCATTGACGCGGAACCGCACCGTCGCAGTCATTGCATCGCTGCGGAGTGAACGTGGTTTGCGGCGCTGAATGTGCGAGCGGACTTTCGATCCCCATTTTGCCGGGGAGGCGGACGAGGAAGAAAAGAAGCCGGCATTGCTGCGCGATGCGGCCGTGCGGTCGGATTGCTGGGCTTCCACCTTCGCAGTTTCACGCAGTTCCGAGGCCTGCTGCGGTTTGGGGCGCTGGCGCTCGACCTTCTTTTTCTCTTCAGGCTCTTTCTTTTCCACCTTCTTTTCGACGGGCGGAGGCGGAGGCCGCATGACGGGCAAGGGGACCTCGACATTTTCAAGTTCCGCCATCATCTGCTCCTGAACGGGATCGACGGTCTCAACCGGCTCGGGAACTTCCTGCGGTTCGACGATCTCCTCGACCGGTGGCTCAGGCGGCTGCACCGGCTCCGGCGGCGGCGTTTCGGCAACCGGTTCAGGTGGTGGCGGGGTCTCTTCAGGAGCAGCTTCCTCAACCGGTTCGCTGCTGTCGCTCTTCACTTCCTCGGCGTCCTCGACATCCTGCGCCTGCGTCGTTTCTTCAGTTTGGACGGCTTCCGGTATCGCCGCCATTTCGATCATGATGGCGGCGGGGGGCGGCCCGCCGGCCTCGAGCTCGTCCGGCTCCTGCATCAGATAATAAGCGAACCCGGCATGGACGCTGAGCATCAGCAACGCCGCGGCGGACCACAGCGTCACCTCCCAAAGGCGGGAATGTCGGGCCTGTGGATAGCCGTTTTCACTCATGGCGTCGCGTCCTGCACCGCCGACGGGGCGGGCTGGCCAGCAGCCGGAGGCTGCGACACGGCAGCGGCATTTTCCAGCCCCACAAGGGCGATCTTCAGATAACCGGCATCTCTCAGCAGGTTCATGATTTCCATGAAGTGGCCGTAATCAACCGCCTTGTCTGCACGCAGGAAGATGCGGGTATCCTTCTTGCCACCCGTCTGGCGGTCGATGGCGGCCGCCAAGGCTTCGCGGGCGACCGCATCATTGCCCAGAGTAAGCGAGAGATCGTCCTTGACCGTAAGATACAGCGGCTCCTCCGGTCGCTCCGCGGGTTTTGCGGTGGATGCGGGAAGATCGACATTCACATCGACGGTGGCGAGCGGCGCGGCCACCATGAAGATGATGAGCAGAACCAGCATCACATCGATGAAGGGCGTGACATTGATCTCATGGTTTTCGGAGAGATCGTCACCGCTGTTTTCGCGAATTCCTCCAGCCATGTCCGATCACCGTCCAACCAGCGATACTGCGGGTTTGCTGGTGCTGCCCGGCGGAATGCGGCGGAAATCGAGGTCGCGGCTGACGAGGCGCTCCACGCCGGCTGCGGCATCCGCCAGCAGATGGCGGTATCCGGTGATCGAGCGCGCGAAGACGTTATAGATCACCACTGCGGGAATGGCGGCAACGAGGCCGATGGCGGTGGCCAGAAGCGCTTCGGCAATGCCGGGCGCGACGACGGCGAGATTGGTGGTCTGCGATTCCGAAATGCTGATGAAGGAGTTCATGATGCCCCAGACGGTGCCGAACAGGCCGACGAAGGGGGCGGTGGAACCGATCGTTGCCAGAACGCCCGTCCCGCGTGACATGCGGCGACCGGCATGGGTTTCGATACGCGACAGCGCCGAGGAGACACGTTCCTTGATACCGCCGCCATCGGTGTGTTCGACCACAGCATCGGAAAGCTGCATTTCATGAGTTGCCATGCGCAGCATGAGCGCCGCAGGTCCGCCCTTCTTCTCGACAGCCTCGGTAGCCTCGTTAAGAGTTTTCGCCTTGCGAATGACCCTCAGCGTTGCGCCGGCCCGAACACGCGCACCTGCAAGTTCAACCGACTTTGCAACCCACACCGTCCAGGTCACCAGCGAGGCGAAGGCCAGACCGATCATGACACCCTTCACGACCCAGTCCGCCGCCATGAACATGCCCCAGGGGGACAGGTTGTGTGGGATATCCGCGCGATGTTCGGCACTTGCCGGGTCGGCGCCGACGGGCTCTACCGGGGTTGAAACCTCGTTGGTCGGCGCGGCACCTTCGGGTGTCAGGGCGGGAGCGACTGAAGATTGTGCGGACTGTGCAGGCGCGGCTTCATTGTTTTGAGGTTGTGCAGGCGCCACGGCTGCCGGCTGTTCCTGTGCGGGCATGGAAGGCTGGTTCGGCTGAACGACCGGAGCGTCCGGCGCCGCCGGGGTTTGTGGGGACGGCTGTGCCGGCTGGACCGTTTCCGCTTGCGGTGCGGACTGAATCTGGGGTTCGGATGCCGTCTGAGCGAAAACCGCACCGGCGCTCAATCCAACCAGTAAGGTAACCGTCGTGGCAAGGGAAATGCGCCGTGTCCTGCTTGCCTTGTTGAGAGACGCGGAAGAAGTGGTGGTCGCAACTGACATGTTTTTTATCCCGGATTTCCGTCGATGAACCCATCCGCAGATTGACCGGTTTGAAACCGGGGTCATAACGGATGCCGTCGTAAAAGCTTGACGTTCCGATAATAAACCTGAGTTCTTTTGACAACTATTATATTGCCAAAAGACGACCCGTAAACTCTTCTTTACAAAAAATTGACCGATCTACCGTCTTCAGCTGCTCTGCGAAGGCGAAAACTGCGCAACGAGCGCGTGTCGGTCACCGGGATAGGTGACCGACACGCGGGTGATGTAATCCGTTCCGTGCCAGGTCCGGCGATCGATGACCAGACAGGCGGCTCCCGATCCGATACCCAGCGCGGCGGCATTTTTGCGGTCGGCCGAGACGGCGCTGATGCGATGTTCGGCAGCGCTCCAGGGCACCATCTTCAGCAGCCACGTTCCGGGGCCGATATGCGAAAAATCGGCAAACTCGGCCTCCGGTACAGCAGTGACATTGATGAGGCGCTCTTCCAGACAAAATGGGACACCGCCGGCAAAATGCGTGCAGGTGAGTTCCAGCACGGGCGCATCGGCCGCAAGCGCCATAGCCGCTCCATCGTCTTTACCCGCTGGCCGCAGACGCCGCTGATCGAGGCGATACCTGTAAACCAGCCCGAGTGCCTGCACCTCTCGTTCGATATCGTGGATTTCCAGCACGGCCGATTGCGCGTGGGGCTGACGGACGAAACTACCGAGACGCCGGCGTCTTTCGATAAGACCCCGCTGCACCAGTTCTCCCAAAGCCTTGTTCACCGTCATGCGCGAACAGGCATATTGGCGCGTCATTTCGTGTTCGAATGGGATACGATATCCCGGCGGCCATTCGCCTGACATGATGTGGCGCTCCACATCGTTGCGGATTCGCTCGTGCAGTGACTTTTCCTGAAGATCGGCGCCTGTGCCCCTCATCCCGATGCTTCTATCCTCCCCGTTCCATACCCTGCTATCCGTGAGCGGCGGCGGCGATCGCTTCGCTGCGGATTTCTTCCGTCAGCCTTGCACGCAGTTCGGAAAATTCCGGGCTGGCCTTGACGGTGTAGTGGCGCGGATGCGGCAGGTCGACCGGCGTGATCGATTTGATACGGCCCGGCCTCGCAGACATGGTCACCACGCGCGATGCCATGAAAACCGCCTCCTCAATATCGTGCGTGACGAAAATGACCGTCTTTTGCTCACGCTCCCATATGCCGAGCAACAATTCCTGCATCAGCCCGCGGGTCTGATTGTCGAGAGCGCCGAAAGGCTCGTCGAGCAGCAGGATTTTCGGGCCATTTGCCAGGGCGCGGGCAATGGCCGTTCTCTGCTGCATGCCGCCGGAGAGTTGTTTCGGCCAATGGTTTTCGAAACCACGCAGGCCGACCTTGTCGATATAGCTGTCAACGATCTCCCATTTTTCCTTCTCCGCAACGCCGCGTTCGCGCAGGCCGAAAGCGACGTTTTCACGGATCGTCAACCAAGGGAACAGCGTGTAGGACTGGAACACCATGCCGCGGTCCGCCCCCGGGCCAGTCACCGCCCTGCCTGACAACAGCACCTCGCCCGTTGTCGGACGGTCAAGCCCGGCGATGATGCGCAGCAGGGTCGATTTTCCGCATCCCGAAGGACCGAGGATGGTAACGAAATCATTGCGCGGGATTTCCAGATTGGTGGGCTGCAGGGCCAGCGTCGGCTGCCCGCCATGTACGCCTGGAAAGGTGCGGCTGACGCCCTTGATAACGAGTTCGCTCATCAGGCAAGCCTCCAGGCAAAAAGCTTCCGGTTCAGCGATTTGAACGCGAAATCAGAGATAAGGCCGATAACACCGATGACGATGATGCCAAAGATGATCTGGCCGGTCGCCATCAGCGCCTGGCTGTTGATGATCATGTAGCCGATACCGGAGGAGGCGCCGATCAGTTCCGCGACGATGACATAGGTCCAGGCCCAGCCGAGGACGAGACGGAGGATTTCGGCAATGTCGGGCGCATTGGCGGGAATGAGGACACGGCGCACCACGCCCCGATCCCGCGCGCCCAGCGTATAGGCGGCCTCCACCAGATCCCGCCGCGTGCCGGCGACGGCCACAGCCACCATCAGGATGATCTGGAAGACGGCGCCGATGAAGATCACCAGCAGCTTCTGCATCTCGCCGATGCCGGCCCAGAGAATGAGGAGCGGCACAAAGGCGGAAGCCGGAAGGTAACGCGCGAAGGAGACAAAAGGCTCAAGCAGCGCCTCGATGGGCTTATAAGCCCCCATGGCGATACCGAGGGGGACGGCGACTATGGAGGCCAGCACGAAACCGCCCACGACACGCCAGATCGTCATGCCGATATCGCTGGCAAAACCCTGATCCGTCAGCAGATAGATACCATCCTTCAGCATGGTGACGGGGTCGGCCAGAAAGGTCGGCGACACGAAACCGCCCAGCGTGGCAAAGCCCCAGGCAGAGAAAAAAAGCACGAAGAACAGGATGCCGAGCGCTATCCTCGTGCTGTTCTTTATGGGTTGAAGTGGTTGCATTCTGTCGCCTGTCCCGAACCGGCGCGGCACTTCGCCACACCATCAACATGTTCCCGCACTCAAGACGCGGGAACACTGTCGCGCTTCTTACTGGCTGCAATATCCGGAGAGGGAAATGCAGCTGGCTGTTTCCGTCACTTGATGAAGGACGTGTCCGCGAGGGTCGAAAGATCGGGCTTCGACTTGATTACGCCGATTTCGAGCAGCAGGTCAGCCGATTTTTCGGAAAAAGTCTTGAACTCGCCCTCGAAGAATTTCTGGTTGGCGGCCTTGTCCTGCCATTCGAGGAATTTTGCCGAAGCGGCAAAGGCCTCGCCGGACTGTTTCACATCCGCGCCCATCGTCGCATAGGATTTTTCGGGATCGGCCTTGATAAGATCAAGTGCCTGGAAATAGCTGTCCGCCAGAGCCTTGGCTGCCTGCGGATTTGCCTTCAGGAAGTCTGGCGTGCAGCCAAACGTGTCCATAACCGCGGGATAATCCAGTGTCGTGGCAAGAATCTTACCCTTGTCGGGAGCGGCGCGCACGGTAGAGAGATAGGGTTCATAGGTCATGGCTGCATCGTTCTGTCCGGCGACGAAAGCCTGCGCGGCCGGCCCCGGCTCAAGGTTGACGACCTTCACATCCTTCAGTGTCAGGCCGTTTTCCTTGAGGATCCAGGCGAGGAAGAAATAAGGAGAGGTGCCCGGTGCGGACGCGGCCACCGTCTTGCCCTTGAGGTCCGCGACCTTCGAGACATCGCTGCGCACCGCGATGCCATCGGCACCGTGCGATTTGTCCATCTGGAAAATCTGGGTGGATTTCACGCCATTGGCGTTCCAGGCGATCCAGGTTTCCACCGTGGTGGCGGCGCACTGGATGTCACCGGAAGCGAGAGCGAGATGGCGGCTGGCCTGCGGGATTTTCTTGATCTCGACCTTCAGGCCGTTCTTTTCGAAAATGCCGGCCTGTTTTGCAAGCGTCAGTGGTGCAAAACCCGTCCAGCCCGACATGCCTATCGTCACGGACGTTTCGGCATAGGCGGAAGCGGATGAGAAAAGTGCCGCCAGAGCGGCGAAAACCCAGGTTTTTTTCATGATCGGAACCCCTTTTGATTTATTTTTGTGCGACATTGTTTTTCGCTTTATTTGAGGCATCGTAGGCAGGCATTTTGTATTTGTCTAGACAAAACAGAAAGCGCACGCACATCCCTGGAATGATTGCAAATGCACGGCCAGCCATTCTAGACATAGAGAACGCGGCCGGCGAGCAGGCCCAACGATTTCCCGTATCGAGCTCTCCATGACCAGACAGAGACGTCGTAATATCATCAAGGCCAGAAGGACCGGCACGGGTATCGCGCTGGTTGCCGCCATTTCCTTCATCGCGGGCATGACGGATGCGGTTGGACTGCATATTTCCGGCGACTTCGTATCCTTCATGACCGGCAATACCACGCGCGCCGCGGTTTCAGCGGAAGCGGGCATCTATTCCCACGCCGTGAAACTCCTTGTCGCGATCATTGCCTTTGTGGCGGGCAACGCGGGCGGGATCGTGGTGGCCCACAAGTTCGAGCGGCGTATATTTGCAGTCCTCATGGCGGTCGGATCGCTTGTGGCCATTTCGGCACTGCTTCGTGGCGAGAGCTCGGGCCTCGTGCAATTTTACCTCGTGGTCTTCGCCATGGGCATGGTCAACGCGGCCGTCGAGCATATCGAGGGACTGCCGATCGGCCTTACCTATGTGACGGGTGCCCTTTCCCGTTTCGGCCGAGGCATCGGCCGCTTTCTTCTCGGTGACCGGAGCTTTGATTGGGGCATCCAGATCGTGCCGTGGCTGGGCATGCTGAGCGGTGCGATATGCGGTGCCGTTCTCGGGGCCAAGATGCAGTCGGATGCTCTCTGGGTCGTGGCGGTCGCTGTCTTCGTTGTCGCCATCGCCACACTCATCATTCCGCGCTCACTCCGACAGCGCTATAATCAGAGGGTGAAAATCCGGCGGATTACGCCGTAGCAACCGTTGCGCTCACTTTCGCGAGATCGTGACGAATTTTGTCCCGCGCACCCGCACTGTCATCAGGCAGGGCTCCTTATCAGTACGCTCGCAATAACGCGGATGCATCTTCAGCACGAAGACCATGTTACCAAAACGCTTGATGAAGTCATAACCGTAGATGCGGGCCGTCGCGATCATCAGGTAGCCGCCTTCTTTCACCTGCACGTAAAAATTATAGGGGCATCCCTCGTCATCACAGGCGCGGCCTTTTTCGCCGTCGCAATCCAGAACCCCGTGATTGACGATGGCATCCATCAACCCGTCATTGTTGATATCCAGCCGTGTGACAAAATCGTCGCCGAATGCTGCCACCTTGCACTCGTTGCGGAAATGATCCTTCTCGTAAATCTCCGGATCGCTCACCAGCTGCTGCTGCGCCGAGAGCGCCACCGGGAACATCAAGAGAACCAGCGCCTGAAGAGCGGCAACGAGAGCGATTCGCACGGCATTTTCCTTTGCATCCGTTTGGGTTATGGATGTTGCGATCATCCGGGCGGCCAGCCTAGAGTTTAGTGCTTGCGCGACACTGACGTGTTCGCCGCCCGTGTTCCGGGGGGAACCTTTTCATGACACTTCTGGGTTTTCTCGACTATGCCGGCGTGGCAGTGTTTGCCGCAACCGGTGCGCTTGCCGCTTCGCGCAAGCAGCTCGACCTGATCGGCTTCCTGTTTTTTGCGGCGGCCACCGGTATCGGCGGTGGCACGGTGCGTGATCTCGTGCTCGGCAGAACGCCGGTGTTCTGGGTCATCAACCCCACCTATATTCTCGTCTGCGTCTCGGTGGCGGTGCTGCTGTTCTTCACGGCACATCTGTTCGAATCCCGTTACCGGGTATTGATCTGGCTCGATGCGCTCGGCCTTTCTGCTTATTGCGTCATGGGAGCGGCCAAGGGCCTCGCAGCAAGCGGTTCGGCAACTGTCGCCATTGTCACCGGCGTTCTGACGGCAACATTTGGTGGGGTTTTGCGCGATATTCTCGCCGGTGAGCCCTCCGTGCTCTTGCGGCCGGAAATCTACATCACCTGCGCGCTTCTGGGCTCTTCCACCTTCATTGTCGTCTATTTCTTCGGCGCGCCGCTTTATGCCGCTTCGGCAGCGGGCGTGCTGATGGCCTTTGGGATCCGGTCCGGCGCGCTGATCTTCGGCTGGACTTTCCCGCCCTATAAAGGCAAGCCCGGCAGACGCCCGGAAGATGTCATGAAGTGACCCATGGAACGACGCTGAAAACAGAAATGGCGCCCGCGGGCGCCATTTGCACATCCATTGTCGAACCGAAGAAGTTCAGCCGCGCTTGCGGCGGAGGCGGATCACCACATCCACATGGGCGATTTCCATGCCCTCAGGCGCTTCCGGCAGATTGCCGATCTGGAGATTGTTGACAGGTATATCGAGAACCTCGTTCTCGCCTTCTACGAAGAAGTGATGGTGATCCGACACGTTGGTGTCAAAATAGGTACGGGCACCTTCCACGGCGAGAACCCGGATGAGACCGGCCTCGGTGAACTGATGCAGTGTGTTGTAGACCGTGGCGAGAGAAACGGGCACGCCAGCTGTCACAGCCTCATCATGCAGTTCCTCGACGGTGAGGTGGCGGTCACCTTTCGCGAAGAGAAGATCGCCCAAAGCCACGCGCTGGCGCGTGGGCCTCAGCCCAGAGCGCCGCAGCCTCGTTCCGATATCCAATGTGGCGTCAAATGCCATGCAATCCCATTCCAAACAGAGGTATGCCACCCGTCAATTGCAATAGCATATATCTTTTGCAGGGAATGCTTTCAATAGTTTCAGCGCCGCCGAGTGTCGCAAATGGCCGCAAACCGGCCATTCCTGCAAATTTCCTCTGGTTCCGGCCGGATGGTTCCTGTATGCGGACGGCATATTGAGGTAATGACTTCTGCAAAGAAGGTTCGAAGACAAAGAATGGGGGCGGAACCGCCTCTGCCCTTGCAGCGCTTCATTTTGAACCTAACTTGCTCTAGTGAAGTCGATCAACACCAGTAATTGGGGAAGTGAAAGCGGTATGGCAACGAGGCAATCAAGTTACAATTACGAGGAGATCCTGTCCTGCGGTCGCGGCGAATTGTTCGGCCCGGGAAATGCACAGCTCCCATTGCCCCCCATGCTCATGGTTCACCGCATCACCGAAATTTCAGAAACCGGTGGCGCGTTCGACAAGGGTTTCATCCGTGCCGAATATGATGTCAGCCCCGATGACTGGTATTTTCCCTGCCATTTCCAGGGCAACCCGATCATGCCGGGGTGCCTCGGCCTTGACGGCATGTGGCAGCTGACCGGCTTCTTCCTCGGCTGGCTGGGCGAAGAAGGCCGCGGCATGGCGCTTTCCACCGGCGAAGTGAAGTTCAAGGGCATGGTGCGCCCTCACACCAAGCTCCTTCAATATGGTATTGATTTCAAGCGCGTGATGCGTGGCCGTCTGGTGCTTGGAACTGCTGACGGCTGGCTGAAGGCGGACGGCGAAACCATTTATCAGGCGACAGACCTGCGGGTCGGCCTGTCCAAGGAAAAGGCTGCCTGAGGCAGACGGAATAGTTCAGACAAACGCCGGGCGGCTTCGGTTGTCCAGCCGAAATCTTAAGAAAAGGTCCCTTTCATGAGACGAGTTGTTGTCACCGGCCTCGGTATTGTTTCTTCCATCGGCGGTGATGCCGCTGAAGTCACCGCGTCGCTGCGCAATGCCAAATCCGGCATTTCTTTTTCGCCGGATTTTGCCGAACACGGTTTCAAGTGCCAGGTCTGGGGCAAGCCTTCTCTCGACCCCACCGATCTGGTCGACCGCCGCGCCATGCGCTTCCTGTCGCAGGGCGGCGCGTGGAACCATGTTGCCATGAAGCAGGCAATCGCCGATTCCGGTCTGGAAGAGAGCGATATCAGCGGCAATGAGCGCACCGGCATCATCATGGGCTCGGGCGGTCCTTCCACCCGCACCATCGTCGAAGCTGCCGATATTACGCTGAAGAACAACAGCCCGAAGCGCATCGGTCCGTTTGCCGTGCCGAAGGCGATGTCCTCCACCGCTTCGGCCACGCTCGCGACCTGGTTCAAGATCCACGGCGTCAACTACTCCATCTCTTCGGCCTGCTCCACCTCGGCGCACTGCATCGGCAACGCCGCCGAGATGATCCAGTGGGGCAAGCAGGACGTGATGTTCGCTGGCGGCCACGAGGACCTCGACTGGTCGATGTCGAACCTTTTCGACGCCATGGGCGCCATGTCGTCCAAATATAACGAGACCCCCGACGTCGCCTCGCGCGCCTATGACGTCAACCGCGACGGCTTCGTCATCGCCGGCGGTGCGGGCGTTCTGGTTCTCGAAGAGCTGGAACACGCAAAGGCACGCGGTGCCAAGATTTATGCCGAAATCGTCGGTTATGGCGCGACCTCTGACGGTTACGACATGGTTGCCCCTTCAGGCGAAGGCGCGATCCGCTGCATGCGGCAGGCTCTTTCCACCGTCAAGGGCGACATTGACTACATCAATACCCACGGCACCTCGACGCCGGTTGGCGACAGCAAGGAAATCGGCGCGATCCGCGAAGTCTTCGGCGACAATATCCCGCACATCCAGTCGACAAAATCTCTCACTGGCCATTCGCTTGGCGCGGCCGGGGTGCAGGAATCGATCTACGGCCTCTTGATGATGCAGGAACGTTTCATCGGCGAGAGTGCGCATATTTCCGAACTCGATCCGGAATTTGCGGGCGTTCCGATCGTTCGCAGCCGCATCGACAATGCCAAGATCGACACCATCCTATCCAATTCCTTCGGCTTCGGCGGTACCAACGCCACGCTCGTCTTCCAGCGTCATAACGGATAATTGCCCATGAACGGCATCATGCAGGGTAAACGCGGCCTCATCATGGGCGTCGCTAACAATCACTCCATCGCCTGGGGTATCTCTAAGGCACTTGCGGCACAGGGCGCGGAACTGGCCTTCACCTATCAGGGTGAAGCGCTCGGCAAGCGTGTCAAACCGCTCGCCGCGGAACTTGGCTCCGACTTCATCGTGCCTTGCGATGTCGAAGATATCGCTTCTGTGGACGCGCTGTTTCAGACGATTCGCGAAAAATGGGGCGCGCTGGATTTTGTCGTGCATGCCATCGGCTTCTCCGACAAGAACGAGCTGAAGGGCCTTTACGCGGATACGACGCGCGAGAATTTCAGCCGCACCATGGTCATTTCCTGTTTCTCCTTCACGGAAATCGCCAAGCGCGCCGCCGAGCTGATGACGAATGGTGGCTCCATGCTGACACTGACTTATAACGGTTCGCAGCGCGTCATTCCCAACTATAACGTCATGGGCGTTGCCAAGGCGGCGCTCGAGGCTTCCGTGCGTTATCTCGCTGCAGATTTCGGCCCTCGGGACATTCGCGTCAACGCCATCTCGGCCGGTCCCGTCCGCACGCTTGCGGGTGCGGGCATTTCCGACGCGCGCGCCATTTACGCATGGAACCAGAAGAACGCGCCGCTGAGACGGACGGCGGATATCGACGATATCGGCGGGTCTGCGCTCTACCTTCTGTCCAACCTCTCGCGCGGCGTGACGGGTGAGTGCCATTACGTAGACTGCGGCTATAATATCACCTCGACACCCACGCTCGAGGTACTGTCCAAAGCGGACGCGGAATAATCACCGTCCCTCGTTTATTAAAGCCCGGCCCCGTGCCGGGCTTTTTTCATTTGGCGTCTGTGTCATTTTCATAAATCACTAAAGTATAAATCACCGAGGTAACTGATTTTAAACATCGGTTGATTATGGTCCGCAACAATTCAACGGTTGCGCTTGCCGCATATGCTTAGAGATCGACACTGCCTCATGCGACTGGCCAAACTGAAGCCATTGCTGGAAAAATTCGGAGTTTCGCGCGACGGGACCGCAGCCATCGAATTCGCGATCCTCGCCATCCCTTATTTCCTGGTTGTTTTCGCAATCATCGAAACCTTCATCGCCATGATCGCGGAGCAGGTGGTCGTCAATGCCACCGAAAGCATGGCCCGGCGGCTGAGGACGGGGCAGATCAGCAGTTCGATTTCGAAAGAAGATTTCCGAAAGAACTTCTGCAACGAAGTCTCGGTGATAATCACCTGCTCGGCGGATGAGATCAAGACGGAACAGAAGCTCTATATCGATCTTCGCTCCTTCACCACCTTCAAGGATATCCCCACCGCCATACCTTTGAAGGCCTTCGGAGAATATTACGATCTTGATACGGCGCAATTCGGCTTCAAGCCGGGTGGGCCGGAAACGATCAACATGCTGCGTGTCTATTATCGCTGGCGGGTGACGGCCGATATCATTCGCCCCTATCTTACAAAAATTCGCCCGGCCGATGGATCGATGCCTTCTCACTTCCTGATCGTCGCGACCGACGCTTTCATGAATGAAAAATACACGACAAGCGGGGGCTCCTGATGGCAGGTCTGATTGCCGCCGTGACGCACGGCAGGCTGCGTTTCATTGCGCTTGCTTCACGCTTCGCAAGAGATCGCCGCGGTGTTGGCGCGGTGGAATTCGCGATCATTTTCCCGATATTGCTCGCACTTTATGTGACGTCCTTCGAACTCACCATCGGCTACAATACCTACAAGCGGGCAAGCAGCGCCGCCGCGACGATCAACGACCTGATTTCGAAAACGGGTTCTGTAGACAAGACCTATCTTGCAGGCATGGGGGATGTAGCATCCGCAGTCTTCGCGCCCTATAGCACGAAGGGTCTCCGCCTGAAGATCAGCGGTATCAAAATCGATGCCCAGAAGCAGGCGAAAATCACCTGGTCCTGGGATGAGAAGAACCAGCGGCCCTATGCGGTCGGCTCTGCGGTGGTGGTGCCGACCCGCCTGCTGATTGCTGACAGCTTCCTCATCCATGTCGAACTTTCTGTCCCGCATGAACTGTTGATGTTCATGACCGACATCTCCTCCTCTGGCGTCAAGTCGATCACCATCGGCCGCGATTATTTCTTCAAGCAGCGCGATGCGGAGACAGTCTGCAGCAATTGCTGAATGCACCGTTGCATCTGGATCCCCTCGCGCTGACGACTAGTAGACATCGCGAAGATAGCGCTTTTCGCGCTTCAGCTGGCTGACATATTCGCTTGCTGCTTCCGCAGAGAGGCCGGCCTCGTCAATGATGATCCGGTGCAGGGCATCGTCTACGTCCTTCGCCATGCGGGTCGCGTCACCGCAGACGTAAAAATAGCCCCCCTCTTCGAGCCACTGATAAAGCGCCTTGCCATTCTGCCGCATGCGCGTCTGCACGTAGATCTTTTCCGCCTGATCGCGCGAAAAGGCGAGATCGAGACGCGTCAGCACGCCCGCACGGCTCATTTCACCCAGCTCACTCTCGTAAATGAAGTCCGACTGCCGGTGCTGGTCACCAAAAAACAGCCAGTTCCGGCCGGTGGCGCCCCGCGCCAGCCGTTCCTGCAGGAAGGCCCGGAACGGCGCTATTCCCGTGCCCGGACCCACCATGATAACCGGCGCATCGTCGTTCTGCGGCACACGGAACGCCTTGTTGTGCGAAACGAAAACCCCGGCCGTCCCCCCGGCCTCCACCCGATCTGCCAGATAGGTGGAGCACACGCCGCCGCGCTCGCGGTCGTGAGCGCGATAACGCACGCTGGCGATCGTCAGATGCACGCTGTTTCCCGCGGCAAGGGGGCTGGAGGAGATGGAGTAGGCCCGATGCTGCAGCAGTTTCAGGAAAGTCACGAATTCAGCAAGATCGAAAAGACGCCTGCCGCCAAGATTGAGCAGGTCGAGAATATCCTTGCTCCAGAGAAAGGCGGCCAGCTGCTCCCTGTCGCCGTTCGCAAGAACATGCGCCAGTTCGTCATGACCCGCGCGCTTGCCGATTTCGGCGACCAGTTCGCGCGAGGGCGTCGAGATTTCGAACATGCGGAGAAATGCGTCTCCCACCGAACGATCCAGCCCGGCCACTTCGCTATCGGCTCCCGCCTCGAAATGGTCGAGCAACGCACCAGCCAGTTTCGGGCAGTTGACGGGAACGACACCAAGGGCATCACCCGCCTCATAGCTGAGGCCGCTTTCCCCGAGATCGAATTCGTAATGCCTGATTTCCTTCGATGAAGCCGGACCGGAAAGACGGTGATTGACGCTTAGCCGCGTCAGATAGGGATTCTTCCGGTTCCATTCCTGTGTCACCCGCCTGGGGAGTTGGGCCGGACGAGGCGTCACGACAGTCGCCGCCTGGCCGCCATCGAGCGCAAGTGCAATGGGCAGGGTCTCATCGATCCAGGCGGCGGCAGCGTCCTCGAAGTCTATATCGCAATCAATCCGCGTTTTCATACGTTTGCCGCCGAGCTGCTCAAAGCGCGTATCGATGAGTTTGCCGGCCTGGCAAAATCCGTCATACCCCGTATCACCCAGCGCCAGCACGGCGAAATTCATCGCCTCCAGTCGTGGCGCACCATCAGCGGCAAGCGCTTCCCAGAATAGCTGCGCATTATCGGGCATTTCACCCTCGCCGTAGGTCGAGGTCACGACAATGACCCGTTTCATCGAACCGAGGCGCTCCATGGACACGTCGTCAAGCGCCATCACCTCCGGCTGCATACCCTGCGTGCGGGCGGCGCCGGCGATATCCATCGCCAGCGCCTCGGCATTGCCGGTCTGTGTGCCGAAGAGGATGTTCAGCACGCTCGCCGCCGTCTCGGGAGCGGCAGCGGCGACAGATGCCTCCAGGCCAATGGCCGCGCGGGAGTGGAGCCCGGCTAAAAAACCCGCAAGCCAGGCGCGCTGGTCGCCGTTAAAGGGCGCGTCTTCGGGAATGTAGGGTATCTTCATCATGCTGCCCTGTTCTGACTGGATGCGGCGGTTAGGTCAGGAATGACGCGGGCCGCGAAAAGCTCTTCGAAGCCCGGCAGATGACCGATCTTCTCGATGTTTTTGCGGCTCTGCTGAATGATCCAGCCATAGGTGCCTGGACTGTCCACCGACCAGATGTTGCGGCGCGCCAGTGCCTGCTTGTAGTCATCAAGTCGCTTGGCGGCGATCATCACCGCAAGCTGTCCGTCGCTGTGGTCGGAAAGAGCCTCGCGCGCATATTTCATCAGACGCTGCATTAGGGCATAATCTTCCGTAAGGATGAGATTGCGTACCGCTTTTTCGATGCCGGCGTCGGAAGGACCCGATGCCATCGGCAATCGCTGCAAGGCGATAGCCTGCGCCATGCTCAACACAGTGTAATTGTTGATCAGTGCGTACATGTCTTCCGTATCCGTTTCGCCATAGGCCGGCACGGTGCCGTTCAATACGGACTTGCGATCTCGATAGGCCAGCTTGAACTTCCGCAGCTGATGGGCAGCAAGTGCGGAAGCCAGTTCCTCCAGCAATTCCTTGCGCGGCTTGGCCTTGAGAATTTCGTCACTGTCCTGATAAAGCAGCAGCGCGCGTGGCATGCCGTAAACGAAATTGTGCTGTTCGCTCTCCCAGTTTTCTAGCAGCCATGCGGCCTTCGCTGAGCCAGTCTCCACCGCGTGCCAGTTCAGAAGCTGGTGAACGGCGTGACGATGGATCGCCGCCTGCTCGTCCTCGCCCGTGATGGAGCCAAGCAGGATCGAATCGTGGCTGACTTTCTTCGGCAGGTCGCCATAGGGGTCGTATTGATAGACGAAACCGCCACTCATGCCGTTGCCGAAGCCCTTGCCAAAACTACCGAGGTTAAGCACCGCACCGTTGGTCATGTATTCGCAGGCAAAATCCCCCACGCCCTCCACAACGGCGGTCGCGCCGGAGTTGCGCACCGCAAAACGGTCGCCTGCCTGCCCTTCCACAAAGGTGCGGCCGCCGGTTGCGCCGAACAGTGCGAAATTACCGACCAGCACATTCCCGCCCGCCTCCTGCGAACCGCCGCCGGGAGAACGCACGACGATGGTGCCACCGCAGGCGCTTTTGCCGACGCCGTCATTGCAGGTACCGGTATGGACCATGATCATGCCGTCGTTGCAGAAAGCGCCAAAGGATTGTCCAGCCGAACCTGATGTATCGATGCGCACGGAACCCGCTTCCAGAAATCGACGGCCACGGCTGTCCCGCCTGACGGCCGGCAGCGCATCCGCCTCTTCGTCGGAAAGCTCATGGTTCAGCATACGTTCGATATCGACGGCGAGTTGGCCGCCGACGCTCTTGTTGCAATTGTTAAGGAAAATGTTGCCGCCAAGCTCGATGCTTTCGCGCCCGCCGTCGACCAGTGCCGAGCACACGAGTTCGATGAAGGCATCGTCCAGCGCGAAGTCCTTTTCCATATAGACCGGGCTGTCGATCTTCACTTCCTCGACCACGGTTAGCATTGCCCGGAGGTCAAGCTGGCCAACGCTTGCGGGATGATCGAGTAGGTGAAGAAGATCTGAGCGGCCCCGCGCTTCCCGCAGCGAACGCAGCCCGAGTGCGGCCAGGATCTCGCGCGTTTCATGGGCGATGTTCATGAGATATTGCGCCAGCGCCCGCGGATCGCCGTTAAACGCCTCCTGATTGGTGGTGAGACCGGCCGGGCATTTGATGTTGCAGTTCTTCGCCATGACGCATTTCAACATCATCAGCGCCGTGGTGCCGAATTCGAAACTATCCCCGCCGAGAAGAGCTGATTTGACAACGTCGCTCGCCGTCTGGTGTGCGCCGGAGCAGCGCAACAGCACCTTGGCGCGCAGGCCGGTGGCGCAAAGCGCCTGATGCACCTCGGCAACGCCGATTTCCGCGGCGCGACCAGTATATTTGAGGCTGGTGACGGCCGCCGCCCCCGTGCCGCCGGTATTGCCGGCGACGTTGATGACATCCGCTCCCGCCTTGGCGACACCGACCGCGATCGTGCCGATGCCTTCTGACGAGACCAGCTTGACGATGACCCGCACGCGCGCTGCCTTGGCATCGTGGATGAGTTGGGCCAGATCCTCGATGGAATAGGTATCATGATGCGGCGGCGGCGAGACAAGCTCGACGCCCGGCGTACCGCCACGCGCGGCGGCGATTTCCACCGTGACCTTTGGAGACGGCAATTGTCCGCCTTCGCCGGGCTTTGCGCCCTGGCCGATCTTGATCTCGATCTCTTCCAGCATCGGATCGGCAAGATAACCGGCCCAGACACCGAAGCGGCCCGATGCGAACTGCTTGATGCGCGAGGCGCGAATGGTGCCGTATCGCGATATATGCTCGCCGCCCTCACCGGAATTTGACATGCCGCCAACCATGTTGGTGCCGTGCGCCACAGCCTCATGGGCGGCCGCGACAAGCGCGCCATGGCTCATTGCACCAGAGGCGAGGGTCATGGTGATCTCGCTGGCATTTTGCACGGCATCGAGCGAAATGCTCGCCGGCGCGGCGCGAACAAGCGAGAGGTAATCGGAAGCCTCGCCCCTCGCCTGAACCAGAAGAGCGCCCCCTTCAAGCCAATGTCCGACTATGTCCTCGCCGAAGCGATCGATCAGCGATTGGCCAAGTGCTGCGAGCCTGGCAAGCTCATGGCCGTGCGGGCCGGTCAATCGCAGCCGGAAGGCGCCTTCCTCTGCGCCTTCGCAGAGCAAGCCCCGTACCATGAAGCTGTTATTGCCCTTGCGGGAAAACCGACCCATTTCACGGCGAAACTCTTCCGCCGAACCGGCGAACGTCACATCCGCCGGCAATTCCAGGACATCGCGCAGGGCGGCGGGGCGACGTGCTCTTTCTTCCGCCATCATACGGGCAAATGCGCGGTAGCCGGTCGTCACCTCGAAGGCATCGATCGCCTCCGGGGTCAACCGGTCAAAACTGGTGTGATAATAGGCCGCGTCGTCGAGACCGAAGGCATCTTCCAAGCGGTTGAGCGGCAGGAGACGTAACGCCTCTTCGTTTTCGGTCCCCTTGTCGAAACCGATCTTTTCCTCCGTCATATCCACGAAACCGCGCACGGCCGTCGTGCCATAGGAATGGCCGGCCCCTTCGGCACGCTCCTTGAAAAGACCGAGCAGCGGAATGTCGCTTTTTCCCTTTACAGACAGCGCCTTGCGGTGCCAGTCCGCCACGGCCTGGGCGATGACGGCGAAGCTCACGCCGCCGACCGGCGTTTTCACATTCGGGAAATAACGCTTCAGCACGTCATCTTCCGTATCGAGGAAGTTCGGCTCGAAGAACTCGCCCCCGATATAGCTTTCCGCCGTACACAGGCCCACCTTGCCCATGGTCTTCATCAGCGATTTTTCGGCCGCCTTGGCGAAGCGCTTGAAGGCCTTGTCGGCTTCGCTGCCGAATTTCTCCTCGGCGCGGAACTGCACGGCGAGCGGATAGACCGCCGAAGCGCCAAAGCCGAGACCGGCTGCAATGTGATGGGAGGAGGAGAATTGTCCACTTTCTACGATCAGGGACACACGCAGCCTGAGGCCTTCCTCGATCAGTCGCTGATTGATGGCGGAAACGACCATGATCATCGGCAAAGCGGCACGACGTGCGGAAACATGCCGGTCAGTGATCACGGCAATGCCACCTTCGCCAGCGGCAAAAGCGGCGACCTCGGCGCACAGTCCGTCTATCGCCTCTCTCAATGCCGCTTCATTGGCCTCCCCTGTATCGAAGACGGGCGCATAGAGCATTTCGAAACGGCACACCGGCGTCTCGGTCTGCTCGCGGATGCGCAGCATGTCCAGGTGGCTAAGGATTGGCGAGCGCACGACGATCTGGCGGGCCTTCTTAGCGCCGCTGTTCGGCTTGGCACCCAGGGCCACCCGTAGCGTCATGCCATCAGCTTCGCGAATACTGTCTAGCGGCGGATTGGTGACCTGCGCGAAACGCTGCGAAAAATACTTGGCGACCCCACCTTCCTGATCGGAAAGCGCGTTGATGGCATTGCCGTATCCCATCGCCGAAATTTTTTCGGAACCGGAAGCCAGCATCGGGTCCATCAGGAATTTGAAACTTTCCTGATTGTGCGAATAGGCGACGTAACGCTGGTGACGTTCGAGATCACCATTATAACGCAGCGGTGAGCCCTGCTTTTCCGCTGGCACTTCCGGCAGATCCTCCAGCATGACACGGGCTTCGCGCAGCAGGGATGAATAGTCGCGGCGCGCGGCGAGAAGCTCCAGCGCCTCGACGGTGGAAAAGGCGCGGCGCGCGGCGTGGTCGTAATAAAGCATGCCGCCCGCCTCGATGCGGCCGCGCCGGATAACGCTCTCCGCCGGAAAGGCGATCTGCCCGGCCTCCGACATGACGCAGAGATATTCGTCCGTCTCGACGGTGCGCAGCGGGCGCAGGCCAAGCCGATCGAGGCGCGCGCCGACAATAGTGCCGTCGCCGAAGATCAGCGCGGCCGGACCGTCATTTTTCTCCTCATAGAGAGAGAAATATTCCAGCATCGCCTTCACGCCCGGCGACAGGGTGTCGTCGTTTTCCCAGGCTGGCGGCATCATCGAGACCACAGCGGTAACGAGGTCAAGACCGTCCTCCATAACCCGTGCCTGCAAGGTCTGGTCCAGACGGCAGCTATCGGACTGGCCTTTCGGCCTGACGATGCTGGCATTCTTCGCCAGGGCGACTGCCGCTTCCGACAGGCGGTTCTTCTTGTCGGTGTTGAGTTCGCCATTATGCGCCATCAGGCGGAAAGGCTGCGCCATGGATGGGTGCGGATCGGTATTGGTGGAGAACCGCGTGTGGAAATACATCGTATGCACTTCATGGCGCGGATCCGTCAGGTCGCAGAAATAGGGCATCACCTCATGGGAGTTCAGGCGGCCCTTCAGGACCTGCGTGCGGGCGCTGAGCGAGAGCGGATAAAAGCCGGCGAGATCAGGCACGGTATAAGCAAGCGCCTCAATGGCAATCAGTGCCTTGTGGATACGCCAGTCGAATTCGGCCGGAGTTGCGCATTCGGCCGGAGCAGAGAAAACCCATTGGCGGATCGGCAACCGGTAAGGGATGGCGGCAGCACGGATGGCCGCGTCATTTACCGGTACATCACGGACGGTGAGGACCGAAAATTCCTGCTCCTGCAGCGCGCTGCCGATAATGCCAACCGCCTCATCGTGGAACGCGGAGTTCTGCGGCAGGAAAAAATTGCCGACGCCGAAACGGCCGGCCTGCAAACCGTGTTCGCCAGTTAATTTCCGAAAGAAGGAGAGCGACAAGTCCAGCGACACCCCGGCACCATCGCCGACACCTTCCGCCGACATGCCACCGCGATGCGGGACGGCGCAGAGCGCCTCGTGGCCGCGCTTCAACACATCGTGAGTCTGCACGCCGTCCTTGCGGGTGATGAAACCAACGCCACAGCTGCTTTTTTCAAAAGCGGCATCGTAAAGGCCGAATTTTTGCTCCGTCACGCTCAAGGCTCTCTCCTCTCATTGCGCAATTCGCGCGGCATCGCCTTTTTCCCGAATCCGGCGCGTCAGCCGGCGCTCTGCGGGCGGAGCCGCAGGCGACCTGGCTGCTCCTCTTCTTCTGCTTATCGGCGTTTGATGGCGCGAACGGTCGTTTTGCGGCCGTCAAACGGCTGGGCGGCAATCGCCGCATTTTCGCAAATAATGATCGTGTTCGTTCGCATCGCGTTCCCTGATGGTCGATTTTCAAGCGCAAAAAATACGCCGAATTACGTCAGTATTGCTTACGTAATATTTCATGATTGGGAAAGTCAAGATTAAAATCGATCCGGCGCAATAAAAAAACAAAAACGCCGCGAAATCCGAAAGGATTCCGCGGCGTGACTGCTTCAGGAGTTTTTTAAATTGCCCAGATCACTCAGACGGCATTTCGAGCGTGCGGCTAAACCAGAGGGCAATAAGCGTACACAGGGCGCCCGACATGAGGTAGATGCCGACCGCGAAAAGGCCGAATTTGGACGAAAATCCGAGCGCCACGAGCGGCGCGAAGCCGGCACCGATCAGCCAGGAAATGTCCGAGGTCAAAGATGCGCCGGTGTAGCGGTATTCGCGGCTGAAGCGGGAGGCGAGCGCGCCACCCGCCTGACCGAAGGACAGGCCCAGCAGCGAGAAGCCGATCAGCACGAAAAGATAACGGCCGATATCACCGGAACTGAGGAGAACGGGGGCCACAAGGCTGAAGAGACCAATCAGGACCGCCGCGATGGCGAGAAGTTTCCGCCGCCCTATGCGATCCGCCAGAATACCAGAAACGACAATCATGCCGCCGGCAATGATGGCGCTGACGAACTGTACGAAGAGGAAGTCCGACACGCGCTGGCTTGTGTTGAGAGAAACCCAGCTCAGCGGGAAGACGGTGACGAGATGGAAGAGCGCAAAGCTCGCCAGCGGCACGAAAGCGCCGGTGACAACCACCGGGAACTGCGACCGCAGCATTCTGAACATGGGACGCGGCTCCAGTTCATGCTGTTCCAGCATGGCCTGGAATTCCGGCGTCACGATCATGCGAAGGCGGGCAAAGAGCGCAAGCACATTCAGCGCCAGCGCCACGAAGAAGGGGAAACGCCAACCCCAGGCCAAAAACTCTGCACCGGAAAGCTGCGTGACGAAAACGATGAAGAAGGCGCTGGCGAGGCCAAAACCCATGGCCGCCCCGATTTGCGGCATCATGGCGTACCAGCCGCGCTGCCTCGGCGGAGCGTTCATGGCGAGCAGCGAGACAAGGCCATCCCAGGCGCCGCCGAGGCCAAGGCCCTGACCGATACGGAAAACCGCCAGCAGGCAGGGGGCCAGCATGCCAGCCTCGGCATAGGATGGCAGGAAGCTGATCGCCATGGTGGAACCGCAGAGCGTGAAGAGCGCGGCCATCAGCTTGACGGCGCGGCCGAACCTGCGGTCGATCTGGAGGAAAATCAGAGAACCGATCGGCCTTGCGATAAAAGCGAGAGAGAAGACAGCGAAGGAATAAAGCGTGGCCGTCAGCGGATCCACATAAGAGAAGAAGACATGCGGAAAAACGAGCGCGGAGGCGATGGCGTAAATGAAAAAATCAAAAAACTCCGTCATTCTCGCAAGAATGACTGCAATCGTAATGCGATCCGGATCGACCTTTACGGGGCCGGCACCGTGTCCGTTCGCCTCTGGCGCCTGCCCAAAAGATGGAGCAGCATTCGTATAACTCATAATATTCCTCCTGCGTCATGGACGAACCATTTCATGTAACGCGCAGGCTCCTCTTCCGTTGCGTTACGATGCGACGGATTGTCACACGCACCCTACGTAACGTCAATTGAAGTTTGAGAAGAAAGGCTTGCCCCGCGGGCTTCCTATGCGATAATGCACGCGCTCCGCCTGTAAACGCAGCTTTGACCGCCACATGGTGCATCGCAACGATTTCGCTGCACCGCGACAATATACCTCATTTGAAAAATGATGTTCGGCAATTATTCGCGGCATAATCCAAACTGTACGAGTTCAAAGAACGTGCGCATGATCAAAAAACTCCCATCCGCCCTCCTGGCAATTCCGGCAATGCTGCTGCTCAGCGGCTGTAACCTTGTTGTCATGAACCCCTCGGGCGACGTCGCCATCCAGCAGCGCGATCTTATCATCACGTCCACGGTCTTGATGCTGCTGATCATCGTTCCCGTCATTGCCCTGACGCTGTTCTTCGCATGGAAGTACCGCGAGTCGGCCAAGGCCGAGGATTACGATCCCGAGTGGCACCATTCCACGCGCCTTGAGATGGTGATCTGGTCGGCACCCGTCGCGATCATCCTGATGCTCGGTACCGTGACTTGGATTTCCACCCACCGACTCGACCCTTATCGGCCGCTGGAGCGCATCGACGAGAACCGTCAGGTCACCGCCGATATCAAGCCGATCACCGTCGAAGTTGTGGCCATGGACTGGAAGTGGCTGTTCTTCTACCCTGAACTCGGCATTGGCAGCGTCAATGAATTCGCCGCTCCGGTCGATGTCCCGATCAATTTCAAGATCACCGGCACGACGGCGATGAACTCCTTCTTCGTTCCAGCACTGGCCGGCCAGATTTATGCCATGGGCGGCATGCAGACCAAGCTGCATGCCGTGATCAACAAGGAAGGCGTCTATGACGGCTTCTCGGCCAACTTCTCCGGCCCCGGCTTCTCGCATATGCGCTTCAAATTCCACGGCCTCAGCCAGCAGGGCTTCGACCAGTGGGTGGCCAAGGCAAAGGAAGGCGGCAAGGGCTTCGGGCGCCAGGAATATCTCGAATTCGCCAAGCCTTCGGAGCGCGAGCCGGTGCAATATTTCGCTTCGGTCGATCCGGAACTCTACAGCGCCATCCTCAACCGTTGTGTGGAGCCCAACAAGC
The DNA here is from genome assembly GCF_031453135.1 of Agrobacterium sp. SORGH_AS_0440. Taxonomy (NCBI): domain Bacteria; kingdom Pseudomonadati; phylum Pseudomonadota; class Alphaproteobacteria; order Hyphomicrobiales; family Rhizobiaceae; genus Agrobacterium; species Agrobacterium sp. SORGH_AS_0440. The sequence continues at coordinate 89,290 of NZ_JAVIYR010000002.1, read as the reverse complement.
TCTGCATGCGTGACATGATGCATATCGACGCCAATGGCGGCGGCGGCAAGGAAGGCATCGACATCGCCAAGGCGCTTAACTCCGTCGTCTGCACCCCGCTTGCGCCTTATGGCGTCGCCAGCGGTCCACAATCCACTCCGGCTGCTATCGAAGGCCAGACTTTCGAACCTGCGGCGCTGCCGGAAACCAAACAAGTCGCTGGCTGACGATACGTCCCGGCATTCTGCGGCGCGGCCTGTCCGCGCCGAATTTACGTCTTTGAATCGCAAGAGGCTAAAATGGTCGTCAACTCCGATCAAACGTCGTTCCTGTTCGGACGGCTAACCTGGGAGTCAATCCCGCTTCACGAGCCCATTCTTGTCGCCACCTTCGCGGCCGTGGCTCTGGGCGGCATCGCCGTCGTCGGCGCCATCACCTATTTCAGGCTGTGGGGCTACCTCTGGAATGAATGGTTCACGAGCATCGATCACAAGAAGATCGGTATCATGTACATCATTCTGGCGCTTATCATGCTTCTGCGCGGTTTTGCCGACGCCATCATGATGCGCGTGCAGCAGGCCATCGCCTCCGGCGGATCGGAGGGATATCTTCCGCCGCATCACTACGACCAGATATTCACCGCCCACGGCGTCATCATGATCTTCTTCATGGCCATGCCGATGATCACCGGTCTCATGAACTTCGTCGTGCCGCTGCAGATCGGCGCCCGCGACGTTTCATTCCCGTTCCTCAACAATTTCTCCTTCTGGATGACCACGGCTGGCGCCGTCATCACCATGATCTCGCTGTTCATCGGTGAATATGCGCAGACGGGCTGGCTTGCCTATCCGCCGCTTTCCGGCATCGACGGAAGCCCGGGAGTGGGGGTCGACTATTATATATGGGGTTTGCAGATCGCGGGTGTCGGAACGACGCTGTCAGGCATCAACCTGATCGTGACCATCATCAAGATGCGCGCGCCGGGCATGACCATGATGCGTATGCCGATCTTCGTCTGGACGTCGCTGTGTTCGAACATCCTGATCGTGGCCTCTTTCCCGATCCTGACCGCAACGCTCGCGCTTCTGACCCTTGACCGCTACGCTGGTACGAATTTCTTCACCAACGACCTCGGCGGCAATCCGATGATGTATGTCAACCTCATCTGGATCTGGGGCCATCCCGAAGTTTATATTCTGGTACTGCCGGCTTTCGGTATCTTCTCCGAAATCGTCGCCACCTTCTCGGGCAAGCGCCTCTTCGGTTACGCGTCGATGGTCTACGCCACTGCCGTCATCACCATCCTTTCCTATATCGTATGGCTGCACCACTTCTTCACCATGGGTTCGGGCGCAAACGTCAATGCCTTCTTCGGCATCACGACGATGATCATCTCGATTCCGACGGGTGCGAAGATCTTCAACTGGCTCTTCACCATGTATAAGGGCCGCATCAAGTTCGACGTGCCGATGCTGTGGACGATCGGCTTCATGATCACCTTCGTCATCGGCGGCATGACCGGCGTCCTTCTCGCCGTACCGCCAGCGGACTTCGTGCTGCATAACTCGCTGTTCCTGATCGCCCACTTCCACAACACGATCATCGGCGGCGTGGTGTTCGGCGTTCTCGCCGGCATCGTCTACTGGTTCCCGAAGGCCTTCGGCTATCGTCTCGATCCGTTCTGGGGCAAGCTGTCCTTCTGGTTCTGGTTCACCGGCTTCTATTTTGCCTTCATGCCGCTCTATATTCTCGGCCTGATGGGCATTACCCGCCGCCTCAGCCAGTTCGAAGACAACTCTCTTCAGATCTGGTTCCTGATTGCCGCCTTCGGCGCCTTCCTGATCGCGCTCGGCATCGCCTCCTTCGTCATCCAGCTCATCGTCAGCTTCCTGAAGCGCGACAAGCTGCGTGACGTCACCGGCGACCCCTATAATGGCCGCACGCTGGAATGGTCGACGTCTTCTCCGCCGCCGCAGTATAATTTCGCCTTCACGCCCGTCATTCATGATGTTGACGCCTGGACGGACATGAAGAAGCGCGGTTACAGCCGCCCGCTGGAAGGCTTCATCCCAATCCACATGCCGAAGAATACCGGCTCGGGCGTCATCATCAGCGCCATCAGCGTGGTGCTGGGCTTTGCCCTGGTGTGGCACATCTGGTGGCTGGCAGTTCTGTCGTTCATCGGCATCGTCGCGGTCTCGATCGCCCATACCTTCAACTACAATCGCGAATACTACATTCCAGCCTCCGACGTCTCCACGGTTGAGGCGGAGCGTACCAAGCTGCTCGCGAAACAGGCGTAACGAAACATGGCTCATACACCTGCACAAAGCGTCGACGGCGCTGAACCACCGGTCTTTTACCTGAAGGAAGACCATCATCCCGAGAACGGCACTTCGATCGGCTTCTGGCTCTACCTGATGAGCGACTGCCTGATTTTTGCCGTGCTCTTCGCCACCTACGCCGTCCTCGGCCGCAGCTATGCGGCCGGACCTTCGGGCGCGGATCTGTTCGATCTCAAGCTCGTCGCCATCAACACCGGCTTCCTGCTTTTCTCCTCCATCACCTATGGCTTTGCCATGCTGGAAATGGAAAAGCAGAAGGTGAAGACGACCCTGGTCTGGCTCGGAATCACCGGTCTCTTCGGCCTCGCCTTCCTTGCCGTCGAACTTTACGAGTTCCATCACCTGATCGAAGAAGGAGCCGGTCCGCACCGTTCGGCTTTCCTGTCGTCGTTCTTCGCGCTGGTCGGCACCCACGGTTTGCACGTCACCTTCGGCATCATCTGGCTCGTCACGCTGATGGTGCAGGTCGCCAAGCATGGCCTGATCGCGGCGAACAAGCGTCGCCTGATGTGCCTGTCGATGTTCTGGCACTTCCTCGACGTCATCTGGATCGGCGTCTTCTCCTTCGTTTACCTCATGGGAGTTCTTTGATGAGTTCCGAAGCACACGCACATCACGACGCGCATGGCGACGACCATCATCACCATGATGGCGCGAGCCACGGCACGTTCAAAAGCTACATGATCGGCTTCATCCTTTCGGTCATTCTGACGGCGATCCCCTTCTGGCTGGTCATGGGCGACGTCCTTGAAAACAAGACGCTGCTCGTCATCGCCATCATGGGCCTCGGCGTCATCCAGATCTTCGTGCACATGATTTATTTCCTGCACATGGACACCAAGTCGGAAGGCGGCTGGACCTTCATGGCGCTGATCTTCACCGTCGTGGTGCTGCTGATCACGCTCTCCGGTTCGCTGTGGGTCATGTACAACATGAACAAGAACATGATGCCGCTGCACATCGAAGATGTGAAAAACCTGCCTTAACCACAAATTGCGGCCTGCCGGAAGCCCGGCAGGCCGCCTTCCGCGCCAACACATAACCCCATGAATCGTAGCGCGATTTATGGGGTTATCTGCTGGAAGAAGCGCATTCGGGGCGATGAGGCCCGGTCAGGTGGACGACACTTCTGCCAGACACGCTTCTCAAGGACCGTGACATGACCAAAACAACGCCCCCCAAGCGCGGCATTCGCCCCGCAGCCATCGTCGTTCTGTTTCTGACCGTCGCCCTGACAGGGCTGCTGCTGGCTCTTGGAACCTGGCAGGTCAAAAGACTTTCCTGGAAGCTCGACCTGATTGAGCGTGTCGAGGCCCGTGCGCACGCGGAGCCCACCGATGCGCCCGCCGCCGGGGAGTGGCCGGCGCTCGGCGAGCCAGCGGAGTACGAATATCGCCGTGTGAGACTTTCGGGCACTTTCCTCAACGACAAAGAGGTCCAGGTCTATACCGTTACCGATCTCGGCCCGGGTTACTGGATCATGACACCGCTGAGACGAGATGATGGCACGAGCATCATCGTCAATCGCGGCTTTGTCCCGTCCGACAGGCGAGATCCGTCATCGCGACAGGAAGGTCAGCCGACAGGCGGCGCGGAGGTCATCGGGCTGATGCGTGCCCCCGAAACAGGCGGGCTTTTCCTCCGCACCAATGACCCCGCAAATGGACGCTGGTACTCCCGCAATATTCCGCAGATATCGCAGGCCTCCGGCCTTACGGGCGTCGCACCGTTTTATGTCGATGCCGATGCGGCACCCAACCCCGGCGGTCTGCCGGTCGGCGGCAAGACAATGCTTACCTTCCCCAACAACCATCTCTCCTACGCCATTACCTGGTACATTCTCGCGGCCATGGTCGTCGCGGCGGGCTGGTATGTGCTGCGCAATCTGAACGCCCCGAGGTCAAAGCAGGGCAAGGATTGAGCGGCCGATTTTACCGAATGGTTCACAAAACCCCTTCCTTCTTCACGTTTTGCTGATCTATAACGACAGTTCGGCCTGACATGCCCGTCGGCGCAGCTTCGTTTCGGTGAGTTATGGCAAGAGCATTTCTTCTCGTTCTGGATTCCTTCGGCGTCGGCGGTGCGCCCGATGCGGAGCACTATGGCGATCTTGGAGCGAATACGCTCGGTCACATCGCGGAATTCTGCGCTGCCGGTGCAGCTGACAGAACGGGACTACGGTCCGGACCGCTGAAGCTGCCGAACATGTGTTCGCTCGGCCTGCTGGAGATCGCAAGGCAGGCAAGTGGTGACATTCCCGTCGGTATGGAGGCGCCGGAACGCATTTTTGGCCTGCATGGCTGCGCCAGCGAGGTTTCGAAGGGCAAGGACACTCCGTCCGGTCACTGGGAGATCGCGGGAACGCCGGTGACGTTCGACTGGGGATATTTTCCGACGGAGGGCGATGCGTTTTCGCCGGAACTGGTGAAAGCGATCTGCGAGGAGGCGGATCTTCCGGGTATTCTCGGCAATTGCCATGCTTCCGGCACCGAGATCATCGCGCGGTTCGGCGAAGAACATATCCGGAGCGGCAAGCCGATCTGTTACACATCTTCGGATTCCGTGTTCCAGATTGCCGCGCACGAAACGCATTTTGGCCTGGGGCGGCTCATCGCGCTCTGCGAGACGGTACGCAAGCTGCTCGATCCGCTGAACATAGGCCGCGTCATCGCGCGTCCCTTCATCGGCGAAACGGTCGCGACCTTCGAACGCACCGGCAACCGCCGTGATTTTTCCGTGCTGCCACCGGAGCCTACTCTGCTCGACCGGCTTGTGGAGGCCGGCCGAAAAGTGCACGCCATCGGCAAGATCGGCGATATCTATGCCCACCAGGGCGTTTCACGCGTCATCAAGGCAAACGGCAACGCCGCCCTGATGGATGCGACGCTGCAGGCTATCGACGAGGCAGAAAACGGCGATCTCGTCTTTACCAATTTCGTCGATTTCGACATGCTTTATGGCCATCGGCGCGACGTTGCCGGTTACGCCGCCGCCCTTGAGGCTTTCGATGCGCGAATCCCCGAAATCCACCGCAAGATGGCGCCTGGCGATATCGCTCTTCTTACCGCCGATCACGGCTGCGACCCCACATGGCGGGGCACGGACCACACACGGGAAAGGGTGCCGATCATGGCATTCGGCCCGGGCATTCGCTCGCGCGATGTCGGCATTCGTTCAAGCTACGCCGATATCGGCGAAAGCATCGCCCACCATCTAGGTATCGAGGCCGGTTCTCACGGCAGGAGCTTCATTTGACATCGCATTTGCTGAAGGCGGAAATTCACTGCCACATCGAAGGTGCGGCCCCGCCCGCCCTCGTCGCGAAACAGGCTGAAAAATACGGGATCGACACCAGCAGCTTTCTGCGGAACGGCCAATATGTATGGTCGGATTTCGCCGAATTCATCCGTTGTTATGATGCGGTGGCACAGGTGTTCAAGACGGATGAGGATTATGCCGTTCTCACCGAGGCCTATCTGACCGAACTCGCGGAAGCCAATACGATCTATAGCGAACTGATCATTTCGCCCGACCATGGCGACCGCATCGGGCTTGGCGCCGACGCTTATCTGGCCGGCATTGCCGAAGGCATCCGGATTGCAAGGGACAAGACGGGTATCGAAACCCGCATCATCGTCACAGGCGAGCGGCACTTCGGTCCGGAGCGGGTGATCGCCGCGGCCGAATATGCGGCGCGCACCCAACATCCGCTGGTGACGGGGTTCAACATGGCGGGCGAGGAGCGTATGGGCCGCGTCGCCGATTATGCGCGCGCCTTCGATATCGCACGCGATGCCGGCCTTGGATTGACCATTCATGCCGGCGAGGTTTGCGGGCCGGAAAGCGTGGCCGATGCACTCGATCTCGTCAAACCATCCCGCATCGGGCATGGCGTGCGGGCAATCGAGAATGCCGGTCTCGTTGCACGGCTCGCCGAAACCGGAACAGTCCTTGAAGTCTGCCCCGGCTCCAATATTGCGCTCAAGGTCTATCCCGACTTCGCCAGCCATCCGCTCAGAGCCCTCAGCGACGCGGGAGTGCGGGTCTGCATCAACTCCGACGACCCGCCATTCTTCTTTACCTCACTTGCACGGGAATATGCGCTGGCCGCCGACGAGTTCGGCTTCAGCGATGGCGAGATAAACAGCATGACCCGCACCGCACTGGAATGTGCCTTCGTTGACGAGGCAACGCGCGGAAGGCTGCTTAAAAAACTCGACGGCGCCTGATGCAGCTGTTGGCAGGGTAAAACCACGAAGAAGGCTTGCGAAAAGCCGACTTTCGGTCAATTACAGGGGCACAAGAAAAAAGGAAGGCCAGTTTCATGGACGGCGTCACAGTCATCGAACATCCGCTGGTGCGGCACAAACTCACCATCATGCGCAAGAAGGAAACCTCCACAGCCGGCTTCCGCCGCCTGCTCAGGGAGATTTCGACGCTGCTCTGCTATGAAGTGACGCGCGATCTTGAAATGACGATGGAAACCATCGATACGCCGCTCGAGACCATTCAGGCACCAGTGCTGGAAGGCAAGAAGCTGGTTTTCGCCTCCATCCTGCGCGCAGGCAACGGCCTTCTGGAAGGCATGCTCGAACTGGTGCCTTCGGCGCGCGTTGCCCATGTCGGCGTCTATCGCGACCACGATACGCTCGAGGCCGTCGAATATTATTTCAAGGCTCCCGAAAGCCTCGATGCCCGTCTGGTCATCGTTGTCGACCCCATGCTGGCGACCGGCAACTCCTCCATCGCCGCCGTGGAAAAGCTGAAGGAGCGTGGTGCGAAGAACATCCGCTTCCTGTGTCTTTTGGCAGCCCCCGAAGGCATCAAGAATTTCCGTGAGGCACATCCCGATGTGCCGATCTACACCGCCGCGATCGACAGGCATTTGAACGAGAAGGGTTACATTGTTCCCGGCCTCGGTGATGCCGGCGACCGCATGTACGGCACCAAGTAACCATTCATCATCGCTTAACCTTTTACGCCATTCGCCGCCCGATCAGCGGCGGATGGCTTTTTCTTTTAAGATTTCGGCATGTTTTGCGTCTATTCTTGCCAGGGGTAACCGGCCCTCGGAGGAGTGAAGACTTGCTGGCGCGCGCGATTTTTCTGCTTGTTGGCCTTTCCATCGGCGCCACGCAAATACCCGTTCTGATGGACAAATTTCAGCCGCGCCCGGAAAGCAGCGTAGCAAAAACCGAAATTGTGGCCGAAGCAGCCAAACCCCAGCCTGTTTCGTTGGGCGGAGTCAATCTGAAAGCTGACGCCCGCGGCCACTTCAACGCCACCTTTCGTATCAACGGCAAATCATTCGACGGACTTATCGACACCGGTGCTTCAACGGTTGCCATCAATGAGACGATTGCACGTCGGCTCGGATACGGCGTCAACAGTCTGGATTTCAAATACGCGATCTCAACCGCCAACGGTCAGACCATGGCCGCCTATGTGAAGCTCGACCGGGTGGAGATAGGCACGATCCGCGTGCAGAATGTCGACGCCATGGTGCTGAAGGACAATGCACTGAGCAACATGCTGGTCGGCATGAGCTTCCTGAAGCAATTATCGTCGTTCAAGGTTTCTGGCGGCGAAATGCGGCTGGTCAGGTGATACGCTCGAGAACGGGTGCAGCGACTTCCGGCGCGTCGTCGCTGATTCCATAGCAGGCCGTTATCGCTTTAATGGCGTAGGCTGCGTCTTCTCCGGACGCTGCATGGACAATGGCAATCGGTTCTCCCTTTTCCACCTTCATCCCAAGAGGCAGAATATTCGAAATACCAACGGCGGGATTGATCCTGTCCGAGGGTTTTCGTCTGCCGCCGCCAAGTCCGACGACGGCGATGCCGAGTTCGCGCGTTGCGCAGGATGTCAGCCAGCCGCTGCTCACGGCCTGGACCGGAAGAGTGACTGGCGCGGACGGCAGATAAAGGAAAGGATTTTCAACGAAATCCGTTGGCCCGCCCAATGCCGAAATCATTCGCGCGAAAATTTCCATTGCCCGGCCGGAGGAGAGGGCGGCCGACGCCAGTGCTGCGCCTTCTTCCAGTGTGGCCGTTTTTTGAGCCTGCACGAGCATTTCCGCCGCGAAAGACAGAACCACGTTTTCCAGACGGCTACCAGCCTTGCGACCAGCCAGAAAATCGAGACAATTGACGATTTCAACGGCATTGCCGGCGGCATCGCCAAGCGGCTGGTTCATATCTGTTATCAGCGCCGTTGTCGGCAAACCTGCGCCAACAGCCACATCGACCAGCGCGCGGGCGAGCGTCCGTGCATCGTCAATGCTTTGCATAAAGGCGCCGTTGCCTACCTTGACATCAAGCACAAGCGTCTGCAGCCCGGCCGCCAGCTTCTTCGACAAGATGGAAGCCGTAATCAGCGGTATGGAATCGACCGTCGCGGTCACATCGCGAATGGCATAGAGGCGTCTGTCAGCGGGGGCGAGGTCACCCGTCTGACCGATGATGGCACAGCCGACCGTCTTCACCGCCCGGCGAAACAGAGCCTCGTCCGGCATGACATTGTAACCGGGAATCGCTTCCAGCTTGTCCAGCGTGCCGCCGGTATGTCCAAGGCCCCTGCCGGAAATCATCGGCACAGCGAGACCACAGGCGGCTACGATCGGGGCGAGCATCAGAGAGACATTGTCTCCAACGCCACCGGTCGAGTGCTTGTCGGCAACCGGCCTGCCGATATCGCTCCAGGACAGGACATCACCGCTGTCACGCATGGCAAGTGTCAATGCCACCATCTCATCCCGGTTCATGCCACGGAAAAACACCGCCATGGCAAAAGCCGCCGCCTGCCCTTCCGAGATGCCGTCTTTCGACAGCGCTTCGATGAATGCGGCGATCTCCTGCGGCGAGAGCGCCAGGCCATCGCGTTTGCGGCGGATGGTTTCCTGCGGGATCAAGCTCAATACCCGCTGGCGGTCCTGGCGGGCTCTCCGCCGGCCAGAACGTTCAGCACGTCGTCAAGGAGACCTGAAGCGCCGAAACGGAACGTCGAAGGCATGGCCCAGTTCGGCGCCATGATGGTTTCCGCCAGCCGCAGGTAAAGTGTCGCGTCCTCCACGGTACCGATCCCGCCGGCCGGCTTGAAGCCCACCTTCTGTTTGCTGTCGCGGATCGCCTGCAACATGATGTCAGCCGCCTCCAGCGTGGCGTTGACGGCAACCTTGCCTGTCGAGGTCTTGATGAAATCGGCGCCTTCGGCAATGGCAATTTCGGAAGCCCGACGGATCAGGGCCCTGTCCTTCAGCTCGCCGGTTTCGAGAATGACCTTGAGCAGCACGGGTGTAGGGCAGGCCTTGCGAACGGCGGCCACCATGTCGGAAACCGCGGTTTCATCGCCCGCGATGAATTTGCGATAGGGAATGACAAGATCGATTTCATCCGCACCGTCGCGGATCGCCACCTCGGTTTCCGCGACCACGGTTGCGACATCAAGATCACCCGACGGAAAATTGACGACCGTTGCAATGCGGATCGCGTGGTCCTTTCCGAAGGCGGCGCGCGCCTGCGCCACGAAACGCGGCCAGATGCAGATGGCGGCCGTATTGCCAAACTCCGTATGCGCCCGCTGGCAGAGCGCGGCGATCTGCTGTGGCGTGCAGTCTTCCTTGAGGTTGGTGAGGTCCAGCAAGGACAAAGTGAGGGCAGCCGCTTCGCGCGGACGCTGGAGTTCCATGGTCACGCTCCTCCTGCGATCATTTCCTTCAGAATGGCGGCAAGCCTTTTGCCACCCACGGGAGCCATGTCCTTGGTTTCTTCATGGCTCAGTTCCGCGCCGGTCATGCCGGCACCGTAATTGGTAATAACCGATGCGGCAGCGACGCGCATCCCGAAAAAGCGCGCAAGGATGACTTCCGGCACGGTAGACATGCCCACGGCATCCGCCCCCAGCAGCCGCGCCATGCGGATTTCCGCCGGTGTTTCGAAGCTGGGGCCAGAGAACCACATATAGACACCGCCGAACAATGGCACCGTCGCACGGATGGCGGCATTGCGCATGGCAAGCATAAGATCAGGATCATAAGCCGTCGTCATGCCGACGAAGCGGCGGTCGCTTTCTTCGCCGATCAGCGGGTTCATGCCGGAATAATTGATGTGATCGGTGATCTGCATGACGGAGCCGGGTGGCATATCCTGCCTGACCGAGCCCGCCGAATTGGTGAGGATGAGCGACTGCACGCCCAGGCCGGCGAGCGCTTCGATGACCGGGCGCATCGCTGCGGGATCACCCTTTTCGTAGAAATGGACCCGACCCGACAGCATCATGACGGGCTCACCGCCGAGATAACCGGCCACCAGTTCGCCCGCATGGCCGGAAACGCCGCCAGCTGGAAAGCCGGGCAGCTCGGTGTAAGGAATGCGGATCGGCTCGCTCACCTCTTCCACCAGCGATCCCAGACCGGAGCCAAGCACGATGGCGACGCGCGGCATGAGGCCGTTCAGGCGGTCCACCAGAATGTCGATCAAACCGTCGGTCATCAGGGCAGCTCGGTCTTGAAGACGGAGGGTAGCAGCTCTTCCATGGTCATGACCTTCTGGACGCCGGTTTCGTCACAAAGATAGATCTTTGTCTCCGGCGTGGCGAACTCGGCGATCTTCTGGCGGCAGCCGCCACAAGGAGAGCAGAGCGGCAGCTTCTCGGCGATAACGGCGACTTCATTGATCTTTTTCGCCCCGCCCATGATCATGGCGCTGATGGCTGATGGTTCTGCGCACCAGCCCTGCGGGAAGGAGATGTTCTCGATATTGGCGCCCTTGTAGATCTTGCCGTCTTCGGCGCGGATTGCCGCACCGACCGGAAATTTTGAATAGGGGGCATGGGCGAAGGCCATGGCCTCTACTGCCGCCTCAAACAGGGCATGGGCCTGCGGATCGGATTTCGGGTCGGAGGACATGGGGTTAACGCTCCTTCGCATAAGCAACGCCACCGGCCTTCGGGGGCTTGGCAACGCCGATGAAACCCGCAAGCAGGATGCAGGTCAGAATATAGGGCATGGCCTGGAATATCTGCACCGGCACTTCGCCGATGCCAGGCACGGATTTACCCTGCATGAAGTTCGCGACAGCATCCAGAAAACCGAACAGAAGGCAGGCGAACATGACCGGCACCGGCTTCCATTTCGCAAAGATCAACGCTGCGAGCGCGATGTAGCCCTTGCCCGCCGACATGTTGGCGATGAAGGCAGCGGATTGAGCCACAGCAAGATAGGCGCCCGAAAAACCGCAGAGAAAACCGGCGACAATGACAGCGCGGAAGCGCATCCATGTCACCGAGATACCAGCCGTATCGACAGCGCCCGGATTTTCACCGACCGCGCGCAGGCGCAGGCCGAAACGCGTTCGGTAAAGCACCCACCAGGACAGCGGCACCGCCAGGAAGGCAAGATAGGTGAGGATGTTGTTGCCGGAAATGACGTTTGCATAGAGCGGGCCGATGAAGGGAACCTCGCGCATGGCATCAGCGCCGGGCAGGATGATCGGGGCAAAACGCCCCTCGCCCGGAAGCTGCGGTGTGCGTCCGCCCTGGCCGAACCAGGCCTGTCCCAGCACCACGGTCAGGCCGGCGGCAATGAAGTTCAACGCCACGCCCGACACGATCTGGTTGCCGCGATTGGTGATGACAGCAAAGCCGTGGATCAGCGAGAACAGGATCGAGACGGCAATACCGGCCAAGAGGCCAGCCCAGGGGTTCGCCGTGATATAGGCAACGCAGGCGGAAGCGAAGGCCGCTGCCAGCATCTTGCCCTCAAGGCCGATATCGAACACGCCGGCCCGCTCGGAAAAGAGCCCGGCCAGTGCGGTAAAGAGAAGCGGAATGGTGAGACGAACGGTCGAGCCCAGAATGCTGACCAGCATATCGAAGAAATCCATGTCAGCTCACCCCTTTGCCAGACGCTGGTAAATGCGGACGATTGCAGGCCGGTACATATATTCCAGCGCGCCGGCGAAAAGGATCACAAGACCCTGAATGACCACGATCATCTCGCGGGTAATGTTGGGCATCTCGAAGGAAAGGTCTGCGCCGCCCTGATAGAGAATGCCGAACAGCAATGCCGCGAAGATGATGCCGAGCGGATGGCTTCGGCCCATCAGCGACACGGCGATACCGACGAAGCCCGCACCGGCGACGAATTCCACCTGCAGACGGGCCGACGCGCCCATAACCGGGTTCAGCGCCATCATGCCCGCCAGACCGCCTGAGATGAGCATGGCGATGATGACGGTGCGTGCATAGGGAATACCGGCATAAATGGCGGCGGAGGGGCTGATGCCGAGCGTGCGCATTTCATAACCGAGCTTGGTGCGCCAGATGAGCACCCAGACCAGAAAACACATCACCAACGCTATCAGGAAGGAGACGTTAAACGGCGCCGGACCAAGCTTCAGGCCGAAGAGAGCCATCAGCCAGTCGAGTTTCGGCAATTGGCCGCCCGGCAGAAAAGTGCGGGTTTCCGGCGCCATCTTGCCGGGCACGATCAGCACGTTCACCAGCAGGTAAACCATCAAGGCCGCAGCAATGAAGTTGAACATGATGGTGGTGATGACCACGTGACTGCCGCGTTTTGCCTGCAGCCAGGCCGGAATGAAGGCCCAGGCGGCTCCAAAAACAGCAGCGCCGATGACGGCGAAGGGCATCGTCACGTACCACGGCACATAACGATCGAGTGCCAGCGCCACCAGTGCCGCGCCAAGGCCACCGACATAGGCCTGACCTTCGGAGCCGATGTTGAAGAGCCCGGCATGGAAGGCGACGGCGACGGAGAGGCCGGTGAAGATGAAACTCGTCGTATAAAACAGCGTGAAGCCGATGGCATCACCACGGCCGAGCGCCCCTTCGATCAGCAGGCGCAGCGCCGCCAGCGGGTTTTCACCGATGGACCAGACAACGAGGCCGGAAATCAGAAAGGCGGTAACGACATTGAGAAACGGCAGGAGGCCGTAAGTAATCCAGTTTGGCAGCGGTACGGAAGCGGTGCTCATTCATGCCTCATGCGGCGATGCCGGCCATCATCAGGCCCAGCGTCTGTTCTTCGGCTTCCGCCGTTTTTTCTCCGACGACCCGGCCTGCGAACATGACCATGATCCTGTCCGACAGCGACCGGATTTCATCGAGTTCGACGGAAACCAGCAAAATCGCCTTGCCAGCATCGCGCATTTCGATGATGCGGCGATGAATGAATTCGATCGCGCCGATATCCACGCCGCGTGTCGGCTGGCCGATGATCAGCATCTTGGGGTCACGCTCGATTTCACGGGCGACAACGATCTTCTGCTGGTTGCCGCCGGAAAAGTTGGCGGTCTTCAGCTGCGGGTTTGGCGGGCGGATATCGTATTTCTCGATCTTCTCGACCGCATCCCTGCGAATGGCCTCGGGGTTGAGGAACGGCCCTTTGCCGTAACGTTCGTCGTGATGATAACCAAGGATGGAGTTTTCATATTCCTCGAATTTCAGCACCAGCCCCATGTGATGGCGGTCTTCCGGGATGTGGGCGAGGCCAAGCCTGCGTAAAATTGCGGGATCGGGGCGATCCACCTTCTTTCCGTCCACCCAGATTTCGCCGGAATAGGGCTTTCGGATGCCAGCGATGGCTTCCAGCAGCTCCGACTGGCCGTTGCCTGCGACACCGGCTATACCGACGATTTCACCTGCTCGGACATCCAGCGAAACGTCATCGACCATGGTGACGCCGCGGCTATCCTTGACGGTGAGATTGCGGATCGACAGAAGAACGTCGCCCGGCGTCGTTTCGCCCTTCTCCACCCGCAGCAGCACCCGTCTGCCGACCATCAGTTCGGCCAGCTCCTCGACGCTCGTCTCGGAGGTCTTCCGGGTCGCCACCATCTCGCCACGACGCATGACGGAGACGGAGTCCGTGATCGCCATGATCTCGCGCAGCTTATGGGTGATGAGAATGACTGTCTTGCCCTGATCACGCAACACGCCGAGGATCTTGAACAGGTGATCGGCCTCTGCCGGCGTCAGAACGCCGGTTGGCTCGTCAAGGATCAGGATCTCCGCGCCACGATACATGGCTTTCAGAATTTCGACGCGCTGCTGGAGGCCGACTGGCAATTCCTCGATCACCGCATCGGGATCGACTTCCAGTCCATAATCGTCTTCCAGGCGCTTCAGCTCCCTGCGTGCACCAGCCCGGCCATTGGCCAGCAGCGCACCGCCTTCTGCGCCCAGCATGACATTTTCCAGCACGGTAAAATTTTCGACCAGCATGAAGTGCTGATGCACCATGCCGATACCGGCATTGATGGCGGCCTGACTATCGCGGATCGAAACCGGCGTGCCGTTCACCCGGATTTCACCGGCATCCGCCTGGTAAAAACCGTAGAGGATCGACATCAAAGTCGACTTTCCGGCACCGTTTTCCCCGATGATGCCGTGGATCGTACCCCTGGCAATTGTCAGATTGATGTTCTTGTTGGCGTGTACGGCACCGAATTTCTTGTCGATGCCCACGAGTTCGATTGCAGGGTCCATATTCAAACCGAAACCTCTCCGAAGGCTGGATATGAAAAGGGCGCAAGATGAAAAACATCATGCGCCCCAGCCACATATCATATCATTTCGGGCAGGAATTGTCCGCCATGTAATCATGGACCTTGACGGCGCCGGAGATGATGTCGGCTTTGGCCTTGTCCACGGCAGCAGTCATTTCAGGCGTGATGAGCGCCTTGTTGTTATCGTCGAGCGCGTAGGCAACGCCGTCTTCCTTGACGCCGAGAGCAACGATGCCAGGCGTGAACTTGTCATCCTTGGCGTCCTTATAGGCGTTGTAAACGGCCAGATCGACGCGCTTGACCATCGAGGTCAGAACCGAACCGGGATGCAGGTGGTTCTGGTTGGAATCGACGCCGATCGAGAATTTCTTGTTGTCGGCGGCAGTCTGGAGCACGCCGATACCGGTCGCACCGGCTGCCGCGTAAATCACATCCGCGCCCTGATCGATCTGGTTTTTGGTAAGCTCGCCGCCGCGCACAGGGTCGTTCCAGGCAGCGCCGGTGGTGCCGGTCATGTTCTGGAAGACTTCGATCTTGTCGTTGGCAGCCTTGGCGCCTTGAGCGTAACCACAGGCGAACTTGCGGATCAGCGGAATGTCCATGCCGCCGATAAACCCGACCTTGCCGGTCTTGGAAGCCATGCCGGCCAGCAGACCGACGAGATAAGAACCTTCGTGCTCCTTGTAGACGACCGAGCGGACGTTCGGCAGTTCAACGACGGAATCGACGATGACGAACTTGGTGTCGGGGAACTCGGCGGCAACCTTTTCCATGGCCGACGTCCAGGCGAAGGATACGGCGACGACAGGGTTGAAACCCTTGCTGGCGAAGTTGCGGATGGCCTGTTCGCCCTGCGTGTCGCTGGTCGGTTCGAAGTCGCGGAATTCGATGCCCGTTTCCGCCTTGAACTTTTCAGCGCCGGCCGCAGCGGCCTCGTTGAACGACTTGTCGAACTTGCCGCCCGTGCCATAGACCAGCGCAGGCTTGATATCCGCGGCGAGCGCGGAGGCCGACATTGCGGCAAGCGCAAAAAGCGTCAGAAGGGATTTTTTCATTGTGCAGCCCTGTTGTTGCAATTGATATTTTAAGGGTCCTCCCGCAATCCCGTTTCCCGGGAATGTCTGCGGAACCGCCAGCCGTTATACCGGCTGTGCTTGCCTCATATCCTTGCATGGCTCAATGAAAAATTCATCCGGTTTTTTTGACCCGGTGGAAAAACTTTGATCTGGCGATTTTTTAGTCTTTCCACCGGGCAGAACTGCAAAAAAACTAGTCGATATTACAGCTTACGCCGGTTCCCCTGAGGCCGCAGTAGCCACCCGGGTTCTTGGCAAGATATTGCTGGTGATAGTCCTCAGCATAATAAAACGTTTCAAGCGGGCCGATCTCGGTGGTGATGGCGCCGGCATGGCCAGCCTCTTCCAGAGCCTGCTGAAATGCGTCTCGAGCTTTCTGCGCCTGCTGCAGCTGCCCTTCCGTCGTCGCATAAATGGCGGAACGATAGGTCGTGCCGATGTCGTTGCCCTGCCGCATGCCTTGAGTGGGATCGTGCTCCTCGAAAAATATCTTCAAGAGCGCCCCGAGCGAGATCGTCGCCGGATCGTAGACAACCTTGACCACCTCGGCATGGCCCGTCTGACCCGTCGTCGTTTCCTGATAGGTCGGATTGCGGGTAAAGCCGCCGGCATAACCGACCGCCGTCACCCAAACGCCGGGCGTCTTCCAGAACAACCGCTCCGCGCCCCAGAAGCAACCCATGCCGAGATAGATGGTCTCGGAGCCATCCGGATAAGGCCCCTTCAGAGGTCTGCCGTTGACGAAGTGAAGTTCCGGCACAACGAGAGCCTCTTCACGGCCAGGCAACGCCGTCTCTTCGGTCGGCATCGTCGTTTTTTTAGAAAGCGTATCGAACAGGAACATTCGGTCCTCCATGCGGCCAGTTCCGCCGCTTCTCACGGTTCACATCCGCGGGCGCCAGCCCCGTCAGACCGACAAACGTCTCGTCGCCTTGTATTTTCTGTAACCGGCCATCCAGCAGAGGAGGGACAGAGCGAGGAAAAAGGCAAACGCAGGCAGTGCCGACAGGGCATTTTCTATGAAGCGCCACGCTTCAGGGTGAATATAGTGAGCCAGAGACGCTTCCACCATGGTTCGCGAAGCAGGAAGAAGATAGTTCCAGACTGACAATATGCCGGTGATGGTGACTGATGACGTGGAAACAGAGCGGATCGAATCGAGCACACCCAGAAAAATCGCTGCGGCGAGGAAAAGAAAGCTCAAAAACCGCAAAAAAGCTTTCATTGGGATACCTCGCTCACGGTCTGCCGCTTACGGCAGCCACATTTTGAAACATTTCCTGCATGGATAAAGGCCGGAAAACGCGATTGCAATCGCATCGAAAGGCATGAAATTGCCGACAATTCAAAAAACTGTCAGATTCGTGTTGATCCCTGCGAATTCATCGGTATATATCGCGCCGTTCCAGTGATTTGCATTCTTCATGACATGCAGACTTGAAAAAGGACAGGTGGCCGAGTGGTTTAAGGCGCACGCCTGGAACGCGTGTGTGCGTGAAAGCGTACCGTGGGTTCGAATCCCACCCTGTCCGCCATTTCGCCCACTTCAAACCATTATAGTGGCATCCCGGAAGTCCTTGTGCCTTCGGCGCCGGACGACAGCGCAGCATAGCGTCAAAGTCGCGTTTTTCGGCTTACGCAAGCCTTGATGGCTATGCATCTGCAAAGAAAGAGTTTCCGGCGCTTTTTTGCTGCCTTTCCCCTGCTCTTGCGCCTTGCAGCCGCAAAAATCGCTCCTTATATACGCCGCATAACAGCAGCGAAGGCTGCAAATCCAAGTCAAGGTGCTGTCAAAGGAATGCCTCACGGGGTTCAGACAGCGCGCTTCAAGGAGAGAAGAGCATGGCAAAAGTAATCGGTATCGACCTTGGCACAACCAACTCCTGCGTCGCAGTGATGGATGGCAAGGACACGAAAGTTATTGAAAACGCGGAAGGCGCACGTACCACGCCGTCCATGGTGGCATTTTCCGATGATGGCGAACGCCTTGTCGGCCAGCCGGCCAAGCGCCAGGCGGTCACCAATCCGACTAACACCCTGTTTGCGGTAAAGCGCCTGATCGGCCGCCGTTATGAAGACCCGACCGTCGAGAAGGACAAGGCTCTTGTTCCCTTCGAGATCGTCAAGGGTGACAATGGCGACGCCTGGGTGAAGGCGCAGGACAAGAATTATTCCCCTTCGCAGATTTCCGCGATGATCCTGCAGAAGATGAAGGAAACCGCTGAAGCCTATCTCGGTGAAAAGGTCGAGAAGGCCGTCATCACCGTTCCCGCCTACTTCAACGACGCGCAGCGCCAGGCAACCAAGGATGCCGGCCGCATCGCCGGTCTTGATGTTCTGCGCATCATCAACGAGCCGACCGCGGCAGCACTCGCTTACGGCCTCGACAAGAAGGACGGCAAGACGATCGCCGTTTATGACCTTGGCGGCGGCACCTTCGATATTTCCGTTCTGGAAATCGGCGACGGCGTCTTCGAAGTGAAGTCCACCAACGGCGATACCTTCCTTGGCGGTGAAGACTTCGACATGCGTCTGGTCGAATATCTGGCCGGCGAGTTCAAGAAGGATCAGGGCATCGACCTGAAGAACGACAAGCTCGCTCTGCAGCGCCTCAAGGAAGCAGCCGAAAAGGCGAAGATCGAACTGTCGTCCTCGCAGCAGACCGAAATCAACCTGCCGTTCATCACGGCTGATGCTTCCGGTCCGAAGCACCTGACGCTGAAGCTGACCCGTGCGAAGTTCGAAAGCCTGGTCGACGACCTCGTGCAGCGCACCGTTGCACCTTGCAAGGCAGCGCTCAAGGACGCCGGCGTCTCCGCTTCCGAGATCGATGAAGTCGTTCTCGTCGGCGGCATGAGCCGCATGCCGAAGGTGCAGGAAGTCGTCAAGCAGCTGTTCGGCAAGGAGCCGCATAAGGGCGTGAACCCTGATGAAGTTGTTGCCATGGGCGCGGCCATTCAGGCCGGCGTTCTGCAGGGCGACGTCAAGGACGTTCTGCTGCTCGACGTGACCCCGCTGTCGCTCGGCATCGAAACGCTGGGTGGCGTCTTCACGCGTCTGATCGATCGCAACACGACGATCCCGACGAAGAAGAGCCAGACCTTCTCGACCGCCGAAGACAACCAGTCGGCCGTGACCATCCGCGTCTCGCAGGGTGAGCGCGAAATGGCGCAGGACAACAAGCTGCTTGGTCAGTTCGACCTCGTTGGCCTGCCGCCGGCACCGCGTGGTGTTCCGCAGATCGAAGTTACCTTCGATATCGACGCCAACGGTATCGTGCAGGTTTCGGCCAAGGACAAGGGCACCGGCAAGGAACAGCAGATCCGCATCCAGGCCTCCGGTGGCCTTTCTGACGCCGACATCGAAAAGATGGTCAAGGACGCCGAAGCCAATGCTGAGGCCGACAAGAAGCGTCGTGCGGGCGTGGAAGCCAAGAACCAGGCTGAAAGCCTCATCCATTCTACCGAGAAGTCGGTGAAGGAATATGGTGACAAGGTTTCCGAAACCGACCGCAAGGCGATCGAAGACGCCATTGCCACCCTGAAGACCGCGGTTGAGGCTTCCGAGCCTGACGCCGACGACATCCAGGCGAAGACCCAGACCCTCATGGAAGTCTCCATGAAGCTCGGTCAGGCCATCTATGAAGCGCAGCAGGCCGAGGCCGGCGATGCTTCTGAAGGCGGCAAGGATGACGTTGTCGACGCCGACTACGAAGAAATCAAGGACGACAAGAAGTCCGCATAATCGCGCGACTTTCCGTCTCCTGACAATTTATGCAAGACATCCGGCTGCCGCGTGCAGCCGGAAATCCATTTGCGGGGCTTGTTAACTGAATGGCGAAAGCAGACTTTTACGAAACACTCGGCGTCAGCAAGACTGCGGACGAAAAAGAGCTGAAAAGCGCCTTCCGCAAACTCGCGATGAAGTACCATCCGGACAAAAACCCTGATGATGCCGATTCCGAACGGAAATTCAAAGAAATCAACGAAGCATACGAAACGTTGAAGGATCCGCAGAAGCGCGCGGCCTACGATCGTTTCGGCCATGCGGCCTTTGAAAATGGCGGCATGGGCGGCGGTGGCGGCTTTGGCGGCGGCGGTTTCGCCAATGGCGGCTTCTCGGATATTTTCGAAGACATCTTCGGCGAGATGATGGGCGGCGGTCGCGCGCGCCGGTCTTCCGGCGGTCGCGAACGCGGTGCCGATCTTCGCTACAACATGGAAATCACGCTGGAAGAAGCCTTCACCGGCAAGACGGCGCAGATCAGGGTTCCGACCTCGATCACCTGCGACGTCTGTTCCGGCTCGGGCGCCAAGCCCGGCACGCAGCCGAAGACATGCGCCACCTGCCAGGGTTCAGGCCGCGTGCGCGCCGCGCAGGGCTTCTTCTCGGTGGAGCGCACCTGCCCCACCTGCCATGGCCGTGGACAGACGATCTCCGACCCCTGCGGCAAGTGCCATGGTCAGGGCCGCGTAACGGAAGAGCGCTCGCTCTCGGTCAACATTCCCTCGGGCATCGAGGATGGCACACGCATTCGCCTGCAGGGCGAAGGCGAAGCCGGCATGCGTGGCGGTCCGGCGGGCGATCTCTACATCTTCCTGTCCGTGCGTCCGCATGAGTTCTTCCAGCGTGATGGAGCCGATCTCTATTGCACCGTGCCGATCTCGATGACGACGGCAGCGCTTGGCGGCACCTTCGATGTCACGACGCTCGATGGCACGAAGTCGCGCGTCACGGTTCCGGAAGGCACCCAACCGGGCAAGCAGTTCCGTCTGAAGGGCAAGGGCATGCCGGTGCTGCGTTCGGCGCAGACGGGCGATCTCTATATCCAGATTCAGATCGAGACGCCGCAGAAACTCAGCAAGCGACAGCGCGAGCTGCTGCAGGAGTTCGAGCAGCTGTCTTCCAAGGAGAATAATCCGGAATCGACGGGCTTCTTCGCCCGGATGAAGGAATTCTTCGACGGCTGAGTGCCGCCGTTCTTCACCATCAGAAACGCCGCCATCCCTTGGACTGGCGGCGTTTTCTTTTTGGGGTCAGCCTGAAAAGCCGCCCTCTTCCAGATATCGCCGCTCCTCCGGTGTCGTTTCCCGCAACAATATCTTGTTACGATGCGGAAAGCGGCCGAAACGTTCGATGATCTCGCGATGTTCTTCGGCGTGATGCAGATAAAGCCCGCCGAGCGGCCGATTGAGACGGCACGCCCGGTGCTGCGCCTCCAGATCTTCTGCGTGAGAAAACGGTAGATAGAAGAAGACCCGCAGATCCTCACTCACTGCCTGATCATGTCCGCGCCGGACGGCTTCATCGGCCAAAAGCCGCGCCAGAGGATCGGTCGCATACATGTGGGCCGTGTCGCGAAAGCAGTTGCGCGGAAACTGATCCAGCAGCAGCATCAAGGCGAGGCTGCTTTCTGCACCCTCCAGCCAGCCATCCAGTTCCCGCCTTGCGGCAGCGAAATGAGCGTCACGGAACCGGTCGTGAAAGTGACTGTCGAAGGCGGCGTCCTTGTCGAACCATTTTTCCGGGCCAGCCTTCTTCCAGAAATCGACGATTTCTTCAGCGAGCTTGGCTGTGTCGTTTTTCATGCTGTTCTCCCGTCAGTAATGCGGTGGCCTTGTGATGGCGGGCGCGTCCAATGACTGCTCCTCAAGACTCAGGAACCGCTCCGTCAGGCGATCAAGCTTGGCGCGGGTCTGTTCAACAACCTTCCACTGCTCCGCCAGCTGGTCCGACAGTTCCTCTATCACCTTCACCTGATGCGCGACCGTTTCCTCGAGCGCGATGATCCGTTCTTCGGTTTCCGACGTCATGGTGACCTCTCTTTCCAGCCCTTCCTTGGGCCTAAAGGCTCGCGAGTCAACTATATGTCGCTTTCGTGAAGCGAATTCGGCATGGCGGAAACAGAGACAGAAAAGCCGGCGATGGAGACATCGCCGGCCTTTTGAGTTTATCGCATTCTCAGTCTTCTTCTACGAAAACCTCTTCGCGCTTCTTTTTCACGCTGGGGAGGAAGACGATGATCAGCACGGCGAGCGCAATGAAAAGCAGGGTGGCGCTGATCGGCCGGGTCACGAAGGTCGACGGATCGCCACGCGACAGGATCATGGCGCGCCGCAGGTTCTCCTCCAGCAGCGGACCGAGCACGAAGCCGAGCAGCAAAGGGGCAGGTTCGCAGCGCAGTTTCACCAGCACGTAACCGATGAAGCCGAAGAAGGCGACGGCATAGAGATCGAAGACGTTTGAATTGACGCTGTAGACCCCGATGGCGCAGAAGGCCATGATGATCGGGAAGAGCACGTAGTAGGGCACCGTCAGCAGCTTCACCCACAGCCCGATCAGCGGCAGGTTGAGGATGACGAGCATCAGATTGCCGATCCACATGGAGGCGATGATGCCCCAGAACAGCGCTGGCTGTTCGGTCGCCACATTCGGACCGGGAACGATGCCCTGAATGATCATCGCGCCGATCATCAGCGCCATCACCGGATTGGCCGGAATGCCGAGCGTGAGCAGCGGAATAAACGACGTCTGGGCGCCGGCATTGTTGGCCGATTCCGGACCGGCCACACCGGCGACCGCACCATGACCGAATTCTTCCGGGTTCTTGGAGACACGTTTCTCCACGGTGTAGGAGGCAAAGGCGGCAAGGATCGCCCCGCCACCCGGCAGGATGCCGAGAGCCGAACCAATGGCCGTGCCGCGCAGAACCGGCCCTACCATTCGCTTGAAATCATCCTTGGTCGGCATCAAGCCGCTAACCTTGGCGATCAGCACCGAACGGGTCCGCTCGTTTTCGAGGTTGCGCAGGATTTCGGCGATACCGAAGACACCCACAGCCACAGCCACGAAATTCAGGCCATCGGCATATTCGCGGATACCGAGGGTGAAGCGCGGCGTGCCGCTATAGATATCCGTTCCGACGAGACCGAGCAGCAGGCCAAGCACGACCATGGCCAACGCCTTGACGATGGAGCCATGGGCGAGCGCGATGGAAGACACAAGGCCGACGACCATCAGCGAGAAATATTCCGCCGCGCCGAATTCCAGCGCGATTGCCGTGAGCGGCGGCGCGAAGATTGCGACGAGGAAGGTTGACACCGTGCCGGCGAAGAACGATCCGATGGCGGCGATGGCAAGCGCTGCACCCGCCTTGCCCTTGCGTGCCATCTGGTAACCATCGATGGCGGTGACGGCAGAGGACGATTCGCCGGGCATATTGATCAGGATCGCCGTGGTCGATCCACCATATTGCGCACCGTAATAGATGCCGGCGAGCATGATCAGCGACGAGACGGGCTCAAGCTGGAAGGTGATCGGCAGCAACATGGCGATCGTCGCCGTCGCGCCGATGCCGGGCAGAACGCCGATGAGGGTGCCAAGCAGCACGCCGATCAGGCAGAAAAAGAGGTTTGCCAGCGACGAGGCGGTGACGAAACCGAGCGCAAGATTATCGAGCAAATCCATCGCTATACCTCAGAAGTTGAGCCAGGGGCCGAAGCGCTGGAAAGGCAGGCCAAGACCATAATTGAAAACAGCGACGGAGAAGACAGTGATAGCCGCGGAAAGAACGACCGCCATCAACGGGCTCATCTTGTGTGAGGCGAAGGACGCAATGAGCGCGCTGAAAAACAGCGCCGGCACAAAACCCAGGCCCCGAACAGTGAAACCGAAAAAGATCGGTGCAGGCAGGATGAAAAATATGCCGCGCCAGGCGATTGCGCCGATGCCCTCGCCAGCCGGCCGGGTTGCGCGCAGGAATATGACGCCGCCAAGCAGGATCAGGATGATCGCGAGTACCAGCGGGAAGTAGCCCGGCCCCATACGGAAGGCGGTTCCGATTTCCAGACCATAGGACTGCAAGGCAAAAAAAACGCCAAGCCCCATAAAAATTGCCCCGCAGACTGCTTCGGCAGGGTCATTAAATAACGACTTCATGAAAGATGCCCCTCCACGGCGGCCGACATTCAGCCGGTTCGCCTGTTAAAGTTGATCACGGTCGACCGGCGGCAGGAAACCGCCGGTCTTTCCGCGTTCATCAGTCGGCATATTGGCCGGCAGCCTCAATCACCGGCTTCCAGCGGGCGATTTCGCTTTCAAGCTTGGCCTTCAGCGCCGCCGGTGTCGCATCGCTTTCCGGCGACGGCGTAGTGCCGAGTTCGGCAAAACGCGCCGCGACATTCTTGTCCTTCAGCGCGACCTGCAGCGACTTGGAGAGCTTTTCGTTGATTTCCGCAGGCGTGCCCTTCGGCGTGTAGATGCCGTGCCAGATGCCGACTTCGAGTTTGGGCAAGCCAGCTTCGGCAACTGTCGGCACGTCCTTCAGCACATCCAGCCGCTTCGGCGAGGTTACGGCGTAAGCCTTCACAGTGCCGCCCTGGATTTGCTTGGTGGTGTTGGTGGTCTGGTCGCACATGATGTCGACCTGGCCACCGAGCAGGTCGGTCATGGCAGGACCGGTGCCCTTGTAGGGAACGGTAACGAGCGGCGTCTCGATGGCGCTCATGAACAGCATGCCGCACAGATGAGAGGCCGCGCCGATGCCGGCATTGGCAACGGTGACCTTGTCCTTGTTCGCCTTGGCGTAATCGATCAGCCCCTTGAGGTCCGTGGTCTCAAGGTTCTTGCGCGACAGGATGGTCATCGGTACTTCCGTGACCAGACCAACATATTCGAAAGCACTGGTCGTGTCGTAAGCGAGCTTTCGATAGAGCGTGGCGCTGGTCGCCATGCCGATGTGGTGGAGAAGGATGGTGTAACCATCGGGATCTGCCGAGGCAACGCGGCCGGCGCCAAGCGTGCCGCCGGCGCCGCCGACATTTTCCACGATGATCTGCTGGCCGAGATCCTTCGACATGGATTCAGCCACAAGACGCGCCACCGTGTCCGTCGGGCCACCGGCCGAGAAAGGCACGACCATGGTGATGTTACGCTCGGGATAGGTCTGAGCGGATGCGGACAGCGCGAAAAGGGAAACGGCAGCGGCGGCAGCAAGGCCGGAAACTGTCTTCAGTATTTTCATCGATTCCTCCCGGATGAAAATGATCGCCACTTCAGCCGCGCATGCTCCTCCATGGCGGCCGGGGTGACGATATTTGCGATCCCGAAGTGACATTCAGCAACGGCACTGTTGCGATGAAACGCAGTTTTATCCGTGTAACCAAAGATAATGGGTGGATTTCAACCCATGACGGCCTAAAGATGGGTGGAAATCCACCCATCACATCTCGGTCATATGCCGGTGAAGCTCGTATTTCTGCATCTTCTCGTAAAGGGTTTTGCGGGAGATGCCGAGGTTCTCATAAACGGATTTCAGATTTCCCCCATGGGCTGCGATGGCCTGCGCAATCAGGCTTTTTTCATATGCCGCGACCCTCGGGGCGAGAGCCGACCTGCCATCATCCTGAAACGCCGGCGACGCATCGGACACGTCGGTTTCCAGGCCCAGCGCGAAGCGGTCCGCAGCGTTGCGCAATTCCCGGACGTTGCCCGGCCATTCCCTGAGCGAAACAGCGGAGAGCAGGTGCTGCGGCACCTCCATATCCTCCCGCCCGTAGCGGGCGGCAGCTTCTCGTACCAGATGGAGGAAGAGCAGCGGAATATCCGGGCTGCGCTGCGAGAGCGACGGCACGAGAATTGTCGCGACGTTGAGGCGGTAAAGAAGGTCGGCGCGAAAACGGCCAGCCGCAACTTCCTGTTCCAGATCTACCTTGCTGGTGGCAATGAAGCGCACGTCGAGTTCGACCGTTTCATTCGAGCCGAGACGGGTAATCACTCTTTCCTGCAGCACGCGAAGCAATCGGCCCTGCAGTTCGAAAGGCATAGAGCCGATTTCATCCAGCAGGATGGTGCCGCCGCGCGCGTGTTCGAACTTGCCATAACGTGGGCGCAGCGCGCCCGGAAAGGCGCCGGCCTCGTGACCAAACAACTCGCTCTCAATCAATGTCTGCGGAAGCGCCGCACAGTTGATCGCGACAAAGGGCCGGTTGGCTCTGCTGCTGATATCGTGCAATGCCCGCGCGACCACCTCCTTGCCTGCGCCTGTATCGCCGACGATTAATGTATCGGCATCCGTCGCACCGATGGCGCGAATGCGGTACCGCAGATCGACCATCACCTGGGTTCTGCCCGGCAGGCGCGTTTCGAGATCGTCATGCTTGCCCGCCACCGCCTTGAGACGGCGATTTTCCAGCACCAGCGCCCGCCGGTCATTGGCCCGCTTGATGATGCCCGCGAGATATTGCGGTGTGAACGGCTTCTCGATGAAATCATAGGCGCCATTGCGCATGGCGTTGACCGCCAGCTGAACATCCCCGTGACCCGTCATCAGAATCACAGGTATTTCCGCATCGAGCTCCCTCACCTTCTGCAGCAGTGTCATGCCGTCCATGCCGGGCATGCGGATGTCGCTGACCACGACACCATCAAAACTGTAGCCGATGAGTTCGAGCGCGTGTTCGGCGCTCGCCAGCATGGTAACGGCAAAACCGGAAAGCTCCAGCGCCTGGGCAGTGGAGAAGCGCAGTTCCTCTTCGTCATCGATCAGCAAAACCCGCGACATGGTCATTCCGCAGCCGCCTCCATGCGCCAGGCGGCGGCGGGCAATTCGATCTCGAATTCCGCGCCCCCTTCCTCATGATTTCTCACCCGCAACTGGCCGCCAAAATCCTTGATGATGTTATAGGAGATGGAAAGCCCGAGGCCGAGGCCACGCCCCACACCCTTGGTGGTGAAAAACGGATCGAAGATGCGATCCGAAATTGCCGGCGGAACGCCTGGTCCCCGGTCGCGGATGAAGACGGAAACCGTCTGGCCGTGCTGTACGGCCTCGAGCGCGATGCGCCGATCCTCGCGCCCCTCCACGGCGTCCGCCGCGTTGGAAATGATGTTGACGAGCACCTGCTGCAGCCGCACCGGACCAGCTTTCACCGCAAGTGACACCGGGCCGAGATTGACATCCAGCACCGCATTGGCGGCCTTCAACCGGGCACCGACGATTTCAAGCGTGTCGCGAAGCACGGTTTCCAGGCTGACCGCAGTCATTTTTTCGTTCGGCTTTCGGGCGAAATTCCTGAGGTGCCTGCTGATCGAGGCCATGCGATCGATCAGCCCCGATATGCGCCTGAGGTTTTCCCTGACCTCGTCCAGCCGCCCGCGCTCTACAAGAAGCGACGCGTTTTCGGCATAATTCTTGGCTGCGGCAAGCGGCTGGTTGATTTCATGCGACAAGGCTGCCGACATCTGTCCGAGCGCCGCAAGCTTGCCCGCCTGCACCAGATCATTCTGCATCTTGCGTAATTGTTTTTCCGTCTGGCGGCGCTCGGCGATTTCGTGTTCGATCTCCTCGTTCACACGCGCCAGATCGGCAGTGCGTTCCTCGACCCGACGTTCCAGCTCCGCCTGGGCTTCTGCCTGATGGGTCAGCCGTTCACGCAGCCGTCGCCGTCTCTGCAGCATCGCCGCGATCAGCGCGGCTGCCAGACACAGGCACAGGATGATCGCGATCATTGCCGTCTTCACCTGTGTCCGCAATGAACCGGTATCCATCAGCACGCTGACGGTCCATCCTGCATCCGCCATCGGCTGAGACAGGACCATATATTCCCTGTCCCCCTCGTTCTGGGTAATCGTCATCAGCTGATGCGAGCCGAAACTGCCGTGTTTCAGCGGCAGTTCCTTCAGTGTGGCATTGGCGTAACGGCGTGAGGCCTCGGTACGCGCCAGTCTCTCGGGCGTCAGCGGCATCAGGCCGGAATAAAGCCATTGCGGTGTGCCGGTCATGAAAATGATGCCTTCGGGATCCGACACAAGAATACGGTTTTCGCCATCGCCGAAGGAGGCCTCTATGCCTTCGATGTCGACCTTGAAGACGATGACGCCCTTTATTTCCGCATTGAAGAGAATAGGCGCGGAGAAATAATATCCGCGCTTGTGCGAGGTCGTGCCGAGCGCGAAGAACCGCGACTGCAGGCCCTTCGCCGCATCCTGAAAATAGGGACGGTAGCTGAAATTCTCACCGACGAAGCTTGTCGGACCATCATAGTTGCTGGCCGCGATTGTCTCGCCATCCAGCGTAATGATGTAGATATCGGAGGATTCCAGCAGGGTGTTGATGGATTTGAGGTAAACATTGGCGCGCTGTCGCAGGGCTTCATCCTTGGGATGTGCGACCAGCTCCTCAATGTCATCATGATCTGCAATCAAGGCAGGCAGCGGCTCGTAACGATTCAACAGCCCGCCAAGGGCGGAGACGGCAAGCCGGAGCGTCGTGCGCCCCTGCTCGGACATTTCACCGAAATAGCTTTCTGCAATGACGCCGCTTCCTTTTGTCACGGCGCCGTAACCGAGGCCAAGACCGAGCATCATCAGCAAAATCCAGCGATATTTCACCGAAACTCCCCTCACGCGGCAGGCATCGAACCCGCTCTCCCGAAGCGAGTGTAGGAGGAGTGACGAGATTTTCCAAGTGAGCGCTGGACACCGTCATAGCTCGCTAAAAACAAAAAACCGGCCACGAGGGCCGGTTTTTGCAAAGTCACGTCGGAAAAGCTTATGCGCTTTCCTTCGGCGTCAGAACCTGACGGCCGCGATACATACCGGTCTTCAGATCGATATGGTGCGGACGGCGCAGTTCGCCGGAGTTCTTGTCTTCAACATAGGTCGCAGACTTGAGACCGTCAGCCGAGCGGCGCATGCCACGCTTGGACGGGCTTGTTTTTCTTTTTGGTACAGCCATTTTTGTTACTCCACTTAAGCGGCGAAACAACGGAACCGGCCAGAACCAAAGGCCGAATGTCGGATGTCTCGATATCGGAAATTTGGCGCGCTTATACATGCCCAAACGGGCTTTGACCAGCCCTGACGCGCATTTTTTCCGATTCGGCAAAAACCATGCGGCAAACTGCCCTCAGGCAATGCCAATCATGCTTCACCTTCTATCGAAAACAACCAGCTCCTTGAAGTGGTTCATATCCCTGAATTCACAGAAAGCCGGCGGACGCATCTCCATAACTGGCGCCGCGGCGCGCAGCTTTTCCAGTTCCTCGTCAAGCATCGCCTGCCAGCGCGGCAGGCACTCAGGCTTGAACCAGCTGATGATGTAGGACAGGGTGATGTGAAACTCGTAGCTGTCATGATCAGGATGGCGATATCCGAAGAAATCGGCGAATGCATCCCGCCACAGGGCCACAATGCGATCATCCTCGGGCGTGGCTCCCGTCAGGACCAGACCTACCGGCCGCAAACCGGTGACCTGCATGTTGAATCCCGGCAGCGCCGGAAAAGCAGAAAGGCGGTCGCGATAATAGTCCGTCATCGTGTCGATCGGTGTATCAAGCGGCATTGTCTGCGGCCAATAGGGCAGAGCACGCCGAAACTCGATGATGCCCTGAAACACCGTCATGTGCAGGCTGGAAGCCGGTGTGAAAGCAAGCTGGGATGCCTCCGGCATATCCAGGAAGCGCCGACGCGTCGCAATGATCGCGTTTTCGGTCTGCGAGCCCCCGACAGGATGGCAGACGACCGTATTGCCCGGCTCAGGCAGAAACTCACCATTCTCATTAAAGCGGCTGCCGAGATGGCGCGGCGGCTGATCATGACAGGCAGCAGAAATATAGCCGAGATCTTTCGAGACGAGCGGGGCGTGCATGGGAAACTCCTCGTGAAGGGTTTCCTCTAATCCGTGCACGCGACACAGCCATGACATAGACCGGCCAAAAGCCGGTCAATGCGCCTCGTCCCAGTTGTCAGCCGCGCGGGCATCCACCTGCAATGGCACCTTCATGGAGATTGCCGGCATGGCCGCATTTTCCATGACCGAGACGACGACGGGCAGAGTTTTCTCGATTTCCGCTTCATCGACCTCGAAGATGAGTTCGTCATGCACCTGCAACAGCATGCGGGCGGACAGGTTTTCAGCCTCCAGCGCCGGTTCGATACGGACCATGGCGCGCCGTATTATATCCGCCGCGGAGCCCTGGATCGGGGCGTTAATGGCGGCGCGCTCGTTGAAGGCCTTCACGGAAGGGTTGGACGAGCGGATTTCCGGATAATGGGCGCGGCGGCCGAAAATCGTCTCGACATAACCGTTCTCACGGGCGAAAGCCTTTGTCGCCTCCATGTAGTCGCGGATGCCGGGAAAACGCTCGAAATATTTCTTGATATATTCGCCGGCTTCAGAACGGGCGATACCGAGCTGGTTGGCGAGACCGAAAGCCGAAATACCGTAGATAATGCCGAAATTGATGGCCTTGGCGCGGCGGCGCACTTCCGAGGGCATGCCTTCGACAGGCACACCAAACATTTCCGAAGCCGTCATGGCATGAATGTCGATGCCGTTTTCGAAGGCGTTGCGAAGCTGCGGAATATCGGCGACATGGGCCAGCACGCGCAGTTCGATCTGGCTGTAGTCGGCGGAAAGAAGCTTGTGGCCGGGCGTCGAGATGAAAGCCGTGCGGATTTTTCGCCCTTCCGCCGTGCGGACGGGGATGTTCTGAAGGTTCGGTTCCGAGGACGACAGACGGCCTGTTGTGGTGGAGGCCAGCGCATAGGATGTATGCACACGTTTCGTCTCCGGGTGGATATATCCCGGCAGAGCATCCGTATAGGTGGATTTCAGCTTCGTCAGCTGCCGCCAGTCGACGATCTTGCGGGGTAGTTCAATACCTTCAGCCGCCAAATCCTCCAGCACCTGTGCCGAGGTCGACCATTGGCCGGTCTTGGTCTTGGAGCCGCCCGGCAGGCCCATCTTGCCGAACAGGATGTCGCCGAGCTGCTTTGGCGAGCCGATGTTGAAACGCTCGCCGGCCAGCTCGTAGATTTCCTCTTCAAACGCTGCCGCCTTCTGGGCGAGTTCGCCGGAAAGACGTGAGAGGATTTGCCGGTCGACGGTGATGCCACGCTCCTCCATATTCGCCAGAACAGGCACCAGCGGACGTTCCAGCCGCTCGTAAACCTTGGTCAGCCGTTCTGAAACAAGCCGCGGCTTCAGCGCCATCCACAGCCGCAAGGTGACGTCAGCGTCCTCCGCTGCATATGCCGTCGCCTTGTCGATGTCGACAAAATCGAAGGTAACGCTCGACTTGCCCGATCCCGCCACGTCCTTATAGGGGATCGGCGTATGGCCGAGCCAACGTTCGGACAGCGAATCCATGCCGTGCGTCGCTTTGCCAGCCTCAAGCACATAGGAGATCAGCATCGTATCGTCGAAACTCTGCATGACGACGCCATGGCGTTTCATGAGCAGATAGTCATATTTGAGATTTTGCGCGACCTTCAGCACGGCCTCGTCTTCAAGCAAGTCCTTGAGACGGACCAGTGCTTCGTCAAAGGGCACCTGGCCTTCGGCGAGCCTGATACCATCGCTGAATAGATCGCCGCCGGAGCCAGTCTTGTGCGTCAAGGGAATGTAGGCGGCGCGTATATCGCTGCCCGAGGCATCCTTGCCATTATCGGCGATTGCCAGCGAAAACCCGACGAGCTCCGCCTGCATCGGATCAAGCGAGGTCGTTTCCGTATCGAACGCGACGACCCCCGTTTCCCGCGCCGCCGCAACCCAGAGGTCCAGCGTCGCAAGATCCCTGATCGTCGTGTAGGCGCTCGTGTCGATCTTGGCGGCGGCAAAAAGCGTCTGGCGGGCGGTGGCAAGATCAGCCGGCGCGCTGCCCTCCCCGACACCTTTCCGCGCCGGAATAGCGGGCGAAGCCGCAGTGCCCGTTACGCCAGCGGCCGCTTCGCCCGCAGTCGGAGCGGCCGGCGCATCGAGATCGGGACCATGGGCGTCAGCGCCCCACTGAACCGGCACATTGGCGGCCTCAATGGCGGAAGCATCGGTCTCTGTCGCTTCGGCAACCCGCCGCGTCAGCGTGGTGAATTCCATCGCCTTCAGGAAGGCAATGAGTTTCGGGCCGTTCTGAGGTTCCAGCACCAGTGCTTCAAGCGGCTGATCCAGCGGCACGTCGGTCCTCAGTGCCACGAGCTGTCTGGAAATACGAGCAAGTTCCGCATTGGCGATGATATTTTCCCGACGCTTCTGCTGCTTGATCTCACCTGCCCGGGCGAGCAGCGTATCGAGATCGCCGTATTCTTCCAGCAGTTGCGCGGCCGTCTTTGGACCGATGCCGGGGATGCCCGGAACATTGTCGGTCGAATCGCCGGTCATGGCCTGCAGGTCGATCATCTTTTCGGGACCCACGCCCCATTTCTCTATGACATCGGGGATGCCGATCTGCTTGTCCTTCATCGCATCGTACATGTGGACATTGGCAGTGACGAGCTGCATCAGATCCTTGTCGGAGGAGATGATGGTGACATCGGCCCCAATGGCCTCCGCCTGCCGGGCATAGGTGGCGATGATATCGTCCGCCTCGAAGCCTTCCGTCTCGATGCAGGGAAGGTTGAAGGCGCGCGTCGCCTCCCGTATCAGCCCGAATTGCGGCACCAGATCTTCCGGCGGCGCCGTGCGATTGGCTTTATAGAGATCATAAAGCTCATTGCGGAATGTCTTTGACGAATAATCGAAAATTACCGCAAAATGCGTGGGCGTCACGCCGACATCGGTGTTGCGGGCATCCTTCAGGAGCTTCCACAACATGTTGCAGAAGCCGGAAACGGCGTTGACCGGCAGCCCGTCCGACTTGCGGTTCAGCGGCGGGATGGCATGGAAGGCCCGGAAAATGAAACCGGACCCGTCAACGAGGAAGAGATGATCGCCTTTTTTCATGGGTAGCATGGATAGCGCGCCAGAGGCGAAAGGTCTATCGTCGAGATCGGATGCGAGGCTATATCTTTGATGATTTCTAGGGAAAAGCCGATGTCGAAAAATGCTGTCTTACAAACTTATTTTGGAGCGCTTTTATTCGCCACTGCGACAGGTCTTTTCGTGTGGTTCAACGGCGAGGATGGGGTTGCTATTTTTCAGAAGTCCCTGCTTGCACCACTTTATCTTCTGGCGACGACGGGACTGCGCCATTTTTTTCCAAGAGAACAAGACCACCGCCGTGGCATTTTGACGATGCTCGAGTATCATGCTCTCGAAGCGGCAGTTCTCGGTGTATTCTTGCTAATTGTCATTGATCCATTGCCCAACGATCTGCGCGGTCAGATCCTCTATTTCTGCCTGTTCGTCATAGTCGTAGGCGGCGCGAATTTTGCTTTAGGAATGCTTCAGAGAAGCAGACATGGTGAGAACCGTTAAATAGATATCACTTTAAAATTTCCCGGAGTTAGGGAGCCTACCTTGCGCGACCGTATAGTATCAGCATTAACAGGTGGGATCTCATTGACCGCCGCCACTGTTCTCCTCTCTTGGTTTGGAGGGAGTGATACAACGGAGATTTTTCATCACGGGCTGCTAGCCATGATGTATTGCACGGCTATCCAAGGGCTCAGCAGTTTTTCCGCCGTCGCATTGCAAAGCCCCGCTGGAACGGCCCTTTATCTTGTCGCCAACGCAGCACTTTTTACTGCGTTTCTCGTTCTGGCCATTTTGCCCTCAGAGCTTGGCGTCGGCCGCCAGGCACTCTTTTTTTTATGTACAACAGCTGCGCTTGCTGGAGTGGGTTTTGCGCTGCTTGTTTACGTGGAGCGCAGGAGGCGAGAGTTTTGAAACGCCGGCTCATACCTTACCGATTTGTAATCCATCTTTCCCTTGAAAAGCCGCATTTGCAGACACATTTCTTAGAGGACGGCGCCTGATCACGCCGTAGTCTGATAGCTGGCTCGTCCCCCGCCGCGTCAGACCGGACAAAGGCCTTTCCCCCTCTCCGGGCCTTTGTCCTCCAATATGACCGCCATGGCCGTCCCCTCCAGGCCATGGCGGTTTTATTTTGCGCCTGTTACCAGCTGGCAAAAACATATCGTGCGATATATATCGCACTATTGAATTGCCGGCGCCGCCTGGCCAAACTGTCTGAGGGACGGAGGAATGGGGTTTTCCCGGGATGAATCGGCCATCTATCTCGCCGCCAAAATGGCGCGGGAGTTCACTATGGCGCTGCAGAAAAGAGCCGCCGCATTGGGCTTCTCTCCCGGCCAATTCCCCATTCTCATCGAGCTCTGGCATGAAGAAGGGCTGACGCAAAGGCAGTTGCTCGACAGAATCGATGTCGAACAGGCAACGCTTGCTAACACGCTCTCACGCATGGAGCGCGACGGGCTGATCGTGCGAAAGACGCATCCCGCTGACCGCCGCGCCCAGATCATCGAATTGACGCAGCGCGGCAGGGACCTGGAAGCGAATGCCATTGCCGCTTCTGAGGCCACCGAAGACATGTTGCTTGCGGATTTCCGGCGTTTTGAACGCCAGCTTCTGCTGGAATATATGCGCCGCGCCATCGAGAGCGCAAAAAAAGCAAAATAGCGGTTCCAACTCGAAACCGCTTCGCAGTTTTCCTGAACTGCTCTATCGTTCCCGCGGCCGCGCGTTTGCCGATTCACGACACGCCGGCCCTTGTTTCCCGCGATGCGCGATGCCCGGATGTTTCGTCTTATCGCCGGGTCACGACAGACATGACAGGATCAGCGATGACAGACGTTTCCCCCATTCTTTCCACTGCCGATGACAATCTCACCTCCAGCCTCGAGCGACTGTTTGAACTCGTCCGCATTCCGTCGATTTCCACGGACCCCGCTTACAAGGCCGAGTGCCGCAAGGCGGCGGAATGGCTCGTGAGAACGCTTTCAGCGCTCGGCTTTACCGCCTCCGTTCGCGATACAGCCGGTCACCCCATGGTGGTGGCGCATCACGATGCGGCCAATGAAGACGCCCCACATGTGCTTTTCTACGGCCATTATGATGTACAGCCGGTCGATCCGCTCGATCTCTGGGAAAACGATCCTTTCGAACCCGCCGTCAAGGATATCGGCGCAGGCCGTCAGGTGATTACAGGACGCGGTACGGCGGATGACAAGGGCCAGCTGATGACCTTCGTGGAGGCCTGCCGCGCCTACAAGGCCGTGAATGGCGGCCTGCCGGTGCGCGTCACCATTCTTTTTGAAGGTGAAGAAGAATCCGGTTCGCCCTCGCTGAAGCCGTTCCTCGAAGCGAATGCGGAAGAGCTGAAGGCAGATTATGCCCTGGTCTGCGATACCGGCATGTGGGACCGGGATACGCCCGCCATTGCCGCGGCGCTGCGTGGTCTGGTCGGCGAAGAAATCGTCATCACCGCCGCCGATCGCGATCTGCATTCGGGTCTTTTCGGTGGTGCCGCCGCAAACCCCATCCACATCCTGACCGACATTCTCGCTGGCCTGCATGACGAGACCGGCCGCGTGACGCTCGACGGCTTCTATGACGGCGTGGAAGAAACGCCCGCCAATATCAAGGCTGCCTGGGAAACGCTGGGCCGCACCGCAGAAACCTTCCTCGGTGAAGTGGGCCTTTCGGTTCCCTCGGGTGAAAAGGGCCGCTCCGTGCTGGAACAGACCTGGGCGCGGCCGACAGCGGAGGTCAACGGCATCATAGGCGGGTACACCGGTGATGGCTTCAAGACCGTTATTGCAGCAAAAGCTTCCGCCAAGGTATCGTTCCGCCTTGTCGGCGAACAGAACCCCGCCGCCATTCGCGAAAACTTCCGGGCCTATGTACGCTCGAAAATTCCGGCTGATTGCTCCGTGGAATTCCACGAGCATGGCGCATCGCCGGCGATCCAGCTTTCATACGATTCACCCGTCCTGACCAAGGCGAAGAACGCCCTTTCGGAAGAGTGGCCCAAACCGGCCGTCGTGATCGGCATGGGCGGCTCTATCCCGATCGTGGGCGATTTCCAGAAGATGCTCGGCATGGATTCGCTGCTCGTCGGTTTCGGCTTGACGGACGATCGCATTCATTCGCCGAATGAAAAATACGACCTGCAGTCCTTCCACAAGGGCATTCGCTCCTGGATCCGCATTCTCGACGCACTGGCCGCGAAATAAAAAAGAGGAGGCGCCACTGGTCGGGCGCCTCCGCTCACTCCAAAAACAAAAAGGCCGGGCAAGCCCGACCTTTCCATCCGTTTTCCGTCAATGCCAGTACATCCGTGGTCAAAGCGGTTCAACGGTCTGATGTTTCAGAGCGCGTCGATTTCCGACGCTGCTTTCACAATCAGGATCATCTGTTTTGGTTAATCTTTGGTTAACGCAACAACAGCGGCATCTTAAGACGCCCCTGACAGTTTTCATCTAAACACTGTTGAACTCTATATCGGTATACGTACCGCCGTTTTCAAGACCCCGCCCGCCGGACTTCCTTCCAAAGAAAAAGGCCGGAAAAATCCGGCCTTTCAGTTCATGCAAGAAACCCTTTCGGGCCTGTTGCGTATCAGGCAGCGACGAGGTTGCCTGCGGACATCTTGCCAGAGCGGCGGTCCTGCATCAGCTCGTAAGAAAGCTTCTGGCCGTCGTTGAGGGCGGTCAGACCTGCGCGCTCAACAGCCGAGATGTGAACGAATACGTCCTGCGAACCGTCGTCCGGCTGAATGAAGCCGTAGCCCTTGGTTGCGTTGAACCACTTTACTGTACCAGTCGCCATAACGATTTCCTTCCGTTGGCAATTGTATTTGCGCTGCGAGCAGCGCGGTCTTGGGGTCGAATTTGAAGGAAAAGATCGTCGTGAGCGTCTGGAAAGACGCCGAAGCTCTGGTCGTCAAACAAATATCGATGGCGAAGTACCTAGGTTGGAAGGGGCTGAAAGTCAAGTTTCTTTGAACGAAACTATCGCATCAGGGGTCCGCCAGGGCTCGAAAAAGGAAGCGCCAAATAGCAAAAACCCGGCGCGGGAGGAGGTGCGCCGGGTTCTTGAAACTGACTGACAATTGGGAGGAGGAGTATTGTCAGTCCAATCGGGCGACGCTGGGAGGAGGAGTGCGTCGCTTCGATGTTTTGAACATACAACATCGCCGCTCAAAAAACAGACATTCTATCGCAGCGCAGCATTGCGATTATTGCATAGCTACGTCGTGACATCTTGAACAACCATTTCTAACCGCCTAACAAATACGCATGTCTATTCAATCCGTCAGAGCATTTTTTGCCGAAAAATCACCCGGGGTGACAATCATTGAAACGGAGGCCAGTTCGGCAACCGTTGCGCTCGCCGCTGAAGCACATGGCGTCGAGCCAGACCAGATCGCCAAAACGATCTGCCTCAAGGCGGGCGATGCAATTCTGCTCGTTGTCACCGCGGGTACGAAACGCCTCGACAACAGGAAATTCCGTGATCATTTCGGAACGAAACCGCGCATGCTGGGGGCGGACGAGGTGGTTGCGGTGACCAGCCATCCTGTCGGCGGCGTATGCCCCTTCGGCTTGCCGTCGCCTTTGCCTGTGTTTTGCGACATATCGCTGAGAGATTATCTTGAAGTGGTTCCGGCAGCCGGCGCTACCAATGCAGCGGTGCGGATTTCTCCCCATGTGATGGCCGAACTGACTAAAGCTGAATGGGTCGACGTCTGCCAATGACGCCGATTTGATCCGGCCTGGGCTTAACCCCGCCTTAAATTGCCGCATTTAAACTCTTCATCCTGGATTAAGGATCGCGCAGGCATAGACGCCTGAGGCCGACAGGGCACAGGCGGTCCCGCAAAAGGAGCGATTTCGGCTGGATGGCAGGCAAGGGTAGATCACGCGAACGGGTAGAACCCTCCTTCGGGGATTTCCACGAGTCCGGTGACGATCTGCGTCTTGACGCCAGCGAGCGCATCAGCGGCACTGCAAAACAGTCGCCGAAGAAACCGAAACAGGCTTCACGCCGACCCAAGGCGACGAAAAACGAAAAGCGCGCCCGCAGCACAGGTCGGGGGGCGACGGGTTTCATCCGGTCCCTCGTCTATTGGTGCATCGTGCTGGGCATTTGGGGCGGTATCGGGATTGCCGGACTTGTGCTTTATTATGGCGCGCGCATGCCGAGTGCCAGCAGCTGGTCCATTCCAGAACGTCCGCCGAATGTGAAGATCGTTTCCGTGAATGGCAGCGTGCTTGCAAACCGTGGCACGACCGGCGGCGAGGCGCTCGCGCTGGAAGACATGTCGCCCTATATTCCACAGGCTGTGATGGCGATTGAGGACCGGCGGTTTTATTCCCATTTCGGGGTCGATCCGCTTGGTCTCGGACGTGCCATCGTCACGAATGTGCTGACGGGGCGAACCGTGCAGGGCGGCTCGACACTGACGCAACAGCTGGCGAAAAACCTTTTCCTTTCGCCGGACAGGACCCTCGAACGCAAGGTTCAGGAAGTGCTGCTGTCCTTCTGGCTGGAGCACAAGTTCACCAAGGATCAGATCCTGGCGATGTACCTCAATCGCGTCTATTTCGGATCCAACGCCTATGGCGTCGAGGCGGCCTCGCGGCGCTACTTCAACAAATCCGCCCGCGACGTCAATCTGGGCGAAGCGGCAATGCTCGCCGGGCTTCTCAAAGCGCCCTCGCGCCTTTCGCCGGCACGGGACCCACAGGCAGCGGAAGAACGGGCGCAGGTCGTGCTGCAATCCATGCGCGACGTCGGTTTCATTACCGATGATGAGATCAAGACCGCCATGTCGCAGCCGCCGACCAAAGCGAAACGCTTCTGGTCCGGTGCCGAACATTACGCCGCCGACATGGTGCTGGAAGAGGTGCGCGGCCTGGTTGGCGAGGTCAAGCAGGATATCGTCGTCGATACGACAATCGATCCCGATCTCGAGCGCGATGCCGAAAAGGCGCTGACCCACGTGCTGCAGGGCGACGGCAAAAAACAGGGCGCCTCCCAGGCGGCACTGGTTTCCATCGATGGTACGGGCGCGATCAGGGCCGTGGTGGGCGGTGCGGATTATGCCGAAAGCCAGTTTAACCGCGCCGCCAAGGCAAAACGCCAACCCGGCTCGGCATTCAAGCCCTTCGTCTACGTCGCCGCCCTCGAATCCGGGCTTACGCCCTATACCATTCGTAATGACGGGCCTGTTCGTATCGGCAACTGGACCCCGGAAAATTATGAGAAGAAATTTCGCGGCGAAGTGACACTGGCCACAGCGCTGGCCAACTCCCTGAACACCATCGCCGCCCAGCTGGTGATGGAGGTCGGTCCCGAGCGGGTGACACAGGTGGCGCATCGCATGGGCATCGAATCGGAGCTGCAGAACAATGCCTCCATCGCGCTCGGCACTTCGGAAGTGTCGCTGATGGAACTGACAGCTTCTTATGCTCCCTTCATGAATGGCGGCTATAAAGCCACGCCGCACATCGTGAAGCGTATCACCGATGCCGATGGCAAGGTGCTTTATGAAAACAAATATGACAATCCGCCACGGGTGCTGAGCGAAGAAATTGCCGCCACGATGAACGGCATGCTGTCGCGCGTCATCACCGAAGGTACCGGCAAGGCCGCGCGCCTGCAGGGCTGGCAGGCAGCGGGGAAATCCGGCACCACTCAGTCTTTCCGCGATGCGCTCTTTGTTGGCTATACGAGCAATCTGACGACCGGCGTCTGGTTTGGAAACGACGACGGCACCTCCATGAAAAAGGTCACGGGCGGCGGCCTTCCTGCAAGGGCGTGGAAAGAGTTCATGACCGCGGCTCATTCCGGTCTTTCGCCTTCGCCCCTCTTCGGTCTTGGTGCAGGCGGCGTGCCGCCGCTCATGGATATGCAGCAACCGGCGCCGGAGAATGCGCCCTCCTCCATTGGCGACATCATTTCCAACGCGCTGGGCGGCGGAACGACTGATAACCGCGCCTATCCCGCGGCGCCGGCATCACCCGCCCCGAATCAGCCAGATGGGCAGCCGGGAGGGCTGACGCCGCCGGCCAATATTCCTTCGCGGGATATCGAACCCCGTTATTCCGCCGGCAACGGCCCTGTGCCGCCGGCCGATATTGGCGGTGAAGCGCCTGACGTGTCGGGACCGAAACAAACCACCCTGCTCGACATTCTGATGGGTCGCTGACAGGTTTTTAAATCGTCGCCAAGTCCCGGGAACGAAGGACGAAGCGACCGAGGTCCACGTCCTTCACCCCTTTCGTTTCACGCTTTTCGGTGGCCGAACCGGCCGCCGCCCCATCCACGGCGGCGAATCGGTGCCTGAAGCGCAACACCTGCGTGCATACGTTAACTTTAGATTGATATTTGCCCAGACGCGGCTACATTTCGGATGACTTTTTAGGGTAAATGAATTATTAATCGTTCATATAAATTAAATTTCTTCTATCAAAATAAGTTTTTCAGGATCCTATATTATGTTGGGTACTAAAGGCTCATCCCATGCCGTTTTTTTCGGCGATCCCTATTCCTCGGCCATCACTTTCGAGACACCGGAAACGCAGCCCTGCACTTTTGAGAAACGGGTATCTCCACTACAACGCGGCCAGTTCGCGCTCAAAAGAACGATGGACATTGCGGGGGCGTCCATCGCCCTCGTCGCACTGGCTCCCGTCCTGCTGACGGTGGCAGCGCTCGTCAAACTCGACAGCCGCGGGCCGGTCCTGTTCTCGCAGGTCCGCTGGGGCATGAATGGACGGAAGATTCGCGTCTATAAATTTCGCTCAATGAGAACAGACATGTGCGACGCCACCGGCGTGGCGCAAACAGTGAAGAATGACCCGAGAATAACCCGCATCGGCGCCATTCTCCGGCGCACGAATATTGATGAGCTGCCACAGCTCATCAATGTGCTCAAGGGTGACATGTCGCTGGTCGGACCGCGCTGCCATGCCATCGGCATGCTGGCGGCCGGCCGTCTCTACGAGGAGCTGGTTCCGCACTATCACCTGCGGCACCGGATGCGGCCAGGCATCACGGGACTTGCCCAGATGCGGGGCCTGCGCGGGCCAACGGATCGCAGCGACAAGGCAAGGGCACGCATCGTATCCGATCTTTATTATGTCGAAAACTTTTCGGTCTGGCTGGATGTCAGGATCATGGTCGGAACAGTGATTTCCGAGTTGCGGGGCGGCAAGGGCTTCTGATCTTCGAGAGGCAAGGCAAGATTGCGAAAAGAAAAGCCCGGCATCTCTGCCGGGCTTTTCTCATGAACTGTCGTCACCTTCAATTTGTCGGCGCGGGAGCTGCAGCCGGGTCCGGCAGCGGCGCCGGGTTCGCAGACAGCGTGCGGAGATAGGCAATAAGATCTGCTCTTTCCGTTTCTTTCTTCACACCCGCAAAGCCCATGGCCGTGCCTGGAACGTGCTTTTTCGGGGCTTCGAGAAAATAGTTGAGATGATCGTAATCCCAGTGCTCGGATCCACCCTTCGAGAAATCCTTCATCGCTGCGGAGTAGCTGAAACCTTCGTGGCTGGCGATCGGCCGGTTGACGACATCGAAGAGATTGGGGCCGACCTTGTTTGCACCACCACTCTCTCCGGTATGACAGCTCGTACATTTCTTGAAGACCGCTTCGCCCTTGGCGGCGTCCGCGCTGGCGAGCAACTGTGCGATCGGGGTGGCCGCAGCCGCCGCTTCCCCGCCGCCCGTTCCGCCGCTGCTTTCTTCCGCGACGATGGCGTAACCTTCCTTTTCGGGCGCGGGCGCATGGAAAATGCCCTCGGACGCAATCGACACCGACATCAGGACGAATACTGTACCCAGAAACGCCCCAACGCCCATATTAACATAAGAATTCATCTAAACGCGCTCCCTCGCATCCGCTCGATATAACGGGCATCTTGAAATTGCTCGAAAGCTATGGCTTTTGCACAGCCTGCGCAACTTGAATAATGCTCCCCACACCGTGACGTTTTGACACTTTTCGGGCGGGATTTGAAGGGTGTCGGATGAATAATCGGGATTTCGAGAAAGCTGTCGTCCTCATACCGGCGCGAATGGCCTCCACGCGCCTGCCCGGCAAGCCGCTTGCCGACATTGGTGGCAAGCCGATGATCGTGCAGGTTGCGCAGCGGGCACGTGAGGCCGGCGCGGAGCGAATCGTCGTCGCGGTCGATGACGAACAGGTATTTTCGGCGGTTCAAAATGCCGGTTTCGACGTGATGATGACGCGTGACGACCATCAATCCGGTTCGGATCGCATTTTCGAAGCGCTGCAGAAGGCCGACCCCTATGGCAAGGCGGAATATGTCATCAATGTTCAGGGCGACCTTCCAACCATCGAGGCGGAAACTATAC
Source organism: Agrobacterium sp. SORGH_AS_0440 (assembly GCF_031453135.1). Classification (NCBI taxonomy): domain Bacteria; kingdom Pseudomonadati; phylum Pseudomonadota; class Alphaproteobacteria; order Hyphomicrobiales; family Rhizobiaceae; genus Agrobacterium; species Agrobacterium sp. SORGH_AS_0440. The sequence continues at coordinate 47,301 of NZ_JAVIYR010000002.1, read as the reverse complement.
GCGCCTCGTTGCGCCCGCTGGAGAACGCCGCCGTCGACATTGCGACACTGACGGTCGAAATCACCGACGAGGAAGAAAAAACCAATCCGAACGTAGTGAAAGTTGTGGGCAGCCCACTTTCCGAAACACGTCTGCGCGCGCTTTATTTCACCCGCACCACCGCGCCTTACGGCGAGGGGCCGCTTTATCATCATATCGGGCTCTACACCTATCGCCGTGCTGCGCTCGAGACATTCGTGAGTCTACCGCCCTCACCGCTGGAAAAGCGCGAGCGGCTGGAGCAGCTGCGTGCTCTCGAAGCGGGCATGCGCATTGATGCCGAGATCGTCCGCTCCGTACCGCTCGGTGTCGATACACCGCACGATCTCGAAAAAGCCCGCAAAATTCTTGCAAGCAGAACCCTTTAACGGACAGTCCCATGAGCTTGATCACCAATCGCATTGCCTTTCAGGGCGAATTCGGCGCGAACTCCGACATGGCCTGCCGCGACATGTTTCCGAACATGGAACCATTGCCGTGTCCGACATTCGAGGATGCGTTCAACGCCATTGAAAACGGCGAAGCCGATCTCGGCATGATCCCGATCGAAAACACTCTGGCCGGCCGCGTGGCGGATATTCATCACCTGCTGCCGGAATCGCGCCTGCATATCATCGGCGAATATTTCATGCCGATCCGCTTTCAGCTGATGGTGATGCCGGGCGTGAAAAAGGACGAAATCCGCACCGTCCACAGCCACATCCACGCACTTGGCCAGTGCCGCAAGATCATTCGTTCCAACGGCTGGAAACCCGTCATCGCCGGCGATACGGCAGGATCGGCAAGACTCGTTTCCGAAACGGGCGACCGCAGCATGGCGGCGCTTGCGCCGCGTCTTGCCGCCAGCCTTTACGGTCTCGATATTCTCGCCGAGAATGTCGAGGATTCGGAAAACAACGTCACGCGCTTCGTAGTGCTGTCCCGCGATGAAAACTGGGCCAAGCGCCAGTCGAGCGAAGAAATCGTCGTCACGACCTTCGTTTTCAACGTCCGCAACATTCCCGCGGCACTCTACAAGGCCATGGGTGGCTTTGCGACGAACGGCATCAATATGACGAAGCTCGAAAGCTACCAGCTCGGCGGCAAATTCGTGGCGACGCAATTTTATGCCGACATTGAAGGCCATCCCGATGACGAACCCGTGCGGCATGCGCTGGACGAGCTGCGCTTCTTCTCTGAAAAAGTCCGCATTCTCGGCGTCTACAAGGGCCATGCGATGCGCGGCAAGCTCAACCAGAGCTGAGCCTGCCGCGATCTCCTACTTCGGCCATTCCACCCAGTCGCGCATCAGGCGATGCGCTATGGCTCCCATGGGCGGCGCAGAAAGACCTTCGCCCGCCGGGGCCTCCAGCATCTTTGCCACCTCTTCCCGCGTGAACCAGCGGCAATCCTCAAGCTCGACCTCATCGCGTGCGATCTCAAAAGACAACGCCTCGGCATAACAGCCGATCATCAGCGTATGCGGCATCGGCCAAGGCTGGGAGGCGTGATAACGGACGCGGCCGATTTCGACGCCGGATTCCTCGTGCGTTTCACGGCGAACAGCCTGTTCGATGGTCTCACCCGGTTCCACAAAACCGGCGAGGCACGAATACATGCCCGGCGCAAAATGCGCTCCGCGGCCAAGCAGGCACAGATCGCGCTCGATATCGATCGTCATCATGATGACGACGGGATCGGTGCGTGGAAAAATAGTGTGGCTGCAGGCGGCGCAGATGCGCTTGTAGCCGCCGATTCGCAGCTCCATGGCCCCACCGCATTTCCCGCAAAAGCGGTTGTCGGCGTTCCAATGTGTGAGGCTGACGGCCTGGGCGACCTCGCTCAGCAATTCCTCTTCCAGCAGGTGATCGCGATAAAGCGTGCGGGCGTCGGCAAGCTTGTAGTGGCTCGCCAGCTGGTCTTCGGCCACGGCAACCGGAACGGCGATTCGCGGTTCGCCGGTCTCCCGATATCCAAGCAGGACGGCATTGTCGAAATCCGGCTGCAACTCGGCCAGCTCATAGGCGGAAAACAGGGGGTCGATGACCTGTTCGTCATGCTTCAGGACAAGCCGGCTGCCCGAAAAGGCGAAAATATGAGTGCCGTCGACTTTCAGGGCATCGGCAACGCATTCCTCCGTCCGCTTTTCCGCGAAACGATCGAGGGCATTTTTGGAAAAAGCCGTCAGCAGACTTGCTTCGGGATGGGGGGCAGTGGTTTCAAAAATTTTCATGGAAATCATCAGAGTGCGCCGGAGATTTTTTTCATCAAAGTTTCCTTTTCGCCCGCGGCATAAGGCACGGGCGTCCCGTGACCCCAGATGGGGCCGGGCCAGCAGGTGTCGCCTTCATTGCGGGCGATAATATGGACATGCAGTTGCCGGACGATGTTTCCCAGAGCGCCCACATTGATCTTGGTGGCCGCGGTAATTTCTTTCAAGGCGGACGCGACAAGATTGGTCTCGAATGTCAGAACGGCCTGATCAAGCGGAGTAAGATCGAACAGCTCGCTGACGCCCTCTCGCTGCGGCACCAGCACCAGCCATGGCCAGCGGCTGTCATTTTGCAAACGCAATTCACATAGCCCCAAACGCGTCACGAGCACGCTATCGCGCGCCAGTCTTTCGTCCAGCTGGAATGTCTCCAAGGTGTCCTCCATGTTTGTTTTCATTGTGATAGCAGTTTTTTGAATGCTTGGCTTGCATTTGCTGTCGATATTGCCGATATGTGGCCCCGGGAGGTTGGTGGTGGACGAGCCACTCGCCAACCGGGTCAGGTCCGGAAGGAAGCAGCCCTAACGAGCCCGGCACGGGTCGCCGTGCCAGCCTCCCACCTTTTAAAAGACGTGCTCAGCTTTCGCCGGGCCAGTTCAGCGCCCCAAGACAAACTGGCAAAACAAACTGGCGAGGCGATGAACGACAGCGTACCCACCATATCAAGCGAATCCCAGGTCGGGACCGGCTATCGGGTACTGGCGCGCAAATATCGCCCGAAGGATTTTTCCGATCTGATGGTCGGACAGGAGCCGATGGTCCGCACGCTGACAAACGCGTTCGAGACCGGACGTATTGCGCAGGCCTATATGCTGACCGGCGTCCGCGGCGTGGGCAAAACGACCACGGCCCGCATTCTCGCCCGAGCGCTGAATTACAAAACCGACACCATCGACAAGCCGACCATCGATCTGCGCATTCCCGGTGAACATTGTCAGGCGATCATGGAAGGTCGCCATGTCGACGTGATCGAGATGGACGCCGCCTCCCATACCGGCATCGACGATATTCGCGAAATCATCGAACAGGTGCGTTATCGCCCTGTCTCGGCGCGTTACAAGGTCTATATCATCGACGAAGTGCACATGCTGTCGACGCAGGCTTTCAACGGCCTGCTCAAGACGCTGGAAGAGCCGCCGGAGCATGTGAAGTTCATCTTCGCCACAACGGAAATCCGCAAGGTTCCGATCACGGTTCTGTCACGATGCCAGCGTTTCGACCTGCGCCGCATCAGTGCCGCCGATCTCGTCGGCCTTTTTACCGCCATCGCCGGCAAGGAAGGTTTCGAAGCCGAACCGCAGGCGCTTTCGATGATCGCCCGCGCGGCGGAAGGGTCTGCCCGTGACGGCCTGTCGCTGCTCGATCAGGCAATCGCCCATGGTGGTGGCCGGGTGGAAGCTGAAGCGGTACGCGGCATGCTCGGTCTTGCCGACCGGGCCCGCATCGTCGATCTCTTCCAGCATGTCGTCAAAGGCGATGTCGCGGCCGCTCTGTCGGAATTCAACGGTCAATATGAGGCGGGCGCGAACCCGGTTGTGGTCCTTAACGATCTCGCCGATTTCACCCATCTCGTGACCCGCATGAAATATGTGCCGGATGCAGCGGAAGATCCGTCGCTTTCTGAAATAGAACGCGTGCGCGGTGCGGAATTTGCCGATACGATTGCGGTCACCGCGCTTTCGCGCATCTGGCAGATGTTGCTGAAGGGCATACCGGAAACGGAAAATGCCTCGCGCCCGGCCGGCGCTGCCGAAATGGTTCTCATCCGGCTGGCGCACGCTGCCAATCTTCCCGCACCCGAAGATGCTGCCCGGCGCTTGCTGGAGCTTTCGAACGGTGACGGGGGTTACGCCAATGGCGGACCTTCCGGTGGCGGCAATGGCGGCGGTGCTCGCGCCTATTCGTCAGCACAGACCGTGGCCGCGGGACGACCTGTCGATCTTACCACCCAGCGCCAGGCAACGCCACAGACCTCCGCCATACTGCGCGCCATTCCAGATAGCCGCCCGCAGGAGATGCAGGTCGCAGCACCGAAAACGGAGGAGCGGCCGGAGCCGAAAGTTCCCGTCAGTTCCGTGCAGGATATTGCCGATCTGTGTCAGAAGAACCGCGATCCCGTCATGCGGGCGAAAGTGCGCAACTTTGTACGGCTGGTACGGTTGGAGCCCGGCCGGCTCGATATGCGCCTCGGGGAAGGTGCCCCCGGCTCCCTGCCCGGCGAACTTGGCGTCAAGCTCAAGGAATGGACTGGCATCCACTGGATCATCAGCCTCAGCAAGGAGCAGGGGGAACCGACCCTTGTCGAGGCTGAGGGCAACGCACGGGACGCGCGTCTTGTCGATGCACGCCAGGACCCTGATGTGGCTGCCATCCTGGCGCAGTTTCCCGGCGCAAAAATTACCGACGTGCGCATCCGCGCCGCCGCACAGGATGAGGCTGAAGAGATCGCGCCGCCATCGGTTGCCGAATCGAGTGAAGGCGACATCCTTCCCGGCGACGACATCGAGTTTTAAACAAAAAGAACAGGAGATTGGCACATGCGTGACATCATGGGCATGATGGGCAAGGTCAAGGAAATGCAGGCCAAGATGGAGAAGGTGCAGGAAGAAATCGCTGCGCTCGAAATCGAGGGGCGTGCTGGCGGCGGTCTGGTAACCGTCATTCTGAACGGCAAGGGTGAAATGCGCGGCCTGAAAATCGATCCCTCGCTGTTGAAGGAAGACGAGGTGGAAATCCTTGAGGACCTGATCGTCGCAGCGCATAAGGACGCCAAGCAGAAAGGCGAAGCGCAGGCGCAGGAAAAGATGGCTGGGCTGACCGCCGGCCTGCCGCTGCCGCCCGGCATGAAGCTGCCGTTCTGATATAACCGATCTAAAGAGAGGGCGAAGCGCATGGAGCGGGCGCCCTCCTTGTCCCATGACGGCTTCAAGCTTCCAGCATCGCGCGAAACCGGCTCGCCAGCGGCGTTTCCAGAAAGGCCCGGCGTTCGGCTGCGTTGAGCTGCATGGGGCGAAAGCGCTGCAGAATGGTCGGTATTGGCAGCTTTAATCCCTGATAGGGTTTGAACACGATAGCCTCCCCGGCAGCCAACATGCCGCCTTTCAGCACCCGGCAGTAGAACCCCGGTTGGCCCGCCCGACGGAAACGCAGTGCGAAATCGGGATCGCCGATGCGAACCGACAGGGTGGCGCAGGGAATGCGGGCGGCGGTCACTTCCAGCTCAACGTCATTTGCCGAGAACCTGTCGCCAACGTGGAGTTTTGCGCTGTCGACACCGTCAAGAACGAGGTTCTCACCAAAAAACCCGGGTTCGACCGCAAAGCCCAGAGAGCGGGACCAGAAGTCGAGATCGGCGGAGCCCATGACGTAAATCGCCTGATCCGGCCCGCCGTGATGTTTGCGATTGCAGACGGCGTCACTGACGATGCCTTCCGCATCGACCATGACGGGACCCTGCACGGCGTGTTTGAAGATGCCCGTCTTCGTGGTCTTTCCCGGCAGCCTTTTCGCCTCGCCCCGGCACACCGCCCTGATTTTCATGAACAACCCTTTGCGCTTCATGATTCCCGTTTCCCGATTTATGCAGTAGAAAGCGCTCATGGCAAAACGAGTCACCGGCCCCGAAATCGAAAAACTGATCCAGCTCCTGGCAAAAGTGCCGGGGCTTGGGCCCCGCTCGGCGCGGCGGGCAGCACTGCATCTCATCAAGAAGAAGGAACAGCTTCTCGGGCCGCTGGGCCATGCCATGGGCGAGGCCTATGACAAGGTGAAGATCTGCTCCTGCTGCGGCAACGTCGATACGATAGACCCCTGCACCGTCTGCGCCGACGACCGGCGCGACCAGTCGGTCATCATCGTGGTGGAAGATGTGTCTGATCTCTGGGCGCTGGAGCGGACGGGTGCGATGAACACTGCCTATCACGTGCTGGGGGGCACTCTGTCGCCGCTCGACGGGGTCGGGCCGGAGGACCTGAACATCAAGGGCCTGATCGACCGTGTGAGCGCCGGCGGCATCCGCGAGCTCATCATCGCCGTCAATGCGACGGTGGAAGGGCAGGCAACCGCCCATTACATCACCGACCGCCTCTCCGGTCTCGACATCAAGATCACCCGGCTTGCGCATGGCGTGCCGGTGGGCGGTGAGCTCGATTATCTCGACGAGGGCACCTTGACGGCCGCGCTTCGGGCGCGAACGACAATCTGAAGTCCCCCCCCGTCATTCAAAGAGGAGACCGAATGCGAAACCGTCTTGCCCCGAAGGCACTGGCTGCCCTTCTTTCCGTTTTTTCAGCAACGACGGCGTTGGCGCAATCGGCACCGACAGGAGCAGCGGCAGCCCGATATGATGCCGAATTTAATGCCTGGCTGAAAAAGGAAATCTGGCCGGAAGCGCGCAAGGCCGGCATTTCGCAAAGGACGCTTGAGGCCACGCTCAGCGGTCTCTCCATCAGCTGGAACCTGCCCGATCTCGTCATTCCCGGCCAGAAGCCGCCGAAGGAGCAGAGCCAGAGCCAGGCGGAATTTTCCTCGCCCGGCGCCTATTTCTCGGAAAAGCGGCTGCAGGGTCTTGCCGCCACCGGGCGTTCGCTTGCTTCCACCCACCGGGCGACGCTGCGCCGGATAGAGGCGAAATACGGTGTGCCGGGTGATATCGTCGTTGCGATCTGGGGCCGCGAATCCGGTTTCGGCCGAGCCAAGCTGCCGCATTCCGTGGTCGATGTGCTGGCGACGAAAGCCTATATGTCCACCCGCAAGGAGATGTTCCGCACCGAGCTGATCGATGCGCTGAAGATCGTCGAGAGTGGCGATATCGCGGCCTCTCGCATGATGGGCTCCTGGGCCGGCGCGCTCGGCCAGCCGCAGTTCATGCCGTCGAGCTATCTGAAGTATGCCGTGGACTTTGATGGCGACGGCCACCGCGACATCTGGAACTCCGTGCCGGACGCGTTGGCATCCATAGCTAACTATCTTTCTCAGCGTGGCTGGCAACGCAATCGCGACTGGGGTTTCGAAGTCTCGATCCCCGCCAATGTTTCCTGCGCGCAGGAAGGGCCTGATCTCGCACGACCTGTGGCGGACTGGGCGAAAATGGGCATCACACGCATTTCCGGAAAAGCCTTCCCGGCCAATGACCTCTCTGCCGATGGCATGATGCTGGTCCCGGCTGGGCGGCATGGGCCGGAATTTGTGGTGACGCCGAATTTCTACGTCATCAAGGAATATAATAATTCCGATCTTTATGCGCTTTTCATCGGCAATCTCGCTGACCGCATCGCCCACGGCGCGGGGCCGTTCCAGGGGGAATGGGGCAATGTCGGATCGATGCTGCGCTCGGATGTTTTAGCGATGCAGAAGGCGTTGGTCGCCAAGGGCTACGATGTCGGCAAGGCAGATGGCCTCGCCGGTTTCAAGACGCGCCGCTCACTCGGGGACTGGCAGTTGAAAAACGGGCTCGCTCCAACCTGCTTTCCCGATGCGACGTTGAAGGCGAAGCTGAAGTAGCGTTGCTGGCAGCGTGTGAAAACCTCTCCTCCGTCATGCTCGGGCCGGTCCCGAGCATCTGCAACCGATTGATTTAATGATAGGTGTTTGGATCCTCGGGACAGGCCAGAGGATGACGGGGAGAGTGTGGGAAGGGCATCGCCACTCACTTACCCATCGTCTCTCAATGCTGATCGGTATGAGGCTTGTGAAAGATATCGTCGGTCGGCGGGATGGTCTGACGTTCGATCATCCGGTGCACCCGTGGCCGCGTCTTGCCGCGGTGAAGCTCCAGCAGCCGGTCCCAGGCCTCTGCATCTGCCTGGGTGCGGCGGTGATTATGGCGGACATATTCCACCCAGGTCGGCACGTGGTAGCTTTCCGTCCAGATGTCGGGGTTTTCGAGATCCCGCATCAGGTTCCAGTTGCGCGCGCCGTCACGAATGCGAATGCGGCGGCGCTCGGCCATCAGCGGCAGGAATTCGCCGAGATCCTCGTCATGGATTTCGTAGTCGATGAGGATGGCGATGGGCCCGCTGCGCGGCTTGATGTCCAGTCTCAGCGGCGGCTCCACGAAACGGTTGAGCGGATCGAGATTTAGCGAGGCAAAGGCTGGCATGGCGAGCTTGAGGCCGACGACGACGCCAAGCAGCATCAGTGCGCAGGAACAGAGCAGCGAATAGGAAATGCCGTAATCTTCCGCCAACTCACCCCACAGCCAGCTGCCGACCGCAATGCCGCCGAAGGTGAGCGTCTGGTAAAGCGAGAGCGCCCTGCCAACCACCCATCGCGGGGTGGAGAGCTGGACAATGGTATTGAAGAGCGACAGTGCCAGCACCCAGCAGGCGCCGGCAACGGTCAGCACCAGTGACGTGATGATCGCGCTCGTGCTCACCGCCGTTACGCCGGCGCTGAAGGCGAAGCCTAGAAATGCGACGCGCACGATCCATTCGCTGGACAGCACCTCGCGCAATCTCGCGCTGATCAGCGCACCGCCAATCGCGCCGACGCCGAAGGCACCCAGCATGACGCCATAGGTCAGCGGGCCGCCTTCCACGAGATCGCGGGCGACGATGGGCATCAAGGCGAGGATGGCGCTGGCTGAAAGGCCGAAAAGGAAGCCGCGCACCAGCACCTTGCCGATATTGGGCGACATCGCCACATAACGCATGCCGGCCGAAATGGCGGCCAGAAGCTGCTCCCGCGGCAGGGTCGAGGCATATTTGGGCGGCTGCCAGCGAAACAGGGCGTAGATCAGCGTGAAATAGCTCAGCGCATTCACGAAAAATGCGGCGGCCGCACCGGCGGCGGCGACGATGATACCGCCGATGGCCGGGCCGACACTGCGGGTAATATTGAAGCCGACACTGTTCAGCGTGACGGCGGCAGGCAAATCCTCGCGCGGCACCATTTCACCGACGGATGCCTGCCAGGACGGATTGTTGAGGGCCGTGCCACAGCCGATCATAAAGGTGAAGAAAAGCAGAAGCCACGGCGTGAGCCAGCCGGACCAGGCAAAAACGGTAAGCAGCACGGACGCCGTCAGCATCAGCAGCTGCGCCGAAATCATGATGCGGCGGCGGTCGAAACTATCGGCCAGCGCACCTGAAATCAGCGAGAACAGCATGATCGGCAAAGAGGTGGAGGCCTGCACCAGCGCGATCATGTTTTCCGAACTGGAGAGCGACGTCATCATCCATGCGGCGCCCACCGCCTGGATCAGTCCACCGAAATTCGAGGCAAGGCTCGCGATCCAGATTCGTCTGTAAGTCAAATGCCTTAAAGGCGCGAGTGGCGATTTACGGTCAGGCACGCTCTGTCCACTTGATGCAACTGCGATTTATCAAACGGCAACTATAGACAGTGCCGAAAATCATGCCAGCCTTTCCCGCACGGGAAGGGTGAAAATATGGCCGAGGGCGCAGCGGAAGCGAGTCTACCCGCGAAAACCTTGCAATCCTGCACCGATGGGTCTATATGACCACTGAAATTCTTGATCGCTTGATGAAGAGTGGGGCCGCAAGGCTCCGCTCTTTTTCGTTAGGCGAACCGGAAACAGAGGGCTGAAAGCCCGGCGACAATCCAAAACCGGAAGGCCAGATGGCAGACACCGCACACGAACCGCGACTTATAACCGAAACCGGCATCGACCAGCGTATTGCCGAGATCATCGAACCCGTTCTGACGGGTATGGGCTATGTTCTGGTGCGCGTGCGGCTTTCCAATCAGAACGGCATGACGCTGCAGGTGATGGCGGAACGGGAAGACGGCACGATGACCGTTGAGGACTGTGAAGCCATTTCCATGGCCATTTCACCGGTTCTTGATGTGGAAGATCCGGTCGATAAAGCGTATCATCTTGAAGTTTCCTCGCCCGGCATCGACCGGCCGATGGTTCGCAAATCGGATTTCACCCGTTGGCAGGGCCATCTGGTGAAGGTCGAAACCTCCATTCTGGTCGAGAACCGCAAGCGGTTTCGCGGCAAGATCGTTGAGGTTGATGCTGACGGTTTCAAGCTGGAACGCGACCAGATCGCTTATGGCGAAGAGCCGACCGTCGTTATTCCGTTCACTGCGCTTTCCGATGCGAAGCTCATTCTGACGGACGACCTTATTCGTGATGCGCTGCGGGCAGACAAGGCGGCCAAGGCCGCTGCCGCAAACCAGAACGACGAAAACGAAGCAGACGAAGACTAATTCCAACGTAAAGCCCGGAAAACGGGCGATCCCCGCAATTATGCGACTTACGGAGATAAAAAAATGGCAGTGAGTGCTAACCGGCTTGAGCTTCTGCAGATCGCCGATGCTGTGGCGCGCGAAAAGGTCATCGACCGCGAAATCGTGCTTGCCGCAATGGCCGACGCTATCCAGAAAGCCGCCCGCTCGCGCTATGGTTCGGAAACCAATATCCGCGCTGATATCAACTCCAAGACCGGCGAAATCCGCCTGCAGCGTCTTCTGGAAGTTGTCGAAGCGGCTGAGGACTATTCGACCCAGATCCCGCTGGAGCTTGCCCGCGACCGCAACCCGGACGCCAAGCTCGGCGACTTCATTGCAGATCCGCTGCCGCCAATGGATTTCGGCCGTATCGCCGCCCAGTCCGCCAAGCAGGTCATCGTGCAGAAGGTGCGCGAGGCCGAGCGTGACCGCCAGTATGACGAGTTCAAGGACCGTATCGGCGAAATCGTCAACGGCACCGTCAAGCGCGTCGAATACGGCAACGTCATCGTCGATCTCGGCCGTGGCGAAGGCATTATCCGTCGTGACGAGATGATCCCGCGCGAAAACATGCGCTACGGCGATCGCGTACGCGCCTACGTCTACGACGTTCGCCGCGAACAGCGTGGCCCGCAGATTTTCCTGTCGCGTACCCATCCGCAGTTCATGGTGAAGCTCTTCACCATGGAAGTGCCTGAGATCTACGACGGCATCATCCAGATCAAGTCGGTTGCCCGTGATCCTGGCTCACGCGCCAAGATCGCCGTCATCTCGAACGACAGCTCGATCGACCCGGTCGGCGCCTGCGTCGGTATGCGCGGTTCGCGCGTTCAGGCCGTCGTCGGCGAACTCCAGGGTGAGAAGATCGACATCATTCCATGGAGCCAGGAGCCGGCGTCGTTCATCGTCAATGCCCTGCAGCCGGCGGAAGTCGCCAAGGTCGTTCTGGATGAAGAATCCGAGCGTATCGAAGTGGTCGTTCCCGACGAGCAGCTGTCGCTCGCCATCGGCCGCCGCGGTCAGAACGTGCGTCTGGCATCGCAGCTGACCGGCTGGGACATCGACATCATGACCGAGCAGGAAGAATCCGAGCGTCGCCAGAAGGAATTCAACGAGCGTACGGCCCTGTTCATGGAAGCGCTCGACGTCGACGAAATGGTCGGCCAGGTTCTGGCTTCGGAAGGCTTCGCGCAGGTTGAAGAACTGGCTTATGTGGATCTCGACGAAATCTCCTCGATCGATGGCTTCGACGAAGACACCGCCGATGAAATCCAGACCCGCGCCCGCGAATATCTGGAACGCCTGGAAGCCGAAATGGACGCCAAGCGCAAGGAACTCGGCGTTTCCGACGAATTGCGCCAGATCGACGGCCTGACCTCGCAGATGATGGTTGCGCTCGGCGAAGACGGCATCAAGACCATCGAAGACTTTGCCGGCTGTGCAGCGGACGATCTCGTTGGCTGGAGCGAGCGCAAGGACGGCGAGACGAAGAAGTTCGAAGGCATCTTCTCCAAGCTCGATGTTTCGCGCGTCGAGGCCGAGAACATGGTGGTGCAGGCTCGCCTTCTGGCAGGCTGGATCACCGCCGAAGAGCTCGCTTCCGAACAGGAAGCTGATGCGGAAGCTGCCGAGGAGGCGGATACCGCCGAGCAGGAATGACATCGCAGGCGCATGAGCCGGACGAGCTGCCCGAGACTGACGATGACGGGCGGATCAAAGGCGACGTCAATGGACGTATGTGCATTGTGACACGGCAGAGCGGATCGCCAGATGAGCTGATCCGCTTCGTCGCAGGCCCGGACGGCGACGTCGTTCCGGACCTGAAACGCCAATTGCCGGGACGCGGCTGCTGGGTGACACCCGAGCGCGCCCTGATCGAGAAAGCCATCGCGAAGAAGCTCTTCGCGCGGGCTCTGAAACGTGACGTCAAGGCCGGGCCTGAGCTTCTCGCTCTTCTCGACCGTCTGATGGCCCAGCATGTGGCTGGCATGATGAACATGGCGCGCAAGGCGGGCCAGTTCATCAGCGGCGCGACGAAGGTCGATGCTGCCGTCCGGTCCGGGAACGCGATCGCCGTGTTTCACGCGACCGACGCTGCGGCCGATGGCGTCAGAAAACTGGACCAGGCCCGCAAGGCCTGGGCACTCGGCAGCGATGCCGGCAATGAAATTCCGTCCTTCCGGCTCTTTAGCGAAGCCGAAATGGACGAGTTGATGGGCCAGAATGCTTTTATCCATGCCTGCGCGCTTGCAGGGCAGGCGGGTGAGGGTGTAGTGAAGCGCGCAACGATGCTTGAGCAGTACCGCAATGGCGGTCGGGCTCATGCGGAACGCGACGCTGCCCGGACAGAACAATGACGCGGTTGCCCGATATGAACGGTCGCCGCGTTCCGATGCAGCAATTGAACGACGAGACCTGATGAACGTCATCCGGTTCTCGTCCGAAGGAACGGGAACGGAATGACCGACAACAACGACGACAAGACACTCAACGCGCCTGCCAAGAAGACTCTTACCCTGAAGCCGGGCGGGATGAATCAGGGCACCGTGCGGCAGGATATGGGTCGAGGTCGCACCAACGCGGTTGTCGTGGAAACACGCAAGCGCCGCCCCATGCGTCCCGAAGACGAGAAGCAGGTACATTCGGCTGCGGCGCCCGCTCCGAAGCCGGCGGCTCCCGCCGCCGCCGCACCTCGTCCACAGGCTCCGCAGCCACGCATCCACCAGCCCAGCAACCAGCAGCAGCGTCCGGGTTCTTCCCCTCCGCAGCAGCAGCGTCCCGGCTCGTCAGCGCCCCAGCAGCGCCAGCCGGAGCGTCCGCGCGGCAATGTTCTGCATGACCTTTCCGCCGGTGAAATGGAAGCCCGTCGCCGCGCACTGATGGAAGCGCAGGCCCGTGACGTCATTGAAGCCAAGCAGCGCGCCGAAGAAGAGGCTCGCCGCAAGGTGGAAGAAGAACGCCGCATTGCCGCGGAAAAGGAAGAGGCCGCCCGCCGCGCCGCCGAGGAGGCTGAAGCAGCAAAGCTCGCGGCAAGCCAGCCGGCCGCGGAAGCAAAATCCGAACCGGCCGCTGAAAAGCCGGTTTCTGCCGCTCAGCCGGTGCCGCGCGCCGAGGCTCGTCCTCAGCCCGCCGCTGCCCCTGCCCGCCCGGCCACCGAAACTGCCGCTCCGCGCGGTCGCCGCACTGACGGCGACGAGGAGGACGATCGCGGTGCACGCCGTGGTAACCTGCCAGTCCGTGGCAAGGTTGCAGCGCCGGCGCCGGCCAAGCCGGCTGCACGCCTGAAGACAGAAGAAGAACGCCGCCGTGGCAAGCTGACCGTTACCTCGTCCAACCTGGATGAAGACGGTACGCCACGTGGCCGCTCCATGGCATCCATGCGCCGCCGGCAGGAAAAGTTCCGCCGCAGCCAGATGCAGGAGACCCGCGAAAAGGTAATGCGCGAAGTGATCCTGCCGGAAACCATCACCATTCAGGAACTGTCGCAGCGCATGTCGGAACGTGCCGTCGACGTCATCAAGTTCCTGATGAAGGAAGGCCAGATGATGAAGCCGGGCGACGTGATCGACGCCGATCTGGCGGAACTGATTGCGGTCGAATTCGGCCACACCGTCAAGCGCGTTTCCGAATCCGACGTGGAAGAAGGCATCTTCAACCAGGCGGACGACGAAGGCGAAATGCTGCCGCGTCCGCCCGTCGTGACGATCATGGGTCACGTCGACCACGGCAAGACCTCGCTTCTCGACGCCATCCGTCAGGCGAACGTTGTTGCCGGCGAAGCCGGTGGCATCACCCAGCATATCGGCGCCTACCAGGTCGAGAAGAACGGTCAGAAGATCACCTTCATCGACACCCCCGGCCACGCCGCCTTCACCGCCATGCGTGCCCGTGGTGCGCAGGCGACGGATATCGCCGTTCTGGTGGTTGCCGCAGACGACAGCGTGATGCCGCAGACGATCGAGTCCATCAACCACGCCAAGGCGGCGGGTGTTCCGATCGTCGTTGCGATCAACAAGATCGACAAGCACGAGGCGAACCCTGAAAAGGTTCGCCAGCAGCTTCTGCAGCACGAAGTCTTCGTGGAATCGATGGGCGGTGAAGTTCTTGACGTCGAAGTTTCGGCCAAGAACAAGCTCAACCTCGACAAGCTGCTTGAAGCGATCCTGCTGCAGGCCGAAATCCTTGACCTCAAGGCGGACCCGAACCGCACGGCGGAAGGTACGGTCATCGAAGCCGAGCTCGACCGCGGCCGCGGCGCCGTTGCCACGGTTCTGGTTCAGAAGGGCACGCTGAAGCCCGGCCAGATCATCGTTGCCGGTGATCAGTGGGGCCGTGTGCGCGCGCTCGTCAACGACAAGGGCGAACATGTCAAGGAAGCCGGTCCGGCCATGCCGGTCGAGATTCTCGGTCTTTCCGGGACGCCGTCGGCCGGTGACCGTTTCGCGGTTGTCGAAAATGAAAGCCGTGCTCGCGAGATTTCCGAGTACCGCCAGCGTCTGGCACGCGACAAGGCTGTCGCACGTCAGACCGGCCAGCGCGGTTCGCTGGAACAGATGATGAGCCAGTTGCAGACGTCGGGAATGAAGGAATTCCCGCTGGTCATCAAGGCAGACGTGCAGGGTTCGGTCGAAGCCATTATCGCTTCGCTCGACAAGCTCGGCACCGACGAAGTCCGCGCTCGTATCGTTCATTCGGGTGCTGGTGCCATCACGGAATCGGATATCTCGCTTGCCGAGGCCTCCAATGCCGCAATCATCGGCTTCAACGTTCGCGCCAATGCACAGGCACGTACGGCTTCCGAACGCGCCGGTATCGAGATCCGCTACTACAACATCATCTACGATCTGGTGGATGACGTGAAGGCGGCGATGTCGGGTCTGCTTTCGCCGGAACGTCGCGAGACCTTCCTCGGCAATGCCGAAATCCTCGAGGTGTTCAACATCACCAAGGTCGGCAAGGTCGCGGGTTGCCGCGTCGTCGAAGGCAAGGTGGAACGTGGTGCGGGTGTTCGTCTGGTACGCGACAACGTCGTTATCCACGAAGGCAAGCTCAAGACCCTCAAGCGCTTCAAGGACGAAGTCAACGAAGTGCCTGTTGGTCAGGAATGCGGTATGGCCTTCGAAAACTACGAAGACATCCGCGCCGGCGACACCATCGAGTGCTTCCGCGTCGAACACATCACGAGAACGCTCTAAAGCATTTCCAGGAAAAGTGGACCCCCGGTTTTCCGTCCAGAAATGCGATAGAACAAAGAGCGTTCTCGCCGCAAAACAGGACTTTACTGTCGGGCGCCGGCTTACCGGCGCTCGCTCCGTTTGAGGCATAACCCATGGCAAAAGCTACATCATCGGCCCCTTCCCAACGCATGCTGCGCGTCGGCGAACAGGTGCGCGCCGCCCTGACCCAGATTCTCCAGCGCGGGGAAGTCCGCGACGATCTGATCGAAAGCACCGTCATTTCCATTTCGGAAGTGCGCATGTCTCCCGATCTCAAGATCGCGACAGCTTACGTGACGCCGCTCGGCGTTGCCGACCACACCGATATCATCACGGCACTCAACCGCCATGCCAAGTTCATGCGCGGCCGCCTCGGCCCGCAGCTCCGGCAGATGAAATACATGCCGGAACTGCGTTTCCGCGACGATACGAGTTTCGACAATTATCAGAAGATCGACGCGCTTCTACGCTCGCCCGAAGTGCAGCGCGATCTTGGACCTTCAAACGAAAAAGACGACGAACAGAACTGAAGCATGTCCAAACCACGCAAACAGCAGAACCGCAAACCCAAGGGCCGTCCGATTTCCGGTTGGCTGATCCTCGACAAGCCGCTCGATTTCGGCTCTACCGAGGCCGTCTCCAAGATCAAGTGGCTGTTCAATGCCCAGAAGGCAGGCCATGCCGGCACGCTTGATCCGCTAGCCTCCGGCATGTTGCCGATCGCGCTTGGTGACGCCACCAAGACCGTACCTTACGTCATGGACGGCCGGAAAATCTACGAATTCACAGTGACCTGGGGCGAGCAGCGCACGACCGACGATCTGGAAGGCGACGTGGTCGAATCTTCCGATCAGCGCCCGGACGAGCAGGCGATCCGCGATCTTCTGCCCAATTATACTGGTGTGATCCACCAGACACCGCCGCAGTTCTCCGCCATCAAGATCGCCGGTGAAAGGGCTTATGATCTGGCACGTGACGGCGAGACCGTGGAGATTCCCGCACGCGAGGTGGAAATCCATCGCTTGACGTTGCTCGCCTGCCCGGATGCCGATACGGCCCATTTCGAAGTGGAATGCGGCAAAGGCACCTATGTGCGGGCGCTGGCGCGTGACATGGGACGCGATCTCGGCTGTTTCGGCCATATCTCGGAATTGCGCCGCACCATGGTCGCGCCCTTCGGCGAAGACATGATGGTGCCGCTCGAGACGCTGACGGCACTGGAAGCCGTTGAAGACCGCGACGAGCGGCTGGAAGCGCTGGACGCCTATCTGATCGACACGGCCGAAGCGCTTTCCGCCCTTCCCCGCCTTATTATCAATGACGATCAGGCGCACCGGCTGAAGATGGGTAACCCTATCCTGCTGCGCGGGCGCGATGCGCCGGCCAGCCATCCGGAAGCCTACGCTACGGCACATGGCAAGCTGGTCGCCATTGGCGAAATCGGCGAAGGCGAGTTTCGCCCGAAGAGGGTTTTCGGCTGAGTCGGAGCGTCACGCGTTTGCTGACGCGTGGCGGAGCGCTGTCAATCGCCTCTTTCCATTGCACCCGGAATAGTTTATAGGCAGCGCCAGCTTGGGCTTTGCCTTCGCTTTTCATGGCCAGAGCTGGACGACATCCCGGCTCTAGGCGTCCCGTTTTCCTTAAAACTGAAAGGATCGTCCGATGTCGATTACTGCAGAGCGTAAAGCCGCCCTCATCAAGGAATATGCAACGAAGGAAGGCGACACCGGTTCGCCGGAAGTTCAGGTCGCAATCCTTACCGAGCGGATCAACAACCTGACCGGTCACTTCAAGGATCACAAGAAGGACAACCACTCGCGTCGTGGCCTTCTGACCCTGGTTTCGAGCCGTCGTTCGCTTCTCGACTATCTGAAGAAGAAGGACGAAGCCCGTTACACCAAGCTGATCGGTGCTCTCGGCATTCGCCGCTAATAAGGTTTCCGGCGGGCTTCTCAATGATGCCCGCCGGTTTTTAATTCCGGCCCTTCAGGCCGCATGATTTTCCGGGCGTTTGCCGCAGATGTGGCCCCCGGGCGATAAGGGTGAACCGGATGGGCCGGTGCCGCCTTTTTCAACCGCAGACCTGTCATGGGGCAGGATTGCCGGATGCTTGCCCGTCCAAGCCTCCCGCTGTCTTGCCCGTGATTGAGTCACAGCGCTGCCACGGCCGGTCACGATGACCGGGCGGGCAGCCACAACCAAGGACAAGATATGTTCAATCAACACTCCGTGGAAATCGAATGGGCAGGCCGCCCGCTGAAGCTCGAGACCGGCAAGGTTGCCCGTCAGGCTGATGGCGCCGTCATCGCAACCTACGGCGAGACCATGGTTCTCGCGACTGTGGTTTCCGCTAAGTCTCCGAAGCCGGGTCAGGATTTCTTCCCGCTCACCGTCAACTATCAGGAAAAGACCTACGCAGCCGGCAAGATCCCCGGCGGTTACTTCAAGCGTGAAGGCCGTCCGAGCGAAAACGAAACGCTGGTCTCGCGCCTGATCGACCGCCCGATCCGTCCGCTCTTCCCTGAAGGTTACAAGAACGACACCCAGGTTGTCGTCACCGTTATCCAGCACGACCTGGAAAACAATCCTGA
Organism: Agrobacterium sp. SORGH_AS_0440; assembly: GCF_031453135.1. Classification (NCBI taxonomy): domain Bacteria; kingdom Pseudomonadati; phylum Pseudomonadota; class Alphaproteobacteria; order Hyphomicrobiales; family Rhizobiaceae; genus Agrobacterium; species Agrobacterium sp. SORGH_AS_0440. The sequence continues at coordinate 29,005 of NZ_JAVIYR010000002.1, read as the reverse complement.
CATCCTCTCCATGATCGCCACATCCGCGGCGCTCACGCTTTCCGGCGTTCCCTTCATGGGCCCGGTCGGCGGCGCGCGCGTTGGCTACATCAACGGCGAATATGTTCTGAACCCGCATCTCGACGAGATGGATGAGTCGGTTCTGGACCTGGTTGTTGCCGGCACGCAGGACGCCGTCCTGATGGTGGAATCGGAAGCCAAGGAACTGAACGAAGACGTCATGCTCGGCGCGGTCATGTTCGGTCACCGCGGTTTCCAGCCCGTTATCGATGCGATCATCAAGCTCGCCGAAGTTGCCGCCAAGGAACCGCGCGAATTCGAACCGGAAGATTTTTCCGCTCTCGAAAACGAGATGCTGGCACTCGCCGAAGCTGAACTGCGCGACGCTTACAAGATCACCGAAAAGGCCGCCCGTTACGCCGCCGTCGACGCCGTCAAGGCTAAGGTGAAGGCGCACTTCCTGCCGGAAGAAGGCGAAGCCAAGTACACGCCGGAAGAAATCGGCGCTGTCTTCAAGCACCTTCAGGCCAAGATTGTTCGCTGGAACGTTCTCGACACCAAGAGCCGCATCGACGGCCGCGACCTGTCGACCGTTCGCCCGATCGTTTCCGAAGTTGGCATTCTGCCGCGCACGCACGGGTCGGCGCTCTTCACCCGCGGTGAAACCCAGGCGATCGTTGTTGCGACCCTCGGCACCGGCGAAGACGAGCAGTATGTCGACAGCCTCACCGGCATGTACAAGGAACGCTTCCTGCTGCATTACAACTTCCCGCCCTACTCGGTCGGTGAAACAGGCCGCATGGGCTCTCCGGGCCGTCGTGAAATCGGCCACGGCAAGCTCGCATGGCGCGCTATCCGTCCGATGCTGCCGACCGCCGAACAGTTCCCCTACACGCTGCGCGTCGTTTCCGAAATCACCGAATCCAACGGCTCCTCGTCGATGGCAACGGTCTGCGGCACCTCGCTTGCACTGATGGACGCAGGCGTTCCGCTTGCCAAGCCGGTTGCCGGTATCGCCATGGGCCTCATCCTCGAAGGCGACCGTTTCGCGGTTCTTTCCGACATCCTCGGTGACGAAGACCACCTCGGCGACATGGACTTCAAGGTCGCAGGTACGGCTGACGGCATCACCTCGCTGCAGATGGACATCAAGATCGCCGGTATCACCGAAGAGATCATGAAGATCGCTCTGGAGCAGGCACAGGGTGGCCGCAAGCACATTCTCGGCGAAATGGCCAACGCCATCACCGAGAGCCGTGGCCAGCTCGGCGAATTTGCGCCGCGCATCGAAGTGATGAACATCCCGGTCGACAAGATCCGTGAAGTCATCGGCTCCGGCGGCAAGGTCATTCGCGAAATCGTCGAAAAGACCGGCGCGAAGATCAACATCGAAGACGACGGCACCGTCAAGATCGCTTCTTCTTCCGGCAAGGAAATCGAAGCGGCCCGCAAGTGGATCCACTCCATCGTTGCGGAACCGGAAGTCGGCGCCATCTACGAAGGCACGGTTGTCAAGACCGCCGACTTCGGCGCTTTCGTCAATTTCTTCGGCGCCCGTGACGGCCTCGTCCACATCTCGCAGCTCGCTTCCGAGCGTGTTGCCAAGACCTCCGACGTCGTCAAGGAAGGTGACAAGGTCTGGGTCAAGCTGATGGGCTTTGACGAGCGTGGCAAGGTTCGCCTGTCCATGAAGGTTGTCGACCAGGAAAGCGGCAAGGAAATCGTTGCCGACAAGAAGAAGGAAGACGGTGAAGCCGCTGCCGAATAAGGCCGCGCCACCAAATCCTGTCGAGGCGCGGGTTTTGCCCGCGCCTTTTTTCTATTCTACCGTGAGGATGCTCCCATGAGCCGTGACGCCGTAAAAACCCTTTTCCATCCCTTTGCCTCTGACATGCTTGCCATGCCGAAAGACGGCGAACGCGTTCTTTTTCTGGGAGCGGAGGCGGGTCCGCGGCTCGACGGTTTCGACGCGGAGGTCGTCGCGGTTCAGCATCTTCGGCCGCTCTATCGCGCTCTTGAGGCTCAGGGTGCAAAGGTCACTCCGGATATTTCGGGCGAAGATTACGATGCGGCGCTGCTGCTTTGCGGCAAACACCGCGGCGAAAATGAAAACCGTGTCGCTGAAGCGCTTTCCCGGGTGAAGGCCGGCGGCCTGATCGTCGCAGCCGGATCGAAGGAAGACGGTATTCTGACGCTGCGTAAGACGCTGACAAAGCTCGGCATCGAGGTGGACTCGACGCCGAAATATCACGGCGTCGCCCTGTGGTTCAAACGGCCGGACGATATCTCTGCCGTCGTGTCGAAACTTGCTCAGAAGCCCGTGACGGTGGAAGGCCGCTTCACCGCCCTGCCCGGCATGTTCTCGCATGACCGTGTGGATGATGGTTCGGAACTGCTCGCATCGCGCCTGCCGACCGATTTCGACGGCAATGCTGCCGATTTCGGCGCCGGCTGGGGTTATCTCTCCATCATGCTGGCGGAAAAATCGCCGCGCACAGCCCGTATCGATCTGTTCGAAGCGGATTGGAATGCGCTCGAATTCGCCAAGACCAATCTTCTCGAAAACAACCCTCGCCTGACGGCGCGTTTCTTCTGGCAGGATCTGGCAAACGAGCCGCCGAAGGAGAAATACGACCTCATCATCATGAACCCGCCTTTCCATTCAAGTGGACAGGCGGCGGAGCCGGCGCTGGGTCAGGCCTTCATCAAGGCCGCGGCCGGGGCGCTGCGCAGCGGTGGCAAGTTGCTGATGGTCGCCAATCGCGGCCTGCCCTATGAGCCGGTGCTGGCAGCAGAATTCCGCACCAGCACGGAAGTATGCCGAAATGCCCGCTTCAAGATTCTGAGCGCCCAGAAGTAAGAAAATCAGCTCAATAGCCAGGCCCATAGCGACACGGAAAGGACACCGGTCGCCGTGGATATGCTGATGGTTGAGGCCGCAACGCTGTGGCCGATGCCGAAACGGTTGGCGATGAGCCAGGCATTCACGCCCGTTGGCACCGACGAGGTGAGGACAAGCGCCGCCGTCCATTCACGGCTTAGCCCGAGTACATGGCCCATGGCCCAGACACAGGCTGGCAGGAGCAGCAGTTTAAAAAAAGTCATGGTGACGGCAATGCCCATATTGCCGCGGATGGTGTATTTCGTCAGCGCCATGCCCAGCGAAATCAGGGCTGCGGGTCCTGCCATGGAGGCGATCTGATCCACCACTGTTTTCAGGACAGGCGTCAGCGCCAGACCAGAAACATTGGTCGAAAGCCCTATGACGAGGCCAATCACAAGAGGATTGGTGACGAGATTTCTGCCGACCTGCTTGAAGACCGCGGCCGTGCTGCGCTTTTCTCCACCGATTGCCTTGTGCGTTGCATTTTCCATCAGGATCGTGCCGGCGATCATCATGACCGGCAGGTGGATGGCGAGCAGGATGGAAAGGGCAACCAGCCCTTCGTCGCCCACGGAGCGACCGACAAGAGGCAGGCCAATGAAGATATTATTCGCAAAGGCCGAGGAGATGCCGGCAATGACGGCGATGCGGACATCCTGCTTGAACACATGGCGGGTGACGATATGCCCGACTGTCCAGGTGACGGCCACGCCAGCAAAATAAGTGAGCCAGAGCCGGAACGGCGAGGCACCGTGGAAATTCGCTTCCGCAAGGGTGCGGAAAATCAAGGTCGGCACGGCGATCTTGAAGACGAAGTCGCTCAAGATCTCTCCTGCGTCTGCCCGGAAGAGGCCAGCTCTCACGGTCAACCAGCCGATCAGGATGAGAATGAAAATCGGGGCGACATTCGCGGCAACGGCAGACATGGAGGGAAAGCTTTCGCGGCTTTTGCGGGAGGATACTCCGCTTTAGAGCCTTTTCGGCCGGAATGGAATCGCGAAAACGCTTCATGTTCCGGTTTTAATCGCGGCATGGAAGGCTGGGCAGCCTTCCCACCACGTCTACCGGGCGGGCGTCCGGCCCATGCGATGGTGACGTCTGCCAAAAAGAAAAAGCGGGGTCTCCCCCGCCTTTTATGTCCGTTATATGCCGCCAGTACATCCGTGGCGGAGATAACGGTTGAGCCAGAAGACCTCATGTCTTCCATTTCGGTACGCATTCACACACCTCTGCTCTGGTCGCAGAGATAGCTTAACCATATTACAGGCAAATGACGCGTTTTCTTCTTTCGCGCAGAACCGCATATTTCCGCTTTAGGCTTTTCTTGCAGCCAGAAATGTTTAAGACCTTTGAAAAAGACGCACACCCCGTGCGAACCGGATAGGGCCAATGACGAAATTTGACGTACTGACTGTCGGCAATGCCATCGTCGACATCATTTCCCGCTGCGATGACCGCTTTCTCAACGACAATGCCATTACCAAAGGGGCGATGAACCTCATAGACGCAGAACGGGCAGAGCTGCTTTATTCGCTGATGGGGCCGGCTCTCGAAGCCTCCGGCGGCAGCGCTGGCAATACGGCGGCGGGTGTGGCGAATTTCGGCGGCAAGGCTGCCTATTTCGGCAAGGTGGCGGAAGACCAGCTCGGCGAAATCTTCCAGCACGACATCCGCGCTCAGGGCGTTTATTTCGAAACCAAGCCGCAAGGCACCTTCCCGCCAACGGCCCGTTCGATGATCTTCGTGACCGAAGATGGCGAGCGTTCGATGAACACCTATCTCGGCGCCTGCGTCGATCTGGGCCCTGAGGATGTGGAAGATGACGTGGTGGCGCAGACCAAGGTCACCTATTTCGAGGGTTATCTGTGGGATCCGCCGCGCGCCAAGGATGCGATCCGCGAATGCGCCCGCATTGCTCATGAAAACGGCCGCGAAGTTTCCATGACGCTTTCCGACAGTTTCTGCGTCGGCCGTTACCGTGAGGAGTTTCTCGATCTGATGCGCTCCGGCACAGTGGATATCGTTTTCGCCAACAAGCAGGAAGCGCTTTCCCTTTATGAAACCGACGACTTCGAGCTTGCGCTGACCAGGATCGCCGCCGACTGCAAGATCGCGGCGGTGACGATGAGCGAAGAAGGCGCGGTTATCCTGCGCGGCACGGAACGCGTGAAGGTGGATGCCTATCCGGTGCATGACGTGGTCGACACGACGGGTGCGGGCGATCTTTTCGCCGCCGGCTTCCTGTTCGGTTATACGCAGGACCGGTCGCTCGAAGATTGCGGCAAGCTTGGCTGCCTTGCGGCTGCCGCTGTCATTCAGCAGGTCGGGCCTCGTCCCATGTCATCGCTGAAGGCGCTTGGCGAGAAGCACGGCCTTATTTAAAGGCTTCACCCGGGTAAGCACCCCAGATTTCGCCCTGCGAAACCCAGCCCGAGGCCTGACCGGCCTCGGCGCGACACCAGTCCCCATTGCATTCGCCGATCCTGAAGACCACGCCCGGCTCAAGTCGTGCCACAACGGCAGCGCCCGACTGCGCTTCACGGCGCATGTTCACATAAACTTCCTTGCCCTTGCCCCGCATCCAGGGGGCCGCTACGGCCGTGCGCTCACCGGAGAGAAGGGCCTGGTTGACCCAGCCTTCCGTCCCATCGGCATCACGGATCCGCCGCCAGTTTTCATATTCCTGGATGATCTCAACCGGCATCCCGGATTTCAGATACATCCATGACACGGCGTAATCCGTGCTCGGACCGATGCGCATGTTCACGCGTTTGGATTTCAGGCTGACAAAACGCGGCAGCGGCAGGCCGCTGGCGCCTTTCGCGGCGCCCTGCGCCATGGCGTCGGTTGCCGCACCGAGGAGGCCCAAAGACAATGCAATGCAAACAATAGAAACCACACTGCGCATGCCCATTTCCGTTTCCCGCCTTCTGCAAACCGGATGATATTTAAGGAGGCTCGTTTCCACATGCCTCAAGCTTCAGCGAGTTTTGTTTGTCTTCGCCGGTGGGTCTGGTAGAAACGCCCTGATTGAAAGAAATTATCGCTCTTTCTGGTTAATGACTTCTGAACAAGGCAGCGGCAAACGATGACCCCCAAGAAGAGACCGACAGTTTATATCACCCGCAAATTGCCTGATGTCGTCGAAACCCGAATGCGCGAACTTTTCGACGCAGAACTCAATATCGATGACACCCCGCGCAGCGAGGAAGAACTGGTCGCCGCCATGCAGCGGGTGGACGTGCTGGTGCCAACGGTCACCGATCGCATTACCGCCCCGATGATCGAGCAGGCTGGACCGCAGCTGAAGCTGATCGCGAGTTTCTCCAACGGCATCGACCATGTGGATGTGGACGCCGCGGCCCGCAAGGGCATCACCGTGACGAACACGCCCAACGTACTGACCGAGGACAGCGCCGATATCACCATGGCGCTGGTGCTGGCCGTACCGCGCCGCATGATCGAGGGCACACGCGTGCTTGCCAATGGCGCGGATGAGTGGCTCGGCTGGTCACCAACCTGGATGCTGGGACGGCGCATTTCCGGCAAGCGTATCGGTATTGTCGGGATGGGCCGCATCGGCACCGCGGTGGCGCGGCGCGCCAAGGCTTTCGGGCTTTCCATTCACTATCACAACCGCAAACGCGTCAATCCGGCGACGGAGGCGGAGCTCGAAGCGACCTATTGGGACAGTCTCGACCAAATGCTGGCGCGGGTGGACATCGTTTCCGTCAACTGCCCCTCGACGCCCGCGACCTATCACCTTATTTCCGCCCGGCGGCTCGCACTGATGCAGCCGACGAGCTACATCGTCAATACCGCGCGCGGCGACATCATCGATGAGGCAGCGATGATCCAGTGCCTGCGCGAGGGCAAGATCGCCGGCGCTGGACTGGATGTCTACGAGAACGAGCCTGCGGTGAACCCCAAGCTCATCAAGCTTGCCAAGGAAGGCAAGGTGGTGCTGCTTCCACATATGGGTTCAGCGACAATCGAAGGGCGCATCGAGATGGGCGACAAGGTCATCATCAATATACGCACGCTGTTCGATGGTCACCGCCCACCGAACCGGGTGCTGCCCGGGCGAAACTGAGTTCTGAGACAGAGGCCCGAAGATCGGACCTCCCGGTTCTTGTCAATCGCGCCGGAGGGAAGTCGCTTCAGCCGAGGATCTTGGTCATCTCGATCGAGGTCGTGCGATCATATCCCGCATGGGCATTTTCTGCCGTCTTGACGAAACCCCAAGCCCCGAACTTTGCATGATTGGCGACAAGCTCAATCCGAGTTTCCAGCCGTAGCGCCGGCAGCGCCAGTTCACGGGCCAAGGCCTCGGCTTGCGCCAGCAACATTTTACCGATGCCCTTTCCCTGCGCTTTCGGGGAAACGCACAATTTGCCGACGTAAAGACAGGATGGCGGCTCCGGCCTGCAGAAAAGGCAGCCCAGCAGTTCATTCCCGTCCAAAACCACGAAAGCAATCTCCGCCCTTGCCTTTTCGGCGAGATTTTTAGGCGTCAGGCGATGGGCTGAAGATGGTGGGTCGATGACGCCATCCATGTAAGCGAAGGACGTCATGATAAGCGCCAGCAATTCATGCCAGCGGTCGAAGTCGTCGCCAATTCTTTTGATTTCCATCATGTTTTCTTTGTCCCTTGACGCCGCTTGTATCGCACTGTTTCGAAACGCGCCGACAGTGCGTCATAGAGGAGCAGACGGCCAATCAGCGGTTTGCCGGCACCGGTGATCAGCTTGATCGCCTCCATGGCCATCAGCGTGCCGATAACGCCCGTCAGCGCGCCGACAATCCCTGTTTCCGCACAATTCGGGATGAGCCCCTGCGGCGGCGGCTCGGGAAACAGGTCACGATAGCCGGGCAGCAACGTGCCTTCGGCATTTGTTTCATAGGGCTTCAGCACCGTCACAGAACCATCAAAACGGCCAACGGCGCCCGTCACCAGCGGCCTTTTTGCCGTTTCCGCCGCGTCCGCTGCGGAATATCGAGTGTCGAAATTGTCCGATCCGTCAATCAGCAGATCGAAAGATTGCAAATGATCATGCGCCCAGACCTGCGAAAAGCGGTCTTCGTACACGATTGTACGCACATGAGGGTTAAGGCGAGCAATGGCCTTTCGGGCACTTTCCGTCTTCTGCTCGCCAATCGTCCCGCTATCGTGGATCACCTGGCGCTGAAGGTTGGAGAGAGACACGACGTCATCGTCGATCATGCCGAGTGTGCCGACGCCGGCGGCGGCGAGATAATGGAGCACGGGCGCACCGAGACCACCCGCCCCGATGACCAGCACGCGCGCGGCCTTCAGCCGTTGCTGGCCTGCACCGCCGATTTCCGGCAGCAGGATATGGCGTTTGTAGCGTTCTATTTCTTCCGGGCTCAGCGGGTCCATGTCGCACTCCCTCTCTTTGCCTTCATGCGGTGATGCTCCCGTGGGATACATTGAAGAATTGTGCCCGCTCGCCAAGGGCGGAGAACATGGCCGCATCCGTTCCAGTCATGAAACTCTGTCCCCCCAGCGCGTGGATGAGATCGAACAATGCCGCCCGCCTGCCCTCGTCCAGATGAGCGGCAATCTCGTCCAGCAGCAGAACCGGTGCATAACCCGTCATGTTGGCGGTCAGCTGCGCATGCGCGAGCACCAGACCCACCAGCAGCGCCTTCTGCTCCCCCGTCGAACAGCGTTCGGCTTCCATGTCCTTTTCCGCATGCCGCACGAAGAGATCGACACGGTGCGGCCCATCAAGCGTGCGCCCGGCGGCAGCGTCCCGGTAGCGACCTTCACGCAGCATCAAGCCATATTCGTCTTCCAGATCGACGGCGGGACGGTTGAGGCCATCATCCATAAAGCCGGAAAGCGACAGCGTCGCTGAGGGGAAGGCCGCATCGCCCCTCCGCCCTTCGATCAAACTCCGGAGCAGGCCGAGCATCTCATAACGGGCAACCGCCATGGAGATGCCGAGTTCAGCCATCTGCTTTTCGATACCGTCCAGCCAGACCGGATCAAAACGGCCCTCGGAAAGCAGTCTGTTACGCCCACGCATGGCTTTGTCAAAATCGCTGGCGCGTCGACCATGGGCGGGATCAAGCGAAAGCACAAGTCGGTCAAGGAAACGCCGGCGGTCAGACGATGAGCCTGTAAAAAGGCCGTCCATGGCGGGGGTGAGCCACAGGACACGCAGATGGTCGGTCAATTCATCGACGGATTTGACTGCCGTGCCGTTCAGCCGCAGCCGGCGCGACACCACCTCGCCATCGCCTTCAATCCCCGTGCCGATCGCGACCTCGCCATCCATGCCATCGACATCTGCGAAAATAGAAAAGCCGGTGGCTTCCGCACCCACGCGCGTGACGTCGGACAGGACCGCGCGGCGAAGTCCGCGTCCGGGCGACAGAAACGACACCGCCTCCAGAAGGTTGGTCTTGCCGGACCCATTGTCGCCGGTCAGCACCACATGGCGGTCATCCAGGGAAAGCGACGCCACCGCGTAGTTGCGGAAGTCCGTGAGTTTCAGTCGGGAAAGCGAGACCTTGTTCGTCATGGTTACGGCCTAAAACGAAGCTGCCCCGATGGCAAGGCGGCTCTTGTCCATGTTTATTGCCTAGCGCCGAAACCATGCGAATTATTCAGTAGTGGCAACTTTTTTAGCGGGCGGTTATTTATAGCCGGTTCGTTATCACCGGTAACTCTTCCATGCGTCTCCTCCTGCCTCTTTTCATCATGCTCGGTCTTCTTTCCTCCTGCGCCGGACGGCCGGGAGCGGACGTGCTGCAAGCGGTCGACACCAGGGCGAAGGATGCCAAAATCGTGACCGCCTATGTGGCAAGCACGCGCGAAAAAAGCGAGGAGGCCCAAAAGGGCTTCAGTGCGCTCAGAGCGGCCGAACCGAATTATGCCCGCTTCGACATTTCGATACCGCCCACCCACAAGAGTGGAAAAATTGAGTGGTCGACCGGCAAACCCGACGCGAAGAAGGATTTTGTCGTCACGCAGGCGCAGATGTTGAGCAAGGCTCGTTTCAACGATGACCTCGGAGATATCACCCGCTCCGGCAAGCAGATTGCGCTTTTCGTGCATGGCTATAATTACAGCTATCAGGAAGCGCTTTTCCGGGCAGCGCAGATGGCAGCTGATGCCAATCTGGATGGTGTGCCGCTGGTATTCTCCTGGCCCTCGCAGGCGAATGTCGCCGGCTACGTTGCCGACAAGGAATCGGCGACCTACTCCCGTGACGCACTCGCCAATCTGCTGACAGACCTCACACGCCATTCTCCACGCAAGAACATTGTCGTTTTCGGCCATAGCATGGGCGGCTGGCTGGTCATGGAAGCGCTACGCCAATTGCGTTTCGAGGGGCGAAGCGACGTTATTGCCAAGCTGCAGGTGGTTCTTGCCGCGCCCGACATCGATGCCGATGTCTTCCGCAAACAGATCGAGGTGGTTGGCCGGCTCAACCCGCCGCTCACCGTTCTGGTTTCCAAGGACGACCGCGCCCTGAAAGCCTCCTCCATACTGGGCGCGGACGTCACGCGGATCGGCGCACTTGACGTCACGGATCCGAAGGTGCAGGACGCCGCCCTCAAGGAGGGCGTTCAGTTCGTGGATATTTCCAAGCTGAAGGCGTCGGACCCGCTCAACCACGACCGCTATGCTGCTTTGGCGTCACTCGTGCCGCAGCTGGAGGCAAGCCGCAACGGCAATGGACAAAACGGCATCGGCCGTGCGGGCGCTTTCGTGTTCGATGCTATCGGCGCGACCGTATCGAGCCCCTTCCGACTTGCCAGCCAGGTGGTGAACCCGCAGTAAAAATACTGCGGGTTACCCGAAGGTTTCAAAAGTCCCAGTCTTCGTCCTCGGTCGCGACCGCCTTGCCGATGACGTAGGACGAACCGGAGCCGGAGAAGAAGTCGTGGTTCTCATCTGCATTGGGCGAGAGCGCTGAAAGGATCGCCGGATTGACCCGGCAAGCCTCGGCGGGAAACAGTGCCTCGTAACCCAGATTCATCAGGGCCTTATTGGCGTTGTAGTGCAGGAACTGCTTGACGTCCTCGGTCAGGCCGACGCCGTCATAGAGGTCCTCGGTATATTTTGCCTCGTTATCGTAAAGCTCAAGAAGCAGGTCGAAGGCGAAATCCTTGATCTCCTGCCTTTCGTTTTCATTAAGGCGGTCTATCGTCCTTTGGAACTTGTAGCCGATATAATAGCCGTGCACGGCCTCGTCGCGGATGATCAGGCGGATCAGGTCCGCCGTGTTGGTAAGCTTGGCGCGGCTTGACCAGAACATCGGCAGGTAGAAGCCGGAATAGAACAGGAAGCTTTCCAGAAACACGCTGGCGATCTTTTTCTTCAGCGGATCGCCGCTGTCATATTCCCGCATGATCAGTGCGGATTTGCGCTGCAGGAACTCGTTTTCCTCCGACCAGCGATAGGCATCATCGACGTCAGGTGTCAGGCAGAGCGTCGAGAAGATCGATGAATAGGACCGGGCGTGCACCGCTTCCATGAATGAAATGTTTGAGAGAACCGCCTCCTCATGCGGTGTTGCCGAATCTGCCATCAGGCGCACCGCGCCGACGCCGTTCTGGATTGTGTCCAGCAATGTCAGGCCGGTGAAGACACGGATCGTCAGTTTCTGCTCCTCGGGCCTCAGTGTTCCCCAGGAGGGGATGTCGTTGGAAAGCGGCACCTTTTCCGGCAGCCAGAAATTCGAGGTCAGGCGGTTCCAGACTTCCAGGTCCTTGTCGTCCTCGATGCGGTTCCAGTTGACCGCGCGGATGCGGGACACAGGTTTTACGGCGATGTTCATTGTCTTGTCCCTCAAATCAGAGCGTGCAGGAAACGCAGCCCTGAACCTGCGTGCCTTCCAGCGCCATCTGGCGCAAACGGATGTAGTAGATGGTCTTGATGCCCTTCTTCCAGGCATAAATCTGTGCCCGGTTGATGTCGCGGGTCGTGGCCGTATCACGGAAGAACAGCGTCAGAGACAGGCCCTGATCGACATGCTGGGTGGCCGCCGCGTAGGTATCAATGATCTTTTCAGGGCCAATCTCATAGGCATCCTGGTAATACTCGAGATTGTCGTTCGAGAGATAAGAAGCCGGGTAATAAACTCGGCCGATCTTGCCCTCTTTACGGATTTCGATCTTCGAGACGATCGGATGAATGGAGGATGTGGAGTGGTTGATATAGGAGATCGAGCCTGTCGGCGGCACTGCCTGCAGGTTCTGGTTATAGAGGCCTGATGCCATGACCTCCTGCTTCAAGACCTTCCAGTCTTCCTGGGTCGGAATGGCGATACCGGCCTTTTCGAACAAGTCGCGGACCTTTTCCGTCGCGGGCAACCATTCCCGGTCGGTATATTTGTCGAAATATTCGCCCGAGGCATATTTGGAGTTTTCAAAGCCCTTGAAGCTCTGGCCTCTTTCCACCGCCAGCCGGTTGCTGGCGCGGATAGCGTGATACGTCACGGTGTAGAAATAGATATTGGTGAAATCTATGCCTTCCTCCGAGCCATAAAAGATGCGCTCGCGCGCCAGATAACCGTGCAGGTTCATCTGACCGAGCCCGATGGCATGGCTTTCGTCATTTCCCTTTTCAACAGACGGAACGGAGGAGATGTGGCTCATGTCCGACACCGCCGTCAGTGCCCTGATGGAGGTTTCAATGGTCTTCCCGAAATCGGCCGAATCCATTGCCGCGGCGATATTCAATGAACCGAGATTGCAGGAAATATCCTTGCCCATGTGACTATAGGAGAGATCGGCGTTGAACGCGCTCGCTTCGCTGACCTGCAGGATTTCCGAGCAGAGATTGCTCATGCTGATGCGACCGGCAATCGGATTGGCGCGGTTCACCGTATCCTCAAACATGATGTAGGGATAACCGCTCTCGAACTGGATTTCGGCGATCACCTGGAAGAATTCGCGCGCCTTGATCTTCTTCTTGCGGATGCGGCTGTCGGCGACCATCTCGTGGTATTTTTCCGTCACCGAGATTTCGGTGAAGGGCACGCCGTAGACCCGCTCCACATCATAGGGAGAGAACAGATACATATCCTCGTTGTTGCGGGCGAGCTCGAAGGTGATGTCGGGGATGACGACGCCGAGCGACAGGGTCTTGATGCGGATTTTTTCGTCGGCGTTTTCACGCTTGGTATCGAGGAAACGCATGATGTCGGGGTGGTGGGCATGCAGATAGACAGCACCCGCACCCTGGCGGGCGCCGAGCTGGTTGGCATAGGAAAACGAATCTTCCAGCAGCTTCATTACGGGTATGACACCGGAGGACTGGTTTTCGATCTGTTTGATCGGCGCGCCAGCCTCGCGAATATTGGTCAGTGAAAGGGCAACGCCGCCACCGCGCTTGGAGAGCTGCAGCGCCGAATTGATGGAGCGGCCGATGCTTTCCATATTGTCTTCCACGCGCAGCAGGAAACAGGAGACCAGCTCGCCGCGGCTCTTCTTGCCCGCGTTCAGGAACGTCGGGGTCGCCGGCTGGAAGCGGCCGGAAATGATCTCGTCGACCAGATTGCGTGCCAGCTGCTCATCACCGCGCGCAAGGGAAAGCGCCACCATGCAGACGCGATCCTCGTAACGCTCCAGATAACGTTTTCCGTCGAAGGTCTTCAGCGTGTAGGAGGTGTAATATTTGAACGCACCGAGGAAGGTCGGAAAGCGGAATTTCCGGGCATAGGCCTCGTCATAGAGGTCACGAACGAAATTGAAGGAATACTGGTCCAGCACCTCCTGTTCGTAGTAGCCCTCCGCTACCAGATAATCGAGCTTTTCCCTGAGGTTATGGAAAAACACCGTGTTCTGGTTGACGTGCTGGAGGAAATATTGGCGGGCAGCAAGACGATCCTTGTCGAGCTGGATTTTTCCGTTCTCGTCATAAAGGTTCAACATCGCGTTCAGCGCGTGGTAGTCCAGGCCTGCATCGAGCGGCGTCTGGCTTGCGGCTGTTGGCTGTTTGGTGTCCTTGCGCAGCGCGCTAGCGGTCAGCGTGTCCAAAATCGTTCCAATCCATGTTTGACGTTGGCGACATCCTCCTCAGTGCCGAGAAGCTCGAAGCGATAGAGAAACGGCACTGCGCATTTGCGCGAGACGATATCTCCGGCGGATGCGAAAGCTGCGCCAAAATTGGTGTTTCCCGCCGCGATGACGCCGCGAATGAGATTGCGGTTGGAGGGCTCGTTTAAAAACCGGATGACCGGCTTCGGCACGGCCCCCTTGGTGCCGCCGCCGCCATAGGTGGGCGTGACGAGCACATAGGGTTCCGACACCTGAGGCACGTCATCCTCAGCGCCGAGCGGCAGGCGAAGCAACCGCCGCCCCAGTTTCAGAAGGAAACGATGGGTGTTTTCGGAACGACTGGAATAATAGACGATCAGACCCATCGCCTGCCGCCTCAGCCGATCGAGCCGATCATGTCCGGCCGGAACCCCGCCCAATGGCGTTCACCGGCAACCACCACCGGAACCTGCATGTAACCGAGACCACGGACATGATCGAGAGCGTCAGCATCTTCGGAAATATCGACGATCTCATAGGGAACGCCTATGCGGTCGAGCGCGCGATAGGTGGCGGTGCACTGGACGCAGGCGGGTTTGCTGTAAACGGTGATGGTCATAATTTCCCTTTCGAAGCTATTTTGGACGCGGCAAAGCGTTGCCGATTGCAATCGCAATCGGGCGGCAGTGGTTTTGTCATTCAGGTGGGGCGTGCTCTCTCGGAGTTTCCTCGGGAAATCCGACTGGTTCTCCTGGAACTGCTGAAAGCCGCAGAAAATCACTCCCTACGCAGACGAGCGTAGCAACTCAAAAATATGCACTGGCATGACTTCACCCCGAAGCTTGTTCTGGAGGGGGCAGAAAAGGGCGCACGCAAATCATCTGCGTCTACACCTTCCTCCGGACACCCCGCCCGTGGACGTTTGCGCTCAAGGCAGGTCTCCTGACTCGCGGGTCACAACATCTATTCCGGCCTTCCCGGAGCGCTCAGCTCCAGTGACTCAAATCGGAACGATGCTCGCCGCTTACAGTTGCGGGGGCAGTTTCGGCCTTGCTTCACCACGATGGCGTTACGCACCGAATTCCCGTCTTAGCTCCCAATCCTTGCGAATCGGAAGAACCTCGAACACCACATATAGTATATGAGGAAATTTTCTCGTCAATAAATAGACACACAAAAGCCCCGCCCTGTGGATCAAAAAGATTCAACACATGGTCAACAATGACTTAACGGCGGGCCGGACACACCGCGCGGGAGATGAAGATCCTAATCTATTCCCAGATATCGATGTGGATATCGGCGGGACGGGCGTTTTCGATCACCCTTTTCCCGTTGGGAAGATCGTTTGCGAAAAGCTTGGCGTGGATCTGAGCTGCATCGAGACCATAACCCAGCCATCTGTTTCGCAGCCTCTCTTCCAGCACCGCGACGGACGGACCCACGAAGATAGTGAGATCAAAGCTTCCGGAAAGGTTTGTCCAGGGCGCTTCGTTCAGCAGCAGATAATTGCCCTCGGCGAGGATGAAGCGTGTTTCCGGAGCAATCGCACGGGCAGACGCAATGGCGATTTCACGGGAGCGATCAAACACCGGGACAAGCACCTCCTGCCCGCCCTTGCGAACGGCGGAGACGATATCGAGGAAGCCACGCACATCGAATGTTTCCGGCGCACCCTTCCTTGGCAGCAGTCCTCGCTCTTCGAGGATGCCATTGTCCATATGGAAGCCGTCCATGGGCAGAATGGCGGCCGTTTCGCCCCGTGCGCGCAAGGCGTCGCAAAGAGCATCCGCCAACGTGGATTTGCCGGCCCCAGGGGGACCGGCAATCGCGACGATGAAACGGGCGTGGCCTTCTGCCCGCTGAAGAACTTCTTCGACGATCGTCTCAAGCTTCAGCGTCATGCGGCGAGCGTTTCCTTCGGTGCTTCCTTGGCACCGGTCATGAAGGCGACGGCATCCGACATGGAATAGTCCTTCGGGTTGATGACGCACAGGCGCTTGCCAAGCCGATGGATATGGATGCGGTCGGCAACCTCGAAAACATGCGGCATGTTATGCGAAATCAGAACGATCGGCAGGCCGCGGGAACGCACGTCGAGAATAAGTTCCAGGACACGGCGGCTTTCCTTGACCCCAAGCGCGGCAGTCGGTTCGTCGAGGATCACGACCTTGGAACCGAAGGCGGCTGCACGTGCCACCGCGACGCCCTGGCGCTGACCGCCCGAGAGGGTTTCCACCGCCTGATTGATGTTCTGGATCGTCATCAGGCCGAGTTCCGACAGTTTTTCGCGGGCGAATTTTTCCATGGCCGGACGATCCAGCGCGCGGAAGAGGCTGCCCTGTATGCCGGGCTTACGGATTTCCCGGCCAAGAAACATATTGTCGGCTATGGAAAGTGCAGGAGACAAGGCCAGGTTTTGATAGACGGTCTCAATACCCGCCTTGCGCGCCTCAATCGGCGAACGGAACTGCACAGGCTGGCCCTCCAGCCGGATTTCCCCCTCATCGGGCGTAACCGCGCCTGAAATCGCCTTGATGAGAGAGGATTTTCCGGCGCCGTTGTCGCCGATCACGGCCAGGATTTCGCCCGGATAGAGATCGAAATCGGCGTGATCGAGGGCGGTCACACGGCCATAGCGCTTGACGAGATTGCGTGCTGTGAGAATGGGTTCTTTTGTCATCAGCCTGCTACCTTTCTGATCCACTGGTCGATTGCGACAGCCAAGATGATGAGGACGCCGATCAACAGATAGGTCCATTGCGGGTCTGTCCCGATAAGCCTGAGGCCGAGCGAAAAGACGCCGACGATCAGGGCACCGAAGATCATGCCCATGATGGAGCCGCGTCCACCGAACAGTGACAGACCGCCAATAACCACCGCCGTGATGGATTCGATGTTGGCGAATTGGCCAGCAGTCGGCGAAACCGACCCGATGCGGCCGATGAGAGCCCAACCGGCAAAGGCGCAGATGAGGCCTGACAGGGTGTAAACAGTGGTCAGCATACGTTTGACATTGACACCGGCGAGCTCTGCGGCATCCGGATCGTCACCCACGGCATAAAGATGGCGGCCCCAGGCGGTGCGGTTCAGGACATACCAGAGCAGAGCAACAAGCAGAACCATGGCGATGACGCCGTAGGTGAAGACCGCATTGCCTATACGAAGATTGGCGCCGAAAAATTGCAGGATCGGTGCCTGCTGGGCAATGTCCTGAGCCCGGATCGTCTCATTTGCGGAATAGAGGAAGTTGGTCGCGAGCACGATCTGCCACATGCCAAGCGTGACGATAAAAGGCGGCAGGCGCATGCGCGAAACCAGAACGCCATTTATGAAGCCGCAGAATGCGCCAACGGCGAGACCACAGAGAATGGAGAGCTCCGCTGGCAGACCGTAACGGAAAGTGAACTGCCCCATGACGACCGAGGACAGAACCATGATCGCGCCGACCGAAAGGTCGATGCCCGCCGTCAGGATGACCAGCGACTGTGCCGCGCCGACGATGCCGACGATCGCGACCTGCTGCAGGATGAGGGTCAGCGAAAAGGCCGAGAAAAACTTGCCGCCAAGGAGCAGGCCGAAAATAATCAGCGACAGCACCAGAACGATAAGCGGCACGGCTGCCGGGCTGGAATGGAGAAAGTGCTGGAATTTTTCCAGCGCGCTCTTGTCGTGCGTATCGAAAGCGGCGACCTGCGTCGAACTTCCGGAGAGCACTTTTTCAAATTCATTATGCGGCTGAGCCCGCACCGGCTGATCGCTCATGGATTTTCCTCCCGATCGCTCCATCGCATCCGCCCTGACACCGAGGTCTATCTCCAAAGAGAGTGATGCGTAGATTTCAAAGTGTTGAAGCGGCCTTTGTCATCCCCGAAGGGCGCGCAACGCGCTCGTTTGTTCCTTTGTCCGATCCCCCGGATCGTGCCTGATATTCATTCTGGCCCAAGGGCGGGGGCACGAATGCCCCCGCGGGTTTCAACGGTGAGGCATCAGCCCCAGCATTTGTTGAGACCTTCCTTCGTATCGATCGAGTCGAGGCCCTTGACCGGCTTGTCGGTTACCAGCGTCACGCCGGTGTCGACAAAGTTCTTGCCTGCTGTCGGCTTCGGCTTTTCACCCGTGTCCGCAAACTTCTTGACGGCTTCGACGCCAAGCGCCGCCATCAGCAGCGGATATTGCTGCGAGGTCGCGCCGATAACGCCCTCCGCGACGTTCTTGACGCCCGGGCAACCGCCATCGACGGAAACGATCAGCACGTCCTTTTCACGGCCGACGGCCTTCAGCGCCTCATAAGCGCCGGCAGCCGCAGGTTCGTTGATGGTGTGGACGACATTGATGGTCGGGTCCTTCTGCAGCAGATTCTCCATCGCCGCGCGGCCGCCTTCCTCGTTACCATTGGTGACATCGTGGCCCACGATACGCGGGTCGTTCTCGTCACCGATCTTGTTGATGTCCTTCACATCAATGCCAAAGCCCTTCATGAAGCCCTGGTTGCGCAGCACATCCACAGTCGGCTGGGAAGGGGTGAGGTTGAGGAAGGCGATTTTTGCGTCCTTGGCCTTGTCGCCCAGCGTGCCGGCGGCCCACTTACCGATCAGCTCGCCAGCCAGAAGATTGTCGGTGGCAAAGGTGGAATCAGCGGCATCGACAGGCTCCAGAGGCGTGTCGAGGGCAATGACCAGAAGCCCCGCATCACGTGCCTTCTGCACGGCCGGAACGATGCCTTTGGTATCCGATGCTGTGATCAGAATACCTTTGGCGCCATCGGCGATGCAGGTCTCGATCGCTGCGACCTGGCTTTCGGAATCGCCGTCGATCTTGCCTGCGTAGGATTTCAGCGTCACACCAAGCTCCTTGGCCTTGGCAGTCGCGCCTTCCTTCATCTTGACGAAGAATGGATTGGTGTCGGTCTTGGTGATGAGGCAAACAGATGTGTCGGCGGCGGAAGCGGCGGAAGCGAAAGAAACGCCAAGCGCAAGCGCGCCCAGAAGAGCGGAAACAGTGGTCTTCATGAGATCCTCCCAATGGATATTTGAGCACCTATTCGGCTACCCGACGATCTCGTCTCCTCCGAGAACAATGATCGTTAGCTCCGATGGAACCACCAAAGGAACCGGCTGTCAATAAATAAATCCGATTGAATTATTAATTCTGTGTGGCATTCTGAGGCCCGGCATGGAGGAATATCGCCAATGACGTTTACGTTGCGATAGCAAGATTGCCATAAAGCCAGCTGTATCGGCCGCGGCAGATATGGAAGGCGGGAGGATGACATTATGAGACAATCTGTCGAGACGGCGCAGCAAGCGCCGCCCACTACCATGGATATGAGCGGTGGCGCCAACCAGATCGGTGTGCGCGCTTATAACGAGCGGCTTGTGCTCTCCCTCGTTCGCCGCCATGGCGGGTTGTCAAAAGCCGAAATTGCCAGACTTTGCGGTCTCTCCGCGCAGACCGTTTCGGTTATCATGCGCTCACTCGAAAAGGACGGACTTCTCATCCGCGGCGAAAGGCTGCGCGGCAAGGTCGGCCAACCATCGACCCCAATGCGCCTCAATCCCGACGCCGTGTTCTCCTTCGGTGTCAAGATCGGCCGGCGCAGCGTCGATCTGGTGTTGATGGATTTTGTCGGCCACATCAGGCTCAAGCTTCGCAGGACCTACCCCTATCCGCTGCCGGAATGGATATTGCCCTTCGTGATCGAGGGTATGGCCGAACTGGAATCGAAGCTTTCCCCCGCAGAACGGCAGAAAATAGCCGGTGTGGGTATCGCCGCCCCGTTCGAACTCTGGAACTGGGCGCAGGAGGTCGGGGCGCCGCAGATTGAGATGGAACGGTGGCGGGATGTCGATATTCGGGCGGGCATCGCCGAAAACGTCAGCTACCCGGTGTTTCTGCAGAATGACGCAACCAGCGCCTGCGGTGCTGAACTGGTATTTGGTGCGGGCCAGAATTATACCGATTTTCTCTACGTCTTTATCGGCTCCTTCATAGGCGGCGGCGTTGTCCTGAATTCAGCGCTATTTTCTGGAAAGACCGGTACCGCAGGCGCAATCGGCCCACTGCCCGTCCAGGGGGAGGATGGTAATACCGTTCAGCTCCTCAAAATCGCATCCATCTTCGTTCTTGAGAACATGCTGCGCGAAAGAGGCATCGATCCGCGCCCCCTCTGGTTCTCGCCCGACGAATGGATCGATTTTGGCGAACCGCTGGAAAGCTGGATCGGAAAAACTGCGGCAGCCCTAGCCCAGGCTGTCATCGCCGCAGCATCCATCATCGATTTTTCCAGCGTCATCATTGATGGCGGCTTTCCGGACTGGGTCAGGACAAGGATCGTTGCCGCCACCCGGGAGGCGCTCAAACGCCACGATCTTCAGGGCGTCACGCTGCCGGAGATCGTCGAAGGCGCCGTCGGCAGCCAGGCGCGTGCAATCGGTGGCGCCAGCCTGCCCTTGTTTTCCCGTTACCTCATCGATCAGAACGTTCTGTTTAAAGACACGACCGGCTGACCCGGCTCATGTGACTTTTTTCTGACGGGATTTCCTCTGGGTGTCGGCCGGTCAGTCGCTGGCGGCATGCTGCATGATCGCCTCAAGAAAGGCCGGACCGTAACGTTCCAGTTTGGTATCCCCCACGCCTGGAATCTGCGCCATCTCCTTCACGGAGACCGGTTTTGCGGCGGCAAGCTCGATGAGCGTCTTATCGTGAAAAATCACATAAGGCGGAACGTTCTGTGCGCGGGCGATTTCCATGCGTTTTGCGCGCAGAACCTCGAAGAGGCCGCGGTCAGCGTCTGGCAGGGCGGCAGATGCGGCGTTTCGCGGCGCCTGCTGCCGGGGCGCAGATGGTATTCTCAGCATCAGCGACGGTTTTTCACGCAGGAACTGCCTCCCGTCGGCGGAAATGGACAATCCGCCGTGTCCGGACAAATCGACATCAATTAGTCGCAACGCGACCAGCTGGCGAAGAATGGCGCGCCAGGTGCGATTGTCGTGCTCCTTACCGATGCCATAAGTGGTTATGCGATCATGCCCGAATCGGGAAATCCTTTCGTCTTCGATGCCCAGCAGGACGCGGATGACATAGGCTTGTCCGAATCTTTCTCCGGTGCGGTAAATACAGGAAAGCAGTTTTTGGGCGGCTATGGCGCCGTCGAACAGATCCGGCGGCTCCGCGCATGTATCGCAATTGCCGCATGGCTCGCATCTGTCGCCGAAATAGGAAAGCAATATCTGCCTGCGGCAGCTTGCCGTCTCCGCAAGACCGAGCAGCGCATCCAGCTTCTGCCGCTCCATATGTTTGCGCTGATCCGCGGCGTCCGATTCCTCGATGAAACGATTACGCAACCCAATGTCTTCATAACCGTAGAGCATGAGCACGTCGGACGGGAGACCATCACGGCCTGCGCGGCCGGTCTCCTGATAATAGGCTTCAATGCTGCCGGGCAGATCAATATGGACGACAAAACGTACGTCCGGTTTGTCGATGCCCATGCCGAAGGCAACCGTCGCGACGATGATGACGGCTTCGCCGTGCTGGAAACGGGTCTGGTTCTCCTCCCGCGCGGCTTTGTCCATGCCGGCATGATAAGGCAGTGCGTTACGTCCTTCTTCGCGCAGCCAGGCGGCCGTTTCCTCGACCTTGCGTTTCGACAGGCAGTAAACGATGCCGCTTTGGTCTTCCCGGTCTTTCAGAAAACGTCTGAGCTGAGCGCGGGGATTATCCTTTTCCATGATCGCGTAGCGGATATTGGGACGATCGAAACCCGCGATGAAGGCATCGTCCGCTTCGATAACCAGATGGCCGAGGATTTCGGCGCGGGTAGGTTCGTCGGCTGTTGCCGTCAGCGCCATGCGCGGCGTATTCGGAAAACGCTCGATAAGCAGATCGAGTTGGCGATAGGGCGGACGGAAGTCGTGCCCCCATTGCGAAAGGCAGTGAGCCTCATCGACAGCGATCAGCGACAGATCAATGGATTGAAGTGCCTCGAGAACCTCCGGTTTGAGAAGGGTTTCCGGCGCAGCATAGAGAATATCGACATTTCCGGAGCGCATGGCCTGCCAGAGCGCACGCCGCTCTTCCGGCGAAAGGTCGGAGTTGAGTGCCTCGGCCCGCACGCCGGCCTGCCGAAGCGCCGCCACCTGATCGACCATCAACGCGATCAGCGGCGAGACGATCAGCCCCATGCCTTTGCGGGCGAGCGCCGGAATCTGGTAACACAGTGACTTTCCACCACCCGTCGGCATCAGCACGAAGGCGTTGTTTCCAGCCATGACATGCCGAATGATTTCCGCCTGTCGCCCACGGAAGCTGTCATAGCCGTAAACGGTCTTGAGGATTTGCAACGGATCGTCGTTCACGGCTTCTTCTTCTGTGTCTGGAGGATGGCGCATCATCGCCAGTTTCGGTTCCATGGCAATCCCGAATGTGGAATTGGCCGCTAAGACAGAAGCTGCGTCAGGCGTTGGCGTACAGAAACCGCTTGAGGCACGCCGACATCACAAGCCATCCGGTCGGGTCCTCCCCGGAGGGACGCCTGGAACGAGCGGCTTCCTGTATGGCTTCAGATTGCACGGCTTCGGGCCAGGGTCGCATCCGAGACTTTGTGAAGCCGGGTTGTTTTCGGATTGTTCGACTGTGTTTGGGTGCATCCACTTGCGCGCGTGCTCGGGGGCGGATTTGTGCTAGTGTTATGCTATGCCCAAAACGCAAGAAAGCCCTCTTTTGGGAGAGGGCTTTCGTGTTTGCTTTCTTCGTAATTTTGGTTGCGGGGGCAGGATTTGAACCTGCGGCCTTCAGGTTATGAGCCTGACGAGCTACCGGGCTGCTCCACCCCGCGTCCAGCGCATTCGGCAAGGCCGAATGTCGCGGTTACGTCGTTGCTTTAGCGACGACGGATCTTTGCCGGAGTAAATTGCGGAGCAATTTATCTCCTGTAAGGGACGCACTTGGCGTTTTCCTTAAGTTTTGTCTTAAACTGCAAAAGGCCGCTTTTGGCGGCCCTTTTTTTTCGGCTGGGCCGAGGGATGTGATGAGAAGATTTTGATGCGTTTTGCAGACCTGGCAGCGACCTACTCTCCCGCGTCTTGAGACGAAGTACCATTGGCGCTGGGGCGTTTCACGGCCGTGTTCGGAATGGGAACGGGTGCAGCCGCCCCGCGATAACCACCAGGTCGGCAAAACGCAACATTGTTCATGTTTTCACATGAACGTTGTTTTCGAGAAGCTGGAGAGCTCAAGGCTCTGTTTAATTTACACGTCGTTTCTGTGACTTATCCGTATGTTGCCTTGCTCGAGGTCGAGCGTGGCGCCCATACAGGACGCTAGTCCGTCGCCAATCGTTTGGCGCGCCGTCTGCAGCGTAGTGGCCGAAGGCCACGTCAGCGTGAAGACAGAACAGATCATCAAGCTCCGCTTGATGAGCATGAACAATGGGAACGAAGAAGTCGATCGAGCTATTAGTAACGGTAAGCTTCACACATTGCTGTGCTTCCACACCCGTCCTATCAACGTGGTCGTCTTCCACGGCTCTGATAGGGAACACTCGTTTTCAGGTTGGTTTCCCGCTTAGATGCCTTCAGCGGTTATCCATTCCGTATATAGCTACTCTGCTATGCCCTTGGCAGGACAACAGATCCACCAGAGATACGTCCATCCCGGTCCTCTCGTACTAGGGACAGATCCTGTCAATATTCCTACACCCACGGCAGATAGGGACCGAACTGTCTCACGACGTTCTGAACCCAACTCACGTACCGCTTTAAATGGCGAACAGCCATACCCTTGGGACCTGCTCCAGCCCCAGGATGCGATGAGTCGACATCGAGGTGCCAAACAACCCCGTCGATATGGACTCTTGGGGGTCATCAGCCTGTTATCCCCGGCGTACCTTTTATCCGTTGAGCGATGGCCCTTCCACACGGGACCACCGGATCACTATGACCGACTTTCGTCTCTGCTCGACTTGTCAGTCTCGCAGTCAGGCTAGCTTATGCCATTGCACTCGACGACCGATTTCCGACCGGTCTGAGCTAACCATCGCGCGCCTCCGTTACTCTTTCGGAGGCGACCGCCCCAGTCAAACTACCCACCATACACTGTCCCGGATCCGGATAACGGACCGCGGTTAGACATCCACGAAGATAAGGGTGGTATTTCAAGGATGGCTCCACAGAAACTGGCGTCCCTGCTTCAAAGCCTACCACCTATCCTACACATGCCTTGGCGAATGCCAGTGTAAAGCTATAGTAAAGGTGCACGGGGTCTTTCCGTCTGACCGCAGGAACCCCGCATCTTCACGGGGAATTCAATTTCACTGAGTCTATGTTGGAGACAGCGGGGAAGTCGTTACGCCATTCGTGCAGGTCGGAACTTACCCGACAAGGAATTTCGCTACCTTAGGACCGTTATAGTTACGGCCGCCGTTTACTGGGGCTTCAGTTCAGAGCTTGCACCCCTCCCTTTAACCTTCCAGCACCGGGCAGGCGTCAGACCCTATACGTCGTATTGCTACTTCGCAGAGCCCTGTGTTTTTGATAAACAGTCGCTACCCCCTGGTCTGTGCCACCCCATCATACTTGCGTACAAAAGGGTCACGCTTCTTCCGAAGTTACGCGTGCAATTTGCCGAGTTCCTTCAACATAGTTCTCTCAAGCGCCTTGGTATACTCTACCTGACCACCTGTGTCGGTTTCGGGTACGGTCTATACGGTGGAGCTATTTCCTGGAACCTCTTCGCCGCCCAACCAATCCAATAAGGTTGAACAACACACGAGATCCGTCACTACCACCAGGCCCACGAATATTAACGTGGTTCCCATCGACTACGCGTGTCCGCCTCGTCTTAGGGGCCGGCTAACCCTGCTCAGATTAACTTTAAGCAGGAACCCTTGGTCTTTCGGCGAGGGAGTCTCTCACTCCCTTTATCGTTACTCATGTCAACATTCGCACTTCCGATATCTCCAGCAGCCCTCACGGGTCCGCCTTCACAGACTTACGGAACGCTCCGCTACCACTTGCATTGCTGCAAATCCTCAGCTTCGGTGCATGGCTTTAGCCCCGTTACATTTTCGGCGCAAAGACCCTTATTTAGACCAGTGAGCTGTTACGCTTTCTTTAAATGATGGCTGCTTCTAAGCCAACATCCTGGTTGTTTTGGGATCCTCACATCCTTTCCCACTTAGCCATGACTTGGGGACCTTAGCTGGAGGTCAGGGTTGTTGCCCTTTTCACGACGGACGTTAGCACCCGCCGTGTGTCTGCCGACTAGTACTCCTCGGTATTCGGAGTTTGGTTAGGATCAGTAAGACGGTGAGTCCCCATAGCCCATCCAGTGCTCTACCCCCGAGGGTATTCGGTCGACGCTCTACCTAAATAGATTTCGCGGAGAACCAGCTATTTCCGAGTTTGATTGGCCTTTCACCCCTAGCCACAAGTCATCCCGAACTATTGCAACAGTTATGGGTTCGGCCCTCCAGTTGGTGTTACCCAACCTTCAGCCTGCTCATGGCTAGATCACTCGGTTTCGGGTCTAATGCAACTAACTCAATCGCCCTATTCAGACTCGCTTTCGCTGCGCCTACACCTACCGGCTTAAGCTTGCTAGTTACACTAAGTCGTTGACCCATTATACAAAAGGTACGCCGTCACCCTTGCGGGCTCCGACTGTTTGTAGGCATCCGGTTTCAGGTTCTATTTCACTCCCCTCGTCGGGGTGCTTTTCACCTTTCCCTCACGGTACTTGTTCGCTATCGGTCATGCACGAGTACTTAGGCTTGGAGAGTGGTCTCCCCATGTTCAGACAGGATTTCACGTGTCCCGCCCTACTCAAGGACAATGACTGTTCTACGCGTAAGGGGCTATCACCCTCTATGGCCGACCTTTCCAGATCGTTCCGCTTTATTCATCATTGCCACTGGCCTGGTCCGCGTTCGCTCGCCACTACTTGCGGAGTCTCGGTTGATGTCCTTTCCTGCAGGTACTTAGATGTTTCAGTTCCCTGCGTTCGCTTCTTACCCCTATGTATTCGAAAGTAAGATACCTTATCACAATGCTTGGAAACCCAGGCCGTTCGTTAAAACAGACTGGATTTTCCAAGCATTTAAGGTGGGTTGCCCCATTCGGAGATCCATGGATCAAAGCTTATTCGCAGCTCCCCACGGCTTTTCGCAGCGTATCACGTCCTTCTTCGCCTGTGCATGCCAAGGCATCCACCAAATGCCCTTAATTCACTTCTTCGTTCTCATTGTCTATGCTCATCCATAGCCGTTCCAAAGGAACGGCAACCTGATTACCTTTTACAATCAAGTCCTTCCTGATGACATCGACGTGTCGGTATGGTCTTCATTGAGGGCACGCCGGTGCACCTCGAAGCCATACCATTAAGACCAGCTTCTCGAGATATCATCCGGTGATGCGCGGTCAGGCAACATCAATCCAGCATTCCCATCAGATGAAGGCCTAAACCTTCAAACAACAAAAATGCCTCGGACAAGCTTTCCTACCTACCTCCAATCCCTCCACCAATTCCGGCCGACTAAGCCATCTCAAGGTTTCACAGGGACTGGGCTCGGACGTTTCAAACCACAAGGGCTCAAAACACCTGGA